>OY771548.1:4897500-7662290 GCA_963674765.1 uncultured Desulfosarcina sp. | reverse complement strand
ATCTATGTTGCTGGAAGGAAAAAATGCAGGCATCCCTGATGCTGGCCGAAGAGGGCGCCAATGTCTGCCTGACCTACCGCAGCCATAAGGAAGAGGCCGAGGAAATCGCCAAACAGATCGAAGTCATGGGCCGCAAGGCGCTGGCCGTGAAATGCGACATTGCGTCTTTTGCCGAAGCCGAAGCCACGGTCAAGGCCGCTTTGGAGGCCTTTGGCAGAATCGATATCCTGGTCAACAATGCCGGCATGAACTGGGACGGCGTATGCTGGAAAATGAGTGAAGAGCAGTGGGACCGTGTGCTCGAGGTCAACCTGAAAGGATACTTTAACTTCACCCGTCACGTCGCGCCATTGTTCAAGGAACAGAAGTACGGCCGCATCATCAATGTGACCTCCATCAACGGTATGCGCGGCAAGTTCGGGCAGACCAACTATTCTGCCTCCAAGGCCGGTATTATCGGCTACACCAAGGCCGTGGCCAAGGAGTTGGGTGGCTTTGGCGTGACGGTCAACGCCGTGGCACCGGGACTCATCGAAACCGCCATGCTCAAACAAAACGAAGCCCGGGACAAAATCATCGATATGGCCATGGCCGAGATCGTGTTGAAGCGCGTCGGTCAGCCCGAGGATTTGGCCAATGTCATCGCGTTTTTCGCCTCTGACAAGGCCAAACACGTTACTGGAGAGTGTGTAAAAGTAGACGGCGGCCAATACATCTAGCACGAGCCGCGACATGCGGTCTCGTAGCCGTTGCCGATTGGTCTTAAAGGGGGTTGATCACGGCCATCATGGATGGCCGTGATCAACCCCCAATGACACTGGTCACGCAGCGCATTCATCCGCAAGCGATTCCGCCGGTTATGAACGGACGCCGATACGGTTGACGTGATCCGTTCGCCAACCATTTAATCAAGGAAAAAGGAATTTCCGATGGGAAAAGTAGCTATTATTGGTGTGGGACAAAGCAAGTTTGTCCGCAAATACCCAGGATCGATCCGTGAACTGGCGTTCGAGGGATACAAGGAAGCAATCACCGACGCGGGAATTACCGCCAAGGATATTGACGCCTCGGTGTTCTGTTCGGCGCCGGAATATGACAAGCAGCGCTCACCCTCGGCGGTGATCGCCGAATACCTGGGACTCACCCCCCAACCCACTTTTTACGTTGAATCTCTCTGCTCATCCTCCAGCACCGGCCTCAAGCTGGCATACAGCATGGTGGCCTCGGGTGTTCATGATGTGGTGGCGGTGATCGGGCTGCAGAAAATGTCCGAAATCTCGTCGGCCGAGTCCCAGGAGCGTATGGGACGCGGGGCGGATATTCAGTGGGAAAGCCCCTTCGGTACCATGATGCCGGCCTACTATGCCATGCACGCCCAGGCCCACATGGCCAAATATGGGACCAAGCCGGAAGACCTGGCTGCCGTGCGCGTCAAGGCCGCCACTTATGGACAGATCAATGACCGCGCCGTCTACCGCAAGGCGGTAACCCCCGATATGTTCACCGATCCAGAGAACATGATGGCCAGTCCGGTATCATCTCCCTTGCGCGTGGGGGATTGCTGTGCCAACGCCGACGGGACCTCGTGTCTGATCGTGGCCAATGAAGAGAAGGCCAAGGCGTTCAGCAAAAAACCCGTCTGGATCCTCGGTGTGGGGGCGGCCAGCGCCAGCGTCAACCTGACCGGTCGAGACAAGCTGCATGGTCTCAAGGCCGCCGAGCAGGCTGCCCAGCAGGCTTACAAGATGGCTGGTGTCGGCCCCAAGGACATCGATGTGGCTGAAGTTCACGATTGTTTTACGATTGCTGAAATGCTCGCCTACGAGGCTCTGGGATTTGCCGAGCCTGGCGGTGCCAAGGAGCTGATCCAGAGCAAGGAGACCTATAAAGACGGCAGCATTCCGGTCAACGTGGACGGCGGACTGCTCTCCAAGGGCCATCCCATCGGCGCCACCGGCGGTAGCCAGGTGCGCACGATCGTCCTGCAATTGCGCGGTGAAGCCGGAGACATGCAGGTCAAGGATCCGTCGATCGGGCTGGTACATAACATTGGTGGCGTGGGCATCTATGGCAACGTGACCATTTTTGGCAACGAGTAAACTGGAGGATAAAATGGGCAAAAAACCAGAAGATGTCCGCTTCGCAAAATTTGGCACGGTCAGCTTTACCAAAACGACGCGGGTCAACGATTTCATCGATTACCTGGAAGACGGCAAGGTCATGTATACGCATTGCAAGAAATGCGGTGCGGATTTTTTCCCGCCCCGGGCCGATTGCGCGGGATGCCTGTCCAGCGATATGGAGTGGCGCGAGGTAAGCGGAACCGGCAAGCTGGTCTCTTACAGCCAGCTGAAATACGCTCCCGTGGGTTTCGACGGCGACCTGCCATACAGTATCGCCATGTTGGACTATGGGAATTATCAGGTGTTCGGTCGTCTTGACAGCACTTTGGGGCCAGACGACGTGGAAGTCGGTATGGAAATGACGGCTGTAGCCAACAAATTGGCGGATGGTCAGATCAACTACGTTTTCAAAAAGGCTTAATAACGGCTAACGGTCGTTGTCTTCATAAAGGAGTAAAAAATAAATGGATTTCAAACTTTCCAAAGAACATCAGATGCTGCAAAAGGCCGTCCGCGATTTCTGCAAGAAACAGATCGCGCCCAACGTGGAAGAATGGGACAACAACCATTACTTCCCTTATGAAGAAGTCATGAAACCCATGGGCGAGCTGGGATTCTGGGGCACCGTGATTCCCGAGGAATACGGCGGAGAAGACATGGGCTTTCTGGCCGCCATGATCGTGACCGAAGAACTGGCCCGCGTCTGCAGCTCCCTGCGCGTGCAGGTGAACATGCAGGTACTGGGGTGTGCCTTCACGATTTTGCGGTATGGCACCGAGGAAGTGAAGAAAAAATACATCGAAGGCCTGTGCGCCGGTGAATTGATCGGCGGATTCGGGATCACCGAGCCGGATGCTGGTTCCGACGTTATGGCCATGGCTAGCACGGCGGAAGACAAGGGCGATCACTGGCTACTCAACGGAAACAAAACCTGGATCTCCAACGCCCAGGTGGCCGACGTCTTGATTTACTATGCCTACACCGACATCGAAGCCGGCTCCAAGGGGCTGTCGGCCTTCGTGATCGAGCCCAAGAACTTCAACGGGGTCAAGACCACCGCCTTGGATAAACTGGGGTCCTGGAGCTCACCCACGGGCGAAGTATTCCTGGACGGCACCAAGGTTCCCAAGGAAAATATACTGGGCAAGCCTGGCGACGGTGCAGGGATCGTTTTCGGTTCCTTAAATCAAACCCGATTATCGGCCGCCGCCGGCGCTGTTGGTGTGGCCCAGGCCTGTCTGGACGAAGTCACCAAATACTGCAATGACCGCAAACAGTTCGGCAAGAAGATCGGACAGTTTCAGATGAACCAGGACATGGTCGCCCAAATGGCCACCGAGATCGACTGTGCCCGATACCTAGTTTACCGCGCCGCATTGGAAAAAGATAACGGCAAGCTCCAAAACGGTCTGGATGTGGCCAAGGCCAAATACTTCGCCGGCGAAACGGTCAACAAGTGCGCCAACTACGCCATGCGTATCCTGGGTGCCTACGGTTACTCCACCGAGTATCCGATTGCGCGAATCTACCGGGATACTCCCACCTACTACATGGTGGAAGGCTCGGCCAACATCTGCAAATGGATCATCGCTCTGGATCAGCTGGGCTATCGCAAGGCCAACCGTTAAGCGTGGTTTCCCAATGGTAGAAACGGTTTCATGGCCGGGGCGAATTCATCTGTCGCCTGAGTATGCTCCGCTCGATCGACTGGTCGTTCGCCCCAGTCATAGAAACCGAAGGCGGTTTGACAATACCATTTGAAGTGATTTGTGCGCCCGGGAACCTTGACCGGGCGTCACCTGTTTTTACACATATATATGACTACCTGAGGAATTCCCATGAGACCCTATTTTGAGAAAATGAACTCATTCGGCCGGGAGTTGAACGAAGGCCAGATAAAAAGCAGCGAGCAGAACGTCGAACAGATCAAGGCCGTGGAGGCCGAGGTCCGGGAAACCGTTAAAAAGATTAAAGCATCAGGATTTCCTGAAGAGAAAATCAATGCCCGCGGCCAGATGACGGTCTGGCAACGCATCAATTACTTGATTGATCCGGGTACCTGGTGCCCGTTGCACACCCTTTATAATCCAGAAGGTAACGCCGAAGGCCACACCAACGTTTTCGATGGCATGGCCAAAATTTCCGGTAAATGGTGTATCGTTATCGGTTTTGACAACAAGGTGCTGGCCGGTGCCTGGGTGGCGGGCCAGCCGGATAATATCCTGCGCGTCACCAATCTGGCCAAACGGCTCAATGTGCCGCTGGTATGGTTGGTGAACTGCAGCGGTGTCAAGCTCCCCGAACAGGAGAAGTTTTACGCCAATCGTCGCGGGTCGGGCACCGCTTTTTTCCGTCATGCTGAATTGAACCAGATGGGGATACCGATATTGGCCGGTATTTACGGCACCAACCCGGCCGGTGGCGGTTACCAGGGCATCAGCCCCACGATCCTGTTCGCCCACAAAAACTGCAATATCGCCGTCGGCGGCGGCGGAATCCTGAGCGGGATGTCCCCCAAGGGCTTTTTCGACGAAGAAGGTGCCGAGGCGCTTATTTCAAGTGCCAAGCAGTATAAGGCAAAACCGCCGGGATCAGTGGATATTCACTATGATGAAACCGGCTTTTTCCGATACAAGTACGAGGAAGAGACCGGCGTCTTGGACGGGCTCAAAGAATACATGCGCGATGTCCCGGCTTACAAACCCAAGTTTTTCCGGGTGGCCGAGCCCAAGGATCCGGTCTTCAAGGCCGATGACCTCTATCGTCTGGTTCCTTTCAACCAGAAACAGATCTACAGCTTCGATGAAATCCTGGCCCGCCTGGTGGATGGCAGTGAACATATGGAATTCCGGCCTGATTACGGACCCGAGATTTATACCGGCCTGGTCAAGATGGGCGGTTTTCTGGTGGGGTGTATCGGTAACCGTCAGGGCTGGCTGGGGGAAGGCTATCCCGAGTATGCCGACTATCCCGGTATCGGCGGCAAGCTCTACCGCCAGGGCCTGATCAAAATGAACGAGTTCGTCACCCTGTGCGGTCGGGACCGGGTGCCGATCATCTGGTTCCAGGACACCAGTGGCATCGATGTGGGAGATATCGCCGAAAAGGCCGAGTTGCTGGGCCTGGGGCAGAGTTTGATCTACTCGATCCAGAGTACCGACGTTCCTCAGATGTTGGTGGTTTTGCGCAAGGGCACGGCGGCGGCGCACTATGTCATGGGCGGTCCCACGGCGAACCGGCACAATGCCTTTACCCTGGGTATCTCCACCACCGAGATTTACGTCATGCACGGCGAGACGGCCGCCGCTGCCAGTTATTCACGGCGTCTGGTTAAGGAAAAAGATGCCGGTCGTTCACTGCAGCCGACTATCGACAACATGAACAAGATGGCCAAGGAATACCACGACAATTCGCGGCCGATTTATTGTGCCGAACATGGACTGGTGGACGAAGTCGTCCAACTGAATGAACTTCGAAAATATCTGTTGGCTTTCGCTGGCTGTGTTTATCAAAATCCCAAATCGATTTGTCCACATCATCAAATGTTACTACCCAGAAGCATCAAGGGGTAGACGCATGCAATTCGCTCGACTGTGTGGATTTTGTCGCGCAACCATGCGACCGCGCTCCCCAAAAGCGCGCGTCGCTAATGCTGTGGATCGCCTTCATTCAAGAGACGCCAAATCATGGTGGTTCCTCCCTTCAACACCACCTTTTTGCCAAGTGGCACCTCCACCTCTTGTTTGAAGGCGATCCGCCTTTTTTTCTGATTGATATGTAGGTTGATTTTATCCGCTTGATGGCCAGGGCATCGGACTCAAGCATTGAACAATAGGGAGTAGAAATGATCTGATGGAAACGACACTCATCGCTCCGGCAAACTACATTTTTCTGTTTATTCCCACGGTCATTTTTTCGGTTCTCATACCCGCGTTGGGGGTGGCCGTATTTTCTTACATCATGGCGTTGCGGACGGCACCGCTGGTCAAAGCCGCGCCGGATCTGCGTTTCGACCGCATCCCGCAGCGCCTGGCCAACGTATTCAAGATCTGGCTGGGTCAGTATCGTCAGCCGCGCTACATGCAGGCGGGGGTGGTTCACATCATCATCTTCGCCGGTTTTTTGATCCTGAGCATCCGGTCATGCTCGTTGGTGATCATCGGTATCGCTCCGGATTTCGTGATGCCCGGTTTCGACGGCGTGGTGGGGCACGTTTACAATTTTCTGAAGGACTACGCGGCCACCGCTGTGCTGATCGCCTGCGGGATCGCGGCCTGGCGGCGGGCGGTGGTCAAGCCGGAACGCTACAAGGTGCCGGCCAAATACGGCAATGATCACACGGCCGAGGCCCTGTTCGTTCTGGGGCTGATCTCGACGCTGATGATCTCCGAGAGCCTGTTCGAGGCCAGCCACGTGGCGGCCAACGCCCAGGCGGGCCTGCATGTGGAATTTCTGGCACCCTTGAGCCTGGCCTGGCTGTTCAAGGTGGCCCTGGGGTCGGCATCCACCTCGGCGCTGCAGGCCATTCACCTGATCGCCTACTACATTCACGACCTGACCTTCTTTTTCTTCCTGTGCTTCCTGCCCCTGGGCAAGCACTTCCACGTGATCACGTCGATCTTCAACGTGTTTTTCATGCGCATCGACCGGGGCAACATCAAGCCGGTCAAACACGGCATCAAGGATGACGAACTGGACGACCTGGAATCCTTTGGCGTGAAGAAACTGGAGGATTTCACCTGGAAACACATCCTGGATTTCTACTCCTGCGCGGACTGTGGTCGCTGCTCGGATAACTGTCCGGCCAATGCCGTGGGCCGCCCCCTGTCGCCGCGGTTTATCTCCATCAAGGGCCGCAACCAGGTGTTCGAGAATTACCCGATCTACCCGTACGGCGCCAAGTTCAAGAAGAGCCAGGACCTGATCGGCACGACCTTTGAGGAAGACGAGATCTGGTCGTGTACGACCTGCGGGGCCTGTGAGCAGGAATGTCCCATCGGGATCGAGTATATCGACAAGATCGTTGACCTGCGCCGCGGCATGGTGGACGAGGGCCTGGTACCTCAGAGCCTGCAGAAACCGCTCAAGGCCCTGGAAAAACGCGGCAACCCCTGGGGCAAGATGGAGAAGAAACGCGCCGACTGGACCAAGGACCTGCCCGAGACAGTGACGGTCAAGGACCTGTCCAAAGGCAAGGAGTCGGCCGAGGCGCTGTACTTCGTGGACAGTATCACCAGCTACGATGACCGGATGCAGGACCTCGGTCGGGCCACGGCGACGATCCTGTCGGCCGCCGGGTCGGATTTCGGTATCCTGGGCAAGGCGGAAAAGGACGCGGGCAACGAGATCCGTCGTTTCGGCGAGGAGATGCTCTTTCAGACCATGAAAGAGATGAACACCGATGCGATATTGGAGAGCGGCGTGAAACACATCATCACGGCCGACCCGCACGCCTACAACGTGCTCAAGAACGAGTACAAGGGCCTGCCGCCGGTGGAGCACATCAGCCAGTTCATCGCGCGCAACGTGAAAAGCGGGGCCTTGCGGCTGACCGGTGCCAACGGCGACAAGGTGTACACCTACCATGATCCGTGCTACCTGGGTCGCCACAACGACGTGTACGATGATCCGCGAGACGCCCTGGACGCCATTGCCGGTTTGAGGCGGGTGGAGATGGAACGTAGCCGGGATCGCAGCTTCTGCTGCGGCGGCGGCGGTCTGATGCTGTTTTACGAACCGGAAGAGGAACAGCGCATGGGCGTGCTGCGTGTCGAGATGGCCAAGGAAGCGGGTGCCAACGTGATCGTCACGGCCTGCCCGTTCTGCCTGGTCAACATGGAAGACGCCATCAAGGTGGCGGGGTTGGAAGGAGAGATGGAAGCCATTGACCTCTCAGAATTAATTGCCCGCCATTTGGCATAATCCTGATTTGAAAATAATGAATAAAAAATTCCAATAATCAAATGATAAATCACAAATAAATCCCAATGACCAAATCTCAAATTCCAAACCCGATTATGCCCTGTTTGAGATTTGAATATTGAGATTTGGGATTTATTTGGTGCTTGGGATTTGGGATTTTATTTTCAACCAGTTTCGATAAAGACTCACAAGTAATACTAACCGGAGGAACTATGGAAATTCTAGTATGCGTGAAACGGGTACCCGACACGGCCGAGAATGAGATCGAGGTGAACGGCGACGGTAGCGATATCGAGCGTGACGACCTGGTCTATTCGGTCAACGAATGGGACAACTACGCGGTGGAAGAGGCGATTCAGATCCGCGATAACGTGGGCGGCAGCGTAACGGTCGTGACGGTGGGCGATGACGAGTCCGAGGAAGTCCTTCGTCGCGAGATGGCCATGGGCGCGGACAACGGAATACTGCTCACCGACGACGCCTTCGAGGGCTCGGACGGCAAGGGCATCGCCACGCTTTTGAAGGCCGCGGTGGAGAAGGGCAAGTACGACCTGATCCTGACCGGCGCCCAGGCCGACGATGGCGCGGGCCAGGTGGGCGGGATGCTGGCGGCCATGCTGGACTATCCCTATGCCTCGCTGGTCAACAAGATCGACGTGGACGGCGACAAGCTCAAGGTAGGCCGTGAGATCGAAGGCGGCAACCAGGAGATGAACGAAATATCGATGCCCTGCGTGCTGTCGATCCAGACGGGGATCAACGAGCCGCGCTACGTGGGCATCCGCGGTATCCGCAAGGTGGCCTCGGTGGATATTCCCGAGCTGGGCGCCGGCGATCTGGGCGTGGATGCGAGCGCCGTGGGCGAGGCCGGTGCCACGGTCAAGCGCCTGGATTACTTCGTGCCTGAACTGGGCGAGGGCGCCGAGATGCTTGAAGGCAGCACGGAAGAGATCATCGCCAAACTGATCGAACACCTGAAGGCCAAAGGAGGACTGAAATAATGGCTGACATCTATGCATATATTACCCATCATAATGGCGTGGCCGATGACTCGGCCCTGGAACTGATCGTCGCGGCGAAAAAGATCGATGCAGGCGCTGTGGTAACGGCCATCGTGACCGGATCGGGTTCCGAGTTGGATCAGGTTGCCGACGCCGTGGCGGCCACCTATCCCAAAGTGCTCAAATACAGCAACGATGCGCTGGCGTACCCCAATGCCGAGGCGGTGAGAAAACTCCTGGTGGGCGTTCTGCCTGCGGACGCCATCGTGCTGGTACCCCACGACACCTTTGGCATGGACCTTTCCCCCGGTCTGTCGATCAAGCTGGATTCGACCTTCGTGGCCGACGTGGTGGATATCGAAGGCATTGACGGCGACGCCCTGAAGGTGATCCGTCAGGAATACTCGGGCATGGTCAGCACGCACGTGAGCGTCGACATTTCTGCCGGCGCGGTGGTCAACGTTCGCCCGGGGTCTTTCGCGCCGGACGAGAGCCAATCAGCCGGCGGGACGGTGGAAGACAAGTCCGGTGACGTGGGCGATCTGTCCTGTGGCCGCAAATTCCTGGAAGTGGTGGAAGCCGAAGTGGGCGATGTGGACATCACCAAGGAGGACGTGTTGGTATCCGTGGGCCGCGGCATCGAAGACGAAGAGAATATCGAGATCGCCCAGGAACTGGCCGACGCCATGGGCGCGGTGGTGTCCTGCTCGCGTCCGATCGTGGATGCCAAGTGGCTGGAGAAATCCCGCCAGGTGGGCACCAGTGGCCAGACGGTCAAGCCCAAGGTGTACATGGCCTGCGGTATCTCGGGCAGCTTCCAGCACATGGGCGGGATCAAGGGCTCGCCGTTCATCGTGGCCATCAACAAGAACGTCAAGGCGCCGATATTCCAGGTGGCCGACATCGGCATCGAGGCCGACATCCTCGAGTTCCTGCCTGAACTATCCGAGGCGATCCAAGATCTGTAAACGCATTTACAGGAGGTTAACATGAAGGATGTCGTTATTGTCAGTGGCGCTCGCACAGCGGTCGGAAATTTTGGTGGCTCCTTAAAAGGTACCAAATGCGTGGATATGGGTGCTTTGGTGATAAAAGAAGCCATCAAGCGCGCCGGTTTGCGGCCGGGGATCAGCGATGACGTGAAAAAATGTCGCCCCGATACCTTTGGTGACTATGACCGCACCGAAATCAACCAAAAATACTATGACTATGAGGATTCCCTGACGCCTGTCTATTTTGATGAGTGCATCATGGGAAACGTCCTGCAGACCGCTCAGGGACAGAACCCGGGCCGTCAGGCAACCATCTACGCCGGACTGCCTGAGGAAACCAATGCAATTACCGTCAACAAGGTGTGCGCATCTGGAATGAAAGCCATTGTGATCGGCGCCCAGTCCATCATGACCGGAGATGCCGACATCGTGGTTGCCGGTGGCATGGAAAACATGAGCAATGTCCCTTACGCCATTCCGGATAACCGGTGGGGCGGCCGGATGAACATGCCCTTTGGGCAGACCATCGACGTCATGGTCCACGATGGCCTCTATGAGATTTTTAACCAGTACCACATGGGCATGACCGCCGAAAATATCGCCAAGCGCTACGGTATTTCAAGGGAAGAGCAGGATCAGATCAGCCTGGCCAGCCATCAGCGGGCCCGGGCGGCTAGTGAAAATGGTACCGCCAAACAAGAGATCGTGCCGGTGATGATTCCTCAGCGTAAGGGGGATCCCAAGGCATTCGATGTCGACGAGCGGCCCATGGAAACATCCATGGAAAAACTGGGCAAACTCAGACCGGTTTTCGACAAGCAGGGTACCGTGACGGCGGGCAATGCATCGGGGATCAACGACGGTGCCGCCGCGGTGGTCATCATGTCGGCGGAAAAAGCCGCTGAGCTGGGGCTCGAGCCGTTGGCGAAAATCAAGGGGTTTGCCTCTGGTGGCGTCGATCCGGCATATATGGGTCTCGGACCGATCCCGGCGACCCGCAAGGTGATGAACCGGCTGGGTCTTTCCATGGCCGACATCGGATATACCGAATTGAACGAAGCCTTTGCCTGCCAGGCTATTGCCTGTATGCGTGAACTGGGCCTCGACTTCGAGAAATGTAATCATAATGGTAGCGGTATCTCCATTGGGCATCCCATTGGTTGTACGGGCGCCCGGATCACCTATGGACTGGCCATGCAGATGAAGAAATTGGATGTCCAACTTGGGCTGGCGACCTTGTGTATCGGTGGCGGACAGGGGATGGCCATGGTGCTCGAGCGGGTGTGATTGCTCACCAACCGATGGCTTTCTCGCAACACCTGTTGAATGCATGAAAAATAGGCCGGTGGAGGCGTTGCCTCTGCCGGTCTCTTTTAACGCTTCACTTACTTTTCCATTGTTAATCCAACCAGAAAGGACGGGCATGACGTATTCCGTCAGTCGTGAAAGGCTGACATCTAACCGAAAAAAGAGGTCCGTTTATGCGTCAGGACACACAACCGATGGAGATGGAAACTTTTTTTAACCACCATCGACAAAACATTATCGATGAATGGGTGCGGCGCCTGCAATCACAAACCGGATCAAAGTACGGCGAACGCCCCATAGAAGAACTCGTCGAGACGGTTACCGGCGCTTATGACGGCAACTGCGGTGTTCTACTTTTCGGCGACTATTCTCGGATCGACGACTTCATCGATAGAATCACCCGATTAAGGCTGGACGCCGGATTCTCCTTGTCCCATGTTCAGATGGCCTTCGAGCTTTTCCGGGAGATCGTTATTCCGATGTTTTTCCAGTATTTTCCCCCCGAGCAATTCCTCGATGCAACCGTCCGGGTGAACCGCTGCCTGGCCTACACCATTCATCAGTTCAGCGATTATTTTCAGACCGTGCATGAAAAATTGATTCGGGAGCACAACCTGCAGCTTAAGCGCGAGGTGCAACGGCGCACCGCCGAGTTGGCTGAATCCGAGCTCAAGTACAAGACCCTTGTCGAGGAGATCAATGACGGCTACGTGGTCGTCAGGGATCAGAAGATTGTGTTCGCCAATCCTGCTTTCGCCCGCATCCACGGCTGGTCGATGGATGCGGTAATCGGTACCCCATTTACCGATTTTGTGGCCCCGGAGAGTCGGGAGCGGATCATTGCGGTATACAATCGGGGCATGATCGTCGGAAAGAATGTCGCTCCCAAGGCCTTTGAGTATATGCGCCTGACCATCGACGGCAAAACCTACCCCACCGAAATCCTTGCGCGAATCACTCACTATGACAATCACCTGTCTACGATTGCCATTTGCCGGGATATCACCGAGCGGGTTCGCATGGAGAAAAAGGTCCGCGAAGCCGAACGCATGGCAACCATTGGACAGATTACCACGTCCCTGTCACACGAGGTGCGTAACCCCTTGTCGGCGATCAAGTTGAACCTGCAAGTGATCAAGAAGAATGCCAAACTCAAGGGCAACGATGAACGCCGCATCGATATCTCCGTACAGGAAGTCAACCGGCTGGAGCGCATCTTACAGGAACTGCTGGATTTCGCCAAACCCTTGAGCCTCAAACCGCAACCTGCCAATATTCTTGAGATCATCCATCGGTGCGCCGAACTGCTCGATGAGAAATTCAAGGAAAAATCACTCACGATCAAATTCAAGATGGCGCCTGCCATGCCAAATGTCCCCTTGGATATGGAAAAATTTCAACAGGCCGTCATGAATCTGTTTTTCAATGCCATTGACGCATCGCCCGAGGGGGGGACGATCCGCATCGACATCGGGATTCGTTGGCAAAACGCCAAACGATTCGCCGCCATCAGCATCCGCGATGAGGGGCCGGGAATTTCGGCGGAGCTTTTGGATGAAATTAAAAAACCATTTTTCACCACCAAAACCCGTGGCACCGGGTTGGGACTGACCAATACCGAACGCGTGGTCAGGGATCACGGCGGTTGGCTGGAGATCGATAACCAGAATTCAGAAGGCGCTAATTTTACCTTGATGATGCCGGTAGGGGGCCACTAATATGCCCAAGGTGTTGATCATCGATGATGAAATTCCCATCCTCGAGTCACTGGAAATGTTTCTCAGTGAAGGCGGCTACGACATTCGCACCGCGGCGACCGCCGAAGAGGGCAAGGCCGCCTTCGGTACGTTCGATCCGGATGTCGTGATCCTTGACATCCGCTTACCGGATAGCACCGGCTTCGATGTCTTGTCCTGGCTCAACCGAACGGCGCACCCCCCCAAGGTGATCATGATTACCGCCTTCCATGACATGGAAACGGCCATTACCTCAATGAAAAACGGGGCCTTCGATTATATTCACAAACCCCTCGACGCCGACGAGGTCGAAACCGCTATCGAGAAGGCCGTACGCGCTATCCAGGCCGAACGGGCCGTTCCCATTGACCGGAATCAGGCAAATGCCGTGGAAGAAGATGTCATTATCGGCAAAAGCAAGTCAATCCTGGATGTCTTCAAAACCATCGGAATGCTTTGCCGCAACGATGCCACGGCCCTGATTCAGGGCGAGACCGGCACGGGCAAGGAACTGATTGCACGGGTGATCCATAAAAACAGCAAAAACAGCGCCGAGCCGTTTATCACACTGGACTGTTCCGCCGTGGTGGAAAACCTGCTTGAAAGCGAACTCTTCGGACACGAAAAGGGGGCCTTCACCGGCGCCAACCAAACCAAACTGGGGCAAATCGAACTGGCCGGCAAGGGAACCCTTTTTTTAGATGAAATCGGCGAATTGCCCTTAGGGATTCAGGGAAAGCTGCTGGGATTCCTCGAACGACGCGAATATCTTCGCGTGGGCGGGCAATACCCCCAGCGGTTATGCTGCCGAATTCTGGCCGCGACTCACCGGGATCTGGCGACCATGGTTCAAGAGGGAAAATTCCGCAAAGATCTGTATTTCCGGCTCAACGTGGTGACCTTGAATGTCCCTTCGCTGTCCGATCGCCTCGAGGATATTCCGGGCCTGGCCCGTCATTTCCTCAAAATCATCAGCCATTCCATGTGCAAACCCTTTCAACTCCAGGAGGGCGCCGTGGCCATGCTGATGGAACACCACTTTCCCGGCAATGTACGTGAGCTGAAAAACGTGATCACTGCCGCCGCCGTACGTTCCCCCAGCAGTGTGATTCTCAAGGAAGACATTCAATCCGTATTGTCTCTTCATCGCGATAGCACACGGACGCTCGATCCGGCGTCCAACCTGGAGAATATCGAACAGCAGCATATTGAACGCGTGCTGCGCGCGGTGGGTTGGAATCGAACCCAGGCGGCCCGACTGCTGGGCATCTCCCTGCCGACGCTACGCAGTAAAATTCGCAAGTTCGGCATCGATCCGGCCAACGATTAACGATCGTTTTTAGGCAACCCTGTCATCTTTGGCGACGTCCCGTTTGCCGGGTCTTGGATTTTGACCCCCATCCCGCACCATAACGGGCAAAATAATCTTTCAGGGCCTTAAACGCCCCCAACGGGTTGTTGTCGGTAGTCGTGAATGAACATATATATTGAGCTTTTGGCGCTTTTATGCTAGGGACGACAATAAGATGAAACAGTATATGATCGATGATATCCGGCCCCAGGATTACGAAAAACTAAAAGCCTACCTGGACGAAACCTTCGGTGCGTCGGGTGTGGACGGGCTGTATTGGATACCCTTGGACGAGGGGCTGCTTTCCGAAGTCCAACGGTCGCACCGTGCCTGTGCGCCCTTCTTCATGAGCCTGGAGCTGACGCCGGACTATCTGGCCGGTGAATTATTGGTCCGAACCCGAAACCGCATGCGCTGTGATTGCATCCATTATGCCGATAAAAAGCAGCGGGACTGGTTGATCGACACCATGGATGCCATGGTCGATAAGCTTGGAATCATTACATGATTGATCAGACGGTTATCCTTTCATGATGAAATCGATTTTATATCAATTAAACACTGTGGTTATCGTTGCCTGGATCATCGGGGTCACCATCGTCTTGGGCCTGGTTGTCATCCTGGGCTCCTTTTTTAGCCGCAATGGCAATGTCTTGCATTTGATTGCGCGCCTCTGGGCCAATTCCATCCTATGGATCAGCCGGGCCAGGGTAACGGTCACGGGGACCGAGAAACTGGACCCCGAGCGTTCCTATATCTATATGCCCAACCATCAGAGCAATGCCGATATCCCGCTGCTTTTGGGACGGCTGCCCGTTCAATTTCGCTGGCTGGCCAAGGCGGAACTGTTCAAGATTCCCATTTTCGGCAGGGCCATGCGTGGCGTGGGATACATCAGCATCGATCGCTCCAATCGTAAATCCGCCTTCGAGAGCTTGGCCCGTGCGGCTCGTACCATTCGCAACGGCACCAGCGTATTGATTTTCCCCGAAGGCACCCGCAGCCGGGACGGCAGGTTGCTACCATTCAAGAAAGGCGGTTTCGTCCTCGCCGTGGATGCCGGGGTCCCGATCGTACCGGTGATCATCCGCGGGACCGCCGATATTGCTCCCAAAGGGCATTTCATCATTTGCCCGGCACCCGTGACCATGCAGATTCTGGATCCGGTGGAAACCACGGATTACAGCCGCAAGACCAAGGATGCACTGCTGGACCATATCCGAACGCTTTTGATCGCAGAGTTGGAGAATGAACCGCAGGAGGCGGCTTAGGCCATGTTGAAGCTCATTCCTTTGGGTGGGCTGGGGGAAATCGGCCTGAACATGATGGCGGTAGAATACGGTGATACCATCTTCGTCATCGATGCCGGTTTGATGTTTCCTGAAGCATACATGCTGGGCGTGGATTATGTCATCCCGGACATGGATTACCTGCGTCAGAATCGCTCCCGATTATCGGGGGTCGTCCTTACCCATGCGCACGAGGATCATATTGGGGCGCTGCCCTTCCTGCTCAGGGAAATCAATGTGCCGATTTTCGGCACGCCGTTCACGCTGGGCATCGTGCGTCACAAACTCGAAGAACACGATTTGTTGGCCAGCACGGCGATGCACGAGGTGCTGCCACGCGAACACCTGAAGATCGGGCCCTTTGATGTGGAATTTATCCGGGTTAACCACAGCATCGTGGACGGTGTCGGGTTGGCGGTGCGCACGCCCGTGGGCATGGTGGTTCACACCGGCGATTTCAAGATGAGCCACACCACCATGGAAGGGATGCTCACCGATGTGAATCGTTTCGCCCAGATCGGTGAAGAAGGCGTCCTGGCGCTGCTTTCAGATTCCACCAATGTGGAAAAGGAAGGGCACACGATTTCCTCCCATGAGATCGGGGCCGAGCTGTCCAGAATCACCGAGGCGGCCAGCGGGCGAATTATCGTGGCCCTGTTCGCTTCCAACATTGCCCGCATTCAGCAGATCGTCAATATCGCTCAGACCCGTAATCGAAAGATTATTTTTAACGGACGCAGCATCGAAGTCAGCGTATCCATTGCCCGTGAGTTGGGGTATTTGAAAATCCCCGAGGGTATGGAAATCGATATCGATGAATTGAATACGTATGCCGATGACGAAGTCATCTTGGTCACCACCGGGAGCCAGGGCGAACCCATGTCGGCGCTGGCACGGATGGCCGCGGGTACCCATCGGCAGATCAAGATCCATTCGGCGGATACCATCATTCTTTCGTCTAAGTTCATTCCGGGTAATGAGAAAGCCATCGCCAACATCATCAACAACCTTTACCGGCAGGGCGCGGACGTGGTTTATGAAAAGATTTCCAATATCCATGTCTCCGGACACGCCTTCCGGGAAGAACTCAAGATGATGATTAACCTCACCAAACCGCGTTTTTTCATGCCCATTCACGGTGAGTATCGTCATCTTGTTCTGCATCGCCGCCTGGCGCAGCAGATGGGAATTCCCGACGAGCGACTGATTTTGGCCCAAAATGGCCAGGTGATCGAATTGAATGAAAACGGATTCCAGATTCGAGACAGTATCTGTGCCGGGCGGGTTCTCATTGACGGTAAAGGGGTCGGGGATGTGGGGCGTAGTGTCCTCAAGGAGCGGCGGGTGCTTTCCGAAGAGGGGCTGGTGGTGGTCAATATGGCTTTTGACGAAGAGACCGGCATCGTGGTTTATGGTCCCGAAATTGTTTCCCGCGGATTTGTTTTCGAGACCGAGACGGGTTATTTACTGCAGGATGCCCAGTGCGTGATTCTCGAAATTGTCGAGGATATCACGCCGGATGTGCCGGCCCGGGTAGACAAGATTCGCGCTCGGCTGCAGACGGCACTGCGGCAGTATTTCTTCTATACCATTGGCCGGCGTCCGGTCATTCTGCCTTTTTTGGTGGAACTTTGACCTAACCTTGCAGGCCAACCATGCCAAAGCGAAAAACGAAGCGCCGACGGCCGGCCGATGACCAGGACGGCCATTTGAGAATAATGAAAAAAGAGATTGTTGGCATCCTTTTTTTCTTTTTGGTGATATTCAGCCTGATCAGTTTGCTTTCTTTTGATCCGGAGGACCCGTGTTTGTTTTTCCAGGCCGGCTCATCCGGATCGATCCACAATCTATTCGGCGTTTTCGGCGCTAATTTTTCCGGTATTCTGGTGGGGCTCTTCGGTATCGGTGCGCTGTGGGTGCCGCTTCTGTGCCTTTTGGGCAGTGTATTGTTCTTCGGTAAACAATCCAATCGGGCCCTACTGACATTGGCGATAGGCGGCATATTGCTGATTATCACCACGGGCAGCCTGCTGGCACTGAAGCAAAACCATTATCAACTGCTCGGCAGTCGCTTTTCCGCCGGGGGCATCGTGGGCATCTCCTTCAAATCGTTTATTGTCCACTATTCCAATCCGACCGGCGGATCGATTATCATGCTGCTCGTGTGGTTGATTGGATTTATCATGGCCACGGGATTTTCCGTGGTGGCCTTTTATCGTCGGTTTAAAACCACCAATTCTGCCCTTTTCGAACGGATGGCCACGGCCTATATCAAGTGGAAGGAGCGTCGCCAGAAAAGCCGCCGGCTGAAAGTGCATATCAAGACCGAGAAGAAAAAGAAAAAAGAGCAGATCAAGATCAAGACGCCGGAGCCTCAGCGCATCACGATGAAAGCGGCCCCCAAACAGGCCGTGTTCGAATTCATGAAAAATGATGCGGGGTTCAGTCTGCCGTCGGTTAATTTTCTCGATGATCCCCAGCCCCGGCCCCAGTCCACCAATGAATCCAATCTGCGTATGCAGTCACGGCTGTTGGAAAAGAAGCTCGAAGACTTCGGTGTCAACGGCAAGGTGACGGCCGTCACGCCGGGACCGGTGATTACGACCTTCGAGTACGAGCCGGCGCCAGGGGTCAAGATCAACCGCATCGTCGGCCTAACCGATGATCTGGCCTTGGCCTTGCGCGCCATCAGCATTCGCATCGTGGCGCCCATTCCCGGAAAGTCGGTCATCGGTGTCGAAATTCCCAACCCTGACCGCGAAACAGTGCGTTTCAAGGAAATGATCCTCTCACCTGCATTTGAGCAGGTCAAGACCGCGCTGACCCTGTGCCTGGGCAAGGATATCGTGGGCAACCCTGTTTCCGCCGGGTTAGAGAAAATGCCGCATCTGCTCATCGCCGGGGCCACCGGCACGGGAAAGAGCGTGGCCTTGAACACCATGATCTGCAGCCTGCTTTACAAGCTGACGCCGCATCAGGTGAAATTGATCATGGTGGATCCCAAACGTATCGAACTTTCCATGTACGACGGCATCCCGCACCTGATCACCCCGGTGGTCACCGACGTGAAAAAAGCCACCCATGCCTTGTACTGGGCCGTGCGGGAGATGGAACACCGTTATGAACTGCTCTCGCAGATGAAGGTCCGCAACATCGAGCAATACAATCGCAAGGTCGAAAAGGATCCCACGCCGCCTCCGGTCGAGGTCGAGGGCGAGGACGCCGCCGGTGAACCCAGGGAACCCCTCACGCCGCTCCCCTACATCGTGATTATCATCGACGAGCTGGCCGATTTGATGATGGTCGCGTCTCGCGACGTGGAGGTCGCCCTCACCCGTCTGGCCCAGATGGCCCGGGCCGCGGGATTGCATATGATCCTGGCCACCCAGCGGCCATCGGTGGATGTACTCACCGGCATCATCAAGGCCAACTTTCCCACCCGCTTGACATTTCAGGTTTCCTCCAAAACCGACTCGCGAACCATCATCGACACCAACGGCGCCGAAAGTCTTCTGGGCAACGGCGATATGCTCTTCCTGCCGCCCGGCACGGCACGCTTGCAGCGCATCCACGGTGCTTATATCTCCGAGGCCGAGTTGACCCGGGTCGTCGAATTCCTCAAGAAACAGGGCGCTCCCGATTACGACAAAAGCGTTGTCCAGGCACCGGCCAAGGAAGCCGATGCAGCGGGCGAGAAGGAATACGACGAGCGCTACGATGATGCCGTGGCCTTGGTCACGAAGGCTGGCCAGGCCTCTATCAGCATGGTTCAACGGCACTTGCGCATCGGCTATAATCGGGCGGCACGGATCATCGAGATGATGGAGCAGGAGGGGATCATCGGCCCCCAAGATGGGGTGAAGCCCAGGGAGGTGCTGGTAAAAAACTATGACGATATGTCCTAAAGCGCTCATCGACAGCATCAAGGGCTTCATGGATCCAGAGGAGGGGAGGGCGCTTTATCAAATTGCTCTTGAGGCCTCTCGATTCGGACCATGTCTGGAGATCGGCAGCTATTGCGGCAAGTCGGCGGTTTATCTGGGAAGTGCCTGCCGGAAGAACGAATCGATTCTTTTCTCCATCGACCACCACCATGGGTCCGAGGAACAGCAGCCCGGGGAAGCATACTTCGATCCATCACTCTTCGACTTCAGCACGTTTTCCATGAATACGTTGCCTACCTTTCTCCAGACCCTGACCCTGGCCGGCCTGAAAGAGACCGTGGTGCCCATCGTCAGCCGATCCGACATCGTCGCTCGCGGCTGGGCCACGCCCCTCTCGATGGTGTTCATCGACGGTGGCCACGCCTTTGAAACCGCCTTCCAGGACTACCAGTGCTGGGCCGGTCATATCATCTCCGGCGGGTATTTGCTGATCCATGATATATTCGAGGATCCGCTCGAGGGTGGCCAGGCGCCCTGGGAAGTCTATAAACGGGCCCTGGCATCGGGTCGGTTCATTGCGCGGCCGCGGATCAAATCACTGGGTGTGTTAATGAAGACGGACGAATAGGCGCCATAAAAAAAGAAGGCAGGGTCACTTTGGACCCTGCCTTTATTGTCGCGCCCATCCTCACCGAATTCGTGATCGATGGCTAAGGAGGAAAGTGCGTTGCGTTTACATGGTGCGCGTCACACTCGGCCGATCAACGGAAACGGCGAGGCGGTAGCCATGGGTCGCGGAAAGTGGTTTTCACTACCAGTTATACAATGAATCCAACTGCTCGTCGGTGACATCGAAGACGACATTGTGTGGTGCCAGGGCCTCACGTCGGAAGTAACGGGGCAGCCGATCATCGGCGGCCGTAAAGCCGGCCCGGCGGTTGAAATCCCGCTCCATGGAAAGAATTTTCTGGCCCAGGGCCACCACGTCGTCGCCGGTGAGGTTGATGTCGAACATGCCATTGATGATTTCTACCATGGCATCGAACGTATCTTGCTGATCGAGAATGGCGAAAGCGATGAACAGACAGAATCCCGTGGCATCCAGGGCCGCCGTGGCGATCTGCAGGTTGCGCGACAGCTCGATTTGACCGTCGGCAGACAGGGGGTCCACGTCACCACCCACCTTGAGCAGGTTGGTGGCCACGGCATACCCGGCCGTATGATCGGCGCCCATGGTGCTCGTGGCATAGGTTACGCCGATGCCTTTCACGGCGCGCGGATCGTAGGCCGGCATGGCCTGTCCCTTGACCACTGGCGCCCGTTCCAGCCCAAAAGCCTTGGCCGTGGCCGCGGCGCCGGCGCCTAAAATTCTTCCCAGCGGTGTTCCCTGGCCGACTTCTTCATCGAGTAGCCGCATGGCCCCGTCGGCATCGCCAAAGGGAATGATACCGGCTTCCATGGCCACGCCGATCGTGGCTCCCATTTCGATGGTATCCAGGCCGATGGTGTCATCCAGGTAGTCCAGACGCGCAATGACATCCGGATCGCAAATGCCGCAGTTGCCGCCGTGAGACCATACGGTTTCGTACTCCGGTTGTTTGGAAATATAGTTGCCGTCCTTGTCTACATAGATGCCGGAACAGCGAATCATGCAACCGCGGTGGCATCCGTGGGTGGGATTGCCGCCACGCCGGGTTTCCAGATCGGCAAAGGTTTCGCCGCTGATCTGAGAGGCATGGTCATACTGTCCCTGCTTGAAATTGTAGGTGGGGTAGGCGCCGGCTTCGTTGACCACGTTGGTCAACACGTTGGTACCGTAAGTGGGAAGACCTTCACCGGTGACCGCGTGGCGCCGCAGGCCCTCGGCAAAGCGTTTGTTGGCGGCCTTGAAGCGTTCTGAATCTTTGGGTGGGCGCATTTTGGTGCCGGCATCGTCGATGACGATCACCTTGACGCCCTTGGACCCCAGGACGGCACCCACGCCACCCCGTCCGGCATGACGGGTGGGGCGGAATTCACGGTCGGTAACGGCCACCGAGGCGGCGGCCATTCGCATTTCACCGGCCGGCCCGATGGCGATCATGGCGACCTTGTCACTGTATTCGGCTTTGATTTGTTCGGCCAATTCATAGGTGCGCAGGCCTTTGTAAGCGTCTGCGTCGGCGCATTCAACGCCCTGGGCGTTGATCAGGATTTTGTACATCTTGTCATCGGCCGGGGTACCCTCGAGAATAATGGCTGCATAGCCCAGACGTGCCAGCACCTGGCCGGCCTGACCGCCGGCGTTGGCCTCTTTTATGCCGCCGGTGAGTGGGCTTTTGCATCCAACAGAAATGCGGCCTGAGGTGGAGGCTGCCGAGCCGGTGACCATTCCCGGAGCGATGACGAATTTGTTTTCCGGTCCCAGGGGATGACAATCGGCGGGAACCTCTTCGCAGACCACCATGGAGGTCATTCCTCGGCCGCCCATGCCTTCATATTTTCCTAAGGTGTCAACGGTTATCTTGGGGCCGCCCGGGGCGCCCATGTCGACTCGTAGAATTTTGTCCATCAAAATCTCCTTCATTTGTCAGCGTTCGTTAATATCAAGCAGCGCCTCTTCGATCGCTTCGGCTTTGAATCCCACAATCACCTGTTTGCCGATGCGCAAGGTGGGAAATGAAATTGCCGGATTGATGCGTTTTAGTTCCCGAAGCGTGTCACCCCGTTCCTGGCCGATCAACAGGTCTACATAAATCGTTTTAAAGGTTACCTCGTGTTGCATTAACCATTGTCTGGCCGCTTTGCAGTGACTGCAGTTTTGCAACCCGTACAGGACAATGGCCGGTGGTTGTTGCTCAGCGCCCTGTGTCATGGACGCCTCCATTTTTCGTTGTTTGCATGCAAGATGGCCGACCCGCATTGGGCAAGGCGGGCCGGCCTTATTTCGCTGTGGTTAACAGCGGAAGAGATGAGCCTGACTACAGGGCATTCTTGTAGATGCCGATCACGTCATCCAATGTGGGACAACGCGGGTTGGTCAGTCCGCAGGCGTCCTTCTGAGCGTTTTCGGCCATGATTTTCAGATCTTCTTCCTTGACGCCCAGTTCGGTCAGACCAGAGGGGATCCCGACGTCGCTGGAAAGGGTTTTGATCGCTTCCAGGGCCAGATCGGCGGCGGCACGGGTGGACAGACCCTCGACATTCTCGCCCATGGCGATGGCGATATCCACGAAACGATCCATTTTAGCGATCAGGTTGAAACTTTCCACATGGGGCAGGAGGATGGCGTTGCAAACCCCATGGGGCAGATCGTAGAAACCACCCAGCTGATGGGCCATGGCGTGTACGTGACCGAGGCTGGCATTGTTGAAGGCCATACCGGCCAGGTACTGGGCGTAGCACATCTTGTCCCGGGCTTCCATGTCGTTGCCGTTGGCCACGGCGGCGCGCAGGTAACCCGCGATGAGCTCGATGGCCTTGATGGCACAGGCGTCGGTGACCGGGGTGGCTGCCGTGGAGACATAGGCCTCGACGGCGTGGGTCAGGGCGTCCATACCGGTGGCGGCGGTCAGTGCCGGCGGCATGCCGACCATCAGCAGTGGATCGTCGATGGCCACGTTGGGGGTCACACGCCAGTCCACGATGGCCATTTTGACCTTGCGGCTGGTGTCGGTGATGATGCAGAAGCGGGTCATCTCGCTGGCCGTGCCGGCGGTGGTATTGACGGCGATAAACGGCGGCATGGCCTTGGAGGATTGATCAACGCCTTCGTAGTCCCGAATGTTTCCGCCGTTGGTGGCGATGATGCCGATGCCCTTGCCGCAGTCATGGGCGCTGCCGCCGCCCAGGCTGATGATCAGGTCGCAGCCGTTGTCCTTGTACAGTTCATACCCATCATGGACATTATTGTCGGTGGGGTTCGGTTGGGTGCCATCATAGATGACCGGGTCCACGCCGCACTCGGTCTTGATTACCTCGGCGATCTGATCGGCGATGCCGGCACCGGTGATGCCTTTATCCGTGCAGATGAACGGTTTCGTCCCACCCAGCACCTTGATCTGATTTCCGATTTCCTTGTACGATCCTATGCCCATGAGGGTAACGGTCGGAATGAAAAAGCCAAATACTTGTTCTTGAACTGCCATGTTGTCCTCCTCGTTTTGAGATTGTTCGTGTGGTGATTGACTGGCAGTTCACTATGGCAATACGCGGGCCAAATTGGCCGCCTGATTTGCTAATCGTATTGGAACGGTCGACAACTATTTGAAAAAACACTTTATAAAAATTGATTGAATACCATTTTAGTAGATAAATAGTCATTTTTTTGTTAAATATGTTCATGCAAGTGGGGGAGCGATGGGGCAGGATGACACGCCGGCGCGATCCGGTTTGGGTCGAAATGACACGTTCGCCTGGCAGGCGCAGGCCAAATTGCCCGATAATTGCCGTTCGCCTTTTATGGCATACCCTTCGCACCATTCCATCTATAGGAGGTGTGTCCCATGGATGTGCGTAAATTTTCTATTCCCGAAATCCTGTTCGGTCACGGAAGCTTGAACTACGCGGCCCTTTGCGCCTTTCGAATGGGCGCCGAGAAAGTGTTTCTGGTCAGTGACGAAGGCCTCGAGAAGGCCGGGTGGGTGGAGCGGGTCATTTCGATCCTGAAGAAGGAACAACTCGCTTGGCATTACTACAGTGCGGTTAACTCCAACCCCCGAGATTACCAGGTCAGCGAGGGGGCCGAGCGCTATCTCGAGGAAGGCTGTGATGTGGTCATGGCCATTGGCGGCGGCAGTCCCATGGACGCGGCCAAAGGAATTGCCATGGTGGCCAGCAACGGTGGCAAGGTCCAGGATTATGAGGGCGCCAATCGGATTCAGCGTCCCCTGCCCCCCATGGTGTTCATCCCGTCGACGGCTGGCAGCGGGGCGGATATTTCCCAGTTTGCGATCATCACCGACATGCAGCGCCAGGTGAAGATGTCCATCATCAGCCGTACCCTGGTGCCCAATATTTCCATAACCGATCCCCAACTTCTGACCACCAAGCCCAACGATTTAATCATTTCGTCGGCCATCGATGCCCTGTCCCATGCCGTGGAAGCCTATATTTCCACCATTGCCTCGACCCTGACCGACATCCAGAGCCTGAAAGCCATCGATTTGATTTTGACCCATTTGTCCGTTGCGCTCCAGGATCGGTCCATGCAGGCCCTTGAAAAACTGTCCAGTGCCGGTACCTTTGCCGGCATGGCTTTTAGCAACGCCAGCCTGGGGCTAGACCACGCCCTGGCCCATAGTTTGGGCGGCAAGCTCGATGTGGCCCATGGCCTGATTCATCCCGTGCTGCTGCCCCATGTAATGCGTTTTAACCTGCCCACCTGCGTCGAAAAAATGGCTGCCATTGGTGAAATCATTCTGGGCCGTCGCCTGGGCAGTGACGAAGCCACCGCCCAGGCGGGAATCGAGCGCCTGGAGGCCTTTTTCGATGATCTCCACATATCAACCCATCTGCGTGACATCGTGGACGATCCGGATGTGCTGCCGCAAATCTGTGAAATGGCGGTATACGATACCTGCCTGGTGACCAATCCCCGGGAAGCCACGGTCGAGGACATGATCGACATTTGCAAGGTTGCTTGGTAATGAAACAAAAACCGAAAATTGAAGATCTGATCGGGTTGGGTCATAGCAAACTGGGCTTTTTTAAAGAGGTTCAGGAAAAGATGGCCGAACTGCGCAAATCCAACCGGGCCCTCGAACACCAGCGGCAGCATGTTCAGGCCATTTTAGACGGGATCACGGATATCGTCGCCGTCATCTCGCCCGACTACCGCATCCGGTCCGTCAACCACAGCTTTTTCGACATTTACGCCCATTCCGAACCGGAAAATCAACCGTGTTATCAAATTTTTCGCAATCGCAGCGAACCGTGCGAGAAGTGCATCTTGCGCAAGGCCCTTGCCAACAATCGGGTCTGCCGGTCGAACATCATTATTCCCATGAGCGGCCGTAACCGCCATTTTTCCCTGACGGCTTCACCGCTTCGCAATCATCATGGTCGTCCCACCGATATTTTGGTTGTCAAGCGCGATGTAACCCTGGAGAAAGAGTTTCAAGCCAAGTATTACCACGCCGAAAAGATGGCGACCATCGGCCTCCTGGCCGCCGGCGTCGCCCACGAGATCAACAATCCGTTGACCTCCATCCGGGGGTTTGCCGAGGGCCTGCAGCGGCGGATGGCACTGCTTTCCGAGTTGGTTTCCGACGACGACCTGAAAAACGATTTTGAGGAATACATCGCTATCATTCTCAACGAATGCCAGCGCTGCAGCGGTATCGTCCGTAGCCTGCTCACCTTCAGTCCCCGCAAAACCACCGAGTTCTCGCCAATTTGCCTGAATCCGCTGATTCGCAATGTATTGCGTATTTTACATCACAAACTAAAGCATTATCCCAAAGACCTGATCGGGTTGGACCTGGACGATCGCTTACCGTTCATCCAGGGTAGCACGGCAGAGCTTGAGCAGGTCATCTTGAACTTGGTCCTCAACGCCTTGGATGCCATCGAAGCGGACGGGCGCATCGACATTCGGACCCGCCTATCCACTGACGGACGGGCTATTCTGGTGGTGGCCGACGACGGTTGCGGCATCCCTCCGGAGAACCGTCAGAAATTGTTCGATCCTTTTTTTACCACCAAGCCCGTGGGCAGCGGGATTGGTATCGGCCTGTCCACTTGTTATCATATCATCCAATCCCATAAGGGAGAGATTGATGTGCAGAGCACCGTCGGAAAAGGATCCCGGTTCACCGTGACGTTGCCGATCGCCACCCAATCGGAGGAATCATGACATCGGCCATCGAAACCATGCAGGTTCTGGTTGTCGACGATGAACCGACCATTCGACGTCTCATCGAAAAGGAACTGGGTGGCGACAGGCGCCAGATCACGGCCGTGGGATCGGTCAGGGAAGCGAAGCAGGCCTTCACTCAGGAGGCCTTTGACCTGGTCCTTTTGGACATGCAGTTGCCGGATGGCAATGGCATGGACCTGTTGACCCATTTTCAGGAGCTGGCCCCCGAGGTGCAAGTCATTATCATCACGGGGTTCGGTGAGGTCGATGACGCGGTTCAGGCCATGAAACTCGGCGCCTATGATTACATCACCAAACCCTATGCTCTGGATCGGCTGACCCTGGTCATGGAAAAAGCGTACCAACGGACCTGTCTCCAACGGGAAAACCGTCTTTTGCGTCAAGCCCAATCCGATCGGTTGACACCCAAACTGGTGGGGCATTCCGCGGCACTGGAAAATATCCGTTTTCTGATCCGCAAGGTGGCGCCCACTCAGGTGCCGGTGCTGCTTACCGGCGAAAGCGGTACCGGTAAAAACGTGGTGGCGCAGTTGATTCACGCGCTCAGTGATCGATGTGACCTGCCGTTGATCACCAAAAACTGCGGTACGTTTCAGAAAGACATGTTGCGCAGTGAATTGTTTGGTTATCGCAAAGGCGCGTTCACCGGTGCCAACGATTCCTATGAAGGCCTCCTGTCCTTTGCCCATCGCGGCACCATGTTTCTGGATGAGATTGGCGAAATTTCACCGGAAGTGCAAAGTTCACTGCTGCGGGTGATCGAAAACCAAACGTTCCGCAGACTCGGTGAAAAAGAGGAGAAGAAGGTCGACGTGCGCTTTGTGTGTGCCACGAACCGTGATCTCCAAGCCGAAGTGGAGGCCGGTCGCTTCAGCGAAGCCATGTACCACCGGCTGAACGTATTCAAAATCGGTTTGCCCGCCTTGCGTAATCGCAAGGAAGACATACCGGCCCTCATCGAATACTTTCTCGGGCGACTGCGGCCGGGGGAACGCATGGCCCGCATCAGTGATCGCGCCCTGCAGTGCCTGATGGCCTACGACTGGCCGGGCAATATCCGAGAGCTTCAGAATGTGCTCGAACGCGGGCTGATCCTATCCGAGGGCGGTCTGATCAGCGAACGCTCCCTGCCCCAGGAGTTGTCCGATCAGGCGCTGGGAACCTCTCCGGACAAGCCGTTCCTGTCGTTGAAGGCCGTCGAACGGCAACATATTCTGGCGGTGTTGCAATATGTGGGGGGCAGCCGGACACGGGCCGCGGAAATATTGGGCATCGGCAGAAAAACACTGTATCGTAAGCTTCGTTTGCTGTCAGCATCTTGAAAGATGCGAATCCATTGTATCGCCTTCAAGATAATGATTGTGGGCCGAGTTATCGGTCGTCGCAGGATTATTAAACGGCTTCCTCCCGCTTGCCTTACCAAAAGCATTATCTTAAACACGATAATTCCAGGCCCTCATGCCGTGTAATCCAAACCAACCCGAAGACCCTCGCGTATCCCGCGGCAGTGAATCGCCTTTAAATTTTGGTGTTTCGAATAAGATAGGGCATTTATTCAGTTACGCCTATTCATGGGATCCTGAATTAGTGGTAAACTAACTTAAAATAACCATTAAAATAAGGAAAACCCCCATGAATCCAAAACAGATCAAATCGTTGACAACGCATGCCTATCAGCCAACCGGCGTCGACAAGGGCTATACGGATCACTGGTTGGACGTGGATTTAACCCGTTTGGCGGTGACCATCCGCCCCTTCGAAGAAAAAATCAAACACACCTTTATCGGCGGAAAAGGATTTGATCTATGGCTGCTCTGGCAAGCCGTCGACGATGATACCCGGTGGGACGATCCACAAAACGCGATTTGCATCGCCTCGGGCCCTTTGGGAGGAACCCCATCCTATCCGGGGTCGGGAAAAAGCATCGTCACCACCATTTCACCGCTGACCGGGTCGGTGATGGATTCCAATGTCGGTGGCTATTTCGGACCGTATTTGAAATATTCTGGTTTCGATGCGATGCGGATCAGCGGCAAGGCCAAACAGGATGTGGTGGTGGTTGTCGATGGTGTCGCCGGTAACATCGACATCATGGAGATACCCGATCTGCCTGACGATGCCTACGCCCTTTGCCAGACGCTGACCGATCACTTCTCGGATGGGAAAAAGAGCGGCATATCCGTGGTATGCACCGGTCCTGGAGCGCGCCACACCCGTTTCGGTTGCCTTAATTTTTCATGGTTTGACACGGGGCGCAAACGGGTGCGCTACAAGCAGGCCGGACGCGGTGGCATCGGCAGTGTTTTCGCCAACAAGGGGCTCAAGGCGGTGGTGGCCCATTGGGATCAGGTGTCCCTGCAGTCCAACCATCCGGCCGATCTTTCGGCCCTCAAGGCCGTCGCCAAGTGCCATGCGCAGGAGATCGTCAAGTTGGATCCCACACAGAACGAAATGGCCCGTCTCGGCACGACCCACCTGGTGCCGATCATGAACGAATTCGATTTGTTGCCAACCCGCAACTTCCAATATGGATCCGATCCGGCTGCTGCGCTGATCGGAAGCAAGGCCTTCGAGAATCTATTCGATCCGGGATTCGATGGGTGCTGGAAGGGATGTACCGTTGCCTGTGCCCATGGGGTCAAGGACTTTGTTCCGGTTACTGGCATGTACAAGGGCCAAAAGGTCTTCGTGGATGGTCCGGAATATGAGACCATCGCCGGCTGTGGATCGAACCTGGGGATTTTTGATCCGTTTACGATCCTTGAAATGAATTTTTACTGTGACGCCTATGGCCTGGACACGATTAGTGTCGGGACGGCCATTGCTTTCGTCATGGAGTGCTTTGAGCGTGGTTTGATCAATCAGCAGCACACCGGTGGCCTGGATCTGTTCTTTGGCAACCGTTTGAATGCCCTGGAACTGGTTCACCAGATGGCTGCCGGCAAAGGATTTGGTGCCGTTGTCGGCAAGGGGGTTCGCCGCATGAAGGCCATTTTTGCCGACCGTTATGGCGCTGATCCCGCCATGCTCAAGGATATTGGCATGGAATCCAAGGGGCTCGAGTTTTCCGAGTACATGACCAAGGAATCCCTGGCCCAGCAGGGCGGCTACGGTCTGGCACTAAAGGGCCCTCAGCATGATGAGGCCTGGTTGATTTTCCTGGATATGGTACACAACTTCATGCCCACGTTCGAGCAAAAGGCCGAAGCGCTGCACTGGTTTCCCATGTTCCGCACCTGGTTTGGCCTTTGTGGGTTATGTAAATTGCCCTGGAATGACATCGTTCCCGAAGACAACAAGGATACCGCGGAGCCGGCCAAGGTGATGAAACATGTGGGGTGGTATGCCGAGTATTTTACGGCAGTCACCGGTAAAGCGGTCACTCCTGATGACTTGATTGCCATGAGTGAGACGGTTTATAATTTTCAGCGTATTTTCAACCTCAAGATGGGCTCTGGAACCCGCGAGCACGATACGCTGCCCTACCGAGCCATGGGGCCGGTAACCGAGGAGGAATATGAATCCCGGCACGATCGCTACGATGCCGAGCTTTCCGAAAAATACGGTGTCGATACGAAAGGTAAAAAGACCGCGTGGAAGGTGGCCGAACTGCGCCGGCATCGTGAGGCGCAATATGAAACCCTGAAGGATGCGGTATACAAACGACGCGGCTGGACCGCCAACGGCATTCCAACGCGCGCGACCGTCCAGCGCCTGGGCATCGATTTTCCCGAGGTATTGGCGGTATTGGCGGCAAACGGGGTGAAATAGCGGGTTGCCTGTTCCTGCTGCAAATTCTGGCAACGCCATGAAAAACCTTGACGAATCTGAGGAAAAGGTCGTACTTTTCCATTGTTGTAAGCCTTAACACGGCCCTGATCAGGACCAACCATTATCGCTTAAGGAATTTCTTTTCATGTATATCGTCGGCTATTTTTTGATGGCGGCAGCCAAAGTGATGGATATCGTACTGCTCCTGTTCATGTGGATCGTCATCGCCCGTGCGGTTTTATCCTGGGTCAACCCCGATCCGTACAATCCGATTGTCAGATTCATCCACAATGTCACCGAACCCATCATGTATCCGCTTCGGTCGAAGCTGCCGGTCAATTTTGGAGGGATCGATTTTTCTCCAATTATCATTTTTTTAGGAATCATTTTCATGCGCGCATTCGTGGTCAACAGCCTTTTGCGAATGGCCGCATCCATGATTTGATACCGTTAAACACAGGGGCGCTTCAATGAAGCTAACGCCGTTGGATATCCAGCAACAGCAATTTAAAGTACGCTTTCGAGGATTCGATGTCCGTGAAGTCGATCGGTTCCTTGAGGTCGCGGCCGATGCAGTTGCGGAACTCCAGGAATCCGTTAAACGGCAGGAAGGGGAAATTCGCCGTTTAACGTTGGAGACACAAGGGTACAAGGAGCGTGAAGAGACGTTTAAAAGGGCAATGCTCAATTCTCAAAAAGTCCTGGAGCAAATGAAGGATAATGCCCGTAAATCGGCGGAGATCATTATCGCCGATGCGGAGGTCAAAGCCGAGAAAATACTCAATCGGGCCCACGGCCGGTTATCCCAACTGCATGAAGATATCGCCGAACTCAAGCGCCAGCGAGTTCAGATAGAAGTGCAGATCAGATCGATTATCGATGCCCATACCAAGCTTTTGGATATCAGCAAAGAAGGGATGCAATCCCTGGATGTAGAAGATTCGAAAATAAAAGTACTCAATAAATGATTGTTTGTGGTTTTAACCCGCCCCGGTATATCTTCTTGCATTCGTTTGGGGGGCTATCGTGAATGTTAGATTGTCAATCGCGTAACTTTCAGGAGATTTGAATGGCCAAGATCGATGCTTTTTTCAAGCTCATGCACGAACAGAACGCTTCTGACCTTCACCTATTGTCTGGCCAGCCTCCTGCGCTACGCATCCATGGCGATATTGAGCGGGTGAAATACAAAGTGCTCGACAACGATGATTTGCGCAAGATGCTTTACGAAATCACCCCGGAAGACAAGGTCAAACTTTTCGAGGAGACCGGCGATGTGGATTTCGGGTACGAGATCCCGGGGTTGGCTCGCTACCGGGCCAACTATTTCATGCAGAAAAATGGTATCGGCGCCGTATTTCGTGAGATCCCCAGCACCGTTTTGACGGCTGAACAATTGGGATTGCCGCCGGTGATATCTAAATTGGCCTCCTTGCCCAGGGGGTTGGTTGTCGTCACCGGGCCCACTGGATCGGGTAAATCCACTACCTTGGCCGCCATTATCGATGTGGCCAACCGAACCCGTGCCGATCACATCATTACCATCGAAGATCCCATCGAGTTTGTCCACAAAAGCCGGTCATGCCTGGTCAATCATCGTGAGGTCGGTTTGCATACAAAATCCTTCAGCGCTGCCCTACGTGGCGCCCTGCGTGAGGACCCCGACATTATCCTCGTCGGCGAAATGCGGGACCTGGAAACGATTTCCTTAGCCATCGAGGCCGCGTCAACCGGTCACTTGGTGTTTGGCACCCTGCACACCACCAGCGCCCCGAAAACCGTTGATCGTATCGTGGAGGTCTTTCCCGCTCAGGAACAAGCCCAGATTCGTTCCACCCTCTCCGATGGTCTCCGCGCCGTTATTGCCCAAACCCTTTTCAAGTGTATCGATAAAAAGGGCCGCGTGGCGGCAATGGAGATTCTCATCGCCACGCCGGCCGTACGCAACCTCATCCGCGAGTCAAAATCCCATCAATTACCATCCATGATGCAGACCGGAAAAAAATATGGAATGCAGTTGCTCGATGACGCGATCATGGATTTGTACAACAAGGGCCGTATCTCCGCCGATGATGCCTACGGCAAGGCCAATGACAAGGCCCGTTTCCGCCCGCTGCTGAAAACACCACCCACAGATTTCACCGAAGCATAAGAATATAGCGTTCAAGATAATGTTTTTGGCAAGGCTAGAGGGAGGGAGCCGTATGGGCATACTGCGACGACCGATAACGCAGCCCAAAAACATTATCTTGAATGTGATACAATTCAATTAAGAAACACTGTGAAATAGCCGATAGGATAACCATGCAGCCTATTGGCATTTGGGTATTGCACGCGTAGACCGAGTGCCGGCTGACATTAGATTGGACGGTGGGAGGGGGCAACCGTCTGCCATCATATTTTACTCGAATTATTTACCAATCGGTGACAAAGGAAATCATGAAAAAGCAGGAAGTCGATCATATCCTGACGCGCATGCTGGACAGTCACAGTAATGTTTCCGACCTCAATATTACCGTAGGAAAACCATTGCAAGTGGAAAGTTCCGGGGAATTGGTGCCTGTCGACATCAAGCCGGAGATCAAGGAGCTGACTCCCTATCAGACCGAGACATTTGCGCTAAACTTGATCAATCAGGACCGGCGACTGACCGAAACATTAATCCAAACCGGGTCTTGCGATCTTTCCTATTCGCTTCCCGGTAAGGCCCGTTTTCGCGTCAATATTTTTTCCCAAATGGGTCATTACTCCGTTGTTCTTCGGAAACTGGAATCGAAAATCCCGACCATCCGAGATCTGAAACTTCCGGAGACGTTCTATAAAATCGGGAAGGAACTCAATGGCATCGTTTTCGTCACCGGGTCCACCGGGTCAGGCAAATCGACCTCCCTGGCCGCGATTTTGGAAGAGATCAACGAAGCCCGGTCGGTCCATGTGGTGACGCTGGAAGATCCCATTGAATACCAGCATCCCCACAAGAAAGCCACCTTCAACCAGCGCGAACTGGGTGCCGATTTCGATACGTTCGCCAATGGCCTTCGGGCCGCACTGCGCCAGGCGCCCAAAGTGATTCTGGTCGGGGAGATGCGCGACCGCGAAACGGTGGAAATCGGGCTCAACGCCGCCGAAACCGGCCATTTGGTACTGACTACGCTGCACACCGTCGACGCTGGTCAGACGATTAACAGAATCCTGGGGATGTTCCCCAATGAGGAGGAAAAACAGATCCGCATCCGTTTGGCCGATACCGTTCGTTGGATTGTTGGCCAGCGGCTATTACCCAAAATTGGCGGGGGGCGGGCGGCGGCCTTTGAAATTTTGGGTACCAATTTGCGGGTCAAAGATGCCATCCTCAACGGTGAGTCGGAAGGCAAGACCTTTTATGAAATCATGCAGGCCGGTCGGCCCTTCGGCATGACGACCTTCGATGATCATATCGTCAGCCTTTATGAACAAGGCATGATTACCCAGGAGACGGCCATGACATTTGCCTCCCACAAAGGCGTGGCCGGCCGTGGCATCGATCGGGTGAAGAGTGCCCGTGGTGAATCCACCACCGATATTGAGAACCTTGAGATCGACCGTAGTTACGATAAAGCGTGATCGTCCGCCCATGGGCCTTTCCGGCATCGCGGTACGGATCGATTGGAGACCATATGGAAATAATATGTAACAGCTGTCAAAGTAAATTTCGAATTGCCGATGAAAAGCTTCCTCAGAATAAAACGGTAATGTTGAAGTGCCCCAAATGTCAGAATCGTATCAGCGTTCAGCCCAAAACCAGCGCAGCCGCTATTTCCGAACAACCGGATATTGAGGAAGATTTTTTCTCCTTTGATGAGAGTGATAGCGATGGCCCTGATACCTCGGACAAGCCCTTTGATTTCGTGGAGGAAGAAGGAAAAACGGCGCTTGTTTGCGAATCCGATCCCATGCTTAAGAAAGCCATCCTACCGGTTCTGGAGGTACTCGAATATCACGTCACCGAGGCTAAAAATAGCCGTGAAGCCTTGAAAACCATGCGTTTTTATGGCTATAATTTGATCGTCGTAAACGAGTATTTCGATACGCGGGACCCTGATACCAATGGTGTGTTGATTTATTTGGAGCGCCTCAACATGGCGATTCGGCGCGATATATATGTCGCCATGGTCACCAACCGCTTCCGCACCATGGATCATATGATCGCTTTCCAAAAAAGCGTCAATATGGTCGTCAACGTGGATAATATTGCCGATTTCGACAAAATTTTAAGACGGGGCATGGCCGATCACGGCCTTTTTTATCAGGCGTTCAAAGATTGTTTTGCTTGATTGGATTAACTGCATTGATGGATAAAACTTACAGGAACCGATGAATCCGACCGGTAAATACACATGTATGGACTATCGCGAGGAGATGCTGCTTTTGGGATTGAAACGTCAATTCGAAGATCCAGCGCTGCCGGAAAGTGAAAAACGGCGCATTGCCGAAAAAATTCGTGAACTGGAACGTAAGATGGGAATGGATTGACCATGTCCGCCACCATTCGTCCCTTGGCCCCTCATCTTTTTTTGGTGGGACTAACGCCCCCCATCGATGGATTTGAGGACTTTATCGGCGCGTGGTTGGTCAAACGGCCGGAAGAGGTCTATCTGATTGACGTCGGTCCGGCAGTCACGGCGGACGAACTCATCGACGCGATAGAAACAATAGGGGTCGATCGTCTCGATTACATTTGCCTAACGCATATCCATCTCGACCATGCCGGGGCCATTGGGCAGGTGACACGCCATTTTCCGGAGGCACCGGTGGTATGCCACCCCAAGGGGAGCGCCCATCTTGTGAATCCGGAGCAGTTGTGGCAGGGGACCGTGAAAACATTGGGTGAAACCGGCCGTGCCTATGGCCGTATGCTTCCCATCGCCGCCTCGGCCATTGCCCGGCCGGACCAGTTGGCCGCCGCCCCGTTTAAAATAATTGATACCCCTGGACACGCTCCGCATCACTATGCAATCGCCGACAAGGACTATCTTTTTGCCGGAGAGGCGGGCGGGGTCTGCTTGCCTCTGCCAGGGGGACAGATCTACCTTCGCCCGGCAACACCGCCACGGTTTTTCTTAGAAACGTCGCTTGCCAGCATTGACCGGTTGATGGAGACCAAACCGGAGATCGTGTGTTACGGTCATTATGGAATAAGGCGAGATGGGATGGCCATGCTAGATCGGCATCGCGAGCAATTGCTGCTGTGGAAACAGATACTGGCGGATCAGATGGGTCGAAGGCGCGATCAGCCATCCGATGCCATCGATCGATGGGTGCGCGTGTTGCTCGAGGAAGATCCGTTGCTGAACGGTTTCAAACAACTGGCGCCAAAGATACAGGCCCGTGAGCGATTTTTTTTGGCAAATAGCGTTAAGGGGTTTGTCGGGTATCTGACAGCTTAGTTTTGTCGAAACTATCACTAATGATGCGAAGTCCTTCCAGAGTAAGTGAGCCATCCACTTTATCGATAAGGTTCGCCACATTGGCCATCAAGGGGGCCAACCCGCCTGTGGCCAGCACCATGGGGACGCTATCCAACTGCGCTTTAATCCGGGTCACAATCCCATCCACCAAGCCGGCGTAGCCGAAGATGATTCCTGATTTGATGCTGCCGGCGGTATCCTTGCCAATCACATCCTCCGGACGCTCGAAGATCTCCACTCGCGGTAGTTTCGAGGCTTCTCGAAACAGGGCTTCGGAGGCAATCATGATTCCCGGACTGATGGCGCCGCCCACATACTCGCCTTTTGGGGAAACGACATCAAATGTCGTGGCCGTCCCAAAATCGATGATGATGAGACTCTTTTTATATCGATGATAGGCCGCTACGGCATTGACGATGCGGTCCGCTCCCAGTTCGGCAGGATTATTGATCAAGATCGGCATTCCCGAGTAAGAGCGGGCATCGACCCATTGGGGCGCATGGCCCAGGTATTTGCGACAAAAGGAATCCAGAATGGTAACTATGGGGGGCACCACCGAGGAAATGACCGTTTTGCGAATTTTTTTGGCGTCGATTCCGTCAATGGCGAACAGGCTGTTGACAATCACATTGAACTCATCTTCTGTAGTCTTTCGTTCGGTACGAATGCGCCAGTCCTTGACCAATGTGTTTTTTTGATAGATCCCCATGACCGTATTGGTGTTTCCCACATCGATGACAAGCAGCATGATCGCCTCCAAAGGTTGCCTATTGGCTGATGGTTACGGAAAATAATTCGGGAGAAACGTGAACCAAGGTTGTATGAAGCGGCAGTTTAATGGCGGCCTTGAGGGAATGGGATCCCGCTGTCAGGCCTGCCAGATCGATGGTGACCGAGAATGCGGGATTGGATTCAATCTGACTGACGATTGCCTCCGGGCCACTGATGGTCAGCGTAATTCCTTTGGGTTCAATGCGGTAGCCGGTCGCGTTTCCCTTTGCCATAATAGGGATGTTTTCGAATAAGCGGGTAATTTGGCGCTGCCCGATTTCGACCTCGGCAACCACAATGCGATAGCGCGGTTCGACAATGATGGCTTCCGGAAGATTCAGCGGGACTTCCTTTTTGAAGGATTCCGACGCACCTTCCAGATTGATGGGGCGGGTTTTTATATTGTCTACCCCCTCCAACATGGCCGCTGTGCCCGCCAATCGGATACGATCGGGCTTTAACCGTACTGCCGCGACGACGAAGCCCGATGCGGGCTGGCCTTCCAACTCAGCCAGGATGTCAACGCTTTTACTCGCTTTATCTTCCAATCGCACGGTAATCGTAGGGTGAACGGATGTCAGCAGGAAAACCCCGTCGGGCAAACTGACCTCCGCCTCCTGGACGCTTAACTGGTGTATGCCGACTCCTAACCCCGAGAGGTCAAATCGGCAAGATGCCTTTATGGACGTCGCGTCCGCGGAGGCTGACGGTTTAACAGCCACTTGCAAACGGACCAATTGATCCTCGGTGCTCACCACCAGCAGGTCCTCGGCAACGTTGACGAAGGTGGGGGCGACAACGATTTCCCACTCTTTTGTCTCGGCCCTCGCCATCAGGGACATCGTCACCCCTCCCAACAGAATCGGCAACACAATCCATGGGATCCAGGTTTTTAGCATGTGCTTGCGGGTATTTGTCTGAAATATCATAAAACTATGCACGTCGGATGGCATCGACAACGCTAAGGGTTGCCCGGGTGCTGGCCACATCGTGAACACGTACGATATGGGCACCCTGCATGGCGGCTGCGGCAACCACTGCCTGGGTCCCCCAGCCGACTTCGACGGAAAGCGGGTCGATATCCTTTTGATCGGTTTTTTTAACCAGTTGGCGGATAAACATCTTGCGCGATGGGCCGATCAGAATCGGCATGTCCAATGAAGTGAACCGATCGACGTGATTTAAAAGCGTTAGATTGTGAGCAATCGTTTTTCCGAAACCGATGCCGGGATCAAGGATAACATTGGCCGGATCCACGCCGGCGGTAATCGCATTTTGGGTCGCCACTTGAAGAAAATCAATAATTTCTTGGATCAGGTCGTCGTAAACCGGACTGACCTGCATATTTTTGGGGGTACCTTTCATGTGCATGAGAATCAGTGGCACCTGGCAGTGGGCAGCGGTGGCGGCCATCTGCGGGTCCATTCTCAAGGCACTGATGTCATTTATAATCGTTGCTCCCGAAGCCACCGCTTTACGGGCCACGGAGGCCTTCGTGGTGTCGACGGAAATGGGCACCAAGACGCGTTTGGCCAGATTCTCGATTACCGGCAGGATGCGATCCAGTTCTTCCTTTTCGTCCACTGGATCCGAGTAAGGACGCGTGGATTCGCCGCCGATATCGAGAACATCGGCTCCCTCATCCACCAGTTGCATTCCATGGTCGATGGCTTTTTGCGCTGAATAAAAATGGCCGCCATCGGAAAAAGAGTCGGGCGTGACATTAACGATCCCCATAATCAGAGTTCGTCGGTTCATTTCCAATGTATAGGGGCCACAAACGAGGGTAAAATCAGTCATGATGCTTGTCACTGTCCTCGGTGGTATTTTGGGGGGGCTCGACGTCTGATGGGTCGGCGCCGGCCGAGGTATCCTCGGATTGGGCGGATGTTTCTTGACCGGCCGATGATGACCCATCGACATCGTCAACAGATTCGACGTTGTCCTCTGGTTTTTCGGGTAGATCGATTCCAGGCCGTACCTCACGAATCAAATCATCCAACTCGGCACCCAGTATCGTCTCTTTTTCTAGCAATTGCTCGGCCAGTTTATGAAGAACATCAATATATTCGGTTAAAACGGATTTGGCACGTTCGTAGGACTGCATGACCAGTTTATTGATTTCGCCATCGATTTTCATGGCCGTTTCTTCTGAATAATCACGGTGCTGGGCGATTTCCCGACCCAAGAAGACCTGCTCTTCGTCCTTGGCAAAAGACAACGGCCCCAATGCGCTCATCCCCCAGCTGCGCACCATTTGCTGGGCCAGCTCGGTTGCTTTTTTGATATCGTTGGATGCGCCGGTACTGATGCGGTTGAAAACGATTTCCTCGGCGACTCGCCCGCCGAAGGCGATGGCCAGTTCGGCCTCCAATTGGTCCTTATAGCGAAAATCCCGCTCTTCGGGAAGGAACCAGGTGATCCCCGCAGCCCGTCCCCTGGGAATGATGGTAATCTTGTTAACGGCATCGGTTCCGGGAATGAATCGGGCCACCAGGGCATGACCGCCCTCATGATAGGCCGTGGTCAAGCGATCTTCTTCCCGAATGACTTTGGATTTTCTCTCGAGGCCCATATAGACTTTGTCTTTGGCGTCCTCGAAATCCATCATGTCCAGTCGCTCCTTGTTGCGCTTGGCCGCCAGTAATGCCGCTTCATTGACCAGGTTTTCCAGATCGGCGCCGGAAAAGCCCGGTGTGCCTTTGGCCAGTACAACCGGGCTGACATCCGAAGCGATTGGGGTCCTTTTCATATGCACCCGCAGAATTTTCTCCCGTCCACGAATGTCCGGAAGGGATACCACCACCTGCCGGTCGAATCGGCCGGGGCGCAGCAACGCCGGATCGAGCACATCCGGCCGGTTGGTGGCCGAAATAAGGATGACACCTTCATTGGACTCGAATCCATCCATTTCCACCAACAGCTGGTTGAGGGTTTGCTCACGCTCATCATGGCCGCCGCCCAACCCGGCACCGCGATGACGCCCGACGGCGTCGATTTCATCGATAAAGATGATGCAGGGGGCGTTTTTTTTACCCTGCACGAAAAGGTCACGCACTCGTGAGGCACCCACACCGACAAACATTTCCACAAAATCCGATCCGCTGATGCTGAAAAAAGGTACGCCGGCTTCCCCTGCAATCGCCCGGGCCAGAAGTGTTTTACCGGTACCCGGTGGGCCCATGAGTAATACACCTTTGGGAATCCGGCCGCCCAAGCGAGTAAATTTCTTTGGATCGCGCAAAAAATCGACGATTTCACCCAGCTCTTCCTTAGCCTCATCGATACCAGCCACATCTTCGAAGGTGACTTTTTCCTGTTGATCGGAAAGCAGGCGCGCACGGCTTTTACCAAAGGACATGGCTTTGCCGCCGCCGCTTTGCATCTGACGCATGAAAAAAATCCACACACCGATGAGCACAATCATCGGGAACCAGGACACCAACACCGACATGTACCAAGGCGATTCTGCAGGTGGTTTGGCATTAATCGTAACGCCTTTTTCCTTCAGCCGCTGGATCAAGGCCGGATCCTGAGGCGCATAAATTTTGAAATGAGTGCGATTGAGGTCGGTAACCCGTATCTCCTGACCCTGAATGGTAACCTCAGAAACCCGATCGGCGTCCACCATGGCTAGAAATTCTGAATAGCTAATGTCGTTTTGGGACAGTTGCTGTTGGCTGAAGAGGTTGTAGAGCATCACCATCATCAAGGTGATGACCAGCCATAAGGCCAAGTTTTTGTAAAATGGATTCAACTGCAGTTTCCTCCTAAGCATGCTTCAGGTATGGGAAGCGGTTGTCTCGTTCTGGGTTTATATTCTGAACCGATTGTTAGTTTGTTAGTTTAGCAGATAAAATCGATAAATGAAAAATGTTTCCTCGATTAGAGCCATATGTCGCGGTAAATTCGTTGGTAGATCTTTTATGATCATTTTCCTGCCTTTGGGTCGATTTTGAATCAGGATCATATTAAGCATCATCGGATATCAAGCAAGAAAAATTCGGCGACAAGAACCCGTGTGGTCGCGGATGTTATTTTCATGCGGTCATCGATGCGTTGCCCGACTAACCAGACGATCTGGCGCTGGTCCGCCAAAATTGGGGTCATTAATCGATCCTGGCGGGAAATATGGTGATCGATAAAATATTTTTTTAATTTCTGGGACCCCGGGTTGCCCAACGGATTGAATCGATCGCCGGGCTGCTTGGTGCGCAGGATTAACGGCAGACGGAGCCGATCCAAGTCGAAAAAGGCTTGGTTGGATTTGATTTCCTGCCATCGCGGCACCCGATCCGGCGAGCAGGAATAAAAGGTCATTCCGATGCCCAAGACCACTGACTCGATTTTACACGGGAAAGGCGGTGAAACGATGGCTTGCGTTTCGGGCGGATCCTTCGCTTTATCGCGATTTGCCGGACGACGGTAATCATCGACGCGCACCATTTGCAGCCAATCCCTGTCGCGGTAGACCCGAATGCCGCGAGGCAGATGAACCGTCTTGCCGTTCACCCCGTCGCCAATGAGGCGCTGCACGGCCTGAATGTGGGAAAAACTGATTCGCCGCAAGGTGCCGCAAAGATCGAGCAATGCACGACGCAGTAAGCGACGCACCAGGGCGGGGTGCATTTGCCGCAAGGCATGGGTGCAAAGTGCCAATCCATCCTTTTTTTGCGTTACCAACGCGTTTGCGTAGTGCGGGGTAATCAAGTCGCCGATCCATTCTTCCTCTGTGCGCATTACATCGGCCAACTGGTTCAACTGTCTCGTTATGCTTGGATTATAATCGGATGCTATCAGGGGTAACAAACGGTGCCGGATTCGGTTACGAAGGAATCGAGGATCATGATTGGAGGCGTCAGTGACCCAGGGGATGCCCCTGCTTTTCGCATAGGCTTCGATCTGACATCGGCGAACCTGGATCAACGGCCGCACAAGACGATTCTGGCGAACGGGAACAATACCGCACAGCCCACCTGGCCCTGTTCCGCGCAATAGGGCGATTAGTATCTGTTCGGCATTGTCGTCCTGGTGATGCCCCAGTGCCAGCTTATTATAACCCGCATCACGCATGATTTTATTGAAAAATGCATATCGCACGCGGCGTGCCGCTTCTTCAAGGGATAGACCGAGGCCTTGTCGGACCCTTTCGACGAAGGCGCGGCCCACATGAAAGGCAAGGTTGAGCCGGTTTGCCGCCGCTTGAACCGTGTGTGCATCCCGATTCGCAGCGTCCCCTCTCAAACCATGGTTGAGGTGCGCCACACCCAGGCTGATTTTCATTTCCGACGCCAGGCGGGTCAACAAATAGAGCAAAACCATGGAATCTGCCCCCCCCGATACCGCGACTAAAACCCGGTCGCCGGCTGCCAACATGCAGTGGTCGGCCAGTGTTTGTCGGACCGTGGGCAATAAATCGTCTGCGTCAGATGACGTTGAGGATCGTGGCATGGATTGATTCGGCATTTTCCCGGCTCCAGTGACCCATGTGTCCACTCCGGACGGATACTTCGGTCATGTCATCCCGAATCATGCGTATTTTTATCGTCAAAGGTTCCTCCACACCCATTGTGGAGAAGTTCCACTTTAGGTAGTGCCCATCCAGAAATGGCCAATTTGCCCGATATCGGCGTTGCGCGAAAAATTTAATCCTCGGAATATCAACCATATGCACCCCAAGGGCATTTCCTTCGGGCACCTGTGGTTAAATTTTTCGGTCGCCTTGATCTCGACCCAATTTTCCTGTTTCTGGATAGACCCTAGGTAAGGTGCTGATTTATTGCAATACCAACTCGAAGTCAACACTTCACCGTCGATCCGAGACGTCCGCCTGGAAGGACAATACGGGGCGGTGCCACACTTGATGAACCCGTAAAAACTCGCATTTCCGACGGCTTCGTAAAAAGGCCGAGATCAAGGCTTGCGAATCCCGAGGAATACCGCTATCGCGGGTGCCGAAGGCAGCGTACGAATCGTACTCCGCAGTGACGAGGGATGAAGCGTAACGCAGATATCGACCTTTTTACGAAGCCGTCACACTTAACTCTTGAAAAAGCAAGGTGATTTATACTATAGGACCACCGGTTGTGCTAGGCGGGGAGCCAGCGGTGCCCTACACCCGAAATCCGCTTCATGCGGGGCTGAATTCCCTCCTTAGCGTTCATCCCGATTGAATCGGGTCATTTTGACCGGCCGCCGCGCAACAGACGGTCTCGAACCTCGTCAGGTCCGGAAGGAAGCAGCGATAAGGGATGCGGTCTGTGTCGTGGATCGATCCCGGTCGAACAATGACACCGATTTTTCGGATTCGCGCGATGGAGGGTGCACAACCATCTTCCCCATCAACGTGCATTTCGTTTCTACATAACGCTCCCTTTGTAGCAACCTACCAGATTTACAATCAAATATTTTAAACGGTCGGTGCTGGGCTTGTCCTTGACAAGCCATCATCTGGTCTTATTATCTATCAACTTTACGGGCCTGATCGTTGCCAAGTGCATAAAATCCAAGTGCTTTGAAACGCTCAGGCGCCTACCGGCCTCTTGGGATGAGAAAATCAAGTATAATTAGGAGAGACAGGAGCTGATGGCACAAAAGAAGACTATCGTTATCGAGGATGAGAAGGAACAGGCGCTTCAAGAAACGCCTCCGGCACCGGCAAGCGAGCAGGAGGATGCCGATACAAAGGCCGATGGCAACGACCCCTTGAAGGATCTCGAAGAAAAAGTCGCTGCAGCAGAGGCAGAGGCCCGTGAAAACCACGACCGCATGCTACGCATGGCCGCTGAATTTGAAAATTACAAAAAGCGGACATCCCGCGAGATGGACGACCTAAAAAAGTACGCTACCGAGAATTTGATTCGGCAACTACTCACCGTCGTGGACAATCTGGAACGGGCGATTGATTCGGCTTCTGCAGAGAACCAAAATGGGCAGAGTGTTGTCGACGGTGTTTCGTTGACACTGGCCGAGGTTATGAAAATTCTGGAAAAGCACCATGTCAGCCCGATCGCGTCTTTGAACGAGCCGTTTGATCCATCTTTTCATCAGGCCATGTGCCAAGAGGAAAGCGCCGACCATGCACCGAACACGGTGCTTCAGGAGTTTCAAAAGGGATACATGATTCATGACCGGCTTTTACGTCCCGCCATGGTTGTCGTTTCCAAAGCCGCCTCAGAAGGGCAATCCGGTGAAAATACAGTTGATACCAACGCATAATTATTTACCACATTATAGGATAGTCGAAGGTTAAGGAGGAACATCATATGGGCAAGATTATCGGAATCGATCTCGGGACCACCAATTCCTGCGTGGCCATTATGGACGGCGGCGATGCCAAAGTCATCACAAACGCGGAAGGCGGGCGGACCACACCGTCCATTGTAGCCGTTAGTGAAAGTGGGGAACGAATGGTAGGGCAGGTCGCCAAGCGCCAGGCCATCACCAACCCGGAAAACACGGTCTTTGCCGTCAAACGTCTGATTGGGCGTAAATTTTCGTCTGCAGAAGTGCAAAAAGACGTTAAAATTCTTCCTTACCACGTCAAACAAGCGGAAAACGGTGATGTGCGCATTGACCTAAGGGGTAAGTTGCACAGTCCGGCCGAGATATCTTCCTTCATCCTCGCCCACATCAAAAAATATGCCGAGGATTACCTCGGAGAACCGATCGCGGATGCAGTCATTACCGTGCCGGCTTATTTCAACGACAGCCAGCGCCAGGCCACCAAGGATGCCGGTAAGATTGCCGGGCTCAATGTGCTACGTATCATCAACGAACCCACGGCGGCCTCCCTAGCGTATGGATTGGATAAGCGCAGTGAGGAAAAAATCGCCGTCTTCGACTTGGGTGGGGGGACCTTCGACATTTCCATCCTTGAGATCGGGGAAGGTGTGTTCGAAGTTAAATCGACCAACGGCGACACTCACCTGGGGGGGGAGGACTTCGATCTGCGGCTCATCGACTACCTGGCCGACGAGTTCAAAAAAGATCAGGGGATCGACTTGAGAAATGATAAAATGGCCTTGCAACGCCTCAAGGAAGCGGCGGAAAAAGCCAAGATGGAACTCTCTTCCTCTATGGAGACCGATGTCAATCTGCCATTTATCACTGCTGATGCCAGTGGACCCAAGCATCTCAACGTGAAAATCACACGCGCCAAACTCGAAGGCTTGGTCGCCGATTTATTGGATAATCTGGAGGCCCCCTGCCGGACCGCCCTGAAAGACGCCGACCTTTCCACCGGAGAGATCAACGAGGTCATCCTCGTGGGCGGGATGACGCGTATGCCGGCGGTTCAGGAACGGGTAAAACGGATCTTCGGCAAGGAGCCCCACAAGGGGGTCAACCCCGATGAAGTCGTGGCCTTGGGCGCGGCGATTCAAGGCGGCGTACTCAAAGGCGATGTCAAGGACGTCTTGCTTCTGGATGTCACGCCGCTGTCCTTGGGGATCGAAACCCTGGGCGGCGTCATGACCAAGTTGATCGAAAAAAATACCACCATTCCGACCCGCAAGAGCCAGGTATTTTCCACTGCTGCGGACAATCAGCCGGCAGTTTCCATTCATGTGCTGCAAGGTGAACGTGAGATGGCGGCCAATAACAAGACCTTGGGCCGTTTCGAGCTGGTCGGCATCCCGCCTGCTCCCCGTGGCGTGCCTCAGATCGAGGTTACCTTTGACATCGATGCCAACGGCATCGTAAACGTGTCGGCCAAGGATATGGCCACCGCCAAGGAACAATCCATCCAAATCACGGCCTCCAGCGGTCTCTCCAAAGAGGAGATCGACAAACTGGTCAAGGATGCCGAGATGCATGCGGACGAGGACAAGAAAAAGAAGGAATTGGTCGAGGCCAGAAACCATGCCGACACGCTGATCTATTCCACGGAAAAATCACTGAAGGATCTGGGTGACAAGGTCGACGGTGAAACGCGTAGCAAAATCGAGACGGCTTCGGCAGCCTTGAAGAAGGCCATGGAAGGCGAAGACGTCGCCGAGATCCAACGATTGAGCGAAGAACTCACCCAGGCGTCCCATAAAGTGGCCGAAGCGATGTACAAGCAGGCATCGGAAGCCGGGGCGGCCGGTGCTGCTCCCGGGGCGGATGCGGGTGCCGATGCGGGCGGTGCGGGTGCCGGATCTGCTGCTGATGATGATGTTGTGGATGCCGATTTCGAAGAGGTAAAAGACAAGAAATAAAAAACAAATAATAAAATCAGAAAGCCACGCCTTTTAGGTGTGGCTTTCTGATTTTATGCCTGAAAACTTTCCTTCTGACCGGCATATTGTTTGCGTAGTTTGGGTTTTTCGATTTTACCCGTGGGATTGCGGGGAACATCGGCGAAGATGATCTTGCGGGGGCGTTTGTATCGGGCCAGGGCGTCACAATACTGCTCCACTTCCTTTTTTGTCAGATTCATGCCATCCTTTACCTTGATAATGGCGGTGGCGATTTCTCCCAATCGCAGACTGGGCAGGCCGATGACGGCGGCATCCTGAATTCGGGGATGCGCCATCAGGAAATTTTCGATTTCCACAGGATAGATGTTTTCTCCTCCGGTAATGACCACATCTTTCTTACGATCCACCAACCAGATGAAACCTTCCTCATCCAGCCGGGCCACATCACCGGTGAGCAGCCAACCGTCAACGATGGTTTCAGCGGTGGCTTCGGGATTCTTGTAATACTCTTTCATGACGCCGGGCCCCTTGACGATCAACTCACCGGGGGTCCCGGGCGGTACCGGTTCTATCTGATCGTTCACGATTTGAAATTCCCAATCGAAGCCGGGTCGACCGATGGCCCCGACTTTATGCATGTTTTCCAGTCCCAAATGGATACAGCCGGGGCCGGTGCTTTCTGTCAGGCCATAGTTGGTGTCATACTGGTGGGAGGGGAAATGTTTATGCCATTCGTTGATTAGACTGGACGGCACGGGCTGAGCACCGATATGCATGAGCCGCCACTGATCCAGTCGATAATTTTTTAATTTTACATCGCCGCTTTCAATGGCAAATAAAAGATCCAACGCCCAGGGAACCAGCAACCAGACAATGGTCACTTGCTCTTCGGAAATGGTTTCGAGGATCCAGCGGGGATCGATGCCTTTGAGAATAACGGCTTTGGCACCGACAATGAAATTGCCAAACCAATGCATCTTGGCGCCGGTATGATACAAGGGGGGGATGCACAAGAAATTGTCTTGATGGATCTGGTGGTGATGTCGGTTTTCCACATAGCACGCATGTTCCAGATTGCGATGGGTGAGCCGGGTCGCCTTGGGGGTGCCGGTGGTGCCGGAAGTGAAGTAAAGGGCGGCATCGTCACAAATATCGATTTCGATCCGCGGGTCTTGAAACGGATGATCCGTGATCAATTGATCCAATGATTCCGCCCAGGGCGGTCGTAATTCCTCACGCCCGGAATAAATGAACGTTTTTACGGTGCATTCGATATCGCCTCGGATTTGACTCACTCGTTCGATAAATTCCTCTCCAAAAATAAAAGCCTTGGCCTCGGCCGTGTGGGTGCAGTTGGCAATGGTCTGGGCGACAAAGCGGAAGTTCAATGGTACGGCCCATGCCCCGGTCCGCAAAATACCGAAATAAGCCGGGAGCCATTGGATACCGTTCATCATCAGGTGAATTACCCGGTCTCCCTTTTGTATGCCTCTGGCGATCAATCCCTGGGCAATGGCATTGGCCCTATCGTTAAAGGTCTTCCAGTTGATTTCCTCACGGAGATTCTTGGCCGGTTCCCGCTCGATGAGGGCGGTTTTCTCGCCGAACATTCTGGCATTTCGGGCGAGGATTTCTGTAATCAGCATGATCCTTGTTCCTGTTTTGATACGGTCGCTTTATCGGGTAGTCATGCGCGCAACGGCAAGCCAAGAGGCCATAGCAAAATGCCGTCAGATGGTCAAGCCGGCAAGGCGCGGTTTTCGGGACAAACGCATTAAAAAAACAGTCAACCGGATGTGATTCACGACAAAACAGTTGCTCATGGCCGTTGGATTTTCTACACTGATCGAAATCGATACCGATGGAGGCAAGCGGGCCATGCTTTTATTCGACGGCACCTATACGTTGGCACGTAAAGAGGATCCGGGATCCAGTCCGGCTTATGCCTGCGCTTGGCAGGTTAAAATCATTGATCTTTCGTCGGGAGATCCCACCCACCCACATATTCGGCCTTATGCGGTGATCGCGGTTCGCAAGGCGGGCGGCATTTTCAAGGCCAGTTGCGCCGAAAGCATGGGAAAACGCGTTTGCCGTGATTTTGACATTCGTATCGATGATCTGATGTGGATCGAAGCCTTCCCCGATATGCCGGACCAATTCTTCGTGGCCGTGTTTAGCCCCCGTTACCAGGAGTCCGACATCACTTACACCATCACCTGGCGTCCCATTCTTGAAAACGAGCGAAACGCCATTTCTGCATGGCTCTAACGGGTCAATCCGAAATGACGGTTTCCCTGTACCGGCCCAAATTATGGGTTGAATGTTGGTTCGGTTTTCACTAAAATGCGCCGGCAACGATTCGGTTATCCGCCGGTCGTGAGTCAAGACCCTCGCTAAAATGGGCAATCCCCAACAAATCGTGATCGATTGAACCGTTTTGCTGTGGCCACGAAATGTGAACGAAAGCGAATTGGTACTCACAATAAACGAAAAGGATGTGCATCGATGAAAGTTTTGGTCAGTGACAATCTGGGTGAAGATGGAATCCGCATGTTCGAGGAATCGTCTGGTATTGATGTGGATGTCAAAACCGGATTGGATGCCGACGCATTAAAGGCAATCATCGCTGATTATAACGCCCTTGTCATTCGCAGTTCCACCAAAGTGACGGCCGATCTGTTAGAGGCGGCAACCCATCTCAAAGTGGTGGGTAGGGCCGGCATCGGTTTGGATAACGTCGATATCCCGGCTGCCACCCAGCAGGGGGTGGTGGTGATGAATACCCCTACGGGTAACGTGGTGACCACCGCGGAGCACGCCATTGCCATGATGCTGGCGCTAACCCGGAATATTCCCATGGGAACCGCTACCCTTCGGGAAGGCCGCTGGGAAAAGAAAAAGCTCCAGGGACGTGAACTGTTTAACAAGGTACTGGGAATCATCGGGTTTGGCAAAATCGGCGCTATTGTAGCGGATCGGGCTCGAGGGCTGAAAATGAATGTGATCATCCACGACCCTTTTGTCACCCCCGAGCAAATCGAAAAGGCCGGTTTCGAAAGTGTGGATTTGGATGCGCTATACGCGCGGGCCGACTATATTACCGTCCATGTACCCAAACTGAAAAACACCATTGGCATGCTCAACAAGGCGGCGTTTGAAAAGATGAAGCCTGGGGTGATGGTGGTCAACTGTGCCCGTGGGGGGATCGTCAATGAAAACGATCTCTACGACGCCCTTGAAGCCGGCATCGTTGCCGGCGCCGCATTGGATGTGTTTGAAACCGAACCGCCCGGACAAACACCGTTGATATCCCACGAGCATGTGATCTGTACGCCTCATCTAGGCGCCTCTACGCGTGAAGCCCAGACCAATGTGGCGGTGGCCGTTGCCCGTCAAATCATCGATTTCCTAACCACGGGAACCGTGGTGAACGCAGTGAACATGCCATCCGTGACCGGTGAGATCTTGGAAAAAATCGGCCCCTATCTGACCCTGGCGGAGCGAATGGGATGCCTTCAGTCACAGCTGGTGCGTGGCCCCATAAAGGAAGTGGTGGTTGAGTTCCACGGTGACTTTAAAGATCTCGACCTCTCCCCGGTTCCGACGGCGGTGCTCAAGGGAATCCTAACGCCGGTGGTAAAGGATGACGTCAATTATGTCAATGCCCAGGTCATGGCTCAACAGCGGGGCATCAAAGTGACCGAAACCAACAGCGCCGAATCGGATTATTATGTCAACCAGATTACGGTACGGGCGATTACCACGGAAATGACCAGTGTCGTCTCGGGAACGATTTTTGGTAGGAAAGACCCACGGATTATCAAAATCGACAAATTTCGACTGGAGATGATCCCACACGGTCACATGCTGCTGATTCAAAACATCGACAAGCCCGGTTCCATTGGCGAAATCGGAACGACCTTGGGAGGCCACAACATCAACATCGGTCGAATGCAGGTGGGACAGGAAGAGGACGGTGATCGTAACATCATCTTCCTGACGACCGACACGTCGATTCCGGAAGACGTGGTGGAAGAGATGCGGCAGCTGTCGTTGGTTAAAACCGTTACCCCCCTGGAATTTTAATCCGACCGGTCGGCTAATCGATATCGATCACCGCCGTTCATTGATTCCGCAGTTTCAAGGAGCAATTGCCATGACTGATGAAAAACAACAGGATCGAGAGAAAATGGGTGACCCGGACTCGGCAACGGATGACAAGCAAGCCGAAAAAACAGCCACTCCGCTTCCAACCATCAATTTCGCGACCTTTATTTTTTCCCTCAACTCGTCCGCGTTGGTACAATTGGGCATGATGGAAGACCCGATGACCGGCCAAAAGACCAAGAATCTACCATTAGCCAAGCAGACGATCGACGTGATTTCCATGCTCGAGGAAAAGACCCGTGGCAACCTGAGTGCCGACGAGGCGGCGATGATCAAGAATATTTTGTATGACCTGCGGATTCTGTATGTGAAAGAGAAGAGATAACTTCGGCGAAGGATATCGTCCTTTATGGAGTCGCTCGTCATCAAAGCGCCGGCAAAAATCAACCTGTTTTTGCATGTTTTAGGCAAACGGTCGGATGGTTACCATGACCTGTGCTCCCTCATGTGCCCAGTGGGGCTATATGATATCCTGACGCTGACGTTCAACCAACCGGGCATATCCGTTACTTGTGCCCATCCCGAGGTTCCCGAAGACGCAACCAACCTGGCGGCCCGGGCGGCCCAGGCATTTTTGGATGCGGCTGGTGGGGCCACCCCGTCTCCTCTGTTATGTGTTCATATCGATATTCAGAAACACATTCCCGTTGGCGCGGGTTTAGGTGGCGGAAGCAGTGATGCCGCCGCCGTTTTGAGGGCGCTAAACGATCATTTCGGCGCCCCCCTAAACGCGACCGATCTTCGGCTTCTGGGGGGGCGTATCGGCGCCGATATCCCCTTTTTTCTTTGTGGCGGGCCCGCCGTGGCCAGGGGAATCGGTGACCGGTTGGAACCCTTTCCCAACCTGCCTCCCTGGACCGCGCTGCTGGTTTACCCCAACACCGTGATCTCGACCGCCTGGGTGTACAAAAATCTGAATTTAAGATTGACAAAAGACGAAAAAAAACTTAGTAATTTCCACTTTGATGGCCGGTTTTTCAATGCTGACAAGCATCTGATCAATGATCTGGAAGCCGTGACGGAGCGGGCGCTTCCGGTTATCGGAGAGATAAAACAGATGCTTTTGGCAAATGGCGCCAAAGGCGCCATGATGTCTGGTAGCGGATCCACGGTATTCGGGCTGTTCGATAATCACAGGCAAGCGGCCTTGGCTCACAAGATCTTGGGCGATGGCCCGCAAAGTCGTGAGTGGTCGGTGATCATGGCCGATTTATTGGTTTAACCATCAATCGTTTCCAGTTGCAGTGGGTCTGCTGGATGATCAATATTGCTGGGGCGTCGTCAAGTGGCTAAGACACAGGATTTTGGTTCCTGCATTCGGAGGTTCGAATCCTCCCGCCCCAGCCAATTTCCCAGAACAGGAGTAGCGTTTCCAAAGTGACAGACAAAGAAAACAATTTCTGCATTTTTTCGGGTAATTCAAACCCGGGACTGGCAGATAAGATCAGCCATTATCTGGATAGGCCACTATGTGGTGCTATCGTTAAACGCTTCAGTGATGGTGAGATCCAGATTGAAATCGATGAAAATGTAAGAACCAAAGATGTCTTTGTCGTTCAATCGACTTGTGATCCGGTCAACGACAACCTTGTTGAACTACTACTCATGATCGATGCCCTCAAACGGGCATCGGCGCGTCGCATTACCGCCGTGATTCCCTACTATGGCTATGCCCGCCAGGATAAGAAAGTCGCGCCGCGGGTACCCATTAGTGCCAAGTTGGTCGCAGATTTGCTGACGACTTCCGGAGCAACACGCGTGATTACCATGGATCTTCACGCCGGTCAGATACAGGGCTTTTTTAACATTCCCGTCGATAACCTGTACGCTGCCCCCGTATTGCTGGAGTATATCAAAGCCAATTTCAACGATGATTTGGTAATCGTCTCTCCTGATGCTGGTGGTGTTGAACGTGCGCGAGCGTTCGCCAAACGTCTCCATGCCGGGCTGGCGATCGTGGACAAACGGCGATCGGCCCCCAACAAGGCGCAAGCGATGGCGGTCATCGGTGATGTGACCGACAAGATAGTAATCATTCAAGACGACATGATCGATACGGCCGGAACCCTCACTGAAGCGGTAAATGCCATCATGGAGAAGGGGGCCCGAGAGGTTCATGCGTGTTGCGCCCACCCGGTCCTGTCCGGCCCTGCTGTTGATCGCATCAATGAATCGCCCATTACCAGCATTGTATGCACCGATACCGTCCCCCTCAATGAAAAGGCAGCGGCATGTAAAAAAATAAAAGTGCTAACCATCTCCAATCTGGTGGGTGAAGCGATTATCAGAAGTTACAAAGGGGATTCGGTGACATCTCTTTTTGTGTAATAATTTCAAGGAGGAACAGATCGTTGGAAATATTGAACCTAAAAGCAAGCCTACGTGAACGCGTGGGAAACGGTCCGGCAAGGGAGCTTCGTCGTGAAGGAAAGGTGCCGGCTATCTTATACGGCCCAAAAACGGATCCGGTTAAGCTAATCATCCAAAAGGTTGATTTGGAGCCTATTTTCAAGACCGGCGCCGTGGTCCAACAATTGTTGAAATTGGAAATCGAGGATGCCGATAAGACCAGTAACGTCATGATTAAAGAATTGCAACGGCATCCGGTTTCGCACAATCTGCTTCACCTGGACCTTTATGAAGTGTCCATGGATCAGAAAATTAAAGTAATGGTTCCGGTGATGACCACGGGCAAAAGCAAAGGCGTTGAGATGGGGGGCATGCTGCAGATCATTCGCCGAGAGCTGGAGGTGCTGTGTCTACCCGATCAAATTCCAGAATCCATTACCATTGATATCACCGATCTCGATGTTGGCGACTCTTTTCACGTCGAAGAGCTTCAATTGGAAGAGAATATAGAAGTCCCTGCAGAGGTGAACTTTACCATCTTGACCATTCTCAGTACGAAGGCTGAAGCCACAGAAGAAGAGGGTGAAGAGGGTGAGGCGGAAGGTGTCGAAGAGAGTGAGGCTGCCGAAGAATCAGCCGGTGAGTAGCTTTTCATATCGTGTTCTTTTCCCAAATTTTGCGATAGCGGCGCAAGGGGCGCCGGACAACCTGATGATAAAATCGGATGGCCGCGCACGTCGATGAGGGAAATGGCGGCCATCGAATGATGCCAGCAAGAAAAACGCATTTAATTGTCGGCCTGGGAAACCCTGGACCGGCGTATGCCAAGACACGTCACAACATCGGATTCATGGTCGTCGATCAGCTGATCCGTCATTATAAAATGATCGACCACGGCAATTGCTTGAACGCGGACATCGCCAGCGGGGACATCGGTACCATCCCGGTGTGGGTGGTAAAGCCGATGGTCTACATGAACCGATCCGGGGATCCGGTGTCGCGTATCATTCACACATATGGGCTTCGATGCGAGGATATGGTCGTCATCCACGATGACATTGACCTTGCTTATGAAAGATTGAAAATCAAAGAGAAAGGGGGGGATGGCGGACACAATGGAATAAGGTCCCTGACTGACGCCCTGGGGACCGACGAATTTGTAAGGGTGCGAATGGGTGTCGGGCGGCCCGAAGCTGACATTGGGGTGATAGACTACGTTCTCGGTGAATTTGACGCTGATCAGCAACAAACCCTTGAACGATTTCTGTCACTGGCTCTCGAGGCCGTGGAAGGGCTCCTTCGCCAAGGCGCAAAGGCAGCCATGAATCGGTTTAATCGGAAAAGTTTGATTTAACCCAACTCGGAATGGAGGAAAGAATGGAAGGTGTAATGAACAACATACCGCTCGTATGTACGCTGGTCGGTGTTGCTGGTGTTCTCTTCTCGATTATCCTTGCAGGTATCGTCAAAGGTGCTCCGGCCGGTGACGAAAAAATGCAAGCCATTGCCGGCGCGATCCAGGAAGGCGCCATCGCCTACCTGAACCGTCAGCTGAAAAGCATGGGTATTGCCGGTATTATTATCTTTGCCGTTATTTTTGCAACCATGGGCGCCAAGACCGCCTTCGGTTTCTTGATCGGCGCCGTGGCTTCGTTCATGGCCGGTTACATTGGCATGCGGGTCTCCGTACTGGCCAATGTGCGTACGGCCGAGGCTGCCAAAAAAGGCATGGCCGCCGGTCTGGCCATGGCTTTCAAGGGCGGCTCCGTTACCGGTATGATCGTTGCCGGTCTGGCATTGACCGCCGTTGCCGGTTACTATTCCTTTACCCATGATGTTATTGCCCTGGTCGCCCTCGGCTTTGGCGGCAGCCTGATCTCCATCTTCGCTCGTCTGGGCGGTGGTATCTTCACCAAGGGTGCCGACGTCGGCGCCGACCTGGTGGGTAAGGTCGAAGCCGGTATTCCCGAAGACGATCCCCGTAACCCGGCCACCATCGCTGACAACGTCGGCGACAACGTCGGTGACTGTGCCGGTATGGCCGCCGACCTGTTCGAGACCTATGCCGTTACCGCCGTGGCCGCCATGCTGATCGGCCACCTGCTGTTCCCCAAGGTTCCCATGGCCACCGAGTTTCCGCTGGTCCTCGGCGCCATCTCCATTATCGCTTCCATGATCGCCGTTTTCTTCGTTCGTTTGGGCAGCGGCGGCTACATCATGGGCGCCCTGTATAAGGGAATGTTCGGTTCCGCTATCCTGGCCGCCATCGCCTTCTACTATGCCTGTAACAAGTTCATGGGCGATCTGGGTGACATTAGCGCCATGAGCATCTACTATTGTGCGCTGATCGGCCTTGTTCTGACCGTGGTCATCGTCATCATCACCGAGTTTTACACCGGTATCTACAGCCCGGTAAAAAGCATCGCCGAAGCCTCCACCACCGGTCACGGTACCAACATCATCGCCGGCCTGGCCGTCTCCATGCAGGCGACTGCCGCTCCGGTCCTGGCGATTTGCGTCTCCATTCTCCTGGCCTACAACTTTGCCGGCCTCTACGGCATCGCCATGGCCGCCATGTCCATGCTTTCCATGACCGGTATGGTCATTGCCATTGACGCCTACGGCCCCATCACCGACAACGCCGGTGGTATTGCCGAAATGGCTGAGATGGACGAGAGCGTGCGCGCCGTCACCGATCCGTTGGATGCGGTTGGCAACACCACCAAGGCCGTTACCAAGGGTTACGCCATCGGCTCCGCTGGCCTGGCCGCCCTGGTGCTGTTCGCTGCCTACGTGATGGAATTCCAGATTCAGGGTGGCGGCAAAACAGCCATCAAGTTTGACCTGTCCGACGTGAACGTGATCATCGGCCTGTTCATCGGCGGTCTGCTGCCCTACCTGTTCGCTTCCATCGCCATGAAAGCCGTCGGCAACGCCGGTGGCGCCGTGGTCGAGGAAGTGCGCCGTCAGTTCCGCGAGATTCCGGGCATCATGGAAGGTACCGCCAAACCGGATTACGGTGCCTGCGTCGACATCGTCACCAAGTTCGCACTCAAAGAGATGCTGATTCCCGCCCTGCTGCCGGTCATCGCTCCGCTGCTGGTCGGCTTCCTGTTGGGCAAAATCGCCCTCGGCGGTCTGCTCATCGGTTCCATCGTTACCGGTGTGTTCGTGGCCCTGTCCATGACCACGGGTGGCGCTGCTTGGGACAATGCTAAAAAATACATCGAAGACGGTCACCTGGGTGGCAAGGGCTCAGAAGCCCATAAAGCCGCTGTTACCGGTGACACCGTCGGCGACCCCTACAAGGATACCGCCGGCCCCGCCGTCAACCCGATGATCAAAATCCTCAACGTTGTGGCCCTGCTGATGGTTCCGTTCCTGATGTAGTCACAACCTGAGCGGATTTATCCGCCCCAAGAGGTGTTCTTACATAGGATTGGCGCCAGTCGGCGCCAATCCTTTTTTTATTGATTATTGACCGTTGCAATGGTATATTTTGATATTACCTATGGTTATTCATTGCTTTGGTTGGAAGGCAATGAGAAGCGTGAATAGCGAAATAGGGGCCTAGCGTGCCTGTTATCTTGATTGCTGCATCGGGAGAACAGCTGGCTCATAGTGGTCTAACCCTCTGATTTCTGGTAACTACATGGCAGATAAATCGGTCAATGACGGCTCTAAAAGTTCAAATGCTCAAAAACGATTCAAGGTCGGTGATCTTGCCGTTTACCCGGCTCACGGTGTCGGTCGCATTGAAGCCATCGAAACCAAGGTCGTCAATGGTGAAGAACACGATTTCTACATCATGAAGATCATTGAAAACGCCATGGTGATCATGATTCCGACATGGAATGTTGAATCCGTGGGGCTCAGAGATGTCATCCAGAAAAAGGATATCCCAAAAATTTTCGACGTGATGAGCACCCGTCATGCGCAGCCCATCGACAATCAAACCTGGAACCGGCGTTATCGGGAGTATATGGAGAAAATAAAGACCGGGTCCTTATTCGAGGTCGCGGAGGTTTTCCGGGATCTATCGCTTCTAAAGACCACCAAGGACCTTTCCTTTGGGGAGCGTAAATTGTACGACACTGCCCAAAATTTGCTTGTCAAGGAGCTTTCCACGGCAAAAAATAAAAGCGAAAAGGCGATTATCAAGGAAATCGACGCCCTGTTCAAGTCTGACGAGGCCTGATTTTCGTCTTCACTTGCATGTCAACTTCCCCAACTTCTTTTCTCTTTCAAGTCGGCTCTGAGCACGCCGGAAGTCGCTTGGACACGATCATCGCCATTCAAATCGACAACTGCTCACGGTCCTTTGCCGCCACGCTGATTCGCAATGGCAAAATAACCGTCGACGGCAGAACCAAAAAACCAGGCTACACAGTGAAAGTCGGCGAACAGATCGCAGGATGGATCGACCCGCCCCAAACACCCGTCTTCATTCCCCAAGATATTGCGCTGTCGATCCTATACGAAGACGATGACCTGATCGTCGTCAACAAAACGCCTGGGATGGTCGTTCATCCTGCACCCGGGCATAGCCATGGCACCTTGGCCAATGCACTGATGTATCATTGTCCTGATTTGGCGGGTATATCCGGAAGCCTACGTCCGGGAATTGTCCATCGCTTGGATAAAGATACATCAGGCGTGCTGGTGGTGGCCAAGACCAGCCTTGCCATGCACCACCTATCAGAGCAGTTTAAATCCCGCCAGGTAAACAAACGGTATCTGGCGTTGGTATTCGGTGCACCGGAAGCGGATCATGGTCGCATCGATTTTCCCATCGGCCGGCATCCGCAGGACCGCAAAAAAATGTCTGTCAACAGCCGCACGCCTCGGGCCGCGTTGACGTATTGGCAGGTTCGCGAGCGATACAATGGTGCTTGTTTGTTGGAAATTGACCTTCGTACGGGCCGCACGCACCAGATCCGTGTTCACTGCAGAGCCATCGGGCATCCGTTGATTGGTGATTGCGTATATGGTCGCCGAGGCGATATCAAGCATTTGGGGCAGCTAAACCCGGGTATGAAGCCCATTGTCGAAACGGTCAACCGTCAGATGCTGCACGCCTGGCAATTGAAGATCAGCCATCCGGCAACTGAGCAATGGCTGACTTTTAACGCGCCTCTCCCTGACGATATGACCCGCTTGATAGACTGCTTTAGAGAATCCTAATAGAGATATATGATAAATGGTTTGGGCCAAAAGGAGAAGTTCCCCTGCCCATGAGTGCAGAATATCAGACATTGCTCAAGGCACTCAGCTATCCGGACTAAGTGGGATTGCTCCATTATCAATTCGATTGGGGGCTGCTGTGGCGGCCCCCCTATGCCGCGATGCTGGTGGATGGCATCTGGCGGACGATTCATATCTCGCTTGCGGCGTGGTGCATGGCCGTGACCATCGGTGTCGCCATCGGTGTGGCGCGCGTCTTGCCCCATTGGGGGTGGCGTTTTTTAGGATATGGTTATGTTCAGGTATTTCGCAACAAGCCGTTGCTGGTGCATCTTTTTTTCTGGTATTTTGCCGCCCCGCTTCTGCTTCCCAAAACCCTGCAGCAATGGCTCTATGACAACGTCGGTGACTACGCCTATTATGCTGGCGTAATCGGCCTGGGAACCTATACCGCATCACGGGTGGCGGAACAGTTCAGGGCCGGGTTTCTTTCCATCCCACGGGACCAATACCGGGCTGCATACGCGACCGGGATGCGAACAGCGCAGGTTTATCGTTTTGTAATCATTCCCCATGCCTTGCGGATCATATTGCCGTCCGTTACCACCGAATTTCTGACCTGTTTTAAAAATTCGGCGCTGACCATGACCATTGGTGTCATGGAAACGACCCACACCGCCTATTATATTGATTCGTTTACCTGGCATGGACTGGAAACCACCACGGCGGCCTCACTGGTTTATCTATTACTCTCCGGTTGCGTGATCGTGGTCATGGGCGTTGTGGAACGGTTGTGGAACCTGGCCGGGGCCGGGTTGGCAGGATGACGGCATGATTGATTTCAATGTAATTGTTCAGAATTTGCCCTTTATCTCAGGCGGCTTGGTGCTCAAAATTCCTTCCGGGTTGGCAGGATGACGGCATGATTGATTTCAATGTAATTGTTCAGAATTTGCCCTTATCTCAGGCGGCTTGGTGCTCACCTTCCAGTTGGCGGGAATCGCCATTGGTGGTGGCCTCTGCCTGGGCAGCCTACTATCCGTGGCGCGTATTTCGGGGCGGCCCTGGATATATTATCCGGCGACTGGAAAACAAAATGATTTCTTTGTAAGGAAAATGATCGAAATTCAAAACTTCAGTCTGTGGTATGATAAAAACGTTCAGGCGCTATGCGGAATCAACGCGACCATTCAGCGCGGCCAGCGTCTCGTCATTTGCGGCGGGAGTGGATCGGGAAAAAGTACGCTGCTGCGGTGTATCAACGGGCTGGAGTATTTTCAGGAAGGCAAAATTCTCATCGATGGGGTCTCTGTACAATCACCGGAAACGAGATATCCATCGTCTGCGGGCACGCATCGGGATGGTGTTCCAGCATTTTGAACTCTATCCGCATATGACCGTAATGCAAAACATTACCCTGGCCCCCATGCACGTACTGAAAAAAAGCCGTCAAGCGGCCGAAGCGCATGCCAGGGAGCTTCTTGATCGGGTGGATATGCTTGGCCTACGCGTCGCGTTATCCCGATGAACTGTCCGGCGGTCAGCATCAACGGGTGGCCATTGCAAGCACTGGCCATGACGCCAGGGAGGTTTATCTTCTTGATCGGGTGGATATGCTTGGCCTGACGCCGCGTTATCCCGGTGAACTGTCCGTTTGACGGTCAGCAAAATGATTTCAACGGGTGGCCATTGCGGAAGATGCACTGGCCAGGACGCCGCTCGGTGATCGACGTTGTTTGACGGCCATCGTCTGCGGGCACATCGGCCCTTGATCCGGAAATGATCCAGGAAGTACTCGATGTGATGATCGACCTCGCCAAGGTAAAGATGACCATGGTGGTCGTCACCCATGAGATGGGGTTTGCTCGTGACGTGGCCGACGAGATCATTTTCATGGACCAGGGGTGCGTCGTGGAAAAGGGGAGTGCCGACCATTTTTTTACCACCCCCGAACATGAGCGCGCCAAGCGGTTTTTTCGTAGAATCTTGCGGTAACGAACCCAACGTGAGCGATTCGCCTATAGCCATCAACGGCTAATCGCCCATTTAATGCAAAGGGAAATAAAATGTACCACGGACCGGTTCGGATCACTATCTTATGCGAAGATCAGGCACCGATGGGGTTTCGGGATCAGATTTTTTCCGGCCAGCACGGACTGGCCGTGCTCGTTGAGGCGGGTACGGTTATCTTAGTCGATGCTGGGCCATCGGACGTCATGCTTAAAAACGCTCATTTGGCCGGCGTTGATTTAAATCGTGTCGAATGGATCATGCTTAGCCATGGCCACTGGGATCATGGAGACGGCCTTCTGAATTTATCCGAGGCCGGAATCAGGGCCAAACTGATCTGCCATCCAGGGGTTTTCGTGGATCGTAGAAAGGCCACCGGTGAATTTAATGGCCTGGCCATAAGCCAGGGCCAGGCTGATGCAAGGTTTGATCTTCTGGAAAGCGTGGCACCCGTTGAGATCGCCAAAAGCGTTTGGTTTCTGGGCCAGATTCCCAGACAAAACGCCTTCGAGGCCAAGCAGACAAGTTTTTTCCAGATGCAAGATGGCGAACGGCAGCCTAACTTTTTACCGGACGATACCGCGTTGGCCATTCGAAGCGATAAGGGCCTGGTCGTGGTCTCGGGGTGTTCCCATGCGGGAATTTGTAATATTTGTGAATATGCCAAGGACGTGACCGGAGAAAACCGATTGCACATGGTGTTGGGGGGATTCCATCTCTTGGACGATTCCGACGTGCTTGAACAAACCGTGGCTTATTTTAAAGCTCAGCGGCCAGACTATCTCTACCCCATGCACTGCACGGCGCTTCCCGCGCTGGCACGCTTTTACCAGGAATTCGGAATCACAAAATTATGTACAGGCGATACGGTGACCATTGAATAAAAAAGGCTGCCGCGGGTGGTTCCGGCGGCAGCCTTTTGTTGGTTATCGGCGTTGATCGTCAAGCGGCGTTTTTGCTTTTTTGCTCGGCGTTTTCCATACTTGGAGAAATATTGATCACATCCGGGTTGTAGCAGACCCGGCAGCAGTTGAGACACCGGCTTGCTTCGTGCTTGGCATCGGCTTCACTGATGACCTGGTCCACTTCGATCATAGAATCGATACGATCTTTAACCGGTAGCTCCGGCATGGGCGTGCGCTTTGTTTTTTGCACGCCGGGGACATGATCGAAGATGGATTCGGGGATGTGGCGTTTGCTTTGCAGGGAATTGGGTGAGCCTTTGACCGCCATACCGGTAATGTATTGGTGGATCGAACGGGCCGCCCGGCGGCCGCCGCCAATAGCCGTGACGACCAGCGCTGGGCCTGTGGCCACGTCGCCGCCGGTGAACAGGTATGGAACGCTACACTGCAGGGTTTCCGGATCGTTGTCGAAGGTATTCCAGCGGGTGATGGTGATATCCTCTCTCGCCGGTTCCTTGTCCATGAAACTGACATCGGGCTGCTGGCTGATGGCGGAAATGACCATGTCGACATCGAGAATCGTTTCCGATCCTTCAATGGGCACCGGCCGGCGACGGCCGGATGCATCGGGTTCCCCCAGTTCCATCTGCAGGTACTCCAGTCCGCTGACATTGCCCTGACCGTCATCGATAACCCGAGTGGGGGCTGCCAGGAACAAAAAGTCGATGCCTTCATGCTCGGCGGCAACGATTTCCACTTCGTTGGCCGGCATCTCTTTGCGTGTCCGGCGATAGACGAGGTAGACTTTCTCACATCCCAGCCGGAGCAGCGTTCGCACACAGTCAATGGCCGAGTTGCCGCCGCCTACGACCGCTGCGCGCCTGCCGATGGGAACCCGTTTGTCAGGTGAGTCGGCCACACTGGAGAGAAAATTGATCCCCTGCGAGACACCCTTGAGATCCTCGCCCTCAATGCCTAGCTTGTAGTCTTTCCAGGCACCGATACCCATGAAAATCGCCTCATAGCCCTCGTCGCGCAGGCTCTGAATGGTGAAATCGCGCCCCAGTTGGGTGTGGTAGTGAACGTCAATCCCCAGATTCAGAATGCCCTCGATTTCCCAGTCCAGGACTTTGTCGGGCAACCGGTATTCGGGGATGCCATAACGGGTAATACCGCCCAGCTTGGACATGTTTTCATAGATCGTCGGATGATGACCGAGGCGCCGCAGAAAATAAGCACAGCTTACACCCGCCGGACCGCCGCCAATGATGGCCACCCGTTTTCCCGTATCCGGTGCGCAGGGAATTGGAAAACGACGGCCGCTGTTCATTTCGTAATCGGCCACGAAACGTTTCAGCTGGTTGATGGAAACGGCTTCATCGTCTTCGATCGCCCGGCGACAATAATCCTCACAAGGATGCGGACACACCCGTCCGCATGAAAGCAGTAACGGATTGCGTTCGCGAATGGTATTAACCGCGCCTTCGTAATCGCCTTCCTTGATCAGTCGAATGTATTTGGGAATATCGATTTCGGCCGGGCAGGTCTGCTGGCACGGTGCCAGTGCGTGATCGTCCTCATTGAACACCAACAGCCGTTCGGACATGGTTTTGACCGACAGTAGATCCTTGGGGCAGGCGGCGGCGCAGGCCCCACATCCCACACACTTGAATTCGTCGATCACCGGGAACCCCTGGGGGCCCATGTGAATGGCGTCAAACAAACAGGTCTTGATACAGTCGCCCATGCCTAAACAGCCGATGGCGCAGACGCGTTTGCCGCCATAGAGGGCGGTCATGGCCGAGCAGGTCATGGCGCCGTTGTAGATAAATTTGTCATCGGCGCGATCCCCGCCACTGCAAGGATTGAGGGATTTAACCGGTTCGGCGGTGCCTGGATCGACCCCCATGACACCGGCGATATTCACGGCCGCTTCCGAATCGGCGGCCACGCAAATTCCCGGTTTGGCTTTGCCTTCGACAATGGCGACGGCCGCCGCGCTGCACCCGGCAAAGCCACAGCCGCCGCAGTTGGCTCCAGCCAGAAAATACTCCACTTGGCTGATCCGAGGATCCTCATAGACATAAAAAACCTTGGAAGCAATGCTGAGAATGAGGCCACAGGCTGCGCCGATGGCCAGCATAACGAGAATGGCTGTGGTCACGAAAACCTCCTTAATAATAAAGATCAGTCAATGTTAATCAGGCAGTGATGAATAACGGGGTACGGGTTTAATAAAAAACCGTTTGGAACGGCAAGGCGTCCATCAAACGGTTCTTAATTTGTTTCAGGCGGTTGTAAATAGCCAACGGTCTACATCAACGCCATCAGTGGTCATAAACGCAACTCACACCATCCCCCTGAACGCATAGAAGCTCATCGAGATGGCACCGGCCGTGATCAGTGCGATAGACGTGTCCTGAAGGGGTTTGGGAACCCGCGCCAAGAGAACGCGCTCGCGCAGGCCGGCAAAAAGAATCAATGCCAAGCCAAAACCAGCAGCATAACCGAATGACGCCACCAACGCTTGCATGAAGTTGAATTCTTTGTCGATATTCAGCACGCAGACGCCGAAGACGGCGCAGTTGGTGGTGATCAGGGGCAGAAAGATGCCCAGACCCGCATATAGGGCCGGTATACTCTTTTTGAGAAACATCTCCACGAACTGCACCAGTGAGGCGATCACTAAAATGAAGGCGATCGTTCTCAAATAGACCAATTTATAGGGCAGAAGCAGATAGTTGAAGATCAGCCAGGTCATCACACCGGCCATCACAAGCACAAAAATAACTGCCATGGCCATACCAACGGCAGTCTCCATCTTTTTGGAGGTGCCAAGAAAAGGACAGTTCCCCAAAAATTGGGCCAGCAAAATATTGTTTACGAAAATGCAGGCGATGATGAGTTCAATATAATCCATGACACGCTTCCTTTATCGCTATTTGCTTGGGATAAGATTCATCAGACACAGTAGCAAACCCAGGGCGACAAATGCTCCCGGTGCCTGGACGGCGAAAACAAAAGGCTCATATGATGTACCGAATAAATTAGGCAGATTATAGGGCAGAAAACCGAAAACATCACCGGACAGTCCACCGGTCCCCAACAGTTCGCGGACCGCCCCCAATACCGCCAGTGAACAGGTAAACCCGATTCCAATTCCCAGACCATCGGCAGCGGAATAGACGATACCGTTTTTAGAGGCGAATGCCTCGGCCCGCCCCAATACGATACAGTTGACCACAATCAAGGGAATGAAGACGCCAAGATCCATGAATAACGTGTATGCAAATGCTGCCATCATCTGTTCGACAACAATGACGAACGTGGCGATGATGATAATAAAACAGGCGATACGCACTTTGGCGGGGATCACTTTCCTTAAAAGCGAGACGAGAATATTGGAGCAGAGCAGGACGAAGGTGGTGGCCAGGCCCATGCCAATACCATTTTTCATGGACGTGGTGACACCCAATACCGGACACAGGCCGAGAACCAGACGGAACGGTGGGATCTCCTTCCAGAGGCCTTTGGTAAACTCCGAAGCAATCGATTTGGCCATTTTTGGTAAACTCCTTTATTTGCCCATGGCTTTGATTTGTTCTTCCAGCTGTGGCTTCAGATCCTTGTACTTCTCAATGGCTTTCGTGACCCCCAGGCAGACGGCACGGGACGTAATCGTCGCCCCACTCAAGGCGCTGATGCTCCCCCCATCCTTGGATACCTTGATCGGCGCCACAGCCGGTTTGCCCGTAAATTGAGCGGCAAAGCTGGGATCATCCTTGGCATTGGCACCCAGGCCGGGCGTCTCTTTGTGGGTGGTGACGGCCATCCCCCGCAGGGTTTCGTCGGCCATGTTAATGGCGACCACCATGCCGACTTTGTCGCCATAGCCATTGGCCTGGGATTCCAGAACCACCGTGTCCGCATTACCGCCGAACACACCAACGAAAACCGTTCGTTCAACCTCACCGTCTTTGATTTTGAAGCGGTCTTCGACCGGATCATTTTCGGCCTCTTCGAGCATGGCGCGAATCGCCGGGCCCTTGACCAGGTTCATCACCTGGTTTTCAATTTTCGGTTCGGTAAAGTCCTTCAACCAAGAGAGTCCGCCACCAGAGATGATGCTCAGCACGGTCAGGACTACCACCATTTTGATCATTTCGCCCATGTTACGCTACCTTTCCAATCGCCTTGGGTCTGATCTTGTCGACCAGCGGATTTATCAGATTGATCAGAAGAATTGCGAAAATGACGCCATCCACGTAGACACCGATGTTGCGGATCAACACTGTCATGACCCCGCCCAGTGCACCGTAGATCAGCATGGGAACGAAGTTGACCGGTGAAGTAGTGCTTTCAGTCGCCAGAAAAAACGCGCCGATCAGCGTATAGCCGGTGAGTAAATGGAATAGCGGCGGGGCGAATCGTGTAGGATCGGCCATATTGAAAAGCATGGCCGTTACGAATATACCGACGATAAAAGAAAGACTGACTTCCCAGCGGATAATTCCCCGTATCATCAGATAAATGCCACCAATCATGATAGCCAGTCCGCATGAAGAACCGACGCCACCCACCTGAAGTCCCATAAACAAATCAGCCGCGCTGAGGTGTTCGACGGCGGCAGGCCCGAATGCCTTTAGCGCGCCGATGGGGCTAATCGACGAGGGAAAGTCCAGTGAAAAATTGACTAAGCCGGCATCGAAGTCGATATGCCCGTTGTAGGAGATCATGAGAATGGCCATGGCCAATGCCACTGGATTGAATGGGTTGGCGCCGATGCCACCGAAAATTTGCATGCCGATGACGATTGCCAAGAAGGTTCCCACAACGACAACCCACCATGGCGTCGAGGCGGGCAGCATCATGGCCAACAACAATCCAACCAGTGCCGCGTTCCCATTGCCCACGGTGATGGATCGTTTGCTGGCATAGTTGAGAAGCAATTCCCACAGAATCGCCGTCGACATGGCCATGCAGATGACACCCAGTGCCGGGGCGCCGTAATGGGCAATGCCCACGGCAGCAGCGGGAAGGGCGGCGATGATGGTGTTGTAACTTCGCGCGGGTATCCCACTGCCGTCATGCCAGAACGGTGCGTGAGAAACAATTAGCGTCTTCTTACTGTTCATTCATCTCCTCCGCAGATAGGATCCGGCCTAATTCATACTTCGCCAGTTTGATATACTGAAAAATGGGAATGCGGGATACACAGACATAGCTGCACAGTCCGCATTCGATGCAGGAATATAGATCATACAAATCGGCGCCTTCGCTGTACTGACCGGCTTCAAGGAACCGGACCAGAAGGTTCACCGGTACGTTGGCTGGGCAGATGCGAACGCAATCACCGCAGTTGACGCACGGGTAGTCGCTATACAGGGGAATGACACTTTTATCCTGAACCATGATGGCATCGGTGTCTGGACCGATGGGCAGCGTCTCGCTGTAGATCGCATTACCCGTCATGGGGCCGCCGAAGATGATTTTGTCTTGGTCGTTGACCGGGATGCCGAAGGTGCCGAGCAATGCCCCCACCGGCGTACCCACCCGTGCGCGGGCCAAATGCTTGCTGCCGTCCTTGCCAATTACGGTGACCGTTTTTTGCACCGGCAGACTGCCATTGGCGAAGGCCTGACCGATACTGGCCACGGCTTCGGCACGAATGAAATGAATTCCCATGGACCCCATTCCCTTTTCATCGGGCAGTCGTCCGGTCAGGTCCTGCAGGATCATCAACGGCTGTGCGAATGGATACTGAGAGGAGAAGGGCTGAATCTTGGCATCCAGATGACCGGAGTAATTCTGCACGCTCTCTTCCGGGACGGCGATGACGATTTCCTCGATCCCCGTCGCTTTTCTCAGTACTTCGATTCCGGAGTTGATTGCCTCGATGTCGCTTTTCAGAACATACAAGCTGGTATCGATGAGAAGATCGGCGTTCCCGCCATAAATGATAATCGTGTTCACGGGGTTGCGTTCATCCATCAACGGACCGAAATCCGGTTCACCGGGGCAGCTGGACAGATAGCGGTCCAGTGTCTCCAGTGTGGGGGTGTCGGCAACCTGTGAAAAGGCGTCATCCATTTGGTCCTGGCGGTCGGTTTTGATGGTAATGGCCGTCCATTTTCGTCCGTAATCGGCCATAAATGGGGCAATCGCGCAGACCGACCCTGTCACCGAAGCGATGGTGTAGATGTCATCGCCTTCGTTTAGCATCAACCGTTGACCGGTTTTTACCGGTGTACCGACTTTCAAGCTGTCACTGGTTTGTTTCAGCTCTTTCTTGATATAGAGGGTAACCGTATCCGGTGCCGGGATGGACACCGGCTGGGCAGACACATCGGTGGCCAATTCATAGTTAAAGCACGGTTTGGTCAGACCGAAGAATGATCGTTTTCGCATAGCTCAACCTTTGTTTAGGTCCGCGGTAAGTGTTGAATGGCTCGAAACAGAATCATCATCACCCCCAGGTATGTCAGTGCTTAAAGGACATGGCAACGGGAACAGTCATCCGAACTGGATTGCGGTCCCTTTTCGAATTCCTCGTGGCAACCGATGCACTGGGTGTGAAACGCATCCGCACGAGACGACATTTCCGTTTCTTCGATATCGCTCTCGTCGTGGCAATCGAGACAGCGCTCCGGCTTGGACCCATCTTCGGCCGGTGCTTGATGGCATTCGCCGCAGGCGATGAGCGCGCTATCATCATCGCTGGGATGGTGATGACAATCGAAACAGCTTGCGCCGTAACCGGACGCATCCGTGTGCGTATGGTGGTCAAAAAGAACTTTCCCGGCGTTTGTCTGGTACATGATCCGCAAGGGCTGGTCGGGCGCTCGGGCCGGAAAGGCGGCATAACAGATGATACCGACGAGTAACAGGTGGATTGCCAGACCGTAAGCAAACAACAGCTGTTTCTTAGACGTCATGTGGTCTCGATCCTTTGTAGGTTGGGTTGTAAAAATGTGGGTGTAAAAAAGTCAGAACTTCGACTATCATAATGCACCATTCCTTTCAAGGTTTTATTTCGCTTGGCCGCAACCGTTTGAAACGAAAACGGAAAAAACGATAGCCGATAATTAGTGGCAGTAGATGAACGGATTCCGTCTGATCGATGAGTAATGAGCCGGGTAGTGAGAAAAACAAGGCGCGACTGTTAATTGTTTACGAATCCGTCAACTATTGGTGGGACCATTGCCGGGCACGTCAACAGACGGGAACCGTTGGGTATCCGTATGGGGCAGAAATTTGGCGGCGGAAAAACGATTCATGAAATCCTGGTTAACATTGAGTTCCAGATAAGTAATGCCATCCCGGATTTGTCGTACACGGTCAAAGCAGTCGGGCTGGGTCAACACCTGTGTGGCACCACCCAAGGAACTGTTGCCCAGGCTTTGATAACAATCCAGGGGAAGGTCCGGGATCATGCCGATGGTGATGGCGGATTTCGGATCGATATAGGCGCCGAAGGTACCGGCGACGAAAAATGTTTCCAGATCCGCTTGTTGCAGGCCGACCGTTCCGGTAATGGTTTCCAGGATGGTGTACATGGCGGCTTTGGACCGGATCAGGCTGTCTAGATCGGCTTGGGTGATGCACAGATCCTGGCCGGTACCCGACCTATCGGCGGGGACGATCGTCAGATGGCCCAGGCCGTCACGCATGGAAAACCGTTTGCCGCAGCGTTCGGGCAGCAATTTGCCCCGAATATCGATCATGGCCGACCGGAACAGGGCTGCTGCCAGATCGATGACACCGGAACCACAAATGCCCACGGGGGGATGATCCTCAATCGTGTGAATGTCGAACCGAAGCGTTTGCGGATCAATCGTGATGCGGTCGATCACCCCCGGACCGGCCGTGGTCCCCATGCGGGTCACGCCACCTTCCAGGGCCGGGCCCGCCGCCCCGGCGCAGGCCATCATCCAGTGCCGATTCCCCAGCACAACTTCCGCATTGGTACCCACGTCCACCATAATGGCCGTTTCTTCGCGTTGGTCCATGTCACAATAAAGAATGCCGGCGATCAGATCACCGCCAAAATAGCTGCCGACATTGGGAAAGATCATCACCCGCGCACCGGGATGAACCGAAAGGCCCAGGTCACGGTTCGTTATGATCCCAGGCTGGTTGATCACCGGAATGTAGGGTTCGCGAATCATCCAGCGAGGATTAAGACCCAGCAGTAGATGGGTCATGGCCGTATTCCCGGCAATGGCGACCAGGTGGATCTGTTGGGGCGATATGCCGCTTCGGACGCAGAGCTGGGTGAGCTGCGCATTGATGCCGTCGACGATCAGGTGGTTGAGGTGGGCCAGTCCGCCGGGATTCTCCACATGGTGGATACGGGCCAGAACGTCGGGACCAACGGCGATCTGGGGGTTATCGAATACCACTTCTCCCTGATGCTCGCCCGTGGTCAGATCGACGATGCGCAGGACCACCCGGGTCGTCCCCAGATCCACGGCCAGGCCGTAAAATGCCTGGGCGTCGGTTGCGGCGGCCAAATGAACCAGGATGCCATTGCCGGCAATATCCTTGAACAAGACAGCGCGGAGCCGATAGTTCCACTCCCGTAACTGGTCGGGCAGCCGCTGAATCAGTTCCAGATCCATGTCAATGGTGGTTACGCCCAATGCTTTTTTAAGGGCCGATGCCAACCGATCGGTATCCGCCGTGTTGTCGCCCAGGGAAGGCGTGGACAGTGTAATCTCTTTAACCCAATGGTTATCATCTGTTGGTGTCATGGCTCAGTCTGCAAGGTCCTGAATGGGAATCATGGGAATGAAATGGATGGTCAGCGCTCAGCCGCCTGCCGTTGTCTGACTGCCGCGACCAGCCGGGGCAAAATGGCGCCGGCCTCCCCCATGAGGAGCAGGTCGCTGATGCGATCGGTCAGCGGTGTGGGGTCGGGGTTGATTTCAACGACCGTGGCGCCGTTATCTTTGGCAATATAGGGCATCGTCGCCGCCGGCTGGACGATTGCCGAGGTGCCAATGACCAGCATGACGTCACAGGCGGCCGATGCCCGTTGGGAGCGGCGCAAGGCCTCGGAGGGGATCAGTTCGCCGAAAAAGATACAATCCGGCCGCAGGATGCCGCCGCAAGGGCAATGGGGCGGCATGTGGGTCAGGTCCACCTCGGCCGTGGCAATGATCTGGTTACATGTCTGACAGCGCTGCCAGGCAAAATTGCCATGAAACTCGATCACGTCCCGGTTGCCCGCCATTTGATGCAGGCCATCAACATTTTGGGTAATGACCGTTTTCAGAATGCCCAACCGTTCCAGATCGACCAGGCCGGTGTGGGCGGGATTGGGTTGGGCCTTGTCCAGGATGATTTTCATGTCCTTGATCAACACCCGCCATACCGTTTCCGGATCTTCCAAGAACGCATCGATGTGGGCGTATTGCATGGGATCGATTTTTTCCCACAATCCCCCATGGCCACGAAACGGAGGGATACCGCTTTCCACGGAAATACCGGCACCGGTGAGGGCCACGGCGGTTTTTGCCTTTGCTATAATGTCGGCGGCACGGTCGATTGGGTCAGACATAATTGATAACAGTCAGCGGTGATATTTCATATCAAGTTACAAGCGATTGGCCGCAACCGGTTTTGAAACACGAGGCCAAAAGGTGAATCGGTCGAAGACTAAAGCGACTCAGCCGCCAATCGACCTTCAGCCTTCAGTCTACACCCCTAAAGCGTAAACCGCATATCCCGCCCTACGGCGAAGCATTCCAAGGATTGCCCCTTCTCTTTAATGAGTCGATGGCAATGCGCGACGATTTGGTCCACCTGGTCGTCGGTACGCTCTTGGTTCAGATGAAAGAGCCCCAGCCGCTTGACGCCGGCTTCGAAGGCCAGTCTGAGAACATCCGTGTAAGACGAGTGCCCCCATTCGATGAGTTTTGGGTATTCCGTGGCAGTGTACTCGCCGTCGTGAATCAGCAGGTCTGCTCCCCGGCAAAAATCGACATAATCTTTATATGGCAATCCGCCGGGATGAATGAATCCCAGTTCGTTGTCGGTGATAAACACGAACGTTTTGCCGTTTTCAATAAACTTGTATCCCTTGCCCGTGTTCGGGTGGCTGATGGGAATGGGGACTACCGTTGCCGAACCGATTTTGAACTCGGCCGGATGGCCCTCCTCCCAGACGATCTTTGCCTTGAGATCGGAATAACGAACCGGGAAATTGGGGGGCGCCATTACCTTGGAAAACATACTCTCCATGAATTTTTTATGAAATGGCGCACGGTGCATGTGGATTTCGGTATGGCTGAGAAAAAGCGGCTTGAAGAAGGGGAACCCCATCAGGTGGTCCCAGTGGCCATGCGTAAGCAGGAAATTGTATTGGTAACGGCCGACTTCGATCAAATGGTTGCCCAGGCGTCGTATACCGGTGCCGGCATCCACGATAATGATGTCGTCGCTGTCGGTACGAATGTCCAGGCAGGTCGTATCTCCGCCATACTTGATATAGGCGCTTCCGGAAACTGGAATAGACCCTCTGGACCCCCAGCACGTAATGACCATCGTCAGCCCTTTTTATTCCTGCAAGTCAGCATATTGCACCATAGAAGGTCGTCCAGATACCGTCTTGGTTCCATCGGCGCATTATTCTCACCGGAAGCGTCGTCAGCAGGGTTTCGATATGAGCGGCTTCGCTACGCATCAAACCCGATAGAATAAAGCGTTTTTTCCTTAAAAAACCTGTAGTTTGGATCAGTCGTTGCATGACATGATAATGGATATTGGATACCACAAGATCGCTTGTAAAGTCCATAAATTTCTCGGCATCCCCTTGAGCCACAAGGATCCGGTCGTCGAGGCCGTTGAGGCATACATTGCGTCTGGCGGTCTGCGTCGCTAGAAACGTCAGATCGATGGCCAGCGTCTTGGGACAGCCCAGGCGTGCCGCTGCCAGGGCAAGCAGACCGGTGCCCGTTCCCAGGTCCAGGGCACTGCGGGCGGACCCATCGGCGAAGGCCAGTTCCAGCGCCTCCAGACAGTCCCGCGTCGTCGGATGCGTACCCGTCCCGAAAACGACGCCTGGGTCGAGGATGATCGTGGATGCTTTTTGCATGGGGTCGACGGCAAACCACGGCGGGGTAATCGTAAACGAGCCGATGTGGCAGGGTACGATTTCGCTGCCCTGCCATTCCTCGTAGGTCATGTGGTAATGCTCGATCAGCGCGATGCCCGGCAGATCGGTAAGCGTGTCTATCACCCGCTGACTGGCCGGCTGGGTAAAAAAGAGAAACGAAAAATCGTCTTCCTCCCAGCTGCCAATATAGTGGTCCGGGTTGAACGCCAGACCCGGCTGGAGGCGTCCTGACAGGTAATAAATATATAGATCTTGATAGGGATTGGGCGCAATCGGATCCGGTGCCATCATGGAACGCAACAATCGTTTAGGGGTTGCTCGGCGGCTGATCGATGTACCATTCCATGGGGTCGATGAGTTTGTAGCCCATGGCCGTCAATTTCTTTTTGATCTTGGAAACGGTATTGGTCAGAAGATAGGGAAATACCGCCCTTTTGCCTTCATCCCAGGTCCGTGCCACCAGCACGCTGCCCAAAGAAATGTTTTCCTCGGTGATGGCATCGACGATTCGTTTCAGCTGCCCGACCTTTTCTTCCACTTCAATACAAAGCAAGGTGCCGGGCTGGCCGATTCCCATCACGTTGATAAATGCCCGCAACAGATCGCGGACTGAAAGAATCCCTTGGAGTTTGCCCTCATCATCCACCACGGGAAAGGCGCCGACCCTTTCCTTTTGGATCAACAGCAAGGCATCCTGGATGGTATACCTGGGAGTAATGGTTTTGGGATTCTGGGTCATGATATCTTTGACTTTAAGTTGATCCAGTTTTTCCCGTTCGTCGGCCGTGGCCTTGTTTTTTATCAGGCTGTAAGGAAGGGCGCTTCTGATATCGCGGTCCGTGACGATACCGATGAGACGATTGTCGTCGTCGACGACGGGCAGATGGCGAACTTTACGGGCCGCCATTTTTTCCTGGGCCTCAAATATAGATGCGTCCTTATCGATGGTAATGACCTGCGAAACCATGGATCGGCTGACAAACATGATGGTATCCTCCATGCAATCCGTGTTTAGTGATGATTCAATAACCGTCTGAGCCTGCGATCACGGTGCCATTGGCCGGATCGGTTTGGCCTTAGATGTCTAACAAGACAGAAACATGGTTGGCGGCCAGTTCCCCCAACCGTTCCAGACAGTAGCCCCCTTCAAGCACCGACATCAACCGGCCGCCGGCATGCGTGTCGGCCAACGTGACAAGGGTACGCATGATCCAGGAATACCATTCGGTGGAAAGGGTGATGTCTGACATGTCGTCGTCTTCATGGCCGTCGAAGCCGGTGGAAGTGATAATGAATTCCGGTTTGAACCGATCAAATGCCGGCAACAGATCGCTTTCGATCAACTGCGTGTAAACATCATCGCCCTGGCCGGGCAGAACCGGCGAATTTTTCGTAAACCCCTCTCCCTTGCCCGTCCCCTCTTCAAATTCGCGGCCGGTTCCGGGAAACGCAAACGAGGGGTGTTGATGGATGGAATAATAGAACACGGTAGGGTCGTCTTCAAAGATTTGTTGCGTGCCATTACCGTGGTGGACATCGAAATCGATGATTCCGACCCGCTTAATCCCATGCGCGGTCTGCAGATAGCGTGCGGCGATGGCAACGTTGTTGAAGTAGCAAAAGCCCATGGCCTGATTCTTTTCCGCGTGGTGGCCCGGTGGGCGGACGGCGCAGAAGGCGTTGTCGAGCTCTCCTTCCATGATCCGACGGGCGACATCCAGGACGCCGCCAACGGCCATAAAGGCCGTTTCGTAGGTGTCGACGCACATCTGGTTGTCCGGATAATCAAACGTACGGTTGCCAGAAAGGCAGACCTCTTCGAAGCGGCGAATATAGCCATTGTCGTGGATGGCTTCGATCCATTCGATATCGGCGCGAACTGCCGGCAGGATATTCAACCGCTCAAGCAGTCCGGCCGCCTTGATTCCATTGTAAATGGCGCTGAGCCGCTCACCCATCTCTGGATGATAGGGGCCCGTATCGTGGAGCAGATATCGGTTGTCATGCAAATAGCCGGTTTTTTTCATGAGCATCCTCGTCCTCATGGTTCCGGGGGTGTGGGCATGCAGGGGCGGCCGTTTATTCCGATTGGTGACTAAGTACCAACGCGTTTTCTTGCGTTTTTCTCCCGTCAAGGGATAATTCGATCAAAGATCGAATACGCTGCCTGCAGTGCCAGGTTATTTTCATCGATATCGATCGTGGGTCGACCGTTGAGATCGAATTCGTAAACCTCTTCGTCTTCTGGAATGACGCCGGCCAGTTCCAATCCATCATCGTCCAGGATCGTTTTAACCTCGGCGGTCGGATCGGTTTTGGCTTGATTGATGATGATGTAGCTTTTCCCCACGCCGAGATTCAAATCCTTGGCCAGCTTATGAATCCTCAATCCGGCCTGCAACCCTCTGCGGGAGGTATCGGTAACGATGAGCAACAGGTCCACGTTTTTGGTGGTCAGACGGCTCAGATGTTCCATGCCGGCTTCATTGTCCATCACAACGTACGGATAGTTATCGGCCAAACGTTCCAGAAATCCGGTCAGCAGGGTGTTGGCGGCGCAATAACAGCCGGCGCCCTCGGGTTGGCCCATGACCACCAAGTCGAAACCCGTTTGTTCTATAACGGCCTGTTCGAGCTTCATGGACATGAACACATCCTTGGTCATCCCGCCGGGGACGATTCCTTTTTTCATCTCTTCGCGGGCGTTGCCGATTGTTTCGGTTACCTCGAGCCCCAAGACTTCATTCAGATTGGCATTGGCATCGGCATCGACGGCCAGTACTGGGGCTTTGCCTTTGCTGACCAGGTATTTGATCAGCATTCCGGAAACGGTGGTCTTGCCGGTTCCTCCCTTTCCGGCCATGGCAATGGATACGGACATGGTTGAGCACTCCTTTCGACTGTAGTTCCAATTTGGCTGATGGTAAGCCTGCATATAATCCACAGATGATTAGGACAGCTGGATAAAACAGTCAAGGAGATTGTCCTTTCTTTTCGATTTCGATAGCGATCCCGATTCCGATAGCGATTGGGTTCATCACAACGATCCAAATGCGGGAAGCTTGTGAAAGCAAATGCCTTGCTAAGACATGGGCCGTATGTTAGATTAATCCCGTATTTTCAGGTGGATTTCATCGGTTTGGGGCTTCCCCCTGTTTTCTATTTATCGTACCAATACGTAACATACGATTCCGATTTGCGGTCGCCGTCAGCATCTGCGGATGGCGACCCATCCGGGATTCCATTGTCATCCAATGCATAAGGAGATATCGAATGTTTGATATGGTTAGAAAAAGCATGCTTGCCGGTGTCGGCTTAGCGCTTAAGGCGTGGGACGAAGTCGAGGATATGGCCAAGGAGGTGGCCGAACAAAGCAAGATGACCGAAAAGGAAGGGCGCAAATTCATCGAAGAGCTGCAACACCGGTACGAAGACGCCCAGAAAAAGTTGGAGGAACGCGTTGAAAAGAGTGTCAAGGACCTGTTAAAAAAGGCCGATGTGGTGACGCAGGATGAGCTGAAAGGGCTGAAAAAAGAGATCCGCGATCTCAAGAAGCTGATCAGTGACCAGAACACCGAGGAGTCGGCCTGATACGCTCTGATGATCAGCATCCGAAAAATTGGCGTCATCGGCCGCACGTATCGGAACCTGAACCGTTACCGCCAGATCCTGGCGGTGATGCTCAAATACGGTTTCGATGACATTCTGGAACTGCTCAAGATCGATCAATACATCGAAATCGGTCGCCAGATGCTTTCCAGCAAACGTGGCGATCGCGTCCGGCGCCTTTCCCGGGCCAGACGGGTACGGTTGGCAATCGAGGAACTGGGTCCGACTTACATAAAATTGGGACAGATCCTTTCCACCCGACCGGACCTCGTGCCCGTGGATTTCATCAATGAGCTGTCCATTTTGCAGGACAAGGTCCCCTCTTTTTCTTTCGCCGATGTTCGCCAAATAATCAGAAAAGAAACCCGCCAATCGATCGAAGAGTTGTTTGATCGTTTTGATTCCGATCCCCTGGCCTCGGCTTCCATCGGCCAGGTCCACCGGGCATGTCTCAAGGATGGCGAGGAGGTCGCCGTCAAGATTCAGCGGCCGGGAATCCAGAAGATCGTCGAGGTGGATCTGGAAATCATGCTCCATTTGGCTACCCTGGCCGAGCGACACATCGAAGAACTGGCGCTGCACCGACCCGTGAAAATCGTCGAAGAGTTCGCCCGTTCCATTGAGAAGGAGATGGACTACACCTTAGAGGCCACCAGCATGGAACGTGTGGCCCGCTCTTTTCTATCGGACGAGACGGTCTACATCCCTAAAGTCTACAGAGAAATTACCACCGGGCGGGTGTTGACGACCGAATACGTGGACGGCATCAAGGTTTCCCGGCTGGACGCGCTGGATGAGAACGGTTATGACCGCAAGCTAATCACCCGTCGTGGCGCCGATATTCTGCTGACGCAGATCTTCCAGCACGGCTTTTTTCACGCCGATCCTCATCCGGGGAATCTTTTCGTGTTACCGGGCAATGTCATCTGTCTGCTTGATTTCGGTATGATGGGTACCGTCGATCGGACCCTGCGCGAGGCCTTTGTGGATCTTGTCGACGCCGTCGTGCGCCGCGACGAGGCCCGTACGACGCGGGTGTTGTTAAAGTTGACCCTATGGGAAGATGAGCCGGATCTTCGTCTGTTAAGCAAGGATGTGGCCGATTTCATGGGGGAGCATCTTTACAAACCGCTCAAGGACATCGAAGTCAGTAAATTACTACAAAACCTGTTGGACATGGCCGCTCAGCACCGCCTGCGCATACCACCGGAGCTTTTCCTGATGATGAAAGCCATCAGCACGGTCGAAGGCGTCGGGCTGGCTCTGGACCCGGATTTTGATTTGATCGCCCATGCCGAGCCCTTTATCCGCCAGGTCAAGCTTTCCCGTTTTTCGCCCCAGCGCCTGAGCAGCGATGCGGTAGGTATTGTCGGTCAATACATTGATTTTATAAAAGAATTTCCAAAAGATCTCTTGGAAATCACCCGCAACATCCGGCAGAAAAAATTCACTTTCATGCTGGAATTGAAAAACATGGAAAACATGTTATCCACCCATGATCAGATCAGTAATCGTATTTCTTTTTCGATTATTATCGCATCCCTTATCATCGGTTCGGCACTGATTGTCATTTCAAAAACCCCTCCCTTATTTTACGGAATATCGGCCATCGGAATCATTGGTTTTCTTGCTGCGGCGGTGATGGGAATTTGGCTTTTGGTGGCAATCATTAAAAAGGGAAAACTCTAATCCAATTGTGGCATTTACTATAAAAAAGCAAGAAAATATAATTGTTGATATTCCCAGTAACTGACGTATAAAATGGGTCCGTTTGGCTTTGATCATCGTTTCGGCCAGAAGGCACCTGGTTCCCATGCTCTGCGTGGGAACCCATGTTTCCAGGCATGATAAACACGGCGCTCCCACGCAGAGCGTGGGAGCGAGACGACATGGACCGTTGGCCGAAATGATGAACGAGGCCGTTCGTTTTCTATGAAATGCCCATTTTACTTGGGCAGCGACCATGTTCACGGGGTTGAAAGGACCCATTGATTGTAAACCGTTTACCTTTTCTCGACCGATTGTACCGTGACCCAAGACAGAATCAAGACCCTTGGCCAATCCCGGATCCAGTACGGCCCTTTATCCGACAGGGTCTACCTGATGCAACTGGCTGCCGGAGAGGCCGAGATGGTTATCGACGCGATGCATAAACTGGCGCGGGCCGAAGGCTACGCCAAACTCTTTGCCAAAATTCCGGCTAAAAGCGCCGCTGCTTTCTTGGCTGCGGGATTTGAAATCGAGGCCCGGATTCCGGATTTTTATGCCGATGGCGACGGAGCCCTTTTCGTCTCGCGCTTCGGGTGCGAAAAGCGGCGCCAGCCAAGCGATGCCGAGCGCATCCGACATGTGCTGGCGGCGGCAATGCAACGCGCCGGTGCCGGTATTCGTCATCCGTTGCCGGACGGCTGTGAACTGATCGTCATGAACGCGGATCGCGCCCCACAGATGACGGACCTGTACAGCCGGGTGTTCGAGAGCTATCCGTTTCCCATTTTCGATCCGGATTATATCCGGCGCACCATGGATGAGAATTTCAGCTATGTCGGCATCCTTTCCGGGGCCACGCTAATCGCGTTGGCATCCGCCGAGCGATTCGAGAGCGGGGTGGAGATGACCGATTTTGCAACCGCCCCCGAGCATCGGCGGGCCGGCCTTGCCGCCCACCTGCTGGCTGCCATGGAGACCGACGCCCGACGAAACGGCGTGAAAACGGCCTTTACCATTGCCCGCGCCGTCTCCTACGGCATCAACATCATGTTCGCCCGGGCAGGCTACGCCTTCGGCGGAACCCTGGTCAACAACACCAATATTTCCGGTCGGGTGCAGAGCATGAACATTTGGTACAAATCCCTCCGAGCGTTCGACGCAACCGAACACCGAATCAAACCAACGTGATGCAACGTGAGGTGGCGACTGCTCTTGCTGTGCATCGGTTGAACAATGGCCGGACAATTTAAGATTGCATTTTGAACCTTACAAAGCTACAGTCAAACAGCGACGGCCAATGGGCTCCAAACGTACAAGGCCGATTGGCGATCCATCCCATTACGGCAACATTGGTGGAACATGAACGACGATACAACCGCAAACCATCCGCCGGCGCTAAAAGTCGAGAATCTGCACAAACGCTTCGGTACGTTAGAGGTCCTCAAAGGCATATCACTCACCGCCCATCAGGGAGACGTCATCTCCCTGATCGGATCCTCCGGGTCCGGCAAGAGCACCCTGCTGCGCTGTATCAACCTCCTGGAGACGCCCAACTCCGGTCATGTCTGGGTCAACGGAGAACTTATCGAGATGACCGAGAACCGCAAGGGCGAGACGATTCCCAAATCCAACCGCCAGGTGGACCGTATCCGCTCAAAGCTGGGTATGGTATTTCAACAGTTCAATCTGTGGACCCACATGACGATCATCGAAAACGTCATCGAGGCGCCGGTCCATGTTCTCGGGCAGAATAAGAAAGCGGCCAAGAAAACGGCTTTGGCGCTGTTGGAAAAGGTCGGCATCGCCGACAAGGCCAAAAGCTATCCCGCCCACCTTTCCGGCGGACAGCAGCAGCGGGCCGCTATTGCGCGGGCCCTGGCCATGGAACCGACCGTCATGTTGCTGGACGAGCCGACCTCCGCCTTGGATCCCGAACTGGTCGGTGATGTGCTGGCCGTCATGCGACAGCTGGCCGAAGAAGGGCGCACCATGCTCGTCGCGACCCATGAAATGGACTTCTGTCGTGACGTCTCCACCCAGGTCATCTTCCTGGACGAAGGCCGTGTGGGGGAGCAGGGTCCCCCGGAAAAGGTTTTCAACGCCCCCGAATCGGTTCGCTGTCGGCAGTTTTTATCCCGTTTTTTGTGGCAGGACCGAACCGGCGATATGCATAACCCCCAACACGAGCAGGAGGAGAATAGATGAGAACACTACTGACCGCGTTACTGGCCGCCGTCGTCATCACGATGATGCTTGTTCCACCGGTTCCCGCCGGGGAATGGAAAACCATACGGTTCGCCACCGAAGGCGCCTACCCCCCATTCAACTTGGTGGACAGCAACGGCGAGTTGCAGGGATTCGATGTGGACATCACCAACGCGCTGTGCAAGCAATTGGGCGTGACATGTGAGCTGATGATTCAGGACTGGGACGGACTGATTCCCGGACTGCTGGCCAAGAAGTACGACGCGATCGTCGCCTCCATGTCCATTACCGAAGAGCGCAAGCAAAAAGTCGACTTCACCGATAAGTACTATGTCTCTCCGGCCCGGTTCGTGGCCAAGAAGGGTGCCCGCATCGATGTCAGCAAAAAAGGGCTGAAGGGCAAGGTCGTGGGCGTCCAGCGGGCGACCATTCACGAGAACTTTGTCCGCGACAATTTCGGCGACAGCGTCCAAATCAAATCCTATGCCACCCAGGACGAAGCCAACATGGACCTGACCGCCGGCCGGGTCGATCTGGTTATCGCCGATGCGACCGTGTTGCAGGGCGGGTTCTTGGATACCGACGCCGGTAAGGGGTATGCATTCATCGGCCCTTCCTTTACCGCTGAAAAATGGTTTGGAGAAGGGATCGGCATCGCCGTGCGTAAAGGGGATGACGATTTGAAAGCGATGCTCAACAAGGCCATCAAGGACCTCCGTAAAAATGGCGTTTACCAGAAAATCAACGCCAAGTACTTCGATTTCGATCTTTATGGAGAGTAGCGCAGCCACGTGAACCCAGTCGTTGCAACGTTAGGGTGAACTGAAACGACAGTCCCATGCCGGAATTTTTGAACTTACAGGGATACGGAACACTGCTTATCAAGGGCGCCAAGCTGACGGTGCTGGTGGGCCTCAGTTCCATGGTGATCGCCATGCTGCTCGGGCTGGTGGGGGCCTGGGGAAAGCTGGCGCGGTCACGCTTGGCCAATACCGCCGCCGGGGCCTATACCACCATCGTCCGTGGCGTTCCCGAGCTCGTTTTGATTCTGCTGGTTTACTATGGTGCCCCCACCCTGATTCAGGACGTCGCCGCGCTCATGGAAGTGGATCTGTATATTGATCTCAACCCGCTTGTCGCCGGCATGTGTACCATCGGGTTTATTTACGGCGCATTTTCGACCGAGGTATTCCGGGGCGCTTTCCTGGCGGTGGACAAGGGACAGGTGGAAGCCGCCCGTTCGGTGGGTATGGGACGCGTGATGTGCTTCCGCCGTGTTCTGCTGCCTCAGATGTGGCGCTTCGCCCTGCCAGGGCTGGGAAACGTCTGGATGGTTCTCATCAAGGCCACCGCCCTGATATCGGTCATTCAGCTGCCCGAGCTGATGCGTAATTCGGACATCGCCGCGCGGGCCACCCGTTTGCCGTTCACCTGCTACTTTCTGGCCTCGCTCATCTACCTGACCATCACCATTGTTTCCCTGGTCGGGCAGAAGCAGTTGGAAACCTGGGCCAACAAAGGCGTGAGAAAGGTCTGATCGCGTGCCCCTGGTCCCCGACATCGTCATCGAAAGCCTGCCGCGACTGATGAGCGGCACATGGGTGACCATTCAGATCACGGCCCTGTCGGTTGTCATCGGCCTGTGCCTGGCTGTTCCCTTGGCTTTGATGCGTGTGGCCCGCAGCCGTTTGCTGTCGGTTCCCAGCTACGTCTTCTGTTTTTACTTCCGAGGGACGCCGCTGCTGGTGCAGATTTTCCTCATTTATTACGGCAGCGGACAGTTCGTCGATGCTCTCGAAACCATCGGCCTGTGGCAGTTTTTCAAGCAGGCCTACTTCTGCGCCGTGCTGACGCTGACGCTGAACACGGCTGCCTACACCGCCGAAATCCTGCGCGGCGCCATAGAAGCCGTTCCCTGGGGTGAGATAGAGGCGGCCCGGGCCTGCGGTATGAACACTCCGGTGATGTTCCGCCGTATCATTCTGCCCAAGGCCTTCCGGTTGGCATGGCCGGCCTACACCAATGAAGTGGTTTTTCTGTTGCAGGCCACATCTTTGGTGTCGATCATTACCGTCATGGATCTGACCGGCGTGACGCGGGTTATCTCGGCCCGCAGCTTCGCATTTTACGAACTGTTCATCGCCGCCGCGCTGATTTATCTGATCATGGTCTACGGCGTGCTATTCGTATTCCGCCGGATCGAACGTCGCATCTCCGCCCACATGCAGCATCCCGCCTGACGGTTTCCCCTTTTGTTCTATCATGGTGGCGTTGAGCAGACGATATCCATCCATCACGCCAATCTGTATCTTGATCATTGACCGTTGGGATCATGTGCGCGTATTCCCCGAATCAATCTCCCCTAACCTCTGGTGCTTTCCAAGGCATCCTTGCCGATTCGCTCCTGAAAGGAGGATGACATTGTGATAAAGGCAAAAAATGTTTACAAAACGTTTTACGTTCCCCATGAAATCCATGCCCTGGTGGATGTCAGCGCAACCATCGCGGCCGGTGAAGTGGTGGTTGTGATCGGTCCTTCCGGTTCCGGCAAGAGCACCTTTTTACGGTGTCTTAACCGTTTGGAACACGCTACCAGCGGGCATATCTACATCGATGGGATCGATATCCTGGATCAGAAAACCGATATCAACAAGGTGCGTGCCGAGGTGGGGATGGTGTTCCAGTCTTTTAACCTTTTTCCTCATAAGACCGTGCTGGAGAATGTGACCCTGGCTCAGAAGGTGGTACGCAAGCGTTCCCGTGATGCATCCAAGAGCAAGGCCATGACACTGCTCGAGAAAGTCGGCATTAGCGATAAGATCAATGTGTATCCCGAGCAACTGTCCGGTGGTCAGCAGCAGCGGGTGGCCATTGCCCGGGCCCTGGCCATGGAACCCAAAGTGATGCTGTTCGATGAGCCGACGTCGGCGCTGGATCCGGAAATGATCGGTGAAGTGTTGGATGTGATGAAGGCCCTGGCCCGTGAAGGCATGACCATGGTGGTCGTGACCCACGAGATGGGGTTTGCCCGGGAGGTTGCCGACCGGGTAATCTTCATGGATGCCGGTGCGATTGTGGAAGTGGGGAGCCCGGCGCATTTTTTCACCAATCCCACGCACGATCGCACCAAGCTGTTTCTCAGTCAGATCCTCTAATCCCGTGTTTGAAAAGCCTATCTAAGCCAAGCCCCGCTAACGGTATTGGCAAACAGCTCAAAACGCTCACATACCTCGTGTATGCGCCGCTTTTGAGCTGTTTCTCGTTGTTCATGACCGGGCGTGATTGACGACTGGACGATTTATTTTTTCTCAAAAAGGGATTCGATATCCTTGAATTGGTGTTGGTACGCATAAGTGACTGGCGTATACCCCGCGTTGTTGCGGATCGTTGCGTCGGCGTCATGGGATAACAGCAATCGAACCGCCTCAGCCTTGTTCTCGATGGTGGCGATCTTTTCCTTCTCGGCCTTGTTTTCGATGGCCATTGTGGCGATCATTAGCGGCGTATTGCCCTCGGTGTCTTGGATGTTGGGATTCGCGCCCTTTTCGAGGAGTGTTTTGAGAATGATGATGGCGTCGTTTTGGATGGCGTAATGCATGGCCGTCTTACCGGCCGAATCCACGGCGTTGAGATCGGCACCCTGTTCCATCAAGTACTCTAGAATGGGCAAATTATCGTAATAGGCGGCGATGATTAGTGGTGTCCGGCCCGATTTATCCCTGACGTTGAGATCCTGGTGGCCATTTCCCATGAGAGCCACCATGGCGTTGTAATCCTGGTAATAGACGGCATCGACTAAGGGTTGAGGCGTCGCGCAGCCCATCAAAAATGCCATGACAAGGACGAAAAGGGGACCAACAGCTTGAGGTTTCATGAATAACTCCTAAATCGGTGGATGTCGATTGATGAAAGAACGCCCATTCCTGTTTCGTACTCGAAAACCGGTGATGCGTCGTGATTCTACAAACTGACTAACGGAAAGCGTTCGGGGCAATGGATGATACTATCATTTTTGCCAATTGTTTAGGCGGTCTGTCAAGATGGATATCGCATATTTTTGAAATATCGATTCGCGCTCGATTTCCGCTCGCCCTATGGTCACGACCGTGGGGCCATCAAATGCCTAATCCTTATCCTTCTCGGGAAGCGGGCAGACACACGCATCATCACTATCCACGCGCCGGCCCGCGCCCGACGCCGTCTCGACGGCATCATTGAAATCCATGTGAATGGAAACATCGCTGCCGCCGCTAATCGTGGTCTTGGCATGGGGATAGCGTTTTTTAAATACATGCAACATGGCCGTGTTTTCCCGCAGTACGGTGGCCAGAAACGCCTTGTAATTGTTATGCTTGGCGATTTTCTCCATCGCCGCCAGCAGATAGGATGCAATCCCCATGCCTTGGAAATCCTCGCGCACCACAAATGCCACTTCGGCCCGGGATTCGCTTTCTTCGGCATAGGAGCCGATGGCGATGACCTCCTGGTGGCCGGCGATGCGGGCCAAACCGATCATGGACATGTTTTTACGATAGTCCACGCTGGCCCACTGTTGTTGCACCACTTCATGGGAGAACAGTTTCATCTTGTAGAAGAAACGGAAATAGATGGTCTTTTCCTGAAGTGAATAGAAAAAGTTACGATAGGCGAATTCGTCGGAGGGCAACAACGGCCGGAATTCGATGTTTTTGCCGTTTCTCAAGGTCAGCCGGTTCTTGTAGCTTTCGATAAAAATCAGATCGTCACTGGATGGTGGGAGCTGGTCGGCAAAGATATAGTGTTTGGTCTTGGCCACCTCGATGAGCTCTTCCCGAAATTTGGGGTGGGCGATCTGGGCCAGTTCCATGACCCGCTGATAGATGCTTTTGCCGGACAGCTCGGCGATGCCGTATTCGGTGACCACGAAGTTTACATCACCACGGGTGGTGGCCACACCGGCGCCCTCGCTGAGATGGGGCACGATTCGCGAGACAGAGCCGTTTTGAGCCGTGGACGGCAGGGCAATCACCGAAAACCCACCCTTGGACATGGCACTGCCACGCAGAAAATCAACCTGGTCACCGATGCCGCTGTAGAACAGGTGCCCCATGGAGTCCGAGCAGACCTGGCCGGTCAGATCCACTTCCAGGGCCGAGCTGATGGAGATGAGGTTGTCGTTGCGGGCAATGGTCGTGGGATCGTTGACGAACTCCGACGACCGGAAAAAGAACATGGGATTGTCATCCACGTAACGGTACAGTTTGTCCGACCCCATGCACAGGGATGCCACCACCCGGCCGGGATAAAGGGTCTTCTTGGCGTTGGTGATGACTTTTTTCTCGAACAACGGCAGGAAGGCGTCGGTGATCAACTGGGTGTGAATGCCCAGGTCCTTTTTGTCTGCCAGGTGACCGAGAATCGTATTGGGCAGGTGGCCGAAGCCGATCTGCAATGTGGCCCCGTCATCCACCAACTGGTTGACGTAGAACCCGATGCGATTGGCGATCTCCTGGTTTTTCAGGCTGGGCAGGGCCTGTACCAGGGGTTCCTCGTATTCCACGAAATAATCGATTTCGTCCACATGCAGGAAACTCTCGCCCCACGTTCGGGGCATGCGCGGATTCACCTGGGCAATGACGATTTTAGCGTTTTGTGCCCCCGCCTGGGTGATATCAACAGATATACCCAGGCTGCAGTACCCATATTTATCCGGTGGGCTGACCTGAATCAGCGCCACATCCAGGCCGATACGATGGTTGGCAAAGTAACGCGGGATCTGGGACAGGTAAGTCGGCACGTAATCGATATACCCCTCGAAGGCCGCTTTGCGCATGTCGTGGCTGATGAAGAACAGTTTCAGGGAAAACCGTTTTAAAAACTTGGGATCGTCCACATAGTTGGCAAAGGTCCAGGAAAGCATCTGATACACCATGATGTCCTGGGTGTTCAGATCTTCAACCATGGTCCGGATCAAGTGCTGAGGTTCCCCGCAGGCGCTACCGACGAACACCCGACTGCCGTTTTTAATAAAGGAAACGGCGGTTTCGGCATCGACTACCTTTTCCGGAAATGCCTTCTTCAAGTTCATTATCAGTCCTCCATGGGATTGATGACCACATGGCTGCAAGCCGTTCGGCAGCACGATGATGGTATTGGCTTGCCGTGCCGGCAGGCCTGATTATCGGTCAGGTTGGTCACCGTGAGAAATCGGCTTATTTCAGCCTAATTGGCTGCGATAGTCAAGCAAAGTTGACCTCAAGGGTGTATAAAAAAGAGGGACACAAGGCAATCAATAACGGCGGCTACCGATAATGCCGCCCAAAAACACTATTTCGAATACCATTGAACCGACCGTCGGCTGCCGGCCCAAGAAAAGAGTTGACATCAACGGGTCGGCTTCATAGCCTGATTATAAATCATGATGGATATAGCCCATCACCGCGTTGAATGATTGTCCAGGACTTTCGAAAGGTCGTCAGCATCACATGAAGATATCCCACTACACTCAGGAAAAAGCGACCCGTCTGAACAATGACGTGGTCAAGGGCGTCACCGGCCGGGTGGCCATCGGTAAGGCCGATGGCGCACCCAATTTTTGCATGCGCGTCTTTGAACTGGATCCGGGCGGATGCTCGCCCAAACACGACCACGCCTGGGAACACGAAATTTTTTTCCATGCCGGAAAAGGGGAAGTCTGGCAAGCGGGTCGATGGGTACCCGTCGAAGCCGGATCCGTGGCGTTTATTCCCGGCACCGAGCCGCACCAGATTCGCAATGCCGGCGAGAATAAACTGGTTTTCGTTTGCCTGATTCCCGCCGGCGCTCCGGAGATGTAGGATGACTGGCGCCTACCGAAATCCACTGCCGACGGTGGATATCATCATCGAGGTCAGTGGCGGAATCGTGCTCATCGAACGCCGGAATCCACCCCATGGGTGGGCGATTCCCGGTGGATTCCAGGACTGGGGAGAATCCGTGGAAGCCTGTGCCGTTCGGGAGGCGCGAGAGGAAACCGGATTGCGGGTGACACTCGAGGAATTGTTTTACGTGTATTCCGATCCGGCGCGTGATCCGCGCCACCATACCGTGACCACGGTATTTATCGCTTCTGCCAGCGGCACGCCCGTGGCCGCCGACGATGCGGCCACGGCCGGGATATTTACCGCCGACACCCTGCCTGTCCCGCTGGCTTTCGACCATGGCCAGATCCTGGCCGATTATTTTGATTACCGTGCCGGCGTGTCGCGCATTGATCTTTTTGGCAAATATTTCCCATAACTGCAGGAGGTGCCATGAAACCCCGCCCTGCATCCCCGGGCAATCGGCCCTTTGCATCCCTCGATAAACTTCTCAAGCGCAAACAGATCCGTCTGCCCGAGGGGCATCTGCCCGAACCCGACGACCGCCCCATGACGCCGGAGGAAGAGCAGGCCCTTTTTGATACGGCCATGGCCGATGTCATCCCCTTGGCCGGTCGTAAGCAAGCCGTCCGGTGCTGGCCGGGCCGAAAAAACGTTCCCGAAGGCTGCACGGAACATCCCGATGCCGAGGCACTCAGGCAGCTCAAACGTCTCGTCGAGACCGGTCACGGATTCGTGCTTGCCCATACGGCCGAATATGTGGAAGGGGCCTGCACCTGGTTTGCACCGGAGATGTTTCGACGGTTGCATGGCGGGCATTTTTCCATCCAGGGGCACGTTGACCTGCACGGCATGGATGTGGAATCGGCCCGGGCCTGCTTTGATCGTTTCATGCAACGGGCGATCCAGTCGGGAAAGCGGGCCGTCCTGGTGGTCCATGGCCGGGGGCGTCGCTCCCCGGACCTTCCGGTACTGAAACGGAATTTGTTCACCTGGCTGACCAGGGCGCCATGGAAACGCTGGGTGATCGCTTTTACCAGCGCCAGGTCCTGTGACGGCGGCACCGGAGCAACCTATGTGTTGTTGCGCAGGATGCCCCGATCTACAAAGGAGTGCCTATGAAAGCGCGTGATGTGATGACGACGCGGTTTTGGACATTGAAGACCGGGGACACCATCTCGGAATCGGTCAACCGCTTCAGGCAGGCCAGCCGGGAGCAGGGCAAGAACGTCTTCGGGATGATGGTCACCGATGACCACGACCATCTGGTGGGCATGCTGTCCATGTATGATATCTTGGTTTTTGTCCAGCCCCGCCATGCCGGTGTCTGGTCGGCGTTGGAGGATCTGGACCAGGCCGGGCTGCTCGCCGATTTGCTGGGCCGGGTGAAAAACATCCGCGTGGGTGACCTGATGACTCCTGATGTGGTGACGATCGCTCCCGACACGCATTTGATGGTCATCGTGGATCTGATGATCAAACGCCACATCCGCCGGTTGCCGGTCGTCGAAAACGGGGAAGTGGTGGGCATCGTTTACATTTCGGACCTTTTCTATCATTTACTGGGTCGGTATTTGGTTTAATGGAGATTGCATGCCAATCGTAACCACCAGAAACGTGCTCAGCGGTATGCGGGTCAGGGAAGCCATGCGCCGCCAGGTCGTTACCGCCGACACGGCCCAAACCGCAGGGCGCGGAATCGCTCAAATGCTCAAATACAAGGCCGGCCTGGTGCTGATCGTCGACGAACAGACGACGCCCGTCGGTGTCGTCACCAAAACGGACATGACCGGCGCCTATTATGCCGGTCTGCCGGTGGATACGGCCTTGGGAGACATCATGATGGGGCCGCTGGTCAGCTGCTTTGCCGATGATCCCCTGGAAGATGCGCTGGAGACGATGAATCGTCATGGCGTACATCAGTTGTTCATCAAGGGCGCCGACACCGACCGCTATGAGGGCATGCTGACCTATGCGGACATCCTCGGCCTGGTCTACCGTTATTGTTACCGCTGTCGCAAGAGCCGGGCGCGTCGGATGTCAGATGGTGAGAATGGGGACGGGCCGTCCGATACCCTCGTGGAAGAGGTGATGACCCCGACCGTGTTGGCATGTCGAATCGACGATGACTTGAATCAGGTCATGGAGATCGTCTCCACCCAGCGTAAGAGCGCGGTATTGGTCAGCGATGCGAAGGGGCAGGCCGCCGGTGTGATTTCGAAGACCGATCTGGTAATGGCCTGGTATCGGCATATCGATGCCGTGACATCCGCCGATCGCATCATGAGCGTTCCGGTGCGGTCATGCCACCGCCAAACGCCGCTGACCGAGGCCATGGCGCGAATGCTGCTCGAGGATCTGGGACGGCTTTTTGTCCACGATCCTGAGCCCGGCCACGTCGTCGGGGTCTTGGCCCTTGCCGATGCGGCCAACCAGCGGTCGGGTACCTGCCGGGCCTGCGTCTCCAGCCGGCTGCTTTGAACCAGAAAATAACTCCCGCCACCAGGGAAATCGCATGTAACTTCGGTTTATCGGGATCGCTATCGACGGTTTATATTGGAATCCCTGGTTCACAAGCGGGTGATCGACGGTTCCCGTTTTTTCCAGTTTTCAATGACGGCGATGACCATTGACTGCAAGACGCCAACCATCCAGTTTACGTGTCCACTTCCCATCTCTTTTCGATAGCGATTTGCGGATCGATTCAATGCCCTGCATAGGCCTCATGAGCCGGCACATTGGAGACCAAGGTTACATGCGGTTGCCCTGCTCAGTGGGCCGACTCGTCGCCTTATGGCCTGGAAAAAAGCGGTTGAGGCGGCGCGGTGGATAGTGTATGAACCCAGGTTTTATAACCCACCAATCGTAAAAGGATCGATTGAACCATGATTACCTTGCTGGATTATGGCGCCGGAAACGTTCGCAGCGTGATCAACGCCATCGAAAAATTGGGCGAAACCGTGACCGTGGCACGCTCAGGCCAGGACATTGAAAACGCCGAAAAATTGTTATTCCCTGGCGTGGGGAGCTTCGGCAGCATGATGAGTATCCTGCGGCAAAAACAGTTTGTCGAGCCGCTGTTGGCCTTTTTACGGTCTGGGCGGCCGTTTTTCGGTATCTGCCTGGGCATGCAAGCCTTGTTCGAAGGCAGTGAGGAAGCGCCCGAAGAAAAAGGGCTGGCAGTGCTTCCCGGCCGGGTCGAACGGTTTACGGTCGATCTGGCCGTGCCGCACATCGGATGGAATGGCATCCGTGTCAAACAGCCCACCGACTTGTTCCATGGTCTCAATGGTGATGAAAAATTCTATTTTGTGCATTCCTATCACGTGGTGGCCGATGATCCGACGGTCGTGCTCACCACCACCGACTACGGCTATCCCTTCGTCAGCGCCGTCCAAAAGGGCAGCATTCAGGGGACCCAGTTCCATCCGGAAAAAAGCGGGGCGGCGGGACTGACGCTGCTGGAAAACTTTATCCACCAGGATCGATCCCTTTCCATTCCGGAAAATTGCCCCGCGCAGACCCACCTGGCCAAGCGTATCATCGCCTGCCTGGACGTGCGCGCCAACGACCAGGGCGACCTGGTGGTCACCAAAGGGGATCAATACGATGTCAGGGAATCGGGCGATGTCCGCAACCTGGGCAAACCCGTGGAACTGGCCCGACGCTATTTCGAGGAGGGTGCCGACGAGGTGACCTTCCTGAACATCACCGGATTTCGCGATTTCCCCCTGGAAGACATGCCCATGATTCAGGTACTCAAACAGACCAGCCGGAACGTGTTCGTCCCTTTAACCATCGGCGGCGGGATCCGGGACTTCACCGATAAAAACGGACGTCGCTACACGGCCCTGGAGGTGGCCGCCGAATATTTTCGATCCGGAGCGGATAAGGTCTCCATCGGTAGCGATGCGGTCTATATCGTCGAGGATTATCTGAGAACGGGGCAGAAAACCGGTAAAAGCGCCATCGAGCAGATTTCCTATGTCTACGGCAACCAAGCCGTGGTGATTTCCATCGATCCCCGGCGCGTGTATGTGCATTCACCGGACGATACCGAACATCCGACGGTGGAAACCACGCTTGACGGACCCGATGGTGAGCGCTACTGCTGGTTTCAGTGCACGGTAAAGGGCGGCCGGGAGGGACGCGACGTGGACGCCGTCACCCTGGCCCGGGTGTGCGAAACCCTCGGCGCCGGAGAAATTCTACTCAACTGCATCGACCGCGACGGCACCAACCAGGGATTCGATATCGAACTGATCAACGCCGTCAAACAGGCCGTGACCATCCCGGTGATCGCCTCCAGCGGGGCCGGGTGTGAAGCGCATTTCGCCGAGGTGTTCGAGAAGACCGATGCCGAATCGGCCCTGGCCGCCGGTATCTTTCATCGCCGCGAGGTTCCGATCTCCTCGGTCAAGGAACACCTTAAAGGCAAGGTCGCGGTGCGGTTATAATCACGCAATCCTTAACGATAATAAATATGCGTGGCCGGTGATATCCTTATATTCTCGATTTTTTTTATTGGTATCCCTGTCAAAGGCAATCATCATCCACTTGGTGAACCCCAAACGTCGAATTCCCACAGGGAGTAACCCCACTGGGTGCCGCGCAGAAGTCCTAGCATGCGCACATAACGCGCCTGTATGGCATCAAAGTCGATGTCGTCTATGCCGCCATCGCCGTCGTATTCCGTATAAACCGTGGTCCAGTTCAGGGCATCATCAGACACCTGGATTTCATACCGGGCACCATAAGCGGTTTCCCAATTCAACGTGACCCCGTATACGGTTTGTTGCGACCCCAAGTCCACGTAAATCCACTCGTCATCGGTATATGCGCTCGCCCAGCGTGTTGTCGGGTCATTGTCAACGGCGTTCTCACATTCCCGCCCCGGCCGTTTCACTGATGATGACGAGCATGTTAGCGTACCACGTGGATAAACACGCAACATCACCGCCTCATGGGAAAGCACATCTGCGGTATAACTGCCAGTAAATTCGCCTTTATCGGCATGCTCCCATAAATTACGTACCCTCGCAACAGTCCACGACACGTTTAAATCTTGCTGCCAATTAACCGTCATGTTATGAGACGCGCTGCTGCGGTTCAATAGCGCTATTCCCCAACTACCATCTTCCAATTCCTTAGCAAAAATTTGGTATTTGTCACCGTCATTTACGACTCTTGATGCCTGAACGCCACTAGGATCTTGATTCAAGGCAATAATTTCATCATTTGTTAGTGTTTCCAATGTGTAAGCACTCATATTTCTTAAATCGTTACCTGCCAATAGCGGAGACGATAATATGCACCACATACTAAAGTGGGTACGATACTCTATGTCTGTGCATCCATTTCCTCCCAAAGCCGGTCCATCATCATAAGTAAAGGTCCCTGTTACTGCCGGTGCATCCCAATTCTGCCCACCTAAACTAACATTAAATTCATAATCGCGAATCCTGCCATTCATCTGACCATCCTGCCGGGGAAGATAGCTGAACGCACAGATGTCATCTACGCTTCCAATATCAATGATGATTTCATGTGGATGCGGTGGATTCGCGGTATACCATTCCGTGTGCCAAAAGGTGGCAGGATCTCCATCAAAAGCATTGTTCGCCGCACCATCTTCACCGATCAATTCTTCGCTGTCAACATATGCCAGGCTCCAAGACGTCTGGGGTAAGGACGCATTGCATCCACTTGATGTGGGACCTTGAATATTGATTTCTGCCATGGACGTCCATGGATTGTCGTTGACTTCCGATAGTGCCTCCAAGCGTAGATACTGACCCGTCTTTGTTTCAAAAGAAACAGATTTTTGATTAATATCATCATTCAAACCAACGATGAGCATATCAAAATCGTTCCACCCATTCGGTCCCGAGTATTGCTCTTTCCCGATTCCTATATCAATTAATTCTACAACACGGTTGGCCCAATGATTGATATCTTCCGGTGCACGTTCAAACTCATTCCATAAATCCCTGCCTATTCTCCATTGATGCGCATACTCTGCAGCCCATTCCCACACATTTTCACGACCACCATAACAGACATGGTACACGATATCGCGCCCACTGTTCTTGAGTGCGTTTGCCATTTTGCGGAATGCCGCTTTGGCGTCGATCTCTGGATAGAGTCTCGATAAATTGCATCCATCATATTTCAAAAAATCTACATCCCAGTGAGCAAACTGCTTTGCATCTTCTTCTTCATGACCGTAGCTTCCTGTATACATGGCACAGGTTCGTGGTGCGGGCCCTGAATAGATGCCAAATTTTAAGCCCCTATCATGCGCATAACCAGCGAGTGCCTTTATCCCACTCGGGAATTTTATTGGATCAGCTTCTAAAGGGTATGTCTCGCTACGGTCGGCTTTATATCTTTGCCACCCATCATCCAAACACACATATTCATAGCCGACATCTCTCATTCCGCTTGAAACCATGGCATCGATAATACCCTTGATTTTTTCTTCGGTTATATTTTCGCCAAACCAATGCCAACTGTTCCATCCCATTGGAGGCGTGGGCGCAAGTTCGGCTTTCGATTCGAGATCAAACTCGACCAGCTTCTGCGGGGCCGTGTCTTCCTTGGCAGATGCGCTAAATTGGATGCAAACGTAGCCAACGAAAAATACAATGGCGGCAAAAAATATGTATTTTATTGATGTTAATCTTTTATCGTTCATATCAACACCCCCTTGCTTACAGTGATGTTTATGAAGGAAAAGAAATAATACGAAAATCAGGTCGGAGAATAATTATCAAAAGAAATTAAGGATAATAAGCGTCGCGGTGAAATAATGGCGTCGGATTGCGGCGGACTTTGGATCATCGTCAAGGTGCATTGAAGATTGCCTATCGCGCTATCGAGATATGTGACCTTTAATGCAACACCGCCAATGGAGCAAAGAAAAATCAAGATGTTGTAATTTGCAGAGGACCCGAACGTTCAGGGAGGTACGGTAGAAAAATCTATTTTCGTATGGCCTATGAATATCCCATCAAAACTATTTTATATTTCTATCAATAATAGAATAGTTGATTCCAGAAATTCTGTCAATATCCTCGATTGAAAATTTCGTAAGCGTTTACAGGGCACCTCATCTGATTTGTTCCCGGGCACTTGAAGACCGACCAGGTCGTCGGCGTACCCGGCGCCGTGCACCTGAGGCACCCTGTAAACGCTTACCGGTCAGTATTTTACAATCCGTTGGTCATTTCAATCCCGTGAACATGTACAAAATTTTTTTTGAAAGTCACGCCCATTTCCCGTCGCGCCGAGTGAGCGTCGCTCAGCTCCAAGCCGGCCGGCCGGTCCGGTTTCGAAAGGATTGTCTATTTTGAACCGTTCATGGAATCCTTTCATCAATCCGACTTCTTATTTTCAGGGAACGAGAGGGCTTTGTGGAAGAAATCTTCCGTATGGGCCGCGGATAGCGGCCGGCTGAAGAAAAAACCTTGGGCCTCGATGCACCGCTTGTCCATCAAGAAATTGACTTGACGCGTGGTTTGCACCCCTTCGGCAATGACGCTGAGATCCAGTCCCTCGGCCATGGCGATGATGGCGCTGATAATCGATTGATCGCTGGTACCGTTGTCGATCCCGCAGATAAACGAACGGTCGATCTTCAGGCAGTCGATGGGCATCTCCTTCAACCGGCTGAGGCTGGAATACCCCGTACCGAAATCATCCACCGCAATGCGGATATTCATTCCCTTGAGCGTCTTCAGGATGCGCACCACTTCCTTGGAATCGCTGACCAGCAGGCTTTCGGTGACTTCAATTTCCAGTCGCCGGGGCGAAAGACCCGTCTCGGTCAGGATGTCTCCGACCATCTTCAAGAAACCGGGATGGATAAACTGTTTGACGGAAACATTCACGGCGATACGGTCGATGGATATCCTTTGTTCATCCCATCGCCCTATTTGACGGCAGGCCGTGCGCATGACCCATTCGCCGATTTCGATGATCAGCCCGCTCTCCTCGGCGATGGGAATGAAATCGCCGGGTGATACATCCCCCAGTTCACCGTTATGCCACCGCAACAGTGCCTCCATGCCGCTCATGCGCTTGCTGACCAAATCGATTTGGGGTTGGTAGTGCAGCGTAAACTCGTCCCGTTCGATGGCCTGCCTGAGCTGAATCTCAATGGTCAGCCGTTTCAACGCCGCCGCATTCATGGACTCCTGGTAGTATTTGAAATTGCTCGGTCCGCTGTTTTTCGCAAAATACATGGCCAGGTCGGCGTTTTTCAGCAAGGTTTCCACGGTATCGCCATCTTGGGGAAAAATCGCGATGCCGATGCTGGACGTGACAAGGAACTGATGGTTGCCGATAGTCATCGGTTTGGCAAAATTCGTTTCGATGCGTTTCGCGATCGTTCCGGCGTCCGACTCATGTTCGAGCTTCGGCAGGATCACCGTAAATTCGTCGCCGCCCAGGCGGGCAGCCATTTGCGCATCGGTTGGTCGGGCGACGGTATCCGATAGGCGCAGGCTTTTGACGAGCCGTCTGGCCATCGCCTTGAGCAGGTCGTCGCCGATTCCATGGCCCAGTGTGTCATTGATCCGTTTGAAGTTGTCCAGATCGATGAAGAGCAGGGCGCCTTGCTGTCCGTAACGCCGGGCCTGATTCAGTGCCTGCGTGAGCCGGTCCATGAACAGGGACCGGTTGGGAAGGCCGGTGAGGCCGTCGTAATAGGCCAATTGATTGAGGCGCCCATGGATTTCCTGATTCAGTTCCCACTTTCGGGTGAGGGCGTGGGCCAGTTGCAGAACCTCTACATTGTCGAAGGGCTTTTTCAGGATGAGCAGGCTATCGCTCTCGCCCAACACCTTCCGGATTTCCTGCCACGAGTAATCGGCGTAGGCGGTGCACAGCACCACCTGCAAGTCCGGCGATTCCTTCCAAAGATGGCTGATGGTTTCGATGCCATCCCACCCCGGCGGCATGCGACCGTCCACGAATGCCAGGGAATAGGGCCGGTTTTCGGCCTTGGCCTTTCGTGCCAGGTCGAGTCCCGCTTCGCCCTGGGATGCCGTGTCGATCTCAAAATCGGTGGAGGGGACGGGTTGGGCCTCTGAACCGAAAAGCAATGCTTCCATATCCTCGATGCCATCACCTGCGCCCGTGGTCTTCGTGAGAATTTTTAGAAAGTCCTCATGGATCGCGGTGTTGTCATCGATCACCAGGATGCGGTAAGAATGACGCTTGCTTTTGGTGTTCATCGCTTATCTCCCAAATGGAACGGAATGTCGAGGGTAAACGTGGCGCCACGGCCCGGACCGCCACTATGGGCTGACAGGCTGCCGCCGAGGTTCTGGGCGGCCAGGGCACCGCTGTGCAATCCGAATCCATGGCCGGTTTTTCGTGTGGTCAAACCATGCTGGAAAATGCGGGCCATGTTCGTTGAATCAATACCCATGCCGTTATCGGCGACCTGCATTCGGATCCGGTCCCGACCATGGCGAAACAGCCGGAGGGTGATTCGCTTTTTCCCTGCCTTGTTGTCGGCACAGGCATATTTGGCGTTGTTGATCAGGTTGACGAGGATCTGCAGGACTTTGTGTTTGTCCACCAAAATCGGCGGGAGCGACTCGAACCGACGATCGAAGATGACCCCGTGCCGGTCCAGGGCCTCGCCGTTAAGCGTTATGGCATCCTCCATGAGCTGCCGGGGCGGAATCGATTCATTGACGCCATAAACGCCGCCATAGGTTTGCTGCATGGAGATGATCTCCTTGACGTGGTCGATCCGTCTTTGAAGTTGTTCCATCTCCGTTATCATCAGTTGCTTTTCTTGTCCAAGGGCGGCGCCAAGCGAGGAGAGATACTTGGGAATCATCTTCCCCTTCGGATCGTCGGTGAGGACCTGAGCGAGTTTTGTTTCGGGTAAGGACAGTTGGTCGGCAATTTTGGCGACATTGTCGATGCGCGATTGGTGGAGTTGATCCAGTACCAGGGTGCAGGAGACATTGACGCTGTTGAGCACATTGCCCACGTTGTGCAGCACGCCGGTGGCCACCTCGGCCATACCGGCGAAACGGGAGGCTTCCACAAGAGAACTTTGGGCCGCGGCAAGATCCGCCAGCGCTTTTTCCTTGGCCGAGACCTGCTCTTGAAGGGCTTGGGTGCGTTCCTGGACACGTCGTTCCAAAGAAATCTTGGCTTCCCGCAGCGCCTCGCTGGCTTCGATGCCGCCCAGCGCGTTGCCGATGATCTGGGCGATGACACGCAGGCCGTTGATCTGGCTTTCCGACCAGCGCATGCGTCTTTTCATCGTCTCGAATCCGATCAACCCGTGCACGGCTTTTTCCGTCCGCACGGTGAGGAACAGCGCCGATTGAATCCCCAGTCGCTGCATGGCGGCTTTCCAATGCGTTTCAGCCGCCGGCATCGCTTCCACCGCGGGAAAATAAAAAACCGATTGGCCCTGCAGTTCTCGCTTCTTGTGATCCGGCAGATCCAGAATCGGATGGTCCGCCAGGATTCCGATGCGCGATTCGATCCCCGGGCCGCACCATTCAAGGGTGCCCACCGTGGTCGTCATCTCCGGTGAGAAGAGAAAGAGTACCGTCCTGTCGATTTGGAAAAACTCGCCCATTCGTCGTAGCGTTTCAATCAACTTCGCGTTGAGATTCGACCGCCTGGCGCCGACGAAATCCGCGGCAATATCGGCGATGATCTCTTGAAATCCATATTGGGCGGATAACATCTTGTCGGATTTCCCCTTTTGCTCAATGTTGAGCAGGATCTGGGAAAAGACCGTCAGCACTTGTCCCTCTTTTTCGGTAAAATCATGCTGTCGACCGATGGTTTCGAATCCGACGAATCCCACGCAGGACTGATCCTTTAGCATGGGAACGGTCATCATGCTGTGGACATCAAACGTTTTCATCAGCTTTCGTAACCCATCGTTTTCCGGCAGGGATCTACGGTTGGGGATGTGGACCGTCTCCCCGCGGCGATGCTTCTCGATCCACTCCCGGACATCGGCAATCGGCAGATTCTGTAACTGTTCCTTGTGAGACGTAAATGACGCGCCGAACCATTCATGGGTGACGCCGTACACACCATTTTCGAAATCATAATGAAACACGAAGACACGATCGGCTCCGTTGAATGTACCGACTTTGGCGAGTGCGTCGCCGATGATCGCGTCGATATCCTTGGATGGGAGATTGATGAAGGACGTCGCCAGCTCGATGAGAAAGGACTGCAGCCGGTTAAGCGATTGCAGTTCTTTCTGGGACGCTTGGTGCTTCTCGACCTCTTCTCGCAACTGCGCCGTTCGCTTGGCCACCCGCTGTTCCAACCGATCATGGCTGTTTTTGAGGACCGCCTCGGTCTGCTTGCGCTCGGTAATATCGCGGACGAAGGCGCAGGCGAGATAGCGCCCCATGTGACCGAAGTAATTGGCGCTGATCTCTACGGGAAACAGACGACCATCTTTTGCCCGCTGGCGGGATTCGAAGGTCTTCGTTCCCCCTTTTTTCAAATCTTTTTTGTGCTGTTCGAATTGGTCAATGGGAAAATCGGGATCGATGTCGAAAACCGTCATGGCCGTCAATTCATCGCGCGTGTATCCCAACAGGGTGCACATGGCGTTATTGGCATAGACGATTCGGCCCTCCTCATCGACCCAGAGGCAACTGTCAACGGCTTGATCCATGGCGAATTGGGTCCGCAGGAGGGCTTCGCGTTCTTGTCGTGTGGACGTCATGATGCATCTCCCGTTTGACGCGGTAATCGTAGCGTGAATGTCGCACCTTTGCCGGGGCCGTCGCTGTGCACGGACAGGCTGCCGCCCATTTCACGGGCGGCCAGGGCGCCGCTGTGCAATCCGAACCCATGGCCGGACCGGCGGGTGGTGAATCCATGTTGGAAGATACGGGTCATGTTTTCCGGCGCGATTCCCATGCCGTTGTCCATGACCTGAAAGATCACCGCATCCGGGGAGGTGCTGTCGATTCGCACGGTAACGATCTTTTCGCTGTCCCCGTCATCGGTACAGGCTTGTTTCGCATTATTGATCAGATTTACCAGGATCTGCAAGGCCTTATGCTTGTCCATGCCGATGGGGGGCAAGGGGCGATACTGGCGCCGGACGACGATTTCATGCCGGGCCAGGGAACTGGCGTTGAGCTTGATGGCGTCTTCCATGAGCTTGTCGGGGGCAATGGATTCATTCACGCCGGAGACGCGCCCGTAGCTTTGCTGCATGGCGACAATCTCCTTGATATGTTCCACCCGGTCACTGAGCGATCGGGCCTCTTTGAACATCACCTGATGTTCTTTTTCCAGGGCGTCGGCCAGAGAGGTCAGGTAGACCGGAATTTGCCGGCCCTTGGGGTCTTCCGTGAGAAAATGGGCCAATCCTTTTTCGGGCGCGGCCATCATTTCCGCGACTTTGGAAACGTTGCCCATCCGGGAGTGGCGAAGCTGATCCATGAGCATGGCGCTGGAGACATTGACGCTGTTGAGGACGTTGCCTACATTGTGCAGCACGCCCGTGGCCACCTCGGCCATGCCGGCGGCACGGGACATCTCCACCAGGGAGCTTTGCGCCTCCGCCAGATCGGCCAGGGCCTTCTCCTTGGCGGCAACCTGATCCTGGAGCTCGCGGGTGCGCTCCGCCACCCGCAGCTCCAGGGTGGCCTTGGCTTCCAAGAGGGCCTCTTGAACCTGCTGGCGGGCAATGGTGGCGCCGAGCATGTCGGCGGCCGCGCGCAGGCTATCCTCTTCCGCATCGGTCCAGATACGATCCTGACGACAGTCATCGAAGCCCAAAAATCCCCACCATGTATCTCCGACGAAAACCGGGATGACGATGAGCGCGCGGATATCTTGAGGCTCCAGGATTTCGCGTTCGGCATTACTCATTTCGGCAACCAAACCGGAGATGATTTTGTTATTGCCGAGCTGGTCGGCCCAACGGTCGAGACCGGGTATATCGTAGGATAGATTCTGCAGATCCGGATTGGATATCTGCGCCGGGATGTCTGAATCCACCCACTCGACCAATTGGCTCGTGCACAGACGGCCCGTGTCGTCCATGTGATTTTTCCAGACATAGGCGCGGCTGGCATTCGCCGCTTGGCCGATACGGTTCAAGACATCATCGATGGCCGCTTCCCACTGGGCGGTGCGCAGGAACTTCTGGGCGGCGAAACGGACGCTTTCCAGGATCCGGTCTTTACGCAACAAGGCTTCGGTCATGCTGTTGACCGATTCGGCGAGGCTGCCCAACTCGTCGTGCCGATTCGTATCCGCCCTCACGGAGAGCTCACCGCCGGCGATTTGATGGACGATATGACGCAGTCGCAAAATGGGCCGCACCATCTGCCGCGCATACATCACCGATCCCATCAGGCTGAAAGCGATACATACCAGGGCCAACAGGACGGTGTTGCGATACAGGCGCGAGACGCTCTGATCATACCCTTTGAGGCTGAGGCCCACATGGATCCAGCCCCATTGGATGCCTGAGTAATCAAAGGGTTGGGCATAGTGATAAACCCGGCTGTTGAATACGGGAACGGTGGTGATGCCACCGGTGGCCGTTCGCTCTCGATCGTACCAGTAGGTGTCGGCATTGGGTTCAACCCGCCAACCGCGCTGTTCCACGACCAGGGAAAAGCCATCATTTTTCATGACGATGAGAAAATCGAGATCCGGATCACCGCTGAGCAGGGTCTGGGCGGCGCTGACCACGCTGGCATAGTCTTCGTTTACGGCTGCGCCGGCGGCCTCATCGTGTAGGGATACGGCAAGACCGTTGGCCTTGGATTCCAGGCTGGCGAGAAAGGTCTTTTTCTGTTCCGGGATGGTCAGGAATACGAAGATCAGCAGGGTGACCAGCGCCACCATCCAGGAGAACAGGCCGATGCGCACGGCGATGCCCATGCTTCTGTGCTTTTTTCGTGTCGACGTCATTGCCCCCCCTTGATTGCCATAAGCCTCGGGTGCACACGGTCCACTGCGATGGCGGCATCGTCAGGATGTGATGTCAGCGGTTCACTTCCTGTCCGGCGAGGCAATCGCAGGGTGAATGTGGCCCCCTTGCCGGGGCCGTCGCTGTGCACGGACAGGCTGCCGCCCATCTCATGGGCGGCGATGGCACTGCTGTGCAATCCAAAACCGTGGCCGGTTTTTCGTGTGGAGAACCCATGCTGGAAGATGTGGGTCATGTTTTCCGGGGCGATCCCCATGCCGGTGTCCACGACCTGAAAGACCACCTGGTCCGGGGTATCGCTGTCGACTCGTAGGGTAATGACCTTCTCTGTTGCCCCATTACCGGTACAGGCGTGTTTGGCATTGTTGATCAGGGTTAACAGGATTTGCAAGACTTTATGCTTGTCCACCCCCATGGGGGGCAGGGATTGATAGTGGCGTCGGACTTCGATTTCGTGCCGTGCCAGGGAACTGAGGTTGAGTTTGACGGCGTCTTCCATGAGTTTTTCGGGCTGGATGGATTCATTCATGCCGGAGAAGCGCCCGTAACTCTGCTGCATGGCGACAATCTCCTTGATATGGTCGATCCGGTCACTGAGCGATTGGGCTTCTTTGAACATCACCTGATGTTCTTTTGTCAGTGCGTCGGCCAGGGATGCCAGGTAGACCGGAATTTGTCGGCCCTTGGGATCTTCCGTGAATAAATGGACCCATCCCTTGTCTGGCGCCGCCATCAGCTCGGCGACTTTGTGCACGTTATGCACACGGGATTGGCGAAGTTGATCCATGAGCATCGTACAGGAGACATTGACGCTGTTGAGGACATTGCCCACATTGTGCAGCACGCCCGTGGCCACTTCGGCCATGCCGGCGGCTCGGGACATCTCCACCAGGGAGCCTTGCGCCTCCGCCAGATCGGCCAGGGCGTTCTCCTTGGCGGCAATCTGATCCTGGAGTTCACGGGTCCGCTCCGCCACCATCTGCTCCAGGCGCTGCTGATATTGGCGGTTTTCCCTTTTCAAACGCGCCTTTTCAAGATTGGTTTCAACGGCGTGGACCAATACGGTGAAATCCTCGATGGGCTTGAGGATATAGTCCCAGGCGCCCTTGTGCAGCGCCACCATTGCATCGGAGATCTCTCCAGCGCCGGATACGACGATCAGGGGCATTTCCGGATTCGTCTGGGTGATTTCGGCCAACACCGCCAGCCCGTCCATTTCGGGCATGCGCAGGTCCACCAATACAAGATCCACTGTTTCGCGATGAAACCGCTCGACGCCCACCCGGCCGTTTTCGGCCGTGACCGTCATGAAATCGAGGTCTTCGAGATAGTTGGCAATGCTCGAGCGCACGGCTTTTTCGTCGTCGATAACCAGGATCGTTGCCCGATCGGATGGTTTCACTTTAATCTCCTTCAAAGATCAGCAGGGTGACCCGGGCCACCATCCAGGAGAGCAAGGCGATGCCCGTGCCCCTGCACTTTTGCCGTTTCGAACTCATTGCTTCCCCTCGCTTGCCGCAAGCCGTGGGCCATCGCCGTCCATGCCGGCGGCGGCATGGCCAGGACGTGGTTTCAGGGTTTCGCTGAGTTTACGTACGGTATCCAGATAGGAAGGCCGGTAGGGAACCAATCGGCCCGTCTTGAAGAGCGTGAGGATCTGCTTTCCCGCCGGAATGGTATGTAGCTCGGTGAGTGTCTCGACCACAGCCGACTTGAATCGTGCCGACGACCATCCCTGACGACCGAGACAAATGACCGAACCAAGCATCGGTTCGGATGTGGCGACTGTATGCATGACCCTGAGCTGGGGATTCAGCTCCGTCATCAGCTCGAATTGGGCGGCATTGACCAAGGCGGCATCCTTTTTACCGAAGAATACCGGAAGGAGTGTGGCCAGTGGATTCGGCAGGTATTCAATGGCACCGAAAAAGGCCTCTGGTTCTGTCATGTGCCGTGTTCGGATGACCGTGTTCAGCCAGTGCCTGGCAAGCTTGCTGCTCTGGCCGGAGATGAGATTCAACGATCTGCCGTGTAAATCGGAAATGTTGCGGATGCCGCCATCTTTTCGAGCCAACAGCAGGTATTGGGTGGACACCTCGCCCCGATCCGTCGTTACGAACATGGGTTCCATGGTGTCCATGTGGCGAATCTCCAGATAATTCCAACTATCCAGGATGATCAGGTTGATGGGCTGCCTCGAAAGCGCTTGGGAAAAATGGTGGGCGTCTTCGAAGGCATGCACCGAAATCGTCACATCGTATCCGGCGATGACACCCAGGGTCCGGGCCAATGTCTTGATCGCCGCTTCCGCGTCCCATTGATTGACGCCATGAAATTGGCTCAGAATATAGCCGGTACTCAGGCGCTCCTTTTTCAACGGGTCGGCGAAAACATCCGGCGAGAAAGTCCCCAGGACGGCCAAAACCAGAACCGGCAGAATTAACGCGAGCTTCCATGGTCGTGTCGGTCTCATGGTTGGGCCTCCTCGAGCAGCCCCTTGCGCCTTGTTTCGTTATACTCATGGATGAATCGGATCGTGGGACCGAGGACCGATGCCGGATGTTTTTCCATGCGTGAGCATTGGAACGTGGTCAGCAATTGGCGTCCCCCCACCGTGTGATGCAGCTCGGTTAGGGCGGCCTCGAGCTGGACGCGGATCTCGCGAACATTCAGGCTGGCGGCATCGATTTTTCCGGAATGGAAGGCACGGCGCAGCTTTTCAAATTGGCTGAAAACCACCATTTCGGTCCGTACGTTCAACCCTTTTTCCTTGACGATGGACCGTGCCCAGGCCAACAGCGCCGCAGCCGTGTCGTTTTGGTTAAAGCCGCCGAAGGTCTGACTCGAGGTCGCCAGGCGGAAAACGGCCTCATTCCGAGCCATGGCCTCTGTCGATGGCAACGTCGCCAGGTTGAACCCAATCAGAAGCATCAGCGTGACTATCGCTATGGCCGGTGACGACCCCGTGCCGCGGGTTCGTTTGGATAAAGACACGGCCGAGTATGGTTGTTGGTGCGGGAGGGACATGTTTTACTCCCGAATGATCGACATCGGCTGCGTCGCCTGGGCTTCCAGGGGACGCTGGGTTTGCATGCCGCGCAAGCGCCGGTGTTCGGCTATCCACGCCAGGCTCTCGTCCAGAATGGAGATGGGATGATCCGCCATCGCCTCGGATTGAATAAGCAGGGTCAGCATTTGACGACCGGCGGGATGGTTTTCCACCTTTGCCAACGCCGCCAGTATTTTGGGCCGGGCGGGTGAAATGGTATCGGCCCGAAATGCGAATCCAGTCGATACGAAGGTGGGGGATACGGCCAGAATGCGTAGCTGTTGATTCAACTGGGGATTGAGCTCGGCCATGATTTCGAATCCCGCCCGACTGATCAGGCAGGATGCGTGTTTCCTGAAAAACACGGGTAGGACCACCTGGGACGTTTTTGCATTCGTGTTCACACGACTGAAGAAATCCGTGGCTAGTCCAAGGCGCTCCCTGAGCAAGCATGTTTCGAGCCAGATCATGGCAAGGCTCATGCGGGGATGGTCCAGGACGGTGATATCCACGCCCTGGAGCTGATCCAGACGTTGAATGCCGCTGTCGCGATGAACCAGAATCAGATATTCGTCGCCAAAACGCCCATCCGTGGTGCCTACGGCGAAACGGTCGAAGGGCATTTCGCGGCCCAAGTGGACCAGTTCCGGGGTAATTACGGCAAACCCATCCACCTGGTGGGTGATGCCGAATTCGGCCATTGCCGCCACCGTCGGTTGAATATTGGGGTCCGGATCCACGGCGATGCTGAGATCCTTGACGATGGTCATGATCCAGACCTTCATGGCAGCGCGGATATCCGCTTCGTTCACTTCCGTGAATAAGCTGGCGGAAAAGGCCAACCGGAAGGGCCGGCTATCGTCGGGGGGCGGGTCGGACGCCGCTGCCCCGGTCGCAAGGACCAACAGCACTGTACCCAGACAGACGCAAAGGCGGAAGACGGGGAATCGCCCCGCTTTCGCCTTCGTTGCTACGATAATGAAAGCGTTGTCATTCATGATTATTGAATCTGTTTCAGTACCTCGGTTCCCACCAAAAGATTCAGTTTGGATTGCAGGGCGATATGATCATAGCGTGCCTTGTAGTGCTGGGCGCTCATCATCGCCTCCATCAGTTGGGCGCGGATTACCTTGTCGGTTTCCACCAGCTCGTGCTGGTAGGCCCGCGTATTCAGATCGCGATTCTCCTCGGCGGCGTTCATGGCGTCCAGGGTGGCCTGGTGGGATTTTTGGGCGGCGGTCAATGCCAGAAACGCATCCTTGACCTGGAGTCCGATGCCTTCTTTCAACAGGATCTGTTCTTCCTTGATCATAGCCAACCGGGCCCGGGCCTCGGCGATCTTGTTTTGCGTTAAAAAGCCGCTGAAGATGGGAATTTCCATCCCGATGCCCACGTTCCAGCCATCCTTGTTACGGTCGGTGGCCAGGCCGCCGTCGAAGTCGTTCAATCATTTATACAACTCCCCGGTCAGGGCGATTTTGGGCATGTGGCCGCTTTTAGCCGTGCGCAGCATGCCTTCGGCGGCACGCAGGCCGGCTTTGATCTTGGCCCAATCCGGATTGAACCGATAGGCGGAACCCACGAGATCCTCCATGGGAATGGCGAACGACGAAAAAGGGATCCCCTCATCCGTTGGTTTGACACTGACGTACCAGGGCAGGCCCATGGTGTTGGCCAGGGCGGCCTGGGAGATGAGCTTGTTTTTTTCAAGGGCCGCCACCATCGCGCGCAGGGATTCGACCATGACCTTGTTGTCCAGCCAGTCGGTCTTTTTCACCCTCCCACTGCCCTCCTTGTACATGGTTTCGGTCAGGTCGAGGGTGGCTTCCATTCGGGCCAGGGTGTCGTTGCCGACCCGATAAAGCTGTGCAGCCAATATCGCGCCGTAATAGAGCCGTTTAACGCTGTCGACGACTTCCAAATCGGTGCGACGGGATTCCTGCCGCATCATTTCCAGGGCGCCTCCGGACTGCTCGCGGTATCCCTTGCGCATGCCGCCATCGAAGAGCAGCCATTGGGCTTCCAGGGAGGCCCGATAATTGTCTTCGTCCATCAACTCGACGTCTTGGGCGGGAATCTCGATTGAGTCCACGGGAACGGTCCCCACCCCGGGGATATTGATGGGCAGGCTGCCACCATAGGGGATGTCGATGCTGGTCGAAGAAAAAATGAAATTGGGAGACTCGTCCAGTCGTTGGTAGCCGCCTTTGGCGTTGAGCTGCGGCCAATAAGCGGCCAACGCCTGGCGGTGCCTGACTTCGGCCATTGCCACGGCAAGACGGGAGGCCGGTCGGCGGCGGTTGTTTTCCAGGGCCTCTTGAAGGCAGACCTCCAGGTTGGCTTACCGAAGTACGATATCGCTTTCGTTTTGCGGTCCGGTAGCGGCGAACGACGGTATCGATGTGGCAATAAAAAAGATCAATATTCTTAAAGGCATTGTCGTTATTCGGCTCAAGGTTCGAGTCGGCATATTAAGCGCTCCTTTGGGTGTCGATCTTCGGGAAAATAAGGGTGCCGGAAAGATCTTGAGGCTGTTCGTATGGATGTACCAAATTGAGACAAATATCGGCGCTGATGTGTTTTTTCTTGAGGCATTTTTTCCCGCATCCGTGGACGCGTTTTTTAAAGAATCGTGTCTGTTCATTCCATCTGTTCCTGCAACCCGGGAAGAACCCAATTACAGGTCGTCAATGGTCAGAACGGTGCTAAAGATTGACGGTAGACCATACCTGTGGCAAGCTTGGCAATCGCTTCGGTGCCATATACAGCGCCGTCGATTGCCATAAAAGGATGGTAGATCATGAATAAATTTCAGGCGATGGCCCAGGTAATGGCGATTTTTTGTGAGGATGGTCAATTGAAACCCGGAACCCGGGAGTATAAGGTCGCCAGGAAGCTGGTTTCAGAAAAAATCGATAGCCTGGGGCCCGAGGCCGCATTGAAGCAGGCAGAACGGTGGAAGGGGAAAATGTTTGATGAGATTCGGCTTGAAGACATGATGGAAGAACTCAGAAAAAAGTACACCTATCTCAGGTTTTAATGAAACGCTTTGAATATTCCTTTGCAAACAGAGGTTTGAATGGCCAACTTCTTGAAAGATTATCCGATTGTTATCGAATTCCCCGTGGCATGGGGCGAGATGGATGCGTTCAACCATGTGAATAACGTGGTTTATTACCGATACTTTGAGAATGCCCGCATCGCCTATTTCGATCGGGTGGAAATGATGGCGGTCATGCAGCAGACCGGTGTGGGACCGATTCTGTCCAGAACCCAATGCCATTACATGCACCAGATCGTCTATCCGGATACGCTCAGCGTGGGAGGAAGGGTCTCCCACATGGCATCCGATCGATTCACCATGCAATATGCCATCTTCAGTCATCAATCCGGACGAATCGCGGCGGAAGGCGAGGGGCTGCTGATATGCTTCGACTATAATAAAAATGAAAAAGCCCGGATTCCTGACATCGTTCGTCAGAATATTTTGGCCCTTGAAGACGGTCGCTTGGCGGATTCTTCGCTCGAGTGACGCCGATTTGTTAATCGCTCAATCAGAAATCCTTATTCGGGACGATGATTTTCGCTTGTTGTAAACAAACAGCCCCACTCTATGGATGGCGCACCATCACTACGGCGCCATGAAAGCCGCGGTATCCTTCATCAATTGATCCAGAAGCATCTCGGGCACACTTGGCGCCTGGGACAGACCGACGGCCTGCATGATCAGACCGGCCTCTTCCTGCGTTAAAATCCCCTTTGGAATCGCTTCGCTGTATACCCACACACCGGCCTCGGCGGCAGCCTTGGGGATGTCGAGCCCGGCCCGATCCGCCGCCGTCGCCAATTGAGCAGAAAGCAGTAATTCCAATGCGGAGGTATGCAGCCCCTGGTCCACCAACAGTTTGGCGCCGTTGAATTTTTCTTCGGCCATGGCGGCCAGACGGGATGGACCGCTGACCACTGGCTGATCCTGCTGGGCAGCATAATAGGTTTGCACCTGGGCCAGAGGCGATGCCGCGCCAAGCCGGTTGAGACTGCCCAGGGTCATCAGGTCGATCAGGGCCACGGGCACTTTTTTTGAAAGCTCGATGGCCACCTGTTCCGCTTCACCATCGATACGGTCGATCACGGCGATCAGGGACCCCTGGGAACCGAAAATCCGTTCGATTCGGGGTCCAAACGCCTCTTGCAATCCCTTGATGCAATCGCGCATGGCCTCGTCCAGGGGACGGGCCTTGGTCGTCTTTTCCATGTCGGCGGGTTGCGCTTCGTCAGATTCCGTTTCTTCCAGCGGCTCTGCCGGACCGGCTTCTGCGGGGCTGGCCAGTTCTTCGATCAGGGTATCCAGCATCTTTTTGGATACACCCACCACATCTTCCGTGGCATCTTCCTTGACCACATTGTCAAACAGATGCTGCTTGGTGTTCACCAAAGAGAGCACCTGCTCTTCATAGGAGGCGGCCGACACCAGCGTGATGATCTGAACGCTTCTTTTCTGGCCCAGACGATGGATCCGGGCGTTGCGCTGTTCCAGTACCGCCGGATTCCACGGCACATCCATATTGATCAGGGCGGCGCCGGATTGCAAATTCAACCCCACGCCCCCGGCGTCGGTGGAGACGAACACCTGCACGGCATCATCATCCCGGAAACGATCCATCAGTTCTCCGCGTTTGGCCGTGGGAACCCCGCCGTGCAGCCGCACATAGCCCAACCCCATCTTGCGCAGCCGTTTTTCCACCATCTGGGTCATCAACTCCCAGCAGGAAAACACCACGGCTTTGAGTCCCGATTGAATGCAGATTTCATCCAGCAGATCCGCCATTTCATCGATCTTGGGGCTGCCTTTGGTCTCCTTATCCACCAGACCGGCGGCATTGCACGCCATGCGGGCCTGCTGCAGGGCCGCAATCAACCGGTTCTGCTCGGTGGGCGTCAACGGTCGGCGCTTGGCGATATTGGCCAGCTGGCCGGCCTTGGACATGGCATCGTCATGAAATTCGCGCTGCTTGGCCGTCATGGGCACATCCAGCCGTTGAAGGATACGTTCGGGCAGTTGATCGCTCACGATGCTGCGGTCGCGGCGCAGCATGACCGGCGCCAGGCGTTTGCGCAAGACCGACAGATTCCGGTAGCCCAGGACCTTGCCTCGTTCGTCGGTCACATGAAAATCCACCATATACCGCCACAACGGCCCCAGGATTTTCGGATCCACCACCTGCATCAGGCTATACAGATCCTCCAGGCGGTTCTCCAGGGGCGTGCCGGTCAGCACAAACGCATAGCGGGTGGGGATGAGTTTGACCGCCGCGGCGACCTTGGTGCGCCAGTTTTTAATGCGTTGGGCCTCATCCAGGATGATCAGGTCGGGCTGCAGGATCTCGTTGATCATACTCAAATCGCGCAGGAGTAACTCATAATTGATGACAAAAAAGGTCTTTTCCCGGCGGTATTGCACCCCTCTTTTGGGCGGCGGCCCCTGGATGATTTGGCATTGCAGATCCGTGAATTTGGCGATTTCCCTGGCCCATTGCTGTTTCAGGGAGGCCGGACAGATGATCATGACGGTACGGATGGCTTCGTGGGTTTTTAGCCAGACGGCCGCTGCAATCGCCTGCAGGGTTTTGCCCAGCCCCATGTCGTCGGCCAGCAGGGCGCGACCGGTACCGGCCAAAAAGCCGGTGCCCTGGATCTGATACGGATAGAGTCGGGCGTTGATGCCCGGCAGACGTCCACGACTGTTTTCGATTTGGCTAAGGATTTCCCCGGATCGAAGCGTTTGGCTCGCCTCGGCCGCCAACTGGTGGGCCCAGTTCAGGGCGTCTTCACCGACGTGAATATCCTCGCGGTCCTCCACCGTGGCCGTAAAGCGAAAAAAGTCTTCCGGTATCCGGCCTGAAAAGTCACCGGATGGGGTAAAATAATCATCCACCAACCGGCTCAGATCGTCGGCCATGGTCGGGCTGCGATGCACGGTGAGCATGGGGGCCTTGGGCCGGTCCCAGGCCAGGTATACATAGGGGATCGGTGCCGGTTCATCTTTGAATGTTTGATATTGCGGATGTTTCTTGATCTTATGCAGGGCGGCCTCGATATGCTTGCAGGTCCCCAGTTGATTGTTGGCAAAATCCGGGCAGGAACAAAAATTGGCCCGTTGGTGAAGACTGCGGATAGTCACCCGGTACTGGCGGGGAAATGGTGTCTTGCCGGCAATGGATGCGGCCGTCCAGCTGCCGAACCAGGGCTGGCCGCTTTCGGCCTTGATCGTTACCTCGGATTTGCCTCTTTTGATGCGGTCGTTGATGGCGGTGTCCGTGGCACTGAGTATGCCCTCGGCCGTCTGGCGGTGATCCGCATAGGCGTATAACGCCGCCACCAAGTGGGCACAGATGCGATCGCTGCCGTCATCACAATTGCACTGGTAATGCGGGTTGCCATCGGTTCCGATTTCGATTTCGATATCCAGCGGGAAATCGGATCGCGCTTCATCTTCCACCTGGGCCCAAAGGACCGTATCGTCCCGATCCAGGCTGATTACACGGTTTTCCTTGAAAAAGATCAACCCCTGATTGATGGCGGAACGATCGGCGATTTGTTGAAGGGCGTCATGATCGAAGAAAAATGGATCGTTGTCGTTCGGTGTGGTGTGCGTCGTCATGGAGGTGTCCTGTCTGTTTTGTTAATGGCTAACAGCTAACCGCTCACCTTGGGTTTAAGATGATGACCGGTATCCGCGGTGGCCTTGCCATTAATCGGATTAGAAAAAATACGATAGTGAGTCAAGAGTAGACTTGACCCTTTTATCCAAAAGCAGAATAATCGTCGTCGTCTTTACCGGATGGCTCCCGCCTGGACGGATTTCACCGCTGGGAAAAAAATATCGCCACCATTTCAGAAAGGGGCTGCCGCCATGCGCAAATTCAGACAAAAATATTACGACCTGTTTTCGACAGTCTATGACCGGTTTGTCGCCATGCATGCCACCGACAAGCAAGGCGTTTTACGCGACATCCTCGCCGAGCAAACCGACGCCAAAACTGGAGATCGCATACTCGATATCTGCACCGGCACCGGCGCGGCCCTGACAGCTCTGGCCGGACGGGTGGGAGACACAGGCCTGGTCGTGGGCCTGGATTTTTCATCGGGCATGCTCGGGGTGGCCCGCCAAAAAACGCGAAACAACGATCGGGTTTGCCTGGTGCAGGCGGACTGCTCCCGGCTGCCGTTCAAGACCGGTTGCTTCGCCGCGGTCACCTGCTCCCATGCCTTTTATGAACTGAAGGACGCCACACAGAGCAACACACTTACGGAGATCAAGCGCTGCCTTAAGCGAGGCAAGCCCTTTTTGATGATGGAGCACGAAGTGCCCAAAAACAAACTGGTGCGCCTGCTTTTTTATATCCGCTTAATGTCCATGGGCCGGGAAAGGGCCATTCAGATTCTGAAACATGAGCTGGTTTTTCTGAAACGGCATTTCCAGCATGTCAGGAAAACGACCACGATGACCGGTAAATCGAAAATCTATACCTGTATCTGATGAAATGAGTAGCAATCATACAAAACTAATTGATTATGTGGTCAGCCACAATAGGAGATTGGTCTCTCCCGTTGGTGGTGGAAGTAAAAAGAGATTCAATGCGCAAATTGACACTTCTAATATGACACCTGAAGAGAAAATTTCTCAATGGCTGTATTTCCAGACCAAAGAATATGGGCATGATTTTGTAATTTCCAGCATACCCTACATCGATATTTGTAACTATTTTGGTTTGAAAACTTATTTTGACAGCTGCCAAACTGAACATGTCTGCTTAGGCCAAATCAATAGCCTGAATGATTTATCGAAAATTAAGAAATCCAAATCTTTCGAATCATTCATGACAAATCCATATATAAAAGCGGTTAAAAAATTTAAGAAATTATCCACAACCGCCATAGGCTTGGGAGGCTTTGGTCCGGCAACTTTGACGAGCTATGTATTAGGGGTAGAAAACTTCTTAAAAAAATGCATCAAAGACCCGGTATTTATCCAAGAGATCTCAAATTTTTTTGCAGAATTTATTGTTGAAATTGCTTGTGAAGGTGAAATAAATGGAGCCGATTTCTTATGGGTTGGAGAACCGATCGTAGTAATGGTTTCGCGAAGACATTTCAAAACTTATTCGGGTCAATACGTTAAAAAAATTTTTGATAGCACTTCTTTGCCTGGTTTTCTGCATGTTCCAGGTGAGACCAATCACCTAATTGATGAATTCGTACAAACTGGAGCGCAATGTTTGAGCTTGGACCATCATGTGGATATGAGAAACATCGCCTACACAGTTCCTCCAAATGTTGTAACACTCGGAAACATCGATACCCTATCCATTGCAATGGATGATGTTGAGGAAATAAAAAATCAAGTAATCGAGTTGAATGAAAAGATTAAAAACTTCCCTAATTTTATCGTTAGTTCAGGCGGCGGTATTATTGACGGTACAGCTGAAGAAAGTTTAAGCGTATTGTTTGATGTTACGAGTCGTTTTCCAACTTACAATAAAAGAGAATACAATCAAATTAATGATCTGTGGAGAATTATCGCCGCAAACGATTGGGAACTATTCAATAACTATATTTCGGAAAATAATGTATCGAATAAAATAATAAATAGTTGCCGTGATGAGGCTTGTGAATATTTAAATTTTCAACTGGAAAATAATAAGATAGATTTTGAAACTTACAATAAATTAATCAACGCTATTGGTAATTGTGGCGTTGCTTTGAAAATGAATCTGCAAGCGGATAACCGTGCATTTGGGGCTTGACATTGCCGAACATGGCCGGTTAAGTTCTCTTTTCCATTTCGTAGGAAATCATTGATCCATATGCGATTGCCCTGGGCTGCCTGCCCGCAAATCTTGACATTGATAAGAATGTGGATTAGTATAGCTATGTTAATCCATATTTCAGAGGTGTAATATGCGAACAATCCAGATGACTCTCGATGATGAGCTTGTTCAAGAAGTCGATCGGGTAGTGAAGTTGCTTCGCACAAGCAGATCCGCTTTTACCCGAAAAGCTTTACGTATCGCATTATCACAATACAATCTTGAACAGTTAGAACGCAAACATCAAAAGGGTTATGAGCGTGTTCCAGTTGCTACAGACGAATTTTTGGTTTGGGAGTCAGAACAGGCGTGGGGTGACGAATGAAACGCGGGGAAATACGCTGGTATAAATTTGTAAGTTCAGACAAAAAAAGACCCGTTCTTATTCTTACTCGAGATTCCATACTGGAATACATCGGTGAAACAACAGTCGCTCCGATAACAACCACAATCCGCGACATACCATCTGAAGTCTTTCTTTCAACAGCGGATGGCATGCCTCGGGATTGCGCCGTTAATTGTGACCATTTGCAAACTGTTTCCAAAGGCAAAATAGGATCGCTGATAACCACACTATCCCCTTTGAAAATGTCTTACATTCGTCGGGCAATTCAATTTGCTCTTGATCTGTAAGAACACGGCCAGCCCAGCGTCCAAGCGGAACGAAAAATGCGGTTGCACGCTAACCGCTTCGATGGATGGGGAGGACTATTTAGTGACAAGAGAAACGACTACGGATATCAAGCCGAAAAAGAAAACCTTTCAGGAGAACCAGACATTGCTGTCTGAAATGATCCGCCAGGTCCCCGGAGTCCTTTTTCAGTTCTATTCCAGAGCAGACGGCGAAAGGGGCCTGCGCTATGTCAACGAAAGATCGGAATCGATCATTGGTGTAAAAGCGAATCCGGATGGGTTTTTCGAACGCTTTTCCGAACTGGTTGTTCCCGAGCACCGGCAAGCCTTCCTTGAATCGATCGACAAGGCGGTCCGGGACGTCAGTGAATGGCACTATGAGGGGCTACTGCGTAAACCAACAGGAGAACGGGTCTGGTTTTCGGCGCATTCCATTCCCACGATCCGGGAGACTGAAATCGTTTTCAATGGGATATTCCAGGATATCACCCAACGCAAACAAGATGAGGAAACGCACAGGAGGCTGGAGGCCCAATTGTCCTCTTCGCTGGAAATCGCCCATCTTGGACATTGGGAATACGATGTTAAACGTGATCTTTTCACCTTCAATGCCCCCTTTTATAAAATTTTTAAAACCACGGCCGGGCAGGTCGGTGGCTATACCATGTCGTCGGCGGAATACGCGCGGCGTTTCGTTCATCCCGAAGACATGGAGATGGTCGGCGAGGAAGTCCGCAAAGGCATCGAGACAACAGACAGACATTTCCACCGGCGACTGGACCACCGGATCCTGTATGCCGACGGGTCGATTGGCCATATCACCGTCCATTATTTTGTCGTCAAGGACGATCAGGGCAAAACAGTGAAAATCTATGGCGTCAATCAGGACATCACCTACCGAAAACGGAAGGAGGAGGCGTCAAGGAAGGAAAAGGAGAAATACAAGGCGATCCTGCAAACCGCCGCGAATGGATTCTGGTTGACGAATCTGGATGGGAAATTGCTGGAGATCAACGATGCCTATTGTCGAATGAGCGGATATAGCAGAAACGAACTGCTCATGATGCAGATTCCGCAACTGGAAGGCCATCTGGGGCCGGACGAGGTTGCAGCGAAAATTGAATTGGTTCTGCGCCAGGGATACGACCGTTTCGAGACCCGGCACCGGCACAAGCGGGGCCATCTGTATGACGTGGAGGTCAGTGTTCAGCACCTGGCGATAGAGGATGGCAGACTGGTCATTTTTCTTCGCAATATCGACCAGATGAAAAAGGCGGAAAAGGAGAAAAGACAGCTTCAGGCGCAGTTGATGCATGCCCAGAAAATGGAATCCGTCGGCCGTCTGGCTGGTGGCGTGGCCCATGATTTCAACAACATGCTCAGTGTCATTCTTGGCTATGGCGAGTTGGCCCTGGAGCTATCGGATCCCTCTCAGATGCATGCCGCCTTGCGGGAAATCATCAAGGCCGCCAAACGTTCCGCCGATATCACCCAGCAGCTGCTGGCCTTTGCCCGCAAGCAGCCCATCGCCCCAAAGGTGATCGACTTGAACGGGATCGTCACCGGTCTGTTGAAGATGATCCAGCGCCTGATCGGTGAGGATATCCATCTGACCTGGCGGCGGGAAAAAAACCTTTGTCCGATAAAAATGGACCCGTCGCAGATCGATCAGATCCTCGTCAATCTCTGCGTCAATGCACGAGACGCCATTCAAGGCGTTGGAAATATCACCATTGAAACCTCCCGGGTGCTTGTTGAAAAGGACGCGACTCGGGAGCATCTTGACATTCGACCCGGTGAATTCGTCTTGCTGACTGTCAGCGACGACGGCGAAGGCATGAATAAAGATACCTTGCAGAATGTGTTCGAACCCTTTTATACCACCAAAGGTGAAGGCAAGGGGACCGGGCTGGGTTTGTCCATGGTATATGGAATCGTCAAACAGAACGGTGGCTTTATCGATGTTGACAGCGCACCGAACACAGGGTCGACCTTCAGCATCTACTTCCCCGTTTACAAAACAGCTGAAGAAAGCATCCTCAGCGAAAAAGGTGCCGGGCGATCCATTCCCCGAGGCAGAGAAACGATTCTACTGGTCGAAGACGAGCCGGTCATTTTAAAAATGGCGCAAGAGATGCTGGAAAGCCTGGGCTATGATGTCATTTCAGCCGACACGCCCCAGCAAGCAATCGATCTGGCCAGTCAGTACCAGGACCGGATTCATCTGCTTTTATCCGATATGGTCATGCCTGAAATGGACGGGCGGGCACTTGAAAGAAGACTGCGATCCATACGGCCAGACGTAAAGCATCTGTTCATGTCCGGTTACGCGGCCGAGTACGGTGCCCGGCATGGTGTCCTGGAAGAAAGTGTCAATTTTATCCAGAAGCCCTTTTCCCGGCATACGCTATCCGTGAAGATTCGGGACGTGCTTGACGAACTGCTGTAACCCGTTGGGACGTCAACCGACGTTAAGGAGCAACGGTATGTTTGAATCTGCCGAGTTGGGACATAAGATACCCAAATCCGATTACAAAAAAGAAGTGCCTGGCCTGCGTGAGGAACTTCTCAATGTGCAGTTGGATTTGAACGAATCATCCGCTTTTCAGGTGATTATCCTGGTCGGTGGATTGGACGGTGCAGGGCGCGGGGCCACCGTGAATCTGTTGAACGAGTGGATGGACCCACGCTTTATTCAAACCCACGGCATGGGCGAACCCACGGACGAGGAACTGGATCGACCGCTGATGTGGCGGTTCTGGCGAGCCTTGCCGCCAAAAGGTAAAATTGGTGTTTTTCTGGGGTCGTGGTACACGTGGCCGATGCTGAACAGGGCCTATGGCAAAACAAAGGATGCGGACCTGGTGCAGAGCCTGGACCGGGCAATAAAATTAGAAAAAATGTTGGTGGATGAGGGTGCACTGGTCATTAAATTCTGGTTTCATCTTTCCAGGGAAGAACAGAAAAAACGACTCCGATCGCTTGAGAAAGATCCATTGACCCGTTGGAAGGTCACCAAGCGTGACTGGAAGCGTTTCAAGATGTACGACACGTTTCGTGACGTTCATGAAAAGGTCATTCGTCAAACCTCAACCGCTGAAGCGCCCTGGCTGATCATTGAAGGATCGGATACGCGCTACCGGAATTTAACCGTCGGCAAGCTGATCCTCAATGCGATTCGGGAACGATTGAGCAGGGATGCCCAGCTCTCTCCGGAAACCCTCGCTCCTCCTCTTATGCCGTCTATTGATAATGTCAACGTGCTGAAGACGTTGGATATGACGAAATCCCTGACGAAGGTGGCGTACCGGGAAAAGTTGAAAAAATATCAGAGAAAACTGAACCTGCTGACCCGGGACCCAAAGTTTAAATACACCTCAGTCATAGCCGTGTTCGAGGGTAATGACGCCGCAGGGAAGGGAGGGGCCATCCGTCGGATCACGGGGGCGCTTGATGCGCGCTGGTATCAGGTTATCCCCATTGCCGCACCGACAGAGGAGGAACGGGACCAGCCGTATCTCTGGAGATTCTGGCGGCATCTGCCCCGTAAGGGCCGCGTCGCCCTATTTGACCGGTCCTGGTATGGTCGCGTACTGGTAGAGCGGGTGGAGCAATTCTGCTCGGAGGCCGACTGGATGAGGGCCTATAGTGAAATCAATGAGTTTGAGGCACAGATCACCCGCCATCGCATGGTGGTGGTCAAGTTCTGGTTGACAATCACTAAAGAAGAGCAGTTGGAAAGATTTCATGCCAGGGAGCAAACCGGCTTCAAACGGTTCAAAATCACGGAAGAAGACTGGCGTAATCGAGAAAAATGGGAGCAGTACGAACTGGCGGTTACAGATATGGTGGATCGGACCAGCACCCATTATGCCCCATGGACCCTGATAGAGGCGAACAGTAAATATTTTGCCCGTATCAAAGTACTCAAGACAATGTGTGCAGCAATCGAGGCCAAGCTCAAGGACCTTAGCGAGGAAGGCGTCGATTATCTGGAAAAACAAAAGAAAAGAAAGTGAGGACAAAGAGAAGAAGGAACCATTAATCCTGGTTGCTCTGCGTGGACAAGAACCTTGATCAGCAGATTGCCGACGTTGCAAATTGACCGAAAAGACAATCCAGAATGAAAACCGATTGGCAAATACCCGACATCCTTGACCTGGAATATTTTCTTCGAGAAAATGGCCGGGGCGCGACCGATCCCGGTCAGGACCGCGATATCTATGTTCACCACATTCTTCCGGCCCTCGATGCCTCCGCGCCGGCGTCGCGGCGCCATGTGATCCGAAAATGGCTCGACCGCAAGCGAGAAATGGAAAAAACCAACCATCCTGACACCGCTTTCTTTCCCGGACAGACCTATTCGGAAATAGTCGCTCTGCTTCAGGTACTTTTCTTTATCATGGCCGGTATTGCCGGCTGGGGGACGGCGGCCGCACTGCTGCGGTATTCGGGTGTACAGCCGGTCAACATCACATCTTACCTGGGAATATTGGTCTTTTTTCAGATTGCAGTATTGATTACCACGACATTAATGATTTTGGTGCATTGGTTTCGTCCCGGTGGATTTGGCCGATCCGTTCTCTATAAATTGACCGGCCGGCTGGCGGTCTTGCTTGCCCTGAAATTAAAGCAAAAGGCATTGAAACGGCTACCAGCTGCAAAACAGGATGCCGTTAGCGCCACAATCGGATTGTTGCGTGGCAAACGGAAGATTTATGGCAACCTGTTTTTATGGCCGGTGTTCCGGCTGTTCCAGGTATTCGGTGTGGCGTTTAACATCGGTGCACTGACCGGCACATTATTACGGGTGCTCGGGACGGATCTGGCGTTCGGGTGGCAATCAACCCTGCAGCTCAGCGCGGAGACCGTCTACACTCTGGTTCACACCATCGCCATGCCGTGGACATGGCTACTGCCCGCCGATCTGGCGCATCCCACCCTGGCACAGGTCAACGGCAGCCATATGGTGCTGAAAGATGGGATTTATCACCTGGCGACCGGCGATCTCGTGGCGTGGTGGCCCTTTTTATGTTTTGCCGTGATATTTTACGGATTGTTGCCGCGCATGCTTCTGTTTGTTTTCGGTGTTTTTCGCACCCGCCAGTGCCTGAACCGCATTGATTTCAGTCACAGCGATATTGACCGGCTTTTCCAACGCCTCCAGACCCCCCGTGTGAGCACCCGGGGCGCGCCGTCGGCCACCAATCCGGAATCCGATATGTCTCTTGCTGTTCCGGAGCCGGAAGCGCAAACCAACGTTGCCACGACCCAAGATCGACAACTGGTGGCCTTGATACCGGACGAGATTTATGACGAATGCCCCACTGCCGAACTGCGAAATCATGTTCATCAAGCGCTGGCCGCCCAGATCGGCGAGATTTTCAGGTTCGGTGAGAATATGGCGACGGACCGCGAGATCATTCAGCGGCTGGGTGATATTGAATGGTCTGATCAAATCCAAGGGATTTTTATTCTTCAAGAAGCTTGGCAACCGCCGATCAGGGAATTTCTCACCTTTTTATCTGACTTGAGAGAGGCAATGGGAGAACGCGCGAAAATCGAAATCGGACTGCTCGGTCGACCCAGACAGGAAACCATCTTTACTCCACCCAGTGCAGCGGACTGGCATACATGGCAACGAAAACTGCAAACCTTCGGAGACCCGTACTTGCGTCTGGAGAGGCTTGTACCACATGAATGATAAGCGTATACCTGAATTCGCCATTGTTGGCCACCCCAACGAGGGCAAATCATCCGTGGTTTCCACCCTGGCAGAGGATGACAGCGTCAGGGTGACGCCGACGCCCGGAGAGACGATCGAATGCCAAACCTTTCCCGTCATCATCGACGGCAAAGCGTTGATCCGGTTCATCGATACGCCAGGATTTCAGAATCCCAAGGCTACGCTCGAGTGGATGCGGGGATACGCCGGTCCGGACGAGATGATCGTCCGGGCGTTTCGGGACGCGCACCTCAAGAATCCGGATTTTCGTGATGACTGCGAATTGCTCAAACCGATCATCGAAGGCGCAGGCATTATCTATGTGGTGGACGGTTCGCGTCCCCTGCGCAAGGTGGATCTCGCGGAAATGGAGATCCTGCGCATGACCGGGTGTCCGCGTATGGCAATCATCAATAGCAAGGAGACGGAACAGGGCTACCTGGAACAGTGGAAGGGCGAGTTCCGCAAACACTTCAATGCCGTGCGCCGGTTCAACGCCCATCAAGCCACTTATGCGGAACGCATTGCCCTATTGGAGAACTTAAAGAGTATTGACCAGGATTGGCAACCGGCTTTGGAAGCCGTCATCGACGCATTTAAAGATGACTGGGAGGCGCGCAATACCGTCACGGCGGATATCATTTGCCGCATGCTCGCCGACTGCCTGACCCATTCCGTGAGCCGCAATTTGTCTCCGAACGCTTCGGAAGAGAAAGTGCGCCGGGACGTGGCTCTCAAATACAGTCAGGACATAGAAAAAAAAGAGCGCAGCGCCCATAAGCGGATACGCGGGCTTTTCAAACACAATATTTTCAATTACGAGTTGCCGGTGCACTCGATTTTGCACGAAGAGCTGTTTGACAAAAAGACCTGGCAGGTGTTGGGGCTGACCCGGAAGCAGCTGATTATCACCGCCGGGGTCGGCGGTGCGGCCGTTGGTGCGGCCATCGATGTGGCGGCCGCCGGTATCACTTTTGGTGTCTTTTCCGCCATTGCCGGTGCGGTTGGCGCGGGGTGGATGGCCTTAGGCGGAGACAGGCAGCTGGCCAGAACAAAGGTCGCCGGCCTTCCCCTGGGCGGACATCAGATAAGGACCGGCCCCCACGATCAGATCCAATTTTTATATGTTCTCCTTGACCGGGCGCTGATTTTCTATGCGCACATCATTAACTGGGCCCATGGAAGGCGGGATTTCGATACGTCCTACACGGATAAAAAAACGCCGGACAAAGCCGGACTCACGTATGAATGGGACGAATCGTCGCGAAAAATTTGCGCACGCTTTTTCAACGCCCTGCGATCCGGTGATGACGAAGAGCAAGAGGCGGCGCGGGGCGAATTGAAGGCGATGTTGCAAAAGGTGCTCTACACGTTATCCACAACGGTAAAACGGTATGGCTGATGGCGGTGTGAAAGTAAACGTAATCGATGCCGATAGACCTGGGTTAAATACGGGAACCCTTGTGGACTGGGAATTGACCTTGAAAAAAAACTGAATTGTTTGGTATACTGTTTTTGTTTATGCTCTGTGAGCCACCCTCACCCTTATTTATCGTGACGGCGAGTCTTTTTTGAAAAACAGTCTGCAGGGAGAGGCGGAAAGGTAACGCGCTTGCGATTTTCCTGTTTTATCTGTTCTGGCCTATTCTTTTTTCTCATGAACACCTCGGCAATGGGTACGGCGCCCCGGTTATCCCCCCATTTCTTTGACGGCCATGAAAATCAGATCGTGATCTATATTTATCAGCCGCCATCCACTTCCACGGATTCAATGATTCCCCTTCTGAAGCAAATTGTCAAAGAAGCCTTGAAATCCGTTGACAAAAAGATCGTTTTTGAAATCTATCCCTCGAAGACGCTGATACGGCATCTTCTGGACAAGCAAAACGGACTGGCGGTGGTTGGTCAGGCAGAGGATTTTCCCGACAGCACGCCGGCCCGGCATATCGTTTTGCCCTGTTACACGGAAGACGATGTCCGGGTTTCCGTGATTATCAATTCGAAAAATCCCGCGAGTGATGCCGTTAAAAGGCCTATCAGGACGGATACCAGCGCATGGGCAATACCGGCATGTATACTGACATCATCCGTAGATATCAGCGCTGATGGTTTCAGTTGAGCCACACATAAAAATGAAAACCATTCCTGCCATGGCGGTCGTCTTTTTCATGATCTGGTGTCCGGTCTTAACCGTTGCCGGTGACACCCCCATCTCTTTGACGATTCCTGAAAACGTCGGTTTGTCATCCACACGTCTGGAGAGGATTGACCAATTTATTTCCCCGCTGGTCGAAAACAAGCAAATCGGCGGCCTGGTGGCTCTCGTTGCCCGGCATGGCCAGATTGCCTATTTCAAGGCGTTCGGCATGGCGGATATCGGCAAACCCATGAAAAGAAACACCCTTTTCAGAATCGCTTCCATGACCAAACCGCTGACGGCCCTGGCTATCCTGATGCTTTATGAAGAGGGACGGCTTCTTTTGACCGATCCGATCAGTAAATACATCCCCGCGTTCAAACATCCGATGGTCATGGAAATGGATGCAAACGATGAAATCCGGCTGGTCAGGGCCAGGAAAGCGATAACGATCAAGCAGTGCCTGTGTCATACCGCAGGATTGAGTTACATGTTTCTGGCAAACTGGTACCCCGAGGATAAAAAGCTCCAATGGCTCAGCAAGCTCTATAAAGAAGCGGGAATCTTGGATGGAATTTTCAAACCGGATGATTTCACCATGCAAGAGAATATCAACCGATTGGCCGCGATGCCGCTTTATGATCATCCGGGGAAAACGTATCTCTACAGCCTTTCGTTCGATGTGCTCGGTCATATCGTAGCAGTCGTGTCCGGTATGACCCTCGAACAATTTATGACGGAACGTATTTTCAGGCCGTTGAAGATGAACGACACCCATTTCTACCTGCCGGCGCACAAGTCCGCCCGGCTGTCCGCGGTATGGAAAAGCGTCGTGCCGGGACAGGAAACCATCGAACGCTATGACGAGGGGCTCATCATGGAAGGTGACTATTATTCCTATGACCCCAATGAAGCCTTTCACAAACACGACGGCGGCTTTTTTTCCGGAGGTGCCGGTTTAATTTCCACGGTATATGACTATTATCGGTTTTTGCAGATGTTGCTTAACAAGGGAGAACTGGAGGGTGTCCGGATGCTCAGCCCCAATACCATGGAATTGATGACGGGCACCAATTTTATCGGGGATAACTGGGAGTCCCTGGACCATGGCAAGGGCTGGAAGGTCGGCCTGAGCGTCGCCATCCAGGTCGACCGGGCGCATCTGGACAGCGGTTCCATTGGGGCCTATGAGTGGACCGGCATCTATATGACAAAATTCAGTGTTGATCCCGCAACGGAAAGAATTACTGTTTTTATGTTCAACCAGTGGCCGAGAACACCGCTGACTTATGAGATATGGGATAAAATGGTGGTGTTTTCAAATGCCGCGACCATTGAATAGCGTCCATCCACAAACAGGAAAATCGGATTGTGTATTCCCTTTACGCGAAGGCAATAAAATGAAGCTCTTTAATGGATGTCTGTTTGTAGCATGCGCCTTCCTTTTTGTCTCGCTCTTGTGGCTTCAGGTTCCATCCGTTTACGGCGGGGAGGCAGAGATTGTCTTCGACTCGACCGACACGCCCCCTTTCTGGTCAAAACGATTGCCTGCAGACGGAATGTGTGGGGAAATCCTTCATACCATAGCCGAACAAATCAAGGTCAAGGTCCACATTAAATATATTCCCGTCGGCAGAATCAGCTGGCATTACAAGCATGGAAATCATCTGGGCAACCCCAGGTTTTGGTTGGGCCATCAGCAATTTTCCGCCATCGTTCCCATCGCCATGTTTCGCACCGCTTTTTTCTACTATCGCCCGCATCTTGGTACCATTGATTACAAAACCATCCACAGCCTGAAAGGGTACACCCTTGGTGTCCTGATTGGTACGGTGGACGACCTCTCTTATTTTGAAGCCAAGGGCATCGATCTTTATCAATCGGCCTCTGAATCGTTGTTGATCAAAATGACCAAGGTCCGGCGCATTGATCTATGCGCACTTGCCAAACTGACCGGCCAGACGACGATCCGCTCCCTTTTTCCTGACGAGGTCGATCAGTTTGCCCATATTGATTTTCCTGAATCGGTCGTTCCCATAGCGATCATGATTGACAGCCAGCAGCCGGAAGGCAAACAACTGGGGGAAAATTTCCGGAAGGGGTTGAAATCCATTATCGACAGTGGGGTCTATGCCATGATTCTGGAAAAATACTACGGGAAGGGGGCGATTCCGGATGACTGGTTTGAATATCTCGATAAATTTCAATATCAATCTGCAAATTAAGCAGTCCATTCGATCAACCCCCTCCTGCTTTCCGTGGAATCACCATCGGTGCCGACAAGTCGCCTTTTTTTCTTGACTTGGGCGGCAGCGCTGGTCAATTTGAATGTTTTATTACCGTCACGCTCGACGATAGGAGGCTGGAGGCGATCACGATGAAGAAATTTCCTTTACGTCGTTTTGATGCCACCGGTGCCAATACGGGGACCCCATCGTGCCCATGCAAGCATCATCAAAAAATGCACAATCCTACCGTAAGCCGCTAATCCTGACTGCGGCCTTGGGATTGGTCGTGTTGATCGGATGGCTGCGCGCGATTACCGGCCCTGAATTCGCTTTTTCATTTTTATATCTACTACCGATTGTTACCGTTACCTGGATAGCTGGCAGGCCGTGGGGCATCACCATGTCGGCATTGAGCGCCTTCTCATGGTTGATTGTCGATCTTTGCATGCTGGATCGTTTTTCACGGGCCTATATCCCGCTGGTCAATGAAGTCTTTCGATTCACGGTGTTCCTTTTTATCGTCTTCATGATCGACAGGTATAAAAAGATAATGGAGGCTCAGAAAGAACTGGCCATGCAGGACCCGTTGACCGGGATTGCCAATCGTCGGGCTTTTCAACATTTGGCCACCGTCGAGATAGACCGGTCCCGGCGATACAAGCTGCCCTTCTCGGTAATGGTTATCGATGTCGATGACTTCAAATCGATCAATGATCAGTTCGGGCATCACACGGGCGATCGACTGCTGACCACGGTCGTTGAAACGATCCGGCACCATTTGCGGGCCATCGATATCATCGCCCGCTTTGGCGGCGATGAATTCGTTATCCTGCTGGTCAATACGGCCGAGACCGCCGCTGACACCGTGGTTCGAAAACTCAGACGGCAACTGCTGGACAGAATGAAGGAAAAACAATGGGCGGTGACATTCAGTATTGGCATGGTAACCTACCACACCATCCCGAACAGCGTCGATGAAACCATCCAGACCGCCGATGCATTGATGTATGAAGTGAAGCACCATGGCAAAAACAATGTTCGGCATGCCGTCTTCAAACCGTGAAACGCCGTATGCCGAACGTCTATCTCAAATGATCTCTTCCCGCCTCAATACCACCCGTATATTTTCGTAACACACGCCATAACATGCTATTTTAAAAAGTATTTTATCGTAAAGAAAATAGATGCTTCTATTTGGAATGAATTCCATTCTGTTTCTTAACGTAACACTTTTTCTGGTCGATCTGTATTCAGTTGGTTTATAAATATAATAAATTCAAACTGTTGCATTGTTTTTTCCTAACGGCACAGGATTTGCTCAAACAAAAGCCGTGCTTGAGAAATAGAAGATCTGATCCGGTGTCAACGAAATGAAGACGTCATATTCAACATCAAAAGAGGAGGCAATGAATGGTAATTAAAAGAGAAGATGGATCCGTTCAACCCGGTATAAGATGGGGAAAGTTTACGACCCGCATTCCAGGTGTTCACATTAACTTTTCAATTCCGGAAATCATCCAAGGCGGGTTGTTGTCCACGGCAACCGCAGGTGTCGCGGCGTCCCTGCACATGAAGTTTTTTGCGCTTCCCTTCGAAGTGGCATGGGCGATTGCGCTGATCCAAATGATCTTTCTGTGGGCCGTTCCCGTTATACTGCTTGGCGAACCCTATGCGCCGGGATGGGTGACACCCGCATTGCCCTTGGTCCTGGTGTTTCTTGGCGGGTTTGATCCGGGCCTTCCCGCCATGCACGCCATGATGGCGGTCTGTATCGATGTGTGCCTGCTATTTCTTTTTTTCGGAACGACCGGACTCGGGAAGAAATTCTTCCAATTTGTTCCGGTCGAGATGCGGGCGGCCATTATCATGGGAGGGGCCATTTCCGCCTTTAACACGGAATTTGGTCGTTTGGACACCCTCCCGAAAACATTGCCGGTTGTATGGATTGCGATTTTCATTCTCATGTTCTCCACATGGTTCATCTCCATCAAGAAAAACAATAAAATCCTCGCTCAATTGTCATCCTGGGCCATGTTGATCGGGTTCATGATGGCAGCCATCGTGGGGCCGATATTCGGGGAGTTATCCTTCGATATTAAAATGGGTGTTGAAATACCGGCCATCGGCGCTTACATCAAGTCGGTCTCTCCGTTTACGATTGGGTTCCCTGAACTCGGACTCTATGCCAAGGCGTTCCCGCTGGCCCTCATGGTTTACATCTATGTGTTTGGTGATCTGATCGTCGGCAGCACCTTGCTGGAACAGGCGAAACAGGTGAGACCCGATGAAACATTCGACATCGACCATTCCAGAAGCCATTTGGCCCTGTTTATTCGCAATGCGGGTCACTTTTTAATCGCCGGCCCCTTTATCCCGCTTCATGGTCCCCTTTGGACCGGCGGTCATGTTTACCTTTTGGAACGTTTCAAACAGGGCCGCAAGTATCTTGACTCTTTTTTCACGGGCACCATGAACTTTTATTGGCTGGCGTTGATTCTGGTTTTCTTTACCCCGATCGTCACGTTCATGAAACCCCTGTTGGCCATTGCCCTTTCAATCACCCTGATCCTGACGGGCTTCGCATGCGCCTATACGGCCATGGGGATGATAAAGAGTCCGATTTCCCAGGGCTACACGCTGTTTGTCGGCATGCTCATCGCCAAATATGGTCCCGCATGGGGTCTGGGCATCGCCGTAGGTCTTTATCTACTGATTTTGGTCAACCCGATTCAGAAAAAAAATGAAATGGCGGGAAAGGCAAATATGGCAGTCGCCACATCCGATTAAGATTTATAGACACGATACTTCCCTGTAAACCTGAATCTTGCGCGTGTCGGAGGGTTGCATCACGCTGACGGGCTGGCAAGATTCAGGTTTGCTATTTTCTATCGTGTTTAAGCTAATTGTTGCCGCAACCATCAATTCATTCCCATGGCGATGATCCCGTCTTCTGCTTTTTTCGCGATTGCACCAACGCCAAGTCTTTCAAGACCTTCATGATTGCCCAGTACCTCTCGCATTTTTTCGGAAAGATCTTTCATGACGATCGGCTTCATTAAAATGCCTTTGATGCCTAGCGTATTGATCTTTTCCTCGGGTATTTTTTGACTGAACCCGGTGCAGAGCAATACGGGAATATCAGGGCGGATTTTCACTAATTCAGATGCGAGTCTATCTCCTGCCATGTTCGGCATCGCCATATCGGTAATGACCAGATCAAATTTGTCGGGTTTTCTCTTAAATGCCTTCAATGCTTCAACACTACTGGTTCGTGAAACAACGGAATAGCCCAAACGTTCCAGCATTTCCTTTTCCATCATGGCAATGGCATCCTCATCATCAACCAGCAAAACGCACTCGGTGCCACGCTGAAGTTCACCTTTTTTTGGGGTTTCCTGGTCTTCGATAGAACTGATCACAACCGGCATGTAGACATGGAATTCCGTTCCCTCGCCAGGCACGCTATGCATTTGAATACTGCCGCCGGCACTTTGCACAATCCCATGGATGACGGAAAGTCCCATCCCCGTCCCCTTGCCCTGTTCTTTGGTTGTAAAATACGGGTCGAAGATTTTTCCTTGAATCTTCTCATCGATACCCGTTCCGGTATCGACCACGGTCAAACAGGCATAGACGCCAGGCGCCATATCCGCTCCCATCATCTTTTTTTCGTCCAATTTGACTTCTTTGAGGCCAACCGTCAGTTTTCCGCCCGTATCCTCCATGGCATGATAGGCGTTGGTGGCAAGGTTCATTACCACCTGGTGAATTTGCGTGGGGTCGGCTTTTATCGGTCCGCAATCGCGGTCGATCTGTTGGGTTATTTCGATGGAGGTCGGGATTGTCGAGCGGATTAGTTTCAGGGCCTCTTTGATGACTGGCTGCATTCTCATTAATTTGATTTCATTGCTTTCGTGGCGCGAGAAAGCGAGAATTTGACTCACCAGTTCCTTGGCGCGCATGGCGCCTTTGTAAATCGCATTGAGATTCTTTCGCAGCGGGCTATCTTCGGGGACGTCTTCCATCAACATCTCCGTGCAACCGACGATGGGAAAAAGCAGATTGTTGAAATCATGGGCAATGCCGCCTGCCAACGTACCAATGGATTCCATTTTTTGGCTCTGCCGGATGCGCTCCTCCATATTTTTATGTTCGGTGAGGTCCCTGAACTCAACGGTCCTGGCCGTTTCCCCTTGGTAAGGAATGTTTCTGGCTTCTATGCGAATGGGATACTCTTCGCCATTTTTGCGTAACCCAATTGCCTCATAGGGTTTCTCGTAGCCGGCAGCAATTTTTCGCATGACAGTGGGCCTTGATTTTTCGGCAATTAACAATGGCAAGCCATCCATACCAATCAGCTCGGTCACGGAATAACCCGTCATTTCCGACAACCCCTTGTTACAATCCAAAATGATGCCTTTATCGTGAATGGCGATACCACCAAAAGAAGCATTGTGAAGGGCCTTAAAGCGCGCTTCGCTATCCTTTAACGCCTTAACGGTTTCCCGGTGATTCTCAATCTCCTTTTTCAGCTGTTCATTTTTTTCCTTAAGGGCCTGTGTCCGCAGGGCGACCTCGTTTTCCAGTGTGCCATAGAACTGACTCAATTGACCGGTGAGTGAATTGAACCCCTTGGCCATTTGACTGATTTCATCCCGGCCACCCATTTGGATGGGTTCTATATGGCTATAATCCTTTTGAATCGATATCTGACGAAAATGACCGGCGATCTTTTTAATCCGTTTGATGATCAACACCCGCATGGTAACCGCGGTGCTGAAAAAGAACAGAAAAAGCGCCCCCATGATGACTAAAAACGTATTTTTCGATTCAACCCAGAGCCCTTCGGTGATCTTTGAAATGGGGATGGCGATCGCATCCATGCCGATCACTTCACCTATGGGTCGATAAAATCCTGCCTTGTCGCCGTATCGTTCGATCAGCGAGGTCGGCGCATCATGCGGATCTCCATGGCATCGCAGACAAGCCGTTTCCATGCGTTGGGCCCTGAATTTGCCCATGTACCGCTTACCGCTTATGGTGACGATACCTTCCCAGCGCTTCAGCTCCGGGTTTTCATTAAAGTGCTGGATTATTTTTAGCTCTTCGGGACCCGCCTTGTTCGCCGGATTTCTTGGGTTGTCCGATGAAAATTTGATGATGTATTCTGGAAATTCATTCCGGACATCTTCAAAAATGGAACGCGCGATGTATGACGTCGACATGGTGGCCGGTATAAATTCATCCTGGCCCACTAAATCATACATCAATGGTCGAATATTGGTGGCCGCATATTTTCGGATCGACAAATCAAATTGAAGGGCCATCGAGGCCTGCCGCTCGACAACGGTACGAAAATGGGAGTCGACGACGGCATATTGATGGTAAAGCAGAAAGAATAACAGCAGAAGTATGGAGAAGACTAACCAGATCAATAATTTGGCGGTGATGCTTTTCATGTGGAACCGTTTCCCTAGCCCATGGAGGATCTAAACACGTCGTGGTTGAAATGTTTATATGATGATGTTGGCTATCCATTATATTCATTATCGGCGGTATATCGATAAAACTTTAAAACAAATAAAAACAACAATTTATATATGTTGAGTCCGGTATATGTTTTCAAATCGCCGTTATGGCGTTTCTCTTGTACAGGATTATCGTGGATTTATACATAGAAAATAAAAATAGAAGGTTATCGATTAACCACTTGCCGGTTGACACGTTGGGCCTAAATTGTCATTTATCCCCGCAGCCATTCAATTTTGAGATGTTCTGGTCATCTTCACGAAAATGTTTCACCTCCATGCCGCCCAAAAGGGTCTGCAGGGACAAGGCAATGGCCTAAGCCGTTGCCGTCCATCGGTTGTTTTTCACTCAGCGGAACCGCCCGACGAAGCAGATTGTCTGTTGCATCATCGACGCCTTTGCAATACGGTTCTTGGAAAATCGATTTTATCCTTAATCGTGGTGGCGGTTGTTTTTCTGCAAAACCGGCCGGCGCTCAAGCTGTGGCGAAGTCTCTTATGACGCGGGCCCGACTGCCACGCGGACCGAAGCGTTGAACCTCATGTGGCCTGACAATGTTCATTCGCTGTCGCATATCGCCCTGCCGTTTCCAGAGGATGACCCCCTTTATGGGATTGTGAATACCCTATCAAACCCTGGCGTTATGCTTAGCAAAGCCATTTTGCGCGGTGAGCGGGGCGTGATCCAGATTCCGGCCGCCGAGATATTGCGGCTTCGCTGGAATCCGTTCTATCCATATATGAGTGCGCGGGTGAGCCTGTTCCTGAAGAATTGAAATTGCTGATGCTGTTCGGCATCCTGATGCCTGCCGCCGGTTACGCCGGGTTCGAATGGATCGGCCTGAAAGGCGATTTGGGAGCCCTGGTCTTCGGCATGCTGGTGGCCGCCCATCCCAAGGCCCCTGAACTGGCGGGTACCCTATTGGGGTTCAAGGACCTGTTTCTGGTCGGATTTTTTCTGAATATCGGCATCTCCGGTTCACCCACCGTCGCCGCGGTGGGCCTGGCACTAGTGTTGGCACTGATCATGCCGGTCAAGGCGGTGCTGTTTTTCGGCATCCTTACCCGCTTCAGGCTGCGCGCGCGCACCTCCCTGCTGACGTCCCTGAGCCTGGCCAACTACAGCGAGTTCGGCCTGATTGTGGGCAGTATCGGCGTCGCCCATGGGTGGCTGGACAAGGGATGGCTGGTGGTCTTGGCGATCGCGTTGTCGTTCACATTCATCCTTGCCGCGCCGGCCAACGCCATGGCTCACGATCTCTACTCCCGCTGGTGTGATCGCTTGAAGCGCTTCGAAAGCAGCCAGCGTCTGCCCGACGAAGCCCCACTGGACATCGATGATGCCACCATCGCCGTGATCGGATTGGGCGGGTTGGGCACGGCAGCCTATGATGAAATGCGACGGCGCCACGGTGACGTGGTGGTCGGTATCGACTTTTCCAGTCCGATTGAAGACGAGGTCGGCGAGTTGAAACAAGCCGGCATCGATGCGGCGTACGTCGTGTATCAGGAGGCGGGGGTCGGCTTTGTCGATTATGTCTGTAAGCATATGGACCACTGCCAGACTCGGGAAGCCGGGGTGACTTCCTGACTGCCAGTGACCTGAATCCCTAATTCTGGATGGGCACGGTACCATTTTTTGTGCCGTTTTTTTTCTCTATGAAAACCATTGGTTTTCCAGGTCGAACGGACTTCGTACCCTATCCAAAAAAAAAATATTTTGACAACTGCTATTGTCTAACATATTACTGAAAAAAAATAGAAATAAAACATTAGAGAAAGGAGATTTTTGCCATGCATAAATCGACGGCCAAAATTGATTTGCCGGACAAACCATTCGTTTCGCCTGCGGAATTCAAAAAGAATCCCGACGGCTCATGGACTTGTATCAAAAACACAGACATCAGAAATGCTTACGGAATCTACCGGATCAATCCGGGCATGACCTTCGTGAAAAATACATCCCACTGGGGAATGGATGTCGCCGAATTGCTCGAACAGGCGGAACCCAAATAACAGCGTACGGGGGGACGGGCTACTCCCCGGCTTTTCGGCCGTGGAGGGACAGTCGAACCGAAAAAAACAATTTCGGCGCGATCGGTTGCCGTGGCCCGTCCATATCGCCTTGACATCGGTGTGATCCTGGGATGAGATACACCCCTAAGGGTAGGTGCCCATTAATTTGCCCAGGCCTTCAAAACCGGCTTGTGAATCGACCTTAAAGGATTGGTCCACCCGTGCCCGGCACGTGACGACCTTGCCATTTTCCACACGCATATCCAGTTTGGATATTTCGGCGATGCGAAGATCTCTCAAGGCGCTGCCCGCCGTTTCAACGGCGTTTTTGGCTGCGTCTTCCCACGATGTGGTACTGGTTCCCACCAATCGGATAACCTTGTAAATGCTTTCGCTCACGGTACCCTCCTTTTGTGTTAGTGGACTATAAAAAGCTTAATTTATGCCTGTGTCTGAGTCAAGCGGGGAATTGATCTGCGGCGAGAAATGAGGAGAGAAAAATGAAGGACTTTCTGGGCAGAAAACCCATTCGGTCTTAACCGCGAGATTTAATTATTAACGCGGTTACCATGCGGCATGCACGGTTGGTCGGTCATACGGTGATAACAGCTGCGGCGGCGCCATAGTGTTTGCCCTGCCAGGTTTGCTTTTCCTCAAAGCATCGATCGATCATCTCCATGGTTCCTTTTTTGTCGAGGGACCACTGCGGGGCAATCAGCTCGTGGGGATGGGGGTCGCCGGTCAGCCGCTGGATGATCATCGAATCCGGCAACCGTTCGATGAATTCACAGACCCGTTCGGCATATTCCTTCTGTTCTAAGCAGTGGTAGCGCCCCTCACGGTACCAGGCCGCCAATGGCGTCCCGTGGACCACATAGAGTAGGTGCAGCTTGACGCCGTCGATACCCAGGCCGGCGACGGCATCGGCGGTGGCTAGCATGTCTTCGCGCGATTCACCGGGCAGTCCCAGGATCACATGGGCACAGATGTTGATGCCGCGATGGCGGGTGGCGCCGACTGTTCGTTTGAAGCAGGCAAAATCGTGTCCCCGGTTGATCCGGGCCAAGGTTTGATCGTGGGCGCTTTGCAGACCGTATTCGATCCAGATCAGATGCGTGCGGGCATAATTTCCCAAAAGATCCAGCACGGCGGGTTTCACGCAGTCCGGACGGGTGCCGATGGCCAGGCCGACCACGCCGTCCACGGCCAAGGCTTCATCGTACAGGGCTTTGAGGCGTTCAACCGGGGCATACGTGTTGGTAAATGACTGGAAATAGGCCATCAGCTTATTCGTCTTGAAACGGCGGGCGATTCTGTCTTTGCTGCGCTCGATTTGTTCGGTGATGGACAGTCCCTTGGCATGGGCGCCGGTTCCTGATCCCATCGCATTGCAGTAGATACAGCCGCCGGTGGACAGGGTGCCGTCGCGGTTGGGGCAGGTGAGGCCGGCATCCACGGTGACCTTGTGTACCCGGCTGCCGAACCGGCTGCGAAAATAGGTATTTAAATCCCGGTAGGGTTTTGTCTGCTTGACCATGATAAATATATACCTATATAGTCTGCGGGAAGAAAGCAACAGTGACAATCGGGATGAACAGGACAATTACATATAGATTTCCAGATTGCCTTTTTTTTCAAAACTAGCGCTTCCATGAATGTCAAATGCCCAATGAAAAATGCCCAATGGCGGTATTCTATCTATTTTAAAATCGATTTCATCCTTTAAAGTCATTTAATGGCAATTTACCAAAAAAAATACGATATCATCGTGGTTGGCGGCGGTCACGCCGGATGCGAGGGGGCCCTGGCCGCGGCCCGCATGGGCTGTCGGGTACTGCTGCTGGCCATTGATCTGGACAAAATCGCCGCCATGCCGTGCAGCCCTTCCATCGGCGGTATGGCCAAGGGACAGCTGGTCAAGGAAATTGATGCCTTGGGCGGTGAAATGGCCAAACTGGCCGACCAGACGGCCATCCAATACAAGACCCTGAACACGAAAAAAGGACCCGCGGTACAATCCACCCGCACCCAGAATGACAAAGGTCGCTATCACACGGCCATGAAAGCGGTGGTTGAAGCCCAGCCCAATCTGGACCTCAAACAGGCCCTGGTGGAGCGGCTGATCGTCGATGGGGACCGGGTGTGTGGGGTGGTGGACCATACGGGATTCGGCTTCCAGGCGCCGTGCGTGGTGCTGGCCACGGGGACATTTCTTTCCGGCTTGGTACATATCGGTTTCAAATCCATCCCGGCCGGTCGGGCCGGCGAGTTCGCCGCCACCAACCTGCCCGTCCATCTCAAGGAACTGGGGTTTACGTTGGGGCGGATGAAGACCGGCACGCCGCCGCGACTGGACCGGACCACCATCGATTTTTCCCAGTTTGAGCGACAGGCCCTGGACGATTCCTGCCGACCGTTTTCCTTTTCACCGCCGTCGGCGCGCCTGCCGCAGCGGCCCAGCTACATCGGCCACACCAGCGAGGCGGTCCACCAGCTGGTGCGGAACAATCTGCATCTTTCGGCCTTGCACGGCGGAATCATCAAAGGGGTACCGGCGCGCTACTGTCCGTCTTTCGAAGACAAGATTGTCCGTTTTCCGGATCGTGACCGCCATCAGATCATTCTGGAGCCCGAAGGACTGGACACCCAGGAGGTCTATGCCTCGGGCCTGGGCAACAGCTTGCCCATGGAGGTTCAGATCGACGTGGTCCGAACGGTTCGCGGGCTGGAGGAGGCCGAGATCATGCGACCCGCCTATGCCATCGAGTATGATTTCATCAACCCGGTACAGCTGCGTTCGACCCTTGAAACCAAACGTGTGCGTGGGCTTTATCTGGCCGGCCAGATCAACGGCACCTCCGGGTATGAAGAGGCGGCGGCCCAGGGCATGTGGGCCGGCATCAACGCCGCCTGTGCTGTTCAGCATCGGCCGCCGTTTATTCTGGACCGCAGCCAGGCGTACATGGCCGTGCTGGTGGATGATCTGGTCACGAAGGGGACCCGCGAACCTTACCGCATGTTCACTTCGCGGGCCGAATACCGGCTGATGCTGCGGGAAGACAACGCCGACCTGCGGCTCGGCGAAATCGGCCATGAACTCGGGTTGGTGGATGGGGATACGATCAAGGACAACCGGGAACGCAAACAACAGATCGCCGCTGAAATTCAGCGTGTCAAGAAAACCGTGATCAAGCCCCTGCCGATGGTCAATGCCTACCTTGAAGCGCGAGCGACACGGCCCATCGATAACGGGGTCCATCTGGCTCAGCTACTCAAACGGGCCGAGTTGGATTACCATGCGGTTGAATCCCTGGCGCCGGCCGAGCCGCCACTGCGCGAGGTGGTCACACGCCAGGTGGAGATCGAGATCAAATACGAGGGGTATATCCAGCGCCAGCTTCAGGAGATCGAACGGTTCAGGCACCTGGAGCAGATCAGGTTGCCCGAAGATATCGATTACGCATGCATTCATGGTCTGTCCAGCGAACTCAGGGAAAAACTAACCACCGTGCGGCCCGCTTCCTTGGGACAGGCCAGCCGCATCGACGGCATGACGCCGGCGGCCATTTCAGTTCTGATGGTGTATTTGCGCGTATGGAAACGCAGCGGATTCCCCGGCTGAAGCGCCGTCCAACGGCTTGACATCGAATTTCTAACACCTTATTTTGTATCGTCAAATCGGCAAAGAACACGTATTCGACCAAGCGGTTGAAATCAATTAATAGAGGGGAGTCCAAACAACCATGTCCCAACAGGACTATTATCAGATATTGGGTATATCCAAAACCGCCACGGATGCCGAGATCAAGAAGGCCTACCGGAAATTGGCCATGAAATATCATCCGGATCATTCCAAAGGCGATAAGAATGCAGAGGAGATGTTCAAAAAGATCAGTGAAGCCTATGCTGTCCTCAGCGACAAGGAAAAGCGCCAACAGTACGATACCTTTGGATCGACGGATTTTCATCAGCGGTATTCCCAAGAGGACATCTTCAGGAATGCCGACCTGGGAGATATCCTCAAGGAATTCGGGTTCGGTGGCCAGGGAATGCGTTTTTCTTTTGGTGGCGATTCTCCCTTTGGCGGTCCTTTCGGCGGTCGCCAGCGGCGCCAAGCGCCGGTCAAGGGGTCGGATTTGGTCTACGAACTACCCTTGACGCTGAATGAGGTGTCCAGTGGCGCCAGCAAAAGCGTGACTTTCCAGCACCAGGGGCGCAATGAAAATATTACCGTTAAAATTCCGCCGGGCATGATCACCGGCAAGAAGCTCCGTTTGGCCGGCAAGGGAGAGCAGAGCCGTTACGGTGGGCCCCCCGGAGACTTGTTCATCCAATCGAAGGTCGTCGCCGATCCGGTTTTTACCACCGAAGCGTATGATCTTCACACGACGGTGACGATCCGACTCACTGATTCTTTGTTGGGCACCGAGGTCTCCATCCCCACGGTCGGGGGAAAGCGTTGAACCTGAAAATTCCCCCGGGAACCCGGCATAAAACCCGCATGCGCCTGGCTGGGCATGGCCTTCCCGAAATGAAAGGTCACAAAAAAGGGGATCTATATGTCACGGTTGCGGTCGATATCCCTAAAAAACTGACCCGTGAACAGAAGAAACTGGTTGAAAAATTAGCCGACACAGGTGTGTAACAAATTAAATTCATTGACATCTATTACTCATTAAGATAGCTTTCGATTGTTCGGTGCCGGCTCATAGGTTAAAAAATTTTGGCCGTGGCGCCGGTTTAAATAATCCTATGGTTTAGGATGCGTTAATTCCTTTCGATGCGCAATCTCCGCGGCTGCATCTATTCAACGATACTCATACTTCCATGACCCCAGTTGATTTTTTGTCAAATCAATGGAGCGACCGCCCGTTGAAAGACGGGCAGGTGATACCGACTATGCCTGAGTTTATACCCGTTATCGAAAAAGATGAGATCCAGCGACGTGTCGCCAGCGTCGCCGACGCCATTTCCGCCGACTACCAGGGGCGTGAGCTGGTGTTGATCGGTGTCCTCAAGGGGGCGTTTGTTTTTCTGGCCGACTTGGTCCGCCAGATAAAACTAGAAAAGATAAAAATCGATTTTATTCAAGCTTCTAGCTATGGTGCCGATACAGTATCATCAGAAAAGATCGTTATCAAGCAAGATGCCGATGTCGATTTGCGCGGCAAGGATGTATTGCTGGTCGAAGACATCATCGATACGGGCCTGACCCTGGCCCATCTGGTTAACCACTTACGGGGCCGTGGTCCGAACAGCATCAAGATATGCGCCATGATTGACAAAAGCGAACGGCGAAAAAGAGCAATCAAGGTTGATTATGCCTGTGCCGCCGTGGAAAAAGGCTTTCTCGTCGGTTATGGGCTTGATTATGCGGAGAAATACAGGAATCTGCCGGGAATTTACCATTTGAAACTTTAGTGAGGGTGTCATGATTATCACCTGTAAAGCGTGTAGCACCAGTTTCAATCTTGACGACAAGATGCTCAAACCAACTGGTTCTAAGGTCAGGTGTTCGGTGTGCGCCAATGTGTTTACCGTTTTTCCGGAACAGGCGCCAATCGACGATTCAACGGACGCGCAAACCGAACCTGACGCCGTTCCCCCGGCGGTTCAAACCGAGGAGGATGGGGCCGATGCATCCATGGATACGGTCGTGGAAGCGTCGGATGACGACATTGCCGATGAAGTTGATGACGCCGTAAGCCAGGCCCTGGATGAAGACCTCGGGGATCTGAGTCTGAATCCCGATGATACCGATGACGACGGTGTGACGATGATTGCCGACCTGGATGGCGATACGTTGGGGTTGGACCTGGCTTCCGAATCCGATGATGACGACGACTTGTCGGCCACCCTGCTTGCCGATTTGGATGATGACGGACTCGACCTTGCCGCGGATGAAAAACCGGATGACGACCAAACCGTTGTCGTCGACCTCGACGCCGACGACCTCGATTTGGACCTACCCGTTGAAATCGATGATGACGATGATAGTGTCACCATGCTCATTACCGATTTGGACGACGATGAAACCGGTGATTTGGGTGATAATTTTTCTTTGGAACTCGATGATGATCTTGGCCTTGCCGACGCATCCCCTGAAGCGGTCATCGAAGCGGAAGATGACCTGGAGCTATCGCTGGATTTGGAACTCGATGACGACACGCTATCCATCGAGGCAACCGATTCTGAATCGGATGACACCACCTTGGATGACCTTTCACTCGATTTGGATCTGGACGCGGACGACGATGATGGCACGATACCGGCATCCGCTGCGCCCAGCGTGTTTGAAGACGATCTGGATATGTCTAGCCTGGACACTGTTTTCGATGAGCGTGATGACGATACCACCGTCCCATCAGCCGCCGAGGATGATGATGACTTGACCGAGTTGGTCCTTGAAATGGAGGATAAGCCATCGGCCGATAAAGCGAGCGATGGCGACGCCGCTGACGAAACCCTGGCAGATCTCGAATTAGAACTCGATGAGAACGAACAGACCGGACCGATAGGCGATGACGATGCCGATGGGGAGTTGGATCTATCCGAAATCGAGAAAATGCTTGAAGAACCCAAATCCGGCGGACAGTCATTGACCGTTCCGGAACAGGATTTGGATTTGGATATCGATGCCGATCTCGAGTCGGAAAAATGGATGTCTGAATCCGGTAATGATCAGTTGGTGGCCGATGAAGAATTAGATCTCTCCGAACTCGAGCAGGCGTTGGATGATGTCGATACCGACGCGCAAGAGGACATCACCGAGGAGCCGGAACTGGAGCTCGATTTGTCGGAAGACAGTTTTTCCGAAGACGGTAGCGCGGTTAAAGCGACTGAAACGGTGGCCATGGAAGGCGATCTCAATTTCGACTTGTCTGATTTTGAGGAAGATGGCCCTGGAAAAGCGTCTAACGAACCGTCGTTCGATGAACCGGGCGACATGCAACTGGAATTCGAGTCCGATGATGAGCGTCAGGAAGACCTGCTTGCGGCCGATGAGGGGCTGGAAGAGACGGTCGCCATCGGCGAGCAAGCCGCGCCGCCGGTGCCTGAAAAAGAAATTGTCGAGGAGTCCGTGGCCGCTCCTCCCAAGCCACCCAAACCGAAACCGGTAAAAAAGGGAACCAGCAAGTCGCTCGTTTGGGTGTTGATTCTCATCGTCCTTGGTGGGGCGGGGTATGGCGCTTACTATTTATCGATCACGGGCACCATTCAAATTCCATTTATCACTGATTTTTTTAAGCCCAAAGTACAGGATCCGGGCAATTTGAAGATGACCACTACCGATATCAATAGCCGATTCATCGACAATGCCAACGTCGGCAAACTGTTTGTCATTACCGGAAAGGTAAAAAACACATACGATGAAAATCGTGGCATGGTTACCATCGTGGGCAAAATCTATTCTTCGGGAAAAGTCCTGGTCCACGAAGAGACCATCTATTGTGGAAATGTGATGTCGGACCTGGAATTGGCCAATTTGGAGTGGAATAAGATTCAGGATCGGCTGGCCAATCGTTTGGGTGACGATCGCAGCAACGTGAAAATCGAACCCGGCAAATCGATTCCTTTTATGGTGGTCTTTCGCGAATTGCCCAACGATTTGGAGGAATTCACCATCGAGGTGATCGGTTCGACGCCTTTAAATTAAGCGGTTTGGTTTTCGGCTTGACTAACAGCCGTTGAGCTGGTAATAGTCTCCCGTTCTTTTGGAAACCAAAGGGCAATGGCGATGTAGCTCAGCTGGTTAGAGCATGCGGCTCATATCCGCAGCGTCCGGGGTTCAAGTCCCTGCATCGCCACCAATTGAATAAAAAGGCCGTAATCCTAACGGATTGCGGCCTTTTTGCGTTGCATGGGGGTTTACCGATCATTGATGAATCAAATGCATCTTTTCCGGGGCGGGGGGAGAACCCCCACAACCAGCCCGCGGATTGTTTCAGCTTAAGAAACGCTTCTAAAGGTAGGACGCTACCTTTTTAAAGTTGTCGTCCATGATCGATTTCAAATTGTCACGATCATTCTTATAGGTCGCTACCCATCCATCAATCGCCTTCTGCCCTTCCTCGGGAAGCCAGGTCGCCTGATCCCGCATGGATTTGGCGATTTGCTCGGCCTGTTCCTGGAGCATAACCATTCCCTTGAATGAGCTGTCAAAGGCGGCTTTGTTGAAATCCAACATCTGCTTGACCATGCTTTTGTGATCCATCATTTCATTTTCCTCCGTTGTTTGTTTCCGGTTGCTTTGATTAAGCACAGGGACGCGACCCTAATAACCGTGCCCTGAGAATTCGATGATTGGCTTGGGTTGGCTGTGGTAAAGATAGTCGTTCTGATCCGGATGTCAATCAAAATGTTGCATTGCAATAATGAATTATAGTATTTTAATGTAAAAATACTATTAAAATATAATAAGTTAAAATAAATGATTAGAATTGGATTGCGATGCAAAATTATTTATTAAATGTTTTGCAAGGTTTTCCCGTTACCCATGCTTGCGGGACGCGGTGGCTTATCGGCAATCAATGATAGGACGTGAAACGGTGAACTGCCCCATCGGGGCACTTGTGGGGGGTGTTCAAGAGAAAATGTTGCAGCGCAAAATCGATTCGCTGGGCAATTGGAGGTTCGCAAGAATCAATCCGGTTCGTTGGCCGACCCTTTGGGAATCGTCACCGTGAAGATCGCCCCCTCGCCGCGTTTACTCTTCACGGTAATACTGCCGCCATGCTGGCTGACGATGCGATGGGCGATAAACAGACCCAATCCCGTTCCCTTTCTCTCCTTGGTGGAATAAAAGAGGGTGAACATCTTTTCACGGGTCTCGTCGTCCATGCCGATGCCATCGTCGGCAATGGTAAATACAATCTGATCCTCCTCGGCGGTCATGGAAAAATCAATGCCGTGGGACGCTGCCGGCTGGTCTTTGGTACAGGCATCCAAGGCATTGTCCAGGATATTGATCAGCGCGGCTTGCAGGTAGTCGGCATCCACCATCATGGTGCCGGCCTGGCGGTCGATATGGGCGTTGAGCCGGATGTCGTTGGCGTCGATTTTGGGTCGCATCAATTCGATCAGGGTATCGGCGAATCCGGCGGCGTCGATTTCGGCCGGCTGCAATTGGCGTTCCTTGGCATAGTAAAGAATATCGAGAACCATCTTGCGAATCCGTTCGGCGGTTTGCCGGGCGGCCGTGCATCCTTCGCAGGCCCGTGCGATGTCATTTTTGCTCAGGCCTGATGATACCAGGTAAAGCCCGCCGTCCAGGCTGGTCAACAGGCCCTTCATGCCGTGGGAGATGGAGCCGATCATCAGGCCCAGAGAGGCCAGATGGTCCTGGAGCTCGGTTTTTTCGCGTACCAATTGCTCCAGGCTGCGTGTGTAATCCCGGAGCCGCCTGCGCATGGTGATCTTTTCCAAGGCCCGGTTCAAGGCGATTTCCAAGGCGTCCACATTGATGGGCTTGGTGATAAAATCGGTGGCATCGTATTTCAGGCTGCGGATGGCCAGGTTCATATCGCCATGGCCGGTGATCATGATGACTTCGGTTTCCGGATTTTCGTGCTTGATTTTCCTGAGCAGTTCGATGCCGTCTCCACCGGGCATCTTGATGTCGGTGATCACGATCCGGGGAAATTCTTTCACAAATACATCGAATGCCTGGGTGGCGTTCTCGGCTTCCAGGATGCGGTAGCCCATATCCATCAATGAGATACCCAGCACTTCCCGAATATCTGGTTCGTCATCGACGATCAAGATGGTTGTTTGGGGCGGTTTATCCATGGACGGATTCCGTTTCGCCGGTTGTGGAGACATTTTTCTCGTTCGATTCATCGATCATGGGAAAGCGCAGTACGAAACAGGTGCCGTAGGGGCAATTGGGCATGGCGTCGATGGTGCCGCCGCACTCCTTGACGATGCCGTAACTGATGGAGAGTCCCAATCCGGTCCCCTTGCCCACCTCCTTGGTGGTGAAAAACGGTTCAAAAATCTTTTCTACCATATTTTCCGGAATTCCGGTACCCGTGTCGCAAACCCGACACACCACCGCCTCTCCTTCGGTGCCGGTCCATAGCCGGATCATCTTGTCCGGCTGGGCATCGGGCCGATCTCCCCAATGGGATTCGATGGCATCGCGGGCATTGAGCAACAGGTTGATGAATACCTGTTCCAGGCGGCTGGGGTCGCCATGGATGCGTGGCAGCTGCTCGTCGACTTCCCATACGACCTGGATGCCTCTGACCTTGAGCTGCTGGCTGAAAATCTCGAAGGCGCTTTTGAGAACGTCGTTGAGCTGTACCGTGACCATTTCCATGTCCGATTTACGGGCAAATTGGCGCATGTGGTTGATGATCCGGGTCGCCCGGTCCACGTTGCTGTCCACTTTGGTCAGCATGGTGGAGAGAATATCCTCGGCGATGGACTCCCGGGCGCCGAGTTTTTTCATGAAAAAACTGCTCACCGTCTTGATGACCGACAACGGTTGGTTCAGCTCGTGGGCCACGCCGGTGGCCATTTCTCCGAGGGTGGCCATTTTGCTGGCCTGGATGAGTTGTTGCTCGGCCTCCAGGCGCTTGGTGATATCGCTGGTGGTAACGAGCAGCACTTTCTGGCCCGAGTATTCGGATGGTGAAATACGGATGTTGACGAACAGCCCCTTGCCTTCGCGATCCAGATGACGGGCCTGGTTGATTACCGAACACGTGGCCACCTTGAAGGCATAATGATCCTGCTCGTCGGGGTGGAACAGGGACATGAACGAGCGTCCGGTCATTTCCTCCACGGTAAATCCGTAAACGGGCACGACACTCTGATTGCAGTCCACGATTTGGAGGGTCTCCATGTCCAGCACGAACACCGGGTTGGGAATATTGCTGAAAATGGCGTGGTATTTTTTCTCGGAGGATTGCAGATCCACTTCCAATTGCCGGCGCTGGGTGATGTCCAGGGAAATCTCCATGGCGGCCACGACGTCTCCATCGCTGTTCTTGATGGGCGAGGTGCGTACCAGCCAATGCTTGGGTGATCCGTCCTTGTCTACACCGGTTTCCTCGGCCTGGTGGGACAGACCATCGGCGAAGGTTTTTTCCACCGGACAGGAGATGCATTTTTCCGTCCGGCCTTTATACGCGTGATAGCACCAATCGCCCGGCTCGGGGGCGAAGCGCTGGGAGAATTCGCGGTTGAAGCGCAGCAGCCGATAATTGCGATCCTGCACGGTGATCAGGCATGGGACGCGCTCGAAAAGATTCTGGTATTCGTCACGCTGGTTGTTCAATTCTTTTTGATTGCTGGCGATTTCATCGGACATTAGATTGACGGCCGTGGCTAGTTGACCCAGTTCGTCGGTCTGGTGCAGTTCGACCTTGCTGGTATAATCCCCCCGGGCGATGAGGCGGGTGCCGTCGATGAGCCGTTTGATGGGCTGGTTGACGAATCTCAGCACGAAAACCAGGATAATGGCCGAGGTGATCAGAAAAACGAACCCGGCCATGGCGATAATGCCCCGCTCCTCCATGGTGATTTCGCGATCGGTGTTTTCGAGCGAAATGACGACGTCCAGGGCGCCCAGAATTTTTTTGTCCTCGGGATGGACGTGGCAGTCCCCGGTGCTGCATCCGGGTTCGTTGCGGATGGGGCTGATGATGCCCAGCAGCCGGTAGCCGGCAACGGCCGAGAAAATGCGGGTCCGTTCCTCAAGTGGTACCGATGTCATCGGCGGATCGGTGCGATGGCAGATATGACAGGCCTCGGCCTTGATGTTGGTGGTCTGTTCCACCTCGGTTGGATTGTTTGAGTATTTGATCTCGCCGGCTTTGTTGTAGATGCGGATGTTCTTGATTTCCGGCTGGCGGCCGATGTTGTTGATGATCTGGTTGATTTCGTCCCGGGAATTGAGCATCATGGCGTAGTGCGTGCCCAGGCGGATGGTGGTGGTGAGCCGGTCCGTGCCGGCCACCATGTTTTTCATCATTTTCTCTTTTTGGTAGCGGATGTTGAAAAACGCCCAGGTGGCAATGGTGACCAACAGTACGATGCCCACCGACAGGATCAGTTTGGCGGCCAGGCGGTTGCGTAAATTGTGGATCAGTTTGACCATTCAATACCTGCCATTCCCAGCGGTAGGGGCACGGCGCGCCGTGCCCCTACCTACTTAAAACGGCTCATCGTGGAATTGTGTGGAAGCGCACGATGAGCAGCTATTGGCCTTTAGCCATTAGCAGTTCGCTTATATTCGGAAAAACCAGGAATCTTAACGGCTAACCGCTAATTGCTAACAGCTTAAGGCTGTGTTGCAAAGATTCTAAATCCAACGGTTCAGGAATATCTACACACAAATCCGCGTTGAACACTTAACACTTCACACTGACCACAGCTATATCGCTATTTTTTCTTTAAATTGGGCTGATACAGCCAAATTCATCTTGATCCCCAATGCTTCCGCTGTCAATCCCATGGAAAGTCCCAATAATTGGGGCAGGTAGAGGACGGTGATGGACAGATCCTCACCGGCCGTCTGCGAGGCCTTGGCCTGCCAGGCGTCCAGATTCATCTGGCACATGGGGCAGACGGTGACGATCAGATCCGCCCCTCGGGCCGCCTTGAGAATGGATGTCACGCGTTTTAGGCCGTCATCCGGTCGGGTGCTGACCAGCGCCGCCCCGCAGCATAGGGCGCCCATTTCCCAGTCCAATACCGTCGCGCCGGTGGCTTCGATGAGTGGCTGCATGGTAACGGGGCGTTCCGGGTCATCGAATTCGATGTAGGGCCTGAGGCACTGGCAGCCGTAATAGGGCGCCACGATCAACCCGGAAAGGGATCGGGAAAGGCGTCCCGCCAGACGCGCCGCTCCCAGGTCCACGGCGAGTACATCCAACAGATGGCGAACCCGCACCCGGCCGCTGGCGTTCAAATCCACGGCAGACAGGGCGTCGTTGATGCGTTCCCGTTGGTCGGCATCATTGGCCAACACTTCCCGAGCTTTCTTGAGGTTCAGATAACAGGCACTGCAAGGCACCAGAATTTGGCCGTCTTCGTTCATGCTTTCGGCCAGGGCCAGATTACGGGCCCCCAGGCTCAGGGACAAGAGATGGCTGATGGGGGCGGCGGCACTGGCCCCACAGCAGGTCCAACCGTCGATTTCGGTCAGCCCCACGTCCAATGCGGTCATGGTGGCTCGGGTCGCCAGATCATACTCGCGGGCCGAGGCCGTTAGGCTGCAACCCGGATAGTAGAGGTAGTTCATGGATGGTTCTCCTTTGCGTGGGACGCCGAGGCGGCGGCCTGGTCCATGGCCGACACCTTGTCGAAGAGGGCGTCGAGGGGCGTGGCGGTTGATTTGTCGCCTTTCAGCTCGATTTTGCCTTTGCGCATCAGCTTGATCCCCAGGGGGGCGAAACGCAGGGAGGTCAGCGGATTTTTCATGGCCGTGAAATAACGTGTCATGAATTCCAGTTCATGAATGCGACCGTGACGGCGCACGGTCTGCATGAATTGCTCGTAAAACAGTCGTGGCCCCCGGTGACGCTTTTCCTGGCGGGCGAAGGCGATGCCCTTGAGCGACTCCATGGCCTCGGTGAGCGGCAGCCCGCGCGGGCAGCGCAGAGTGCAGGTGTAGCAGTCCGAACAGAGAATGAAGGTCTGGCTATCCATGACACGTTCCAGATGACCCATGATCACCAACCGCCACATATGCCGCGGCGTCAGGTCCATTTCCAGGGCATTGGGGCACGATCCGGTGCAGGTGCCGCATTGAATGCAGGCGCTGACCTTTTTGCGGACGGCGTTCAGGGCGTCAATTTCATGTGGATCGGATGCGTTCATTTTTCCTCCGTGGGGGCACGGCGCGCCGTGCCCTTACCCATAGATGGGGTTATCCCTATCGTTGCAACATTGTCATGGTTACAGCCGGGGCACGGCATGCCGTGCCCCTACATTGCCGCCACGGCGCCGTCGATGGTGGCGAAGAGACTGCGCTGAGAAAATCCTTCCACGATGGACGCCTTGTTGGGGCAGACCGTTGCGCAATCCCCACAGCCCTGGCACAGATTGGGGTTGACCGTGACCTGCTGCAAGGTTTCATCCAAGGCCCGGGCGCCGTAAGGGCAGGTCTCGACACACCGCAGACATTGGGTGCACAGGCTGTGGCGGACCCTGGCCGTGGTACGGGCAACGGCCCGACGGCCAGCGTTCAATACGGCCAACGCGCGTCCGGCGGCGGCTTCGGCGGTGGCGATGGATTCGGCGATGGACCGTGGCGACAGGGCGATGCCACAGGCGAACACCCCGGCCTGCATGGCTTCCACCGGCCGCCATTTGGAATCCGCTTCCTGGAAAAATCCGTCCCGGTCGCGATCGGCGCCATAGGCCATGGCCAATTCCTCCGGCAATTGGGCGTCGATGCCGGTGGCCAGGACGAGAAGGCCGGCAGATACTTCCACCGGCGCATCCAGGATCGGATCGTGATGCCGGATGCGCACCGGTGTCGCCTGATCCTCGGTCAGGGTTACCTGTGGCTTCTCCTGGGGCCGATATTGGAAGAACAGGATGCCTTGCCGCCGTGCCTCGGTGAACCATCGCTCGGTCGTCCCGCAGGTCATCATGTCCCGGTAGAAAATGTAGATCGGCAGAGCCGGATGATGGGCTTTGAGCCACAGGGCCTGCTTGAGCGCCGTCGGGCAGCACACCCGGCTGCAGTAGTTGCGCGGTTCTTCCCGCGATCCCACGCATAGGATCATGGCCACCGCGCCCAGGGCCTGGCCGTCGACCTGGTTATCGTGAATGCGTTGTTCCAACTCCCGTTGGGTGATCACGGCCGGGCTGGTGCCATGACCGTAGGCATCGGTGACCGCCTCACGGCCGCCGGTGGCCAGGATGACCGCGCCATGCTCGAGGGACGTGGCTGGGGAATCCGTCGTTTCGATGGATGAGAAGAAATGACCGGCCTGGCCAAAGGCACCCACCACGCGGCTACCTGTCATCACCGTAATCCCGGGATGCTGGTTCACGCGCTTGACCGTCTCTTCCAGAAACGGTGCCACCGTCTCGCCATCGATGGTTTGATGCAGCCAGGCCAGATTGCCGCCCAGCGTCTCGGATGCCTCGACCAGGGTCACCGGAACCCCATGGTCGGCAACGGCCAGGGCCGCATGCAGGCCGGCGATTCCGCCGCCCACCACCAGGAGATGGTTGGTGTTGGGAATGGTGTATTCCGCTTCCGTCGACACATGCTTCAATTTGGCGATACCGGCCATCAGGGTGGCCAGGGTTGCGGGTGCGTCCAGGCCCTGACGGTCATCGATCACCACGGCCTCGATCAGCGCAGGGGAAAGCAAATAGGCGTTTGCCAATGCATTGGCTTTTCGTCCATAAGCGAAGGTGTGGCAAGCGCCGATCAGCACCCGATTGACATCCGTCGTATCGATTTCCTCCACTGCCGCCCACCCGTCGGCCGTGCAGATGGTGTCCATGACCGTGACGCGCGCCACCGCCGGATCCTGGGACAGTCGTTTTGTCAAGGCGGCGAGTGCGGCGTCGTTTTCCTTCGGGTGCTGGCAGGGGCAAATGATTACCAAAACACGCGGCGCCTCCCGGGACACATCCCGGTAGTCGGTTGACGGGGGCGTCGTCGTTTCCGCCAATCCGCCGCCGGCGCGGTGGATCCCCCGTGAGGCGTTGGTGGCCGCCGACGCGGCGCGGATCACCGATTCGGCAATGTCCGTGGGGCCGGTGAGGGTGCCGCCGGCAAAGATGCCGGGTCGGGCCGTGACGGTTTCCGAGAAGGCGGTGGTTCTTACGAAACCGAAGTCGTCGGTCTCGATTTCCAGTCGATCGGCAAGGTCGCCGATTCCCTCGCCGGGGCGCTGGCCCACGGAGAGGACCGCCAGGTCGAAGATCTCCTCATGGATGTCTCCGGCGGCACCGGTCCAACGCAGGGAGACGTCCTCGCTGCCCGGCGTGAGCGCAATGGAATGTACCCGGCCCCGAACCAAACGGACCCCGTCTTGCGATTCGATTTCCTGCTGGTAGCGCTGGAAGGATTTACCGAAGGTGCGCAGGTCCATATAGATGATCGTGGCTTCAAAATCCTCACCCGCAACCTTGCGGGCCAGGGCCACCTCTTTGAGGGCGAACATGCAGCAGATGGTGCTGCAATAGTCTGCGCCGGATGACAGGTCGCGGGAACCCACGCATTGAATCCAGACGGCCTTTTTTACCGGACGCTTGTCAGACGGGCGCAGCAACGCGCCGTTATCCGGCCCGCTGCCGCTGAGCATGCGCTCCAGCTCCAGACCGGTAACCACATTGGGGACCTCACCATAGCCCATGGGGTTTTTGCCCACCGAGGGGTCGACGCAGGTGGTGCCGGTGGCCAGAACAATGGCGCCCACGGCGCGTTTGAGGTAAGTCGATTCTTGAAAATGCGCATAAACACCGGAGATCTTGGGTAGCAGGTCGTCCGGCTCGAACGGTTTGATCAAATAGTCCATGGCGCCGATTTTCATCGCGTCCACGGCGGTTTCCACGGTGGCGTAGGCGGTCATCATCAGCACCTGAAGGTCCGGCTGGATCGCTTTGGCCTTTTCCAATACCTCGACACCGTCCATGCCCGGCATTTTGATATCCAAAAGCATGAGATGAAACGATGCCGCCGCCAGCTTTTCCAGGGCCGCGGGGCCGGAGTCGGCCATTTCGACCGTGTATCCCTCTTCCGTACCCAACCAGGCTTCCAGGGAGCTTCTCACGATCAATTCATCATCCACCACCAGAATTCGGAAACCGCCACGACCCAGGGCCGACAGATCGATGGCCTCGGTGGGACAAACGGGCTGGCAGGCGCCACAACGGGTACACGCGTCGGGATCGATGGTATAGGTATTGGGGATGTTATGGGGCACGGGCAGATAAATGGCCTTGCGGCGGGTCAGGCCGGCATTGAAGGCATCGGGAAGCGCGACCGGACACACCTCGGCGCACCGGCCGCAGCCAATACATCGGTCTTTATCCACAGGGGCGGCGGCCTGTTTCAGGGTGACCTCGAATTTTCCGGGCTCGCCCGCCACGGCCTCCAGGCTGGTACCCAGCAGGATGTCGATATTTTCGTGAAAAAGGCCCTTGCGCAGACAGGTCTGGATGCCGGCATCTCGGTTCATCATGGGCAGCATGCGGCACATGCCACACCGGTTGGTGGGAAACTGGTAATCCAACTGGCTGAGGATGCCACCCATGTGCGCGGCCCGGTCGATCACGGTGACGCGATAGCCCAGTTGCGCCAGATCGATCGATGCCCGGATACCGCTGATTCCGGCACCCACCACCAGGGCCTTGCCGATTTTCTCATCCATGATAACTCCCTTTTAAGATTTCAAATTTCAAATCTGAGATCTGAAATTTCATATGCCCACGACATCCTGATACTCATCTTCCTGAAACACGCTCATGGGTGGCTCTTGGCTCACATCCAGGCCGGCGCCGTAGCCGAAGGCCGTCTGGGTATGCCGGGCCACATGGGTGAACAGGTCGGATAAGGGGATGTCGTTGGGGCAGGCATTGGTGCACTGGCCGCATCCCACGCAGGCCCAGCTCATATGCGCCATGCGTGTCAGGTGGAAAAAGAGCGTATCCGTGGGCATCTTGACACCGCCTTTACGCCGGGCCCATGACAGATATTGGAATGGTTCGTGTCGAAAGGTATCGGTGGTGAATACGCAGGTGTTGCAATAGCATACCGGACAGGCCCCGCGGCAGTTATAGCAGTTGACGCAGTCGGCCAGATAGGTAGCCAGGTCCGGGATGCTGCCGGTGGCTGCGGCGACCTTGGTAAACATGGCTTCACGGTATTCTTGGCGCCGGTTTTTCAGATCGGCGAGGGTGGTCTTGCGGTTCGATGGCGCCTTGTCGGCCGGTGGCAGGCCGCATTGGGCCAGGACGGATTGACCGGTCTCGGTATGGGCCCGAACCGTCAGGCTGCCCGAATCGCTGCCGAACAGCTCGAAGGCGATGTCGGCCGTATCGGGCGTGGGATGCTCGCAGGCGCGGCAGGCACTGGTCAGCGGTAAGGATTCCGCATCCGAACCGCTGCCAAAGGCGGCCTGGCAAAAGGCATGGGTGGCGGCGTCCGATGTCTCGTGCCCATCGATGAAGGCTCTGCAATCGGCGTTGGAGAGGGCGCCGGCGCAATCCATGCCGATGATGATCAGGTCGTCCCGCCGGCCCTGCTTCAGTTTGACCAGTTCATTGAAGGCCCGCAGTTCGCAGGGGCGCAGGACGGCGGCCAACCGGCCGCCGGTCGGCATGCGGGTCAGCTTGGCCAATTGCTGGCTCGCGTTGACGGGAAACGCCGGCGACAGGGGATCGGCGTCGGCCAGCCGCTCCGGGTCCGATATCAGGGTGGGCATGATGCGGTTCTTGACCGTCAGGCGGGCGGGAACCAGGAGGGCGTCGATGCCCGTCTCTTCCACCAGGGTGGCTAAAAAGGATCGTACGCCCGCCAACCAGTCCTGATTGTCGATTGAAATGAGAATTGCCTCTGTCATAAAGCCTCCGATTGAGTTCAGATCAATACCTGAATAGTGTCCGTCCAGGAATTTTCCTATTTCTGGATGGGCACTAAATAACCGCCTGCAGCTCCGGCAGCATCGGCCCCAATTCCCGGGTTTGCGCGACCAACTCGGCCATGATCTGGGCGAACTGGATACCATCGCTGGCACCGATCCAGGTCAATTTGAGTCGCTGGTTGTCGATGCCGAAACGGGGCAGGATTTCCTTGAGCAGTTTTACGCGGCGGCGGGCCTTGTAGTTACCGTTGATATAGTGGCAGTCGCCGGGGTGACAGCCGCTGATCAGTACACCGTCGGCACCTTCCAGAAAGGCCTTGATCACGTATTGGGGATCGACCATGCCAGTGCACATGACCCGGATCAAACGGATATTCTTGGGATAGGTCAGGCGCGAGGTGCCGGCCAGATCGGCGGCGGTGTAGGTGCACCAGTTGCAGACAAAGGCGATGATGGTGGGTTCGAATGATGTCATAACAATCTCCGATTTTTATTCAGTTCGTTTTAAAATCAGGCCGAAACCATGGGTTGGAATTTTGATATTGGTTATTGATATTTGGTTCTTAACCCACCGCCGAGAGCGCTTCCATTATTCCATCCAGTTCGGCGAACACCTGCTTGCCCTGAAAATGCTTCACCTGCGCCGCATTGGACGGACAGGCCGTGCTGCAACTGCCACAGCCCTTGCACAGGGCGCCGTTGACCACGCTGACCTGGCGGCGATCGTCAAAACTGATGGCCGTGTAGGCGCACAGGCCGATGCACATTTGGCATCCCGTGCAGATCTCGGGATCGATCCAGCTGATGGCCGACGGCACCTCGACCACGCCCCGGGTGGCCAGGGAGAGGGCCTTGGCCGCCGCGCCCGAGGCCTGGGCCACGGTATCCGGAATGTCCTTGGGGCCCTGGCAGGCGCCGGCCAGAAAGACCCCGTCGGTGGCCGTGTTGAGGGGCCCCAACTTGGGGTGTTCCTCGAGGAAGAAACCGTCCATACCCGGGTTGACACCGAATACCCGGCCCACGTCCACGGCATCTTCACGGGCCTGCATGGCGCTGCATAGCACCACCATGTCCACGGGGACGCGAATGCGTTCGCCTAAAAGGGTGTCCTCGGCGATGGCCACCAGTTTGCCCGCTTCGCTCGCCGATTCACTCTGATCGGTGATTTCGGCCACCTTGCCGCGGATGAAGATCGTGCCTTCCTCCTGACATCGACGATAGAACTCCTCGTAGCCTTTGCCGAAACAACGCAGGTCGATGTAAAAATCGTATACCTGGGCGTGATGCCCCACCTTCTCCTTGACCAGATGGCTGTATTTGAGGGCGTACATGCAGCAGACCCGGGAGCAATAGGGGTGATAGTTGACATCGCGGCTGCCGACGCAGTGGACCAGGGCCACGCTCTGAGGCGGCTGGGTAAATTCCCCGCTTCGATCGCGCATGAGAATTTGTCCGCCCGTAGGGCCGGTGGCATTGCTCAGGCGTTCGAACTCCAGGCTGGTAAACACGTTGGCAAAGCGGTCGTAACCCAACGGTTTGATGGGTGTGGGATCCAACAGATCGTAGCCCGTGGCCAGGATGATGCTGCCCACCGGGAGGATTTCCTCAGTGTCGGTCATGGTGTGGTCGATGGCCTTGGCCTCGCAGGCCGCCACACAGGCCATGCATTCGCTGCACACGCCGCAGTTCAGACAGCGGGAGGCCTCTTGCTTCGCGTCCACCTCGGTCATGGCGGTTTCCACCTCATCGAACGTGGTGGTGCGCGTGTCCATGGGGATGTGGGACGGCTTAACCCGGGCTTGGCTGGCAATCGATTCGGGAATCGGTGCCCAATCACTGCCCGGTTTGGGGACGTCGGCCAAGCGGCGGCTGACTTCCGCCATGTCCTCACCCGCCAGGAACCGCTGGATGGCGGATACCGCCCGATGGCCGGCCGCCACGGCTTCGATGACCGTGGCCGGCCCGCTCACCGCATCCCCGGCGGCAAACACATGGGGCAGGGAAGTTTGCATCGTGGCCGGGTCCACCACAATGGTGTTGCGGGCGGTCAGTTCGAGTTCGGGCTGGGATTCGGCCCAGGCCACATCAATCTGCTGGCCGATGGCCGGGATCACCGCATCGCAGTCGATGACGAAGGCCGAGCCTTCCACGGGCACCGGTCGGCGTCGGCCCGTATCGTCGGGCGGTCCCAGTTCGGTGCGCATGCACTCGAATCCGACGACGCGATCATTCTCGGCTACGATTCGCACCGGCGCGGTGAGATAGGCGAAGGCGATGCCCTCGTCCTTGGCCCCCTGGATTTCCTCGGCATAGGCCGGCATCTCCAGTTCGCTGCGGCGGTAGACCACGGTAACCGTTTCCGCACCCAGACGCCGGGCCACCCGGGCGGCATCGATGGCCACATTGCCGCCCCCCACCACGGTGATGCGCTTGCCGGGCGGCTGGCGGTCACCCAGGTTGACCTCGCGTAAGAAATGCATGGCATCGATCACGCCGTGGGCGGTTTCCTCACCGGGGAGTCCCAGGCGCATGGCCTTGTGGGCGCCGATGGCCAGGAAGATCGCCTTGAACCCCTCCTCGGTCAGATCGTTTAGGGTAAAGTGTTCACCCAGGCGCATGCCGGGGCGGGATTCAATGCCGTGGGAGAGGAGAAAATCGATCTCGCGGTCCAGAACGGCCGGCGGCAGGCGATAGTCGGGGATGCCCACGCGCAGCATGCCGCCCAGGGCGGGTAGAGCCTCGAAGATGGTGACCCGGAATCCCTGAAGCCGCAAATAATAGGCCACGGTTAGCCCGGCCGGACCGGAGCCGATGATGGCAATTTTTTCCTCCCGGTTTTCGATGTCCGGTAAGGCCGGATCGGTCAGGTCGACCTGATCGGCGGCAAAGCGTTTCAGGTCACGGATGGCGATGGCCGTGTCCACATCCTTGCGGCGGCATTGGGATTCACACGGGTGCGGGCAGACCCGCCCCAGTACGCCGGGCAGGGGCAGGCGCTTGCGGATCAGATCCACGGCTTCACGGTATTTGCCCTGGCCGATGAGCTGCACATATCCCTGTACGTTGATACCCGCCGGGCAGGTGGTGGTGCAGGGGGCGCGATCTTTCTTGTCGATGGTGAAGGTGATCGGCACGGCCTGGGGAAACGACCGGTAAATGGCCTTGCGGTCGGCCAGTCCCTCGTCCCACTCGGATGGCAAGCTCACCGGACACACCTTGGCACATTCGCCGCAGCCGGTGCAGACGCCTTCCTTGACGTAGCGGGCCTTTCGTTTCACGGTCACCTGATAGTTGCCGATATACCCGGACACGTCGGTGACTTCGCTGTGGGTGAGTAATTTGATATTCGGGTTCTGAGCCACCTCGACCATTTTAGGCGTGCCGATGCAGGCGGCGCAGTCGAGGGTGGGAAAGGTCTTGTCGAATTGCAGCATGTGACCGCCCACGGTGGTCTGCCGTTCCACCAGATAAACGGTATGGCCGGCGTTGCCGATGTCAAGCGCCGCTTGCATGCCGGCGATGCCGCCTCCCACCACCATCACGTCGGGATGGACATCCACGGTGCGGGTGTCCAGCATCTGATGGAAGTTGACCCGGTTGATGGCCCCGGCCGCCAGTGTCTTGGCCTTGCGGGTGGCCTCGTCCTCGTCGGTGGTTACCCAGGAGACCTGCTCGCGTACCGAGGCCATCTGAAACAAATAGGGATTGAGCCCTGCCCGCTGACAGGCACCCTGGAACGTCTTTTCGTGCAATCGCGGTGAACAGGATGCCACCACGACCCGGTTGAGGCCATAGGTTTTGATGTCCTTTTCGATCATCTCCTGGCCCGGATCGGAGCACATGAATTTATAGTCGCGGGAGACGACGACGTTTCTCAGCCCGCGGATGAAGTCGGCAACCTCCGTGACTCGTACCTTGTGGGCGATATTGATACCGCAGTGGCAAATGTAGAAACCGATTTTAATGGTCATGGATGGACTCCCCTTATGAGATGTTTCAACAGCTGTCTCCCAGGCAAAGCCGATTGACGACAGAGAGTAGTTCTTCCGCTTCGGGTGGGTTGTGCAAGAAAGCCTCGGGTTCGGGAATATGGCGGCCCGAGGGCGTTCGCTTGGTTCCTGGCCAGCGGTAAAACACGCTTTCGTCAAAGGCCGAGAGAATGACGACGGGAATATGACATAACCGGTCGTGGGTCCGCAGGCTCTGGTAGAGCCGTACGCCTGCTTCTCCAGGCAGCATGGCATTGATGATGACCAGATCCGGGCACCGATCGACGGCCATCTGCAGGCCATCGGCCAATGTCGCCGCGCAAATGGGGCAGAACCCGTTGGCGGTCAGCAGATTGGACAGGAAAATATTCATGTCCGGTTCATCGTCGACCACCAGGATGGTTTTGGCTGGATTTTCCGAACCCACCGATACCTCCATTGTAACGGTAAGCAAAAGGCGAATAGAACGAATGCCCGGGAATTCTGCATGGAGTGTGCCAGGGATGATGGTGGGTGGTAACCGGCTGTTATGGAACGCAAAAGACACGAATCCGTCGGATATTCACAGGGGACCTTATGTTATCCGTTGCAACATGTGCAACGCATAACATGTCGAATTATTTTTTAAGATACTAAAAATAATAGTTTTATAGGTGTTGCGGGGTTGAATATGTGTTGCAAAGATGTTGCTTGGCAGTGGTTGCAACATCAACTATTCGCCGAGAAGGGGAGTCGAGTGCCTTAATCCGCTTCGATTTCAGGAATCGCAATGGACTGGTCGCCCACGCGGATGACCATCCCCGTGGGGGATTCTTCGAGGTAAGGGGCCATGTCCATGAGCGTGCGTTCGGAAAATTTGATGGTCTGTTCGCCATGGCGGTGATAGAGCTGATCATCCTTGATGAATAATTGCTCCGGCTGCAAGGCAAGGATTTGGCCGGTATTGAGTTCCAGCTGCAATGGATCGCCCTTGATAATCCGGAACACAAAAAGCGGTGTGTCGGCATGCGGAAAATAAACTTTTTCACGAATCGGACCCCGAATTTGGGTGATGTAATAACCGTTTTCGTCATGGCAAATCGAACGGTTGAAATAATTGATGATGCGTTTGTGCTCGAAGCGCCCGTGACGGTTGTGCCAGCGGCCTCGGTCGTCCATCCAGAAAACGGCGTTTTCCTTGGGAATGACCACTTCGGGAAGGGATTGCGGATCGGTTGCTTCGGTTGCCGAGGTGTCGTCTTTCATTTAATGCTTTCCTTTACAACGGTGCAATATGTGGGGTGGAAGCGATTTCCAACTCAGTTCAAAACAGACGATTGGAATCCGCACCAAGCCTGTCGATGTTACGCCATGCGGGCTAGTCCTGTCAACGAACTAGCTTGTGGCCCGCCAGGGCGATCGCAGGTAAATTTTCTGGTTCCCAAGCTCCGCTTGGGAACCCTCATCACGATCAGGTGAACAGAAATGCGCGCTCCCATGCGGAGCATGGGAGCGAGATGAAACTAGATTGGGCCTATCAGGTGGTCATTTTGGCTACATCGGCCGATTGCGATGATGCAAAAGACAACAATCAATTAATCCATTGATATAATATGTTTATTTTTCGATCTCCTCCCATGGGGACGGGCAGACAGTGTAGCCAATTTAATCGGTACAGATGAGCCGGTCACACCCTCAGTCGGATCCACACGCGATCCAGTATCCAATTAATTCCTTTAATAACAGACGGTAAGCTATTTTTTTGGCGTGGTTTTCATTCATGGCAGGCACTTTGCTAAATAAAATTGGAAACGCCTGTATCGGATTTGTCCGGGATTTCATCAAGTCAAGGAGGTATCACCATGAACGCCATCGACAACAGACAACGACGGAAGGGTGCCGCCAGGACGCGCGTGGTCGGGTTCAACATCCTCGAGGACCGTTGCATTTGGATGAAGGCCGGTGTGATCAACTACCGTATCTGCGACAACGCCTTCGACTGCAACGCCTGTCCGTTCAACAAGGCCATCCGACGGGCCATGAACGTCGATCCGGATGCGGACAGCCAGAAGGTCGCCCCCAAATGGGTCGACTATCTGATCGAGCGTTACGATGGGGCCAACCGACCCTGTCGCCACGCATTGACCGGTCGCATCCAGGCCCCCAAGATCTGCTCCAACAACTACGAGTGCTATCACTGCACCTTCGACCAGATGCTGGACGAGACCGAATTGGCTGCCGAGTTGAAAACACCGGCCTGCCGCGAGGTCGCCGGGTACAAGGTCGCCGATGATTATTACTACCACATGGGCCACGGCTGGGCGCGGTTCGAGCATGGCGGTCGGGTGCGGATCGGCATGGACGATTTTGCCGCCTGTGTGTTCGGCCACCTGAATCGCATCGATCTTCCGCCGTTGGGTGCCGGCGTACAGCAGGACCGGGTGGGGTGGTCATTCAAGCGCGAGGACCATCAAGCCGGGGTTTTGTCGCCGGTGACGGGTACCGTGTTGGCGGTCAACCATGCGGCGCGGGAACATCCGCAACTGGTCAATGAAGATCCATACGGTAGCGGTTGGCTGTTCATCGTGGAGCCGGACCTGCCCAAGCGCAATCTGAAACGCCTGTTTTTCGGTCGCGAGGCGGTGCAGTGGATCGATCAGGAAAACCGTGAATTGCTGCACCTCATGGGACCTCCCTATGAGGATTTGGCGGCCACCGGCGGATCGGTGGTGAGGGATATTTTCGGCTCCATCGACACCCTCGAATGGGATGCGCTGGCTTCCCGATTTTTGCATACGGTAAGAAAAAATCGCTCCTAAATCGTGATCATAATCGTTGGCATGATTGTCCAAAAAATGCTCGAATGGGGTGTAGGGGCACGGTGCGCCGTGCCCTATTGCGTCGGGCGGTTCGATTTCGACGACGACGATGATTGCGCGGGGATTAACCCCAGCGCCCGGTGCAGCGCCCGTCGACAGTAACGGCAAAAATTGAAAGGTGTGCGATCCAGTGTCTCTATTCGGCCGGAGAAAAACATCAAGCAGCGGTCGTCGTCGCAATGCAGCAGGTTGAGAAGATGTCCCAGTTCGTGCAGGGCGATCTTGGCGGCGCGTTCCAGGACCCGGACGGCGGGGAGTGACGCGTTGTCATCGGCCGGCGATTGCAGTCGATAGAGGGAAACCAGGGCGACGCGGCCGTTCTGGCGGGCCTCGCCGAACACATGGGTGAAAAGGGGAATAAACAAGTCCGCCTCGGTCAGGGCGATAATTTTGTAATAATCGGTCGGGGCCACGGACTCGATGCTCTGGATGAGGGTACCGGCATTGACCTGCAGGCGTCCCGGGTCGAGCGCGTGTGGAGGAATGGGCAAGGGCGGCAAGATTTCGGCGGCCAGGTTCAAGTATCCGGATACGTGGGCGGCGATGACCTTGGCGGCCATCGGCATCGCATCTTCCAAGGGGAGCACGGCGACGATGGGTGACGCCGGATGGGATGGCGGATTCTCAGCCATGGTCGGTGGGCCTGCCTGCGGGGTCGGCGGAGAGTCCGTAGCGTTTGATTTTCTTATGCAGGGTGACACGATTAATTTCCAGGGCCGCAGCCGATCGGGTGATATTCCAGCCATTCTGCTCCAACACACTGCGGATATGGTATTTTTCCATTTCACGCAGAGCGGGGCCGGGGAGCGCGTTCGATGGCGGCGGGCGCAAAAAGGCGAAATCCGTTTCATCCAAGGTACGGGATCGGCAAAGCACCACGGCCCGTTCAACGGCGTTTTCGAGTTCGCGAACATTGCCCGGCCAGTCATGGGCTTCAAGCATTTTCAATGCCGCCGGAGAGATGCGGTCCACGCGCTTGGTGGTCTCATGGCAGAACTTCTTCAGGAAATGCTCGGTCAGGAGGCCAATGTCCGAGCGGCGTTTGCGCAAGGGCGGTATGTCGATGCGGACGACATTGATGCGATAGTAGAAATCCTCACGAAAATCCCCGGCATCGATTTGGGATTCCAGGTTCCGGCTGGTGGCCGTGATCAGCCTGAAGTCGACACCAAGCGGTGTCCGGCTGCCCACCCGGGTGATGGTTTTTTCTTCCAGCACCCGAAGCAGGTCGACCTGCATCTTGGGACTGATTTCTCCCACCTCATCCAAAAACAGCGTTCCCCCTCCGACGACCTCGAAAAATCCCTTCCGATCGCGAACCGCTCCGGTAAAGGCGCCCTTGCGATGCCCGAACAGCTCACTCTCCAGCAGCGTGTCGGGAATGGCGCCGCAGTTGATGGCGATGAACGGGAGATTGGCGCGCCGGCTTTTGGCGTGAATCGCCTTGGCGACCAATTCCTTGCCCGTACCGGTCTCGCCGGCCAGTAGAACCGAGGCATCGGTGCCAGCTACCTCGGAGATGATTTCATAAATGGCGGTCATGGCCGCACTCTGGCCGATGATATTGTCGAAGCGCGTAATCTTTTCCAATCGGCCCTTCAAATAGTCATATTCACGCTGGCGTTTTTGTTGCTGGACGGCCTTTTCCATGACCAGGGTCAGTTGGTCGGGTTTGAACGGCTTGAGCAGGTAATCCGTGGCCCCGATTTTCATGGCCTCGACCGCCGATTCGATGGATCCATAGGCCGTGATGATGATCACCAGGGTTTCCGGGTAGTTCTCCTTGACCCGGGTCAACAGTTCGATGCCATCCATGCCGGGCATCTTGATGTCCACGAAAAGCAGATCAAAAGGGGTTTGCCCCAGCCGTTCCAGTGCCTCGCTGCCCGAAGCGGCCGTGGCTACCTTATGGCCGCTTTTTTCGAACCAGTAATAAAAGGAATCACGGATGATTCGTTCATCGTCGACGATCATGATGTGCATGGTTGCCCCCGTATGTCCCCATGGTTTAAGGGGTTTGGCTCATCGTAAAATGGTCACGAGAATACAGGCGTCAGAATCCAGAATCAGGCCTTCGCCTTCGGCTCGATCCATTTTATCTCATCGACGGAGCGAAGCGACATCAACGTCTCTCTGTCTTCTGTCTTCTATCTTCTGTCTTCTGTCTTCTGTCTCCTGACTTCTGACCGTCATTGCTAAAAGCCTTAAGGCTGTGTCGTAACGGTTCATTAAAATCTGCATGCCGATGCGTGTTGAACTTATTTTCTTTCTTCTCCATCGGGTGAGGCGGAGAGCGGGAACTGGACGATGAACGTGGTGCCCACGTCGACTTCGCTGTGAACCGTGATCTCTCCCTGGTGGTTTTTGACCACCCCGTAAACGATGGACAGGCCCATGCCGGTGCCTTCTCCCATGGGTTTGGTGGTGAAGAAGGGATCGTAAATGTGAGTCAAGTGGTTGCGGGAGATGCCATGGCCGGTATCCTGGATCCGAACCTCGGCCGTGGGGCTGTCGTCATTGAGGGTGGACGTGATTTCAAGCTGCCCGCCGGGGCCCATGGCTTCGATGGCATTGAAGAGCAGGTTGAGAAAACACTGCTGCAGCCGGTTTCTGTCGCCATGGACGTAAAGCGGAACGGGACTGCGTTTCATTTTAAAATAGATATCCTGCAATTCCATGCGATGGCGGACCAGGTCGGTCACCGAGTCGATGACGCCATTGAGGTCAATAGTCTTGAAGGCGTCGGGGGTTTCCCTCGAGAAAGAGAGCAGGCCACTGATGATCTTGCCGCAACGCTCCAACTCATCGGCCATGGTTCCCGTGAATTCGCGCAGTCGGACGATTTCCGATGCCGCCAGGCTGTCCTCGGCCAGCATTTCCTTCATCAGGTGGGCGAAGGTCAGCAACCCCTGGATGGGATTATTGATCTCATGCACGCAACTGGCAACCAGCTTGCCCAGGGAGATCAAGCGATCTTCTTGAATGAGCTTGTTCAGATCCGATTTGAGTTCCTGTTCGCGTTTTTCCCAGCGCGATGCGATTTCACGTCCGATATCCATCCAGATTTCGATGACCCGAATGATCTCGCCTTTGGCGTTTCTGACCGGAAAAGTCACGATATCATGCATGGTCGATGGCGCTTGGGCGCCCAGGGTCATCGAATGCAGGCCCTTGGTCGGACGGCCGGTGCGCAGGGTCTCCACCATGGGGCAGAGGATGCCGTTGGGCAGGGCGGTGCAGGGGCTGGCCAAGCCATGAATGACCTGGTAGCAATGGGCGCCGATGACGTCGTCGCGTGTCTTGCCCACGGTGGACAGATACGCATCGTTGACCGCATCGATGGTGAAATCCGTGTTGATCACCACGATACACTGTTGATTCTGTTGAATGAGAAAGTCACGCACGGCTTTTTCGAAAACGATCTGTTGCTCTGCGGACCTGAGCTTTTGATCGACCGTAAACAGGTCCCTGAGCAACCGGCCGATATTGTGCTCGATGATACCGATGCGTGCGGGTCGCTGACGAACCAACTCGACCAGCACATCCCGATTGTTGGTCAACTCCACGATGCCGTCCAGGTCCTCCAGGGCAAACAGGTCCTTGAAATTATCGGTGGTGAAGATTCCCATTTGCTTGGCCATGAGCAGGCCCTCGGCCCGGGGATTGATGTCGCAGACGCCGATGATATCGATGTCGAGGTAGGGCAGGTTGCCTAGTCGGATCAGCTTCAGAAAGAATTTGCAGGCCTGACCACCGCCGACGATGGCCAGCTTGAGGGGAACTTTTGCGGTGTATCGTTGATCCATGGTCTGGGTCCATGATCCGTTGTAATTTTAAGTATATGCTGATTTTATTGTCGATGGCCGAAATTGTCAAGCCGGCCGATGGCATCTGCCGATAGTGGCAAAAAAAGGGTTGACGCCGGCCCGAATGCGGTGCTTTAAAAAAGAAGGTCAATACGAAAAGGCTTGTTCGGTTCATCAGTCACGAGACCCACGAAGAAGATCTCCAACGTGCCATGCGACCATCCGCCAGGTTCCTATCGCGCATTATCCTCTCCCTGATCGATTTGCCGGCCATTTGGCAAAAATTATTTAATTCGTGCGAGTAAACATTTTTCCTTAATCCTCATCGGTTACCATGATTTCGGGTCGGGTCTCCTTTTTGATAATCGTTTTCCTAACAAAAACCTAACAATTGTCGATCAAAGAAGTACCGTCGACTCCGCCCGACCAGACGCCGACGATGACTGACTTTCCCATTGGATAAACCATTGCTGTCACGCTGCAACACGCCTTACGCTAAAGGGAGGTACCGATGATATCCAGTAATTTCAGTATCAAAACGTTTACGGAGTCTTTGAAGAATGAGGATTCGCAGACGGTAATCAGCATGGCCGTTCAGGAGGCCACCGAAGCGGACCGGCTGATCCTGAAAAAACAGCCCGATTTTAATGTCACGGCACTCCAGGATTATTCCAGGCAGCTTAAAAAGCTGATCAATTATCACCGGTATGTCGTCAAACCCCGCCTGCCCAAAGAAACCACCTACAATCTGTATGTCAGGTATTGGGGCGCCGAGGATTCCATGGGCGAGTGTTGAGTGGAAACCGTGACATCGGTTGCATGGCATCGCCAACCCAGCTGATCACGCCACCCTGCAATGATCACCAAATGCCGGCCGCAGCTACCGTATAGCCCGCGTTTACCCGCCCAATGAGAAACGTCCGACCGGACCTTGCCGGCGCATCCCCAACCAACCGGGGTGCGCCACCGGCGTGGTGGGGCAGCGCATCCTAAATCCGCCGTTCGTGGTCACCAACCGTGGGCATAACTATCTGTAAATAATCCGCTTACTTTTTGCTAATCAAATTCTAACACATTTCTAACTTTTACTTTACATTATTTTGATTATACTATAATTTTTATTTTTTATAGGTAAATTAATGATTTTGCCTGTCGTCATCTGCCTCCGGCTGTGATAGATTCCATTCATAATTGAAACGCCTGTTCGCTGAAGTACGCTGCTCTCGTGCTGAAAGCGCAACCATCTCAAGCTCCCATCTGTCATTTCATGTTCATGTCAGCCCGCACTGTTTGCCGGGCTTATCCCTGCTAATTCAGTGTTTCGAAAAGCCCATTGGTATTCAGGGCCCCCAATAAAAATACGTATCAAAGGAGGTTACCGATGAAGATTTTTAACGGAAGCTTGAATCCAGGCAGTCTGGCCGTGGGTGCGGGAATCGTCCTGCTCACCCCCGTCGTTCTTCCCGTCATCGGCGCGATTTTAAAACCCATGGCCAAGGCGGTCATTAAAGGCACCCTGCTCGCCTATGAAGGGGCCAAGGTGTCTGTCGCCGAAACCAAGGAAGCCTTGGAAGATATCACTGCCGAGGCCAAGGCGGAGATGGGCGAGGATAAAGCGGCCTAGTCGGTCATTCCAAAAGCGGTCCATGCCATGGACGGCCCATGCACGGCCCATGCACGTCAGGGTGGATTGGATTTTCTATGTTGCCTGAAGCCATTACCCGAAGCCACTTGCCCGGTCGAATACGTCTTCAGATTCGTTCGCAAAAGGGGAGGCCGGCCTATTTTCAGAACGTCGAGAAATGTCTCGCGACATCCTTGCCGGGACAGCAGGTAACGGCATCTGCGCTTACCGGCAGCGTGCTGATCCAAGGCCCGCCGCTTGACGCGAATGCGCTGACAGCCGCCGCCGACCGTCATCGGCTTTTTTCTCTCCGCCTGGAAGATGAACCGGTCCTCCCGCTGGCCAAGCGGGTCACTCACCCCATTCGGAGCGCCAATCGCCACATCCGCAACATCTCCGATGGGGTGCTGGATCTGTCCGGCGTCATCTTCTTGGGCCTGCTGGCCTTCGGCATGTGGGAGCTGGCCATCGGCAACTTTAGACGCCCGCCATGGTACACCGCCCTTTGGTATGCCTTTGGCCTGTTTTCCAAAACCATTATGGATGAATTACGTGCAGATAGACAATAACCGTTGAACCGTTGGCCCTCAGACTACCATAACCGACAGCGGTGGCTTGGTATCTGTGCAGTTAAGGCATCCATGCGAGTACGCTTATGCCTTTTCAGGAGCCTTCGCCGTTATGCGCCACGTTCAACCCATCCACATAAACGTCGACGGTCGGGCGCGGTACCGCGTGGCCGGGCTCAGAAAAACGCCGCCGATCAAAGCCTACCTGGAAAAGCGGCTCTCCCGGCGACTAGAGATCGTCGACGTCTCTGCTTCAAGCATTACTGGCACCATCCTCGTCTCCTACAATTCGGGGAACGACCATCATTCAATCGGGAAGATCATCGACGATATCGTCTGTGAGTATGCACCCGATCTAAACCCCGAGTCGTCACACCGGCCGACTTTCGGCAGTGACCGTCGGGACCGGACCGCCAATACCATCTCCGATCCCACCGTCGAAACCAGTCGGCCCGTCAGTGCCCAGGACGATCATGACGGAGAGCCATGGCATCTAATGCCGCGCCGGGCGGTTCTGCAGGCCATGAACGCCGATGAAAAGCTGGGCCTAACCCGTGAGGAGGCGGACAGACGATTCCATCAAGACGGGCCGAACCTGTTGCCCCAATCAAAACCACGGACCGGCTTGAGCATTTTCATGGACCAAATGAACAGCCTGCCCGTGTATCTGTTGGGTGCGGCAGCCGGTGTATCGGTGCTAACCGGTGGCGTGTTCGATGCGGCGGTCATCATGGGGGTGGTGGTCGCCAATGCGGTAATCGGCTACTTTACCGAAAGCGCGGCGGAAAAAACCATCCATTCCCTCAAGCGCTTGGTTCGGCCGCAGGCCGAGGTACTGCGGGATCGTCAAATCGTCAGCCTGCCGGTGGAAGCGGTCGTCACCGGGGATATCCTGATTTTAAAACCCGGCGCCTACATTGCCGCCGATGCCCGAATCATCGCCGCGTCCAACCTGAGCATCGACGAATCCATGCTAACCGGAGAGAACATGCCGGCCGCCAAACACGCCCGGCCCTTGAACAAAGCCGGAATCGCCCTGGGGGATCGAACGAATATGGCCTACATGGGGACCCTGGTTACCGGCGGTCAGGGCCTTGCCGTCGCGGTGGCCACCGGCGAACAAACCCAGATCGGGCGCATCCAAATTCTGTTGAATCAGACTCGGCCACCGGAGACCCCCATCGAACGCCAGTTGGGGACCATGGGAGATCAGCTGGTGTTGATGTGCGGCGGGGTCTGCGGAATCGTTTTTTTCATCGGTCTGATGCGCGGTTATGGTGTGTTGCGGATGATGCGCATGGCCATTTCTCTGGCTGCCGCCGCCGTACCGGAGGGGCTGCCTGCCGCGGCAACGATTAATTTTGCCCTGGGCATTACCCGCATGCGCAAGCACAAGGTGCTGATCCGTCATCTGCAGGCGGTGGAGACCCTGGGGGCCGTCCAGGCGCTTTGCATGGACAAGACCGGTACCATCACCTGCAACGAAATGACCGTTCAACGGGTCTGCTCGGGTCCAACCTGTTACACTGTGGACGATGGCCGGTTTCTGGACGACGGCGACGCCATCGATCCGTTGCTGAATCCCGCCTTGTCCCATCTGCTCACCGCCTGTGCGCTCTGCCATGAGATCAAGGTCAACGGCATGGATGAGACCGGTCAGATCAAATTGTGTGGATCGGCCACGGAAACGGCCCTGGTTCGGCTGGCCGACGATGCCGGAATGGATGTCCGGAAGGTGGGAAAAGACTTCCGTCGGTTGACAATCAATCATCGTGCAGAGAACCGGCTCTACATGAGCACCCTGCACCGTGCACCGGAGGGCGGCCGCTTGTTTTGCGTTAAAGGCAGTCCGCCCGAAGTCCTGGCCATGTGCGATCGGGAAGCCATCGACGATCAAGAGCTGCCTTTAACCGGCGAGCGGCGACTGGCAATCATATCCGAAAACGAGAAGATGGCGGCCGGCGCCCTGCGCATACTCGGGTTTGCCTATCGGCCCATTGCCGACGAGGAGGAATTGAACGAATCGGCAATGGTGTGGCTCGGACTCGTGGGAATGATGGATCCGATTCGCGACGGGGTCAGTCCTCTGATCGGGGAATTTCACCGTGCGGGAATCGAAACGGTGATGATCACCGGCGACCAGAGCACCACGGCCCTTGCCGTTGCCGAGGAATTGAAGCTGTCGGGCGATGCCCCCCTGGATATCCTCGACTCGTCCGACCTTGCCGCCATGGATCCGGAAACCCTGATGGCGCTGGCCAAGAAGGCCCACGTCTATTCACGGGTCAGTCCGGCCCATAAACTCAAGATCGTCCAGGCCTTGCAGTCGGCCGGCGTGGTCGTGGCCATGACCGGGGATGGGATCAATGACGGCCCGGCCCTCAAGGCGGCGGATGTGGGGATCGCCATGGGCAAAACCGGGACCGATGTGGCTCGCGACGTGGCCGATGTGGTCCTGGAAGAGGATAACCTGGAGACGCTGGCCCTGGCCCTGGAGGATGGTCGCACCATCCATGGCAATATCCGCAAGTCGGTTCACTTTTTTCTCTCGACCAACATCAGCGAAATCATGATCATGACCACCGCCATGGGGTTAGGTATCGGGTTCCCCTTGAATGTCATGCAGCTGATGTGGATCAATATCATTTCCGATATTTTTCCGGGCATGGCGCTGTCCATGGAAGCGGCGGAAAACGATGTCATGGACCGTCCCCCGCGGGACGCCGGCGCCCCCTTGTTCTCGGGGCAGGATTTCGTGAAGATGACCCGCGAATCGGCAGCCATCACCGGTGGTGCATTGGCGGCATACGGTTATGGCGTCGCCCGATACGGGTTGGGCCGAGGGGCAACATCTCTGGCCTTTCAGAGCCTGACCATCGGGCAGCTGTTGCATGCGCTGAGTTGTCGATCCGAACACACCAGCATGTTTCACCGGCGCGAATTGCCCGCCAATCCTCATTTAACTGTCGCCGTGGGCGGCTCACTGGCCTTGCAGGCCTTGACCATGGTCTTTCCACCGCTTCGCGCCGCGCTGGGTCTCACGGCACCGGCCCTGTTGGATGTGGCCGTCATCGCCGGCACCTCCCTGGCGGCCCTGGTCTTCAACGAGGCGGCTAAAATCGATTCCACCACGGCAAAACAGAAGAAAATCAGTCAGGAAATGAATCATGAATCAAATGGCTGAGCGTTACATCTTTACTTCCGAGTCCGTGACCGAGGGCCACCCGGATAAAATGTGTGATCAGATCAGTGATGCCGTGGTGGACCATTTTCTCTCATTGGAACCCTTCTCGACCGTGCGTTGTGAATGTGCCATATCCGGTGCGATCATCTTCATCGCCGCCCATTTCGCTTCCACCATTACCGTGGATTTTACCCATCTGGCCCGCAAGGTCGTCAAGGATATCGGCTATGACCAGGCCGACTTCAATCCAAAATCCTGCAGTATTCTCACCTCTCCGCAGGCCGAGACCATCGATCCGGCAAACCAATTCGATGCATCCAGCCTCAGCGACGCACAGATCGAGGCCATCAAAGCCAAAAACCAGGTGACCGTCTTCGGCTATGCCGTCGACGAGAGCCCGGTGCTCATGCCGCTTCCCATATACAAGGCCAACAAGCTTACCCGTCGCCTGACCCAGGTCAGAAAACAAACCATCCTGCCTTACCTGATGCCGGATGCCAAGGTTCAGGTGGGAGTGCAATACGATCGCTCTAAGCCGCAACGGATTCATAGCATCACCCTGGAGGTGCATACCCGGACCATCGGTAAACCGGATGCCAAGACCATGAAGGCGGATCTGATGGAGGCGGTCATCGATCCGGTGTTTGAAAATGCCCCCATTGCACCGGATGCCGACACGGTTGTGCATGTCAATCCCAACGGGCCATATCTGGGCGGCCCCGTCTATCACTCCGGGCTGACCGGTCGCAAGTGTGCCGTGGATACCTATGGTGAATACGCCCGTCACAGCGGCAAGGCCCTCAGCGGTAAGGATCCCCTGCGCGTCGATCGGATCGGTGTCTATGCCGCGCGGTATGCCGCCAAGAATATCGTCGCCGCCGGTCTGGCCAATGCCTGCGAGGTAATGGTGAGTTATGCCACCGGCGCCGCGCAGCCCGTGTCATTAATGGTCAATACATTCGGAACGGGCAAGCAATCGGACTCCCAGTTGGCTGACAGGCTCCGCAGCCATTTCGATTTTCGACCGGCAGGGATTATCAAGCAGTTTAGGCTTCGCACACTGCCGAGTCAGCAAAGCGGTGGATTTTATCAGAAACTGTCCGCCAACGGTCAAGTGGGCCGAGAGGATCTCGATTTACCATGGGAGCGAACGGAGATGTTCGAGACCCGTGCCAACGCGAATAGCGGACATTAGACGGAGTATTTTTACCATGCGCTAAACGGCAGAACCGGAAAGGAGGGGAAATGGACAAGGATATCATCCTGGAAGCATTGTACCGTTTTCAAGCGATCGTAGATAGTGACCGGCCCTCCGTAAATATGCTGGTGTCCGACCAGCGGCTAGCCCGCCTGGCAATCAAGAAATACACCAAAACCGTGGCTTGGCGTACGAGCCTGCCCCGATTCAAATCGAATCCTCGGGAGGTTTGCTCATGATCCACTTACCCATGGAAAGCCTTGCCACCCTGCCGATCGTTGCGCTGCTGGGGATGATCGCCGGTCTGGTGGTGGTATTGGGCAAAGGTGCCGATATGCTGGTCGAAGAGGCCATTGCCCTGGCCTCCCGGTGGAACATTCCCACCATTTTAGTCGGCGCGACCATTGTCAGCCTGGGAACCACCCTGCCCGAGGCCGCGGTATCGGTCATGGCGGCAGTCCGGGGGGCGCCGGATATTGCCCTGGGCAATGCCGTCGGGTCAATCATCTGCGATACGGGATTGATTCTCGGTGCCGCCACCCTGCTGTCTCCGTTGCCGCTGAACCAACGCATCGTGAACCGTCAGGGTTGGTTTCAGTTTGCCGCCGGATGCCTGTTGATCCTGTCCTGTATTCCCTTTTTTTCTATAGACGATACCTTTACCAGCGGCGGCATCCTGCCGCGTTTCATGGGGGTGGTTTTCCTCCTGTTGTTGATTTTCTACCTGTGGATATCCATTCGTTGGACCCGGAACGACACCGATACCATCGTCGAAAACGACGGTTCATCCCATGCCCCAGGCGTTCCTGCCCATGGCAACATCATCAAGCTGCTGGGCGGTATCATACTGGTCGTCACGGCATCCCATCTACTGATTCCGGTGGTTCGGGTAACGGCCCTGCGACTGACCATCCCCCAGGGAATCGTGAGCGCGACAATCGTTGCCTTCGGCACATCTCTGCCTGAATTGGTAACCGCCATCACGGCCGTCTGTAAAGGGCATGGCGAGCTCGCCGTCGGCAACGTCATAGGGGCCGATATTTTGAATGTGCTATTTGTGGCCGGTGCCTCCGCCAGCGTCACCCAACCGGGATTGGCCGCGCCGCCCCATTTTTTTTCGATTCTCTTTCCGGCCATGTTTTTTATTTTGGTGACATTTCGTCTGGCAATCGTATTCTCCGGGCCAAATCTCAAACGCTCGTTCGGTGTCGTGCTGCTGGGAAGCTACGTATTGACGACATACTACAGCTACGCCCATATCCTGTGACAGCCCCGACTTTGCAATACCAGGGTAACCATCGTGACCCCCAATGTTGCCAAAGCCGGAGGCAATAAAATACTGGGGTGAATCAACAGACAGGAGGAGATCATGAACTGGGTATGGTTTACGATTGGTGCCGTCGGCGGGTTATTCCTGCTTTATGCAAAAGGATCGACATATTACAGGCGTAACCGTAAGAGGCGGATCAATGCACGGCAGGGTGGCATCTCGGCAAAAGAAAGGGTTCAGCAGGCCCTCATGTCGGGAAATGTCGACTATATGATATCCGCGCTGGATAAGACCCAAGATCCGATCCTTCGCGATGCCTTACTCGGACAGATCATCGCCGAGTACTATCGGGAGCGTTCCGATACCGATGCCAAGGAAGCATTTTACCGGTATGCGCACCAGCATGTGGAAGAGATCCCCAACATGCTGGCGGAATTGGAAAAGAACGGCCAGGAAAGGCCGGAAAGGATAGAAACCCTCAGGATGATTGCCATTGCCATGGAGCAGGACGGTCGATACGATGAGGCCATCGGTATGTGTGAAAAGGCATTGTCCTTCGGGCTGCAAAACGGAACCAAAACCGGCTTCGAGGGACGCATCGACAGGATTGCCCGCAAACGCGACGTCGACGAAAGCGTCGCCAACAGTTGACCGGTTGGGGGCGAATTGATCCGGTGGGGGAGGGCGGTTTTGTCGGACCTAAATAAAGGCCGCGATGAAGGAGAGACCGTTGGCTTCGAGAATCCTCCCGACGGCCCAACTAAACATCGCTCGACTGGCTTTGCGTGCGGCGGTGTGGGAGGCCTTTCGTAATTGCGCATCCATGGTCGTGACACGATTCTCGCAATACACGCCGTTGGTTTTTAAAATTTCAAGCAACCGCTGGTGGCTCAAGCGGGCCACGTCATAGGTAACGATCACGCTTCCCGTCAGCGGGTTGGCATTGAAAGTCGTTGTCCCCTCAACCGCCAATGCGTTTCTGACGCGCTCAATCTCCTGCGGATTGTTTCTTAAGGTAGGAATTCGGATGCGCAATCTGCCAGGAATGTGGTGAATATAGCATTTATCCATAAAGAAACCTTAATTTATGATCCATTCTCCAAACCATCCAGCCAATTTATCCTCATGTGACTAGCTGCGGTTACACTTCAACAACCCGGATCACCTATTGTCAACAGCTGCAGACTAACCCGCGACGGTTAGAATTGTGTTAAGGTTTTGTAAGATATCTGTGAGGCGCGACGCAAAAAAATGAACCAAAAAATTATTATACAAAAAGCCGGTGGTTTATTGGTTATTTTATTTTCTTTGAAATGGTCTCATAAACCTCCTTTAACTTATTCAAGACACCGGAGCCGATCCATTTGTCTGCTTTTTGCAATACGGATTGAATCGTGATCAAAATATCCTGATCCCCAGGCCACAACTCGCTTACCACCAGCCGGTTTGCTTCCTCCTTCTGATTTAGATAGAGATTGAGCACGTAACAGGTCAGAACCAAGTCGTCTATGTATCCCAGCGGGCCGAAGAATGCTTCCGGTACGAAATCGATGGGGCTGAAAATGTAGGCCAACGTTCCCGCAAATTTAGCTTTGTCGCTCGCTGGGACGCGCTCATCCAAGGTGAGCTTGACCAAGAGATAAAAAAAGTCCGGAATCAGTAGAATGTAGTCCGCATATTCCGGTTTCTTATCTATCTTTTTATCATACCACGCGTTGATTCTATCTCTTAGCTTGATATAAAAATCTTTCTGTTTCTGTTCGCTTTCCTCAGGTAGTTGATTTGGGCTCATTAGGTTTTTCCCTTCCTTAGTTAGGATCGTAGTATCTTTTTTTTAGATAGGTCTTGCTGAAATCGATCCACGTTTTAACTGCTTTGGATAGTTACATGGCATTCCTCCACAGGTTAAAGGGCTAACGATATGGGCAATACGGCCTCGATCATCATTTCGGCCAACGGTCCATGTCGTCTCGCTCCCACGCTCTGCGTGGGAGCGCCGTGTTTGTCATGCCTGGAAACATGGGTTCCCACGCAGAGCGTGGGAACCAGGTGCCTTCTGGCCGAAACGATGATCAAAGCCGGCAATACCCACAAAATGGTTTTCGTATGATAGTCAGAACATACTTGATTTATCACTCGAATTCCATCCATATTCTCATCGAACATCTATTTCGGCTATTGATTAAGATCCCTTTCATAAGATATTTTTATCGTGGTTGTCGTGCTTATATTAGACTCTCTAATTAACACGATTTACGATATCTATACAACTCTACGTGTATCTCGCGAGATACCATTAAGTTTTGTACATCCGAAATGCTTGCACGGTTTGCAAAGATAAGTTTCATTGCCGAATATATTCAACGCAAGCAATTGGAGATCGATCAGCACAATTCAAACCTGGGGAAAATCGCTCAAGACATGGCGAACACGCGACGTTTAACAAACATAGGCACCTATCGTGCCTATGTGACCGCCTACCTGCGCAACCATCCTATGATCAATACGGATATGACACTAATGGTGCGCCAATTGGCACCTTCGCAATATGGTCTGCCGCTGGAAGTTTACGCGTTTTGCCGGGACAAAAGCTGGGTTAACTACGAAGGTGTCCAGGCAGACATATTCGACCACCTATTGGCAATTGCCAGCGAGTTCAATCTGAAAATTTACCAATACCCTACCGGGACCGACATCCAGAAGCTTATAGACCCAATTCCCCATTAAACCGTCTTCTCGATTCAAGTAATTTCGACATCCCGCATGGCGGTCTCCATTTCGCCCTTGACCTGTTTGAGGACGCCAATGGCCTCTCTTCTTTTCTGATTGTTTTCGGCAACGATCTGCTTTCCCTCCTCGAATGTTTGGATCAAGGTGTCTTTCAGCGCCACAAGACAGCCAATTTTGGCAGCATAGTCCCCCTGAGACCGCTGAGCTTCCAGGATAGCCTCTTTCATCCCGCGGTTGCGCATCTCCTCGACCTTAACCAACAATGCCTCCTCTGCCTTACGGTCAAGTTGGAGTTTCTGGAGCTTGGCCGTCGAAATGATGTCAAGAATCGCTTCTTTAAGGGCAGGAATGGCAAACAGAACTTTGTCGATAAGGTTGTCTAATTCAATATTGATGGCGTCCTGAATCGCCCGAATCTTCGGAATGGTTGTTGCCGCCCGTTTGGTGAAGGCGATCTGGAGGCTGGCCAGACGATGGTCAAAGGACTCGAGGGTCTTCCATAGGTCGCGTACCTCACTCGCCAGCAAGGAATTCCCCCTCTTTTTCAGGCTGTTGGCATGCAGGGCACGAAGCGCTTCGTATCCTTGCACCAAAGCGATCTGGCCGCCGACGATAACAGGCATGATATCGCGGATATACACCTTGGTCTGCTCCGTCAGCCGATCGTACTTGATATTGTCTTCGATAAGCTGGCTCTTCTCCCTCTCGACCTTGACCTCCATATCGTTGAACTGCTTCACGACATCGCGCTGTCGATCAACGAGAAAGGCAATGAGGTCGCGCAACATATCTACCTTGCTTTTTAACATACTCAAGAAGCCCCCACCCTTTCCGGCCAGGATATCCTGAAACTTCTGGAGCCGCAGGCTTTCGATGTTTTGGTTCAACGCGATTAGAAGCTCTCCGGCGAGATCGGCATCTTTTGTGCCGATGCCTTCGAGCAGGGTATCCAAAAATTCGGACATGGATTTTTCTTCCTTATATCCGAAGAAACGTACGCTGTTGCGATCTTTCCAGTCGATTTCTGCTGGCATCTTTTCCGCAATACGCTGCTGTTCTTCTGAAAGATCCGACCATTTCAACAAATCAGCTTGAGGCCGCAGCATAGGCAGATTGGCCACCGGGTATTCCTCGTCAAATGATGCATCCACAACACCCACCTCCTGGACTGCGGTCGCTTCCGACAAGGCCGATTGCTTGGTGTCGTCTTTGAGTTCCGCCAACAGGTCGAATTTTTCGGTCATGATATTTCTCCTAATTTTAGGATGGCTTTACTAACGTATATGGTCTGTCAAATATTTTGATTTCTTCATTCATCTTGGTCGGATCTATTTGGATAGTTCAGACAGGATCATGTCCATCGTCCCCGCAGACGGCATTTGGATAATACTGGTGATATCCTCGGGTAGCCCGGAAACCTGATGCTGGGCCGGGTCGTTGGGTACCCCCTTGACACTCGAGCGGAAACCGTGCTGCTCCCACGCGATGGTCTGGATCTCCGGGTCTTTTAGCGCCTCCATGAGCCTAAGTCCATTCTCGTTTAATGCGATCATGGGGTGCGAGCTCCAAACCGTTGGCTGCGGATAGAGTGTGCGGACTTTCTCTTTCAGGAACTTTATTGTGTAGTCATCGGAGTTGTTTATTGCATACTCGATCAGTTGGTTTTCGTAACCGACCAGGAGTGGATTGGTATAGCGGTTGGAGATGAAGACGTCGAATACATCACCGCTGGACTTCTGCTGAAATCCCATACGATCATAGTAGGATTTCACCTGGGCAAGGACCGTCTCAACCGTTGCCTGGTTAACAACCTCGCCGTTGTTGAGTACGTTTGCCAGCAATCCGTAGAAGATATTTCCGGAATTGGAGTGATGCGGGTCGGTGGAAAGAATTTTCACCGATCCATTGATCTCGGGCAGACCGATCTCTTTCCATTTCGTGCCATTAATCGCAAGGGCCACCAGCTTTGGGAAGTCGACAATGTAATAGGCGTCATTGATCAACTCGACGACACCAAGCTTTATCAAATGGTCAGCAACCTTATCCGGGCAATAGACTACAATGGGGCTATTAAAAATTACATCGGCACCTTTTGAGTGCCCGCCGGTCTGGGTAAACCACTCCACACAGACAAAGTTGGATGGCCATAGGAAATCGATTCCAGTATGCAAGGTGGCGTTCTTGACCATGGTGACGCTACCTTTTTTATGGGCGTCGATGGTAATGCCGTATTTATCGTCAAGAAGCTGGATTACCTTCGGATTGGCAAGAAAGGCCATCTTTTCGCCGCCGACATACCCTTTGACCACGATGTCAGCTGGTTTCTGGGCCTCCCTCAGGAAGTCGCTGTCCCCCAGGTACTGCACGGCAACAATGGCGCCGATGACAACCAACGAGACAACCAGGCCGATTATTTTTTTCACCCTTTTCCCTCCTTAAATGTCCAGGTTAAATATCGTTTCCATGGCCTCGCCCTCAATCGCCAGGTTGTCCAAATCATGACGCCTGAATGCTTCCAGCAGACGGGTGAAGCTGTTGTTGATCTCCTCTATTTTTGCCTCCATTTCCGTAAGCTTTTCTTTTTCACTTTCGGTAAGGCCCGGCGCCGTTGCCATGCGCGTATACCCATCCATGTATTTAAACGCTCTTTGCATGTGGCTCTCTCTAAAACGCCGGCCATCTTTTGTCAGGAGGTCCCCGGGATCCTGCTTAAAGTTAAGATAGATCGCCTCCACCGTCAGCCCGATCTGTCCAATGACACTCGCCGTAAGCGGTTGCGTTGTTCCCAGGCGCCCGGCAATATCGTCTATTTTCGCTCGCCAGGTAGGGCCTTCGGCGAGGGCCCGATTTAGATCCGCTTTGGAGAGACCGGGCAAAATTTCGATCTCGTGATCCTCTTTTTTATCCTGCAAAAAGAAAATATTCGTAATCCCACCAAATGCCAGTCCGATGACAAGGTCGACCCACCACTTGAATGAAAGCAGCCAGTCGGCCGCGAAAAATACACCGACGCACACCGCGACGCTAATCGCCGTATTTACCTTCCAGCTTACCTGCATTAGGGTCTCCCTAATTGTAGCCTTTCATCTTCCGAAACGCGTGGGCAACATCTTTTTCCCCACTGAAATAGCGACCGCCACCAGCGGCAGCCAGCTCGTGCAGCTGTTTCTCGTCCGCTCCTGAACCAAAGCTAAGCGTATGAATGGGGACATAGTTCAAATCCAGGCGCTGGCGTGTAACGAGGACGTCACTCAGGCTGCCGTCCGACTTGCCATCGGAAAGCACTGCAATTGCAGGAAAGTGGTCGGCCAATTTGGCTTCGTCCTGTTTAATAATATTCAATGCCGCGATGACGCCTGCAAACATGTTGGTCCCGCCGCCCATTTGAATGCCTTTGATTTGATTCATGAGTTCGGCAAGTTCATCAGGATCATTGCCTTGCGCCATCAACGGTGTCCCCGCAGCCTTGTTAAAGGGAATGACGACGTGTATATCCTTGGCGGTAGGCTGCAGCTTGAATCGGCGTGCCTGTGTCGGATCCAGAAGAATACGCATCGCGTCCTGAACAGCCTGTTTTCCACCGTTTTTGTACATACTTCCCGAGTCATCGATTACCCAATAGGTTGCCGACGGCTTGCGCACCTGCTCCTGATAAAGGTCCAGAATTGCAGTTAAGACATCTTCCTGAGGCGGGTTGATCGGCGAGATGATCCTATCGACATCAAAGCCGTACTTCGGATTAAAAGCCTCTTTATCCGCCAAGGAGGAATCCATGCCAAGCAGCTTTGTGCGGCGGCCCAGGCGGATCATCTCTTTTTGCGCCTCGGTTCCCAGCAAAAACGCCTGCAGTTCCTTGAAAATTTCGATCTTGGCTGCAGATCCCCGGTTGACAAAACCCAAAGGATGGTCAGCCAGCATGGTTGCATCCTTGAGATAGACGACACGCAAAGGCTCCCGACCTTTTTCGATCAGCCCTCGATGAACGATCTTTTCGCCGTTTTTAATTGTGGTCCAGCCGATGTTGGCTTCAGATACCATGGCTTCATAATTTACCATTGCATCCAACCCCGCGTCTTCCAGCATCTTTGTTCTCAGCCAACCGGAACTGCCCGACGTGGCCGCAACTGAGTTTTCCATCTCCTTGACCATAGACTGAATTTTTGAATCGTTGACGAGTTCCATGCTCCAGGTTTCAGGCTGACCAGCAAAAGTATGCCATGCGGCCAGGTGAAACAAGGCGCCTGAGTTGCTTTGCGTCGAACTTGTCTTGGCAAATTTGAATTTACCGGCCTTAGCGGCAGCCATGAACTCTGCCAGGGTTGGCTGCTTCTGCTCCCAGCCGAGTCGTTTGACGATACTAGTTTTCATACCGACAACGATGGGTGAAACCATAATGCTGCGTTTGTTTTCTACGACGCCGGCCGAATCGCCTAAAATAAACCATATGGTATGCGCCGGCCAGTAGGCATCCGCTGGCCCCTGAGCGCCATGAGCCATAAGCCCCATCATGTCGATGGATCCCTTGTAGTGCATTTTTATGTTGTAACCCTGCCTGTGCGCCCACTTGGTAATCATCGGCTCGAGGCCTGCCATCTCCGAGCCGGCGTATATCACAAACGCATCCGCCGAAGACTGCTTTTCAGAACAGCCTTGCCAGAGCAAACCCACTGTCAGCAATACGATGATGCTGATGACTACGGATGTCCTCTTCATCGGTTTCTCCTATTGTAAATATCCGTCCTGAGGAATCGTTGAACTTTTTAACTGTTTATGAGTATCTTGATGTTTTTATCCAGTATCGATCTTTTCCTGAAAAACTTTATTCGTAGGCCCAACACTTTCGGGCATGTTGACCGTGTGCCCTATGTCAACCGGTTTCCCTGTAAAGCCCCTTGATTGTACTAGTAATAATAAATAATTGTTTATGAGTTTTTTGTTAGCAAGCCCACACTCATCACATTTCTTCCTTATATCGGATTCAGGGGAGATGTTGAACTTGTAAATCAATAGAAAACTGATGAAAGAGTTGCAATTATGAATAATTAGAAAAGAATTGTTTTTCCTTTTAAAATATGGTGTTAGCTATTTTTAGGCAACAGCTTCTTCCGAGATAATATTTATCCTAATAAATTTCTAACATTACGCTAACAATGCTAACATAAGATTCAATTATCATCGTTTCTCGGTCAACCCTCATCGACACATGAAAACAAAAAACAATCTTTACACGAAATATTGGGGGGATGACAACCATCTTACGAATGTGCGTCCAACGGACGCATCAATAGATACGGTGAACTGACAACTGAAGGGATGGGAGATTGTTACCAGAAAGCATGCCTGATGTTAAACAAAAGAACAAGATGCCCTGAATGTGGCTCTGATGCATTTTACCACTATGGTAAGGCCAGAAACGGTAAAGAGAGAAGAATATGCCTGATTTGCAATCGCCAATATGTTGTTGATCGGTCATGGGATGAGATCCCGGACAGGCCAAAATGTCCAATATGCAACCGATCGATGCACGTGTACCAGAGAAATCCTAATTTTATTCGATATCGGTGCAGTAATTATCCAAAATGTAAACAATATTTAAAAGCCACAATCACAAAAAAATGAATGAGACCAAGAATCGATGATGCCACCAACGAAAATATTCAATGACCGAAAATCACCATCTAAGCAAGACCTTGAAGCGTGTGCTTATGACATTGCTGATAAATACGAGGCCGGTTCACCCCCGGAAATTAAACAAATAGGGTGGACGGCAGCCTGGAAGTGTCTGATGAAAGATTTGAGAAATTGTTGCCCTGGATTTTCGGAGATAGAATATGGAATAGCCTTGAACAAAAGCTTCGTCTACCGCGATAAAAAGATAGACACTTAACCCCAATGTTTCAGACGCCATAGGGCGACAGGGCCAAGGTACAAGGGGCAGCCCTTTCAAGGTAGTACTGTCAGGACCACTTTAACTAATTGAACTATGGAAACCAGCACATCGGCAGCGTTGGTCCGATATGCCGCCGAGCAAGTGGAACCAATTATTCAAAAGTTGTTGGGGAAACAGGCCTCCCCTTTACCTGGCAAACGAATCAAATTGCCTGATGGCAACTGTATCGAGAAAAGTCATCACCGAATCAAGGAGTTACGGTCCATCGCCACCGGTCCGCTTCCGGGAAAATCATTGGTTGTGTATGATCCGATGTTGCACCTTCCCATCGATCGAGTTAATCGGAAAGGAAAAATATATCGGCAAAATTGAAACCGGAACCGTATATGAGCAACCCATCCTAGTTCGAAATGAAGCCGGCGAAGCGCACAACTTCACGCGGATTCACGTGAAGCTGAAGGGTGAAACCCGTGATGGGGATAGCGAACTTTTCATAATCACGAATCTGTCTAAGAGCATAGCGAACGCAAAGACCGTCGCGCGGTTGTATCGGGATCGTTGGACCATCGAAACCGCCTTTCAGCGTCTTGCGGAATATTTAAACTCTGAAATCAACACATTGAGCTATCCTCGCGCCGCTCTTTTCGGTTTTTGCGTTGCCCTGGTCGCCTATATGAGCATGTCCGTTGTAAAAGCCGCCCTGGGTAGTGTGCATGGTGTTGATTTCATAGATCAGAATGTATCGAGCTATTATGTGGCCAATGAAATCGAAGGCGTCTACCAAGGGATGATGATCGTCATCGACGTTGAGCAGTGGGTCGTTTTTCGGGATATGCCAACAGGCGACCTGGTTCAGTTACTAAAAAAACTATCTGGCAATGTGAAATTATCAAAGTACCAAAAGCACCCTCGAGGCCCTAAGAAGCCCCAACCAAAGCGGATTTCAATGAAAAATAAACCACATGTCTCAACCGCAAGGATTCTTGCTGAGAGAAAAAAGTCATAGTACTACCTTGAAAGGGCTGGGCACAAGGGGTAAAGACTACCTTCCTCTTTTTCTGCTTTCATGATTGAATTATTGCGTCATCTATTTTGTTTGAGGCCTGCTCACCATATGGTGCCAGATAGAAAAGCCCAAAAACGCCCAGCCCAACCAGGGATGCAACAACCTTGATCCTTTAAATCTGAAAAAGCCAGTAAAAAATAAACCAGCCAGAGACCCTACCATTCCAGCCTTCGCACATTGTCTCTGGTCGTTTAACTTCATTGCCTTCGCATTGACTGGCTCGTACCTAATGGTTTCTTTTTTCATTATTATGGCTCCACGGATAATTGATTGTCGAAATGATCGAATGAACATAGAGTAGGGATGATAAGAAGAGTAGACTTGCCATGGGAATTATGTCAAGAAATTCATTGCTAAAAGCATGTTTTGGAGAAGACAAATAAACGACAACGATCTAAAAAGCCTACGGGTAGTGAGCTACAACATTCGCGGTTGCGTAAATGATGATCGGAATATAGATCCATATCGAGTGGTGAAAATCATCCGCGAAATCGATGCTGACATTGTCGCATTACAGGAAGTGGACGCTGAAAAACCTTTTTTTAAAAACGAGAATCAGGCCAGGACAATCAGTGAATCTCTTGGTTTTTACCACCTTTTTTTTCCAATCGAGAAAACCGGTAGACATGTATTTGGACTTGCCATTGCCAGTCGTTTCCCGATCGAGCAAGGTGGCTTTATATTGCTGCCTAATCTCTACCCGAAGCTGGCCATTCGCCGGCGAGGTGCCATCGGTGTTCGATTAAGGATACCTGGCGGCACCCTATTTGTAGTAAATACCCATTTGAGCGTTTATCGCCTGGAACAGCGGATTCAACTAAACGCTATATTGAACTGGATTTACTTTTATGAAGTCTCTTCCAAAGAACCCATGATTTTCTGCGGTGATCTCAATGCCGGGCCGATGTCATTTGCCTATGCCAAGCTTTCGACCTATTTGCGTGATGTACAGACCAATACAGATACCTTATTGGGCTCCAAGCCGACGTTCCCAGCCAAAATTCCCTTTTTTCGTATTGACCATATCTTTGTTTCCGATCACCTCATCCCGCTGCGATGCGCCGTTATCAAGAATTCATTGACGATAAAAGCATCGGATCATTTGCCCCTGGTCGCTGATCTGAAATTTGTTTAAGCAGCGGCAGTGGTAATAAACGAAGTTATGCATAACTTAAAACACTATATATTGTCATACTTTTCCAATTGACACGCAATATATATATCATATACGTTAAAAATATTCAGGTTTGACACCTTTTTTTGCTTTGAGCCCACAATGATTATCGCCATCGTCAACCAAAAAGGAGGGGTGGGTAAAACCACACTGGCCGTTAATCTTGCTGGCGCGTTCAGTGACCAGTCGCCGATGGTTTGCCTGATTGACACTGACCCCCAAGGCAGTGTCCTGCAATGGCATGCGATCAGCCGTCGTCCGCGATTCGATGTCAAACACCATCCCACCGCCTTCTCAAAACGGGAGCTATCCAAATTATCCGCAGCATATAGACACTTGATCATCGACACGCCACCGGCGCTGTCCGGCGTGACTCAGGCGGTCCTGAAATTTTCCGACCTGGCGATCATTCCGGTGGCTCCCAGCCCGCTCGACATCTGGTCTACCAAAGAGACGATTGCATTGATCAATCGTGTACGCATACGAAACCCAAAACTGTCTGTGCGTCTTTTGGCTTATCGCAAAATTGCTGGTACGCGTATCGGCCAAGAGGCGAACGTTGCTCTAAAAAATTACAACCTGAAGGTATTTGAAACAGAGATTACCCAGCGGATCGCCTTTGTGGATGCCATGAATTCGGGTGACTCGGTCATCCATTTTGTACCATCCTCAAAAGCGGCTTCGGAAATCGCGGATTTGGTAAAAGAAGTAATTGAGGGAACAATGCCATGACAGCCAAAAGAGCTTTAGTAGATGCCGTTAATGATCAATTGGTGGAGAAGCAGCCGGTGAAGTTGCTTAAGACCAAACATAAACCCAGACGCTATGTGGGAGCCAGGATTTTAATCGCCCTACTGCTCGGATTCGCCGGTGGTCTGACCGCCAGTCGCTGGATGCGGATCATCTGATTCGTGCAACCGATCATCAAATGGATCATTTGTCAATCCCGGGTTGGCCACTGGCCCCATCTTGCCACCATTCAGGCTGATTTGTGCCGTCCTGAACCGCCTTCCAAGTAGAAATAATCCTGACACGCCTGGCAGATGGACGATATGCTATACTCGAGTTCAGAGAAGGGTGAGCGAAAGTGATCTGCCGGCTTGCCGCAAATCTTGCAGGTGCGGGTTTCCTTGGCGGTGCGACTGCGCTCGACGACCGCTTTGTCGTCCAGTATGCGAATCAATTCACCGATTCTATCCATATTCTTATTCTTATCCTTGGTTGCAATGCACGGCATCGCATTTTGGGAAAAAGGTATCGAGGCTATGTAAAATGCATATTAGTGAACGATCAGAAATTTGTTAGCGATCCTCATCAGGTGCAGGATATTTTTTCCCGGCTGCCTTGACCGGCGTTGGGCATTTCAAACAGCCGCTTAGCACTCTGAGAAGTTAACAAATCAAATAGTTTTATCAACCCGATGCCCCCGGCAAGAACCATCAAGCCGGCAAGCGGATAATGCAGGTCGGTTATCAACATGTTGCACCTCCTCTTTATATTGTGCCAAGCAAATGTTAGCGTAAGATTAGGACCCATCAGCACAGCCCGTTTGCTGCATGCAAGTCAGCTGTGCGCGAATGGGTGCAGATTTTTATTCTTCTGGTAAAGAAGGAGATGAACGATGACAAACTCACTTTCGATGGCACTTGAAAAAGTTCACTCCGGTGTAGGACAGGGAAGCGTTTTAGAACAGATCGATAAACGCTACCGTAAGCAGCAACGGTTGACTTTATTTGAAATGCTTGAACAGGTTGATAACAATAATATAAATAATTTCCCCCTATTCCTTTATAAGCATATTGCACAAAACGGGAAAAAACAGCCTGCATTGTTGCGATTCTCTCTCCCGACATGGAAAAATCATGATGAGATTTTCTGGCAATCGCTCGGAGATTATATAATTCTGGCCGTGCACCGAGTAAAAGATTTAGAATTTGATAGGCTTAGAGGCCGGTTGAAATTAGAATACTTTGCTAAGATAAAAGGCCGAATTAAATATCCGAACGATATCAAGGAAATCATCAAAAAAATTGCCTACCTTGTGGACACCGAAGCGTTGCCGACAGATTTCACCCGATTTCGGAGAATGGCAGAGCGGCGTGGCAGTTTGGGTGAAATGAGCAAAGAACAAGCGGCATTAATTGGAGCTGCATTAAAGTTCATTGAAATCAAATAGGTAGTGCCCATCAGGAAATAGGTAAATTTGGTCGAGATCAAGGCGCATGAAAAATTTAACCACAGGCATATGGTTGATATTCCGAGGATTAAATTTTTCGCGCAACGCCGATATCGGGCAAATTGGTCATTTCTGGATGGGCACTAGACAGGAGATACCGATATGGATAAACCCATGGCGATGTCCCAGAAGGACGCGCCCAATCCGCTTCAACAAATGGATCGGCTATACGAGCAGCTCGTATCCCACTATGGCGACGCAACGGACCGGGAGATCCGGGCGGCCTCCAAGTTGTTGCTGGTGGCCCTGGAGAAATTTCAGCAACACGGCGGGCCCGGCTGGATCAATCTGGTGGAGGAGTATGCACTTGAAGAAACGGATTTTTTTTATACAGCAGGTGTTGGTTTTCGTTGGGATATTACGAAGCGAATATTGATAAAAGGGATTTGATCATCGTTTCGGCCAGAAGGCACCTGGTTCCCACGCTCTGCGTGGGAACCCATGTTTCCAGGCATGATAAACACGGCACTCCCACGCAGAGCGTGGGAGCGAGACGACATGGACCGTTGGCTGAAATGATGATCGAGGCCGAATCTTCAATGGCCTTGATTTGCGTAGCCCGTTGTGACGTGCTGACTGGTCCTATTATACTCTGTTGGGTTTCCCCTCATGAATCGTGGTTGGCTCAGCATGTTTAACTTCAAGAATACCTGTTTTTTGTTCGTCGCTGTTTTAGACTTTGCCTCCACCGTTCGTGTGATGGTGACCATATATCACAATAGCGTTGGCATCCCGCGATGCCCGCAAATCGGTTTCACCATCTTTTGTGACCATGTGCCAGCGGCGAGTGCTGTAGTCTGTGCCGGTGATGGTGACATGGGTTTCTGCGGATGAAGTGGTGGTGAGCGTATAGCCATCGCCTTTGTGAAGTCGCCACTCCACCGCTTTGATGGCATCGCCCTTGACTTCGCGGTAATGATGGACTTCATCCGACGGGGATGAATGTGCAGGTGTGGCTGCCACGCAACTGACGGCCGAATTTAGAACTAAACACCAAACCTGCCAACCGACGATTGCTGTTTTTAAATAGGTATTAGCTCGCTGCAAGCCGAAACCTGTACCACGGTGAAGCAGTCTGGGGAAATCTTTTTGGATCGCTAACAATTTCCTAACAATTATACCCTAATCAACAAAAGTTTCGGTAAAGTCGCCTAAGAAGTGGTGTCTGAAGGACCGATGGTTGACAAAAGTTAGGAACATGCTTTGGGACAGGGACTATTCCTCATGAATGGTTGATCTGATTGATCGGGAAAACGAAATAATGAACAATTTGGCAAAGGAAAAATTAACTACGCTGACCGGTGATTCCACCGACCAATGGCCGGAACCGGCAATCGTCAAAACGGTTACAGGCGACAAGCCAGGGCGATTTATCAACCGGGAGTTGTCCTGGCTCGAATTCAATCGCCGCGTGTATGAAGAGGCCATGAACCCTTCCCATCCCCTGCTCGAACGACTGCGCTTTCTCTCCATTTCCGCCAGCAACCTGGATGAATTCTACATGGTGCGTGTGGCCGGTTTGAAAGGGCAGGTCGCCTCGCGGGTTCGCGGCGTCAACCCCGATCGTCTCACACCGGCCCAACAATTGCGGGCCATCGCTACCAAGGTCAACGAACTGGCGGCGGACCAGCACCGCTGCCTGGAACTGCTACTCGAGGAGATGGATCAAGAATATATCCGGCCGGTTGGCCCGGAAGATCTCTCCAGCAAGGATCAATTGTGGCTCCACGACCTGTTTCGCCAGAATATTTTTCCCATCCTCAGCCCGATTGCCGTGGATCCGGCGCATCCGTTTCCTTTTATTCCCAATTTGGGCTTTGGTTTGGTGCTCGAACTAGCCGGAGACGAAGATCATGAAACCATGGTTGCCCTGGTTATCCTGCCCAGCCAGTTGGACCGTTTTATTCGCTTGCCAGGAGAGGGCATCCGTTTCATTGCCTTGGAAAAAGTGGTCTTGATGTTTCTGGACATGCTTTTTCCTTCTTTCGAGCTGATTTCCAGCGGAACCTTTCGGGTGATTCGCGACAGCGAGATGGAAATCGATGAAGAGGCCGAGGATTTAGTGCGGACCTTTGAGAGCGCCTTGAAACGGCGGCGGCGGGGAAGCGTGGTGCGCCTGACCGTGGATGACGACATCTCCGAGGATCTGCTCTATTTCATTCAGGCGCAGCTGGATGTTTCCAAGCACGATGTATTCTGCTTTCATGGCATGATCGGACTGGCGGACATTGGCGAGCTGGTTGTCGAGGACCGGCCGGAACTGCTTTTCCCACCGTATCGGGCCCGGTTTCCGGAACGTATCCGGGATTACGGCGGCGATTGCCTGGCGGCCATTCAGGCCAAGGACATTCTCGTCCATCATCCATACGAGAGCTTCGATGTCGTCGTTCAGTTTCTGCGCCAGGCCAGCCAGGACAAAAACGTGGTGGCCATCCGGCAAACCCTTTATCGCACCAGCGAAGATTCGCCGATTGTCCAGGCCCTGATGGAGGCCGCCGAAGCCGGGAAAACCGTCACCGCCATGGTCGAGCTCAAAGCCCGATTCGATGAGGAGGCCAATATCGGCATCGCCAGGAAACTGGAGCGTGCCGGTGCCCAGGTGGTGTTCGGCTTCATCGAGTATAAAACCCATGCCAAACTTTCCCTCGTGGTGCGCCGTGAAGGGGGCAAACTGCGCTCGTACGCCCATTTGGGGACGGGCAACTACCATCCGGTGACGGCCAAGATTTACACGGATCTTTCATTTTTTACCTGTGATCCGGATATTTGTGACGATGTATTGCAGATATTCAACTACATGACCGGATACGCCAAGCCCACGAACCTGAAAAAAGTCGTCATCTCCCCCCTTTCCATGCGTACCTTCCTCCGGCAGCAGATCGAAAACGAGATCGAGCATGCCAAAGCCGGAAGGCCAGCGGAAATTTGGGTCAAGGTCAACTCGCTGATCGACTCGGCGGTGATCGACGCGCTGTATGCCGCGTCCCAGGCCGGCGTCAAGATCAAGATCGTGGCCCGGGGAATTTGCGGACTCAGACCCGGTGTGCCCGGGCTCAGCGATAATATCGAGGTGAAATCCATTATCGGCCGGTTTCTGGAGCACTCCCGCATCGCCTGTTTCGGCAACGGTCATGAACTTCCCTCCAGAAAAGCCAAGGTTTATATTTCCTCGGCAGACTGGATGCCCCGCAACATCGACCGGCGCATCGAAGCCTTGGTGCCCATCGAAAATCCCACCGTCCATCGCCAGGTTCTGGATCAGATCATGGTGGCCAACTTCAAGGATACCGCCCAAAGCTGGATTCTTCAGGCGGACGGGACATACCAACGGTGTCCGAAGGAACCGGAGATGTTCAGTGCCCATGAATTTTTCATGACCAACCCCAGCCTGTCTGGAAGAGGGTCGGCCCTGACCAGCGGCAGCCGGACCAAAAAAAAACGCAAGACCCGGTCAAAAGAGAACATTAAGGATCGGACATGAAAACCCTGATCATCATGCGTCATGCCAAGTCCAGCTGGAAGGACCCAACGCTTTCGGATCACCAGCGGCCCCTCAATAAACGGGGCAAACGCAATGTCCCCGTGATGGGGCAGCGGATGAAAACGAAGGGGGTGCGGCCGGATCTGATTGTCTGCAGCGATGCCCGACGGGCCTTGGACACGGCGATCCCCATTGCTGAAATATTGGGCCTGGACCCCTCCGTCATCCGACACGAAGCGGGCCTCTATCATGCAACAGACTCAGAAATTCTGAATCTGGTCAAAGGCCTGGATGATCGCTGGCGACAGGTGATGGTTGTCGGCCACAACCCCGGATTGAATGATCTCGCCAACCGTTTTCTTACCTCTCCCCTGTCCAACCTGCCGACTGCGGGAATCGTCGAGTTAGGCTTTGAAACCGATACCTGGTTGGCGATCGATTCCTCCCGGCTTGTTCACGGCAATGTCGATTTTCCCAAAAATCGGGATTGATTCCATCGCCCGGTGTTGCCTAAGCCTTCTTCCATGATTATCGTACTTTTAATGCGTGATATGTTTGAGCGGCAACCCAAGGAGGCCACCAATGGATAAAAAACTGAAGAAGAAATCCCTATGCAAGTGGAGTAAAGATGACGTCAAGGAACACTGGTCTGAAATGTACGATCTGGTGGGAAAATCGAAATTCATGTGTGAACGCTGCTTGCGGTCGGCACGCTTGAAAGGCAACCTGTGCAAGCCGGAAAAGCTCGCCAAGCCGGCATGAGGAGAAATGAGTCATTCAAGATGCGGCTTTTGTTGCCTCTACCTTTCGCCAATGACCTCCGAAACTTTCAGAATCAACCGGCCTAGATCTGGATATTTGACCCGCTGGGCCGCCTTATCGTACGTCATCCATGTCCGACGGCGCATGGCGGCCTCCGGCCATTGATCCATCGTCTCACCCACCATCATTACAAACACACTGACTTCACAGATACCGCCCCATTTGGTAAAACGATACGAACCGATCTCGGGCACCAACAATCTGCCTTTGATCCCGGCTTCTTCCATGGCTTCGCAGTGGGCCGTTTCTACAGCCGAAAAGCCCGGATCAATCAGCCCTTTGGGAATGGTCATGTGCTTTCCACTTCTGGTGGAAATCAAGAGTATTTCAGGTATGCCGTTCACCACTCGACAGGGGACGGCACCGGCTTGGGCGAATACTTTAAGCATCAGTATTGTCCGTGGGGAGCCCGTTGGCCGCCAGCCACTTGTTCTTATACCGTTTGTCCTCGGTGACCTCGGTGCCGAACCAGTCCGGCGGGATAAACTGTTGGCTGACGTCTACCGATGAGAACTCAACCTCGACCATCTCCAGACCTTCCAAATCCCCCTCAAAACGATCCAGTTCGGCGGTATACTCTCCGACCGGTACCTTGTATCTGGTTTTGTCCACTCGGCGGCCAGCGGTGTGTGGCCACAGTTCCTTGAACTGATCTTCGGAAAGTGTGATTTCAATTTCCGTCCGCGAAAGGCCCTCACCCATCTTGATGGTTTGGTAAAAGCATTCGGCCTTTTGCCGGACGCGCAGTTCTATGCCGTTATTTGTAGTGATGAGGTAACCTTGGCGGATCGTTGTCTGGGGATAAGATTCAAGCGTGTCTGGCAATCGGCGGACCAGGAATTTGCGTTCAATTTCAGTGCTCATTTACATCACCTTTTACCCATATGGGTGTCGATTTCCTTCCAGAGTTTGTTGAATGCAACGGCTGCGTTAGATGCAGGCCGGCAGTGGGTCAGGGGTGCGCGGTAAAATCCCATCTTCTCGACTTCGGCGCTATAAGGGATATATGTCCGCAGCAACGGGATCCCACTTTCCATGATTTCCCGGATGGTCTGTTGATGCATTTTTTTGCGGGGTTCGACCATGGAGAAAAATGGCAATAGTTTTTTCTTATCCAACCCGTTATCCGTGAAGAAATCGATGAGCTTGCCATAGGTCAGAACGGATAAGGTGGTGGGAATGATGGGGACAAGTATCGCATCGGCAGCCTCGAATACATTTTCGCTGACCAGGGTCAGGTTGGGGGGACAGTCCAGAAAAACCGTCGGGTATTGGCCGCCCAGTTCTTTCAGCAACCGGCGCAGACGGCCACGTGATTTTGAAACGTCGTTCAATTGAATATCCAGGTTGCGATAGGACATGTCCGCGGGCAGCAGATCAAGACCATCAAAATCGGTGCCGCGAATGGCCTTGTCGATTTTTTTGCCGCCTTTGAGAAATTTGCGGCTGTTGTATTTGGGCTTGGGCTGGATACGATAGTAAAAAGTGGATGACCCTTGGGGGTCGAGATCGCACAGTAAAACCGGCCCCCGGTTACTAGTTGCCAGATGGGCCAGATTGACGCATGTTGCGGTCTTGCCGACGCCTCCTTTGATGTTGTAAAGGGCGATAATTTTCACGGGATGCTCCTTTCAGGCAAAGTGTGTCTTGAAACGGGCTTTGTTTTCATGGGAACTGAACGCCTCGAAGACACTTATAAATTCGGAACGGACCCGTTTTTGATCCATGGCCAGTCGGGTAATCAATCCGCCGGTGGCGGCGGCCAGCATAACGACCTGGGATGTTCGGGGAGTGATCGACTCCAGATATTGGGTCAGAAATTCTTGCTGAACGGAAAGATCGTTAAAATCACCAAGATTCTCCTGAAGCCGCTTGAGTTGCTTAATGAGCAATTTCATCTCATCGGCGGGGAACAAGGAGGTAAAAAATTCTAGCAAGTAGCGCAGTTTTTTGCAATCGATACGCAGGTTGTGGAGCTGCTCATCGGGCGTGCTTGCTGAAATGCGGCCGCCTTTTTTGATAATCTTTTGAAACCGTTTCATAATTACGGCCCTGGCCAGATCGCCAACGGGTTTTCCGCCGGCGACATCCCCTTGCGCCAACGGGTCGGATTGAATGAATTCGTCCATGGCCGCCAAGGCGGCCTTGAATTCGTCGCCGTCCATGGCCTTGAGCATGTGAGCGTTGGCTGATCGTCGCTTGCGTTGCAATACCTGGAACAATTGCCGGACCCCCGGCTTGAGGACATCCGGGACCTGATTGACATAGCTTTCTTTTTCCAGCAAATAGACATCCAGATCCCTGACCTCTCCGGTGACGGCCCCCATGTTTTTCAAATGATTCTGAAGGGCGGCAGTGGTTTCTGCGTTCAACACCCCTTTCGTCTGGCCGAGCAGGCTTCGTGCCCGGCGCACCGCCACCCGCAGGTCGTGCAGAAATTCACTGTCGATGTCCTCGCGCACGCCGTCAAGGTTCTGATGTATGACCGTCGTCAGGTTTTTCAGGATGAGTTGGACCGCCACTGCCGCCGGCATCTCCAGTGACAGCGATACTCGAATCTTCGATGAATACGCGCCAGGTTCGATACCGCATTGTTGAAGCAGGCCCACAACCGGGGAAACCCTTGTGGGGGTCAGGTTCAGCTCATCGATGATGGATATGACCCTACGCGATTCCTTGCCATATCCCCTAACCGGTCGCAAGTGGCAATGGATGACGCTATGGGCATTACCTTTGATGGCCAATTCCTCGACTGCCAGCCTGGCAACGGTTTTGTCGTCCGCGTTGCACAAAGCAAGCTGATCGACTTTTTGTTCAAATGTGGCTACAGGCATGAGCGCTCGCATTTCCAGGACGGGCGCAAGGGTATCGGCAAAATCAGATGCCGGAAAATCCCAAATGAATCGTCTGGCCTTTTTGTCATCCACTTCGATGGTACTGATCAATCGACCGGTCGCCGCGTGCATCAGTTTGTAGGCGCTGTCTTTTTTGAAAAGCTGCCAACCGTTTTGATGAAGGCGCCAATCAAAGGTGTCATAGACGTCCACCGTTACCTGCTCGGACGTTTCTATCCGCGAGTGAAAAAATTGACCCAGCCGGGATTTCAACGCTTCGATGTCAGCTGTCGTAGAGATGCAGTAATCGATCAGTTTCATGATTGTCCTTTCTCAATCGCGGCGATGATATCGATAGCAATCCACGATTTTGTCCTATGCCTGAAACCGGCTTAAGCCTTAACTGCGTGAATTTTTGTCACTGATCCTTATCCGGGGGTAGTTATACACAGCACGCGGCATTTGGTAAACCCCAATAAAAAAATGGATTGGCCTTCGGCACAATCCATTTATTAATGCAATTGTGAGCAGTCGCTGGTTACCAGGCGTCGTTCCTTAACCTGCCCATACTGCTGTGTGGGGCCTAACTAAACGGGCACCATTTCGAGTTGCCGCTTTATTCTCTTCTCTTTATTCATCTGTTGATTGGAGTGCTTATTGTACATCAACCGTACCAATCCATCGGCCAATCCGATCTGGGGGACAGAAAGGGTATTGATACCTCCCCATTTCATCACCGAAACATAGATCTTCAGGGCCGGCATAATTACATCGGCGCGGTCCGGTTTCAGACCGAGCTTGGTAATTCGCTCATCACAGGTAAAGAATTTCAAGTAATCCCTGACTTCCTTCATTTTGCTGCGGGAAATGGATTTTCCGTCTGTGCATTTGGCCATCTTTATAATTTTATTGATATTGCCGCCGCTGCCAATGGCCTCGATTTTGGCAAAGTCACTTGTATGTTTGCGGATCCACGATTTCATTTCCGTCCAGTGCTGCTTTTTTACCAGATTTTCGAGCAGTCGAATTGTTCCGATGCCGAACGAGCGGGACTTGGTTTTACCATTCGAAAAAATGGTAATTTCTGTGCTTCCCCCACCCACATCGACAAAAAGCCAGGCACTACCCTTGGCCAAATGGTGCCAGGGGTTGTTGGCGAAGATGGCCCGGGCTTCTTCCTTGCCATCGATGATTTCTATATTCACACCGCTTTGTTTATATATTCGTTCTTTGATTTTCATACTATTTTCGGCCTCACGCATTGCTGAAGTGGCACAGGCGCGTATATCCAACGGCTGGTAGGCATCGATGAGATGTTTAAAACCGCTGATGGTCTGCGTCAATCGCAAGGCGCGGGCCTTGGAAATCTTGCCAAGAATGAAAGCATCCTTTCCCAGACGAATAGGCATTCGGATCAGAGAAATTTTCCTGAAATAGGGACCATTGTCGGTCTCGAAGACTTCGGATAACAGAAGCCGAACGGCATTTGAGCCGATGTCGATCGCTGCATAGCGTTCACTGGTCAACATGCAAATATCACCTTTCGGTTGGGTTGTTAATGCCGTTGATGCAAACCGCTGACACCATCATAAAGTTGGATGCAGGTATTGTCTATATGATTAAAATAGTGTCAAATTGTTAGCGCTTTGTTAGAATGACCCCTTTCGATGTCAAGTATCTCGTAATCAGTTTTGAAAGCCATTGTTATTGTCAATGCTTTTTTCTCAACCAATCAAATTGTTGCGGCCGCCCGCGAATAGCAGATGAACACGACGGGCAATTTCTCCGATTGTAATTCCTAATATTCGTGCTTGACAGCGTACTTTTTTGCATATACGTATGTATATACATTATATATATAATGCATATGCATATTTTGCTTTTGACGTCAACTCGGGTAACCAGCCAAATGGCAAAAAAAAAGAAAAAGGCTAAAAAAGACAGTCAGTTGTTGATTCGCATCAATAGTGAACAGCGCGATCGGTTTGTTTCGCTTTGTGAAGATTTGGACACCAGTGCGGCCAGAGAGATACGAAAATTCATCGATCGTTTTTTAAAAGAGCATGAAACGGCGGATGAATGATAGTCCTTTTTAGCCATTGGTCGCAGTACAGCGCCTTTAGTTGAATGCCGTCAGTTGCAGGTAAGCAATTTCTTAAAACGATAAATCAAAAAAGGAGAAACGAATGGCTAAACCAACCAAAAAAGTGAAAGCAATTAAAAAAGAGATGAAGGCCAGAAAAACGAAAATCACCAAACAGCAAGGTAAACTCAAAAAACTGAAAAAAGCACTCAAGAAAGCGGTTTAATTATTTGCAGCAGGCTATGAAATGATCCGCACGATATTAGGGGGGCTTTGCCTGTAATCGGTAAGCCCCTCTTTTCCTATCTCATATCGCAATTTTTCACTATTTGAAAGGAACTGTAAATGTCCACTTCGCTGATCAAGGTGAAAGGAATCGGACCGACCAGTGCCCAGAAACTGGCCGCCAGCGGTATTACAACGGCCGAAGAACTGGCTGCCGCCTCACCTGAACAACTGGCCGCTGTCCCTGGCTTTGGTCCTCTCAGGGCCGTAAAAATTATTGAAGATGCACGTCAGCTGTTTTCTGCCGACGAAGCCGTCCCTGATATCGAAGGTTCTGCTGACGAAATAGTGGTAAAAAAACTAAAAAAGGATAAGTCGCAACCAAAGAAGACCAAGGCCAAGGAAAAAGCAAAGGTCAAGAAAAAGGCCGGATCTAAAAAGCAGATAGAAAAAAAATCAAAAAAAAAGAAAGAAGATAAGAGCCTGCAAGCAAAAAGTAAAAAAAGACAGTTAAAAAAGAAAGCGAAAAAGAAATAAATTGATTCGAAAAATAAATGGTGAAATGGTTATCCTGATCGCTTAACCTTTTTCTAACCTAAAGGCGGTAAACTATTCGTTTATCGCTAAGCGCCCAATTTAGGGAGGAGATACCGATATGGATAAACCCATGGCGATGTCCCAGAAGGACGCGCCCAATCCGCTTCAACAAGTGGATCGGCTATACGAGCAGCTCGTATCCCACTATGGCGACGCAGCGGACCGGGAGATCCGGGCCGCCTCCAAGTTGTTGCTGGTGGCCCTGGAGAAATTTCAGCAACACGGCGGGCCCGCCTGGATCAATCTGGTGGAGGAGTATGTCGCCTTGCTGGAGAAAAATCCCAATAAATTCAAGCGCATTATAAAATGCCAACGCTATCCGGGGATGCCCCAGCCGGCCGATTGACGACCGGCGGCCGATTTTTTCCCAACATTTCTTCTTTTCCGGCCATCGATTCCAAAACAACCGTGCCGCCGGCCAGACACGGGTAACCACATTTACACGATTTGCTAATCAACGCCTAACAATCCTACTGTAGGACCTCTCCACGCGGTTTATAGATCCCGCCAGTATACCGACCCAGGATAAATATTTACTGCTGATTAAGGTGGTTAAAACAATATCAAGTGATATCTATACCTGTTCACCCAAAGGAGAAAACATGAAAATCAAAAACATTTTACCGTTCCTAATCAGTTTTGCTGTCGTCGCATTGCTTATTGGCCAGCCGGCCATGGCTTCGATGCGGATTACCGGTTCCGGAGCCAGTTTCCCGGCCCCATTGTACATGACGTGGTTCCAGCAGTTCAGCCGTGCCAACAGGGACCTTCAAGTCACTTATCAGTCCAAGGGATCTGGTGCCGGCATCCGCGACTTCCAGAATCACATCGTCGATTTCGCCGCCAGTGATGCGGCAATGAACGACAAGGAAATCGCCAAAGTGAAAGAAGGGGTGCAACTTCTTCCCATGACTGCCGGCGAGGTGGTGCTGGCCTATAACCTCAAGGGGGTCAAGGACTTGAAGATTCCCCGCGAGGTTTATCCGGCCATTTTCCTGGGCAAGGTGAAAAAGTGGAACGATCCGGCCATCGTTGCTGCCAATCCCGGCGTCAAACTGCCGGACACCGAAATCACCGTGGTTGTTCGTGCCGACAGTTCAGGTACCACGTTCGTGTTCAGCAAACACCTGAGCACGATCTCGCCTGAGTTCGAGAAAACCGTGGGCATCGGAAAGAGCCTGAACTGGCCCAGTGACGCCAATATGGTCAAATCGCCCAAGAACGATGGCGTGACCGCTACCATCAAGCAGACTCCCGGCGCCATCGGCTACATCGAGTTTGGTTTCGCCAGGATGTCCAAACTCAATATGGCCCATCTGGAGAACCAGTCGGGCAAGTTTGTCGCTCCCGGTGGTGAAGGCGGTCCGGCCGCCCTGGCCAATGCTAAAATTCCGGCGGACATGCGCGTATGGCTGCCCGATCCGGACGGTGACACCTCCTATCCCATCGTGACTTACACTTGGATGATCTTTTACAAGAAGTACGACGACCCCAAGAAGGCGGAGGCCCTGAGAAGATTGGTCTCTTACTGCCTGGACGAGGGACAGAAAATTTCGGATAAAGCCGGTTACATTCCACTGCCGGAAAACGTGGTCGAACGCGTTCGCGCGGCATCGGCTAATATCCAGTAGGTCTAACGGGGATTCGTAACCCTGAATTTTAACGGGCATCTCGCCGATATGACGAGGTGCCCGCTTCATGGGAGACCAACGATGGCTAATGACCTATCAACAGGGGCCGGCGGTACACCAAACATTTCGAGTCCGCCTTCCCCAAAAGATCTCTTCATCGATAAATCATTCCGGGGACTGACGTACGCCTTTACCCTGGCGACGATCCTTCTACTCGGTTTCATCGTTTTTGAAATTGGCGGCAAGGCCCTGCCAGCCCTGTCCAAGTTCGGTTTGGGCTTTCTGACCTCGACCACCTGGGACGTCAATGCCGGTCAATTCGGAATTCTTCCGGAAATTTGGGGTACCCTTTACAGTTCCTTGCTGGCTTTGCTGATTGGCGGCTTCTTCGGCATCACCATTGCCATTTTCGTCACCCAAGATTTCCTCCCCCACAAACTGGAAACCATACTCAAACGCATCATCGAGCTGCTCGCCGCCATTCCCAGCGTCGTTTACGGCCTGTGGGGGATCTTCGTCCTGATTCCGCTGATTCGTCCCTTTGCGCACTTTTTGAACGACGTTTTGGGTTGGTTGCCATTTTTTTCCACCCGATTGAGTGGTCCCGGCCTGTTCCCGGCGGCCATCGTCTTGTCGATCATGATTCTGCCCACCGTCGCCGCGATTTCTCAGGATGCCTTCCACGCCATTCCCCACAAGACCAAAGAGGCGGCTTATGGCATGGGGACTACCCGTTGGGAAGCCATCCTGCGGGTGATGCTGCCGACGGCTTCCGGTGGTATTTTTGGCGCTCTCGTGCTCGGTTTTGGCCGCGCGTTGGGAGAAACCATGGCCCTGGCCATGCTGGTGGGCAACTCGAATCAGATCAGCCTCTCTCTGTTCGCCCCGGCCAATACGCTAGCGGCGTTGCTGGCCATGAACTTTCCGGAAGCAGGTGAAACCGAGGTCTCCGTTCTCATGTATGCAGGGTGTGTTCTACTGATCATTACCCTGTTGGTCAACATCGCCGGCACGGCCATTATCGCCAGAACCGGTGCGGGAGGGAAATGATGAGTGACGCCACAACCATCAGTACTGGATTGGCTCTGCCTAATCTGGAACGGCAACCTTTTGAGCCGCGGGCCCTCAAGTCGATCATCCTGAGCACGATCACCATCACATGCGCCGTGGTGGCCTGTATCCCGCTCTTTTCGGTCCTGATCATGCTGCTTTACCGCGGTGGAAAGCGGTTTAGCCTGGAAATCTTCTATGCCCTGCCGCCCACCGCATTCGAAACTGGCGGCGGTTTCGGCAATGCCATAATAGGAACTTTGTTCATGGTCGGTCTGGGGGCATTGATCAGCATCCCTTTCGGTGTGCTGGCGGCGATATATCTGGCTGATGTGGGCCCCTATAGCAGGGTTGCCAACATTGCCCGTTTCTGCGCCAAGACGATGACCGGCTTACCCTCTATCCTGGCCGGTGTGTTCGCCTATGCCACCGTTGTGCTCACCATGGGCACGTATTCTGCCTGGGCCGGCGGTATCGCCCTGTCTCTGTTGATGATTCCGGTGGTCATGCTCACCGCTGAAGAGGCTATCAAGATGGTTCCACCGCCGATGAAAGAGGCCGCCTTCGGTATGGGGTGTACGCCTACCCAATCGATGCTGAAGGTCACCCTGCCGGTTGCCATGCCGGGAATCATCACCGGGGTCGTTCTGGCCGTGGCGCGTGCGGCTGGGGAAACCGCCCCGCTGCTGTTCACCGCCTTGTTCAGCGATTATTGGCTGCGTGCCAGTGAGCCCACCGCATCGTTGGCCGTCCTTATTTATAACTATTCCGGCATGCCCTTTGAAAACCAGATCGAACTGGCTTGGGTGGCTTCCCTCGTTCTCGTGGTCATGGTGTTCATCCTCAACCTGATCAGCCGGGCGATCGCGCAACGATCTTCATAAAATGTGTTGAACGTTTTACACAAGGAGTAGGCAATGCTCATGGAAACGCAACAAGATCAAATCCAGACGACCGCGGGAGAAACAGATGCGTCGTTTGAAGTCGCCCTGGACTGCCAGGCCGAAAAAATTTACTACGGCGATTTTCTGGCCGTGCGTGACAGCCACGTGCCCATTCGAAAAAACGAAATTACCGGTTTCATCGGACCGTCCGGGTGCGGGAAAAGCACGGTTTTGAAAAGCATCAATCGCATGAACGACCTGATCAGGGGATTTCGCTTCGAAGGTAAGGTGCACTTTCTCGGCATGGACATTTACGATGCCAAGGTCGATCCGGTATCCGTGCGGCGCAATATCGGCATGGTCTTCCAGCAGCCCAACCCGTTTTCCATGTCGATCTACGATAACGTGGCCTTTGGCCTGAGACTCAATCGGTACAGCGGCAACATCAATGAAAAGGTCGAGCAGGCCTTGAGGGGCGCGGCATTGTGGGATGAGGTCAAAAACAAGCTCAAGAACAACGGTTTATCTCTCTCCGGCGGTCAGCAACAGCGCCTCTGTATCGCCCGGGCCATCGCCACCGAACCCCAGGTGTTGCTCATGGACGAGCCCTGTTCCGCCCTCGATCCCATCGCCACCCGGTTGATCGAAGAGACGATGATCGAGCTAAAGAAAAAGTTTACTGTGGCCATCGTGACGCATAACATGCAGCAGGCCCAGCGCGTTGCCGATCAGACCGCTTTTTTTGCCGTGGATATCTCCAAGGGCGGCAGAACCGGCTACCTCGTCGAAATGGGCAAGACGGCCCAACTTTTTGAAAATCCCAAGGAAAAGTTGACCAAAGAGTACCTCAGTGGTGAATTCTCCTGATGCGGAGGACTGGATTCATGAAAACCGTCAGAAGTGTTGCTTTTCTTTTACTGACGTTGGTTGCGATCGTTTGTACCGTCAGTGTTGCATCGGCCGCCATGGAACGGATCACGCTCGACAATGCCGATATCGTCGGCGCCGGGGCGACCTTTCCGGCCCCCCTCTATCAGCGCTGGATTCAGGAGTTCATGAAGACGGGCCCCGATTTTACTATCTTCTACGACGCGGTGGGCAGCGGAGCCGGCATCAAACGGTTCATGGCCGAAACCGTGGATTTCGGTGCCAGCGATGCAGCCATGGCCGATGCACAGATGGAGGGAGTCAAACCGGGGGTGCAGCTCATTCCGGCCACGGCGGGTATCATCGTCTTGGCCTACAATCTGCCCGGTTTCGATAGTGCCCTGCATCTGAGCCGCGAGGTCTATACCGATATATTCCTGGGGAAAATCAAGCGTTGGGATGACGACCGAATTCAGGCCCTGAATCCCGGCTTGCAACTACCGCGACTCGATGTCGTCACCGTTACCCGTAGCGATTCATCTGGAACCACCTGGGCGTTCACCAACCATTTGAGTGCCATCAGCACCGAATGGCGGGACCGCGGTTCGGGCGTCGGCAAAAAAGTCGACTGGCCGGGCAACGCCATGGGCGGTCGGTATAATGAAGGCGTGGCCGTCAAAATCAGATATTCGGTGGGTAGTATCGGCTACGTCGAATACGGCATCGCCAAGCGAGCTGGCCTCGCCATGGCAACGCTCGAGAACCGAATGGGCCAATACGTCCAACCCGACGACATGAGCGGAACCGTGACCTTGGCCAATACATCGTCCCAGATGCCGCCGAACCTGCGGATGTTCATCCCCGATCCCGACGGCACGACCTCATACCCGATCGTTACGTATACATGGCTGCTGCTTTACCGAAACTATTCCGATCCGGGTAAAAGTGAAAAAGTCAAGCAATTTACAAGCTGGGCACTGTCCGAAGGACAGAAATTCGCTTCGGAATATGGTTATGCGCCGCTTCCCCAATCGGTTGCCGCGTCGGCCTTGGAAGCACTATCGACCGTTCATTGAAAGACGCGCATTTAAACCCCATTACAGCAATGGCCCTGTCTTTGCGGTCAGGTTGCCGCGGTGTAGGACCGACCGTTTCAGGAAGTTCATTGGTGTATTAAATGCCGTGTCGGTTCAAAATAAACATCGATAGGGTTGAACGGTCGTTGCGCGCCGTGCAAACGGATTTCGATCGAATCAACGACAGCCTGGATATGCGGCGGGAGCCGATGCAGGATGAGATCGTCGAAAACATGCTGAGCGGCTACCGCTATGTCAACCGACTTTTGGAAAAGGATATCGATCCACTGCACCGTAAGCAACTGAATCATTTCCTGGAGCTCAATTATCTGGTTCTGTGCGGGCCGGATAAATCCCGAAGAAACAATTACCAGGGATACCTCCAATCCACCCGGGATCGATTTTATGGTCAGAAGGAGTTTTCCATTGCCGACATTCGCTCCTGGGCCGAAAAACACAAGAATGGATCGCCCTGGAAACGGGCTGCGGGCATCTATATTTTGCAGCTGAGCCGACCTCAGCTTTTCGAGGAAGGCAACCACCGTGCCGGGGCGTTACTGATGAGTTGCATTCTGGTGCGGAATGGCAAGCCACCCTTCGTGCTCACGGTCGACAATGCCAAGGCGTATTTTGATCCATCGAGCCTGGCAAAGCAGACCACCAAAGACATTCTGGGAAAGTATTATAAGCTGCCAAAGATTAAAAAGAAGTTTGCCAAGTTCCTGGAAAATCAGTCAAACGTCGAGTTGTTAACGGTGTGCTGAAAAAGGCGTGCTCATCAATCCGGCCATGCATACGCCATTGCTGAGCGACCATACCGGGAAAGGATTGCGAAGTTGAGAAAGGGCGGGACTGCCCTTTGCAGATAACTTTTAAGGAGGAGCACATCATGGCCGGTGAAAGAATGCAGAAGGAAAAGGCCTTTTTCCTGAATCTCTTAGGGGAAAGCAATGATATTATCGTGAAAAAGGCTGGCGAGACCATCGTCAATGTCGGGCAACCAGGGGAGCATACGTATTTGCTGAAGTCCGGTACCGCTCGGATCGAGCTGTTTGGCGGCAGGCATGTCGTCGATATCGGTCCCGGCAATTTGATCGGCCTAATGGGATCCATTGACGGGCGGGACTATGAGGACACAACCGTGGCCGTGACCGACTGTGAACTCGTCCCGATTAATTCGAAACGAGCCGAGTATCTTTTTCGCGAACATCCCACCTTCGCGTTTCACATCATCAAGGTGCTCATCGACCGGTTTTATTTTGTGATGGGACTGCTCAAGGATTACTGTGAGGAAACAGACCCATTGCCTGGCGAATAAACCAGTGCTATGCTTACCTCTGATAACTCAGCCGGAGGCATAAACCATGACCGATAAACAAACCGTTCTTTTCATCTGTCAGCACAACAGCGGGCGAAGCCAAATCGCCGAGGCCTATTTGCGTAAGATCGCCGGAGACACCGTTGAGGTCGAAAGCGCCGGACTGGAACCGGCCGAGGCGGTCAACCCGCTGGTGGTGGCGGTGATGCTGGAGGAGGGCATCGATCTGTCGCAAAAGACGCCGCAAAGCGTCTTCAAACTGTTCAAGGCGGGCAAGCTCTACGATCATGTCATCACCGTCTGCCATGACTCGGAAGACAGATGTCCCATATTCCCGGGAATTACCAAACGCTGGCACTGTCCCTTCCCGGATCCGGGATTGGTCGACGGTGATCACGAAACCAAGCTTGCCACGGTGCGAGATATTCGCGATGCCATCAAACAATGGCTGTTGAATCGAAAAGAGGGGGACTTCGCTCTCACCCCCTGATTTGAGATGGTGCCATCCGCAAACCACCGCAAGGATCGTCAACTCGCCGACTTCTCCGACATAGAGAGAATGATTGACGGCGATAGCGTATTTGCCTGTTTGAACCCAGACAGCCAATAGTCCTCAGCCATTTAGGCCAGTGGAAATAAATAATTCCTCAAGATGGCGACGGGTGTGAGTCTGTCCACAAGGCAGCCCCGCTGGTGCATATTGAAATATTCGCCAGTGGGGGTAACGCCGTGGACGGGACCACAAACAAGCAAGATGGGGAATTATGTATTTCCACTGGCCTTATCTAACACAACGCTTTTCGACATCAAACAATTTCGAGCTACCGCTTGGATTTAGTTGCCGGCTTCATCAGGTATCTATCAGGTTCAAAATTCAGAACGTGTTCGTAAATTCATAATTTACGTTCAAGCTCTTTTCTTACAGCAATTCCCAGTTTTCCCATTAAATAGGGCTTTTTCACATAGCTCCCCGCGCCGAGGGACTGAGCTGAGCTCACCCGCTCCGACTCCGAAAATCCACTCACTATAACAGCTTTTTGTTTCGGACGGATTTCAAGTATGCTTCGATAGGTTTCGAGACCATCCATGCCTGGCTCCATAATCATATCAAGCAATATTAAATCTACAGTATGTTCTTTCAAGTATTCAACAGCTTCTTCTCCACTATGCACAGCTTTTGTATGATAACCAAGTTTTTCCAACATCTTACAGGATATCTCCCGCTGACTTTCCAAATCATCAACAACCAGAATTGTCTCTCCATTTCCTTTGATATCTTCGATAGATATAGACAAGGGCGTTCCCGATATTTCTTCTCTTGTTATCGGAAAATACAACTCAAAGGATGTTCCATTCTCGTCACTTTTCACGTCTATGTAGCCATCATGATCTTGGACCACATTCCATACCACTGCCAACCCTAAACCGGTGCCACTTCTGCCCATGACCTTTTTGGTGTAGAACGGCTCAAATATCCTCTCAAGATCATCCGCTGATATTCCCGAACCGTCGTCCGATATAGCCATAACCGCGTATTCGCCTGTGATTACATTAGCATATCCTTTTAGAGGACTGTCCACATAACGGTTCATAGTGGAGATAGTTACATTACCTCTACCCTCAATAGCTTCCGAAGCGTTTGAAATAAGGTTCATCAAAACCTTTCTAATATGCACATCTGACCCCCTCACATCCAGCAGCTCACTATCAAGGTTGGTCTTTATTGTAATTGTTGGATGATACAATTTAAGTGTATTAAACTCAGGAGAATTTAAATATTTGCCTATCAAATTATTTAAGTTAAGAGAACTCTTTGTTATGGCCACGCCTCTTGCAACTGTTAAAAGGTCCTGGACGATAGCCGCAGCCCTATTACCGGATTCCTGTATTGTTTCAATGGACTTTTTAAGTTTGTTGTCATCAGGTAAATCCATTAAAATTAATTCTGGATAGCTTACAATTCCAGACAGCACGTTATTCAGGTCGTGCGCAACACCACCAGCTAAAAGTCCCAGGGACTCCATTTTCTTTGATCTTGTAAGCTTTTCTTCGCTTTCCCTCAAAGATTCCTCTGCCTGCTTGCGGTCCGTCAACATCTTGTTTGCAATTTCTGCGATCTGGTCAAGTTCACTAAATTTAATAGTCTCCCGGTCAATTTTTTCTTCAGAGCGTGCTGCTTTGTTAAAAAATGCGACAAAAAGGTTGAAATCTTTATCGAGTTCACGATTCAACCAATTGAAAAACAGGAAAAAAATCGTGATTAATCCTATAACAATCAAGATAAAGAAATACATTCTTTCTTGTATCTGCTTGTTTAATTTTGTTCGCATCAAGGCAATATCCGTCTCTACATCATCAAGATACACACCCGCGCCTACAAGCCATTGAAAGTCGGCTACGCCAAGGATGAAAGATACTTTCGGTGATTCTTTCTTCTGGTCGGTTAATTTTACATGTGAGTAATAAATATAGTCGCCTTCTGGTTTTAAAGCCGCATGGTACTCTTTTTTAAAAATACCTCTCATTCTTTCAGGGTTAGCATTGAAAACCTCCCACAATTTTTTTGTCCCTGGAAAAAGGATTCCATTTGAGACCAATGCATCTCCATTTAATTTGTTAACAAAAATATATCCTTCTTTACCAAACCGTATTCTGCTGATTGAAGATAGCAGTTCCGATTTAATTTCACTTTCAATATCATCTACATACAAACCAGTCCCGATAAACCAATTCCACGGCTCAAATCGTTTAATGAAAGAAATTTTTTTAAATTCACGTCCTGATGCTCCTGGTTTTGTCCAGTAATATTCGTAAAAACCTTCTCCGGATTTTTCAGCGATTTCAATCATATCTTTAATAACATATTGACCGCGTGTATCTTGCATATTCAGCAGGTTTAATCCCTCCATTTGAGGTCTATCAGAGAATAGCATTTCGACACCATCGAAGCGAGTCGCAAAATAATAACCTATTCCGTTTTCGAATCGAATCGGCCTTAATGCATTCAAAACCATTTGTTCAATTTTTTCATCACTCTTAATGTTTTTGTTCTGTTGATAAATATGTTGAACGATAGAATAGGCCTCATAGACCCTCGATTTGATTTTATTCTTTGTCAATATTTCACTTTGTGATTTGTTATAAGAAATCAAATCAACAACACGATAAACCTCCTGTTTGATTATTTGTTTCTGATTTGCAATATAATTTTCACGCATTTTATCAGTGCTGATGTTGAAGTCACGATAAGAGCTGATAAGATCAACAGCAACAACACTCACACCAAATCCTATTATGGATAAGATGCTATAAAATTTAATGAGTTTAATAAAACTTCTTTTATTTCGCATATTCTTTTTACAACTATATTTTGTCAGCGCTGGCCTGCAGCCGATGAATGAAGCACCGGTGTTTCCTTGCCAAATCCGCTGGAATCACGATTATTCCGTCTTTGATGATGATATCGGTTCCGGTTCTGAACCCTCCCCCCTTGATAACGATGTTGATCAATCGGTCAATTTGGCAAGTGTCCATGTGTATTTCCAAATGTAAGTTAAGGGAAAGATAGGAATAAAGGAATAAGAACTTGTTTTTCCCATGAGGTATAGTGAGCCACCCTTTGTAAGTCAAGAGCAATATAAATACAATATGTTGTGGGATGCAAAATCGAACAGGTAACGGCTGTCTCGCCCTAATCGCATGGATTCGAAAAACATCACTGTTATTACAGACTAATCGATACCCTAACTGGGATTTTAATTTAGTATGCGAACGATCGTCAGAAATTTCTGACTTCAAGCGTTGAGGCAAAGTCGATTTAATATCCCGCTAACATGGGGTCTTTATGGATCTTGAGAATTTGATGCAGGAGCTGAACCCGTATGCGAACGAATTGAAAATCGATCCATACCTTATTGGAAAGACTACTGGACGCTTATCACACAAAGTGCTTAATCCAAAAGATGCGGCAGACCATAAAGATGTCGTTTGGGAAAGGAAAAGCAGGAATATGAGAAAGCAGAAATGGACCCGATACATAGGCACGGGGAGTTGGATCAAAATGGTTGTGGTGGCCGGCGTTGCCCTGGTTCTGGTGAAAATGTTTTCCCCGGAATCCCAGCCACCGGTCGATCACCCCATCACGCCGGAGGACTGCCAAGCGTCCGTCTTCGTGGACGGTAAAAACCTCCGTATCCTGGAAGGCTCCCGCAGCCCGGCCAATATCCTCCACGACCTGGCGCCAATTATCTGTGGGGGACAAAAGGTATTTGACCGGATGAAGGCCGGGGGGGAATCGATAGCGGCGGGGATGGTGACACTGCGGATGGCGGTCGAATATAACGGTGAAATTGTTTCATCAGAGGTACAGGAGTCCGGCATCAAATCCCAAAAATTTTTAACTGAACTGAGCACCCTCATTGCCATGACCGATTTCACTTTCTGGAACCGGGAAGATGTGGATACGGTTTTTATCTACACCGCCCGGTTTGGCCATTAAATATGGCACCATCTTAACAGAAAATTTTTCCCGGAGGTAAAAAAATGGAGCGGTGCCATAACGGCACCTCCCCATGATTGTTGGCGATAGACAGACCGATGGTTTAGATCTGGTTCCGCTTCTTCAGGATTCTGATTGCCTTCTTGGAAATATAGGCCGTCTCGGTCACATCATCATAGGCCTGGGCATAGACGGTCACGCCGGGCAGTCTGATGGTATTGCCGTTAACGACCATGTAGTCGGCACCGATCGGGAAGACAGCGTCACCCACTGTTAGCTCATCATTTTCGATTGTGTAATCGCCGGTCACATCCTTGATGTCCACGTAGAGCTTGTCGGTGGTGCGATCCAGGTCCACGTTCATGGCCTTGGCCACGATCTTGGCCAGGTCGGTGTTGTCCAGGGTACCGTCGATATCGATGCCGTAGGCCCAGACCGGCACGGTGCCGCCGTCATGGCCGTGGCTGGTCCAGCCGATGGCGGTGTAGTGCTTGCTGATCACCCGGGCCAGGGCATAGTTCTGGCTGATGGTGTATCCTTCGCCTTCGTTGGTGCCGGCCAGGTCGATGATCTCCTGGGCCACTTCTGCAGAGCAGTCGATGCCCCAGTGTTCCAGTACCGCAGCCTGAATGCTGGCAACGTCCCACGCGCCGTTCATTCGGGCCACCAACTCCTGGGAGGTACACGTCATGCCCATCAACGGACCGATAAGATCATCCTCGCTCACGCTGGTGTAGGCACCGTTCAATGAACGGTTGCCGATGGTCATACCACCGGTGTTGTGGTCCGGGAAGGCCAGGACGATGGTGTTGCCGTCTTGTTTGGCGAAATCCACGGCCGCCTCGACCGCGGCATCGAAGGCCAGAAAATCGGTGACCATGTAGATGGGGTCGTTGTTGTGGCCGGCCCAGTCCACCTGGGAGCCTTCCACCATCAGGAAGAAGCCGTCACGGTCCTGGGAGAGCAGTTCGATGGCCTTCTCGGTCATTTCGACCAGGGTCGGCTGGGTGGGCTGATTGTCTTCGCGGTCGAGGTCCGGCTCCAGATGGCTGTCGTCGAAGAGGCCCCAGACTTTCCCGGAGGTCAGGGCGGCCATGTCGTCTTTGTTATCCACGAACTGGTAGCCGCGATCCAGGAGCACCTGCATGAGGTTCTGGCCATCGGTCCGTTTGGGACCCCAGGTGGCGCCGAAGGTGGTGGTGTAGGCTTCGGAGATCAGGTGACGGGCACCGCCGCCGAAGACCACGTCGACGTTGTTGTAGACCTCATGTTCCATGATATCGTTGGGCTGGTTGCGGTCCGGGATATGGCAGGCGTAGCCGGCCGGGGTGGCGTGGCTGACACGGCTGGTGGCCACAAGGCCGGTGGCCTTGCCAGCCATTTTGGCGGCTTCCAGAACGGAAGCGACCGGGGCGTAGGGGGCTGCCGTGGGCACGACGCTGGGCAGAAGATCTGAGGTGCGGGGACCGACGCCGAGGAATTTTACAGTGGTTTTATGACCGGTGGCAAAGGCCGTGGAGGCCGCGGCCGAACCGGTGATCACCGAGTTGGCCATGTGGATTTTGACGCTGCCGCCCTGCATGCTGTCCACCTGCAGGTCATCGCCCTTGTACCAGCGAGCCAGGGTCTGGACGGACTCGTCACAGCCGTCGGGAATTAGAACAATGACATTTTTCTTTTTACCATAGTGATGGCCATTACCTTTGGCCATGGCACTCGGTGCCAGCAGCGCCATGGCTGCCACCCCTACGATTAACTGTTTGAACAACTTACGCATGATTAATGCCTCCATAAATTGAGTTGAAAAAAATGAGTCGATCCGGCGGGAATCCCTCTTGGTCCTTGTTCTCCGGGGATCTGATGCTTCGGCTAAACATCGCTGAACGCAAAAAAGCCCTGATTCAAGTCGCAAGGCAGGCTTGCGACACAAATATGACTTGAATCAGGGCTTTCTGGTACCTGAAGACTGGCCAGCGAAGGACCCTATAACGATTCCTATTATCCATCAATTGTTTTGAAGGGATTAGTGTTTGGCTAGATTGCGGTTAGTCCGGGCAGGACGGCACCGGCAGGCGATGAGAAAAGGTCGGCCCGTTCCCATCCACCACGCGGATTTCCTTGAGATTGGGGTAAAGGGTGCGGATAAAGTCCAGGTACAATTTCCGGCGGCTGGCAACCGGGTTCTTCCGATGGGCTTCCAGCCGCGAGAGGAACCGGGAAGCCTGGCCCTCGGCTTTGAGAATTTGTTCTCTTTTGGCGGCCCGGGCGCTCTGCAAACGTTCATCGGCATAGGTTCGGGCCTCCGGCACCACGCGGTTGTAGTAACCCTGGGCCTCGTTGAGGGCCTGTTTTTTATGGACCTTGGCCTTGATCACCTGGTTGAAATCCGCTTCCACCGTTTCCGGTGGCGCCATACGTTCCATTTCGAGAAAGGAGAGATGGATGCCCGTGTCCAGAGGGGCAATCTCCGTCTTCAATGCCTGGAGCAACTCGAGTTCGATCTGCCTTTTGCCGAAGGTGAGAATTTCATCGATTCGCCGCTGGGCCAACTGACGAACGATAATGGCGGCGGCCACCCGTTCAATGAAGTATTCGCTCTGTTTGTTTTTGAGGAGGTATTTGACCGGGTCGCCCACCGTGACCTTCAGCATCATGTTGACGGCCACAATATTGTTATCGCCGGTGATGCAATAAGGATCGACTTCAGTTTCAAATGCAAAGGCATTGCCCCGGGACTCGGCGATGGGTTTGTCCTTTTCCGTTATGAAATCAGACAGGCGCAGGGTTTTCACCTGCTTGACCGGGACGCGATGGACCGTATCCACGGGCCAGGGCAGTTTGTAATGAAGCCCGGGCGGCACCGCAGGATGCAGCAGGGCACCGAAGCGGGTCACAACGCCCATAGAATCTTTTTCAATCTTGTAAATCCCGCTGAATAGATACGCCGTCAACAGCACCAGCATCAACCATTTCAGGTAAAAAAAGACGAGCTGGTTGAGGGCGCTCTTTACCGCTCGAGTGATCCCGCCCCGTTTCATTTAGTTTTCACTGCCGCTGTTGAGGCCCAAATATTTGAACAGCTCCGATTCCGATGAAAGGATCAGGGTCGTTTCTTGGCCGAGTATTTCGCTGTAGGTATCAAGAGACTGGAGAAACTCATAGAATTTGGGATCTTTCCCGTAGGCCTCCGTGTAGATCCGCATGGCCTGCCGCTCTCCCTCGCCGGCCAGCACCAGGGCCTCCTTATCGGCTTCCGCCTTGATCTCCCGAGCTTCTTTGTCCGCCTTGGCCATCAACCGGCTGGCCACCTCTGCACCTTCCGCCTTAATCTTGTCTGCCTCTTTGCGGCGCTCCGATTTCATGCGCGCATACACCGCTTCGATTACCGCCGAGGGGTAGGCCAGGCGCTGAACCCCCACTTTCGTGATATGGATGCCATAACGCTCCCGAGCCCGCTGATTGGTCACCTCAACCATGCGCGCTTCGATATCCGACAGCTTGACCCGGTCCGCGTTCGTATTAATGATGTCTTCATCGGTGTAATCACCCAGTACGATGCTGAGACGGGAGTTGACCATGTCGCTGATCTTCTGTACGGCGTTTTCTGTACTGCCCACGGATTGGAAAAATGTCAGGGGGGTATCGATGGTCCAGGCCACATAGCAACTGACAATGATGGGTTTCTTGTCGCCTAATAGCAGCTGGGTGGGGGCGGTTTCAAAAACATCCACCCGCCGGTCAAAACGGTTGACCTGTTCGATGATGCCAGGCAGTTTGAAATGCAGGCCGGCGTTTTCCACGCTCCTGACGGGCTTACCAAACTGGGTGATGATCACGACCTCGTAGTCTTTGACGGCGTAGCAGCACAGACCCAAAAAAAGTACCAGCAACAGGATCAACAGCGGCCAGAAACGACCAACTTTCACCGGTATTCCTCCTCGACCATATAGTTCTCAAAGTAGAGCAGCCTGGCATCGATGCCGCTTTGGGGGTCCACCAAAAAAAGCTCCCGGCCTTTTAGGTTTTTTACCGCCGCCCGTTGGCTGAGCAACGTTTTTCCGACATCACCGCTTTTTCGGAAGCCGGACAGACGCATCATGAAGTTTTCGGCCTCTCCTTGGGCCAGTTCAACACGGGCCTGTGCCATGCTGCGGGCCTCGGTAATGGTCTTGTGGGCCGCACCGCGGGTTTCGGGCAGTTTGGTGTGGTAATAGCGCTCGGATTCATTGAGGCTCTGTTCCCGGTTTTGGTATGCGGCCACCACATTTTCGTAGCTGGCGGCAATGTCCTTGGGGGGATGGAGGTCCCTGAGGCAGAAGGAAACGATCGCTATGCCGGCGTGCATCTCATCGAGCAAGTGCTGCAGACCTTTTTCGGCCGCCGTGGTCCACCCCTGGCGGTCAAACAGCGCAATATCATAATAGTCCTTTGTTGCAAAGATGTGGGTAAGGATGTGGTTGGCCTGATAGTCGAGCAGCCTGTCTGCGGCGCCACTGCGGTAATTCAGGTAATACGCCTTGGGGTTGTCAATGCGATAATGGACAATCAGGTAGGGCAAAAACAGATTGTTGTCGCCTGAGATATAATTGGTGGTGTCTCCGTGATCAAAGTGCCAGATCATGGGCGTGGTTGCATCGGCCGTGTTACCGACGGTCAGGGACAGGATCCGGCGTGTCTGGAACCGATGAACGCGGTCAACGGGCCAAGGCATTTTCCAGTGCAGTCCCGGCTCCACCACCCGGTCGGTTTGCACCATTTGTCCGAACCTGAGCACCAGGGCCTGCTCATTAACGCCCACCGTGTAAACCATGCTGCCTACTACCGCCAGCCCGAAACCAATCACGGCACCAAGTACCAGCCACCGATAGAGGGATAAAAAAAATACTGGGAGTTTTCGAGCCAGGGCCTGCCTTTTCTCCGAGAGTGGAACGATACCGATGATGGCGTTCATTATTCGGGTGTACGTCTGCAGCTGCAATGCTGCCCGACAGATGTCATTGAAACGGTAATTCGCGGTCAATCCGGTTCCGCCTTGTCCCATGCTCACCAGCACATTGACCAGCATCTCGACCGCAAAGGAGAAGATGAACAGCGCAATATAGACACTCACCCATCGATCAATATTGTATCCGAAATGATAGAGTATCAGCGATACACCGGTGAGAAGGGATATCGCCATGTCTGCCCGGTTATGGAGACTGTCCGCCTGCAAGGCCGCGGAGTCCGCTTCCCGGCCCATGGCATCCTGGAACCGGTACAAAAAGAAAGAGCCAAAGGAAAGACCAATGAAGATTAAGCCGGTGACAAGTGGCATTTCAATGGATACAGTCGTTGCGAAGATGGCCCGCAATAGAATCAAAATGGATACCATGAGAAGCACCAGACTGATGCCCCCGGCAACCTTGAGTTCGGTGTTGACCCGGGCAAACCAGTTGAAAAAACGGCTGTGGAAAGACCGTTCATCTTCGTCGGCTGATGGCACTGTGGTACCGAGTTTTGAGGGGACAGATTTCTGCTGCTGGCGGATGATGGCGACCACTACAAGCAGGGTGGTAGCGATATCTGAAAAGCTGTGCCACGCTTCCGACAGAACGGCAATACTGCCAGACAGGTAATACAGGATAAACTTCAGCCCTGTGATGAGAGCTATCACGAAAAGTGAAAGGGTTGCTGCCTTGATTCTGATTGTCATTTTCCGATCAGCCGATAAAAAAGGATTTAGAAACAATAAAACGAATTTTATAGGCAATGTCGAAATGCGGGTAAAGCAAAAACTGACGTTCTAATAAAGAACTAACAAGGGGGAGATGGACGGAGCGGTCGATACCGAAGCTGTTTTAAGACGTACATTCCACACCCTGAACCACACCGATTTGATTAATATTTTGTTCTTTTGCTTTTTCCAGCTTGCCGCCATTTGACTGACGACGGGGTATACTTAAGCAAGAATCAAGATGGTGTGGTCGGTTAAAAAATCAATGGTATGAAAAATCTCTTTTACGAATTATATCAATATGATGATAATTTTGTTGAAAAACAGCGGGATTTGGATAGAATGGTCTGAAAGTCGTTTTAGGACAAAAAGAAGTATGCCACAAAATAACGAATGTTAGGGGAATCGACTATAATCATAAGGGGTTAGAAAAATGGACGATTACGAAAAATATGAGGCAGATTGTAAAAAAATCCGAAAAACAAACAGCAAGCTGTTAAGGGATTTCGAAGCATGGTTGAAAACCGCAAAACTTAAGGATAATACAATCAAAAACCATGTAGAAAATGTTGACTTTTATATAAATGAGTTCCTTCTTTACGAAGATGCCGTGGAAGCAAAAGATGGAGCGCTAGAAATCGGAATGTTTTTAGGATACTGGTTCATAAAAAAAGCAACGTGGTCGAGTCCTGCTCAAATTAAAAGTAATGCCGCTAGTTTAAAGAAATTCTACACTTATCTCTTTGAAAAAAAGATGATCGACAAACAAGAGCTTATTGATTTGAAAGCGAAAATCAAAGAAGATATGCCAGAATGGATAGCGACCGTGAATCGTTATGATGATCCTTCAATAACAGATATGAATGAAGTTTGGGGTTTATGAAATATCCCCTGACAAAGCAGTCCCGGAATGGGAACGCCAGAGCTATCGCAATTTGGCTCATCGCGGATTAGTGTGAAAAACATCTAAGTGTTTAATTTTTTGCGGAACATTCTCTCAAAATTGGTATAAATGAAAATGGGAAAAACTCATCGGAGGTTTTCCCATGAAATTATTGTCGTACTTTCCCTCATTTATTAAGGATGCTGCAAAGGCCGTGAAACGAATCAGCCAGAAAGAATTCACAGCAGTCGCAGATAACACATTGACCGAATTGCTTGGCATCGCGAGCTTGTTCGTAACAATGTATGCCCTTCGTCGCGAAGGCGATGAAGATGTGCTGCATCTTCGATGTGCTCATCGCCAAGAGGTTGCTTTGTGTCCCAATTGCGCAGCCCTATCAACGAATGTCCATCAGGAGGAACCTCGGTGCGTACGGCATTTGGATGTTTGGGGTAAAAAGACCTTTCTGCATTTCCTGTCCCGCCGTTTCAAATGTGATCAATGTGGCAAGATTTTTACCGAGGAATTGCCCTTCGTGGATTCCCATCGTCGGCAGTCTGCGGCCTTTGAAATGCATGTCTATCAATCTTGTCTTATCAGTACACGTAAAGCTGTTGCTGTACACGAAGGATTGAGCCAATCCACGGTTAAGGAGATATTCAATCGGCTCGCGGCATTTCGAAAGGGCATGGGGGGCACGACCCGGGTGCTGGGAATCGATGAAATTTCGCTTAAAAAACGCCACAAGCAATTCGTTCTCGTGATTTCGGATATTTCCAGAAAGTGCATTCTCGCAGTGCTTCCTGACAGGGAGAAACAGACACTGGAAAATTGGATCGAATCGCTGAGTGATCAACAAAAAAAGGCGATCCGGTTTGTTTCCATCGACATGTGGGCGCCCTATTATCAAGCTGCCCGAAACAAGCTTCCTCGTGCCAAGGTGGTCGTCGATCGATTCCATGTCATGAAACAACTCAACCAACGCCTGACACAACTACGAACCCGCTATCAGAGGCAGTGCGATACCGAGACAAGGGAGATACTCAAAGGCAGCCGTTGGATTATCGTACGTAACCGATCCGAATTATCGGAAAAACAATCCGATCAGTTGAATCTGATATTGGAACGGTTCCCTGAGCTTCGGACCTTGTACCTGCTGAAGGAAGAATTTCGCACTATTTTTAAAAAAGATCAAATGCAGAAAAAGGGCTGCCCGGTTTCTTGACATATGGTGTTTGAAAGCTGAGTGCACGGGCGATAAATACCTTGCAAAGTTCCTTCGCACCTTCAGAAACTGGCGCGACCAAATCCTTAACTATTTCATCGAACGAATTACCAACGGGTTCGTTGAAGGTACCAATAATTCCTTGAGGGCGATCATACGGATGGCATTTGGCTATAGGAATTTTGATAACTTCAAATTACGGGCACTCGCAGGATTCAGTGATTTTCACGCTAATCCGCGATGAGCCCGCAATTTAAAAGTGAGGCACAGGTTTTGACAGCTCAAAAAAAGTACAGATACGATACAAAAACGGCGGCCAAAATGACCGCCGTTAAACCTTTGCTGGGCAGGCAGTCTATGGGCCTTTTGGCTCCAACCATAGCTGCCAAGCCTCCTGTGGGGAGAAAACGGTTTATTTGGTTAACAGTTTATGAGTTTCTTTCTCAATCTTGCAAGGCCGATTAAGCCAGTGCCAAGAAGCCAGATAGCACCGGGAATCGGGACGACTGAGACTTCTCCGGTGTGAACCGCCAATGCGTAGTAGGAGCTTTCCGCAGTGCCAGTTTGCTGATAGCCGAATTCAAAGTTGAAGTTATAGATCCAGGGGTAAGACTGTTGTGTACCTGACCAATAGATAGATTCAAGCAAGTTTTCGAAATCACCAGTATTACTCAATCCATAGCCAGACTGTTGATTGCCACTGGTATCGTAATACCCCTTGTTGCCCAGCGCCTGGTAAAAGAGATACCCCATTTCGGATGTGGTTATATTGGATCCTTGTTGAGGATTTTCTCCGGCGCCTGGCAACCTCCATCCTTCGCTCCAGTCGATGTTGGACGTGTAACCAGCATCAAGGGTAACGGTCAATTCTTCACCAAGGTCACGCGACCAATAATATTGGTCGCCCCAACATTAACCGTTCGTCCTACTATTATCGCCCAAAGCCTATAAAACAAGAAGACCTGGACATGATGCGAAAGATCGACGAATTATACCTTGAAAACCCTTCTTCCGGCAGCTGGACAATCCGTCGCCAACTGGGACTTCAAGGTATAAAAATCAGCCGTAAGAAGATACAACGGCTGATGCGCTTAACAGTGGCCTTTTCAAATTTTATTGATAGCGGTTCTTATCATTTCAAAAGCATGTACTTTTATCTCTATTAATATTGGCCAATTCATGGGTCTGCCGCTGAGGCCTCTTGGTGTTACTTTTCTTACTGAAGGAAATAGTACGCCATTTTTTTCTTCATGCTTTAAAACAACATTGGTTGCCTGGGCATACTTGCTTATTATATCGGCTGTGTAATCATGCTGAAATAAAAGTCCATTATCCACATCAAAATGAAACGATTGTATGGCATTGTGAGTGGGAATCGAGTTGGGAAAGGTTGCTTGCAGGCAACTATCGGTCTTTTCTTCCCAGGTTATTTCTTTATTCATTAATAGAGCAGGGAATGTAAAATAATTCCAAAACGCATAATTGGCAAAGTATGCCATATCCAGGTCGTCCCAGTAAAATAGTCTTCGCCCATATGGGAAATACGTCCTGGCATTTTTCCTTTCTGCAATTATTTCATTTCTTTGATTTTCTAATCTAACATTGCCATTATCAAGTATTCCAGAAATCCCTTTATCATTACCAATTGGTGTAAGTATTGAATATGGCCGATTTATTGCCATTTTTATGTTGGCGCGATTAAAAAACTGTCTTCTTTTAAGTGTAAAGGCTAATCCTTTAACACTTACTTCTGCTTCAATAACATCGGAATTTAGCCAAAGGTCAGCACCTCCATACACTTCAATCGCCTTTTTTGCTATTGGGCTCAGCATAACTATCCTTTAATTTTTCGTTCGTCCTCAAGTCTCATGAATCTCATATTCACGAATAGTTTCAGTATCCGTGAATAAGGAATGTTTCAACAAAAGGGTTGCTATTCGAAGACCAATCTTAATCCGTCATTCTTTTAATTGCCAGCGATTCTATGGGATACACATCAACAGCAATCTCTCAGGTTAGAATTATTGCAGTATATCAGATTGTAACGAGATAGGTGTTGATTTGGGGCATGGCGATAGTTCAGATGTTATAAATTGAAATTCCTTGAGGCGGCGAGCTCAATTAAAAGATGGGCCCGGCTGCTGTCAAGCGACACATCCGGGGGACGCTTGGCGGGCATGACCACGTCTTTTTGCCGGCAGGCAATGATACTGGCCGGTGTCATGCCCAACACATCCGCCAGCCGGCAACCGAATTCGTATCTGCTGATCCGCATTCGACGATACGAACAAACAGGGAATGTCTATTCCCGCGCAGATTCCAGCCAAATGGATGGATGCATCCGTGTTGACGATCCGGGATGGTCCGGGATTTCGTTCACAGGTATTGGGATCGGAGATTGCGGCCGCGTGGATCACCGCATCCGGCATAATGGCGAGGACGGTTCGCTTGAGGTCTTGATAACGCGTGATATCCATCCTAACCAAATTCTAACAGAAGAAATCTTCTCGTTTTACCGATATCTTCTCGGAACTTGTGATCGTCACAATTCTCCAGAGCCCATCTAATCACAGCCGACCCTTGACGGAGGAAATCGTTTGAAACCTAAGCGCACCGCACCTCGGAATGATGGAGAACGGTCCAATTCGCTTGCCATCGGCGATCTTATAGAAAACGTTCAACTGGCTGGCCGCCATACCAGAGTCAGTAAAATAAAAACATGCTTTAAAGCGGACGAACCGATCAAGGCCATTGTGATCGTATCGGGAAAAAAGCCGATCGGCCTGGTGATGAATATCCATCTGGACCGGACGCTGAGTCAACGATTCGGCATTGCCTTGTATTACGAAAAGCCGATCGAGGCAATCATGGATGTTTCGCCATTGATCGTTGATGCCGATGTGCCTGTTCAAGAGGTCGCCGATATGGCCATGAACAGGGAGAAAGCCAAAATTTTTGATCATATTATCATTACCAAGCAGGATGACATTGCCGGAATCGTATCCGTCCAAAGCATCATGACGGCAATGTCCACTATTCAGCGGAAATATGCTGATTCCATGAACCGGGTCAATGAGCAATTGCAAAAAGAGATCGAAGAGCGAAGCAAGGTTGAAAAGAAACTCGTCAAGCTCAATCTGGAACTGGAAGACAGGGTGGCGAAAAGAACGGCTGAAATACAGGAATCCAACCGGAAATTACAACGGGCCGTTTCCGTCGCGGAGGCTGCAAATAAGGCGAAAAGCGATTTTTTATCGAATATGAGCCATGAACTCCGGACGCCATTGAACCACATCATCGGATTCACGGAATTGGTATTGGAGCAGCATTTCGGCGCCCTCAACGATATGCAGTCCGAATACCTGACGGATGTTCTTACCAGCAGTAATCACCTGCTTTCTCTGATCAACGATATTCTGGACCTGTCGAAAATTGAAGCCGGTAAGCACGAATTGTCCATATCCGACATCGAACTTCGTCCCCTGCTGGAAAAGAGTATTGTCATGGTAAAGGAGAAGGCGCAAAAACATCGAATCCACATATCGACCGAATTCGAAAATGAATTGTCTTTTATCGAAGGGGATGCGCGCAAGCTCAAGCAAATCATGTATAATCTGCTTTCCAACGCCGTTAAATTCACGGGAGATAACGGTCGCATTTGCCTTGGCGCGAGACGGCTCGATGATGTATCCGGCTTGGCCATGCATCAATGGAATCCAATGGTATTCGCCTGCGAAGGCGAATTGATTGAAATTTCAGTCAAGGATTCGGGCCTTGGCCTCATTCCTGAAGACCAGGAACGGATTTTCAATCCCTTCGAGCAAGCCGACAGTGACAAAAACAGGAAGTTCCAGGGCACGGGCCTCGGGCTTTCCCTGACCAAGAAATTCGTTGAACTGCACAACGGTTTTATTTGGGTTCAAAGCGACGGTCTGGGCAAGGGGGCTGATTTCAGATTCGTCTTGCCCTGCCGACACGGCGCCGATGAACATCACCGCCATCGATTGGCTTGTTCAGCAAATGCGATTGGCCGGTAACGCCAACGATCGCATCGTTCGGAAAGGAACTTGCTGATGTGGAGAAAGGCGGATGGTAATGGCGGCGGATGAGAATCGACACACCATACTGGTCATTGAGGACAATCACCTGAACCTGAAACTGGTCAGGGACCTGATCAGAATTCATCACTACGGGGTATTGGAAGCCAACACTGCGGAAACGGGGGTTGAACTGGCCCAGTTGCACAAACCGGACTTGATTCTGATGGATATCGAACTCCCCGGGATCAGTGGCCTGGAAGCGACGCAAAGAATTCGCCAGACGCCCGAGTTGAGGGGCATTCCCGTGATTGCTTTGAGCGCCAACGCCATGGCGGAGGACAAGGACAAGGCCTTCGCCGCAGGATGCGATGATTATATCACCAAGCCCATCGACATCAAATCCTTTCCCAAGACCATCCAACGCCACTTGCCAAAACCAACCGAGAGGAAACGTGTCCCTGAATTGGCGGGTGCCTCTGAATTGGTGCGTGGCCATCGCCTATTGGTTGTTGACGACGATCCACTGAATATAAAGTTGCTGGCGGCGCAATTGGTTTCCAAAGGCTATCAGGTTGCCACCGCTTGCGATGGCCGGGCGGCGTTGAATCGGGTGGCCACAGATCCACCGGATTTGATTCTTCTGGACATCATGATGCCCGGTATCGATGGTTATGCTGTGACCCGGCGATTGAAGGCCAATCCCGAAACCAAGGATATCCCGATTATTCTCGTCACCGCACTCACCGGAGACGATGAAAAAGAAAGGGGACTCGACGCCGGCGCAGACGAGTTTATCAACAAGCCCGTAAACTATCCCGAACTGGAGGCAAGGGTCAAATCCCTGCTTCGGCTCAAGGAATATCAGGATCAACTGGAGACCCGGAAAGAATCGGCGAGTCTCATGGCTCATGGATTGGTCGAAAACGAAAGCGACACGAAAGACGACGCCGACTTGCCGACGATTCTTATCGTTGAAGATGATGCGACCAGCGCCAAATTGATTGCGCGGTACCTGTCGATGATTCCGTGCCAATTGGAGATCGTCGATCGTGGTGAAGAAGCCCTTCGAATCGCTGCTTCGAATCATGTCGATATCATGCTTCTCGACCTTATGCTGCCGACGATCGATGGTATCGAGGTATGTCAAACGATCAAATCCAGTGAGCGGACCATTCCGATCCAAGTGGTCATGTTTACCAGTTTGACCGACACAAAAAGCAAGCTGATGGGCATCGATGCCGGCACGGATGACTTTCTGGTTAAACCGATAAACAAAGATGAGCTGCGTGCCAGAGTCAAGTCGCTGATCAAAAAGAAAGCCTATCTCGATCGGCTTCGAGCGAAGGTCGATGGTGCGCTTCATGCAGCAATTACCGATCAATTAACCGGTGTTTATAACCATGGATATCTCAAACATTTCGTCGAATCGGAATGCAAACGCTCAAAAAGGCACCAACACCGGCTGGCCCTGCTTATGGCCGATGTCGACGATTTTAAACACTTTAACGATCAATACGGACATCAATGCGGCGATCTTGCGCTCATTCGTATTGCAAAGACCTTAAAACGTAATATCAGAGATATCGATTTGATCGCCCGCTATGGGGGCGAGGAATTTTCGATTGTCTTGCCTTACGCTGATTTAGCCGGTGCGGAAAACATCGCCAACCGGCTTTTGCAATCGGTATCAAACCACCGTGCGATTGAAAATGCGCCGGGCGCAAGACTATCGGTCAGCATCGGCATATCAATTTATCCGGATTTCTGCGATACACCGGAAGAATTGCTTAAAACCGCGGATCTTGCCTTGTATCAGGCAAAAAGGAGAGGAAAAAACCAATACCGTGTTTTCAACAATGATACTATTCCACCCATCGATACAATCTCTATCTAAAAAAGCGCTATCTAATGTCCAAGAACACGAACCGCCAAATCCAGTCTATTTGCCCGGCGCCCACCGCGTCTCCATTTAAGGACACTCTCACGGGGTTGTTTACCCACGATTTCTTTTTAGCCTACATCGAGCAGGGAATCCAACGGTTGAAACGATATGGCCAATCCTTTTCTCTGGCTATCGTGGATATCGATTCTTTCGGTGCGAACCATCATCGGCAGGGTGTCATCCGTGGAGACCAATCCCTTCAAAAAGTTGGACAGATCATTCAGAAGCATATCCGCAACGCGGACATCGCGGCGCGTTTTTCAGGCGATCAGTTCGCTATCCTGTTTGTCAATACCCAATCCGATTGTGCTGTGACTGCTGCCGAAAAGCTAAGGGGGCTGATCGAGACCGAAAGCAATGGAGACATCACCGTCAGCATCGGCCTTTGTTCATCTGCGGTCGATTTGCAGGACGGACCGTTGACGCTTGTTCAAGACGCTCGTTTTGCACTGAAACAGGCAAAAAGCAGGGGCAAGAACAACGTATATCATCATCGACAAGATATAAACAATGAATGCGGGCATTCCCAGCCTAACATTTTGCTTGTCGATGATGATTCGCTGAACTTGAAACTGATGATCGGACTCTTAAAACCACTGGGATATACGATTTATACGGCAACCAATGGGCGGGATGCGTTGCACCAACTGAACAACGCAGAAATAGACCTTGTTCTCTTGGATATCATGATGCCGGAAATGGATGGTTTTGAAGTTTGCGACGTGATCAAGGCCAATGAAGAAACCCGGCTTATCCCCGTCGTCTTGCTCACTGCGTTAGATGATGTCGAAATCAAAATCCGAGGGATAGAAGCGGGGGCCGACGATTTTATCACCAAGCCGCCGAACAAATCGGAGCTGATCGCCCGTATCCGATCCCTTCTACGAATAAAGCGACTGAACAACAACCTTACAAGCATAGAAAACGTTCTTTTTTCAATAGCAAAAAGCGTTGAGGCCAAAGACAGTTATACACAAGGACATGTGGATCGTGTGTCCGAATTGGCCATTTCCATTGGAAAAAGGATGAACCTTTCAGAAGATGAACTCGAAGCGCTACGCTTAGGAGGTGCGCTTCATGACGTGGGTAAGATTGGCGTTCCTGAAGAAATACTGACCAAACCCGGCCCCCTCGAAGACAATGAGTGGGCGGTCATGAAAACCCACCCCGAGATTGGATATGAAATTTGTCTTCCGTTAAGGAAAAACTTGGGCCAGGCATTGGATATCATACGGCACCACCATGAAAAACTCGATGGCAGCGGTTATCCGGATGGACTGAAAGGGGATGAGATACTCATGGTCACGCGCATCATGGTGGTCGCGGATATCTTCGACGCGCTTACCTCCGACCGTCCATATCGGCGCGCATTACCGAACCGCAAAGCGGTCGAAATTTTATCCAAAGAAGCAGGGGAAGGCAAAATAGACAAGAACGTAACGCAGTGCTTGATGCACCTGATATCCGACGTGGATTCGTTCGAGTCCGTCGACCCATTCACAATCAACCCTGAGGCAGTGGCGGTTGGAAAGTAATTTGCAATAGAGTGTTGGTAAAAAATAATTTTACCATTTTGCTTGTGCTACGGCCCTTCGGATTCAGTTGCACCTTGACGGTCACAACTATCGATGTGCAATTTTCAATGCACCTTGCCGAGGAGCCCGAAATCGGTGCAGTCCGTTACAAGTATTTTTGTAAGCGTTCACAGAGCACCTCATCTGCTTTGCTCCCGAGCACTTGAAGGTCGCCGGGTACGTCGGCGTGCCCGGCGCCGAGCATCTGCGGCACCCTGTAAACGATTACAGGCCAGTGTTTTACAAGCAGTAGGTCATTCCAACCGCCTGAACATGTCGGTATTTTTTGGCCACGATCTTAATTTTGTTGGTGAACACCGGTGATTAGTTGATCTCAACAACCTCATCGCCGCCCACGACCGCTTCCTTTATGATGCCCACCCCCGGTGCGAAATATTTGTATTCCAGGACCGCCGGATCAAGCGGATTCCAGTCCAGGACCTGCAGGCAGCTGTCATATGTGCTGCCGTCGGAAAGGTCGACACTGATGTCGGTGGCCACGATCGATCCCATGTCCTCTGCTTCACCGTCATCGTACTCCTGGTAGTAGGAAGCGCCCGCCTGGGGATCGGCCCACATGACGATACCGGGCAACGCACCGTCCACCCCGGCCTCCCATGCACCATCGTTGTTGGTGTCAATGAGGTTGCCGTCATCGTCATACTCATAATTGACGACTGCTTCGCCCATGTACCACACATTGCCGTCGTCATCTTGGGCGAACCAGTCACGGGTATCTTCGATGATCACTCCTTCCAGGAATACCTGATCGCGAAATATTACACACGCAACGCCGTTTACGGTTCGTGTCGTGCCGAGCACTTCAGTAGTGATTGTCTCAACCCCGTCCTCGGTTTCCGACGCATAGGTCAATATCGTTCCGGGGATCAACGGTAGCCAGGTATTGTCGACCGTTGTCGGGTTGGTGAACGTCGCGGCATCGAAATCAGGTACCCGTTCAACACCGGTGATAAAAAGCCCCTTTTGTTCGGTGATTTCATCTCCGTCATCTTGCGCTTCCTTGATCAGGCCGACATTCGGGGCGTAATATTTATATTCCTGATCACCAGACTCCAACGGATTCCATTCCAATGTCTGCAAGCAGTCATCGTAGGTGGTGCCGTCCTCCAGCTCAACGCTAACACCGGTGGCCTCAATTTTTGCCATATCCTCGGCTTTTCCTTCGTAAAACTCCTGTCGGTAGGAATCGCCGACAGCAATCGTCGCCTTCATGATGATGCCTGGCAACGCACCGTCCACACCCGCCTCCCATGCGCCCTCGCTATTGGTCTCAATAAGATCGTCGTCGTCATCGTATTCGTAGTTGATAACATCTTCGCCCATATACCATACGTTGCCATCGTCATCCTGAGCATACCAGTCGTAGGTATCCTCGATCGGCAGTTCGTCCTCAAAGACCCGGTCATGAACGACAACACAGTTCACGCCATTGATTTCCTTTGTTTCCTCCAGCACCTCGACAACGATGGTTTCAACGCCGTCATCGGTTTCTTTCTGGTAAAGCTGGACCGTACCCACATTGAGCGGTAAGTAAGGATTGTCGATCACGGTGGGACTGGTGAACGCTGCCTGGTCGAACGACGGTTCCGCCGGATCTTGGGACGGATCAGCGGAGGATGAATCGCTGTTGCATCCGACAATAAGAAAAAGCATACAACCCGTCATGAAAATACATATCGACACGATAATCCGTTTTGTGCTCATTTTTATCTCCTTTCCGTTCAATTCCTTTGACGACCATTGTCATTGTCCGGAGGGATTCCCGATTTACCTCCTTCCCCGTTTTAGGAATTAAAAAAGCCCTCCAGATCGGTTGGGAGAGCCTCTTGACACACAAAACAGTTATGCGTATGCTCACTTAGCTTGAGCGTGCCCCAAGGCCCTCAGGTTATTTGAGGCCAGGCACCCCGACCCGCCAAAGTCTTGTGCCTGGCCTTTCCTTCTAATCCAATTCCAATGAAACCTTGTCGGCCAACAAAACGCTGCAATCGATGTCTGCCGGAACACCCTTCACCTCGATTTTCATGCCGACTTCAATTTCCGATGGTGTCACGCCTTCAAATAGGGTGTTTTCCGCATCGGTCTGAACCAACTGATCGCCATCGGTCGTCTGCAAGGTAAACGTGCTTTCCGAGGCGACATCGATGACAAAACCTTCCACTTCGACCTGATTGGGTTCCCAGAACTCAATTTCTTCGGCCAAGATGATGCCGTCCACAAGGCTTCCTTCGGCTTCCAGCTTCGCACCGAGCAGGAGATCTTCCGAATTCCCGTCCACAAATAGGGTCGTTTCATCGTATTGGACCCGATATTGACCGACCGTAAACGCGACGGCCGAATCGATATGGGATACGAATCCAAGCACTTCGATCTGGTCTGAATTGTCTGCTCCGGTTTCATCCCCGAGCTGGATGGAATCTGCCATCATCGCCCCCCCCACTTCATCCAGTGAACCGGCAACCTCTACCCAGAGCCCGTCTGAAAAACCTTCCGGCAGAAGGGTTGGGTCGACCTGATCGTAGTGCACCCTGAGGCTGTTTATTTCAAAGGTTTGGTTGTCACCGTCCAGATTGATGATATAACCTGTGACTTCGACCATGTCACCGGGTATGAATGCTCCTGTCTTTTCGAGAAAGGTCCCTCGAATCGCACCGGTATCATCCGGCAGACCGCTGACCTTTACATAGTCGTTCGGGGACAGCGTTTCAAACGTTGTTCCCTTTAGCTTGGTAATCGCATTGATGATGACGATTTGCCCTAAAACGACAATCTCCTTGGTTATGGCATCCATATCGTGAACACCCTCGATGGGGCCGCTAATACTATCATTGTAGTTCACTTGATTGGCCACGCCGGTGGCATCGTTTGAGGCGCCAGTTCCCATGACGGTTACTACCCGACCGATATCAAGATACGCCTGAACAAATTCATCACCCACACCGATTTCTTGACCGTTAATCGTGATCGTGGCATTGCTTGTGTCAAATTCAGTGCCGTTCACGAATATGCTGCCGAAAGCCGTGATGGAACCATTGCTGATAATACCGGTCCCGCCCGTTCCGCCGCCGGCCATCATCCCGTCTCCCCCACCCCCACAGGCGTTTAGCAGCAAGAGGGGCACCAGAACGAATAAAAGATGCTTCAAATGAGAGGCCTTCATGTCAATGGTCCTCGATCGTATAGGGTTGCTCGAAATAATAGATGCCGATGCCTGCCAGGTTCCGACCGGTGCCTTCAACCGTAGGGGTTACATCTCGATCGCGCTGAGCAAGCCAATGATCCAGGCTTTCTAGAAGTGCTTGCGCCCTTTTGGCCGAATGCTTACGAAAGACAGGCAAGATTTCATCCGGCAAGTTGTCATAGGCAACTTTTCGTTGAAAGAAGGGGCCCGCGGGATGCGTTTGCAGGTTGTGATCAATCGTGGCGATAAGATGGGATACGTCTGTTCCGAGGATGTGAATTTTGTCGGCGTCACTGCTTTCAGGGACATAGGATTGTACGCGCAAGCGGATCTTGTCGTCTTTCAACCGCTCGACGGCGCCAATGCGGATCAATTCATCCAGCGTTGCACGAACCGGAACATCTCCGCTGAATCGTTTCACCAATTCACCAAAGGAGGCACCCGGGCCTGCAATGGGGAGTAACGCCGGGTTGCCCATACCATCTATAAAGTGCTTATCGCGCCTCCAGGCAGCGATTACCCGAGCGGCCCGGTTGTACTTTTCCGTGCCCGAACGATCATGAGGCCTTGGTAGTTGTCGCACCCGCGTGACCTCCTTTCGTGACAATCCGGTAATCACCGAAATTCGCGAAGTAGACTGTTTTCGTCTCTTGATGCCGAACTCCTTGCTGGCCACATCCACGTAAACCCATTTAACAGAATCCGCGAATGTGCTGTAAGACACACCGTTTCGGAGAAGGATTCGCACGAGCGGTCTCAACAACCTGACAATAGCAGCGAAAAGTGGCTTTAGGTGGGTGTCATTCATTCCATTCCGACACTTTCTGAAATCGATCGATGGGCTCAGTGGCTTTGTAATATTTGGGATAATATTCCCAATTTATGTGGGTGTCAAGAATAAATCAACAACGATCCAGGATAACCACTTATCGTTGAATGACTGACAATATCTTGTAATTCCTTCATAATCTGATATACTTCGATAATCCAAACCTGATTGATGACCATGGATGGGCGCCATCTCGGATCGTTTGCGGTTAGCGACGTTGCGAATCAAGATCTATTTTTATTTACCAATCCAATTATTAAACCATCGCCTACTTGCCGATAATGCAAGGATACTCGAGTCGGGAAAAGTAGGTCGAGATTATCTATTATCAAATTATCCCAGGGGATCTTCCATGTTCAAAAAGCCAACCTACGAAGCGCTTGAACAACGGATACGGCAATTGGAAAAGGACGCTAGTGAGCGTGAGCGATATGCCCATCAGCAGGCAGAGAAAGCCTTGCAGGAGAGTGAAAACCGGTATCGCGACCTATTCGATAACACCGAAAACCTGATTCAATGTGTCCGGACGGACGGCTCGTTTGTTTACGTCAATCCGGCATGGCGAAAGGCACTGGGATACGGGGAGGATGAAATTGATAAACTCTCCATGTTTGATGTCATTCACCCGGACCACCAGGACGAATGCCTGCAGCAATTCCAGCGGATCATCGCCGGAGAAAACCTCGGGAGCATCGAGACGGCTTTTGTCTCAAAGGCGGGTGAAACGGTGATGGTTGAGGGGAGCAGTAGTTGCTTGATCCAAGACGGCAAACCGGTCGCCACGCGCGGAATCTTTCAGAACATCACGGATCGTAAGCAATCGGAGGAGAAGGCCAAACGCTTCAAACGTGTCATTGAGGATTCCCTCAATGAAATCTATATTTTTGATGCGGATACTCTCCGATTCATCGAAGTCAATCGTGGCGCACGAAAAAACCTGGGCTATAGCGCGGAGGAGTTGCGCGGGCTGACGCCCCTGGATCTGAAGCCGGAATTCACCCCAGAATCGTTCAACCAACTTATCGAGCCGCTGCGGACGGGCGGTGAGGAGATCCTCCATTTCAACACGTCCCATCGTCGAAAAGATGGGACGCACTATCCGGTGGAGGCGTATCTCCAATTGATGCAGGGCTCGCCCCCGCTTTTCGTTGCGATTATTCTCGATATCACCGTTCGAAAAAGGGCTGAGGAAGAGCGGAAAAAAATGGAATCTCAGCTGTCCAACGCGATGGAGATGGCCAATCTTGGATATTGGGAATATGATGTCACGGCGGACCGCTTCACGTTTAGTGATCAGTTCTATAACATATTTCAGACGACAGCCAAGGCGGTCGGTGGATATCAGATGTCGTCGTCCGAATATTCCGACCGTTTTGTTCACCCTCAAGACAGAAATATGATTAGGGAAGAGGTTCGAAAAGCGATCCAAACCACCGACCCTGACTTTCGCCGGCAATTGGAGCACCGAATCATTTATCCAGACGGAAAAATTGGTCATATCACCGTACGCTTTTTCATCATCAAGGACGCAAATGGCAAGACCGTAAAAACCTATGGGGTAAATCAGAATATCACCGATAGAAAGCAGATCGAACAAGCACTTGAAAACCGAATGATCTCACTGACCCGGCCCTTGGACGATCCCGGACAAATTACTTTCCAGGATCTATTCGACCTCGACGATATCCAACGTCTGCAGAACCTGTTTGCCCAAGCGACAGGGGTGGCATCCATCATTACGGACACAGAAGGCGTACCGATTACCCAGCCCAGCAATTTTTGCCGCTTATGCAAGGATATTATCCGCACGACAGAAGACGGACGGTTTAATTGTCATCAATCCGACGCCCTATTGGGACGACGGAATCTGGCCAGGCCGATCATTCAGCCGTGTCTCATCGGTGGGCTGTGGGATGCCGGCGCCGCCATTTCAGTGGGTGGCAAACACATTGCGAACTGGCTGATCGGGCAAGTGCGCGACGAAACCCAGACCGATGAGAAAATACGAGCCTACGCCAAGAAAATTGGTGCTGACGAGCATGCCGCGATGGAAGCCTTCGATGACGTTCCTTCGATGTCACGAGAGCAATTTGAAATCGTGTCCCAGACACTTTTCACCCTTGCCAATCAACTGTCGACCGCAGCCTATCAAAATATTCAGCAAGCGCGCTTTATCAACCAAATAAAGCAGGCGGAAAAGGAGTTGCGATTAAGCCAGGAGCGCATGCAGGCGATTTTGGAGGCCAGTCCCGATCCCGTGGTGGTCTATGACAATTTGGGGCACCCCACGTTCTTGAACCCTGCTTTCAGCCGATTATTCGGATGGACACATGAAGAACTGTTGGACCGACGAATTCCCTTCGTTCCTGAAAGCGAGAAAGAAGCGACGCAGGCCACCATTAAAAAATTATTTCAAAAGGGCGGCACCATCTCTTTCGAAACAAAGCGACTAACGAAGGATGAGAGGCAATTGGACGTGCTGGTGAGTGCCGCGATCATCTCTGATGAACAGGGGCAGGCAAATGGCATGGTGGTGAACTTGACCGACCTGAGTCATCTCAAGAAGATGGAAAGACAACTCCACCAAGCGCAGAAGATGGAATCCGTCGGCCGTCTTGCCGGTGGCGTCGCGCATGATTTCAATAATATCCTCAGTGTTATCATTGGATATACCGAATTGGCCTTGGATCAAGTCGAACCGACGCAATCGTTGTATTCGGCCTTGCAGGAAATCCATAAAGCCTCCCAGCGATCGGCTAATATCACTCAGCAGCTGCTTGCTTTCGCTCGCAAGCAGACCATTGCGCCGAAAATTATCGATATCAATAAAATCGTCCGGAACATGCTTTCGATGCTCCACCGGCTTATCGGTGAGGATATCGACCTCATCTGGTCGCCGGGGAGAGAAATATGGCCAATCAAGGTTGATCCGTCACAGATTGATCAGATCCTTGCCAACCTCTGCATCAATGCCCGGGATGCCATCGCCGGTGTAGGAAAAATCACGCTTGAGACCATTCGGACTACCTTGGATGAAGACTTTTGCGCCAATCATCCCGGCTGTCTTCCCGGTGATTATGTAATGCTTGCCGTCACCGATGATGGCACCGGAATGGATCCGAATACCGTGAAGAACTGTTTTGAACCGTTTTTTACAACAAAAAATATGGACAAGGGCACTGGCCTCGGATTGGCAACGGTCTACGGAATAATCAAACAAAATGATGGCTATATTGACGTGGCGAGCAAACCCAATGCGGGTACGACGTTCAAGCTGTATTTGCCACGGCATAAAACCCAAGCAGAACCGCTCCTTGAAAATAGAACCCAACAGCCAGTCGTGGGTGGAAACGAAACCATTTTATTGGTGGAGGATGAACTTTCGATTTTAAAAATGGCCAAAAAAATGCTCGAACGCATGGGATACAATGTGCTGGTTGCCCCGACACCAGAGGAATCGTTAACTTGGGTCCAGCAACATGATGGGCCAATTCATTTGCTGATTACAGACGTGATTATGCCCGGGATGAATGGTCGGGAGCTTGCCGACAAGTTGAAATCGATCTATCCGAATATCAAATATATATTTATGTCTGGATACACCGCAAATGTTATTGCCGATCAAGGCGTACTAGACGTGGGGGTAAACTTTATCCAAAAGCCTTTTTCAGCGAAGGGCTTATCCAATAAAGTGCGTGAGGTTTTAGACGAGATCCAAGAATGAGCAAACTCGACAATCGCTTCGTTTAAGAGATAATCAAAAATCAGACTAAATTCTGAACCAGGCGCAGATGCCACGGATCAAGACCGGATAAAAATGAAATTATATTATTTAAACTATGCGAAAGTAAGTTCCACTCCAAAAGAGCCACAATATGGTTTTTTTCAACTGTTCAGTTGTCTTTGTCATTTACTTCTATATTTCATGTTGTTTTTTATTGGGATTGAAAAAAGTAATGCTGCTTCGATTCCTTTTCCCGATACCGTAGAATTCGCGGAATATCTTCACGATATTAACATAAAAAAGCTGACGTCCATTAATAATCGCGGAGATGTCCTTTTTCTTAACGCCGACTCCTATGTTATACCCTCTGGAGAAATTACTATTCGAGAAGCAATCACCTGGATGAGTTCTTCACATTCGGCTGATATAAACGATAATGGAAAAATTGCAGTTTCGGGAGCTATTAAATATGATTATTTGCCATATAGCTCCTTGGATGACTTTGATATTATAACCTGCTCTTCGATTGAAAATCCCAACGAACCTGATCGAGTTTTATTAATGGACGGCGACAAACCTATAGTTCACATGGTGTTGGTGGAAGATCCAACACTCGATAGTCAAGAGCTTTTATTAACCGTTAATTTCAAGGATGCGGCACTTGATCTGAGCACGATCAACGGAGATGAATTTAGAATTACTGGCCCTAATGGTTATGAAGTACAACCAATACCGCGAAAAATACATTCATTTTCGACTGGTGATGTTAATGTAGAATATGTTGCGCAACCACCTGGTGGCTATTGGGATGCCAGTGACAACGGGTCTTATCAAATTGAGGGATTTCCGGGTAGTGTTAGAGATCTTGCCGAACATGAAATTGATGAAAACGGATTTTATCTATTTCAAGTTGACCTACCTGCTGGAGGCGTCACTCCTGAACCAATCGTCAATTTGCCATCTGCCCCGGAAATTCAAAATGATAATGGTATTTATGAGTATTTAGCGCGTGATAACGTTATTCTGAAACCTTTCAATACCCAATCTAGTCTCGATAATCCGATTCCGGTGAAAATTAATAATAATGGAGATATAGCCTTTCTTGCCTTTTGGTCTGAAGGTCCTTCTGGAAATACTCTGTACCTTGTAAATTGGCATTCAGATAATAGTTTTGACTACGCTGCTTTGCCGCCAGAATACACTTACAGTGTTCTGAAGCAAAGTTACAGAGATTTTGTTGAAAATATTTTGGATATTGATGTATCTGGGCGTGTTCACCTTTTTGGCCCGAACGAAGTTTTTATCCATGACCCTGATTTAAAGAATAATACAAGGCTTCCTCTTCATGATGAAAACAGTATCCCATATTTCAATGCTTTAGAATCTGCTGCAATTTCGGATGCTGGTGACGTCATTATCCTCACGGGGATACTGTCCGCCACAGGGGCGACCAAATTTGGGAAAGAACCGGATGAATTTGCAACAGATTCACTGGCATTTATTTATACCGATGATAATGACAACGACGGCAATGACGACAGGTACCAATTGCGCCATATTTACAGAGGCTGTAGTTTAACCCTTGCCGAAAGAAACGCTGATGGGATACTGATGCATTTTTTCCCTGATGTTGTCTGGCAGCCAAGTGAATATCTCACGGGCTTTACCTTTTGTGCAATGGGCTATTGGCTGGATTCATCTTCAGTAGATATAAATGATATGAGGTCCCGGATTTTTTTCATACGTACAGATGTGACTGGATCTGGTAAAGAACTAAAGACCTGGCCTCAACCAGCCATATATCCTGATTTGAATGTATGGCTTCAGGTCATAGAACCATTTGATGCACCGATGTTCCCGGAAATACATTACCATGACTTTGAAAATAGAATACACAAGTACCCGGTAATTGCTTTCGACAAGTTAGAAAAAAAATTACAGTTAGCCTATCTGGAAGAAAAATATGTTTATTACACCAGCAATAATTTTTACGATCGATTGGTAAACGCAGGTGCTGCTAAAATTTGCCCTCTCGAGCATCCGGAGTATGAAGAATTAAAAGATAAAACAAATGAGAATTACGAAGCAGCAATGGAGATACAGAGAAATTGGTTTGTGGATAGAAACAAAAAGGCTGCGGATTGCTTCCTATTACTTGATGCAGAATTAAGGAATATATTGGCTGATTACAATTGTCTCGGCCATGTGCTTGGTAGGGACGGTCGGCTAGATGGGGAAGATGGGAAGCCCTACTATAGGAAGAATAGTATTATGTTTGTTGACCCTGTTTTAGATTGCTCGCATGAATATGTACTGCAAGGGAGTTGGATAAAAAAAGAATCGGAAGACATTGACCGCACAAAATTAGGCGCTTTGCCTGATGGCGTTCACACACGTGTTGCCTATTACAATGCTTTCCCTACTATCACTGCACATCATTATGCGGTGCAACGAAAAGATGCCAATAAAGGTTTGTGGACAAGTAAAAATGGTGCTTACCACCTTACCGCCCATGAATCGGCACTGGATATAGAAGGTGAAACTATATTTGGAGATGATGTTAATCTTCTCGAAATCTGGGAATGCCCGACGAAAACATGCCAGATGTTTGAGAGAGGGATTTGGAGTGGAAAGATGGTTACACCAATATATTGCCCGGAAAACGATTCAGACAGGCGCGAACATTGCGGACAACAAAGATTTTTACCCTTTATTCCGCTTCTTTTGTTGGAAGATAGGTCTGCGATTGGCGCAAGCGTGCATGAAACCCACAAATAAAAAAGGGCTTAGATTTGCCATCTAAGCCCTTGATTCTATTTTTGGTAGCGGGGGGAGGATTCAGAACCTCTGACCTTCGGGTTATGAGCCCGCGAAAGTACCCTTCACAACGCCCCACACAATTTCACATTACATCAAAATATATTGACTTTACAACGAATATCAAATAGCCGTGCTTCACGGGTTATCACAGAAAAAACCTGTCTGTCATGAAAAATCCTTGTAAAAAAAAGAGCATATGACCAAAAATAGGATTCCAGCATGTCCAAGTGGAAGACTTTGAGAAATGCAGATGGGAAGGGTGGGGTCCGGTACCGAGAACACCCAACGCGAAAACATGGCGTCGTTCCTGACAGATATTATGTGATCGCATACTGGTGGCAGGGCAAGACTGTTTCCGAAGCCATCGGGTGGGCTTCGGAGAAGTGGACGCCAACCAAGTGTTTTGATCTGCTTTCCCAAATTAAAGAGAATCAGGCTATAGGTGAAGGACGATTGTCTCCAACGGGAGCAACTGAAGACATGGTTTGATGCTGTCCAAGGATTATCTAATCCGGTCATCGCCGCATACCTTCAAGCCCTGCTCTTGACCGGCGCCCGCCGTGAGGAGCTTGCCGGTTGGCAATGGAATGATGTCGATTTTAAATGGAGATCGCTTACCATTCACGATAAGGTTGAGGACTTTCGAACCATTCCCTTAACGGTGTGGGAAGTTCAAGACACTACGATAAGACTCGTTGAGGTGACATATGTTGGGACGCACGAAAAGGCGCCGTACTGAAAAAACGGTGGTACTGACCTTTCGAGGTCCGGAATCAAAGAGACAGACGGCTATCGATACGCTTGCCCGCCTGGGTTTCGTGGATACATCCGGCTCAACACCATGGCGCGAGGCATTTCCCGAGTTCAAAGGGAACGAAAGCGGGACCGTATTGCGGGGAGCACGACAGAAAGAAGAGATGACCCAAAAGACCTTGGCCGAGAAAACCGGAATTCCTCAACGCCACATATCCGAAATGGAGAACGGCAAGCGATCGATCGGAAAAAATAGGGCTGAAAAGCTGGCTGCAGCGCTGAACGTTCCGGACTATCGGGTTTTCCTTTGAAGGGGTCGGGTGATGCCTAAAAAGAAAAAGGCGCAAATGGGAGTTTCCGAAAGGATACTTCAAGAGGCTAAAAAAAAAGGGAATGCTTGAGGCGTAATGAAAATTATCGGGAGGATTGCAACAACTTTGTTCAGCAAAAATTATAAAAAAGTGCTAAAAAAACCCGAAATGGGAAGAACTCCAAGAAAAATTGTCTTCAATGAAGATCAATCTGTCCACCGAGACAATTCGCAAAAAATATAGAAAAGCTGAAAAACGGATTAATGATGTGTATGATCCATCTTTGGCGGAGTTCCAAAAGAAATGGCCAGCCCTTTTTCCAGGCACGGCCTTGGATCGGATGACGGAGAAGGCCTATCCATGACCGACCTTTCCAAACGGGATCTGTGTCGCGAGATCGCTGTGGTTGCCGGCGCCGAGCCCGCCGGCAATTACCCGGCCCTGGTTCGGCGCCTGCAGGAACGCCTGGCCGCGTCGTTGGATATCGACGGACTGCGCCCGGTACTGCTGCTTGACGAAGCCCATGACATACGCCCCGAGGTGCTCGGCATGCTGCGAATTCTCACAAATTTCGATATGGATAGTCGACTGGTAGTCAGTATGGTGGCGACAATTCCAACGCCTTTGTGATCAGCCTTTCCAAAAACCTTTGGCGCTGCTTCACCGGATGCGATGCCGGCGGAGATGTGGTCGAACTCGTGCGCCGCCTTTATGGCAAAGACTACCGACAAACCGCCGCTTTTCTGGCCGCATTGGCAGCCACGGGGCCGACTTCGCGGACCGCGTTTTCGCTACAACCGTCGAAAAGAACCTTCCGGCCCTTTACAGCGCGTCTCCGTCTCAATGCCTTCACTCCATGGCTGCACCAAAAGCAAATCACCCCCACGACCGCCAGGCGCTTTGAAGCCGGGGCTTATCAGGGACGCGGCTTTCTCAAGGGGTGTATCGCTAGCTCAACGACCAAAGGGCTGGCCTTATCGTCAGGTTCCAGTCCTTCGCTTTCAACTGAAAATCGGTCCCCTGCCAACACTTTAAGGTAGGACTCGGAAAGTTGGCTGCGACTACTGCTGTGTTGACAAATTAAAAGCATGCTTTGTTTCCTTACTATGCCCCCTTCATCTATAGTTGAGTATCATCTTGACATCTTTCAGCCAATTGCCCCCTAACAAAAAACTAACAGGGAATTTATTTGACTTCGTATTTTCGCGAAATACAGTAGTGAAAATGGAATAATTAATACGCGCCAAAAATATCGACGATATGAGAGCTACAAGAAATGAAAAAAGCAAATTCAATTGATCGATGTGTCGAAATAGCAAAAGCGCTATCAGAGGCCATTCGAGTTCGTGTTCTACTGATCACCAAAAATGGCGCCATGAATTTGCAACAATTGGTTGAGATTTATGATCTCGCACCTTCAACATTATCCAAACATCTAAAAATTTTAGAAAATTCAGGACTACTGGTTTCTAAAAGAGAGGGTCGGTGGCGTTATTACAGTTGGCCACAATCTCCTGTCGATGATGCAGTAAAGCAGGCACTGCTCTGGATTAACAAAGCAAATTCCGATCCCGTTTTGACCACAGACATGGCACGGCGAACCGTCGCCGTTCAACATAGTCAAGCGCCTCCGGCTAAAGGTACTAGGACCAGGGTTATTTTTCTTTGCACACACAATACATTTGTCGGATCCTTACCAGAATCCTTACTCAATTAACCAATAAGTGGAGTCCCTCGATCAATGAGTACAGAAGCTGCGAATACAAACGACCGTAAAATGACCAGTATTTTCGAGCGCTATCTTTCCGTGTGGGTTCTATTATGCATCATCGGCGGAATTTTACTTGGTAAAATCGCTCCCGGTGTGGCCCAGGCGTTGGACGGCATGGCCATATTCGTCAACGGGGCACCGGTCGTCTCCATCCCCATTGCGATTTGTCTTTTTTTCATGATGTATCCGATTATGGTGAAAATCGATTTTGGGGAGGTCATTAAAGCTGGAAAAAGCGGCAAACCGGTGTTTCTGACCCTGTTCATCAACTGGGCGATAAAGCCGTTTACCATGTACGCCATCGCCCTGTTTTTTCTTGGCACACTCTTCTACGGCTTTATTGGACCGGATGCAGTAGATTACGTTAAGATGCCATTCGGGCTTGATTTGCCGGTGGGTGCAACCCATGGGGCCGGGACAGTAATCTTGATCAACGGCATCAAGATGCTGGCAGTCCCATTGTGGCGCAGCTACCTGGCCGGGTGTATCCTTTTGGGGATCGCGCCTTGCACGGCCATGGTGTTGGTGTGGGGATACCTGTCACGTGGCAACGACGGCCTCACCCTGGTGATGGTAGCCATCAATTCGCTGACCATGCTGCTGCTCTACGGCGTGCTGGGCGGATTTCTTCTTGGTGTCGGAAGGCTTCCCGTACCCTGGCAGGCACTGCTTCTTTCCATCGGCATCTACGTTGCCCTTCCATTGTTTGCCGGTTATCTTTCGCGCCGTTGGATTATTTCTGCCAAAGGAGAAGCGTGGTTCAAAGCGCGTTTCCTGCACGTGCTTACACCCATAACTATCATTGCCCTTCTGATCACACTAGTGCTGCTCTTCTCTTTCAAAGGAGAGGTCATTCTGGGCAATCCACTGACCATTCTCTGGATCGCCGTGCCGCTGTTTATTCAGACCGTGCTTATTTTCTGCCTGGGATACGCGTTGGCAAAATTCCTCAAACTAAGATACGAGGACGCGGCTCCGGCAGCCATGATCGGTGCGTCGAACCACTTCGAGGTTGCCATTGCCACATCGACCATGCTCTTTGGTTTGAGTTCCGGAGCAGCTCTGGCGACGGTTGTAGGCGTCCTCATCGAAGTTCCGGTCATGCTTATGCTCGTCAAGATTTGTCTGAACACGCAATCGTGGTTCAATCATGAAGCTGATTGAAGCCGATTTCAGATCAATCATCCGCAAAACGGTCAGCGCCTGCTCGGATTGCGATATCTGCAGGTTTCTCATGGACGAAGACTGCCTCTTTTTTCCCGAGCTTTATCGCATTGTGGATTGGGAAAAAGACAACGGGCGACCTGTCAGCGACCGTGAGCTGAAAAAGCTGGTGGAACGCTGTACGTTGTGCGGATTGTGTCCATGCCCAAACGTTCGCAACGATGTCATCAAAGCGAAAGCCGCCCTTGTCAGAGAAAATGGCGTGCAGATCGGCAAGCGTTTGTTGGCGGATGTTCAAAAATTTGGACGTACATGTGGAATGGCTCCAAAGCTGATCAATAGGGTCTTGTACAATGATACGGTTAAAAAGAGCGCTAAAAACATGATCGGCATCCACCCCGATCGGCAGCTACCGGACATTCCAGCGAAAAGTTTTTTCCTCTGGGCCAAAGAACGCGGGCTAACCAACCGCCCTACTAATGGACGGGGGGTGGCTTATTTCGCTGGCTGCAGCACAGGATATCTGTTCCCGGAGGTAGGTCGCGCCGCTGTGGAGGTTTTAGAGCGAAATGGCGTAACGGTGTTCGTTCCGCCTCAGCAATGTTGCGGAATGCCAACCCTGGTGGAAGGTGATTTGCGGACAACTCTACGACGTTCCAGATCAAACATGGATACGATTTTTAAAGTTAAGAAGTGGGGATTCGAACCTGTCAGTGGTTGCCCAACGTGCGGATTCTTGATGAAGGTACTGCTTAAGGAAGGGGCCTATTATTCAAAATCCTTTCAGCAGGCCGGTGGGTCCGGTCACGATGAAATCAAGGTCCCAGACGATCAGAGAACCGGCCAATTTGCTTTATTAAAAAAATCAGTTTATGGCAACATTCTTCAGGACGATGGATTGTTCAAATCCCTTAATCCGTTGAAACGGATTGCTTTGGCAGAAAGTTTTTGGGATATCGGGGAATACCTCGCCCGCCTACTCGACGAGAAAAAACTGTCTGATCATTTTGAACACAGAAACCAACGGATCGTTTACTTTGCGCCTTGTCACCAACGAGAACAAAAAATCGGTAGCCCTTATCTGAGACTGCTTTCATTAATACCCGGTATTTCTATTGAACAGGCAGGCGGATCAATGGATTGCTGTGGGATGGGGGGCAGCCTGGGCTATAAAAAGGATTTCCATGGTGCAAGCCTATCCCTCGGAGAACCCGTTGCTTCCAAAATCAGCGCATACGAACCAGACATGGTGGCAACCGATTGTTTGAGTTGCCGACTTCAGTTTAAACACCTGCTTCCTTTTTCAGTTTATCACCCGCTTGAAATTATGTCCGACGCTTATAATCAAAACAAAAATCGATAAGGCTGTGAATGATAAAGCGGTTTAGGCAACCAACAGCAGATCCCGTCACTGTTTCAGTTCCAGTCCCTTATTAAACTGAAATTATAACCTCCGAGTTCAATATGAAGAAAATAGGAACGTGAGCAGGAGAGTCTAAATTGGGTCATCCGTTTCTCAATTGCTTTGACCATGCCTGTGCCGCCATCTGTACCGGATCCCATGGACTGCTCAATGGTGGCGTATAGCTTAAATCAAGGTCGTTCAAATGCTCAACAGTCATCCTGTGAAATATGGCGGAAGCGAAGATATCAATGCGCTTGGCCACTTCTCCCTGGTAATGTCCGATGATTTGCGCGCCTAATATTTGTTTGGAATTAACATCACCTGTGATGCGGATTTTAATGGGGTGTGCGCCTGGGTAATAAATTTTATGGTCCCAGGTCTCAAAGCCTACTGTCAGGGGCTCATACCCAGCCTGCAGGGCCTCTTCCTGCCGAAGGCCTGTGCGTGAGATAGCCAGATTAAACACCTTGACCACCTGTGTCCCCAAAGAACCTTCAAATTGGCGATTTCCGCCAACCGCGTTTTCCCCAGCAATACGCCCTTGCTTATGAGCGGTCGTTCCCAATGGCATGTAAACGGGTTTTTGAAGCAACTGATGCCAGGTTTCCACGCAATCCCCTGCGGCGTATATATTTGGGATGTTGGTTTCCATTAAACGGTTGACTTTTATTGCCCCTTGCTGGTTCAAAATTACGCCCGCACTTTTAGCCAGTTCGGTCTCCGGTCTAGCACCAGCTGCAACCAGCACCAACTCGCTGTTTTCGGAAAATCCTGCCGAGCCGGTAACGGACAACTTATCGCCAAACTGCTGAATCTTACCTACTGATATGCCGGAATAGACTTTCACACCATGGTTTTTCAATTCAGTTTCAACCAGCTTGCCGAAGGATTCATGAACGGTGTTGAGGACAGTTGGAAAATATTCAACGAGGGTCGTTTGTATACGACGTAGCGTTAATGCATCCGCCATTTCTAAGCCAATATAGCCACCACCGATGATGATGGCTGAACGCGGATTCTGCTCATCCAAACACTGTTTAAGTTTGAAGGAGTCCTCCATCCATCTCAGAAAAAAGACACCAGGGTGGTTCAAACCATCAATCGGAGGTCGGCTGGAAACCGCGCCGGTTCCGATAATGAGTTTATCATATGCAAATTCGATTGTTTTGTTGTTAAGCCCAACTGTAGTAACCAATTTTTTGTCGGGATTAATCGATATGGCCTTGTGCTTTGCCAGCACATTGATTCCTTCACCAGCAATATCGTCTTTTGTTCGGTGGGCCAGGTTGTGCCAATCGTCGACTTCTCCGCTCAGATAGAAAGGTAGACCGCAGATACTGAAATTAGGGTAATCATCGGCCAGCAAAATGGTGACTTTTGTTTCAGGTGCCAACTCACGAATTCTTAAAGCTGCACTGATCCCCGCATCGCTTCCGCCTATGATCAAAACCTGGTTCATTTATTTTATCCTTGATGCTCGTGTCCACACATCGAATGATGTTTCATCAATATCGTATAAGTGAATGATATTAAACAATTTTACTTTTAGTTCTGTAGCTTATCAAGTTAGAATCATGTTTAATGATGAACACACTCATTTATCATGGCGTGGTTGTCCAACTTGCCATTTCCATGCAGATTACAGCTCGGTACATGACAAGTAGTAAATATGGACATATCTGCTATGTCTCTGCACTCAAATAAACCGCCAATTAAAGACGGTTATACACAAGATCTTGTAGTGGGCCATCTTTTATGGAACATTTGCCCGCAACCGGTTAATCGTGTACCTGGCCTTACACAATTCGGAGAGCAGTCGGTTGCGGTCGTTTGAAATGTCGGCAATTTCCGCTTCGAGTTCGGACAAATTCATTTTAAGCCAAGCATCGTGAGGGCGTTTTTTAGCAATTTCAGCGATCGTAGGATTTGTCATGATAGACTTCTTTCAATAGGTTCCATTCTATCATGCCATGTTGCTGTGACAAATACGGTCACACAGGCGCATGAAAAAAGACGGGCAAGACCAACCAAGGCCTTGCCCGAATAGGGGTTCGAGATTCAGAGCGGATCCGGAATAACCGTCCAGGGCAGTGGGATATCCCTGGGTTGATTTTCGTTCAGGTTGGGGGTGGGCGTCAATTCGGAAATTTCTATGACTGGAATAGGTGTTTTAAAGGCCTGTTGAACCGAATCCTTGTACAAACTCAGTTGTTAGAGTGAAAAAAGGCATAAAAAAGGGCTTACAATTTCTTGTAAGCCCTTGATTCTATTTTTGGTAGCGGGGAGAGGATTCGAACCTCTGACCTTCGGGTTATGAGCCCGACGAGCTACCAGACTGCTCCACCCCGCATCAAATTAAAAAACGAATATAAACGTGTTCGGCCTAATTGTCAACAGCTGATGTAAGAAATTTTGATAATTGATGTTTTTTTAGCCGTTAGCCCATGACAGGATCAATTCCCGCGCGGCGGCGCGCTTGACGCTATCTTGTGGGCAGTGGACCATGACCTGCTTGTTTCGTCCGGTATGGCCGGAAACGATGGTGATGGATGACTTGGCGACGGGCAACAGGCTTGCCAGGAAAGCACTGCACGCCTTATTGGCGGCATTGTTCACGGGCGGTGCGGTCAGGTTGATCTTCAATGCATCGCCATATAGCCCCACCACCTGGTTCTTGGCGGACCTGGGCTGGACACGGATGCGAAAGACCAGCCCTTCGGGTTTTTCCTGGATCGTAAATGGCATAAATTATGGATCTTATGTTTTGTTGTCGGTGGGCTGGCATTAAAACAAGAGATATCCTGCCCTTCAGCCTTCAGCCTAAAACCCTATCCCCCTGCCTTTTCAATCATCTCCCGAATAAACGCCGGTGGCCGAACCACCTTATCTTCGTTGTTGACGAAGGCGTGCCGAGTGTATCCCGTGGTGTGCATCAGGCCGGTGTCCTGACTGGTAATGGCGTAGTCGAACTGCATGCCGGCACGAAAAGCGGTGTTGAGGGTGGCCGTGATGACGAGGATGTCGTCATATCGCGCCGGCGTGTGGTATTTACACTTCACCTCGGAGACGGGCAGCTTGAGCCCCCGTGATTCAATTTCCCGGTAAGGCAGTCCCAGGTGGCGGAACAGCTCGGTACGCCCCATCTCGAACCACCGCAGGTAGTTGGCGTGATAGACGATTCCCATGGTATCCGTGTCACCGTAGATTACCCGATAGGTGGTGCTGTGGGTCAGGGCAATGGGTGTCGGTTTCATAATAGCCTGCCGAAAATTTTCCTCAGCTCATCATAGGTGGTCGTCACCGGGAACTGGGGGTATTCTTGGATGACATTCTGGGGGGGGCGAAACAAAATGCCGTGATGGGCTTCCGCCAGCATGGCAACGTCGTTATAGGAATCCCCCATGGCGATCACCTCATAGTCGAGTCCTTTGAACGCCTGAACCACGTTGCGCTTGCCATCGGCCTGACGCAGGTTATAGTCGCTGATGGCACCGCTGTCGTCGATGGTCAGGCTATGGCACAGCAAGGTCGGCCAACCCAGTTTTTCCATGAGCGGCCGGGCGAATTCTCGAAAGGTATCGGAGACGATGATTACCTGCGTCTGTTCCCGCAACCAGTCCAGGAACGCCTTGGCCCCCGGCAATGGATCGATACCGGCGATCACGTCGGTGATGTCCTTGAGCTTGAGGCCATTGGCATCCAAGATGGAGAGACGCCGTTTCATCAGCTTGTCATAATCAGAAATATCCCGGGTGGTGAGCCGCAAATCGTCGATACCCGTGCGCTCGGCCACATTAATCCAGATTTCCGGGACAAAAACGCCTTCCAAGTCAGAACAAATGATGTGCATTACACCTCTCAATGCAGGATAGTTCGTGCCCATACAGTTTCTAGATGGGCACTAGTTAGTAAAATTTAGTCCTGCCCAGTTTCGTCTTCGATCCTGACCAGCATGGGGGTGCCGGCGACCACATCAAGGGCCTCTATTTCCGACAATGCCCGGGCGACATCTTTTTCCCGGGCATAGTGGGTGAGCATCACAACCGGAACAGAGCCATCAATCTTGCGCCCTTTTTGGTGCACACTCTTCAGGCTGATGGCACAATTCCCCAAAATACCGGCGATGGTCGCCAGGACGCCGGGACGATCCAGGACATCGAAACGGAAATAATAATGGGTCACGATGTCTTCGATGGGCTTGACGGGGATGCGTTGGATCTTGTCCGCCTGGTAGCCCATCACCGGTATCCGCCCGGCGCCTGCCACAGCCAGATTTCTGGCGATATCGGCGATATCCGATACCACGGCACTGGCCGTGGGCATCATGCCGGCGCCGTGTCCATAAAGCAGAATGTCTCCCACGGCATCACCGGAAAGGCTGATGGCGTTAAGCGTTCCATTGACATTGGAAAGCATGTTTTCGAACGGAATCATGGTGGGATGAACCCGTGCCTCCACGGTTTGGCCGTCGAACTTGGAGATGGCCAGAAGTTTGATGCGATAACCGAATTGGGCCGCAAATTCGATGTCGAGCGGGGTAATCTTCGAAATTCCTTCGATGTAGATATCGTCGAAATTGATTTGCATGCCAAAGGCCAGGGCGGAAAGAATGGCCAGTTTGTGTGCCGTATCCAACCCCTCCACATCCAATGTGGGATCTGCCTCGGCATAACCGTTTTTCTGGGCTTCGGCCAGCGCGCCTTCGAACACCACGCCCTCATCGGTGATTTTGGAAAGAATGTAATTGCAGGTGCCGTTGAGAATACCGGTCATGGCACCGATTCGATTACCGATCAGGGATTCCCGGACGGTTTTGATGATCGGCATGCAGCCGCCCACGCTGGCTTCATAGGCCAAATCCACCTGTTTTTGCGTAGCAGCGGCGATAATTTCGTTACCGTGTTTGGCCAAAAGGGCCTTGTTGGCCGTAACCACGTGCTTGCCTTTACCGATGGCATCCAGTATCAATCGTTTGGCGATGCCTTCGCCGCCAATGGTTTCCACCACGATATCCACCTGCGGATCATTGATGGCCGTTGATGCATCGGGAATCATCACGCCGGGTGCCAAGTCGAGACCCCGGTCCCTTTGCGTATCGATATCCGCTACGTATTTCAGATTCAAGGGACAGCCAATCCGGTCCCGTATGATATCGCCGTTTTCCAACAGCAGATGGGCTACCCCCGTTCCCACTGTTCCGCAGCCTAAAATCGCAATATTAACCTGTCTCATTGTTTTTGCTTCCCGATATGCGTGGAGGTTCAATTAAAAAGATGCCAATCAATCCATCAATTTCTTATGACCGGCCGGTGAAAGTCAATAAAAAAGCGACTGTAAAACAGGGTTCCCATATTTGGAACTGATCAGAAACAGATAAGGTCGCAGGCATGGCCAGTTCTTACAACAATCATGCTTGACGAAGCTAGTGATGCGTGTAAGCGTGGGCCATGCCCGCGAAGAACGGCAAATTGGTACAAATGCGATTGCCCTGTTCCGCCAGTGAATTGTCCTTGACTAGAGAAACGCCCGAAGGATAAATTAATGCAACCAATCATTATTTTTGTCGATCACAACCCACACCATTGGAGGGCTGAATGCCGGACTCACCCACGCTTGAACCCGACGAATTATTGAATCATTCCGCCGTAATGGACGCCATCGCCGATGTCAATTTAGAATTTAGAGACCGAATTGCCTATCAGCCCCCCATTTGCGAGGTGTTTGAGCGGGCCGTTAGTCAACTGGAGACCGATTCCCAGTACCTGTTTGAAATCGACAAGGAGGCGCGTCAGCAGCTATCGCACATCATCGGCAACACCGTACAACGCGTCGTGGGCAGCGATACGGGTGAGGCGGCACAGGAAAATGAATTCGGCAAAACCAGAAAAATTGGCATCGTATTTTCGGGCGGGCCCTCCCCCGGTGGGCATAATGTGATCGCCGGTTTGTTTGATGCGGCCAAGAAAGTCAATCCGGAAACTCGGATTTATGGTTTTTTGATGGGGCCTGACGGCATCATCCAGGGCGATTATATGGAACTGACCCAGGAATTGGTGGACCGGTATCGTAATGTCGGCGGTTTTTCCATGATCAAGACCGGGCGGACCAAAATCGATAATCAAGAAAAAATGTCTCTGTCCCGGGAAACCTGCAAGAAACTGGGGCTGGATGCACTGGTGGTCGTCGGTGGTGATGACTCCAATACCAATGCCGCCTTTCTTGCCCAGGAGATGTTTCATGATGGCATTCAGGTGATTGGGGTCCCCAAAACCATTGATGGCGATATTCAGGTTCGGGATGCCAACGGTAAGGTGCTGTGTGCCATGTCTTTTGGATTTCATACGGCCGCGCGAGCCTTTTCACAGGCCATCGCCAACCTTTGCACGGATGCCAGTTCGGATGTCAAATACTGGCACATTTGCAAAGTCATGGGGCGCGTGGCCAGCCATCTTGCCTTGGAAGTCGCTCTGCAAACCCATGCCAACATGACCCTGATTGGTGAAGACCTGGCCGACTATGTGGACCATGCACGATTGGAGAAGGCGCAACAGGATGGGGTGGTGGATTATACCGCCTATGGCATGACCCTCCGGCACCTCTCACGGGTGATCTGTGATGCAATCATGGAGCGTGCCAGGGTGGGTAAAAATTACGGCGTACTGGTAATCCCCGAGGGCGTGTTGGAGTTTATTAATGAGATTCAGGTGTTTATCATTAAACTCAACACCATCATCGCCCACTACAACAAAATGCACGACAAGGATTTTCACACCGCCTTTCCCACATTGGATGATAAGCTCGAATATTTACGTCGGCTGGTGCGTGGCATCCGTCAGGATATCGCCTATAACGTTTGGAACGATCGGGATGACGAACTGTTCAACGATATTCCCGCGTTTTTCCAGGAGGGGCTCCTGACCGAACGAGACAGCCACGGGAATTTCCAATTTTCACAGGTCAAGACTGAAAACGTGCTGTTGAATCTGGTCAAAGACTATTTGGGGATCTTGAGAGAGAAGGGCCAGTATAAAATTGGCATTCAGGATACGGTATTCGGCAAGACGCTGCACAAAGCGGGACTGGATCCGGATCGGTATGGGCCGATCCTGTTTGATAACTGGGAAAAAAATCCGTATCTGATGATCAAGTCGTCCATCATTTCCAAAAAGACCCTCAAGGCGGCGCTGAAGGGCGCCGGCTTGTTGGGTGGTGACGACAAGATTCCACCTGTGATCGAAAAAATGTACGAGCAATCGGTACCGAAATTCAAAACCCAGACCCATTTCTACGGTTATGATGGTCGAGGAAGCGATCCCACCCGCTTTGATTGCATCTATACTTACAATTTGGGGCGTACCGTATTCAGTTTGATCGCCAACGGTGCTACCGGCCAGATGGCCGCCATTTTAAATCTGGAACAAGATTTCGCCCATTGGCGTCCCATCGGTATTCCCATTGCACCGCTCATGCATCTCGAGGAGCGTAAGGGCAGGCTCGAATTGGTTCTCGAGAAAAGCATCGTGGATGTCCATTCACCGGCCTTCAGAATCGTCAAAGCCTATCGGGACACCTGGCTGGCGGCCACACCCGGGGATGACCACTTTCGTCATCCTGGACCGATCCGGTTTACCGGCAGCAGTGAGGAGGACCGTCCCATTACACTGCAGCTCAATGCCTTGGGGGGGCATCTGTCAGCGGCAGCGGATTAAACACACATCCCTAACGAAAATCTAACAAAAAAAAACGGGTAGCGACCCAAAGAATCGCTACCCGGTACCATCTTCCCGATTGGTGGTCGCAGTAGTGTTATTTCATCTTTCGTCTTCCAAAGCCCGCCAGGCCGACCAGGCCGCTGCCGAGCAGAAATAATGTCGTCGGATCCATATTTACCACGCTTATTGGTGATTGTGCCTCATCATCCTCGCTCAACGATGCCAATGCATCAGTCGTGAAGTTGTATGTCAGATCTTGAGACGTCATTGAAAGATCTTTCGCATTGAAGATCTCTATCACAATAAACATGATAGCGGTTATCATTATGAAGGAAATCAGCTTTTTCACGTTTTTCACCTTTTTTAAAGCCAATAAAAGCTGACCTATATTTAAAGCAATGTAAATGCCAACGTGCTAATTGATAGATATTGCCTTGCATTACAGGGTGTTGAAAAGTGATGGAGGCCAAGTGTCCATCGGGGTAAGAATTTTTTTTCGCAAATAATTGTGTAATAAAGAACACAATATGAAATTTTTTTCCCAATAAAAAACGCTTCTTCCCGGATCCCTAAGCCCAGGGAGAAGCGCTTCTGGATGAATCGTTGAGCACTATGAAGTTTTAATGATGGCTGCCTTTACCGTTAGCCGTATCGATAATGGCTTTGATGATGCAATAGGTCATACCAATACCGATGATATTTAGAGCATACCACAATCCACCGTGAAAGACCATGTGGCCGGCATCCCAAATCCATTCGAAACTGAAAGGAAACATAATTTCTCCTCCTTAACAGGCTAAGCTTTTACCGGTTCTAGATCAGCGTGAGCGGTGGTATCTGCGTCCGCCTCGAGAGCCGGTTCGGGTTGGTCATCAATTGGGTTAAGCTCTGCCTCCTGGGGAAAAATCGGCAGGTAACGGTAAGAGATCATGATCAAGATGATACCGTAGGCCACGGGGAGAATCGTGGTGGCGATTTCCTGCCAGCTGGGAAAGTAGAGTGCCCACTGATCGAAGGGCATGACCGGCACGGCCATCACCTGAAGGACCATCACCCACCGGTTGAGCGATACCCCCATGACGGCCAGGAACAGGGCGATGACTCGCCAGGTGGGGTTTTTGCGAAGGGGGCGACTGACCAGAATAATGGCAGGAACCACCCCTCCCAGAATAATCTCGGCAAACAGAATCCAATACCCGTAAAGATCATTGCCCGTGTAGAAATCGGCCAAGGTTTGGCCCAGGTGCGGCGCCGTAATGTTGGCCCAGCGAGCCGTGTCGCAAATTTTGGCGATGGTGTAGGTAAAAATCATCCACCCGGAAATCTTGGCCAGCAATTCGACGACGTTGTCTTTGACCAGTTTTTTACGGGTGACCTTTTCGGTGATCCACGTGATCAGCAGGGTGAAGGTCGGCCCGTAGGCCGCCGCCGACCAGGTGAACAGGAAGAACGTCCACGGCCAGATGAGTAGGCCTTCACGAAATGCAAACGGCCGTCCGAAGAGGACGCCGGCGACGCCCCCCAGGGATCCCTGATGGAAAAAGGAGAGAAAGGCGCCGGTAGCGGCGAAGACCGCCATGGTCTCATGCATGTTGTGGCTCAGGTTGTGAAAGAAGGGGACCTTGTCCAGCTGGCGATTTTCCAGGATCAGCGGGATGTATTCGATGGTCAACACCGAAAAGTAGCAAGACAGGCAGAAGGCCACCTCGGTGAGCATGGAGTGAACATTGGCGTGCCAGAAGATGAACCATCCGCGTAAGGGCTGGCCGATATCGATAGCCAGAATCAACAACGCGGAACTGTAGCAGATGAAACCGATGAGCACGGCGTAGTTGATAATGTGTTTCAGTTCATCCTTGCCGATAATATATTTGAGCAGGCCGCTGAAAAACGCTCCACCACCGAGGGCGATGACGGCCAGATCCGCCCAGATCCAGAGGGCGAATCCATAGTAGTCGTTCATGTTGGTCTGGTTCAATCCCTTGAACCAGCAGAGCAGCATGGCATAAACGCCCCACGCAAGGACAGCGCCCACAATGCCCAGTCCCAGGAGGAACTGCCACATGGGGCAACGCTTGACGCCTTTGGGTATTAAAGCAGAATCCATAGGGTAGGTACTCCTTGATCTGTACGGTTTGCCGTTCTTATTTTAGTGTCTGGACCCAATGGGCCACTAAAATCGCCGTTGGCTCCGCGGCATGTTTCAGTGATGGGCCTTGGCGACCTGACCGGTTTTTTCATGGGCAAGATAGTTATCGCCGGCCCGGCGGACCCATTCCCGACTGGAAAGATAATAAACCTTGGTATTGGTGCCGAGCCGTTCCAACAGCCGGAACGCTCTGGGGTTTCTGGATTTGTTGCCATGTTTGGGATCCGGTCGGACGATTTGATGGACCTGGTGTTCGGGGTTGTTTAGATCGCCGAAAACGATGGCCCCGGTCGGGCATGCCTGAGTACAGGCAGTCTGGTAATCCGCCTCGGCCACCCGTCGCTCTCCATTCAAATAGGCCTTGTTTTTGGCTTGCTGGTAGCGGTGGAAACAGAAACTGCATTTCTCGACGACCCCGCGCATGCGTGGAGAAACATTGGGGCTCAGCGATTTCTCCATCCCGTCGGGCCAAACAGGATCCCACCAGTTGAAATACCTGGCGTGGTAAGGGCAGGCGGCCATGCAGTAACGGCAACCGAAGCAGCGCGTATAAATCTGGCTGACGATACCGGTTTCCTGACTATAATCCGTCGCCGTGGCCGGACAGACTGAAACGCAAGGGCTGTGTCCCCCGTGACCCTCGCAATGCTGACAGGGTCGCGGCAGATAACAGATGTCGGTGTCCGGATAGGGCTTTTCGTTGGTTAGTTTATAGACGCGGATCCAGGTAATGCTATCCAGTTTGTTGGACTCATCTTCCTTGAAAGGCACATTGTTTTCGGCCATACAAGCCACCATACAGGCGCCGCAACCGGTGCACTTGTCAAGATCGATGGCCATTCCATATTTCATGGGCGGATTGTGTTGCTGCTCGTGTTTCATCAGAACCTCACGTCAGGTTAGTTAGGCTTTGGCCAGCTTGGCACGGATACCCCAGGCGGCGTCGTAACCGGAAGACGGATCCTCGGTAGGACCGATAAGTTCGTTGATATTGACCCCTTTGCCAGCCAGATAGCCATCATAGGCGGTATGACCAAGTCCCTTGACCATGGCGATAACGCCGGGCTTGATCCCCTCGAAATAATGGACGCGAACCATTGCATCGCCGCAGGGCGTCGTCAGCGTTGCCACGTCGCCATCGTGGATGCCGATATCACCGGCCGTTTGGGGATTGATTTCGACGAAACCGTCCTGACCCTTGATGACGGTGTCGGCGACGGTTTTGATCATGAAGGGCGCATCACCGATATAACCACTCGATATGCGGATGGAATCATATGGAACGAGAAGGAGCGGGTAGGTGCCTTGATCGCCGTCGACCGCCACGGCCGGCCGGTCCAGACCGGCCAGCCTGACTTTGTCAGAGACCGTGTCGACATCGTCCGCTACCCAGACGCCGTCTTCCATGAGGTCGTCCCATTTGTCCGCCAGGGTTTCTTGCAAGCAGCTTTCGTAGTTATCCCAGGCAAACGCTTCGGCAATGGTCCCTCCCATGGCCTTGGCCAGGGTCAAGAGCGTTTCCCCCAGATGCCGCGTATTGAATTGAGGTGAAACCACCGGTTTGTTGAGGCCGATGACGTGTCGCGGCAGGTAAGCACTCACGGGTACGTCTTCATAACGTTCCAGGTAAACGTGATTCGGCAGTAGCAGATCGGCCATGGCGGCCGTTTCATCCTGAAATGAAGAAAAACTGACAATGAAATCAACATGGGCCAGCGCCGCCCGAACCTTCTTGGCATCCGGCAGTTCATAGCAAGGATTGGCGCCGGCCACCATCAATACCTGCAAGGGATACGGTCCCTCGCCCTCCAGTCCCTGGGCCAGTCGATTGGTTAGGTAACGGGCATCGGCATATTGGCCGGATCCGGCACCATCAAAGCGCGGCTGGCGTAACCCGTCGGCGGCCGCTTTGTCGGACCGGACGGCGGGCCAGTCGATGTAGTCTGTTTCGGAAATGGCCCACATGCCCCCCGTCTGATTGATGTTGCCGGCCAGCGCGTTGAGGGTATAAACGGCCAGGGTTTCACGGAGGCTCTCGGGTTTCATTCCCTTGCCGCGTCCGCAGATGGCCAGCGGTCGGCTGGCTTTGGCAAAGCCTTTGGCCAGTTCGACAATCGTTTCGGCGTCGATTCCAGTAATCTGGGCCACGGTATCCGTATCGAATTTGGCCAGCAGTTCCTTCTTCCACGTTCTCAAACCGGAAACCGATCCCTTGTCGACCATGTTACGGGATACCATCACGGCGGCGATTCCCAGGGCCAGATCGGCTTCGGTACCCGGATTGATCGGTACCCAGCGGCTTGCCTTGGCCGCGCTGTTGGAAAGTCGTGGCTCGATTTGCACGACGGTGATATTTTTATCTTTCCAGTGGGCGCAGGCCTTGAACATGCGCACGGGCGCGCCCCACCCATCGGCGATGCCGCTGCCGAAGCTCAAGATATAATCGGCATTTTCCAAATCAAAGCCGCTGTGGCCGGGACCGCCGAAGAGGCTGTTGACCGCCAGTTCATCGGTGTCCCTGTGGGATGGCAGGCACATATAATTGGGAGAACCGTAGGCCGTCATCCAGCGCTTCAAGAGCGCCGGTACGGTTCCCTTCTCGGAACCACCGATGGCCGCCACGGTGTGGGCTTCGCCTTTATTGCGGATATCGGTCAGTTTTTCGGTTAAGATGGTGACGGCTTCGTCCCAGCTGATTTTCTCCCAATTGCCGTCGCCGCGCTCGCCGACACGTTTCATGGGGGACTTGATACGCGTGGGGCCATACAGCAGCTGAAGGCCGGAGAGTCCCAGCATGCACATGCCGCCGTCGTTGATGGGGTGACCCTGTTTGCCTTCGATCTTCACCGCCCGGTTGTCGACTTTGCGTACGGAAATGCCGCAGCCGCCGGGGCATAAACTGCAGGTCGAATCTTCATAGACCACTTCACCGTCCGGTGGCACAGGCGTCCAGGGCCACATCTGTGACCAGATGGAAGAATCATCCATCAGTTTCCACGGCAGTGGCGACAGGGCCGTACCCGCTGCGCCGCCGATGACGAACGATAAGAAACTTCTTCTATCAACTTTCATGAATTTTCCCCTCACCTTATGTGCAATGCAGACGCTGCGATTGTTTGATTCGGGTCGTTGTCTTTGCCATTATTTATGGCAGACAAAACAGGCATCACGATTGGTTTGAACGCTGGAGGTATGAATGATGCCAGCCTCCTTGTGGCATTGCGCGCAGTCGTCCATTTTCATCCGGTCCCAGCTATTCTTCTTTATTCCGGCGATGTTTTTGCCCCAGATATCCCGGCTGTACCCGGTGATGCGATTGTATTCGTAGGGACGAGAGGTTTCCGATTCACCGATGTGGCCATGACAGGCAACGCAGTCCATCTTGGCGCCATGCACGTGCGCGGCGTGGGAAAAGAAAACGCAATCCGGCTGTCGGGAATAAGACAACCAGGGGACTTCTCGTTCCTTCCATACGTATTGCTCGACAAAAACCGCCTCTTCATCGCTTTCGCCCATGGTTTCTTCGTGGCATTCCGTGCATTGGGCCAGTTTGGGAATGCCGGAAAAGCTGCCGTCGTCGCGAAAGAAGTGACAGCTCTCACACCCATCCGCCACCTCATCGACATGAAGGGCGTGGTTGAAGTTGAAAGGCTGCTGTTTCTGTGAGTACAGGAGCTTGGGAAAGATCACCCAACCCACCACCATGCTGGCTGCGAAACCGATGATGAAGAACAGGATGATAAACCCGCTGGCGCCGGAATCGTTTCCGCCCTTGGCATGTGCCGCGTCATCATCCATTACCTCTGTGGCCTTCTCGTCTAAGGTACTCATGGAATCTCCGTCAACCGCTGTGCAATGATCTTTTGTGTGAGACCATTACCGATTTATACTTAACAACCCTGCGCCGTTTGTCGCATCGGTTGCGGATCCAGACGGGGAATGATTTAAACACGCCGGATTCGTTACCGATGTTTCCATTTAATCAGTCGTGGCTCTGTTTCAAACGGGAACCGATCCCGCCCATGGGTGAAAAAACACGGGAGGTAGAACTTGCGACTTACTATCGGCAGTCGTTGATTTTGTCAAGAAAAAATCCTTGAAAACAGGCCGTTGAACAGGGGTTCGGATGAGTTGATCCCCGTGGTCCATGTGCCGTTTATGCAACGATAGGGTCAACCCCTTATCAACCGGCTTATGCAAACCATTTGCAAATCCTGCCGCCGACAAACGGTGATCTGCTGTCGGCCTTATCCGCCCCAGATTCGGACCGGCTCTTGACATACGAGGTTCGAATATTATTTTCTCCCTGTTTTAACAGGCTGAGGATCAATGTTTCCGGACAGGCGCTAAGGATTCAGCCTGAAACGCCCATCTTTATCGTGTTTTCGGCAACCATTTCGTCGTTCCATTTCACCCCGTGCGAGGGGAGACGGGATCGGTTCGATCTGGCTATTGGTATTTCTAAACGTGACCCTCGGAGGCCAAGGAGACCGCAAATTTATGATTGAAGTTAAGCAACTGACCAAGCAGTTTGGTAGTCACCTGGCGGTGGACAACATCTCTTTTACTGCTCAAAAAGGGGAAATTTTGGGATTCCTGGGGCCCAATGGCGCGGGGAAATCCACCACCATGCGGATGATCACCGGATTCTTCCCGCCCACCAGCGGGACGGTGATCATCGGTGGCGATGACATTTTGAGCCACTCTATCGCCGCCCGTCGAAAAATGGGCTACCTGCCTGAAAATGCACCCGTTTATCCTGACATGACGGTGGCCCGGTACCTGGATTTTTGTGCCGAGATCCGTGGCTTTTCGGGGGCCGCCAAACGAGAGCGGGTGGGGGACACCATCGCGCGGTGTTTCCTGTCCCGCGTCCGCAACCAAGCGGTAAACACCTTGTCAAAAGGATACAAACAGCGGGTCTGTTTTGCTCAAAGCATCCTGCATGACCCGGACTACCTGATCCTCGACGAACCCACCGATGGCCTGGATCCCAATCAGAAACATGAAGTACGGATGATGATCCGGGAAATGAGTGTCACCAAGGCCATCATCTTTTCCACTCACATCCTCGACGAGGTGGATACCGTTTGCAGCCGTGCCATCATCATTGCCGACGGCAAGGTGGTCGCCGATGACACGCCCGAAGGGCTGCGGCGACGATCCGCTTTTTACGGATCGGTTCTTTTGACGGTGACCGGTACGCCGCCTGACAACCTGAACGACACCATCGGCCATCTGGATGGCGTGGCATCGGTATCGGCGGTGGAACATGAGGGCGACCGGCAGACATTGCGTATTTTTCCCACGGATCCCGACGCGTCCATTGCCGACCGCGTGATCGCGTCGGTGGGCCAGCAGGGGATTGGCATCGCCTCGGTATTCGTCGAACAAGGGCGGCTCGACGACGTCTTTCGAACCATCACCACCAGTAAATGATTCTCACCACACAAACAATCAACGGAGTGGTTCATGCAATACGCCAATTTTTTTAGAAATAGTCGTATCATCATGAAGCGTGAGCTGGCCGGGTATTTTGGCAGCCCGGTCGCCTATGTTTTTATTGTGATTTTTCTGCTGTTGACCGGATTTTTTACATTTTACATCAGCAATTTTTTCGAAGCCGGGCAGGCGGATCTGAAAGGATTCTTTCAATGGCACCCCTGGCTTTTCATGTTCCTGGTCCCTTCGGTGGCCATGCGGCTCTGGGCCGAGGAACGTCGCCTGGGAACCATCGAACTGCTATTGACCCTGCCCGTCACGGTCACCGAAGTGATTCTCGGTAAATTTTTGGCTGCCTGGTGCTTCATCGGCATTGCCCTGGTACTGACCTTTCCATTGGTCCTTACTGTCATCTATCTGGGAAATCCTGATCTGGGAGTGATCGTTTGTGGATATGTCGGTTCCTTTCTCATGGCCGGCACCTTTCTGAGTGTCGGCAGCATGACCTCGGCGCTGACCCGCAGCCAAGTGGTCAGTTTTATCCTGGCCGTCGTGGCCTGCCTGTTTCTCATTCTCGCCGGATTTGCTCCGGTGACGTCCGTCCTTTCCGGTTGGGCGCCCGTATGGCTGGTCGACCTTGTCTCTGCCACCAGCGTACTGTCTCATTTTGCCTCCATTTCACGAGGGGTTCTGGATCTGCGGGATTTGCTCTACTACTTGTCGGTGATGGTTCTCATGATTTTTATTAACGGTGTGATTTTGCAAAACCGGGAATCGGCATAAGGAGGCCTTAGTCCATGAGTGACGGAAAAAAACGTATCGGCAAAACCATGTTCTCGGCCGGCAGCGCCATACTGGTGCTCGTCATCCTGGTGGTGGTGAATATCCTTTTGGCGCGTACCACCTTGCGGTGGGATGCCACCGAAGACAATCTCTATTCACTTTCCGAAGGCACTCGGACCATTTTATCGGAACTGGACCAGGACGTGGTCATCAAGGTTTTCTACACTAAGCATGTGGTCAATATGCCCTCGAATATCAAAACCTTTGCCCAGCGGGTGATCGACTTCCTCTCCGAGTACGAGCACTATGGCCGGGGCCGGCTTTCGGTCGAACGATACGATCCCCAACCGGATTCCGAAGAGGAGGATTGGGCCATCAAATATGGCATGAAAGGCATCGACATGCCGACCGGTGAAACGGTTTACCTGGGGCTGGTGGCCCTGGCCGCCGATCAAGAGGCGGCGATCCCGTTTATCGATCCCACCCGAGAGATGCGGCTGGAGTATGATCTGACCCGCATCATTTCCCGCGTACAGACGGCGGATCGCATGAAGATCGCCGTTTACAGCGGGCTGCCGGTATTTGGTCGGCCCAACATGGGCATGGGCATGGCCGGTCCCCAGGCCGGCCAGGAACCGTGGTTTTTCGTCCAGGAATTGAAAAAAAACTATGAACTGATCCAAGTGCAGCCCAATGACGATCAGATCGATCCCGCAGCCAAATTGTTGGTGTTGTTCCATCCCAAAAACATGTCCGACACCCTGGCCTTCGCCGTGGATCAATACGTTCTGGGGGGCGGCAATGCCATTGTCTTTGCCGACCCTTTGTCATTGATGGACGACCCGCGCATGGGGCCCGGTGGCTCCATTCCCGAAAAATTGTTCACGGCCTGGGGCGTCTCCATGGCCGGCGGCAAAGCCGTGGCGGACTTTACCTACGCCACGCGGCTTAGAAATCGTAACAACCAGGTGGAAACCAACCCCATGTGGCTGTCCGTCAAGGCCGGTGCCTTTAGCGCCGACAACATCGTTACCGCCGACCTGGAGTCCATGCTGATGCCGATTGCCGGTGCCATCGAAACATTGCCGGACGCATCGACCACTGTCGAACCGCTGGTGCAAAGCAGTCCCAACAACGCGATGGTGGATGCCTTCTCCCACAATCTGGATGTCTCGGTACTGCGCCGGGATTTCAAGCCGTCGGGAACCGTTCGCAATCTGGCCGTGCGTATTTCGGGAACCTTCAAAACGGCCTTTCCGGATGGAAAACCGGCGGCCGCCACCACGGCCGACGAGAGTGAAACCCGTATTCAGGAATCCAAGGAAGTGTTAACGGAAGGCAATGGCAAGGCAGCCGTCATCATCGTCGCGGACAGTGACCTGCTTTTTGACGGGTATTACCTGAGCCAACAAAACTTTCTGGGGTTTACGATTTCAAACATCTTTAATGACAATTTGAATTTCTTGCTTAACACCAGCGAGATGCTCACCGGTAATCCCGCATTGATCAGCATTCGCTCCCGAGGGACGTTTGAGCGGCCCTTTACCCGGGTGCAGGCGTTGGAACGTAAGGCCCAAGAACGCTGGCTCGACCAGGAACAGGCCCTGGTCCGCAAGGTGGAAGAGACCAACGAGAAGCTGCACATGCTCGAGCAGCAAAAAGATGCATCCCAACGTGCGATCTTGAGTGAGGAACAAGAAAAAGAGATCGCCCGCTTTCAGGAAGAAAAACTCAGGGTCAACAAGGAACTCAAAATTGTTCGGCGCAATCTGCGAGCCGATATAGAACGATTGGGCGCCACGGTTAAATTCATCAATATCTTTCTGGTGCCCATACTGATCGGTATCGGAGGAATTATCTTCGCATTCACTCGAAGGAGAAAGGCATAATCGATGAAGGGCAAGACATTTTGGATATTGTTGGTGGCCGCCGGTGTGCTGGTGGCGTTGGCATTTCTTCGTCTCGGTGATCAACAACAAGCCGGTGATGCCGACATGGGGCAGAAACTCTTCACCGACCTGCAGGTGAATCAGATCGCCAACATCACCATCGCCGATGCAGAGAATCGCGTTACCCTGGTCAAGGGCGATCATGCCTGGCAGGTAAAGGATCGGAGTGGCTACCCGGCAGATTTCGGCGAACTCAGGGACATGGTGGTCAAACTGTCGCGTTTAAAAATCGGTCGCCGTTTCAGCGGCACCGCCGAAAGCATCGCTCGACTTTCCTTGCTGGCGCCATCCGCTCCAGAAGAACAGGGCAGGGGCGTGCAGATGACACTCAAAGATTCGTCAGGGAAGGTGATGGCCGATGTGATATTAGGGCAGACGCGCAATACCGACGCTGGCGGCAGCGGTGGACAATACCTGAAGAAAGCGGATGATGATACCGTTTTTCTGGTGGACGGTAGCTTTCGCTTCCTGAAAACCTCGCCCGCTGACTGGTTGCAAGATGAAATTTTGAACATCAAGGCCGATGATGTGGCGTCGGTTAACGGTTTTATGGATGACAGCGTGGATCCGGCGTATACGCTTGCCCGCGCCGAAAAAGGCGAGGCGCCGCAGTTGTCTCCCGTTCCTTCCGGCAGGCGCGCCGATTCGGCAAAAATCGACCAGGTCTTTGATGCGCTGGCCCCCTTGACCCTGGACGATGTGACGCTTGTCGACGAGAATTCAATCCCCGTCGATGGGGATGTCACGCGGTTGGTCTACCGACTTTACGATGGCCGCCAAATCACGATCTTCCCGGCGTCCGACGGCCAGGAGATCTACCAGCTGCGAGTCGTTGCTGAGGAGATTGCCGGTGAAACGGCTGACACCGGCACCACGGCATTGGCCAAATCCGAAAATAGCGCCGCGCATAAGGCCGCCGATGCGAAGCCGGCCGAGACAGATAAAAACACGCAAGCGCCGGTAGTGAAGACGGCCAAGCAAATCAACGATGAACTGGGCCCGTGGGTATTCTCGATAAAGAAATGGCAGTATGACAGCCTCATCACCCAAGCGGAGGCGTTGCTGGAAAGTGTTGAAGAGAAGGCGGCCGGCGGTACCTCTTGAGGTCTAAACCGGCTTTTTGATATAGAGACGCGGCCGGGAAGAGAAACCCGACCGCGTCTTTTTTTTTATGTTAAGGTGGGCGCCTAGCTTTTCTTTTTAACGTACACACCACGGGAAAGGGTTTCGATCTTGCCTTTTTTGGTGAGTTTGTAGAGGGCATTGCTCACCTGGCGGGCTTCCAAACCCGTTCGCTTTTTCAACCGTTCGACGGTGATTCCGTTACGGCTTCTGCTGATCATGGTGTAAATATTTTCCAGCATGGTTGGCTGTGCCCCGGACGTTGACGCGTTTGCTTCTACCGCGGGCGCCTTTTTGGCCGGTGCTTTTTTCTTTGGCTTCGCCTTCGTTTTTGCCTTTACCTTTTTGGCCGTTGTCACTGGCGCCGTCGCGCCACCTTCCGTTTCAATGGCTTCAACCATTTTCTCGACTTTTACTACCAGTGAAGACAACGCCGTGGAAATGGCTAAAAGTTCCTTTTGAACATCTTTCATTAGCTCGAGCCTCCTTATTGTAGCGATTTTGGCTAAGAATTTAGCTATTTATTTTGAGCCCTATTATATTTGTCAGATGATGTCAATATCTGTTTTGAGAAAAAAAATTATTCTATCGCAGCAAACAGCCGGCGAATAGGCGGGTTGATAGAAGAATAAGGGGAAGCTGATGAAGATGGGAAACGGTGACCGTGATCTGACAGGCCTTTATAATGATTGGCGGTGCGGCCTTTTTCATTTTTCTCTGAAAAAGGCCCACCATATGTAAAAGAAAAAGAAAAGCCAGGCTGCGATGGCCGTAGCATATGCTTTCCAATCCGTTTTTCGGGATGCCATGCCGTACTTGTTGATCTTTCCGACGGGGAGTTTACATGACGGACAACTGCCTGCATCAAGGGGCATATACTCCATGCATTCCGGACATTTTTTGGAAATATGGTCACTTGAACTATCGGAATGCGTTGAGCGGTCTGATGTCTTCATGTGCCTCCGTCGCTTTTTCTTTCGTCTGAACGGTATTATTCAAGATAGGTTTGTTCGATGGTGATCTGGCTGTCGGCTTTGCGTGACGCCATCCACTCTTGCATCACCGTGCGTTGTTTTTGTTGAAGAAGCATTTGTTTAATTCTATCTTTCTCGGTTGCATAGCCATCGTTGGCCGGTGTGTTCCTTGCCAACAAATGAAGCACGTAGTATCCTGCGTTCCCCTTAACGGATTGATCGACGTCGCGATCGGACAATGTCAGTTGAAAAGCGGCTTGGCTGAATGCACGGTCGGATCCGATTCCGGGTATGCTTGCATCCCGTTTGAACGGACCGGTTTGCTTTACCTCTGCCTTGTGGGCCGCGGCAAGATCGTTGAACGATCGATCCGACTTCAAGTCGGCGACCATCGCATCGGCATCCTGGCTGGCCCTTTCGGCCTGTAATTCCTCGGTCAGGTCTTTGGCGACCTTTTCCTTAACATCTTCCAGAGGTGGAATCGTGGCGGCGATGGTTGCCGTTTTTTGGATGATATAATAGCGATCACCGATCTCCTGAATGTCGCTGATTTCGTCTACATCGAGGTCAAAGACGGCATTGGCAAAGCGCGAACTGTTGCGCTCGAAGCTTTCCGGCCCCTGCCGGCTGAAGGGGCCTTCTTCCAGCACGGGACGGTTGAATACCGTGGCATTTTTGACAAGATCATCTTTTTCAAAGGTGCTCTCATAGAATTGTTCGGCTTGGTCATAGGCCAAAGTCTTGCTCTTTCTTTCCTTGATGGTGCGCGTAATCGCTTCTTTGCTTTGCTCGAGGCTTTTTGTCTCTGCTTCCACCACGGATTCAACCTTGATGACATGCCAGCCAAACTGTGTTTTTACCGGGTCGCTGATTTCGCCGGCGGACATGGAAAAGGCCATATCGGAAAAGGGTTTGACCATTTGCGACCGATTGAATTTGCCTAAATAGCCGCCACGGTCCTTGGTCGGTCCTTGGGAATACGTCTTGGCCAATTCCGCGAAATCCTTTCCTGATTTTGCCATCACGGCAATCTCTTCCGCCTTGGCCTTTGCCGCTTGATCGGCCTTTTCATCTGCATCAGGATCCAGTTTAATGAGGATGTGCCGTGCTTCCACGGTCTTTTCGATTTTAAACTCGTCGGTATGAGAATCGTAGTAACTACTGATTTCGTCTTCCTCTACCGTCACTTGGCTAATGTAGTCTTCTGGATCGAACACCACATATCGTGCCTTGACCATGGGGGCGGTTTTGTAGTCTTCTTTTTTATTTTCGAAGTAGGTGTTGATCTCCTCTGTCGATGGATTGACGTCGTCATAGCGGTCCGGATCGAATAGCGCGTAGGCGATATCTACCGATGTGTTCTGCCAGTCATACCATTGACGTGCTTCTGCTTCCGATACTTTTGCAGCGCCGATGATAATACGGGTGAGTTTTTGCCCCAACAATACATTTTTCTGCTCTGCCTCAAACTCCTCCGGCGAGAGATGGACTTGCGATAAGACCCGGAGGTAGCGGCGGTTGTCAAATGCCCCATTATTCTGAAAAACCGGTACTTCCATAATACTCTGGGCAATTTCGGTATCGCTTACCGTAAGACCGATGTTTTGCGCTTCTTGTAAAAGAAGCGCGCGTTCAATCAGTTGGTCGATGGTTTGCTTTTTGACCTGAAGCATTTCCAGCATGCCATCATTGAGATTCGAGCCGAATCGTTGGCGGTATTGATCGATCAGGTTGTTGTAGGCGCGTCTGAAATCAGTCACGCTAATGATTTCTTCATTGACCGTGGCCACTTTGGATGCTTGTCGGGAGCGAAAACTGCCGACACCCCAAAAAACAAATACGATTACGATGGCGAACAGAATCACCTTGATCATCCAACTGCCAGCATGTTTCCGCATTACGTTGAGCATTCAATTACCTCTTATTCATCTGTATCCATGGCTTCGGGGTTCTTGGAAGGATCTCCGGCCGACAAGTAATTTTGGTTTTACCTTTTTCCACGGCGTAGCGCAACCGATGAAATGTCCGCCTGTTGATATGGTGTTCGTGCCTATCCGACCAACGGATCGACTCGTCCGCTTATTCCAGGCTCAAAAACAAATTAACCTAATTTTTGGGCCACCATTTGTCAATAGTCTGGCCCCGCTCATGTTAGGGATAATCCTGGGGGGATCATAAAAGTGGTCATTAGGATAAAAATACCATTGACAGAAAAAACCGAGTTTGTTAGGTTGCGTTTTCGTTTTCGGGGCTGTAGCTCAGCTGGGAGAGCGCATGACTGGCAGTCATGAGGTCAGGGGTTCGATCCCCCTCAGCTCCACCACCGATAAACAAGGGTTACGTTAAAATGCGTAGCCCTTTTTTATTGGTTGACCGCTGTTACTGATCTCGGCTGCGCGCCAACGGTGCTGACGCGTCCTGCCCGGGTGGACGATCCAGATCGATAATGGCTACCTGCATGCCCGGTCGAAGCGCAATATACTCCCCTGCACGGGTGACAATTCCAATTTCATGATGGCCGCAGCATGCGCATGATCTGGCGGTGACCACGCCGGCAATCGATTTTTGTTTTGGCGGTTGGGCATTCATCTTAAGGCATGGGTCAATATATTGGCCGCGTCGTTGTAAATGGCTGGGTCGTTGCTTGCCCTGGGACCGGCTACATTGAGTACCTCGATGCGGTTCATCTGAATCCAGGACGATATCAGTGACCCCGCCGCCGAGGCTTTTTGGCCCGTGGCCAGATCGATGTGAAGCAACTGTTTGCCATATTTGAGGGCCATTTTGCGGGTGTAGTCGGTGCCACCCGTGGGACGCCCACGGGAGATGATCAGGGTGCCATCCGAATCCATGACGTTTTTTTCCGTACGCGCGGCATAGTCTTCGGAAGGCATTTCTTGCATTTGATACACCGTCGATAACGCTCCCGCTTCGGTCAACCGACCTTTGGGAACCCATCCACCATGGGCAATACCCAGACCGATGGCCGTATCCAGGGCTGCCTGGTCCACGCCGGTTTGTCCGCCGGAGATAATTTTTTTTAACATGCGCGTCGCTTTCTATTTTTTTTTCAGTTTTACTATTGTCGCACCCCATCCCCCGGCGTCGCCGGGTGCCTCGCTCAGCGATTCAACGTGGGGGTCTTTTTCGAGCAGTGCCCGTACTCTGGCACGCATGACGCCTTTGCCTTTCCCGTGAATAATCCTTAGATCGAATATGGATGATTCGAGGCAGGCTTCAATGTAATCCGGCAACAACCTGCCCAGCTCACCAGGCGCAAAGGTGTGGAGATCAAGGATCCCATCGATGGGTACGACAACCGGTTCCATTACTTTTTCCCTAAAGAGGCATTATCCGAATTGAAAGCAGAATAACCTAATCTGTGCGATAGGGCAAGCGGCTGCATGCGATTGCCCTGGGCCACTTTGGCTTTCCCATCGGGGTCGTCTATGGTATTAGGCAACGGGGCAGGGCACTAAGTCGTGCCCATCCAGAAATGGCCAATTTGCCCGATATCGGCGTTGCACGAAAAATTATATCCTCGGAATATCAACCATATGCCTCCGGTAAAATTTTTCGTGCGCCTTGATCTCAACCAATTGATCTCAACCAAATTTTCCTATTTTTGGATGGACACTAAGTAACGTGTCCGGTCGTGGCGGTGTCAGGCATGCGATGCCGGCATCCAAAAGCAACCAGCCAAAACGGTGATGGTATGAAAAAACTGACGGTTAAAGGGGCCTTTGGCAGTTCCCAGATTTTGGTGGGAGAGTCCATCGATAATTTATCGCGATATATCGATCCCGAAAAAACGGTGATCATTACGGACCACACGGTGGGCGGGCATTATGGTCACTATTTTCCCGACTGCCCGATTATCTCCATTGAATCGGGCGAGAAGATAAAGACCTTGGAAACGGTGTCCACCATTTTTCAGCGGCTGGTGGATCTCGAGGCCGACCGATCAACCTTCATTCTGGGCGTCGGGGGGGGGATTGTTTGTGACATCACCGGATTCGTGGCCTCTACATTCATGCGCGGAACCCGGTTTGGTTTCGTCTCCACCACATTGCTATCCCAAGTGGATGCCAGCGTGGGGGGCAAAAACGGGGTCAATTTCGGCGGATACAAGAATATGGTCGGCGTCTTCAATCAACCCGAATTCGTGCTTTGCGATTTAGCGCTTTTAAACACGCTGCCCACGCGAGAAGTCCTGTGCGGATTCGCCGAGATCATCAAACATGGGGCGATTGCCGATGCTCCCATGCTAACCCTGCTCGACGCCCAACGGGACGCCGCCCTGGCCTTGGATGCGACCATCATGGCGGATCTGGTCTACCGATCGATCGAAATCAAGTCCGGTGTCGTCACCAGGGATGAGCGGGAACACGGCGAACGGCGTAAACTGAATTTCGGACATACTTTCGGTCACGCACTGGAGAAACTGACCGGTATGCCTCACGGTGAAGCGGTGGCCATCGGGATGGTCGTGGCGGCCACCCTTTCGGTAGAGAAGGGACTGCTCGTCCGCGCGGAGGCCGATCGACTTGAGAAAATTATCCTGCATTATGGCCTGCCCGTCAAGCCGCCGGTGGATGCGTCTGCGATGCTGACCGCCTTGCGCAAGGACAAGAAGCGTGAAGGCAATCGGATTCACTTTGTTTTTTTAGAGGCCCTGGGACAGGCCCATGTCGAGCAAATTGACTTTGACGCGCTGTATGGCTTGGCCGAATCTGCCGGCCTCGAATAAGCGCCGGTCATGCGATTTTTGTTCCTCGAACCGTTTTACGGCGGGTCCCATCGCGATTTCGTCGATGGACTCACGGCGCATTCACGCCACGACATTCAGAGGGTTCATCTTCCCGCCCGGTTCTGGAAATGGCGCATGCGAGGTGCCGCCCTGCATTTTTTCCACCTGATCGACGATTTGTCGACTTATGATGGCATCATTGCCAGCGGGCTGATGAGCCTATCCGATTTCAGCGCCTTGTGCGGCGGCCGTTGCCCACCGGCGCTCCTTTATTTTCATGAGAACCAATTGACCTATCCATTGGCCCCGGGCGAAACGATGGACCTGCAATTCGGTTTTACCGATATTATATCGGCCCTTTGCGCGGACCGAATATTATTCAACTCACGCTTTCACTTCGATCATTTTTTTAATACGCTGCCCGAGTTCATCGCTCGCATGCCGGAATTCAAGCCCCACTGGGTATGGGATGCCATTCGCCAAAAGGCTGGCGTGCTGCACCCCGGATGCCGGTTTGATGCGGACCTACCGGAACCGCCACCGCTGCCTGCCACGCCACCGTTGGTCATTTGGAACCACCGCTGGGAATTTGATAAAAATCCCGAGGCATTCTTTGGCGCGCTTGATCGCGTGGATCGCATGGGCATCGATTTTCGTCTGGCGATTCTGGGTGAAAATTATCAGGCTGCACCCCATGCCTTCGCATCCGCCCGAAGCCGTTTCGCCGATAAGATTGTTCATTATGGCTATGTGCCCTCACACGACGATTACCTCGATTGGCTGAAAAGCGGATTCGTTGCCGTGAGTACTGCCATCCAGGAGAATTTCGGCATTGCCATGGTCGAGGCCATGCGGTTTGGATGTCTGCCACTGCTCCCGCGCCGCCTGGCATATCCGGAAGTGCTTCCCAAAGAGTTCCACGTCGATTTCTTGTACCAGGACGATGCCGATTTAGTGAACAAACTGGCAGCCATGCTACGGCACCCCCGGCGGTTTATCTGCCATCGACCCGTTCTATCAAGCATGATGGCTCGCCATGCCTGGCCGATCGTGGCCGCGCATTACGATCGTGAATTAGAGCGGCTGGCGGCAGGGTAACATGTTCAGGCTCAAAACGGATTCGTGTGCAGATGGTCCAGAGCCGTCGGTTTTCGAGCGATGGCGACCCAATCGAAAAGCCAACGGCTTTATTGACACCATGGATGGGGGGGCCTATATTGTTTTCGTTTTAGATTTGTTTCCGCCCCATGGGCGGTATTTTTATTTATCCCATGATCGAAGGAGAAAAAAGGATGGCCAATCAGAAGGAAAGTTACAAGGAAGATATTGACCGTGCAACGGCGGTATTCGAAACCAATATGGGTACGTTCGAAGCCGAGCTCTACGCTAAAGAATGCCCGGAAACCGTTTGGAATTTCATCAATCTGGCCGAAGGGCGCCAAGAGACAGCCCGTGGTGGCAATTATTACGACGGTCTCAGTTTTCACCGCGTCATCGACGGGTTCGTGATTCAGGGCGGTTGTCCCTTCGGTAATGGTACCGGTGGCCCGGGATATCAATTCGGCGACGAATTCCATCCCGACCTCAAGCACGATGGCCCCGGCGTGCTCTCCATGGCCAACGCCGGCCCGGGAACCAATGGCAGTCAATTTTTCGTTACCCTTGCGCCCACGCCGCATCTGGACAATCGTCATTCAGTCTTCGGCAAGGTCACCGAGGGCCTGGATGTGGTCATGAAAATCGGCTCTGTCTCCACGGGTCCCATGGATAAGCCAAAAACAGCGGTTGTCATGGAAAAAGTGACCATCAAGCGCTGATCCATCAATTTAATCGATCGATACCCTCCCAACACCGTCAAAAAAGAGGCTTTCAATGCTCGAACTAAAAGCGATCAACCTGAAACGAAGCAAGGTGGAAACCCTGGTGGTGCCGGTCTGTCAGGACCAAGACATTCACAGCGATGCGTCCCTATCGGCCATGATCGATAGGGCCAAAGCCTATGATGAATTTAGCGGCAAGAAGGGCGAGACATTGACATTGTTTCAGCCTGCCGACACCCGGATTGTCAGGGCGCTTTTTATGGGGCTGGGTAAGGCGGAGAAGATCGATGGTGAGTCGCTTAGACGCGTGGCCGGAAAAGCGATTGGCTTCGGGCACAAGGCCGGTCTTTCCAAGCTAATCATCGCCACGCCGTCGGCCGCCAACCTGGAGATCGACGCGCCAATGATTTTCAAGACATTGATGGAAGGCGTCTTGTTGGCGAATCCCATTTTTGATCACTACAAACAAAAAAAAGAGCAAAAACCGCTCAAGCGCGTCGTGCTCATGGCCACCGCCGCGCAGAAAAAGGCTTATGGCGGCTTGGTGGAACAAGTCACCGCCGTTTGTGGCGCCAGTGTAACGGCCAGGGGATGGGTCAGCACGCCGTCAAACGATAAACGACCCGATGCCTTTTCGAAAATGATAGCAGACGCGTCCACGTCGGTGGGATTGAAGACGGTCATCATGGACGAACGCGGGTTGAGAAAACAAGGTTTCGGCGCCATGTTGGCGGTCGGCCAAGGTTCCCATGTCTCTCCTCGCTTGGTCACCGTAGAGTATACGCCCAAAGCGGCCCGGAAAACAGTGGTGCTGGTCGGCAAGGGCGTGACCTTCGACTCGGGCGGTCTCAACCTGAAATCTTCCGGCGGCATCGAAACCATGAAAATGGATATGGCCGGCGCGGCCGCCGTGGCCGGTACGATGCTGGCCGTCGCCCGGTTAAAACCCGCCGTGAAGGTGGTGGGCGTCATGCCTCTGGTGGAGAACATGCCCTCGGGAGCGGCGATTCGTCCGGGAGATATCGTGCGATCCTACGCCGGCAAGACCATCGAGATCGGCAATACCGATGCCGAGGGCCGGCTGATTCTCATCGACGCCATGGCCTGGGCGATAAAGAAATACAAGCCCGACACCTTGATCGATTTGGCCACCCTGACGGGGGCCTGTATGATTGCCCTTGGAGAAAAAATCGCCGGTATGTTCTGCAATGACCAGCAACTGGCCGAGACGCTCATCGCTTCCGGGGAAGAAACCCATGAGCGATGCTGGCCATTGCCCCTGCCCGAGGATTATCGGGAGCTATTGAAAAGTGAGTTCGCCGATCTGAACAACATGAGCAGTAGCCGTTATGGCGGTGCCATCACCGCGGCCCTGTTCCTCTCCGAATTTGTCGGTGACAGCCGCTGGGCGCATATCGATATCGCCGGGCCGGCGTGGATCAAGAAGGCCTCGGATTACTGCGGGGCCGGCGGTACGGGCTTTGGTGTGCGCTTGCTGTGCGATTGGCTCGGCCGGCTTTGATTACTTCCAAGGAACTCGTTGAACGAAAACCTTTACAAGGTACTTTTCTAAAAAGCGTTTCCCTGATTTCTACCGATTAACCAAAAGAGTCAACGAACGAGTTTCTTTTTGCTGGCTATATGGCCAACGGTGGCCTGGAAAAGCTTTTTAGAAATAGTCGCCAATCCTGAAAATAATAACAACATTGAAATACAGTTCGGTTGATGAGCCATCGAAGTCGTAATCTTCGTATGTATAGCTGTCATTTTCCACGACTCCGATAAAATTACTGAAGATATACCCGGCTTTCAAACCCAGGGTCACGGTTGAACCAAGATTGAAGTTCGCTCCGATTACCGGACCGATACCATACTCAAATGAATAGACATCTGCAAAGGGGTTGCTGTCGATGTCACCCGCAGCGTAGGAAAATTTTAGTTCCGGTCCCAACCATAACCGGACATTTGGCGTTCTCAAAACGCCGAAGCCAAAATCATGGCTCATGGTGATGCCACTCATGTCAAAATCACCAAATCCACCGACTTCATCTTCCCAGGTTTCATAGCCGACTTGAAAGCGGTAGTTAAACAACTGATTCCGGGCCACCGTGGTGTCTAAAACAAAGCCAAAGGCCTTTCGTGACCGATCCCCTTCAAAATCACGGGACCAGCTATCATCGTCGTCATAATAGTAATCATCGTCTTCATATTCGATGGTCCAATCCGGCGATGCGTTGCCTAATTCATAATAAAACCCGAGTCCAATCGCGCCGGCCTCGGTGGTGACAAAAAAGGCGGTAAAAAACATCACGGCAAAACAGGCAAGCAATAATTTTTTCATGATATCCCCTTAAGTTCACAAAAAATTGACCAATTGACGCCATTGGCGAATCCGATCAGATATCCGCAAATCTGCCATCCCTCCAGAATGTAAGGGAAAAAAACAAATAATTGTTGCGCGTTGACTTTTTTCATTTTTCAGGAGTGAACGAATATGCTTTTAGTGAAAAAGGTAATGTGTGTCAACTTCATTTGGAAATTTCGGTGGACCGGAGTCGGTTGACGGTTCACAGTTCACGGTAAACCGTTAACCGGAAACTGTGAACCGTAAACCAAGCAACTCAACCCCCAGGGTGGCGGAATCCGACCTTTTTTCTTAGGGCGTCCTGCGCCAACACCCCGTGGCCTACTTATGCCGTTCCACCATTCCCTCGGCCAACTTCTCTGCCGAGCGGCCGAACAGGTCGTCCACGGGAACTTCGTTCAGATAGGTATCGGACCAGACCACACTGTTCTCATGCACGATGTTCTTGATGTGTTCGTATTTACCGCCCAAGGCCTTGATCTTGGTTTCCAGGGGGATCGATTCCTTGAACCCGACATTGAGCAGAAGCAGGTAGCGGATGCGGCTACCGTCGGTGGGATCCTCGGAGGTGGCCGGTATGACAACGATGCTACGCCCGTCTTTTCTTCCCTTGCCGATGTAGACATTGCCATCGTGAACGATGATGCGCTTGCTGCCCTTGAGGATCGGATCGTTTTCCACCCGGGAAGACAGCGCGGCAAGGATTCCCGTCTTTTTCAGGATCGTGATGGTGGTATGATCTGCGGGATCGCCCAGTATGCCGAGGCCGTCGATGCGGTAAAGAATACTGCCCTTGACGTGGTCGATGACGCCTTGGATATTTCTCATGACGATGACGTTGCGGTTGACCACCTGGGCGATGTCCAGTTCATGATCGGCCAGTGCATCGAAGAGAACCCCTTCCACCCGCGCGCTGATCCGGCTGGTGCCCACGGTGACGGTTTTGGCCTGGTGCTTGATGGCATCCACCGGCCGGGACATGAGATTGATCGACTCGCCCAACACGCGGAAAAGGGTGTCAAGCACGTTTTTGGCCGTTCCTTTCAACCCGAAATCCAGTTCGAAATCGGTGAGTGGCAAGCGACCCGACAAGAACTTGAAGAGCAGGGTCAGGTCCGACGCATGGGTGATGGCCGTGGGGAATTGCCTGGCTTTGCGCTTTTGACGGAATTCGACATAAAATTTTGCGATTTGTTCCCGGAAGGATTTTTCCAGGACCACTTCATAAATGTCGAGCCCTTTGCTGGCCAGATCGTTCACCGTGTGTTGGATGGATTCCCGGACCGCGTGGAGAAAGCGTGATCCCTCGTGAATGGCCAACGCGGCGTGATATCCCCAGATGTGGCCCACCAGGGTATTGAGGATGGGGGCGAACTGGGGGCTGACCTGGGGCACGTGAAAAACATCCTCGGCATAAGGCGCGAAACGATCCTCGCCTTCGTCGGCAATGATTACCGGCGCGGCCTTGTGGGCCTTGAAGATGGCCGTATCCTTGATGATATCGCCGATCACCGTGCCCTTGCAACCCGCCGCGCAGACGATGATCAGCGGTTCGGAGGAAAGATCGATATGCTTCTTGTCCTCCACAAAGTCCGAAGAGATGGTCTTGTAGCACAATTCGCTGAGCTTGATGCGGATTTCATCGGCCGAGGATTTGTTGGGGCCGCTACCCACGGCGGCCCAATAGGTCTTGGTGCCGGCCAGGCGCCGGGCCGAGGCCTGGATCTTTTCTCCCATGGCGAACACCGTGCGCATGTGATCGGGGATGCTGAGGAGTTCGGCGATCTGATCCGACAGGAACTCCCGGGAACGGCTTCCGCGAATACTGGCCACTTTCAGACCCAAGAGGGCGCCGGCCACGATTTGGGAGTAAAAGGCCTTGGTGGAGGCCACGCTCATTTCGATATCACGGCCGCTTGACGTATAGATGACACCATCCACCTTGAAGGTGATGTCCGAGTCGCGCCGGTTGACGATGGCCAGGGTATGGGCGCCGCGGTCCTTGACCATGTCCACGGTGCGGTTGGTGTCGGTCGTGGTGCCCGATTGGCTGATGGCCACGACCAGGGTGTCGGCCATGCTCGTGCCGTCGTCCCCCTCGGCCAGCTCGAAGCCGGAAAGTTCCGAGGCCTTGAGCGCTCGCAGCTGAATGGTCGGATCCGCCAGATAGGATTTCAGGATGTCGGCGCAGGCCTGGGCGGCCACCCCGGCCGTCCCCTGGCCGACGAAAAAGACCCGACGGATGCGATCTTCCTTCAAGGCGCTTTCCAGTGACGGCGGGAAGATGGTCTCGTCCAGGTGAATCACATAGTGTTGACCCTGACTGTCTTCGATGATTTTCCAGCGATTGAGCAGGGTTCGTTCCACGGACAGGGGGGCTTCGGAGATTTCCTTGAGAAAATAATGGGGAAATTGCTGACGATCGATATCCCGCGAGGTGATTTCCGTGTGCTTGATATCAGCCTCGGTCAGCGTGATGGGCGTGCCGTCGTAATACATGGCTGTGATGCCGGCCAGTCCCCCGGCGGAACGCTGATCGAGCACGAAAATCTGCCCCTGGGTCTTGCCGTTCTTGCCGTCGACGACTTTTTCGCCGTTCATCTTCAAGAAGTCAGGCGTCTCTTCGATGAACCCGTACACCTCGGAGGCCGGCATGTAATGGTCGTCGGCCAGCCCCACGAAAACGGCCTGGCCGCTGCCCCGCTGGGCCAAAAAGAATCGTCCCGGTGCCAGGTCGGTGTGCATGGCGATGGCATGGGAGCCCTGAAAATCGCTCACCGCCAGGCGGAACGCTTCGGTAATGTCGACACCGGTACGCAGGTAGTGCTCGATCAACAATGGAATGATCTTGGTGTCGGTGGTGATCGAATCGGGAATGGTTTGTCCGGATGCTTCCACCACCGTCTTGAGTTCCATGTAGTTGTCGATGTCGCCGTTGAGGCAGGCATGAATGATGGAACGGTTTTTTAAATTTTCCCCGGCCATCGTATTGTCCACCGGATGACAGTTGGGTTCGGTAATGGCGCCGATGGAGGCCCAGCGGGTGTGGGACGATACACTGTGGAAACGGTGGGGCGTGGCGGCGATTTGTCGCAGAATCCGATCTCGCGTGATCTGCCGACGCAGGAACCGGATGTTGTCTCCCAGGCTGCCGATTTCGGCGGCAATTTTGTAAACCACGGTCAAGGCCACGATGGGCTGTCCATCCGCGCCGGTGGATCGGTTCATGCTAATGCTGGTGTTGCCCAATACATCATGGCCCATCCGGCCCTCGAACTCCTGGGCCAGGCCGAGACGGTCCAGCTCGGAAGTCAGGGTATCGGCGTCACCCGCCGCCAGGATAAACAGGATGGAAACACCCGCCGAATCGCGGCCCCGGACTTCGAGCCGGTCGATGCTGTTGAGTACGGCATTGATTTGTCGGAAGACCGTGATACACGCGTCCGGTTCCCGATCCACCTCTCCGGGCATCAGCTCCCCGATACGGACGATGTTTGCCGCCAGCTCCACATCGATCGTCCAAATGATGTCCTTGAGCAGGTCGATGCGCAAGGACATAATATCCACGGCCTGGGTTTCCAGACTACCGGCCTGTTCGGCCAGCCGTTCCTGTTCCCGTTGCACGACCGACGACAAACGGCCCGACAAATCCGCCAATGTCTGCTGGGCGGCCTGATCCTTGAACAATTTCAGGAAGGTGGGTTCCTGTTTGAGGGCCCGCGTCGCGGCCAACAACCGTTCCAGGGTGTCCGCCCCACCCAAATAGTCATCTGCCAGGACCTGCGTCGATACGGATTGCGGCGTAAGATCGGCGGCTTCCACCCGATCGGCTATCGCGGTCAGGGCCTTCAGGTCGACGATCGTATCGCGGTTCGTTTTTCCCTTGACGGCGATCAGTCCGGCCAGTCCGCAGCACAGCCGGCAAGCGGAACAGGGGAAAAAAACGACTGCCGGACCCTTTACGGTGCCTGGATGACGTCCCCAATAAATGGAAGGCAGGGTCGGCATCGCTTGGCCGATCTTGTTGAATACACGAGACACCTGCCGGACAGTGCGGGCGGATCGCCCGAGTGCGACTGCCGATCGCTTTTTTTGCATGATGCTCCTCACTGGATGTTGGGGGGCCGGCAATGTTGTCGGATGGCCGGCTACATTTTAAGGTACAGCTCCCTGATTTTGTCACGGGTCATGATGGCTTCCCAGTTCTTGCCCAGGGCGTTTTCCCACAAGGGTTCCATCACCAGGGACACGTCGATCATCTTGTTCATCTGGGCATCGGTGAGTTCGGATGTCAGGTTACGCGGCAGCTGGATATCGGCGCGGGTCATCATCTGCCGAAACTCGTCCACGCCCTCCGGATAATAGTCCTCCAGGGCGTCGAAGGCCACACAGTTGCCGATGCCATGATGCAGGCCCAGCACAAAGGCCAAACCGTAGGAGAGGGCGTGACAGACGCCCACCTGGGAATAGGCGATACTCATTCCGCCGCAATACGATGCCATCATCAACTTGTCGTCCGCATCCTCCGCGTCGGTCAGAAAAACGTCCTGGCACAGCTCCATGGCTTTTTCGCCATACGCCTGGGAAAAGCTGTTGAGATAGGTGCCGGTCAACGATTCCACACAATGGATATAACAGTCCATACCCGTGTAGAACCGCTGCGGATTGGGGGCGTCGGCGATGAGTTCCGGATCCAGGACGATTTGATCGAATACCGTGTAATCCGAGTTGAGACCCAGCTTTTTTTCGGGGCCGGTAAGCACCGTGGTCCGCGAAACCTCGGCGCCGGTACCGGACAGGGTCGGAACGGCGGCGTGATAGACGGCCGGTTTCTTGATCAGATCCCAGCCCTGATAGTCGGCGGACGATCCGCGATTGGTGAGCATGAGGGCCACGGCCTTGGCCAGGTCCATGGTGCTGCCGCCGCCGACCCCGATGACGCCCGACGGAAGATCGTCCTGCTTGTCTGCCATATGTTCCTTCACCTGCAGGGTGAGCTGGTCCACATAGCGCGTCTTGGGCTCGTCGTCGACGTTTACCCAGATCAGCAGGTCATCGGCATTGAGCGGCAACCGGTCTTTCAGCGGCTTGTCCCGAAAAACGTCATCCATCAGAAATATCATCGCCGATTCATTACCCTGCCGTTTTTCGCCCAGGATGTCCCCCAGCTGAGCAAAACATCCGCGACCGAAGATCACCTTGGAGACCATTTTGAAGTTGCGAAACATGATTTATCCTTTTCGGTAGTTAGCTTTTGATTCTTAAATACCTGTCAGTATTTCAGCGATCGCCTTGGCGCGTGTTTCCACTTGTTCGGCCGTCCAGCCCAGTTTGATTTGCATGGAGATGGCCCGCTGCATGATGGCATCGGATTGGGGCAGATGAACGGCGCTGTAATCGGGACAGTTGGGCAGCGCCTGGACTGCCAGTCGTGATGAAGCGTTCAGGGCATGAAAATGATTCCACCTGCGAATGTAGTGCCAGTTGTTATCAAACCAGTGAAAACAACCGTCCACGCCGCCGCCGGCCAGCGCTTTGGCCGCCCGGCGGGCCGTGTCCCCATCGGGCATGAAAAAGGTCAGAAAGGTGGCCGAATCGCCTTCCGGGTCCGGTAGTTCACGAAAGGCGATCCCGGGAATTTCGGCCATGGCGTCTTTTATCAGCGCCTTGTTGCGCCGTTGGGTGTCCAGGATCCAGTCCAATTTGCGCAGTTGGGCCAGGCCCACGGCGGCGTTGAGTTCACTGATCCGGTAGTTGGTGCCGATGATCAGATGGTCTTCGGCCCCCCGATCGGTACCGATGTGGTCGTGTCCGTGGTCGGCATAGGCATCGGCCGCCTGATAAATCTTTTTGTCACGGGTAACCACCGCGCCGCCCTCGCCGCAGGTGATCGTCTTTACCGGGTCGAAGGAGAAGCATCCCGCCATGCCGAAGCTGCCCAGGGCTTGGCCCCGATAAGAGGCGCCCACACTCTGACAGGCGTCTTCTATCAGAACCAAGCCTTTTTCATCACAAAGGGCCTTGATGTCGTCGATCTTTGCCATGGAACCGCACATATGCACGGGGATGACCGCCCGGGTGGACGGAGTCAGGGCCGCTTCCACCGCTTCCGGTGAAAGGCAAAGGGTCTCGTCGATCTCGGCGAATACCGGTACGGCGCCGGCCATGAGCACCGCTTCGACGGTGGCCACGAAGGTAAAGGGGGGCACGATCACCTCGTCACCGGCGCCCACCCCGCAGGCCGCCAGGGCGATCCCCAGGGCCGCCGTGCCACTGGCGCACAGGTGGGCGTAGGGCACCCCTAATCGTTTGGCCAGTTCCGTTTCAAATGTTTTGGCCTTCCAGTGGCCATTGCGGGCGCCATCGAAACCATAGCGGAAAAGCACGCCGGTTTCCAAAACGTCGTTGACCTGCTGCCGTTCTTCATTGCCGAATATCTCAAAGCCGGGCATGGTATGCCTCCTTTTCGGTTTGATCTTTTTTCGTGAAATAGTCTTTGAAATGGCGCTCGATGACCATACGGCCATATTGGCTGGCCCGGGTGCCGATGTATTTTTCATGGGCGACCATAACCGATACCACGATTTTCTCGGATCCCTTTTTCTCCTCGGCATATCCCACGAACCAATCGAACCGGGCGTCGTGGCGTCGGTTATAGATGGATCCGGTCTTCCCACCCAACTTGAGACGCGACAGCACCTTATTGCGGGAGTAGCCGCGAAACGGCTTTCGGGCCGTACCCGATGTGATGGTTGCCGCCATGAGCTGATCCAGCACATCAGCCGTTTGGGGTGACACGACGGACGGTAAAAAACGGGGGCGGCTTCGATAAACCACCTGGCCGGCGGGATCATCGATGCGATCCACCAGCGTCGGTTCCACGGGGTTGCCATCGTTCACGATGGCCGACGCGATTACGGCGCCGTGCAAAGGCGAAATTTTGGTCTGACGATTGAACCCACTGGCGATTTCCGCCCGCCGATAGGAATCCTGGCCGACTTCCAGGTGGCTCATGGGCCAGGGGAGCTCGAATCCCACTTTGCGGTTGAAGGCGAAGGCTTCGCCATACGTCTGAAGCGCCCGTTGGTCCAGGTAAAGGGCGCCGATTTTGCCGAATACCGGATTGACCGATTGGGCAAAGGAATCTCTGAAGGAGATCTTGTTGGTGTAGCGATTGGTCTTGTCGGTCAATTGACGTTTGTATAAGGTGTGTTTGTAGCCGTTAAATTTCAGCCGAGTTCGGGCGGTATACCCCTTTTCCTCGATGGCGGCCGCGGCGGTGACGATCTTAAAAAGACTGGCGGCAGGGTAATCGGCCATCAGGCAGGGATCCCGGTCCGGATCGATTTTGTTGAATCCCGCCATGGTCAATAGCCGTCCCGTATCGGGATGCATGGCCACGATACCGATGTAGCGCGAATTGACGCGGTCCATTTTTTTGATCAAATACTGCTGCAGATCCAGGTTAAGGGTGGTGTGGACCAAAAATGGGCGATGGTCGAAGGATACCTCGACCGGCTGCGCTACCAGATTCATCAACCGTGTATCGCCCAGGAAAACATGGACATCGCTCTTCTGAATCAATGGTGGGCGTTGAATCGTTTCCGTTGATTTGGCTGCCGGTGCGACCGCCGATGCCGGCGGGCAGGTCTTTTCCTCCTCGTCGGGCCACAAGACCAGGCCGGCGATGACAACCACCGCCACCAAGAGGGCCATGCCACCCACGATTTGGCGCTTGCCGATTCGGTTCAGGCGTGTTCGTCTGACTCGCAGCTGATTGCGCCTAAGATATTCCTGGTATGCTCTCCAGCCCGTCTGATGTGGATATTTATCGGGATTTTGAAATGCAGTCATTGGCCAAAAAACAACTCCTATCAACGGTCAGCTAAGCGACGTGCCGGGAGTGACGGCTTTGTCCAGCGTGGCCACGGTCACCCCCGATTCGTCGGATGCCGCGATGAGCATGCCTTTGGACAGGACCCCCATGAGCTTGGCGGGTTTGAGATTGGCGACCACGATGACCTGTTTGCCGACCAATGCTTCAGGGTCATAACTGCCGGCAATGCCGGATACGATAGTGCGCTTTTCGCCCAGATCCACCTCCAGCTGCAACAGTTTTTTGGCCCGTGGAACGGGCTGGGCCGAGACCACGGTGGCCACGCGCAAATCGATCTTGGCAAAATCGTCGATGGTGATTTCGGGTTTAATGGGCGTGATCATGGCGTTTCCGTTATCCGCCTGCCGGGATGGCGGTTGCCTGTCCTTCAGATCCACCCGGGGGAACAGCGAAATTGATTTTTTAAGCGAAATTCCCGGCTTGAGCCCTCCCCAGACCGTGAGCCGTTCCATCCGGTAAAAGGCATCGTCGCCATCAAGCCCCAGGTGACGCTGCATGGTGGCGGCGGTGTCGGGCATCACCGGGTAGATCAATCCGGAGATGATGCGCAGCCCCTCCAGAAGGTTGTAGATGACCGTCTCCAGCTGCTTTTTAGCGGCCTTGTTTTTGGCCAGGGTCCACGGGGCGGTGATGTCCACGTACTTGTTCATGTGGGTAATGAATTCCCAAACGGCCGCCAGCCCCTTGTGAAAGGCAAACGATTCCATGCTGGTCGAATAGCGATCGATGGCCTGGCGGGCATTTTGGGACAGACCCAAATCCATTTCCTTTTCCACATCCAGGGACGGCTCGGGCACGATTCCCTTGAAATACTTGTGGGCCATGGAGATCACGCGCGAAAACAAATTGCCCAGGTCATTGGCCAGATCCGCATTGATGCGCCCCACCAGGGCTTCTTCGCTGAAGTTGGAATCCAGGCCGAAAGCCATGTCGCGCAGCAGGAAAAAGCGAAACGCATCCAAACCATAGATGTTTTTCATCTCCAGGGGCTCGACAACATTGCCGATGCTTTTGGACATTTTACTCTGATCCACATTCCAGTAACCGTGAACATTGAGGTGCTGATAGATCGGCAGCCCGGCAGCCTTGAGCATGATGGGCCAGTAAATCCCGTGGGGTTTGAGGATGTCCTTGGCCACGATATGCTGGGCCACGGGCCAATAGGTTCGATACCGGTCACCGTCAGGATACCCCAGGGCCGAGATATAGTTGAGCAGGGCATCAAACCATACGTAGGTCACATAATCATGGTCAAAGGGCAGGGTGATGCCCCATTTCAGGCGGGACTTGGGCCGGGAGATGCAAAGATCTCCCAGCGGCTCGCGTAAAAAGGCCAGTACCTCGTTTTTGTAGCGTTCGGGGCGAATAAAATCGGGGTTACTGTTTATATGATCGATGAGCCAGTCCTGATAGCGGCTCATCTTAAAAAAGTAGTTGGACTCCTTGATGGTCTCCGGTGGTGTCTGGTGATCCGGGCACCGGCCGTCCACCAGCTCGCGTTCGGTGTAGAACCGCTCACAGCCAAAACAGTACAGCCCTTCATATTCAGCAAAATAAATATCCCCGGCATCGTAAATGTCCTGCAGAATACGTTCCACCACCGCCATGTGCGATGGATCGGTGGTGCGGATAAAGGCATCGTTGGAGATATTCAACTCGGGCCACAGGCGACTGAACAAGCCGCTGATTTTATCGACATATTCTCGCGGCGTACAATTTTCTTTCTTGGCGGCGCGCACGATTTTATCCCCATGTTCGTCGGTTCCGGTCAAAAAAAAGGTTTGATCGCTGGACATGGCGTGAAAGCGCCTGATCGTATCGGCGACGATGGTGGTATAGGCATGGCCCAAATGGGGCCGGGCGTTAACATAGTAGATCGGGGTGGTGATATAAAACGGCGCAGCCATGGTTTATCTCCTGTTTCTTATGATATCATCGAGGCCGATTTCGACTTCTCCGCCCTGTTCCAGTTTCACGGTCAGGCGGTTGCAGATCACGTTGTGGCGGGTCACTTTGCCGGAACCGTTCTTGGTTTCGATGACCTTGCCGATCTTGGGGAAGTCTTTCTTCAATTGGCGATAGGTTTCATTCTCGAAGGTCAGACAGCACATCAACCGCCCGCACTGGCCCGATATTTTAGTCGGATTGAGAGACAATCCCTGCTGCTTGGCCATGCGAATGGAGACGGGTTCGAATTTTTCCATGAACGACGAGCAGCAGAACACGCGTCCGCAGCGGCCAATTCCGCCACACATCTTGGCCTGGTTGCGGATGCCCACCTGGCGCATTTCAATACGTACCCGAAATTGTTTGACCAGGATCTTGACCAATTGTCTAAAATCCACACGCCCATCGGCGGTAAAGAAAAACGTCAGTCGACTGGCGTCGAAGGTGCTTTCCACGCTGAAAAGGTTCATCTGCAGACCCAGGGACTTGATGCTTTTCAGGCAGAATGCATGGGCCTCTCGTTCCAAAGCCTTGTTGTGCTCGACTTGATTGAGGTCTTTGTCGTTGGCTTTGCGAAAGACCTTTTTCAGGGGCTTGCCCGATCGCTTGGGTTCCTCGATCACTTCGGGGGGGGTCTCGACCGTGCCGAAACCCAGCCCTTTTTCGGTTTCCACGATTACCTTTTCACCCACGTTGAGTACGAAGGCACCGCAGCTAAAATCGTATATCTTCCCACCGTTTTTAAAGCGGATTCCTACTTTTTTAATCATGGCGTCACACCAGACATGTTGAGGACCATGGCATCCAGGGTCAATCTCAAGTTCGTGTTGAAATGCAAGGATTCCCGGGCTTGATTCACGGCTTGAATCTGTTTCAATATCATTTGGGGCGCAAGGGCGCTTGCGGTTCGATGCAATACATCCAAGTGATCCCGGTTCAATACATGCGCCGGCCTATGGCGGGCCACCAAAAGGTCCCGCAACCACATTGTAATAATTTCCAGGGATTCTTCAACAAGATCCTTCCGCCTGGCCAACATTTCCGAAAACGCCAGCCACGGTTGAAGGCGTGTCGAACCGTTTGTTAACACCTGTCCCAATGCGTCGATAATCCACTCCCGCCGCGCCAGCCATTTGGGATCCACCCACTGTCGCGCCCGGGTCATACTGCCGCCGCACAATGAGGCGACGGTTTGGGCGGTCTGGGCATCGGTCCCATCTTTTTCGATCAACAACTGCTCGATATGCGATGCATCCAGTGGAGAAAAAGGAACCTGACGGCATCGGGAAACGATGGTGGGCAGCAGATCGATCGTCTGGGGGGCCGTCAGAATGAACTGTGTTCGGTCCGGTGGCTCCTCGAGAACCTTGAGCAGGGCATTGCCCGATTCTGGATTCATGCATTGCGCGCTCGAAATAACGACGATCCGCCGCTGCGCTTCGTTGGGCTTAAGTGTCAGGACCTTCAGCAACGTCCGGATCTGGTCGATTTTGATCACCGATGAAATGGGGGCAATATAGTGGATGTCTGCGTGGTGCCCACCGGTAATTTTTTTGCATGGCACACATTCGCCACAGGCATCGACGGCATCGAGCGTGGGGTGATGATCGAGCGCCGTTTTCAGCGTCTGACAGTTACAGGCCATGGCGACGGCCGTCGCCGTCATTCGTTTCCCTACGCCATCGTCACCGGTAAAGAGCAGGGCGTGGGGCAGCGTTCCATTGCGAATCAGCGTCTTGAGCAGCGTAATGGGATGCCGCTGGCCAACGATGGCGTTAAATCCATTTGCCGTCGTCATTGTATCGTTTCCGGGAGGGTATAGCATTCAAGATAATGTTTTTGGACTGCGTTATCGGTCGTTGCGGTATTAGTTATACAGCTTCCTCCCTCTGACCTTGCCAAAAACATTATTTTAAACACTATAGATGGGGGCCGCCACCGGTGTTGATTAACACCTGATGATCGATGGGACCGGCCGTCCAGCGCTGGGCTCGTCAGGTGGCCTACTGGTCCACCCGCTCCTTGAGTTCTTTTCCGGCTTTGAAAAAAGGGAGCTTTTTGGGCTTGATGGTGACCTTTTCACCGGTTTTGGGGTTTCTTCCCGTGTAGCTCTTGTATTCCTTGACGAAAAAGCTGCACAATCCGCGAATTTCTACACGCTCTCCATCGGCCATGGCGTCGGCCATGCTATCGAAAAAGATCTGGACCACTTTTGCCGCTTCGGACTTGGATATATCGGCTTGGGTCTTCAAAGCGGAGATGAGCTCCAGTTTGTTCATATATCCTCCTTCAACAATCGGTGATTTGCACGCATCAAAGCTGTACCTATAAAACAGAACTTAATACAAAGTCAAGTAGTTAGTGCACATCCAGAAATGTCCAATTTTCCCGATCTCGGCGTTGCGCGAAAAATTTGATCCTCGGAATATCAACCATATGCCTGCGGTAAAATTTTTCGTGCGCCTTGATCTCGACAAAATTTGCCTATTTCTGGACGCACACTAATCATGATAATATTTCCGGCAGCTTTTCTACATCCTCGGCATTGACGTGAACGGCGGCAAACTGGCCCAGGGCTTCGATGTTGACAACCACCCGGCCATCCCCCCGGTAACTGGCGAAAATTCCCATGACGCCGGCGAAGGGGCCGTTGATCACGATTACCCGATCGCCTTTGTTGAAGCGCGTGCCGGTAATCACCTCTTCTTCTGTGGAAACCATGATTTTCAACGAATTGATGGTATCATCGGCAATGGATACGGGCCCGCGGGTACTGCCGATCAGGCGCACGGCACCCGTGGTTTTCAGAATCTCCAAATGTTCATGTGGATTGAGATCGGTACGCACGAAGACGTAGCCGGGGAAAAGCGGGACCCGAATCATCTTGTGCCGGTCCCGCCGCCGGCTTTTGACCGTTATTTTAGGCAAAAAAACCGTTAACGCTTTCTTTGCCAGCCCTTCGTTGACGACATTTTCAAACCGGCTCTTTGTATGCAGCGCGTACCAAGCCTGCGTTAGTTTGTCTCCAGGCATAACGATTGGGTTCCGTCATAGTTAGTGTCCACCATCGGCATCGAAAGCAAACCCGTGTATCATCCCTGGATCCAAAAGGCAATGACGTTCATAGCGGATCTCGTCCTATCCCTCGAACCCGCCGATTCCGCTTAAATTGATCAGAAAATTATATTTTTCGTCGTTTTCTTCCTTTGAATAGAATAGACCGACGGTCCAGCACGAGGCGTTGTAGATAAAGCCGCCTCCCCGGGTAATATTCTGATCCTCGAGTAGGTCACGTTCGTACTCGCCCCGTATCAGCAACGTGTCGGTCAGGTTGATCGACAAGGCGCTGCGGATGGATTCGTTGACATTGGTTTTGTAGCGGTGCTCCACCCACAAGCGGTCACCCCGCCGGTCACTCAGGGTGATGCCCACATTGTGGGATGTAAAGCGGGGGGCATAGGTATCGTACGTGGCATCGGCATCGAACAGGACGTAACGGTTGGGGCTGAATTCGAACTCGCCGTAGATATCCGACAGTGTCTCCGATGCGTTTTCCCGGGCGGCGGCGATATCATAGGTCTGCTCCAGGTAAAGGCGACAAAAACGCGAATAGTCATAAAGCATCGCCTTGTCCTGACCGGCCGGCGCCCGGTCCATGGATGTGTCGGCCAGTCTCGATGGGAACGTTGCCGGTGGTTGGGGCGCCTGCCGTGGCTGATCTTGATTCAAGCGGGCGGTGAACGTGTTGGTCAGCGAGTAGGTGATCTGGTTGGCAGCGTCGATGCGGTCGATGCTGGTAAAGTAGGGCAGATCCGACTGGTCCTGGTCCGGAATATACGTGTAGGTCACCTGGGGCTTGATGCTGTGGCGGATACGATCGACGCGTTTAAGGGATATGTCCATGATCTTGGATAGTTCCGTGGAGAGATCCAGCTCCAAGTCGTAGATCTGGCGATAGTTGGATTGATCCAGATCTTCATCATCCCAGCGGTCCATGCGCCAGACGGTCTGCCGCCAACCCGCCGACGGTTCCACCGACAGGTAATTCCGCCACCGAAGCGGCAGATAGGCGCGCGGGTGCACGTCGCCCCGATATCCGCGTTGGCCATCCTCCCGATAGAAATAGGTGGCTTCCGATTCGATATCCCAGTATACGTCGCTGCCGAAAGCCGACTGCTTCATGCTGTCGAACATGATCATGGGCATCTGTTGCAAGGTGGTGTCGGTTTCTTCCCAGCGCCGGTTGACGACATTGTCGTTCCACAACAGGTCGGCATTGAAGGCATAGCGCGTCCAGGTCTTGTTGACGTTCAGCTGATTGGTGCGTGTGTGTTCGTCATACGTATCCAGGTCACGGTCGAAGGTTTCGGTAAAATAGGTATTGGTCTGGTCGAAGCCGCTGGTGCCATCGCGAAATTCGGTTAAATAATCCTGGTCGCTAACAATATCCAAATCCAGGCGGGCCGTGGCCTCGCCAGGCAGTTTCTGGTTCAGTTTGGCGCGCAGCCAGTAACGGTCCGTGTTGGTGCGGGTGTATGGGTCATCTCCATAGCCCCATTTATCGCTGGCATATTCCGAGCCGTCATCGACTTTCCGATCCTTCAACCCGTCGACCATGATGGTGCCGAAAGAATCCTCGGAAAGCGCATAGCGATATTCCAGGCCGATTTTGGCGCCGCGCTGGCTCATGAAATAGGTGGTAAGGGTGGCGTCCGAGTGATCGTTGATGGCCCAAAAAAAGGGTTGATCCCAGGTCACGCCTTGACGACTCGAATATCCTGGCATGGGGACCAGAAGCCCCGTCTGACGTTTGGATTTGGCCGGGAACAACAGATACGGCGTGTACAACAGTGGAATCTCTGCAGCCCGGAAAACGGCATGGGTGGCGGTACCGTAGCCTTCGATGGTGACTTCGATGGTTCGGGCGGTGATGATCCAGTCCGGATCTTCACCGTCGCAGCTGGTAATGGACGCATGTTGGGCGCTGTAGGATTGCTTGCCGGTTTTTTCGATGCGATCGCCGCGGATGGTAAAATGATTTTCGCTCAGGAACAACCCGCCCTTATGAATCTCACCGGTTTCACGTCGCATGTCCAACTGCACCTGATCTCCCGTGATGATATCCTGGCCGGCGGTCATCACCACATGGCCGGATGCCGAGGCGGTCATGGTTCCCTGGTTAAACGCGACGCGATCGGCGGAAAGACGGGTGTCCTGTTTTTCGATGATCACGTTTCCCCGGGCATGGTAGGTCGTGGTTTCGGCGTCGTACGACACCGTATCGGCGCTGATTTGCCATGGTACCGTGGGATCGCCTTTCAACCGGGCGGGAGAAATGGATGATGCATGGGTATCGGACGGCCCGATTATCCCTAAGCAGATCGTGCCCAGTAGGATGCCCAACCGTAAGACCCGATGGCCCATGGCCAATAAACGCTTTCTCAATAGTAACGACCGCATCAATGGATAAAAGACATCGCTGGCTTCGGGAACGGGTTCTCGTTGTTAGGGAATGTGAATTTTATAAATTGACCCCAATTGCTTGTTCTTGCGTCCGTCTACGGCGTTTCATCCACCGGCACATATCCCGATATGCACCGGCGGATACGCCTTGTAGACGAACACAATTCCGGCGCCTTCTGGTGGAATTATTTCTTACCGTGGCCCTAACCGCTTGCGCATAAATAAAAAATTAAATATAAAGCTATTCAAATTTAAATTGCAACAACAGTTTAAGCGACGAATACGCTCCGAACCACCATTCATTGGGACCATCGGAACGATGAAAGCGTAAATGATTTCATGCGCGTTTTATTGACGAACGATGACGGCATCCATGCACCGGGTCTATGGGCCTTGTATCACGCCTTTGCGACCCGGCATCAGGTGACTATCGTGGCACCGGATCGTGAACGCAGTGCCGTGGGGCATGGGATTACTCTGCATGCGCCCCTGCGCTATGAAAAACGGTGGGTTAACGGGTCGATGATGGCCTTTGCCGTGAATGGGACACCGGCGGATTGTGTCAAACTGGGATTGGCCGAGCTCATGGACGCGCCGCCCGGGCTGGTGATATCGGGTATCAATCCGGGTGCCAATGTGGGGGTGAATGTCAATTATTCGGGCACCGTCGCCGGCGCCAAAGAAGCCGCCATGGCCGGCATTCCGTCCATGGCCGTGTCGATCACGGCGCCCGGCGATCGCCATCTGGAAGACGCGGCCCGGTTTGCGCAAACGATTTCCATGCAGATCATGGAAAATGGGCTGCCACGGGGGACGTTTCTCAACGTCAATTTCCCCGATTTGTCCATGAACGAGATCCGTGGCGTGCGCTGGAGTCGGCAGGGAACCCACGTCTTCGCTCAGCATTTCGAGAAAAGAAGGGACCCCTGGAACCGGCCCTATTATTGGCAGGCATGTGACCGCCAGGCTGCCTACGACCAGTCCGATATCGATGGCGCCGTCATCGAAAATCACTGCATTTCCATCACGCCCATCAAATGTGACATGACCGACTATGACGCCTTGCATGAATTGACCCAATGGGATCTTGGCCAATAGGCTGTCGGCGCATATGATCCTGATTCCCGTTCATTCCGAACTGGTCGACGCCGGATGGCGGCTTGGAGTGGACGCCGACGGAGACACTCATGAGTAAACAATTTGTCACCGACCTGGTCGCCGGTAATCCCATCGACGAGGTGTTCCTGCTGGCCGAGCGTAATGTGGCCCATAAAAAAGACGGCAATCCTTTTTTGAATGTGACCTTGGCCGACCGTACGGGCCAGGTGAAAGGCGTGGTCTGGGATCAGGTGGAGCGTATGTTGGCCGCCGCTGCCGAGGGCGATTTCGTGCACGTACGCGGCCAGGTGGGCGAATACCGTGGCAACCTGCAGTTGGTGGTCAAAGATATGGTCGGTGTGCCGGCGGATCGGGTGGATGCCGAGGATTTTCTGGCCACCACGACGCGCGATGTAACCAAGATGATGGATCGTCTGAAGGAGATGACCGGCCGGATGCAGGATCCGGATCTGAAAACCCTGTTTGACCTTTTCTGGTCCGATACGGGGTTCGTGACCGCTTTCATGCGCGCTCCGGCGGCCAAGATGATGCACCATGCCTACATCGGGGGATTGTTGGAACATACCCTTTCCATGGCCGTTTTGGCGGAGATGCTCGGCGGCCATTACGGTGGCGTGGATCGGGATATGCTGCTCGCCGGGGTGATTCTTCACGATGTGGGCAAACTTCGTGAACTGGAATACACCCACCGTATCGACTACACCGACCAGGGGCGACTGCTTAGCCACATCGTCATCGGGTTGTCCATGCTGGACGAGAAGCTGAGGCAGGTGCCTGATTTTCCGGAAACCAAGGCGCATCTGCTCAAGCATATGCTGGTCAGTCACCATGGCGAGCGGCAATTTGGTTCCCCCGAGCCACCCAAGACCATCGAGGCCGTCTTACTGAATTACATCGACGAGATCGATTCACGGGTCAACAGCATCCGTGAATTCGTGTCCAAGGACACGTCGGAAGGATCGTGGACGTCGTACCATCGGTTGTTGGAGCGGCATCTGTATAAGAAATGAAGTGTTAAGTGTTAAGTGGTTAAGTGTTAAGTTGTGGATCGGGTCTGATTTTATATGAAAATCGACAGAATGCCTTTGCTTAACACTTAAAACTCTTTGCTGAAGTAGAATCCAATACCATCAAACGATGGATTAACTATATCAACACGATCGCATATGTTTATTACATTAGAAGGCATCGAAGGCAGCGGCAAAACCACCCAGATTCAACGCATCGCCCAATGGTTGGCGACCGCCGGCTTCGACTGTCTGACCACCCGGGAACCCGGCGGCACACCCATCGGCAGCCAGATTCGATCCGTGCTACTGCATCCGGAAAACGGGGAACTGGCACCCACGGCAGAAATGCTGCTCTATGTGGCCGACCGGGTTCAGCATCTGGAAACCGTGATTCGTCCGGCCCTGGCGGCCGGCAAGGTGGTGGTGTGCGATCGCTATTTCGATGCCACCCTGGTCTATCAGGGCTATGCCCGCGGACTGGACCGGAACATGATCCTGCAGTTGCACCGTCTGGCCTGCCAGGAGCTGATGCCCGACTTCACGCTGCTTTTGGATCTGGCGCCCGAAATCGGTCTGGAACGGGCATGGCGCCGGATTCAAGCCGATGGCGCCCATGCCCGGGAATCGCGTTTCGAAACCGAGGCCTTGGCCTTCCACCAGCGGGTGCGCGATGGATATTTAGACTTGGCCCGCCAGGCGCCCCGGCGTTTTGGCATCATCGACGCCGCCCTCGATGCAACGGCCGTTGGCGAGCAGATCGACGCCGCGCTTTCGGCATTCGTCAAACAGCGGTTTTCCGGTGCTTAACACTTGCCACTTAAAATTTAACACTGTCGCCAAGTAACCTTGACAGCGGGTTGATGGCAGCCTCGGGCGACTTGGTATACAGCGAATGGACAATTTTGCAATGACCCACACGATCCTCGACCACATTGGCCATACCCCCCTGGTTGAGATACGGCATCTCAATCCCAACCCCCAGGTGCGTATCCTGGCCAAGCTCGAATATCTCAACCCCGGCGGCTCCATCAAGGACCGGCCGGCCCTATCGATGATCGAGGCCGGCGAACGGTCGGGTGAACTCAAACCGGGCAAGACGGTGATCGAGGCCACCAGCGGTAATACCGGCATCGGCCTGGCCATGGTCTGTTCGGTAAAGGGGTATCCGCTCCTGTTGGCCATGAGCGAGGCGGCCAGCGTGGAGCGGCAGAAGATTCTGCGGGCGCGCGGCGCGGAGATTCTGCTGACGCCGGGGCATATGGGCACCGACGGGGCCATCGAGGAGGTCTATCGCCTGGCCCGCGAGAATCCCGATACCTATTTCATGACCGACCAGTACAACAATCCGGCCAATTGGGAGGCCCATTACCACGGCACGGCGGTGGAAATCTGGGAACAGACCGGCGGCAGTCTGACGCATCTGGTGGCCACCATGGGCACCTCGGGAACTCTCATGGGGCTGTCCCGGCGACTCAAGGCGTACAATTCCGCCATCCGTATCATCGGCGTGGAGCCCTACCTGGGCCACCGGCTGCAGGGGCTCAAGAACATGCGCGAGGCCTACCAGCCGGAATTGTTTGAAAAAAAACGCTTGGACGAAAAGGTCAATGTCGAGGATGAACCGGCCTTCGAGATGACCCGCCGCCTGGCCCGCGAAGAGGGGCTGATGGTGGGTATGAGCAGCGGGGCGGCCATGGTCGTGGCCGCCGAGATCGCCAAGGGATTGAGCCGCGGAACCCTGGTGGTGATTTTCCCCGACGGCGGCGAACGCTACCTCTCCACACCGCTTTTCGATGTGCGCGAGAAAAATGATCTGACCCTGTTCAACACCATGACCCGCAGGAAAGAGCGCTTCGTGCCGATCAGTCCGGGGAAGGTGTCCATGTACGCCTGCGGTCCCACGGCCCATGCGCGCATGCATGTGGGGGAGGCGCGCCGGTTCATTTTCACCGATTTGTTGGCCCGCTACCTGACCTTCAGGGGCTATATGGTCCAACAGGTGATGAATATCACCGACGTGGATGACAAAACCATCGACGGGTCCGAGGCCGCCGGCATGTCCATCGAGGACTTCACCGGCATGCATATCGAGGCCTTTCATCAGGACCTTGCCACCTTGGGAATTCGGCCCGCCAATCACTATCCCAAGGCCAGCGAGCATGTGGATGACATGGTGACCATTGCCGAGCGGCTGGTCAAAAAAGGGTTCGCCTACGAAAAGCTGCGCTCCATTTATTTCGACATCTCGCGTTTCAAGGACTATGGCCGGCTGTCAGGCGTGGACCTGAACAAGATTCGTATCGGCGCCACCGTGGACCTGGAAGAATACGAAAAGGACAACCCGCGCGATTTTACCCTGCTCAAACGCACGCGCCTGTCGGAACTCAAACGCGGGATTTACACCAAGACCGAGTGGGGCAGCATGCGCCCGTCCTGGCACCTGCAGTGTGCGGCCATGTCCATGCGCTACTTGGGCGATTACTACGACATCCATTGCGCCGGGCGGGAACTGGTGTTCCCCCATCACGAAAACGAGATCGCCATCGCCGGCGCGCTGGGCGGCAAAACCCTGGCCAAATACTGGATTCACTGCGATCGTGTGCTGGTGGACGGCAAGAAGGTAGACGACAAGGGAGACGGTCTGACCGTCCGCAGGCTTCTGGACATGGGGTTCACCGGGCGTGAAATCCGTTATTGGCTGCTGTCGGTAAACTACCGCAAGCCGGTGTTATTCTCGACGGATCGACTCGAACGGGTGCGCAAGACCCTGGATCGTCTGGATGCCTGTGTGCGGGCCTTGAAAGGTGTGCGCGGCGGGACCCCATATGCCGACCTGGATCAGCTTTGCTATGACATCAAAAACGGGTTCACCACGGCCATGGACGATGACCTGAATATTTCCGCGGCCCTGGCCTCCCTTTTTACGGTGATCAAGCGCATCAATACCATCGTGCGAAGTGGTGAACTCGATGCCACCGGGGCGGAAAAGGTTCTGAATACCCTGGCCCGGATCGATACGGTGGTCCATATTTTCAATTTCGAGGACCAAACCCAGGACCCGGCCGTGCGGCAATTGCTGGCTGAGCGGGACCAGGCCCGGCGGGAAAAGAACTGGCCCCTGGCCGATCGGCTGCGCGACCAATTGCTTGCCATGGGGGTGGTGGTAAGGGATGAAAAAGCTGGAGAATAAACGGTGCCTGCCCGGAAACGGCATCCTTTACCCGCCTTCGGCGTCGGGGGCGAAGGCCACCATTTCCAGACAGGCACGGCCAAAAAATTACAATCAGGAACAACCTGACGGAGTCTAAAATGAAACCTGTTTATATGCCGTTTACCCATCTGCCGGAATCCATGGCCCGAATCCTATGCGCCCTGGTTGGGCCCGTGGTGGTCTACCAGCCGTTGGCAACCCGCATCGACGCCGGCCTTAGCGCCCTGGCGGACCAGGGGGTGATCGAGATCCGGACGCCAATCACCGGAGACGAGCAGCGGCTGACGGCCGCCCTATCGGAGTTCACCCAGTGGGCCGCCCAGAACCCGGGACGATCCACGCCGGGCGCCGGTTTTATCGGCGCTCAGCAGGGGAAGGTCCCCTTTTTCGACGAAAGCGCCATCAATCGTATCCGCTCGGAGATCAAACAATACGGAACGCCGGCAGTCGATGCCTGCGAAACGGGCTTCAGTGCCAGGTTGTTTCTGGCTGTCGCCGAAGAAAATGACCGCGCCACCGCCCGCCTGGATCAGGACCTTCGGCAATTCAGGTCCCTGGAACAAGGCTTCCTGGATGCTTTGGTCGACAGCGACGAGGCGAACTTCAGCCGCCAGCCCCTGGGGACGGGAATCTGGCAGGAAGATCCCGGTGCCAAGCACACCGACCAGCGAATCCACGCCTGGGCCAGCCTGGCCGTAGCCGATGATGCGTTGCCGGATCTGTTGATTACCACCAGCCCGGCGGTGATGGATGCGTTGATGGAGACCCAAGGCGAGGCCATCGCATTCGAACGGCTGACCGCGATCCGGCTTTCCGGCGATGAAACCGACACCCCCCTCCTCGTCCAGGCGTTGGGCAATCTCATGACGCGACCCGCCTTGACGGTCGCCGACTGTGAACCATTTAATGCCCTGGGTGCCGACGGCGCCGCTGATTCAAAGTTTACCATCACCCTTTATGCGGCCGTCAAGGCTTCTCCCCTCACCGTGATTCGGCAAATGGCCCCGGCGGCCCTTTCCGTGCCTGAGGAAACGGTCCGTTCGGAAATGGCGCCAAATACGCTGATCGTATTGGTGGAATGCGATTCAAAATCTGATTAAATGCCCATCTGACGGGGAGTTGGGGACAACGCCGGCAAGGCTCGAAAAAAACGGCATCAACGCTTGACTGGCTGTTTTATTTGGTATAAGGCCTTTTTCATTGTCCATGAGAAAACTGTTGATAATTGGATCAACAAGAATAAAACCTACTAAAAGGAGGCTATTAAAATGGCTTTTGTTCCGACTGTCGATGAGTCAAAATGTGTTGGCTGCGAAGAGTGCGTCGATGTTTGTCCGGTGGAGGTTTTCGAAATGCAGGATGAAAAATCCGTGCCGGTGAATGCGGAAGAGTGCCTGGGCTGCGAAAGCTGCGTGGAAGTTTGCGAAGAGGGCGCCATCACCGTCGAAGAAACCTAATATTTTGCGGCGGCACAAAGCATTTTCGACCCCCGGCGGTGACCACCGACGGGGGTTTTTTGTTGGGATCGATATGAACCGTTACCAGATTGTCAAAACGGCATTCGGCCACGTTGCCGTGGCGTTTCGTGACCGGCCATTCGGCGTGCTCGCGGTCAGGCTACCCACCACTGACCTGGATGCCCTCTGCCAGCCCTTCGACGAACGGGGATGGCGGATCGATCCCCACCACCCCGACGCCGCGGCCATCGCCGACCGCCTGGTGCGATATTTCGATGGGCAGCCGATCGATACGCCCTGGCCGGTGATGGATCTTTCCCGGTTTACCCCTTCCCAGCAGGCCGTCTACCGGGCGGTGGCCACCATTCCTTACGGTCATACGGCATCCTACGGTCGGGTCGCGGCCATGGCGGGGCTTCCCCGGGCCGCCCGTTTCGTCGGCACCACCATGGCCAAGAACGCCTATCCGGTGTTTATCCCCTGCCACCGCGTGATCAAGAGTGACGGTTCCATCGGCGGTTTCGGCGGCGGATTGTATGCAACCAACCTCAAACGACGAATGCTGGCCTTGGAACGGAAACCCGCCAATTCGTGACGGAAAGCCTTGCCGGCGATTCACGCAGTATTCAATGTTGATGAACTCATAAAAAGTCGTCGTTCGGACGGATTCGTAAAAAGGCCGAGATCAAGGCTTGCGAATCCTGAGGAATGAGGCGTACTGATCGTACTCCGCAGTGACGAAGGATGAAGCGTAACGCCGATATCGGCCTTTTTACGAATCCGTCAATGCTGCCGTGGATGTCGCATGCCATCACTGGACAAAAGACTGCCATAATAGGCGGGACGCCGGTCCCTGAAAAGGCCCCAGGCGTGCCGTTCGCTGGCCATCTGATCCAGATCGAAGGTCGCACCGATCGTCCCTTCTGCCGTGCGGTCCATCTGCTCGACCAGGGCCCCCTTGTTGTCGGTGATGAAGGAAGACCCATAGAAAGTGATCGTCGAGTCTCCAATCGTCTCGACGCCGGTGCGGTTGGCGGCCACCACCGGGACCATGTTGGCGCCGGAATGCCCCCGCATGCAGGTTCGCCAGTGATCCCGGGTGTCCGTCTCGGGATTGATCGGTTCGGAACCGATGGCAGTCGGATAAAAAAGAATTTCCGCCCCTTGGAGAACCAGGCAACGGGCCGTTTCGGGAAACCATTGATCCCAGCAGATACCGATGCCGATGCGGGCGTAGCGGGTCTGCCACACGCGAAACCCGGTGTCGCCGGGATTGAAGTAGTATTTCTCTTCGTATCCGGGGCCGTCCGGGATATGGGTCTTGCGGTACACGCCCATCACGGACCCGTCTGCATCGATGACGGCGATGGAATTATAGCAGGCTTGATTCTGCTTTTCGAAAAAGCTGATGGGCAAAACGACTTCGAGTTCCTTGGCGATGACCGAGAAATGCGCGACGGCGCTATTGGCCGAAAGGGGCGTGGCGAGATCGAAGAATTCGGGCCGTTCCACCTGGCAGAAGTAGAGCGATTCGAACAACTCCTGCAGGAGGATGATCTGCGCTCCTGCGGCAGCCGCTTCGCGGACCATTTTTTCGGCGTTGGCGATGTTTTCTTCCTTGTTGGCCGTGCATTGCATTTGCGTGGCGGCGACACGAACATGGCGCATGTGATGCTCCCGATGGTGGGGTTGAAAAATCATGTGGATCGTATGGTCTAAGTTGATATCTATTTAGAGAGCAACGGTTTGAATGTCAATTCAACAGCGGGTTGCCCTCAGGGTCACCGTGACACCCCGGCCACGCGGACCAAATCCTTGAGCCGTCCGCGCTCCAGTTGCTCCAGCTTGGCCAGACCGCGTTGCAGGATCATTGCCGTGGCCAGGGCATCCCCCGCCGCACTATGCCGGTGATGGATTTTAATGCCGAGATGATGGGCATAGGCCTCGAGCGTTCGAGGGTGGTATTGCTCCGCGGGGTGGAAGGCCCCCTGGCCCAGGAGTTTATTGTGCCGTTGCATGGGCTCCAAAAATTTGGGCAGCAAGATGGTTTCGCAAAGGGGCAGGATGTCGATGACCAGATTCTGGAGCCTGAAACCGTAGCGACCCCGCATGAGGCGGTTGAGAAATGCCAGGTCGAAACGGGCGTTGTAGGCCACGAGGATATCGCGGCCCAGATAATCCAGGAACATGTCGAGGACCGCGACGCCCGTGGGGGCCGTCGCCACCATGGACGGTACGATGCCATGCACGGTGATCGATTCGGATGGCATGTCACGACCCGGATTGACCAGCTGATTGAAAAACCGGCTCAGGTGAATACGTCCGGCAGCGACCTTAAAGGCACCGACGCTAACGATTCTGCTGCGCCGTTTATCGAGGCCGGTGGTTTCAATGTCAACCACCGTGTAGTTGCATTCACGGACCGGGATGGCGCCATCCAGGTGGTCCAGTGCCGTCAGGTTAATCGCCGCCCGCCGTTCCAGTGGTCGGGTACGGTGATGAATCCGCTCCAGCCGGTTGGCGAAACGGGCCATGAAAAGCGACCCCATCGGTCCTATCCCTCCAATCCCCGCCAGTTCTTGTAGCGGACGCCAAGCAGTTCCTGAAGCTGGCCGATGATGGCGAAGCTTTCCTTCAGCATTTTTCGTTCCATGGGGTTGAGTTGGGCCGGATCCACCAGATTGGTCAGCTGCTTCCCGGCGGCCTTGGTTTTCAAGTGGTGGTCGATGCGAATCCAATTGATGTAGTCATAGGCGTCGTCGATGGCCGCCAACAACTCGGGGCGGATGATTTTTTTTTCAGCGGCGGCGGCCAGACGCTCCAGGGTGTTGGTGGCGGGCGTCCCCAGATCCAGGGCCAGGACCCTGGCGGCCTCCACCACGGGCGTCAGTCCGCGCAGTTTAAGATTGAGGCCACGGGTGTGCGCGCCTGAGGTTTCCACGACGAATTGACGCAAGAAGCCCAATGGCGGACGGTTGATGAGGGCAAGCCTGGCCAGGTCGCGGGCGAACGTTTGCTTGCCGGTGGCCAGTTGGGTGAGCTCCTGGCGAAGACGGCGGGCGGATGCGGCATTTTTGGAAATGCCGCGAAAATCGAAGAAGATGGTCGCCAGGCGCAGCGTCTCGGGGGTGGGGATGGCCACCCAGTCCTGGAAAAGCGTGCGCCAGTCGCCAAGGCGCATGCACCACAGCGGATTGCTGGCCTGAATCCCCGCCTGGCATTTAGGGATCCCGTAGCTTTCGATGGCATCCACCACCCGTTTGGCGAATTCGAGAAACCAGGCCTTGGTCGCCGGCTCCTGGTCCGGGGGAACATCCGCAAAGATGAGGGCGTTGTCCTGATCGGTGCAAAGGGTCTGCTCTCGCCGTCCCTGGCTACCCATGGCCAGCCAGCTGTAGGTGACCGGCGGCGGCCCCCAACATTCCGCCCCCATCTCTTCCTCGATGATTTGCAGGAACTGACGCACAACACGGTCGTTCAATTCGGAGATCAGATCTACCATGGGTTTGACGGCGCCGCTGCGATGCAAGGCCATCTGCAGGATGCGGTCGATATGGATACGTTTGTCCACGATTTCCGCCACCGTTCTGGCCTCGGAGATATCGGCGATCATGCCGATGGGTGAACTGCCGATCTCCAATTGAAAATCGTGTTCGCTGATGATGCCCACGGCCCGCCGGTCCTCGGTGACGACCAGGTGGCTGACCCCGAAACGGCACATATCCAAAAGCGCATCGAAGGCGTAAGCCTCGGGATGCACGGTGCAGATGGGGGTACTCATCACCCGGTGAACGGCGGTGGTCAGATCCAGGCCTTCGGCAACCACTTTGCTACGAAAGTCGGCATCGGTGAGGATACCCTGCGGACTGCCGTCGGTATCGATGATGATGATGGATCCCACGCCGCGCCGTTTCATCAGACCGGCAGTCTCGCGGATTGGGGTGTGGGGAGGGCAGGTCAACAGGTCCGTGGTCATCAGCTGGCGGACCTTTTTTCCGGTCAGATAGATGTCCAGCTGGAGTTGATGGTCCCGGGTGAGCAGGCCCAGCTGGTCATCGGCCGACTTGCGTACGGCCTTGAAGTTGCGCGCTAGAGACGAACCGAAAAAGCGCCGGAAAGGCACATGGTCGGCCATGAGAAGATCGACCGTGGCCTTGGGAATCAGGAAGGCGATCAGGTCCTCTTCGGCGGTGACATCGAACATGGCGTTGCCCCCCTTGATCAGGCTCACGGCCCCGAAACTGTCCCCCTCGCCCCTGAAGTCCACCAGGATGCTGTCGCCGGACTCATCCCGAATAGAGACCCGGGCGCAGCCGGTCTGCACGACGTAGAGAAATCCACTGGAGGGCTCGCCCATGCGAATGATCAGCTCACCGGCCGGATAAAAAGCGACCTGGGCGGTCTGGATCACCTTTTGCAGCACCACTGGTTCCAGGGCGGTGAAGGGAACGACTTTTTTCAGAAAATCGGCCAGACCGGGTAGGGGAAAGTCGGGCATGGTGTCTTTTTCCTTGCTTTTTTGCCATTATAACCTGAATTCCCTCTTTGGCCAACTTGGCGAAGCGCCGCAATGGATCGATGCACTGTTCGGGGCAGAGAACCCCCGACGGGTCGATTTCCCCGGCGGCCACCATCTGGGCGCCGATGGACGCCGGCCAGTCCGTGGCATGGCAAAGATCCGCGTCGATGATGTATCGGCATCGGGAGCGATTCCGTCGGTGATCATGGATCAGGCCTTTCCGGCCGCCTCCAGGGCCGCCCGTATCTTGTCCGGGGTGGCCGGCAGGTCGGTGATCCAGACTCCGCAGGCATTGTGGATGGCGTTGATCACGGCCGGTGCGGTAGAGACCATGGCCATCTCGCCGACCCCGGTGGCACCCAGGGTGCCCCGCTTGCGCGGTGTCTCGCGGGTGATCACGCGCATGTCGAAGGCGGTTTTCATGCTGGGAAAGGCAAATGTCCGCCAGTCGGTGGTCTGGCCGGCCGCATAGCGCTCGCGCAGGGCATAGCCCACGCCCATGTCCATGCCGCCATGCATCTGTCCCTCAAGATTGTTCGGATTGATGATCGGTCCGGCATCCACGGCTGCGGTCATTCTTATCACCCGCACGTCTCCGTTGTCGGTGTTGACCGCCACCTCGGCCAGCTGAATGGCATGCACATCGGAATCGGCCGATGGTCCCTGACCGGTCTCCGGATTTAGGGGCGCGGTATTCACCACGGATTTGTGCCCCACATAGCGGGTCGGCAGGCCGGCGGCGGTCAGGGCCGCGTGGGTCTTGTCGCCGGCCTCATCCATGGCTTGTTTCAGTTGCTGCAGGGCGTTCACCGTGGCGCCACCGATCATGAAGGTCACCCGGCTGCCCGAGGCCGGCCCGCCGGCGGGCGTGCGATCGGTCCGGCGACTGTCGGCGCGTACCCGGGTAAGCGGCAGGTCCAGCACCTGGGCGGCCAGTTGGGTGAGCATGGCGTCATTGCCCTCGCCGGGATCGGCCGCCGAGGCGTAAACGGTCACGCAATCGTCGGGTTCCAACTCCACGGCACTGATGGACTTGTCGCCCGGAAAGGCGATGCCGAAGGCCGCCGCCCCCAGGCCGACACCCCGGCACACCGACCCATCGGCGGAGGCCTGGGCCACATCGGCCATGGCGCGATCATAATCGGGTTTGATGGCCTCGCACAGGCCCTCGAAGGCCCATTCGTCGATTACATGGCCGGTGGCCTTGGTCTGGCCCGGTTGAAGACTATTCAATTTTCTCAATACCAGCGGGTCCATGCCCAGTTTCTTGGCCAGCATGTCCATGGCGCACTCCAAGGCATAGTGGGCCTGAGGCGGACCGGCGCCACGGGCCGCGCTACCCCAGGGATTGTTCGTATAGACCAGCCGCGAGGCGACTTTGATGTTGGGGATGTAGTAGGAACTGGAAAGCATTTGCAGCGCGCGATTGATAATCACGTTGCCGATGGAGTGGTAGGCACCGTTGTCCACGGTGATATCCAATTCAAGGGCGGTGATCCGTCCGTCTGCCTTGGCGCCCAGGCGGACCTGCATGTCGAAGGGGTGGCGTTTGGAGGTCATCAACATGGATTCGGCCAGGCTGGGAATATAGCGCACCGGCCGATTGAATTTAAGGGCCGCGGCCGCGGCGATGCCTTCGGTGAAGATCTCCAGCTTCATGCCGAACTGGCCGCCGGAGAAAGATTCTTCGTAGCGGATGTTCTCGAAACCCAGGGCCGTCTGCAAGGTGGCCATGTGCAGGTGGATGTTGATGCTGCGACCGATCACCACCAGTTGGGCGTCTTCGCCTTCGCCCTCCATGTAGGCTACGGAATTTTCAGGCTCCATGGGCGCCTGATGGTTGATCTGGGTCGTGAAGCGACTTTCCACCACGGCGTCGGCCGATGCGAAGGCCGTCTCGGCATCTCCCTTGATCAGCGGTTGGCTGAAGCACAGGTTGGGCCGATCCGCATGAATCTGGGGCGCGTCGGGTGCCAGGGCCTGGGCCGGGGCGGTGATTTCGGGAAGTGGTTCATAGTCCACCGTCACGGCCGCCGCCGCCGCCTGGGCCTGCTCGCGGGTATCGGCCACCACCACGGCCACGGGATCGCCGAGGGTGTGCACCCGGTCCTCGCATAGAATCGGCCGGTCGTCGACGATGTATTTCAGGCGGTTGGTGCCCTGGATGTCCTTGGCCGTAAGGGTGCCCACGACGCCGGGCATGGCCTCGGCCGCCGACGTGTCGATGGACCGGATTTTGGCATGCATGTGGGGGCTGCGAACAACCACGATTTCGGCCGCTCCGGGCATGTTGATGTCGGCGGCAAACTCGGCCGTGCCACAAGCCTTGGCCAGGGCCGAGGGACGCGGGTGGGAAACCCCCATCTTGGCGTCCGTGGGGTTGGGGCGGATGTCGTCGGGAACGATCTCACCACGCAGAAAACGCCCGGCCAGTCGTACGGCGTCGATGATCTTGGCGTAACCGGTGCAGCGGCACAGGTTGCGGCGCAAGGCGTGTTTGATTTCCTTGTCCGTGGGGTCCGTGTTCTTGTCCAAAAGGGCCTTGGCGGCCATGATCATGCCTGGGGTGCAGTAGCCGCATTGGATGGCACCGGCCAGCACGAACGCCTCCTGGATCAGATGGGGGGTGGCCGGCGTGCCCAGCCCTTCCACGGAGATCACATCCGCACCATCGAGTTTGGCGACCTTGGTCAGACAGGACAACACGGCCTTGCCATTGACAATCACCGTGCAGGCCCCGCATTGCCCTTTTCGATCGCAGGACTGCTTGGCACCGGTCAAATGAAAATGCTCGCGCAGCAAATCCAACAGAACCAGGTCGTCGTCGGCAACGATCTGCTTCTGACGGCCGTTGATGGTAAGATCAATCTTTTTCACATTGTCTCCTGGTAGGATAGAAATGTCATACGCATTCAATGGGTTAAAATGCCCAATAGGCAGCTACTGCCGGATTCGTAAGCGCTCACAGGACCCCCGTTCAGGTAATTGCCAGGCGTGTCGTACGTACTGATAGGCGGCCGATAGTCAGGTCTGGTGGATGCCCTTCATGATCGTCCCAAGGGAATCTGTTGGGTGATACAATGGATGTTGCCGCCACCCAAGAGAATTTCACGGCTCCTGACGCCGACGACCTTTCGATCGGGGAAGAGACGGGTCAACGAATCGATGGCCTCCCGGTCCCGGGGATCGTCGAACAGCGGCATGACGATCCCGCCGTTGGCAATGTAGAAATTAACGTATGAGGCGGCCATCCGATCACCGGCCCGGCGAGGCTTGGCCGTTTCGCTGACGTCCAGTCCCTGGCACTCCGCTTCGCTGATGCCCATGGGGTCGGGCTGATGGATCTTGTGGACCGTTAAGGGGCGGCCCCGGGCGTCGGTCTGAGCGCTGAGCCGGTCGAGGGCCGTATGCGAAATGGCATATTGGGGATCGTCCGCATCGTCGGTCCAGGTCAACAGGACCTCTCCCGGCCTTACAAAACAGCACAGATTGTCTACGTGACCATTGGTTTCGTCCAGGTAGACACCCGCTGGCAGCCAAATCACCGTCTCAATGCCGAGGTAGGCGTTTAGGGTGTCTTCGATCTGTTCGCGGGTCATCCGGGGGTTGCGGTTGGGGTTCAGCAGACATTCCTCGGTGGTGATGAGGGTTCCCTCGCCATCCACATGCAGGGCGCCCCCCTCCATGATCAATGGCGCCCGGTAGCGGTCGACGCCCTCGATTTCCAAGACCTTTCTGGCCACCAGGCGGTCCCGCGACCACGGGAAGTAAAGCCCGTCCTCAAGGCCGCCCCAGGCGTTAAAGCCCCAATCGATGCCCCGCAGTCGGCCATTGGCGTCGATGACAAAGGTTGGACCCACGTCGCGCATCCAGGCATCGTCGCTGGAGATTTCCACCACCCGAACCGTATCGGACAGGCAGGCACGGGCATTTTCCCACTGACCATGGCTGACGCCGACGGTCACCGGTTCGAAAGCGGCAATGGCCTCGGCCACCTGAGCAAAGCAAGCCTGGGCCGGCTTGGCCCCCAGCCGCCAGGTGTCGCCGCGCTCGGGCCACAACATCCAGCAGCCCCGATGGGGCTCGAATTCGCCGGGCATCCAGAACCCGTCCGCCTGGGGGCGACTCGTGACTAGTTGGGTCATATCGTTTAGGCCCTCTCGGTTTCGCCCGTCTTAAACAACCCTTTCCAGTTGGTCATCTGCAGGGGCTTGCCGTCGATGTCCACCAGTGGCTTGGGAATGTCCGTTTTTTGGGTGATCAGGGAAACCACCACCAGGCATACCAGCGATCCGATCACCGCCCAGATGCTGCTGATGTAAAGCGAATCCCACATGGCCCAGTCGAAGTACAGGCCCGACTCGGCACCCTTGATGCCCAGGTCGGTATTGGCCGCCTTGGTCATGGGCAGGTAGCAGAAATAGGAGATGATCCACACGATGAGCCCGCCCCAGAAGGCGGCGATGGCACCGGTGTTGTTGGCCTTTTTCCAGAAGTAGGCCGCCGCGTAGGGCACGAAAAGGCTCACCAGGAGCAATGACCAGGCAATGACCATGAGGTTGTAGATGACCTGGAAATAGAGAGCCAGGATCAGCGAACTGAGGGTCACCACCGGTACCATGATTTTGGTCACCTTGAGGGTCTGGTGTTCGTCGGCATCGGGATTGAAGTATTTATACCCGTTGTATCCGAGTACTGACGCCGCGCCCAGGATGGCGCTGTCCGAGGAACTCATCAACGCCGCCACCAAGGCACTGACGAACAAAGTGGCGAGGAAGGGGTTGAGGTGTTCCACGGCCATGAGCAACAGGATCTTGTTGAGGGCATCGTCGATGCTCAAATCCGGGTTCAGGTGAAAGTAAATCATGCCGATAATCACCGGCATCATGCCCACGGTGACATAGAGCAGGCCGCCCAGGTAACTGGAGTAGGACGCGGTTTTTTCATCCTTGGCCGAAAGCACGCGTTGCATGAGGTCCTGGGCCGGGATGCTGCCGAAGCCGATGGCCAACCAGGCCGCCAGCCAATAAAACCAGCCCACGTACCCAGTATAGTACATGTAGCCGGCGTTTTCCAGCTCGGGACTCGCCGCCGATGCCGGCGTCGGTATGAAGGACCACTGGTTGATGCCCATCATATTATGTTCCGGGTTGTTGGCGAAGATCGTATCCCAGCCACCGGCCAAGGGGATGGCCACATACAGCATGATGACCATGCCCACCATGAGGATGATCATCTGGAAGACGTCGGTGAGGGTCACGGCCCACATGCCGCCCAGATAGGTGTAGATCACCAGGATAGCCGTGGAAATGGTGATTCCCGTCCATAGGGGAATTCCGCTGAAGTAGTGGATAATCGTGCCGAATCCCACCAGCTGGGCGCCCACCCAGCCCATTTCGGCGATACTCAGGGAGAAGGTCGCAAACAGGCCCATGCTCCTGCCGTAACGCAGTTCGAATAGATCCACCAGGGTGATGTAGCGCCCGCGGCGCATCAGGCGGGCAAAGAAAAAACCGGTCAACAGCAAACATAGGGCCGCCCCCCAGGGATCGAAAATAACGCCCTGATTACCGAAAATATAGGCGTTTCCCGCACCGCCCATGCAAGTTCCCGACCCGAACCAAGTGGCGAAAAGCGTGCCCGTGCAGAAGAAAATACCCAGCCGCCGGCCGGCGACCACATAATCGGAGGTCGTCGAGATCTTTTTGGACGCATACCACCCGATAAAGAGCATCAGGACCATGTAAAGACTCAACCCGACCAATACCCAGTTGCCATATTCATAACTGCCTTCCATCATACTTCCTTTCCTTGGGGGAGCTCCCGCATCCGGGGCCAGCATTGGTAAATGTTTAATTCTGCAATGTCTTCGCGTGCACCCAGGTTATCCGCCGGCAATCTTTTGAAACAACTTGACGGTGGCGTTTTCTGGAATCGGATCCGTTTCCCTGGCGATCCGTCCATTGACGGTCACGAACCCCAGGCGCGCCGTCGGGATTCCCACGACGGCCACGATATCCGCCGCCGTGGTTTCCGCCGGCAGATCGACCTCCAGGCCGGTGGCTGGATATATGCCAGGATAATGAGAGGGCAGGGTCCCCAAGAGTTTGATCCGTACACGCAAGTGCGTTGTCCATTAAAAATCGAAGGTGGTATCCAGTTCATCGTCGCTGAACATCACCACGGCGTTGTGGGGTGGCAGCGGCTCTTTGTAGAACATTTCCGGCAATCGATCATCCGCGTTGGAAAAGCCGGCCTTGCGGTTGAAGTCCCGCTCGGCCTTGAGCACCCGGAGGCCAAGCTCGGTCCAGTCCGCTTCGGTAAAGGGCTGGCCCAATTTGGCGCCGATCATCGCGAACAGATTCTCCATGCCGCCGTCTGCAGCCAGGCCGGATTGGGCAAAATCACAGATGCCGACGCTGTCGACGGCGGCCATATGAATCTGCGTATTCCGCGACGCCTCGACCTGTCCCTCGGTCCCCAGCGGATTGATCGTGCCACCGAAATCCTCCAGGTTTTGATCGACGACCCAACCGGCGGTGTGATCGCCCCCCATGGGGGTCGTGGAATAGGTTACCGCCATGCCCTGAATGGCTCGTGGGTCGTAGGCCGCGATGCTCTGGCCCTTGACGGTTGGCACCCGGTTGTGACCGAAGCAGCGGCCCACCACGTCGGGACCGCTGCCGATGATTCTCCCCATGGGGGTCCCTTTGGCGACGGCTTCCACCATCTCGATGGCGGCCGCCCCGTCGCCGAAGGATCGGTAACCGGCATCCATGGCCACGGCGATGGCCACACCGGTGTTCATCGTATCGAGGCCGATGTCGTCGCACAGAAAATCCAGTTTGGCGATGCTGTCCAGGTCATCGTTGCCGATCATGCCGCCCATGGACCAGATGGTTTCATACTCCAGCGATGAGGTGACGTACTTGCCCTGTTTGTCGACGACTTCGTTGGAACAATCGATGATGCACTGGGCGCAGCCCTTGTGGGTGGTTTTGCCGCCGCGTTCCTTAATCAACTCGGCCAAGGCCTCTCCACTGATTTTCTCGACCCCTTCGAACTGACCATCGCGTGCGTTGCGGGTGGGGAAGGCCCCGGCGCCGTTGATGGCTTCCACCAGGCAGGCGGTGCCCAGCTGCGGTAATATCTCTCCACTGAATTCATCAGCCTTGACCGCCTCGGCATAGGCCCTGGAGGCAGTCTTGAACACCTCCGGATCGGCCAGGGGATCCGGGGTCTTGCCCTTGCGGCTGACGATCATGGCCTTGAGGCCCTTGGCGCCCATGACCGCTCCCAGGCCGCCCCGGCCGGCGGCGCGACAGGGACGCCCGTCCAGGTCGGTGGTCTGAATGGAGGCGGAGGAGAGCTGGAAATCGCCGGCCGGTCCGATGCAGGTGATGCTGTGCGTCGAACCGTAGGTGGCGGACAGTTTCTCGACCAGGGCGTAGGTCCGCATGCCTTTGATGTCCCGGGCATCGATCAATTCTACCGATCCGTCGGCGGCGATCATCAGGGCATAGTAGCAGTCGGTCGGGGCCTTGCCTTCGATGACCACGGCGTCGATGCCGAGTCTGGCCAGGGCGTAGGCGGCGGTACCGCCCACGTTGCTTTCCTTGATGCCGCCGGTCAATGGACTCTTGGCACCGACGGACAGCCGACTGGTGTTGATCAAGGGGGTGCCGGTCAAAAGACCCGGTGCGAAAACGAGTTTGTTTTGGGACCCAAGGGGATGACAGCCGGCTGGGACTTCGGTGTTGATCAGGGTCGATGTCAGGCCGCGACCGCCAAGCCCGCGATACGCCTCGGGCGTGTCGTCGACGTCGATCGTTTGATTGGTCATGTTGACACGGATTAATTTCATGGCGCCTCCTTGTTCGTGTCCATCCATCAATGGCCAATTTGTCCACTTCCGAACAGACACGGGTTATGGATAGAACAATCGGCTAAGCGGTTTTTGAAACGGATTTCAATGTATCCTCAAGCCGGTTGAGAACCTCGTCGATTTCCGCCTGGGTGACCACCAGCGGCGGCTCAAAACGAATCGCCTTGGCATTGACCAGGGTTCCGGCAACCAGCACCTTGCGCCGGAACAACCCGGCCGCAACCTTGTAACCGACTTCATCGTCGACGAAGTGCTGGCCGATCAACAGCCCCTTACCGGTGATTTTTTCGTAGATCCCTGGGAACGACTCTTTCAGTTGGTTGAGTTTGCCAATAAAATAGTCGCCCAGTTCGCCGGCCCGCTGGGGCAGATTATCGCGCAGGATTACCTGAATGGTGGCGATGGCCGCGGCACAGGCCATGGGATTGCCGCCCGTCGTGGTGGTATGCATGAACGGATTGGGTTCCTCGAAGGCCTTCCAGATGTTGCCGTTACCCATGAAGCAGCCGACGGGCATCACCCCGCCGCCCAAAGATTTGGCGGCCATCATGATGTCCGGCTTCACGTTCCAGTGATCCACGGCCCACAGGGCACCGGTTCGGCCAAGGCCGGTCTGGACCTCGTCGCAGATCATCAGGATGCCGAATTTATCGCAGATTTCGCGGACCCGTGGCCAGTAGTCATCCGACGGGATGATGGCGCCGGCTTCCCCCTGGATCGGCTCGGCGACAAAACCGGCGATCTCGATGCCCACGGTGGCGCAGATTTCAAGTTGCCGCTCCAGGGCATCGGCATCACCGAAGGGCACGAAGAAAATTTGCGCGCCGTAGGGCTGCAGGGGTGCCCGGAAATCTTTCTTGCCCATGACACTCAACGAACCGGATGTCTTGCCGTGGAATGCCTTGACGGTGGAGATGAAACTGTGTTTGCCCGTGTGCAGCCGGGCGATTTTAAGGGCCCCTTCGACCGCTTCGGTGCCGCTGGCGACGAAGAAGGCATGGTCGATGTCGCCGGGGGTGATGTCGGTCATCAACTTGGCCAGCGCACCGCGCAAGGGGTCCATCAGTTCCTGGCTGGGGATACCGGATCGAAGCGCCTGGGCCCGGACCGCCTCGACCACTTCCGGATGCGACCAGCCCAGGTCCAGCGCGCCATAGCCGCCCAGAAAGTCCAGGTATTCGTTGCCGAAGTTGTCGTAGAAACGCGCCCCTTCGCCGCGCCATTCGATGGCGCCGTAATCACCGGCTTCGGTCATGGATTTGCGGTAGTTGACCCACCCGGCGTTGAAATGATTGACGAAATTGTGTTTGGTTTCCTCTGACATCCATTTGGCCGTTTCCTCGTCAAGCGATGTGGATTTCTGATTAACGATGTCCAGCCATTTGGCGGCATAGGCAAGTGCGTCCTGGTAGCTACGCATTGTTCCTCCTACATTATTGGGGTTAACGATAAAATATAAATTAATTAATTGAATGTTCGTTTAATTGTTAGCCCATAAAAAAAATCGATCTGACAATTGGCTTTTAAATAAAGCCGCTAAAAGTCGTAAAGCCGCTAAAAGTCGCCACTTTTCAAGGCCCTGATCAAAGACGTCTTCGCCACCTGGGAAAACGCCTCGAACGGCTGGCCATCGGCCAGAAACTGGCTGTGGAATTCGAGCCCTTCCATCAGGGTTACGATGTATTCGGCGGCCCGGTCGGTGTCGTTTACCCGAATGATGCCCATGGTGTTGAAATAAAACAGCTTTTGTTCCAGGAAATCACGCAGCCACTTAAACATGACCTTGAAGCGTTCCAGGATCTTTTTTTCCCTCAGGCTGAGGTAATAAAAAGCGAAGTGAACGGATGGCTCCACGGTGCGGCTCCATTGAAGCGAAAAAATCACATCCATCAGGGCATTGAAATGCGCCTCGGCATCCTCGATATGGTCGAAATCAAGCATGGTCGGCGACTCGTATTTTTCGATGAGCAGGTCGACCAACTCGAGCTTCATGTTTTCTTTATTCTTAAAATAATGGATCACCAGACTCGGATGAATACCGGCGTGGCCGGCGATTTTGCCGATGGAGGCACCTTCCAGCCCTTCCTGGATAATGATCTGATAATAACTTTCCAGGATGTCCGGTTTTCTTAGGGCCGCGCTTTTATTTTTTCTCATGACGATTATTTTCTGTGGACTGGCCATACACGGGTCGGATGGGCAGGGACGTTGATTGGAATCAGTTAATGCAAGGATCCCATCATTGTCAAGAATTAACTGTATGTTCAATTAAATTTTGATCGCTTTTTTTACAACGGTCAATCCAGGCGGTGGTTATGCAAAACTGCATAATCGGAACGGTCATCCCAGACCATGCTTTTGAATTTTGCGGGCGATGGTGGACTGATTGACCCCCAAGGCTCGGGCGGCGCCGGTCTGGGTGCCGTACTGCTCGAGGGCGTGGGCGATAATGCGTCGTTCGACGGTATCCATGGCACGGGCCAGGCTGCCTTGGCCTTCCAGCATATCGAGTCCGCCGGGTATTGGCTTCGAAAGTCCGCTGGTAACGGCGGCCGGCAGATCATCGATATCGATTCGCGGCGATTCGGCCATCACCACCAGGCGTTCGCAGATGTTCATCAGCTCCCGCAGGTTGCCCGGAAATTCGTAGATCAGCAGCGCGTCCAGGGCACGACGGCTGAGTCGGGGGGGCTGCCCGCCTTTCAATTTGGCGTTGAAGTGGTTGATATAGTGTTGAATCAAGGAAAGCTTACACGCCTCGCGATCTCGTAGCGGGGGCACGGTAATGGGGATCACGTTGAGCCGATAAAACAGATCCAGCCGGAATTGTCCCTGGGCGACCATTTGTTCCACGTCGCGATGGGTGGCACAGATGATTCGCACGTCCAGGTTACGGCTGCGGGTCCCACCCACCCGGGTCACCCGTCCATCCTCGAGAAAACGCAGCAGTTTGACCTGGGAGGCGATGGGAAGTTCGGCAATTTCGTCCAGGAAGAGGATACCTCCGTCGGCCAGTTCGAAATATCCCGGCTTGCCCTGCTGAGCCGCGCCGGTAAACGCGCCTTTCTCATAGCCGAACAGCTCGCTTTCCACCAGGGTTTCCGGTATGGCACCGCAATTGACATGGATCATGGGCTTGTCGGCCCTGGCGGAGTGGGTGTGGATCAGATTGGCGACCACGCCTTTGCCGGTTCCCGATTCACCCAGAATCAGTACCGTCGAATCCACCCGGCTGACTTTGTGTGCCTGGTGCAGGGCATGGATGATATTGGCGCTACGGGCGATGATGGGGCCATCTTTCATCCCGGCCAGCTGCATTTCTTGCATGCGCCGCTGAATTTGATCGTTTTTCGCCACCTGGGCTTCCAGTTCTTCCCGCAGCGTGTCTATTTCGGTGATGTCGCGTTCGTTGACCACCACCCGAATCAGCTCGCCGTTGTCATTGAATACCGGATTGCCGGTCACCATGAGTTTGCGGCCCGAACGGGTCTGTTGCAAGAGGTTTTCCCGCCGACGACTCTCGAGCACCTTGCGGGTCACCGAATGGTCGATATATCCTTCGGCAATCATTTCATCCATGTTGCGGCCGACCACATCGGCGGCGCGCAGCATGTTGAGGCGCTCGGAGGCGGCATTGATGCGCAGGATGGTCCCCCGTCCGTCGCAGACCCAGAGGCCGTCGTCGCTGGAAGCGATAATGGCATCCAGCTCCTGGCTCAGCTCCCGAAAGGAGATCATCTTGCGGGTGGTTCCCTCCAACTCGGTGCGGTCTTCCAGCACGCACAGCACGGCGATGATTTCGGTCCTGAATTTGATGGGAGCGATGCGGGCCAGGAAGGAAGCCGCGCCGGCCTGGACCGGCAGGTCCTTCAGTGGACGCGCATTTTTAAGTACCGTTTCCACCGCGGGCCACAAACCCGGCATGCTGGTGGACATCAGACTGCCAGGAAACAGACCCAGGTGCCTTTGCACCGAATGGTTGGAAATGGCCACTGTTCCCGATGGATCAACCACGAAGATGGCACTGCCCGTCGCGTTGAGCAGGGCCTTTGCAAACAGACGCCATTTGCGCGCCACGGTGTCATGGCCGACACTGGAAAACAGCTGTGCCTGAATATCGGCAAGCGGTTCGTTTGGGTTGATGCGGTGATGGTTCATGCTAATATGCATAAGCACAACCCGGGATTTTATGCAATACTGCATTATAACTGGTTCCCAAGCTCCGCTTGGGAACCTCCATCATGTTCGGATGAACAGCGGTGCGCGCTCCCACGCAGAGCATGGGAGCGAGGCGTGACCTGCATAAGCGATACCTATACCGATTCCGATGAACCCGAGTTACATGTGGCTGCCCTGGGTGTAATGGCAGGGTAATCCTTTACTTAACACTGATCGACTGATCATTAACTACTTAATTGATGGCCGGATGCATAATTCCATGCATACTGGTACATCCTTTGCTAAAATTTGAGGCAAACTTGTTGCGTAACCCGCGATGGCTACGCCATGCATTCATCACTTAAAAAAGGAGTCGTACGATGCCAGGCCGGAATCAAGAATTGCTTGAAAAACGGAATCTCAACGTTCCCCAGGGACCCTTCAACACCATCCCCGCATTCATTAAGGAAGCCACCGGTGCGGTGATGGTGGATGTCGATGGCCGTGAACTGATCGATTTCGCGGGCGGCATCGGTGTCAACAACGTGGGCCACTGCCATCCCAAAGTCGTTGCCGCCATCCAGGACCAGGCCGCCAAATACATTCACCCCTGTTTTCATGTGGCCATGTACGAGCCTTACGTGGAACTGGCCGAACGACTCAATGCCCTGGCGCCCGGCGATGCCGAAAGGATGACCCTGTTCGCCAACAGCGGCGCCGAGGCCGTGGAAAACGCCGTCAAGGTGGCCCGTTACGCCACCCAGCGTCCGGCGATCATCTGTTTCGACGGCGCCTTTCACGGACGTACCCTCCTGACCATGACGCTGACCAGCAAGGTCAAGCCTTACAAATTCGGCTACGGCCCCTATGCGCCGGAAATCTACCGCATGCCCTATGCCTACTGTTACCGCTGCCCCATGAAGCTGAGCTATCCCGCGTGCAATGTCGCCTGCGCCGATTATCTGGAAGAATTCTTCATCAGCCATGTGGCCGCCGAACAGACCGCCGCCGTGCTCGCCGAACCCATCCAGGGCGAAGGCGGGTTCATCACGCCGCCGCCGGAGTACTTCCCCAAGTTGAAGGCCATTTGCGAAAAATACGGTATTGCCCTGATCATCGACGAGGTGCAAAGCGGTGCCGGCCGCACGGGCACGTTTTTCGCCATCGACCATTGGAACGTGGTGCCGGACATCATCACCATGGCCAAGAGTTTCGCCGGTGGCATGCCCCTGTCGGCGGTCATCGGACGGGCCGACATGATGAACGCCTCCCACGTGGGCGGCCTGGGCGGCACCTACGGTGGGAACCCGATCTCCTGCCGGGCGGCCCTGGCGGTGCTGGAAATCTTGCTCGAAGACAAGTTGATGGAACGGGCCGTCACCTTGGGGGAAACCCTCAAGGCCCGCTTCGACGCCCTTCAGCAACGTGTTGAGATCATCGGCGAGGTCCGCGGCAAAGGCCCCATGCTGGCATTGGAGCTGGTTGAGGACCGGCAGTCCAAGGTGCCGGCCACCGACAAGGCCAAGGCCCTGACCGCCCGCTGCTATGAAAAGGGGCTGGTTTTGCTCAGCTGCGGCAGCCACGGCAACGTCATCCGGACCCTGATGCCCCTGGTCATCACCGATGAACAGCTGGACCGGGGTATTTCCATTCTGGAGGAGAGTCTGGAAGAGATCACTCGTTAATTCAGATTCCCGTTGATGAGGTTGATCATGCACGGTTTTTTTGGAAAAGTACTGACCTTGAACGTAAGCGACCGTTCCAGCACCATCGAGGTGCTGGAACAGGCCCGCCTTGCGGCCGACATGGGCGGCAAGGGATTGGGCTCACGGTTGCTGCTGGAGCGCAATCCCGTTGGTGTCGATCCGTTTGCATCGCAGAGCCATTTGATCATGGCCCTGGGACCGGCTACGGACAGCCCCATTCACGGCTCGTGCCGCCACGGTATATTTGCCAAATCCCCGTTGACCGGTCTGTACAGCGAGTCTTACGCCGGGGGCAGTGCGGCCATTGCCATGAGCCGGACCGGTTTCGACGCTTTCGACATCACCGGCTCGGCCGATCGTCCCCTATGGCTGGAGATAACCGATGAGGGGGTCTTCTTTCACGAGGCGGGTGATCTGTGGGGGATGGATACCTTCGTGACCGAGGCCATCCTGCGCAGGCGGGTGGCGGCCCGGTCTCCGGCCGTTCTGACCATCGGCCCGGCCGGTGAAAGCCTGGTTCGCTTCGCGGTGGTCAAAAATGACGGGTGGCGGGTTTGCGGCCGAACCGGCATGGGGGCCGTGCTGGGATCGAAGAAGGTCAAAGCCGTGGTTTTTCACGGCCACCAGCGCCGGCCCTTTGCCGACCCGGACGGCCTCAAGGCCTTTGCCAAAGATAAGCTGAAAACCCTCAAGGACCATCCCGTCACCCAGGCCTACCGTAATTTCGGCACCCCGATGATGGTGGATGTGCTCAACAAGGCCGGCGCCTTCCCCAGCCGTTACTGGTCCATGGGGGCCGTGGATCACAGGGATAAAATCAACGCCAATAGCATACGATCCCATTGCCGGCCGAGACCCAAGGCTTGCCGGACCTGCTTTCTGGCCTGCGGTAAAACCGTGGTCGTGCAGCGAGGCCGCCATCAGGGGTTGACCCTGGAGGGCCCCGAGTACGAGACGATTTACGCCTTTGGCGGCCTGTGCATGGTCGATCAAATCGAGGAAATCATCTTTCTCAACGATCTGTGCGACCGCGTGGGCCTGGACACGATGACGGCGGGCAACCTGGCCGCCTTCGCCATCGAGGCCAGCCGATGCGGGAAAATCGATTTCCCCATCGATTATAACCAGCCTGACCGCATTGCCGCCTTGCTGAAAAAGATCGTCTTGCGTCAGGATGTGGGCGGTCTGCTGGCCGAGGGTATCCGACCGGCCAGCGAGGAATTGGGACTCGAAGCGATTGCCGTGCACGTAAAAGGCCTGGAGCCGGCCGGCTACGATCCGCGGGTGCTCAAGGGCATGGGCCTGGCTTACGCCGTTTCCGATCGCGGGGCCTGCCATCTGCGGACCACCTTTTACAAACCCGAACTGGCCGGGATGATCGATCCGGATCAGATTGCGGACAAGGCCGAACTGTTTATCGATTTCGAAGACCGTTGCACCCTTTTCGACACCTTGATTCTCTGTCGTTTTTACCGGGATCTGTACCCCTGGGAAGAGCTGGAGCGGATTTTTGCCATGACCACCGGAAAGACCCTGACCCAGCCGGAACTGCAGGCGCTGGCCGGCCGGGTGGTGACATGCGCGCGGGCCTTCAACCTGCGTGAAGGCATGCAGGCGGCCGATGAATGGCTGCCCGGACGTCTCCTGAAGGAAGCCTTGCCCGACGGCCGACGGGTCGTATCCGAGGATCTGGCACGCCTGATCGATGATTACTACCGTTTCAGGGGCTGGAGCAAACCCGGTTAAGGGGATAACCACCAGATGTTTTGGAATACACCCAGAAGTGAGACTTGACGGATATAATTCATTTCATTTAAGACCATGTGACCATGAATACCGAAACCAACAAACGGATGTCATTAACCGAGGCCATTGCCCGGTTCGTTCCCGATGGTGCGCACCTTTCCATCGGCGGGTTTACCATCAACCGCAACCCCATGGCGGCGGTATACGAGATCATCAGGCAGAAAAAGCGACACCTCCATCTGTATGCCCATTCCAACGGCCAGGGGGTGGATGAACTGATCGGGGCGGGATGCGTGGACCGTGTCGAGGTCGCCTATGCCGGCAACGGTCGGTTCGCTCCCACCTGTATCCGATTCCGCAAGGCCGTGGAATCCGGCCGGCTGCAGGTGGAGGATTACTCGAATTACCAGATGACCCTGCGGTTTATGGCCGGTGCCATGGGGGTCCCGTTTCTACCGACTCGGTCAGGCCTGGGGTCGGATATCACCACCCGATGGGGATTCTCGAAAAATCAGCGCCAGGCCGACGTGCGCATTCCCGACCAAAAACTGGTGATTCAGGACAACCCGTTCGGTACATGGGCGAACACCGAACGGGTGGCGCTGGTGCCGGCCATCAATCCGGATATAACCATCATTCACGTGCAGGCTGCGGACCGCCAGGGCACCGCCCGAATCACGGGCCTGACCTTTGCCGATGTGGAGCAGGCCAAGGCGGCCCGGCATCTGATCGTCACCTGTGAAACCCTGGTGGATGATGACCTGCTGCGCGGTGCACCGGAACGTAACCAGATTCCCTTTTTCTGTGTGGACGCGGTGGTGCATCTGCCCATGGGGGCCTGGCCCACGGCCTGCTACCGCCACTATGACTACGATCCTGCACGGCTGCATCAGTACCGGGAGGCTGCCCTGGACGATGAACGTTACCAGGACTATTTGCAGACCCGGATTTTCGATGTGCCGGATCATGCGGCCATGATTGCCAGTGTCGATCCGGAACAGCTTGAGAAAATCAAGGCGGATGCTAGGACGGGGTATGCGAAAGGGCTGGACCGCCGCTGAACAACCATCCGTAGTAACCCGAAAGAGCATATTTCACCCGATTTCGGCGTTGGAAGAGTAAATCGAAACCCGCAACTGCAATTTGAGAAAACATCCGATGACTGAGCAAACCGATTACACCAAACGCGAAATGATGGCCGTTGCCGCCGCACGGGAAATCCGTGACGGCGATATCGTCTTTTGCGGTACCGGCATCTCCATGCTGGCCGCCATGGCCGCCAAACATATCAGCGCCCCCAACAGCGTGATTTTCTTCGAGACCGGTGCCATCGACTCCCAGCTAGAGGAGGTGCCGCTGGCCGTGGGTGATTCCCGGGTGATGTTCGCCACCTGTGTCAACGGCAGCCTGGCCGACGCCTTCGCCACCATGCAGAACCGTTTTACCGGGCGGCATGTGGTGGGCATCATGGGCGCGGCCCAGATTGATATTTACGGCAATCTCAACTCCACCGTGATCGGTGACTACGATGCCCCCCAAGTTCGCTTTTCGGGTAGCGGCGGGGCCTGTGACGTGGCCTCCTTTGTCAGTCGCACAATCATTTTTATGCAGCATGCCAAACGCAAGTTCGTGCCCCGGCTGGATTATATGACCAGCCCGGGGTGGATCGACGGCCCCGAAGGACGCAAGAAGGCCGGTTTGCCCGGTGGTGGCCCGGCGTGTGTGATCACCGACATGGCGATCATGGGGTTCGATTCGGATACGCGCAAGATGGTCCTCAAAGGCTGTTTCGACGGGGTAAGCAAAGAAGATGTCCTGGAGAACATGGGGTTTGCCGTGGACACCTCACGGGCGATTCCGGTTCCCCCACCGACCGCCAAGGAGTTGGCGATCCTGAGAGATACCTGCGATCCCCAGCGCTTGATTCTGGGGTAACGGTGACCAGACGCATGGCACAGCCAGATTCACCAGTAACCAGAAGCAGGGTCTTTCTTATCCAATGTTGATGAAACCGTAAAAAGTAGAGTTTTTCATCTTTTCGTCATTCCGGCGCAGGCCGGAATCCAGTCATTTCGATAAGTTCTGGATGCCGGATCAAGTTCGGCATGACGCGAGTGGCACTTTTTACGAGTTCACCAATGTTAGCCATGGGTAAAAGCCGTTCGGCTGTGGCATGGGCGCCAGGAGAAGATAATGGACACAAATCAAGACGCCGGTATGGGTACCGCATTCCAATTCAATCGCATGGAACTGGCCGGTTCATTGGGCGATCTGGGAACCATTCTCCCCCTTGCCATCGGCATGATCCTGATCAACGGCCTTAATTCCCTGGGACTGTTTCTCGCCGTGGGGCTGTTCTATATCTTTTCCGGTCTTTATTTCAGGGTGACCAGTCCGGTCGAGCCCATGAAAGTCATCGGTGCCTATGCCGTGGCCACCGGGCTGAGCGCCAGTCAGATTCAGGCCGCCAGCCTGTGGATCGCCCTGTTTCTGTTCGTTATCGGCGGCACCGGGATGATCACGCTGATCGGGCGTGCCATCCCCAAACCCGTGATCCGGGGGGTTCAGCTATCCACCGGGGTGTTGCTGATATCCCAGGGGATCAAGCTGATGCTGGGCGCGTCGACATTCCAGACCCTGCGCCAGGCGGCCGAGCCTTATCTAAGCATTCAACACCTGGGTCCGGTGCCCATCGGCCTGGTGATCGGCGTGACCTTGGGCATTCTTACTCTTTTGTTGCTGGACAATCGGCGGCTGCCGGCAGCCATTGTCGTGGTCGGGGCCGGAATTGCGGTTGGCCTTTTCGTGGGCACCGGCGAAGGCCTGAATCGGATTCACGTGGGACTATATCTGCCCCAATGGTTGCCTTTCGGGCTGCCATCCGCCAGTGATTTCACCTTCGCCCTGCTGGTCCTGGTGCTGCCCCAGGTTCCCATGACTTTAGGTAACGCGGTCATGGCCAATGCCGATCTGTCCGTTCAGTATTTTCCCCAGGACGGTCGCCGCGTCACTTACCGGGCCCTGTGTATCAGCATGGCCCTGGCCAACCTGATGAGTTTCTTTCTGGGCGGCATGCCCATGTGTCAGGGCGCCGGCGGTCTGGCCTCCCGCTACCGGTTCGGCGCCCGAACCGCCGGGTCCAACCTGATCGGCGGTGTCATCTTTGTGATCCTGGCCCTTTGTCTGGGCGAGCATCTCATGGGCGTGATTTACCTGCTGCCCATGTCCGCCTTGGGCATTCTACTGGTTTTCGCCGGCCTGCAGCTGAGCCTGACCCTCCTGGACATGCACACACGCAAGGAGATGGTCGTCCCGATTCTGGTGCTGGGGATAACCCTGGCCTCCAACCTGGCCGCCGGCTTTCTGATCGGCATCGCCGTGGCCTATGTGTTGAGATCGGATACGCTGTCCGTTTGATTTGACCTGACTTGAGCTCTCGCTTGACCCATCGGTTCATCCCATCTTATGATAGGTTCACCTTCCAAACGACTGGGGGGCTTCGATTTATCATATATTGGGGAGCCATTGATGGGAGCCCTGAAACCTCCAAAAATTCGCATTGATCGCGTTTTTTTCATCTACCTCGCGCTGACCGCCGTCGTTTGCCTTTCCTCCGTAGGCTTCATTTGGATCACCTCAGAAATATCAAGATTCAAAGAAGAGACCCATGCCCTGCGAACAACCATGCTGGAAAACAAGCAAGCGGTTCTCAAACGGGAAGTCAACCGGGCACTGGATTTTGTCACCCACATGCAGTCCAAAACAGAAATGCGACTGCGGGGGGCAGTGAAAAATAGGGTCAACGAGGCGTATGCGATCGCAACGAATCTTCTTCAAAAAGAAAAAAACCGTAAACCCATCGACGAATTGAAGAATACGATTCGGGAGGCGTTGCGGCCCATCCGGTACAACAAGGGAAGAGGGTATTTCTTCGCCTTTTCTCTGGACGGGGTGGAACAATTGTTTCCGGTCAACGCCGAGATGGAGGGCCGAAGCATGCTACAGTTCAAAGGCGGCCAGGGGGAATTGGTCGTTCCGGATATGATCGCGCTGGCCCGCAAGCAAGGCGAGGGGTTTTACCGCTACACGTGGACCAAACCCGGAAGCGACGGTTATTTCCAGAAAATTGCATTCGTAAAATTGGTTGCCCCCATCGGCTGGGTCATCGGGACCGGCGAGTATCTCGATGACGTCAAAACGGATATCCAGGAAGAATGCCTCGAATGGATTTCCAATATCAAATTTGGCCGGGACGGCTACGTGTTTGCCGGCCGTTGGGACGGCATGATTCTTTCCGGCCCTGGGGTCGGCAAGAATCTCATGGCGCTTGAAGATGACAACGGTGTCAAGATCGTCCAACGGCTCATTGACGCCGCAAAATCGGGAGGCGATTTTGTGCGCTACCTCATGCCGAGATTCGACGGTGAAAAGCATGCATCCAAGATCAGTTATGCCATCGGTGTCCCTGAATGGCAGTGGTTTATCGGTGCCGGCCTTTTTATGGATGATATTGATGCTCAAATTGCCATCAAGCAGACCGAACTCGCTAAACGCATCAGGAACAGCCTCAGGTATGTTTTTATTATCCTGCTTTCGTTTTTGCTATTGATCTTTTTGGTGGTCAGATTTCTTTCCCACCGAATCACTCATAGCATGCGGCTGTTCAATGGGTTTTTCAGCCAGGCGGCTTCCGGCATGGCCAAGATCAATTTGAATGCGGTGCATTTCCGTGAATTTTATCGTCTCGCCGAATCGGCCAATGAAATGCTGGATAACCGCAGGCAAATGGAACTGGCCGTGCGGGAGAATGAGGCCAAATTGTCCCAAATCATCATGGGCAGTCCAGTGCCCACCATTGTTATCGACAACCATCACACGACCACCCATTGGAATGATGCCCTGGAACGAATAACCGGCATTCCGGCATCCCGGGTCGTCGGTACCAATAAGCAGTGGATGGCCTTTTATGCCGCCGAAAGACCGGTGATGGCCGATCTCATCGTCGATGGGGCCATCGACAGCGAAGTGGCCAAATATTACGGTGGCAAACTGCAACCCGCTTCGACGGTCGATCGTACCCATGCCGCAGAAGATTTTTTCCCGGACATGGGGGAAGATGGCCGATGGCTGTTTTTTACCGCCGCGGTTTTGCGCAATATGGACGGTGACATCATCGGTGCCGTTGAAACCCTGCAGGATTTTACCGCCCGCAAACGCGCCGAACAGGCATTGCGGGAATCCGAAGAAACGTATCGGCTGCTGGTGGAAATCGCCAATGATGCCATATTCATTCTTCAGGATGAATACATCACGTTTCAAAATCCAAGAACCGTGGAATTGCTTGGGTATGCTGAAGCGGAATTGAAGCGGCTGCCGTTTCACGATTTAATCGATCCGGAAGACCGGAATCAGGTTCAACAGCGGTTTGAACGCATATTAAGCGGAGAGAAGCCGTCGCCTGCCTACACGTTCAGAATCATCCACAAAAGCGGCCGACCGGTGAGTGTCCAGATGAACGCCACGTCCATCACCTGGCAGGGCGGGCCGGCAACCCTTAATTTTTTAAGGGATGTTACCGCTCAACAGCTCATCGAAGACCAATTGCGGCATGCCCAAAAGCTGGAAGCCATCGGTACTCTGGCCGGGGGGATCGCCCACGACTTCAACAATATTTTGTCGGCCATCCTGGGCTATTCAGAATTGGCCCTGGCAGATTTGCCGCCGGGCGACCCCATCCGCTATAAGTTGGAATCCATCCACAAATCAGGTGAACGGGCGCGCGATCTGGTGGCCCAGATTCTGGCCTTCAGCCGTAAGGACGAACCGGTGATGATACCGGTGGCATTGCATGTGATCGTCAAGGATGCCTTAAAGATTCTGCGGCCGGCCATACCGGCCACCATCGACATAAAGACAACGATCGCACCCGGCAGCGATGTGCTCGGGGACCCTTCCCAGCTGCACCGCATCATCATGAACTTGTGCACCAACGCCTATCAGGAAATGATGGAAAACGGGGGAACGCTGAGTATTTCCCTGAGTACGACAGTCGTGGATGCTCAATCCGCCATTCAACCGATTGCTCCGGGGCGCTACGCGCTGCTGACGGTTGCCGACACCGGTGGGGGAATCGCGCCGGAAAACCTGAATCGAATTTTCGATCCTTATTTTACCACCAAGGAAAGGGGCAAGGGGACCGGATTGGGATTGGCGGCGGTGCATGGTATCGTCAAAAGCCACGGCGGAGCGATCCATGTGGACAGTCGCCTGGGGGCCGGGACCCGATTCGACATTTATTTGCCGCTGACCCAGGAGAAAACCGAGTCCCAAGCCGACACCCAGTCGCCGATGCCTAAAGGACACGAGCATATTCTGCTGGTCGACGATGAACCCGATATCCTCGACATCGAAAAAGAAATGCTCGCCCATCTGGGATATACCATTACCACCCAAGGCAGTGCGGCGGACGCCCTGACGCTTTTTACCGCTCAGCCGCAAGCCTTTGATCTGGTGATTACGGACATGGCCATGCCGTCCATGGGGGGGGATCGACTGGCCGGTGAACTGAAGAAAATCCGGTCCGATATTCCCATTATTCTGTGCACCGGATTCAACGCGTTGATGAGCCAGGAAAAAGCCGATGCCATGGGAATCCGGGGCTTTTTAATGAAACCGGTCAAGATCACGGATCTGGCGACGATGGTGCGCCGATTGTTGGACTAATGGTGCCTGGCTCCCTTACAGCATTCCTTCCAATCGATCCCGGATCAGCGATGTGGCTTGATCCATGATTCCATCGACAAGCGCTTTGCAGGTGGGGATGTCATGGATCAGACCGACGACCATACCGCAGGACCAGGCACCGGCGTCGATCTTGCCCTCCTGCATGATGCTCGGATAGACACCGGCCACCTCCTCGAAAATGTCTTCGAACCGCAGGTTTTTGCCGAGCTCGCTTTCCTTTGCCAGCAGACGCTGAACCGCGGCATTGTTCATCACCCGCTCGGTATTGCGTAAGGGGCGCATGACCAGGCGGGTATCCAGCTCCGTGGCGGCCACGATGGCCTGTTTGACGTTTTCATGGACCGGTGCTTCCTGGGTGGCGATAAACCGCGTACCCATGTTGATGCCGTCCGCCCCCATGGCCAGGGCGGCCACCAGGCTGCGGCCGTCGGCCATGCCGCCGGAGGCGACGAAGGGGATCTTCAGTTCCTCGGACGCGCGGGGCAGCAGAATCATGTTGGGAATGTCGTCCTCTCCGGGATGCCCGCCGCACTCGAATCCGTCCACCGACACCGCATCGCATCCGATGGCCTCGGCTTTCAGCGAGTGACGCACCGACGTGCATTTGTGGATCACTCTTATGCCGGCATCCTTGAGGACCGGCAGGTATGGCTGGGGATTGCGGCCGGCGGTTTCCACGATTTTCACGCCGCCCTCGATGATCGCCCGAATATAGCCCGGATAATCCGGTGTGCTGACCGTGGGCAGAAAGGTCAGGTTAACCCCGAAGGGGTTGTCGGTCATGTCGTGGCAGCGGGCGATTTCACGTTCCAGATCCGCCGGTGTCTTGAGGGTCAAGGCGGTAATCATGCCGAGGCCGCCGGCATTGGACACGGCCGCGGCCAGCTCCGCGAGCCCCACATAGTGCATGCCTCCTTGAATGATCGGATGCTGGATGCCAAATAATTCGGTGATTCGTGTCTTCATCGGTAATCCTTTGTTTAATCGCTATCGTTGTCGTAATCGATCCAAATTCAGTGGCTAACACGATTCCCGGCAATCGGCAATCCTCAAAATCGTTGTCGTTGTCGTAATCGTAATCGATCTGAGATGAGATCTCTCCTCCCATTTTTAATGCATCAACATGGCGGATAACCAAGAAAGCATTGCTTTGCTTTCGTGCACAGTGCATTCGTTTTTTCGACAACGACAACGACAACGACAACGACAACGACAACGATGGGGGATGGGGGATGGGGGATGGGGATGGGGGATGAGAAAGTACTGTTACACCCCGAGATACCGCGCCTTCAACGAACCATCCGCCGCCAGCGCGTCGGTGGTGCCCTGCCATGCCACCCGGCCATTTTCCAGGATGGTGTGGCGGTCGGCGATGCGTATCAGGGCATCGAGGCTTTTGTCGATCAGCAGGATTGCATGCCCGTTTTGTTTGAGTTGGCCCAGCGCCTTCCAGATTTCCTTGCGGATCAGCGGTGCCAGACCTTCGGCGGCTTCATCGAGGATCAGCAGGGCGGGATTGGTCATCAGGGCGCGCACGATGGCCAGCATCTGCTGCTCACCACCGGATAGTTGGTTGCCGAGGTGGTTCAGGCGATCGGTCAGACGGGGGAAAAGGTCCAGCACGGTCTCCATGGTATAGGGGTCCTGTTGCCCCAGGCGGTTGGCGGCCGTGGCCACCATGTTTTCGCGGACCGTGAGATTGGGGAAGATCTGGCGCCCTTCCGGTACCAGACCGATGCCGCATCGGGCGATGGCATAGCTGGGCAAGTGGTCGATACGCCGGCCGGCAAAGGTGATTCGGCCGGCACGAATCGGCGTCAGGCCCATGATCGATCTCACGGTGGTGCTCTTGCCCATGCCGTTGCGGCCCAGCAAGGTGACCACCTCGCCGGGGTCGATATGCAAACTCACGCCAAACAAGGCCTGGCTGTTGCCGTAAAAGGATTCAATCCGATCTATATCAAGCATGGCTTGCCTCATCTCCCAGATAGGCCTGCTGCACCGCCGGGTCGTCGCGGATGGCCTGGGGCGTTCCGCTGGCGATGATTTTGCCGTAGACCAGGACGCTGATGCGGTCGGCCAAGGCAAAAACCGCCTGCATGTCGTGTTCCACCAATAAGATGGTGACTTGCTTTTTGAGCCGTTGGATCAGTTTGGTCAGTTCCACCGCGCCTCCGGGGCCCATGCCGGCATAGGGCTCATCCAACAGGAGCAGTTTGGGATGGCCGGCCAGGGCCATGCCCACCTCCAGCTGTCGCTTCTCACCGTGGGATAATTGCATGGCGGTCACCTCGGCCCGTTGGTCAAGCCCAACCCGCTGCATGGCGGGCCCCACTTCCCGCCGAATCAAGGGATCCTGCGACGCCTTGCGCCAAAACCGGAAACTATGGCCATTGTGAGCCTGGATGGCCAGGGAAAGATTTTCTTTGACGGTGAGCGAATCGAAGATCGCGGTGATTTGATAGGAGCGCGCCATTCCCCGCCGCGCCCGGCGATGCACCGGCAGGCGGGTGATCCGCCGGCCTTCGAAAACAATCTGGCCGCTGTCCGGCAGCAATTCGCCGCATAGCTGTTTGATGATCGTGGTCTTCCCGGCACCGTTGGGTCCAATCAGGGCATGCAGCTCACCGCGCCGGACATCCAGTGACACGCCGCGGCTGGCCTCGACGGCGCCGAATCGTTTACTCAAGGCTCGTATGGAAAGCAATGGTTCAGCCATTGTGGTCATTCCCTCCCACGATCACCCCATAAATGCCCCGCTTGGCGAACAGCACCACCAGGATCAGAAACGGCCCCAACACCACCATCCAGTGCTCGGTGTAGATGGAGAGGATTTCTTCCAATAGCAGCAGGGTCGCGGCGCCCACCACTGGACCGAAAAGGGTTCCCATGCCGCCGAGCAGGACCATGACCAGAATTTGTCCGGAGCGGGTCCAGTGCATCAGGCCAGGGCTGGCGTATTCGGTCTGGTTGGCGATCAAGGCCCCGGCCAGACCGGCGGCGGTCCCGGCAATGATGAAGCAGACCAGGCGATAGCGGAACGTGGCGAAACCAAGGGATCGCATGCGTCGTTCGTTTTCCTTGCATCCGATGATGACCCTGCCGAAACGGGCGTGGATCAGGCGGTGGGCGAAAAAAAGAAACAGGATCAACAAGGTCAGGCAGGTATAATAAAATTGATTGTCAGCCGAAAGGTCCAAACCGGGCAGGCTGTTGCGGACGTACAGGTTAATGCCGTCGTCTCCGCCGTAGGCTTCCAAGGAAACGAAAAAATAGTAGAGCATCTGGGAAAACGCCAGGGTGAGCATGATGAAATGCATTCCACTGGTGCGCAGGCTCAACGCGCCGATCACGGCGGCCGCGACGGCGGATGCCAGAATGGCCGCCGGCCAGGCGACCAAGGCGCTCTCATGGCCGCCCAATTCAACAGGCCATGCAAGAATCGGGATGCCCTCGACGGCATGCACGGACAGGATGCAGACCACGTAGGCACCGATGCCGAAAAAGGCGGCATGTCCCAGGCTCACCATGCCGCCGAAGCCGAGCATCAGATCGAGGCTCGCCGCGGCCAGGGCGTAGATCAGAATTCGGCTGAACAGGGAAACCAGATAGGGCTCACCCATCAGTCCGGCCAATACCGGCAGGGCGAACAAGAAGAGGGCACCGGTGGCCAGGAATAGGGACTTGCGCTGGAAGTGGAGCCTATCATTCATGATGAGCCGTTAATAACCTCGTTTCAAATTGAGACGGTTTCGTAAGGAGCCCGAGATCAAGGCTTGCGGCTCCCGAGGAATGAGGCGTACTCGAGCGTACGCCGCAGTGACGCGGGAGCCGCGTAACGCCGATATCGGGCTTCTTGCGGAACCGTCAATCATGAGCCGGCAGCAATCCCCTGGGCCGCCACACCAACACCCCGGCCATGAGCAGATAGACCGACATGGATGCCAGGGATGCGGCGACGCCGTCTGCGTAGGCCGCGGAAAGGAAAGTGCGCAGGAGTTGGGGAAGAAAGGCCCGTCCGAGGGTATCCACCATGCCTACCAGCAGGGCCCCGACCAGCGCGCCGCGGATGGAACCGATGCCGCCGATGACGATCACCACGAAGGTCAGAATCAGTATACTCTCGCCCATACCGGCTTCCACGGCCAGGATCGGACCGGCCATTACGCCGGCTAGTCCGGCCAGAAGCGTACCCAGGCCGAAGACCAAGGTGTAAAGCAGACGGATATTGACGCCCAAGGCGCCGACCATTTCTCGATTGGTGGCGCCGGCCCGAATCTGCATCCCCAGACGGGTGCGCGTGAAGATCAGGTAAAGGCCGATCCCCACCAGAATCCCCACCCCGATGACGGCCAGGCGGTAGCTGGGGTAGGGGATGCCGGGAAGGATGGTCACGCTGCCGGCCAGCCACGACGGAACATCCATGAACAAGGGGTGACGTCCCCACACGATGCGGGTCAGCTCGTTGAAAAACATGATCAGGCCGAACGTGGCCAACACCTGGTCCAAATGGTCTTTCTGGTACAGGCGTCGCAGCACCAGGACTTCAACCAGCATGCCGGCCAGGGCCGCTGTCGGCAACGCCGCCAGCATGCCCAGCATGAATGAACCGGTACGCGCGGTAACCGTCGCACCGACATAGGCGCCGAGCATATAAAAAGAACCGTGGGCCAGATTGATGACCTGCATGATGCCGAAAACCAGCGTCAGGCCGGCGGACATCAGAAAAAGCGAAATGCCCAGCTGGAGGCCGTTGAACAGTTGTTCGATGAGCAGCGACATGGTAGCCTATTTCATTTTGCACTGTTCCACATACACATTACTATGCTCGGTGAAGACCGTTTTGATGGTTTGGTTGGTGTACCGGCCGTCGTCGGTCTTGACCACTTCACGGATGTAGATGTTTTGGACCGGGTGTTGATTGGCGGCGAAAGAAAAGGATCCGCGTACGCTTTCGAAATTCGCGGCACGGATGGCGCTGCGCAGGGCATCCAAATCCGCTGTCTGGCCGTCAACCTGTTTCAATGCACTCCCTAACAGCCGGGCGGTATCGTACCCCTGACTGGCATAGAGGGTGGGCGTGCGACCATAGGCTTTTTTGAAGGCCGCCACAAACTGGCGGTTGGCCGGGTAATCCAGGTCGTGGCACCATTGCGACCCGTTTTTTACACCGATGGCCGCATCCTTGACCGCCTGTAGCAGCCGCTCGTCGAAGGAGAATGCCGGGCCGAAAACAGGAATGGTCTGGTTCAGTTCCGCCTGGACGTATTGTTTGAGGAAATTGATGCCCATGCCGCCGGGCAGGAAAAAATAAATGGCATCCGGGGCCGCCGCCCGCAAGGCGGCGATTTCGGCCGCGTAATCCGATTGACCCAGCTTGGTGTAGACCTCGCCGGCGATGGTTCCCCGGTAATAGCGTTTGAAACCGCCCAGATGGTCTTTGCCGGCCGGATAGTTGGGGGCGAGCAAGTAGAGTTTCTTGAATCCGGCATCGGTAACGTATTTGCCGACCACCTCATCGAGATTGTCATTTTGATAGGCCACGTTGAAGTAATTCGGATGGCACATCTTGCCGGCTATCAGGGAGGGGCCGGCATTGGTGGACAGGTAGATGACATCCTGGCGGACCACCTTGGGGACCACGGCGATGGCCACATTGGAGAAGACGATGCCGGTCAGGATGGTCGCTCTGTCGCGTTTGATGAAACGTTCGGCGATTTGTTTGGCCTTGCCCGGGTCACGGCCGTCATCATCCACGAGCAGCGTCACCGGTATGCCTCCCAGCTTGCCGCCCTCCTGGTCGATGGCCAGCTGGAAGCCGTCCCGCGTCTCTTCGCCCAGATAGCCGGCCTTGGTGGACAAGGTGGTGATCATGCCGATTTTGACCGGTTGCATGGCCTGGGCGCCACCCGCCAGGGTTAGGGTCATTATTACCGCAAAAAGCTGGGTGAACGGTTTCATCGTTTTTCCTTTCCTCATGGCAATTCAGCGTTGCTGTTCGTGTGTCGATTTCAAACGTTACTATCTATAGAAACAATCGCGAAGATGCAAGGCCTATTTTTAAGGACAGGGTGTTGGCGGTAATGTCCGGTTGCTCGGCATCGCTATCGTCATCGTAATCGGCGTTTCTCATTATCTTGAATGCTATAGCTCAGCCCCGTAAGAGCTGGCGGCCTCGATCATCATTTCGGCCAACGGTCCATGTCGTCTCGCTCCCACGCTCTGCGTGGGAGCGCCGTGTTTGTCATGCCTGGAAACATGGGTTCCCACGCAGAGCGTGGGAACCAGGTGTCTTCTGGCCGAAACGATGATCAAAGCCGAGCTGGCCATACCTGCGACCAAAATTTTATAAAACAGGTTCCAAACGCGGTTACCCTGGAATCAACATGATCAGGGGTTGCCAAAGCCGGGGAATTGTCAAATATTGTCCACAGCCTTTATGGAAAAGGGGCTTAATCAGGAGTCACAAACGTGGAACCGAAAGGACTGGGCAGGGTTACCGCTGCTGACGACCATGCTTCGAATCACTGACCAACTGACCATTGCCGACGACGAGATCGAAATCAGCGCCATTCGTGCCCAGGGTGCCGGTGGTCAGAATGTCAACAAGGTGTCATCGGCCGTCCACCTCAGATTCAACATCCGGGCCTCTTCCCTACCCGACGCGTGCAAGGCAACGCTGCTGAACGGCCATGATCAGCGCATCAGCAAGGATGGGGTGGTGGTCATCAAAGCCCAGGAGCACCGCAGTCTGGAAAAAAACCGGGAGGCGGCGCGACAACGGCTCCGGCGATTGATCCAAAACGCCTTGAAACCCATAAAAAAACGCAAGCCCACGCGGCCCCACCGCGGGGCCGCCGAACGTCGCATGGAAAGCAAGACGAAGCGGGGTCGGTTGAAACAACTGCGCCGTCGGGTCAGTTGGTAATGCATGGGAAAGGGGATAGATGCCAAACCACAAAAACTCACGATTGGTTTATTCCACGGAAAATGGCGGGACCTGCCCGGTTTGCAAGAAACGGAAGGATCGTTGCCAATGCCGACAGACGGCTGGGCCGCCTGTCGGTGATGGAATCGTCCGCATTACCCGATCTACCAAAGGCCGCAAAGGCAAAGGCGTAACCGTGATCACCGGTATTCCAGCCGATGACAGCGATTTGAAACAGGTGGCCAAAACCCTCAAACAAAAATGCGGCAGCGGCGGCACGGTCAAAGCCGGCACGATCGAAATCCAGGGCGATCACCGGGATCTGCTGGTTGCCGAACTCAAGGCCATGGGGTACGCCGTGAAACGGGTTGGGGGATGAAACCCGTGTCCGTCCAGAAACGGCATCTTGCATCCGATTTTCTGCGTTGGACGGCACATTCGAATCCTCGAAATATTCCGTATATGTCTCCGGTTCAAATGCACCGTCCGCCTTGAACTCGGACGCAACCTGCCATTTCTGAACAGACACCAACTGCTGGCGGGTTCACGGTTCACAGTTCACAGTTCACCGATCACCGATCACAGACCACCACCAGGCATCGGGAGCAAGTCAACATATGGGAAAGATAGTGGAATCTAAAAATATGGCGGTCATATTCGATCTGGACGGGACATTATTGGATACCCTGGCCGATATCGCCGATTCGGTCAACCGCATGCTTTTGGAGTACGGTTTTTCCGAACACACCTTGGATGATTATCGGCGGTTTATCGGAAACGGCATTAAGATGCTGGTTACCCGGGCGTTGCCCCTCGCCGGTCGATCGGAAGAGATGGTGGATGCCTGCGTCAGCCGGGCGCGCGATATCTATTGGGATAACTGGAACCGCAAGACCAAGCCCTATGACGGCATCTTACCATTGCTCGATGCTCTCGAGGAGAGACAGATCCCCAAGGCCGTACTGTCCAATAAACCCCATGCGTTTACGGTCCGGTATGTCGAGGGCTATTTCGGCAGGTGGACGTTTGCGGCCGTCATGGGACAAAACGACCCTTTTCCCATCAAGCCGGATCCTGCCGCGGCCCTGGAAATTGCCCGCCGTTTGGATATCCCACCGCCGGCCTTTCTCTTCGTGGGAGATAGCGCCGTGGATATGCAAACCGCCATTTCGGCAGGCATGCGTGCCGTGGGCGCCGGCTGGGGATTTCGCGGGCCCAGGGAACTGACCCAAAACGGTTGTCAGTCTTTGGTCATGCATCCATCGGAAATTGTGGCCTTGCTTTGATTTTTATTGATTGTTGCTTAGCCATTGAATGGCCTGGAAGCGATTGCTGACTTTGATTTTCTTGAATAGGTTCTGAATGTGGGTCCTGACGGTATGGGGGCTGATACACAGCTGAGCGGCAATCTTTTGATTGCTGATGCCTGACACAAGCATGTTGAGAATTTCTTTTTCCCTTCGGGTGAGGTTGTTTTTTTTCTTGGCTGTCCGGTTCGGTGGTGTATGGTTGGTCAAAACGATTTTTTCCAGTATGTTACGCGGGAACCACAATTCCCCGGACAACACGGCTACTGCCGCACGAACGTGAAGGTCGACGGGTTGATGACTGTATAAAATGCCCTTGGCTCCCTTTTGAAACGCCTTAAGTTCCAGCCGATTTTCCGCAACCACATTAAAACAAACAAATTGATAGCGATCATTTTTAAGTGTTTGGCGCAACGTCGCCAATCGGCACTGCTCTGGTGGGCCCATGGCAGCGCAATCCACAAAAACCAGGGCACTGGTGTTGGGCGACAATTGTTCGAGGGCAAAAAAATCGGATACGTTGATGACGCGGCATGGCAAGCCGGTTCGGGCTTTTAAAGCGTCACCAAGCGCATGGTGACGATCGGTATCGTTTCCGGCAACAAAAAGTACGAGGCTCACCGTAATGTATCCACTAATTGGCTTGTAAGTTTCTAAAAATCAAACGCTTACCTTCGGAGCAAATAAAAGCATTTTTCATGCCAACTCATTTGAAACGTTAATGATACGATATTTCAGCATATCTACGATCGGTCGAAATCAATGTGGTAACAATCGTTACAATTATGCAGAGGTAAAGCAAGAAAAACCGTTACAAAATTAGTCATGGCCGCTTTTCTGATTTCCGTTGTTCGTCGATCAACCAGCGAACGGCCTGGAACCGATTGGCAACATTGATTTTTTTGAATATATTGTAAACATGGGTCTTGACGGTATGGGGGCTGATGCACAGCTGCTTGGCGATATCCTGATTGCTGATGCCTGACCCAAGCATGTTGAGAATTTCTTCCTCCCTTCGGGTAAGGTCGCTATTTTCCTTGACTGTTGGTTGCGGTGATGCTTGGTTGGCCAGGATGATCTTTTCTAGTATTCTGCGCGGGAACCACAATTCTCCAGCCAACACAGCTTCTGCCGCCCGGCTGTAAAGATCGACAGGTTGCTGGTCATCGATGATGCCTTTTATGCCCTTTTGGAACGCTTCGTGCCCAAGTCTTGCTGCTTTTGCCACATTAAAACAGATGAATTGAATCGGGTCGTCTTTGTAGAGATGTCGCAGGGTGGCCAGCTGGCACTGTTTGGGTGAGCCCATGGCCGCGCAATCCACAAAAATCAATTTCGATGTGGGACCCTCCAGGATTTTCGGATAAAATAAATCAGATAAATGGATACTGAGGCAGGGCAATCCGGTCTGGTCTTGCAAATAACGGCACAGCACATCATTGTTAAATGTTTTGTTGCCGGCAACATAGAGCATGGTTTCCACCGGCACTTTATGGATGGCTGTAGCTTGAGATTCCATAGATAGCCTTTTCTTCTGGTTGTCAATACCTGATGTCGCGTTTCCACGGTAACAGGCGCGATATCGCTAACAGACAGATTGAATACTGTGGGCTTAAAGCAAAAAAAAGGCCATTTATTGATTTATTTTTTTGGATAAACTTAAAATAGTTATGTTATTAGCGGGTTAGATTTAAAGGAGAGTCAAGCTCAGCAATAATGAGGTATGAAAAAAAAGGAGTAGTATGTAATGGATTACATAGTTTTCGCCTGAGAATGATGAAAAACTTACCGATGCAGAAAATAAAAAAAGCGGGCATCATTACTATTGGAAGCGGAAGCAACTGCTGGGCGGGTCTTGATTTGTTCACCGATCGCAGTTCACCGATAACCGTTCATTGCGCACTTTCTTGCATTCGACGGTTCAAATGGATTTTGGCCCACAGTACGCCCTGCAGACGGTTGGATATGTTGGTTTTCTTGTAGATATTATACAGGTGCGTTTTTACCGTATTCAATTGGATCCCCATCAGGTCAGCGATTTCCTGGTTGCGTTTTCCGGAAACAACATGGCGAAGAATTTCTGTTTCCCGTTCGGAAAGCGGGGCGTTTGTCCAGTCGGGTAATGAATTGGATGGGGACTGGGCTTGTAATGCGCAACGACTGAGAATCTTACGAGTGAGCCATAATTGCCCGCTTAAGATCGCTTCTAAACCCCGGATAAAGGTTTCCTGAGAGTCTTTTCGATAGAAAACGCCACGCACGTTAAAGCGCTGGACCAGGGGCGCCAGTCCCAGTCCCCGATCATCAGAAATATTGTAGAGGGCGATTTTTATACTGTGGGGAATGGTTTTATCGCCGGTACCAAGCTTTTGGGCAATCTCCGAATAATCGCAATTACGACAATCCAGAATAACGACATACGGATAATTGGGGGTGCGGGAGATGATTGATCCCAGGTCCGCATCGGTGCAGACTATGTTGGTTCCCGCAAAAGCCGACATCAAACAGGTCTGCAGCAACCTGGCATGCAGGTTGTCGCCACTGACAATGCAGATGCGATGCTTCGGCGTCCGTTCCATGGCGGATGAAGATTTCATTGGTTGACTCGGCTCGTGCAACCTGCCGGGACTGTTGGTATTTTCATGGCAACCCAATATGGCAGGGGATGGGGACGCGCACCGGCTGTGGCGCTTCCCCATCTAACACTATTTTTACTTTGAAAAATGATTCTGTAATGGTGGAAACCGTCATTATTTTGTAACGGATGTCATGAAAAAAATCAACACTTCGTTCAAGACCGCGCAGGGCCTCAAACGATCCCAACGCTCCCAACCAACAAACCAGCAAACCAATTAAACAATTCGGTATTTTGCTTTCAGCGTTGAACTTCGAACTTGTTTTTATGGCCCCGAATTTCCCATCACGATTAAATTGACCATGGTCATTGACTATGGTATAGAATTAAAATTCCTTTGGGAAAAGGGGGATATGATGAACACTATTGAGGTCATCACTATTTCGAGGTTCAAGGCGACGTGCCTTGCCGTTCTCGACAATGTAAAAAAAACAGGACGGCCGGTGATGGTTACGCGGCACGGGAAACCCATAGCGATTATTGATCCGCCTCCACCACCAGAAAAGAAAAAATCGTGGGTCGGTTCCTTCCAGTCTAAAGGTAGAATAACGGGTGATATTCTAAATCCGGTAGTTGCCGATAATGAGTGGCACGTTTTCGATGAATAAATATTTGTTGGATACGCATATCCTTCTATGGAGTTTGTTGGACCCGTCAGCACTAAGCCAGACAGTGGTGAATGAATTGGAAAATGAGGCCAACCAATTATGGCTATCTCCGATCACCACATGGGAAATTCTCGTATTGGCGAATAAAGGCCGTATCGAGCTTGATTCTCCTCCAGAAGATTGGATGCGCGATGTCCTGAGTACCTTGCCTTTTTATGAAGCCACGCTCAACCATGAAGTTGCCATGCAAAGCAGGAAGATCCCTTTGCCGCATCAGGACCCTGCAGACCGATTTATCGCTGCATCGGCGATCGTTTATGGTTTGACGCTGATTACCGCCGATAGCCACCTGATCACCGGTGCCCTGGATTACAAGGTTTTATCGAATTCCAAATAAATCTCAATGACGAAATCACAAACCCAAGGCCCGGGTTTCGACCGCGTTTGAGATTTGGATTTTGTGATTTGGGATTTATTTGTGATTTGGTGCTTGGTGCTTGGTGCTTGGTGCTTGAGGCTTGAGGTTTGAGGTTTTTTATGGGTAACGGTTGTCACAATCATAATCGACCGGCCACGATCACGACGACAAAAGGGTTCACAGGCATGGCCGGCGCCTGCCGAAAAACCCTGTTTTTTGAAGCTACCGATTTATGTAAGAGTGGAGCATCCTGATTGTAATTGTTCGATATTCACTATGTGCGTAACACTTAAAAACATTGCGCCTTGGAAAGACGTGGCGTCGCAAAAAAAATCAGCGCCCAGATCCAGTCCCAGACGCTGATTAAACTCAATCCCTATTTATGCTTTATACTTGAGATGTTATTGGCTCTATCCTTTTAATGTCTTTTTGCGTATGGTAAACAATCCGACTAAGCCACTGCCAAGCAAGAGTGCTGCAGCGGGGATGGGTACAGGTCGCACATCGGCTGCGCTTACAGTCACTCCGGCAGTTCCACTACCATCATCAAAATACCACATATCGCCAGATCCATAGTAATTGTATGTAGGAAGAGAATCGAACTTAAAACCGAAGTATAAATAACTTCCAAGTGTTAAATTCCCATATGTATTTGTAGCAGTCCAATTAGTACCATCATGACTAAAAGTAACAGTGTTATTTAAAGGAAATGTGTCTCCGTTTTTAAATATGAATAGGGCTTGACCACCGCTTAAATTTGTAAGATAAAAATCACTGGTAAAAGTTGCTCCAAATTGAAGAGAGAAGTTGGCATCAGGTTCTCCACTTGGTGCAATATCAGTTGTCCACGCTAGACTTGTCCCGGTCGTTGTTGCTGAAGCTACCGGAGCAAGGAAAAGTGAAATACAAATTGTTAAACAAGATAATGTAGCGAATCCTAAAATACGATTTCGATTTTTCATACTCTCTCCTTTTTTGGGTTCCTTATACCAAGTTAGCTCTTCACTTCTACTTAATTATGGGATGTATATACCAACCTTTGGCAAGAACAATCAATAAGCCGATCGTCGTATTTTTTGATTTATTTGTGTAAAAACTAGTACCAAAGTGCTAGCATCAGACGCTTTGAAGAGCAAATGCTTAAAAATTTACGCTCATCGCAGAAAGCCCACAACCAGCTTTCCCAACCGATTCCATCTATCCTGATCATCCTTTCGGCAATGAGGTAGTGTCCATCCAGAAAGGCACCGGTGAACCATGGTGGGGCCCATACAAAGAGCGGCCCTGGCCGCGATAACGATGACGATCGATCGGATGGGTCGCAGGCGTTGCCAGCGCTTACGGGCCGGTGCGTGAATGGCCATATGAGGGTTTACACCGCTTGCTATTCTTAAATTTCTTGATGGTTCGACATAAATAGCTTAAAAACAATATGTCGGTGTGGGGAACACGATGAATGAATCGCAAGCAGTTTGCCGTTAGCTAATTGATAATCCTTCGAAAATATCTAATAGAGCTTGTTCGGTAAATGATGAATCGGCTGAAAATGCATGCGTTCGGTCCAAATGGCTGCCAATTTACGGAAAATATTCCTGCTATTCATTTCAATTCGGGTATCGTTCATGCCATTGGCCACCACTTACCTTTCCTTGCCTGTATTGTCACCCTGATCCACGCTTACCCAATCAGGCTCCAAGAGACCGGTTTAACGCTTGTAATCGGCTAATATCTCGTTAAAATCCGTTTTCAAGCAATACGAACTGGACTCGAAATCCAGAAAGCGGAGCTATATTCAAGCAAATCAAACCATTTACCATCACCCATCTGGGGGCAGAGCACTGCGTCACCGGCTCATGTCACTTGGTGCAGGTTAACGGTCTTGCCATCATGGTCGACTGCGGTATGGCCCAGGGACGGGATGCGACCACTTCCATGGACCAGTGGCCTGTCCAGCCAGGCAAAATCGATTACCTATTTCTGACCCACGCCCATCTCGATCACATCGGACGGGTACCGGAAATGATCGAACAAGGCTTCAGAGGCGAGATCATCTGCTCCCACCCAACGCGGGAACTGCTTTTTCCCATGTTGACCGATGCAATGAAATTCACCGGACTCTCCAAACAAGCGGCGGCAGGCATGCAAGAGACCCTCGACGATCTGTCCTGGGGGTTCGAAGCAGGAGAAACGTTCGACCTGGAAAAGGGGATTGCATTCAAACTCAAAAGGGCTGGGCACATCTTGGGCTCTTCCTTCGTCCGATTTCAGGATGATGCCACCGGCTGTTCGGTACTTTTCTCTGGTGACCTGGGTGCCACGGACACCCCTCTATTACCGGATCCGGATCCGCCCGACGTATCCGATTGGGTCATCCTCGAATCCACTTATGGTGATCGCATCCACGACGATCGAAAAAAACGCAAGCAACGATTGGGACAAGTGTTGACCCATGCCCTGGCGGACCGGGGAAAGGTGTTCATCCCGGCCTTTTCCCTGGGACGGACCCAGGAATTGATCTATGAGATGGACCAACTGTTTTCCGATCCCGATTGTCAGGCCGCGTTTCCCGAACTCCAGGGCCGCAATCGACCACCGGTTTTTATCGACTCGCCTCTCGGATTGGAAATCACCAATATCTATTCGCGTCTATCGGAATTTTGGGACAGCGAAGCCAAACAACGCCGCGTAAAAGGTGATCATCCCCTGGATTTCGATGGGCTTTACGCCGTAAAAAGTCACCATGATCATCTGAAATTGTGTGACGCCAGCGGACCGGCGGTGATTCTTGCCGGAAGCGGCATGTGCACCGGCGGTAGAATCGTCAATCACCTAAAAAGCGGAATCGATGACCCTGCCAACGATATTCTTTTCGTCGGCTACCAGGCTCACGGGACAGCCGGGAGAATGATTCAGAATCAAGCCAACACACCGAATGCCTCCGTGGCGTTGGACGGTGTGCAGCTTCCCATCGAGGCGAAGGTTCACACCTTGTCCGGCTACTCGGCCCACGCCGATCAAAGCGGCCTGGTCAAATGGATCGATGCCATGACCGAAGCGCCCGCTGCCATCAAATTGGTACACGGTGAAAAAAAAGCGCAGGCGGTGCTCACCGACGTTCTGGAAACGCGAGGTCATCGGGTTGTTTAATATACTGACGACGGCTGATATAACAATCCAGGGGAAGCTGACGGTGCCTAGTTTGCCCATCACGTATGACCATATGAATTTGAGAGTCGATCGAATTTCGTTCTTGAGCAAAAGAGCGTTTGTAAAATTTGTCAACAATGGCTCCGAATGTTTCCGACCTTTTTCTTAGCGCCAACGCTATGACTTAAGAAATCACCCCCCTCTGAGCCTCTGTGCCCTCGAGCGAAGCGGGCGAGAGATAAAAAACCATAAACGATTGACTGCCTTATAATGCCCATTTTGCTGCCGAAAAGTGCGATATTGATGTGAACAACAGCCATATTTGGGATTTAAATAATTAAATTCCAGTATGATAGCTTGGTGTGACCCCAATTCTCTGCTCAGATTGTTTCGCTGCAGCGCTGCAAGCAAATTAAAAGCAGTGGTTGTGACAGGTGATAAGGAATTCAAAATGCTGGAAGGACAAATAGATATCGAATGGATTGTTTAACAACGACGGACTTTTCTATTTACCATATAATTCGATTTCGGCGATTGTTTTGATCTGCTTGAAATGAGAATCCAGTGAATAGAGCACGCATCGATTTTGCATGGCGTTTTGAGCGATGATAAGATCTGGAATGCCAATGCCGTTTAAGCCTTTCTTCAGGCATCGATATTGCCATTCAATCAGCTGATCCCACCGAATGGTCAATTGACATTTATCAATGGTGTAAAGCAGCTCGACGATTCTATGCTGATTTCGTAATTGAAGATAAGGGACAAGTTCGACAAGGATCAGATCGTTGGTGGCGACAAGGTTTTCGTCGATCAAGCGGTCAAGGCTTTCGCTGCCAGCGCCGGATCTGAAATAATCAATCCAGACCGAGGAATCGACCAGGACGGTCATGAGCGATCCCTCAATCGGTCTAAATCAATTTCCAAATCGGCCACTTGGCCCTTGAACTGTTTTAATTCGGCGATCTTGGCTTTGCGTATCAATTCTTCCAGGGCAGTAATGATGACCTTGGTTTTGGTACGGATGTGAGTCGCTTTCATGGCTTCAGACACTAAATCATCGGGTAAATCAAGGGTCGTTCTCATTATACGTCTCCTTTTTATGCATAAAAATAGCAAATAATGCATAAAAAATCAAATACGATATGGGAAATGGTATATGGTCACGGGGTTGAAATGACCAAGTGACTGTAAAATACTGACCGGTAATCGTTTACAGGGTGCCGTTCCCACTATTTCCCACTGTAGGCAGCGAATCAACGGAATGTCCCCGAATTTATTAGTGTTATTGTTCTTGATTATATCAAATCTGCATAAATCTGTGCAATCTGCGGATCAGGCCAAAATTATTTTATCGATTTGTTCAACAAGCTTAAAGTGATGATCGCGGGTAAGCAGAGTCCCACCGATCTCCATGCAACTGGCGGCGATCCAAACATCGTTTATCGGTATTTTGCGGCCCTTTTTCACGAGTGAAAGATAAATTAATCCATATTTCGATGAGACCGACCGAGTCACATCGATAACTTGGATTTCAAGAAGTCGAATAATTTCATCAAGTTTTTTCTCATTCGCGGCACGCCGGCTGCCTTTCATAAAACCATAGGACAATTCACCTAACACAATTGCAGGCATATAGAGCGATTGATAGGAGGTGGATAAAACATCGATTGTTTGGGGGACACCTTCCGCAAAATCACAATAGATATTGGTGTCTATCACCAATTTCATGGCCAATCCCCATCATTGACGGCATCGAAATCGGCAACCGCATCGCGTAATTCATTACATTCATCTTGGGGCATCCAGCCGGCCAGTTCCCGAATCAATTGAGACCGGTTTTTTTTCAAGCCATATTTTTCATGAAGCGCTTCAAGGATTAGCGCCGTTTTGGTTTTACCGGTTTTTTTTGAAAGCGCGTTCAATTGGGTAGCCGTTTCAGGAGGAACACGTAGACTGACTTGCATTTTACACCTCCGAACAATGTATTACAATTTGCATTAACTGTATTACGCGTTGCCGATAGTGTCAACATAGTCGTACCCAACTTCCTGAGCGATATAACGATTAATCTGCGTAAATCTGTGTAATCTGAGGGTGTAGTAATTTAAAACGGATGCAGGACAGTAACGCATAATTTCATCCCCAACTTTTCATACGAGTTCCCCTACAGATTGCTAAAAGTTGACCAACCTGACCTATTTGGGTACACTTAATCAGAATGGAATCGATAAGGTCAAAAGGGGGCGGGTACAATGAAAATAGTAAATATATCAGAAGCCAAAACGAATCTTTCCAAACTTGTCGCTATGGTCTACCGAGGTGAAAAAGTTGTTATCGCAAAAAATAACTTACCGTTGGTGGATCTGGTCATCCATAAGCCGGAAGGAAAAAGAAAGCTTGGTTTGCTTGCTGGAAAATACACCATGCCGGAGAATATAATGGATGAGGATGACGAAATTAATGCAATGTTTTACAGTGATGATAAATGAATATTATCATCGATACGCACATTTATCTTTGGGCGTTGACTGTTCCCTCCAGAATAGAATCGGTAAAGCGATCGGCATTAGAAGATTTTTCAAACACGATTTATGTATCTGCGGTGAGCATTGCGGAACTCGTGATCAAAGCTTCAATCGGTAAACTGGAAATCGATTTCGATCCTATCGCCCTTGCCAAAGAAAGTGGGTTTACCATACTTGATTTTAGAGCCGATGCCGCATTGTTACTCAAAGATCTTCCCTTTCATCACAAGGATCCATTCGATCGGATGCTTGTTGCTCAGAGTATTGTCGATGATTACCCGATAATGACTGAAGTAAATCGTTAGAAATAGGTGCAAAAGAAATGCTGGAAACCGAAATTGCCTTTGAGCCAGAGGCCATTATGACCACGGTAAATGTATAAAATCATCCCCGTTTCATGTCTCCGAGTTTCATTTATTGACAAAACAGATGCTATTACATAAAATTATATGTATATGAAAGACTGATTTGAAGGTGTGTATGAATACAGATAACGTACGATTGAATGTAACCATCCCCAAAGATTTGTTTGTCGCCCTGAGCAAGCATGCCGGGCCAAGGAAAAAAAGCCAGTTTATTGCACAAGCGATCCGCAAGCAAATTGAGCAGGAACAAAGGCAAGCCTTAGATATGGCATTGGAAGAAGGTTATCGCAATCGCAAAGAGGAGAGTATAGGGATTGCCAATGAATTTGCGGCTACCGATTTAGAGGGTTGGGATGATTATTAGCAGAGGTGGTGTTTACCTTGCCGCTCTTGATCCGACCATTGGTCATGAAATCTCAAAAACCCGTCCTGTATTAGTCATTTCAAACGATAAGAACAATACATTTTCAGGAACTGTTACGGTATTGCCCATAACATCATCATCCCTAAATAAAATCTATCCATTCGAGGTAGGAGTTGAAAAGGGCGAGGGGAATTTACCGAAAGCATCAAAGATCAAGGCCGATCAAATTAGAACACTCGACAAAAAGAGATTGATTAAAACCATTGGCATACTTTCTGAGGATAGCATGACCAAGGTAGAGAAAGCCGTTAAAATCCATATGGAATTACATTAGGTTAACTCTTCACAGTTTGCTATTTTTAAACCGCCAGCTATTTATGTTTTCGATAAATACAAAAAGGGCTGTGATGGATGGATTTCACTGTGGACAGCGCAACAACGAAACAACGTCCCGCAGTCCCCTCCAAAATCAAAGACAATGATAGTTGGTTAGATATTTAGGGGCGTCCCCGCGTTCTCACACTGCCTTGACTCAACAGAAGCGGGCGGATATAATGCAATAAAGATTTGTAATTTTAGAGATATCTTACTTTTTACATATTTTATCACAGGTGGATTCGATGAAATATAAGGTTATTTTGCAAGATTCAGAGGATGGATTTTCAGCATCTGTACCCGGTTTGCCGGGATGTCATTCGCAGGGCGCAACAGAAGAGGAAGCCCTGGCAAATATTAGTATTGCAATTGCGGAGTATCTCGAAGTCGTGGATGATCTCTCCCAGGGAAAAAATGTTCGTGAAGTCGATGTAATGGGGGCTTAGTCATTATGCCCAAAATTCCTGGTGTTAACCACCTTAAGGCTGTTAGCGCTTTTGAAAAACGGGGATTCTGGGTTGCACGCCAAGGGAAACACATTGTAATGACGGATGGAAATCGGATTGTTACAATCCCAAGACACAATCCGGTCAATGCAATTACCATGGGGAATTTAGTTCGGGATGCGGGTCTGTCAAATGAGGCATTCAAAAAGCTAATATGAGCCTATGACTTGAAACCAATAACCCAGCGAATTCTAACCCGGCGAAGCCACCCCATCACTCAAAATAAAAGCAGTTCATTAGCTATCGCAACAACGAAACAATGTCCCAAAACCCCCTTTTAATAAACGCATGAAAGCATGGACCCCGAGTTACCCAGGAAAACAATGCGATAATCGTTACGTATGACGAGGATTTTGCGGATTCCCGGTTCTATGTACTGGGTGATCACCATGGGGTTATTAGGCTTCGGGTATGGCCGACCACGATCGAAAAAACCGAACAAGCCTTCGATCGGCTTATAGCAGCCATGCCACCGGTGCTTGGCAAGATCGCCTGATTATCATCACAATAAAAAAAGATTGACTTTTTTTATTAACGTGTTAGCTAATTGGCCGCTGCCTCGGTACGTCTTTTGCTTCTCAAGAAACGATTCATTTTGTCGATGTGGGTAACACGATGAATGAATCGCAAGTAGTTTGCCGTTAGCTGATTGATAATCCTTCGAAAATATCTATTAGAGCTTGTTCGGTAAATGATGAATCGGCTGAAAATGCGCGAATTCGGTCCAGATGGCTGCCAATTTACGGAAAATATTCCTGGTATTCAATTCAATTCGGGTATCGTTCATACCATTGGCCACCACTTGCCCTTCCTTGCTTGCATTATCACTCCGCCTCACGCTGCTTACCCAATCAGGCTCAAAAAGAACGTCTTAACGCTTGTAAGCGGTTAGTATACAGGTAAAATCCGTTTTCAAGTCATGGGAACTGGACTCGGAATCCAGGAAGCGGAGCTATATCCGAGGAAGAAAGGTTGCTGCCTTTTCCACTTTGATTTCCCTCTCAAAAACGAAATTGAGCGATTGTCGAGCTTTTCGCAGGTACAACATTATGGGGGATTACCTTCTGGGTGGGCCGAAAATCTCCCTTTCGGTTGTTTTAGAAATGGCGGTGAAGTGGGTTCAGTTTCCACCGGCAGGTGGGTTCATTTTTGACCGGTGATAGCACCTAAATCGATTTGACCATTAAAAACTGTTCAGCTATTATATGTAAACGATGTAAAACGACAGTTTATTTGGCTATAAGGTAACTCCATGAATAGAATTGAATTAGTAACCCCCCTGGATAACTATAAAGTTTATCTTGAATTCGCAGATGGAACAACAGGTATCGTGGACCTGTCTGAATATGCTGGGAAAGGTGTGTTTGTATTTTGGAATGATTACAGCCGTTTCAAGCAAGTCAAAATCGGGTCATCTGGTGAACTTGTTTGGGGTGATGTGGCAGATTTATGCGCTGATGCACTATACCTGAAATTGAAGAAAATACGACCTGAGGAAATTTTTCCCAACCTCCGTCGAGAATTCGTCAATGCCTGAAATTTGCCGATTTTATGGCATTATTATCAAGATGTTCTTTGATGACCATAATCCTCCACATTTCCATGTTCTCTACAACGATTTCACAGCTATAATTGAAATTAATACGCTTTCCTTAATAGAGGGCAAACTGCCCCCAAGAGCGTTGGGGCTGACAATGGAATGGGCGTCTATCAATCAGGAAAAACTTAAAGAATTCTGGGAAGCGGCAAAACGCTTGCAGCCCTTAGGGAAAATCGCACCTCTTGAATAAAGTGGGGGCATTATCCAAAAACGATTTTGGCAAACGCATGAAAGCATGGTCGTCCCTGGTTAAAAAAACATTGTATATGGCCATTTAGATGGCTATATTAGTGAACGCGTTAAATTGCGGTATCAAAGAGATCGCCAATGGAAAAACAATTCACCATATCAGAAGCTAAAAATAAATTGCCAGCTATTGTTCATTCGGTCGAGTCGGGGCCGTCTGTTAAACTTACCAGACGGGGTCGCCCAGTAGCTGTTTTGCTGTCAATCAAAGAATATGAGGCGCTAAGTCGAAAGCGTGTCGGTTTTTGGAATGCGTTAAGAGACTTTAAGGAAAAGAACAAGGATGTCGGGATTTCAGACCAAGATCTTGATAATCTAAGGGATAGATCGATAGGCAGAGAGGTCGATCTGACATGATAAGGTATCTGTTGGATACCAATGTTATCTCAGAGGCTATAAAGGCGAATCCTAACAAAAATGTCCTGCATAAACTGGAAATATACCAAGGGGAAATTGCAACTGCCTCACCGGTTTGGCACGAACTGAAATTCGGGTGCCTTCGACTTCCTATCTCCAGAAAGCGTTCGATGATTGAATCGTTTCTATCAGATGTCGTAAAATCGACCTTAGAGATCATTCCTTATGATGAGGCGGCAGCGGGATGGCATGCTAAACAGCAAGCAACACTAACCAAGGTTGGACGACAACCTGCTTTTGTAGATGGTCAGATTGCCGCAATCGCCAAAGTTAATCGGTTAATATTGGTAACAAGAAACACCGCTGATTATGAAGGCTTTTCGGATTTGAAAATAGAGAATTGGCATGTATGATTTTTTGACCTTTGAGCTTATTCTATCATCTTTCTGAATTTTGAATTATGGATTCTGCTTTACCGTTTTATTTGTAATTTTGTCTTTGGGACAGAAACGCATGAAATCATCACCGTCCCCGAGTTTTCCAAGTTTATTTCCTGGTGGTATATCCCATTGACATATCCTGGCGGTCATATTACACTCTTTACACAAGTAATTACCGGTGATTGGAGGTTCAGTTGTGGGATGCGTAAAAACCAAGCTTTTTAAAAGCAATCGGAGTCAGGCCGTTCGCCTGCCCAAGGAAGTCGCTTTTTCAGAATTGGTAAAGGATGTGGAAATTATAGCTATCGGAAACAAGCGCATCATCCTACCGTCAGGGCAAGCCTGGGATGAATGGTTTGACAGTCCTGGAGTGTCAAACGATTTTATGGAGTCGCGGAAGCAACCGGAAGACCAAGTTCGGGAAACCTTTTGATGCTCAAATATATGCTGGATACCAACATTGTCATCTATACGATGAAAAATCGCCCTCTAACGGTTAAACAACATTTCCAAAAACACCATGGGCAAATGGCCATTTCAACTGTGACGTTAGGAGAGTTGGTGTTTGGCGCGGAACATTCGCAACAGGTGGAGCGAAACTTGGCAGATATCGAATCCATGGTGGCTCGATTGGACATGCTGCCCTTTGACGAATCGGCGGCATATCATTTCGGACAGATAAGGGCTGCGCTATACAGTTTGGGCAAGCCAATAGGACCCTATGACATGATGATTGCCGGCCATGCCAGGTCTCGCGGACTGAAATTAGTGACAAACAATGTCCAGGAATTTGAACGTATCGAAGGTCTGCAAATTGAAAATTGGACCTAACTGAGGACCTTCCATGCAACGCGCAATAATTCACACCAAAGCTTGGCATAAAGAATGTAAGCGGTCAATAAACCCCATCTTCACAAGATCGTCCAGGCATGGCAATATTCGTCTCCAAAGAAAGGAGAAGATATCATGCCGGAAGATTACGATTCATTCGATTCCCAGCAAAGACGAAAATTTTGGCAAACTCATATTGAGCAGTGGCAGGCAAGCGGCCTGAGCCAAAGGGCTTATTGTATGCAACACGACCCACATGGGCCTCGACACTGGCCAGGGCCATATGGGCAGTGGTGGAAAAAAAGGAGTTGAAGGGAATCTACCACTGGTCGGATGCCGGCGTGACGAGTTGGTACGATTTTGCCGTTGCCATTCAGGAAGTAGGGATCAAATTGGGCCTCGTCAATCGGAAGGTGCCGATTAACCCCATTACCACGGCTAATTTTCCAACGACAGCGAAGCGTCCGCCATACAGCGTGCTTAACTGCTGGAAAAGCTGGGCTGATTTTGAGGTCGGGCCTCTTCAATGGCGAGTTGCGTTGCGGAAGATGTTGGAAGAAAAAGCAAAAAGCGGTCGTTACGGTTCTGCAAGCGAGGTTGTTCGTGATGCTTTACGACACATGGAAGAACGAAACGATAAACTCGCAGCTTTGCGGTTGCATTTGGCAGAGGGCGAAAAACAGGCTAAAAATGAAGAATATATAAAAAATTTTTCCATAAGCAGGCTTATCAAAGAACTGGATATGGAATGACAAGTGCCTTTGCCTATAGGGTTACACCGCGTGCGCAGAAAGATCTTAAAAATATAGGCCGTTACACAATGAAAAGGTGGGGAAGGAAGAAACGAGACGCATACCTTGGAGCTATTTGTTGAGTGCTTTAAGACGCTGTCCAATAATCCATACGTTGGACGGCACAGGATGGATGTGAAAGAAGGTTATTACAGCTTCCCCCATGAATCACATGTGATTTTTTATCTCATCCGTAAAAAAGAAATAGATATTATCGGCGTTCTCCACCAACGCATGGATATTATAAAATACTTCTCATAATTTCATAAATCATATTTTTCTTTCAGAAGAGGCTTTCCGTCAGCCTTGAAAATTCTTATTCAGGCACCCATTCCAACAAATGACATATGGATAGCTGCAATAGCTTTTCAACATGCCTATAAAATTTTTACCAAAGATAAGCATTTTAACTTGATACCAGGCTTGATGAACTCGTAAAAAGTCCCGCTCTCGTCATGCCGGACTTGATCCGGCATCCAGGACTTATTGAAATGACAGTATTCCAGCCTGCGTCGGAATAACGAAAAGATGAGAATTACGACTTTTTACGAATCCGTCAGGCTTGATCCATACTTAAAACTGTATGGCTCTGCCCCATAATCTCAACGATTCGGACTGAAATCGGATCGGGAAACGCATAAAATCATCACCGTCCCCGATTTTCGTCCCCGATTTTCCCTTGAGCGAAGCGGGCGCGATCCAAAGAAAATGGACCTCAACAGTATTTATGGATTTCACTGTAGTTAGCGCAACAACGGAACAATCTCCCGTTGCCCCCCTATAATAAAGGGAGATCGGTTATGAAAAAAACTAAATACGTTTATTGGAAAGATGAAGAATTCTGGCTCGGATATCTTGAGGAATTTCCGGACTATATGACTCAAGGTGAATCCCTGGATGAACTTAGGGAAAATTTGAAAGATATTTACATAGAACTCCAGTCAGGTAAGATCCCTAGCGTTCGAAGGGTTGATGAACTTGAAGTCGCATGAAACGAAAAGATTTGATAAAAGAATTGGAGCAAATGGGATGTTTTTTATTACGGCATGGCGGGAAAAATGACTGGTACCACAATCCCGATACAAAGATATCCCAGCCGATTCCTCGGCATAAGGAAATCAAGGAGTATTTAGCAAAGCATATCCTAAAAATGATGAAAAAGGCTTAACAAAAATAGGCATAAATGGTCTTGGTCTTTTCAATCCCATATAATCACTTTTTCGGGGTCAAAAAAGTCGAAATAGGCACTGTAGACACATGGTTTTATTAATGAAAGTGTTTTGATTACAATGTGATAGCTTGGCGACCCTCATTTCTCAATATTTTGTTGACATAAGGGTTATAGAATGTTTCTAATTTTTCTTAAGCGGTCCTTTTTGGCCCCGTAAACATCGATTTAAGACAGAAAAACGGCCCTATTTTAGACCTGAACCATTGGCAATCGGGCGTTCAGCTTGGTTCGACCCCGCGACCCCGCCGAACCCAACGATCTCAACGATTTTGGGAAACGCATAAAGTCATCACCGTATCACCCGTATCCCCTTAGATATTTAAGGACGCCCCCAACTTTTCCTATGCATCATTATTCGTAATCATTAGTCGCTTCATGCACATATATATGAAAAAAAGTACACTTTTTCCCAAAAAATGAAAAAAATGTAATCAATGATGGCACATGGGTTAAGATTTCAACGGTTATGTCGATACAATAAAAAAAGATTGACTTTTTTTATTAACGTGTTAGCTAATTGGCCGCTGTCTCGGTACGTCTTTTGCTTCTCAAGAAACGATTCATTTTGTCGATGTGGGGAACACGATGAATGAATCGCAAGTAGTTTGCCGTTAGCTGATTGATAATCCTTCGAAAATATCTATTAGAGCTTGTTCGGTAAATGATGAATCGGTTGAAAATGCGTGAGTTCGGTCCAGATGGCTGCCAATTTACGGAAAATATTCCTGGTATTCAATTCAATTCGGGTATCGTTCATACCATTGGCCACCACTTGCCCTTCCTTGCTTGCATTATCACTCCGCCTCACGCTGCTTACCCAATCAGGCTCAAAAAGAACGTCTTAACGCTTGTAAGCGGTTAGTATACAGGTAAAATCCGTTTTCAAGTCATGGGAACTGGACTCGGAATCCAGGAAGCGGAGCTATATCCGAGGAAGAAAGGTTGCTGCCTTTTCCACTTTGATTTCCCTCTCAAAAACGAAATTGAGCGATTGTCGAGCTTGTCGCAGGTACAAGGGAGATGGCTTTTCGCTATAGTCGGCTATGCGATAAGCCATCAGACGCCGTAGATGCGGTGAGATCGGCAATCCCGAAAGGGTTTCAAATTTTGGAAGGTGGTAAGCGCGTAAGCCGTTGCCGATATGTAAAATTTCAATGTTACCAAAATTAGAAACGCTCAAGTTAGGCGAAATCAAACCCATCTCAGTGCCTCTGTGCCCTCGAGCGAAGCGGGCGAGAGCCAAATAGAATGGACCTCAACAGTAATTATGGATTCCACTGTGGACAGCGCAACCACGAAACAACGTCCCGCTGCCCACCCGGATCGTAAACCAATAATAGCTGATCTCTCACAGAGCCACAGAGCTCACAGAGAGGGCAAAGATATTCAGTTGATTTTTTTAAAAAAGACAAAAAACCTTTTTCGTTTGATTTCCCTCTCAGAAATCAACCCCCCCTCCGCGCCTCTGTGCCCTCGAGCGAAGCGGGCGAGAGATAAAAACAATGAACGTCAACAGCAATCATGGATTTCACTGTGGACAGCGCAACCACGAAACAACGTCCCGCTGCCCACCCGGATCGTAAACCAATAATAGCTGATCTCTCACAGAGCCACAGAGCTCACAGAGAGGGCAAAGATATTCAGTTGGTTTTTTTAAAAAAGACAAAAAACCTTTTTCGTTTGATTTCCCTCTCAGAAATCAAACCCCCCTCCGAGCCTCTGTGCCCTCGAGCGAAGCGGGCGAGAACCAAATAAAATGGACTTCAACAGCAATCATGGATTCCACTGTGGACAGCGCAACCACGAAACAACGTCCCGCAGTCCAAATAAAAGTGTCTGAATTTCCATATGAAGCGCTGAATTCTTACAAATGGGATGTTTTTTCTTAGAAGGCCTTTTTTGAGGGCAAAATGGGGGTTCTAAGCCTCATTTCGGGGCACTTTTTTGCCTCATCTTATTGATTATTTAAGATATTACGTGGTCCGACCCCCGACCTCCTGGCTCAGTGCTATGCTTTAGATATTAGGCTGCCTGGAAATGAATTGAGGAAAGTTCCTCAGGTGAGATCCGTTTAGAAATACCTAAAATTTCAATCCCAACGACCCGGTTTTGATCATCGTAATCCAATATGACACCTGGCTGGAGCTCTTCAGATTCAACAATACGTTTTTCATCAATGCGGAAATATAAAGTATCGTTTTCTTTATCGACTCTGATTCTCATTTTTTATTTTCCTCATCCTACGGTCAAAGAAAACAGTGACTGCTTTATTCGGGTTGGCTGAATGGTTTACCACAACCCGTAACCATCGGCCTTCGCGATGTTTAATTTTTTTAAGATAATGTCTTGTGCCGTCTTCACGATCTTCAATCATATCAGGGCAGTGGATAGTAGCCTTGACCCAATCCCGTTCAATCTGTCGTTCTATCAGCATGGCCAAAAAGTGTTTCGTAAATATCATTGCACTTTTAACTATAACATATTGAATAGCATCGGTTCAACTTTTCAATTTTATTCATACCTGGCACCCTCGAGCGAAGCGGGAGAGAGCCAAATAGAATGAACCTCAACAGTAACTATGGATTTCACTAAAGACAGCGCAACCACGAAACAACGTCCCGCTGTTTCCCCTTTCAAGATAGCTGCTCTCTCACAGAGCCACAGAGCTCACAGAGAGGGCAAAGATCTTCAGTTGGTTTTTTAAAAAAAGACAATAATCCTTTTTCGTTTGATTTCCCTCTCAAAAACGAAATTGAGCGATTGTCGAGCTTGCCGGAGGTACAAGTAAGATGGCTTTTCGCTATAGTCGCCTATGCGGTAAGCCATCAGACGCCGTAGATGCGGTGAGATCGGCAATCCCGATAGGGTTTCAAATTTTGGAAGGTGGTAATCGCGTAACCCGTTGCCGCTATGTAAAATTTCAATGTCACCAAAATTAGAAACGCTCAAGTTAGGCGAAATCAAACCCACCTCAGAGCCTCTGTGCCCTCGAGCGAAGCGGGCGAGAGATAAAAATCATAAACGATTGAATGCCATATAATGCTCATTTCGATGCCGAAAAGTGCGATATTGATGTAAATAACAGCACTATTTGGGATTTAAATAATTAAATTTCAGTATGATAGCTTGGTGCAACCCCAATTCAATGCAAAATAGCCCCCAAATAGACCACTTTTTCAGCCTTTTTACATTAATTGCAGCTGGTTGGCCTGGCCCGTCCCCGGAACCTTTTACCCATCGCCGAGGTTTGACATTGAATTTATTTTACTCTAAAATATAAAAAAATGCTCTAATATCCTGGCATCAATATAAATTGGAGTCCGATACAGATGATTATCGAATATTGTCAAAATGCAATAAAAATGCCAATTACAAAAAAATGGAGGACGACACCTGGTTCGCTGAAATTCCAGGTTTTAATGGTGTTTGGGCCAATGGTGCCTCTGTTGAAGCCTGTCGCAAGGAATTGATAGAAGTGCTGGAAGAGTGGCTGATTCTCAAGTTGAGAGACAACGATCCCATTCCAACCGTCAATGGATTGAAAATTGAAATTCGAGAAGTTGCCAATGCTTGAAATGCTATGCCTATCACAAGAAAGAAGTTGATCCGCAAATTTCGGAAACTGGGTTTTTACGGACCGCTTTCGGGTGGACGCCATCAAATTTATGGCGAAAGGAAATTTGAAAATAGAGAATTGGCATGTATGATTTTTTGACCTTTGAGCTTATTTTATTCTCTTTCTGAATTCTGTATTCTGCATTAGTCCAAATAAAAGTGTCTGAATTTCCATATTAAGCGCTGAATTCTTACAAATGGGATGTTTTTTCTTAATAGAGGGCAAACTGCCCCCAAGAGCGTTGGGGCTGACAATGGAATGGGCGTCTATCAATCAGGAAAAACTTAAAGAATTCTGGGAAGCGGCAAAACGCTTGCAGCCCTTGGGGAAGATCGCACCTCTTGAATAAAGTTGGGTCAATATCTAAAAGCGGTTTGGGAAAACGCATGAAAGCATGGACGTCCCCATTGTTCTCCCATTATTCTACCAATCGATTGATAACCGTTTGCAAAGAGGCCCGAGGATGAAAAAATATACGCTGATATATTGGCAAGATGGAAAATGGCTCGTTGGGCGGCTAAGGGAAAGAAGCGATGTGTTTTCCCAGGGAATGACATTGAGTGAACTAGAAACGAATATACAGGAAGCGTTAAACCTGATGGAAGAAACTGACTTCGAGAATTTGCCGTCGGGTTACAAGGTCAAGGAAATGACCATTGAAACGCGTTGAGTTTATACCTAAAATAAATGGACTTGGATGCGAGTTATTAAGACATGGAAATCGTCACGATATATACATCAATAAAAAGAACGGAAAGCGTGCGCCAATCCCGCGTTATAAAGAGATCGCAGACACACTAACGAAAATCATTCTCAAACAACTTGGAATTGAAAAGGCGGATATATAATGGCCTTTGTGTTATAATCCTAATGATATCAATCAATTAAACCAAGTACCGAACCCCTTTTCCCTGTTTGATTTCCCTCTCAGAAATCAAACCCCCCTCCGCGCCTCTGTGCCCTCGAGCGAAGCGGGCGAGAGAATCAATGGGTTTCACGCAGCGACGCAAAGGCGCAAAGGGAAAAGAAAAGCTAACAAATCAAATAATATAAGAAAAATTGGTTAGATATTTAAGGACGTCCCTAAGTTCCCTCAATTCACTAATAACTGCGAGAGAGACAATCGGCCTATAATGCGATTTTTGGGGCTGAAAATCGCCAAATAGCCCCCAAATAGACACCCTTTTTCATCCTTTTTACATTAATTGCAGCTGGTTGGCTTGGCCCGTCCCCGGACCCCCCGTCCCTGGACCCTCGGCAATCCCGATAGGGTTTCAAATTTTGGAAGGTGGTAAGCGCGTAAGCCGTTGCCGATATGTAAAATTTCAATGTCACCAAAATTAGAAACGCTCAAGTTAGGTGAAATCAAACCCATCTCAGTGCCTCTTTGCACTTGAGCGAAGCGGGCGAGAGCCAAATAAAATGAACGTCAACAGTAATCATGGATTTCAGTTTGCCGAGTTTTGCTGGACGACGACAACGAAAATTGAAACTTATGGCCAATCGGAGTATATTTAAAGGAAAAACAGCATTAGCTTCTGAAAAGATAATTTAGGATAGGGGGCGTTATGAAAAAATACACTGCCATTATCGAAAAATGCCCTGAAACGGATTTATATGTAGGTTATATACCCGGTTTTCCTGGCGCCCACTCTCAAGCCGAGACACTTGATCAACTTAACCGAAATTTGAAGGAAGTTGTAGAGATGCTCCTTGAAGATGGAGATCCAAGATTGGATAGTGAGTTCATTGGTACCCAACTGGTGGAAGTGGCATAATCATGGGTAACATCCCTGTTCTCAAGTCAAGGCAGGTAATTAAAATTCTTGAGAAACTTGGATTTGTTGAGGTCCGCCAACGAGGCTCCCACAAACAGTTTCGTCACAATGATAGCAGATCAACTACCGTCCCTGTGCATGTTGGGAAAGATATATCACCGATTTTGTTGCGACAGATACTAAAGGATATTGGACTCACCATTGAAGATTTTTTAAAGGAACAATAGTCTTGAATAGCCTGTAACCTCTGTTGTTTTTGTTTGATTTCCCTCTCAGAAATCAAACCCACCTCCGTGCCTCCGTGCCCTCGAGCGAAGCGGGCGAGAGCCAAAGAAAATGAACGTCAACAGCAATCATGGATTTCACTGTGGACAGCGTAACAACGAAACAACGTTCCGTTGCCCCTCCAACGATTATGGGGAACGCATGAAAGCATGGACGTCCCTATTATTCCCCAAATAATAGGCCATCAAACTTGACACATTGCAATATTTGCTGGATATTTATGGCAATAAGGAAAAGGAACTAAGAAAAAGGCAATTGCATGCAATCCTATGAAATTAAAATGAAGTTTCCCCGCGAGTTACCTATAATCCTTCACAAGCGTCTCGAAGAGGTAGAAGGGGATATAAGAAGGCAAGCTGCAATCCGATATTATAAAAAGCAAATCCTTTCTTTAGGTAAGGCGGCTGATCTTGCTGGAATTACGCGTATTGAGTTTATAGATTTGCTTAAATTCTATGGAGAACCAATCTTCGATTTTTCCGCCGAAGAGCTAAAGGAAATTAGTCAGGATGCGAAGCATTTAGGAAAAATATTGAATGGCTCCTAAATATATCGTTGTAAATGCAACGCCAATTATCAGTAAATACAAAAACCGTGGCACAATTTATTGATGAGATCAAATTGGGATCGGAAATAATCCTTGATATCAGGCCAGTAAAAAATGAAGAATATAAAATATGTAGTTTATAAGGATGGCGAATATTATGTTTCGCAATGTTTGAATGTTGATGTATCCAGTTTTGGTGATACGATCGAGGATGCGATTGACGCTCTAAAAGAGGCCGTGGCGTTATATTTTGAAGATATGAATGACAGTGAATATCATGAAATAGGCGTTGCCCTATTAGGTAATGATGTAATTCATGCGTAGCCTGTTGTCACCTAAAGAAATCATAAAAGTTTTAATTGAAAATGGATTCTCATAATCTATTTTGCTCATATGCTGTCTAAGAACTTTGGACTCTCAAGTTACTTTGTTCTCTTTCTGAATTCTGGATTCTACATTACCGTTTTAGTTGTAATTATGTCTTTGGGATAAAAACGTATAAAATCATTCCCGTCCCCGAGTTTCCCTAAACCAATAAAAGCTGATCTCTCACAGAGTTACAGAGCCCACAGAGAGGGCAAAGATATTCAGTTGGTTTTTTAAAAAAAGACAAAAAACCTTTTTCGTTTGATTTCCGTCTCAGAAACGAAATTGAGCGATTGTCGAGCTTGCCGCAGGTACAAGGAAGATGGCTTTTCGCTATAGTCGCCTATGCGGTAAGCTATCAGACGCCGTAGATGCGGTGAGATCGGCAATCCCGATAGGGTTTCAAATTTTGGAAGGTGGTAAGCGCGTAAGCCGTTGCCGATATGTAAAATTTCAATGTTACCAAAATTAGAAACGCTCAAGTTAGGCGAAATCAAACCCACCTCTGAGCCTCTGTGCCCTCGAGCGAAGCGGGCGAGAGATAAAAACAATGAATGTCAACAGCAATCATGGATTCCACTGTGGACAGCGTAACAATGAGACGACGTCCCGCTGTCCCTCCAACCATTATGGGAAACGCATGAAAGCATGGACGTCCCCATTGTTCTCTTGACTTATTGACATCAAACTATAAATCAAATAGTATCAATAAAGAAAAATACGTAATGTAGGTAGATGCAATGGAAAAATCGAATGTTATAATTAATATGTCAGATTTGCCGGAGTATGCAAGAACTGAACTCATTGATTTTTATGAGTTTTTAAAGGAAAAACATAAGGTTCGATCGGATTTTTTTGTTGAAAGTAATGAGAATCCTCTATTTCGTTTCATTTCTAGTCCAATAAAAGTTGATCGGGTAAGACGACTTTCCCGGGACCAGATTCATGAAAGATAAGGTCTTTTTTGATATAAATATTTGGGTTTATGCGAAGCTTGAAGATGAAGAAAATAAGCGGAAAAGAGATATCGCGGTCAATCTTATTCGCCAAACCGATGATCACCCGATCACCAGTGTTCAGGTGTTGAATGAATTCTCAAGTGTTCTAATAAAACATAAGATACCTAATCCTGCCATCCAACAAGCTATCAGAGAAATCGTCGAGGGTTCGATTGTAGTCTTAATAGATATTAGTTTGGTATGGGATACTTGGAACATCAGAGAAAAATATCTATTTTCTTATTGGGATAGTATGATAATCGCAGCAGCGATAAAACGTGGATGTAGCATCCTATACTCTGAAGACTTGCAGCATGACCAACTATTAGAAAACAAAATGCGCATTATTAACTCCTTTCATTCATTGTAATCCGTGGATGGTTTTTTTCCGATCACCGTTTAACGCCTGTTGCCAACGCTCTATCGCCTTACGACTAACGTCTTAAAAAAAAGAAATCCGCGTAAACTTGTCAGGGCGAAGCTACTGCCGAAGACTGATCTGTGGATAGGGATGAGTAAATTAAAACGGATGTGGGACAGTAACGCACAAAATCCCGTACGCCATATTGTTGTTTAGTTATTAAGGGACGTCCCCAACTACCCCAACTACCCTTATGCTTGAATATGTTTGAAGCTTTTATTCACCGTACATATCGGTTATTAGCTTCCTCAATTGGGCGGCTTTGCTATCGGATAGCTGATCAATCTTTTTTTTCAATCTTTTTTTACTGATTGTACGAATTTGGTCAACAGCGATTTCGGCGATCTTTTTGGCGCAATTAATTTGTATCCGGCTCCTCCAAAGGGGGTGCAAGCTTGAAGTCAAGGGACATATAACAACTGTTTCCAGGTATTTGTTCATTTGATTCTGGCTAATGACGACAACAGGGCGTACTTTTTTTATTTCGCTTCCAATCGTTGGGTTGAGGTCTGCGAAATAAATTTCGTACCTTTTAATAATCAAAATCGTCATCCTCCAAACCATCAGGAACCGTTGTATCAAAATCGTCCCAGTTTTCCTTTTCATTTGCCATGGCTTTGTATGTTTCTTCCCAAGACAGCTTGTTTTTTTCTTCTTTGTTCCGGAGTAGAAGTCCCCTGTCCGTTTCTTCAATTATAAGTGGATTTCTTAAACCATATTTTTGGAGGAGAGTTTTGGGGATACGAATGCCCCTTGAGTTGCCAATAGGGACCAGCTTTGTGTCTCTATATCGTATATTATTTTCCATGGCATCAGCTCCTTCTATCGTATGGATGATGTATATACTGTAATTACATTTTAATCGCCTGTCAAGCATTCGAAAATCTATAAGAATCGATATAATCAATCAGCGTAAATTTGTGCAATCTGGCGTAAGCGCAATAAACAATTCGTCACTGTTTTACCTTAACGACTCTCGCACTGACGCCTTACGTCTTGAAAGAATAATCTGTGGATGGTTTTTCCCGATCACGGCTAACCGATAACCGTTTTCCGTCTTTTGCTATCGCCCTCTCGACTATCGCCTTACGACTAACGTCTTAAAAAAAGAAATCCGCGTAAACTTGTCAGAGCGAAGCTACTGCCGAAGACTGATCTGTGGATGTGGATAGAGTCGGATGTGGGACAATAACGCATAATTTCATCTCCGTCCCCGCATCACCCCCTCTGAAATTATAGCCTATGATAGTTGGTTAGATATTTAAGGACGTCCCTAAGTTCCCTCAATTCACTAATAACTGCGGGAGAGACAATCGGCCTATAATGCGATTTTTGGGGCTGAAAATCGCCAAATAGCCCCCAAATAGACACCCTTTTTCATCCTTTTTACATTAATTGCAGCTGGTTGGCTTGGCCCGTCCCCGGACCCCGTCCAAACCAAGTACCGAACCCCTTTTCCCTGTTTGATTTCCCTCTCAGAAATCAAACCCCCCTCCGCGCCTCTGTGCCCTCGAGCGAAGCGGGCGAGAGAATCAATGGGTTTCACGCAGCGACGCAAAGGCGCAAAGGGAAAAGAAAAGATAACAAATCAAATAATATAAGAAAAATTGGTTAGATATTTAAGGACGTCCCCGAGTTTCCCCTATGCATCATTATTCGTAATCATTAGTCGCTTCATGCACATATGTATGAAAAAAAGTACACTTTTTCCCAAAAAATGAAAAAAATGTAATCAATGATGGCACATGGGTTAAGATTTCTACGGTTATGTCGATACAATAAAAAAAGATTGACTTTTTTTATTAACGTGTTAGCTAATTGGCCGCTGCCTCGGTACGTCTTTTGCTTCTCAAGAAACGATTCATTTTGTCGATGTGGGTAACACGATGAATGAATCGCAAGTAGTTTGCCGTTAGCTGATTGATAATCCTTCGAAAATATCTATTAGAGCTTGTTCGGTAAATGATGAATCGGCTGAAAATGCGCGAGTTCGGTCCAGATGGCTGCCAATTTACGGAAAATATTCCTGGTATTCAATTCAATTCGGGTATCGTTCATACCATTGGCCACCACTTGCCCTTCCTTGCTTGCATTATCACTCCGCCTCACGCTGCTTACCCAATCAGGCTCAAAAAGAACGTCTTAACGCTTGTAAGCGGTTAGTATACAGGTAAAATCCGTTTTCAAGTCATGGGAACTGGACTCGGAATCCAGGAAGCGGAGCTATATCCGAGGAAGAAAGGTTGCTGCCTTTTCCACATTGATTTCCCTCTCAAAAACGAAATTGAGCGATTGTCGAGCTTGCCGCAGGTACAAGGGAGATGGCTTTTCGCTATAGTCGGCTATGCGATAAGCCATCAGACGCCGTAGATGCGGTGAGATCGGCAATCCCGAAAGGGTTTAAAATTTTGGAAGGTGGTAAGCGCGTAAGCCGTTGCCGATATGTAAAATTTCAATGTTACCAAAATTAGAAACGCTCAAGTTAGGCGAAATCACCCCCCCCCTCCGAGCCTCTGTGCCCTCGAGCGAAGCGGGCGAGAGCCAAATAGAATGGACCTCAACAGTAATTATGGATTCCACTGTGGACAGCGCAACCACGAAACAACGTCCCGCTGCCCACCCGGATCGTAAACCAATAATAGCTGATCTCTCACAGAGCCACAGAGCTCACAGAGAGGGCAAAGATATTCAGTTGATTTTTTTAAAAAAGACAAAAAACCTTTTTCGTTTGATTTCCCTCTCAGAAATCAAACCCCCCTCCGCGCCTCTGTGCCCTCGAGCGAAGCGGGCGAGAGATAAAAACAATGAATGTCAACAGCAATCATGGATTTCACTGTGGACAGCGCAACAATGAGACGACGTCCCGCTGTCCCTCCAACCATTATGGGAAACGCATAAAAGCATGGACGTCCCCATTATTCCCTTATCATTGGTTTCCCCCTGGTCATTGAAGGTTCAATGCGTCCAGGGTAGTATGAAAAATAAAATGCCACTTGTCCGGCTTTAAATTAACATCGGTAAAAATTATCGTATTTTATCGCCTTTCGCAGTATAATTAATAAATTATGATTCCAAGTAATAAATTATGATTCCAAGAATCTACAGTTTTTATCTATTTATTGCCTCATTGATGGTTATTTATTCGCCCCTCTGTTTTTCTAATGGTAAAGTTGAAAATGACTTTTCAATCCCAATAGGTTCGATTGATATTTATTTGTCGGACGTTTGCCTGGTCTGGATGGCAGCGATCTGGTTCCTTGACAGGTTGACTGGAATAAAAACAAGAAGTATTAAGTTGTCTTCCGATTGGTTTTTTAGTGTTATAATTTTGTTTGGTTTATTCAAGTTTTTTATTCAAAACTCAATCACGACATCTACTATCAGGATCTTACTTGAATACATGGCTGGGTATTTGTTCCTGCTTTCTTTCAGTGCGGTGGTTAAACATGATTCAGACCTTAGGAAAACTATAAAATCACTTGTATTTTTTTGTGTATATATTTTCTGCATGCATATTTTTTATTTTTTAGTGAATGGATATCGCCTGCACATTTTGAGCGGGAATTTCATTACTCTTACTGGCAGTGCTTATTTCATGATAGTGTGTGCAAAAGATTATCTTAAAATAAAAAAAATTGCTACAATTATTCTAAAGATACTAATATTGCTAATATATTTAATGGTTGGGCATCGAAGTGGGTTTATCGCCATTATGCTCGGTTTGTTTGTAATGTTTTTCATTGAAAGAAGAAAAGGCATCAAGGAAATATTCGCTGGACTGTTTTTCATTCTTTTAGGAGCAGTTGTTGTTTTCATTGTCACACCTCATATTGGGACCCAGTTGGTAGAGCGTGCTTCAACGACTTTTGACACAAAGCAGGAAACATACCAAGGACGGTATAACAACATTTTTATGACCTTGAAAATTGCGAAAGAGTATCCTTCTTTGGGGACACCTTTCGGTGAGAGACCTACCCGATTCGATACAAAAGTTAAGTTTAATCAGGGTGGTATAAACCGATATACTATGGTTCACTCTATTGTGCCACATAATCTGATCCTGGAATGGATTTATTTTTATGGCTATATTGGGCTTGGGCTTGGAATTATAGGACTGCTATTGTTTTCCAGAAAACTTATGCGATTCTATAAGCGGACAAAAGATAATGCACATTATAACAGTATGGCTGTTGCTGTAATTTGCAATAGTGTCCATAACTTGTTTTTTGCCTTGTGCAATGTTACCAGTGTGTCTTTTTTCACTGTGTTTTTTTTGTTTTTTCCGGTAGTTGTTTTGGAAGTGGTTGAGAGAAGTTTCACTAATAGAATATTGTCGGGTATGAGAATATGAGTTCCCTGTTAAAGAATGCATATTACAATACTGTTGCGCAGATTGTAACCATTATATTAAACCTTCTTTTTGTTCCTCTCTATATTTCCCATTTAACTGTCGGAGGTTATGGGCTTTACAGCTTCATCGTTCAATTGCTGGGCTGGATGACAATATTACAGATGGGTGTAGAACCGGCGGTAGTGCATCTTGCGGCTTCCTGTAATGCCCGCGGACAGAAGGATAGGCTTTCTGGTGTTATCACTATGGCATTGATGATTCAGCTGATTATGAGTGCCACGATCGCTACTGGTATTTTTTTCTTCAAAACAGGGTTAATCAATTTTATTTTAAAGGATCAGATTCAATATTTGCGGGAAGGGCTAAGAGCCTTGAACTGGGCCCTGCTGAATATCGTTGTAGTTATGTTGTACAATGTTTTCAACGGTCTAATGAAAGGGCTGGAACGTTATGACCTGTGTAGCATGTTTTTCATAATTAACAATTTTGTCACCACCATGATTTCGGCTCTGGCAGTCTGGTTGGGTTATGGCCTGTCTTCCCTTCTGATTATTCGTTTTTTTATGAATTCTTTTTTCTTGATTATTGTGATTGCTTTATCGATGTATAAAAAATGGTATGCTTTTTCGATGAAATTTCACCAGGAAGCATTCGCTGATATTTTTAGATTCGGTTCATGGATTGTTGTCGGGCGACTAAACCGCTTGGCATTGAGTGCATTACCCCAATTGCTAATCGGAAAATATATCGGGCCCAACGGTATCGCCTACTTTAACATCTCTACCAAGATTGTCTCAGCTGTGAACAACCTGTTGGCAAGCGCCACTAATGTGCTGTTCCCTTATGTTAGCAGGATCAGTTCATTGGGGGAAGTCGAGACGGTCAGAAGAGATTATCTAAAGGCTAACAAGATGCTGAGCACGGTGAGCGCTCCTTTTTATGTTTTCTTGTCCATGTTCTCATGGTATATCCTCAAAATTTGGATAGGCACTGAAATGGCTGATAGCTGCTGGACTCTGATGGTATTGCTCACTGTCGGCTATTATCTTTCCACGACTACAATGATTCCGACCAATTTCGCATTAGGTCTTGGAAAATCACGACTGATCGCAATCAACGCGCTTGTTCAGGCTGCGGTTGTCGTTATCGCACTACCTGTCATGCTTGGAAGGATGGGTTTGAAAGGTTCGGGTGTCAACTTGATTCTATTTGAAACTGTGGGTGTAGTAACCGGGCTATATATTACTACAGTGCTGATAAAGGCATCGGCTTTTAGATTTTGGATTGTGGACCGTATGCTATTTATACTAATGGCTGTTGCGGTTTATCTGCCTTTCTTAGAACTTTTCAAGTATTTACTCACTGATGATATAGCCTTTATAAACCTGATTCTATTAGGAGGGGGATTCTGTGGCGGATTCATATTTTATTATCTAATCCTTGAACGATCAGGGATAGTTAAGTATAGTGTGCGATCCGAACTTATGAACAGAGTCAGAAAGGAATCCATCTGAGACTCTAATGGGTTGTCAACATTCCGCTTTTGGAAGTGGCCAATAGGTATGATAAGGGATATTTAAGCTCTGATCCCCTATCCACCCACCACATTTTATGTATTCGAACTTAACGTTTTATACAACATTTTAGGCCCAATTATCTATAGAGTATCATTAATTTATTGAATGGTCGCTTGGAGTACTTCAATGAATAATTCCTTAGAATTAATATCTCCACATACCACTGAAAAATGCATTTCATCTTTATTCCCGAGATTCCCGTCTGTAATGATGGGCGTTTCCTTACTATGCGGAAACATTCATGCTAATCATGTTTCTCATGGCCGCAGCTAATATAGGACTAAAAACTAAAAACGCACCAAATTTAGCCAGTAAAATCATATGGATTTCGGATCTGAATCATAAACTATGCTTGGTATCCTGAGAGTATCCATCCATAATAAAGAAAATATTTAATTCCTTCTATCTATGGTTTTTTGTATAAATTTGTTGTAACCGTTCACGGGCAAATTTTGCTTCGCGCCTGAGCTTTGCCAGATCCCGATTTTTTTCATAAATTATTTACGTTCCACAGCTCAATGGGGTATGGCCTCATGAATGGAATCAATCATAACATATCGGAGACGATCGGTCTCCATGCAAGATATCGAGACAATCAGGGAGATCATCGAATCCCATCCTGGCAAAAGCAGACGTTTCATTTCGCAAGAAGTCTGTAGGACCTGGAATTGGAGGCAGCCCAACGGTGTTCTCAAGGACATGGTCTGCCGAAGCCTGCTCCTGCTTTTGGAATCTAAGGGCTATATCAAACTCCCTGCCCAAAAAGTCATTCCAAATAATTCGCTTGCAAATAGAAAGAAACCCTGCAGGATAAAAGTGGCGGTGGTCCCCAAAAACTGGACAACGTGCTAAGCTATAAGTCAGACCATAAATCAGGAGGATCTGACAATGGGTAACAAACGCAAGACACACAGTCCCCAGTTCAAAGCAAAAGTTGCTCTGGCCGCTATTCAAAACGATGAAACCACGGCACAGTTGGCCAGTCGGTTCGGGATCCACCCCACCATGGTTTCCAGTTGGAAACGGCAGATGTTAGAAGGTGCTGCCGACATCTTCGACAAGAATCACAAATCCAAAAAACAGGCAGAAGCCCAGACCGACGAACTTTATCGACAGATCGGTCAACTGAAAGTAGAAAACGATTTTTTATCACGCAAGCTCGGCAGCTAACGTCAAGGCAACGTAAAGCAATGATTGACCCGACGGATCAGAAGCTGAGCATTTCCCGGCAATGTAAGAAATTGAACGTTAACCGTTCGTCCTATTATTATCGCCCAAAGCCTATAAAACAAGAAGACCTGGACCTGATGCGAAAGATCGACGAATTGTACCTTGAAAATCCATCTTCGGGAAGCCGAACGATCCGGCGCCAACTGAAGCGCCAAGGCATAATCGTCAGTCGGAAAAAAATACAACGGTTAATGCGATTAATGGGAATCGAGGCGGTGTATCCAAAACCCAGGACCAGTAAGCCTCATCCCCAGCACAAGGTGTATCCCTATCTGCTCCGAGGGTTGACCATCGACCGACCGAACCAGGTATGGGCAACCGATATCAGTGTGCTGCAGCAGCGCAAAGCATAGGCGATGCGTGAGAAGCTGCATGAGAGATGGAGGACCCGACCCTCCGAGGTCTGCCTGCAGGGGCCGGCCTCAAACCACCCTCAGCGGCATCGGTCAAAAGCCCTTGTCGTGAGCGTCGAGGGAAAAGGCGTGACAAACACGTCAGGTATGAACCGAGAAGGCGAACACCCGTGAACCATCGTTCAAGTGTCGAAAGTGCCTTAGATGACATCAAAACCGGGGTCTTTTTGTTGCTTCGGGATAAGCCCATCGGAAACCTGTTTACTGGGTGGGCGGTGTCCGGCATAGAGATGGCGCGAGCTCGGTTCGGGCTCTTGTGCGGAACTGCAGGAACCTGCGTTGTGATGTTAAGGGAGCCGGCCAAGAGAAACAACCTCAAGGCCCAGAGTACCGATGCACAGCGCAGGGGCGGACCGACTCGTAGTAGCGTTGAAGGGTCTGTAATGGACTTGGAGCCAAGGAGTCGGGTTGTCCTGCCGAAGTCTTCGTCAACCTGGAAAGGGAGGAACGGATGACCCAGGCAAAGTCGTTTGAAATTCAAAAGCAGCTTGTATGGGAAGCATACAAGCGAGTGAAGGCAAACAGGGGCGCCGGCGGGGTGGATGAGCAGTCCCTCAGTGAATTTGAGGAGTCGCTCGGCGATAACCTGTATCGGATCTGGAATCGTATGTCGTCGGGGAGTTATTTCCCACCCCCGGTGAGAGCGTTTTCGATTCCAAAGAAATCCGGTGGAGAAAGGACCCTTGGAATACCTACTGTCTCCGATCGCATCGCGCAGGCGGTGGTAAAGCTCGTGTTGGAGCCAACGGTCGAACCGCATTTTCATGATGATTCGTACGGTTACCGACCAGGCAGATCGGCTCATCAGGCGGTCGCGGTCACCCGCAAGCGCTGTTGGTGGCACGACTGGGTGCTGGAATTTGACATCAAGGGGCTTTTCGATCACCCATGTTGATACCCCCTTCAATAACCCACTCTGTTAATGATGCCGGCTTTGAGTTTTTTAAATTGTTCAAGGGTGTCTGGTTTGTCCGGAAAGAGATAGAGCCTTGTTTTGGGGTCTCGTTTGGCATGGATGACTCCTTTATTAATCTGATGATAAATCCAGTGATTGGGAATATTAAGGAACTTTCCGATTTGTGGCACTGTAAGATAGCCTGCAATCTGGCGTGGATGGGATTGACTACGTTTTTGCATAATACCGTGTTTCAAACGAATGATTTGGACAGTACTGGGCAGTAAGTGATTGCTCATGGGTGATCTGAAGCCCTGTGCTGAAAGTTCTTTGGCAATTTGTTCATCGCGTTTGCCCTGCTGACTTAATTGTACTATTTTCTTTTCCATCTGTTCAATGTTATACAGCTCGGCAAGTGAACCTACGGTAATTGGAATATCGAAGGAACTAGTAGCGCCGCCTTTCCATACAATGCGGGTGTGAATAAGATCACGTCGTGCCCGGTGAATGATAACTTTGTCAATCAGGCACCGGAGAAGTGCTTTTTTATGTGTGCGCGAAAGTGTACCAGCACTCCATATTTGAGGTAGTTTTTTGCCGATTTGGGTAAATGCTTCTTTGAGCTCGGCTGTAATTTTCAGAGGGATGACCGGTGTCACTTTGTGTTCCGAAAGAGACCTTTCTGCTCTTTTTAGTTCTCGAAGAGCGGTCTCCCATCGCTTTTCAAGTTCAGAAGCAACAAGTCGATTTTCAGGATCCACTTGCATATACTGGCGTTTGACAAAAGCTTCTTCATAGCGCAACCGTTCTACCTGCTGAGCGTGAGAACGATCTATTTGCTTCTGAGATTGCTTTTTCTTCTCTATAGCCTGAGAGTAGGTATCAATCTCTACCGGAGACAGAGCAGCAAAAAAAGCCTCAACCACTTTTTTGTCAACCGGATCAGCTGGGATATATTGGCAAACCGAACAGCCATGTTGACGGCGTAGAAAGTTGCAGATATAGCGAGTGCTGTTTTTATACTGCACCACCATTTTGTGGCCGCATTCACCGCAATAAACAATGCCATGGATCAGAGCCGATCCAGGTCTTGGAATGCCTCTGGACTTGTTATGATCATACTGGGCGTAATTGTCTTTGAGCATGCTTTGGATTTTCTTGTAGGTTTCCCAGGAAATATATGCGGGGTACTTGTCGTTCACACGGACTCTCCACTGATCTATGGGTAATGTTTTTTGCATAGGCCGGCGGCCAGGTGGACGGACGGTCCTGGTACGACCGTAGACAAAAGCACCTGCATAAGCCGGATTCTTAAGGATTTGTATTATGCCCGAAACGGAAGGATTTTTCCAGACGGTGTCCCCGAAACGATCTTTTCTGGGAGTGCTCAACTGCTGATCATTGAAGCGCCGCAACACCTTGGAAGCAGATTTTAGCTCAAGAAAGGAGGTAAAAATCAACTTGATCCGGCCTTGAACTTCCGCGTTCGGATCCTTTCGTACGGTTTCGGTTTGGTCTCTGACAAGCCCAACGGGTAGTGTCAGGGCCAACTCGCCGCGCTTGGCCTTGTTGAGGATACCGGCAGTGAGCCGGGAACGAATCATATGCAGCTCCATTTCAGACATCTGGCCCTTCAAGCCCAAGAGCAAACGACCGTTTGGAGAACCGGGGTCATAGATACCGTCTCTGTCGGCAATCAGGCAATTCATGTAGCCACAGACATCCAGAAGGGGATACCAGTCAGAGCAGTTGCGCGACAGGCGGGTGACTTCGGTAGATAGAATAATGCCTACTTTTCCCAGAGATACACTTGCCGCAAGCTCTTTGAACCCATCGCGTCCCTGTGCGGTTGAACCGGAGGTGCCCAGATCGGAGTCAACAATAAGGACATCTGATTGATGCCAACCAAGGTCAAAGGCGCGCTGCTTAAGAGCGTACTGAAGACGCTGGCTTTCCTGATTTGAAATGACTTGATGCGGCGTCGACTGGCGAATGTAAATCGCCGCCTTGCGGGACAGATGGCTTGGGGTCACAAGATCCGAGTGCAGCATCAGCAATTACCTCCAGAAGCACCGATGCAAGGTCGGCAAGGACAGAATCGCGAAGTGTTGGGCCCATTGTGGTCCAAACCGAACTCGGATTGAGGTGGCGACAACCAGAGACATATGATGGGTCCCAAACGCTCATACGGGTAACCTTTAGCCTGGTTCCAGGCGGCGAGCCGTGCGTTGGGGTTGCCAGCCGTGGCGAGCCAACATCCGATAGATTGTGGACGCCGGAACGCGCTTGCCAATAGCTGCTTCATAGGCATTGCGTATGTCGGCAACCTCAAAAGACGTTCCGTCACGCGCCTTTTGGAAAAACGGTTCAAGCAATCGGGCTTCCTGTTTAAGGGACATATTCTGGCGTCTACGCCCGCCGCGCTTTTTGGGGGCCACATCAGTGCCCGCACAGTCGGCACGGAACTCGGCCTGGAGGCGGCAGACGGTGGCTTTGGAGCGTCCAATGGCAGTTCCAGTAGCGACCAAATCAAGACTAAAACGAGCAGGTAAAAGAACCGCTTGTGCTTTTCTGAGCTCATGCGCATCGTTGGTTTTACGAACAGAGATTTCTGCTTTTTCAACGATAATATTAGATATGTGAGGTTTGCGGCCCATAGATAGATTGTCCGAATAAGTAATGATTTAGACAATACATTATTATCATTATGATTGCAAACTAGAAATGAAAATGGGGAAACCAAACACCCAGAATACAAATGCATACGTTTATAAACGTTCATTTCGATCCTCCTTTTTTTCAGTAATGTGCAACTTTTGGGCAAGATCGACCAGTTCGCAAAGAGCATCAATTGAGAGTTTTGCCTTGGGCAGAACGGGTGGTATAGGCGACAGGTTAGTTGCAGACACAGGAATACGAGCCATGATATCCTTTTGGTAAATTACATAGGCTTGGCGAGGACCATTAGGCGGATAGGACACAGTAGCCAGGGGAAAGCGCCGGCCATAAAGGGGGTGTGTGGGATCAACGACTTCGATCTCTGTCAGGCTGTTTTCAGGTGGGTTGTTGAGAGGGGTATTAAGTTGGCATATCGTTCGACAATATCGATCATAGGCTTCTGATGAAGGCGGTTCGGGTTCACACTAACTGCAGGTGGGTGTTGCTTTACATTGAGCGCTGGTTGACTGCGCCGATGCAAAAAGAGGATGGGACGATCATCAGCAGGGATAAAGGCACTCCTCAAGGGGGTGTCATTTCTCCTTTGCTAGCTAATCTGTTTCTGCACTATGCATTCGACAGATGGATGGCGATCAATTACCCCAAGCTTCCTTTCTGCAGATACGCAGACGACGGTTTGATTCATTGTCGCAGCCTTAAACAGGCCCATTACCTGCGTAAAAGGCTTTCGAGCCGGTTAAATGAGTGTGGTCTTGAACTGCATCCGGAGAAGACCAAAGTGGTCTATTGCAAAGATATCCACCGGAAGCAGGACTATGAGACCATCCAGTTTGATTTTCTGGGATTTACATTTCGTCCCAGACGCTCCAAGGACCGCTATGGGCGGGTGTTTGTAAATTTCACACCGGCAATCAGTCGGACCGCGGCTAAAGCCATCCGACAGACCATGCGAGGCTGGCGGTTGCAGCTAAAGAGCGATAAATCAATCAAAGACCTGGCCTATATGTTCAGGCCAGAGATTCACGGATGGATCAACTACTACTGCAAATTTCATCCGTCTGCCTTCCGCCCCATCGCGAATCATTTGGACCGAATATTAGCGCGTTGGGCAATGCGGAAATTCAAAAGGTTACGAGGCCACCAACGTCGGGCCATGCATTGGCTCGGCCGAATTGCACAACGCCGCCAGTATTTATTTCCCCACTGGCGAGCGGGCTTCTTGCCGTCGACTGGGACAATGGGAGCCCGGTGAGCCGAGAGGTTCACGCCGGGTTCTGAGAGAGCCCGGAGGTGAAACTCCTCCGGGCTACTCACCCATACATTCCCATGGAGCGCGGATTCATGTATCTTGTGGCGATCATGGACTGGCACAGCCGCAAGATTCTATCCTGGCGGGTTTCCAATACACTGGAACCAGCCTTTTGTGTCAATGCCCTGGAAGAGGCGCTGAGTCGTTTTGGGGCACCCGAAATTTTTAACACAGATCAAGGCGCCCAGTTTACCAGCAATGCATTTACCCAAGGACTCAAAGATAACCAAGTGGCCATCAGTATGGATGGCCGGGGCCGCTGTCAGGACAATATCTTTGTCGAGCGGCTATGGTGGACCCTTAAGCACCAGTTCATTTACCTTCATTCGTTTGAAGACGGCAAGTTGCTCCGGCTGGGGCTTGCCAAGTGGATCCAGTACTATAATTTGGTAAGAGGTCATTCTTCTCTTGACGACAAGACCCCGGATGAGGTTTACTTTGGTTTACCTCGTTCGTTTGCCGAGGCTGCCTGACGCTGCCATGTTTTACATTTTTATTTTTTCTTATAGCTTATCCCACCCGTCAGGCTGTCCAACCTTTGGGGTCCACCTCCCTGGATAAAGAACCGTAGTTTTATTAAAAGCCATTTCAAAACCTTCCTTTTTGTCAGATTTCGGTGTCAGGGTGAAATTTTAATTCTAGAAATACTTCATGTATTCTTGTGGTTAAAATTTAACCCGTCTTTGAACTTTAACAAAAATTAAAGTTTTGAAACAGCTTATAGTGAAAATCACCACTAAGCATATCGGTGATTTTTTTGACGAAAGTGCTTGATACTTTTTAACTTCTATCAGTACCAAGAAATCAATTAATAGGAGAATTAATGAGAATCTTATGGTTTGTTAATATACCATTTCCTGTTGTAATTAAAAAAATAGGTCTTAATTTGGTATGCCGTGGTGGCTGGTTGACAGCTCTCGCAGAAAGCATTTCTCTTCATAGCCATAATGTTCTTGGTATTGTGTGGGCATCAGATGATATTGATGTATTAACAAAAATTGAACGTGGTGACCGAATATACTACATCCTCCCAAGTCGAAATGCTTACAGGAAATCTGTTCCTTCTGCATTTGAATCTGAACTTAAGATGTCGCTTGAGATTATAAATGAATTTCAGCCTGACATTATTAATGTTCATGGAACTGAAAATTTTTATGGGCTAATTGCGAACCGTACTAGTGTTCCAGTTCTTATTACCCTGCAGGGTATCGTTAATGAAATTAAAAATCATTATTTTGGGAGTATGTCATTAATTGACATTCTTAAAGCACCCTCAATAATAAAAGATTATGTTAGGTTTCTTAAAAGATGTTCGATTGAAAAGGAAATATTCAGTCGTAACAAATATTTTACCGGCCGTACGCTTTGTGATGAAAGTTATGTGAGATCGCAGCGCATTGATGCTGAATATTATGTCCTAACAGAACTTTTGCGGAATGAATTTGATAGAAAAAATTGGGAATTAAAGAAAGTGAAAAGACATACAATTTATTCTACACTTACCGTTAGGACTTATAAGGGGCTTGATATAATTATTCAGGCACTGGGTATCGTCAAAAATTTTTTTCCAGATATTGTCATGAGAGTATCATGTGAATTGCCTGACGGTGGATATGGAAAATATTTAAGTTCATTAATTAATACAGAAAAAATTAGTAATAGTATTATTTTTCTTGGCACCCTCACGGCCGCTGAAGTGGTTGATGAACTATTAAAAGCAAATGTTTATGTCATGCCTTCATTTATTGAGAACAGCCCTAATAATTTGCTTGAGGCTTTGACGGTCGGCGTGCCCTGCGTTGCCTCTTTCACTGGTGGTGTTCAATCAATGGTTCATGACGAGCAGAATGCATTACTGTTTCCAAGGGGAGATTTCCGGGTTATGGCATTGCAGATTGTTCGTATTTTAATGGATGATGATTTGGCAATCAGATTGTCTGAACATGCAAAGAAAACATCTCGTTTAGATCATTGCCCGGAAAAAAATGTTAGTAAATTAATTGAAATTTACAATGACGTTATTAATAAGGAGTCTCAACGGCATGCTCATACGTGCAGTTAACGCAGTTGCTAGTAAATGGTATCATTATTTTGATTATTTAATAACTATTGTTACCTGTTTTATTTTAAAATGTTCTGGTGTAACACTTGGATCATCAGTCATTTTTCATGGATTTCCCCATCTGTCAGTTGCTGCAGGTAGTAAAGTTGTTATAGGCAAAGCGTGTGTTTTTCGGTCGCGATCATTCGGAAATGCGATTGGAGTTAACCACCGCATAGTGGTTTCAACACTATCACCAGCGGCTGAATTGATAATTGGCGAGCACGTTGGGATAAGTGGGGGGGCAATATGTGCAAAGCAATCGGTTATAATTGGGTCTTATTGTCTCCTTGGTGCAAATGTTGTTATATCTGACAATGATTTCCATCCGATTAAATCTGAAAATCGACGTTACAATCACACGGATAATGACATAATTGCCCAACCAGTTTTTATAGGTAACAATGTTTGGATCTGTGCAGATTCTTATATTCTGAAAGGTGTGCATATTGGTGATAATACCATTGTTGGGGCTGGAAGTGTTGTCAGCCATGACATACCAGCTAACAGTATTGCAGTAGGGAATCCTGCAAAAGTTATTAAAAAGTTATATTTATCAAATAGTTAATATTATCTTTAATCTATATAAAATAAAATGGTTTTAGTTGGTAAGGAAAATGGTAACCGTTCACGGACAAAAATTGTTTCCAGCCTGATCTTGTACAGCTTCCGCATTTTTTAAAAAATATATTACGTTCCAAATCTCAATGGGATATGGTCTTATGCATGGAATCAATTATGACATATCGGAGACGGTCGGTCTCCATGCAAGATATTGAGACAATCAGGGCGATCATTGAATGCCATCCTGGTAAAAGCAGACGTTTTATTTCTCAAGAAGTCTGTAGGACCTGGAATTGGAGGCAGCCCAACGGTGTTCTCAAAGACATGGTCTGCCGAAGCCTGCTGCTTATTTTGGAATCCAAAGGCCATATCAAACTGCCTGCTCGAAAACTCATTCCGCATAATCCGCTTGCAAAACGAAAGAAACCTTGCAGGGTTAAAGTTGATCAAACGCCGATTCAGTGCTCTGTCAGCGGCCTCCTTCCCATCAAACTTGAACAAGTCCGCAAAACAGCCTTTGAGAAACTATTCAATGGGCTGATTAGCGAGCACCACTATCTTGGCTACACCCAAAACCCGTTGGGGAGCATCTTAAATATGTTGCATTCGCCGGTGAGCGTCCGATCGCCTGTTTGGCATGGGGTTCGCCACCATGGTATATCGGTGCACGCGATCGATTCATCGGCTGGAGTAAGAAAAGCAGAGAAAACAATCTTCATTTGATCGCTAACAACCTGCGCTTTTTGATCCTGCCATGGGTCGAGGTTCCCTGCCTGGCGTCGTATCTGTTGGCACTTAACCGTCACCGGGGACCGCTTGTCCGAGGATTGGCAGCGTCAATACCACCATCCGATTCATTTGGTTGAGACCTTTGTCGACACCGAGCAATACCGCGGCACCTGTTACAAGGCCGACAATTGGATCCGGGTTGGGCAAACCACCGGGTTGAGTAAACTCAGCAAAACGCTCAAGCCCATCCTTTCCAAAAAGGCCATCTATGCCCATCCCTTGACAAAACACTTTCGCCTAGAGTTATGTGTATGACCAGGAATGACGCCTTGGCCTTGTATAATGCCGGATCGGCAGCCGTGGTCGAAGCCCTTAGGGATTTAAGCAATACCGTTGAGGCGCAGCAAAAGCAGATCAAAGATCTGCAGATCAAAATCGCCAAGCTTTCAAAGAACTCTTCCAACTCCAGTAAACGCCCATCCTCCGATGACATTACCAAGAATCCTAAAGATAAACCAAAAAACTCAAAAAAAGAAATCGTAATATCGGAGGGCAACCGGTTCATGAAAGAAATGTTCGTGATCCTTTCACCGAATATGAAATCGATTTTTTCCATGATCATATCTTGACCGACTGCCCGGTATGTGATGGGCAAGTCAACCTGCTTGACTTGCCTCCTTGCATTATTCAGCAAATGGAGTTGGTCGAGGTGCCGATCGTCAAACATGAGCATTGTTCTTAGGTTGCTGGAAAAAAATAAATCCCCAAAGAGATAGACTTTAACACCGATTTTCGCGTTTCGAAAATAATCTAAACTTTGACACTGTCATCGTTTTCTTTTCATATAAGATATTCTCTATCATTATAGCAATTTATACCCCATTCTTCTGCATCTGACATTGCCAAAATCATTATATGATATGACGTATAAATATTGCTATATAGAAGGTTAAATCTTTTTTTGAAAAAATGGACATCCCGATATGAAATTTATAATATCATTTAAATACAATATAATAGAGATTATTTATCAATAGTGTCAGCCCAAGTGGGTTCGATGTAATTTTAAATTAAACAATCTGTTGTTGATTTTATAAGCGTCACATACTATATAAAGGGTATGAGAGATGAAAAATACTTCCTGCACCCGGTTTTTGATTGGCAAAAACGGTATGAAGCATTGAGAGCCTCTTTTGTGGATCGGCTGCCAGCGAAAGTGGTCGCCGAGCGATTTGGGTATTCCCAAAGCTATGTCAATTTGCTTCGACACCAGTTCATCCACGAAAAAATCGATTTTTCTGAGCCTGTCCCTGAAGGAAAGATCCAGCGCAGGAAAGTGGATGCCCTGACCCGTTCCAAAATTTGCACTATGCGAGATCATAGATTGTCGGCAGGAGAAATTGTACAACTACTATCAGAGGATGGTATTGAACTTTCCGTCCGCACTGTTGAGCGTGTTCTTGCGGAAGAGGGCTACTCAAAACTGCCAAGGAGAAGCCGCCTCAAAATAGGACTCACTGTTAAGGGCGCTAAAGTACCGCTGGTATCCCACAGTATCCAAATCAGCGAATTTGAATACAATAAGATTGACTGTGACGCTGCCGGTGTCTTCCTGTTTGCACCGTTTATCGAGCGTCTTAAGATTGATGAAATTGTTAAGAAGGCTGGTTTACCAGGAAGCAAAAAGATTCCGGCAACCAATTATTTTCTTTCATTTCTGGCTCTCAAGCTACTTGGCACCCAACGATACGCCCATATGGGGGAACATTCATTTGATCCGGGAACGGGCCTTTTTGCCGGACTCAATGTGCTACCCAAGTGCACGTCGATGTCAACCTACTCTTACAGCATCGATTCAGCTCACTTGATGAAATTGCAGAAGGCATTCGTCAATCAGGCGATAAAGCTTGGTCTGTACGACAAACAGGTGATCAATCTGGACTTTCACACCATACCGCATTTTGGAGAAGAATCTGTTTTACAAAAGCACTGGGCAGGCGCTCGGAACAAAGTGATGAAAGGAGCGTTAACCCTTTTCGCTCAGGATGCCACATCCAAGCTGATTCTATACACGGCCGCAGATATCAAAAAGCAAGAGGCCGACGATCAGGTCCTGGATTTTTTCTCTTTTTGGGAAAAGATGCAACGGGGTGTTTCCCCGACGTTCGTGTTTGATTCAAAATTCACCAGCTACCCGAATCTTTCCACCTTGACTCAACTGGGGATCAGGTTCATTACGCTCCGGCGTCGAGGGAAGAAGTTGATTGACACCATAGACAACCTCGGCCCATGGCAACGCGTTCACATTCCGCATGCGAAAAGAAAATACCCAAAGCCTTTGGTATATGAATCGATGGTCGAAATGAAAAATTATAGCGGCCAACTGCGCCAGGTAATTATTCGCGGTAATGGCCGTGAAAAGCCAACCTTTCTGATTTCCAACGACCTTGAAACCCCTGTGGAAATTTTAGTAGGCAATTATTCGAGGCGGTGGCGGGTGGAAAATGTTATCTCGGAAGCCGTGAAGTTTTTCAATCTCAATTTGTTGTCATCCCCCATCCTGATCAAAGTTCATTTTGACGTTGTAATGACAATGATCGCAGATACGCTTTACAGTATGCTGGCGAAAAAGTTGCGCGGTTTTGAAGATTGCGACGCCCCAAAAATCTACCGGGATTTTGTCAGAGGAAAAGGAAAAATAACAATCGACGGCAATAAAATAATCGTCACCTATCCGAAAAGAGCCCACAACCCAATTTTAAGATCTGTTCCCTGGCACAGGGTGCCCAGATCTTTAAGCTGGCTCGATGGGGCCGAACTGGGGTTGGAATTCCAGTAGTGGTGGGTATCCAATTCTTATATTTGTATGACGATTAAAGCTTACGCGAAAATCGGTGTTTAATAAAAAGGAATATCAACGGCCCATTTCCCGATACCAGGCATCCGTTCGATCATACTCTCAATGTGCTCCATTGCTTTTTGCGTCAACTTGACTCCTTTTTCATATGAACCGGTTACGAATTTTACTACAGGATTTATCCCATTATATGTCATGGTTCTGGCAAGGCCTAATGTCTTCTCAACACTGCCTAACAACTGACCTTTCCAGTGGTTTTCAAGTACGCCCCATACCCTTTCCACCGGGTTGTATTTGCTGTGATAGGGAGGGTAATAAACAAGGCTGAGACTGACTTCATTTTTAATCGCAAAATCAACCAACCTTTTCATGAACTGGGTGCGACGGCTGTGGTTTTCCGGACCATTGTCCATATTGATTACGATCGTATGAGGCTTGAATCTGGCATTTATCATCGGCCACAGATCCTCCAAGGAATCCACAATGAAATCTGCGGTTATATTACTTTCGGTAAAATACAGATACGTCTCGTCGAGGGCAGGGAAGAAAAGTCCAAAGGGTTTGAGTACAGCATCAGGTTTAAAATCATGATCATACGCATTGACTGAGATGCGACTGTCGCCGCCACGCGAGAAAGGGCCGATATTCACGTTTGCCTTGGCGTCCATGGAAATGCGCACAATTCCCTCGGATTCGTCCGCGATCCGATTCGCTATGTGGACATGTGCGAAAATTGCGTCTGTCTCTACAATTTTTTTTCGGCTTGCATTTTGACACTTTTTTTAAATGGAATCCCAGTTGGTTGAGCTTGGTGTTGATTGTCCGTATGGTTGGCAATTGGTCATCTGTGTATTTTCCGGATTCAATCAAACGGCGGCGGACCTCCTTTGCCGTAAGAGGGGAATACAGTTTCGTCGTACAAAAGGTGGGATCGCATTGGCTTACTGGGCTGACTATTTGTTTGATGTCGTCAAGCAAATTCGGCAACGATTGCTCGACTCTGTCCCTACCTCGACCGCCATAATTATCGAAACAGTCGATACCGGAAGTTAACTCTCGCTGTCCTTTTCTGATGGTTTTTCGGTCCCAGCCCAGTTCCCGCTCGGCTCGAAATTGACCACCTTTACCCATCATCCGAACCACGCCAGCCATGAATTTTCGGCGTTCAGAGCCTTTGAGTTTCGATCTGGTTTCATTAAGAAAATACCTCATTTCCGATGATAACGGCTGGCTGTCAAATGCGTTGAAACTACTTCTCAGATCAATCATGGTTTCTCCTAATCAATGGATTTCCATGTTGATCCTACGCTATTCCAATCGGCTTGTCCAGTTGTCAGACATCAAAGTGAACCATTATTATAGATATTTGGGGATTTATTTTATTGGCTTTATCCGGTATGGTGCGCAAGATGTCAACAAATCCATTACATGCCGTTCCCAGCCGATGTCGTCAAGGAAGGGCTTTTCAAAGCTCGCTTGACAGCCACTGTCGCCTACATGAAAAATTTTTGTCATGCCTCGTTTTCGACCATCAGAAAATTCATCCGGGATAATCTCGGAGAAACGGTTTCTCGGGGATACTTGCGCAAGGTGATCGAAAAGGTGAGTCTTGCTCTGGAAGCGCCATATACCGAACTGATAGATCGTTTGCCTTTCGAGAGAATCGTCAATGTCGACGAAACCGGCCATAAGGAAAATGGCGATCGGTTTTGGACATGGGTTTTCAAGGCTGAACTGTATGTGTTGTTTAAAATTGACAAATCCCGAGGATCGAAAGTGTTGATCAAGGTTCTGGGCAAAGCGTTCGACGGCGTGCTGGGATGTGATTATTTTTCGGGTTACCGCAAGTATATGAAGGATGTTGACGTGCGGATACAGTTTTGCATCGCTCACTTGATCCGCGACATCAGGTTTTTAACGACAATACCGGATAAAAAAACCAAGGCCTATGGGTAAAGGCTTTTGGATGCGTTCCGAAATATGTTCAAAGTCATCCATGACCGTGATGCCATGACCAATGAAGAATTTACCCACGCTCTTGAAAAGGCCAAGACAAATATCATGGCAGCGCGGCCCTGCAGGACGTGCCGAGTCGGCTGAATCAATTCGGCAAAGAAACAAAACGCGAAGCCAAAAATATGGCCGACCGGTTTAGAACGCATGGCGAGGCGTACTTTGAGTTCATTACCACCCCTGAAATAGATCCCACCAACAATGTGGCGGAACAGGCCATCCGGTTCATCGTGATCGACCGCCACGTGACCCAAGGTACCCGCAGCATCAAAGGAAGGAAAAGCAACGAACGGATATGGACGGTGATTGCTACCTGCGCCTTACAAGGACGATCGGCATTTGATTTTATCCTGCAAGCGGTTACTGCCTATTTCAAAAATGATCCTGCCCCATCGCTTGTGCCTGATACATCATAGGTTGATCGCAATCAGTCGTCATTGACCGTAGGATACTTCAAAATCCCATAACAGCATCTTTGACCATGACACCGGATTCAAAGACTGTATCCATCTTTCCGGTAAGACCATTAACGATCGCATGCTGTATTTTGTCGCCCACTATCAGATTGCGGATTTGTATTTCTCTCTCACATTACATTGGCCAAAGTGCCCCCGTGAAGGTTACGTAAAATGAAAGAAATAGCTATAATATTACCTGTTTATAATAGAGTTGGCACGACATTACAATGTCTGCACCGGCTTGATTTAATAGATTCAAAAAAATATCTATTAGTTGTTATAGTAATAGATGATGGTTCCACTGACGGCACTGAAATAAAAGTTAAGGAAAAATTCCCAAAAACTAAAGTGTTAAAAGGAGATGGGAATCTATGGTGGGCCGGAGGTGTAAATAAAGGCTTAGAATATATTAAAAATAATATTCCATGCAATTATATTCTTATTTTAAATGATGATACAAATTTTAATAAAAATACGTTGGATGAATTATTTGAAGTTATTGAACAAAAAAAAAGAGTTGTGTGTGGCTCTATAGTAATGGATGAAGAATCCGGTCTGATTTATAATGCAGGTCAGAGAGTATCTAAGTATCTCAAAGTATTAAAACCAATTTATAAAGGCCATGATATTCACGACCATGCCGATGAGATTATAGAATGCGACTCTATTGGAACAAGATTTGTTCTTATGCCCAAAAGGATAATCAACGATATTGGTTTGTTTGATAAAAAAAAATTTACACATGGGTATAGTGACTATGAATATTTTTTAAGGGCTTCACAAAATGGATATAAAATTCTTGTAGTTGCTAATAGCCGTATTACAACACTACAAAATAAAAATTATATGCAATTTCGGCTTATTGACGAAAGTTTGATTGATTATTTAAAATTATTTTTTATAAAAAATACTGATTCTAATTTAAGATATATTTTTTATAAATCTATTGTTCACAAAAATATTTTTTTAGGGGCTATAACATTTATTAAAGAAATAGCCTCGCACTTAAGGTGGATATTGTATAAAATGTTTCTACCCAAAAGTTTATTTATAAAAATTATAAAAAAAAAGTGGATCATATAACTTACATTTCGCATGGCCGGAGAATATTTGTCCAATTTATTTTGGGCCTTGTTTTCCAATCGATCAAGTTGTCTTAAATTGCCACCAACCATCCTTAAGGCATTTGTACACCGTTTCGGGTATTTCCAATAATCGGTTGATCTGTTCATGCATGGCGCTGATTCCTTGAACCATCGATTGTATACACGTTCCATCCCGGATTATCTGCGAAAAGTGGACATTGCGATAGAAGTAACGTATATTGTTCCAAGTCGGCTTTTTTGTATTCATCCCTTGGGGTAATATGGGCAACTTGTCTATCTCCTCGGCTGCCATATTCATCCTTATCTTTCGCTCGATAAGGGATACAATCATCAAGGCGATGAAGTATAAAAAGAGCATGGCTTCGATACGGTGCTCCTTTTTAATAAAAACAGGTGCTACTTCCAGTATCGATTTTTTAGTATACATCCGTTTTTCAAGGAACGGCTGGTTTTTATACTTTCGTAATACCTCACTGGCTTCAAGCTGCGTATTGGTAATCAAGGGAAAAATACCATCGGTTCGCGATGCTTCGGCCAAAGATTGTTCGTTTAGCTTCCATTCAATGTGGTGGGTGAATTCCCACTTGTTTTTGTAAACGCTTTTCAACGACGGTCTGCCGGGAGATACTTTTACCTTGATTTGTTTGCGATCGGTTACTATCTGGACATCTACAAACTCTTTAACATCTTTGACAATCTTATCGATCGCAGCCTTGATTTCCTTTTTGGTTTTCAAGTGATACGCATTGAGTTTAGGTGAAAGGCTTTCTAACTGCTCAATAGCCTTATCGATCTTTTTCTGTCTTCTGTCTTCATCCTCTTTTTGTTTGGAACTGCTGTGAACAAAAATGACCCGAAAGCCTTCCGGGGTCAGTTCGGTCTCATAGGTCCGGTAAACGTTAAACTCGCCTTTCTTCCGTGAGTTTTCAACACTAAAAGCATCTTCCCAAGGCACTTCGTTTTTTTTAAGATATTTGATGAACCGTATGTATTCCTTGTGATTCTTCGGAACGATGGTGATAAACAACCCGCCTTCATCAGCGATGTGCCTTAGATTTTTTTCGGTTTTCAACTTGCAGTCGGCGATGTAAATGAAATCCTCTTTACCCAACAATGTGCGCAGGCCGTTCCAGTTGGGGATATGGGTCACATCGTCGGTGGTATTGCCGTCAAATAGCTGATAGCTGAGTGGAACATGTCCGTCAGCCGTGATATTCAAACCAAATACGACCTGCTTGCAGTCAGGCCGAAAATCCTTGTTGTGTCCGTGCTTGAGTTTTACTGCCTGCGGATCGGGAGTATTGTATTTGCCGATGAAGGTCACCGAGGTGCTGTCATTGTGGATCTCTTCTGTAAGCAGTCGGTGAACTGAAATGGCGTTACAAGAAGCCTCCGTCATTAGCGAATGGCGGTCGGCACGAAAAAGCGCCGTCAGTGCTCTGGCAAGGCGGTCGTCGTTGAAAAAGCCTGGCTCGACAGGCTCTGTAACCAGTCCATCGGAATATTGACGTAACCATTCCTGAACCTTGTATAAGGGCTTGTTGTCACATATGATGTTCGCGACTAAAATACACAGACTCTGCGCATGTTCCGTTAGACTGCTGGTGGCATCCGGAACGTACTTTAAAAAAAGATTGAATAGGTCGAGCTTGTCCATAAAATATTTGACCATTGGAAATACATCAACTTGTTTGAATCGGGTATCAAATTGCTCCATTAACGCCTCCGTAGTCGCGATTATGAGGCGTTTGGATATAGATGCAGGATTCGTCTTGCCAGCCTCATACATTATGTACATAACATTTGAGACTGTAATTGTCCAGTGTTAAATTATTATATTAAATCAATAAGTTAAAACATCAAGAAATACTGTTCACTCGTGCGAAATGTAAGATATAATACCTGAATTTTGAACAAAAAAATGAATAATTAGAAGAAACCTTCTGTGAGTGGGGATGCATGGCCAAGTGTAAACCCAAATTATTGCAATATCCAATAGTTGTTTGTTGTATTTATATATTTATTTGATTTACTATCATAATTAGCGGCTTTCCTTTTGCCGAACGACTTCCAGTTCAGAACAGCTTCTGGCGGTGTTTGGGTATCCTGTGTTATTGATTAAGGAAGTAAAAATGAAACTCGAAGATAAAATATTAAATATTTGTTTAATGTGCCCCAATATTTCTTATGCTGGTGCACAGACCCAGATGATTGAACTGGCAAAGAATCTCGACAAGAAGAAATTTAACGTGCGAATTTGTTCCTTTAAAACAGATTTTGAAATAAGTGATGAGTTAAAAAGAGAAATTGGGCATATAGATATTATTCAACGCGAGTTTAAATATGACATAATAAGCTTTGTATTTAAAATTGTTAAATACCTTAGAAAATATAGAATTGATATTCTTTATACTTTTCTCCCATTTGCAAATTATTTTGGTTTGGTTGCAGGAAAATTGTCAAGGGTTTCTGTTATAATAACTTCGGAAAGAAGTAGTGAATATAAGATGAATTATATTCATAAAAAAATGAAACTGACTACTGTATTCGGTAGCGACTGTATGATTGCCAATTCAGTATGCGGGGGGAATTTTATAAAAAATATTTCTCCGAAGTCATTTCAAAGCAAAATTCAAGTCGTTTATAATGGAAGTTCCAAGTGTCTTTTTTCAGATGATCTAAAAGATATAAAACAAATACAGATTCCTGATGGATTCATTTCAATTTGTTTAATAGCTAGATTTAAACCTGCGAAAAATCATCGAATGTTTTTTATGACTGCAAAAAAAATACTTGAGAAAAATAAGAAACTTATTTTTATTTGTGTAGGTGATTATTTTACAAACCAGAAAAATTATTATGAAGAATTGATGAAATGGTATTCTGAATTAGGAATTAATGATAATGTAATATTTCTTGGTGAGCGCCATGATGTCCCAAATATACTCGCACAAACAGACATTTCTGTTTTAACTTCTGATCACGAAGGGCTTTCTAATACTCTAATTGAGTCAATGATGATTGGTTGCCCTGTAGTCGTCACGGATGTATCTGACAACAAAATAATTGTCGAAGATGGTATCAATGGGTATGTTGTGCCTGTAAATGATGTATCTGCGATGGCGGAAAAACTTGACATACTTGTTAATGATTCAGTTTTAAGAAAGCAGATGGGGGAAGAAAACAAGAAAAAAGCTATTCAGTTGTTTTCAACTAAAAGAATGGTTGAAGAAACGGAAAATATTTTTTATGAGATGATAAACAAAAAAACAACAAAGTATAACTATTCCTCTAAATGATAAAAATCAAATGGCTTCTTGTAATTCCATTTTTAAACAATAGTTGTTCAAAAACATTAAAAAATAAAAAAATGATAAACAAAAATGCGGACAGATAAAGATCCCTCCCTATCGTTGTTAATGGAAGATTTATTTTCTATATTAAACGAAAAAAAATATAATTATTGTATTTGTGGCAATTATGAAAGCCTTCCATTTTACACTGATAACGATGTGGATTTGTGGTGTGATGAACCAGAAGAAGTAATAAAAATAATAGAAAATATATGTTTAAAGATAAATTACACCATTTATTTAAAAAATTCCAATGCTACGGGAAGTAACATATTTATCAGCCTTGACGATAGGCAACCATTAACTATAATTCATATTGATATATTGAAAGAATGCCGTTGGTATTCGTTTTTACCTTTAGTTAGATGCGAGTTAATCAAAAGACACCGAAAAATATATAAAAATTTTTATGTTGCAAATGAAATAATTGATGCTGCAATGCATTTTATGTATCCACTGTCCTATTTTGGAATTGTTACTCCAAAATATTATGATGACATAAAAAAAGCTTCAGCTGATAGTGATTTTTGGGCTATTTTGAATGATGGCTGGGGACAGTCATTTTGTAAAAAAATTCAACCACTTCTAATTGATGGGAATTGGAAAAGTGTTGAAAGAGAATTTGCTGTAAACAGATCAATATTGATTCTGCGCTTAATTAGAAAACTTAGGTGGCCAGAGTTTCGATCGCTTTATTATTTTATAGGAAGCAATATACATAGGTTACTCAAGCCCAGCGGCCTTTTTATTGCCTTTGTTGGCCCGGATGGTTGTGGTAAAACAACTGTTCAAAGCAATCTCCAACTGTTTTTTGAAAAAGGATTTACTAAGGGAAAAATTAAGAAGTTCTATTGGCGTCCATTTTTTTTTCCTCGCTTAAAGTCTTTGATCAATATTGGAAGAGATTGTGATTCCAATGACGATATAGACCCGTCTGACAGGCTGGAATTAAGAGAATCTAGTTTAGATAAACGTTTTTTGCATTGCATTAAGTTGTTCTATTATTGGATGGATTATATTTTAGGTCGTGTCAAATATCAGGGCACTTGGTCCAGAGGCGGGGTCGTTTGTTTTGACCGTTATTGGGATGATCTTATTGTTTTTCCAGAGCGCTTTGGCCTTAATACCCCTAAATGGCTTGTTCAGATTTTGGGTTTTGCTGTACCAAAACCAGATATCGTGTTTTACCTCCACGCTGAACCTGCGGTTCTGATAGGTAGAAAACAGGAGCTGCCTTTTGACGAAATGAAAAAACAGGTAGATCATTACAAAAAATTGGCTGAAAAAAAGGATAATTTTGAAATAATTGATGGAAGCCGTTCACAAGATGAAGTGCTAAAGGATGTCGTTGAAACATGTATAAATAAGATGGCTGAACGCCATCTTGCAGGCAAACGATGATTGATTCAAGACTAACATGGCTTAAGCATTTTGATTCCGACCCTAAACGTATAGCTGTAATTTTTTCAGTAAAATTTAATGAAGTTTGGCGAAATTCATTAAGATCTCTATGGAAAGGGAAAGAGGAACCAAAAATTTTTGAATTCGATAGTGAATGCAATTCTTTTAATCCTCTATCTATAGATAAAATTCAAGCATCGGGATGTGATACTTTCATATATCTAACTCAAAGTAGGGAATCATCCAATTCAATAAAAAATAAACTTCATGTGGCTGATCAAGTTAAAATCGCTGAATATTCTGTTTTCCCCGGATGGAATAATCCCCGATGGTTTGTACCAGAGTGGCGGCTTCTAAGTAAGGGTAAGATGTCACGTATGATACAACCGTCTCGAACTATTGCTCGAATAGCTGTTATTTTGTTCAGATTGCTAAAAGAATTTGGAGCTCCACATATAATTTTCCCCTGCAGGCTTATTGTGGTTGGTAAGAAAAATAAAAGAGTTAATCAAAATGAGAAACGGTCTTTCATTAATTTTTTTCAAAAGAAAAATATGCGTGTCCGAACGGGAATTTTGTATACTGGTTCTTTTGGTCCTTTACAAAAATTTACTGTTGAAATTCTAGGGGAAAATAATTCTCCAGTTGCTTATGCCAAAATTGGTCATAATAAATATACAAAAAGGGCTATTTCTAACGAATATAATACATTAAAAAGACTCTCTGAGCTGTCTTTATATAAGATGAAGACACCGAGAACTATTGAGTTTGCTCTCCCTAAAAATTTATCTCAGCAAACATTAATTGTTAAGACATTGAGTGGTGGCAATAAAGTGACATGTGTAACAAACACAATAATTGAAGGATTGGCAGAACTTTTTGATGCTACATTAGAATCTCGAAATATTACTATCAAGGCATATATTGAAAAGCAGATAAAATCACTTGCAAATAAAGATGATACTTACCTTGAAGCCGAGTATAAAAAAATGCGTAACGAGGCTATTTCTGTGCTGCAAAATATAGATTCATATATAAATGATACTGCTATTCTGCCTCTTTCCCTCAGTCATGGGGATTTTACGCGGTGGAATATAAGAGCCGATGATAATACAATTTATGTAATTGACTGGGAAGAGGCTGAAATGCGTCCTCCAGGTTATGATATACTGTCTTTTTTGTTAGCGGAAAATGTTTTGGTTATCAGAAATAAGCCTGAAAGAGCAGTGAGAATACTCTACCAAGAGATTACTAAAGGTATTATGCCTAAATTTTTTTCATGCATAAAATGGAATGAAATGAAGTTGGCTGAATTGTCGGGGATTTTTTTCTGTGTTTCTTTCTTAAATTCAGCGTTATGGCATTCCCGTATGCACGCTATGCTTAATTATCCACAGAAAGATAACTTATACGAATTGGCCCAAATAGTATGTATGACAATGTCAGCATTGGAAAAGAGGTGGGCATAATGTATATTTTCAAGAATCCACATAGTGTACCTCATCCTTCTTGGGGGAGTGAGCGCATCTACAGGATAAGCAATAAGTTGTTTTATAAAGGTCCTGTGGGGCGAATTATTTCATTGGTGCTGAAAAGGTTAAATCAAATTATTTTTCATGTTAATATCCCCCCCCAGGTCATTATTGGAAAAAGACTTGAGCTGGCACATGGCGGTTTTGGAATTGTGATGCATTATGACACAGTGATAGGCAATGATGCAATTATTTTTCAAAATGTAACCATTGCAAATGGTGGCGCGCGTATAGCCGATCGGGTCTATATTGGTGCAGGGGCCGTGATTATTGGTGACGCTAAAATAGGAAATGATGTCGCTATAGGCGCAAATGCTGTCGTAAATTTTGATGTGCCATCTGGTGTGACAGTAGTTGGGCCAAAGGCAAGAATAATTTATACTGAAAATAAAAATCGGTAATCCGATTTTTCGGCAATATAAAACAAATTAGGGCATCTTAAACCCAAAGTGCATGCGAAATAACTTTTTTGGGGTCTATCCGAAATTCCCAAAGGCTTTAATACACAGAAAGTATAGGACAAACAAAAAAATAATAAAACTGGTTGTTGGACGAAGCCGCTACGCGGAGACAGTTGCCCTCTATTTCGTTCGTTGAAATCAACATTTTGTAAATTTGTGTGTTTCTTGTAAACTCCCAGCATCGGCAATGCAAGTGCATTTGCCATTTATTAATTCCAAAAGGAGGTTACAATGAACACCAACATGCCCAATGATCCGCAATTCAAAAAGTATTACGGCAAGCACCAGAAATGCCTGAAACTGGCGGGGCTGCAGCCCAAGACCGTCGAGGCTTATTCTCGGGCAATCAGACGCATTGGCAACTATTTCGACAGCGGGATCGACAACCTGACCACAGACCAGCTTATCGATTATTTCCATGAACTCCTTGACAGCCATTCCTGGAGCGCGGTCAAGCTCGACCTGTATGGCTTGAAATTTTTCCATACAAGGGTTCTGAAAAAGACCTGGGAGGACATTCCTCTGATTAAACCGCCAAAGACCTCCAGGATCCCGGATATCCTGTCCGTCGAGCGACTCCATCATCTGGTCGCTGCCACAAACAAGTTGAGCTATCGGGTCTTTTTTTTCACTGTATACTCTCTGGGCCTGCGCCTTGGTGAGGGCATCGGCCTTACGGTAGGCGATATCGATTCCGACAACATGAGAGTTCATATTCGCGACGCCAAGGGCAACAAGGACAGGCTGGTCCCTTTGCCGGAAAAAACATTGCAGGTTTTAAGAAATTTCTGGGCCGTTCATCGGCATCCTTGTTTTCTCTTTCCAAACAGGAAACGGGGCCTCAAAAATGCGCATCTGGTTGAAACGCCTTTGGACAGAGGCGGCATCCAGTCTGCCATGAAGGCTGTGGTAACGCAGCTTGGCATCAAAAAAAAATTTCATGCCACTCCCTGCGCCACAGCTATGCCACCCATATGCTGGAATCCGGGGTCGATCTGGTCGAACTCCAGCAGATCCTTGGGCATGTCAGCATCCTGACCACCTCCAAATACACCCACCTGACGAACGTCACCAAAAACAATGCCCGTCAAGCCGTAAACGCACTGACCGACACCTTCAATATTACCTGGGGAGGTGTCAGATGATTCTGCTTTCCATGATTATCAACGAGTTCAAGCATAGCTTTCTGGAACGATACAAGAACGCAATTCTGCCCGGTCACCAAAAGGCCCTGTGGGCAATGGAGCAGTGCAGACATGAGCATGGCCCCAAAATGCTGGCGAAATGCAGCGACAATAACTGCGCCGAAAAAATGTATATCCCCCACTCCTGCGGTCACAGAAACTGCCCCCATTGCCAGAATCACGAAAATCAACAATGGATCGAAAATCAACTGGACAAGCGACTACCGGCCGAATACTACCTGATTACCTTCACTCTTCCCAAACAACTTCGGAACCTGGCGTGGAGATGCCAGAAAATCGTCTATTCCCTGATGTTTGACTGTGTCCAGCAGACGCTCAAGACCTTCACCAAAAACGATAAGAAACTTGGCGGAGCATCCGGGTTCACCGCCATACTGCATACGCATTCACGGATGCTCGAATATCATCCCCATATCCATGTCGTCATGCCAGCGTCAAGCATCGACATGCTGACCGGCTTATGGAAGAAAAAGACCGGATACCTATTCAACGAGAAGGCCCTGGGCAAGGTCTTCCGGGCAAAGATGCTGGAAACCTTGGTCGGGCACGGCCTGAAAGTGCCCGGCGATTGCCCCGAAGAGTGGGTCGCTCATTGCAAAAACGTCGGCAACGGCGACAAGACCATCATCTATCTCGGCAGGTATCTCTACCGGGGTGTCATCCAGGAAAAGGACATCCTGGGATGCGAAGACGGTATGGTGACCTTCCGCTACAAGCCTGCCGAATCCAAACAGTACAAGACCAGGACCGTGAGCGGAGAAAAGTTCCTTTATCTGCTCATGCTCCATGTTTTACCAAAGGGGTTTCGTAGGACACGGAGCTACGGATTCCTTCATCCCTGCAGCAAGAAACTCGTCAAATTCCTTCAAGTGGTGCTGCGGGTCAATCCGCTCCGCATGCTTGCCGGAAAGCAGAAGAAACGAACTTCAATCACCTGTCCTGTTTGCGGTGCTGAGATGAAGATCATTCGGACGCGTATTCCTCCAACGCTTGGCTTTTGCCCAACATAGCCTCAACAGGCCGAAGGGAGGTGTTGCCTAATCTGAGACCTGCACATCGCTGACCGTAAAAGAAAACCGGTTCTCCCGGCAACGCATACATGCGTTTAAAAAACGGTCTTTTTTGCTCCAAACAGCCTCGGCATTTTGACGTATCTATTTCAAAGATCAATTCTTCGAAAAAAGAACCGTCCTCGCCTCACAAACGTCTGACCAGACGACCTTCTTTCGAAAATCTATTTTCTATATAGGGCCACCGGGCTTGTCCAACAAACGGTTCAGATTGTGGCTCGCTGCGCTCTCACAATCTAACCTTATTCGATAGGGCTTAGCCGATGCCTGTTTTGAATTGGATATTCGAAACCGGGCTTTGAATCTATGGGTTAAACCATATAAAAATGGTTGCCGTTGCCCGGAATGTAATCGGCGCTGCCGCATCGTTAATGAAACCAAGATATACCGACGATGGCAAGATTTACCAATTTACGGATGTATCGTTATGCTTTGGTATTGTCCGAAAGAAATCTTATGCCGAACTCACGGCCGGGTGCAGGAAAATATTCCGTGGGCATACGCCTATGGTAGAGTCACCTACCGGTTTGAACACGCCATGCTGATCTATTGTCAGATCATGACGCAAAAGGCCGCTGCCAAGATTTTGAATATTCCGGCGTCAACGCTTTCAGACATGCTTCATCGCACGATTACCCGTATACGCGAAGGCCATCGCATTCGAGGGCTCAAGACCATCGGCATCGACGAGATTTCCTATTGTAAGGGCCGTAAATACGCCACATTAGTTTACGATTTGGACCGTTCCTGTGTCGTTTGGATCGGAAAGGGAAAGGGCCGTGAAACAATCGATGCGTTCTTTACCGAAATGCTCAGCGATTACCAAAAAAAGCAAATCAAATGGGCGACATGCGATATGAGCCAAGCCTATATCGGGGCCATTGAAACCCATTGTCCGAATGCCAAACTGGTTCTGGATCGATTTCATATCGTTAAAAAGCTCAATGAAGCCGTTGACGAAGTTCGAAAAGAGCAATGGCGTGAAGCCTCTGTTGATGAACGTAAAGCCTTAAAAGGGCTAAGATGGCTTCTTTTTCGACATTCATCAACCCGTTCAAAACAACAAACCCGTCTTTTGAATCAGTTGCGAAAAGGAAACAGACGGATTCATCGAGCATGGATTTTAAAAGATGAATTCGAACAATTTTGGGATTACAAGAAAACCTGGGCAGCGGAACGATTTCTGAAACGATGGATGACCACGGCGCTAAAAAGTCGACTTGAACCCATCAGGAATTTTGTAAAAACATTAAGAAACAATTACCATCGGATCATTCCTTTTATCGAAAGTCGGATAACCAATGCCATCGCTGAAGGATTAAACAGAATCGTCAAAATCATAAAAAATCGTGCAGGTGGATTTCGGACTTTGGAAGCATTTATGGATATGATCTTTCTCTCAGTCGGCGACCTCGATATCCCTGAACAGATTCCTACGGGATTTCGCACACTTTAAAGTGCTATTAAACGCTTGCATCTACTGAGCTTACATAATCTTTACTCTTTGGGAATTTCGAATATAGCCCTTTTTTGGGGGAAGAAGAGAATTAAATAAATTAGAAAATTCCTATTATTTTGTAAAGGTTGTAATTTCTCTCCGTTAACCTCTGTCTTTTTGTCTAATAAACACATGTCATAATGAATATTCTTTTTGTAAATAAATTTTTTCACCTGAATGGTGGCAGTGAGCGCGTATTTTTTCAAGAACGTGAATTTTTAAAAGAGCAGGGGAATACGGTTATCGATTTTTCGATGACAGATGACCGGAATTTTAAATCTATTTACTCAGACTACTTTGTTCCGAATATTGATTACCAGAACGTAAAAGGGATAAAAAAAAAAATTTCTCAGGGAATATTATTTGTTCATTCATCTGTTGCCGTAAAGAATATTGAGCGCTTAATTGCCCGAGAAAAACCTCAGATAGCCCATTTGCACAACATCTATCATCAGCTTACCCCTTCACTTATTCCGGTGTTGAAAAAACATGGTGTTAAGGTTGTTCTTACCTTACACGATTATAAGTTAATCTGTCCAGGTTATCTGGCATTGAAAGATAACGTGATTTGCACTGAGTGTGAAAACGGAAATTTTCTTAAGCCGTTTCTGTTAAATTGTCAAAATTCGAGGAGTCAGGGCCTTTTACTGTCAATAGAGGCGTTTTGGCATAAATGGCGAAAAAGCTATGAGGGTGTCGATCTTTTTATTTCTCCCAGCTGGTTTTTGGCAGACCTCGTCAGCCGCAGGGTATCTTCCGATAAATTAACCGTTCTTAAAAACGGTATTGATATTTCCGAATATACGCCCAATTATTCCGATTCAGGATATGGATTGTATCTGGGAAGGCTCTCTAGGGAAAAAGGGATTGAGACGTTGCTGGATGCCCAGAGTCGTAACGGGAAAAAACTGTTTCCTTTAAAAATTGTTGGAACCGGACCTATAGAAAAAGTGTTGCAAAAAAAGTATCCTGATGCAGAATTTTCAGGGTATCAGACCGGAGAAACAGTAAGATCGCTGATTTCAAATGCGGCGTATGTCGTCGTTCCGTCTGAATGGTACGAAAACTGTTCGATGGTTGTTTTGGAAGCAATGGCAATGGGAAAACCGGTAATCGGCAGTAGGATCGGAGGCATACCGGAGCAGGTTGAAGATGGAAAGACGGGTTTTTTGTTTAAAATGGGTGATGTCAGGGAGCTGGCGGAAAAAATGGAAGTGCTTTCCGGTAATGCGGGCATGAGAGTTGAAATGGGGAAAGCTTCAAGGCAGAAAATTGAAAATGAATATGCCCTTGATGCTCATTTTAAGAATTTAATGAAACTATATGAAAATGTCCTTTCATACGCGAACCGATACGCTACTTGATATCGAGGGAGTTTTATAATGGAAGCATGCCTGATTGTAACTTACAGATGTAATGCCAAGTGTTATATGTGTAACACCTGGCAGCACCCCAGCAAAAAGAGCGAGGAATTTTCTCCGGAATTGATCGAAAAAATTCCGGGTGATTTGAAATTTATTAACATAACCGGGGGAGAGCCTTTCCTCCGGGACGATATTGATGACATTATTGATCATGCGCTAAAGAAAACAAAGCGGCTGGTGATAAGCTCCAACGGGTATTTTACGGAAAAAATGGTCCGTGTTGCCGAAAAGTACGGAAACCGGATCGGTTTCAGAATTTCCATAGAAGGACTTCCTGCGGCAAATGATGAGCTGAGAGGCATAAAAAACGGTTTCGACCATGGGTTGCGGTCTCTGGTATCCCTGCATGCCATAGGGCTGAAAGATATCGGTTTCGGCATTACTGTATCAGACCGAAACGCCAAAGATATGCTGGAACTTTATCGGCTGGCGGACGCCATGGGGCTTGAATTTGCAACAGCTACAACACATAATTCTTTTTATTTTCATGTTGAAGACAACAAATATGAAGATGCAGAAATGGTGGCATCCAAATTTGAGGAAATAGCAGCTGAATTATTGAAAACAAATAAACCTAAAAATTGGTTTAGAGCTTACTTTAACATGGGACTTGCAAATAAAGTACGGGGGGGGAAGAGACCACTGCCGTGTGAAGTAGGAAGTGATGTTTTCTTTATGGACCCGTTTGGAAACATTTTGCCGTGTAATGGTTCAGCGGAACCCATGGCAATGGGGAATCTGAATGATACTTCTTTTGATGAAATTTGGAATAGTGAAAAAGCGAACCAGGTACGAAATCAGGTTAAAAACTGCAGCCAGCAATGCTGGATGATTGGTTCAGCTTCTCCTGCCATGAAGAAACGTGTCTGGGTTCCGGCGGTTTGGGTTGTGAAAAACAAATTGCGATTGCTCAAGAATAAAAACGCAAATACTTGCCTTGATCCTATATCTGGCTAGCTATTGAATTAAATGAAAATTTTCGTTACCGGTACCCGCGGTGTTCCAGATATTCCCGGTGGTGTAGAAAAGCACTGTCAGGAACTATATCCCTTAATTGCTGAAATGGGGCACGATACTGTTATTGCTAGCCGAACCCCGTATGTTGAAAAGAAATTCGACAAGTGGAATAGTATACGCCTCACCCACATTTTTGCCCCCCGAAAAAAAAGTCTTGAAGCAATCGTCCATACATTTTTAGCTGTCTTAAAAGCCAGACTTGAGAACCCTGATATTGTCCATATTCATGCGGTTGGGCCAGGGCTTATGGTGCCACTGGCAAGATTGGTCGGCCTTAACGTAGTTGTTACAAATCATGGGCCAGATTATGACAGGCAGAAATGGGGAGGGTTCGCAAAAGTTGCTCTCAAGTTGGGAGAATACTTGGGGTGTAAGTTTGCAAATGAAGTCATTGTCATCTCAAAAGTGATTGAAGATATAATTTTAAAAAGATGTAATCGACGATCGAATCTTATATATAATGGTGTGCCCCTTCCTGAAATAAGCACGCATAAAAATTTTCTCGATCAAATAAGTGTTGAAGCTGGTGAATATATTCTGGCTGTTTCAAGATTCGTCCCTGAAAAAGGTCTTCATGATTTAATAGAGGCATTTTCGATACTTGAAACCGATATGAAGCTTGTTATTGCTGGAGATGCTAATCATGAAACTGATTATAGCCGCCAAATTAAAAGTGTGGCTAACAAGAATGAAAATATTGTTCTCACTGGTTATATAACTGGAGGACCTTTGAATCAATTATACTCTCATGCAGGACTTTTTGTATTGCCTTCCTACCATGAAGGGCTTCCCATAGCTCTTTTAGAGGCTATTAGTTATGGATTGCCTGTCTTGGTTTCTGATATTCCTGCTAACCTTGAAGTGGGGTTGAAAAAAGAGCGATATTTTAAGTGTGGGGATGTTGATGATTTAAAAGAAAGTATTGAAAGGCTTTTAAGTTATGAATTTTCTGACAATGAAAAACATGAAATGTTGAAGAAGGTACTGGAAGATTATAATTGGGAGAAGATTGCCAAACAGACTGTTGAGGTTTATGAGAAGGTATTATCTGACAATGAACTATAGGCAAGAAAATACAAAAGCAAAAAGCAGGAATTAACCGCAGATGGACACGGATGGACACAGACGGCCTTGATCATCGTTTCGGCCACCCTGTCATGGTGGGCAATGCCCACCCTATCACGTACCAGTATCAAAACCAGGAAATTTCTGAAGCATCAGTCTGTCCAAACCGGATAGATTCCGGAACGAGGATCAAGGCCATCATCTCAATGATGTATGAAACGGCATACGCTGAAAAATATCCGATTCGGCCATGATCATCGTTCTAATTTCAGAGCACCTTACCTCTGGGAAAATAATGTGGCACCAACCCTTGCAACTGTTGCCAGAATTGGCACGATTTTTCCGTTTGGTGTCAAGAACAATCCGATACACAGTTTATAACTGCAGACCTCATTATTTAGGGCTCCGATGAGGCTAATTTTTTTGACAGTCGATTATTTCAATGGTGACGCGCCCACTTCGATGACCAAGGATTTACCGTTTGGTGTTAGCGCATTCAAGTTGGTTAGCTTTCGGCAAAACTGTTTTTGGGCAGCCCGGCGACTTGGCTGTTGGAGCGGTTCAAGGCGTACCCTTACCGTGTGCTTATCGCTCTTGATCCATCCTTGGCAATACGTGATGACGTAAAATAGATCGATATATTCATTCTTGTTGTCATAAAATGGAAGCAACCATTCGACCATTTGTTTGCGCGCATTCCAAACACTGCTGGTTACAAAATCGAAAATGTTTTTGCTTTCGTTTGAAATACGTTCGAAACAACGGTAGTTTTCCAGATCGGTAATATCTATTTTCTCAGGGATTGCTTTGGATGGGGAGCATTACCCGTTTCTCACGAATTGTTTGAAATAAGGCGAAAATTGAGTCCTTTTCTATCAGCTAGGTTCGGTGTAATATTTCTCTTTCTGTTTTCCATTATCCGATCAAATGTCCCGTTGTATTTTGCACAGCGAAGTTTCAAAATATTGTTTGCGTTAGTTGGGTACCACCAAGCGCCAGATCGTTTGAGACGGACATTCGAGATAAATTTATTCGAACTTTCTATGCCGCCGCTTCCAATCTGGAAACCACCACGCTTTAATGCGCCATAATTGATCATGTGCTTTCGCTCGCCGAGATACCGCACAGTTTTATCGATTTGTTCCTTGGCATCATCCGATTGGGGCTTCATCCGTTTGATACCGGCAATAACTTGATCGGCATTATTCATGAATAGTCGTGAAAAGGTCGCCTCAACCCATTCCCGTGCTTTTTGACTGTTTTTTCCGTATTGCGCATTGGCCAAATCGTGCAGATACTCGCTGCAATGATAAAAATCCAGAACCTTTTTGGCATCTGGATAGAGCTCTTGTGCCCGATTCCAGATCCAGGGCGCGCCATCTCCGATGACGCATATCCGGACTTTGTCTTCAGGAATCAACCCTGCTTGTTTGATTTGGGTAAGATCGTCAGCCAACTCTTTATCGCTTTTGATTTGGTGCCAACTAATCAAATGAACAATCTGGTTGTCATCTAACAGATAGATGCGAAAGCCTTTGACCTCCTTATATTCGCCCTTGCCCCTTTTCCCTTTCCGAGGACTGGGTTCAGGACGTGTTGGCGCGTGGGCGCCATCGATACCAATCATGAGCACCGGACGACGAAATCGATCGGCGGACAGTTTTTCAATTCTTTGATGAATTTCTGTTTTATCGGGACAAACATCAAGCAATTGAATATCATCTGCAATCTCGTTGACCACATCGTGGACATGGTGGTTGCTGAATTGAATGCCCGCACATCGTTCAAGTGCTTCGCTTGCGGTTTCATAGGGCATCTCTGCAGCTAACCACGCTTCCAACTCCTGGATATCGGATTGTGCCTTCCTCTGGGAAAGCCCCAATGCGTCATCCAAAGGATAAAAGCCAAACGAACAGGAGCGACAATAAAAATATGGCCGGTAAAGCGTAACAGACCCAATGGCCGTATCGATTTCTCGCCGGACCTTTTCAGGTTTGGCTTTTATGACACGACCGCAAAGTGGGCATTCACAATGGGTTTGTTCCAGCAAATGGCCAAATTGTTTCTCGATGAGCGCCAACGCCGCTTGCCCCATGATTTTCGAACGATTTTGGAAAAGACTTTTTGATATATCTGTTATCGAGTCCATGGGGTGATCCTTTTCGATTTCATCCAACCAATCGCTGGCAAATGATAGGAACGATGATTTCCAGTTTTCGGCATTGATAGCTTCTGTTTTTATAGCAGCTAGCATGGGAGCTTCCTTAGAAAAAGGTTACACTTCCCATAAAGGCATACTATGAATCTCCAAGACTGTCCAGTTATTTATGAATTTTTCTAACCTCTTATATCAGATTCACCGGATTGGTAGAAACAGGTAATGCTCCCGTTTAATCAGAGGAATGTCCTCCCAGGTCTTTTTCAGAACCCTTGTATGGAAAAATTTCGACCTGTGCAATCGGTAAGTCCTTTTAAAATCAAGCGGCTAACTTAAATGATAGCTTCTTTTCCCTCAGCCAAGTATGATCTTCTCCATTGAGTTTTGCCGCAGTTAAAGTGGCCAGTGTCAATGAGCCGTTTCTTGACCAACTCATGCCATTGTGCTTTTGACGAGAGGATACAATTAGGTCATTCATTTTTTCCCCAATCGCGCTTGAGTTGCGTAGCCCAAGGCGTTTTCGCAACGCATAGCACGGAATCATTTCATTATTTCGCTCAAGATAAGCGATGAGCTTGGCCAAAATTTCGTTATTCTTTATCTTCTCGGCTTCAATTTGCTTTAGGCGTTCAATACCTTGGGCGGTGAGCCCATGCCATAAAAGGGGCATTAGACCGGTTAGAATTTCGTTACGGATCAATCGACCCTTTAATGCCAGGCTCAATTGCTCTTTGCATTTTTTGACCAAATGGAACCAATCCAGAATGATTCCACAATTGGGATACCACTTGAAACAACTGCAAATGGTTTTGTTTAGTATTGTATGGCCGTCAGTAAAAAACTGAAAGCGCTTACCAGACAGCTGGTTAGAAAGTAAAAAAGCCACCAAATACCGAAGCGTAATTTTAATACCAGCGCCTACTAATGAATATCGTTTCCGGTCGTGATCGATCCTGACAACCGTGCTGTAGACAGATTTGCGTTGGCGTGGCTTGTCCGAATCGGCCGCAGCTTTCTGACGCGTTTCGCTTTGCCTTTTGACGCCCACATCGTCGACAGCGATACTGACACTCTTGGCCGGGTCTTCAAAGCCTACCGGATTATCAAGAAGCTCGGACACCGAATAGTCGCCGCTTATCTGCTCGGCAGCCGTTTTAACCTGTTGTTTAGGCAATAAATCCGGCTCACAGGAACCGAAAGTCTCCGAGCTTCCCATATAGGTAGCGTCTTCGGCGAACCGATGCCGCTTTAAAATATGGTCTGTCTTGCTCTCGAGATAATCAATCAACCGAGCGCCCTCGCTTTCCGTGTTTGCCTGCAAGGTGCGATAGGGCGTGCCGCCGCTGGATTGATACCGAACGCGGTTAATCAACTGGGTCGTGGTGCGATAGGAATGCACCACGTCGCCGAGAATGATGGCTATTTCTTTGAACCCAACCGTTCGATACCACTCTTTCCCTTTGAGCCGACAGAATAGATTTGTAGCCGTGTTAAACGTAACGCCGTTTTCATCTGTTACGCGATAGGTCGTTAAACACCGATTTTCGCGTTTTGAAAACTCTCTAAAATTTGACACCGTTATCGCCTTTTCTTGATCTAAGAAATTCTCTGTGATTATAATAATTTATAACGAATCATACAGTATCCTACATTATCAAAATTATTATATCATATGACGTATATAAATACATATATAGAAGGTTAAATCTTTTTCTGAAAAAATGGACATCCCGATATGAAATTTTTAATATTATGTAAATACAGTATAATAGAGATTGTGTATCAATAGTGTCAGCCCAAGTGGGTTCGATGTAATTTTAAATTAAACAATCTGTTGTTGATTTTATAAGCGTCACATATTATATAAAGGGTATGAGAGATGAAAAATACTTCCTGCACCCGGTTTTTGATTGGCAAAAACGGTATGAAGCATTGAGAGCCTCTTTTGTGGATCGGCTGCCAGCGAAAGTGGTCGCCGAGCGGTTTGGGTATTCCCAAAGCTATGTCAATTTGCTTCGACACCAGTTCATCCACGAACAAATCGATTTTTCTGAGCCAGTCCCTGAAGGCAAGATCCAGCGCAGGAAAGTGGATGCCCTGACCCGTTCCAAAATTTGCACTATGCGAGATCATAGATTGTCGGCAGGAGAAATTGTACAACTACTATCAGAGGATGGTATTGAACTTTCCGTCCGCACTGTTGAGCGTGTTCTTGCGGAAGAGGGCTACTCAAAACTGCCAAGGAGAAGCCGCCTCAAAATAGGACTCACTGTTAAGGGCGCTAAAGTACCGCTGGTATCCCACAGTATCCAAATCAGCGAATTTGAATACAATAAGATTGACTGTGACGCTGCCGGTGTCTTCCTGTTTGCACCGTTTATCGAGCGTCTTAAGATTGATGAAATTGTTAAGAAGGCTGGTTTGCCAGGAAGCAAAAAGATTCCGGCAACCAATTATTTTCTTTCATTTCTGGCTCTCAAGCTACTTGGCACCCAACGATACGCCCATATGGGGGAACATTCATTTGATCCGGGAACGGGCCTTTTTGCCGGACTCAATGTGCTACCCAAGTGCACGTCGATGTCAACCTACTCTTACAGCATCGATTCAGCTCACTTGATGAAATTGCAGAAGGCATTCGTCAATCAGGCGATAAAGCTTGGTCTGTACGACAAACAGGTGATCAATCTGGACTTTCACACCATACCGCATTTTGGAGAAGAATCTGTTTTACAAAAGCACTGGGCAGGCGCTCGGAACAAAGTGATGAAAGGAGCGTTAACCCTTTTCGCTCAGGATGCCACATCCAAGCTGATTCTATACACGGCCGCAGATATCAAAAAGCAAGAGGCCGACGATCAGGTCCTGGATTTTTTCTCTTTTTGGGAAAAGATGCAACGGGGTGTTTCCCCGACGTTCGTGTTTGATTCAAAATTCACCAGCTACCCGAATCTTTCCACCTTGACTCAACTGGGGATCAGGTTCATTACGCTCCGGCGTCGAGGGAAGAAGTTGATTGACACCATAGACAACCTCGGCCCATGGCAACGCGTTCACATTCCGCATGCGAAAAGAAAATACCCAAAGCCTTTGGTATATGAATCGATGGTCGAAATGAAAAATTATAGCGGCCAACTGCGCCAGGTAATTATTCGCGGTAATGGCCGTGAAAAGCCAACCTTTCTGATTTCCAACGACCTTGAAACCCCTGTGGAAATTTTAGTAGGCAATTATTCGAGGCGGTGGCGGGTGGAAAATGTTATCTCGGAAGCCGTGAAGTTTTTCAATCTCAATTTGTTGTCATCCCCCATCCTGATCAAAGTTCATTTTGACATTGTAATGACAATGATCGCAGATACGCTTTACAGTATGCTGGCGAAAAAGTTGCGCGGTTTTGAAGATTGCGACGCCCCAAAAATCTACCGGGATTTTGTCAGAGGAAAAGGAAAAATAACAATCGACGGTAATAAAATAATCGTCACCTATCCGAAAAGAGCCCACAACCCAATTTTAAGATCTGTTCCCTGGCACAGGGTGCCCAGATCTTTAAGCTGGCTCGATGGGGCCGAACTGGGGTTGGAATTCCAGTAGTGGTGGGTATCCAATTCTTATATCCGTATGACGGTTAAAGCTTACGCGAAAATCGGTGTTAAATGAAAACGGCCGATTTCACCATCAACCCGGTAGCCATCTTTCATTACTTGGATTTCTTTCTCCGAGGCTTTTTCAAGGATTTTTTTTGGGAAACCTTTTCAAGGTGCTCAGCCAAGGCCTTTCTCATAGCCGGATAGGCGGTTGACAACATCGCTTGTTCGCTATTGTCGATGCTAATGGCATCTTTTTCGTCGATGGTCATTGTAAAACTGCCATCATCCTGCTCCGACGCATTCCCGGTTTGATCGTTGCACTCTACAATTTCTATGTTGACCTTGATCTTGTAATTGCTCATTTGATGGCTCCTATCGAGATTTGTTATAAGATTCCATCAAATAATCGCATAATATCAATAGATTGTCCAGTCCCGGTGAAGTAATTTTATAACCATTGATGCGATGGCGGGATAACTTCCAGATTATATTGCGTTTTTCTAATTGCACAGCTCGAAAAATTTCAAGCCATACAGGTCGAGCTTGACCGCGCTCCAGGAATGGCTGTCAAGGAGTTCATGGAAATAATCGATAAGCTGGTCTGTGGTCAGGTTGTCGATCCCGCTGTCGAAATAGTTGCCAATGCGTCTGATTGCCCGAGAATAAGCCTCGACGGTCTTGGGCTGCAGCCCCGCCAGTTTCAGGCATTTCTGGTGCTTGCCGTAATACTTTTTGAATTGCGGATCATTGGGCATGTTGGTGTTCATTGTAACCTCCTTTTGGAATTAATAAATGGCAAATGCACTTGCATTGCCGATGCTGGGAGTTTACAAGAAACACACAAATTTACAAAATGTTGATTTCAACGAACGAAATAGAGGGCAACTGTCTCCGCGTAGCGGCTTCGTCCAACAATCGTAAAAACGGCAATCGCTATCTGTCCTGGGCTTATGTGGAAGCCGCTAATCATAACAAGAGATGTATCCTTCGGGCACGAAAGTTTGTCGAGCGCAAAACGGCTGAGAAAAACTACACGGTTGCTATCAAGGCCCTTGCCAATAAGCTGAGTAAAGCATCATATTTTATCATGAGGGATCAAACAACTTACGATCCATCGTTGCTGTTTGGGTAAGATTTGGGTGCGGCAGCAACCCACGACTGGGGTCTGGTACAATCCATATGGTCTGATTGGTGCTGCCGTATCCTGCTTGTTTTCGATTCGTCCGCCTATGCCGTGAACCACGATAGGGTTGGATTCAATCCACTGGTCTGTGAAACATCATTTGGAATCGGCATGGTACCGAAGGTCTTCTGGGGCTCTTTGAGCCAGGGATGGCATAGACCATCTTGATCCCGATGGGTGACTGGTGCGGATCGACCACAGTCGATCTAACCGACCAAATTGAAGCTACGGGCGCGGGTAAAGGGAAACAGCGAAAACGTCGTTTAAACAACATTATATCGGTCAAGCGAAAAAAGTCTGTTTTTTCGTAGGGGAAGGTGTTTTTTTACTTGACCCGCACTTTAATGGGTGAACCGCACTTTAATGGGCGACCCCCGACCCAAAAGAAAGGAGCAATTATAATGATAAAGTATTGTTTTTATTTTCATTCGGTTTGCTTTAATAATAAAAAAATAATTATTTTTTTTATTATAGTATTTTTCATAATAACGAATTGTCGTCCAGAAATTGCTATGGCTAATGATATTGTAAAAATACCAGATATGCCTGCGATTCCTTCAATGCCACTAACACCTTCAAGTGGGAATACATACTATGTTAACAAAGATATTGGTAATGATTCATATTCAAAAACGAAAGCCCAGGACCAGTCAACGCCGTGGAAAACAATTAAAAACAGTATTTCTAAAATCATGGCTGGTGATACTATAGTAATAGAAAATGCCTCAACTTCATATGATGAATATTTATATATTGACGTATCTGGAACAAGTTCGAATTGGATAAATATTACTGGAAATGAAGATGACAGACCAACATTAAAAAGAATTGATGTTAGCGGAAAATGTTTTTTTATTAAAATTAAAAATATAAATTTTTCTTCAGACTCTGTAGGAATAAAAATGAACCCAGGCGTTCAAAATATTGTTATTGAAAATGTAGATATAGATGGAAAGAATATAGCAAATTATGGACTTCAGTTGGGGATTGATCAAGATGACGAAACTGGAGTTAAACATGGGTATATTAATAACGTTGAAGTTCATAATACCGTACGTTATGGGGTTTATATCGAGAACGGTGTGGAAGACATAGTTTTTAATTCAGTGGTCTCTAGAGATAGTGTTGGTAATGATGGCTTTGCTGGACGTGGCAACCCGTCGGAAAGTAACGGACCCGTCAATGACTTGTATTTTGTTAATTGCGTAGCCCATAATAACGCGGGTGATGGGTTTGATATTGGTGCCGGACATAATGAGGTTTTTTTAAACTGTAAATCATATAATAATGGTGGATATCAGGGCACCGGATTTAAACTATGGGGTGGAATAGACAACGGAGGTAGTATATGGCTTGTAAACTGCTTGGCATTTAATAACGCAGCACCTGCGGTAGCATTGAAGAACATAGCAGATGTCGATTGTTATATTCTACATAATACATTTATCAAAAACGAAACAGCTGGTGGTGGCGTTGAAATTATGATAGTAGACTATAATGATAGTGGATCAGGTGGATTTTATATGGGTGTCCCATCATTACATATATATAATAATATAATATACAGCGAGGGTGAAAGTCCATTTTTTTCTATTTATAATGACAATGCTCTACCAATCGGAGTAGATAATAATTATTATGTCTCAAGCTCTGATAAAAAATTTATAGTTGTCAGAAATTCAGCCAAAGAAGGTATTAGTTCATTCATGCTGAGTGACTTGGAGGAGAAAAAAGATATATTGTGGGCAATTGGAAAAAATCCCGTCCCATTATATTCTGAGAATAAATCCGTTTTCAATTATAATAAGACTTTAAATGAGTGTTGTTTTGTTGATGAAAAGAACAATGATTTTTCGTTAAAAGATTGTAGTCCCGCTATTGGAAAAGGGTGTGTTGTTGGAATAAAAACTGATATAAATGGTAATATTCGATCAAGCGATTATCCTGACATAGGTGCATTCGAATATGCGAAGCTCAAACCTATCCCGCCTCAAAATTTAGAGATTATAAATGAATAATAAAGTCACATGGGTGCGTTCGCAAATAATAGAAGAGTTAATCCATAACGCATGAGCCAAAGGACAACAAACCGCTTTTAACATACCATCATCCTGGATTGGAATATCAACCAAACAGGAAGGTGGGGTCATGACGGAAAAATCGCCCAGTAGCGTCAATCGGCACTGGTTCAGTTGAGTAGGTGTTATAAGCAGCAGAATATACATAGAAAAGCTGGACAATAGCAAATAAAAAATGACCTTGATCATCGTTTCGGCCAATTGCCTAAGCACCAACAATGAGAGATAGTTTCTCTCTTAGAGCATTTCGTTTCTTTGCAGGTCTTCCCGGAAGATCCACCTTATCCAGCAAAAACGAAAACAATGCTTTTGGCTTTGTGCCAAATAAGCGCTCCGCGGCTGTTGTTCCATCCCTGCGATTAATGAAAAAATTATGGACTGCGGTTAGCGCGGACAGCTTCCTATCGCTCAGACGGTGCAACCCATGATGCCTAAGAGACAACTGGCCGTTGCGACCTTCCACGCACGAACTGGATCGTTGAAATAAACCAGCGCATTCCAGCACGACGCGCTCGACGACCACCCGTTCATCTTCAACTAACTCTGAAAACGGAGAATTGTCACCATTCAGCAATTTGAACATCTCATCGGATTTGGCTCTCAAGCGATGGCGAACCTCGGCGGTTGCGGCCTTGTCGGCGGCCCGGCGAATATAGAGCGCCGGAATCAGTTTCTCCAATACGGCCACTTCCACCATGGGAGGCAAGCAAAGCGCTTCTATTTTCGCTCGAATGGTGAAGATGAAAAACGCCATCGTGGCGATCATGGGAGGTGGATCCCAAAGGTTGGACAGCCTGACGGGTGGGATAAGTGTCGTAGATTAAAAGATAACATGAAAATGCGGTGAGAAAAGCCAGACATGGGCTAACTGAGTCTCGGTATTTCCTTAAGACATGAAAAAGGAGATAACCGACATGAAGGAACATGTAAAGGGAAAAGCGGGCAACGAGGCCGGCGATGAAAGACCTGAACAATCCATAGATGGCGGGCCTCAGCCCAAGAAAAAATATCCAAAGCGTGGAAAACGATACTCCCGGGCCCAAAAGGATGAGATCCTGAATTATTCATCAAAAAACTCGATCGCCGAAGCGTCGGCCAAATTTGATGTGTCCGAGACCACCATATACGATTGGATCCGGACCGACAAGCGACGCAATACCGATGGAAACATTGGGGACTTCTCTGGAGTTGATGATGATCCCACAACGATTCGGGACAACAAGATCCTGGCGATGTGGCGGCAGCATCCGGGTTACGGACCGAGCCAGATCCGCAACATGCTCAAACGCTCCGGTTTCAAGGTGTCGGTAGGTACCGTACGTCACGTTATGGAGGAAAATGGCTATCTTCCACCGACACTCAAGCGCAAAGAACCTGCCGGTCGCTATGAGGCCGCACGCCCCAAAGAGTTGTACCACCTGGACTTTTACCATTTTTACGTCCACAAACAGAAAACCTGCGTCCTGTTCATTGAGGACGATTTTTCGCGCTTCATCGCCGGCTGGACGATTACGCCGAGCGAATCAGCAGGGCCGGTAATCGAATGTTTCGAACAATCGGTTCAGCGCTACGGACGTCCCGAAGGCGTCATGTCCGACCGGGGCTCGGCATTCCATTCGTGGAAGGGACTGTCCCGTTTCGAGGCGCTGCTTGAAGAGTGCGAAATCAACTATTATCTGGCGAAAAAGGCATCGGTTAACGGCAAGGTCGAGGCCCTGAATGCCAGTTTTCAGAAAGAGTGCGTACACCAGACCGAGTTCATGGACCTGACGGATGCGGCCCGCGCTATTGGCCGGTGGGTCGATCATTACAATCATCGAAGAACGCATCACGGGTTGGGCGGCCTGTTGGTTCCGGCCGACCGTTTTTATGGAATCGCGGATCAAAGCCTCAAGCGCATTGAGCAGGGGCTCGGGGCAGAAACCGCCGAGTTGACCAACCCGGACAGCCGGGGTTTGGAGCTGTTCCGGGTGATTTCCCATGGCGGCAAACCGCAAATTTGGCTGATGGGTGAGAAAATACTCGGATAAATAAAAAAGAGTTGAATGGCAGGCTCAGTTTTGAGAAGTTGCAAATTTTTCCTGAAATCAGTACCCCCAAACCAGAGTCTGCCGACGATGAATATACAAGAAGATCTCAAAAAAACAAGCTTTCATTGATTGCCTTGCACCTGCTGACCCGGGATATGGCCGAACAGGCGGGCCTTTCTTTGGAAGGACCCGTCAGTAAAATCTGCAAACAAGCCGGGGTGAACCGTACGCAGGTCTATGAGAGAAAGAATCAACTGATCAAGGCGTTTGAAGGCATCAATCTGCCGGAACCGGGTCGACCACCGATACCATCCGACCCGGCATCGGACACCGCCGGGTGGGCGCTGCGGGTCACCGTCTTGCAATACCAGATAGATAATCCCGGCGCTGTTGTCCGACATTATGGTGGGCGAACGGGCTACAGCCCCGGCTTCAGGCGGATCATCCTCGATCTGTTCGATGATTGGATCGGGTCTCAAGAGCGGTTCTGCGAACTTGTCGAGGTCCCGTATGCGACCTTGGATACCTGGAAGGCCAGGGATGCAAACCAGACTTACGAGCCCGCTTCTCCTCGGCCGATACCGGAATTTGGTCCAGAGGTAAATGCTGTCGCCCGGATGATCATTGAGGACTATGCCGTTTGGCAGGGGAGCGTAAGAGATTTTCTTCAATATGAGCCGAAGCGCGTTGATCTGCCGCCGAATCAGATCGTACGCGTTCTTAAAATCAGCAAAATGATCTCGTCAAAAAAAATAAAATCACCCCGTTACCGGGGCAGTACGCAAAAGGTGCAACCGGGCACGATACTGGTCACCGACGGCAAAGGCATCTCGGTGCATCTAACCGAAAGCTGTGAAAAGAGGGATTATAATTGGCAAGGTATGGTCGATCAGACCACGGCCTGCCACACCGCCGTTGTTGTGACCGAAACGGAAAATGCACATGGTGTTCTTACCGCTTATGAACAAAGCGTCGACTTTTTGGGACGCAAACCCGACGCGCTGGTTCACGACAACAAGCCGATTCATGAAGATCGTATTCTCAGGCAAACCGTTGAGCCGGACACGACGATGATCCCGGCAACACCCCGACGCCCTGAAAACAAAGCGGTAATCGAGGGCGAATTCGGCAAGTTCGAACAGGCTGTGGGGCGTATCAAGCTTGATGACAGCAGCCCCGAAAGCCTGGTAAAAAGTGCCGTCGAAGAGGTGCTGCGTGCCTATACCGCCGGCATCAACCATGCGGGCCGGTATGAGTTTCAAGGTCTGAGCCGCTTGCAAGTCCTTCGTCGGGCATGCCCGGATCCCGAAAAGGATCGCGCATTTTTAGAAAGCCTGAAGGGTCGGCGAGACCGATATAAAAAGCCTGACCAACTTCCGACCATGGGTGTGGCAAGACAGCTTCTGGATAAAGGCTTCACCGATTTTGGCCTTGACGTTGTTGACCCAAAAGGTACGCTTCGAACCTGGCTCAGTTCCCGTTATACGCCGGAGGCGATCCGGCAAGGATTAGCCATCTTTGCCACACAGCGGGCAAAGGGACGCTTGCGCTCGGAGACCGCCCACAGATACCTGGTCAAGGTCATTCAAAATTGCCAGGATGAGATCGATCTGAGGCAACAAGAGGATTTGCTTCGGGAATATGCCGAGCTTGAAAAAAGGGGCATGCTCCGAGAACTCGAAAGAGAATATGAACTGTTGAAAGCACAGTGCGATGGATCCGGGCCGACCAATGATTTGGCTTTCCAACTGAGCGAAAAGGCTGTGTTCGGCGGGATGATCCTCCAACGTTCCTTCTGGGAAGCCAAGCTGAAAAGACTGCTGCTGAAAAGCAAGGACCGAATCGACTCCGTTATCAGGCATATCCGCCGCCTTTTCGAAGCCCATTGGAACGATCGGTTCCAGCTTATCAATCATTTGATAGCCTGGAGTAGTGGTCTTACGGCTTGACGAACAATGTCGTTTGACGCTTCCGGCTAAACAAAAAACGATACTAATCGTTGTTAGTACGGTAAACGGTTCAACGGATCAGACAATTGAGGATTGTCTGATAGAACAAAAAAGCAAAAAATAATCTGTTTTCAATCTGTATGAACGGCTTCTGACTCGATTTGCCACTGAGGTGGAGTCAGACAACCCAAGGGATGACCGAGACTTTGCTCTATCTTTTTGTGTCAGGATTTAACCACTGAAAGTGTTTGACATGGACACCAGGCCTGCCGCTTTTCTTCCGTCAGATTCCAGGGTAAAAAGGCGGACGGATCTTGGGGCACACATCCCCGGTTCTCGGCGCAGGCCTGAAAGTAGGCCAGCAATAGTTTCATCGGATCGATGCGGTTGATACAACAGGTTTGCAAAATCGTAAAGAGCATGGCGCAAAGGCCGCCGCTCCATACCGAGCCGCAGCCATAATAATTCTTGCGTCCGGTGACCGGGTTGCGCAAGCGTCTTTCCGATTCGTTGTTGTCCATGGGAACCTCTGGGTGATCGACAAAAATGGTCAGTCCTTGCCAATGGTTTTTCAAGCTGTTCAGGGCCGATGTCTGCCAAGATTTCAAGGTATCGTCTAACAGCTCTTTTTGCCAGGTCTCGGCCATTTCTTCGATCGCGGCGTTCAACTTTTGTTGATGAAGATCGTAAACGGCTGGATCCTCGATGGCCGCGCATCGCTGGGCGTTGATATGAAACAGTTCATTAATGCGTGCGATCCACACCTCGGCCCAATCCCGGGTGCTGCGATAACCTTTTTGAATGCGAATAAAATCGCGACGCTGATGCGCCCAGCAAAATGCCAGGAGGATCAACTCGGATAGGGCCTTGTAGGCAGAATATCGGTCGACGCTGAGAATGCCCTTTGCATGGGGTCCCAGGTGTTCTTTGGGCACTTTGGACGATCGGGTGGGGTCGAGTAAATAGACGACCGTGTCTTGGGTAACGACTACCCACAACCACCAGCGGAAACCAGTCTTGCCGGCGATTTCTTCAAATACCATCCAGCGGGTTTCGTCCATTTGCCAGCGATCGGCCTGGCGACTGCGTTGGATGATTCCTTCATAAAGCGGCTCGACAAGATCCTTGATTTTGCTCAAGCCGCCGGTCAGGGTTCCCTGTGAGACGTCGAGTCCCTCCAGGGCCAATACCTGACGAATGCGGTACAGCGGTCTTTGAAAAAGGAACTTCTCAAGTATCAGTCGAACCCAGAAGCCTTCGGTGAACATCCCTTTGGGAATCATTTTGGCAACCGGTGGCGCGGTGACGATACCGGGAACCGCCTGGCACGTGCAGGTCGATGTATAACAGCGCCGGCGATGGATGTGCCGAACGATCTTGACTTCCCAGTGAATCAGTTCACTGTCTTCGGTAAAGGGGAGCGGTTCAAATGGCAAACCGCACTGGGGGCAAAACTTATCGTTATCGTCGATATCGTGGAAGATTTCTTCAAAGGGCAGATTTTCTCTTCGTCTGCGCCCGAAGCCTTTGGCGCCTTTTTGCTTGCCCCGTTTTTTATCCTGGTTGGATTCGGGTGCCGGATCGTCTTTTTGCTCATCATCGGCGGGTTCTTCATCTGAAGACTCATCGTCGGATTTATCGGCTGAGTCGCTATCGGTATTGGACGCCTCGGATTTTTTACCGAAAATCTGTTGTGCCATCCATATCAGCTGGTACTTGAGCGCGTCGATCTGTTGATTGAGTTCATTACAGTGGGTGGATTTTTCGGATAGTTCAGCTTCGAGTTGCACGATCATCTGCTCAAGCGTCACGATCTGCTGCCTGGCCTCAGTGTAAGCCGCTTGCCAATCGATAACGACGCCAACAGTCTCGGTGTTTTGGCTAATCTCGGTGCTGGTGATATCAATGATAGACATAGCCAGTACCATACACCAAAATTTTTCGTGTGTCCCGCGTTTTTTAACTTGGAGATATTTTTTTTCGGTTGCGTTAGTCTGAGGTGACGGACGGGTTTAATGAATGCTTACCATCATTTCAATTCAATCGGTTGCTAAACACCCAGGAGGTTTAGGTCACATAGATAACCCAATATATTCAGACCTGATGATCGAACATGGTATCATGATAAAATGTTCCATACTTCAAGGCACTTTAGGTACACAACGGATATTTATCATTTTGTATAATGCATGGGGTTCTTGGATTTTTCCTTTTTATTCTTTTGTTAATGGGTTCTCTCCGTTATTTTATCTCTCTATATTTAAAAATAAAATCACGACAATACCTCATACCATTTTTCGGTGCGCTAATATGGTTGCTGAGCAATATATCTCAGAGAAACGATGCCTTTCGGTTCTATTATGTTATTTTATTTGCTATAATAGATGGATTGTTTGTTTATATGCATAGAACAAAGCAAAAGCTTAAATATTGCACTGAAACAAAAGCAATGTAAGCGTTCTATTAACCCCATCTTCAAAGGTCGCAATAAGCATGGCTTGATCTGCCTCAAGGGGACCAAACAAAGGGAATATGGTAAATTCCATCATAGGTGTTTATGGAATGAACTACAGAAAGCTTATCAAGTGGGAAGTCCATATTTTTGGTTTCATTTTGTCAAAGATCATTGTGGCCACCTTGACAAAGTTCCGGTTATTGTTCGTTTCGATTTAGGGATTTTTCAGGAGCGACTAACTAATATTAAACAAAAAGAGAAAAAATGAGAAAGACTATGTCGGAAAAAATTATATTTTCTGTGTTTACACCAGTATATAATAGAAAGCATACGGTTAATCGTGTTTGGGAAAGTCTTCAAAATCAAACCTATAGGAATTTTGAATGGATTGTAGTCGATGATGGATCGACCGATGGTGTTTGGGACTTATTGCAACGATGGAAGAAAGAAGCAGATTTTCCCGTAACTCTCTTGCAACAAGGAAACAAAGGTAAACATGTTGCATGGAATAAGGCCGTTGAGGTTGCTCAGGGCGAACTATTCGTCCCGGCTGATTCTGATGACTCTTTTATAGCTGTAACTCTCGAGAGATTTGCTTATCATTGGGACAATTCTATATCGCAAAATGATAGGTATAAGTATTCAGGAATAAACGTATTATGTAAGGATCCCCTATCTGGAAAAATTATAGGAAATTCCTACCCGGAAGACCTGTTCATTTCTAACAACTTGGACTTATACTTTAAACACAAAGTGTATGGAGAAAAATGGGGATGCATAAGAACCGATGTTCTAAAGGAACGGCCATTCAAGGAGGTTAAAGGGGCTTTTTTAAGTGAAAACTGGATTTGGTTTTACATTGCACGGAAATACATCGTGCTTTGTGTCAATGAAGCACTTCGCAATTATTACACGGATGGTGAAGTGTGTTTGACTAAGACAAAAGCATACGATTTATCCCGATCAGCAGAATCAAGTTACACATCGGTTGCTTGGGATTTAAATGCTAATTTTGACTATATAGCTAAATACGAAAGCCTTACCAATATTTTAAAAAGATTTGTAAAATTATGGCGATTTGCCTTTTTGGCCGATGTTTCAATTAAGAAAGTATTATCTGAATCATCAGATAATAAGATTAGTATATTGCTACTTATATTTTTAATTCCGAGTTATTTTATTTATTTTGTGACATTTAAAAGAATTAAGAACAATGTCGAACCAAGTGTTCAACCTGACTCGCAAAAGCTTGCTGGTTAATTCCACGTTTCCCTTTGAAAAAAATTTGTGAGACACTATTATCAGGAAGTGTTCCAAAAAAAGCGGCTATTACACTTGGCTTTTACTTTTGGGTACTTATTATCGTTTAACGCCTGGATTGACATCGGTAATTTGCCTGATCGTCACAGTGGTCTCGTTGTTTCAGGAAACAAACAGTCTCATGCGGAAACGAAGTGTTGATATCTCCGGAAAGAAAATTTGTGAAATGACATGACAGCATGGCCGCTGGGTAGAATTTGTCAGACAAACCTCAAATTTAGTTGAGGGCGAGAAAGTCGATAGGAATTGTGTTGTGGTTTAGGCAGGTGGCTGACGAATCCGGATTTGCAGGAAGAAACGAGGTTAAAAAACCCTAAAAGCATAGAGTCAGTATACAACGAATTGGCCAGCGCCGAAACTGATTATTTTGAATACGATCAACGAATAAGGTGAAAAGGACGCATCATTTTTTGCCGGCCATTAAAGGGAGAGCACGAAACGGAGAGTTTTAAATTTGCGTCTCAAAGGCGCTTCTATCTACTGGCTGGAAGAATAAGCGGAAGCAATGTTGATGCTTCGCTCATTTTATAAATCCGGTAACTGGAATGTGCTGAACAGTGCTACTCTTTCAGCAGGTTATGCGATATGAACTTGATCCGTTTTTTGGGGAGTGCGCCCGGTCAGACTATAATGCGAAATAATAATAAGGGGCTATGCACTTGACTCCTGAAACCACAACATGTAGTGTATGGTTTGATCTTACATTTCGCATAGCTTGCGAATAATTCTTTAATTTTCGTATTTTTTCGTTTTCAAATCAATCAGGTAGCTTTAAATTGCCACCAGCCATCTTGAAGATATTTGTAGACCGCCTCGGGTATTTCCAACAACCGATTGATAAGTTCATGCATGGCGACAAGTATTTGACCATCGTCAATACATCGACTTGTTTGAATCGGGCTTCAAATTGCTCCATAACGCCTCCCTATTCTCGATTGTGAGGCGTTTGGATATAGATGAAGGACTCATCTTGCCAGCCTCATACATTATGGGAGCATTACCTGTTTCTACCAATCCGGTGAATCTGATATAAGAGGTTAGAAAAATTCATAAATAACTGGACAGTCTTGGAGATTCATAGTATGCCTTTATGGGAAGTGTAACCTTTTTCTAAGGAAGCTCCCATGCTAGCTGCTATAAAAACAGAAGCTATCAATGCCGAAAACTGGAAATCATCGTTCCTATCATTTGCCAGCGATTGGTTGGATGAAATCGAAAAGGATCACCCCATGGACTCGATAACAGATATATCAAAAAGTCTTTTCCAAAATCGTTCGAAAATCATGGGGCAAGCGGCGTTGGCGCTCATCGAGAAACAATTTGGCCATTTGCTGGAACAAACCCATTGTGAATGCCCACTTTGCGGTCGTGTCATAAAAGCCAAACCTGAAAAGGTCCGGCGAGAAATCGATACGGCCATTGGGTCTGTTACGCTTTACCGGCCATATTTTTATTGTCGCTCCTGTTCGTTTGGCTTTTATCCTTTGGATGACGCATTGGGGCTTTCCCAGAGGAAGGCACAATCCGATATTCAGGAGTTGGAAGCGTGGTTAGCTGCAGAGATGCCCTATGAAACCGCAAGCGAAGCACTTGAACGATGTGCGGGCATTCAATTCAGCAACCACCATGTCCACGATGTGGTCAACGAGATTGCAGATGATATTCAATTGCTCGATGTTTGTCCCGATAAAACAGAAATTCATCAAAGAATTGAGAACCTGTCCGCCGATCGATTTCGTCGTCCGGTGCTCATGATTGGTATCGATGGCGCCCACGCGCCAACACGTCCTGAACCCAGTCCTCGGAAAGGGAAAAGGGGCAAGGGCGAATATAAGGAGGTCAAAGGCTTTCGCATCTATCTGTTAGATGACAACCAGATTGTTCATTTGATTAGTTGGCACCAAATCAAAAGCGATAAAGAGTTGGCTGACGATCTTACCCAAATCAAACAAGCAGGGTTGATTCCTGAAGACAAAGTCCGGATATGCGTCATCGAAGATGGCGCGCCCTGGATCTGGAATCGGGCACAAGAGCTCTATCCAGATGCCAAAAAGGTTCTGGATTTTTATCATTGCAGCGAGTACCTGCACGATTTGGCCAATGCTCAATACGGAAAAAACAGTCAAAAAGCACGGGAGTGGGTTGAGGCGACCTTTTCACGACTATTCATGAATAATGCCGATCAAGTTATTGCCGGTATCAAACGGATGAAGCCCCAATCGGATGATGCCAAGGAACAAATCGATAAAACTGTGCGGTATCTCGGCGAGCGAAAGCACATGATCAATTATGGCGCATTAAAGCGTGGTGGTTTCCAGATTGGAAGCGGCGGCATAGAAAGTTCGAATAAATTTATCTCGAATGTCCGTCTCAAACGATCTGGCGCTTGGTGGTGCCCAACTAACGCAAACAATATTTTGAAACTTCGCTGTGCAAAATACAACGGGACATTTGATCGGATAATGGAAAACAGAAAGAGAAATATTACACCGAACCTAGCTGATAGAAAAGGACTCAATTTTCGCCTTATTTCAAACAATTCGTGAGAAACGGGTAATGCTCCCTACATTATATACATAACATTTGAGACTGGATCTGTCCAGTGATAAAAATTTTTATTATTTCGATGTGTTATAATCATAAAGAAATACTATTCACTCGTGCGAAATGTAAGCTATATTGCAGTTTTTGAGGTCAAAAAGGTGAAAATAGAGTGCTGAGACGTGAAAAGTGGAAGAGCGGAAAAGCGGAGGGCGGAGGGCAGAGGGCGGAGGGCAGAGTGCTGAGGGCAGAGTGCTGAGGGCGGAGGGCTGAGGGCGGAGGGCTGAGGATCCCGGGGGTGAAGGGATAGAAGATAAGAGGCTAAGACGCGCAGAGGATCAGAGGGAAAACTGAGGTCGGAAGTCGGAGGTCGGAAAGATAGTGAACAGTGAAGAGTGAAGGGTGAAGGGTGAAGGGTGAAGGGAAAAAGCTGAAAGATGAAAGTGAACAACCGTTGAATTGGTCTGATTGGTTCAATTAGTTGAAAGCGAAAGACGCGAAGGGAAAACTGAGGTCAGAAGTCGGAGTGTCGGAGTTCGGAGGAACTGATTGACGATGGACGACCGCTTCGCTGGGAAGATGGACTTGTACCTGCGGTATTACTATCGTTTACCTTGACTTTATTTTGAGACCATCCCAAAATGAAGGAATCGATAATCTGTAACATGTTCATGTGGATGACACAATGCCCGATAAAATGGCAAAACAGATACAGATTGAGTATTGGACCGAGTCAGCAAGACACGATCTTGATGTTGCTGAAACCCTTTATAAAAATCAGAAATATGATTGGTGCTTGTTCATTGCACATTTAGTTCTTGAAAAGATGTTGAAGGCTGCGTTTGTCAAAAATGTCGATATATTTCCTCCGCGGATCCATGACTTAGTCCGGCTATCAAAGAAGTCGAAAGTTGAGCTTGATGAAGAAACATTAGAATTTTTAGACGCTGTAAATACTTTCAATATTTCTACCCGATATCCGGATGAGAAACTGAAATTTTATAAAATATGCACCCAAGACTTCGCCAAAGAACAGTTTGAACGCATTAAGGAAATTTACCAATGGCTTATGAAGACGATAGCGCCTTAAATAAAGCAAAAAAGTTTGTATCGTTATTGAATTCGAATGGATTCGAAGTTTTCGAGGCTTATCTTTTCGGGTCTGCTGCTGAAAATAGAATGAGCGAAGATAGTGATATAGACATTGCCGTCGTTTCAGATAAATTTACTGGTATGCTTTTTTATGATGCACTCAAAATTAGCAAATTTAGAAGATTAGTCGATTTGCAGATCGAAGTTCATCCTTTTGCACTTAAGGAAATACTTAGCGACCCACCATTATTTTATGTTGATATCAAGAAAAAAGGAATTCGCATCAATTAGGCGACTGGAAAAACAACGGGGTCAGGTCTTCATTTTTGACATAATAGTGAACAGTGAAGGGTGAAGGGTGAAGGGTGAAGGGTGAAGGGTGAAGGGTGAAGGGTGAAGAGAACGGTTGACAGTTGAAGGCTAATTGGTGAATAGTTTTTAACTACGGAGGAAACTAAAGGCTTGAAAAAAGAGGATGTATTTGAGCTTTGAACACTTTGCGTTTTTCGTGGTGAAATGCAATTTAACTGAATAGCTCAATCAAAAGAACTAAATATCATACGCGAAGCCACCCTGAAAAACTTAATCAGGATTATGGAGGCATGGTATGAGCATTGCGGTGAAAATACAACCAGCTAGAATAAAAGATGTTTTCATTTCAAACGAAGCTATTACCGCCAATCTCGTGGACGGACGGACGATCAGTGTTCCATTGGCATGGTCATGGCGATTGTCCGAAGCGACGCAAGAACAACGGGCAAATTGGGAAATCATTGGCGATGGCGAAGGTGTCCGGTGGCCGGATATCGATGAGGATATCAGCGTGGACGGTATGCTTTCTGGGAGCCCTGCTCCAAGGCCTGTTGCTGTTAGTGCCGTGAATGGTGAATAGTGAAAATAGTGATCAGTGAAGAGTGAACGGTGAAGAGAACGGTTGACAGTTCACAGTTCACAGTTGACGGTAAAAGATGAAGAATGATTGAGATTATCAAGAGCCAACCGGAAACCGTAAACTGGCTATGTTTCCAAACGATCAAAACGACCCAAACGAACTTAACGTTCTAAACGAGCCTAACGATAAGAGGATCTCAGTGCCTCCGTGTCCTCGAGCGAAGCGGGCGAGAGAATAATAAAAGTTTAAAGAAGATCAGAGGGGAAACAGAGGTCGGAGGTCGGAGGTCGGAGGGCAGATGTCAGAGGGATAGAGGCTAAGAAGCGCAGAGGATCAGAGGGAGGGAAACAGTGAACAGTGAAGGGTGAAGGGAACGGGGAATGAAGCTGGGAGCTGAAAGCTGAACAACCGTTGAATTCGTTTCATTGGCCTGATTGGTTAGATTGGTTGAAAGCGGAGGTCGGAAAGATAGTGAACGGTGAAGGGAAAGCTCAAAGCTTAAAGCAACTCCAAACGTTCCAAACGATCCCAACGATCTCACGCAACGCCGCAACGACGTGAAGGAAAAAACAGAAAGATAATAAGGGCTGACAAATTGAAATCTTAGCGGTCTTGATGTCTTGAATGATAGTGCCATATCGGTGGTGCACGGTTGCCAATATGGCGCAAAATGTTTATAATATCCTGCCATAATGGTTTAGATATGGAGGTGACCATGCAAAGCGTAGAAAAAAGATTTCAGACTAGAATGCCTTTTCACGTTCATGAAAAATTAATTCGAGCCGCTGAATTGTCCGGAGCAACGTTGAATCAGTTTGTTGTGCAGTCTGCTTTGGAGAAGGCCAATTCGATTATAGAACAAGAGCGTGTATTAAACCTTACCTATGATGACGCCCGGATTGTTTTCCAAGCTATTGAAAATCCTCCTGAGCCTAATGACAACATGATGAGGGCAGCGAAGGAATACCGGGACGTATTTGGAAATGATGCGGTTTGAAAATCTGAGCCGTGCACACAACAGAGCCGGTTTTGACTGCGGGGAGGATCAACTCAACACCTTCCTTAGGAATATTGCTCATCAGAACCTAAAAAAAGGATTGTCCAGAACATTCGTACTCACGGATAACCAAAAGCCTACTGAAATTTTAGGTTTTTATACGCTATCCTTGTTTGAAATTCATGCCACCGAACTCCCGGAAGGATTCGCAAAGAAATATAGAGGGAAAATTCCCGCGGCCAAGATTGCCAGGTTGGGTGTGGCCAAGGGGATACAGAACCAGGGGATCGGACGATCCCTGATGATCGATGCAATTATAAAGGCTGTTAAAATTTCAAGAAATGCCGGGATAATCGGATTGTTCGTAGATGCAAAAAATTCGGTCGTAAAAGAGTTCTATATGAAATATGGCTTTATTCCTTTGAAAGACAGGGAGCTTGAGCTGTTCATACCGTTGCAAACGCTACTGCAAATCCACTCATCCATAGGCAATCGTGAATAATGCCAGGAAAACAACGGGGCCAGGTCTTCATTCTTGACAAAACACCTGCAGGGGAAGAGAGCCCCGGAGGGCTATGCTTAGCGCGATGGAATTCAAGGCGCATAAATTCTGTTTTTAAGTTTTCCTTAGTTTCTTATCTTCTTTGCTCCTGATTTTCTTATCTTTTGATTTCCCTCTCAGAAATCAAACCCTCCGCGCCTCAGTGCCCTCGAGCGAAGCGGGCGAGAGATAAAAAGTCGAAAGATGATCAGAACATAAGAGGATCAGAGGAGCAGGGTATAAAGGGATAGATGATAAGAGGCTAAGAAGCGCAGAGGATCAGAGGTGTAGAAACAGTGAATAGTGAAGGGTGAAGAGAACGGTTTTGGTTTACGGGTTGAGTTTGCGCAAAGACGGAAAGAATAAAATGAACGGTAAACGTTCCAAAGCGGGCGCGAGGATCATTCTAAACTTTTGAGCATCTCACTCAAATCAGGAAGACGTTCTTTTGCAACTTTCCATACTGTTTTCAAATCAACGCCCATATAATCATGGATGAGCACATCCCTCATACCAGCCATTTTGTTCCAAGGAATATTGGGGTGTTGGTCACGAAACTCAAAAGGAATATGTTTGGTCGCCTCGCCGATCACTTCCAGACTTCTGATAACCGCGTTGGAAGTCCTTTTGTCTGATGCAAACTCTTCAAATGTGATATCTTTTGTAAATTCAGCCACATCACTGATGGATGTTCTTATGTCATCCAGGTAGTCAGTCAGGTCTTTGCTTTTATACATAATCAACCTCAGCAAGAATCCGTTTACCGATAGACGGTTTTAAGGCTGATTCCATTACTAGATCGACTTTGACTCCCAAACAGTTTTCCAGATGTTCCCTCAGGTCGATAAAATCAAAAAGATCAATATCCCGGTTAAAGGATACAAGGATATCGGCATCGCTTTCTTTGCTTTGCTGCCCCCGGGAATAGGACCCAAACAAGCCAATCTTTTTAACACCATACCGGCGCATAATCTCGGCTTGATTTTCCGATAAAAGCTTTAGAATTATATCGCGGTTCATTTGCATTCTATAACCTCCTGTTTTAAGATAAAAATATTAAAATATTATCCCGTTGTCAATAGATCTGCGAGGAGCTCACGCAAAGGCTGAACGACGCAAAGGGGAAAAGCATAAAAGCAGTTATCTGTTACCGGTTGCCAGTTAACGGTTCACGGATTGAAACAGAGAAAACAACGAGGTCGGGTCTTCATTCTTGACAAAATAGTGAACAGTGAACAGTGAACAGTGAATAGTGAACGGTTAGGGAATCGGGATGGATCATAAGGACTTGGAAGTTTATAAAAAAGCGATTGAATTTGTTATAGATGGTTATAAGCTAACTAAATCACAATCTATCTGTAAGAAAAAATGATTGAGACCAACAACCAAAAAACAACAACCGTAAACTGTCTGTGAAGAACGGAAACACGGTAGGTTTAGAAGTGATGAAATCTTGAAAAAACAGAAAGTTGGGAGTTGTATAGGAATAAAACAATCAGCGGAAGTCTATCGATAAGATTGAACAGAACGGCTCTCAATGCTAAGATTCTATTGATTAAAACCTATCAGTATCCCCGAGGATAGAAATAATGGTACAAAAACAGACGATTACATATAAATCGGACATTGATGCCATCGTTGCCATCTCAAAACGTCTTTGCATATTCGAGGAGCGATACAAACAATCATCTGAAGATTTCTTTCACCGATATAGCTCTGGGGATTTAGACGATACTGTGGATTTTGTTGAATGGTCGAATATGTATAAACATTTCCTTGTAATTCGAAACAAACTTGAAAAGCAAATTGTTCATGCTGCTTGAACCGCTTAGAAAATATCTCACTGAAATCGAGTCCGCGGTTTTATTGGTAGAAGAAGCCTATATCGAGCTATATGAAGAGGAACTGTTATCGCCTGAACGCATAAATTTACGGATTCGAATTCGTTTCAATAGTGGCTATCTTTTAGAATTGAATGAAGCTGTTGTCATTGAATACGGTTTAGAACATCTGGGATATCGGTATCATTTCCAGAATCCGGAAAACAAGCTCATTTTCAGGTATGATAACACTCCCCATTTTCCGAATCTCGAGACATTTCCCCACCACAAGCATGACATGGGAACAGTCTCGTGTTCAGCACGGCCTTCCATCATGGACGTTTTAAAGGAGGCCCAATCACGGTGCATTCCTGTTTAGAAATCGGCGGGCGTGATGAAAAAGATGTCACGCAAAGACGCTACGACGCAAAGAACAGAAGCTTAAAGATAAAAAATTAAAAAGGGAAAAAACCTTAATCTCTCACAGAGGCGCAGAGCTCACAGAGAGGGCAAATAGGCTTTGCTTGGGTTTAAAAACAGACATTCAACCTTTTATAATTTGATTTCCCTCTCAGAAATTAAACCCTCAGTGCCTCCGTGTCCTCGAGCGATGCGGGCGAGAGATAAAAAAGCAGAGCGCCCTTACTTGGGAAGCTGGAAAAGGCAATAGACAAGACCGGTAATTTTATCAAAATGATGATCCAACGTTACAAGTTCGGCCCCTGTTTCCACTGTTTGTGCTGCAATCCAAATGTCATTTGAAGGAATGGGCGTTCCCTGTTGTTTCAGACGAGCAGCGATTCTTGAATATCTATCCGATGTAATTTCAGAAATGCTGGCAATTTGAACGGCTGGGTGCGCAAGGAAGCAATTCAATTCTTTCAAATTTTTTGATAGGCGTGAACCGTTTCGGAAGCCAAACATGAGTTCGCCCAGAACAACGGGAGACATATATATCACTTGGGCTTGCGCAAGGTGCTCAACAAGTTCAGAATACCCCAGTTTAAACCCGACATAGGCGTTTGTGTCCAGAATCAGCTTCATTCCCACATACCCTCGTCAATCTGTTCACAGGATTTAATGGAGCGTTCAAATTCGGCGGCATCCTTCTCGTTCCATCCGCCTGCCAATTGCCTCAAGGATGATGCCGGCGATTCAGCTTTTTTAAATTCCTTATAGATGATTTCTTTGATAACCTGATTGATGGACTTTCGGCTGTCTTTTGCGATTTTTCTGATTTCTTGCTCAATTTCAGGCGCTATGCCTCGGATGGTGATCTGTTGCATGACTCACTCCTTGATTTTTTTTACTTCATTGTATGAGTCTGCCGGAACCGTTGTCAACGGGTTTAATGAAAAACAACGGGGTCAGTTAAAAGCTTAAAGCTAAACAACCGTTGAATTCGTTTCATTGGTCTGATTGGTTAAATTGGTTGAAAGCGGTTGATAAGTGGTTTCCGGTTAACAGTTGACGGTTTTCGGTTTGCGGATAAAAATAGTGAAGGGTGAACAGTGAACAGAAAAAGCTGAAAGTTAAAAAAGGGACAAAACACTAGTCTCTCACAGAGTCACAGAGCTCACAGAGAGGGCAAATAGGCTTCGCTTGGGTTTAAAGACAGACATTCAACCTTTTATAATTTGATTTCCCTCTCAGAAATCAAACCCTCCGCGCCTCCGTGCCCTCGAGCGAAGCGGGCGAGATGATCATTCTTAACCGTTCTTTATTGCTGGTAAAAAGTGATTTAATCTTTATTATTGACAGACAATATGACTATGGTACCATGACCATGGTCGTTTGTATAGCACCGATTCTAAGGATGGGTCACCATGAAAAACATGATATCGAAATCGGAATTTAAACCCAAAGCACTTCATTATTTCCGAATCGTTCAAAAGACCGGTAAGGAATTGATCGTCAGCGATCATGGAAAACCCGTGATAAAAATTGTCCCTTATCAGGATAATTCGGGTGATCTGTTAGCATCCCTTCGAAATACGGTTCAGCACTACTTGGAGCCAACAGAACCGGTCGATTCAGACAAATGGGAAAAATTGAAGTGATTCTTCTGGATACGCATGCTTGGATATGGTTTGTCAGCAACCCTGAATTATTATCCGTACATGCTATGGAAAAGATTAATGAAGCAGTCGGTAAAAAAGCTGTCTTAATCTCTTCCATTAGCGTTTGGGAGGTTTCCCTTCTCGTAAAACGTAACCGTCTGGCCTTAACCATGGATCTAAATGACTGGATTTCCAGATCAGAAAGCCTGCCTTTTTTCTCATTTTTACCTGTTGATAACGAAATTGCGCATCAATCTGTTCAGTTGCCACCTCCTCTTCACGATGATCCTGCGGACCGAATTATTATCGCAAGCGCAATGATTAATGATGCCATATTGATCACCAAAGATAAAAAGATACTGGAATACTCAAATGTAAAGAGTCTTTGGTAAAGACCAGAAAGAGACCGCCTGGGGCGTAGTTGGCAAGACAACGGGGTCGGGTCTTCATTTTTGACATAATAGTGATCAGTGAAGAGAACGGTTGACAGTTCGCGGTTCACAGTTGACGGTTAAAGATGAATGCTGAAAGTTAATAAAGGACGAAACGATAGTCTCTCACAGAGTCACAGAGCTCACAGAGAGGGCAAAAGGCTTCGATTGGGTTTTTAAAACAGACATTCAACCTTATTTTTCGTTTGGTTTCCTTATAAGAAATTCCCCCCCTCCCCTCCTCCCCCCCTCCGTGTCTCCGTGCCCTCGAGCGAAGCGGGCGAGAGATAAGGGAAGATGGACTTGTATCTGCGGTAATACTATCGTTTACCTTGACTTTATTTTGAGACCATCTCAAAATGAAGGAATCGATAATCTGTAACATGTTCATGTGGATGACACAATGCCAGATAAAACTGAAATTTTATAAAATATGCACTCAAGACTTCGCCAAAGAACAATTTGAACGCATTAAGGTAATTTACCAATGGCTTATGAAGACGATAGCGCCTTAAATAAAGCAAAAAAGGTAAGCGTTCACAGGGCACCGCATCTGCTTTGTTCCCGGGCACTTGAAGTATGACCAATACGTCTGCGTGCCCGGCGCCTTGCATCTACGGCACCCTGTAAACGCTTACCGTGCGAGAGTTGCTATAATTTTGGGCATTTCAACCCCGTGAACAGATACGGAATATCGGGAAGTATTTGGAAATGATGCGGTTTGAAAATCTGAGCCGCGCGCACAACAGAGCCGGTTTTGACTGCGGGGAGGATCAACTCAACACCTTCAATTCACTGATTACCGCTTTAACATATCTCTGAACGGAGCGGGGATACTTGTCGAGGCTTTTCTTTAGTTTTTTCAGGTCAACGAACACCCAATTCATTTCGTCAACCACCGGCAATTTTCCCCGAAGGTACACCGTATCCAGGATCGCCTTTTCCGCAGTGGCCAGGTAGGCGCCGTTGGAAACTTCATAACCCCAAAAAAGCGATTCCTTGATCTTTGAGTATTCAATTGCGGTGTTTCCCAAAAAGATGCGGTTCCTGCGGCCCACGGACGGCGAGAGCGTAATCACAGTGCAGACCGTAGGTGCCTGATCAATCACATTGGCAGCGTTGAGTGCCCATTCACAGGAAATATAGGATGGTCTACGGACGAAACAGGCAATCTGCTCGATGGAGGGCGTCTGTCCGGTAATATTGCCTTTCCAGGCATTGATATAATATCCCTTGATGATGGCCGAGATCTCTCCTCTTGCCTTTGCCCGGTGAAGAAACAGGTGGGGAGCACGCGTCAGTTTGCCGACATCGGCCGACTGGAAAAGGAGCGGTAAAAAAGCAAGGATATCCTGCCGAGTGGTACGTTTTCCTTTAGAAGACGTCATCGCGCACATTGGCAAGGACCTCTCTGGTTGTAGTCAGAAGTGGAGAAAATCCTGATTTTTCGAGTGCCGTGAACGCTGCCGGAGGAATAAACCTTCTAAGGTCATCGGCTATCGCTTGGATGATGGGACCGCGATCGTCGACCAAGGCACCGAGGATATCGTCTTTGGAACGGCGCTGGGTAAAAGGATAAAGTTTGATCTTCCGTGCCAGAATCGCATTGTCGATAGTCACTTGCCTCGAAAAACCAAGGTACCAAATGTCCCAGAAATCCCTTCCTTTGTAATGCTCCCGCTCCAGCAGGGCCCTGACCTTACCGGCCATGATTTCGGGAAGGGTCTCGGTCATCAACACCGTGTTGCCCCGGGTTTTCAACCGGCCGCTTTGAATGCGGTCTGCAATTGCCGGCAGCGTACCGAAAATAAACGGTTGTGTTTCAGGCGTCATGTCCCGGCGGGCCTGCTGGAATTCAAGCTTTACAGCGATTTTTCCCCGGAACCCGCCGGGAGCGAATTTCGCCCAGATGATGCAGAGCGGTTCGTGGCACCGGCCGGTTTCCAGTTCACATTTTCCAGGCCCGATATTGGCGATTAAGTCTCGTTTAATACCCGGCAGCGCCCTACGGATCAGATCTTTAACTTCATTCCGATCAAGATGGGTTTCAAAGTCCAAGTCCTCCGAAAAACGGTTGCCCGCGTAACACCAGCGAATGGCCGTGTCCCCTTGGAAATAGAGGGATTCACTGTCAGTCTGCCCATAAAGATGTGCAAGAAGAATTAGTTGTATGATTTCAGCCTGTTCTATATATGTTGAAGACCAATTTTTCATTGTTTTATATTAACAAAATGGATATATTATGTAAATAAAAAGCAGCGGGGGGCAGGTCTTCATTTTTGACAAAACACCAGCAGGGGAACTGAGATCTGAGGGCGGAGGGCGCAGGGCGGGGTACTGCGAAAATCACAAAGATCAAATAACAAATCTCAAGTAAATTCCAAATAACAATAGGCAAAATCACAAAAGAAGGGCTAATGAGCTGGTGAGCTGATTAGCTGGATGCTAACAACCGTTGAATTTGTTTCATTGGTCTGATTGGTTAAATTGGTTGAAAGCGGTTGATAGGTGGTTTCCGGTTAACAGTTGACGGTTTTCGGTTTGCGGATAAAAATAGTGAAGGGTGAAGGGTGAACAGAAAAAGCTAAAAATTAAAAAGGGACAAAACACTAGTCTCTCACAGAGTCACAGAGCTCACAGAGAGGGCAAATAGGCTTCGCTTGGGTTTAAAAACAGACATTCAACCTTTTATAATTTGATTTCCCTCTCAGAAATCAAACCCTCCGCGCCTCCATGTCCTCGAGCGAAGCGGGCGAGAGGATCAACGGTTCAAACAAAAGCAACACCGGCACCAATTTGTTTCAACTCCTTGATAAACCGCTTGTCAAAAGTCGCCACCGACGCTTCACGGTGTTTAGCCCACAAGGATGCCACGACGCCGTCACCAAAATCGGAAACCGATGCCGGCCATAAGTCCAACAAAATAGACAGATCGATTTCATTTTTCATCTCTATTCCTGGCATGACCACAAAATCTTCTATAATTTGGCGAATGGATGACTTGGCAAGCCCATAAACTTTGTCTAATACATAAACGAATTCTGATATTACATGAAAATGACATATGATTTTGCAATCTAATCGGGCAGCTTGGCTAAAGATCGTTGACACTGCCGCTTGCTGATCCGGGTTTCTGTCTGTGACAAACGATAAAAGTGCGTTCGTGTCAATTATGTATGCTTTCAACGATATTTTTCCATTCTGCGCTTTTGGGCAAGTTCGCGGTCCTGTTCCACGTTTCCTCGGCCGATTTTGATTGTATTTCGATGTGCCAAAAATTTGTTTTTATTTGTTCGTACGATGATTTTATCGTCATCGATTTCCCAGTTTAGGGTGTCACTGACGGATAGTTTTAGTTTTTCACGGACGGCCTTTGGAATGGTTGTTTGAAATTTTGCGGTGATTCGGGATGTTGCAGATTCCATGCGTTAGCTCCAATCAGAAAGAAAATTCTTACAATATTAAAATAGCGTAAGGAATTTCTGTGGTCAAGAGTATGCTTGAGATTTCCAAAAAGGGCTCACGCAATGACGCGAAGGCGGGAAGGGGAAACTGAGGTCGGAGGTCAGAGGTCAGAGGTCGGAAGTCGGAGGTCGGAGGTCGGAGGTCGGAGGTCGGGGGGCAATAGCTGTTGGCTGGTGAGCTGGTGAGTTGGTGAGACGAAAGCAAGATATAGATCCAGATTTTCGGATAGAATACGGGAGCTTTCTATACAGGATATTAAATGTTCGTTGCGCATTTGGTAAGATTCATTATAGTTCTATCAATTGGATGAAGCGGTACGCAGCCATTTCATTCATTGGGATTTAAATGAGCTTTAAATTCCGGATTAACCGGATTTGAAAGCGAGGCCATATGGCACGTGTTACTATAGAGGCGAAAGCCGACAATAATGTTAGGGATCTAATTCGGATGGCGGTTGAAAACGAGTTAAAAGCGCTTAGGTCCGGGATTGCAAGGACATCCGGAATTCTATCAGAAATGGAAAAGAAATATCGGATGAGCAGCCAGGAGTTCTATGACCGATTTGATCGGGGTGAAATGGGCGATGAGATGGACTATATTCGCTGGGCTGGTGAATTTGAGACACTGAAACAGCTTAAACGCGATTTTGACGATTTGTCGGAGATTGAAATTTGCTCATAGAAGAATATTTCCGGCAAATTGAAAATGATATCGCAGAGTGCCTGTTCATTATCGAAACCGAGATCAAGAAAGATAGAAGATCGTATCATATTGGTATAGTTGAAGGCAAAATTAGATTCACAGACCACTCAGTTTTGCACTTTATTGAATTTGTTAACGTAAAGAATGTGATTGAAAAATACAAATCCGCATACCATTTTCAGAATCAAGAGTTAAAACTGATTTTCAGATACGATATGGCTCCGCATCATAAAGGCGTCAATACATTCCCTCACCATAAACATCTTTCCCCAGAACATGTGGTCGCGTCCTCGGAACCAACACTGCGTCAAGTGCTGTGTGAAATCGAAGGCTATTTGGAAAAAAAAGCTTAACCTAGGAAAAACAACGGGGTCAGGTCTTCATTCTTGACAAAACACCTACAGGCGAACAGAGGACTGAGGACTGAGGACTGAGGGCTGAGGGCAGCGATTAAGCTATTGAGCTGGTAAGCTTGTGAGCTGTTGAGATTAAAACTAAACAACCGTTTAATTGGTTTCATTGGTCTGATTGGTTAGATTAGTTGAAGGCGGTTGATAAGTGGTTTCCGGTTAACAGTTGACGGTTTTCGGTTTGCGGATAAAAATAGTGAAGGGTGAACAGTGAACAGAAAAAGCTGAAAGTTAAAAAAGGGACAAAACACTAGTCTCTCACAGAGTCACAGAGCTCACAGAGAGGGCAAATAGGCTTCGCTTGGGTTTAAAAACAGACATTCAACCTTTTTTTCGTTTGATTTCCCTCTCAGAAATCAAACCCTCCGCGCCTCCGTGTCCTCGAGCGAAGCGGGCGAGAGAATAAAAAAATCAAAATATTTGTGATCTTTACGGCTTAAGGATGAGGGTTGATCGCTGCGCTGGGAAGAAAGAAGAGGGGAACCAAATCAAAAAAATCAAATAAAAAATCTCAAATAAATTCCAAAAGATAACTTACAAAATAAGGCAAGTATTGAAATTATAGAATCCGTTCACCTGTAGATATTATTTCATATACAAGTGGATCAGGGTTTTGAAAATCCTTTTTGGAAAAGGAATGGGGTTCAATGCGAAGGTCAACATCTCGTGTAAGCTGCATGAGGCGAACGTCCTCATCAAACCCATCTATTTCATCAAGGTCCAGAAAAACTGCCAAATCGATGTCACTGTCCGGTTGAGCCGTTCCTTTGGCATGGGAACCGAACAAATACAGGCGCCAAACCGCAATTTTATGGTCACGTAGGGTTTTAATATACTGTCTGACTGGAGAATCGATTATTCGGCCAGTTGCATTTTGATCCATTCCCGCATCTCCTTAATCTTTCAACTGTTTTTTTAGGGCCTTTTCGGTGACGAGATCCACCGGGCAACGAAAAAGATCCTCAAGATAGATCTTTAGCTCTAAAAATCTAAACATACCAGGAGGTTCGTCGAAATAGAAAACAACGGGGGCAGGTCTTCACTATTGACACAATCAGAGGGCGCTGGCTATAGGAGGGAAGACAATCAGCTTACAACGGGCGTGAGGGAAAAATAGTGAGGCATGGAAGGTGAACCGTGAAGGGAAAGGGAAATAAAGCTGAAAGCAACTCCAAGCGTTCCCAACGCTCCTAACGATCCAAACGATCTCACGCAACGACGCAAAGGCACAAAGAATAAACTATTCGATTTGGAAATTGTCCAGGGGCATCACCATCACTTGGTCGGCGATGGGGTAGGGGGAATCGACCGGAGCGATTACGATGGTTTTGTCCGGAGCAATGTCGTCAATGCAATTCCAGAAGCTTTTTTTTAATTTGGGGGTGGTTGACGATTTGATTTCAACCGCGATTTTTTTAAAGCCTTTCGATAATATAAGATCGATCTCCGCTCCGTTCGACGTTCTGTAGAAGGAGGGCTCCCAGCGGGGTAAACGGGAAACAATGTTTTCAATGATGTAGCCTTCGAATGATGAGCCATAAACCGGGTGAGCAAAGAGTTGCTCCATGTTTTCAATAGTCAGTAAAGCATGTAGTATCCCTGAATCGCGAATATATACTTTCGGGGATTTGATCAGACGTTTTTTCATGTTTCCTGAATAAGGCTTCAGCGTCCGCACCAAGAATGTTTGTTCTAAAAGATCGATATATTTTCTGATCGTATGTGAGCTGACTCCCATGGAATCAGCCAATTTGGAAGAATTAAGAACTTGGCCGTGACAGTGCGCCAACATTCGCCAAAATCGTCCAATTGTGTTCGCAGGGAGTTGAAAACCGAGCTGGGGAATGTCTCTTTCCAGAAAAGTTCGAATGTAATCTTCTCGCCACTGGAAACTGAGATCATTGTTTACCATCAGCAAACTCCGTGGGTAGCCTCCCTGAAGCCAGTGGGTTGATGACGCTTCAAAGGACGCCTCTTTATAGTTAAACGGAGTGATTTCAATATATGATATCCGTCCAGCCAAGGACTCGGCGCTTTGTCTGATTAAGTCTCTGGAGGCGGAACCGAGAATGAGAAACTGGCCGTTTCTTCGGTTTCGATCGATAATGCCTCTTAAAACAGGAAAAATATCTGGTAACCTCTGGATTTCATCTAAACATATCAAATGATCGCTGAACTGAAAAAAGAAAGCTTCCGGATCTGTCAATTTGTTCAGATCCGCAGGACGTTCCAAATCTAAATGAATTGCCTTTGGGAATTGGTCGATCACCATGCTGGCAAGAGTCGTTTTGCCCACTTGACGTGCCCCAAGTAGAGCAACTGCAGGAAAATTGCTTAACCGCATGTTAACCGTTTGGGTTATTTCTCTGGGAATAATGTTATGCATATTTGAACTGTATATTCGGATTTACATAATGTCAAGTGTGCAGATTGGCACAGACCTAAGTTGAACGATAGCGGGCGTGAGGATCAGGGTATAAAGGGATAGATGATAAGAGGCGAAGAGGCGTAGAGGATCAGGGGGAAAACAGAAATCAGAGGTCGGAGGGCGGGGTACTGCGAAAATCACAAAGATCAAATAACAAATCTCAAATAAAGTCCAAATAACAATAGGCAAAATCACAAACGAAGGGCTAATGAGCTGGTGAGCTGAAAGGACAAACAAAGAAGATAAGAGGCTGAGAAGCGCAGGGGATCAGGGGGAAAACAGAAATCAGAGGTCGGAAGTCGGAAAGATAGTGAATAGTGAAGGGTGAAGAGAACGGTTGACAGTTCGCGGTTCACAGTTGACGGTAAAAGAAGAAGAATGATTGAGATTATCAAGAGCCAACCGGAAACCGTAAACGGTCTCCTATTCTTATTTGAAATCAAACCCTCCGCGCCTCCGTGCCCTCGAGCGAAGCGGGCGAGAGATAAATAAAAGTTTAAAGAAGATCAGAACATAAGAGGATCAGAAAAAGCTGGAAGAACAAACAAAGATGATAAGAGGCTGAGACGCGCAGAGGATCAGAGGGAAAACAGAGGTCGGAGGTCGGAGGTCAGAGGTCGGAGTATAAAGAGATAGAAGATAAGAGGCGAAGAGGCGTAGAGGATCAGGGGGAAAACAGAAATCAGAGGTCGGAGGGCGGGGTACTGCGAAAATCACAAAGATCAAATAACAAATCTCAAATAAAGTCCAAATAACAATAGGCAAAATCACAAACGAAGAGCTAATGAGCTGGTGAGCTGAAAGGACAAACAAAGAAGATAAGAGGCTGAGAAGCGCAGGGGATCAGGGGGAAAACAGAAATCAGAGGTCGGAAGTCGGAAAGATAGTGAATAGTGAAGGGTGAAGAGAAAAAACTCAAAGCTGAAAGTTAATAAAGGACGAAAGATAGTCTCTCACAGAGGCGCAGAGCTCACAGAGAGGATAAATAGGCTTCGCTTGGGTTTAAAAACAGACATTCAACCTTTTTTTCGTTTGATTTCCCCCTCTCAGAAATCAACCCCCTCCGCGTCTCCGTGTCCTCGAGCGAAGCGGGCGAGAGAATAATAAAAGTTTAAAGAAGATCAGAACATAAGAAGCTCAGAGGGTGAAGGGCAATAGCTATTGGCTGGTGAACTGATTAGCTGGATGCTAACAACCGTTGAATTCGTTTCATTGGTCTGATTGGTTAAATTAGTTGAAAGCGGTTGAGTTGGTTCCATTGGTTTGGTTGGTTAAAATCGGTCTATAGTTGACGGTTTGAAATAGTGAAGAGTGAAGAGAACGGTTGACAGTTCACGGTTCACAGTTGAAGGGAAAACTGGGGTCAGGTCTTCATTCTTGACAAAACACCAGCAGGAAGACAATATTGTTATAAAATGTTTGTATATGAACCCAAGCTGGGCGATTGTCGAGCTTGCTGCCGGTACAAGGAAGATGTTAGGGATAACTATTGTAAAGCCCATCATATCAACTGAATAGGACAAGTAATGGCTCGCCCATTGAGGATCTTATATCCTGGCGCTTTTTACCACGTAACCGCCAGAGGAAATGAGCGCAAGGAAATATTCAAAAGCCAGCGAGACCGGGAAAAATTCTTAGAATACCTTGAATCTGCTTCGATAAGATACCAAGCGGTTATCCATGTCTGCGTTAAATGTGTTGCAAGCTAGTGTTTCGGCAGATCGGATATTTGAGACGGTTGAGGCTGTCTTCGATAATGACAATGGAAATAGCCGCCAAGTGAAAGTGTACCTTTGCCGTAAATATACAAAGCTGGCGCTAAAGCATATCGGGAATCATTTTGGAATTGGGGAATCCGGGGTCTGCCAGGCCAGCCGTCGGACTGAAAAAAAATGGCTGGTGATCAAGAATTTAAGAGAACAGTTCAAAAGATAGAAAAAAAAATAATGAGGGAAAGTGTGAGGCTCAGCTGATAACCGAATGTGGGGCTATCTGTACAATGAACGCCATCAAAGATAAAATTCTTGATATTGCTCCAGAACTATTTGCTCATACTCCGGTTCAATTCGCTTATCTCTATGGCAGTGTAGCCAAAGGAATCGAAAATCCGTTCAGCGATCTTGATCTCGCCATATATGTCGACGGCTTAACTCGAAAAGCGTCTCTTGATCTTGAACTGTCACTTTCTTTGGCCATGGACCAATTATTGGATAACGTCATTGAATCCGATATACGTATTATCAATTTTTTGCCGTTGACCATTCAGGGGGATATCGTTACGACCGGATTGTTGATCTTTTCCCAAAATGAAGCCAAACGAATTGACTTCGAAACGCGACTTCGTCTTGCCTATTTTGATTTCTTGCCTGTTATACGTAATTACAAACTTGTTTATTTTGACCTAAATTGAGCGTTTTAAATTTAGAGAAGCAAATGAATAAGCATAGATATGGTCTCTATACAGAAAATAACTGATAAAATTCTGGCGTTGGATGAATTTCTATTGCTGCTCAAGGAGATTGCTGCCACGCCACAGGAATCGTTTTTAACAAACAAAATACTGATCGGGAGTGCAAAATATTACCTTCAAGTCAGCATTGAGTGTTGCCTTGACATAACCAATCATATCATAGCCGCCGAGCGCTTCAGGGCCCCAAAGGATTATGCGGATTCTTTCAAAATCTTTGAGGAGATGGGTTTCATTTCATTCGATCTAAGTAGAAATCTACAGCAGATGGCCAAATTTAGAAATCGACTGGTTCATTTGTATGGTGAAATTGATAATCAATATGTATACGATTTCATAAATGGAGATTTGCAAGATATCCGAGAATTCAGATCAGTGATTAAGAATCGATATATAATGAAGAAAGAGGGTAAGAAAACACCGGGGTCAGGTCTTCATTATTGACAAAACACCAGCAGGGGAACTGAGGTCGGAGGGTAATAGCTGTTGGCTGGTGAGCTCTTGAGCTGGTAAGCTGAAAGCTGAACAACCGTTTAATTGGTTTCATTGGTCTGATTGGTTAGATTTGTTGAAAGCGGAGGTCGGAAAGATAGTGAATAGTGAAGGGTGAAGGGTGAAGAGAACGGTTGACAGTTGACAGTTCACAGTTGACGGTAAAAGATGAAGAATTATTGAGGCCAAGAATCGCCAACCGCCAACCGGAAACCGTAAACGGTCTCCTATTCTTATTTGAAATCAAACCCCTCCGCGTCTCCGTGTACTCGAGCGAAGCGGGCGAGAGATTAAAAAAAGAAAGAGGATCAGAACATAAGAGGATCAGAGGGCGGAGGGCAATAGCTAGTTGAAAACCGTGAAACGAAATAATGTAATGACAATGTCGGTGCTTCTTGCTATGGTAGGCAAATAAAAAGCAGGAGGTTTTTTTTATGACAATATCAACGAATAGCGAAACCCGCCGGGAGTCCCTAAATATCCGAATCAAACCCGAAGAAAAAAAACTTATCGACCGGGCTGCCAGATTAAGGGGGAAAAACCGGACAAGTTTTATTCTGGATGCTGTGCGTGCGGCAGCTGAAGATGCTCTTTATGATCAGGTAGTTATTATGGCCGATGGAGAGGCCTTTCAGAAGTTTTTGGACCGGCTAGATATGCAACCCCACCCGAATGAACATTTGCGGAAAACGATGCGGACTCCTGCACCGTGGGAAACCACATGACGATTCTTGCGCCGGTTTTACTGACTAAAGCGCATGAAACCGAAATGTTCGCATCAGGCGAAAATACCTTGGATGTCTGGCTTAAGGGCCGGGCCATGAAAAACCAGGCAACCGGCGCATCCCGTACCTTTGTTGTTTGCGAGGAAAAACGGGTGGTCGCATATTATTCACTGGCGTCGAGCGCGGTTGCTGTTGTCGAAGCATCCGGGCGATTCCGTCGGAACATGCCTGATCCTGTTCCGGTTGTAATACTCGGGCGGCTCGCGGTCGACCGATCCTTTCAGGGACAGGGTTTCGGACGAGCCCTGATTCGGGATGCCGGGTATCGTATCGTTCAGGCTGCCGAGATGATCGGTATCCGTGGTGTGATCGTCCAAGCGGTTTCTGAACGGGCAAAAAAATTCTATGAGCATCTTGGTTTTGAAGTTTCACCCCTTGATTCAATGACCCTGATGATCACACTGGCGGATCTTAAAGCGTGTTTATAAGTGAAAACAAAAGGGGGCTTCATTCTTGACAAAATGATGATGAGCTGGAAGCTAAACAACCGTTTGATTGGTTTGATTAATCTCTCACAGAGTCACAGAGCTCACGGAGAGGGCAAAAGGCTTCGCTTGGGTTTTTAAAACAGACATTCAACCTTTTTTTTCGTTTGATTTCCCTCTCAGAAATCAAACCCCTCCGCGCCTCCGTGTCCTCGAGCGAAGCGGGCGAGAGGTAAAAAAATGAAAATCTTGGCGGTCTTTGCGCCTTGAGCGATAGCGGGCGTGCGGATCAAGGGGGTTCACCCAACGGCGCAAAGGAAAAAACAAAGGCCGAAAAGGCTCCGATGAAAAACTATGCGGACTCAGCGCATTGGGCGCCAGCGGGCGTGGGGCTATTCATAATGGGACCACATGCGCAGGACATGCACCACATGTTGTTCAGCGTCGACGGAATAGACGAGCCGATGCTGAATATTGATTCTGCGAGAATAATATCCCTGAAGATTACCCACCAGTTTTTCATATCGTGGCGGTGCCATGAATGGATTCTCGGCCAGAAGCTTAAGCAATTGTCTGGCCGAGTCGGAAAGTCCGGCGTGTTTCAGTTTTTTGATATCCTTAACAGCGTGCCTTGATAAAATGACAGACCAATTCACCAGTCGATCTCGCCTAACGGTGTGCCTTCATGCAGCGGTTCTTTGTCGGCTTTGTGAATGCTGTCTACCAAACCCGGGATGCGGTTTAGATACAGTGTCTCTTCTATGGCTCGCCAATCGCTTTCGGCGAGAACGACGAAATCACCGCCATTTTTGCGTTTGACTCTCAGAACTTCATGATTGCTAATGCAGGCATCCACTTTTTGCTTCAGTGTTTTCCTGAATTCATTGGCTGTTGTCTCGATCACGGTTTTCTCCTTGGAAAGTTTTTATAACAGTACTGGATTGCAGTACCGTTGTCAAGGGGTTCACGCAAAGACGAAAAGGGAAAACAGAGACTTGAGGTCGGAGGGCAATAGCTGTTGTCTGGTGAGCTGTGAACAGTGAACAGAAAAGCTGAAAGTTAATAAAGGACGAAACGATAGTCTCTCACAGAGGCGCAGAGCTCACAGAGAGGGCAAAAGGCTTCGCTTGGGTTTAAAAACAGACATTCAACCTTTTTTTCGTTTGATTTCCCCCTCTCAGAAATCAACCCCCTCCGCGTCTCCGTGTCCTCGAGCGAAGCGGGCGAGAAATAAAAAAATTGAAAAACAATGGGGTCAAGTCTTCATTCTTGACAAAACACCAACAGGGGAACTGAGGTCGGAGGTCGGAGGTCGGAGGTCGGAGGTCGGAGGTCGGAGGTCGGGAGTCGGGAGTCGGGAGTCGGGAGTCGGAGGTCGGAAGTCGGAAGTCGGAAGTCGGAGGTTGGAGGTCGGAGGGCGGGGTACTGCGAAAATCACAAAGATCAAATAACAAATCTCAAATAAAGTCCAAATAACAATAGGCAAAATCACAAACGAAGGGCTAATGAGCTGGTGAGCTGAAAGGACAAACAAAGAAGATAAGAGGCTGAGAAGCGCAGAAGATCAGAGGGAGGGAAACAGTGAAGGGTGAAGGGTGAAGAGAACGGTTGACAGTTCACGGTTCACAGTTGACGGTAAAAGATGAAGAATTATTGAGGCCAAGAACCGCCAACCGCCAACCGGAAACCGTAAACGGTCTCCTATTCTTATTTGAAATCAAACCCACCTCCGCGCCTCCGTGTCCTCGAGCAAAGCGGGCGAGAGATAAAAAAAGACAATAGATGATCAGATGAGCTGAGAGTAGGGCTGGCTTGGAAGAACTAATTGGAATCATAGAAAATATATCGAAAATTACGGAATCTGTGGATTGGCGAAACAATTGGTTGTATTTGAAACTTGACAAGTACATACAATTGTACACATAATGGGTGAGCATGTTTGAAAGGGATGAATCAAAGAATAGTAAAAATAAGTCCAAACATGGAATTTCGTTCGCCGATATATTTTCTGTTTTTGACGATCCAACTGCCGTTACGATTGAGGATTTCAGGAAAGGTGAACAGCGATATGTAACTATTGGGATGGATGCCTTTGGGCGAATTTTAGTAGTGGTATACACGTGGCGAGAGGAAAACATTCGTATCATTTCCGCACGCAAAGCCGTGCGCTACGAGGTAAGACAATATGAAGGCGAAATATGATTTCAGCAAGGGAAAAAGGGGCGCTGTTCTTCCACCCTCTGGTAATAAAGTCCGGATCACCATCAGACTTGATCGTGACATTATAGACTGGTTCCGGTCGAAGGTGGAGGAGCAAGGTGGGGGGAGTTACCAGGCAATGCTGAATGACGCCTTGAGGAAATATATTGAAAATAAAGAACAATCCCTGGAAGAAACCCTTCGTCGGGTTGTTAGAGAAGAATTACATGCAGCTCAATAGTTCTACGGGAAATCAACTGGGTCAGGTCTTCATTCTTGACATAATAGTGATCAGTGAAGGGTGAATAGTGAACAGGATATGCTTAAGGCGGAGGGCTGAGGTCAGAGGTCAGAGGTCGGAAGTCGGAAGTCGGAAGTCGGAGGGCAATAGCTGTTGGCTGGTGAGCTGGTAAGCTGGTGAGTTGAAAGCGGTTGACAGTTGACAGTTCACAGTTGACGGTAAAAGATGAAGAATGATTGAGATTATCAAGAGCCAACCGGAAACCGTTAACGGTTAACCGTAAACTATCCGTATTCCCAACCAACAAAACGATCCAAACGATCCAAACCATCTAAACGAACCAAACAATCCCAACGATCCAAACACTAGACGGAAACTCCCATGAACAAACAAAATCTGATGACGTACACCCTACCTGGCCTGATGCTCTGCACTTTCATGCTTGGATTCCTCCCGTTCCTGCAAAAGCTTCAAATTCGCTGGGATAATGGAGACAACAGTTACTGCTATCTCATCGTGCCCTTGTTCATATACCTGTGCTGGGAAAAGAAAGCGCATTTTCGATTCGGTGAGTTTTCATGGAACCTGTGGGGGAGCGTCCCGGTATTTCTATCCATCCTGTTGATAGTCTTCGGCGAGCTGGGCTCCATAGAGACCTTTCTTTACATGGGCATCTGGGGCGTTATTGTCGGGGGGCTTTTTATCCTATATGGATGGAGACTGCGACAGTTGCTTTTTCCGATCATCATCTTGGCTTTCATCGTCCCCCTGCCACCTTTCGTCAACCGAATGCTGACCTTCAATCTCAAACTTGCCGCCAGCTCCCTGGCGGTGATGCTGCTTCGCCTGGCCAACGTGTCCGTGCTGCAGGATGGCAACATCATCGATTTGGGAATCACCCAATTGCAGGTGGTGGATGCCTGCAGCGGCTTGCGTTACTTCATGCCGCTGATCCTCATGGCCCTATTGTTCGGTTATTTCTACGGCCGGCGGTGGTGGCAGTATGCCATATTGCTGGTTGGCGTCATTCCACTATCCATCGTCGTCAACGGCATGCGCATTTTCTTCACCGGCATGCTGCATGTTTGGGGTAAGCCCGAACTGGCCGAGGATTTTTTTCATGACTTTTCCGGCTGGGTGGTGTTTATGGTGGCCGGGGCGGTGCTTTTGGGGATGGCGTTGGTGTTGCGGAAGATGGAGGGAGGCTCGAAGGTCGAAGTTCAAAGCTCAAAGCTCGAAGCTGAAAGCCCGAAGCGGAAAGGTGCAAGAGGATCAGAAGCGCAGAAGATCGGAAGACCGGGGGAAAAGGTTATTGGAGGGGTAGAGGATAAGGGGGGCAGAAGAGCAGAGGAGCAGGGTGGCCAAGGAGGTCTAAGAAATAAAGATAAGCGGTTGACGGTTGACGGTTCACCGTTCACGGTTAGTGATGAATCAAATGCTTCAATCACTTCGCAAATAAATGAACAAAAGCTGGGACCGGAAACTGATAACTGTAAACCGAAAACGGATAAAGATCCCACCGCCTGGCGAAAACCAGTTGCGATAACGGTAATCCTTTGTATACTGTTTGTCGGTAGCGGGTATGCCTTGCAGCGCTTGCCGTCGGCGGCCAATTTGCCCGCACGACGCGCGTTTGAATCCTTTCCCATGACCATCGGTGGGTGGGAGGCCAAGCGCGATTATCTGTCGGAGGGAATACTGAACAGCCTGTGGGCGGATGATTATGTGAGCGCCACCTATTATAGTGGCAACCATCAAAATGCCATCCACCTGCTGATTCCCTTTTACGAATACCAGGGAACCCGCCACACGGCCCATGCCCCTCAATCCTGCATGCTGGGTGGCGGCTGGGCACTGACCGATTCAAGGGAACGCATGGTGACCGCTCCCGATGGCATCCGTTTCCCCATCATGACCTCGGTCTGGGAAAAAGGCGATACCCGGCTTCTCGGCAGTTATGTATTTTTTCAACGCGGCCGTATCATCACCAGCCCCTGGATGAATAAATATTGGCTGATGGTGGACGCCTTTACCCGCCGGCGAACCGACGGCGCCCTCGTGCGCATCGAAATGCCCATGGCGCCCCACCAGCCCATCGATGCTGCATTTGAGGTGTTGGCGGGGTTTTGGGGGGAGGTTATCTCTATTTTACCGGCGTATGTACCACTTTAGTGTTGGGAGCGTTTGGAACGTTAGGAACGTTGAGAGCGTTAAGCTGGCTTGGATCGTTTGGTTAGTTGAGAGCAAAGCAAACGCTCCTAACGATCTATATAGCAACCAGATAATATTTGTCGTTTGAGGGCGTTTTGACGATTCAGCGATTTGAGGATTTGGAATGTTGGCAACAAGCCAGAGAACTAGTCAATATGGTTTATTTTGCTGTAAACAATAACTCAAATTTTCAGAAAGATTTTCGATTAAACGGACAGATGACTGGCGCTGCAATTTCAGTAATGAACAACATTGCTGAGGGATGGGCAAGCCAGTCAAATGCAGAGTTCGTTAGGTTTTTAACCTATTCAAGGCGATCCAGCGCAGAAACACAAAACTGTGCCTATATTGCTGTAGACCAAAACTATATTTCTGAAGAACAATTCGAAAAAATCTATGAACAAGCTTTGAAAACAATCCAGATTATTGATGGGTTGCTGAGATACTTGAGAAAACATAAACAAAGGCGTCAGCAGCGCTCCTAACAAATAAGGATAGATCGTGGGAGCGAAGCGAACGCTCTAAACGTTCCTAACGCTCCTAACGATCAAAACTAACCCAACGAAAAAAAATGCTCCAACAACAAGTCCTAATAATAAATAACTTACTGCTGATCGCAGACGCCCTATGCGTGATTGCAACCGGCTACGGCGCGTATTATTGGAGTTTTTTTAACCAGGGCGTTGCCCCCATGGACGCCACGGTATTTATCTTCACCCTACTTAGCCTGATGTTCATCAATAGCTACACCATGGGTAGGTTTCAGCTTTATAGCGATGTGCGTACCCGAAATTATCTGATGCTGAGTTGGGCAATCGTCAAAGCCGTGTTCATGGATTTTGTTTTTCTCTTGGCCGGACTTTATCTCTTGGGCAATGTCGAATACTCACGTGATTTTGTTTCTTATTATGCCGGACTGATGCTCGGGTCGATATTCATCTATCGGATTGGCATCCAGCTATATTTGGACAAGGTGTCGACAAAAGGATTCAATGTCACCCGGATTCTCGTCGTCGGTGAGGCCGAGCGCGCCGAGCAGGTGGAACAGCTTTTGGCCGCGCAGCTGAGTTGGGGACATCAGATTGTCGGTCGTCTGAAAGTGGGTGAGGAGGGGCCCGGCGCCCCCAACCGGGTGCTCGGCACCATCGATGCGCTGCCCGAGGTCGTCCGGCGACACGCCATCGACGAAGTGGTGTTCGCCATCTCCGGCGACCGGTCGGTGGTCCTGGAACCGTATCTGCAATACTGCTACAAGGTCGGTATTCCGGTGCGCATCTTACCGTCGCTGTGGACCTGCCAGGATTATTCGCTTTCCATCGAATCCTGCCAGGGCGTGCCGTTCTTGATTATGCGTCCTGTCGCCTACAATGCTTCCGGCCTGCTTTACAAGCGCATTCTGGATATCGTCGGCGGCTTGGTCGGTACCCTGATGTTTCTGATCATGTATCCATTCGTGGCCGTGGCCATTAAACTGGACTCCCCCGGGCCGGTACTGTTCAAGCAAAAGCGCATGGGGCAGCACGGGCGCGTGTTCAACCTGATCAAGTTTCGTACCATGTGTGACGATGCCGAAAAGCGCAAGGCCAAACTCATGGCCGTCAACCAGATGAATGGCGCGATGTTCAAACTCAAAAACGATCCCAGAATCACCTCGGTTGGCCGCTTTTTGCGGAAAACATCATTGGACGAGTTTCCCCAGTTCATTAATGTGCTGCGCGGACAGATGAGCCTGGTGGGGACCCGCCCGCCTACCCTGGATGAAGTGGAAAAATACAAGCCCGAACATTTAAGGCGCATTTCCGCCAAGCCGGGGATCACCGGCCTGTGGCAGGTTTCCGGCAGGAACAAAATCACCGATTTCGACAAGATCGTCGCATTGGACTGCGAGTACCTGGATAATTGGCGATTTTTCCATGATCTGGTCATCCTGGCCAAGACGATTCTGGTCGTTTTGCAGCGTAAGGGGGCGATTTGAGGGGGCGAAGCTCGAAGTTTAAAGCTCGAGGCTCGAAGCTTAAAGTTAAAAAAAAATAAAAGCTTGAAATGGAATTAGGCTTTAAAAAACTAGACGTTTGGAAAAGGGCTGTGGCTTATGCTGTCGCTGTTATTGATGCAGTTGAGGGTACAAGCAGTGATCGAAAACATTATCGATTGATCGAACAAATTGAAGCCTGTTCTACAAGTATTGCAATGAACATCGCAGAGGGAAAAGGGCGATACTCAAAAAAAGAATTTAGGCACTATTTATACATATCAAGAGGGTCTTTGTATGAAACGTTAACTTTACTGGAAATTTTTTATCAAAAAAGATGGATAACGGATGAACTACACAAGAATCTGGAACAAGAGGGCGCAGAAATCGCCGCAATGTTAAAAGGGCTGATCAATGCTATCGGCTAATCCTATAGAAAGCTTTCAGCTTCCAGCTTCCAGCTTCGACCTTTCAACCGAATAGGAAAAAAATATGACCAAAAGAGCGTTAATCCTGATACTAACCGCCATATTCCTGATCATGACCATCGCCTGCGGATCGGATGAGGAGAAAAAACTAAAATTCTTCAACAAGGGCAAGGCGCTGTTCGAAAAGGCAGAATACGTCAAGGCGGGCCTCGAATTCAAGAACGCCTTGCAAATCGACCCCAAGTTTGCCGACGCCTATTTCATGCTGGGGCAGGTGGCCATCCAGCAAAATGACTTTAAAGGTGCATTCGGCAACTTCAAGCGGACCGTGTCCCTGAATCCGGAACATCTGGATGCCCAGGCGGAGATGGCTCGCATTCTCATGGCCGCCCGGCAGACGGACAAGGCTCAAGAAACCGTGGACATGATCTTAGAAAAGGATCCCAACCATTCCACGGGGCGGCTGGTAAAGGCCGCGCTGCTTCTAAAGGAAAAAAAGCAAGACGCGGCCATGACGATCCTAACCGCCCTGCATGAGGAGGGGGAAACGCGCCCGGACCTGTTTGTCATGCTGGCATCGGGCTTTGCCGCCGGCAATGCGCCGGAGCGTGCCGAAGCCGTACTGAAGGAGGGTATCGATCGTAACCCCGACGCCCTGGCCCTGCGCATGTTTCTGGCCAATCTTTACATGCAAAAGGATAACCAGGCGTCGGCCGAGGCCACGCTGCGACAGATCGTGGACAAGGAACCCGGCAATAGTCGTCACCGGTTGGTCCTGGCCGATTTTTATTGGAAGACCGGCCAGCGTGACAAGGCCGGACAGGTGCTGGCGGAACTGGCGGCCCTGGAGCCGGAGCGGGACCAACACATGATTGCCGCGGCTCAGTTTTATCAGCAAAAAAATGATCATTCAGCCGCCATTCGGACCCTTAGGGATGGCATTCAGGCCATGCCGGCCAGCTTTGTGCTCCGGGAGGCCTTGGCCCAGCTGTATTTGGCAAACAAGGAGAGCGAACGGGCGCTGTCGGTATTGAAAGAAAGTTTGACCCTGTCCGAGGATTCGGCCGATCCAGGCATTCTGTCGGCGAAAAACAAGATGGCGGAGATCCATTTGATGCGCCGGGAACTGGAAAAAGCCAGGATGCTCGTGGATGACGTGCTGGAACAAAGTCCCAATGACGTGGCAGGGCAATTTGTCTTGGGTCGGCTGTACCTGGTCGAAGGCAAGGGCGCCGAGGCGGTGACCGCCTTTCGCGCCGTGGTGGCCGAGCAGCCGGATAACATCAAGGGGATCGTCTTGCTGGGGCAGGCGCATCTGGTCAACAAGGCGGTCGATCTGGCCATCGATGTGCTGACCACAGGGGTTCGCCAGCATCCGCTTGCCAAGGACCTGCACCGGGCGTTGGCACGGGTCTACCTGATCAACAAGGATGTTGATCAGGCGGAAAAACAACTCATGGCGATTGTCCAAAACGATCCCCATGATCTCAAGGCCAAGGCCGATTTGGGTGATTTCAAGCTTTCCAGAAAACAATTCGACGGGGCGCGGGAGCAGTACCAGCAGATCATCGATCAGGCCCCCAACCAACCGGACGGTTACTTGAGGCTTGCGCGGCTGTATGACGTTCAGGGCCAGCGCCAAGCCACCATCGACAGCCTCGAGAAAGGCTACGCCCAAAACGGCGATTCCCTGCCTCTTTTGGCGGCCTTGGTCAGGGCGTATACCCAAGATGGGCAAACCAAACGCCCCCGGCAGCTGTGCGAGGAGAAAATTGCCGCGGATCCGAGTAACGCCTTGGTTTATAACCTGATGGCCCAGGTCAACATGGCCGAAAAGGATGCCGCGGCCGCCGAAGCCGCACTGAAGCAGGCCATCAGCCTGAATCCCCAGTGGACGGTTCCTTATCACAACCTTGCCCGGTTGTATGTATCCCAGGGGCGCGTCCCGCAGGCCATTGAGAATCTGCAAGCAGCCATCGACAAGAATCCCAAAAACATGACCGCCTATATGACCCTGGCCTTTTTGCATGAAAAAAACGGTGATCCAACGACGGCCAAGACGGTCTACGAAGATGCCCTGACCCAGGAACCCAACCTGTGGGCTGCTGCCAACAACCTGGCATTCCTGCTCGCCGAGCACCCGGATTCTTCCGACGACCTGACGCGGGCCTTGGATTTGGCCACCCAGGCCGAGAACGCAAGGCCCAACGATCCCACGGTCCTGGATACGGTGGGATGGGTCTATTACAAACAAGGCAACCTTAAAAAAGCGGTCGCCGTCATCGAACAGGCCGTTGAAAAAGCACCGGACAACGGCGTGATCAATTACCATTTGGCGCGGGTGCTGGTCGACAGTGACCGGTTGGTCGAGGCCCGGGAAGCGCTTGAAAAGGCTCTGGCGGCGGATGAGGATTTTCCTGAGAAGGGCGCGGCTGAGCGGTTGTTGGTGGAGATTGGGGGGCGGTGAAGGCGGGAAGAACAAAGAGAAGGTCTGAGGTCGGAGGTCGGAGGTCGGAAGTCGGAAGTCGGAAGGCAGAGGTCAGAGGTCAGAGGGTAATAGCTATTGGCTGGCTGGTGAGCTGGTGAGCTGGTGGGCTGATTAGCTGAAAGCTAAACAACCGTTTCATTGGTTGATTTGTTTGATTGGTTGAATTAGTTGAAATCGGTTGACGGTTAACGGTGAAGAGAACGGTTGACAGTTCACGGTTCACAGTTGACGGTAAAAGATGAAGAATGATTGAGATTATCAAGAGCCAACCGGAAACCGTTAACGGTAAACCGTAAACTGCCTGTGTTCCCAACCATCCAAACGAACCCAACGATCCCAACGATCAAAACGATCCCAACGAACCAATCGTGAACGTTTACCAACGGTTCATCTGCAAGGAGATTCTCTATGGAAAGTGCGAGTTTTTTCAACCTGAAGCGTTACGTTGATGTCTGTATGACTATTGTCTGTGTGATGATGCTGTTTACCCTGGGGTGTGCGCACCAGCAAACCGATGCTTCCCCACCCCCGCCCGAATCGAGCGGTGAGCCGGCCGTGGTAATCTTGCCTCCTGCGGAAACACCGATGGAATACCGAATGGGGCCGGGCGATGTGCTTGAAATCAGTGTCTGGAAAAATCAAGACTTATCGCGCGTCGTCGTGGTGTTGCCCGATGGCACGATCACATTCCCGCTGGTGGGGCGTTTCGTTGCCGGAGGCAAGACCGTGCGGCAGCTAAGAGACGAGATGGAGAAAAAGATCAGCCGGTATGTGCCGGAACCGGAACTCAGCATCATCGTCCAGCAGGTCAACAGCATGGTGGTGTATGTTATCGGAAAAGTCAACCGTCCGGGTTTCTTTCCACTCACGAGGAATATCGATGTGTTGCAGGTGCTCTCCATGGCCGGCGGGCTCAATATTTTTGCCGACCCGACAGATATCCGGATCTTTCGCAAGACGCCCGACAACAACATGGTCATGACCTTCGACTATAAACGCGCGACCGAAAACAATTCCCTTGACAATAATATCGTGTTGCAGGCTGGGGATGTGGTTGTGGTTAAGTAGAGATGATTAACTCTCTTATTAAATCCATGAAAAAATAGGCTTATCAGCTTACGAGCTCACCAGCTCACCAGCTAAATTATATTCTGAAAGGTACGAATCCAGCAGTGAAACGGGAATCGATTCAGCGTTTGTTTGTTGCGATTGTTCTGCTGTCTTTCCTGGCGGCCTGTCCTGAAAACGGGACGGCTGCCGATCATCAATTGATTACCTCCGTGGCGTTGATCCATGGGTATAATGACAACATCTTTTTCAGCAATGACGATGTCCAGGCCGACAATATCACCACCGTCGCGCCCAAACTTGACCTGCTGCGGCACAGCGAGCGGTATACGATTCGCGCCGATGGCAAGCTCGAGTTTTACCGTTACGAGGATAATGATGAATTGGATGATGTGGATCAATGGTATAACGGCTCATTGACGACGACCCCCACCGAGCGCTGGCAGTTGGGTGCCGATGCCCACATCAGCGATGACAATCGTCCGGATCGTGATGTGGAGGAAACCGGACTGGTGCTAAATAATGTCCAGCGAAAACGCATCAATGCGGGCGCCTCGACCCAGTATACCGTCACCGAGATGATGGGCGCGGGAATGTCCCTGACATTTAACCGGGAGAATTTTGACGATCCGGAAACCTCCGACCGCAAGGATTACACTGCCGTTCTCTTCCTGACCCGCAGCCTGGATGCCTGGCTGACGCGAACCACCGGCCGGCTGAACATGAGCTACAGCCATTACAACTTTGAACGGGAATATGAGCGGAACAGCATTCAGATCGCGGATGATTATGAGGTGGACTATTATGGGTTGACCCTCGGCACCGAGAGCACCCTGACGGAACGGCTGAACCTGACCGTGAATCTGGGCGGGCGTTATACCTGTTCCCAGCAAAATCTCGAGGTTTCCTATCCCTATTTCCCGGCCCAAATAACCGATGAAGATGATGAAAACTATGGGTTTGTCGGAAACATCAATTTCGGGTACCAGGGCGAGCGATACAAATGTAATTTGCTGCTGTCCCATGACCTTCAGCCGGTCAGCGGAGAGAATAATACCGTCAACCGCACCACCGCTCGCGCCAATGGCAGCTACCGGTTCTTGGAGCGGCTCAGTGGCAATCTCTATGGGCAATGGTACCGCAACCAAAACGACCCGGATGATCCGACCCAAAGCGGGATCGACACCCAAACCTGGAACCTTGGGGGCGGGCTGCGCTGGACGGTGAATGATTATTTTGATTTGGCCGTCAGTTATGTATACACATACCTGAATGATTATGAGGAGCACCACAGCTATCATCGGAACAAGGCCTTGATTACGCTGGAGGCGCATCATGATTGATTGGAATGATGGGATTGGGAAAAAATGGTGAATAGTGATCACAGTTCACGGTTCACTATCCTGATGGTGGATACGTTCTGTCGAGCACAGTTATTGAGATATGATAAAAAAATAGATGTTGAAAGGTGAAATGGCAGTTATGGAAGAACAAAATATAGAAATCGGTGATTATGTGGGTATCCTCAAACGGCGCAAATGGGCACTGATCCTGCCCATGGTAGTGGTGTTTGGCATTGCCTGCGCGGTGGCATTGCTGCTGCCCGCGATCTACAAGTCGACGGCCACGATTCTCATCGAAGAGCAGGACATCCCCGCCGATTTCGTCATGACCACGGTCACCGGTTATGCCGAGCAGCGCATTCAGTCCACCCAGCAACGCATCATGAGTTCGAGCAAGCTCCTGGAAATTATCGATCGGTTCGGCCTGTACCCGGAATATAAAGATCGCTGGACCACCAACCAGATCGTCGAGAAATTGCGGGATGATATCAAACTGGAATTGATCAGCGCGGATACCATCGACCGCCGCACGGGCCGTCCCACGGCCGCCACCATCGCCTTTACTCTCTCCTATGAAGGGAAGAATGCCTCGACCGTCCAGCGCGTGACCGATACCCTGGTCTCGCTGTTTTTGAGTGAGAACCTCCAGGTGCGTCAGCGCCAGACCACCGAAACCAGCCAATTCCTCGAGGAGGAGGCCCAGCGGGTCAAAGGGCAACTGGATGAATTGGAACGTAAGATATCCGCCTTCAAGGAACAACACATCAATTCCCTCCCGGAAATGATGCAGCTTAACATGAGTGCGCTGGATAAGCATGAAACCAGCGTGGATCGTATCGATGAGCAGATTCGCATGCTCAAAGAACGGGAAGGCTATCTGCAGACCCAATTGGCCAGTATACCGGAAACCGAGACCAATGAAAAACAGCGCTTGCACCAGCTAGAACTGGAGTTGGTCGACCTGAAGACACGCTTTACCGACGATTATCCGGATGTGAAGAAGATGAAGAGCCAAATCGCCGAGTTGAAGAAACGCCTGGCCGACAAGGCGGTGATCCCCGACAACCAGAAGGAAACGCCCGACAATACGGCCTACATTACTCTGGCGGCCCAACTGTCCAGCACGCGTGCGGAGATCATGTCATTGAATCAACAGAAAACCGATCTGGCGGATAAGATCGAGGATTATCACCAACGCATCGAAAACACGCCCAAGATCGAGCAGGAATACAGCTCCATGGTCCTCGACCGCAACAATACCCAGGCCAAGTATGAGGATTTGCTGCGCAAGGCCATGGAAGCCAAGGTGGCCCTGGGGCTGGAGAAGGAGCAAAAGGGGGAGCGCTTTACCCTGATCGATCCGGCGCGCCTGCCCGAAAAACCATACAAACCCAACCGTCTGGCCATTGCCTTGATCGGAGTGGTGTTGGGCGTGGGCGCCGGCGTGGGTGTTGCCGCCCTGCGCGAATTTTCCGACCCGGCCATTCATAATGTCGACGGGCTGACCAAGATCACGTCACTGCCTATTTTGGTGACCATCCCCGATATCCTCACACCCATGGATCGTCGCAAAAGACGAACCACGCGCGTGGCATGGGGTGCCGCCACGATTCTGTGCATCGCGGCAGGTGTGATTGCATTTCATTTTTGGGTGATGGATTTAAACATTTTCTGGGCCAAGGTGATGCGGAAGATTCCGCCGATGTAGGGGGGATAGTGGATAGTGGATAGTGAAGGGTGAAGAGCGAACAGTGAAAGAAGATGAGAGGATAAGAGGATAAGAGGGTAGAGGGTAGAGGGTAGAGGGTAGAGGGCAGAAGTCAGAAGTCAGAAGTCGGAAGTCGGAAGTCGGAAGTCGGAGGTCGGAAGTCGGAGGTCGGAGGTCGGAGGTCGGAGGTCGGAAGTCGGAAGTCGGAGGTCGGAAGTCGGAGGTCGGAGGGGCGGTAGCTATTGGCTGGTGAGCTTGTGAGCTATTAAGCTATTAAGCTGGTAAGCTGGTGAGCTGAAAGCGGTTGACAGTTCACAGTTCACAGTTGACGGTAAAAGATGAAGAATGATTGAGATTATCAAGAGCCAACCGGAAACCGTTAACGGTTAACCGTAAACTATCCGTATTCCCAACCAACAAAACGATCTATACGATCTAAACGATCTAAACGAACAAAACGATCCCAACGATAGCAACCTGCAAGGACATTACCATGAATTTGAGAAAAGCGTTGGACCGGGCCAAGAAAGAGCGTGAACAATCAAACGGCATTTCGGGTGAAACGTCATCCAAACACCGCGATGCCGCTAACCAGGGCTGGCAGGCACCGGTTTATTCCGAGTCTGCAAAGGTGCCTATCAATGTTGATGTGGCCATTCGAAACCATTGTGTGGCGTTGGCGGATTCGTTTACGGAAAACAACTATTATAAGGTGCTGCGAACCCAGCTGCGCAACATCGGGAAAAATAAAAACTGGAAGACGATGATGGTCACCAGCGCATCTCCCAAGGATGGCAAGACCGTGACCGCCATCAACCTGGCGGCCACCTTTGCCCGGGAATACAACCAAACCGCCTTGTTGGTGGACGCGGACCTGAGGATGCAAATGGTCTGCCGCTATCTCGGATACGGCGGGTGCCCGGGACTGTTGGATTACCTCGAAGGACAAGCGGAGATGAAGGACATTATCACCTGGCCGGGGATCGAAAAGCTGACCATTATTTCCGGTGACCGGGTGGTGGATGACAGTTCGGAACTGATCGCTTCGCCCCGGATGCAGTCCCTGATGGAGGAATTGAAACATCGTTATGACGATCGTCTCGTCATCTTCGATGCGCCGCCCATTTTGGGCGTTGCCGATGCCCTGGCATTCGCACCGTTGGTGGATTGCATCGTTCTCGTCGTCGGGTCGGGCATCACGGATCGAAACGATCTAAAGGAAGCCATTGGATTGCTTCCCCAGGAAAAGATCGCCGGCATCGTTTTTAACCGGCACAAAGGGCCCAACAAGCTTTACGAGCGTTATGGGTATCGGTATGGGCGGAAGGTGGCGTGAACGGTGAACGGTGAACGGTGAACAGTGAGTAGTGAACGGATTGATGGATCAAGAAGATAAGAAAATAGGAGACCGTTTACGGTTTACCGTTTCCCGTTGACAGTTTCCGGTCTGAGGTTCAAACGTTTCTTTAATGATTTTTTGAAGCACCGTCAACCGTCAACCGTGAACCGTGAACCGTAAACTGTAAACCGTCAACCGTGAACCGTCAACTGTAAACCGTCAACCGTTCCTTTCTTATCCTCTTCTCTTCTTTCCTTCCAATGTTCTACTCTCCTTCGACGCTCAAGCATTCCCCATTATGATCACCCGCACCAGGGGCCGCGTCCGCTAACCCCTTGATGCGCAACAGCTGCGTATACCTTTCCATCAACTGGTCATAGCGACGCTGCTCCATGCGCAGCAAGTGTTGATATTTGGTCACTAAGTCATTTTTAACCGTTTGCATGAGATCCTGATGTTCTCGTTTTAATTCCGCCATGGACGTTTCCAGCCAATAAATCCGCTCCATGATCGTGGGGCCGGCCTCATTTTTACCAACCACGCGCTTGACCGTTTCACTTACCGTTTTTCTCTTTCCCACCGCCATGCAAATATCATCGTCGAGAACTTTTTCTATAATCTGGCCATTAACCCGTTTCAGATTATCCGCATAGCCATAGACCAGGGCCGTGTCACATAGCAGGTTGATGGATCGCGGGATGCCTCCGGAATGCCGGTAAACCGCATCGATGGCTGCCCGTGAAAAGAGTCCCGGACCACCGCCTGCCGCTTCAATGCGATAGGCGATGTAGTTGTGCGTCTGATCCCGGTCCAGGGCGCTGATGTGGTAATTAACGGCGATCCGCTGGGCCAATTGGCGAAACGCCGGCCGGCTCAGGCGCGCCTTTAATTCGGGTTGCCCCACCAACATGACTTGCAATAGAATGTGGTTGTCCGTTTGCAGGTTGGAGAGCATGCGGATGTCTTCCAGCGCGTCGTCGGGCAAATTCTGGGCTTCGTCAACAATTAGGAGTACGTGTCGACCGTTTTTGAATTGGTCGATCAGGAACTGGTAGAGTCGGGCTAGCTGGTCCTCTTTTTGCTCGGCATCGGCGTGTATTTCAAATTCGTCTAAAATACGTCGCAGGAGCTGATCCGAGGAAAAATTGGTGTTGAAGATCACCGCGGATTTTATTTTCGATTCAATCTTATTCAGTATATGCCGGATGAGGGTGGTCTTGCCGGCGCCGATCTCGCCGGTGAGTAAAATGAATCCGGTTTTCTCGCTGATCCCATACTCAAGATAGGTCAGCGCATTTGCATGATTCTTGCTCAAAAACAAAATTTCTGGATTCGGGACAATGCTGAACGGCTTGGTTGTCAATCCGTAATGCGATTCGTACATGCGAAACCCTTTATCGTGATGTTGCACCCAATCTTGATGAACTCGTAAAAAGTGCCGGTCTCGTCATGCCGGACTTGATCCGGCATCCAGATCTTATTGAAATGACTGGATAGCGCTAAAGCTTCACTTCGTGCCCGGCCTACGCCGGAATGACGAAAAGATGGGAATTTCGACTTTTTACGAATCCGTCAATCCTGAAAGGCGATGGTGTTTAAGATACTGTTTTTGGTGAGGCCAGAGGGAGGAAGCGGTAAAGTCAATACCGCTTTCGACCGATAACGCAGCCAAAAAACATTATCTTGAATCTATATCATTTGCTGATCCAACGATCATACCGACCTTAACGGCTCGGATGGTTTTTGTCATTCTTTTTTTAATCATGAACCGAACAGTATGGGTATCTCAAATATGATGACTCATGCATTGGAATCGATAACCCGGATTTTGTGCGACAGCCGGCCGACGGCACCGGTAGACGGGGCGTATGTGTACTGCACCACCGATGATAATCAACTGTCGGTGTTCAGGGCTGCCAGGGCGATTTATACCCATCGTCTGGCCAAGCGAATTCTGTTCTATCAGGCACCGCCGATGTCTGGTTACGGGGGGGCAGACCGGTGCCGCGACGGCCTCGAAACCATTGGCATACCGTCAGGTTCCATCCACGGCATACCGGCAGTCGATACGACATCCATCAACACACTGATCGAATCCCAGGCATTGATCCCATATGCCGAGGAACAGGGAATGAAGGCTCTGATCGTTGTCGCGCCGCCATTTCATCTGTTGCGCGCCTTCATGACCGCTGTGACAGTGGCACTCACGGTCCATCCAAAATTGATGCTTTACAGCTACCCCGGAGCCACCTTGCCCTGGATGGAGATGGTGGCCCATTCCCAGGGAACCTTACGGGCGCCACGGCGTCAGCTGATCCAGGAAGAACTGATGCGGATCCAAACCTACCAGAAAAAAGGTGATTTGGCGCCTTTTGAAACCGTGCTCGGCTATATGGATCGGCGGAACGACGGATGAGGCTTTTATCCACCATCGAAACAGCGGTGTCGACGGCGATCTTCGGATCGTTGCTTGCCATCCTTGACCAGGCCTGGAACCGGGTGCTGAAATTTCTGCAAGCGTTTTATACCTGGATCGGCAATTCTCAATTGAGAGAATTTTCGCGAATGTTTCAGAAGGCGCTCCAACATCCGGGCGTTCAGGTGTTGAACGACCATCTGGTGGGGATCGTTGTGGTGGTGTCCGCGGTGGTTGGCGCGATGGCGGCGATCGTTCTGTGGCGGATGCTGTGGTCGGGCATGCGTATGGAAAAGACCGCCTTCAACACCATCGAAAAAAAGGCCCTTAGAATGGCGGGGTCTCCCCGACAGATCATCGTCGGATATCTGAAAGCCTTGTTGACCCGTTTCTTGGAGGGTGTGATTCTGTTTTGGGGGGTCCTGGCCGTGACCACCGCCGTGTTCATCATTTGCAAAACCATGTGGTTTTCGTATATGGCCAGTCCGGTTGGCCGACTCTATCCCATCTATTTTCCCCAGCGCGCCAAGCTCATGAGCATGGTGTTGGGGCAGGACATGTTCAACTTCCCTCTCATGACGACCACCATCGCTTTCGGCATGGGAATGCTCGTCGCGGCGGTCTGCCGGTTTTTTTATTTGACGCGCTATATTTTTCTGGCCAGGGGGGTGGTGGGAAAAATCCTTCTCGTGGCCCTTCCCCTGAACCTATTGACCGCCGCCGTGATTCGGCCAATCTTTTCCCAGCCCCATTGGGGGGCGGCCTATGCCGCCACGATCATTCCCACGCTGCTCGGCTTTCATTTTTGTTTTCAGTTTACCAATCGTTTCCTGCCTGAGATGGGGATGCTCTTTCGTGGATTATCGCGTAAAGGCAAGGCGCCCGCGCATGTCACCTTTCTTCGGAATCTGAATTCGAACAAAACGGTGCTCGAGTTCGATCCCGTATCGGGAAGACGAACGGGGAGACGGTTTCCGGCCTCTGACGGCGTCCACACCCACGGCCAGTTTCTGTCCCGGCGCGGCCGTGAATTCATTGTCTATCGCTATGGTCGCGACCTGTTCTTTCAGGTGGATCGTCTGGAACTGCGGCTGCATCCCCACATGTCCGCCCGGCTGCTGGAGAAGGGACGTTTTTCGCGCCGTTTCGAATTGTTCAGGGATGATACCCACCTGTTTCGTCTCGGCTGGTCGACTCTGCCCATGCCCGGCCACCTGGGCGCAGCGACGTTATTTTTCAGGGCTTTAGAAGAAATCCTGCAAAATCGGGATGCCTATGAAAGCGCCTTTATCATTGAAGATGATCCACCAGATACCGGAGATGATTTCGCCGGGTCATTCAATCCCTAACAGTCTCATCAAAAGTCGAAGATTTCAATTTGGCGTCATTCCGGTGAAGGCCGGGCACGAAGTGAAGCTTTAGCGCTATCCAGTTATTTCAAATTGTTCTGGATGCCGGATCAAGCCCGGCATGACGAGTTCATCAATCCTTGACCCATAAAAAAAGGTTGAACTAAGCGCTTCGCGCAGAGAATCCACCACCTAATCCAACTGACGGAGTCTATTCGTTCTTTTGATCGCCCTCAAAAGGGTTTGGTATACTTCTAATTTTAATCACCACATTAAAAAGGAGGTACACCATGAAACCCTTAAGAGAGCGAATGACGGAAGACCTGCAGCTTAAAGGCTATAGCGAAAGCACTCAGAAATTGTATGTCAGCGCTGTTCGTCAGCTATGCGAACACGTCAACAAACCGCCAGGTAAAATAACCGAAGATGATCTGAGGGATTATTTCCTATACGGTAAGAACGTTAAAAGATGGTCTCGTAGCACCAGCACCGTTGCATTGTGCGGTATCAAATTCTTTTTCGACCATACCATCAAACGTCCTTGGCCAACATTATTGTTTATTCGCCCCGGGCGCAACAAACGTTTGCCGGTTGTCCTCAGCCGCGATGAAGTCCATCGGCTATTACACAATATCCGCCTGCTTCGATATCGGGTTTGTCTGAGCACCATATATTCCTGCGGATTACGCCTGTCCGAAGGAATCCACCTGAAGGTGGAGGATATCGATAGTGATCGTGGTTTCCTCAGCATTCGCCAATCCAAGGGCAACAAAGACCGTAATGTGCCGTTGCCTGAAAAGACATTACAGTTGCTTCGCCAGCAATGGTTGGAACATAAAAACGAAACCTGGATTTTTCCATCCGTCGTTCACGGTAAAAGCGATGCCGAAAAATCGATCAGCAAAAGCAGTGTTCAGACTGCATTTCGAAAAGCGCTGAAAGCTTCCGGTATCCACAAAAAAGCGTCTGTGCATACGCTTCGGCATTCGTGGGCGACTCATCTTCTGGAAGCAGGCGTCAATTTAAGATTGATCCAGGTCTGGCTGGGGCACAGCACGCCGAGCACCACCAGTATTTATACGCATTTGACCAAAGCGGCACAGACAGCAGCCGTAAAATCCATCAATACGTTAATGGCTGATCTGTAGTTTGCCGTGGTCGAAATGGCGGATATATTCCGCCGTTTCGGACCGGATTACATAGACCGCTTCGGTTCACGGATGCTGCCCAGTCACCATCGGGCAATCGAGGATATTGCCGCGTGTCGCACACAGCAAATGGGCGGTCATCTGTATCGTTGTGAAAACGAAGCATGCGAACAACTGGTTTACGAATACCATTCATGCGGAAACCGAAGCTGTCCCAAATGTGGCCAGGACAAAACCCAAAAGTGGCTTGAAACACAACAGGATCGATTGTTGCCGACCCACTATTTTCTGGTGACCTTTACGTTGCCGTCCGAACTGAGGCCGGTTGCCCGATCCAACCAGAAGGTAATTTACAACGAACTGTTTCAATCCTCGGCGGCGGCATTACAGAAACTGGCCAAAGATCCCCGGTTCGTCGGCGGTGACATCGGTATGATGGGTGGACTGCACACCTGGACGCGCGATATGCGCTACCACCCCCATGTCCACTATCTCGTACCTGGTGGTGGATTATCGCCTGACCGTAGCCAATGGCTTTCTTCCAAAAAGAAATTCTTTGTTCCGGTTGAGGCGCTATCCGAGATCTTTCGGGCAAAGTTCCGGGATACGCTAAAAAAGACAGAACTGTTTGATGACGTTCCTTCCAGCGTCTGGAGAAAAAAATGGGTTGTTCATTGCAAGCCGGTTGGAAATGGTGGCAGCGCCTTAAAGTACCTGGCGCCCTATATTCATCGTGTCGCCATCACCAACAACCGCATTAAAACCCTCAAAAACGGCAAGGTAACCTTTCGCTTCAAAAATAGCGATACCGATAAATGGGAAACGGCATCGCTGCCGGCATTCGAATTCATTCATCGTTTCTTGCAGCATGTCCTGCCCAAAGGGTTCGTGAAAATCCGCTATTATGGGCTCTTGGCCCCCACAGGGAGAACCCTTTTGGCGGTAGCGCTATTTTTGCTGGGTGCTTCAAGGACGTTATCGGTTGTCACACATCCACCCCCAAAAAACCATGTCTGTCCTTGCTGCGGATCATCACTTCGATGGGTCAAACCGCTGGGAGGAATCACACGTGCACCACCTTGGAGAAAAAGATGTGCTTAAAAAGCAGCCTTGTTTTCAGGCTTTTTTCCGTCAAAGAAGCCATCTGGAAAATTATGTGCCTTCCAGGAGAATTTTCGAAATATTGGCAAAAAAACGGCCCGTTCGGCTGTGATTCAAAATGTCAAAGAACAATTTCAAACAGATCAATGAGCGAAACCGTTCTCCTTGGTGACGATGGTCGGCATGAACGGTTAAATTCCCCCCGAAAAACTTCGTATTAAAATCCAAATGGAATACACGGCTTAGTTCAACGAGAATTATGTTTTGGCTACGCAAAACATGAATTCCTTATTCGTTAGGCACATGTTGAATTTTTTCAGGATAAGAGCTGCTTATAGTATTTATATCAGACTAATGAGACTGTTTTGCTTTTAACGTCTCTTTCTGGCAGCAGCCAGGCCAACAAGTCCTAATCCGAGGAACCATACTGCAGCTGGCAAGGGTGTACAGTAAGATGCCATATAGGCAGCGTTGACACCTATTGAATAGTTTGTAGTGATATGTACAGTTTCCTCACCTGGTTGAGGATCAAGTGTAAACCACCACCAAAATATTCTTTGGGTAGTATCATTCAGAAAAGCAACCGTATCAGGTGTTGAGGGTATATCTGTTGTCACTGAATAGTCGAGTGTCCCAGGATCACCATCATAATACATATAAAAATAAACATTTTTAATATTATTCAGATCTTTATTATTTTCAAGAGTAAAACTGAATGAACTTAATGTCCCGCCAGCACTGTCATAATCCCATGAATTATAAAATTGTGTCAGGGCAGGATCCCATGGAGTATCCGGAATTGCCATTGCCATTGCCATTGTTGGGACTATTAAAATTAAAAAAAAGAATGATAAAACAAAACCGTATTTCCTCATTTTTCTGACCTCCTTTAATTCCGTAAAAAATTGTACAAGCAGCTCTTCAGTCCTGTATAAAATTACGCCAGAATGGCATAGTTTCAAATGCTGTTCAAGCCGGTTAACGGTTGGCGACCCAGCTGAATTGAAAGATTTTTCACAGAAACAAAAACCGGGTTACCCTTTTTTATAGGCAACCCGGCCATCTTGTTTTCAAGACCCGTAGTTTTCTGCCCCAGCTTTACAGCTGGTTTAGCTTTATCAATATATTATCTGGATAAGCTGGACTACAATTAGATCAGAACTGATAGGAAAAAATGCTATTTTCTCCTCGCTACAAGCTTTCACCCATAATGTCAATAGTAATTTTTCACTAATGGTCAAAATAAATTTATTTTCTAGTTTTTATTGCTCCATCGCCTTTAAAATCAAGCGAAGCGCCCATTTTAAAAAAACAGGAGTTATATTAATGATCATGGCGCCACCAGTGCATCTTTAGGCACAATGGGGATGGTCGGTTTAGCGGTTAACCTACCAAGGTGCCTATCTACGTTGAAAATATAAAAGTTCTTGGCGACATCAGACATTTGCTCGGCGATGCTGTCTTTTTAAACCCCAACGGATGGATCACGACATGCTGGACGATATCCTCAACGACTCAAATTTTGGAAGCTAACAGGCTATTTTACGTCTTCTGTAGACTGCCATTCCTACAAGGCCAGTGCCGAGCAGGACCGGTGAAGAGAATTGCGATACGAACCGAGTCATCGAATACTTCAAGGTAATTTTAATGGGGTATCGGCAAGCCCCGGCAATTTGGGTAAAAAAGTTTAAAATCGTTAAGCTCAAAGCATAGACAATGCCAGAAAAAACCTAAGTTAGATGACTATAACTGCCAAAAAGTAAAACGGTAACCCCTAACTGCCAAGGAATCTAACAGCCGCCACAAATGGCGGTGCTTGAAAAAAAGATTGTCAATGTTGGTTTGTAGCCATCTTCAATAGCTCAAAATATCTTCTATGACATTCTGATTTTGTGATATTATTTTTCATTTCATATGCGGCCGTTCCAGGACGAGGAGAATATTGGTAAATCTCAACAAAATCAAATTTAATTTCATCAATCAATTTCATGCAATCATTAAATTCTTTTTTGGTTTCTCCAGGGAATCCTACCATTATCTGCGTTCTTATTTTTAGATTTGGATTTATTTTATTAATTTCTTTTATAGAAAATTTGAAATCCTCTATGGTGTATCCTCTGTTCATCAATTTGAGAATACGGTTGTTACCATGTTGAACGGCTGTAGTCAAATGAGCTATTTTTCCAGATCTAAATATAGCTAACAATTCAGGTAGTTTTTTAATTATAAAATTGGGGTTGACATTCCGAATATTTATCAAAAAATCTTCATTAATTGAAACCATTTCAGTAAGTAGCATGACAAGGTTTGTTCCAATATCGTGTCCATACGAACCATTGTCGGTGCCAATTAAAGAGAACTTTTTATATCCTAATTTAAGCCCTTCTATAAATTCCTTCTTAACCTCTACAATCGGTTTGCTAGCAGTATTCCCCCGAGAAATCTTTACAGCACAATATGAACATGAATTTGAGCATCCTGAGGATATTTTAATATAAGATGTATTTGGCTGAACAATATTTGCGGTTTTCCAGAGTTTCCTGTATTTAGCAATAATTTTTCGTTTCGTAATTTTGTTTAATAAAATATTTAATGCCGATGGATCTTTTATTTTTAACAAATTTTGAATGATTTTATCTTTTAAGCTTGATTCATGATTTACAAATTCTGTTAAATAATTTGCACAAACTTTTTTCGAAATATTATTGATCTCTAATACTTTTGATAATTTCGTTATATCTTCGCCTTCTATAATATCACCATGATGGATTTGTTTTACTCTTTTCTTATTAATTCTTGGAAGACAACCACATACGATCAGTTTCGAGCCCGTCAACTTTTCTTTATCAAGTTTCTTAATTATAAGTATTGACGATTCCTGTGAACTCTCAGTTAGTCCGCACGCATTAAAGATTATCAGATCAGCCCTTTTAGTATCTCTAGTTATTTCCCATCCATTTTGGATCAAAAATTGTTCAGTCCTTGCACCATCAATTCTATTTTCCGGGCAACCGTTTGTAAGTACAATGGCTTTCATTTTTAATAAATGGTCTTTCTTATTCTATGATATTATTGGTTAGATATGTCCAAAGCAAAATTAATGCCAAATGAGATAGATATAAATTTCATCATTTATTCAAACCGTTATAATATTTTTGCTTGCTATTTGATCTGTATTTTTTTTCATATAATTAATGAATTTTATAGGAAACATGAGTATTTTTTTACTTACAGTCGTAACGGGTCGTGTGTCTATCCATACCTTCAATAATCGACGGGCGGCCTTGATCATCGTTTCGGCCAATGGGCCATGTCGTCTCGCTCCCACGCTCTGCGTGGGAGCGCCGTGTTTATCATGCCCGGGAATATGGGTTCCCACGCAGAACGTGGGAACCAGGTGAATCGGGATGCCTATGAAAGCGCCTTTATCATCGAAGGCGATCCGCCAGATACCGGAGATGATTTCGCCGGGTCATTCAATCCCTAACAGTATCATTAAAAGTCGAAGATTCGAATTTGGCGTCATTCCGGTGAAGGCCGGGCACGAAGTGAAGCTTTAGCGCTATCCAGTTATTTCAAATTGTTCTGGATACCGGATCAAGCCCGGCATGACGAGTTCATCAATCCTTGACCCATAAAAAAAGGTTAGGCACAGGTTGCCTAACCCTTTGATTGTCTTTGGCGCGCCCGGCAGGGATCGAACCTGCGGCACCCAGCTCCGGAGGCTGGTGCTCTATCCACTGAGCTACGGGCGCGTTGTGTCGTGAGAAAATAGAAGATTGGCTTCAATAAGTCAAGACTCTCGTGGAAGAATCCTCAAGGCGACCACATTTGGAACCGTTGCTATACTATGAAACCAAGGTCGCAGGCATGGCCAGCTCCTACAGGAAGCCGTGGTTAACGAAGTCATTGAAGTTTTTATAAGATAGGGCCAAGCCCGCGAAAAGCGGCCATCCCGGAAACGCCCTGGCAGGACCAGGACCTCAAACCTGAAACGGCAGATCGGTTGCCTGTTCCAATGCGGCCTTGGCCTCGCCGACCACATATAGCGATCCGGCCACGCAAACGGCATCGTCGGGACCGGAGGAGGCGATGGCATGGCGGACGGCGTCGCCCACATCGGGCACGATCTCGATTTCCTCGATCAGTGGTTCGGCCACGGATTGCAGGATTTCCGGTGATAACGACCGATCGATTTTGGGCTGCGTGATGATGAGACGCTCGCAGGGCGCCACCAGGTCTTTGAGAATCGCCTGATACGGCTTGTCGTCGAGAATACCGGCCACCATGGTGATGCGTTTGCCGGCCAGGGCGGTTTTGAGAAACCGGCTCAGCCGCCTGGCGGCCATGAGGTTGTGGGCGCCGTCGAGGACCACGTAAGGGGTTTCGGAAACGACCTCGAGCCGTCCGGGCCATCGGTTTTGGGCTAAACCGTCCTGAACGTGTTCTTTCGAGAGGGTGGCCTGGTCACGCATGAGCAGCTCACTGGCGGCCAACACCAGGGCGGCGTTGTCGATTTGGTGGGCGCCGGCCAGTCCCGTTTGCATGTGCGGCCAATCCTGGTCGATGCCCGTGTAGGCAAACCCGCCGGAGGGGCGGCGACGCACACCAAAATCCCTTCCTTTCAGGAAAAGTGGTGCCTGTTGGGTGGCAGCGGTTTTTTCGATCACGGCCTTGGCGCTTTTTTGGGTCACCCCGGTGACCACCGGAATGCCGGGTTTGATGATGCCGGCTTTTTCGGCCGTAATGGCGGCGATGGTATTGCCCAGGTAGCTTTTATGTTCCAGCGAGATGTTGGTGATGATGGTCAGGATCGGCGAGACCACATTGGTGGCATCCAGGCGCCCCCCCATGCCGGTTTCGATCACGGCATAGTCGACATCTTGACGCGCGAACTCGTGAAACGCCATGGCCGTCGAAAATTCGAAAAAGGTCGGCTCACGGTCGCCCCGATGAACGGATTTGACGGCCTCCCAGGATGCCACGACGGCGTCATCATCGATGGGCTTTCCGTCGACACAGATCCGCTCATTGAAACGAATCAGGTGTGGCGAGGTATATAGCCCGACGCGATAGCCGGCCCGCTGCAGAATCGTTGCCAGGGCGGATGCGATGGACCCCTTGCCATTGGTGCCGGCGATATGGATGCTCGAAAAACGGTGTTGCGGATTCCCCAAGCCCTCGAGGATGTTGGTAATGGTCGAAAGCCCGAGAACAATACCGAAACGGCGCATGCTGTACATGGCATCGAGGCATGCGGTATAGGCATTGGTCGGCATGGCGACTCTTCTTTCTTGACAATGGCATGGTAGCAAAGCCGTCTGTATAAGTCGGCTATCGCACGAATACAAAAACCCGGCCGGGAATCGATCCCGACCGGGTCATGAGATCTTGCGGGATCGCTATCGAAACCTGCGGCTTCTTGCGGCCGCGATCCGCTGTCTGCGCAAGGCTTCCCGCTCTTTGCGACGACGGTACTCACTCGGTTTTTCGTAGCTCTTTTTCAGCTTCAAGCGTTTGAACAGGCCATCATTCTGGATCTTTTTTTTCAGAATGCGCATGGCCTTTTCGAGATCGTTGTCGAAGACTTTCACTTCTATTGCTTTCAACCTGGATCAACCCCCCTTTTTCCCATCGTTTCGACAAGATGGTCCTTCATTTCAACCACTTGGCGATGCTTCGATGATGGTTATTTCTTGGAAATCAGAAATATTATTTATTACCAAAAAGAAAACCGTTTTTCAAGCAAATATTGAAAAAAGGGGGTGGGTAACCGTATTTTACTGGATCGGGCACGGGTTTCTATACAGGAAGGCGGGAGATCGTTATCACGTTCAGGAGAATAGACGAGCGCGCTCCCATGCGGAGCATGGGAGCGAGACTTAAATGGGCCGTTTCTGGGTGGGCACTAGTCGAGCTTGGATACCAGCTCCGCCGTCACTTCTTTCACGCTGGGCGTGCCGTCCAGGGTGATGTATTTCATGGCGGCGCCGCCGGCGGCCAGGTCTTTGAAGTAATACGCCGAGGCTAGTGTGCCCTCGTTGTCATCGTAATAGATGTCGTGGCGTTTGTTGATGGCCGCTTCATCCTGGTCATCACTCCTGGTTTTCAGGTCGCCACCGCATACCCGACATTTATCCCCATCGGGTTTGATGGCGTCGATATAGATGTTGTTGGGATGATTGTTGTCGTTCACACACAGGCGCCGGCCCATGATACGATTTTTTGCAATTTCGCGGTCCAGCAGGATCTCCACCACGATGTCCAGCGCCATGTCGGCTTCCTTCAGGGCTTCGTCCAGTTTGATGGCCTGATTCTTGTTGCGCGGGAAGCCGTCCAGCAGCCATCCGTTCTTGCAGTCATCTTGTTTCAACCGATCGAGGATCATGGGGATGGTGATTTCATCCGGAACCAGGTCGCCTTTGTCGATGTAAGCTTTTGCCTGGGCGCCCAATTCGGTTCCCTTGCCGATGTTTTCACGGAAAATCGCCCCGGACTCGATGTGCGGTGTGTTATACTTGTCCTTTAAAATCGCTCCCTGCGTGCCTTTGCCACTGCCGTTGGGACCAAAAAACAAGATGTTCATTCACCTTCTCCTTTCTGTTTCCCGTTGCCATTAACAGGATGATTATAAATGCCCATCGCACCGTGAACGCCGGATTCGGAGCGGATCAACCGCTGCGCGAGATGATCAGGCAATCGTCGGGTGCCGCTCTTTTTGTGATGCGTGAATACGGGTAGGCTGGTGGCGAAGCGTCGTTTTACCAGCTCCACGGGTTAGTACAGAAATGACAAAGGCTTGTCAAGAAAACCGTTTCCCGATCACTATTCACCGTTCACCGCTGAGATTCGATTTGCGTTTTAACCCAGGCAAGGGCCTCCTCCCGGGTCGACAGTTCTCCGGAAAGCCGCCGTTCATTTACCCGGCTCAGTATCCATTTGAAGCGCGGGGCGGGGAAGAGACCGAAAACGTGGATTAAATCATGGCCATTGATCAGTGGCGGCACACTGGCCTGCCGCTTTCGAAAATTTCCATAATCGGCCATCAAGCGGTGGCAAAAGGAAATGAAGTCTGCGTCTCTGGGTTGCAGGCGGTGGTGTTTGGCCATGCAATCGGCCAGGCTGTGGACCAGAACCGGTAGGGTCAGGGTGTCGCAATGGTTGAAAAAACGAATGATTCCACGATCGCCGAGGGTGTCTTTTTCTTTTGCCCGGTACAGGAAAAGGGGGCGCACATGATTGCGGATGATGGTGACGGCCGCTTCACGCTGTCGATTGGAGAGGCGCAACCGGCGGCTGATTGTTGCGGCGATGGTCGCACCGTGCCCGGCGTGACCGGGAAAACGCAAGCCGCCGTCGGCATCGACCGTTTTGGTGGCCGGTTTGCCCACGTCGTGCAACAGTGCGGCATATTTAATGATCGCGCCATGATCGACCACGTTGGCCATCTCGTCGGCCGGGATCCGTTTGGCGAGGCGACCGTCTGCATCGGCCAATAGTATTTCAAGCCGTTCATAGGCTCGCAGGCTGTGTTCGAATACATCGAACTGATGAAACCGGTTTTGGGTGCACCCAATGGCGGGTTTCAGTTCCGGAACGAGTGCCACGAGCAGACCATCATCCGCCATCTGACGAATGGTGGGGGCGGAGGTGGGAATGGTCAACAGTTTTAGCACCTCTGCCCAGACGCGCTCCCCGGCAACGGTGCCGATCAAGTGGTTGGACCGGGCAATGGCCGTTCGGGTGCGGGGAGTAATGCAAAACCGAAACATCGCCGCCATCCGATAGGCGCGTACCAGGCGTACCGGATCCTCGGCAAACACCGCGCTGGATACCATGCGAATGGTTTTTTGTTCCAGGTCGGAAAGACCGCCGGTGCAATCCACCAAACGTGCGTCGGCAATATCAACGGCCAAGGCGTTGATCGTGAAGTCGCGCCGACGTAAATTTTCCTCGATCGACTGATCGTTCAATGGGGTGATGTCGGCCGTCAGCGATGGTGCGGCGACGCGCAACACCCCAAATCCTTTCTTGCCCAGATCGATAATGCTGCCCCCCCGTTTCTGGGCGATCGTTGCGGCGACCGGGCCAGGGTCGCCCGCGACGGCCAAATCGATGTCGTCCGGATCCTTGCCCAGCAACAGGTCCCGCACCGCGCCACCCACCAGGTAGATGCCGCGAGGGTCGTCGGGTAAAAAATCGAGATTAAAACCGGTCAGGTCGATCGTTTCACTCCTTATCCTATCGTTTGAAACGTACGGTGCAACAGTAAATGATCCAGCCCGTTGGAATGGGTTCAAATTCCCTTGACACCGGCGATATCATGGTATAACAATTTTGCAATACTCACTGTAAGACCCGCTTGGCTAGGTAAATTCCAATAATTTCTATCACAAAAACACACAATTTCCTCCAAAAAAACCAACAGTCCAACCCAAGTCACCCGAAAGGCTCCATTGCAACGCGAAAACCGACATGTTGGGAAAGGCTGCAAAGCCCCATTGCCATTGGATCACAGGGAAAATGGGCCGCTGTTGTCGAAGATCGTGGTTAGTGTGCCGTTGTTGGTATGCAAAAGGGGGGGGACCGTGGGCGACAATCATTTATTTAATGGGGTGTGTCGATGAATATCGTCGAACTGAAGAACAAAAAGATCAATGAACTGAACAAGATGGCCAAGCAACTCAATATCGATGGGGCTGCCGGCATGCGCAAACAGGAGCTTATTTTTTCATTGCTCCAGGCCCAGATCGAGAAGAATGGGTTGATTTTCGGTGAGGGGACCCTGGAAATCTTGCCGGACGGTTTTGGGTTTCTACGGGCGCCCAACTACAACTACCTGCCCGGTCCCGACGATATCTATGTTTCCCCCTCCCAGATTCGGCGCTTCAACTTGCGTACCGGAGACACGGTGTCCGGCCAGATTCGCCAGCCCAAGGAGTCCGAGCGCTATTTCGCGCTGCTGAAGGTGGAGGCGGTCAACTATGAAGACCCGGAAGTGGCTCGGGAAAAGATTCTTTTCGACAATCTGATTCCCCTTTATCCGGATCACAAGGTCAATCTGGAAACCGATCCGGAGAACTATTCCGCCCGCATCATGGACCTGTTGACCCCCATCGGTTTCGGTCAGCGCGGGTTGATCGTATCGCCGCCCCGGTCGGGCAAGACGATGCTGTTGCAATGCATTGCCAATTGTATCGTCAAAAATCACAAGGACATCGTGTTGTTCGTGCTGTTGATCGATGAGCGTCCGGAAGAGGTCACCGACATGCAACGCTCGGTCAGGGGGGAAGTGATCAGTTCCACCTTTGACGAGCCTGCCGAACGCCATGTCCAGGTGGCGGAAATGGTGATCGAAAAAGCCAAGCGTCTGGTCGAACACAAAAAGAATGTTGTGATTCTGTTGGACAGCATTACCCGGCTGGCCCGGGCCTACAACTCGGTCATGCCTCCCAGCGGCAAAATCCTCTCCGGTGGTGTGGATTCCAATGCCCTTCAACGGCCCAAGCGCTTCTTCGGCGCCGCAAGAAATATCGAAGAGGGCGGCAGCCTGACGATCATCGCCACGGCCCTGGTCGACACCGGATCGCGAATGGATGAGGTCATTTTCGAGGAATTCAAGGGCACCGGCAATATGGAAATCCAGTTGGATCGCCGTTTGGCCGATAAACGCATCTTCCCGGCCATTGACATCAAGAAATCGGGTACCCGTAAAGAAGAACTGCTGCTGGACGAGGCCACCTTGAATCGGGTCTGGATTCTCAGAAAGCTGTTTTCATCCTTGAATCCGTCAGACAGCCTCGAATTTTTACTTGAAAAAATGAACGGAACAAAGGATAATAGTGAGTTCTTGGATTCAATGAATGCTTAAAATATATTTAGGGGGTTGAAATAACAATGAAAGCCGATATTCATCCGGATTATAAAGAAACAACCATCCAGTGTGCCTGTGGCAACACGATCGAGGTGGGATCCACGAAACAGGACATTCGCGTGGAAATTTGTTCCAAATGTCATCCGTTTTTCACCGGCAAACAGAAACTCGTCGACACGGCCGGCCGGATCGAAAGATTCAGAAAAAAGTACGAAAAATTCCAGAAGAAATAGCGCCTTTCGTCCTTATCTTCCTTTAGGTTGAATCCGGTGCCTGGTTATTCAAACCGGCACCGGTATCCTATCCGTGTTGATCATTTCCTTATCTATACTAAAATCTGAATTAACGAGCGATCAGACCCGTTTTTAACAACCATTGGTGGTATGATATGTTCAATAAACTAAAGGGCGTTGAAGATCGTTTTAAGGAACTGGAACGACTCCTGTCTGATCCCGAGGTGGTCCAGGACCGGGACGCCTATCAAAAATATATCCGTGAGCATGCCGAGATCTCGCCGATCGTCAACGCGTTTCGGGAATACAAGCGGGTCGACCGGGAGTTGGATGACAGCTTCGAATTGATGGGTGATGACGATCCTGAAATGAAGAAGATGGCCGGCGAGGAGGTTGCCCGTCTGGAAAAAGAGAAGCAGCGCTTGGCCGATGAATTGAAGATTTTGCTGATTCCCAAGGATCCACTGGACGACAAGAGTGTCATCCTGGAGATTCGTGCCGGCACCGGTGGTGACGAGGCCGGGCTATTTGCCGGGGACCTGTTCAAGATGTATCAGCGCTATGCCGATGCACGAGGCTGGCGGGTGGAGGTCATGGACCACCATGCCACCGGCGTGGGAGGGCTCAAGGAGATCGTCGCCAGTATCAACGGCAAAGGGGCCTACAGTCGCATGAAATTCGAAAGCGGCACCCACCGGGTACAGCGGGTGCCCACGACGGAGACCCAGGGGCGCATCCACACCTCGGCCGTGACCGTGGCCGTGTTGCCCGAAGCCGAAGAGGTCGAGGTCAAAATCGATACCAACGATCTTAAAGTGGACGTGTTTCGATCATCCGGACCCGGCGGCCAGAGCGTCAACACCACCGATTCGGCGGTGCGTATCACGCACTTGCCCACCGGGCTCGTGGTTACCTGTCAGGACGAAAAATCCCAGCACAAAAACAAGGCCAAGGCCTTGAAGGTGCTACGATCCCGGTTGCTCGACCAGATGGTCAGGGAACAAAACGAGGCGCGTTCCCAGAATCGGCGCAGCCAAGTCGGCAGTGGGGACCGCAGTGAACGCATTCGGACCTACAACTTTCCCCAGGGACGGGTCACCGACCACCGCATCGGCCTGACCCTGTATCGCCTGGAAGGGATTTTACAGGGAGACGTGGACGAGATCATCGATGCATTGGTGACCCACTATCAGAGTGAGGCCCTGCAACATGCCGAACGCCTCGATGCTTGAGCGGTCGACCTGGACGATCATCGATGTGGTGCGCTGGACAACCGACTATTTCGATTTCCACCAAATCGAAAGCCCGCGCACGGATGCGGAAATTCTGCTGGCCCACGCCATGGGTGTACGGCGCATCGATCTTTATCTGAACCACGACCAACCGCTCGACAAAGATGAACGCGAGCGTTTCAAGACCTTCATCAAACGGCGGCTGACCGGTGAGCCGGTCGCTTACATCACCGGAACGCGCGGCTTCTGGTCTCTGGACCTGATGGTGGGGCCGGCGGTGCTGATCCCCAGGCCGGAAACCGAATGCCTCGTGGAAACGGTGCTGCCTTTCCTGGAGACCGACACCGGCCTTCCCAAACGGGTCCTGGATCTGGGGACCGGATCCGGGGCGATCGTCATTGCCCTGGCGCATGAGTATCCCCAAGGGCGCTATGTGGCCATGGATCAGAGCTTGGCTGCCCTTTCGCTGGCCCGTAAAAATGCCCGCAACCATCGGGTCGACGATCGGATTGACTGGTATTGCGGCAAGTGGGACGCCCCGCTTAAGCCCGATCAGGAAATTTTTGATCTGATTGTTTCCAACCCGCCTTACATTCCCAGCGGTGATATCGACGGCCTGCAGGTGGAGGTGCGTGATTATGAACCCCGGCTGGCCCTGGATGGCTGCCGTAATGGGTTGGCTTGTCTGGAGGTAATCATTCAGTCGGCCCATCGCTATTTACGCTCCGGAGGCCTGTTGGCCCTGGAAATGGGCTGTGACCAGGGTGCGGCCGTGATCGATATCGCCGATCGTGTCGCCCATTATGATAATGCGAAGATTGTAAAAGATTACAGTGGATTGGATCGTATTTTGGTGATGGAAAAAAGGCAGCCAAGGCCCGGCCGGTAAAACTGAAAAATTGCTTGCGGCAGCAAGCAATTTTTGTTAACTAAATCGTTTTTATAAACCGCACGTCCGTGGACCTCATCCCGGTGCTTTCTTTAGAGCGTTCAGGAAAGTCGGATGCAGGATTGAAGCGGGCGGAAGGATCAACCACCCACAAGGAGAAAGCAATGGCTTACGTTACCATGAAGGAACTGCTGGAAGCCGGTGTCCATTTTGGTCATCAGACCAAGCGATGGAACCCCAAGATGAAACCCTATATCTTCGGGGCCAGAAACGGCATTTACATCATCGACCTGCAAAAGACCGTCAGAATGTTCCGCGATGCCTACGATTTTATCGGCAACACGGTGGCCAGTGGAAAATCGGTACTGTTCGTCGGCACCAAAAAACAAGCCCGCGAGTCGATCTACGAGGAAGCCAACCGGTCCGAGATGTTTTACGTTCACAACCGCTGGCTGGGCGGCATGCTCACCAACTTTCAGACCGTCAAAAAAAGCGTCGACCGTTTGAATTACCTCAATACCATCGAAAATGACGGATCCATCAGCCTGTTCCCCAAAAAAGAACGCCTGAAACTGGGCAAGGAACGCGTAAAACTGGACAACACCCTGGGTGGTATCCGCAGCATGACCAAACTGCCCGGCGCCCTTTTCATTATCGATCCTAAAAACGAAGCCATTGCCGTCCGCGAAGGCCGCCGTTTGGGTATTCCCATCGTGGCCATCGTCGATACCAACTGCGATCCCGATGAAATCGATTACGGCATCCCGGGCAACGATGATGCCATCCGGGCCATTCGCCTGGTCACATCCAAAATGGCCGATGCCTGTATCGAAGGCAAGGCCCGCTTAAAAGAACGTCAGCAAGCGGAGATGGATAAGCACGAGGAAGAGCCTTCGGAAATTGAAAATGCAGTGGCAGACCTCAAACCCGGTGAACGCAAGGTCATCTCCGATGGCACCGATGGCCCGGTTGTCGAAATTATCCGCAAAGGGGCCACCGCGGCCGAGGAAAGTCAAACCGCCGAGGGTGATAGCGCCCCGGAAGCAGAACCGACAGGAGAATAAATCAGATGTCCACTATCAGTGCAGCAATGGTAAAAGAACTCCGGGAAAAATCCGGAGCCGGAATGATGGATTGCAAGGCCGCGTTGACCGAATGTGATGGCGATATTGAAAAGGCAATGGACTTTTTGCGCAAGAAAGGCATCGCCACGGCCGCCAAACGGGCCGGCCGCGCCACCAGCGAAGGCACGGTGCAATCCTATATCCACATGGGGGGCAAGATCGGTGTCATGGTGGAAGTGAACTGTGAAACCGATTTCGTGGCCAAAACAGACGATTTCAATGCCTTCGCCAAGAATCTCGCCATGCATATCGCCGCCACCAATCCGGTCGGCATCGTTCCCGAAGACGTTCCCCAGGAGATCATCGATCGGGAACGGGAAATTTACAAGGCCCAGGTTCTGGAGATGGGCAAGCCCGAGAAGATGGTCGAAAAAATCGCCGAGGGCAAAATGAACAAATTTTTCAAGGAAAGCTGCCTGATGAATCAGCAGTATGTCAAGGAGCCGGACAAGACCATCGCCGACTACTTGAACGAAACGATCGCCAAGACCGGCGAAAAAATAACCATCAAACGATTCGCCAGATTTCAAATCGGGGCGGAATAACCGTGGCCGTCAAATACAGGCGTATTCTTCTCAAGCTGAGTGGCGAAGCCCTGATGGGAGATCAGGGCTTCGGCATCGCCCCCGACATGCTGACTTACGTTGCCGAGGAGGTCCGATCGATTGTCGAATTGGATGTCCAGCTGGCCATCGTCGTCGGGGGGGGGAATATTTTCCGGGGCGTGGCGGCCACATCGTTCGGTATGGAGCGAACATCGGCCGATCATATGGGCATGCTGGCGACGGTGCTTAACAGTCTGGCCCTGCAGGATGCGTTGGAGAAAAAAGGCATTCAGACCCGCGTTCAGACCGCTATCTCCATGCACGAAGTGGCCGAACCGTACATTTTGCGCCGGGCCTTGCGGCATTTGGAAAAAGGACGGGTCGTGATTTTTGCCGCCGGATCCGGCAACCCCTATTTCACCACCGATACGGCGGCCGTCCTGCGGGCCAAAGAGGTTCACGCGGAAATCCTGCTCAAGGCCACCAAAGTCAACGGGCTTTACGATTCCGATCCCGAACGCCATGCCGATGCCCGGTTTATCAAAACCATCAGTTATATGGAAGTGCTTGAACGGCAGCTCAAGGTGATGGACATGACCGCGATTTCGCTGGCCATGGACAACCAGCTTCCCCTGATGGTGTTTAACCTGAAAGAAGCGGGAAACATTAAACGCGTCGTTAGCGGAGAGGATGTGGGAACGACGATTGGTGGATAGCCGATAACGATAGTGCCAATGAGGTGTTGCAACCATGATCGAAGAAACCCTTGAAGAAACCACAGAGCGGATGGGCAAAACCATCAGCGCGCTTGAAAGCGAGCTCAAGCGGGTCAGGACCGGACGGGCCTCCCTGTCGTTGTTGGACGGTATTCGGGTGGATTATTACGGGTCGCAGACCCCGCTCAACCAGATGGCTTCCCTGTCCGTCCCCGAAAGCCGGCTGATCGTCATTCAACCCTGGGATGTTTCCGGTATCAAGGAAATCGAAAAAGCCATCTTGAAATCCGATCTCGGCCTGACGCCATCCAGCGACGGTAAGCTGATTCGTATTTCCATTCCGCCGCTTACCGAAGAGCGCCGCAAGGAGCTGGTCAAGGTGGTCAGCAAAATGTGTGAGGAACACAAGATCGCCGCCCGCAATATCCGTCGGGATGCCAACGAGCTGCTCAAGGGCTTCAAAAAAGACGGCGACATCGCCGAAGACGACGCCTTCAAGGCTCAGGATCAGGTCCAGAAAATCACCGACACGTTTATTGCCAAGATCGACGACATCTACAAAGAAAAAGAGAAAGAGATTCTTGAATTCTAGTTCATCCTCTTCGATGCGGAATGAACTCGACCCTGACCGAATGCCCAAACACGTGGCCATCATCATGGACGGCAATGGCCGGTGGGCAAGAAAACGGTTGCTGAATCGCATCAACGGGCATGAAAAAGGGGTGGAAGCCGTGCGTACCATCGTGCGCGCCGCCCGTCAGCTGGGCATTGCCGCCCTGACCCTCTACGCCTTCTCCACCGAAAATTGGCAACGTCCCAAGGCCGAAATATCGGGGCTGATGTTGCTGCTGAATCGATTTTTGGATTCAGAACGCCAAACCCTTTTCGACAAACAAATCCGGCTCAACACCATCGGTCAGATCGAGCGCCTGCCGGATGGTGTGCGCGCAAAACTCGAATCCATGATCGCCGAAACCGCCGCCCACACCGGGATGGTGCTCACCCTGGCACTCAGTTACGGTGGCCGGACGGAAATCGTGGACATGGTTCGCAAGATCGCCGTGGCCGCTCGGCAGGGCGCCATCGATCCAGCGGCACTGACGCCCGAGGTCATCGCCGATCACCTGTATACCCATGGTCTGCCGGACCCGGACCTCTTGATCCGCACCAGCGGAGAGCAGCGCATCAGCAATTTCCTCCTCTGGCAGATTGCCTATGCGGAGCTGTATTTCACACCCACCCTGTGGCCTGATTTCGGCAGGGACGAATTCGTCCAGATTTTGCAGGACTATCAGCACCGTGAACGTCGTTTTGGCGCGGTGCCTTCTAAATAGCGGATGTTAAACGAATGCATCTACAACGCTGGATAACCGGCATTGTCGCCGTTCCCATCATTTACCTGCTGGTGGCGACCGGCGGGATGGTTTTTTTTCTGCTCATTGCCGCCGTGAGTGTGGTGACGCTCGGCGAATATTACCGTGCGGTCTTCAATTCCCAGGGCAACGGCCCGGCACGTCTGATTCCCTGGCTGGGTCTGACGCTGGCGCCGGTAATCGTCTGGGTGGTCAATTACCGGGGCATGGCCCATGCCCCCTTGATCATCGCCGTCGATTTGATCGGGGTCGCCGGTTTGACCCTGCCGCTGTTCAAAGACGACGTACAGGCGCCGCATTTGGTGGCCAAGCAGACATTGGGGCTGATATACATTCCCCTGTCGTTGGCGTTTTTAGTCCTGATGCGGTCCGAGGCACAGGGCGCTCAATGGATCTTCTGGTTGCTGTGCATCGTTGCCGCCGGTGATACCGGGGCATTCTATACCGGCAAAACCCTGGGGCGGCATAAGCTTTGCCCCTGGGTCAGCCCCAAGAAAACCATCGAGGGCAGCATCGGCGGTCTATGTGCCAATGTCATCGTCGGCTTACTGCTTAAAATGCTGCTGCTGCCAGAGGTAGCGACCCTGTCAGCCGTGATTTTCGCCCTGCTCATCGGCATTGCCGGGCAGGTCGGCGATTTATTTGCATCGGAATTCAAGCGCGCGGCGGGTATCAAGGATTCCGGGTCGTTGCTGCCGGGTCACGGGGGCTTCCTGGACCGGTTGGATGCCTTGCTGTTTGCCTCACCCCTTGCCTATCTGTTGAAAATTAGTATATTCTGAATCGAAATCGTTACCACGGCCAAGAGATTCAATCATCATGAAATCATTATCCATTTTAGGGGCGACCGGTTCCATTGGCACGAATGCCCTATCGATCGTCAGACAATTTCCCGATCGCTTCCAGGTCGTGGCGCTCACGGCCCATACCGGGGTCGCCACCCTGGCCGAACGGATCGTCGAATTCAGGCCGCGAATTGCCGCCGTGGCCGACGCCGATCATGCGGATCGACTGCGCGGCTTGTTGCCACCGGACCTGGACGTGGTGATCGTTCACGGTCAGGACGGTTACGTCCAGGCGGCTACCTGGGAGACCGCCGATATGGTTTTGGGCGCCATGGTGGGGGCGGCCGGACTGGTCCCCACATTGGCGGCCATCGACGCCGGGAAAGACATCGCCCTGGCAAACAAGGAGACGCTGGTCATGGCGGGCGCCATCGTCATGGAACGGGTTCGGCGGCGCGGCGTCAAGCTAATGCCCGTGGACAGCGAGCATAGCGCCATTTTCCAGAGCATGGCCGGCCAGGGACCCAACCCGATACGGGAAATTCTGCTGACCGCTTCCGGCGGTCCGTTCCGCGAGTGTCTCGCGAGTGATTTTGCCGCCATCACCCCTGCCCAGGCACTCGACCATCCCAACTGGTCCATGGGCAACAAGATCAGTATCGATTCCGCCACCTTGATGAACAAGGGGCTCGAGGTGATCGAGGCCCACTGGCTTTTCGACACGGCGTTTGACCGGATCAAGGTCGTGATCCACCCGCAAAGCATCATTCATTCCATGGTGACCTATGCCGACGGGGCGGTGTTGGCCCAGATGGGGGTCCCGGACATGAAAGGGGCCATCGCTTACGGCCTGTCCCATCCCGAACGCTTGCCATTGGGGGTTGCCGCGCCGGATTTTACGCGTATCGGAACGTTGACCTTCGAGGAACCGGATGTCGAGCGATTTCCCTGCCTGGCCCTGGCCTTTGCCGCCGGTAAGGCCGGGGGCACCCTGCCCACGGTCCTCAATGCGGCCAACGAGGAAGGGGTGGCGGCGTTTTTAACGGGTCGACTGCCCTTTACCGGAATCCATGCCATCGTGGACGCGACCCTGAACCGGCATCGGCAGGTGCCCGATACCGACCTCGATCAGATTATTGCGGCGGACAACTGGGCCCGGGAAACCGCCCGGTCCCTGATTCGTCGCAAGGAATGTTGACAATTCGCTTATGACCACAAATATATTTGCCTTTGTTATCGTCCTCGGCGTACTCATTTTCTTTCATGAATTGGGGCATTTCCTGGTTGCCCGGCTCTTCGGCGTGGGGGTCGAAAAATTCTCCCTGGGGTTCGGGCCGCGCCTTTGTGGCAAAACCGTGGGCCTGACCGATTACCGCATCTCCGCCATCCCCTTGGGGGGGTACGTCAAGATGGTCGGCGATGAGCCCGATGCCGAGCTCGAACCGGAGATGCTGCCCTATTCGTTTACCCACAAACACGTGTTCAAGCGCATCCTGATTGTCGCCGCGGGACCGTTTTTCAACCTGCTTCTGGCGGTATTGATCTATGCCGCATTTTTCTTTTTCATCGGCACCGAGGACATCCGTCCGGTGGTCAACCATGTGATCATGGACAGTCCGGCGGCTCAGGCCGGGATTCGGGTCGGCGATACGATCAAAACCGTCGACGGCGCGCCAGTCGCCTCCTGGGGTGATATCAATCGCCTGATTGCCGATGCCAAGGGCGATCCGGTGACGGTTCGTTTCACCCACGGCGGCGACATCCAGCAAACCACGATCACCCCGCAAACCAAGGTCGCCAAGGATATCCTGGGCGACGATATGCCTTATTTTGATGCGGGATTTTCCGGTTTGCCGCCATTAAAGGCCATTGTCGGCGATGTGGCCGAGGGGTATCCGGCGAAAAAGGCCGGACTGCGCAAAGGCGATCGAATCGTCGAGATCAATGGGCAGCCGGTGGACGGCTGGCATACCATGAAGGAGATCATCTCCCAGAGCAAGGGAGAGATGCTGAAAATGCGGATCGCGCGGGGTGGGGAGACGCTCGGCGTCGAAATGACGCCGGTCCTTTTCAGTGAAGAGAATGTCCTCGGCGAGAAGGTGGACAGTTATCGGATCGGCATTTCCACGCCGGGTGTCGACATCCCCGAGGCCGATCGGATCGTCATCAAGCTGGGGCCTTTCAAGGCCGTCGGCGAGAGCGTCAAGCAGACCTACCAAATTTCACGGCTGACCATCCTGAGCATCGGCAAACTCATCCAGGGAACGGTTTCCACCAAGACCCTGGGCGGTCCCATCATGATCGCCGAGATGGCCGGGCAGCAAGCCAAGGCAGGCTTGACCAATCTGATTTTTTTCATTGCCGTTCTCAGCATCAATTTGGCCATTCTCAACTTCTTGCCCATTCCGGTGCTCGATGGCGGTCATTTGATGTTTTTTTTCATCGAGGCGATTATCCGGCGCCCGGTCAATCTCCGGATGCGTGAAATCGCTCAACAGGCCGGCATCTTTATCCTGATCATGCTGATGATTTTCGTGTTTTATAATGATATTATGCGGCTATTTGCCAGCTGAGAGCGTTGGGATCCTTAAGAGCGTTAGGAGCGTTAAGAGCGATCCCAACGAACCCAACGAACCCAACGAACCAAACGAGTAACCCCACAACACGGAAATAGACGTTATGCCCCAACGAATCGAAATAACCTTGAAGGATGCGCTGTTCGATGCGGAAGGCGAGGCCTTGCGCCTCAAGGCCAAAAATTATTTCGGCATCGATATCGATTCGGTGCGCACGGTCACCGTGGTGACCATCGATGCGGCCTTGACGGACGCTCAGGTGGAAACGATTCGCAGCGAAATCTTTACCAATCCGGTGACCCAGGTGTCATCCACGACCCCGCTGGCCGTGGATTTTGACTGGATCATCTGGATCGGGTTCCGGCCCGGTGTGCGGGATAATCCGGGTGCCACCGCCGTCGAGGCCGTGGAAGACCTTCTGCGCATCAAGCTGAAGGCCGGTGAGGCCATCTATACGTCGAAACGCTACTGCCTGACGGGCAACCGCCTCCAGCGACGGGATGCCGAGCAGATCGCCGGTGAATTGCTGGCCAACGACATCATTCAGCAGTGGGCGGTCTACGACCCGGCCGGGTGGGATCCGGCCGTCGGCGTCGGGTATATCATCCCCAAGGTGATCCTCAACCACCAGCCCGAAGTGACCACCCTGTCCATCGACAGCGACGACACCCTGGCCCGGCTCAGCGACGAGCGCAGCCTGTCCCTCAACCCCAATGACATTCCCACCATTCGGGCCTATTTTCTCGACGCCGACATCAAGCGCCAGCGCCGTGCGGTGGCCCTGGCCGACCCCACGGATGTGGAACTGGAGTATATTTCCCAGGCGCGCAGCGACCATTGCAACCACAACACCTTCGGTGGCCGGTTTGACTACCGGGATCTTGCCACCGGCCACAAGCAGACCATCGACAGCCTGTTCAAGACCTATATCGAAGCCCCCACCCTGGAGCTGAAAGCCAAGAAGCCGTGGGTGGTGTCCGTTCTCTGGGACAATGCGGGCGTCGGGCGTTTCGACGACGACCACTTCTACGTGATTACCGGTGAGACCCACAATTCGCCCTCCAACATGGAGGCCTATGGCGGCGCCATCACCGGTATCGTCGGGATCTACCGCGATCCCATGGGCACCGGCAAGGGCTCACGGCTGATCATGGGCAGCTATGGCTACTGCGTCGGCCCGCGGGATTACGCCGGCCCCCTCAAACCGCGCCTGCACCCCAAGCGCCTGTTGGATGGGGTGATCGAAGGCGTCCGTGACGGGGGCAACAAAAGCGGCATTCCCACGCCTTTCGGTCAGGTACTCTTCGATCCCGGTTACCTGGGCAAATGTCTGGTGTTCGTTACCGCCCTGGGCATCATGCCGGCGGTGATCGACGGTGCGCCGTCGGATCAGAAAACCATCCTGCCCGGGGATTTGGCCATCATGTGCGGCGGACGGGTCGGCAAGGACGGTATCCATGGCGTGACCGCCTCGTCGGCCACCTTCTCCAAAAACACCCCGGCCGGCCATGTGCAGATCGGCGACCCGTACACCCAGAAGAAAATGCACGATTTTCTGCTGGAAGCCCGCGACGAGGGACTGATTCGTTTTATCACCGATAATGGCGGGGGCGGGCTATCCTCGTCGGTGGGAGAAAGTGCACGGTTTTCGGGCGGTTGCAATATCCAGCTGGAAAACGTACCGCTCAAATACGATGGCCTGGATCAATGGGAGATCTGGATCTCCGAGTCCCAGGAACGCATGACCGTGGCCATCGATCCCGCCCATCTTTCTCGCTTCATGGCCCTGTCCCGGCAGCACGCCGTGGAGAGTACCGTCATCGGAACCTATACGAATACCGGGAAGATCCACATCACTTACAACGGTGTCACCTGCGCTTACATCGACCTGGATCTGCTCACCTCGGCCTTTCCCCAGTGGGAGTTCGAAGCCATCTGGCAGCCGCCCGACCGGCGCGGGTTGAGCGAGCCGGTCCTGGGACCGCCCGATGATTACCAGACCCTGATCCTGGATCTTCTGGCCCGTCCCAACATCTGCTCCAAGGCCTGGATCAATCGCCAGTACGATCATGAGGTGCAGGGCACGAGTGTGATCAAACCGCTGGTGGGCGTCGAGCATGACGTGCCCACGGATGCCGCCGTGATTCGCCCCGTGCTGACCTCGGAAAAGGGGCTGGTCTTCTCACAGGCCCTGCTGCCCATGTATTCGGCGATCGATGCCTATCACATGACGACCTGCACCATCGACGAAGCGGTTCGGCGGGCCGTTGCCGTGGGCGGTGATCCCGACCATCTGGGCGGGGTGGACAATTTCTGCTGGCCCAATATTCAGTACGATCCGATGAAGAATCCCGATGGCCGCCACAAGGCCGCCCAACTGGTACGCTCCTGCCAGGCCCTGAAGGCCATGTGCCTGGCCTACGGTATCCCGCTGCTCTCCGGCAAGGATTCCATGTATGTGGACGGCCATCTGCCGGGCCGCTATGGTGAAACCAACAAGGTGTCGGCCCTGGAGACGCTGCAGTTTTCCGTGACCGGGGTGATCCCCGACGCACGGCAATGTCAGACCATGGACCTCAAGGTCCCCGGTGATTGGGTCTACGTTGTCGGCACCACGAAAGATGAGCTCGGCGGCTCTGAGTACTACGCAACCTTGGGAAACGTGGGGCTGAATGTTCCCCAAGTCGATGCGGATGCCTTTGCTGCCTGTTATGGCCGCATGGCCCGGGCGATCGGCCAGGGACTGCTGGCCTCCTGTCACGGGGTGTATCGGGGCGGGTTGGGCGTTCATCTGCCAATGGTGGCCATGGGCGGCGGCCTGGGGCTGACCGTGGATTTGGCCAGGGTGCCGGCCAACGGGGTCGATCGTGATGATACCCTGCTTTTTTCGGAGAGTGCCGGTCGATTTATCGTTAGCGTCGCTCCGACCAACCAAACCGCTTTTGAGACCTTGTTCGCGGGAATGCCGGTGGCCTGCGTGGGCACGGTGACCGAGGCGCCGGAATTGAAGATTACCGGTATCGATGGCAGCGCGCTGGTTACACTAAGCGTGGCGGACATGAAGGCGGCCTGGAACGGGCCATTCAAGGATCTGATATGAAACCAACTGCACTGGTGTTAACAGGCTTCGGCCTGAATTGTGATCATGAAACGGCCTATGCCTTTGAACTGGCCGGTGCCACGGCCGAGCGGGTGCATATCAACGCCCTGATTGCCGGCGATGTGACCCTGGAAAAATTCCAGATCCTGGCCTTTGGCGGTGGATTCAGCTGGGGCGACGATCATGGGGCCGGGGTGGTCCAGGCCCTGCGTCTGAAAACCAATCTTGGCGATCAGCTGCTGGCTTTTGTCGCGGCGCAGAAACTGGTCATCGGTATTTGCAACGGGTTCCAGACCCTGGTCAACCTCGGTCTGCTGCCGGGCATTGACGGCGACTACACCCGGCGCAGCGTGGCCCTGGTGACCAACGATTGCGGCAATTTTCGGGACCAGTGGGTGCGCCTTGCCGTCGACCCTGCTTCTCCGTGCGTGTTCACCCGTGGGATCGATGCCATGGATCTGCCGGTACGGCATGGAGAAGGCAAGTTCTATGCGGATACTTCCATGCTCAAGGTCCTTGCCGCCAATCACCAGGTGACCGTGCGGTACGCCCTGACCGACGGGCGACCGGCAGGCGGGGCATTCCCTCACAATCCCAATGGATCGCTGAACGATATTGCCGGTATCTGCGATCCCACCGGACGCATCTTCGGTTTGATGCCCCATCCGGAGGCCTACAATCATGCGACCAACCATCCGGATTGGACCCGGCAGCGAGAGCAGGCAACGCGCCGCGGTGCTGACCCGGGTTCGGCCTTGGGAGACGGCATTCGAATCTTTAAAAATGCCGTGGCCTATTTCGACGATTGAGACGGATTGTAAATTTGATGAACTCGTAACAAGTCGCTGTTCGGACGGATTCGTAAAAAGCCCGAGATCAAGGCTTGCGAATCCTGAGGAATGAGGCGTACTTAAGGTACGCCGCAGTGACGAAGGATAAAGCGTAACGCCGATATCGGGCTTTTTACGAATCCGTCAAATTTGAATTGGTGACCCGCAGACGACAACACGCCTTTCGTATGGCCAAAAGAAAACCACCGACCTCGACTGATTTTAAGATTTGCGGTATCATTGCGCGCCTCATGTCGGCAATGGGGCGGATTCCGCGCCCTGTGGCCCGCCGGCTGGGCAATGGATTGGGAAACCTGGGTTTCCGGCTGGACCGCCGGCACCGCGAGATCGCCATGGACAATTTGGCGCTCGCCTTCGGCGGTTCACTGACCGCCCGGCAACGGTGGGCGCTGGCCCGGTCGGTCTACCATCATTTGGGACAGATTCTGTTTGAAGTGGGCTGGTCCATGACGGCATCGGATGCGGAATTGGACCGATCGATTCGCATTGAGGGGCTGGAGCATTACCGCGCCGCCATTGAAAAGGGAAAAGGGGTCTTGGTCGTCACCGGCCACATCGGCAACTGGGAGCTTATGTCCATTGTCGCCGATCGTGCCAACATTCCCATCCACGTCGTCTATCGCCCCATGGATTTTTCTCCCTTGAATCTGTTTTTCGAGTGGCTGCGCGGCAGATTCGGTGCCCGTCTGATCCCCACCAGCCACGCCATGATTCGTATCGTCCGGGCGCTGAAAAAGAAAGAGGTCGTGGCCATCCTCATGGATCAGAGCGTGGATTGGTACGATGGGGTATGGGTGGATTTTTTCGGCCGCCGGACCTGTACCAGTAAAGGCATGGCATTGATTGCCCTGAAAAGCCGCAGTCCGGTGCTGTCATGTTTTTTGTATCGTGAGAAAACCGGATTCCGGGCCGTATTCGGACCGGAGATTCCGCTGGTGGTCACTGGTGACAAAACCACGGATATCGAAGCCAACACCTTGAACTATAGCAAGGCCGTTGAACAAGGGATCCGCCGGCATCCCGAGCAGTGGTTCTGGGTTCATCGGCGGTGGAAGAACAAGGCCTACTGTGAATGGCCCCGGAACTAATTAGAAGCTATCTCAAAAATGTCTTTAAGCCCAATATCTGCGTTGGAACCGCGTTTCGAATCCTCAACATATCAGACATATGCCTGCGGTTCAAAACGCAGTTCCGCCTTGATCTTGAACTTAAATCCTATTTTTGAGAAAGCTTCTGTTGTTCATCCAGAAATGGCCATGCCAATTGTAGCTTTGGCCGATATCGGCGTTGCGCGAAAAATTTAATCCTCGGAATATCAACCATATGCCTGCGGTTAAATTTGTCGGGCGCCTTGATCTCGACCAAATTTGCCTATTTCTGGATGAACACTATCCTAAGCGCAAGATCGCATAAAATTAATGATTTCGGATTGTCGATGAATCTCAAGGAAAGAAAATCGATCAAGCGGCTGTTGATTCGATCGACCAACTGGATTGGTGACGCCATCATGACCACGCCGGCTGTGCGGGCCATCCGGCGCAATTTCCCGGACGCCCACATCAGTATGCTGGCCAAACCCTGGGTCGCGCCGGTGTTTGCCCATAGTCCCCATGTGGACGAGATCGTGAATTACGATGCGGATGGCCGCCATGCCGGTGCGGTGGGGACCATCAGACTGGCCAGGGATCTTCGCACCCGGCGATACGATGCGGCCATTTTGTTGCAAAACGCCATCGAGGCAACCATCATTGCTCTTATGGCTGGGATTCCCAAGCGTATCGGGTTTGATAGTGATGGCCGTCGATTATTATTGACCCATCCGGTGCGCCGCACCCGGGCAATCAGATCCATTCACCAGACCGGGTACTATCTCAAGGTCCTGGAGGGGGCAGGGCTGACCACCGGCTCGCCCACCCTGGAGCTGCACCTGGATCCCGCGGACATTCGGCGGGCCGGGCAATTGCTAGACGAATTGGGCGTCGCACCGGGCCGGCCCATCATCGGTCTCAATCCCAGCGCCACGTTCGGTCCGGCCAAGCAGTGGTTTCCCGAGCGGTACGCGGCCCTGGGCGATCGCCTGAATGCCGATCTCAAGGCCACGATCTTGATTTTTGGCGGTCCCGGGGATCGTGACCTGGGCCGATCGATTACCGGCCAAATGTCGGCGCCGGCCCTTGATTTGAGTGGCCGGACCGGTCTGGGCGAGGCCATGGCCCTCATCGGCCGCTGTGCCGCCTTTGTGACCAACGATTCGGGACTCATGCACGTGGCCGCGGCACTGAACACCCCGCTGGTGGCCGTGTTTGGATCGACCAATTGGACCACCACCAGCCCCTTCAGCCATACGAGCCGTATCGTCCGGGTCCCCACCCCCTGCAGTCCCTGCATGCAGCCGGTGTGCCCGTTGGGCCACATGAACTGCATGCGTCAAGTGACCGTGGACATGGTGGCCGATGCGGTAGAGGGGCTGCTTTGAACATTCTCATCGTTAAACTCAGCGCCATCGGGGATGTGATCCATACGCTGCCGGCGTTAAGCGCCATTCGTAAGCGTTATCCCAACGCGCACATCACCTGGCTGGTGGAAACCGCGGCCGCCGATCTGGTCGTCGGCCACCGGGCCCTGGATCGGGTGATCGTATCCCACCGCAAGCGCTGGATACGCGAGCTAAAGGGGCCTGGGCGAAGACAGGCGCTGGCCGACATCCGCCGCTTTTGGCATGCGCTGCGCGACACCGATTACGATATCATCATCGATTTTCAAGCCCTTTTGAAAAGCGCCGTTTTGGTGTGGCTGGCCAGGGGCAAACGCAAAATCGGTTTTGATCGCGGCATGCAGCATCAGGAGCACAGCTACCTGTTATTGAATGAGCGCATTCCGCCGGTGGACATGGCGGTGCATGCCCTGACCCGCGGATTGATACTGCTTAAGGCCATTGGCATCGAACCGTCATCCGTGGTGTACGATGTCCCCGTGTCCGAGAGGGATCGCCGGCAGGTCAACTCCCTGTTGGACGAAAGCGGGTTCGACGGCTCGCGGCCGCTGGTGGCCATCAACCCCGTAGCGCTATGGGAGACCAAACTCTGGGTTAACGATCGGTTTGCGGCCCTGGCCGACCGGCTGGTGAGAGCGCACGGGGTGGATGTGGTCTTTACCGGCGGCCCCGGGGATCGTGAAACAATCGCCGATATCCGGTTGCAGATGACCGAGAAATCGGTCGATCTTTCAGGCCGCACGACGCTGACCATGCTGGCGGCCTTGTACCAACGGGCCGCCCTGCTGGTGACCACCGATACCGGCCCCATGCACCTGGCCGCGGCCGTGGACACCCCCGTGGTGGCCCTCTTCGGCCCCACCGCGCCCTGGCGTACCGGACCCTATGGGAAGGGGCATCGTGTGGTGCGCACGGCCCCTTCCTGCAGCCCCTGTTTCAAACGCCAATGTGACGTGCACCAGTGTCGGTGCATGCGCGATATCACGGTGACCCATGTGCTCGAAGCGGTTGCCGATCGGTTGGCGGCCAGCGGCCATCCTGGAATTCCGACATGAATCAGTGAGCGCGCACCGATCCGGCCATGGCAACGATGCTACCACGGCATTCACGCTCGAGGCTCCCGCTCACCCCTTACAGAGAGATCTTTGCTGAATGTACCGATCGTCCATCAACGACTGGCTCAAGGATCCGCAAACCACCGCCGGCGAAAAGGCGCTTTTTGCCGCCACGGTCCTGACCTATTTCTTTTTGCCCTTGGGAACCGCGCTGTCGACGATGGCTGGGGTGCTGTGCATTGCCATTTGGCTTTTTACCGGCATGGCCGTCAAAAAATGGCGGACTTACCGTCACCCCTATTGGTGGCCTGTTTTTGGACTGCTCCTGCTGCCGTGGATCGGGATGCTCTATACCCCGGATGCGGCGGGATTGGGCATGGACTACGCCGCAAAAACCTACTACTGGCTATTCGGCCTGGCGGTGGCTGCCATCGCCTTCCGGCATTTCCCGGCGGCGAGACTGGTCCAGGCCTTTATGCTGGGATTGGGCATCAACGTGCTGGCCGCCATTTGTCAAATCGTCTTTCACCTCCACGACAAGGGCCAACAGCACCGGGGGCTGGGACCCGATTACAGCACCTTGTCCGCCTACCTGATCGTCGGTATCATGATGGCCGTTTTTTTTCTCAACCGTCAACGCCAGACCCGCGGCAAAATGGCCCTCGCAGGGCTCGTCGGGCTTTATTTTTTCCATCTCGTGATTCTGCGTAGCCGGGCCAGTTACGTGGCCTTCGTTTTGCTGGTCCCGTTCATGGGGATGACCCTTTTCAAGAGCCATAAAATGATCAAGACCGCGGCCATCTGTCTGCTGGTCCCCGCGTTGATGCTGCTTTCCCCGGTTGTCCGCCAGCGAATCACCAAGTCCATCAACGAGCTGACCTATCATCTCGAGGCCGATGCGCAGGCGGCCTGGGGAAATACCTATTCGAAAGAACAGGATCGCTTTTACATGTGGAACGGTGCCCTGAGGATTATGCGGGCCACCCCCTGGATCGGCGTGGGCACGGGCGGCTATCAATCGGTGCTCAAGTCCATGGACAGCGATCCCACGGTTCCCGCGATCGCTCATCCGCATAACAACTTTCTTTACATGGCGGTCAGTTATGGTGCCGTGGGCCTGGCGGTTTTCATCTGGTTCCTGTGGGTGATGATCACCAGTGGCTGGCGAAACCGCCAAACAGTGGCGGGGTATATGCTTTTGTCCGTGGTCGGTGTACTGATAACCACCGGACTGTTCAACACGCAGATCCTGGATGTGGGGACCGCCTTTCTTCTATCGCTGACCGTCGGATTGGTATCGGCTTTCCCATGGAGGAAACACGATGCCTGACACTGTAAAACACACGCTTTCGGTGGCCATTATCGCCAAGGACGAGGCCGATCGCATCCAAACCTGCCTCGACAGCTTGGCATTCGCCGACGACGTCGTGGTGGTCGTCGATGCGGCCAGCCGTGACAACACCCTCTCCATCGCTGGGTCTTACGGCTATCGCGTATTTTCCCAGCCGTGGTTGGGCTATGCACGACAGAAGCAATTCGCCGTCGATCACTGCCGCAGTGACTGGGTGTTGATCCTGGACGCGGATGAATGCGTTCCCCGGCAGACCGCGGAAACCATCGCTCACCTTTTGGCCGACCCGTTCCCAGAGGTCGTGGCCTATGGTTTCTTGAGGAAAAATATTTTCCACGGGCGGTGGTTCAAGCGCTGCGGGTGGTGGCCGGATCGCGTGGTTCGGCTGGTGAAGCGGGACAGCGGTGCTTTTGGCGAAAAGCTGGTTCATGAACAATGGGTCGCCCATGGCCCGGTCAGGCAGCTGAACGCGATGATTGACCATTATAGCTTCCGCGACTACGCCGGGCTGATCGAGAAGATGCAAAACTACTCCACCCTTGCCGCCCTGGAGATGAAAAATGAAGGTCGTCGGGTCCGATGGTGGACGCCGATCTCCCATGGCCTGTGGACGTTCATTCGGTCCTATGTCCTCGAGTTGGGCGTGTTGGAAGGGTTCGATGGCTTCATGGTTTCCACGACCAATGCCGGCGGATCGTACCTCAAATATGCCAAGCTTTGGGAATTGTGGCGTTACGGCGATGCGCGGCAAGGTGATGAAGCGTGACCGACGCGTATCAAACCGGCACATCGGTTTTGCACAGGGCGTTCAGCAACGCCTGCCGATAATTCCGGCGTGAGTATCGCGCGGCGTAAACCGCGGCCCGGTCCCTGAAACGTCGCCGCCTATCGGCATCCATGGCCGCCGCTTCGGTCAGGCAGGCGGTCAGCGCGGAAACATTGCCCGGCGCGAAACACCATCCGATGTCATTGTCCGCGACCAGCCTTCCCAGTAGGTGTTCTCCGGAGGCAATCACCGGTTTGCCGGTTGCCATGGCCCGCGAAAGGATGCCGCTCGTGCCGAAATGGTTCAGATAGGGCAGCAGCACCACATCGGCGGCTTGAAAACACAATTTTTCCTCGGCACCGGAAACATAGCGATCCAAGACCAGGGCGCGTCCCTGGCCTGCCAGTTGATCGAGGCGCCGCTTCACCGGTGGCGTGGGGTTCTGCCTGCCGGCAACCAGCAGGAAGGCGTTCGGGGTTTCCAGTCGCTGCATGGCCGCCGCGGCCAGGTGCAGGCCCTTGCGTTTGGCACCGACACCGAAAAAAAGGAAAATCATTGCTTCGGGGGGAACCCCCAGGGCCGCCCGTGCCCGCTGCGCGTCGCCGTCAAAGTCGTCCGGGCAGGGGTCGGGAAGAAAGAAAACCGGCTTGTCCGGATACGCCGACCGGATGTCCCGGGCCAGGTACTCATCGAGCAGCAGCAATGGGCGGATCCAGTTGGCTCGCATGAAACGATGGAAGCCGGCGGCCTTGAGAATTCGATTCGGTGACCACCAGGGGGCGATGGTGAAGCGTGGCCGATGATAGATGCCGCCCATGCGGCCCCGCAGCAAGGAGGAGGGAGACAGTCCGACGGCGGCACGGCGAAAGGCGGATGATGCCAATTCGTCGAAGGCGCAGAGAAAGGCGCGGGGGGCACCGGATGCGTGGAGCCCATGCGCGATCGACGCCGCCATGCTGCCGTTTCGTGGCCGGCCGTGTTCATCAAGGGCGGGGATCAAGGCGACCCGGCCAACCAGGTCGCCGAGGTGGTCCTCGATGATGGCCCGCGACGACGGCCGTAAGTCAACGGCCAGGGTTAGTTCGTACCCGGCAGAAAGCAGGTCTTCGGTGATGAAACGCAGCCATCCGGGATGGTGGCCTTCCGCGCGGGGTTCGAAAACTAGCAAGCGATGGCCGTTATTGGATTGCCTATTGCGCATTTTCGTGTCGACTCGATTGATTGTATGGGACTGGCATGGGAAACGATCGACGCTTTACACCATTCGCGGATTTATGTAAAGACTGGGCTGCCTGGTTCCCAGGGCAATTGCATGTAGCCCAGGTTTATCGGTATCGGGATGAAGCGATTTGATGATCATGGGGTTCACGAATCGTTGTCGTTGTCAGCGCAGCGGTTGTCGTTGTCGTAATCGAAAAACTGAAAAGCCGATTACGACAACGAAAACGACAACGATTCCAAAATATAGCAACGCCATTGAATGATTTTGCTAATCGCTCAATATACCCACCCAAGGAGGCAGACCCCCATGGGGAAACGACCGCTGGTAATTGTGCATACGGAAAGTCACCGCAGTTGGGGGGGGCAGGAAATTCGGGTCTTCACCGAGTGCCAATGGATGAAAGCAAAAGGACATCGGCCGGTATTGTTCGCATCCAAGAAATCGCAAATTTACCCACGGGCGAAGGCGGCCGGATTGGAGGTGCTGCCCATGTCCTTCAACAATTTGACCGCATTGACCGACTTGATCCGGCTACGGGGATGGCTCAAGGCCAATCCTCCTCATGTGCTCAATACACACGGGAACATGGATGCCAAGGTGGGACTGTTGGCCGCTGCCGGCCTTGGCATCCCCTGTGTGATACGATCCCGGCACCACAGCCACCCCGTATCGCCGACGTGGTACAACAAGTGGATGTATCGACATCTCAGCCATTACATTTTTACCTCCGCGCAATGCATTGCGGATCAGATCGCCGGCGATTTGGCCGTCGATCCGTCGAAGGTCATTGCCGTTCCCAGTGGCTTCGTTCCGCCGGAGCCGATGATTTCCCGGTCAGACGCCGTCCGTCGGCTGCAAGCTGAATTCGGTCTGGATCGGCATTCCCGATTCATCGGCAGCGTGGCCATGCTCAATGATTGGAAGGGGCATCGGTATTTGATCGATGCCTTCGCGGCGATCGGTAACCAATTTCCCCATCATCACCTGATGATTGTCGGGGATGGCGATCAAATGCAGTCGTTGATCGCGCGCGCGAAGGGCCACGGGCTATCCCACAGAATCCATTTTGCCGGCTTTCGCAAGGATCCGTGGCCGTTTTTTCGGGCCTTCGATATCAACGTCCTGGCCAGCATAAAAAATGAGGCCACCTCCCAGGTGCTGCCCCAGGCCATGTATGCCGGATGCCCCGTCATCGGGACGCGGGCGGGCGGGATTCCCGAAGTCATTTCGCATGGCGAGACCGGATGCCTTGTCGAACCGGCGAATGTGACAGATCTGGCAGATGCCATGCAACGGATCCTGAAAAACCCGGCATCGGCCGCCGAACAAGCCCGACGCGCCCAAAAAGTGGCTTCCGAAAACTATACGGTGCGGGTGATGATCGATAAGATCCTCGACCGTTATCAAAAATGCCTCGGCACAACAAAAAAGAGAATGGGTTGAATCCAGGGCAAGAGGGTCACTTCTTATCCGCATATTGGTTCATGTACAGCTTGTGATACTCGCCTTCGTTGGCCATCAGCTGCGTGTGCGTGCCTTCCTCGACGATTCGTCCATGGACGATTATGGCGATGCGGTTGGCCGCGGCAATGGTGGAAAGCCGATGGGCGATGACCACGGTGGTGCGGCCCTGCATCAGGTTTCCCAGGGCTTTCTGGACCACGGCTTCGGCTTCGGAATCCAGGGAGGAGGTGGCCTCGTCCAGAATCAGGATGGGAGCATCCTTGATCAACGCCCGGGCGATGCAAAGGCGCTGTTTCTCTCCTCCGGATAACCGACCGCCCAGTTCGCCAATCTTCGTGTCGTAACCATTGGGAAAGCGCATGATGAAATTGTGGGCAAATGCAGCCTTGGCGGCGGTCACGATTTGATCCGGGGTGGCCGCCGGATGGCCATAGGCGATATTATCGCGCACGGATTCGTTGAACAAAATCGGTTCCTGGGTGACGATGGAGATTTGGCGGCGCAGGTCGCTGACGGCGAACTTCCGGATGTCGATGCCGTCGATCAGGATGCGACCGGCGGTCACATCGAAGAAGCGGGGGATCAGGTTGGCCAGGGTACTCTTGCCGCCGCCGCTCATGCCAACCAGGGCCAGGACCTGACCCTTGGCCACCGTCAGATCGACCCCTTTCAGCACCTCCTCGTCGCCATAGCCAAAGCGCACGTTTTCAAACCGCAGTTCATGGGCCGATGTGGTGATCGGCGTCGGCGTTTCCGGGTCCTTGATGTCGGTGCGGGTTTCGATGATGTCGAACACCCGATCGACCGCCGCCATGCCCTGCTGAATCGTGTTGTTCAACTGGCTGAGTTTTCTCACCGGATCGTACAACAGCAGAACACATGCCAAGAAGCTCATGAAGGTGCCCGGCGTGGTTTTGCCGGAGATGACCTCGGAGCCACCATACCAGATGACAAAGGCGATGCCCAGCCCGCCGAAGACTTCCATGATCGGTCCGGAGAGTGCCCGGACCTTGACGCCCTTGATTTCCAACTTGAAAAGCCGGCGGGTTTGATCGAAAAAACGCCGCTTTTCATGATTTTCCATGCCGAATGCCTTGACGATCTTGTTGCCGGCAAACGTTTCGTGCAAAAAGGCGGAAAGATCGGCCATGGCCTCCTGGCATCCGGTGCTGACCCGCCGCACCTTACGCCCTAAAATAAAAATCGGCCAGAAGGCCACCGGCAAAACGAAGAAGGCAAGGATCGCCATACGCCAATTCTGATAAAATATTACCACCGTCAGGCCGACCATGGTGGCGATGTCGCGCATGGAACTGGTCACCGCGGTGGACACCATGGATTTGAGAATGTTCACGTCGTTGGTGATACGGGACATAAGGGTTCCAGTGCGTTCCTTCTGGAAAAAGGCCAGGGAAAGATCCTGAATACGGTCGTAAAGCTGGTTGCGCAGACGGCGGATAATATCCTCGCCGACATAGTTCATGAAATACTCCTGGCCGTAGCGTCCCAATCCATTGGCCAGAAAAATAACAATCACCACCAGTGGCAGAATAATCAGGCCGGTGGTATCCCGATTGACGAAGATATCGTCGATAACCGGTTTGATCAGGTAACCCATGGCGGTGGTGGCCCCGGACATCATCAAACTGCATATGGCGGCCAGAATCAGCCGTCCGCTGTTTTCCTTGATCAAGGTCAGGATATTACGATGCCGGTCCTTGAGTGCGAATTTGAAAAAGGTTTTCAATGTCTATTCCCTGCCTTTTCGCGATGCGTTGCAAAAAGTGGCTCAGTCCAATGCCTTCCGTAACTAGCATGCATTCAGCGTTGTATCGTATGCCGTATGGTTTGTAAATGACCGGGTGGGCAGCTCTTAGTGTGACAGTGGCTCGAGTCTCGTAAGAGCTGCCTATGCCTGCGACCATATTTTTTCTTCTCGCTCCCACGCTCTGCGCATGCCCGTCAACTTAACTGGTTCCCACGCTCTGCTTGGGAACCCTAATCACGTTCAAGTGAACATCGGCGCACGCTCCCACACTTGAGCATGGAAGCATGATCAAAACCCTTGGCGTAATATCCTCGTGGTCGTTATCGTTGTCGTCGTCGGTATCGATCAAGAAAAAAGCCGATAACGACAACGACAACGATGGCATTCCGATAAGCCAGAGTAACATGCAATAACCCTGGGGGATTTCTGCATGAGCATTGCCAACGGATGACTTGCGGGTTATAACGACTAAAGTTCATCACTTTGCGCGTATCGCCATTCAATATTGGTAATAGAAAAAGGAAAACACGTGCCCTACGACGAGATCGATCTAACATCCATAAAAACCTATCAGGCATCCACACGGGCCTCCAAGGTCACCACGGCCGTAGAAGGCCGGCCCGTGCATGCGGGCATGCGCCTATCCGAATGGTTGGATGCGCTTCCCGATGTATTAAAAGCCGATGATCTCAAGGCCGTGGCCCAGGCCGTGGCCCAGGCCCGGCAAAACGGTAAACCGGTAATCGTCATGCTCGGCGGCCATGTGATCAAGACCGGCTGCGCGCCCGTGCTGGCCGGCTTGGCCAAAGACGGGTTCATTACCCATCTGGCCTCCAATGGCGCGGCGGCCATTCATGATACGGAGCTGGCCCGTTTCGGTCACACATCGGAGGATGTAGCCGTGCAGCTGGCCGACGGCTCCTTCGGTATGGCCGCGGACACCGCCCTGTTGGTCAATGACGCCGCCAGGCGTGCGGCCGACGGCAAGGAAGGTTTCGGAGAAGCGGTGGGCGCCATGCTGATCGCGGAACGCGCGCCATACCTTCAGCGGGCCCTGATCGCCAGCGCGTATCGGTTGAAAATTCCCTACACCCTGCATGTGGCCCTGGGGACCGATATCGTCCACCAGCATCCCACGGCCAGCGGTGCGGCCATCGGCGAGGCATCCCTGCGTGATTTCCGCATCTTCGCCGCCAGCGTCGCCAATTTGGGCGGCGGTGGGGTGGTCCTCAATCTGGGGTGCGCCGTGATCATGCCCGAGGTGTTGTTGAAGGCCCTGGCCGTGGCCCGCAACCTGGGGCATCCGGTGCGCGACATCACCACGGCCAATTTCGACATGATCCAGCACTACCGCCCAGGCGTTAACGTGGTTCGGCGTCCCGTGCTTCTCGGTGGCCGAGGAATGGCCATCACCGGCCACCATGAAATCATGATTCCGCTATTGGCCGCGGCGATTTATGAGGCCGCGGTAACCATGGGCTAATCATAAAAGGGGCTGCAAATCGGCCGCAGTTGTGTTATTTAGCGCTCTTTTATCACGTTTCTCACAGGAAAGGTGGCTGTCCATGCTAAGCACCATGATCGACGATCACGTTCACTGTCTGCAGCAGCTGAAATCGAATTCTGGGGTTATCGAGAAAACCGGGGCGCTGCTTCTGAACTGCCTGCTGGGCGGTGGGAAACTGCTGGTATGCGGCAACGGCGGTAGCGCCGGGGACGCCCAGCATTTTGCCGCCGAGATCATCGGCCGGTTCCAGCGGGAGCGGCGGGCCTATCCGGCCGTGGCCCTCACCACCGACTCCTCCATCCTGACCGCCGTGGGCAATGATTATGGGTATGCGGAGGTGTTTGCCCGCCAGGTGGAAGGACTCGGCCGGCCTGGGGATATGCTGGTGGGAATCTCCACGTCGGGCGATTCATCAAATGTGCTGCGAGCCGTGGAATGTGCCCGGGCGATGAACATGAAAAGCGTGGGCCTGTTGGGCAAGGATGGCGGGGCACTGCGCAGCCGGGTGGATCAGGCCATCGTGGTGGATGATCGGGTGACGGCGCGCATACAAGAGGCGCATATTTTTATCCTGCACTATTGGGCCTGGCAGATCGAAAACGGATTGCTGGCCCGTGAAAAGGAGCGGCAATGACCGCCCCGTCCGGCGATTCTGATCTGGGCCGGTGGTTGGCCCGCATCACCGTGCTGGTGGTCGGGGACTTGATGTTGGACCGCTATTATTGGGGCGAGGTTCGCCGGATTTCGCCGGAGGCCCCGGTCCCGATCGTCAAGATCAATGAGAAAACCCATGCCTTGGGGGGCAGCGGCAATGTGGCCGCCAACCTTTCCGGTCTGGGCTGCCAGGTGGCATTGGTGGGGGTGGTTGGCCAGGACGCGGCCGCACAGCGCCTGAAAGGACTGCTGGCCGATTATGAGATCACCGACCACGGCATCATCGACACCGGTCGGGCGACCATCACCAAGACACGCGTCATGGCGGGTAAGCAACAGGTGGTGCGGTTGGATGAAGAGGATGGCCGCCCCATCGACAAGGCAACGGCCGATCGGATTACGGCGACTATCCACGATCGCCTGTCATCCGTCCAGGCGGTGGTGCTATCGGACTACGGCAAGGGCATGTTCCACGACGCGGCCTTCGTCCAGGCCATCATCCAGGCCTGTGCCAGGGCCGAAATCCCGGTATTTGTCGATCCCAAGGGGGCCGATTGGCGGCGTTACACCGGCGCCACCTGCATTACCCCCAACACGGCGGAACTGGCGCTGGCAACCGGTACAGCGATTGCCAATGCGTCGGATCTCGTCCCCATTGCCCAGGACTGTCGTCAGCGGTTGAAATTGGATTGGCTGCTGGTCACTCGCGGTCCGCAGGGCATGGCCCTCTTCGGTGCGGATGCCGCACCGCTGATGATCGCCACCCGGGCCAGGGAGGTGTTTGATGTGTCCGGCGCCGGGGACACGGTCATCGCTACCCTGGCGGCGTGTGTGGCCACGGGGCTGTCGTTCGCCGACGCGGCCGGCGTGGCCAATGCCGCCGCCGGTATCGTGGTGGCCAAGGTGGGAACCCAGCCGGTGCACTGGTCGGCGCTGGAACGCGATCTGGCCGAGGCCCGGCAGCCGTCGCAGGCGTCCGCCCTCTGGAAGGTGGCCGATCTTCAGGAAGCCGTGGTCCGACTTTCCCGGTGGCGGCAGGCCGAGCAGCGGATCGTCTTTACCAACGGGTGTTTTGACTTGCTGCATCCCGGCCATGTGAGTCTGCTGCATCAGGCGCATCAGCTGGGCGATCGCTTGATCGTGGGGTTGAACACGGACGCCTCTATCCGGCGTTTGAAGGGCACCCAACGTCCCATTCTGCCGGCGGCGGACCGCGCCGCCATTTTAAGTGCCCTGGCGGATGTCGATCTGGTGGTTTTTTTCGATGAAGACACGCCCCGCAAGCTCATCGAACGACTCCGGCCGGATATCCTGGTCAAGGGGGCGGATTATCGTATAGAAGAGGTGGTGGGCAGGGAAATCGTCGAGGCATACGGGGGTAGCGTCTGCCTGGTGGACATCCTGGCGGGACACAGCACGACGGCCATCGCCCGGAAATTGAGCGCGCAGGGCCGTTGAAGGAAAAAAGGAGCAAATGATGGCAATCAACCCGGAACTACTGGATATCCTCGCCTGTCCGAAGTGCAAGGGCGAGATTCACTTGAACGCGGACCAAGATGGGTTGGTCTGCGAGGCCTGCCGGCTGGTGTACGAAATTCGCGATGATATTCCGATTATGCTGATAGAAGAGGCCAAACCCCTGTGAGAGGCAATTTACGGCGCCTCAGTTCGGCCAATATCGGCGTTGGGCTCACATTTCAATCCTCAACATACATTCACGTATGCCTCCGGTTGAAATGATCGCCCGCCTTGATCTTGACCGAACTGAGGCGCCGTAAACCACCTCTCTTGTTTCGTGATTTTGAGATTAATTTATACTGGTGATTGACTGATGAGCGTTCCCCAGCCCCCCACACCCGCCAAGCTCATTGTGGGCTTTTTCCTCAAGGATAGATCCTTGGCCGCGGATATTGCCCGGGATTTAAGCATGCGTCTGGGGCCGGTGGAGACGATCAGTCCCTGGTTGACATTTGATTTTACCCGTTATTACGAGAAGGAGATGGGGGCGCCGCTGTTTCGCCGGCTGCTGGTTTTTCGGCAGCATGTCGAACAAACCCGCCTGGTCGCCATCAAGCGCATCACCAACGAACTGGAGACCAAATACCGGTGCGGCAGCCAACGGCGGGTCAACATCGATCCGGGGTACCTTTTGCCCGAACGGTTCGTGTTGGCCACCGGCAAGAACTTCACCCATCGCATTTACCTCGATGACGGGATTTATGCGGATCTGACGCTGATTTTCCAAAAAGGGGAATTTCGCCCATTGCCGTGGACCTATCCCGATTATGCCGACAACCGGTTGCTAGACTTTTTAACTCTGGTGCGAAACCGGTATCTGTTGGAGTTGAAAAGGACAATGGATCGATAAATAGTGTTCATCCAGAAATCGCAGGAGCTATCATGATCAAAAGCATGACCGCCTACGCACGGGCCGAACGACAATGCGTCCCGTTTACGATTCGCATCGAGGTACGGTCCTACAACAGCCGCCACTTGGATCTGGCGTTGAAACTGTCCCATGGATATGAAATGCTCGAGGAGCGTATCAAAGCCCTGGTCACCCAATATGTCATTCGGGGACGCGTGGAAATGCGGGTTCAGATCCAGGACGATTCCGAGGCCGGTAACCACTTCGAGGCCAACCTGCCCCGGGCCCGTGCTTACCATGAGACATTGGCGGCCCTGAACAAGGCGCTGGGGATCGCGGCACCGGTGAGCCTGGAGACGGTTCTGGCCGGGGGCGGAATCATCCAGGCCGTGGAGGCGGAAAAGGATGTGGCGGCGGTGTGGCGGCAGGTTCAACCCTGTCTGCAGGCCGTGTTTACCGATTTGGATGGGATGCGACGCAGCGAAGGGGCCAATCTGGCACAGGATTTTACCATGCGCTTGACGTTTATCGAGACCCTGTTGGAGGAGATCGCCGACCAGGCCGCACGGGTTCCCGAACTCTACCGGCAGCGGCTTGTCGAGCGGATCGAGACCCTGACCCATGGTATTGTCGAAATCGATCAGGCACGCATCGCCCAGGAGGCGGCACTGCTTGCCGATCGCAGCGATATTTCCGAGGAGATCGTCCGTGCCCGGAGCCATGTCAAACAGTTCAGGGCACTGATGGCAGACGATTCAGCGGCCGGCCGGCCGCTGAATTTCCTGCTCCAGGAGTTCAACCGCGAGTTTAACACCATGGGGTCCAAATCCGGCAAGGCCGCCATGGCCCACACCATCGTGGCCGTCAAATCGGAGCTGGAAAAATTGCGTGAACAGATCCAGAATGTTGAATAAAAGGGAAGGGAATGCAAAAAAAACTGCTCAACATCGGTTTCGGCAACACGGTGGTCGCCGATCGGGTAGTGGCCATCGTCTCGCCCAGTTCGTCACCCATGAAACGGCTGAAGGATGAGGCGCGCGAAAAACAGCTGCTGGTGGACGCCACCCAGGGCCGCCGGACCCGTGCCGTGATCATCATCGACAGCAACCATGTCATTTTGTCCGCCATTCAGTTCGAGACGATCGCCCAGCGGTTCGAGGACCTCAAGGCGGAAAAATAGGTTAGTATTCAAGATAATGTTTTTGGGCTGCGTTATCGGTCGTCGCAGTATTCATTATACGGCTTCCTCCCTCTGGCCTTGCCAAAAACATTATCTTAAACACTACCGATTAGGATACAAACGATGCCCACCGATTCTTCCAACAGACCGACGCCATCCGGCGGCCGATTGTTCGTGGTCTCGGCCCCCTCGGGAGCCGGGAAAACCACATTGTGCAAGGCGGCGCGGACCCGGCTGCCCGATCTGGTGTATTCGATCAGTTCGACCACCCGCGCTCCCCGGCTTGGGGAAGAAGATGGCAAGGATTATTTTTTCATCGGCGAAACGCAGTTTCGTGAGGGGATTCAGGCCGGACAATGGGCGGAATGGGCCAAGGTCCACGACCATTACTACGGCACTTCGGCCCAATTTATCGACCGGCATTTGCAGATGGGCCGGGATGTGCTCCTGGATATCGATGTCCAAGGCGCAAGGCAGATCCTGAAGCGCTATCCTTTTGCGGTGACCATCTTTATCATGGCTCCCGCTATGGATGTCTTACGCCAGCGTCTGGTCGCCCGGGGACAAGACGATGCCGCCGTGATCGATAAACGCATGCGCAATGCCGAAGGCGAGATCGCCAGCCAGGGGGAGTACCGGCATGTATTGATCAATGACGATCTGAACGAGGCCATCGATCGCTTTGTTTCCATTTTAAAGAATGAGGCGGATTGATATGACCGTGCGCAACCAGCGGCGAGGACCGTCGTCCGAGGCCCGGGAGGTGCTTTACGGGTTTCATCCGGTGCTGGAGGCATTGATCGCCGGGCGACGGACCATTTACCAGTTGATGGTGGATCGTGCGGCCCTTTCCGATCGTCAGGCACGGATCGCCGAATTGGCCGAGCAGCGGCGAATCCCCCTCAAGACCCTCACGCCGCCGCAACTGCTGGCGGCCAGTGGCAGCGACCAGCACCAGGGGATGGCCGCCTTGGTATCGGCGCTGCCGACGGATGACCTGGAGATGATCGTCGGTCGGAATGAACCGGGGCAGGGGCCTTGCCTGTTGATGATTCTGGACAGCATCAAAGACCCCAACAATCTGGGGGCCATCATACGGTCGGCCCATTGTGTGGGAGCCGACGGCCTGGTGATCCCCAAGGATCGCGCGGTGGGCGCCACGCCGGCGGTTTCCAAGGCTTCGGCCGGAGCGATGGAGCATACGCGGCTCTGCCGGGTGACCAATCTGGCAACGACCATCCAATGGCTCAAGAAGCAGGGACTCTGGGTGGCCGGTCTGGCCATGCAGGCCAAACAGTCCGTTTTCGAAGCGGATTTGAAAGGCCCCTTGGCCCTGGTGGTGGGCGGTGAAGAAAAAGGCCTCCGTCCATTGGTCAGGCAACATTGCGATTTTTTGATATCCATTCCCTTACGCGGACGCGTGGATTCCCTGAACGCATCGGCCGCGGCGGCCGTGGTGCTTTACGAGGCCTATCGCCAACGGGTTGGGGCAGGGGCGGGGGCGTGACGAAAAAATTTATCTGGTTTCCACGCTCCAGCGTGAGAACCCACCTCGGTTCGATGAAAGCCATCGTCGCCCCCACGCAGAGCGTGGGGGCGAGCGGTAATATTGATTTTATTTTTAGGAGGTTCGATCCATGGCAAATCCCGATAAGATTAAAAAGAACAGCGACGGCAACCTCGACGTGCCCGATTGCCCGATTATTCCCTTTATCGAGGGGGATGGGATCGGACCCGACATCTGGCGGGCCAGCCAAATGGTCATCGATGCGGCCGTGAACACCCGATATGGCGGCCAACGCAAGATCGATTGGCTGGAGTTGCCCGTGGGAGAAAAAGGCTATGCTCAGACCGGCAATTATCTGCCCGACGAAGCCCTGAAAACCATCGCGGATCATGTGGTGGCCATCAAAGGCCCCCTGACCACTCCCGTCGGTAAGGGCTTTCGCAGCCTCAATGTGGCCATCCGGCAGAAACTGGATCTGTATGCCTGCGTGCGCCCGGTGCGTTACATCGAAACGGTACCCAGTCCCATGAAACACCCGGAGAAAATCAATATGGTGGTGTTTCGCGAGAACACCGAGGATCTGTATGCCGGTATCGAGTGGGCCTCGGGGTCGGATGAGGCCGCCGCCGTGGCCGACTTTTTCAAAACCAAGATGGGTGTCGCCCTGCCACCCCAGGCCGGCATCGGCATCAAACCCATCAGTCCGGCCAACACCAAGCGTCTGGTGGCCAGTGCCATCACCCATGCCCTGGACAACGGCTTTCCCAGCGTGACCCTGATGCACAAGGGCAATATCATGAAGTTTACCGAGGGCGCCTTCTCCCAGTGGGGATATGAAGTGGCCAGGGAACGCTTTGCCGACCAAACGATCACGGAAAGCGAGCTTTACGACCGATACGACGGCAAGATCCCTACCGGTAAGGTGGTCATCAAGGATCGCATCGCCGACATGCTCTTCCAGCAGGTTCTTTTACGGCCTGACGAATACGGGGTGATTGCCACGCCCAATCTCAACGGCGATTATATTTCCGATGCCCTGGCCGCCCAGGTGGGCGGATTGGGCATGGCCCCGGGAGCCAATATCGGCGATGTATGCGCGGTGTTCGAAGCCACCCACGGCACGGCCCCCAAGTACACCGGCTTGGATAAGGTCAACCCCGGCTCGTTGATTCTTTCCGGTGCCATGATGCTCGACTACATGGGCTGGAAAGAGGCCGGCGACGCCGTGCGTGACGCCGTGCAGGCCGCCATCAAGGCCCGCCGGGTCACCTACGACCTGGCCCGGCAGATCGAGGGTGCCGAAGAGGTGAAATGCTCGGTGTTTGCCGAGGCCATCGTCCAGCAGATGAACTAATTCGTCGGCACGGTTGTGGCGGACCGCGCATGGCGATGGGTAGCCAGTTTGATGAATGCCGTTTTCCCGGGCCGATGTCTGGGCTGTGGCCACCTTTTTTACCGGGAGGCGATGGAAAACACCGATACGGTGGATTTCGGCACCACGCTGGCGCCTTATTTCTGCCCCCGTTGTCGTGCTCGATGGACGGCCGTGACCTCGCCATTGTGCAGCCGCTGCGGCATCGTGTTCAAGAGCCGTGAAGGCCAGGATCACTTGTGCGGCCGTTGTTTGGAACGGCCGGGGGCGTTTACCCGGGCCCGGGCCGTGGGCATCTACGATCAGAGTCTGCGAGCGGCCGTCCAGGCCCTTAAATTCAATGCCATGGTGCAATTGGCGCCGTCGTTGGGCCGCCTGCTGCGCCACGCCTACCGGCATCACTGGCCGGTCGGCGATATCGACCTGATCGCACCGGTTCCTTTGCATCCGCGCCGCTTCCGGCAACGGGGATTCAACCAATCCTATCTGCTGATTGCCGACTGGCGGTCTACCGGCGGGGCGATGGTTGTGCGCGACCTGTTGGACCGGCATCGGGATACCCAACCCCAGACCGGGTTGGATCGTCGCCAGCGGCGGATCAATATCAATCGGGCGTTTTCCATACGCCGTCCCGGACAAAGTGCCGGCCGTCGGGTGCTGTTGGTGGATGACGTCCTGACCACGGGCGCCACGGTCGAGGCCTGCGCGCGTGTTCTGCTGAAGGATGGTGCGAGGCGGGTGGATGTGCTAACCCTGGCCCGAGCGTTGTGAACGGTAGGGGAAATCGATTTGCATTTAGTCAAGGACGGGGGCCACTATTTTTTTCAATTCGAGGCGCTGAATCGATGCCATGGGCTCTGGCATGGCGTAACCACCCGCCATGGCGGTGTGAGCCGCCCCCCTTACGACAGCCTGAATCTGAGCCATGGGGTGAACGATGATCCCCAGGCGGTCAGGGTCAACCGCAATCGGTTGCATGCCTTGAGTGGGGCGCGATTGCATGTGTATGCCCGCCAGGAACACGGAACGGCGATCCAGGTGATCACCCGGAAGGCGCTCTGTGAACCGCGAATAATCCAACCCCTACCCGCCGCCGATGCCTTGATCACGGATGTCGCGGGGGTAGTGCTGGTGATTCAAACCGCCGATTGTCAGGCGGTGATGATATATGATCCCCAACGGGGGGTGGTGGCCAACGTCCATTGCGGTTGGCGGGGCAGTGTCGCCGATATCGTCGGGCTGACCGTAAAACGCATGGTCGATCGATTCGGTTGCGATCCCGGGAACATGGTGGCGGCCATCGGCCCCTCTCTGGGGCCTTGTTGCGCCGAATTCATCCATTACCGGGCCGAAATCCCGTCATCGTTGTGGCCGTTTCGAGTAAACGCCAACCATTTCGATTTTTGGCGCATCAGCCGACGGCAATTGATCGCCGTTGGCCTAATGGATGCCAATGTGCACTGTGCCGACATCTGTACCCGTTGTAATGCGGGCCTGTTTTTTTCCTATCGCGCCCGGCATTCAACGGGACGGTTCGCCGCCCTGATCGGCATGACCCAATAGGCTTGTAGGAATGAATCGTCATGTTTGTCCAAGATACGCCCATTCTCTGGAACCAGCCGGTGGCGCCGGGATACTACCGGTTGGGACTCGCCTGTGACCACGGATTCGATACCGCCAAACCCGGGCAGTTCATCATGTTGCGCATCGGTATCGAATCCAAACCCTTGCTGCGCCGCCCATTTTCTCTGCTGGGTCTGATTCGGGAAAAAGATCGGGTGCGCGGCATCGAGATCCTCTATAAAGTGGTGGGCAAGGGCACGCGGCAACTGTCCGGTTGTCGGAAGGGCCAGCGCCTCTCCGTGATCGGGCCCCTGGGCAATGCCTTCCGCGTCCCCGACGATTGCCGACAATTGGTCCTCGTCGCCGGTGGGGTGGGGGTGCCGCCGATTCGGTTCCTGGCCCAGTCACTGCTGGAACAAGGCCGGTCCTTTGATCGGTGCGTGGTCTTTATCGGTGGACGCACCCGGGATGACCTGGTTTGCATCGGTGAATTCGATCTGCCCGGATTTTTGCTGGACATCTCCACCGACGATGGCAGTCAGGGGCATCAGGGCGTGGTGACGCACAGCCTGCAACGTGCCCTGGAGCAACGCTCCGTCGACCTCGTCTGCGGTTGTGGACCCCTTCCCATGCTCCGGGCGGTGGCCGCCATCGCGCAGACCCATGGGGTCGCCTGCCAGGTGTCCATCGAGGCCATGATGGCCTGCGGCATGGGCGCCTGCCTGGGATGCGCGGTCAAGGTGCGCGATGATGACACGCGCTACCGGCATGTGTGCATGGACGGGCCGGTTTTCGATGCAAACCGGCTGGAATGGTGACTAAAATCCAAATTGAGATTGACTTGAAATTGCGGCTATGGTAGAGGCACGTATTCCGATCATGACCCGCTCCGATACCAAGCACGCTTCGGAAAAGGGTCGACTCCCATGAAAAAAGAAACACGAGTGTGGATACGAGAACTGGCCTTCTTTTCGAGCCTGGGGTTTTCGGTAGCGCTCTCCATTTTTATCGGATTGGGGATCGGGGTGTATCTGGACCGGCGTTTCGACACGACACCCTGGCTGACACTGATCTTTCTGGGATTAGGCATCGCCGCCGGGTTTCGTAACATTGGCCTGGCAATCAAAAAGAGCCGTAAACTGTGACCGGTACGAACCAAAAAACATCCACGGTGAACATTCAACAGCGGTTGCTCACCTTCGTCACACGATCCAACTGGGTACTGCTGGTGTCCATCAGCCTGCTGGGTCTCTTGGCCACATCCCCTTCATTTGCGCGGGGGTTGATTTTCGGCGGTCTCATCGTGACCGTCAACTTCCATTTGCTGGCCCGGACCTTGAGAAAGGCCCTTCATCCCCGGCGATTGGCATCCCCCAATGCGGTATTGGTCAAATATTACATCCGCTTCATTATCAGCGGCGTAATCATATTTTTTCTCATCCGCCAGCAGGTGGTCAATCCCATTGGTCTGTTTATCGGTCTGTCCGTTGTGGTGGCCAGTATCACCTTGGCCACTATGGTTGAGCTTAAAAAACTAATTTTCAAGGAGGCGGTCTAAGGATGGAGCATCCCTATCTATTTTTCGTGAAGATTTTTGAAGCGATCGGGCTGGGGCATTTCGCCCACACTTACACCCATGTGGTGTACTCCTGGGTCCTGATGGCGATCCTGATCATTGCCGGTGTGATGGCCACCAAAACCATCTCCATGATACCGGCGAGTGCCCAAAATTTGTGGGAAGTGATTGTCTCGGGGATCGAGGAATTCATGGTGGAAACCGCCGGTGAAGAGGCCCGCTGGCTGTTCCCGTTGGCGGCCACGGTCTTCCTGTATGTTTTTATCGGTAACCTGATCGGAATCATCCCCGGATTCTTTCCGCCTACCGCCAATCTCAACACCACCGCATCCGTCGCCATCGTTGTCGTGGTCTTCACCCACATCATTGGTATCAAATACCATGGCGCCAAGTATATCAAACACTTTATGGGACCCGTGTGGTGGATGGCGCCGCTGATCTTCGTCATCGAAATCATCGGTCACCTGGCACGGATTCTGTCTCTCTCCTTCCGTCTTTTCGGAAACATGATGGGACACGAAATCGTTCTGGCCATTCTTTTCGGCTTGGCCGGCGCTTTCTTCGCACCGCTGCCGATCATGGCCCTGGGTATCTTCGTGGCCTTCGTGCAGGGATTCGTTTTCTTTCTGCTTTCCATCATCTACTTCTCCGGCGCCATGGAACACGCCCATTGATGGAAGCAGCTTGCTGGAATGTCGTTGGCGTGACTGGAAGCGCGTCAACTTGCGTTTAATCGGTTTGGGGTAACTGGAAGAAGCCCTAATTTTCAATCTTTCAAAGGAGGTAGTTAAGGATATGGAAGCTCAAGCATTGCAGTTCTTCATCGCGTGTGTGACAGCAGCTGGTTTTGGTATTGCCATCGCAGCCTTCGGTTGTGGTATCGGACAGGGCATGGGCCTCAAGTCCGCCGTTGAAGGTATCGCTCGCAATCCCGAATCTTCCGGTAAAGTCACCGTGACCATGCTGATCGGTCTGGCCATGATCGAGTCTCTTTGTATTTACGCCCTGGTTGTGGCTCTGATCCTGATCTACGCCCATCCTCAGGCAGGCGCGATCGCTGGACTGTTCGCCCACTGATTTTCGAGTTCCGTCCATCAAAAAGGCCGCTGCTGTCGCAGCGGCCTTTTTTTTATTTTTTATGTGGATCTATACTGAATTGGAAATTACAAATCTCAATGATCAAATTTCAAACAAGCACCAAATCACAATATCAAAATCTCAAATAAAAGCACCAATCAGCAATCTGTTTGTTATTTGTAATTTGAACATTGGGATTTGTTTGTCTTTTGGGATTTTCTTTTACAGCGCTTCAGCTTGTGTAAAAACTCAGGTGTGGCGGCGCTGAATTCTGGCTCCTGGATTCTAACGATCCATTTTTTAAAGCCGCAGGACTTTGCGCAGGTAGCGGCCGGTATGGGATTCATCGACTTGGCAGAGTTGCTCTGGCGAGCCGGTCGCCACCACGAAGCCACCGTCTTCCCCCCCCTCGGGACCCAGATCGATCACATGATCGGCCGTCTTGATCACATCCAGGTTGTGTTCGATCACCACTACCGTGTTGCCGGCGTCTACCAGGCGGCTCAGCACACCCAGTAATTTGCGGATGTCATCGGCGTGAAGGCCGGTGGTGGGTTCATCCAGGATATAAAGCGTATTACCCGTGGCGCGTTTGCTAAGCTCGCGGGCCAGTTTGATGCGTTGCGCTTCGCCTCCGGAAAGGGTGGTGGCCGATTGACCGATGGGGACATACCCCAGCCCGACATCCGATAGGGTCTGCAGCTTGGAGCGGATGATCTCGATGTTTTGAAACATGGCCAACCCCTGGTTGACGGTCATGGCCAGAACATCGGCGATGGTTTTTCCCTTATAGCGAATTTCCAGTGTCTCCCGATTGTACCGTTTGCCCTTGCAGATGTCACAGGGGACATAAACGTCCGGTAAAAAGTGCATTTCGATACGGATGATGCCGTCGCCCTCGCACGCCTCGCAACGTCCCCCGCGAATGTTGAAACTGAAGCGGCCGGGTTTGTATCCGCGCATGCGTGCCTCCGGGGTTCGGCTGAACAGGTCTCGGATGGGGGCCAATACGCCGGTGTAAGTGCCGGGGTTGGATCGCGGGGTCTTGCCGATGGGGGATTGGTTAATGTCGATGACTTTGTTGACCTGTTCCAGGCCGGTGATGCGGTCGTGTTCGCCGGCAGCGACATTGAGCCGCTGCAGATGGCGTAGGACGGCCCGATAGAGCGTTTCCAATACCAAGGTAGACTTGCCGGATCCTGAGACCCCGGTGACGCAGGTGAACACCCCCAACGGAAAGGCGACGTCGATGTGTTTCAGATTGTTCTGGCATGCCCCGTGGATGCGGATTTCTCCCCGGTTGACTGGCCGTCGCGCGGTTGGCACCGTGATGCTCAGCCGGCCGGATAGATATTTGCCGGTTAGCGAATGGGGATCCGTCAACATCGCCGCCGGTGGGCCTTGGAAGACCACCCGCCCCCCGTCGATGCCGGCGCCGGGTCCCATATCCACCACGTGGTCGGCGGCCAGAATGGTATCTTCATCATGCTCCACCACCAGAACCGAATTGCCCATGTCGCGCATATGGACCAGCGTCGACAGTAAGCGTTGGTTATCTCGCTGATGGAGCCCGATACTGGGCTCATCCAGGACATAGAGCACACCGGTCAGCTTGGATCCGATCTGAGTGGCCAAGCGGATGCGCTGGCTCTCGCCGCCGGATAGGGTGTGGGCCGGCCGGTCCAGGGTCAGATAGGATAGTCCCACGTCGGCCAGGAACGTCAGGCGAGCCTCAATTTCAGCGACGATTTTTTCCGAGATGGCGCCCCGTTGCCCGCCGGGTCGAAAGGTGGTGAAAAAGCCCCTGAGGGCCCCGATGGATTGGGATGTCAAATCGGCGATGGATAGATCGTCGATCTTGATGTGGCGGCTTTCGAGACGCAGTCGCGATCCTTGGCAGGCGACGCACACCGTATCGGCCATGTATTCGGCCAGCGCGTTTTTATCGGCGGTCGACGATGCATCGGCATATTGCCGTTGCAATTGGGGAATGATGCCTTCAAAGGGCTTAAGGATCTTTTGCTGTTGGCCGGAATCGTGGCCGGTGAAGGGGATCGGCTGGCCGTTTGATCCATGCATCAGTACCCGTTTGAATGATTCGGGGAGATTCCGATAGGGCGTATAGATATCCACGCCGTAAAAGGCGGTCAGATCTTCCAGGAATTCGCCAAAGGCCACGGATCGGCGATGGGCCCAAATGTGAACCGCTCCCTCCCTCAGGCTCAGGTCGGGATTGGGGACGATCTTCTGTGGTGAAAAATCCCGGGTCACCCCCAGCCCGTCACAATGCGGGCAGGCGCCATGGGGAGAGTTGAAGGAAAAACTGGCCGGTGATTGCTCTGGATAGCTGATCCCGCAGCGCAGACAGGTTGCCTGTTCGCTGAATTGCAGGCACGCGTTACCCTCATCCATAGTGTTGCCGATGAAGAGCACTTCCACGCGGCCCTCGGATTTGGCGATGGCCAGTTCCATGGAGTCGGCCAGTCGATTGCGGATCTTTTCACTCAAAATCAGCCGGTCGATCACGACCTCGATTCCTTGAGCCGGTGGCGGTGCCAGATCTGTGGTGGTTTCCAACTCGCGGATTTTCCCATCCACGCGGATGCGGGCAAAGCCGTCTTTGCGTAGCCGCTTGAGCAGCGCTTTGACACCGCCTGAGGAGGGGACGGCCAACGGTGCCAGCACCATCAAGCGCGAGCCGTCAGGATGCTGCATGACCGATTCGACCATTTCATCGATGGTCTGGGAAACGATCGGCTGACCACACTGGTGGCAGTGGGCGATGCCGGCCCTGGCGTAAAGCAGCCGGATGAAATCGTAGATTTCGGTAACCGTTCCCACCGTGGAGCGGGGATTATGCGTGGCGCTTTTCTGCTCGATGGCAATCGCCGGAGAGAGCCCTTCGATCAAATCCACGTCGGGTTTTTGCAATCGTTCAAGAAATTGCCGCGCATAGGTGGATAGGGATTCAACGTAGCGCCGCTGGCCTTCGGCATAGAGGGTGTCGAAGGCCAGGGTGGTCTTGCCTGACCCGGACAGTCCCGTAATGACCACCAATTGGTTACGCGGTAGGCTGAGACTGATGCTCTTTAAATTATGCTGCCTGGCACCTTGAATGACGATGGTATCGATAGGGGTCACCGGTAAGCATGGGAAGGTTCGATTCAGGTTATACGATCAAAAACACGGCTATCATACTCAGCCATGCCAGATTTGTAAATCCATTTCCATGGTTTCGGCAGGGTTCCCGCATTTGGAACTGATGCACAGGCCGAATTGTTTGAGATAGGCAGGTAATTGAAAAATTATCGGCAGGTTGGCTTTTTTCTTGATAAAAAAATGCTAAAAAAATGTTAACAAAACAAAAACAAGAGAAAAAAAGAAAAAAACGAAGAAAATCGGAGTTTGTCATTTTGTTTATATATTGTTGATAACTTCCGATCTGCTTAAAATGTTTATGGATTGGGATCGGGCTGAAAATGCCCTGTATTTCGAAGCAGTTGCTTGCAAAAAAGATGATATCTAACTGAAAATAAATGATATATAATTGAATGTTAGACTGGCGTTAACGAACTGATTAACCCGCTGTCTTCCATATTGACTCCGGCCGTTCTCTTCGGTAAATATTCTCCCAGTCGCACATTCCTGCGACAGCCTTTCTGATAATCTCAGGTAATTGACCCATACATTCCATTTTTCACCAATAGCCGAATATAGCCGATTAAACGCTATGATTCGTGGTAACTGACTGAAGGAAATTTATTCGCCAAATGAACCGAATTTGGACTTCCGTAAAATCGTTGATCAAGGACGACATTCCCGACCACTGTTATCGGATGTGGATCGATCCCATCGAATTCCACGAAAACGACGGTGACACCGTCGTCCTGACCTGCCCCAACCTTTATTCTAAAAAGCGTGTTCTGGAGCATTACGGCCATTTGCTTGAAGAGCAGGTCTCCCGAGCGATGGGCAGACACCTGACGGTCCAGCTTGTGGTCGCCCCCTCCAGCGATGCCACGGAGGCGGACACCAGCAAACAACAACAATTGAAACTGCCAGAGATGGATCCACCAAGCAACAGCGGACGATTGCTGCGCAAGGACTATACCTTTGATCAGTTTGTGGTCGGGAAAAACAGTGACTTTGCCTATTCGGCCGCCCTGGCATTGGCCGCACGCAATCAGGGCAGTCAGAATGCCCTCTACCTGCATTCGAAAACCGGCCTTGGCAAAAGCCATCTCGCTCAGGCAGCAGGACATCACATCCTCAGCACTTTTCCCCGTGAACGGGTCTACTATATCACGGCCGAGGATTTCATGAACGAAATGACCGAATCCTATCGCAGCAGCAGTATTCACGGTTTCAAGGAGAAATACCGCCGAAACTGCGATGTGCTTCTGCTCGAAGATGTCCACTTTCTAAGCGGTAAGAGCGGTACCCAGGAAGAGCTGTCCAGCACACTGGAGTCATTGATGAATGCCAACAAGAAAATCATTTATTCCAGTTGCTATCCGCCATCGGAAATTCCGAAGCTCAATGAAAATTTGAAGTCTCGTCTGTGTTGTGGCCTGATTACCAAGATCGATGCGCCGGATTACAAAACCCGAATTCGAATCCTGAAACAGGCGGCGCTTTGTGAGAACTACACCCTTCCCGAAGAGGTTTTTCAATATCTGGCGTCGGAACTGATCGAGGATGTTCGCCAACTGAAAAGTGGCCTGATCGGCGTATCGGCCAAGGCGTCGCTCCTCGGTGCGGAGGCTGATTTAACACTGGCCAGGAGCGTGGTCAAAAATATCATCGCCTCCCGGGCGAGCATTACCCTGGACGCGATCAAGCGTTTGGTTTGCAAGTACTACAACGTTACCCTGGCCGACCTCACGTCTCGTTCGAGGCGTCAAGCCATTGTTCGCCCCCGACAGGTGGCCATGTACCTGTCCCGGCGTTTCACCGACCACTCACTGCAGACCATCAGCAGGAGCTTCAATCGCTACCATGCCACGACGCTGCATGCATTGAAAGTCGTAGAACAGGGCGTCAAGGAAAACGGCCCTTTTCAGAAGCATGTGGAATTTCTTTCCGAGCGATTGGAAAAAGGCCAGATCTAGCGGATATTTTTCTTGAATTCGGGACGGGGGGGGAAGAAGGGGCCGTAACGCGGTCCGGGGCGAAAACGAAAAGCGGATCGATAATTAGTCGTAGAATGGCATGGTGGCCTTAGTTGATTTTGACCACCATGCCATCCATGGCCACCAATTCTTCCAATATTTCGAAGCGCTCGTTGCGCTCATGTTCGATGGCGCAGCGTAAATTAATCGCACAACGGTGGCGACAAATCGGATCATCGTTTCGAAAACAGCCAAAACAGCCGACATATTTTTCCAAGTAAAACAGCATATCCTGTTCAGATATCATTGAAAAATCCCTATCGCTTCAATAAAGTAATTAGTTCATCATGAATGGTGCCATTGGTGCATAGGATCTCTTGGGCATGCATCGCATAGGGTGCCGCCGAAAAATCGGTCGTCCTGGCACCCGCCTCACTGGCGATTAGATACCCGGCCGCCGTATCCCAGGGCTTTAAGTGTTGCTCCCAGAAGCCGTCAAAGCGTCCATTGGCCACATAACACAGATCCAACGCCGCCGAACCTAATCGCCGAACCCCCTGTGTCGCCTTCAGGCATTCGCCGAAACGGTGCATCAACTCATCAAAAATCGTGTGATGATCGTAGGGAAATCCCGTGACCAGCAAGCTTTCGGCCAGTCGTGCCGTCTTTGATACGGTGATGGATGTTCCGTTGTGGTGGGCCCCTTGGCCCTTGATACCGACGAACAGTTCGTCCAACAAGGGTGCCAAAACGAATCCGGCCAGGATTTCATCGTGCATGGCAAAGGCGATGGAAACACAGAACTGGGGTAGGCCATGGGCGAAGTTGGTGGTCCCATCGAGTGGATCGATGATCCACCGCCCACCGTGGCCCGCGTGTTTCCCGCTTTCCTCGGCCAAGATGGCGTGATCGGGAAAGGCAGCGGTGATGGTGTCGATGATCACCGCTTCTGATTGAACGTCCGCTTCGGTAACCAGGTCGATGGCTCCCTTCTTGCGAATCGATCGTAGACGACCATAACGCTCTTGCAATATTTTGCCGCCCTTGAAAGCCGCCGCGATACCGATTTGTTTCACCCGTTGCATATCCATAAGAAATCACGTTTACAAATTTTTGGAACCGTCTGTCAACCGCAATTCTCAGAGACGATCGACGACCGCTTGCATCGCTTCGACGAGTGGCGTGAAGGTCGAGCGATCCAGGGCACTGACCGGGATGCCGTTCAGGCGGCGGACCCGATTGTCGCGCACGTCCGGTGTTAACCGGTCAATCTTATTAAGCACCCGGATGGTGGGAATGGAACATAAACTAAGCTCCTCCAGTATGGATTCAACGGATCGAATCTGATCCCCATGGCGGGGGTTGCTGATATCGATCACATGCAGCAGCAGGTCCGCATCCTCCAGCTCTTCCAAGGTGGCCTTGAAAGCAGCCATCAACTCCTTGGGTAAATCACGAATGAAGCCCACCGTGTCGGTGATGATCACCTCCACATCGCGCGGAAAACGCATACGCCGGCTGGACGGATCCAAGGTGGCGAAAAGTTTATCCTCGGCCAGCACCCGGCCTTGGGTGAGTTGATTGAGCAAGGTTGATTTCCCCGCATTGGTGTAGCCGATAATGGATAGGATGGGGAGTCCTTTCTTGCTGCGTCGACGCCGTTGCTGGCTGCGGTTTTTCTGTACCGTGGCAATGGCCTGCTCCAGACGCCGAATCCGTTCCCTGGCCCGCCGACGATTGATTTCAAGGCGGGTTTCGCCGGGGCCGCGGCCGCCAATACCGCCGGTCAGCCTGGACATGGCCGTGTCTTTGGTAATCAGTCGCGGAAGGATGTACTTTAATTGGGCGAGTTCCACCTGGAGTTTGCCTTCCCGGCTCTTGGCCCGTTGGGCGAATATGTCCAAAATCAGTTGGGTGCGGTCGATGACTTTGATTTCGACGCGGTCGGCGATGGATCGAATTTGTGAGGGATTCAGTTCCTGGTCAAAAACGATTAATGTCGCTCCGCGGTGAAGGGCCGTGATCGATAGCTCTTCCAGCTTTCCGCTGCCCATTAAATAGCGTGGGTCGGCCTTTTTCCTTTGCTGTAAAATCGTATCCAGGACATCGATCGCAGCCGTGCGGGTCAATTCTTTGAGCTCTTCCAGCGAATCCAGGGCCGCTTGGCGGGGACCGGTGAAGACACTGACCAACAACGCACGTTCGATGCCGTCGGCGCTGACCGTGTCGGCTTTCTTTCTGGCCAGCTCGGTTTCCAGGGCCTGGATCAGATCCGCACAGCCGATGTCCGTCCGGAAAGGGGGCAGCGGATCACTGATTCGGTAAGGGGTGGCGTCGCTGGAACCAGGAAGGATGTGGGCCCAGTGCACCTTCCCCGGTGCACCGTCGGGCTGTGTAGTGACCACGGCCATCAGATCCAGGCGCAACAGGGCCAGGTCGGTGAGGTCATCCTGGGTCAAGGGCGTGAGATCGAGATGAATGTGGATACAGCGGAGGCCCCGCAGTCGATCCGGAGCCAGGCGGTATGCGCTTAAATCCGGGATTACAATGCGATCGACTTCCCCCACCAGCACCTGAATGATTCGACCGCCACGGTCGATCAGCAACCCGATTTGACGGCCGATTTCATGGCCCAGTTGGCACATGTCGCGGCACAGCTCGTGGGAGACGATGGCCTGGGGGGGGACCCGGCGACGGCCCAGGTTTTCCAGGCGTTTGATTTGGTTGGTCTTCAGTCCTAATAGACTGCCAAACAGGGTTTTCATTCGGTGGCCAGGTTTTCGAAGCGAGTATAGGATTTAAGAAATGCGAGATGGGCGATTCCCGTGGGACCATTACGCTGCTTGGCCAGGATGATTTCAGCGGTTCCCCGCTGGGGATTGTTCTCGTCGCGATTGTATACCTCGTCGCGATAAATGAAGGCCACCAGGTCGGCATCTTGTTCCAGTGCCCCCGATTCTCTCAGATCAGACAACTGCGGCCGCTTGTCACTGCGTTCCTCCAATTTTCGATTGAGCTGGGAGAGGGCGATGACCGGGACGTTGAGTTCCTTGGCCAGGATCTTCAAAGAGCGCGAAATATCCGAGATCTCCAGATCTCGCCGCTCGATATTGGCGCTGCCGCGCATGAGCTGGAGATAGTCGACGATAATCAGGCCCAGGCCCTTGTCCATTCGCATGCGCATGGATTTGGTGCGGATGGAGGTGGTCGAAATATCCGGTGAGTCATCGATGAAAATGGGGGCCTCGGTAAGCCGCCCGGCGGCGTCGGTAATCCGGTTCCAGTCATCCTGGTTTAGAAAACCGCTGCGGATACGCGACGAATCCACCCGGGCTTCGGCACACAGCATGCGCATGGAGAGTTGCTCCTTGGACATTTCAAGGGAGAAAATGGCTACCGGTACCCCGCCTTCGATGGCGGCGTTGCGGGCGATGTTGAGGGCAAAGGCGGTTTTACCCATGGCCGGACGGGCCGCCAGGATAATCAAGTCAGAGTTTTGGAAGCCGGATGTCAGCGTATCGAGTTTCGGGAAACCCGCCGTCACGCCGGTAACCAGCGATCGGTTGCCCTGCCGCTCTTCCAGCGCATCGATGTTGATTTCGATGATTTTGCTGATAGGCGAGAAGGCCTGAGACGGTTTGCCTTCGGAAATTTCGAAGATCGCGCTCTGGGCAAATTCGATGATGGCATCGACGTTGCCGCTGTCTTCAAAACAGCGCTGGGTGATGACGTTGGAACGTTCGATGAGCCGGCGGAGCGTGGCCTTGTCACGAATGATGCGCGCATAGTGGCGGGCATTGACCGCGATGGGAATGGTATCCACCAGGTGGGCCAGATACGCGGCGCCCCCGGCTTTGTCCAGGCCGTCCGTTTCGCGCAGCATATTGGCCAAGGTAACCAGATCCACGGGTTCGCTTTTGGCATAAAGAGTCTCGATGGCCGTGAAGATGATGCGATGCGCCGTTTTATAAAAATCGTCGGCCGATAAGACTTCGACAATATCGATCAGGGCGCTGTTGTCGATCAGGATGGCGCTGAGAATCGACTCTTCGGCCTCGATGCTTTGGGGAGGAAGGGTTTTGTTGATGGCCTGATCGTGGCGGACCGGCGGCTGGTTGTCGGGCATGAATTCAGTTTCGGGAAAAACGCCGGGGGCCTTCTCCTATATTGAGGATGGCAGGCGCCCGGCGATCGGTTTGCGATTAGTCTTCTTCGGGAACGATTTCCACCGTTATTTCCGGTTTAATGCCCTCATAGATGCGAATCGGAATTTTGAACGTGCCGATGGTTTTGATCGGTTCGGTCAGCAGTACCATCCGCTTTTCAATCTCGATTTCCTGCTTTGCCAGGGCGTCGATGATATCCCGTACTTTTACGGAACCATAGAGTTTATCCGCTTCATGAACCTTGGATGCGATGGAAACGGTAACGGCTTCGAGGCGGTTGGCCATCTCCTGGGCAAATTCCTTTTCCTTGGCGATCTGAAGCTCGAACTTGGCCTTTTCCTGTTCAAGGAGTTTGCGTTGCTGGGGCGTTGCCGGAACGGCCTTGCCTTGCGGCAATAGATAATTTCGGGCATAGCCGTCCGCTACATTGACTTCGCTGCCGATGATGCCTAACGAACTGATGGTTTCTTTCAAAATGACTTTCATTCTTATCCTCCAAAAAGCCTGCCTAATGGTTATGAGGGCAGGTCTGTTTCGTGCTTGTTGGTGTCAATTTTTCTGAAATTGATCCACATATCAAATAGACCGATGCCGATGACGACCAGCAGAAACAGCTGTTGAAAAGCGATGATTGTATACAAGGCCACCCTGGCGAATCGTGGCAGACCCTTCTTTTCAAAGAAAAACGATACAATCGCAATGCCCTGCATGAAATAGATGGTCAGCAGGACAAGCAGGCCGTTGATGCCGATCAGCCGGATTCCCGTTGCCGGCATGAGTATGCCTACCCCGCAGGCGATCACTCCCCAAATCAATGCATCCGGCGCGCGCCAGTGGTTGAGGCGACCGACGCTGGGAAAGGCGAGGCCGCGCCGGACCATTATCGGTCGGATGACAATCAAATTGATCCAGGCCACGAAAAGCGTGGATGCCGCCACGATAGACGGAATGATCCGGACCAGGGCATATTGAATGCGGTCCAACGCGCCGGCGATCGTGTCGATACTTTCCTGGGGGATCCCCATGGACGCATAGAGTTTCAGGGACAGCTCCAGATTGGCCTTCACATAGGCCGAGGCCAATGCCATGATGCCCGTGCGCGTTACCATGCTGTAGATCAGTATGGCTGCCAGACCGATTCCCAGAACGATCCCGCAGCTCGTGGCGATAATTCTCTCAATGGATAATTCCTTTTCGAACATCTCACCCATGACGAAACCGAGCAGCATGAGGCCTGCAAAAAAAAGCAGGTCGGTGGAAACCCCGCCGAGAACGATGCCCATTAAGAAAATGGAAATCAGCGGGACGGCTCCCCCGATGGGGGTGCCCAGCTTGACCCGGTAAAAGATAATGGGCAAGGGCATAAACATGGAAAAAACGAATCCGACTACCGGCAGGAAAACCGATAGGCTGAACATGACGAGGGTGACCATTACGCCGGTAGCGATATCTTTCGATGTAACCCGTTGAAATGGCAACCGCGACATCCATTTCTCCCACGATCAAGGCTTGCCGGTAAAGTCAGGGACGCCTGTCACATTATAGGTCGAAGCTTCCCGCGTAAGGCAATAGGGCAATGGTCCTGGCCCGTTTGATGGCGTGGGTCAGGGCGCGTTGGTGTTTGGCGCAGGTGCCCGAAATGCGTCGCGGAATGATCTTTCCCCGTTCGGTGATGAAATATTTTAGAGACTTCGGATCCTTGTAATCAATCACCAGGCTCTGGTCGGCACAGAAACGGCAGACTTTGCGACGGTGAAATATTCTTCTTTTTTTTCTTTTCGGGCGGGGCTTTGCGATGGCCATGGATTACTCCTTTTCTTGTTCTTCTGTTGTTTCGGGTTCGCTATCCGCTTGGGATGCATCGGCAGCCTCTGCCGATTCAGGCGTTTCACCGGCGTCCGGGTCGTCTTGGGCGGTTTTTGCGTCCATTTCGGCCTGGATGGCATCCACATCGGCATCCTCGTCCAACAGAACCGTCATGAATTTCATGATCTTATCGTCGATCTTGAAAAAACGTTCCATCTCTTGGACCAATGCCCCGTCACCACAAAAATCAAGCCTCACATAGTGTCCCCGATTTTTCTTTTTGATGTCATAGGCCAGTTTTTTGGTGCCCCAATCGTCTGTTTCGATCAGCGTCCCGTTAAACTGGGGAATCAGATCGTTGACCCGCTCGAGGATGGGCGCTTCCGCCTCCTTCGATAGGTCTGGGTCGATAATGACAATCGTTTCGTACCGTTTCATAAAACCTCCTTGTGGGTTCAGTAGCCCCGGCCCCCAGCCGGAGCAAGGATGCATGATTCCATCTTGGAATCGACAAAAATTAATCTAAATATCACCAACCATCGAAACGTGTCAAGCGTTTCGTGGCAACGGCTCATCGAACGCATCGCCCAATGGAACCGGCGGTGCATTTTTGGCCGTCGATCCAGACCGCATCGACCAAATAGGCGTCGGTAAACAATGCGTCGTCGATGGTGGCACCGATCAGGTTGGCACCCGAGAGGTTTGCATCGGAAAAATCGGCATGGTCCAGGGTGGCCATTTTCAAGTTCACGTTGGATAAGTCGGCCTCGTTTAAACAGGCACCGGTCAGGTCCGCGTTAAGCAACACCGCCTGTCGCAGGTCGGTATTGACCAGGATGCTGTCTCTTAACACGGCCTTGATCATCAATGCGCCTCTCAGATAGGCACCTGTAAAATCACTTTCGCTGAGGTCGGCCTCGGTTAAGTCCACTTCGAGCAAATGACTCCGGTCAAAGGCGGCCTGTCGGGCGATGGCGCGGGTCAGGTTGGCTCTGACCAGATCGGCGCCACTGAGCCTGGCCAGGCACAGATCGGCGCGGGTCAGGTTGGCACCGGCGAGCAGGGCACCTTCGAGATTCAGCGATTCCAAGGTGGCGGCTTTGAGGTTGCATGCCGGGCAATGACCCGTGGTCATCACGGCCGCCGTGGCCGGAGTCAGGCAGCGGCCGATGGATGCCGCACCGCAGGTTTGGCCGTTGACCCACGTGGCGCCATCCAGGACCGCCTGCTCCAGGCGAGTGTAACGCAAGTCTGCCTGGCTCAGGTCCGCATCCTTCAAAAGGGTTCCGGTCAGGTCGGCCCCCTTCAATACGGCACCGGTCAGATCGACGCCGGTCAGGTCGGCATCGCGCAAGTCGGCACCGCTCAAGTCGCATAGACGACAGACGCGGTCATTCTCCAACTGCTGGCGAATGGTTTGCGGACCAATCAACCGGCCAATGATGCCCACGATCATCACCGTGGTAAGCAGGACGATTGCCATCTTGCCGGTTTTTTTTAATTTGAAATGGATCATTCGCATGGATCAGGGCGTTCACCCAAGGCGCTCTCGATCCGTTTGATTTCCTTTTCCAGGGCCTCGGTATCCAACGGCTTGTTGAAGAAGGCGCAGGCGTCGAGATCGAACGCCTGACGGGCCAGATCCTGATCCCCGTGGCCAGTGATGACGACGACCTGGGTGGCGGGGGCAATGGATTTGATCTGGCGCAGCACGGCAAACCCATCCTTGCCCGGCATTTTGATGTCGGTCAGCACGATGGGCGGGCGGTGGCGATCGAAGATGGTCATGCCCTCGGATTCGTTTTCCGCCGTCAGCACGTCGTGCCCGCAAACCTCCAGATAAAGGGTGAGCATCTGCAGGGTCGGTTTTTCATCGTCGATGATGAGAATTTGAGTCATGGTGGCATCCTCTGAACTGCATAAGAATTGACACGGTTCATTCCCGACTGTTTAAAGCGCATCTCGAAACGGGTTCCCGTGCCCACTTTGCTCTTGACGGTGATGGACCCGCCATAGTCGCGAACGATTCCGTAAGTGATGGCCAGTCCCAAGCCCATGCCCTTGCCGACTTCCTTGGTGGTGAAAAAGGGCTCGAAGATCTTGTCGCGGTTTTCGTCGGGGATTCCGCCGCCCGTATCGGCCACGGCGCAAACCACATCATCGTTTTCCGGATAGGTTTCGATGATGATATGACGTTCCCCCGTTTCACCCACCTGCCAGACGGCATCGCGAGCATTGGTGACCAGGTTGAACAACACCTGTTCCAGCCGGTTGGGATTGGCCAGAATGGTCGGCAAACGCGGGGCCAATTCATAAGTAACGTCGATGTTGTTCAGTGACAGCTGTTGACCGATGATGTTAAGCACATTGGTGACGATGGTATTGACATTGACCGGCTCTTTCTTGAAATCCGGTTTGCGTCCGAACTCCCGCAGCCGGTTGATGATCTCCGAGGCCCGCTGCACCTGATCGGTAATGGCCGTGGCCACCCGGTCGATTTCGTCCGTGGTGAGGGCCTGGCCTTTTTCGATTTTGCGTTTCAGGTAGTCGTTGCCGATTTTAATGGCATTGAGTGGCTGGGTCAATTCATGGGCGATGCCGGCGGACATCTCTCCCAGGGTGGTCATTTTGCTGGCCTGGAAAAGTTGGGCGTCCTTTTCGATGGCTTCGGTGATGTCGGTGGCGGCCAGGATCAGGGCCGATCGCTCTTGATATTTGATGGGACAGGCCTTGACGCGAATGTAAAAGGGCGTGCCGTCCTTTTTCAGGTGCCGGGCTTTCTGATTGATGAAACAGCTGTCGGTCAGATCCATGGTCGGGTGGGACGGCATGACCGCGTCGGGGATTTCGAATTCCCCCAATTCGTCGAAGGTGCGACCGATCAACTCCTCCTTGCGGCGGTATCCGTAAGCATCTAAGGCCGCCGGGTTGACGTCCAGAACACGCATGTCGGTGGGCTCGAGGACGAAAATCGGGTTGGGGCCGCTGTCGAACAACGTGCGGTATTTTTCTTCCGAATCATGCAGGGCTGCCTCGGCCATCTTGCGGACGGTGATATTGAGAAAGGCGCCGCTGATGAAGTCGATGCTGCCGTCTTCCCGGCATACGATCTGACCGCTGGCCTGCAACCAGACGATATCCCCGTTTTTTTTTCGGATACGGTATTCGCGGATGTATTGGCGATTGGTCTTGAGGGCCTCGATGAAAATCCGCCGCACGCTCTCCCGGTCTTCGGGCAGGATAAGATCGGCCCACTTGAGGGTTTTGGAAAGGAACAGCCGCCGGGAATAGCCGGTGATCGCCTCGACCTTATCGTCGAAGAAGTCGATGGTGCCATCTGCGTAGCCCTTGAAGACCACGTTGGGGATGGTGTTGATCAGCATGCGGTAGTTGCGTTCACTCTCCCGCAGGGCCATTTCGGACCGTTTTTTTTCGGTGATGTCCGTGGCGATGAACAAAAATCCATTGACCACCCCATCCGCATCGCGCAGGGGGTTGATGGCCAGCGTCACCGGAAAGGTGCTGCCGTTTTTGTGCAGGTAGGTCCACTCACGTTGTTCCTGGCCGGGCAGCATGGCGGATTGAAACAGCAGATCGATGCCGTTCGTTCGATAGCGGGGATCGGCCCCCGTGGCCAGCCTATGTCGGCTGAGCTCGTCAGGGGCGTGAAAAATCAGCGGGGTCGCCTGACCGATAACCTCTTCGGCCGAATAGCCCAGCAGGTTTTCGGCGCCCTTGTTGAAGACGATGATTTGGCCCTGCTTGTCGGTGGCCACGATGGCCATATGCGTGGCAGAGTCGAGCACGGCCTTGCGCTGGGCGTTGGCCACCTGAAGTCGCTGAAGGATTCGTTCCGTCTCCTCGAACTGTTTGACCACCAGGTTGGCGGTGATTTCGGCCGATTCTCGGGAAACGCGGATCTCCTCCCTCAGGATTTCGTTGTCTACCACCAGGTCCTGGACCGGACAGTTCTCCCGGTCCTGGCAGGTGGCGCAGCGCTTGGGCCATCGGTAATGGGTATGGCGTTGGCCTCTAGAGAGCAGGGTTGCCAATGCTTGAGATGTCATGTCGAGCCTCTAACGCACATGTTTCAAGGAATCTGGATGGCGTGGACCGTGCAGACCAGGCAGGGATCGAAGGACCGCACGATCTGCTCCACTTCCACCGGGTCATCCGGATCACGCACCCGTGTACCGGTGACGGCTTGTTCCCAGGGCCCCGGCGTGCCGGTTTTGTCCCGGGGAGAGCCGTTCCAGGCCGTGGGCGTGATCACCTGGTAATTGGCGATCCTGCCGTCGTTGATGATGACCCAATGCCCGAGGATGCCCCGCGGGGCCGTTACCATACCGACACTCCTGGCCGACAGTGGTTTCAAGGTATCGGTATAAAATTGTGCCCCGGCATGGGACATGCCTGAGATGCACTGCTGCACCACCGGCAGGAGTTTCGCCGGGCGGACCAAACGGGCCAGCTCGCGGATCAGCACATTGGCACCGGTGGACCGCACCCGCTGTGTGAAAAGCGGGCTGCCGGCCATGAGCAGATCGGCCAACGGGCCGGTCTCGGCGGGTTGCCCGTCATAGCGCGGGGCCTTGGCCCACGAATATTTTTGGGAATCGGCGGTATCGGGGTCGGCCAGGGTACGGCTGTCGAAAGGATGACCGGGGGTATCCTTGAAAAAGGAGCAGGTCACGTCCTCGGTGATCTTTTCCAGATCCAGGGCGACCGTCTCCCCCTGCGAGAAGAGTCCGGCCGGGAAAAGTGGTGTCGTGGTTCCGTCCGGTTGGGGCAGTTCCGGTCCACCGGCGCTGATGAACCGATCCACACCATGACCGATACGATCCATTCCAGTGGTTTGGGCCAGCCGGAGGAAGAATCCCAATTCGCCGTCCCGGTGGGCGGCGTCTTCGTCCAGCCAGGCTTGCAACTGGTCCCAGGTTTCGACGGCCTGCCATCGCTCCAGGGAACAGCCCAGAACCTGGTTTTCATACCATCGGCGGAAGCCGGCAAGGATGTGACCGCACTGGGCGATGTCGCCGCCACTGGGAACGGACACGACGCCGCCCGGAACCATGAAGGAGGAATGGGGCCATTGTCCGCCCAGGATGGCAATGATCTCGATCAGCCGTTTGGTGGCCTGGATGGTTCGGGCTGTGGTCGTCCCCTTGAGGGGACGATAGCGGGCGACCGCCTCGGCATAAAGCGGATGATCGATATAGCGGTGTCGGGTGAAGTCGGGCATGAAAAGCAGGAACAGGTGCCGCAGGTCATTTTGCAATTGTTCGACCATCAGGGTCACGTTGCGCAGCCGGTGGGCATCGGCGGGGATGGATACCTGGCTCGCCGCATCCAGGGCCCTTGCCGCGGCGCAAAGGTGGGCCGTGGTGCAAATTCCGCATATCCGAGGGGTGATGACCAGGCTGTCCAGGGGACCGCGGCCGGTCATCAGGTTTTCGATCGCCCGGTACATGGTACCTACACTCCTGGCCCGCGTGACCACGTTGTCGCGGTCCAGCTCCAGGTGAAGCTCCAGGTCCCCCTCCACGCGGTTGAGGGGAATTCTTTTTTCTATGATTGCCATGGTGACTTAAATACCCGTTTTGCGGTCCATGAGACGGCTGGGCGCCGCGGCCGCGGCCATACCCTTGTAGGCCATGTAATGGGCGCGGCTGACGCCGTCGGGCAACTCGATGGGAATGCCTTCGATGTTGCGGGTTTCGAAAAAGGGATACTGCTGTGGAAAATCGGGCCGTGTGCAGCCAAAACAGGGCACCCCCACACGGGTCTTGGACGAGCGCCGGTTCCACAGGGCCTTGTTACAGGGACCGGTGACCAACGGACCGTGACAGCCCATATAGAAAAACAGGCACCCGCGTTCGCCAAAGCGTTTCTCCTCGACCCGGTACTCGTGGTACTCGTTACGGGTGCATCCTTGGTGAACCATCACCCCATACCAATCCACCGGTGTATTGTAGTGCCCCAGGTTGATTGGCACATCCTCGGCCAACGCCGATAGCGTTCCCACCACCACGTCGCAGTGACACGGACAGCCGGGAAGATTGATCACCGGATAGCCGGCCTTGGACCGAAACGATTGTCCCAATAAGCCGCCCATCTCCCATTTGTTGAACTGCAGACCGCCGGCCATGACCTCACTATCGGCCCCAATGCCGCCGAAACTGGCGCAGGTGCCCACGGCCAGGACCACCTGGGCGCGATGAGCCAGGGCGAGGATGAAGTGCTTGCGGGGACCGTCCGGAAGCATGTCGAAGCGGCCGCTGCCATCCGGTCCATTGATCACCGAGCCTTCCAGACAGAGAATGTCCAGGGGTTGCTCGCCGGAAAGGATCCGCCTGTTCAGCCGCTCCAGATCCGTCGCCGCCATGGCGCTCAAGGCGTGGTGCCAGAGGACCTGGATGCCCACGGAGCCGAACAATTCGACGGGGTCCGGCGTATCCGCGTTCATCAAGGACCAGGTGTCACCACCACAGCTGCCACCTTGAATCCAATACAATGTTTTGGCCATGATGCCCCCCTTTTGACGGTTGACGATAGTGGTTAAGATAATGGTTTTGGGATAGGGTTATCGGTCGTTGCGATATTGTTCATTCAGCGTTCTTAATGTGGCCTTGCCAAAAAACATTATCTTAACCAACATAATATATCAATCCCATGCGGCCACGGCTGGAAAAGAGAGCGTGATCGTCGTCCCCAGATCCGGGTTGCTGGTGACGAGGAGACGCCCGCCCAAGTCGCGCACAATTTCATGGACGATGGAGAGCCCCAAGCCTTTGCCCGCTTCACTTTCTTTGGTGGTAAAAAATGGCTCGAAAATTCGATCCTGGATGTGGTCGGGGATACCAATACCGGTATCGGTAACGGTTACCACAACCGACCCGGCTGCCGAAGCGGCATTAATCGTGATCGCGTGGGGGCGTGGGGTGTCGTTCTTCTCTCGCTGCTGAATGATGGCTTCTTGGGCATTGTCCAGCAGGTTATAGATGACCTGTACGAAGCGGCCGTGATGTCCCATGATGGGCGGCAGGTCCGGATCAATGTTGATGGTAAGGGAAATGTTTTCTAGATGAAGCTGATTTTCCACCACCGCGAGGGTATCGGTGATAGGTTTTCCGATGGATAGCGGCTGTTTGGCAAAGCCCGGTGTTTGTCCCATTTCGCCCAGCCGCTGAATCATGCGGGATGCGCGGGCCACCTGGTTGCCGATTTCTCCCGCGACTTCGGCAAGATGGGCGGGGGCGGGCGGAATGTCCTTGCGAGCCATCATTTTAAGGAAGTCGCTGCCCACTTTGATGGCATTGAGCGGTTGGTTGAGTTCGTGGAGCATGGCCGGCGAAATACCGCCCATGGTGGGCATTAGTTTGAGCAGATCCCAGGCCGTGACCAGCTCCACATGCAGCATCAGCGATGGCAACAGGATCAGGTCACCGATCAGGGCGGAGAGCATGGTCACCACCATCAGAAATCCGAAGATGGCCGTGGGCTGGAAATGGGAGAAGCCCAACACACAAAAGCCCAGGCTGATGGTCAGGGAAGAGAAGATGATTGGGCGTCCGACGGCAAGCAGCGTGTCACGCATGGCCCGGTCTTTGTTCAGGTCCTTCCTGAACTCCGTGTTATAGCGAACCAGATAATGAATGGTGTCGTCCACTGCCAGACCGATGGCCACGCTGGCAATCAGGCTGGTGGCCACGGATAACGGGATCCCCAACAGTCCCATGAGGCCGAAATTGACGAGGATGGGAAACAGGTTGGGTACGACGGCGATGAGGCCAACCTTGCTGGAAAGAAACAACACCACCATGACGGCGAAGATCAGTACCAGGGAAAGGGATAGGCTTTTTACCTGGCCGAGGGTGATCAGGCGGCTGGACGCGGCGATGACCACGCCCAGTCCGGTGACATCCACACGAACGTCATCATCCGATGTCCCGTTGACATGGGTCAAGATACGATCGCGAATGCTTAGGAAATCGCGAGAGCTGGCGATATGGGTGAGCATGAGAATATTCACCCGGCTGTAATCGGCGCTCATGAAGCGCTGCAAGAAATCGTTGCCCAGCAAAATCTTGAAATTGTTTATCAGCATGCGCAGGTCATAACGGTCCTCGGGCAGCCGGTAAAACTCAGGGTCGAAGTTGTTGACCGTGTAATTGACCAGCTTGAGGTAATCGGCCAGGGAAATGGTTTTGTCCACCCCCGGCAGGCTGTCCAGATACGCCTGCAGGTCGGCGATGGCGGCCACGTTGCCGGGGGTCTCGAAGTAGTCCGCTTCCCCACCTGCCATGACGACGTTCATGGGGAAACTGCCTGACATGTCCGCATAGATAGCGTGGAAATGCCGGCGCACATCGGCGCCGGTTTTGAAATAGGCCACCGGGTTGGTCTCTACGCGCAGGCGTAGCATGCCTGCCGCGCAGACCAGCGCCACCATGCCGATGATCACCAGGCAACGCTTGCGGTGTTTGAGGTTCAGGGCGACCACACCGGATAACACGCGATCGAAAAAACGATCAAGCGCCGGTGCGGCGGCAGGCGGAGCGCTGGTGGCCGGCAGGAGGGAGAGCATGGCCGGGAAAAAGGACAGCATGACGATCAGCAGGCTGAACATGCCGAAACAGGCGAACATGGCGAATTCACGAATGGCCGTGATGGGGTTGACCCATAGGGATCCCAGGCCGATGAGGGTGGTGGCCACCGCCAGGGAGACCGGAAAGGTGAGTTGCTGGAAGGTGGCCAGGGTGGCCTCCTTGGCCGAGGACGCGATGGCCAGTTGCCGAAGGTATTCAGTCGCGATATGCAGGCAGTATGCGGTGCCCACGGCGATGAGAAATACCGGGATGATGATGGTGAGCATGGAAACGGGAATGTCGAAAAGGGCCATCAGGCCGAAGGTCCACCACACGCTAAGGGTGACACAGGCCAACGGCAGCATCAGGCTTCTCAAGTGGCGCAACAAGATGGTCAGAAGCGTGGCGATGACCAGCATGGTGATGGGCGTCAGGTGAAAGAAATCCTGTCGTGTGTATGTGGCCAGGGCCTCTGAAACCAGGGGCATGCCGGTTTGATAGAGCTGCAGGTCCTTGCCCGTGGCGGCGATGAGGCGGCGCACGGCGGCGATGACCGCATTTTTGTTGGTTTGTGCCGCCAACACCAGGGTGATGATGGTGGTCCGGCGATCGGCGGAGATGAGATTGCGTTTGAACAGGTCCACGGGGGCAAGCATGGCGGCGAACTGGTCCATGTTCCATGGGGTACCCCGGTCCACACTTCTCTTGATCTCCGGCAGGCTAATCGTGCGGATCACCCCATCGATCTGTGATGCCGCATCGGAAAGGCGGGTGATTTTGGCAAAGGTCGCCGGCTCGAGCACATCCTCGGCCTTGACCACTAGACGGATGATTTCATCGGAACCGAAGCGGGACAGAAACTGACAGTAACGTTCCGTTTCATCTACATTTTCGATCACCAGATCGTAGACCGTGGTCTTGAAGCTCAGCCGGGGAAGGGGCCAGGAAAGAAAAAGGGTAATGGCCGTGCAGGCCAACAGCGCCCACACGGGGGTTCGGATCACATGGCTCAGATAGGCATCGAGTGAAACGCGTTTCATGCGGGGTCACGGTCGCGGCTGGGTGGCGGCCGCGGCGAAACCGGATAGCGCCTGCTGCATTTGCTGAACGGCATGACCCATTTCGGTCAGGCCGTGGCGGCGGAATAAATAATCCGGGTCATTATAGGAAAACCACGCCTGACCGGTTTGATCCTCCCAGATCAGCGCTTTGAGGGGTAAATCGATGCCCATGGACCGGCTGCGCTGGATCAATGGCGAACCCATGGCCGGATGGCCGAAAATGATCAGCAGGGTCGGGGGCAGGGCCTGGCCGATGCTGTGGGCAATTTGGGAATGATCGATACGGGCGAATATGGTGATGCCTTTTTCATGTAGCACCTTTTCCAGACGGTTGGCGGTGGCCGCCACATCATAACTGCTTTTCACGCTGATCAGACCCTGGGCCTTTGCCGTTGTACAGGCAAATGCGATAAGGAGGAAAACGAGAACGATTCTTTTCATGGTGGTTACTCCTTCGGCTATTAGCGGGCCAACATTGCAAGCGAGGCGATGGGCGTTAATGGGCCATAGCCTATCGCCACGATTCTGTCAAACCCATGCTTCGGACGACCCAGGGTAATTGTATTTGGGTTCCGACCCATTTTTCTAAGCAATTGAAAAAATGAGTGGGGTCTTGTTGGAAGTCATCGACTATCCATGGAAGGAATTTGATTGACGGTTGCCGGCTCGCCAAATCATTTGTTGAGCTCTCGTTTGACGGCCAATCCAATTTTTTCCAGTGTAAAGGGTTTTTTAACAAATTGGCCGGCGCCTAACTGTTGGGTCTTTTTGACCTCCTCTGTTTCTGCGTATCCACTTACGATGACAGCCTTTTGATTGGGGTGCATCTCAATGATCCGTTGGTAAGTCTCACAGCCATTGATTCCGGGATCCATAATCATATCGAGCAATAGCAAGTCCACGGATTTATTTTTCAAATATTCTACCGCGTCTTCACCGCTACTTGCGGTCGACGTTCGATATCCGAGTTTATCCAGCATCTTACTCGATATTCTCCGTTGGATCTCCACGTCGTCGATAATGAGAATGGTTTCGCCGTTTCCACAATAATCGTCGATGGGCAGCGTAAGATCTTTCCCGATAATCGATTCTCTCGTAATGGGGAAATAGAGTTCAAATACCGTATCGCCGTTTGGGGGGCTTTTTACATCGATATAGCCGTCATGGTCTAACAGCACATTCCAGACAACGGCCAGACCCAGACCTGTCCCGCTTCGGCCCATGATTTTTTTAGTGTAGAATGGTTCGAAAATCCGTTCAAGATCGGTGTCCGAAATTCCCAATCCATCATCAGAAACGGATAACACGGCGTATTCGCCAACATTGACGTCTTCAAATTTTTTTAATGGGCGATCGACATATCGGTTGGTTGTCGACAACGTCACGATGCCCTGGCGGTCAATCGCCTCCATGGCGTTTAAAACCAAGTTCATGAGCACTTTCTTAATATGAATAGGGGAGCCTTCGATATTCAATAATTCGGATTCCAGGTCGGTTTCGATGGAAACGTTCGGATATGATTCGCTAAGTTGTTTGAACTCCGGTGATTTCAAAAAATCATGGATGAGATGATTTAAATTGATTGGCTCTTTGGCAATGGCCACCCCCCTGGCAACGGTCAGCAAATCCTGTACGATGGCTACCGCTCGATTGCCTGCGTCTTGCATCACGAGAACCGGTTCTCTGATTTTGCTGTCCGGAGGAAGATCCAACAAGAGTAGATCCGGAACGCCAACAATGCCTGAAAGAACGTTATTGAGGTCGTGGGCGACCCCACCGGCCAATAGACCCAATGATTCCATTTTTTGGGCCCTTTGGAGCCGAGCTGTCAAACGCTGGCTTTCCAATTCCTGTCTTGAAATTTTTTTCGTATTCATTGATGCCGACCGTTATACGGCTCAGGGTCGTGTTCGTGCTCTCATCCAGAACGCGAGCATTTAACGTGCGCAAGATTTTCCTGATTTGTTCGATGATGGACCCAAAATGCATTTCCGCTTCAGGATTTTGTTGTGAAAAAATGACCCTTTCCCAGAAGCGGACTTCGTGGAACAGTTTGTTTAGTTTGCTAAAATCTCTTTCCAGGGAAATGATGTCCCGCGTCAGGGCGATACTTTGGGTTTGCTGATGTAAAAAATAAACCAGGATGCCATAACCAATGGCAAACGAAGCAACCAACAACAGTGTCACGGCGTAAAATTTACTGTTGAGGGATCGAAGCAATGGCTTTATTCCTTATTCTTCACCAGGGAAAGCCCCACCAACACCCGGGGGTTGATTTTTTCCCTCCGAAAAAAGCGAGCCGCCGTATTGATAGCCAATTTCCCCATGGTTTCAGGCTGTTGAGCGACCGTTGCCGTTAGCTTGTGCTGCCGAACGGATCGCAATGCTTCGGGTATGGCATCAAATCCGATCATGACTGTCGGCAGGGCGATACCCAATTCCGCATACGCATCGATTGCCCCAAGAATCATATTGTCATTGTGGGCAAAGATCCCATCAATTTTCTGATCGCTTTTTAGAACCCGAACCGTTATGGTTTTTGCCAGTTGTCGGTCGAAACGGGCGGTTTCACGGTGGACAATATCGATTCCATCAAATTGCTTGAGGGCGTCATTGAACCCTGCCCCCCGTTCGTGGGCTGCCGACGTTCCAGGGATGCCTTCAATTTCGAGAACCCTTCCTCTTCCTTCCAACCGTTGCGCCAGAAATTGAGCAGCGATTTTGCCGCCCTGGGCATTGTCGGATTCAATATGGCACAGCACGGTCCCGCCATCGGCTTTTCGGTCCACGGTGATGACCGGTGTGTTCGTGCTATTCGCGTATTCGATACCCGGTGTGATGGACGATGTATTGGTTGGATTAACGATCAGCAGATCAACGTTTTGATCGAGGATGCCGGCCATATGGGTCAGTTGCTGCGTGTCTTGGTTCTGCGCATCCAAAAGGATTAGCGCCATTCCAAAAAGTTCGGCAGCTTCTTTGACCCCTTGGGTCAGGATGGCAAAGAAAGGATTCTGAAGCGTGGAGATCGAGAATGCTATCTTTTTGTCGAAGTGTTCGTAGGTGATCAAATCCAACGGGGTAGCGCGATTTTTAGGCCATTGAGCCGTTTCCAGGCAAGATCGACACCATATTCCCCCATTAGCTCAGGATGCTGTTCGATGGTGGCATGGATACGGCCATTTCTTAATTCCGTTCGCACCGACCCGATGTTGTCGTATCCGGTGACGATGATTTTTTTAGGGCGCCCCAGCAAGTCAATGGCCTGAATAGCGCCCAGGGCCATGGAATCATTGGCGCAAAATATGGCGTCGATATCGGGGGCTTTGGCGAGCAGATCGGCGGTGAGGGACAAGGATTCATCCGTGTGCCAGTTGGCGCTTTCCGACGCGATAATTTCAATTGAACTTCCTGTGGTAACCGCCTCGATGAACCCCTTTTTTCGCAAATCGGCGTTTTCTACACCCCGAATCCCCTCGATGACGGCCACTCGGCCCGCATTGTTGAGTTTCGCTTTTACATATTCTCCAATCATATATGCGCCGGCAAAATTATCCGCACCGACAAAGGGAATGGAGATCCCTTCCCGGTTCATGGTCGGTTCATGCAACGGATTATCGATGTTGATGACGGTGATTCCCCTTTCCAGCGCCTTTTTACATATGGGAACCAGTTTTATTGAGTCGGCAGGGGCAATGACAATGGCCCCATAGTCCCTCGAGATGAGATCCTCGACGATTCCGATCTGCCGTTCGATATCGGTTTCACGATCAACACCAAACACTTCCAGCGAAATGGCGTTTTCCAGGGCAAAGCGTCGTGCGCCTTGCTCCATTTTGGCAAAAAAGGGATTCGACAACGCCTTCATGACCAGGGCAACGGTCCTTTTGTTTCCGGCGCTCGAACTGTCTGGCAATAAAAGAAACAGCGAAACAACCACGAGCAGCACCGGAGAAAGTCTGTTCCACCCTCTCATCGTCTTTCTCCTTTCAGGCAAAATCCCAATCACTGGTCAACAATACAGCAATATCGATTCATCTGGCAACTCGTTATCGTCGAATCGGCATGCATGTGTCTTTTTTGAATGATGAATCGGCAGTGCCGGTTGACCGTTGAGCCGATTGGATGGTTATGGATTGCCAAGCTAAAACAGACGGGGCCATTTGCAGACAGGCGTTGTTTCCGCTATACTTTCTTGTATGAAATTTAAAAAAAAATGGGATACATCCGATTGAAATTATGCCCCACCTTCTGGTGGAACCGGGGCGGGACGCATAAGGAGGGCGTATGGGGCAAAAGGAAACCGTCGATATATTGCTTGTGGATGATCGCAAAGAGAACCTACTGGCCCTCGAAAGGCTTCTGGATGCACCGGATCTGAATATCATGAAAGCCGAATCAGGAAACGATGCCCTGGCCCTGGCCTTGGAAAACGATTTCGCCCTGGTGCTAATGGATGTGCAGATGCCTGAAATGGACGGATTCGAGACCGCGGAACTCATGCGCGGCACCAAACTGACCAAGCATGTCCCGATTATTTTTGTGACTGCCATCAGTAAGGAGCAAAAACATGTATTCAAGGGGTATGAGTCCGGTGCCGTGGACTACCTTTTCAAACCCCTGGATTCTGATATGTTGCTGGCTAAAGTGAATACATTCCTGACGCTTCACCGGCAAAAACTCGCTTTGCAGCGGACAAACGAGGGGTTGCGGATTGCCAATCGGAAAATGCTTGATCAGCAAAAATCCATCATCGAGGAAGAACGGCTGAAAGTGCTTCTACAAATGGCCGGTGCCACCGCCCATGAGCTCAACCAACCGTTGATGGCGCTTTTGGGGGCTATCGAAGTGATGGGACTTGTCAAGGATGATCCTGAGAAGCTCATTCAGCATGCCGACAAAGCCAAAACGGCGGGGGAGAAAATTGCCGACATCGTCAGAAGTATTCAGACCCTTCATCGAGATGAAACCCTGCCAGATGCTGGCGACGGAGAACGGATTCGATTCGATCAGAAGGTCAGGGTGCTTTCAATCGATAATTCGGTGGCTGATTTCGCCGCCATCCAGTCATTATTCACCGAAGAGACTGCCGTCGTGTTTCAGCACGTTTTCAATATCGAAATGGCTTTTCGTGAACTCAAGAAGAAGCCGTACGATATTATCTTGACCGACCACATCTTGGGAGAAGAAACAGGCGAAGACTTTCTTAAGCGCACGGCCCGAAAAAAGATCGATATTCCTGTCATTGTCGTGACCGACCAAGGGGATGAAATGGTTGCTTCACGGATGATTCAAGTCGGGGCCGCTGGATATCTCACCAAAACCGGACTCAGCCGACAGTCGCTGACCCGTGAAATCCATCAGGCCCTGGAAAAAGCCAAACTCCGCAAGGAGGTGCGCAACGCGCAGCGCAAATTGGCCGACATGTCGATTCGCGATTACCTGACGAACCTATACAACCGTCGATATTTTAGAGGGATTCTGGAGCGGGAATGCTTTAGGGCCGAGAGAGACAATGCCGCCTTTTCAATTTGTATCATGGACTTGGATTTTTTCAAGACCATCAACGATACCTATGGTCATTCGGCCGGCGATACGGTGCTCGTTGAAACGGCCAACCTGCTGATGTCCAGTTTTCGAAAAGGCGATGTGGTCTGTCGGTATGGTGGTGAGGAGTTTGCCGTCATTTTGCACCAAACAGACGGGCAAAAAGCCCTGGTCGCCTGTGAAACGTTTAGAACGGCATTGGAAAAACAAGTCGTGGCGTACAATGGAAATCATCTTCGGGTGACGGTCAGTATCGGCATCCAAACCTACGACGGGAGTCCTGTTAAAACGCCCGGTGAGTTGATCGATCAGGCCGATCAGGCCCTTTTCACGGCAAAAAAAAAGGGACGCAACAAGGTTGTCGCCAATTTCGAATAGGAAATAAATGCATAATATTATAAGGGTGTTGCTGATCGGTAGCCTTTTGACCGGCTTTGTTTGCACATTGGATAATCGTTGTCTGGCAGCGCCCGAAGCCAACGCGCCATTTATCAAATTGAACCAGAAGTGGCTCGGTGATTTCAGCGGTATGGTCGAGCGGCATACGATTCGTGCGCTGGTTCCGTACAGCAAGACGTTCTATTTTCTCGATGGTGCCGATCAGCGTGGGCTTACCTACGAGATGCTCAAAGAATTTGAGACCTTTCTGAATAAACAGCGACAGACAAAAACACTAAAAATTAAAATTGTAATTATCCCAACCAAACGAGATCGCCTCTTACCGGATTTGACAGAAGGCCTTGGCGATATTGCCGCCGGCAATCTTACCATCACACCGAACCGGTTGGAAACGGTTGATTTCTCAACACCTCAGTTGGACAATGTCGACGAAATCATCGTTTCCGGACCATCTGCCCCGCCAATTGAGACCGTAGACGATTTATCCGGCAAAGAAATCCATGTCAGGAAATCGAGCAGTTATTATGAAAGCCTCGTGAGGCTCAACGAAAAGCTTAAGAAAGCAGGCAAGGAGCCCATAACCCTGGTCTTGGTGGATGACTTGTTTGAGGATGAAGATCTCTTGGAGATGATGAATGCCAATCTTATTCCCATGATTGTCATCGACAGTCATAAAGCCGAATTTTGGTCCCAGATATTCAAGGATCTGATCGTTCATCCAGATATTCGGTTACGAAAAGGGGGACAGATTGCATGGGCGATTCGCAAAGAAAGCCCTGAATTAAAGGTAGTTATCGATCGATTCATGAAAAAAAACAGAAAGGGCACGCGAATCGGGAATATCCTGTTCCGGCGATACCTTCAAAATACGCGGTGGGTTCGCAATTCGTTGAACGAGGAAGAATTCCAACGATTCAAAGCTGCGGTTGACTATTTTTCTATTTATTCGGATCAATACCATTTCGATTGGCTGCTGATTGCGGCCCTGGCGTATCAGGAATCCCGCATCGATCAGCGCAAACGCAGCCAGGCCGGGGCAATCGGGGTCATGCAACTGCTGCCGAGCACGGCCGCTGATCCAAATGTGAATATCCCCAATATTGAGGATTTAGAGGCGAACATCCATGCCGGCATAAAATATTTGAGATTCATCTATGGCCGATATTTTGAAAACCAGCCGATGAGTAAAAAAGATAAAATGCTTTTCACATTCGCCAGTTATAACGCTGGACCGGCAAAAATAACCAAACTTCGCCGCGAAGCCAAAAATGTGGGGCTCGATCCAAATATTTGGTTTCACAACGTTGAAATTGTTGCCGCCAAACGAATTGGCAGAGAGACGGTGCAGTATGTGAGCAACATTTATAAATACTATACGGCGTACCGGCTAATTGTGAATAAACTGGATTTAAAAAAGGAGGCCAAAAAGAGAACGATGGTTCAGTAACGGCTAACAGCTAATTGCTAAAAGCTTAAGGCTGTGTTGCAAAGATTCTAAATCCAACGGTTCAGAAATATCTGCACACAAATCCGCGTTGAACCCGTGTTCTTTATCATCCGCCAGGTCAGCAAGCGGTTGTCCCGTTCGAACCATCGGCGTCACCACCTCCCGATGCATATGAAAAAGGGTGCCGACGTTGCCATTCGGCAACGTCGGCACCCTTTTTGGGGGTGGATTGGTAATTGTTTTTTATATTCGATTAAACGCCTGGGTTAGGACAGCTTCACCAACCGGCAGGCCACGCCGCGCATGGTGATGTAGCCGGAGACCGGGTCGAGCAGTTCGGCATCCAGAAGGACGTTGCAGTTGGCATCGGCCCAGCCATGCGGAACGGAAACCACGCCGGGCAGAATGTCCGGAGTCACCAGGGCGCGCATCTTGATGCTGCCGCGCGGGGTCTCGATGCCGATCATTTCACCATTGAAGATCTTGTACTTGTCGGCGGTGGCCGTGTTGATTTCCGCCTCGGGCTCGGGGCGGATCACACGCAATGTGGTATCGCGCATCTGGGCGTCGATGTATTCGACGGTCCGGGCGCCGGTGTTGAGCACTTCCGGGTATTCCTTGACGATTTCCGGATTGCTGACTTTGCTCTGTTCGGGCTCGACATGCACGGGAATGGGATCGGCACCCAGCTCGGCCATGCGATCCGAGTAGAGCTCGACCTTCTTGCTGGCGGTGAAGAAGCCTTTTTTCTCGTGGAGCCCGTAGGTTTTTTTGCCGAAGTAGAGGCCTTCGGGATTGTCTTTCAACTGCTGCATGGTGATGCCGGAGGTGGAGAAGAAATGCTCGGCCACTTCCTCGTCCGAGTTCCACGGGAAGTATTCGGCGTATCCCATCTTGCGGCCCAGCTCACTCCAGATCCACCAGATGGACTTGCTTTCGTACAGCGGCTCAATCACGGCCTTGCGCAGCATGATGAACGGCTCGCAATAGGAGATGCCGTAGGGGAACCCACCGATACCGGTCTCTTCGAAGCAGGTGCAGGCGGGCAGGACGTAGTCGGCCATGTTGGCGGTTTCGGTCATCATGGGATCGATGACCACGATCAGGTCCTGGTTCTTCATGGCGGCGTTGAAACGCTTGGTGTCGGCAAAGGTCACGGCCGGGTTGCCGCCCGAACAGATGAAGGCCTTGATCGGGTAGGGGTTGCCCGTGATCATGGTATCGCACATCAGGGATGAGGAGCCGTAAGGGGGCGGATTCTTGCCGAACTGATGAAATACGGGAAATTCATCGTAACCCAGGGCATTGCCCTCGATGTTATCGGGCAGGCGCATGTCGGCCAGGCGCACCATCGGGCAGGTGACCCATCCGCCGGGGCGTTCGACGTTGCCGGTGATGGCTTGCAGGATCGAGTACAGCCGGTGGTTCTGCAGACCGTTGGTGCCCTGGTTCATGCCGCCCACGCCTTCGACGATGCAGCCGGCTTTGGCATTGGCGAACATGCGGGAGATCATTCGGATTTCCGCGGCACCCACGCCGGTGACTTTGGCGGCCCATTCGGGCGTACACGCGGCGACGGATTCGGCCAGTTTGTCAAACCCATGGCAGTATTTTTCGACAAACTCCTTGTCATACAGCTCTTCCTTGATGATCACGTGGATCATGGCCTGGCCGATGGCGGCGTCCGTGCCCGGGCGCGGCTGCAGGAAGATGCCGTTTTTGGAAATGGGAATGCGACGCACGTCGATGGTGATCAGCGATGCACCGGCCTTGACGGCGTCACGAATGATGCGGCCCATGGGAAAGTAGCTTTCATCCGGGTTGCGGCCCCAGAGGATGATACAGTCGGCGTTGGCCGGTTCTTCCACGGGATAACGGCCGAAGGTGATCTGGCGGGCCAGGATACGGGAACGGAAGCAGTTTCCTTCTGCGTTGAAGAAGTTGGGGCTGCCGTAAGCGCCGCGGAAGCGCTGGTTGAAGGCGGCCATTTCAAAGTGTTCCACACCCACCGAACCCGTATAGGTAGCCAGGGTCTTGGCACCATATTTGTCTTTGAGTTCCAGCAATTTGTCGCCGATTTCCTGCAAGGCCTGATCCCAGGAGACGGACACGAATTTACCGTCGACCTTCTTCAGCGGGGTTTTTACACGGTTGGCGGAATAGACGTACTCGGGTACACGGGCGCCCTTGGGGCATATGGCGCCTTTGTTGAGCCAATGATCTTCGATTCCCTCGACCTTGATCAGCTTGCCGTCTTCAACGTATGCATTGATGCCGCAGCAGTTGATACATAGGCCACAATCGGTTTTAATGACTTCCATCGCTTGCCCTCCAAGAATATTGAATTTCGTTATCTATGGCCGTGGCGTTTATCCCATGACCCGTTTTTCGATCATGCCGGTCGTTCGAACCAGGCATGAAAACTCAATTATATATATAAAATGATGCCTCAAATGTATAGGATTGTTTAAGACAGCATGTGTAATCCTGTTTACCTGTAAATACAAATTGTTGAGTGCTTATCGGCTTGGAATTGATAATTTGGGGTAACGATAAACAACTAAAAATCACCGTTGATCACTGAAAAAATTCTCTATAGAGAACCAGCGTTCTCTACAAGTACCCAGATAATTCGTCTTTGTCAAATAAAAAATGTCGAGATTGGAAATCTTTGAAGCGGCCATTTCCATGGCGGTGGGCCGGGACCGGCCCACCGCCATGGAAATGGTTAAGGTAGATCCGGTTCATCGTCCTCGATCGGATTGAGCACCGGATCCGCGCCAGCATAGGCCGATCCGTCGCCCATGCGCCACTCGAACCAGGAACTGTCGAAGTTGGCGATGTTTTCGTAGCCCATCATGTAACCATAGAACCATGCCAGGCTGGAACGCCACGCCGTACCGCAATAAAAACTGAGATGTTTATCGGAAGTGATGCCTTGGCCGGCCCAGGTGGCTTCGATTTCAGCTGGCGATTTGAGCGTGCCATCGTCGTTGACAAATTCGTCCGTTCCCCACACCACACGAATCAAAACGGTGGCCAACCGGTTGCCCCACCGCTGCTGGGGACTCAACGCCCCGGGCGCGGTCGGCATTCGTCGGGCCAGGGTAAAGTCGGCTCGGCCGGACAAAAGGGGGGTGATCAAGTGATCGAAACGGGACAGGTCGGCGCTGCCATCGGCATCGGCGAAGGCAACGATATCGGGCGGGAATGCCCTTAACTGGGTCAACCCGGCCTGACAGGCGCGGCCGTAACCAGGGCGCGGTTCATGGACCACTTCAGCCCCGGACTGGCGAGCAATCCGGGCGGTGGCGTCTATGGAACCGTTATCGATGTGGCGCGATCGTCGATTGAGAGACGGCATGCAAGCCGGTATCGAGACGCCCAATGAAAGGTGAGGCCAGTTTTCAGAGATCGAGCACCGACCGCACGGCAATGCCGATTTTTTCGATACTGTAGGGCTTTTTCAGGTAGATGGATGCGCCGAGGCGCAACACCTCGCGGATGCGCTGGTTTTCGGAATACCCGCTGGCGATGATGGCTTTCTGTCCGGGATGGCGGTGGATCACCTGTTTGTATGTGTCCAAACCGTCCATTCCCGGATCCATGATCATGTCCAGGACCATCAGGTCGACACGGTCATCTTTCAGGTAGGCGACGGCCGCTTCACCGCTTTCGACCGTATGGACACGATATCCCAGGGTCGTTAAAATGGCGGAAGCGATCTCCCGTTGTGCCTGGACGTCGTCGACGACAAGAATCGTTTCCCCATTGCCCTTATACGTTTCCAATGATTGGTGCGCGGGCGTTGCGGAAAGCTTTCGGGTGACGGGGAAATAGAGCGTGAACCGACTGCCTTCATTTTCGCGACTGTCAAAATCAATATACCCTTCGTGATCCTTTACCGTTCCCCAAACCACCGCCATGCCTAAACCGGTGCCGCTGCGCCCCATTTTCTTTTTGGTATAGAAGGGCTCGAAGATTCGGTTGCGGTCTTCCGGTGGAATACCCGTGCCCGTGTCCCTGACGGCAAGGGCCACGTAATCACCCTCATTGACGACGTCATACCCTTTGAAGGGCCGGTCGACATAACGGTTTTCCGTGCTGATAGTGATGCGACCGGTTCCTACGATGGCTTCGGCGGCATTGGAGACCAGATTCATTAATGCCTTGGTCAGATGAACGGGGGAGCCGGCAATGTTCATCAATTCCGGTTCCAAATGGGTCTCGACACGAATATCTGGATGATAGGATATCAGTTTTTCATATTCGGGGCTTCGCAGGTAGTCCTCGACGATTCCATTCAAATTGATCACTTCGGTAACGGCCACCCCTCTGCGGGCCAGCGCCAACAGATCCTGTACGATGGTGGCCGCCCGTTTGCCCGAATCCAAGATGGTCTTTATCGGTTTGCGGAATTCATTGTCTGGGGGCAATTTAAGCAGCAGTAATTCCGGATAGCTGACAATGCCGGACAGGATGTTGTTGAGGTCGTGAGCCACGCCACCGGCCAGGGTGCCGATGGCTTCCATCTTCTCGGCTCGTCGCAGGCGGGTGGTCAGTTGTTGCTTCTCTTCGAGCGCCTGTTTCCGATTGGCCGCACCGATGGCCAGGCCGATGATGTCGGCAATGGAATTGGCAAAATTGATTTCATCCAGGTGCCATTGTCGCCGGGTGTGCTTCTGGATGAAAGTGACGGACCCAACCAGCTCACCGCTTTCCCGTACCGAGGCGACCAATAGTGAACGAACATTTTCCGGCGCGAAATATCGTTCGGCAAGCTCCACCACGCGATCATCATTTTGGGCATCGTCGACGGCGATGGTGCGGTTGTTTTTGAGGGCGGCGGTAAAGATCGGGAGATCGGGAATGGGCATGCGGTTGACCTCGGTGATATTATCTTCCGTCTCCGCAACCGTCGCCTGGCGAATCATATTTGCGCCCTGCTCGTCCATCAACCAGATGCTGCAGCGATCAACCTTCAGGGTTGCCGCGGCCAGGGGAACCGTTGTTTTAATGGACAGGTCCAGGTCCCCACCGAATAATGCCTCGTTGCCGGCCAGCCGAAGCAGGGTATGATTCTGCTCGCGTAGCCGTGCCTCACTTTCCTGTTGGATTTTTTCGGCCCGTTTGCGCTCTACAATTTCCTTTTCGAGTTCCTGAGTGCGCTCCTTGACCATGATTTCAAGGGTATCCCGGCTTTTGGAAAGCGCATCCTGGGCCCGCCGTCGTTCGGTGATCTCATCCTCGAGACGCGTGTTGACCGTTTCTAACGTGACCTTGGATGCTTCCACGTCGCTGATATAGGTCTGAACACTGTCGGCCATTTCATTATAGGCCTGAGCCAATTGGCCCATTTCATCGGTGGACTGCTGTTTCAGTCGATAGCTGCGGTCTCCTTTTTGGAAGCGGCGGATGCCCTTGATGATGGTCGTAATGCGGCTGGTCAGCACGGCAGCCATGACAATGGCGATGAAAATCACGAGAATGATCATCAACAGCGTATAGAGGGATAGATGGCGGAAGGCACTCTGCAGAGAGGCGCGCATCAATGCCAGATGGTCTTCCTTCTCAACTTCTAGCTTTTTCGTGAATCCCGCCTCGATCCCACGAATGGTTTCTGCGGTTTTCATCGCGCTATGATGGAATTCATCGACATTGGCGCCGATGGTGACAAATCCGAAACCGCGGGGGTGATCGCCGTAGATGCCGGTATGGTAGGGAATCGCCGCTGCCGTGGTCAATTTCCACAGACCGCTCCAGAAAATGAGAAAAGAACCGGATCCGCCTTTTTCGGTGAGCGTGTGCCACCCGGTGCATTGGGGGGCGAAATTAAGATAACGGCAGTCGAGTCCCAGCATGCCGGCCTGGGTCAGCGACGGGGCCGGCTTTTTGACCAGGGATTGTTCCTGGAATAGTGGTGCCTGGGATTGGAATGTGTCCATGGACAGATTACTTTGCTGCCAGATGGCATACATCTCCTCATCCAGCCAGGGGACTTGTTGTTCTCCAGTCTCAGGGTCGTAGCCAACGATAAAATAGTCCCGTGGGTGGGAGATGTTACGGCCCTTGTAGTCCCACATGAAGGCATAATTGCCACTGCCGGCATCGGAGATGGCCGAGTAGCGCTGGGCGGTGGGAATAACGTGATCGGTGAATTCCATGATGTGCGTGTGATCCAGAGCCAGGGTTACGTAACCGACGATCCGGCCATCGTCGACAACCGGTGTCCCCCAACGCACCAGACCTTGAAAACGGATACCCACCGGGTTCTCCTTCCCCGCATAGCCGGATTGCTCCGGCGCAAAAGCGATGCCCTGCTTTTCCGCTCTCACCCGACTGTAGGTGCCGATCATATGTCCCCGGACATAGGGGCCGATCACTTCGGAGACGTATATTTCACCGGGTTTCAATTGCTTCAAGGCTTGGAAATAGGTTTCCGCCCGACAATAGGTGTTCGCCGGATCGGAAACATTTTTACGTGCCGAGGATAATTGCCTTGCGGTGCCGACCTTGACGATTTCATTTCCGGCAAGATCGATGAAAGTCATCTCGAGATAAAGCGGACGGCTTTCGATGATGCCGTCACGATCCGGCGGGCGATAGTGAAAATCGCGCCGATTATCGTCGTTGCGGGCTTTGATGACCGACTGGTCATCCGTGTCGGATGCCTCGCCGGGAATCCATCGCTCACCCTGATCATCCAGCACCCAGGGGGCGTGGTGGATAACCGGCCGCAGCCGCGATTCGAGAAACTGGCGATACAGTGATGCTTCCGTGGGAATCCGGGAGGCCAGGAGGATATCCCTGTCCCGATCGTATAGAAAGGCAGCCACCCGTTGGGCGGTATCCGTGGTCAACCGTTCGATGGCTTCCCGCGATTTGAGATCCAGGGCAAGAATGGAGTTTTGCGTAGCCAACTCGGATACGCCGCCGACCACTTCATGGGTGTTGGCGATCATACGGGTGGACCGTCGTTCGACGGAGTCGGTCAATTTGGCGATTTCATCCCAGGCAAACCAAGCCAGGGCGATCAACGGCACGACTTTGATCAGAATGAAGATGGCGATTAGTTTCGTTCGAATTCCAGGCGTATAACGCGTCATTGGGGCGTGCGTCCTTTCAATAGATCATGCCGGTTTTACACTGTTTCGCTCCTGTTTCGGGGGCCTGATCCAGACTTTTCAAACAGGCATTATCGCCAATGTGTCAGCGCAATGAGCGTGAGCACCTTGCCCCAAACAACGCTGACATCGGGCATCGACCGCTTCCATATCATGTTAACCTAAAGGAAATAAAGGTTTATCCTAACCAGTTGGCCTTAAACGATATTTCCGTCGGCCCGGCATCTGTTGGTGGAGGTGTTATTTGGTCTTGATCATCGTTTCGGCCATAAGGCACCTGGTTCCCACGCTCTGCGTGGGAACCCATATTCCCGGGCATGATAAACACGGCGCTCCCACGCAGAGCGTGGGAGCGAGACGACATGGCCCATTGGCCGAAACGATGATCAAGACCTGTTATTTTATGTAACTATCGGCAAATGAATTGGAATAATGAATAGGGAAATAATATGGGGTTGTTAATCACGAACCGACAACCAAGGAATTATTGTTCTCACGCACCACCAATCTTACCGTCCCCGCATCGAATTGGGGATGCCAACTTGATAAATTCCGGCATGGCGTCCCTCGGAGTTGACGTATAGCCGATCCCCCCCCCTTGAAAAGCAGGCCGCTTCGCGCTGGACAAGATCATGGGTCTTTTGGGGAAGGGGGAGCGCAACGGTGAGCGGTGATGCGTTGACGATTGTTTGCCAGGCTTCACCGGCCTTCCGGCTAAACAGATAGGCGTGCTTATAGGTCAGAACCACCATTTTCAGGCCGTCGCAGGTCAGGTCCATTGCCGTGGGCTGTGAACGAAATTTTCCGAAAGGAAGGCGCAGGTCGTCCACCGAAGGCGGAGGGAGACGGTTCATTATCGCGATTTGGCGGGCCATGAGCGGTTGATCCGTGGCTGGCGGCTTCAGGGGCAGGCTGAATAGCATGGGCTGGGGATCTCGCTTGGTCAGAATCAAAATCTGTCCGTTTGCAGAATCGACGCCGACGGCCTCGGCATCGTGGTTCTTGTTCGGGTAGCGGAAGGAGACGGACCAGGCCACATTCACGGTGGTCGGCGGATCGAATGGCTCACCGCAACGGCCTGGTTCTTCGATGATATACATTCGGTAGCGGCTACGATGCTGCCGATTGTCACCCACATCGGCCACCAAAAGCATGGCCCGGTCTTTCCAGTTGAATGTGGCCAGATCTTCCCAATCCTGGTTGGTGGCCCCGGCGATCCGGATGCGACCCCGGTCCTGGCCATCGATTCCCAATGCATAAAGATACGGTCCATCGCCGCTATCGTTGACGGCCCACAACAGATCCTCGTGGATCATCGATATGTCGATCCCTGAACATTCCACCAAGTGGTCCGATGCGATGGTGCCGGTTTTAACGGTTGTGTCAATTTGTTGTGTCGCCGTGCCTGGGGCAGGTAGATCACCGCTTTTGGGGTTGCGGCAATCGATAAGCGCTACATTGGCGATAAGCAGTAGACAGATGACAGGCACACGCATGGCCGATCTCCAAATATAGCATTCAAGATCATATTTTTGGGCTGTGTTATCGGTCGAAAGCGGTATTCATCATACCGCTTCCTCCCTCTGGCCTTGCCCAAAATATTATCTTGAATGCTATGAAGAGAGGGGGGCGGTTATTGTGAGAACACCTCTGCATCTTCCAATTTGATTTCCAGCTCGGCCAGATCCACTTCGGAAAGTCCGAAATAGTCGGCTTCCGCGGTAGCGGCAAGGACGCAGGGTTCGACTCCGCGCATGCCGATGCCCAAACTGTTGGTGGCCCGATTGGCCAGCCGGACCATCATCATCAAGTCGGTTTCCTCTTCCACCTCACTCTTATGATGGTCCCTGGCGATTTGGCAGTAAATGTCGGGCAGGTTCCAGGCTCTGAGCCAGGCGAAGCCATAAACGGTATGAAACTGTGCCATCACCTCGTTAAGCAGCACATCGGTCGGCATTTGTTTCAACTCCCCGGCACGGATGATGGCGTCGGTGACCGTGAGGATGACCAGCTTGCCCATATCGTGAAGCAGTCCAGAGGTGAAAGCTTCCTGTGCTTTGTTATTAAGCCCGCATCGTCTGGCAATCCACTGGGCACTGATGGCGCAGCCCACCGAGTGACGCCAAAGAAGATGCATCTGATCGTTGATGAAAGGCGTTTTGGATTGGAATTGTTTTTTCTGTGAAACCAGTATGGCGATGTTGGCCGTTTCCCGGCTGCCCAAACGGACAATCGCCGTGCGTACGGTGGCTGCTTTCTGTAGCCCCTTATAAAATGCAGAGTTGGCGACCCGCAGGACCTGGCTGGTCAAGGACGGATCGCAGGTGATCAAATTTTCAATTTTATCCGTTTCGGATTCGGGTTTGGATGCCTCTTGTTTAATTTTCAATCCCGTGGTGTCGAATACCGGCAAGGATGCCTTTTTGTTGGACAGGTAGGCTTTGATCATTTGGAGAAAGGATTGGCTCTGGTTCATGATTCGGTTACTGTTCCTAACAGTCTTTCCAATGCTGTCCTCGGTGTGGAAGGTGGTGAGGACTTTGTGACCCGTCAAGGCTGCCTGGACCGCCACTTCCGCCGAGTAGGTGTCACGTATTTCACCGATGACGATGATGTCCGGGGCTTGGCGCACCATATGCCGCAGGGAGTCTTCGAAGGTCAGGTTGATTTTGGGGTCGATGGAACATTGACCGATGCCGTCGATGACATATTCCACCGGATCTTCGGCCGTGATGATGCTTGCCTCGGTCGTATTCAGATGATTGATGCAGCTGTACACCGTCGTGGTTTTGCCCGAGCCGGTGGGGCCCGTGACCATGATGACGCCGCTGGGACGGTCCAACGCATCTTCCCGGAAGCGGTGCATGACTCTCCTGGACATGCCGATCTGGTCGATGTCCAAGAGCTCGGCTTTGCGGTTGAGCAGTCGAAAAACGATCTTTTCACCTTTCACCGTGGCATAGAACGAGACCCGAATGTCAATATGGTGATCATCGTAATCGAAGAGAATCCGTCCTCCCTGGTGCCGTCGTCTTTCGGCGATGTCGGCCTTGCAAAGCACTTTGATGCGGGTTGACAGGGCCTGGGCGATACTTTTCGGCAGATCCCTGTGCTTTACCAGCACACCATCCAGACGGAACCTGACGCGTAGCCGGTCGGCCATCGGGTCGATATGAATGTCGCTCACATCCACGGCCTTGATAGCGTCGACGATGATGGCGTTGACCATGTCGACCACCGATTCGCCGGTTTCGGATGATACATAGTCGGCGGTTTCGGTCTTGGGTTGGAAGTGCTCGATGGCCGCCTTGATGGATGGTTTGGTGGCGATGGCGGGAATGACGGGCATTTGCAGAATCGTTGTGGCCGCATCCACGTCTCGCTTATCCATTGGGTCGGCAAAGGCCACCAAAATCTTTTCATCCTCCAAACCGATGGGAACGAAGTTGTGCTTCTTGAAGACATCGACCGACCCCCTCCAGAATAGCTTGGCGTCGACATTCAATGCATCCGGCTCAATAAACGGGAACCCAAGCTGGAGGGAAAGCACATGGATGAGTTTACGTTCCTCGATGAGATTATTGGCGACGAGTACCTCCCCCAGTTTGCGTCTGGGGGATTCTTGTTTTTGAAGATCGAGGGCCAGTGTCAAATCGTGTTCGGTAATGAGGCCCATTTCCACTAAAAAATCGCCGATCCGCAATGATATGGCATGATCCTGCAATGCCCGCTGGATTTGCTCGTCGGTCAGGTAGCCCAGCTCTTTGATGATTTCGAGCAGGGGCTTGGGCGTCCTGATTTTTAATTGGACGCGATGGGCATATTTTACCTGCGCGTCGGTAAGCATGCTGAGTTTCATTTTTTTATCGCCCGGGCACGCCACGCTTCCGGTAGACCGGCGGATATGGACTTGGACTGAATCCTCAAAAGGCCATTGTCGATACCCGCAGGGGGGCATCGGCCTGACCAGAACGTTTGGTGGGGACGCGGCTGACCATGGTGAATTCACGGAGTTGCCGGTACCTTGCCTGCCCATGGCTACCCTATGCCCAACAGTCGCAGAATCATCTGAATCGGGTAGAAGACAAACCGGTCCAGCACGTTGAAAACCATCAAGGCCAGAACGATCATGAAGCCGTAAGGTTCGATACGGCTGAAGGCCACGGCCTGCCGGTGCGGCAGAAGGCCCACCAACACCCGGCCACCGTCCAGCGGGGGGATGGGGATCATGTTGAAAACCGCCAGAAAGACGTTGAGCTGGATGGCGATGATTAAAAACAGCAGCACGCCCCGAACGGTAATGCCGACGGTAATCAGTCCCTTGAACACCAGCGACATGACGGCGGCCAAAAACAGGTTGATCAACGGCCCGCCCAGGGCCGACCACATCATCCCCCGGCGAGGGTCCCTGAAGTTGCGGGGATTGATGGGGACGGGCTTGGCCCAGCCAAAGACCACCGGTGATTTCATGAGGATCAGCAGGGCCGGCAACAGGACCGTGCCGAAAGGATCGATGTGATCCTTGGGGTTCAATGTCAGTCGTCCCTGGGCCTCGGCGGTGCGATCGCCCAGCCGTCTGGCTACCCAGCCATGGGCGAATTCGTGAAAGGTCAGGGCCATGAACAGCGCGCCGACCTGCAGCAAAATCAAACCGATATCCATGCGTAACATCCTTGTCTGTTAAGGGGCCAAAAACAAAGCCAATGTTGCATAAAAAGATCCACTTCTATACCATCATGCCACAATTTTCTAAATCGCTTTTTACCGTATCGTGGTTGCCATTCATGGTTGCCGGGACAGGGATGTCATGACCTATGTGGGTGGGGCGGCATGAAAAACTCAAACTGGCGATCAAGCATGCGATGGTCGCGGCGGGTTTGCCGGTAACGGATGCCTTACGTTTGCCCGGTGTCAATCCACATAACATCTGCAACCGCGGCCGGCTTGGCATGGGGGTGCAGCTTGAAATTTCACTCGGCATGCGCCAACAGCTCTTCGCACATCTGGCGCGCCTTCAGCGCAATCGCGTCACGCCCTTTTTCTCGGCGTTTGTCCTGGCACTTCAGCGCGTGATCAACGGTGTTTGCCGCCGGGACCCACCATAGGCACGAAGCGTCGCCCACGCTTTTATAACCCCAGGTCCTGGTTGATCAAAATAATCTGTATGCGGCCCCTGGGAAAACACTTTTAAACCTTGTCAAGGAAACGGTTGACCTCGACAATGGAGGCTTTTTAAACCGCCTCTTTGGGATCGGTGTCCAGGGGGCGACGGCAATGTGCATCGCGGATCGGCCGGTCATCCCAATGGGGATTGGATGAATTCGCGCATCACCGTGGTGGCATAGGCGCCAGAAGGGAGAGAAAAGGCGAACCGCAGCCCTTCCTCGACTTCGGTGATGGTCATATCGGCGGGATGGAGAATCGCCTCTCGCCGAGACCCCGGTGCCCGAAAGGCGCGAAAGGCATCCACGGTAAGACCGAAGCGATCCAACAGCGCCATCTCCCTGTCGCCTTCCACTTTCTCGGCGGCTCTCATTTTGAAACCGTAAATGGGGCCGGTATAGACAATCTGACCGGCGGAAAAGCGCTTTTTTTCGAGGGCCGGATCCTCGACCACGAACATGCCGCCGGTGTCGGTTTTCTTGGCCACGTCGCCGGCTAGCAGCTCCTGGAATCCTTCTCCTTCCATGCGCTCCTTAAGCCAGATATTGAAAAGGACCGATTGTAGCGCCGATACCAGAAATGCGTCTTTGCGCATTTTTTTGCTTTTTGCCAGCAGGGCGAATGCCCGTGGGATGTTCTGCATATTGTGACCAAAACGCTGGGGGCCATAGAAATTGGGGATGCCGGTCTGTTTCAATCGCTCGGCGATATTCAGCGCACGGGGCAGGGCCCCGCCATCAGGATGGCTGACGATGATGATAAAGCGATTGGTGGCCACATGGCCGGTCTTTATCTTGTTGCGGTGGCGATTCATGGCCAGAATTTGGAAGGGCAATTCCTCCAGGGCCTTTTTGATGTCGGGCAAGCTCGCCTTGACGCCGCATCGAAAAGAAAGGGTTTGCACCACCACGGCGGTTTTGTCCTTGCGTCCCCCCCAGCCCACATCGGAGGCGGCCAGGCCCAGGCATTGTTGCATCCTCCGGGCCGCGTCGGCTGTGTTCCAACCGCTCCGGCGGAAGGTGATGTACACATGCTCGCCTTCGCCGCAGGCCGCATAGGGCAGTCCTTCTTCGACCACAAAATGGTCCGGTGTCGCCTTAATACTGCCGCCGATGCCGGGAAGCCCATCGGCGGCATATGGCAGACGGACCAGCGCGCTCATGGCCATCGTTGCCATTTCGGTTGGATTCATAGGCATGTCGTTGGCTGTCATTTGCATCTCCCTACAACAAGCTGATGGCCAATTCGGAAAGCTCGCTGCGCTCCCCCTTTTCCAGGTTGATGTGGGTGTAAAGGTGCTGGCCTTTCATTTTTTCGATCAGGTAGCTGAGCCCGTTACTGCGGCTGTCGAGGTAGGGATGATCGATTTGGTAAATATCGCCGGTGAAGACGATTTTGGTACCTTCACCGGCCCGGGTAATGATGGTCTTGACTTCGTGAGGGGTGAGGTTCTGGGCTTCATCCACAATAAAAAAGACTTTTACGATACTTCGGCCACGGATATAGGACAGCGGGGTAATGACGATTTTTTCTTCGTCCAGCAGTTCTTTTACCCGGCGGCCGTTGCCGTTTTTGCCGTTTTGATGGCTTTCGATAACGGTCAGGTTGTCATACAGCGGCTGCATGTAGGGATCGAGTTTGGATTGAATATCACCGGGCAGGAAACCGATGTCTTTGTTGCTCAAGGGGACCGATGGCCGGGCGATGAAGATCTGCCGGTATTCACGGCGTTTTTCCAAGGCGGCCGCCAGGGCCAGCAGGGTTTTTCCGGTGCCGGCCTTGCCGGTGATGGTGACCAGCGGGATATCGTGATTTGTCAATGCATCCAGGGCAAAACACTGTTCGGCGTTTCGCGGTCGTATGCCATAACAAACTTGGGTGTCGATGCGGCGGATCAGCCGAACCTGGGGCAGATAAACGCCAAGCGCGGATTTACTGCCGTTTTTCATGATCAAGTATTCGTTGGCCAAAAGGGGAGGGGAGGCATTCATCCCCAAAATGGCGGCATCCATTTCGCATGGTTTGGCATACAGTTGATCGATAACACCCGTCGGAATGTTTTCCATGACCCGGGTCCCCTTGTATAGGTCTGCCGGCGCTTGGACGCGATCCGTATTATAATCCTGGGCCAGAAGACCGATGGATTTGGCCTTCATGCGCAGGTTGACATCCTTGGTGACCAGGAAAACACGGTCGAATGAGTGTTCGCAGGCGATATGGTAAGCGGCATTGAGGATATGGTGATCGGGTTTGTCCGGGGCAAAATTGGTTTTTAACTTGTCGTGAAAAGTCCGGTCGAGGTAGACGGAAATTTTTCCCTTGCCGGGCCCGATGGAAACTCCGCCGTTGAAGATACGATCGCCGGTCAAGGTGTCCAGTGCCCTGGCGAACTCGCGGGCGTTGCAGTTCAGTATTTCCTTCCCCTTTTTAAACCGATCCAATTCTTCGATGACGGCGATGGGAATGACGATGTCGTGCTCTGCAAACTGATTGATACAAGAACTGTCATGCAGGATAATGTTGGTGTCCAGTACAAAGATCTTTCGTTGGTTAGAGGAAAACGAAGTCATCGCACCTCCTCAGTATCATGGGTTGTTCTTGGCGATCCATGCATTTGTTGTGGCGCAACAATATCCGATGATCTGGCGAAGCAGGCGGTTTCGAGACCGTTTGATATCCTTGCGGGGGATGGACCGCGGGTGGGAAGGGGAAATGGGATAATAATCGTTTCAGAATCATCCGCTGTTGGTTAAGGTTAGGATAAAAACCGATACATGATAGTGTTTAAGATAATCAATATATAGCATACGACCCTGTAAGAGACAACGACATCTTGATTTGGATGAGATGGCATGGGGCGTTTTTTCAATCGCTTGGTCGTTGCTGCCAGGGCAATCGCATGTAACTCAGGTTTGTCAGAATCGTTGTCGCTGTCGTAATCGTCGTCGTAATCGGTTTTTCCGTTTTCGATAACGATTACGACAACCGCTACGCTGACAACGACAACGATTCGTGAATACCGGGATCGATGATATCGATTCCTTCCGATGACGCCTGTGTCGTGCGTATGAGCCATCAGTAGGCACATTGAATACCGACGTTACTTGCGATCGCCCTGTCGTTGCTGCCGGTTAGTCTTGATGCCACTTGCGTTTTAAGCTATAGCATTTAAGATAATGTTTTTGGGCGGCGTTATCGGTCGTCGCGGTATTCAATATACAGCTTCCTCCCTCTGGCCTTGCCAAAAACATTATCTTGAGCACGATGTCGCAATCATTAGGCTATATTGATTACGAGAATCGAGTATGCTGGTTCATGGTTAGTTTTTAATTAGGGAGATCCAAAAAATGAAAATTGCCTTTCCAGTACGAAAAGACGACGGCATCGATAGTGCGGTTTACAACCATTTTGGTTCCGCGCCTTTTTTTCTTGTGCTGGACTTACATACAGATGCCTTGGAAGTATTCGAAAATCCGGACCCGGATCATCAGCACGGCGTCTGCAGTCCAATGACCGCCCTGGGGGGGCGCAAGGTAGATGGGGTCGTCGTGGGGGGGATCGGCGGCGGTGCCCTGAAAAAACTCAATAATGAGGGGATTACCGTCTATCGGGCCATCGAGGGCACGGCGAAGGAGAATGCCAGTCTGATCAAGGCGGGTAACTTGCCAATTTTCGATCCCGGTCAGACATGCGGCCATCACCATGGGGTACAGATCGGGGAGGGTGCCCATTAGCCAGTGCCCATCCAGAAATGACCAAAAAAGGGGGGGATTAACATGCCACTGTTTGACTTTTTGTGTGCCGATTGCGGCCATGTCGCCGAAATCCTGGTTTTTTCCGAGACCGCCACCGTTCATTGCGAGAAATGTGGCAGCAGCAACCTCAAAAAACTGATGTCCGCGCATTCGTCCTTATCCGGAACCGCGTCAAGCGGTCTGCCCGGCCCTGGAGACACGGCCTGCTGCGGCTCGACCCCGGGGCATGCCGGATGCGCGGGACCGGGCAGCTGCTGTGGAAAAACTCAATTTTAGAGGATGTTTGAAAAGCCTGGATCAGGCCCGATAACAAGGCGGAAAACGGCTCGGAAGCGGAGCATATGCGTTATATGTGAGCATTTCGAGCCGTTTTCCAACACCGGTAGCGGGCCTTAGACAGGGGTTTCAAACAACCTCTCAAACCGGTTGCGATGCCTGGCGATTAAGCTGCTCAATCCAATAGTGCTCCTTCTCGCGGTTTCCCATAAACCGGCAGCAACGGATGAGCTGATCGACGACTCGGGGATGCTGGGAGAACCCTCTCAGACACTGGTAGGCTTCTTCATAGCGATCCAGGCGAATCAGGCTGTTGGCCAAGGCCATGTGCAAATCCACGCTCTGCCGATGCTGCTGGATGCCTTTTTTGAGAATCTCGATCGATTCTTCAAAACGATATTGATGCTGGTAGACCAGTCCCAGGCCCCAGTATGCGCGATGATCCGGATGATAGTCCAAGGATCGGGTAAATAGCCTGACGGCAATCTCCAGGTTGTTTTTCACCAGCGGATTCGTGGCATAATCGCCATGGCTGAACGTCAAGCCCAGCCGCGAGAGAAAGTCCGCATGCAGGGCGTCGAAGGTCGGGTCATCATTCAATTCGATTTGCTGGGCAAATTGCGGTAACAAGGCAAAGTATCCCTCCCTGAGCGTGCGACCAAAATCCAACACGGCCTGCTGATCGAGTGTGGGGTCCGTTTCAAAATAGAGGATGTCTTCAATTCGTTCCAGCCAGATATCGTCGGTTACCCCTGTGCGCTGTTTGTAATCCTCGTAAAGCTGGGTCCCCGGGAACAAGTCGAGAATATAGAAAATGGCTGCCAGGGGGCGGATGCGTCGTAAAAGCGCCAGGCTTTCGGCGATGGTCTGATCGGATTCCCCCGGTGCACCATAAATGAAATAGGCGCGCGCCATGATCCCGGTACGGATGGTCAGGTCGAAGGCGCGGTGGATGTCCGCGTCGCTGATGCGCTTTTGAAACCCATCGCGAATGGCTTGGCTTCCGCTCTCGACCCCATAACTGATCTGGGTGCAACCGGCCTTTCGCATCCAGCCCAGCATTTCCTCATCCACACAGTCCACCCGGGAGATGGCCGCCCAGGTAATATCGAGACCGGTATCGATCATCCGGCGGCAGATATCGATGACCAAATCGCGTTTAAGGGTGAACGTGTCGTCGGAAACGAAGAAAAACGTCACCCCTTTTTTTCGCAATCGGACCAATTGGCCGATGAAATAGTCCGCGCTGTGAAAACGCACCCGTCTTTTCCAGAGCGCCGGTGAGCCGCAGAACGTACAGGCCGACGGACATCCCCGCGTCAGGGAGATGTGTTGAAAGGTAAAATAATCGGCGGGCATGGGCAAACTGTCCAGATCCGTGATGGGGGGGCGATCGTTGGTTTTGACGACATTGCCCGCCTTGCGAAATGCCAGGCCGCGGATATGCGTTGGACGAGAAGACGGCGCCTTTTCGAGCCATCGAATCAGTTCGAGAAAACTGTATTCGGCTTCTCCACACACTACATAATCGATTTCAGGAAAATGGGTCAGAAAATGCTTCCAGAGAAAGGTAGCTCCCACGCCCCCAAAAACAACGGTGGCTTGGGGGGTGACCTTTTTCACCATTCGGGCGATATCGATTCCGCCCCAGCGGTTGGCGTGTAGAATGGAAAAACCAACGATATCCGGCCGCTTTTTCCCCAGAACCTGGTAGATGCGATGCGGGGCGCTTCCTAAATTGCAGGCATTGAGGATATCCACCGCATAACCGTTGGCGCGCAGCATGGCACCGACGTAATAGAGCCCCATGGGGATGGCGTTGACATCCTCCTCGTTGATTCGCTGATCAATAAAATAGGGGTAAACGAGCAGTACTTTCATGGCTCGGATGAAAAATTATAGCATTCAAGATAAGGTTTTTGGGCTGCGTTATCGGTCGTCGCGGTATTCATTATACAGCTTTCTCCCTCTGGCCTTGCCAAAAACATTATCTTAAACAATAGATTTCCTTTTTGAGGAACCGGGGGCGTCACGTTTCCTTTTTGCGTACGATCATCACAGAACACGGTGCTTTGTGGGCGATTCGTTTGGCGACGCTACCGAATAATACCAATCCCATTCCGCTGAGTCCGAACGCACCCACCACCGTCAGATCGGCATCGGTTTCCTCGATGAAGCGGATGATTTCCGTGGAAACGTGGCCGTCGCGGACCACCAGCTCATATGATACCGCCGGGGGAATCCGGTTCACGTAGACGTCCTGCATCCGTTCATTGAGACTGAGAATCAGATTCTCATCGGGATGGTCGGGCAACATCAAGTCTGCATCGCTGAGCATGGGATTGACCACCGGTGGCAGAACATGAACGATATACAATTTGGCTTGATACCGTTCAGCCAGATCCAGGGCCGTTTGAAAGGCTACCTCGGCGTGATCGGAAAAATCCGTACAGCACACGATTTGCGTGACTGCCATGTCGACCTCCTTTCTAACGATTTATAGCATTCAAGATAATGTTTTTGGGCTGCGTTATCGGTCGTCGCCGTATACCCATACGATTTCCTCCCTCTGGCCTTGCCAAAAACATTATCTTAAACACTTTATTACTGATCGGAATCCCGCTGCGCGGGCAACAACGTCCGCAGAATATCCTCCTTGCCCACCACCCCCACCAAAACGCCGTCTTCCACCACCGGCAGGGTATGAAAATTATGATCGACCATGAGAGCGGCGACGGTCTCGATTGTTGAATCCGGCGCAACCGTTACCGGGTTGGGTGTCATGGCATCTTCCACGGCGGTGGCGGCAATCTTACGCACTTCTTTTTCCATGCTTTTCATGGAACCGAGGCTGATATAGCCGTCCAGAAAGGAAAACAGTGAGGGCACGGGCAACTTTTTTTGTTGAGCGATGATATCGCTCTGGCAGAGAATACCCACCAGTTTGCCGGTCGTATCCACCACCGGCACGCCGTTGATCCGGTAATCCAGAAGAAGTCTTGCCGCCTTGAAGATTTCAGTGTCGCCGGTTACGGTAATGGGTGATGCGGTCATGATCGCTTTGACTAACATGGTAACACCTCCGGCGGGAGGGTAAACCGTGACCCAGCTGCCTTCCAAGCAACTAGGCAACGGTCACCGTAGACGAAATTTTCTTTAATTTTAAGTGAAGGGGGGACAGCCTGTCAAAACAAATCGCCAGAAGGTGGCTACCCCCGGGCATGGATGGGAACGAAATTGTATTCCTGACTGCCGGTGTACACTTGGCGCGGCCGGCAGATTTTCCATTTGGGATCGTCCAGGCTCTCCTTCCATTGGGCGATCCAGCCCGGTAGGCGTCCGATGGCAAACATCACCGTAAACATATTGGTGGGGATACCGATGGCTCGCAAAACGATACCACTGTAAAAATCGATGTTGGGATAAAGGTTATGGTCGATGAAGTATGAATCGTTGCGGGCCACTTCCTCGAGTTCCTTGGCGAGATCCAACAGCGGATCGTCGATCTGAAGAGAATCCAGCAATTCGTCGCACATCTTTTTCATGATTGTCGCCCGGGGATCGTAGGTCTTGTATACCCGGTGGCCAAATCCCATGAGGCGAAACGGATCTGTTTTATCCTTGGCCCGCGCGATGGCTTTTTTGAAGTCGCCGCCATTTTCATGGATTTCGGTCAGCATTTCGATTACCGCCTGATTGGCCCCGCCGTGCAGCGGACCCCACAGGGCGGCGATTCCCGAGGAGATGGCGGCGTAGAGATTGACCCGCGCACTACCCACCACGCGGACGGCCGACGTAGAGCAGTTCTGTTCGTGGTCGGCATGCAGAATCCAGAAAACCCGCAGGGCGTTGACCGCCGCCCGGTTGATCTCGTAGGGTTTGACCGGTGTGTCGAACATCATGTTGAGAAAGTTCTCGCAGTAGGTGAGATCCGGTCGGGGATAGACGACCTGGTGGCCGCGGGATATTTTATAGGACATGGCCGCCATGGTACGGACCTTGGCGAGTAGCCGGGTCATGGTGAGGTTGATTTCTTCTTCCAGGGTATTGAGTTCCGGGTAAAAGCTCCGCAGAGCGTTAACCATGGCCGAAAGAATCCCCATGGGGTGGGACAGGCGCGGAAAATTCGAAAAAAAGGTGCGCATATCCTCGTGGACCAGGCTATTGTCGTTGAGCATGACCGAAAAGCGGGTCAACTGTTCGCGGTTGGGTAATTTGCCGTTGATCAGTAGGTAGGCGGTTTCCTTGAAGGTGGCATGTTCGGCCAGTTGGTCCACGGGAATGCCGCGATAGCGCAGAATGCCTTTTTCTCCGTCCATGTAGGTGATGGCGCTCATACAGCTGCCGGTGTTGGCATATCCAGGATCCAGGGTAATGAAACCGGTATCCCTACGCAGGCTGGAAATATCGATGGCCTTCTCACCTTCCGTGCCGATAACGACCGGAAGCTTGATCTCCTCTCCGTTGTAGGTAAGGGTTACAAAATCGTCCATGATGACTCCTTTCTTTCTAGAACGCCCGGATGTCCTGCAGGTGCGGCTGACCGGCCATGATGTCAATGGTGCCGTTTCCGCCTGAACTGGGAACATTTATCTTGCTTGATGGCCTACGATAACGTTATGGAGGGCAGGCCAACCTTCAAGCCGCCAAACGAATGGGGGGGCTTAGGGTTTCTTTTCTTTTTTAGCAATACAGTCCATATGTCCCTTTGCGTGTCCAGCATAGGGGCCAACGTTCTACTGCGTCAATTTGTTGGCTTTCCAGTTGGATAGTCTTGACGAAGGATGGGTAGGGACTGTTGGCAACAGTGCACATATATATGAAGATCCGCCACCGTTGTCAATTTGAAAATTGGCTTATGGGGGGGTAAATTACGTTCAGAATGGACATATTAACATTTGAAACAGAGGGGTCGCGCAATGTCATTTAGAGATAACCTGTTAAAAAAAATAGAAATCGACCGTCTGGTGAAAAATATTGCGGGGATGATCGGCACGGTCGACAGCGGTAAACGAATTGACAAGGCCGTTTTGAATCAGCTGATGAGCCATTTCCCCTGGACGCGCAGACAGGCGCGCGATTTGACGCTTTACCTGGAAAGCGATAGCGCCGAAAAAACCCGAATCCTGGTGTTGGACAATGACCTGACCATTTACCACACCACCGCCGATGATGTGGTCCTGCGCAAAAGCCCCACGGTGAAGGAAATGGTGAGCATTAAAAATGCGATCAGAATCCTCAACGACAAGGATGTGGTCATCAGCAAAAAAGAAATCTCCCTGGAAACCATCAGGACCATCTGTATCGGTGAACTGGATCTTGCCTACACTCCGACCGACATCGACGAGATTGCCCAGGAGGGCAAGGCCTCTTTGGAAAACAGGTATGCCGAAGGGGTCCAGGAGACCCTGATGCTGTTCGCCGACCTGCTGCAATTGGACCCGGCACCCCGTGCGTTTGCTTTAAAGCATCATGTTCTTTACGGGAAAGAAGGTTCCCTGTCCAGTGGCGTGGTGACTTTTGGTCCGCTGGTGATGTACAGCTTGGCACACAATTCCCTGACTTGTCTGGAAGACGTCCTGAACAGCCGGGACAAAGGGCGCTTCGATCGGCTCAAGGCCGTATCCGCCGGGCAGGCCGATGGGGCGGCGTCGGGGCCGGAAGTGTTTGATTTACTGAAAACCAAGGTGTTGTCCGCCGGAGCCGAGCCACATCGATAACGGTGCGCATCTTGCCCTATGGTTGAGGGCAGGCGTCAATGCGTTTCGAATGTTGCCTTGCCGCCTGTGTCTCATCCTGGGGCCTTTACTCCCTACATGCCAAACTTACGCAGTACCTCAATGACTTTTTCCTGGCTCTGTTTTTCCACAATAATGGCCTTTTGGTTATGGGCCTTCTTGATTTTTTCAGACAAGGCATCCAGGTCGGCCGGTTTTTCCACGAAATCCATGGCCCCGGCCTTCATGGCTTCCACGCCTTTCTCGACGGTTGCATGACCGGTGAGCAGGATAATTTGCATTTCCGGCCGCTTTTCTTTGATGGCCTTCAGCGCCTGAATGCCATCCATTTCCGGCATCATGAAATCCATGATCACCGCATCATAGGAATCGCTGGCAATCAGGGACAGGGCCTCGGCGGCCGATGTGGATGTGGTCACCTCCATATCCCGGGCACGCATCCGCTCGGCCATGATTTCCAGAAATTCAGGTTCGTCATCAACCAATAACACTCTTTCGGTCATCTTTTACTCCTTTCGATGAACCCATGGACCGCATGACATTTTCATTTGAGATGCGGCACTGGGTCGTTAAGATATAATGTTTAAGATAATGTTTTTGGCAAGGCCAGAGGGAGGAAGCGGTATAATCAATACCGCGACGACCGATAACGCAGCCCAAAAACATTATCTTGAATGCTATAGTATAATACAGATCTCACCGGTTTCCTTGTCAATGGACAGTTTTCCGTTCAGCAACTCGGCCACGGCCGATTCCTGGGAAGAGGGAAATCCGGAGATGGCATCCAGGGCACTGGGCGCAAGCCCACAATAACGGATTCGCACGAGGCGGTCCGTTTTTTCTACTCGAATGGAGATTGTCTCACTCGTGGGGCATGCGCTCATGGCCCGGCATAGGCAGTGCCATACCAGGTTCTCGAGAAAAAAACGGTTGGTTTTGATTGTCACCGTTTGATCAGGTGTTTGAATATGGGGCGGTTTTCCCTTCATGCCAATCAAGCGGGATGCCAATTGCGTGATGAATTGGAGGAGTTCTCCCACATCGACCGCTTCATTGGCATCATCGGCACTGTGGGCAAAGCGGTTCATCCCCTTGACAATGCCGTCTCCCCGGGTCACCTGCCTGGCGATGGACTGGGCCAGCCGTGCCAGCCGTTCTTCTGAAAGGGGGATCCCCTTTTTTTGCATGCCAATCATGTCTTGGAGCAGCCCGGCGTTTTCATTGATGATGGCCAGCACATTTTTTATTTCATGGGAAATGGAAGCACACATTTCGCCGAAAAAACGAACCCCTTCGATGGCCAATCGCTCATGCTTATCGGTCATGTGCCCGTCCTCATTTTGTCTGGGGCGTCGTCAGCCGGTTGCCTCGGTAAGGCAACGGCACAAGCGGTCGCCGTGGTGGATTGGGGTCGCTGCAGGGGCAGGGTCACCGTAAACCGCGTGCCTTGGTCGATTCGGCTATGGACCGTGATATGGCCGCCCATTTCCGACACCATGCCGTAGGTTACGGAGAGTCCCAAGCCGGTACCGCTGTGTCCCTGACCGGTGGAAAAAAACGGTTCGAATACCCGCTTGAGATCTGCCTCGGGGATGCCGCGTCCCGTGTCACTGACGGTCACGCGGACATGGGTGGTCCCCTGCCGGGTAACGCCAATTTCAAGCCGCCCCCCTTCGTCCATGGCGGCAAAGGCATTGTTGATCAGGTTGAGGAAGATTTGTTGCAGGTTGCCCCGGTCACTCTCAAAAGGTGGCACGTCCCCGTTTACGTTGAAAAGCACGGCGATACAACGCCGCTCGGCATCTTTTTCCATGAAAGCCAGAACCTGGCGAATAACCGATTCGATGTCCAGCGTTTCGAAGGATGATTCCATGTGCCGGGAAAAATCGAGCAGGCGCCGGGTGATGGCGCCGCAACGACGCACCGAGGCCAGTACATCATCCACCAGACCGATCAGTTTGCTATTGCCGGCCCATTCCGGATTGAGCGTAAACAGATCCTTGATTAACCCCGTCTTTTGGTTGATGATGGCCAGGGGATTGTTGACCTCATGGGCCACGCCCGACGCCAGCCGACCGATGGAGACCATCTTGTTGGCATATTCCACCTGGTGAAGGGCCTGCAGGCGCCGCTGGTCGGAGGCATGGATGCGGCCCACCATGTAGGTAGCCACCCCCAATATAGAGACCATGATCAGAATAATGCTGAACACCAGGAAGCCGATCAGATGGATGCGGGGGCGCAACCAACGATCCATGATACCCGATTCCTGACGGACCATGACCAGTCGAAAGGGACTCGCGGCAATGGGCGCAACGCCGATGAGAACCGACTGGCCGGTTTGATCCCCTGCCCGCAAGACTTGTGTCTGCTCATCGGTTGGTGGGATGGCCAGCGAGACCTTGGAAAAACGCTTGCCGTAGCGCCTGGCCGATGTCTGCAGAATGTCCCGGGTGTTGATGATAAAGGCGTCATCGCCATCGTCGAGCGTCAACGCGGACAATGGACCATCCAGCAGGCTGGCATCCAACTGCGACCGCAACACGAAAAAGGCACCGTCTCCAAGATCGTGGCGAATGGCAATCACCAATTGATGGCGTTTTTGGGGACCGACCGTCACATCACCGATAAAAAACCCATTGCTCACGGCCTGGTTGAAACCGGTGGCCGATGAAAGCGGCTGCGCCATGGATTCATTCGGACCGGCATAGGCCCGCATGGCACCGGTCTCGTCCAATACGGCCAGATCCACGAAATCGCCCATGCCGCCTTGCAGATTGGAAAGCAGGGTCGCCAGGCGTTCTCGAACCATCAGGTCGGCCAAGGCGTTGTCGCGGGCGATGAAAGCCAATACCGCCCGGCGCTGGGCAAGCAAATGGGATACGCTGCGCCACGTATTGGATACCATGCGCGAAATCCCCATTCGGGCTTCGGATTCAAAGGCCTGTCGCGTGAGGCGGTAATCCACGACCGTCATGACCACCAGAGGCGTCAAGGCCACCAGCGTGGTGAAAACCACGATCATCAGCCACTTCTTCCGAAAGCTCAGATGATGGACGCCGGCGCCGGCGGCGCTGTCTTGATGATCCCAGAAGCGGGGCTTGAATCGGGAGAGATTCAACATGACCAACCGCTTGGGGCCGTCACTGCCCGGCTCGGGTCGTGGTCAGATGTTGCGTTTTTGGACTTTTTCATGCGCTTTTCTCAGGGCGTCGCTTAACTCATCGATGTCCACAGGCTTTTGCATATAGGCAAAGGCGCCTAACGCCATGCATTCTTGACGGTCCTTTTCACTGCCGTGCCCGGTGAGGACGATGACCTCGATTTCCGGCCGGCTGGCCTTGACCTGCCTCAAGATTTCCATGCCATCGATGCCCGGCATTTTAAGGTCGATGATCATCACCTCGGGGTCGTCATCGTTGACCATGGCAAGGGCGGATTCACCATCATAGGCCACGGCCGATCCCATGTCACGCAGTTGGAGCCGCTCGGACAGCGTTTGGACGAACTCTCGCTCATCATCCACCAGCAATACCCGCGATGGCACCTCGAAGCTGTGTTTGCGATAGATGTGGGCTTCGTGAAAATTCTTGCCGACTTGGGTTTCAACGGTTTCGACACCCGGCATGGTGCCAACAATGGCACGAAGTTCCTCTTCCAGCCGGGAGAGCATCAACACCTGTTTGTTGATGGTCAGGGTCACCCGGCCCTCCTGTGCGGATACCGAAACATCATGGCCGGCTTTGGACAGAGCCATTTCAACCCTGGCGGCCAACAAGAAATCGTCCTGGGCCTGTTTCGACGCATCCGTGGGACGCACGGCCGCTTTAATCAGGTTCTCTTCGATCAGGGCACCGGCCTCTTCAACCGTCAGGCGATTCATGGGCAGGATGATATCGTACAGGCTGGCGTCCCACGGATCCTTTTTTGCATGGTGTGCTTCAACCCAAGCCGTGCTGTCAGCATCCTGGTGGTGGATTTGCTTGAGGGCTTCTTTCTCCTTCAGCCCATACCGTGATTCGGCTAGTTCGACGCGATACGCGGTTTCGGCGATGATGCACACCCTGAGCACATGACTGATGGTGGGGGGAATCAACAGGCTCGAAAATCCCTGCACGATGGCCTCACCATTTTGCAGCGCGGTCGCCAGGGCCATGCGCAGGCAGGCGATGGAGCATTCCTTTTCATGGGTAAATTTGTTAAACACCGAGGTCTTGGTGGAAAAGGCCCGTTTGACCTTGTTTTCCGGCATGCCGGAAGTCTCGGCAGCGCTTTGAATCAACGCCGCATCGGTGATCAGACGGTATCCAGTGCTATCGATGATATCGCGGACCACGGCGCCGGCGTTACAAAATTTACCGTTGAAAATGGAAATGATGGACATCGTCATTCTCCTTTTTGGTCCCCGTCGGCGCCCAGACTCACAACCGTAGTCAAAGGACAGTTGGCCTCGTGACCGCCTTTGTGCGTATCTTTGTGAATGGCACGAATGGCCTGTTTCAATGTCGGGTAGATATGATCTTCGCCTATCTTATAGAGCAGGTGGGTGCGCCTCAATACCGCCATGACCGGCTGATGAATGCTGGAAAAGGATATGTCGATGCCGGCGCTTCTGACCCGCTCCACGACCAGGGAAAGCGATTCCTGACCCGATGCATCCATGTCGATGATGGATTCGGCGGAGATGATAATGTGCTTGAGCTCTTTCTTATTCTTTCGACGTTGACGGATCTGATCTTCCAGGTAACTGGCGTTGGCAAAAAAGAGGGGGCCATCGAAGCGCACCACATCGATATACCGGCACTCTCTTAGTCCGTGGGTGACGGCGTCGTGAAGGCTTTTGTCAAGACCCAGACTAAGATCCACCACATGGGGCCGCATACTGCGATAGAGAAAGACCCCCAATGAAAGCCCCACCCCGACCAGGATGCCGCGGTCCAAGTGGGGAGCGAATGCCAGGGTGCTAACAAACGTGATGATGGAAATGGCACCATCATACCACTGAGCCCGCCAGGCTTGAATAAACCCCCGGGCGTTGATCAGACCCGTCACCGCCATCATGATAATGGCCGCCAGCACGCTCTGCGGGAGATGGTACAACAGGGGGGTGAAAAAAAAGAGCGTCGCCACCACCGCCAGACTGGCAAATACGCTGGAGAAGGCGGAAACGGCGCCGGCTTGCAGATTGACTGCGGATCGGGAGAAGGAACCGGCCACGGGATAGCTCTGAGCCGAGGACCCGATCATATTGGCCAGCCCCTGGCCCATGAGTTCCTGATTGGGGTCGATGCGCTGACCGGTCTTGGCCGCCATGGCCTTGGCGATTGAGATGGCTTCCATGAATCCAAGCAATGCGATGATTACGGCCGACGGTGCCAAGGTAGCGGCGGCATGCCCATTGACCATGGGGAAAGAAAAGTCCGGAAGGCCCTTGGGAATGGTTCCGACGACATCGCCCCCACTGAAAAAGGCCAGCGCTGCGGTGTCCAGCGGTGCACTACCGACTTTGAGCCGCCAGATGCCATCCTGTTTTCCCACGTCTGCCGGTCGCCGGCCTTTCTCGTAAAGTCGAACCTTGTCGTCTGACGATCGGCCGGCTTCCAGGAGCAGGTGCCGGAGGCGATGCCGATAGGCGCGCACCTGATCTGTTTTCAATTGCATGCGATAATTGAGCATGTCCAGATCCCGCCGGGTATCGATAACGATCAGACGATGACCGTCCTGTTTGGCGTGTTTGATGGTCGTGTTCAGCGTGGCACGTTGATCGGCCATGTGGTGGAGTTGCGTGATGTCGGCGTTGAAATGCACGATCAGTGCACGGATGTCGGGATCGACGAGTGCCTCAAGAGGCAATGGGGTTTGCTGCTCGAACCCGGTCGCCCAACTGATTAACGTGGTCAAGGCGACTGCCACGAGGACATTGGGAATTTTCAGGGTGATTTTTTTGAGCACCACCATGATCACAAAGGCGGAAACGGCCATCAACAGGGTCGGCCAATGGGTGTAGTGCAACGCGGACTTGATCACCTGGACGATGGTTTGCGCATGATGATTGCTACTGTCCACCGTGACGCCGAACAATTTGGCCAATTGGCCGGTGGCGATGATGATGGCGGCTGCATTGGTAAAGCCATTGACCACCGGATGGGACAAAAAGTTGACCACGATACCCAGACGAAACAAACCGATGCTGAATTGAAACAGTCCCACCATCATGGATAGGAGAACGGCATAGCCGATGAAGGCCTGGCTGCCGGTGGTCGCCAGGGGCTGAAGGGCCACGGCGGCCATCAGGGAAACGACCGCTACCGGTCCGGTGGCGAGTTGGTGACTAGAACCGAAGAGCGCCGCCACGGCGGGGGGCAGAAATGCGGCGTACAGACCATAATACGCCGGCAGCCCGGCCAACTGGGCGTAAGCCATGGATTGCGGAATTAGCACCAGGGCCACGGTCAGACCGGCAAAAAGATCGGCCTTGAGATGGCGAGCGCCATATCCGGGAAACCACTCCGTAATAGGTAGCAGTTGGGAAAAGAGGCGTCTGACCGATATGGATGGCGAGGGGCGAGACATGGGCGTCACTGGCCTTTGGTGAGCATGTTGCGGCAACTGGTTATCAGATTTTCGAAAAGGGTGCCGGCATTATACACCCGATACGTGTTGAGGCGGGCGATGCCATCCACCATGGCAAAAAGAATCATCGCCGTCTTACGTGGGTCGTCAACGGTTACCGATCCATCTCGAATCCCTTGCGTAATGCCGATTTCGAAAATATCCAAAAGACCGATATAAATCGATTCTAGATGACTACGGCACACTGGGCTGGTGTCGGCCATTTGGTAGGGAAAATGCCGGTGCAAAATTAGAAATTGATCTTCCATCGTGCCGGCCAGGTTAAGGTAGCGGACGATTACCGCGATGACCCGCTCCATGCCATTGCCACCGCCGGGGTCATCGTGAAGATCATCAAAGGCGTTTAAAATGCTATTGCGGGCATTCTTCAAGACATGCAGAAACAGGTCTTCCTTATTCTTAAAGTGATGAAAGATCGTACCGGTGGCCGCGCCGGTGCGCGCGGACAATTCCGCCATGGCCGTTCCCTGAAATCCGTTGCGGGAAAATAGCCGGGTGGCAGTGGCAAGAATTGCATTCCGTTTTGACATATGCTACCTTTAGTTTAAACCGACCGAGTATTCGGTCGGTTTAAACTAAAGATTTTGATCGAATATGTCAATAATAAAAATGGCTACCGCATACCAAAGAAAACCCGATAATTAGAGCCGCTCAGATGCGCGATAAGGAAAACAATCATGGTCAGTGCCCTTCCTGAAAAGGCGGAACTGCTTGAAAGACTCAAACAGGGCGGCTTTGCTGTCCCGGATTTCATTTTTGTGCCCTCCAACCAATTCGACACCAATGATTTCAATGCGCTGGAATCATTCTTGGAAAAACACCGCGATAGCTTCAAGGTGATCGCTCGCAGTGCCCATCCGGATGAGCATCACTTCAAAGGCGGCACCTTTGATTCACTAGAAACCTACGCCGATATCGGTGGTATCTGTTACGCGCGCCGTAAAATGATCAAATTGGCCAATACCAGCAAACGCCTCAGCATCACACGGCAGCAGCATTTCAATCATGCCCCGACCTTGGATTTGGAACAGATGGGGGTGATTGTCATGCCGTTCATCGACGGTTCCAGCGTGATGGCCAAAATAATTTGCGGCCAATGGGAATTTGGTTACTGTCGGGATCGGATTCATAAGGTGCAGAGCGAACCCTATATCACCCGGACGCCCCACGACCGGCGTCTGGTTCAGCTATCCAAAGATATCCAGGATTATCTTGGATTTCGTTGTGAAATCGAGTACATCATCTCGGCGGACGGCGGCATCCATGTCGTGCAGGCCAAGGATATTGCCAATATCGATATCCTCGAAGAGAAAGATAGCCATCATTCGATCATGTTGGACGGGGTTCGCCGGATTCGTAAGCGGCGCAACTATCGAGAGCGCCCCTTGTACGTGATGGACAACAAATCCTTTTACATCAATATTATCTCCCAGTGTGAAGAGCTGGTCTGCGAATGCAACAACACGAGCAGCAAATCCAGCATCGACCATATTCTCGATTCCATTAAGGCATACCAAGCGGAGTTCGAAGACTTTGCCTTGCGTCACCAGCGTTATGCCGTGCTCGGGCTGGCCATTCAGGACCCGGTCGATCTTTATCAAATTGCCAACCATTATCTTGACGATATGCCCGAATTACAGGCGGAGCTTTCCAAGGCCCTGCACAATAATCTATACCAGATTGATATTTTCCTCTCGGAAGCCGACACCCTCATTGCCAAGGACAAGCTGCGCATTAACCTTTGCAGCCATGATGCTTACGGTATCGATACCGTTCGTAACCCCCTATGGAGCGTGTACTGGCATGTGGACCACCACGATGCGGTGGTGGGTGAGTTCAAGCGGGTAGGATTCAAAACCAATGACACGGTGGGCATCGATATCAACGTCGATGACAAGCCGACCGTTCATCGCTTGTGATCGGTGCGTGGGCGATTCACCGGGTTTTCAGCCGTTGTCCTTTTTTTCGAAATAATTCGGGGTAGAGCCGGTTGGCACAGTCAGGGCAAATCCCGTGGGTGAAATCCGCATCGGAATGATCGGCGATATAGTCTTCGATCGGCTGCCAACTGCCATTTTCATTGTTGCGGATTCGCTTGCAGGCGGCGCAGATGGGGAGTAATCCGCTCAAGGTTTTCACCTCGTCAAGCGCTTTTTGCAGGCGCGCGATCAGCATTTTTTGAGAGTGGGAGGCACGGTGTTTTACCACGGCAATGTCGATGGATGACCGCAATTCATTGATATCATATGGTTTTACTATGTACCCATAGGGATTGGTCTTAATGGCCTGATCGAATATGGCCTGATCGGCAAGACAGGTCATGAAAATAATCGGAACGTCCGACTGGTTGGCGATTTCCGCCGCCGCCTCGATTCCATTCATACTACCCTTGAGCAGAATATCCATGGTAATCAGATCGGGCTGGTGCTGCCGGAAAGCGCGAATGGCGTCCAGTCCGGTCTCGGCCGTCGCGCACACCTGATAACCCAAGCTTTCCAGTCGGGCGGTTAGCACGATAGATACATTGGGATCGTCTTCAACCACCAAGATGTTAATTTTTTGATTCAAGCCGCACCTCATGCTGGATCGTTAATCAGCCGTGTATGCAATTATTGCACGCCGAGTTACCTTTTGTGCACGGTTATTTTGTAGGCAAATCGAAGGTAATATTAATAAGCCTAATAATCTCAAAAAAAACAATGGGTTGCCGAATAGTCGGTTAAAATGCTGAAATAGTTTTTCGAACTAAGCGCTTAGATATGATTTGCCCAGCAATTTCTTTGCCACGCTATTGTCTTAAACGGGTGGAATAAGGTCGTGTTTCTATAGATAGGAACAAATAATGCTTGACACCCGCATTAAAAGTCCCTACACATAATAGCCAGTTTGCTATGGGAGAATGTAACATGCGTACGAAAAGGGTGTTTACATGGGTATTCAGAACCGAACCGCAATGGTGGCGGTGGTGGCCATGGACCCGTTTGACCGCCCGCCGGGGTTGATTGATCCCAAGCGCATTTAAAAACAAAGATCGCGGGCATACGTCAGATGTCCGCGATGGCAGGTTGCCGGGTCGTGGAAATCAACACGACCTTTTTTTATGGACAAGAGGATGCCGATGAAATTGAGAGAATTTCCCGACAGGCAAAAGTTTGCCACCCTGGCCGACAGCCATAATGTGATCCCGGTATGCCGGGAGATTCTGGCCGACATGGAAACTCCCGTTTCGCTGTTGAAAAAGTGCTATACCGATAGCGACCAGCGATCACGGGCCCCCCTCTTTTTGCTGGAAAGCGTGGAAGGGGGCGAAAAATGGGGACGTTATAGTTTTCTGGGGACTTCCGCCCGCGCCCACGTCAAGGTGTTTGCCGATCGGGTAACCATTGCCGAGAATGGCAAGGAAACAAAAATACCCCATGACAACGACCCGTTGCGTGCTCTTAAGACGTTCATGGGGCGCTTCAATCCACCAGAAATGGCTGGCTTGCCCCGTTTCTGGGGGGGGTTGGTGGGGTATTTGACCTATGAAATGGTTTCTTTTTTCGAGCGTATACCCAACCGTTTGTCGGCCGATACACCCCTGGCCCACTTTATCATCTGCGACGAACTGCTGATTTTCGATAACATCCGCAACACCTTGATCATGGTCGCCATCGCCTTTACCGACGATGGGGGACCGGATGCGGCCTACGATGATGCCCTGGCGCGGCTGGGCGCCATGCAACAACGCATGGCGGTCCCCATCGTCGATGACGCCTATGCAAACCATGGGCCGTCGCCGACGCTTGGGCCTCTATTGGATGCCCAGACCTTCAGATCCCAGGTTCGTTCGGTGAAGGACTACATCCAGTGCGGTGATATCATTCAGGCCGTGATTTCACAGCCGTTTCAATGCCCGGCACCCGAGGATGTCATTTCGGTCTACCGGGCCCAGCGCTATGTGAATCCTTCGCCTTACCTTTACTTCTTCCATTTTGACGAGACGGTATTGGTGGGATCGTCACCGGAAACCATGGTGCGATTGGAAAACCGTGTGGCCACTTTGCGCCCCATTGCCGGGACCCGTCCCCGGGGAGACACGGAGCAGAAAGATCGCGCATTGGCCGCCGAACTGCTGGCCGATGAGAAGGAAAGAGCCGAGCACTTGATGCTGGTGGATCTGGGACGAAACGATCTGGGCCGCGTCGCGCGCACCGGTACGGTTCAGGTAACCGACCTGATGGTGGTGGAGCGCTATTCCCATGTCATGCACTTGGTTTCCAATATTAACTGTGATTTGGAAGACGATTACGATGCCTGGGATCTTTTACGGGCATCGTTTCCCGCCGGTACGCTCTCCGGTGCGCCCAAAGTGCGGGCCATGGAGATCATCGATGAGCTGGAACAACGTCCCCGGGGGCCCTATGGCGGCGCCGTCGGCTATGTATCGTTCAGTGGCAACATGGACCTGGCCATCACCATCAGAACCGCTTGCATCCAAGACGGGGTCCTCACCGTCAGGGCGGGGGCGGGAATCGTCGCCGACTCGGACCCCGAAACCGAACGCATGGAAACCATCAACAAAGCCATGGCCATTCAGCGGGCCCTGGAGCTGATTGGTGAGGAGGAAACGGTAACATCATGATACTGATGATCGATAATTACGACTCTTTTACCTATAATCTGGTTCAATACCTGAGGCAGATTGGAGAAGGGGTCGAGGTGAGGCGCAACGACATGATCACCCTATCGGAGATCGAGACCATGGCACCCCAGGCGATCGTCATCTCCCCAGGACCGGGGAGACCCGAATCCGCCGGTGTATCGCTTGAAACCATTCGCCATTTTTCCGGCAGCCTGCCCATTTTGGGGGTGTGCCTGGGGCATCAGTCCATCGCCCATGCCTTCGGTGCCAGCATCGTTCCGGCAAAGTGTCTGATGCATGGCAAGACATCAATCATCGCCAGCGATGGCAAAGGCGTTTTTCAGGGCATCAAGTCTGGCTTTCAGGCCATGCGCTACCATAGCCTGGCCGTCGATCGGGAGAGCCTGCCCACGTGTCTGGAGACGACTGCCACCGCCGATGATGGTGAGATCATGGGCATCCGGCATCGTCAGCATCCAACCGAAGGCATTCAATTTCATCCCGAATCGATCATGACACCGGTTGGCAAGCGATTGCTGCGCAATTTCTTGAAAATGATTCCCGAGCGTGTGATGGCGTCTGCCTGACCGATAAGGGAATGAACAGACATAAGATTATCTCAACCGTTGAAAAAGGAGACGTCGGATCATGTTCAAAGAACACCTGGCAACGATCATCAGCCGAACGGATTTGAGTGAAGCCCAGATGGCCGAGATGATGACTGAAATTTTCGATGGCAAGGCCACCGATGCCCAAGTGGGTGCCATGATGGCCGCCCTGGCGACCAAGGGCGAGACATTTACCGAGTTGGTTGGCGCGGCCCAGGCCATGCGCAAGAAGGCGCACCGCATCCAGGTAGCCACATCGCCGGTGGTGGATACTGTCGGCACTGGCGGTGACGGGCTCAAGACCTTTAACATTTCTACCACCACGGCCTTTGTCGTGGCGGGCTGCGGGGTGACCGTGGCCAAACACGGCAATCGCAGTGTGTCTTCCAAATGCGGCAGTGCCGATGTGCTGGAACAGCTGGGGGTTAAATTGGATACCGCTCCCGAGGTGGTCGAGGAGGCGGTACAAGCCATTGGCATCGGTTTTCTGTTCGCCCCGCTATACCACAGCGCCATGCGTTTTGCCGCCAAGGCGCGCACCGAAGTGGGCCTGCGAAGCATTTTCAACATGTTGGGGCCGCTAACCAATCCGGCCGGGGCCAACTGCCAGTTAATCGGCGTGTATGCTCCTCAGCTCACCGAAATGTTCGCCGAGGCCTTGCGACTGCTTGGCTCCAAAAGCGCCTTTGTGGTCCATGGCCATGACGGTCTGGATGAAATATCCGTTTGTGCACCCACCCGCGTGTCCCAGCTGGAAGACGGCGTGATCCGGACCTATGACATCTATCCCGAACAGTATTTTGGCGAACTGGCCGCGCCGAAAACCATGACCGGCGGTGGTCCCGAGGAGAATGCCGCCATTACCCGCAGCATCCTGGATGGTCAAAACGGTCCCCGGCGGAATGTCGTGTTGCTCAATAGTGCCGCGGCCCTGGTGGCCTGCCAGAAAGCCTCGGATTTGAAAACGGGCATCGCCATGGCCGCGGCATCCATCGACGAGGGGAAGGCCACGGACAAACTAGAGGCTCTGGTCGCCTATACCCGCGATAACGGATAGCCAGTGTCCTCCATAAATGGCCAATTTGCCCGATATCGGCGTTGTGCTCTAAATTTAATCCGCGGGATATCAATCCTATGCACCCCAAGGGCACTTCCTTCGGGCGCCTCCGGTTAAATTTTTCACGCGCCTTGGTCTCGATCACATTTGCCTATTTTTGAAAGAACACTGGCTTTGGAATACTTATGAAAACCGATTTTTTAACGCGTATCGTCGATCACAAGCGGCAGGACATCCAAAAGGCAAAAAAACGTATTTCCGAGGATAAACTGGTGGAAAGAGCCCGCCAGCGAGCGGATTTCCGGCCCTTTTACGAAAACCTTTGCCGGCCGGATACCACCGGTGTAAATATTATCGCCGAGATAAAGCGCGCCTCGCCCTCCAAGGGCGATATCTGCCCGAACCTGGATGCCGCCAGCACCGCCAGGCAGTATGAAGAGGGCGGGGCGGCGGCGATTTCCGTGTTGACCGATGAATCCTTTTTCAAGGGTAGCCTGGAAGATTTGCGGGCGGCGAGGGCGGCCTGCAGGTTGCCGATATTGAGAAAAGAATTCATCATCAGCGATTATCAGGTCTATGAGGCGGCGGCCATGGGGGCGGACGCGATTCTGCTCATCACCCGTATTTTAAAGCCTGAAAAGTTGGGATCGCTCTACAAGCTCTGCCGAGAGTTGGGCATGGATGCCCTGGTCGAGATCCACACTTCCGAGGACGCAGCCGTGGTAGCCGACATGGGCGTCCGGCTGGTGGGGATCAACAATCGCAATCTGAGCACTTTCGATACGGATCTTAACGTGGCCATGGATCTGGTGTCTCGCCTTTCTTCCGGACAGGTGCCGGTGGCCGCCTCGGGAATCGGCGGGCCGGACGATATCGTGGAAAACCTGAAAGCAGGGATCTATAATTTTTTGGTGGGCGAGAGCATCGTGCGCTCGGACGATCCTGTGCGTTTCATCAAAGGGCTGAAGGAACGTTCTTAAATGGATGACAACCTGCTCATTATTCCCCACCGCGAGCTGAGCCCCGAAGCGCTCAGCGGCGTGATCCAGGAATTCGTCACCCGGGACGGCACCGATTCGGGCTACACCCGCGGCTCGCTGGAGGAGAATATGGCCATGGTGCGCCGCCAGCTCGATACGGGGCAGGCCGTCATCGTCTTCGATGATCAGTCGAAAACCTGCAATATCGTGGCGGCCGAGGTCGTCGCTCACCGCAAATGCGTATAGGGAAATGCCATGAAATACATCGGCGCTCATGTGAGCACCGCCGGCGGCGTGGAAAATGCACCCTTGAATGCCCGAACGATCGGCGCCACGGCGTTTGCTCTGTTTACCAAGAACCAACGCCAGTGGGCGGCAAAGCCCCTCACCGAAGAATCGATCCGCCGGTTCAAGGATAATTGCGCTGCCGCCGCATACACGCCCGACCAAATCCTGCCCCACGACAGTTATCTGATCAATTTGGGACACCCCGACAATGCCGGGCTTGAAAAATCTCGCACGGCATTCGTCGATGAGATGCGGCGCTGTGAGCAATTGGGATTAAAATATCTCAACTTTCATCCGGGCAGTCATCTAAGGAAAATCGGTGAAAAGGAATGCCTGGCACGCATCGCCGAGTCCATCAATTTGGCCCTGGCGCAAACGCACGGTGTGATTGCGGTGATCGAAAATACCGCCGGCCAGGGCACCAACCTGGGCCACCGGTTCGAGCACCTGGCGGTCATTATCGAAATGGTTGAAGACCGGTCCCGAGTCGGGGTTTGCCTGGACACCTGCCATGCCTTCACTGCCGGCTATGATTTAGCGACCCCAGATGGGTATACCGCCACCCTTGCGCAATTCGATGCCGTGGTGGGGTTATCCTATCTAAAAGGGGTGCATTTAAATGATGCCAAAAAAACATTGGGTAGTCGCGTGGACCGTCATGAGCGAATCGGGGAAGGCACATTGGGAATCGAGGCCTTCCGGATGATTATGAACGATACCCGTTTCGATGACATACCGATGATTCTGGAAACCCCCGACGCCAACCGGTGGGCCGAAGAGATACGACTGCTAAGGGAAATGATCAAATGAGGCGGGATGCCTGACATCAACCACGCGTGTTGTGGCTGACGGCCGTTTGTGATGCCTGGCTGCCCGTAGCCATTGGTTTTGGATCGGAGACGAAACGAAGGCTTTGCATGGCCCGCTCAAATGCCGGCAGATGGCTTTCAAAATAATACCGCTGGGCCGCCGAGTAACGCAGATGAAAGTACATGTCCCGTAGGATGACACCATAATACAGGGATTGAATGGCTACCCCCATTTGATCACGGTAGGTATAGGTCAGTTTGAATCCGGAATAGCCCCCAACCATTGCCGGCTCGCAGGACAGGAGTCGGAAATGGTGGATGAACCGATCCGACCGCATGTTGTCTATGATCAGTCGTGCGGCTTCATGGGGCAGCATCCTTGCACTCAACTTCTGTCTGGTATAACGAAATGCCTGGTCCAATGGTCGGGATTGAACGAGGATGTATTCCAAATAGGGACCATCCTTTGAAAACATGTCCGAATCCACCGTGCTCAGGTGCATCCAACCGTCTGGCGGGGTCAATGACCACATTGGGGAATTCCACTGACCAGGTGCTTGTTCCCAAACGCCGGCACATCCGGATAGCATTGATAGGCCCATGACCAGCCACAGCCAATAGATTGTTTTCCGCAGGCCTAGTTTTGACATTGATGCAAGTATCCTTCGATAAAGGGTCTGGATTCATCCTGGGGAGATAAACTCAAAAATGTTTCAAAATAGGGTCTCGCCAGCCGGTATTGACCGGCTTTGAAGTGCAGTTCTCCGAGTGCTCGGTGAACCAGCGGGAATTGCGGATTTCTTTTCAGCGCCTCTTGGTAACAGGCCATGCTTTGATGATCGTCATCGTTGTCATCGCGCCGGCGGATGATCTCCCCCTGCATATAATAGGCCTGCGCGTCATCCGGCTTGATGGCGATGTATTTCATCAGGCAGCCATCCGCCACATCCCAATCACCATGTCGGATGGCGATCTGTACGTTGGCCATCAGGGCCGGCGCGATGCAGCGGGCGCGGAAATGTCGAGCATCATCCGCCGTTGAGGGGCAGGTCGCTGAGTTGACCTTCCGGTTGATCATCGCTTGCATGCGCCCCTTTCTGGCCACCATGTCATCCAGCCTCTTGGACGGCCCCTGGACTCGCATGTGATCGATCATCGTCGACATGAGGTTAAGTATTTCCCGTTCGCAATATCCGGCGGCCCTGAAAATCGCCAATCCTTCTGTATCGGCTTGATTTTCAGACGCATTCACCCTTTGCTCCACGTCTGCCTCGGTAACCCTGGGGCGGGGTTGGCCCGATCGTTCACGGCGCATTGGATCTGAAACCGGGAGGGCATGGTATAATTCGGTGGCGTGTTGTCGTGCGTAATGAATGATTTCATGGGCGAGGATGATGGCCAGCTGGTCTTCGTTTTCGATTTGTCCGAGCATGCCAGTCGTCAGCAGGATGTATCCATTCGGGTAGGTAACCGCATTGGCCAGCGGGCTGATCCTTACGTTAACCACCGGTGCCCGCAAATCGGTGGCTATTTGTTGCCACAAATGCATGCTTACGGTTTGCAGGCACTTAGTCATGCCGATGTCATGCAGCAAAACCTCACGTTGTGCCAAGGTCTCTTGCTCCAATTCGGCGAGGCGCCAAAGGCGGCTGTCAGTGGGTGACGATTCCGTAAGCCCCAGCGCGTGCAATGGGAGGGGACACGCCATTGCCAGAACTAGCCACAGGGTTGCCCAGCGATATATCTTCATGGTGCTTGCTCCCAGAAATTGCGCATGGTTTCAGCGACTAGCGACGCCATCGTCGTTGGGTTGTGAAAATCGAAACGGCCAGGCATTCCCGTCAGGTTATACCAGATGATACTGCCTTGCGGTTCGATCACTGCCAGACTGAACCAGTTCTCATTGGGCTTTTGGGAACCGGTTTGATGCCCGATGGCCAAGACCAGTCCATCTGCACCCGCAGTCCTAAGAAGTGCATCGACAGATCCAACACTGTACTCAAACGTGTCCAATTTGGCCGGATAGACCTGGGGGCCGTAGGTATGAAGTTGAATCGAACGATTAACCGACCTGAACAGTCTGCTTACTTCATCCATCTCCGTCGGAAGCGCGTGAACGGTTTCCACCGTCCGAACACCGAAGGCATGGTTCCGTAATGCTTGGACGATCGATGTCTGGACCTCGTTTTGGGCGGCTCGGCTCTGGCTTTCTTGATATCGTCGCCCCCCGTCGGCCAGTTGTTCAAAAATACGGATTTCAGGGGGCACAACCAGCAGCACGGACATGGTTTGGCGTTGGGTTGGAAATTGTGGATGGTGTCGTTCAGACGGGTAAGTACAGCCAATAACCAACATTCCGATCAGGAAAAGAGCGACCCGATGCCTGCCGGTAATCAACGTCTGGATGAGATGGTGCATATACAACCCTTGAATTCGGTTTCGAACATTTCGTATCAGTACGCAGAGAAGCAATCTTGATGCCATTTTTAATTTTTTAAAAAAGATAAAATATCGAACACTTATCATTGTAATGCCTGGGTATCGGTGGGAATGTCATTTTTTGACAATCCGCTGAATACAAAAAGGCAATCTTGACATTTCATACGAACAACATAAAATCATAATCAGGGAATCCGATAGCGATTCCGATTGGCGCCAACTCGAATATGGAGGAAGAGGATATGAAAAAAGGTCTTTTATTGATCATTGCCGTAGTGATGCTTGCCGGTTGCAGTCATTCCGTTGCCAACAGTGAATTTCTTCAGCATGATACCTTCTATAAAAACTGGGATCACATGAAATTCAGCTGGTTTGGCTACCGCAACCCGACTGACGAAGACACCCAGAAAGCCATTGAACAGGGGTGGTGGGGCATTGAAGTACCCCACGTTCCCGGACAATAAACCGTGCGACGTGATCGATGCCGCCTGGATCCAAACAAGGCTGAAAGATAGCCCCATTGCGTCTTTCAGCCTTGCTTGCTTGCTAAGCAACCCCCTTGGATTTGAAAAATGCCTGGTATTTCTTGTCCGTTCCCTTGATGTGCTTGACCAGCCAATCCTTGAGAAATTCCATCAGATCCATGGTGATCATGGCATTGCCACCCTTCACCTGTGGGTGCAGGTCTTTCATTTTGGCAACAAAGTGCTTGTGCTGGACCTCCTGATCACCAAGTCCCTCATATCCGTGTTGGCGCATCAATGTCTCTTCATCACCGAAGTGCTGTTTGGTGTAGTCGATCAGTTCGGTAAACACGTCTGCCAAAACCTTCCGGCTCTTTCTCGATTTCATGGCCCGGTTTAGTTTATTGATCAGGTCCACCAAGCGTCGGTGTTGCTGGTCGACTGAGCGGATATCCATTTGAATGCTGGCATCCCAGCGAATCAAGTCCGGGACATCGGATTCCGAAAATGCGGTTTGAGCCATTGTCATCGCTGCCTCATCGATTTTAAAACACTGGAGCATCTCTTTGATCCGTCCGGAGGCCGAATTCAGATTACCGGCATCGCCGCTGACACGGTTGCTGGAGTCATTGATCTCACCCGAAATGTGACTCACATGGGCGATATCCTGGGCAATCTCGGCAGCCACGGCCGAGCTTTGGGCAACGTTTTGGTTGACTTCGGTGATGCCTTGGGATGCCTGGGCCACATTCTCGGCGATTTCCTGCGTCGTGGCAGCCTGTTGTTCGACTGCCGTGGCGATGGATGAAACGATCTCGTCCACATTGCGAATGACCTGACTGATTTCTTCGATTTCCGTGACCGTCGATGAGGTGGTATTCTGAATGCCTTCCACCTTGGCCTTGATATCCTGGGTGGCGCCGGCGGTCTGCTTGGCCAGTTCCTTGATTTCATTGGCTACCACGGCGAACCCCTTGCCGGCCTCGCCGGCCCGGGCGGCCTCGATGGTGGCGTTGAGGGCCAGGAGATTGGTTTGTTCGGAGATTTCGGTGATCACTTCAGTCACTTTGCTGATCTGGGTGGCCGCGCTACCCAGTTCATTCACTTTAGCCGATGCGCGTTCAGCCTTGGCCACGGCCTCGTTGGTGATGACCCGTCCCTTCTCCGAGTTTCCGGCGATTTCCCGGACCGTGGCGGTCATTTCTTCGGCGGCCGTGGCCACCATGGTGATATTGGTGGAGGCTTGTTCACTGGCGGCCGCCACCGAGTTCATGTTACTGCTCATTTCTTCTGCGGCGGCGGCCACGGTGTTGGAACGGCCGGTCATGTCATCGGCACCCGCTGCCAATTGTTGCGAAACGCCGAACAGTGAATTCGAAGAAGAGGAGAGGCTGACGACCTCTTCGATGGTGGTGCCGAACATGCGGCTTAGATCGGTCTGGGTCTTTTTCAGCGATGCGGCCAGTCTGCCGATTTCATCCTGCTGGTCGATGTCCAAGCGCCCGGTAAAATCACCGTCTGCCATTTGAAAGGAAAAATCGGTCAGTTTGGCCATGCGTGTCGTGATGTAGCGGGTCATGAAAAAACTGAACGCAAGCCCCACCACCAATGCCACTGCGGCAATGAAGATCACTTCGGTCTCTGTCGTATGGCTGGTGTGCAATAGTCGTTCGGCGGCCTTTTGCGATTCATGCTCAAGCAGTTGATTGATCTCCGCCATGATCGTGCCTACGGCCTTCATCGCCACCAGGGTCTGCATGTGATGGACCGCGATGGCTTTCGCATTGACCGTTTCATCGTCTGCTCGTCCCCGCGTGGCCAGCACGGTGTCTATCTGTTTGGCCGAGGCATGCAATCGGGCATGGGGGACTTCCAATTGGGCGAGCAATGGTGCCAAGCCGGGAAAGACCGCCTCGGCTTTTCTGCGTTCATCGCTGTAGAGCCATTTGCCCAGTTCGCAGCGGTGATCATCGGTTTGGACGTTCAGACGGCTTCCTTTCCCTTCCATCAGCACCCGATCTACGGCAGCCAACCAGCGGTAGTGATCCAGAATTTTTTCTGAAAACAGTTTGTGGATCATATCGGCATCCTGGGAATGCTGGTTTTGATCGATGATGGCGTTGATGCCCTTGAAACTGATGGCAGCGCTGATGATCAGCAGCAAGAGCAGGGTGCCAAAAGCGATGGCTAATTTTTTCCAAATCGCCAGATCCTTCCATTTCATGGCGTCCTCCTTCATGTGGATTGCGAACATTGAACGGGTTAATGTTAACTCGAGGGTAATTTGCCGTGACCCTTGAGCCATTGCATCGCTTCGTAACAACCGTTTGATCACTGGCCATGACGTCTTGAGGCATGCGGGTGCGTGATTGCACACCGCCATGGAGAGAGAAAGCACACCCATACCGATATCGAACCGCATACGAAGCCTTCAGCGTATATTGAATTTATTTTCGTTCTTTTCACCGACATCTTTAGCGAAAAGACGGAAGTAAGATTCTTTTCCGCCTCGGCTTGCCAACGGACTATAGGACTGCTGGAAAGGGGCGATAGTGATGGTAGCGATGAAATAACCATTGCGCGATTACAACCAGGCGCTCAGATTTCAGATCCGAAGAAGGGTTGGGAAGTCCTGAGACCAAGAATCAATTGTACCTCTTTTCAATCTGGCGGCTTTATCATGGAGATGCATTCAAAATTCGAAACCATTGTCGATCAGATCGGCCAAGTCGTGTTAGGCAAAACCGATCAGATCCGCATGGCCCTGACCTGCCTGTTGGCCGGTGGGCATCTGCTCATCGAAGATATTCCGGGAATCGGGAAAACCACGTTGGCCAAGGTGCTATCTCGTTCCCTGGGGCTGGATTTCAGGCGGGTTCAGTTTACCAGTGACATGCTGCCCGGTGATATCCTGGGCAGTGCCATTTTTGATCAGAACACCGGCAGCTTCGTCTTTCATCCAGGACCGGTATTCACCCAGGTGCTTTTAGCCGACGAGATCAACCGAGCGACACCCAAGACGCAAAGTGCCTTGCTTGAGGCCATGGAGGAAGGTCAGGTCTCCATCGATGGCAAGACCCGTCAGTTGTCCACCCCGTTTTTTGTCATCGCCACCCAGAATCCCTTGGAGTTATCGGGAACGTTTCCGCTGCCCGAATCCCAATTGGACCGTTTTCTCATGCGCATCGAGCTGGGATATCCGGATCGACAGGCGGAACGTCAATTGCTGGGAGGGAACCGCTCGACTCACCAGACATTCGATCAGTTGACCCAATGTTTGACGCCAGCCGACGTGTTGGCATTTCAAGCGCAGGTGGAACAGGTGCATGCGGCCGATGCGTTTCTGGAATATTTGCAGGATTTGATCGATTTTTCCCGAAACGCCGGGCATTTTCTCATGGGACTGAGCCCACGTGCGGGCCTGGCATTGATGCGCGCGGCCAAATCCTGGGCACTTATCAGCGGTCGGGATCATGTATTGCCGGAGGACCTGCAGGCCGTGATGGTCAGTGTAACCGGTCACCGTCTTCGATCCCGCGATGATCTGGCGGAGATCCCTGGTCAGCGTTTGAAAACCTTATTTGAAAACGTTCCCGTCCCGTGACCGGCTTTATCTCTGACCGTATTGGGCGCATCGTCGCTGGCAACCCCACGATTCCCGTCACTCTCGGGCTGCGCAATATCTATATTCTGCCCACCGGTTATGGTTGGTTGTATCTGACGGGGGTGGCGGCCATGCTGATCGGATCGATCAATTACCATAACAACCTGGGGTTTCTGCTTACTTTCTTGCTGGGCAGTCTGGGTTTCACGGCATTGCTACACACCTATGGCATGCTCTATGGATTACGACTCATCGGGGTGAGCACGGCACCGGTATTCGCCGGTGAATTCATGACCGTGGCAGTCACGGTGGCCGACACAAAGCGACCGCGTCGCGGATTGCGTTGGACGTTCCACTCCGATCCTGTGGTTGCCGTCAATCTTACTGCCGAAAAACGGACACCAGTACAAATCCCCGTGCAAACCGGCCACCGGGGGTGGTTTTCGCCGCCACGGCTGCACATTGCCTGCGACTACCCGCTGGGCCTGTTTCGCGCCTGGTCACGGATCAACACGAATGTACGTGAAGTCGTCTACCCCCACCCCTTGACCGGGCCGGCGCCGGGCATCGAGCGCCCAACGGATCGCGGTGAGGACGATATACTAGGGGGCATGGGCACCGACGATTTCATGGGACTGACTGCCTACCAACCGGGAGACCCTCCCCAGCGGATTCATTGGCAGGCCTATTCCAGAGGACGCGGGCTATTTGTCAAGCAGTTTGCCGGGCGGGCCAACGCAGGGACCCTGTTGGATATCCAACGGATCCAACTCGGTGATGTGGAACATAAACTGTCTATTCTTTGTTTTCATGTGCTAAGGGCCCATCGCCATCGGCTGAGTGTGGGCCTCAAACTCAACGGCCATGTTATTGCTCCCGACCGTGGAAAGGCCCATCGGGACCGTTGTCTGCGGGCGCTGGCCTTTTATGGCAGGCAGTAAACCATGCCGGCGCAATCCATTCGTCCATTGATTCTCGCGCTTGGTGTTGCCCTGGGGCCACTGGTTTTTGCGCTGCCTTGGTGGGTCATTCTCTGGTGCCTGGGGTTATGGGGGTATTCGCTGATCAGGGGGCCTTCCAATTCACCGATACCATCGCGGGCAGCCCGTATCATCATCTTTTGTGTGGGATTTGGCCTGGTTCTGCTGTCGGCCGGCATGCGGTTCGATGGCAGCGATTTCATCGCCTTGTTAGCCGTCATGGCCGGGATTAAACCACTCGAACTGCGCGGTTATCGGGACAGTATGGTGACGGTTTTCCTGGCTTATTTCCTGGTCATCACCAGCCTGTTTGTCTTTGAAAACCTTTCCATGACCGTCTACTTGTTCGTGTCGGTCTGGGTCACCACCGCCGTGCTGATGCATGTCAATCATCCCCATGATACGCTTCATGCACAGATGAAATTTTCGGCACGCATGGTTATTACGGCGATTCCCCTGATGACGATCCTTTTTCTCATTTTTCCAAGGAGCAGCGGCAACTACTTGGGCGTACCATGGATTCGGCAGGGGCGAACCGGGTTTTCCAGTGCCATTCGGATGGGGGATGTGTCGCGGTTGGTGGTGATGGATGCCCCCGCTTTTTCGGTTACCTTTGACACGGCCCCTCCCGAACCCGGGCGGCGGTATTGGAGAGGGATCGTCTTTCAAGATTTCGATGGGGAGACCTGGACGCCTGTTCGGCATCAATCCATCCGCCGGGGGACCATCCATGGTGAAACGGTCATCCGCTACGAGGTAATCCTTGAACCCCACGGACACCGAAACCTCTTTGCCTTGGATCTGCCCATAAGGGCCGAGCCGAAGGCGACGATCATGGATGATCATACCCTACGGGCCAAGCAGACCATCCAGCAGCGGCTGGTTTATACGGCCATGTCGATTCTGGATTATCGGCCGGACGGGACAGACCCGCCGGGTCAACCCTATCTGCAACTTCCGCCGGATAGGAATCCCCGCACCGCGGCATTGGGTCGCCAATTGTCCCGGATCCATGCCAAACCAGAGGCGCGGGTCCATGCCGGGTTGAAATTTTTTCGGCATCAAGGGTTTACCTATACGCTGCGGCCGGACCGACTCGGGCGGGATGCCGTGGATGACTTTCTTTTTGTGAGCCGCAATGGGTTTTGTGAGCATTTTGCCGGTGCCTTTACCGTGTTGATGCGATCGGCAGGGGTGCCGGCGCGAATGGTGGGAGGATATCAAGGCGGACGGTGGAATCGATGGGGAGATTTTCTGACCGTGCGCCAGGCCGATGCCCATGTGTGGTGCGAGGTATGGCTCGGTGGGCAAGGCTGGGTGCGAGTAGATCCGACCGCCGAAGTGGCTCCCGAGCGTATTGACGGGGGTATCGATGGCCTTGTGGACGGGTTGCCCGGAGCGTCAGACCGCGTCCGGGATCATTTGCTCAGCCGCTGGATCGAACACGCACGCCTGACTTGGGAAGCGGTCAATATCCACTGGAACATGTGGTTCATGGGGTTTTCCGCAGCGGATCAGATCGCCCTGCTCAAAACCATGACGCGCTGGTGGTCGGGGGTGCGATGGGGACTCGTTCCGCTTGGCTTGATGATCGCCGTATTTTATTTGTTGCGGCGCCAACGGCGAGCAAAATCTGCCACCATCGAGGACCAGGCGCTGATCGCCTACCACCGTTTCCTGAAAAAAATGTCCCGGATCGGCTCGGTCAAGCCGCCTTGGCATGGGGCATGGGATTTTTCCCAAACGGTGATTCGGCGTCATCCTGCTCTCGAAGCAGAGGTCTGTGATATTGTGGCCCGCTACCTGGCACTGCGATACGGCCGTGAACAGACCGATGATGCGCTCAAAACACTGCAACGGCGGGTGCGGCGGTTCCATCCTTAGTGCTTGCCAAGATAGCATCCCTCATAATCCAGTGTGCTGAGCGGCGTTTCTTCCCCATTAAATACGGCCTCGACGACTTCCCCGATAAATAGGGTGTGGTTTCCCGGGGACAGGGTCTGGATGACCCGACATTCCATACAGCCGATACAGTCGTCCAGAATCGGACTGCCGGTGACACCGTCGTGCCATGCCAATGCGGAAAACTTGGCCAGCGGATCGGGCCCTTTGAAACGTTTCAGAAAATCTTTCTGATTATTGTTCAGGCTGTGCAGGGCAAAAAATCCGCTTTGGGCGATCAATCCGTGGGAGTAGCGGTTGGGATGGACGGCCACCATGACCAGGGGCGGATCATAAGAAACTTGACTTACCCAAGAGGCGATCATGCCGTTAATGGTGTCCTCGTGCCGAGTGGTGAGTACGTATATTCCATACGTCATGTGGCTCATATTTGCCGTTAGTGCGTCTCTCATCTTTCATCTCCTGTAAACGCTTCCAGGCCAGTGTTTTAAAATCAGTTGGTCATGTTTCGGATGCGATGCATTTTTCTTGATGTCAACCAACAGTGGTGGTCATTGCTTACTTTTTTTGTACAACAATCATCCTTGGTGAACAATAACAATCCATGGATTGAGAGAGCGACAGGCGTGGCACTGGCACAGGTCAATCATCGGCCATCGCAATTGAATCGTTGACACCGTGCTTGCGCTGCCGCTAATGTCGACATTCAGGACTTCTCCGCTCAAGCCTATGACCAACCTGGAAACTCACCAGGAACAATAACGCATTAATGGGGAATCGATATCCATGGAAGCTGAAATTCTCACAACTGGCGATGAGATCCGATGCGGTGCATTGGTGGACAGCAATTCGGCCTATATCGCGGAGCGCCTCGAACAGCATGGCCTCACGGTGGTTCGCCATACCAGTGTGGGGGATGACCTGGCCATTCTGGTTGCCACGCTACGCGAGATCGGCGCGCGAGCGGACCTGGCCGTTGTCACCGGCGGACTGGGCCCCACGACCGACGACCTTTCCGCTCAAGCCGCTGCCGAGGCCGCACAGGTTCAGCTGATGCTGGACGAGCACGCCCTCGAAAACGTGACCCGATTTTTCAAAAAGATCAATCGTCCCATGAGCGAGTCCAACCGTAAACAGGCGCTTTTACCCAGCGGTTGCCAGGTATTGCACAACCCGGTTGGCACGGCCCCTGGATTTGTCCTGATGATCGGCCGCTGCCGGTTTTATTTTCTGCCGGGCGTCCCCTACGAAATGAAACGCATGCTGATCGATCAGGTGATTCCCGATATCCATGCCCTTAAAGGCGATACGGGTGAGCACCGGCGGGTGAGGACAATTACCACCTTTGGCCTTCCCGAATCGCTGGCCGGCGAGAAAATGGCCGATGTGGAGAGGACTATTCCGGGCATCAAGTTGGGGCTGCGGGCCAATTTTCCCCTGATCCAAATCAAATTCTACGGCCAGGATACCGACGCCGATCGCCTGGATCGCCGGCTGGATGACGCCTGCCGATGGGCGGCGCCGCGCCTGGGAAGGCACATGGTTTCGGAAAACGGGGAGGCCATGGAAGGCGTGGTCGGTGGCCTTTTAAATGAAAAATGCGCCACCCTTGCCCTGGCCGAGAGCTGTACCGGCGGTCTCGTGGCCAACTGGTTGACCAATGTGGCCGGAAGCTCGGGCTATTTTCTCTTCAGTGGGGTGACCTATTCCAACGCGGCCAAAATAAAGGTGCTGGGTGTGCGACCGGAGACCCTCCAGCAATACGGTGCCGTTCACGAAGAAACGGCCCGGGAGATGGCCGAGGGGGCCAGGCGGGTATCGGGGGCCACTTACGGGCTTTCCACCAGCGGTATCGCCGGCCCGGACGGCGGAACGCCGGACAAGCCGGTGGGTACCGTATGCATCGGTTTCTCGGCCCCGGACCGTTCCCTTGGCCGTCGTTTCACCTTCAGGTTCGGCAAGCGGTTGATGAACAAGAAAATCTTTGCCATGGCAGCCCTGGATCTGTTACGCAAGGAATTGCTGACGGAAAATCGGTGAACGGTGAGCGGTGGACAGCGAATGCGTTCAACGATGAACCACTCCTCACAGGAAACAACTCTCGAAATACAAATGATCAACCATCAACCATCGGCGCGTGGGCCGATCAGAGGATAACCATGATTCTTCCCATCATCCTCGCCGGGGGCAGCGGTACGCGCCTCTGGCCGCTATCCCGGGCACTCTATCCCAAGCAATTGATTAATCTGGTGGATGAGAACACCATGTTGCAGAATACGGTTAAGCGGCTTGAGGGGCTGCCCGATGCGGCGAATCCGGTGGTGATTTGCAATGATGAATACCGGTTCATGGTCGCCGAGCAGCTTCGCTTGATCGATGTGACGCCCGGTGCCATCATTCTTGAACCGGTGGGTCGCAATACCGCTCCGGCACTGGCGGTGGCGGCATTGTGGGCGCTTAATAACGGTATGGACCCGGTGCTCTTGATTCTGCCTGCCGACCACCATATCCTGTTCGCCGATAAGTTCCGGCAAACCCTGCAAACCGGCTATGATTACGCCCGGTCCGGCCATCTGATCACCTTCGGCATCGTTCCCGATAAGCCTGAAACGGGGTATGGCTACATCAAAAAGGGCCGTCCGCTGACATCGACCGGTGCGGACGGGACGGCCGTGGCCATCGACGCGTTTGTGGAAAAACCGGACCGCCAAACCGCCGAGGGATATGTGGCATCGAAAGCGTATTGTTGGAACAGCGGCATGTTCATGTTCCTGGCCTCCGCAGCCATCGAGGCGTTGGAGAAATTCGCTCCCGAGATTGTCACCGCCTGCCGCCAAGCCGTAGAAAAGGGCAAGACCGACCTGGATTTCTTTCGCTTGGACCACGCGTCTTTTGCTGCCAGCCCCAGCGATTCCATCGATTATGCCATCATGGAACGGACCAGTGCCGGCGCCATGGTCCCCATGGCGGCCGGGTGGAACGACCTGGGATCGTGGGAGGCGCTTTATCAGGTGGGAGAAAAAGACGCCGCCCACAATGTGGCCAAGGGCGATGTGGTTCTGCACGATGTCAACGATTCTTATCTGCACGCCGAAAGCCGCCTGATCGCCGCCGTGGGGCTCAAGGATCATATCGTCGTCGAGACGCCAGATGCGGTGATGATCTCTCCCCGCGACCGCGTCCAGGACGTCAAAGGCTTGGTGGACCGGCTAAAGGCAAAGGGCCGGGCGGAGACCCACACCCACAAACGGGTCTATCGACCCTGGGGAACGGTGGATCAACTGGTTGCCGGTAATCGCTTCCAGGTCAACCGATTAACGGTCAAGCCGGGGGGGGCGTTATCACTGCAAACGCATTTCAATCGCTCGGAACACTGGGTCGTGGTTCGCGGAAGCGCCCTGGTCACCAAGAAGGAAGAAAATGTCGTTCTCAGGGAAGACTACTCCATCTATATCTCGGCGGGGACACCCCACCGTTTGGAGAATCCGGGCAAAATTCCACTGGAAGTCATCGAGGTTCAAACCGGGTCGTACATCGGCGAGGACGATATCAACCGCCTGGAAGACATTTATGGACGACACAAAAAAAATGAATAATGGGGGTGAAGACATCATGACTAATGACAGCGTGAACAAATTCGTGGTCGTGTTACTGGTCGTTTTTATCTCCTCCGTCTTTCTTTCAATGATCCGATCTTTTTTGATGGCCATTTTTCTGGCCGGCATATTCGCCGCTCTGACCCGTCCCGCATACCGGCGGCTCGAAGGGTGGCTTGGCGGACGGCGCAGTCTGGCCTCGGTGCTGACCCTGGTGCTGATTATCCTCATCGTGCTCGTGCCGTTAGCCATCCTCACCGGCGTGGTGACCGGGCAGGCCATCAAGGTCAGTCAATCCGTCATGCCCTGGGTCAAGACCCAGATCGAGCAACCCAACCTGCTTTCCGACTATCTATCATCGATTCCTTACTATGAAAAAATCGCCCCCCATAGCGAACTGATCATCCGCAAGGCCGGTGAGGCCGTAGGCCGGGTCAGCCAGTTTATCATCAACAACCTTTCCTCCGCCGCCATGGGCGCGGCCAATTTTATCTTCATTCTCTTCATCTGGCTTTACACGATGTACTTTTTTCTCATGGATGGAGAAAAACTGCTGGAGAGGATCCTTTATTACCTGCCATTGGAGGATCACGATGAACAGCAGATGCTCGATCGTTTTACATCGGTCACCCGTGCCACCTTGAAGGGCAGTGCCGTGATCGGCATCCTCCAGGGCGGTCTGGCCGGAATGGCCTTTTGGGCCGTGGATATTCCCAGTTCCGCTTTCTGGGGCACGATCATGGTGGTGCTGTCCATTATTCCCAGTGTCGGTACGGCCGTTGTTTGGATACCGGCCGCCATAATCCTGGGCCTTACCGGTGCGGTGGCCAAGGCTGTCCTGCTGGCCGTTTTCTGTGCCCTGGTGGTCGGCAGCTTGGACAACCTGCTGCGGCCCATTCTGGTGGGTAAGGATACCCAGATGCACGAGTTGATGATTTTCTTCGGTACCCTGGGCGGAATCGTCATGTTCGGCATCGTGGGAGTGATCATCGGTCCCATCATCGCCGCGCTTTTCACGACCATCTGGGAGATCTACGGGCAGGCCTTTGCAGACATTTTGCCGGATACCGGATATGTTTTGCGCAAAAAACAGACCGAGGCCGACGTGCAAAAAGAATAGGGCACTTCAACCGGCATCGCCCCCTCGAAGACGATGCCGGTTGAATCGGTGACCGTATACCGCTCTTGAAATGAAGTTTTTCGTTGTAATGGAATAGCGGCACGACGGATAAAGCACTCTACGTTTACGTTGGCTGCTACTATAGCATTCAAGATAATGTTTTTAGACTGCGTTATCGGTCGTTGCGGTATTACTATACAGCTTCCTTCCTCTGGCCTTGCCAAAAACATTATCTTAAACACTATATGACAAGTGAAGCCACAAGGGGATATGGCGACAATCATGAAAAAGATCTTAGTAATATCGGGTAGCCCGAGAAAAGGTGATAGCCACCGCGTGGTAAAACGGATAGAAAAAAAGATGCATGATATAGGAGATGTGGAATTTGAATATCTGTTTCTGAGAAAATATCACATCGAATATTGTCGCGGTTGTTTGACCTGCATGCGAAAAGGAGAAGATCGTTGTCCACTCAAGGACGACATTCCAATGATTCATGAAAAAATGCTGAATGCTGACGGGGTAATATTCGTCTCTCCCGTATACGTCCACACGGTTACCGCTTCAATAAAAAACCTATTTGATCGCATGGCTTACAATCTCCATCGTCCCTGCTTTCATAACAAGTTCGCTCTCATTGTGAGTACTACCGAATTAAGCGGATTAAAAGAAACATTGCATTATCTGGCATTCCCGGTCAAATCGATGGGCTTTAATTTGGTTGGGGAAATCGGTGTGTTGGCATCCGCTTTTACTGAACCAGGTCCGTATCGAAATGATGTTATGGCCAAAATTAACAAGGCCGCAACAGCGTTCTTTCAATGTATGACAGCCCGGAAACCATTTACCCCTCGGATCGGCGATATCGTTTTCTTTAATAAACTCAAAACAAAAATTACGATGCATAAGTCACGGTTTGCCGCTGATTATGAATACTGGGAAAATAAGGGCTGGCTTGATGCGGATTACTTTTTTCCATCAAAAATCAATCCCATTCAAAAGGCTATTGGTGGGCTACCCGTTCGACTCATAAAAAAAACATTGCGAAAAAAGCTGGGTGCCGAGGTATACCAAAAATTTATTGGCCAACACCCTGAACGGGCGTGATTGGCAACGTCGGCTGAAGGGCTGGCTGCTCTAGACCCTAAAGATTCGATCATGTCGTCCATTGGTCCTGTTTTTCTATAGACGACGACACTTTACAAGTCATTCGATATGTACTAGGCGTCCTGTAAAGACGCCGATCGATCCATTTTTACCTATTCTCGAGACACAAAGGAAAAAGATATGGGTATGGAAAAATGCGAGTTTGCATTGCCTCGAGGCGCCCTGGTGCGATTTTTCGATGAAACCGGGGATAAGGAGATCACCACGGGTCTGTCCATCGGTCCTGAGGATAATAGCGCGCTAATCATCGTGCCCCTGGCCGATGAATCGATGCTTGAGGCAACGGTCGGCGACCGCCTGCGGGTCCGGTATGAATACGTGGACGCAATGGCCGAATTCCGTTCCGTTCTTACTGAAATCATGAATAATCCCGTTTTGCTGTGGCGCATTCGGGTGCCCGAGGAAGTGAATCGGTTTGAACTTCGGGATCATAAGCGGACTCAGTGCTCCGTATCGGCAACGATCGAAATTACGCCTAAGGGGATTTCCACGGGCACGATCATCCGCGACATCAGCAAAAGCGGTGCGCGCTGTGTCATCCGGCAACGCGAGCATGACCTGGCGCCGCTGGCCGTTGGCGATATCATCACCCTGCGCTGTACGTTCCCGGGCATTGCCGGTGAACAAACCGCTTCCGGCAGTATCACCCAGGTGGATCAAACACCCGAAGAAATGACCATCGGCATTCATTTCACTGAAAACCAGGTGTGGGTGCCGCCCTATCACTAACCGGAACACGCCTTCCGCAACCCTTCCGAAACCATTGTACATGTTCACGGGGTTGAGATGACCAACGGATTGTAAAATGCTGGCCGGTAAGCGTTTACAGGGTGCCTCAGGTGCGCGGCGCCGGGCACGCCGACGTACTATTTATACTTCAAGTGCCCGGGAACAAAACAGATGAGGTGCCCTGTGAACGCTTACAAACCATTGCCCCCGTGATCCGATCCCCAAATCCTTTCTCGCTGTGTTGCGCCCTTTTTTGTTCCTCCATCGTTGTTGACGCCGGTTGATTTCGAAAGTTTTCGATAAGATATTGAAAAACGAATTAAAGAACTCTACGCGGAAACCGATAATTTGGGGAGATGCCCGGGAAAAATAAAGGGATACGATGGTGTTTAAGATAGGGAATCGAATCCATTGAACCAAAAATCACCAACGGGACCGGCGGCTACGGCCGGTGAACGGCATGAACAGCAGCCGGTACGGATCTATCAAGATTACTACCATCTTGCCGAGCCTCCCTTTTCCATTACACCGGATCCTGGTTTTCTTTTCTATGCCGATTGCCACCGCCAGATTCTCGACAAAGTGGATTATGCGATCCGTGGGCGCATGGGATTCGTCCTGCTTACCGGTGAGGTGGGAACGGGAAAAACCACCTTATGCCGCTTTATTCTGGATCGATGGCAGGGCAAGGCCGACACCGCCTATGTGATCAATCCTTCCGTTTCGGGTCGTGAACTGCTGTCTGGCATTCTCGAGGATGCCGGAATGTCTCCGGCAGCCCATGCCACGAAAAAAGAGCTTCTGGATCGGCTCTACCAACGCCTTCTGGACAATGGCGCGGACCGTCCGATGCTGGTGATCATCGACGATGCTCAGACCATGACGGCCGACACCCTGGAGGACCTTCGCCTGTTGTCCAACCTGGAAACAGACAAACAAAAGCTGCTGCAGGTGGTTTTGTCCGGACAACCGGAGCTGCTCGAGCTGTTGGCCAAAAACGATCTGCGGCAACTCAAACAGCGGATCGCCATCCATTGTAAGCTCGTTCCCTTGCCCGGCCAGGAAACCGATGCGTATATCTCGCGGCGTTTGTCTGCTGCCGGCAACAAGGGCCAGGTGCAGTTTTCCCATGCCGCCACACGTAAAATCCACCTCTATTCCGGCGGGATACCGCGCCAGATCAACAAGATTTGTGATTTTGCCCTCACCGCCGGATATGTCAATGATGCATCGGTCATTGGCCCCAAGCACGTAAAAAGGGTCTTGGAGGAGTTGGGCGGCCTCGATCTGCCCACCAAGAGAAAACGCCGCGTTTCCATTTCGCTGTTATGGCCCGTGTTGGCGACCATACTATCGTTGTTAGTGATCGTTTTTACCCTTCGCTCCGGTACCGTTGCCCCCAAAGCCGCCACGGCGGATCTCCCCGTGGTTCAGAATCAAATGCCGAGATCGCCATCTGTGGGGGCAGCGGCATCCGCCGAGGCATCACGTCAACCATCGACGAGCGAACCAATGGATGTGACTGAAGGGGCACCTGCGTTAGACGGTACCCGGGCGTCCACCGATATGCATCCCGTGAATACGGACGTCGCGGCAGGCATGACCGGTCGGGAGCAAACCGCTGCGGGCCGCTTGCAAACGACGCCATATGCACTTCAGCTGGGATCTTTCCGGTCTGTCGATCATGCCAAACGGGGGGAACGCCGGTTCCGTGCCAAAGGGGTGGCGGCCCATTGGCAGATATTGGAAGCGAGTCAGTGGTACCGTTTGGTTGCCGGTCAATTTGAATCGGTGGAAGCGGCGAAACAATACATGACAGCCTATCGACTAGACGATGCGATCGTCATACGCGTGCCATATACCGTTGAGGTCGTGCCGGACAACGCGGATTTCCCGGATACCCAAGCCCCCCTGCTGCTTTCCCAATTGGGGTACAACTGTCGAATGGAAACGGGGCCGACTGGCGATGAGCGATATCATACGGGCTTTTTTAAATCATATGAAAATGCATCCGAAATAGCAGGGCGAATCGCCAGCAAGGGCATATTTCATACCCGTGTAGTCGCTCGAATGATGACTCGGCCACCTGTGACGCCTGCTGTGGCGTGTCGGTGATTGCTTGCTGACTACCGGCCCAATGAAAACGAATCCATGCGATAAAACGCATCCATCTTTGGCTGATGCGCATGAAAAGTGGTTGCCATGAGTTTGATGAACGATGCCCTACGCAAGAAAAACCGGGAAACCGCGGGGATACCCGCATCCATGACCGTAGCGGACAAGCCCCGCAAGCCACCGGCCAATTGGAGGCTCATGGCCGTCCTGGTCGTGGTGGGCGTGATTACCGCCTCAGCCCTGGCGGGCGTGTGCCTGGTCCAATCCAATGCAGAAAGTCCATTGGGAACCCGGGTGTTGCCGTCCAAACCGATCCCCGCTTCCATGCACCCGGGGAGGCTGTCCCCAGCGGCTGTTCAAACCACCGAAGACACGGCATCCACTAAAGCGCTACCCGAAACCGGTCAAGAAGAGCCCACTGGGATGGCCGCTGGCCATTTGTCCGCATCGGCGTCAGCCGGTGAACGGCCGGCACCCGACGGATCGAAATTAACCACATCCAGCGTGCGGAAAAGCAACGCGTCTACCGCTTCGCAGATACCCGAAGGCGATCGGTCATCATCATCTCAGGGGCCGCACAAACCGGAGGAAACCCTACCCAACAACGGTCCCCGAAGGGAAGCGACGTCAGCGGACGTTCAGCCCTTTTACGGCAAAGCGATCGCCTATCATCGCAGCAATCGCCTAATCGCAGCCGTGCCCCTATATCAGAAGGTTCTTCGCGCCCAACCGGAGCACACCGGCGCGCGACTCAATCTGGCAGCTGTCTTTATGAAACAGGGCAATTACCATGACGCCCGCAAGCTCCTGCAACGACTGGAGCCCGTCCCTGACCGCCCCCCGGGGGTTCTGTTGAATCTGGCCATCGCATCTATCGGAATGGGTGAGCCGGAAACGGCATTGAACTACCTCGACCGGGCACAAACGGAAGAAGATGCCCAACCCGATGAGATCCGATTTCATCGGGCATTGGTTTATACGAAATTGGACCGGCTGCCGGAAGCATTGCAACTCTATGAACAAGCCTTGATGGAACAGCCTGAAGACCCGTTGATCCGGTTCAATATGGCGCTCACCTGCGATGCCATGGGGCATTATGCCGTCGCGCTGGCCCATTACGAAGCGGTCGTAAAAAAAGATCTGGATGGTTCGGGTATCGACAGGGAAACCGTAACGCAGCGAATCCGGACGATCCGACGATACCTCAACGCTATCCGGAAACCGGTGAAAAGGCAATAACATGGCAAAACGCATCGGCGATATTCTTGTCGATCTGGGCTTTATCGACCGCGACCAGTTGGAAATGGCCGTCACGGAATCCAAAAAGACCGGTTTGATGCTCGGCGATGTGCTGCTCCGATTGGACTGGGTCACCCAGGAACAACTTCAGATGAGCCTGGCCGTACAAAGCGGTGCCAAACTGCTGGACACGGACACGATCAAGGTGGACCCCGCCCTCATCGGGCAGATTCCCAAGACGTTCGTTACCACCCATGGGATTATGCCCCTGCAACGGCAGGGCGACATAATCAGGGCCGCCACCAACAATCCTTTTGATGTGGTGGCCAAGGATCAACTGTCCCGGATTACCAATTGCCAGGTCGAAACCTATATCGCCTCCAAAGATTGGCTCAACAGTGCCATTGAATTGCATTACAACACCGCCATGGCCATCGATACCGATATCGACCGGATCACGCGGTCCTCGGTATCGGAAAACGAGCAAGAGGAAAATCAGATTGTCCTGTTGGGCAACCGGCTCCTCGAAAAAGGGGTGGTCATGGGTGCTTCCGACATCCATATCGTGCCGGATGTCAATCTCACCCGCGTCTACTACCGGATCGACGGCGTTCTTCAGCAAAAATTTCTTTTCCCCATCCGTTTTCACAAAAGCCTGGTCACGCGATTTAAAATCATGGGGGACATGGACATCTCCAATCCAAACATCCCCCATGACGGACGAATCAAATACGCTGGCGACATCGGAGAAATCGATGTCCGTGTATCCACATTCCCCACCCATCTGGGGGAAACGGTCGTCATGCGGCTGTTGGCCTATAGCAAGGTGGTTGGGGACATTCGCCTGTTGGGCCTGGAGGAAAAAGAGTACGATTTGTTTGCCAACCATATCCGGCGGCCGTATGGATTGATCGTGACCACCGGTCCCACTGGTTCGGGAAAAACCACGACCCTGTATTCGGCCCTGATGACGGTCAACAGCCCCAATATCAATGTCATGACCGTGGAAGACCCCATCGAATACATCATCCCGACCATTCGCCAGACGGCTGTCAATCCCAAAGCGGGACTCACCTTCGGCAATGCCCTGCGCTCCGCCATGCGCCAGGACCCCGATATCATTCTGGTGGGTGAGATCCGGGATACGGAAACAGCGGATCTGGCACTTCGGGCGTCCATGACCGGCCACTTGGTATTCTCCACCCTGCATACCAACGACGCCGCGTCGGCAATCAACCGGTTGCTGGACCTGGGCGTCAACAAGGGAATCTTGGCCTCTTCTTTGAGCATGGTCATTGCCCAGCGTCTGGTTCGAAAAATATGCCCCAACTGTTGCGAGTCGGTTCCGCCTACGGAACGGCAGGCAGCGGTGTTTCGTCAGCATGGCCTCGCCGTGCCAGACCAACTGGTTGTCCCGGTCGGTTGCGAGTCCTGCTATCAGGCCGGCTATCGGGGCAGAACGGGAATCTATGAAATGATTCGCGTGGACAAGGAAATTCAGACATTGATCTTCACCGGCGCCCTGCAAAGCACTATCGAGGAAACGGCCGTCAAGTCGGGAACCGACCTGATGTTTACCCAAGCGCTGAAAAAAGCGGCCGCTGGAATTACCTCTTTTGAGGAGGTTTACCGGGTGGTCGCCGATGCCTGAGTTTCGGTACCAGGCCATTGACCCCAGCGGGCGGCTGATCAAGGGCAACACCGTCGCCGTCAGTGAACAGGAACTGGAGGAAAGACTGGCTTCCAGCGGCATCACCCTGATCTCGGGCAAGGTGAAAGCCGACGGCCGAGGGCGCATTGGCCTTTTCAGCGAACGCATCCGCCCACGAGACATCATCGAATTTTACCACCGCCTCTACCAGACACTGGAACTGGGGCTTCCCATGCTCTCCGCATTGGAGGAGAACGCCTCCCAACTGCCTTCCAAACCCATGCGGCGCATCGTGGATGAAATGCGTGTGGCCATCGAAAACGGCAACACATTCACCAGTGCCATGAACCGTTTTCCCAAGGTGTTTAACCGTCTGGACCTGGCCATCGCCCGCATGGGCGAGGAGACCGGTGTGCTGCCCAAATGCCTGAAAGACCTTTGTGCCTTTTTGGAGTGGAAGGAGCAGATCCGTTCCACGGTAAGGCGGGCCGCCATTTACCCGTCGTTTGTCATCCTCGTTATCGTCGCCGTGATCGGCGTATGGATCGGATACGTTCTGCCCCAATTGGCTGAACTGCTCATCCAAATGGGCGTCACCCTGCCCGCCATGACCCGGTTCACGTTGCTGCTCAGCCAATTCTGTCGACAATGGTGGATGCCCATCGTTTTCGGCCCTATCGGGTGCGCTGCCGGTATATTTCTGGTCCAGCGGACGGACCGGGGCGGCGCCTTTTTTCACCGGCTGCTTTTACACCTGCCCGTCGTCGGGGGGATCTTTACCCATATCGCCATGGCACGGCTCAGCCAAAACTTTGCCACCATGTACCAGGCGGGCATGTCCATCAATGCCATATTCGAAATTCTTTCGGAAAATGTACTGGGCAATCGATACCTGGACGGTCTGTTGCGAGACGCGTTCGATGCCGTCAAGAGAGGCGATTCCATTTCCGAAAGTCTCGAAAAAGCGGGTGGGTTCCCCCCCCTGTTGCTCGGAGCCGTACGCAATGGAGAAACCACCGGCACGTTGGATTCGGCCTTTGAACGCCTGGGGCAATACTATGATCGGGAAGCCAAGCGTACTGTACAAACCATGATCGCCGCCCTCGAACCCGCCTCGATTATTCTTCTGGGGGGGATTTTCGGATTTATCATTCTTTCGATACTGCTGCCGCTTTATGATGTGGTCGGAAACTTCTAGGGATTGACCGTAAGCACAAACGACCGGCTGCTGCAATTATCCAGATTGCCGCTATCGGAACATGCCGCGTCAAGGGAGGGATTGCTGTTGTCCCGAACCCAAACGGTCAACAGGTAGCTGCCGGCCGTGGTGGGCGTGCCGCTGATCATGATGTGGTCGGCATCGATCCAGGCGGCGTTGCCTTCGGCCAACGCGGAACCATCCGTTGTGAAACCGATATGGGTGCTGTTCGTATGATCGCGAAAGATCAGACCGGGGGGTGGCGCACCGGTAGCGGTTTCCACGCACCATAGGTAATCGCCGCCTGAGGAAAAGAGGACGCCGTCATCCGCATAGATCGCCCCAGAATAGGCGCTGGCGGCATGCCCGGCGGGAAGCGCGTTGTTGAGGATGGTCAACTGCGGCACTCGGCAGCCGACCGGGGTGCGAATCTCGTTTAGGGTCGCCCACTGGACGATGTCATCATAGGGTTCCGCCCGGTCGAGATCGGCGGTGTGATCGTCTACATTGCCGATACCGTTGGCATAGACATTGATCACCGTGGCGGTGCTCACGGCCTGGCTCCCGGCGGTCTGGTTGTTGAAATTGGCACCGCCGCTTAGGATCAGGAAGGCCACATCGGGAACCGATACCGGTGAACTGCAGGTGGCATCCGAACACTGGTTGACCGTGATCCGGGTGGACCGGCGGGTACACAAATCACCCGTCGTGGGATTGCCGTCGGCAAGATTCGCATCGTAAATGTATTGCACGGGGCGGGTCCAGGCATCGTTTTGTTTCTTGATGATTCCCGGAAACTGGGCGGTGGTGGGGAGCACCCCCCGGTTGGCGGCGGCATGTCCGATGACCGCCTGGAATCCGGCATCGATGATTTCGGTGGTTTCGATCCGTTTGGCCCGGATGGACAGCGGCCCGACCATGGATGCCCCCATTCCCACGAGAACCCCGATGATGACCATGACAATGGCCATTTCGATGATGGTGAAGCCGGCCTGGTCATTCATCATCGCACGCTACGAAACTTTCTTGGAAAATGGAAAGATCACTCAATCCGTAAATACACCGGTGTCTGTTGAAGCAGGATGACACGATTCGCCCCCCTGCTGAGACAACCAGAGGGAGGCGTTGTTAGCATTGGTCGATACAATGGATCGAAAACCTATAGGGGAAGGTATAAATAGGGAACCGAGGCGCTCGTGTAAGCGGCACTCCCCCGGATGCTCCCCGTGTTATAGACACCGTCGTCGTATTTGGTGTCAATCTCCTGACAGACATCCGGCGGCAGATAGTCATACCGGATATAGTGATCGGTTTTCCCACCGATCGTGGCCCAATAGACCTGATAGATATCGCCAAACGCATGCCGGGGCAGGCTGTCATCCCCGTCGCCGTCATAGCTGCCGGAGATGATGCCGGCCAGGGCCAAGTCTTCAAACATCATATCGGCTTCATCCTGATTGATCTGTCCGTTGCCGGGGTTGGCACCGCCGTTGTTCGCATCACCCGGGGGAATGCTGGTGTTGTTCTCATCGCCGGGGTACACGCCGTATTTGTCGTAGAACGTGTAAATGGCCGCCCGCAGCTCGTCGGCCGACTTGGCCACCCGTTTGACTTTGGCGTTCTGGATCATGGACTGTCCCTTGAGAACGCCACCGATCAACAGCCCGATGATCACAAGCACGATTGCAATTTCCACCAGCGTAAACCCTTTCTGATTGCCTGTCATTTTCTTTCTCCATGGTTGTTTATCGATTTCAGCTTGGTCTAGAAATTCATCATTCGCTAAAGGTGTTCGCTAACTGTATCGGCCTATTTTTACACAACTTTAACGGGAATTCATCCGCGTATGAAAAATTATCCGTTGCGTGTCGTGCGGACGTGCGGGGTGATAAAGATAACCAGTTCCCGGGTCTGATATTTATCTTCCGCGTGCTTGAACAATCCGCCGATCAAGGGAAGGCTTGCCAGTCCGGTGACGCCTTCGTGGCTTCTGTCCAGCGTCTGGCTGATCAAGCCGGCCAAAACCAGTGTGTTGCCCTCTTGCACCCGAACGGTAGTGGCGAGTTCCTGAAGGTCGACGATGGGATTCTTGATGGTCTGGATCGATACGGCCGAGGTGGGTAGTTCCACATCGGCCTCTTCCTGGATCCGGGTGATGGTGGGGACAATGTTCATGGTAACGACCCCGTCCGCGGCAATTTGCACGGCCATTCCCAGTTGGAGGCCGAGAATGGCCCGTTTGATGCTCACGCCGAAGGTGACCACCTTGGTTTCATCGTCCCGGTCGACGCCGTCGATATCCCCGTACGGATATTGGAAACCGACCGTCAAGAGGGCCGATCGTCCGTTCATCAACGCCAGATGCGGATTGGAAACGACGGCCACCTCTCCCTGGGTCCGCAAAAAGTCCACCACCGTGCTCAATGCGCTCTCCGTGGACAGGGTGAGCGCGCTGCCACCGTTGAAACTCAAATTGAAATTATCCACGAAAAATCCCGATGAAGATGTAAACGCCGCAGTCATTGCCGTCCAGTCGATGCCCAACTGGTTCCGGTCGCTCAGTCGGACCTCCATGATTTTAGCCTCGATGTACACCTGCCGGGACAGGGCGTCGGACAGGGCGTCCAGAAAACGGACCATGGCATTTACCTGCCTGGGGCGATCGCTCAAATAGACGAGCCCGCCGTTCCGGTTGATACGCACGATACCGTCTTCGGATTTCAATGTGTTCAGGGTCTCTTCGATGGCGCTCCACACATCCGACGTTTTCTCTTTCTTGCTGGTCTTCATGAGATATTTGCCGCTGACCCCGGCATCCTCGACACTGGACGCCAACATGTCACCGCCGACCTCAATATTGGTTTCTCCGGGCATATCCAGGTAATCGAATGCATATATTCGTTCTTCCAAATTCTTTACCGTCAGCATTTCTCCATCGACCGTCCAGGCATACCCCGCCCCGTTTTTCACCACCATATCCATGGCTTCGGCAAAGGTGGCCTGGTTCAGATGCACCGTGATGGTTCGGGACAGGTCCACATCCGATGCCACGGATAGGTTCATGGGGATATCAACCATGATGGCCTCCAGGGCGGCGGAAAGGGGGACCCGATTCAGGGTCATGGAAAAAAGGGTCGGCGGCAGATCCAGTTCCACGGTCTTGGGCCGGATTTGATGGGAAAATGGCGGTGGGCCCGGTGGCATGGGCCGGATTTCTTGGTTCAACGCCGAGCGAATGGTATCCGAATCAACAGCCTCCAACTGGGGGTGTGGGACCGGCGTTCCCGCACAGCCGATGATCGAAAAAACGGCAATGATCATGCCGATCCGAATGGTTGTGATGCATCTGATTTGCATGGATACCTCAATCTTACCCGCAGAGATGGGCAACGATCACTGCACGGTTAACGAATACGGGGTCGCCGGCGATTTGATAAACCAGCTTTTTTTTCCCCGGCTCAACAAGACACCCCCGGGGGATATTGCTTTCACGGTCAGCCCGTCCACCTGATCCCCGACGGAAAAAACGCTGCCATTCAACAGGGCCACGCGTTGAAGCGTGCCATCGATGGCGCGCCGCGTGAGGATACCGGCAACCGTTGGCAGCGAAACGGTCGGTTCCGGGGCGACTCGTTGCGACGCCACTTTTCGGGATGCCGGTACCGGATCCGGTGTGTTGGCATACCGTTTGGCCAGCTGATCCATGTCTGACCGTTTCTTTTCTTTTTTCTCCGCCACAAAGCGCCGGAATTGCATGATTTCCCGATCCACTTGCCGGGCGCCGGCGGAATAGCCAGCCAACGGATCATCGATCAAGGCTAACAACGCATATCCATTGAGGCTCGCCACCAGAAGGCCGATCAGGATCCAAGATCCGATCCACAGGCGTATGGCACCGACGTTGGCTTTCATATCGGTCCCTTTTGTGTCGTAGATGAAAGCGCATAGTGATAGGTGATCGTCGCCGACATTTTTGCGCGGTGTTGCCGATGCTCGTTTTTCATCTCCATTTTGGAAACCGATAGATAGGGATAGCCCGCTTCCACGGTGGTCAGCCATTCCACCAGGGCCGGCATCGCACCGTCCACGTGCACCTGGATGGATACGGGGCGTGTGTCCTGGAAATCCTTCTGCGCTTTGATCCGCATATTGGATAAGTTAAACCGTTCCGAAAGCCGTTTGAGATCATTTTCAACCACTAGAAATCCCAAATCGAAGGATTCCACCCGATGGGTAAGCCGTTTGCGCCAGTCACGGACGGCGTCCATGTCTGTGGCGTTTTTTTCCAAATAACGATGATCCATCTGGAGGATCTTCAATTCCTGGCGCCGCTTCTGGATGTGGGAAATGCGGGTCATATTCCAGCCGGTCACGACCAATGCCAGCCCCCAGACCACGCCCAGCCAAAGCCATCTTTTTTTGCGCCGGTTCATGACGAAATCCCCAAATTCACCTCAATACGGTAGACTGGATGTTTCGTCTTGCCCACCGAGCGATCGATGGTGATCCGAACATCCTTTTCATTCAGTGTCCCTCCCGTGGGCGACAGACGCTCGTTCAAACCGCTGAGAAAGGATCGAAGGCGCGTTCGAAAGGTATCTGGCCCATTTGCATGAACATCGGCACGGATGGAAAGGGGGGTGGCGGTTGATACATCCAAGGCGATGGTATCGATGATGATCCCATCGGGAACAGCCAACAGGGTTTGCAACATTGCGTTGCCTGCCGTTGGTCGTTCGAAGGCCTGCCGGATCTCTCCCAACGCCATGGATGTTTCTTGGAAGACCATGGCAGGGGGTTGATCGGATCGCGAATTGATTTCTTTAATCTCCTGGTGGGTGGCGGTGGTCCATGCATGAAGGATAGCCGACTCGGCAGAAAGCAACAGCACCAGCAAGAGCCCGATGGCAATGCCTGCCCATTGCACCGGTTTCCAGAACAACTCCTGTGCCAAGGGCTTGTGGGTGATGGAAAGCGGGTCGACGTGAGCCAACTCATCGGCTGAAAACGATCGGCACGAAGCCGGTATTTCCGCGCTCTCCAATCCGTCGTCCGCCGATAGCCCCACGAGTTCTTGTACTTCCTTGCCCAATGCTTCCGACAACCGGGGGGCGGCTTGTGAATCCAGACCGAAAAAGAAAAGCTCGTCTACCGCGCTCTTGGTCTTTTGTGAATAATGGTAAAGGGACTGATTGATTTCATAGTTGAGTAGCTGGATGGCCTCATCGGTCCCCTGACCGGTCTCGGACAGCTGAATCGTTCGGGAAAAAAGAAACTGCCTGCGGAAAAAAAGGTATAGAAAACATTTGGTTCCAACCTGATGAAGCAAACCGATTCCTTTTTGATCAAAACCGTCGATAATGCCGCTGAGCCGATCGTGCCACAAAAAGGCGGGCGTGGTGATCCGGCGAGGTTGGATGCCAAGGGTTTCCAAACGCCGATGCAATTGATAAACAATCGGTTCCTGCAGATAACAGGTATACAATTCGCTGCGTTGATCGCTGTCGTGCACCAACGTATAGCCATAGAAATCAGATGCGTGGGGAAGGTCGGACAGGTTTTGGCCGATTTTTCGTTCGATGAAGGCGGCGATTACCGACTTTTTACTGGATTGAAAGGCGTCGAGTCGATTTCCCACCCAATAGTCCGGCACCACCAGCACGTGATAGATGGCTTTGGCCATTTCATCGGACTGTTTGATTGCCAACCGCTCATCTTCCAAGAAATCCTGTATCGGATATGTCTCCAACACATCGTCCCCCCCATGAGGGTGGAGGAGGACAAAGCCAAGGGTCTGATCGTCGGCGAATGAAATCAATTGTTTTTTATGCTTCATCATGATGATCTTCTTATCGGCAACCCTAGGGAAAAGTTAACCGCGGTATGGTCTCTTTTTCTTTCTTTTTCCTGTACTTGTTTTGACTTATGCGGGGTGTTGTCCCTGATCTTGGCGGAGAGGGTCAGATGGGGGGATAACAATTGCTGGTGGCTTTTATCTTCATAAGGCAAATGATCCTCAAAATAGCGACATCTGTCCTTTGAGATCCAAGCGCAGGCCATATTCGTCTTCGAAATCCTCCTGGATGCCCTGGATTTCACTTGGCGTGAGGCCGGCCACGCTGGCGGAGATCGTATCGTTTTGGGCGTCGGCGGCCAGATTGCGGATCTGGCAGCCCTCTGGCAGCATGGAGCGCAACAGGCTGCGTGGACGCACGGGGCCGCCCCTTCGTTTGGGCGGCTCAACGATCACCGTGCGACAGGCGACCCGCTGGATGTGCCACTTCAGGTAGGCGAAACGCTCGTTTTCGGTTTCCGGCGAGCGGAAGGTGATTCGCAGGGTCGTGTCGTCCACATGCAGCCTGGCGCCGACCGCTCCCGCCTGCTTGAGGATCTTCCGAGTCGATTGGCGGGCCTCGTTGGCGGTGCATTGGCCCTCCCGTGCCTCGTAATGGAGCACCGGTTCGCCATCCAGGCCGGCGGTGACCACCTCCGGCGGCAGACTCATTAAAATCGACTGGACCTCCTCCATGGTGGCCGCATCGCGAAGGCGCAGGAACGCGTCGGGAGAGGTGACCTTGATTCCGGCGAACGAGCGGGCCTGCCGGAAGGGATCGGCTCCGCGACTGCGCCACCCCTTGGAAAGGCCGGCCATCTGGGTGGCCCCGTATTGCAGGGGGTGGGCGCTGCGGTCGACGATGTCGATGACGATGCAGGCGTTTTTGCCGGGCGACGTCCGCAGGCCCCGTCCGATACATTGGGTGTAGACCAGGGGCGAGGTGGTGGGCCGGGCCATGAGGATGCATTCAACGCTCGGATCGTCGAACCCCTCGGTGAGCACGCCGTAGTTGGTCAATACCTGGATCTCTCCATTGGCGAAGCGCTTGAGGATGTCGCCGCGATGCTTACTCTTGCCGTCGATTTTCTCCGCCCGGATGCCCAGGGCCGAAAAATCCGCGGCCAGATCCAGGGCGTGATCCACTCCGGCGCAAAAGGCGATGGTCTTTTTGCCCTCGCCTTGCTCCATCCAGGCCTTCAAGGTCAAGGCCCGGTTGGTGGTCGTGTTCATCACCCGGGAGAGCGCGCCTACCTGGAAATCGCCGGCCGACATCCTGACCTTGTCCAGGTTCAGATTTCCCCGGATGGTGAAGTAACGCATGGGCACCAGATAGCCAAGATCTTCCAGATCGGCGCGGGAAATTTCGAATGCGGTGCGGCCGAAGACATCCAGAGCCGACTTGCCGTCCGTGCGCTGGGGGGTGGCCGTCATGCCCAGCAGCAGGGTATCCTGGTCGGCCTGGGTGTGAAAGTAGTCGATCACCTCTCCCCAACTCGGCGCCAGGGCTCGGTGGCACTCGTCACAGATGATCAACCCGTAGTCCTTGGGATCGTATTTTTCCTTGCGGCGCACCAGCGACTGGACCGACGCCAGGGTGATGGCGCCGTCGCCCTTGACGGTACGCTTGCCCTGCTCGATCTGCACCCCGAGTCCCGGCAGATGCCGCCTGATGGTGCGGGCGGTCTGATCGATGATCTCCCGGCGATGGGCCACGAAAAGCACCTTGCCGAACACCCGCGCGGTGCGCAGGGCCTTGATGATATGGGTCGCGATCACGGTTTTTCCGGCACCGGTGGGAAGGTAGAGCAGCATGCGGCGCTGGTGCTGTTCCTGATACCGCGAAACCACGGCGGCAACGGCTTTTTTCTGGTAGGGGCGGAGTCGAAATGGTGTTTTCATGCGGTCGCTCTCCAATACATGCAAATGTTCAGAATGCGATGGATGCCGGCCGGGCCGCCGAGACCCAGGTGGGCGCAGATCTCCCGCACCGTGGGCGCCATGCGGTGTTCCTGTTGAAACGAGATGATATATTCCAGCACACCTTTCAGCCGAAATTCACCACCGTCAATTCTTGAAAAGCATGTCACGGGGACTCTGTACTCCCTTACCCCCCTTGTTCAGGACATGGCGATAAAGAAAGACAAGGGCGCATAATGCCTGGTTCTGAGTGGAACTGGCAACTTTTCTCTGGACGGCCAGATAGTTCAAAAAATCGGTTATATGATTTTCATTGAGATCGTTGGGGTGGCGATTGTCATGAAAAAAAATATACCGTTTATTGATGAACTTGTCCCCCGATATTCCTTTGGAGCAGGATCAATCCGTCCAGGCAATAATGATCGCACAGGCCGGTATCGACATATTGAAATACCCAAGCTGCAACCAAGGAACGATGAAAAAGATATACGGCATCTGTTTACAATCCCCATATATAATGGTAGCCATTTCAAGAATATGTTCTAAATTGTCTTAGTCCAACCAGTTTTATCCATCATCCCGCAGCGCGATACATAGATTTTGAGTTCAGATCAGCTTTTGAGTGGAATGCATCTTTTCATTTTCAATGGTATGGCGGGACGACGGATAAAACTCTCTACGTTTGGGGGTGCTGCATCATTTAGTAATGGTATCGAAGCTGTGGGCCTTGATCATCGTTTCGGCCAATGGGCCATGTCGTCTCGCTCCCACGCTCTGCGTGGGAGCGCCGTGTTTATCATGCCCGGGAATATGGGTTCCCACGCAGAGCGTGGGAACCAGGTGCCTTCTGGCCGAAACGATGATCAAGACCAAGCTGTGCAATATGGACGCACGGTATGCTTCAAACAAACTCTTAATATCTGAGGTATTTCATGTATTACATTCGCAAATGTTCCATATTTTTTTTCCTGTTGACCGTAATGATCGTAATTGCACCCGGCAGCGCAAGAGCAGTGGTCACCACCTCCTGGATAAGCGACGGAGATAATTATTGGATTGCCCCGAATTGCTGGGAGAATCTTGGGACCGGTTATCCACATAACACCTCAGACTATAAATACGATTGTACCATTGATCGTGGGGTCACCGTTACCATTGATCGAGGAACCGCCATCACCATCGATGCTCTGAGCCTTGGCGTTTCAGACAACGTCCAGCTGGGGCCGGACGGGACCGGGTATCTGACCATAAGCGGGGGGCCGGTGACCAACAATGGTACCATTTTTCTTGCCAGTACGCATTGGGATACACGGTTCACCATCGACGGCGATGTCACCTTTGACGGGGCCGGTGAACTGGTCATAAATTCCAACGAGCATAATTCCGTCAGGGCGGTTACAAACGGTGATCGATTGACCAACGGAAGCAACCATACCATCCGTGGGGCATATTATCTGGGGCTGTATACGCTGCCTCTTTTTACAAACCACGGGACCCTTGACGGCGACAGCAGCGGATACACGCTGACTGTTTCCTCGTATGACACCGGAACCAACTACAATGATGGCATTATTCAGTCCTCAAATGGTGGTACGTTAAGGTTGTCGGGCGGTACCTGGGACAACACCGACGGGGTGATTCAGGCCCTGAACGAATCTGTTACGGAATTCTACGAGGTCAGTGTATCGAACGGGACATTGACCACCTCGGGCACTGGTATCGTGGATTTGACGGGAGGATCAAAAGCCGAAAATCTTACGAATTCCGGAATCCTTCGTGTACCGAATTCCGCCTATTACGCAGCGGCCAATTTGGCCTATTTAAAAGGTACGATCACAAACACAGGAACAATCGCGCTGGCCGGATCACACTTCAGTCAAACTCTCTATATCGACGGAGACGTGACTCTTGACGGCAGCGGGGAATTGGACGGGGTCGCAGTCAGCCTGGACAAAATCCAGGGAGTCTCTGAAAATGACCGCCTGACACATTCCAGTGACCACACGATTCGAGGGTCCGTAAATCTCGGAAATGATCAGATGGCCTTAACCAACCACGGCACAATCAGCGCCGATGACAGCGGGCAGACACTGAAAATCGACAGCACTGACAGCGCAACCAATTACAACGACGGAACAATGGGTGCGTCCGATGGCGGAACTTTGCAGTTGTACACCAGCACCTGGGACAACACTGGCGGTGTGATACAGGCCCTGGATGAGTCGACTACCCAGATCTATTACGCGACAGTATCAGGAGGAGCGCTGTCCAGCTCGGGAACAGGAGTCATTGAACTGGGATACGACAGCCGGATAGCAGACCTGACGAACAACGCGTATGTGTGGATACGATTAAACAGTCATACGGCCTATTTCCAAGGCGAGATCACGAACAACGATACGATTGAAACAGGAACCTGGGCGACGCTTGCCATCGATAGCGACGTTACCGTTTCCGGCAGTGGAATTATCCTCATCAGGGAAATAGAAGGAACCGGGTATACCCTTACCAACGGCTCCAATCACACACTTCAATCCACAGGGGTCAATGAAATCGACCCGCTGGTTGTCAATGAAGGAACACTGTACGTTCCGTCAGAAACGTCTTTAAGTCTGAATGCAACCTACGATCCAAGTTCCAGGTCCATTACCCGGGTTGACGGCACCCTCATGGCTACAGGCACAACCGCCTTGGAAGGGAAACTAAGCGGCAGCGGTACGTTCATCGGATCTTTGGATGTGGGAAGTACCGGTACCATTGCACCGGGTAATTCCGCCGGAACACTGAAAATGACTGGGGACTGCACAATGAGCAACACGAGTGTCCTGCAAATCGAACTTTCCGGCATCACATCGGGAAGCGAGTACGATGTGCTCAGCGTTACGGGTGCGGTGGAGCTGGATGGGGAATTGAATGTCAAGGCAATCGATTCCTATATGCCTGAAGTGGGTCAGCAGTTTGTCATCCTAACCGCGTCATCGATATCTGGTGCATTCAATGAGGTCACCGGGCGCGGAGAGTACAGCGTCACCTACAACGACAATAATGTAACCATCACTGTCGTGAAATCCCCGCCCAAGACGATCGTCACTCCCGTCTTACTTCTGCTGTTGGGTGATTAGTCAAAGAGATTGAAAAGAGGGGGTGATAAAAATCAACTATCGGAATGATTACCTAAGGCCAGTGGAAAAAAATAAATCCCCATCTTGCTTGTTTGTGGTCCCGTCCACGGCGTTACCCCCGTTGGCGAATATTTCAATATGCACCAGCGGGGCTGCCTTGTGGACAGACCGACACCCGTCGCCATCTTGAGGAATTTATAAATATATTAGAAATCCCTATTTTCTTTCCTACTCTATCATGTTTATCGGTCAATTTTTGGTGCGGCCAAGCTTTGTGATGATTGTTATAGTCGCAATTACCATAGCTATTTTCCATCGCATGGTTCTCAAAGAAGAAGCATACTTATTGAAAATCAATGGAACGGAATATGAGGAATATAAATACATTACATGAAGTTACATCCCACGTCATGTAATAGGTGATCGCAACCAATTAAAAATTCATTGACCCCCTATTTCTCGGCCAGGGATTTCAGTTGCTTCAATCGCTTGCCGGTTTCGGCCAGGATCGATTCGTTGCGTGAGAAGTGCAGCCGGATCAAGTGGTTGACCGGTTCGTGAAAAAAACTCGAACCGGGCACGGCCGCCACGCCCACTTCCTTGGCCATCCAGCGGCAAAACTGGTTGTCATCCGTCACGCCAAACGCCGAACAGTCCACCATGACGTAATACGCACCCTGAGGCTGGGTATACGTCAGGCCGGCTTCGTCCAGGTAGCCCAGGAACAGATCGCGTTTGCGGGTATAATCCGCGGTGAGTTGTTCATAATAGTCCTGCGGCAGTTCGAGGGCCGTGACGGCGGCTTCCTGAAGCGGCGCCGCCGCGCCCACGGTAAGAAAATCATGCACTTTGCGGGCCCCGGCGATGATCGATTCAGGGGCGATCACATAGCCCAAGCGCCAGCCGGTCATGTTGTAGGTTTTGGACAGTGAACTGCACGAAATGGTCCGTTCGAACATTCCCGGCAAGCTGGCAATGTAGTGATGACGATAGGGAGGATAGACGATATGCTCGTAAACCTCGTCGGTGATCACGAAGGTGTCGAATTCCTTGGCCAGATCGGCAATGACCGTCAGCTCTTCCAACGAGAAGACCTTGCCGGAGGGGTTGGATGGATTGCATAGCACAATCGCTTTGGGTTTTTGCATGAAGGCGGTCCGCAATTCATCCACGTCGAAGCCGAAATCCGGTGGATGCAGGGGCACGTAAATCGGTTCGGCGCCGCTGAGGATCGTGTCTGCACCATAGTTCTCGTAATAGGGAGAGAAGATGATGACCTTTTCGCCTGGATTGCAGGCGGTCATCATGGCGGTCATCATGGCCTCGGTGCTGCCGCAGGTCACCACCACGTGCACCTCCGGATCCAAATCAAGGCCCATCCAGTGACGCTGTTTGTTGATCAGGGCCTCCCGGAAGCGCGGCGCACCCCAGGTGATGGCATACTGGTGGGGGCCGTCGATCATGGCGCGTTTGCCGGCAGCCAGCACCTCTGGCGGCGGATCGGCATCGGGAAACCCCTGGGATAGGTTGATGGCACCGTATTGGTTGGCCACGCGGGTCATGTCGCGAATGACCGATTCGGTGAAAAAACGAAGACGATTGGCGGTGTTAGGCATGGCGGATCCTGTGAAAAAAGTGTTAAATATTAAGTTTTTAGTGTTAAGCGAAGGATTGGAATCGATTGATGCGTGTTCCTGATCATCGAGTGCTAACGCATCTCCCTCAATCCCAAAAATGCTACACCATATCTTAATCACTTAAAACTGCCGGTATACAATTTCTCCATCAAAAACGGTCATGTCAACGCGGGCTTCCGATAATCGCTCGACCGGCAAATTTAAGATATTATGGCTAAGGATTATTATATCTGCCTTATTGCCGGGCGCGATGACACCCACATCCAACGTGTTTTGCACGGCGGCCGGGGTGGCCGTATAGGCGCGGATGGCGTCGTCCACGGTTACTCGGTTTTGCGCATACCAGCCGTCTGTCGGTGTGCCGTCGTCACGCTTGCGGGTCACGGCGGCCCGAATACCGAGCAAGGGATCAGGGGCGCACACCGGACAGTCCGAGCTGAACATCACCGGCACGCCGGTATCCAGGAGCCAGCGAAAGGCATAGGTATATTTACCCATTTCCCCAAGCGCCGCATCGATCAGGTCGATGTCCTGGAGCATGTTGGCCGGCGTGACGTTGAGGGCCAGGTTGAGCCCGTTTAAGCGAACCGCATCGGCAGGCCGGATCATCTGTACGTGCTCGATGCGATGGGGGATCACCGGTGGCGGACGGTTGGCGTGGGCACGATGAACCTCGAGTGCTTCGAAAATGGCGATCACTTCATGGTTGGCCCGATCACCAATGGCGTGCACCATGGTGGAGAGGCCGGCACTGTCAGCGCGACGAACGGCATGGGCCAGCGCGTCCATATCCATCAGGGGCATGCCGCGGTCGGCATCTTGGTAGGGATCGATCATCCACGCCGTCCGTGCGCCCATCCCGCCATCGGAGAAAAACTTGACGTGGCCCACGCGCAAACGGTCGTCGCCATACCCGGTGCACAGCCCCAGATCGATTACCGTGTCCAGCCGTTCTCCAGGAAGCGTCACCCACGTCCGCAGTTGCAGTTGTCGATTCTGATTCAAGCGTTGAAACACCCTGAAGGCCGTGGCGCCATCATTATCATCCATCAGGCGCACATCGTGAATGCCGGTCACGCCATATTGGTGCAGGGCGGCGGTGGCTTCACGGAAAGCACGTTGCACCCGATCGGCAGATGGCGGGGTTACCGCCTGGCGTACCAGGTTGATGGCCAGCTCGCGCAAGATACCGGTGGGTTGACCGGTTTCATCGCGTTCGATTCGGCCGTCGGGCGGATCCGGGGTGGCTGCGTCGATGCCGGCCAGCGCCAGGGCCATGGAATTGGCCACGGCCAGGTGGAGGTCACAGCGCCAAAGCAGCACCGGATGCGCCGGCGCCATCGGGTCCAGGTGGTTGCGGGTCGGGATGTTCGGTGTTGGCCACCCGGTTTCATTGAATCCCTGTCCCATGATCCACTGGCCGGCCGGACGCTTGCTGGCCGATTGCCTGACCCGGTCCAACAGATCATCCATGCTGGCGGCGTCGTCCAGCCTGACCCCCTTACGTTTCAGGGCCCATTCGTAAAAGTGGATATGGGTATCGATGAATCCCGGTACCAACAGACGACCGTCGAGGTTGATTCGTTTCGTATCCGGGCCGGCCAGGGCAAGAACCGTCGAATCTTTGCCCACGGCGACAATGCGGTCCTGTCCAATGGCCACGGCCTGGGCCATTGAACGATGGGCGTCCTGGGTGGCGATGGTGCCGTTGTAAAAAATGAGATCGGGCATGGTGAAGAAAACCCTTTTTACAATAAAAATCCCTCCGGAAACGGGTCCTGCGCGTCCAGGACAAACTGGTGGTAACCGGTAACCTGGGCATAACCCCGGATCTGAGCCACGATGCCATCGAATTCGCCGATCGGAACCGTCTCGATGATGCGGCCCTCGAATACGGTGCCCAGTGGGCTTGTATTTCGATACGTCTCACCAATCGCCAGTTCACCGCGATGGTGGAGCAAGGTCATTTTGGCCGTGGTACCGGTGCCACATGGCGACCGATCCATGTGGGACTCGCCGTAGACGACCACATTGCGGCCGCTGCGGTTGCCGGGATCCTCGACATAGAATTCGGTTACGTCAACCGTTTTCACTTCCGGCCGTTCAGGATGACGCACAGAAAGGATTTGGTTTGCGGCTTCGATTACCGCCATGCCCAGATCGATCAGGCGATTGCGGTTGGCTGAAACCAGGTCGATACCCACGGCGTGGGCGGACACCATGGCAAAAAAACCACCCACGCAGACCAGATCGACGGGGATCGTTCCGAAACCGGGGACAGGGACCGTGCATCCCGTATCGGACACAAAGGAGGGGACCATATCCATGGCCACGGATTCGACCCGACCGCCACGCACCCGGGTGTGGGCGGCAAGGGGTCCCGACGGCGTGTCCACGATGATGGTGCGATCGCCCTCATGGGCGTCGAGCGCACCGATCTCGATCAGGCTGGCGACGGCACCGATGGTGGCGTGACCGCACAGGTAGGGGTAGCGCCTGGCATCCATGTAGAAGAGGCCGAAATCGCCGTCCGCGCTCACCGGTTCGGTGACCACGGCGGCCATGATTCCCCGGTGACCGCGAGGCTCGCGGGTCAGCAGTTTGCGTACGGGATCAAAACGGGTCTCAAAATCATCGCGCTTTTCCTTGATCGTGGCCCCGTGAAGTGCGCCCACGCCGCCGACCAATAATCGCGTCGGTTCGCCCTGGGTGTGGGAATCGATGGTGAGGATGCGCTGATCAAAACGATCCGTGAATCGGTTTTCGATGCGGTCCAGATTGAGCATCGGTTTTGCTTTCGTCAGCTTTTTGTTAATACTGGGGAGATCCGTAGGGGCACGGCGCGCCGTGCCCCTACGATTCAAATGGAATCAGGTGGCAATGATGGGGCGCTACCTGCACGTTGACCGTATCGCCGATGGCGTAGACATGGCTGCGCATCATGCTGATTGCATGGATCTCACGACCGTTGCCCAGTTCGATGAAATAGCTCACTTCCCCGCCCATGTAGCTGCGGTCCTTGATGCGTCCGGTGAAGTGGTTCATGCTCGTTTGTGCGTTGATTTCGTCTTCGGCAAAGACCTCGAAGCGCTGGGCGCGCACAATCATCTCCACTCGGTCATCTGGATTGAATCCACCCTTATTCTCGGCCAGCAACATTTCGCCGGTATCCATTTTCACCGTTACCGTGCCATTTTCGATTCCCGCCACATGACCGGGGAGGAAGTTGGAGTGGCCCAGAAAATCGGCCACAAAATGATTGGCCGGTTCGTTATAGACCGCTTCGGGTTTACCTTCCTGCTGCTTGCGTCCGTCTTTCATGACCAGGATCTTGTCTGACATGCTCAGCGCTTCTCGCTGGTCGTGGGTGACGAAAATGGTGGTCACGCCAAGCATCTGCTGCAGGTTGTCCACTTCCCGTCGCATTTCCTCGCGTAAGTTCTCATCCAAAGCCGACAGGGGCTCGTCCATGAGCAGCACGTCCGGTTCGATCACGATCGCCCGCGCCATGGCGATACGCTGCTGCTGGCCACCGGAAAGCTGATTGGGCATGCGGTTTTCCACGCCGGGCAGGCGGACCATCTCCAACGCGCGCTTGACTTTTTTTTCGACATCGGCTTTGGGAACCGACCGGTACTTGAGCCCGAAAGCCACGTTTTCGAAAATGGTTTTGTGGGGAAACAGTGCGTAGTTCTGGAAGATCATGCCCAGATTACGCTTGTGGATCGGGGTCTCGTTGACGCGAATCCCATTGATGAGGATGTCTCCCTCGGTCGGTTCCTCCAATCCGGCCACCATGCGTAAAAGCGTGGTCTTGCCGCAACCGGAGGGGCCCAGAAGGGTCACCAGGCTGCCTTCCTCGATCTCGAAATCCATCGTCTCGACGGCCGTGACCTTGCCGAAGCGCTTCATGATCCCCTTGAACTGTACCATGGCCTTTTTGTTACCGTTTGCCACGTTTGTTTCCCTTTCAGCTTCCTGCCTTTATGCGATCCCATTTTTCCGTCCATTCCAGCTGATGCGCATTCCAATATCCCGGGTCGGCAAACAGGTAGCCTTCCAGCTTGCCGGTGGGGTCAAAGGCCGGCATCTTTTTGATCTTGTCGGTCAGCTTGACCTTGGTGGGATCCAGGCTGGGGGGGTAGTTCTGGCCTTCGGCCACGGCGATGGACGCCGCCGGCTCGAGCATGAAGTTAAGCAGTTTCTGGGCCACGTCCAGGTCGGTCTCCTTGAGGACGAAGAGATACTCCATCCACGAGTAGGTTCCCTTGGGAGACAGATATCCGATGGGGTGGCCCTCCTGCTGAAGCGCCGCCACCCGGCCGGACCAGGCCACCGTGGCATAAATTTCACCGTTGGCCAACAGGCTCATCAGTTCGGCGCCTGAGGACCAGTACTTCTTGATCAAATCCCGCTGCTCGCGAAGGGCCGTCCAGATGGCCTTCAGGTCAATCATGTTGTTGGGACTCTGGCCGGTATGCAGGGCCGCGTACCACATGTTGGTCCTGAAATCGCCTTCCCAGCTGCCCAACTTGCCCTTCAGGCTTTTGTCCCAGAGCAGTGAGGCGCCGAGTTTTTCGGCCTTTTCCTTGCTGATGTGCGTGGTGTTGTAGGCGATGCCGGTTTGGCCCAGGTCATAGGGAACGGCCGACAAGGTGCCCTTGGTGATCTCCCGCAGGGGCTTGATCATGGCCGGCATGACGTTGGCGAGGTTGGGGATCTTGGACTCATCCAGCACGCTGGAAAATCCCAGGTCGGTATAGCGGGCATAGTCGAAAACAGCGGAGAGATGGGCGATGTTGAATTCCCCGCCGGGCGGATAGGATGCCTTGACGCGGGTCAGAAACGAATTCATGTCGCCGAACTCACCATCGATGACCTCGATGCCGGTTGCCTGGGTGAAGGGCTCGAAGGCGTTTTTGCGAAAGGCCTCGGACACGGACCCACCCCATCCATCGAAACGGATGGATTTGGCTGCCCACGCGTTGTTGACGGCATGGCCGAACGGCAGGCCGATCAGCCCGAGGGATGCGCCGGCAAGGCCTAAATATTTGATGAATTGCCGGCGACTGAGCCTGCCGTTTTGGTAGGCGTCGTATGCCCGGTCCAGTTTTTCTTTGGTGATGGCCATGGGATCTCCTTTCGGCTGGGGGATTGTCAGATTATTCGGTTTTAAAGGTTGAGAATTTACGCGTCAGATAGCCGGCCAGCAGCGGCGTGGCCACGGTGAGCACGATCATTACCGCGCCCAGGGCGTTGATTTCCGGGCTGATGGAATTTCTCAGCATGCTGAAGATCTTGACCGGTACGGTTTGATTACGCGCCGTGGCCCAAAACAGGGTGGCGGTGATGTCGTCAAAGGAAATGGTGAACGCAAACAGCGCACCGGCCAGGATGGCCGGCAGCAGCAGGGGAAAGGTCACTTCCCTGAAGGTCTGAAAGCTGTTGGCACCCAACGTTTTGGCCGCCTCCTCATATTCCTTTTTAATGCCCACCAGGCGGGCCTGGACGATCAGAAGTACATAGGGCAGGGTCAGCACGACGTGGCCGATAAGCAGCAGGGTAAAGCTCTTGGGCTGCTGGAGCCATCGCAAAAACAGCAGCAGGGCCACCCCGAGGACCACCTCCGGGATCATGATCGGTGACAACAGCAGCGTGTTGATGGTGTTTTTGGCGGGGAACTCGAAGCGGATAAAGGCCAGGGCGGCCAGGATGCCGATGGCCGTCGCGATGATGGCGGTCAGTGCGCCGAGGACGAGGGAATTCTGAAACGCCTGGATGATCGATTGATTTTGCGCGAGTTTGATGAACCAGCGCAGGCTGACGCCTTCCATGGGAAAGATGCCGAATTGCTTGGGGTTGAAGGCCAGCACAACCACAACGACGATGGGGGCGAATAAAAACACATACACGAGAAAAGTATAGGCGCGGATCAGATTCCACCCGATGGAAAAACGGTGCATAGCCTAATTCCCCTGAAAGCTTTTAAAAATCTGGTTGATGCCCAGATAGCGGTTGTAGGTCCAGACGATGATGAACAGCAGCGAGAGCAGGATCACGCTGATGGCTGAGCCAAAGGGCCAGTCCAAGGTGCCCACGACCCGTTTGAAAATCAGGTTGGCGATCATATCGTTTCCCGGCCCCCCCAGGATCATGGGGGGCAGGTAGGTGCCGGCGGTGAGGACGAAGACCAGCAGGCAACCGGCACTGACCCCGGGAAGGCTCAAGGGCAGGGTGACCTCTCGAAAGGCCTGCCATTCGGTGCAGCCCAGGCAGCGGGCCGCTTCCAAAAGGGTTTTGTCGATACCTTCCAGGCTGACGTAGATGTTGAGCACCATGAAGGGCAAGAGATACATGATCAACCCCATGAGCACGGTGAATTCATTGTAAAGCATGGAAAACGGGGTGTCGATCAGGCCGATGCGAATGAGAAAGTGATTGATCAGGCCGGTGTCGCCCATGATATTGATCCAGCTCATGGTGCGGATGATGAAACTGACCCAAAAAGGGAGCATGATCAGCAGTAAAAACACCTTTTTGAACCGGCTTTCGCTGCGGTAGAAGAAATATGCGGGGATGTACCCCATAACCATACACAGTAAAACGGTTTCAAAGGCGATGCGAATGGTACGGATGAGAATTTTGGGGTAGAAAAAATCTTCGAAGAACTTGGCGTAATTGCCCATTTGAAAGGCGGGGATGTCCGCGCCGCTGGGCGCCCGCAGCCAGAAGCTGTAGACCACCACGAAACAGACCGGCACCACCAGAAGTAGAAGAACCGCACTCATTGATGGCGCCAGCAGTGCCCAGGGTTTCCATCTGTCTACTTTCATGGCTACCTTGCCTTTTCAAGAAAGAATTCCAAAAATACGTAAAATGAAACAATCGCTTATTCAAAAAAAAGGTGAAACGCCCAGTTTGGGGGGAACTATTGAAACCCTACCGGTCAGGCTTCAATCTGTCAAGCCGTCCACCGTTGGTTCGTCGTTATCGCTATTGCTCCGGCATTTAAATCAATCGACTGACCGCCATTTCGGCGTATGACGGAATCCAGGTATTTACTGGATGCCGGACCAAGTCCGGCATGACGTTAGGCCATCTATTCAGACGCCGGGTTACTATCGTTATCCTAATCGTAATCGGCAATGCCGTCGGCCCATAAACAAACCGATGACTGCCGTCTGCAGCTGCATTATTTCACCCCAAGGTTGCAATATTGGGGCTCAGATTTCTTCCCGGCGGCAGCAATTCGGACAGCATCCTGGCGGTCTCCCCCACCAACGCGGCATACTTTTCTTCTATTTCTTCTGCATTGTGCTGCAGCACTGAGAAATCAAAGGATACTGCACCAACCCCTTTTCCGGTGATCGGATCCAAAAGCGGTGCGCCGATGGCGATCAGGCCCGGAAGGTATTCTTCGATGCAGATCGCATAGCCGCGGGTTCGGGTCGCCTTGATTTCAGTGAGCAAGGCATTTTTATCGACGATGCTTTTTTCGGTTTTGACACTCATGGTCAGGGTGGCGATTTTCTCAATCAGCCGGTCGTCGGGCAGGCTGGAAAGATAGGCTTTGCCCAGTGCCGTGTTATGCAGACAGTTGGTGGACGATTCCGGCAGATGGTAGGTGAGGGTCTCCTCGGCCTCGCGATTATAGAGCCGCCGGATGGCGTCCTCCACCACGGCAACGACGTCGATACTGATATTGTGTTCACGATGAACCCGGTCCACCAGGTTTTTGATCAGGCGCAGGTGATCCGTGGCGCGCATGATGTTGTTGCAAAACACCTGGCACAAGATGGTCGGCCGGATTCCTTTGGTCTTGGCATCTTTTTCCAGATACCCCAACTCCTCCAGGGTGTTGATATAACGATAGGTGGAGGTCATGTTCATGTCCAGGCGCCTGGCGACTTCGCTCTGGGTCAGTACCGGTGTCTGTTTGTTGAAAAGCGCAAGAATTTTCAGGCCCTTTTCCAGGGATTTGGAAAAATAATATTTTTGTTTTGACATCGGTTTCGAGGGTGAATTATATATTCACTATAATTGAAAGTGTATTACTAAAATAGTAATAATGACAGTAATGAAATTTATTGTCAACGGTTAAATTTTCAGTCCCGGCCTGATATTTCGGCCAGCCGGGTGGCCTCGGAACGCCTATGCCGTTAATCATGGTTCGATGGCGGGTAGACGATGGAGGGTGGGGATATGTCACCGAACGATACCTTGTTAAACATTGTTTATGCTCATTCAGGTGAAGAGAACCAGGTGCCGTTGAGCGACCTGGTCGCTGCGTTGACCGATTTTCTGGAGCACTTCGGTGTCGCGCGTCTGATCGGCAACGATTGGCTGGACGTTATCGGCACTGCCGACGGGGCGGACGACAATGGGCATTCACGGTTCAACCGGCTTTTGGCGCACTGCGGGTATGCGGATGACGCCGACGGTTTTTTTCGGGATCTGCTCGGACAATTGGGAAAAGCCCACGGGACCCGCCAGATCGTCTTGGGCGGGGTAACACTCCCCCATCTGCTGTTGATGGCGGTGTTGGAGGTGGTGCTGCCCGGCAGCCGGTTCATCTCGGTCAAAACCACCGAAAAACTGGAGCAGCTGGCCAACATCAGCATCCCGCAAGCCCAACGAGATGACATGCAGGCCGTGCTCGATACCTATCCGGTACGGTTGTCCATGCACACCATCCGTCAAATGCGAGTCTCCGGCGCCGTGGCCTATCAATATTTGCCCTTCATCGAGGAGCTGGACACCGTCGGTCATACCAACACCTGGATCGGACAGTTCCACCAGGGGCTTTTGGAGCAGATGTACCAGAACCGGGTCATCTTTCTGCTCAACATGAGCTGCCCGGTCTATTGCCGTTTTTGTTTCCGCAAGCACAAGGAGTCGCGCAACGAGGCCAACCCGTCCCCGGTGGATGTCAAGCGCGCGGTGGACCATGTGGCGGGCTCTCCCACCATCAAGGAAATTGTGATCACCGGTGGCGATCCCTTCATGAATCGCGCCAACATGGCCGCGGCCATCGACGGGCTGATGGAGATCGACCATGTGCAGACCCTGCGTCTGGCCACCCGTTCCATCGCCTATTACCCGCATTTGTTTTTAGGCGATGACGGCGCCCTGCTAACTTATCTCGAACGTAAGAATCTCGAACTGCAAGCGCGCGGCAAGCGCATGGAGGTTGCCACGCACTTCATTCATCCGGACGAGATTTCTCCCCAAAGCCTTTCGATCATTACCGAGCTGGTTAGAAATGGCATTGTCGTTTATGTACAGACGCCGTTTTTGAATAACTGCAACGACCAGGGGCCCGAGCTGGTCCGATTGTTCAGTCTCTTACGGGGGGCCGGTGCCGAGCTGCACTATATCTATATTCCCTGTAGCCCCATCCACGGCAACAGCGTTTACTGGGCGCCCATCGACCGGGGCCTGGCCGTGGGCAATTATCTTAGGGCACATTTGTCCGATCGGGTCATTCCCCGGATCTGCACGGCCACGCCTATCGGTAAGATGGACTGGCACACGAGCGGCTGGGCCGTGGAACCGGTGGCCGATAACGAGAATTTCATGTGGATCCGCAGCCCCTATACGCCCGGGTATTTCAAACAGTTCGCTCCCCTGGCCAACGAATTGGACAATATCCGGGTCAATGCCGAAGGTACCATCGATATCCAGTACATGGCCAAAATCGGAGACCCGACCCTTTTTCTCGGGGCTCGTCCGCCGCGACCTGTTGGTTTTGTCAGGCCGCCGCGGGAAACGATTGAATCGGTCCAGTCGCTGGTTCACGGCAGCGATGCCATCGACCGCTCCATCGTCAATACCGGATTGGCCGCCCTTTCACGCGTTCACCTGACCCGCGTGGAAATCGCCACCCGCGCCGGAGACCCGGAATTTGAGTATATTCAAAGCGATGACCGCATCACCGATGTGGTGGTCGTGTCCGCAACCGACGTGCTCGACGAATTTCAATCGATTCGGCGCATTGTCCGCGCACTTCGGGAAATTTCGCATGTCAATGCCGTGCGCCTGCGCAGTCGGGCCTTCGCGCATTTGCCGGGGCGATTTACACCGGCGGTCATCGATGCCCTGGGCGGGATGAATCGGCTCACCATCGTCGACCCCTTGCGCCTTGAAATCGAAACGATTTTTTTGAATGCCGAACAGGTTCTGCCCGAGCATGCCCGACTGGTCCGGCAGCTGATCAACCGTGGGATTACCGTCTACAATAATACTCCGCTTCTGGGGCGCATCAACGACAGCGATGATGCGATTCATGATCTGGCTTATGCCTGCCGCACGGCCGGTATCGAATTCCACCATCTTTATGTCGCCGGGTTGCCGGTTCAGGCGCGCTGGAACCTGGATTACCCCATCGATCTATACGACGTGGTCGATATCGCCACCCGGGTCAGACGCGAGGGCAGTGGCCGGGAAATCCCGCGCTACATCATTCGTACGGCCTTGGGGGAGGTCGACTTCGGTCTTTCTTCCATGATTGCAGGCAACGATGGCGATCTGTCAGTCAAACTGATGCCTTACAATCTGGCCTATTTCAGATCCTTGGACCAGGCGTTCGACTGGCCGGGAGGGGTGACGGAAGATGGCGACGGCCATCCGTCTCTGGCGTTGAAAGGCGTTGTGAAAACCACCGACTTCGCGTTGTCTTAGTTTCATCCGGGCGACGCAAGGTCGCTTTGCCTGACCGAAAACAGAGGAGAAACGATGGTCTACCCGTTTTTACTGTTTAGCGAGAAAATTACCCATCGGCCGATATTCACCGGTCTTGTCGGTGATCCATACGTTGCCGATCTATCCCCGCACAGCCCGCTGCTTCGTGGAATCGATGTCCGCGATCAACGCGCCTTTCAGCGCGTCCTGGAAACGGCCATGGGCGAAACCTACCGTTGGGGATTCTCACCTTATCTGGAGCACCGGGACACCTTGCTGGGGGATTGCCCCCAGATGGTGACCGAGAAGCGGTTCATTCACCTCGGCCTGGATGTCATCGTTCCGCTGGGGACCCCGTTGCACGCGCCGCTGGATGCCGTGGTGGCCGCCTGCGACTACGAGGCCGGGGAAGGCAATTACGGCGGATGGGTGCTGCTCAAGCATGAAAGTTCCCGCTTTGAAACCTTCTATAGTTTATATGGTCATCTGTGTCGGGACCGGTTGCCGGCGCTCGGCCAGTCGTTTCGTGCAGGCGCTGCCTTTGCCGAAATCGGCGATTTCCACGAAAACGGTAACTGGTTCCATCACACCCACCTTCAGGTAATCACCCAAAAGGGCCTGGACCGGGGCTACCTTTCCAAAGGCTATTGCCAGGCGACGGATCTTGCGCACATGAATGATTTGTGTCCGTCGCCCATCCCGCTGTTTACCCGCTAGTGTCGGTTTGTGCCGACGCACGACTCTGGGACGCCATGATCGTGCGATTCCGTCCTTCCTTCTTGGCCTGGTAAAGGGCCTTGTCGGCGCGGGCGATCAACGCATCCCGGGATTCGCTGGACTTGCGTCCGGTACTGGCGGCGATACCGATACTCAGGGTCGTGGATACATTGGTGCCTTTGTGGGGCATCAGCATATCGGCCATGCGCTGGCGCAATGTTTCCGCCAGCTCGAAAGCCTTTTGTGGGGTGATGTCGGTGATCAAGACGATAAACTCTTCCCCGCCAAATCTGGCCACGAGGTCCGTATCCCGTTTAAACACGGTCTTCAGCAGGCTGGCGGTAAGCTTGAGAAATTCATCTCCGGCCTGATGGCCATGCTGATCGTTGATCTTCTTAAAATAGTCGATGTCGCAGATGATGACGATGGGCGGCATCTGGATTCGGTTCGTCTTCTTCCATTCCTGATCGAGGCGCTCATCAAAATGGCGGCGGTTGTAAAGACCGGTGAGACCATCGATTTGGCTTAGAATCGTCAGCTCTTCTGATTTCTGTATCAATAGTTGCTCGTTTTCCAAGGCCTGCCAGTATTCCCCATTGCCCCGATTGGTCATGAACACCATGTAAATCGAGAACATCAGGAAGGCAATGGCAAGGGGGAGGTTTATCTGGCGTATGGACATGAGGGCGATGGCCGGTGCCAGCATGGCGAAATTATAAAATATGGCGAGTCTCAGATTGGGGATAAATGCCACGATGCCACCGGCACTGAGCCCAGCCGTACAAATGGTCATCAGCATTTTTGTTTCATGTTCGCCGTCCTGCAGCATTAAAAAGGCAAAACAGGCGCCCCAGATCAGTCCGGTAATCCCCACGCTGACAAAAAAAATAACCGTGTTGAGTGCTTGATGAGATGTGTCCATCCATTTGGACAAGAACAGATGAATGAGACGTAAAAGACAAATCACAGACAGGGAGATGCCAAATGACAGACAAAAGGCGGTGTGACGCTGGTAAAAATCGTTGGAGAAAATCACCAGCGCGGCGAGCAACGGATAAAACACCATCCCTGCTGACGATCGGATTTTCAGATCCCGGACGACCCGTTGATTGAATTTTAAGCGGTCTTCATTTTTCATGATTTCCAATATCCTCCAATGGGGGGGGTATCTCGCGTCAGCTGATAATCATGCTATGTCTTGTCCGATGAACGTGTCCCTTTCAGTTTCATGCTCTGCTTTAAATACGTTTCCAATTGTGACTGTACCTGACCATAAACAGTTTGGCTATCGTATTTCCCGTCCTTATCAGGTGCGCCCACCGGCTTTCCGGTCAGAATCTCAATGCCTTCTTCGATGGTTGACACCTGCCAGATCGTGAACCGCTTTTTTTTCACCGCATCGACGACACTTTTTTTCAGCATCAGGTTCTTGACATTGGCCGATGGGATCATCACCCCCTGGTTGCCGGTTAATCCCTTGCTGCGGCAGACATCGAAAAACCCTTCGATTTTTTGGTTGACGCCGCCGATGGTCTGAACCTGTCCTTTTTGATTGACCGATCCGGTGACGGCGATACCCTGCCGGATGGGAAATCCGGACAGGCTGGAGAGAATGGCGTACAGCTCGGTGGACGAGGCGCTGTCGCCGTCGATGCCACTGTAACTCTGCTCGAAGGTCAGGCTGATGGCCAGACTCAATGGTTGGCGTTGGGCAAAGGTCCGTCCCAGATAACCGGACAGAATCAGCACGCCTTTGTCGTGCGTCTTGCCGGATAGTTTGGACTCGCGTTCAATGTTAACGATTCCCGGTTTGCCCATGTAGGTTTCGGCCGTGATCCGGGATGGCCGGCCAAAGGCGATTTCACCCATCTGATAAATGGCCAGGGCATTGACCTGGCCCACCTGTTCGCCGGCCACATCGATCAAAATCGTATCGTCGACGTAGCTTTCATGGATTTTTTCCTCATACAGATTATAGCGAAAGCGGTATTCGGTAAATGCTTTGACCACGTGCTCGGCGCTCACCCAATCAGCGGCCCTTTTCCGGGCCCAGTAATCCGCTTCCTTGATTACGCCGACGACCGACCCAAAGCGCAGGGAGAGCTTGCTTTTGCTGTCAATGGCTTTTTCGCCATACTCTACTACGGCGGCGATGCCGTCCTTGGTGAAGGGCAACAAGCCTTCATCTCGGCAGACCCGGGCAATAAACTGAGCGTAAAGATAAATGGTCTCATCACTACGCGCGACCTCGAAATCGAAGTCCGCCCGCACCCGGAAGATTTTGTTGAATTTGGAGTCGAAGTTCTGGAGAATTTGGAACGGTTCATATCCGCCCAATAGAATCACCTTCACATCCAGGGGCACGGGTGCCGGCCTCAACGAAGCCGTCCCCAGTCCCATGTCGTGGGATGTATCCTCGATGCACAGCATGTTGTTCTGCAAGGCGCGCTTGAGGGATTCCCACACCTGGGGATGCATCATCACCGATTCCACCTCCAGAATGAGAAAACCGCCATTGGCCTGCAGCAGGGAACCGGATTGGATCATGGTGAAATCCGTGACCAACGTTCCCATGAAGGCGCGCTTGTCGATGCGTCCGAACACATTCTGATAGGTGGGGTTGGGCTCGAACACCACCGGTGCGCCCTCAAGATCGGAACGGTCTTCCAGGACGTTGATCTTATATCGGTTCAGGGATAGCTCGGTGGTCGGCGGCGGATTGTCGTCACCATTGTCGGATGCAGACTCCTGAGGGAGGAACAGCCCGGCATTCTCGACGATATCCTCCTGAACCTCGTCCAGGTATTGCAGGATTTCGGGGTGGTCGGCATAGGTTTCGCGGATTATATCCAACCGATTTTTTATCACAAAGCGAGTCAGTTCGGCGAACAGTTGTTGGATTTCTTTTTGCTGAGCATGGTTGATGCGGTTTGACTCGCGCATCACCGTCTGAATCTGCTCTTGAAAATCCTGCACGGTCTGTTCGATGGCTTTTTGCTGAACATCGGTGAGTTGTTCAAATTCCTCTTCGGTAAACGGTTTGTCGCCGTTTAACGGGATGGTCTGGTAGCCGGAAGGGGTTCGCTCCACACTGAGCTGTTTCTCCCGTGCCGACTGATCCAGGCGATCGAAATGGGATTTTTTCTGCTCGCCATATCGTTTCTGGATTTCAACCAGCTTTTCGCGAAACGAATCGGCCTGGAACTCCTTGGGCAGACGGATTTTGAGATCGCTGATCAGTCGATTCACACTCTTGGCAAACCGGCCGCCCTGACCCGGGCTGATGGGAATAGCCCGTGGACGGTATTCATCCTTGAAGTTATTGACCATACACCAGTCTGGTGGCTTGGGAAGATCCCGGGCCGCCTTGCGGACGATTTCCTGAACGATGGTGGTCTTGCCGGTGCCCTCCGGTCCGGTGACGAAAATGTGGTAGCCGGCACTTTTCATTTCTAATCCGAAGGTGATGGCCCGCACGGCCCGCTCCTGGCCGATTACCTGATCCAGGGGGGCGATGTCAGCGGTGGTCTGAAAATCAAACGTGGACAGGTCACAGGTGCAGCGCAAATCGACGAGGGGGACGACATTCGCAGTAGCAGGCATATTTTCTCCGGATTGGTTGTGAAAAGAGGGTGTTTATACTGAAATAACGGATGGGCGACGGAGTGTCAAGAATCAGCGGTGGATCGTCTTGGTCGACTTCTTCGTTGGAGGGGTAAGGCGATGCCCGAAGGAGGGCCGGATCCCTTCGGGCATCGATAAACAACACGGTTTTGGCCATCAATCGTCGGTTTTCTCTTGATTTTCACTCACGGTGAGTTTCAAACGCAGGGACAGCTCATCCAGCTGGGCCTTCGCCGCTTCGGAAGGGGCATTGGTCAGCAGACAGGCGGCTTTCTGGGTTTTGGGAAAAGCAATCACGTCGCGGATGGAAGACTCCCCACTCAGCAGCATGACCAGCCGGTCGAACCCGAAGGCGATGCCGCCGTGGGGCGGTGCGCCCGACTCCAGGGCGTCCAGCAGGAAACCGAATTTTTCCTGGTAGGTTTCAGGGGCCATGCCCAAGGCGGCGAACACGCGCTGCTGCAAATCCATATCGTGAATACGGATGCTCCCGCCGCCGACTTCGAATCCGTTGAGCACCAGATCGTAGGCTCTTGAGCGCACGGCCAGGGGATCGGATTCCAGCTTGTCGTAATCCTCCTCCAGGGGCGCGGTGAACGGATGGTGCAGGGCCTGGTAGCGTTTGTCCACTTCATCGTATTCAAACATGGGAAAGTGGGTGACCCAGACAAAGTTGAACTGGCGGTCATCGATCAGTCCCAGTCGTTTGCCCAGGTGGTTGCGCAGGTGCCCCAGGGCCTCGTTGGTTACCGTGGGCTGGTCTGCCACGAAGAAGACCAGGTCGCCCGGCTGCATGTCGATGCGTTCGGCAAGGCGTGCTTTTTCCTCATCGGTGAAAAATTTGGCGATGGGACTCTGCCAGGCATCCTCACGGACTTTGATCCAGGCCAGTCCCTTGGCGCGGTAAACAGCGGCAAAGGCGGTCAGATCATCGATTTCCTTGCGCGAGAAATCAATGCACCCCTTGGCATTCAAAGCCTTGACGATGCCCCCCTTTTTGACCACGCTGGAAAAGACCTTGAACCCGCAGTCCTCCACGATGTCGGAAATATCTTTGAGTTCCAGATCAAAACGGGTGTCGGGTTTGTCAAGGCCATAGCGATCCATGGCCTCGGCCCAGGTCAGACGTGGAAAGGGCAGGTCGATTGTCTCGTCCTTGACGGTGCGGAAAATGGCGGCCATCATGCCTTCGCTGATGGCCATGATGTCTTCCTCGCCGACAAAGGACAGCTCCATATCGATCTGGGTGAACTCCGGCTGACGGTCGGCTCTCAAGTCCTCGTCGCGGAAGCAGCGCACAATCTGGTAGTAGCGATCGAAACCGGATACCATCAGTAGCTGTTTGAACAGCTGCGGCGATTGAGGCAGGGCGTAAAACTGGCCCGGGTTGACCCGACTGGGCACCAGGTAGTCGCGGGCGCCTTCGGGCGTACTTTTGGTGAGCACGGGGGTTTCGATATCCAGAAAACCGTTATCATTGAGAAAATGCCTTACGGCCGCTCCGGTTTGATGCCGGGTGATGATATTCCGCTGAAGGGTCGGCCGTCTGAGATCGAGGTGGCGGTATTTCAGGCGAATTGCTTCGGACACATCCACATTGTCCTCGATCATGAACGGCGGGGTTTTGGCCGGGTTGAGAATTTTCAACTCGTCGACCAATACTTCGATTTCACCGGTGGCCAGTTTGGGGTTGATCATGCCATCGGGCCGGGGCTCCACTCGACCGCGTACGCCGAGGACGAATTCACTGCGGATATCATGGGCCTTGGCATGGACATCAGGGTTGATTTCCGGATTGAAAACCACCTGGGTGATGCCTTCCCGGTCGCGAAGGTCGATAAAGATGACGCCGCCGTGATCGCGTCGCCTGAGGACCCAGCCCATCAAAACGACTTCCTGCCCCATGTCCGTGGCGCTCAGGGCGTTGCAATGATGGGTTCTTCTCATATCACCGAGGATGTCTGCCAACGTATGCTCCTTTACTGAATGGATAATTGAGAATGGAAAGTTGAAAATTGAGAATTAAAAACGGAAAATGATCCGTTAATTCTCAATTATCCATTCTCCATTGCATTTTTTATTGTTTGCACCAGCGTGCCGATGGGAACGTCACGCTGAGTTTTGTCGGCCATGTTGCGCAGGACCACCTGGCCGGCGGCCAGCTCACTGTCGCCCACGATGAGCACGCGGCCGGCCTTTAAGCGGTTGGCCTGTTTCATTTGGGCCTTGAGGCTTTTGTTTTCGTAAACCATGCCCACGCCAATGCCCTCGCACCCCAGGGCCGTCGACCATTCAAAGGCCATTTGACGGGCAGCATCGCCCAGGGCGGCGATGAACACATCCGGTCCCTTGGCCGGACTCGGTGCGCTGGCAGCCACGATTTCCGCCAGGCGGTCCATCCCAATGGCAAACCCGATGGCCGGCGTCGGCGATCCGCCCAGGGATTCGACCAGTCCGTCATAACGGCCGCCCCCGGCAACGGCGCTCTGGGCCCCCAGGGCGCCGGTCTGGATTTCAAATGCCGTGCGGGTATAGTAATCCAGTCCGCGCACGAGTTGGTTGTCGATTTCAAAGGGCACACCCAATCGCCCCAGGCTGTGGGTCACCGTGTCGAAGTGACGTCGGCAGTCATCGCACAGGTAGTCGAGAATCGATGGTGCATCGGCCATGGCCTCGCGACAGCCCGGGACTTTGCAATCCAAAACGCGCAAGGGGTTGCGATCCTTGCGCCGGGTGCAGTCGGCGCAAAGGGCGGGGGCCGCGGCGGTCAACAGGTCGGTCAGGGCCGCCTTGAATGCCGGCCGACATGCCGGACAGCCCAGGGAATTAATGTGCGCCGTGGTGTCGGTAACCTGTAAACGGTCGAAAAGGGTACGCAATAAAAAGATCAGTTCGATGTCCGCATGAGGGGCCGCCACGCCGAAAATTTCCGCATCGAACTGGTAAAATTGGCGATAACGCCCTTTTTGGGGACGTTCACGGCGAAACATGGGGCCGATGGTGTAGAATTTGCGCATCGGGTCCTGGGCCGCCATCTTGTGCTGAATGTAGGCGCGGCAGATGGATGCGGTGGCTTCGGGCCGTAAGGTCAGCAGATCGTTTTTGCGGTCGGGGAAGGTGTACATCTCCTTTTCGACGATATCGGTGTCTTCGCCGATGCTGCGGGCGAAGAGTTCCGTCTTTTCCATGATCGGAATACGGATTTCCCGATAGCCGAAATCCTCGAACAGGGTGATGGCGGTCCTTTCGATCATTTGCCAAAGCGCTGTTTCACCAGGCAGGATATCCTTGAATCCGCGAATCAATTGGATATTGGCTTGGCTCATGGGGTCTATCATCCTTTCCACCGTTTTACGCGTCCGCCGGCCAAAAAAAGATTCGGGGTGGCGGACCGGAAAGCGCGATTAAACGTAAACCCGACCTTCTATCCCAGGTCCTTGTTGATAGTCAATCTTTTTATGGCATGGTTGGGGAGCTTCCGTATTTGGAACGGATTCGAAACAGATTCGGATGCCGATTGATTTCATTGCCGCATCGCAAAGTCAGCCAGAATGCTGGCCAAGAGCAGCGCGCGTTGGGGCAGGCTTTTCTTGAGCATGTATTCTCGAGGACTGTGATCCCCTGCCCCGATGGGACCCAGGCCGTCGATGACCGGTATGCCGACATCGGCAATGTCGTTGGCATCCGAGACGCCGGATCGAAATTCCGGTTGAATGACCATTCCCAGACGCCGGGCGATTTGTTCGATGCGTCGGAAAAGCCGCTGATTGGGCGCATTCGCAGGCATGGGGGGACGGCCGGAAAGGATCTCCAATTGGCAAGCCGCCCCGGGTACCGTGGGATGCCCACAGATCTCGGCCAGACGTGTATTGAGTTCCCGCCCATCGTCGGGATGGACAAACCGAAAGTCCAGGTGGGCTTCGGCATGGGGGGCGACCGTATTGGGGCCGATGCCGCCGACGACCGTGCCCACATTGGCCAACAGGCCTGCCGCCGGGTCGTTGAGGGCTTCGATGGCCAGGATCTGATGGGCCAATTCAACGATCGCACTGGCTTTGTCGACTCCGACGAAGGCGGCATGTTCGGCACGGCCGGTTACGGTGAGTCTTGCCGAAAGGTTGCCTTTTCTGCCGGTCACGACTTCGCCGTTGGGGCCGCCGACTTCCAGAACCAGGGCGCAGCGGCTTTTTCGCGCCTCTTGCTGGATGAGGGCTTTGGAGATCGGCGATCCAATTTCTTCGTCACCCGTGCACACGAAGGCCAGCGGGAGGTCGTCCAACACCCCGATAGCGGCCAGAGCCTTGATGGCAAACACGCCGACCACCAGCCCGCCTTTCATGTCGATCACGCCAGGGCCATAGGCCTGCGTTTCATCCTCCCGGTAATCGGTAAAGTCGGTGGGCAGATTCCATACCGTATCCATGTGGCCAACCAGGAGCACCTGGTCAGGCTGGCTTGCTCGTACCGGCGTGCGCATGACGATGGGATTGCCGACGGTGTCGCTTCCCGTCACCTGCCGTTCCAAGTGACAGTCGGCCAGGGCGGCCGTGATCACCTGGCCGACGGCATCCACACCGGCTTTATTATGGCTGCCACTGTTGATGGTCACCAATTGTTTGAGCAGATCGAACATCTGCGCTCGGTGAGCTTTTAAATATGTAAATAGATCCATTTTATGGCCTCCTTGGAAGGTCCTGACTACCAATCCGAACCATTAATGGCAATCTATTTGTAAATTGTTAGATAGTGGCCATTTCCGGATAGGCACTAATTAGAAAGACCGCAGTCAAGTTCCACTTATTGACATGAATGTCATTTTTGGATACTTTGAATTCTCTTCCATAGCGGCGTCAATAACACACTTGAGGATGGTACCCATGATTATCGGGCTCGATGTAGGCGGTACCCACACCGATGTAGTTCTTCTGGGGCAGGAAGGATTGCTGCGACAAGTCAAAGTCCCCACCAAACCGTCGGATCTATTTGCAACCGTACTTACCGGTCTGGAAAAAATTACCGAAGGCATTGACCTGGCCAAGATCAGCCGTGCGGTGCTATCCACGACGTTGGCCACCAACCGGATCGTACAAAATCGAATCCCCGAAGTCGGGATGATCGTCAGTGCCGGGCCGGGGATGGATCCGGCACTTTTTAACACCGGTCCCCACTACTACACGGTGGCCGGCGGAATTGATCATCGTGGCCGGGAGATCGCCCCCATCGACTCCAAGGCAGTCAATGCCGCCGCCGATGCCCTGGAAAAGGCGGGGATCAAGTATGTCGGCGTGGTTTCCAAGTTTTCCACCCGCAACCCAGCCCACGAAACCGCTATCGTCGAGTTGATCGGCGATCGATTCGAAAAGGTTTTTATGGGCCATCAGATATCCGGAAATCTCAACTTCCCGCGACGGATTGCCACGACCTTCCTCAATGCGGCCATTTATCCGATTCATAAGGAATTCTTCGAAGCCGTGGAAAAGAGCCTAAAGGAAAAAGGTCTCAATGTACCCATTCGCCTGCTCAAGCCCGATGGGGGCAACATGCGCTTCGAAGCCTCCATCGATCATCCGGCCCAGACGGTCTTGTCGGGGCCGGCGGCCAGTGTCATGGGATCCGTGGCCTTTGCCCCGAAAGACGAGGAGTGCCTGGTATTGGATATCGGCGGCACCACCACGGACATGGCGGTGCTGGTCAATGGGGTTCCATTGTTGGACCCCATGGGAACCACGATCGGCGAGCACAAGACCCTGATCCGATCGTTGGACACGGTTTCCATTGGAATCGGGGGGGACAGCGCCGTGCGGGTGAGCGATGGCAAGCTCACCATCGGTCCCGATCGCATGGGCGTGGCCATGGCCTTTGGCGGTCCGACGGCCACGCCCACCGATGCCGTCGTGCTGCTTGGTATCGGCGATGGCGGGGACCTGGACAAGGCCCGTGAGGGAATTCAGCCGATCGCCGATGCCCTCGGCCTCGATGTCGAGGCGACCGCCCAACGGATTTTCGATCAGTCCTGTCAGGCGATTCTCGATGCGGCCCAGTCGATGATCGAGCGTATCAATGCCAAACCCGTCTACACGGTTCACGAGTTATGGGAAGGACACCGCCTGCAGCCGCGCCACATTCTCGTATTGGGCGGACCGGCCCCCTGGTTCGCCAAAGGTCTTGAACGCTTGAGCGAGGATCGCGTCACGGTGGTGCCGCGTTGGGCGGTGGCCAATGCCATTGGCGCCGGCTTGGCGCGTACCACCTGCGAGGTGACCTTCTTTGCCGACACCGAACGAGAGATCGCCACGGCGCCGGAAGAGAATCTCGTCGCCATGATTCCCTCTGATTACAGCCAGGAGGACGCCATTGCCACCACGTTAGATTTGTTGCGGCGCAAAGCTATTGGCCGGGGGGCCGATCCCAAACACCTTGAACTGGAGGTTGTCGAGGCCATGTCCTTCAACATGGTCCGTGGGTTTTATACCACCGGTAAAAACATTCGGGTCATGGCCCAGGTCAAGCCGGGTCTAATCCACGGCTACGACCCCATTGCGGAAAAGATTATTGACAAAGTTGACCGCAAGTCGATCTTGCCATAGAAACAAGGGCAACGGTTTTTCGTTATCACTGGGTATGCAAAAAACCATCTATAGTGTTTAAGATAATGTTTTTGGCAAGGCCAGAGGGAGGAAGCCGTGTTGGTATACTGCAACGACCGATAACGTAGCTCAAAAACATTATCTTGAATGCTATACCACCCCAAATGCGGCAAGATCGGCAAACCCGAGAGGATTGCCCAGAATCAACCATCATAAGATACAAGCATCGGAGCCCGCCATGTTGCGCGCAAAGCATAAAACCGGTCTGGTTTTTTTTCCCGCCTTCGATTGGGCCATCAGCCCCACCCATCCCGAACGGGAAGAACGCCTGCTCTACACGCAGGATCAGGTATTTGAAGAGGGAATACTGGATATCGAGGGGATCATCGAATACAAACCCGATCTGGTGACCAAAAAGGATGTCCAGCGCGTTCACTTCTGTGTTCCGGATTTGTGGGCGGTAATGACCGAATCCCATTTTATCAGCGCCGGCGGGGCCAAAACCATTGCCATGGCGGTGATGGATAAGCAGGTGGAGCGTGGGTTCGCTCTGGTCAGACCGCCGGGTCACCATGCCAACCGGGTGGTTCACGGCGCCCGGGGATTCTGCAACGTCAACATCGAAGCCATCATGATCGAGTATATCCGCAAGGCTTACGGGGTCAACCGGGTCGCCATTGTGGACACCGACTGCCATCACGGCGACGGCACCCAGGATATTTACTGGCACGATCCCGATACCCTGTTCATCTCCATTCACCAGGACGGCCGCACCCTATACCCTGGATCCGGTTTCATGAACGAAATGGGCGGCCCCAATGCCGTTGGCGCCACGATTAATATTCCTTTGCCGCCCAATACCGCCGAGGAAGGCATTCTGCATGTCGTTCGGGAGACCGTGCTGCCGATCTTGGAGGAATTTCAGCCGGAGATCGTGATCAATTCGGCCGGCCAGGACAATCACTATTCGGACCCCATTACCAATATGAACTTTTCCGCTCAGGGCTACGCGGAACTGACCACCCTGCTCAAACCCGACATCGCCGTACTGGAGGGCGGGTATGCCATTGAAGGCGCCTTGCCCTACGTGAATGCCGGGATTATTTTATCCATGGCCGGCATGGATTATAGCCACCTGAAAGAACCCGACTACGATCCCGTGCGCATCCGCCAAAGTGATGAGGTGACCCGCTGGGTGCGGAAAGCCAGCGTGAAAGCCCTCGATACATGGCGACAGCGTAAAAAAATGGGCAAAAGCATTCGTGCCGGTCATCGCTACATCAAGCGCGATCGTAATATCTACTACGACACAGACAATATTCAGGAACAACAATTGGAAACCTTGAGGGTCTGTGAGCAATGCGGCGGCGCACTGAGCATCGATTCGTCGGCCCGGGGCAGAAACCACATTTTTGCCGTTCATATTCCCCGCAATGCCTGTGACGCCTGTCACAAGGAGGGCACCAAGTGGTACGATAAGGCCGACATGCACCGCTTTGACAAGGTCTATCTTCAGGATCGACGGTCAGACATTATTACCGAAAAATCCAAATAGATTACCGGTCAACCCCGGCCCGCCCGTGAGATCACATGGCATCAGTCCGACAGACTTCGATTCACCCCAACCTGGATCGTCGCGCCCGCATCATCGCCGGTATCCGGCATTTCTTCGACCGTCGGGGATTCCTGGAAGTCGAGACGCCGGTGCGCATTCCCGCCCCGGCCCCGGAAGCCCATATCGACGCCCAGGAATCAGGATCCTGGTTTTTGCACACCTCCCCAGAATTGTGCATGAAACGGCTGTTGGCCGCTGGTTATAAAAAAATTTACCAGATCTGCCGGTGTTTTCGTCAGAATGAGCGTGGCGGTCGCCATTTGCCGGAGATGACGCTGGTGGAGTGGTATGTGGCGGGTTGGGATTATCTGGCCCTCATGCGGCAATGCGAGGAACTGATCGGATTTTTGGCCGATCGATTGGTGGTGGGGCGGGTGTTGACCTACCAGGGAAGCCAGGTGGAACTGGACCCGCCCTGGGATCGCATGACCGTAGCCGAAGCCTTCCGTCGCTATGGTGGTATGTCGGCCCAGGCGGCACTGGAAAAGGGCTGTTTCGACGAGCTCATGGGCCTTCAAATCGAACCGCACCTGGGTCTGCAACGCCCCCTCTTTCTCTATGACTATCCGGCTCCCTGCGGCGCCCTGGCCCGCCTCAAGCCCACCGATGCTACCGTTGCCGAGCGTTTCGAGCTGTATATCGCCGGCATGGAATTGTGCAACGCCTTCACCGAACTGACCGATCCGCAGGAGCAACGCGCGCGCTTCGAACAAGAACGCCGGTCCAGGAAGGCGTCCGGGAAAACCGATTATCCGGTAGCCGATCCGTTTTTACAGGCATTGGCGCATATGCCGCCTGCGGCCGGGAATGCATTGGGGCTCGATCGTCTGGTGATGCTTTTTTGCGATGCCGCCTGTATTGATGCGGTCGTGGCCTTCACGCCGGAAGAGCTATAGGGCGCCGGAAAGAAATAAGTGGGTCGCCTCGGATTGTATCCGACCATGGGGCTCCATTTTTTGACCCGTTCGCCATCAAATTGACACCGACCCGGCGCCAGCCAACTGTCGCCGAACACCGCCATTGATCTTTCCATTGATATCCCGGCTGTCCATCGAGGGTCAACTGCGATCTTCCACATTACATAATAATATCAGATTTATACATTGTTCATGCCTCTTCCTCAACGCGTGACTCGAATGGATTGTCCAGGCGTTCCCATCATTTGTCAACGAATCAAAAGCAACGGTGCCGGGGGGGCGCCATGCGTTTATCTAGTGTGGCATGGAAATTGAAGAAAATGCCAGAAATACTGGACACGAACGACCCATACCAATTGCCGTGAGACTTCAATAACAGGATACGCCAATGTTCTTTTTTAAGGGAAAGGAAGATATGGGGCTGGCTGCGAGCCTCAACCTGCTGGATTTATCACCCGCGGCCACGATCGATGACGCCAACCAGGCTTATACCTATCTCCACCGCATGATTGATCTTTTTCATCGGGATAACGACGAACCGGGGGGGGAGCGGCAGAAAGACCTTGAATTGCTTGCCTGCGCCTATGAGAAAGCGGTTTCCTATCTTTCTGATCCGAGAACGGTGGCGCAGGAGTCATCGTCTCTCGTTTCTGAGGAGGCTGGCGATGACGCCCCGCCGACCACGGATCTTCACTTTACGATTAACTTTGCCAATGCGGAAAAAAAAAACGCTCCCATCGACGATGGTCCCTCGCTTCACGCGTCTGAGAATGACACTGTCGAAAACGCGATCGCAATTATTTTTCGCCGGTTGCAGGAGGCGGAGACCGCCCTGGAGGAAGCCCGAGAGGCCGTCGTCGCAGCGACCACAGCGTTGGACAGCGCCAATCAACGGCTGGAGAAAGCCAAAGATGTCAAAATGAATGCCATGCTTGCTGCCAAGTCGGCTGAATCAAAGGCCAAGTTGATGGAAATCGAGGCCAAGCGGGCGACGGAAGAGGCCATTGCGGTTGCCGAAAAAGTTCGGGACCGAGTCAAGTCTGCCAATCAGGCCGCAAAACAGGCAAAAATCGAAGCCGACCAAGCCCAACAGAAGATTCGTCAAATCGCCAGCCTGGAAGAGACTGCCGCCGCCGAAGCGGTCTGTGCCGAGGATCGTCTGGAAAAGGCCAAGCAACACTTTAAAACATTGACCCATACGGTGGTGGCGGCTCGCAGTCAGTTGCGAATGTTCGAACAATATGATGGGCAAGCCCGTGGCGCGGCCGCCCCAGGGGGCTCCGATCAGCCGGAATCCCTGTCCGCCGAGTCCGTGGTGACCGAATATCAAATGGATACCCAGGAGCAGATCTTGTCTGATCTGATTGATATCGAAACGTCCCTCGACACCATGCCCCAGGAGGCGCGGCCCACCGTTTCGGATCACGATGCGATGGATGTAACAAATGATCAAAAAGAGGAACGGCGTCAGCATGAGCGCCTTTCCTACCCGACCGAAGAACGCCCCATGTTTTCTTTTGGCGGTCGGCGCATCCCTATTTTTAATCTCAGCCAACGCGGGATGGGGCTGGATGCGGACGCCATGCTCGGGCAATCCCACCCGGTCCGAGGCGCCATTGTTTTCAAGGGGGCGCCGGCCATGGACATTACCGGTCGGGTGGTGCGTCAGGACGAGATGGGACTGGGGTTGCGACTGGTGACCCGTATCGGCAACCATATCCTCGACCGGGAGCGGATGCGCCTCAGCGCATGATAAATAGTGTCCATCCAGAAATGGCCAATTCGCCCGATATCGGCGTTGCGCGAAAAATTTAATCCTCGGAATATCAACCATATGCCTGTGGTTAAATTTTTCGGGCGCCTTGATCTCGACCAAATTTGCCTATTTCTGGATGAACACTAAATAAAGCAATACGCCAGCACGGGACGAACCCGTCAACGGCATGATTACGGATTAGCGCCGTTTTTCAAGAAAGAGAAAAACCGACAACGGGATCGTTACGCTGGTGCCCGCTTGGTGGAGGGCTAATCGGATGCCGTTGTCTCCGGCAGGCAGCATTCCGGGGGTGATACTGCGGGCGTCGACTGTTTTATCTCGAAGGGGATTCCAGGCGATCAAACGCATGGGCATGATTTTGCGCTCCAAGCGGCCGCCGACAGGGACGGTTTCCAGCGGGACGGTATTGTTCTTGACCGCCTTCGGGTCGATACCCTCAAAGACCAGCTTGCCCTGTGGCTTGCCGCCGAACAGATAGCGACTCGTATTCCAATCAACCGCCAATTCCTCATCACCTTTATTCACCACACTGAGCAAAAAAAAGGCATAATAGGGTGTGTCGTCTTGCTGGGGAGTGATACGGATCGTACAAATTGAATCATCCACCTCGTCGAATGGGGGCGTCGTCTTCCAGGAGCCCTTGACCGGGGAGGCGACGCCACTGCAGCTGATCAGGGGCAACAGGGTCAATACGATCAACACGGCACCAAGACGGGTAAGCCGACGATTCATTGGGTCCACCTTTCTGGGAGGGGTAATTGCCTTTTTGCCCAATTTTTAGCCGGTTATCCCTTGTTTTGCAAGCCAGAAAGCCCATGCCGGATCATTGAAAGACAAATTTAATGAACCCGTAAAAAGTCGCATTTCAGACGGCTTCGTAAAAAGTTCGAGATCAAGGCTTGCGAATCCCGAGGAATGAGGCGTACTTATCGTACTCCGCAGTGACGAGGGATGAAGCGTAACGCAGATATCGAACTTTTTACGAAGCCGTCAACCTTGACACCGGTGCAAGAAAGGTTTATTCGTCTCTATTTTAAAAGTAACAACATCAGGATTGCAAGGAACGAGACATGACAGAGATCCAAGCATCGGTCCCAAGCGAGACCAAAGCCATCGAAGAGATGCTGAGTGCATCCGGGTATTCTAAAACCGCTATCAACTATTACATCAATAAACCTCATATGGGGCTTATTCCCGATGCGGACATTACTTCCGAAATGACCGGTACCTGTGGCGACACCATGGGGATTACCATAAAAACCCAAAACGGTATCATAGAAGATGCGAAATATCAGGTCATGGGTTGCGCCGGGGCCATTTCCGCAGCCATGGCGGTCGTGGATCTGATCAAGGGCAAAGACCTGGATTATGCCCGAACGATCGATGACGGTACCGTATTCCAGGTGCTGGAGGAAATCCCCGTCAAGAAACACCATTGCATCCAACTGGCGGTTAAAACCCTGCACAAGGCGTTGGATGCCGGTGCCTTAAAAGCATCCGCCTGACCTGTCACCCCATATGCAAAATATGGCCACTGACCTGATCTTCTCCGGCAGTGGCCTTTTTTTCTTTTATATCCATTTCTTTTCGATAGCGATTTGGATCATCGTAACGATCCGTACACGACCGCCCTGCAAAGCACATCCCATACCAAGGTTATTTGCGATCGCCCTGGCGAGACCCGCGCATTGACTTTGACGATACCCGTGATCATGTTAACAGTGAAATGACATTCATCATTAAAATACGGTTCATGGTCGGTGTTCTTGGCGGTTGGGTGGGCTAACCGGCCGCTCCCTTTTACCAAGACGATATGTTGAGCGTTTTGGAAAGAATTGATTCAAGAAACCAAATTCGATACGGACCCATACTTTTTCCATTGATCCAGCTGTAAAAAAAGAAATCTGAACTAATGAAAAAAACCATCTTTTTTACGATCCTTGGACTGGTGATGCTGATCGGGCTTTTGGTCGGTGTCAAAGGCCTGCAAATAAAGCGTATGATCGCTCAAGGCGAGGCCTATGCACCGCCACCATCGCCGGTGACGACCACCATGGCGCAGTCGGTTTCCTGGTCTTCGGAGCTGACCGCCGTGGGCTCTCTGGAAGCCTTTCAGGGGGTGATGGTGACTGCCGAGCTTTCCGGCAAGGTTGTCAATATCGTTTTTAGACCGGGCAGCACGGTCAAGGCTGGCGACCTATTGGTCCAGCAGGATACCGTTTCGGAGATCGCCCAGTTACGCTCCGCCGAGGCCTCCATGGAACTGGCCCGGCTGAATCTGGATCGCGCCAAAGCATTGCTGCCATCCAACGTGATTACCCAATCCAATTATGACAACGCCGAGGCACAATACAAACAGGCTGCGGCTCAGGTAGATGCCATTCAGGCCACCATCGACAAGAAGACCATTCGCGCGCCGTTCGCCGGGCGGCTCGGAATCCGGCAGGTCAATTTGGGACAGACGCTTAACGAAGGCGAACCGATCGTCTCGCTGCAATCCATGGATCCGATTTTTGTCAACTTTCATCTGCCCCAACAGGAACTATCCAAAATCCGGCAGGGCCTGACGGTCAAGCTGACCACCGATGCGCTGCCGGGCAAAGTCGTCAACGGCACCATTACCGCCATTAACCCTCAGGTGGATAGCACCACCCGCAACATTCGAATTCAGGCCACGGTGGCCAACCCCGACGAACAATTGCGACCCGGCATGTTCGTCAACGTATCCGTGGCCCTGCCGGGAAAGCGGGTGGTGCTGATCGTTCCATCAACCGCCGTGCTTTATGCACCTTACAGCGATTCGGTGTTTGTGGTTGAGGAGAAAAAAGGGGAGATCGGCTCCGGTGACGGCGGCAAAATCGTGCGTCAGCAGTTCGTCCGACTGGGGCAGAAACGAGGCGATTATGTGGCCGTGATTTCCGGCTTGGAGGAGGGTCAGACCGTGGTGAGCACCGGGAGCTTCAAACTGCGCAATGGCCAACCCGTGGTGACCGACAACACCTTGAGTCCGGAATTCAAACTGTCTCCGAAGCCGGAGGAAGGGTGAGCTTGGTTAGTCGGTTCAATTGGTTTGGTTGGTTCTTTGGTTGTCTGAGTGGTTCTCTGAGCAAGACAGCAAACTGGTTTTGCTTAACATTCGAATCAAGCTGAACTAACGTTGCCAAGCCAGATCAATTAACCGAATACACGAGCAAAACTATCCTAACCAACAAACTAAAAAACCAATCTAACCAACAAACTGATGGCATGAAACTTACCGACCCCTTTATTCGCCGGCCCGTCCTCGCCCTGGTGGTCAATCTGGTGATCATCATCGCCGGTCTCCAGGCCATCCGCTCGCTCAATGTGCGCCAGTATCCGCGAAGCGACAACGCGGTGGTTACCATCACGACCGTCTATGTGGGGGCCAGCGCCGACCTGGTGCGCGGATTCGTGACCATCCCGCTGGAACGGGCCATTGCCGCGGCCGATGGCATCGATTATATCCAGTCTCAGAGCGCACTGGGGCTTTCCACCATCAGCGCGCGATTGAAACTCAGCTACGATCCCATCAAGGCGCTTTCGGAGATCAGTTCCAAGGTGGATCAGGTGCGCAACGACCTGCCGACCGAGGCCGAGGTGCCGACCATCAACGTGGAATCGGCCGACAGCCAGTTCGCCTCGGCCTATCTGAGTTTTACCGCCGACATGCTCCAGCAGAATGAAATCACCGATTATCTGGTGCGCGTGGTGCAGCCGCGGTTGGCCGCGCTTCCCGGCGTTCAGCGGGCCGACATTCTTGGGGCGCGGACCTTTGCCATGCGCATCTGGCTCAAACCCGAACGCATGGCCGCCTTTAACATCAGCCCGGTGCAGGTGCGGCGCGCCCTCGCGGCCAACAACTACCTGACGGCCGTGGGACGGACCAAGGGATCGTTGATCCAGGTCAACCTGACAGCCAACACCGATCTTCGCTCGGTGGCGGAATTCAAACGGCTTGTGGTGCGGCAGCAGGATGGGGCCATCATCCGCCTGGAGGACATTGCCGATGTGGTCCTTGGCGCCGAGGATTATGACACCGAGGTCCGTTTTTCAGGTCAGACGGCGGTGTTTATGGGCATCTGGCCCCTGCCGAACGCCAATTCCGTGGATGTCATTAAACGGGTGCACGCGGAAATGGCGGCCCTCGATCGTCAGCTTCCCGAGGGCATGACCGCCCGGGTGGCCTACGATGCCACCAACTACATTTCCAACGCCATTCGCGAGGTGGTCAAGACCCTTTCCGAAACCTTGCTGATCGTGGTGGTGATCATTTTTCTCTTTATCGGTTCCGTCCGTGCCGTGCTGGTACCGGTGGTGGCCATTCCGCTCTCCCTGATTGGTGCCGTGTTTCTAATGCAGGTCTTGGGGTTTACCATCAATCTGCTGACCTTGTTGGCCATTGTATTGTCCGTTGGGTTGGTGGTTGATGACGCCATCGTCGTGGTGGAAAACGTGGAACGTCACATGAGCGAGGGGAAATCCCCCTTGGATGCTGCTGTGCTGGGAGCCCGCGAACTGGTCGGGCCCCTGATCGCCATGACCATCACCCTGGCGGCGGTGTATGCCCCAATCGGACTTCAAGGGGGATTGACCGGATCCCTGTTTCGGGAATTCGCCTTCACCCTGGCCGGTGCAGTGACGATTTCCGGCATCGTGGCGTTGACCCTGTCGCCCATGATGTCCTCCAAATTGCTTACCCCCGGGTTCTCGGATCGTGGCCTGGCCGGAAAAATCAGTCGGGGTTTCAAACGCTTTACCGCTTTTTACGGCCGGTTGCTGGACCGCACCCTGAATGTCCGGCCGGCTGTCTACACCGTCTGGGTCGTGGTCAGTCTGCTGACCATTCCCATGTTCATCATGTCAGCCAAGGAACTGGCGCCGTCCGAGGACCAAGGTGTGATTTTCGGTATTATCGATGCGGCGGCCAATTCGACCCTGGACCTGAACAGCCGATACGCGGCGGCGGTCAACGACGCCTACATGAGTTTTCCGGAAACGGATTTTACATTTCAGGTAACACGCCCCAATTCCGGTTTTGCCGGCATGGTGGTCAAACCCTGGGACGAACGCGAAACGACCATTTTCAGCCTGGTACCCCGCGTGCAGCAAAAACTCAGTGCCATCCCCGCGATCCGGGTGTTTGCCGTGACGCCGCCGGCACTTCCCGGCGGTGGTGATTTTCCGGTGGAGTTCGTGCTCGCCGCCCCGGTGGAATCGGAGGAGATCTTGCCATTTGCCCGGCAGCTTCAGCGCAAAGCCATGCAAAGCGGCATGTTTGCTTTCCCACCGATTATCGATGTGAAAATCGATCAACCCCAATCGGAGATCGTCATCGACCGGGAGAAGGTGGCCGACCTGGGCCTGGATCTGCAACAGGTGGGGGGCGACATTGGATCCATGGTAGGCGGCAACTATGTCAACCGCTTCAGCATCGCCGGGCGCAGCTATAAGGTCGTGCCGCAGATCACGCGCACCGACCGACTGAATCCCGACCAGCTGCGCAGCATCTATGTGACCGGCCCCGACAACCAGCTGGTGCCCTTGAGCACCATCGCCACCATCCGCAATTCGACCGTGCCACGATCGTTGAACCGGTTCCAGCAACTCAACGCGGTCAAGATCAGTGGTGTGGCGATCCGGCCCCTGGACGAAGCCTTGCGTTTTCTCGAGGACGAGGCGGCCAAGATCCTGCCCAAGGGGTACGTGATCGATTACACGGGGGAATCGCGTCAGCTGCGCAAGGAGGGCAATTCCTTTGTTCAGGCCTTCGGCTTGGCGGTGGTGTTGATTTTCCTGGTGTTGGCCGCGCAATTCAACAGCTTCCGGGATCCCTTCGTGATTCTGGCCGGATCGGTTCCACTGGCCATGTTCGGGGCGCTGGTGTTTACTTTTCTAAAAATGCCCGATCCCAGCGTGGCTTTCTGGACCCATGGATGGACGACCTCCTTGAATATTTACAGCCAGGTGGGCCTGGTCACGCTGGTGGGCCTGGTGTCGAAAAATGGGATCCTGGTCGTCGAGTTCGCCAATAAACTTCAGGAGCAGGGCAAGCCCAAGCGTGAGGCCGTATACGAGGCCGCACTGACGCGCCTGCGGCCGGTCCTGATGACCACCGGTGCCACCATCGCCGGTCATTTTCCGCTGGTACTGGTTACCGGTGCCGGTGCCATGGCCAGAAACGCCATCGGCCTGGTGCTAGTGGGCGGCATGGCCATCGGAACCCTGTTTACGCTTTTCGTGATTCCCAGTATTTATATGCTGGTGGCCAAGGATCACTCCCGCGGTTTGGTCTTTCACCCCCAAGCAAAGACCGAAATGGTTTGACTCCTATTTCTCTAATCGATTAAAATAATGGCGAATTTTCTCCTGCCGGCCCTGGGGCTGGTGATTCTGTTCACGGGCCGGCGGCTTTTCTGGCTTTTCGTTTGTGTCGCGGGGTTTGCCGCCGGACTGGAGACCGCTCCGGTATTGCTCGGTTCCCAGCCGTTCTGGGTGGTCTGGGGGCTGGGCCTGGCCTGTGGCCTTGTCGGCGCCTTCCTGGCCTTTTTCTTCCAGCATGTTGCCATTGCCGTGGGTGGATTCCTGGCCGGGTTGACCATCAGCCTTCATCTGTTGCCTATTGCGAGAGCCGATATGGCCGCCTTGGCCGGCATCGGGTGTGGCATTGCCGGTGCCGTGGCCCTGTTTCTGGTTTTCGACTGGGCCCTGATTTTCCTTTCGGCGCTGATCGGGGCGGCCCTCATCATCGACAGCATCGGCCAGCCAATGCCCTATGCGCCGCTGATCCATATCGTGCTTAGCGCGATCGGCATCGCCGTTCAGGGCCGCTGGTTATTGTCTTCCAGGAGGCGAACCCCCTGAATTGATGATGACACCGTGCCCTCGTAACTGTTCACGACAACGCGGCCGCTTCCCGGTACTGACCGGGGCTCAGGACACGCCATTGATCCTCGCCGCGCAGTTCCAGTACCCGGTCATGATAGTCGAGCAGACTTTGCCGATGGCCGACGCTGATATAGTGGATGCCCGCTTGCCTCAGCTGGCCTAACAAACGGGCCTCGTTCGAGCGATCCAGGGCGCTAGTGGCCTCATCCAAAACGGCAAACCGGGGCTTGTCTATCAACAGACGGGCAAAGGCCAGGCACTGTTGCTCACCCAGCGACAGGACATCGGCAGCAGGGTTATCCAGCCTCCAAAACGCCTGTGGAGAAAAAAATAAGGTTGGGCAATGGTGGTGAAGCGCTTCCACAGTGAAAAGGAGGTCTTGGCCATGGTCGGTTGCGTCCTTTGGGTGTGATAGGTTCCGAAGGGTTTCGATTCTTTTAGACGGACACTAATTAGAGTAAGTTCGGTGCCGTGTTTGGTAAGGCAAAGAGACGTATACGGCGTGGTATAAAGGAAAAAGGGTGGCCGACACCAAAAAGGTATCAGCCACCCGCTTTGGCTATGTCGATGCGGTGGACGTTATTCGTTGATCTCTTCGACAGCGGTCACGATGATGGATTTGTTCGTTTTATTCTTGGTCAGTGTGCCGGTCAGTTTGACCTTTTTGCCGATCTTATCGGCCATGTTTTTGTTCAGGATGGTAATTGCCTGACCGTCATCGGTCTTGATCATGGTGATGCCTTTCTCTCCTTTTTCCACCATTCCCTGAATGGTATCCTGGCCACCCTTTTCCTTTGCCATAGCCGTGGTCGTGATCACCAGGCCCATTACCATGAAAACAGCGATTACCATGCAAATGACTCTGTTTTTTCTCATCATTCAATCCTCCCTGGTTGGTGTTGATAAAACCCTTTTTCAATGCACTGTGCACTCGTTGAACGTTGAAGAATGCGCAATGATCGCGATACAAACGATAAACAATCTTCATGCCAGAAATGTAGCTCAATAAAAACGGTGGATTGGCCTGGAGGAATATAGCGTTCGGAACTTTACATTCCGGTTTGTAACGGGCACTCGGATCTGGTTCTTCCGATTTTAAAAGCAGCTGGTCGCAGCATCGACCAGAAGGCCAAAAGGGGAGTCGTGGGTTTGTTTACCGATGCGCTGGCCAATTATTTGAAGACGATGGCCGGTGACCAGCCAGAAGTATTCGTGAATGGTTAATGGTAATCGGAATTACCTGGGCTTTTCCTGAATCCCGGCAATCGACTGATCCGGTCCCAAAATTACCAGAATGTCGCTGTCTTTGACCACGAAACGGCCGGTGGGAATCAACACCACGTTTTCCGGCACCAGTTCCTTTATGGCGATGACCTGCACGCCCAACTGGTTGATCAGATCCAGTTCAATGAGACTTTTCCCGATGAAGGAGGCCGGCGGTGCCAACTGGACGATGCTGTATCCTTCCATGAAAGGTAGGTAATCCAGTATGTTGGGGTTGTCAAGGCGCTGGGCCGCGGTCAGGGCAAGATCCTTTTCGGGGAAATAGATCTCATCGGCTCCGATTTTCCGTAAAATGCGGCCATGGGGATCGCTGACCGCCTTGGCCACCACCCGTTTGACACCCAGATCCTTGACGTTGAGGGTGGCCAAGATGGAGTTGTTGAGGATCGATCCGATACAGATCACCACGGCATCCATGTCACCAAGCTCCAATTCTTTCAGGGCCTGGAGATCGGTGGCATCGGCGATCACGGCCCGACTGATTTGGTCGCGGATTTCCTGGACCTGTTTGGGGTTGATATCGATCCCCAGCACCTCGTGACCTTTTTGAAAAAGGGCGGACGCTAAATAGAAACCGAAATTACCCAGTCCGATAATGGCGAATTGTTTTTTCATTGTCGCTATCCGATCATGATGTTTTCTTCTGCATACTGAATCCGACTGATGCGTTCACGGCTCACGGCCAGACCGATTACCATGGGGCCCAGTCGGCCGATGAACATCAGCAGGCTGATGGTGATTCGTCCTGCCGGGGAAAGGCTGCCGGTCACGCCGGTGGAGAGCCCGACGGTACCAAAGGCACTGATGGTCTCAAAGAAAAGCTCTAAAAACCGCCCCCGGGTCTGGGTGTGGGAAAGACCGCCCAATTCACTGATCATCAACACCATGATGGCCAATGTGATGACCGCCGCGCTAATCATCACAACACTGGTGGCCTTGGACATGCTGGTCTCGGTCAGCGTGCGGCGGAAGATCTGCGGTCGCTGGAATCCCCGCAGGCGGGATACGCCCAGTACCGCCAGCCCGGCAACGGTGGTGGTCTTGACACCGCCACCACAGGAACCGGGGCAGGCGCCGATGAACATGAGGATACAAATCCAAAAAAGCGTTTCGTTGGCCATGATGCCGATGTCGAGGGTATTGAACCCGGCGGTACGGGCGGTGACGGATTGAAACAGGGCGGCCAATAGCCGGTCGGGAATACTCAAGTGTGCCAGCGTGTTGTGCCATTCCATGCAAAGAATCGCAGCCGTGCCGACCAGGATCAGCAGGGCGCTGGCGGCCAGGGCCAGGCGACTGTGCAGGCTAAGGCACTTGGTCTTTTTCTTCTTGCCCGCCAGGCAGTCCTTCACATCGGCGATGACGATGAACCCGATACCGCCGATGACAATCAGGGTGGCCAGCACGCCATTGACGATCCAGTCGCCTTGGAAACCGACGAAGCTGTCCTTATACAGGGCGAAGCCGGCGTTGCAAAAGGCACTGATGGAATGGAAAACGGCCGGGTAGGCGGCGGTGATCCAGCCCGCCTGGGGTGCGGTGCGCAAATATAGGCCCGCCGCACCCAAAGCCTCGATGGTGAAAGCCGTGAGGAAGATGGCCCGCAGTACGGAAGCGACGGTCTGCTTGCCCTCACCGTAGGTGAAGGTATCCTTGATGATGGCCTGTCCGGATAGGGTCGGTCGCCCCTTCATCATCATCAGCAGCAGGGTCGAGATGGTCAGGATGCCCAGACCGCCGACCTGAATCAACACCAAAATGACCAGCTGGCCGAACACGCTTAGCTGGGTTCCAATATCCAGAACCGACAGGCCGGTGACACAACTGGCCGAGGTGGCCATGAACAGCGCGTCAACGATATGCAGCGGCTTATCGACGGTGGCGATGGGCAGCATGAGCAAGAGGGTGCCGCAGGCGATGAGTACGCCAAAGCCCATGATCGACACCCGGGCCGGCGAGCGCAGCAATCCCATCGAGAGGATAGAAAGCAGTGTTGGGTTATGCATAACCACCGATGAATGATTCGGTTACTTTTAAAACTATTCTAATAGCCTAAAAATAGGGGGTCGTTCAATGTTCAATTTTTAAAGCGGCTGTCATCATGACATCAATACCCGTTCAATGGCCTGGGATAGGTCCTCGATGGGCACAATTTCGAGGCCCATTTTTATATCCTCGCCGATTTTTTCCAAGTCGCTGATATTTTTGGTGGGCATTATCACCGTTTCCACGCCGGCACGGTGGGCGGCCAATAATTTTTCTTTGATGCCGCCCACCGGAAGAATACGGCCGGTCAAGGTCAACTCTCCGGTCATGGCGACTTCGCGACAGCAGGGGAGACCGGTGACGATGGAGAGCACGGCCACGGCGATGGTTACCCCGGCCGAGGTGCCATCCTTGGGAATGGCGCCAGCCGGAATGTGGATGTGGATATCGTGCGTTTCGAAAAACGCGTCCGGGATATCAAACCGGTCCACGTGGCTGCGGATATAGCTCATGGCCGCCTGGGCCGATTCTTTCATCACCGTACCCAGCGAGCCGGTTAGAATCAACTGATTGGTCCCCCGCATTTTGGTTGCCTCGACAAAAACGATTTCGCCGCCTGTGCGGGTCCAGGCCAGGCCGGTGGCCACGCCAATGCGATCCTTGGCCTGTTTTATCTCAAACAGATAGCGCGGTGGCCCAAGCAGGTGCACCACCATTTCCCGCGAAACGTTGGCCGGGCCTGGGCTGCGGCCCTGATCCACCTGATCCAGGGCGATTTTTCGACACACGCTGGCGATCTGGCGTTGCAGATCCCGCAATCCGGATTCGCGGGTATAGTCGCGGATGATGCAGGCCACTGCCTCAGGGGTGAAGACGACGTCGCGACCATCCAATCCATTGGCTTTAATCTGGCGTGGTATCAGATGGTTGAAGGCGATGTTGATTTTTTCGATTTCAGTGTAGCCGGACAGTTCGATCACTTCCAGACGGTCCAGGAGTGCCTCGGGGATGGTATCCATCGTATTCGCTGTGGCGATGAACATCACTTTGGACAGGTCAAAGGGCAAATCCAGATAGTGATCCATGAAGTGCGTGTTTTGCTGGGGATCGAGGATTTCCAAAAGCGCGGCCGCCGGATCACCTTTGAACTCCTGACTGATCTTGTCCAGTTCATCGAGCATGAACACCGGATTACTGGTTTCCGAGCGTCGAATTTCCTGAATAATGCGGCCGGGCAAGGCTCCCACATAGCTACGCCGATGGCCCCGCAACTGAGCCTCGTCCTTCATCCCCGCCAGGGAAATGCTGACGAATTTACGCTGCATGCTTCGGGCAATGCAGCGGCCCAGAGAAGTCTTGCCGGTTCCCGGCGGCCCTACAAAACAAAGCACCGGGCCACGGTTGTCCAATTGGGTCTGTTTGCGTCGCAGGGCCTTTTTGACCGTTTGGCGAATTTCATTGAGCTTCAGTGGTTTGGCCAAGAAATGGTAGGACCCTTTGCGCATGGCCGATACCGCTGCCGGTACCGTGGCGTACCCGGTGATGATGATCACCTCGGTATCCGGGTTTTTCTGCTTGGCCGTTTCCAGCACCTGCATGCCGTCGGCCTGTTCCATTTTCAGGTCAGTGATCACCACATCGAAATGGTGGTCGTTCAGCTGCTCGATGGCTTCTATTCCATTGGCGGCCGTGGCCACTTGATAGCCTTCCCGAACCAGTACATGGTGAAGGTTGTTGCGGGTGAGCTTTTCATCGTCCACGACCAGGATGACGTGACGTCTCTCGGATTGCAGGATTCTTACCGCCAGATGTTCCATCACGCGGATTTTAATCTCCGACAGGCCGTCGTGTTCGGCGTCCAGTACCTGACGGGCGGTTTTAAGGTCCAGACGGTCTTCGCTCGTCCGGTTCCAGGGCAGGTGGGTAAGGTAGTCCAGATAATTGATGCCGATGGTATGCTCGGCACTGCCGGCGGGCATCTTGGCGATGCGGTTGATCTCCTTCAGCGTTGTTTCGACAACGTCCGGTGGCATACCGGATGTTTGCACCGCATGGCGTAGTTGATCCAATTCCGTTTCCGGTGGCGCCTGAATTTCCTTGGGGGCCTCCTTTTTAAAAATCCGCATTTCAGGTCTCCTTAATTGATCATGAGGGTGATCTATTGCTATTTTGCATTGCGACGGTAATCCACGTCCACTTTCAATACTGAGATGTTGCGATGTGCAACGCTATTCGGTTTTTTCTGTAACACACCCTAACTCACAGATAATAAAGTAAAATGAACCAAATTCGATTGGTGTGTTGCATATTGTAACGGTCGGTTCTAATCCCATAGTTAGTGATAAGTGAATAAAAATTATATAAAAACAGTATGTTATTAATGGACTCAAGCCATGGCATATGACTTGATAACAAGTTTATAGCAAAACCGATGCAGACCCTATCGACGTCCGCATAAAAGAATCGATGAGAGAAAAACAAATCTACCAGGAGGTGTGATCACATGCGAAATCCATTTAAAAGAGCAAAAAAGACCACCCGGCTCGACCATTCCAAGGCTGAAAATGGGGTGACTGCGGCCACCATCGATGCTGGCATGACACCCGATGAGAGTGGTGATGGCAAGGTGGAAGGCCGGCTGGTCGTCATGGGCAATGAAAGCATGTTCTCGGGCGAAGTGGTCGACTATGCCATCGATATGGCCAAGCGCATGTCCTATGAGATTCTGGCATTGAACAGCGCTCCCCTTTCCTGCGATTCTTTCAGCTTGTTTTCGACCTCGCGCAGCAAGATTTGTGAGGAGTTTAAATCGATTTCCGAAAAAAATGCCGCCGATTTCCGTATCGTCGCCGAGGAGAAGGGAATCCCGTTCGTCCATGTGGTCAAATTCGATGAACCTGAACACGCCCTGGCCAGCTTGCAAAAGGAATATGATGGTATTGAGTTCGTTATCGCCGATTCCCAGCCACAAACTACCGTTGAGAATGTCGCCGAGAGTAACCGGCCAAAAAGCGAACTATTGGTTTACGCGATGATTTGAGTCGCCTTTTTTGTCCCATGCACGCGTTTGGATTGTTGAAACCCTTTCGGTCTGGAGGGATACATCGATGACCTATCATTTTGTTCTGTCTGTCGTATTGGTTCTGATCGCCTTTAGCCTTTGCTATTGGTTTCGTAACGAGAAATAGAAAACCTGTCTGAGATCATTATCGTGGAATCGATTGAAAATAGAGGAGCTCGCTGAATGACCCCTGAAATGATTCTAACCATCCTTATGTTGACCTTTGCGGTGGTGCTGTTTGTATTCGAATGGGTGAGAGTGGATGTGGTGGGCATCATCATGATGGTCCTGTTGCCGTTGACTGGCTTGATCTCACCCAAGGAAGCCTTCGTGGGGCTCAGCAGCAACGCCGTATGTTCCATCATCGCCGTGATTATTATCGGTGCCGGCCTGGACAAAACCGGGGTAATGAACCAGGTTGCCGGACCGATCATCAAGCTGGCCGGCAACAGCGAAAGCCGTGTAATATCGTTGATTTCAGGTGCCGTGGGCATCATTTCCAGCATGATGCAGAACATCGGCGCGGCGGCGTTGTTCATGCCCGCCACCCAACGCATCGCCAAACGCATGGATATTCCGGTGTCGCGGATTCTCATGCCCATGGGATTTTGCGCCATTATCGGCGGTACCCTAACGTTGGTGGGGGCCAGTCCCACCATTTTGCTCAACGACCTGATGACCCTGGGCGGGCAAAAACTGGCACCCTTCGGACTCTTTACCCAGACGCCCATCGGGATCTGCCTCCTGGTGGCCGCCATTGCCTACTTCTTGCTGTTCGGTAAATACATTTTACCGGCTAGCACAGGAGAAACCGACCGCGGGGTGACCGCGGCCCTGATGCAAGAGTACAATGCCCTGGGCAATACGTTCGAACTGAATGTCCCCCAAGGCTTTCCGGGGCCGAAGACATTGCAGGATCTTCGCATTCGGTCCAAGTTTCTGGTCACCGTCGTGGCCATTCATCATGCCGGCGAAAAGCGGACCAACCTCACACCGCGAAGCAACAACGATATCCTGGCTGGCGATGAGATCGCCGTCGTCGGCAAAGAGAAAAACGTTCGAAAGATGGTCCAGGAGTTGGGCTGGACACTCAAAGAAGGGCTCGAAACCTTTGCCGACAGTCTGGCCCGAACCAGTGCCGGCATGGCCGAGACCGTGGTCTCCCCCCGTTCGGAGTTGATCGGCAAGACCATGAATCAGGTCAATTTCAAGGAGTTGTACAATCTCAATCCGGTGGCGTTGTTCAAGGGCAACCGCATCTACTATACCGGATTGAGCCAGATCGCCCTGGCCATGGGCGACACGCTGCTTCTGCATGGGCCGTGGGAGCGCTTCCATCTGTTGAAAAACCAGCCGCAACCGCGGGTATTGACCTTCGCGACACCACTGGAAGGGGAAATCCTGAGACCCCAGAAAGCCAAGTTGGCCGTTTTATGGCTGGTTCTGTCGCTGTTGCAGATCGTCGTTTTCAAGATCCAGCTTTCCGTGGCCTTGATGTCTGGTGCGCTGGGGATGATTATTACTGGGGTGTTAAGCATCGACGAGGCGTATCGCTCCGTGGACTGGATGACTGTCTTCTTGCTGGCCGGACTGATTCCCCTCGGTATGGCCTTTGAAAAGACCGGTACGGCCGCCTTCATTGCCACCAAGGTGCTCGGGCTCTTGGGGCAGCCGGCGCCGATTGTGTTGCTCGCCGTGGTGGGGATCATGACCTCCTGCTTCACTCTGGTGATTTCCAATGTGGGGGCCACGGTGCTCCTGGTGCCGCTTTGCATGAACATGGCGATGATGGCCGGAGCGGATCCACGCATGGCCGCCCTGGTCGTTGGCCTGTCGGCGTCGAATACCTTCGTGCTGCCCACGCACCAGGTGAACGCCTTGATCATGCGGCCCGGCGGGTATCGGACCATCGATTACGCCAAAGCCGGTTTCGTTATGACCATCATCTTTCTGGTTGTGGAATTGACCATCCTCTACTTTTTCTACGGTATTCAATAAGGAATTCATTTATATGGCAATTATTACTTTTTCTAGAGGGTGTTTCAGTCACGGCAAGGAGATTGCCGAATGCGTCGCCGCAAAACTCGGCTACGAATGCATCAGCCAGGAAATTTTGCTGGAGGCATCTCAATTTTTCCGTGTCCCCGAAGAGAAGCTGTTCGCCTCGCTTCATGATGCACCGGGCCTGTTGGAGCGCCTGACCCATGTGCGGCAACGCTTCATCGACGGGTTCCAGGCAATGTTGCTGGAGCATGTGGTCAATGATAACGTCGTCTACCATGGTTTCGCGGGACAGATGCTGCTCGGTGATATTTCCCACGTCCTCCGGGTGAGAGTTATCGCCAACATGGAAGAACGCATCAAGATGGTACAGAACCAACAGCAGATTACCCGGGAGGAGGCGCTTCATCTCATTGAACGGGAAGATCATGAACGGGCCGAATGGTATCGCACGATCTATCGAATCGATATGAACGATTCTCGGCTCTATGATCTGGTGTTGCATGTCGATCGATTCCGTATCGATGATGCCTGCGATATCGTCTGTCGGGCGGCCTCCCGCGACACGTTCAAATCCACGCCGCGGTCACGGGCGGCAATCGCGGATCTATCGCTGGAAAGCCATGTCAAAATCGCCCTCGAAGGCATTTGCAAGGCAGATGTCAGGTGTGAGGGAGGCATTGTTTATATCAGGGTTCAGGGACAAAAACTGAAAAGCTCGGGGGTTGCCAGCCCGGATGTCCAGCGCCAGGTACAGGACCAGATCCGGGCCGATCTGTCTGACAAAATTGTTTCGGCAATATCGGGGATTGCCGGGGTGAAGGATATCGATTGCGCGATTGATGCGCCGTACTATGTATGATCAATTGGCAGGGGATGGCAAAAAGGGACTGTGATGAATCACCGCTCAAGGCAGATCAATACTCAATCCCATCCGAAGCGCTTGAGTTTCCGCCACAGGGAGACCCTGTCGATGCCCATGATCTTGGCGGCGTGGGTCTTGTTGCCATCGGTTTTTTTAAGCACCCACTCGATATAGCGTTTTTCCTGCTCTTCCAGGGTGGGGATGGTATCGCCGTTGCGGCGATAGGTTTCGATGGTCAGATTGCGGATATGATCGGGCAGCTGCGCCACGGTAATGGTGGATGCGGTGGCAAGGGTTACCGCGCGCTCGACGACGTTTTCCAGTTCGCGTACATTTCCCGGCCAGCTGTACTGGTCGAGTAGCGCCAGCACCTCCGCATCGATTCCATGAATCTCTTTTTGCGTCTCCCCGGAGATGCGGGCCAGAAATCGCTGGGCTAACAGCGGAATGTCTTCCCGACGCTCGGCCAGCGGCGGAATGTAGATGGTGATGACATTCAGACGATAATACAGATCCTGGCGGAATTGCCCGTTGCGCGCATCTTCGTGCAGGTCACGGTGCGTTGCCGCCAGGAAACGCACATCCACCTGAATCGGGTTGACACTGCCCACCCGCAATAGCTCCCGTTCCTGCATGACGCGCAGCAGCTTGATTTGCATGGAAAGCGGCATGTCGCCGATCTCATCCAGGAATACCGTTCCACCGTCGGCCACCTCCAGCAGTCCGGCGTGTTCGCGATCCGCGCCGGTAAAGGCGCCCTTCTCGTGTCCGAAGAGTTCATTGGCCATCAAATCCTCGGTAAACGAACCGCAGTTGAAGGCCATAAATCGTTTGGACTTGCGATTGCTGAGCAGGTGAATCGCTTTGGCCACCACTTCCTTTCCCGTGCCGCTCTCGCCAAGGATCAGAATATTGGTGTCCGAAGGGGCCACCTGGCGGATGGTTTCGCGGATTCTCTCCATCGCCTGACTTTTGCCAATCAGGGCCGGCATGGGGCGATTGCGCTGCAGCGCTTCTCGAAGGTGCTGGTTTTCCAATCGAAGCCGGTGCTTGATCAGTGCCTCGCTGACAATCTTGCGAACCTGGTCGATCTTATAGGGCTTGGCAATATAGTAAAAAGCACCGTCCTTCATGGACTTGACCGCCAGATCGACGGTGGCGTAGCCGGTGATGATAATGACCTCGACCAGCGGCTGTAGCGCCTTGCACTTTTCCAGTACCTGCAACCCGTCCACACGCCCCATTTTGAAATCGGTGATGACCAGGTCGAAAGGACGCTGCTCGAAAAGGGCCACCGCCTTCTCACCGCTTTCCACGCCGACGACATCGTATCCTTCACGATTGAGGATGTGCACCAGGTTCTTGCGCGCCAGTTTTTCGTCTTCAACGACCAGCAGGGATCCCTTTTGGGGGCTACTTACATCTTCGAAGTCAGTCGATTGGGTAGACATACGGTAACCGTTGTTCCTTCACCGGGCCGGCTTTCCACCATGATATGGCCCTTGTGTTGTTCGATGATGCCGTGGCTGATGGAAAGGCCCAGACCCGAGCCACGACCCTCTGACTTGGTGGTAAAAAACGGATCGAATATTTTGTTCAAGATCTCTTTTCCAATGCCGGCGCCGGTGTCCGCTATACGAAAGCAAAAGTGGGCTTCACCGTCGGGCTGGTCGGCGCTGATTATCAAGGTACCGCCTTCGGGCATGGCCTGCAAGCCATTTTGAACCAGGTTGATGAGCACTTGCTGGATGCGCTGGGCATCCAGATCGGCTATGATCTGTTCGGGGATACTTACTTTCAGGTCGATATTGGAAGGCAGGTCCCCCTTCAGCATCTGGAGCGTGCGGGTCATCAGTTTTTTGAACTGCGTCGGTTTTGGGTTGAAGGCGCCCTTGCGAGAGAATTCCAGCAGCGCCTTGACAATATCTCTGGCGCGCTCCACCTGTTTTTCGGTCTCTTCCAGGAGTTCTCGCTTAAATTCCTTGTTTTGCTCATCAATCTCTTCGATCAGAATCTGTACCGATGTGGAAATATTGTTCAAGGGGTTGTTCAGTTCGTGAGCCACACCCGAGGTCAGGGTCCCCAGGGACGCCAGCTTTTCACTTTGCACCAATTGCTCATTGCGCCGGTTCAGCTCATGAATCATATGATTGAGACTGGCAACAAGCGACTCGAAGACATCACCGCTGGAGATTGCCGGAATGCCGGCATACGCCCCCGTGGAAATCTTGTGAATGGCGGTTTCGATGGATTCAAGCGGTTTGTTGATGTTGAAATACATGAAAACGGCAATACTGAACGTCAATAGAAAGATTGCCGCCAAGGCGAAATAAAGATAGTAACCGGATTCGTGAACCAATTGGATGACCAGGCGTCGCTCTCGGTTAAGGATGGATTCAAAGTCACTTGTCAGCAGATGCCCCAGATTCCGGATGCGCGTTGTTTGCCCACCGTCAACATCGATGGCGTATTCGGCGTTGGCCGCAATGGAAGGCGCAACTGTTGAGTCGGCGCGATCCGTGACGGATTGCAACGCATCCAGATATTTGGACAGCATGGATTGTCTTTTGTTCAGATCACGCTCCAGCGTATAGCGGCCATGCATGGAAATGATCTCTTCGAGGACGATTCGAGCCCGTTTGACGTAGTTGATGGCGTGGCTCAGATCATCAGATTTATTGAAGAGAAAAAAGTTCTTCTCGTATCGCCGGGCTTCGAGGATCATGTTCAGGACTTGATCCTTTTTTTCAATAATCTGCAATTTCTGATTGATCAGCTGGTATTTATAGTAATTCAAAAACCAGATCAGCGTGCTGATCAAGATGAAAAAGATGAAACTGATGGATATTTTTTTTCGAATGCTGATCGTCATGGATTTTTCCTGCGCTGGGCCGTGATTCAAGGGGTTGTATAACCGGCTTCCCTGATATGTCAACCGCCACAAGCGCGATGGATCGTCGGCTGGGTGGCGGTTGGTTGGGTGCGCTTAAAAACGTAGGGGTAAAAACGGTGCGCTAAATTTATGGTGAAACACTGGCGGACAGCTGTTGAACGGCATTGATTCGCTCCTGCCGGGTTTCCTGTCGGGCGAGTGTTGGAAAACAGGTGGCGGCGTTATCGTGAAGCTGCTGGCGACACTGCGCATAGCTGGAATATTTTGTTTCGACGGGAAGTTCGAACCGACAACGACGATAGATGTCGTTCTGAAAAAAATCTGCGCCAACATCAATTTGCACGTCTTTAACACCCTTTACCTGCATAATTTGTTGGTTTAGCTTTCTTGCCAGTCGATTCAAAAACAGCACCGGACGGTCAACGGTCAATCGGACGCGACCATTTCGTGCGGCGGCGGAAACGGGATATCCACCCTTGGACAGTCGCAGCCAGACCTCAGAAGCCAATTTTAGATCTGCCAACCGCCTGACTTGTTTGGGGCTTGTACGCATTTCGGTACACATCATTTGGTTCAGAATCAGACGACCCGCCGATTCGATGTCGAGGCGGTCCGAGGGGATGACCAGATCATAAGCATCCGAATCGAAGCGGTTGTCACCGAAAGCGTATCGGCACCACTCGAATTCTCGGTGATCTTCATGGTTGATGAGGGAACGGGCCTGCGGTTCGCTTAGCGCCTGGGCCCGGCGGGCTCGCTTTACCCGAAAGCGGGCCGATGCGGTGACCAGAACATTCAGTACTGTGGGGAGTTGTCGGGTTGTCGGCAGTCCCAGGGCACTGTGAAAGATTGTTGTTTTTTCGCCAAGCTTGTCGATCATCGCCGATTGTATGCCGGCCATGGCACGCTCGGTACCATGGGTCAACCGGTTCAATACACTTCCAGGCTTCCTAAGATGATGCGCAAGGCGTTTTGCCGGAATGGCCTGGCGTTGACTGGCCGTTTCGACAAGGTCGGCGTCTGAGACAACCGGCCAACCCGTACGCGAGGAAATCCAGTCGACAATGGGTTGGGTTTGGGTAAACACGTCTCCGTGGATGCACAAATGCGTCGTCATTGGCCACTCCTTTTGCTGCGGGTAATAGTAGGGTTTAACCAATAACGACTCAGCAACCTTTATACCAGATTTAGCTTGATTAACAACTATCTAATATCATGGCAAAAAAATTGAGTCAGACCAGGGATGGCGTGCGCATCAAGCGTTTCAATCCGCAACGGCATTCATGATGTGAAAAATTGTTTAATAGATTCAGCTATATATGAACTGTTGCAGATGACAGCGCTTGTTGTTGCATATTGCAATGGCTTGCGCATGATATGAAATTTAAGCGGTCAATTGGCGTTGATCTGCTTTAATTTGCGCCACAACGCCGCACGGCTGATGCCCAGAATTTCAGCCGTTTTGGATTTGTTGCCACCGGCGGCTTCCAGTACCTCGATGATATAGCGATTTTCAATTTCCGACAGGGTGAGGTACTCGCCGGGAATGGCGGGTTTATCTTTGGATGCCGCTTTGAGAAATCTCTCTGGCAAGTGGGTGGGGCGAATCGTCGTGTCGTCTGCCATAATGACGGCCCGTTCGATGATGTGGGCCAATTCGCGGACGTTGGCGGGGAAATCGTAAGATAAAAGGATGTCGATGACTTCCGGTGAAATGGTTTCCACCGGTTTGTTGAATTCCTCACTGAATTTCCTGAAAAAATAGCTGCACAGAGGGGGGATGTCGTCTTTCCGATCCCGCAGCGGCGGAATGCCAAGATTGAAGAATACCAGTCGGTCATAGAGTTGTTCATCGAACGTGTGCGCCTCCACGCACTTGCCCAAATTGGTCTCTGTCGCCACCAGGATGCGTGTATCGCCACTCCTACGCTGGCCGGCAATGGCGCGGGCCCGATCGATGGTGTCGATGGTTTTTAACAGCTGCGTCTGTATGGCTGGCGGCATTTCCTCAACGCCGTCGAAAAAGAGGGTGCCGACCGGGTCGCCGGCAAAGATCCCCTGTTGGGATTGAATGGCCCGGCACAGGTCACCGCTTCCATAACCAATTAATTGACGGACGAATTGATCGCTACCCAGATCGCGGCAGTCGATGGCCAGAAAACGCTGAAGGCGATGGCCGCTCTTGGCGTGAATGACTCTGGCGGCCAGTTCCTTGCCGGCACCGTCTTCGCCTGACAGCATGACGGTGCAATCCAGAGGAGCCAACCGTCCGATGCTTTTCCGCAACTCCTGCATGGCCGGCGTCTCGCCGATAATTCTGAGTTGCCTTAAATGCTCAGGAAGCGCGGTGGCCGGGGCGACCGTTTGTTTCTCCGGCGCGACGTCTTTGAAGTGGCGTGGTGAGTGGATTTCGATGGCATTGGCGACCGGTGCGGACGATGGATGGCCGTTGCCGTCTGCTGATTGGGCGGGGCGAATAACCACGACGTTGCCGTCGGTATTCAGCTTTTTGATAAAGCTCCAGAAATCCCCCATCTCATCTTTTTCGAAATAGAGGGTGTTGAGCGACTCGGTCGCCTGTTTGATCTTGTCGTTCCCGTGGCCGGTAAGCAGCATGGTTTTCAGCCCGGGTTTGATCTCCTTGAGCTTGGTAATCGTTACCAATCCATTCATGTCGGGCATTTGCAGATCGACGATGGCCAGATCGATCGCATGGCTCATGGCCAGATCGATCGCCTCCATCCCACTGGTTGCCGTGATGGGTTCGAATCCGAGCACTTTCATCCGCTGAGCGATCGATTGAAGTAGTTTTTCTTCATCATCCACCAGGAGGATGCGCGTTATCTGTTTGTTCATGGTCTCTTTCCTCCCGTCAGCGGGCAACCGATATCGTTCTTGTAAAATCATATGGGAACCCTTGCATCGAGGCGTCAATTGCGGATTTATGGTCCGGATCGAGCACTCGATATCGTTGCTTTTTAATAACTACATTATTTTAATGGAAATTAATATAGATAAAAAAACAAATGTTTCATTTTTAAAAAATATTGAACCAAAGTGTTTACAAACAAAACTAATTCGTTTATACGTTTCATATAGAGTATGTAATTGAGCGAGTCAATAAAAAAAGAGTTGCAAAATGAAACATAATAAGATACTGATTGTCGACGACGAACAACGTTATGCGGATATGCTGGCCAGGCGATTGAACTTGCGCGGTCTCGATTGTGAGGTCTGCTACGACGGCCAAAGCGCCATTGACCGGTATGCCGACCGGCCGTTCTCCTTGGTCATTTTGGACCTGCGATTGCCTGATCTGTATGGCACGGAAGTCTTGCAGCAGATGAAACGGTGCCGAGAGACGACCGCCATCGTTATTTTAACCGGTCACGGCACGGAGCGCGATCGGGAAGCATGTATGCAAATCGGTGCGCATGCGTTTATCAATAAACCCGTGGACATCGATCGCTTGATGGCCATCATCGCCCAACTCAAAGAGAACACGGCATGACGACTTGCATAAGCAGATTTCTGGGTTCCATGTGGCCTCAGTTCCATGAGGGCCAGGATGATCATCTAAGCATCTACCACACCTTCCAGAATTACCGGGAGACCTGGGCCATGGTGATTTTTACCCTGATCGCTACGGCGCTGCTCCCCCTGGTGGTCATGACCCTCATCTACTACCAGTTGATCGAACGTTCCATCGACACCGAATCCCTGTTGCGCGCCGAGCGCGTCGCCTCCAACGCGCGCCGGGCAGTGACCTATTTTATGGAGGAACGGCTGGCCGCATTGACGTTTACGGTCAACGAAATGGGATACGATCGATTGGCCGATCCCAAGCATCTCAAAGAGGTGCTGCAAAACCTGAAGCTGGGGTTTGGCGGTCTGACCGATCTGAGTGTGATTGCCGATACCGGCACCCAGGTGACCTATGCCGGCCCCTTCAATCTGGAAGGTAAGGATTATAGCAATCAACCCTGGTTTTGGGACTGTATCGAAAACGGTGCCTGCGTCAGTGAAATTTTTTCCGGTTATCGCGATGTTCCGCACATCGTCGTGGCCGTCAAATCCAAGCGCCAGGATGGTCATTTCTTCGTCCTGCGGGCAACGCTCGAAACCGAACGCCTGATTCAGACCCTCGAATCATATAAAACCGGAGAACATGCGGAAATCTTTTTGATCAACCACGACGGGGTGCTGCAGACGCCCTCCAATTTTTATAAAGGCACGTCGAACCATATGACCATTCCCGTGCCGGAGTTCGATAAACGAACCCGCAGCTATGTGATTACCGATATCAATTGGCAGCCGATCGTGGTCGGCTATGCCTATATCTCAACCAAAATCGTTCCCACCTCCTTCATCTTGATGGTGGTTAAGAAAAAACAGAGCATGATGAAGGTCTGGTTGGATCTTCGCCGGCAGATTAACTGGTTCCTGTTTGCCAGCGGGTTGGTGCTTGCCGTGGTGATTACGCTGACCTCGTCGTTCATGGTCAATCGAATTTTTCGGGCGGACCGGGAAAAAGCCAAAACCATGCTCATGGCCGAACAGAACTGCCAATTGGCGTCTATTGGGCAGCTGGCCGCGGGGGTGGCTCATGAAATCAACAACCCTTTGGCCTTGATCAACGAAACCGCCGGTTACGTGAAGGATTTGTTCAGCATCAAAGATGAGTACAAGGATGATCCAGAGCTGATCGAACATATCGATTCAATCATAGAAGCCGTCGAACGGTGCGGGACGATCACCCGCCAACTATTGGGATTTGCCCGCCGTTTAGATGTTCAGACGCAGACCATCAGCTTAAAGGACATGGTTTCCGATGTCATCAACTTTCACAAAAAAGAGGCCGAATATCGCGATATTTCCATTCATGTGGATATTCCCGATACCATTCCGCTGATCGAGACCGACCGCGGAAAGCTCCAACAGATCATCCTCAATCTGGTGAACAACGCCTTTCAGGCCATTGACAACGGGTGCTTTTTGGATATCCGGGCACGGATGGACGGTGACAACCGGGTGCGATTGTTCATCGAGGACAATGGCTGCGGCATCTCTGAATCTCATTTAAGCAAGATCTTTGAACCGTTTTTCACCACTAAAAAAGAGGGGCAGGGCACCGGCCTGGGCCTCTCCATTACCTATGGTTTGGTCCAAAAGCTCCATGGAGAGATTACGGTTGAAAGTCAAACCGGTCAAGGTACAACTTTCGTGATCACCTTGCCCATCAACGCTGAAAAGGAAATCCAGGCATGAAGGTCTTACTGGTCGATGACGAACAAAAATTCGCCCTGATGCTGGCCAAGCGGCTCGAGCTGCGGGGCATGAAGGCGCAGGTTTTCTTCTCAGGTGAGAAGGCCTTGTCCGTAGTCGAGGCGGGCGATCGCTTCGATGTGGCGGTATTGGATGTAAAAATGCCCGGTATCGGCGGAATTGAACTCAAACGCCGGCTAAGTGCGCTCGATCCAGGCATGAAGTTCGTTTTTCTGACCGGCCATGGATCCGGTACGGACTATGAGACGGGCAGCATTGAGGCGGGGGATTACCTGCCCAAGCCGCTGAAAATCGAGCAATTGATTGAAACGCTGAATCGCCTGGTACCAGACAATTAACGGAGTACAACCGTGATCGTCGTCAAGGTGGCGGATGGCCGGTGATTCATTGATGAGAACAATGCATACATGCTGAGGAAAACAGATGAACGAAACCAACGATCGCTTTGGATATGACAGCTTGGCATTTTTCGGCCGGGTCAATGCCTCTATTTCCCATGAGCTGAAAAATGTGATGGCCATCATTTCCGAGACAGCCGGTTTGCTGGGTGACCTTTCGGACATGGCGTCATCGGGGGCACCGGTTGCGCCGGATATGCTCAACGACTGTACCAAGAGTATCGTTGAGGAGATCCAGCGAGGATTTTCCGTCATCCGGCAGATGAACCGTTTTTCTCACAGCATCGACAACCCCGTGGAGCCGGTCGACCTCATGGATGTATTAGACCTGGCGATCAATCTTTCCGGTTATCTCAGCTTTGCCGGCACCGCCGGCGTCAGGCCATGGGATGGGCCGCCGCCGGTAGTCCGGAGCTGTCCTTTCCTGCTGCAGGCGCTCGTTTATCAAACGCTAGTCTACACATTTAAAAATACGGGCAGCGGCGCGGATGTTACGATTTCGGTTTCCGGCACCAGTGAAGACGAGGAATGGCGGATTATTTTTTCGGGATTCAGTGTCAACGGGTTTCAAGCGTTCCCCGATGCCTTGATCAAAAGCATGGCGGCATCGATCGGGGTCACCATTCGATGTGACTCAACGGTGGACTGGCTGGAACTCATTGTGCCCCCGACAATCGATGATGGATTAACGCCTGATGCCTGATGGCCCAGCCGGGCACCGGCCCTGTTCCAAGACGGGATTCGCGATTTTCAAAGGATGACTAACTCAGGTTGTGGAGGATATTATGGAAGCGAACAATACCATCAAAATTTTATTGGTCGATGATGAAGAAAAGTTCTTGCAGGCAGTTTCCGAGCGACTGGCCATCAAGGGGTTTGATGTGCAAACCGCGACAAGTGGTGATGCTGCCATCGCTGCGGCTGAAAAGGGCGGCTACGATGTGGCGGTGGTGGACCTACAGATGCCTGGAACGGATGGCACCCAGGTACTTAAAATTCTCAAGGAGAATCATCAATTCATCGAAATTATCATGCTTACCGGACATGCCACGGTGGCGTCGGCGGTTGAATGTACACGCTTGGGTGCGTTTAAATATCTCGAAAAACCTTATGATTTCGAGAAACTGGTGGAGGCGCTCAAAGAGGCTTACCAGACCCGGATTGAAAAAAAGTTCGAAAGCAATCGCAAACGCATGGCGGCTATTCAGGCGCTGTCCACGCATCAATCGCCTCTGGGGCTTTTGCGAGCCATGGCCCAACTGGATGATGGCCGGAAATAGACCGGCGCCGACGGGCGATGTTCTCGCCCATACAAACCGGTCACCAGGACACGTTCTCGTTAGTGTCTGTCCTGAAATAGACAAATTGGTCATTTCAGGATGGGCACTCGTTAATCATTTTCAAGGATAGGAGTAGCACATGTTGGTTAAGGTTTTTCCCTTTTTGGCGTGGTTCAAAAACTACGACAAGGCATCGTTGCAGCTAGACGCGCTTTCCGGCCTGACCGTGGCCCTCGTCCTGATTCCGCAATCCATGGCGTATGCCCAGCTGGCCGGGCTGCCCGCCTATTTTGGACTGTACGCTTCATTTCTGCCACCGATGATTGCCGCCTTGTTCGGATCCAGTCGTCAGCTGGCAACCGGCCCCGTGGCCATCGTTTCACTGATGACATCGGCTTCCCTGGCACCGCTGGCGACCGCCGGCAGTCCCGGCTATATCGCCTACGCGGTGCTATTGGCCCTGATGGTCGGCGTCTTTCAGCTGAGTTTGGGCGTTTTGCGATTGGGGCTGGTGGTGAATTTCTTGTCTCATCCGGTGGTCAACGGCTTTACCAATGCCGCCGCCCTGATTATCGCTTCGTCTCAGCTTTCCAAGATGTTCGGTGTGTATGTCGACAATGCGCCCCACCATTATGAAACCATTCTTAACGTGATAAAGGCGGCGATCCATTACACTCACTGGCCAACCTTGTTGATCGGCATCTTTGCCTTTGGCATCATGTACGGCCTAAAATGGCTGTCTCCGCGGATTCCCAATGTCCTCGTGGCCGTTGTTATTACCACGGCCATTTCATGGGCAACCGGGTTTCAGCATGACCAATTGGTGGGCATCGATGCGATCGAATCGCCTGAGGCACGCCAACTGATCGAGGACTACAATAAAGCGGCCCTGGCCATTCCCACGCTTGCCGAAGAGCGCACCCAAATCGGCGAGGCTTCCACGAAAGCCAAACAAAGCCATGATGAAGTCGGTGTGTTGGATGCCTCGCATATGCTGGAAGTGACCAACCTGGCGATCACGCATGTCAAGGAAGAGGTCCACCATCACCGCGAAGATCTGCGCGCCATTCTGTTTGCCGGTGTTGTGCAAGATGATGATTCCATTAAATTCTATGAAAAAGACAAGGTTCCTGCCGGCCTGGAAACCGATGGGCGGACGTGGCGTGTCAAGGTCGGTAACGAGGCGCTGGATACGGGCAAGCTTAAGATGATGGGCGGCGGCGCGGTGGTCGGCACCATCCCAAAAGGGTTGCCGTCCATGAGTGTCCCGAAGATCAATATTGGCGTCATGTTGCATCTGTTGCCGTTTGCGGCGATCATTTCCCTTTTGGGGTTCATGGAGGCGATCGCCATCGCCAAGTCCATGGCCGGTAAGACCGGACATCGGCTGGATCCCAACCAGGAACTGATCGGTCAGGGGCTGGGCAATATTTTTGGCGCCATCGGCAAGAGTTATCCCACATCGGGCTCATTCTCACGTTCGGCGGTCAATCTGCAAGCCGGTGCCGTCAGCGGGTTGTCCAGTGTCTTTACCAGCCTGGCCGTGGTGATTGTGCTTTTGTTTTTTACTCCGTTGTTATACCATTTACCTCAAGCCGTGCTGGCCGCCGTCATCATGATGGCCGTGATCGGTCTGCTCAACGTTTCCGGTTTCATCCATGCCTGGAAGGCCAAATGGTATGACGGCGCGATCTCCATCATCTCGTTTGTCGGCACCCTGGTTTTCGCCCCGCATCTGGACAAGGGGATCTATATCGGTGTGGCGCTCTCGCTGGGGGTCTTCCTGTACAAGAGCATGCGGCCCCGGGTGGTTTTCCTCTCTCGTTCAGAGGATGAGGAACTGCGTTGCGTGACCACTCACAACCTTAACGAGTGCCCCTACGTGACGCTCGTTCGGTTTGACGGCCCCCTGTTTTTTGCCAATGCCAGTTATTTGGAGGATACGATCACCGAAATAATCCAAACCAAAAACGGACTCAACCATATTCTCCTTGCGGCCCAGGGCATCAATGACATCGACGCATCCGGTGAGGAAGCCTTGTCCCTGATCGTGGACCGGGTGCGCAGCAATGGAATCGACATCTCCATGTGCGGGGTCAACGAGGCGGTTATGGAAGTATTCGGCCGGACCCACTTTCTGGCAAAAATTGGTGAGGATCATATTTACCCGACCCTGGAAAAAGGGATTGTCGCCGTTCATCAGGCGGCTCACGAGAATAATCCGGAAGCGAACTGCCCGTTGTTGAATGCTTGCCAACTTGTAGAAGCTTAAAAGGAGGAGTTATCCATGCCAGTCATTACCCTGTTCAGCGGCAGTTACTGCAATGAGCAACGGATCGTCCAGGAAATTGCTTCGCGAACCGGTTACCGGCAACTTTCCGATCAGGATATCGTTGCCGAAGCCAGCCGTCTATCCAGCATCCCCGAAAACAAGATCGTGCGTGTCTTTTCCGATAAAGTGTCGGTGTTCAACCGCCTGACCCATGAACGGGAGCGGTCGCTGGCCTATTTGAGAATGGCCCTGGCGACCTTGCTTACCGAGGACGACTTGATCATCGGCGGCTTTTCCGGACAATTGATTCCAACCGATGTCAATCATGTGCTTAAAGTCTGCCTGATCGCGGACATGACCTCGCGTGTGGCCATGGCTGAAAAAGAACACGGGGTCTCATCCTCCGAGGCCAACCGGATCATTCATCGTGATGATGTGCAATGTGCCGCATGGATGCATATGCTCCATGGGGTCTACGATCCGTGGAGCACATCGCTCTATGATATCGTTTTGCCAACCGACAAGACATCGGTGGAAGAAATCGTCATGACGATCGACGACACCATCGCCAAACCCGTGTTCAAACTTGCCGGTGGGTCCGAAGCGGCGGTAGCGAATTTCAAGATCGCCGCCAATGTGGAGGTTGCCCTGGTCAAAAAGGGCCACACGGTCGGTGTGGAGGTCAATGACGGCCTCGTTACCCTGACCATCAACAAGCACGTATTGCGGCTCAACCGTCTTGAAGAGGATCTCAAGGAAATTGCCCTCACGGTGCCGGGGGTAACCGCGGTGGAGACCAAGGTGGGGCCGGGATACTATCAGACCGACGTCTATCGTCGGCAGGATTTCGAGGCCCCGTCCAAGATCCTGCTGGTGGATGACGAGAAAAAATACGTACAGACGCTGTCCAAACGCCTGATGATGCGCGAATTGGACTCCGCCGTGGTCTACGATGGCGAATCCGCCCTTTCCCTGGCCCAGGAGGACGAACCCGACGTGATGATCCTGGATCTCAGGATGCCTGGCATCGATGGCATCGAGGTGTTGCGTCAGGTCAAGCAGACCAAACCGGAAATTGAGGTCATCGTTTTGACCAGCCAGGGGTCGGAAACGGACAAAAACACGTGTATGGAACTGGGTGCCTTTGCATTTTTGTCGAAGTCGGTGGATATTGAGGAACTGAGTAAGACCATCAAGGCAGCCAAGGAAAAAATTCAGCAGACGCGGGCCACCCAGAAAGTGAACTAGAGTTCATTCAGAAATAGGCTGGGCATACCCGTTATTTTAACCCACAAGCAGTCGGAGGGTGCCATGGGAACCGAAAACACCATAAAGATCCTTTTGGTTGACGATGAAGTCAAATTTTTGAAAGCCGTAGCGGAGCGGTTATCCATCAAGGGGTTCGATGTGACCACGGCCGATAACGGAGACGATGCGATTGCCGCGGCCAACAAGGGGGGCTTCGATGTGGCGGTGGTGGACCTGCAGATGCCGGGCATGGATGGCACCCAGGTTTTGAAAATATTGAAAGCCAACCACGCATTTATCGAAATCATCATGCTCACTGGTCATGCAACGGTGGATTCTGCGGTGGAGTGTACTCGATTGGGCGCATTCAAGTATCTCGAAAAACCATATGATTTCGATAAACTGGTCGAATCGCTCAAGGAGGCCTATCACGCCCGAATGACCAAGAAGTTCGAGCAAAACCAGAAACGCATGCAGGAAATTCAAAAACTGTCCATGCATCAGAGTCCGTTGGGCCTGCTGCGGTCGCTCGCAAAACTTGACGATGCACGAAAATAAAAATAAGATACGAAACAGTAGGCCGCTCGGTGAGCGGTCTACTGTTCGGAAACACAACCAAAGGGCTGGAGACGATCGTGAACCCCACCCGCTATACCCGCATGCGCACACAGGGCCGTGCCCGCTGGGGTCCCGTGAATGCTTACGCCTGTTTATCCCTTATCTTAAGCCTTTTTCTGTTTGTATGCATTTCATTATGCTCGGCCCCCCACCCAAAAACCAATGTCAGTGGGCTTTCTCTTTTCACCGGCGTTGATTCGGCGACCCTCACCAATCCAAACACGATTACCCATCACACCCCTTGTACCCGTTGTCCCCGATTGGCCCAAATCCCGGGCACGACGGTCATGTTTGCCCGGGACTTGTTTGCAATTGCCGCCGACACGGAAGCAAACGACTTCGAATCGATCGGGCTTAGGGCGGCAAACCCGATTTGTTTTTCTCCTTCCTGCATCGCCTGGGCCGCATGGGCACTCACTGCCGCCCGGCCCATGACCGTTCCATTATACCTCTTCCACCAATCCATGCTGTGTTAAACCCGACTTTTTCCTGTCAAATCATCGATCCGTTTACAACCCTTTGATTTAATCCGATTGTACTGACGTTCCGCGGTTAGTGGCCTCACCACACTCACACCGCCGGACCGTTTGCCTACCCACCCCAATCTTATGGAGGATAGTCATGAAAAATGCATCGAATGCACGGCGCTTTACCCTTTTGGCAATCTGTGGTCTTTTTTTGGCCTTGGCCCTTTGCGCTTGCAGCAATACGGCCGATCTGGAAACGCAAGTCAGCGGCAAGTGGCGGCGAACCCATGGAGAGGGTGTCGTCGATATTAACCTGGCAACCACCCCCAAGACGCTGATTGTTGATGGACAATCATATAACGCCGAGATTGAAGGCATCGATAAAGGAAACTACACCGTTAACGTCAAAGTGCAAACATCATCCGGTCAACCCGAGGTCTGGTCCCTTATCCAGAAGTGGAATGACAACGGGTCCTCCTTCAATCTGGCTTTCAGGCATAATGGGACCACCGAAACCCTGACTCCTGCCGACCAATCCTGAAAAACATAGAGGACAAACAAATGTAAAAAGCGGGGCGACCCGCTTTTTGCATATCTGAATCTTGAGTGCCATACAAACGCTGCGATACACGTTGTCCGCAACACAATTATCCTTCCTGCGCCTGATTCGTCGGCAATTTCCCAGAAACCGGTTGCTATAGTGTTTAAGATAATGTTTTTGGCAAGGATAGAGGGAGGAAGCCGTATTGGTATACTGCGACGACCGATAACGCAGCCCAAAAACATTATCTTGAATGCTATATCGGTGAGTGGAGATTGAGATTGATAGCAAGTGGCGATTTATGCTAACTATTCGATTTAAGAATGAGATTGTCTTTCCAATAAAAAGAAATGATAATGTCTTGAACACCGACGATTCGCGGAGAATAAAGAAACGATGCTTGTCGATTGCAATTGTCGCTTTCGCGATTTGCATTGCTTTCGGGAGCACGGCCCATGCCGCCGAGTCTTTTATTTCCAAGGATAGGGATCGATGGTCGGGCAATCAACAGGACGCGCCGACAATGGATTCTTACCCGACATTGGATTCTTTGTTTACCCTATATCAGCCGTATCTGGGCAATTTAGGGATATACAAACCCATGTATTTCCTGCTCGGGACGGATTTGTCGAAAAGCAAGTTTCAAATCAGCTTCAGCTATCGCTTCTTCAACCCGGAATCGGGTGCGGCCGAACGTCATCCCTGGGTCAACGGCTTTCATTTTGGTTACACCCAGACGTCTTTTTGGGACTTGGGATCCAGTTCGGCGCCTTTTGAGGATAACAGCTATAAACCAGAGTTGTTTTGGGTCTCCAAGAATTTCATTTCTGCGGGGTCGATGGTCCAAGGGCTGTTTTTGCAATCCGGGTTCCAACATGAATCCAACGGTCGCGGTGATGACGATTCACGAAGTACCAACTTTTTGTACATCCAGCCGATTTTCATCTTTTTTAGTGCGGCCAATCATTATGGACTTCAAGTGGCCCCTAAAATCTGGGCCTACATCCACAATGATAACGATACCAACCCTGACCTGAACCAATACCGCGGGTATTTCGACCTGGAGCTTAAATTCGGTAAAATGGACGGCTTCGTGCTGGGCACTTCCTTCCAGTGGGCTGATGAAGGGGCCTCCATACAAATAGATTGTTCCTACCCCTTGCATCGGTTTCTTTTTAACACCCTGGACCTTTACTTACATGCGCAATACGCCAATGTTCTGGCCGAGAGTTTGATCGATTACCAGACGCGATCGCATGCCTTTCGCTTGGGGCTTTCCGTGATCCGGTAGACACCCATCAGATTTTGTGGGGCGTTCGTTTGTAACCGATGGGGTTGTCCATTTCTCTAAAAGGGTTGATACCAGTGGCGCGTCGACGAAAAAATCCGGCGGTCTGTCCTTCAATTAACGGACTCAGTATTTTGGTTATGCTTGATATCGCATCGATTGCATGGTTTAACTGCAATCAACGCGGTCACAACAGGAACGAAAGATTAACTCATTTATTCACTTGCCGAGGAAATTGACCATGCCAAAAAAAGTATTACCGGCAATCCTGTCTGTTTTACTGCTGCTTTTTTCTCAAAATTGTTCGGAGAAAATCGAACCGGGAACAACGTCAACGAGTCCGGGACCGGCGGTTGCCACCATGGTGACGGCGGTTCACCAGGCTGACCAGCCGATCGTCTATGAAGCGGTGGGCACGGTAAAAGCCAGGCTGTCGGCCACGGTTTCCAGCAAACTCATGGGCGTGATCCAGCGCTTCAAGGTCAAGGAAGGCGACCAGGTGAAGGAAGGGGATCTGCTCGTCGTGCTGGACGACCGACAGGTGGTCGCGCAATTGGACCAGGCGCGGGCGGCATTAGCCGCGGCCCAGAAGGCCGAGAGCGGCGCCGTATCCGCACGCGTGGCGGCAGCGGCTGGTGCCAAACGAGCCCGTCTTTCCTATGATCGCAACCAGAAGATGTTGGCTGGCGGCGCCATTACCCAAGAGGCATTTGAATCCGTGGAAGCCCAGTACAAGCAGGCCCAAGCCTCCCTTGAACAAGCCGAGGCCATGGTGGAAGCATCTCGCAGTCGGGTACGCCAGGCCCGGGCGGCGGTGGAAGCGGCCCAAGTGGCACGCAAGGATGCCAATGTGCTGGCCCCCTTCGATGGCGAGGTGACCGCTAAAATGGCCGACGCCGGAGCATTGGCCGCGCCGGGGACCCCATTGCTGACGCTCGAACGTAAAGGGGGCTACCGTGTCGATCTGGTAGTCCCCGAGGCCTATATCCAAGCCGTGCAAACGGGCCAGACGGTGACCGTCCGCATTCCGGCCATCGAGGCAACGGCCGTTGACGGCACGGTGGATGTGATCGTGCCGGTGGCCGACCAGGGGAGCCGGACCTTCGTGGTCCAAGTCGGCATTCCATCCATGGGTGCCTTACGCTCAGGCATGTTTGCCCGGGTGCCGTTGACCGTTGGCCGGCAACAGATGCTGCGCATTCCGGCGTCGGCAGTGGTGCGGCAGGGGCAGCTTACCGGCGTATTCGTCGTGGATGAGAAGTCCATCGCCCGCTTTCGGCTGATTCGTATCGGGCGAGAGTTTGGCGACCAGGTGGAAGTGATTTCGGGCATCCAGGACGGTACCCGGCTGGTTACCGCACCGCCCGTTCAGTTGACCAACGGATCTGCCGTGGAGTATGCAAAATGAGTCAATCATACGGTCCTGCCGGAAAAGTTGCCGATTATTTCATCAATTCCAAGCTGACCCCGTTGATCATCGTCGCCTCGATCCTCTTGGGACTGGCCGCGGTGGTGGCCCTTCCCCGGGAGGAAGAACCCCAGATTATCGTTCCCATGATCGATATTTTTGTGCAGATGCCCGGGGCCGATGCCGCCGGGGTGGAGCAGCGCGTCACCCGTCCCATGGAAAAACTGCTCTGGGAGATTCCCGGCGTGGAATACATCTACTCTACTAGCATGCCGGGTATGGCCATGGCCGTGGTGCGTTTTTTAGTGGGCCAGGACGAGGAGGAGTCCATCGTTCGGCTGCAGTCCAAGCTGATGGCCAACATGGACCGCATCCCTTGCTGCATCACCCCACCGTTGATCAAGCCCCGTTACATCGATGATGTGCCCATTCTGGCATTGACCTTCTGGAGTGACGCGGTGGAACCTTACTTGCTCAGACGTGTGGCCGCCGAGGTGGAGGATCAGGTCAAACGGGAGCCCAATGTCTCCATCACCGCATTGATCGGTGGGGAGAGCCGACGGGTGGAGGTACAACTGGACCCGGCGCGCATGGCCGGATACGGGCTGGACCCGGTGGCGGTTTCCCAACTGGTTTTTGCCGCCAACCAAGCTGCCGATGCAGGCAGCTATCCCTCTACTCAGGGGCAGATCATCGTGCATACCGGTGGTTTTTTGAGGACCGCCGAGGATGTGCGTAACGTGGTCGTATCGGCCTACAAAGGCCGGCCGGTGTACCTGCGAGATGTGGCCACGGTGAACGATGGCCCGCCCTTACCCGAGAATTATGTTTTCTTTGGTGTGGGGCCGGCCGCAGGAGAGAAAGGCATTACCGCGGCGGACGGCCTCGAGGCGCCCTATCCGGCGGTGACCCTGACCCTGGCCAAGCGCAAGGGCACGAACGCCATCAGCGTCGCCGAAAAGGTCCTGGAACGGGTCGAGAACTTAAAGGGCACGATGATTCCCGACAACGTCCATTTGACCATTACCCGCCATTACGGCGAGACCGCCAAGGAGAAGAGCGACGAGTTGCTCTGGCACATGCTGATTGCCGTGGTCTCGGTGACCGTACTGATCTGGTTTACTTTAGGCCATCGGGAGTCCGGCGTGGTGGCCTTTGCCATCCCCGTGACCCTAGCCTTGACCATGGCGGTGTTTTACCTTTATGGCTATACCCTCAACCGGATCACGCTCTTCGCCCTGATCTTTTCTATCGGTATCCTGGTGGACGATGCCATCGTGGTGGTGGAGAACATCGTGCGCCATCTCAGATTGCCGGAGAACAAGGATCGACCCCGACTGGCCGTCGCCGTTGAGGCCGTGGACGAGGTGGGCAATCCCACCATCCTGGCCACCCTGACGGTGATTGCCGCTATTTTGCCTATGGCATTTGTGGGCGGGCTCATGGGGCCCTACATGCGGCCTATTCCTGTGGGCGCCTCGGCAGCCATGGTGTTTTCGTTGATCGTGGCCTTCATCGTGACCCCCTGGGCGGCCTTGCGGTTGCTCAAGGCCAGTGGCCACGGCCACGGCGGTGACCACGACACCGAAGATTGGGCCACCCGACTGTATCGCAGCGTCATGGACCATCTGCTGCACAACAGCCTGTGGCGCTGGTCTTTTTTAATTGGTGTGGCGGTACTGCTTTTGGGCGCCATGGCCATGGTCGGCGTGGGGCTGGTCAAGGTGAAGATGCTGCCTTTCGACAACAAGAGTGAGTTTCAGGTGGTTCTGGACATGCCCGACACTGCCACCTTGGAAGATACCGCTGCGGCGGCGTTTGAAATGGGGGACTATCTGGCTACGGTCAACGAAGTGGTCGATTACCAGGTCCATGTGGGCACGTCCGGTCCGTTCAATTTTAACGGTTTGGTACGTCATTACTATTTGCGCCAATCGCCCAACCAGGCCGACATTCAGGTCAACCTGGCGGGCAAGGGCCATCGCAAACAGCAGAGCCACGAAATCGCCAAGCGGGTCAGACCGCCGCTTCAAGCCATTGCCCAGCGTTATGGCGCGCGGGTGAAGATTGCCGAGGTGCCACCCGGACCGCCGGTGATTTCGACACTGGTGGCCGAAATTTATGGCCCGGATTACGAACGGCAACGGGAGCTGGCGCTTAAAATCCGCGACCTGTTCGAAGAGACGGAAGGGGTCGTGGACGTGGACTGGTTCATGGAGGACGATCAGACCCGTTACCAGATCAAGGTCGACCAGGAAAAGGCCGCCCTGCACGGTATCAGCGTGGCCCACATCAACAAGACGTTGCAAACCGCGCTTTCCGGTACCACTGCCGGGCTGCTTCACCAGGCGCGGGAAAAAGAGGACGTGCCCATCGTGCTGCAGCCGCCCCTGGCCATGCGGGCCGGACTGGAAATGCTCAAGGCGATCAGCGTCAGTGATGCGGGGGGCCGCATGGTGACCCTTTCGGATTTGGTCACCGTCAAGAAGACCAGGGCCGACCGCAGCATCTACCATAAAAACCTGATGCCCGTGGTTTACGTCATCGCCGACGTGGCCGGCGCCAAAGAGAGCCCGGTGTACGCGATTTTGGAACTGCGCAAGAAAATCGATACCATTGTCATGCCCGAGGGATATCATATCGAACAGCACACGGCAGCTCTGCCCGAGACCGATCAGCGATTTGCCATGAAATGGGACGGTGAATGGCACATCACCTACGAGGTCTTCCGTGACCTGGGGCTGGCCTTTGCCGTGGTACTGGTGCTGATTTTCGTACTCGTGGTGGGCTGGTTTCAGAGTTTTTCCACCCCGGTGACGATCATGATGGCGATTCCTTTCTCATTGATTGGCATCCTGCCGGCGCATTGGGCCATGGGCGCCTTTTTTACGGCTACGTCCATGATTGGATTCATCGCCGGAGCAGGTATCGTGGTGAGAAATTCAATCATCCTGGTGGATTTCATTGAGCTACGACTGGCCGAAGGTGCACCATTGGACCAAGCCGTCATCGATGCCGGCGCGGTGCGTTTCCGGCCCATGATGCTCACCGCTGCAGCCGTGGTGGTGGGGGCGTCGGTGATTTTGTTCGATCCCATCTTCCAGGGGCTGGCCATCTCGCTCATGGCCGGGGAGGTGGCATCCTTGCTCTTCTCGCGCATGACGGTGCCGATCCTCTATTTTCTGGATAAGCGCTGGGAATTCGCCCACGGCCATGGGGGGCCGGGACGGGGTTCCAAGGCGAACCATCCGGTTGCATGACACTCCATCTCCTGCTACTGGCGGCCGGGCTTGCGCTGTTGATCACAGGAGCCGACCTGTTTGTCGATGGGGCCGCCCGGATGGCCCGGGGGTTAACCGTTTCCCCCATGGCCGTTGGCCTGACCGTAGTGGCTTTCGGCAGTTCGGCCCCGGAACTGTTCACCAATATCGCCGCCGCCATCAGCAGAGACACCGATATTGCCCTGGGTAACGTGGTGGGCAGTAACATCGCCAACATTTTGTTGATCCTGGGGGTGTCATCCATGATTCGCCCCCTGCACCTTGCAAAAGGGACCGTTTGGAAAACGATTCCCTTCAGTCTGCTGGCGGCGGTGATCTTATGGGTGGTGGCCAGCGATATGACCGTTGACGGCTGTTTTTTTTCAGCCGTCAGCCGTTCCGATGGGCTGGTCCTTGTGGGTTATTTTACCATCTTCATGGCCTATGTAGCGAGCATTGCCACGCCGGTCATCGGACTGCCGACGGTGCCACCGGTGCTGCCCGGCCGTTTGGGTTCCGTCATCATTAAAATTTTATTTGGCTTCTGCGGGCTGCTTTTCGGCGGACGCATGACCACCGACAGTGCCGTCGTCCTGGCCAATTCGATGGGGCTGCCCAACGCGGTGATGGGGCTGACCGTCATTGCCGTGGGGACGTCACTGCCCGAACTGGCGACCTCGATCATGGCCGCCAGGCGGGGGGAGAGTGAGATTGCCGTGGGCAATGTGGTCGGGTCGAATGTCTTCAATGTATTTCTTGTTTTGGCGGCTAGCGCGGTAATTCGACCATTGACCGTTGATCCCAAAGTGCATATGGACATGGGTGTCATGACGGCGGCAAACATTTTGCTGGTCGTATTCTTGTTCGTCGGCCGTGAACGGGTCATGGGCCGAGGGGAGGGGAGCCTATCCGTTTTGCTTTATTGCCTTTACGTCGTTTATCTGTTTTTCGGTTTATACGTTCGCTGACGCAATGGGGATGATCCGATGCGATGCCATCCACCGCAACGCATCGTCGAATTTTGCGATCAGCGGATGCTTCAAATGCGGAATATGTTCAAGAAGTGCATTGACATATTATAAAGTGTACAATAATATCAGTTAATTACTTATTTTGTTAGCGATCATTAACGGTTGAGGACGATTGCCTTGGCAAATTATCAGCTATCGATGTGGAAATGAGAGGATTTTAACTGGTGCCCCAGGAATCATCGATGATTGCATATCATGGTGCCACCGATGTGGGTATTATCCGGCCCGATAATGAAGATATCTATCATATCGATGAAAGGGCCAATTATTGCCTGGTCGCCGATGGCATGGGCGGCGCTGCTGCCGGTGAAGTGGCTAGCCGGATTTTTTCCGAAACGGCAAAAGACGTTTTATGCGGCTATGATGGTTGCTCCGAAACCGATGCCATTGCACGGGTACAGCATACCTTCAGTTTGGCGAACAAAAAAATCCTCAAACACGTCCAGTGCCATCCCCATGATCAAGGCATGGGATGTACTGCCGAATTACTCGTGTTTTTTCAGGAAGGCTTTGTCGTCGGGCATGTGGGAGATTCTCGAACCTATCGATTGAAAAACAAAAATCTGAAACAACTGACCAAAGACCACTCATACGTTCAAGAACAACTGGATAAAGGCCTTATTTCTCAAAAAGAAGCCCGCCGCCATGCCATGCGCAATGTAATTCTCAGAGCGGTCGGTGTGAATCAATCGATAACGATAGATGTAATCAAGGGTAAAAGAGAAAAGGGGGATTTGTTCCTATTGTGCAGTGACGGGTTGACGGATATGGTTGAAGATTCAGATATTTTCAGTGTTTTAAGCGCTAACCGTGCATTAATGGCAAAATCAGATGAGTTGATTGCGCTATCAAAATCGGCGGGAGGGAGAGACAATGTAACCGTTGTCTTGGCCTGCATTTTGGCCTAAGCGCCTATTTGGTAACAGGCGCTCTCGTATCGGTAAGAAATAATTCGATTCTAATTTTCATTCCATTCATCTCCGATACTTTCAAAAAACCGTCACGAGCGCCAATTATTTGTTCCCTGCCGGATGCCGTCCCCATTACGTCGCTGTCTATTGCGGCGGTAGGAAAGCTTGATTAACATCGACGTTCGGCGGTCGATCCTATCGTCGTCCAAGATATGCGTAAGCCCCCCATCTAAGGCCTGCTACCGGTGTTGGGAAAGGGCTCGACATGTTCATACACACGCCACTTTCGAGTCCTTAACCGCCTCGTTATCGGTCCTGATTCATACTCATTGGATGGCTCCTATTCGCATGGCTTGTATTTTGCAGAAGATATTGCGTGCCGCTGCTATGCTGATTTTTCTTTTTCAACCGCAACTAGATGAGTAGAGGGAGCTATGATCGAACGTCGAAAGCACAAGCGCTATTCCATGCCGCGTGGGACATTTGCCATCTTGAGAAACGAATTGGAACAACTGAATGACTATCGACGGATGAGCATCGGAGAAATTGCCATGGTTCTATACAAATCAGAAGCTCAGGTGATCGGGCAGGTGGTGAATATGAGTTTTGGCGGAATGGCCTTTGTGCACAGTGATTGCCAGGCCCCAAGGAGCGATCAAATGCAACTCGATCTGTTGTTCGCCGAGCAAGGGATTTATCTGCACAATGTTCCATTTAGGCCCGTACGTGTATCTCCGATTGGCGGAAAGGGGAAAAAGGCCGATAATTCCCAAAGGATCGCCTTGCAATTTGAAACACTGGATCCTCTTCAAAGCAATGAACTTCGGGAATTAATAACGTATCATACTGAATAAAGTGGAAGCCTAATCAATGACTACATTCGAATTCTCGATAGAAGAGATCGATCATTTAAAGCCCGTATCGGATGTCGCCGGAAAGGTCATGGCTCTTTTGGATGATCCGGAATGTGGTTTGTCCGATCTGGTCGAGATTATTCGCTATGAACCCGCGTTGACGACCAATGTACTCAAACTTGCCAATTCGGCCTATTTTGGTTTGCCTGGCAAGATGGAGGATGCCAAACAAGCCATTATTTATCTGGGCATGACGCAAGTGGTTGAACTGGTCTTGCTGGCATGTTGCTCGGAGCCGTTTAAGGGAGACCATGAGGGGTACGAAATGGCCGGAGGCGACTTGTGGAGAAATGCCGTATCGGCCGCCATCATCGCAGGCGATTTGTCGGCCCTCAAGGGGGTTAAGCAGAGCAGCCTCGCTTTTACCGGTGCGCTGCTGCGTAACATCGGCAAGGTGGTATTGGATCCCTATGTGTTATCGGCAAAAGATAAGATACTCGGACGCATTAACACCCAGGACCTGACATTCATGGCCGCCGAACGTCAGGTCCTGGGGCTTGATCATTCTCAAGTCGGTGCATTGATAGCAAAAAAATGGAATTTCCCATCTGCTTTGCAATGTGTAATTCGATATTATCATACCCCCCTTGAAGCGGAAGGGTGCTTTGCGGAAGCCTCGATTGTTCACTTGGCCGATAGCCTGTGTCGAAAAATGCAGATCGGTTTAGGGGTCGATGATGCGTATTATCTGGAGGATGAACGCGCGAGTCGATCGTTGGGCTTTACCGAGATTCAGATTCAAAACGTCATAGACGATTTCGGCCGAAAAATGGAGCGGGTGAACGCTCTTTTCGATGTCGGCTAACCTTTTTTTATCAGAAGTTCGGCGCGTTGCCGATTTTCTTGCAGCCTCGATCGAAGTGGATTTATTTTTAAACTATTTGCTAAAGAATCACCCGCCGAAACCGATACTAAAAAATCGAAAGCATTTGGAACTTAACAATATATAAATACCGGAGGTAAGTGATGGCGTACAAGATCCTTACGGTTGATGACAGTAAAACCATTCGGATGATCGTCAAGAAGGCCTTTAAACCATATAATTGTGCACTTTTTGAAGGTGAAAACGGGGTCGAGGGACTGGCCATCGCAGCAAAGGAACAGCCGGACTTGATCATCTTGGATATTACCATGCCGGTGATGACGGGTATTGAAATGCTCGGGAAATTGAAAGCGGAAAATGATTTAAAGAATATACCGGTAATCATGCTGACCGCTGAATCAGGCAAGGAAAACGTGATGCAGATTGTAAAAATGGGGGTCAAAGACTACATTGTCAAGCCTTTCAAAGGGGAGCAACTGATTGAGAGAGCAAAGAATATCCTCAAACTCAAGCCGGTTGAGTGAATGCTGCGCCTTCTCGATAGGCAACCCATGCGTTGCTCAAAGGAGATGACCACGGCAGATTACCTGAATTTCCGATCATTCTCACCGTTTCATTGTTCGCCATCGTGAATTGATCACCACCTAAATCCTACTTATCGTGAAATATAATGACCCATGCCGGGTAACTGAACACTCGGCATGGGTTTTTTTGTTGGAATGGTGAACCGAATTATCGTTTTTCAAAAGGTAATTGAATATGCTATACTAAATAACTTTAAGAGGCAGGAATTGAGTATCGGCCAACGATGACTCATGAATATCACCTCCGTTGGTAGCAAACGGGGTGGCGCGCCTGGCAGGATTCGAACCTGCGACCTACGGATTAGAAGTCCGTTGCTCTATCCAGCTGAGCTACAGGCGCTTGAATTATCGGGGTCCGTAGCATAGTGGACGTTAAATGTCCACACGAAAAAGAAATGGATTGATCGGTAACGGTCATCATGCGGACCAATTATCATCAACGACGCCCGGGTAGGCGAATGAAAACGGTTAAAAAGAAATCAACGCAAAATAGTGTAAAAAGCCAAGCGGCCAACGCATCTTCCGATAAATCGCTTGTCAAATACGATCCCTTACAACGCTATCTGTCTGAAATCAGCAGATACAGCCTATTGACAAGGGAAGAAGAGGTGGCCTTGGGCAAGCGGGTACAGGAACAGGGGGACCAAGACGCAGCCTATCGCCTGGTTACCTCCAATTTGCGCCTAGTGGTTAAAATTGCCCTGGAGTTTCAACGGGTGTGGATGCAAAACCTGTTGGATCTGATTCAAGAAGGCAACATCGGGCTGATGCAGGCGGTAAAGAAATTCGATCCTTACAAGAATGTTAAGTTTTCTTATTACGCATCGTTTTGGATCAAGGCCTATATTCTGAAATTCATCATGGATAATTGGCGCCTGGTTAAGATCGGCACCACCCAGGGACAACGTAAGCTCTTCTTTAAATTAAAAAAAGAGAAACAGAAACTCATCGATCAAGGATTTGATCCAAAACCCAAATTGCTCTCCCAACGCTTGGGGGTTTCTGAGCGTGAGATCGTCGACATGGATCAGCGTTTGGATGGCTGGGACATCTCACTGGATGCGCCGCTCAAAGAAGATTCCGATACCGAACGCATTGAATTCATAAGCACGGAATCAGAGTCGGCCGAGGAAACCGTGGCAAAAAAAGAGATGGAGTCCTTGCTTCACGAAAAAATTGCCCAGTTCAGAACCCAAATGACCGAAAGAGAATTGGAAATTTTCGACAAACGGATTTTTTCGGACACCCCGGTAACACTCCAGGAAATCGGTGATAAATATGGGATCTCGCGGGAGCGGGTGAGGCAAGTCGAAAAGAATGTTGTAAAGAAAATGAGAGATTATTTCAAAAAAGAAATCCCCGATTTTGAAACCTATACCGAAGGTGTCTCCTGATCGTCGCATCCACACACATCTACCAACGTCGTTCCGTTTGCTCCACTAAACGACTTCTCCAAAAGGATCGCTGCCAAGCTGAAAGAAATCTGAATGAGAATAGTTAACGCTAAATGGTTTAGCCTGATTATCGGTTGCCTGCTTTTGCTGGGATGCGGACATTCAGAATCCGGCCGTTGGTTGCAAAGCCGTTCCTCTGCGCCAGAAACAGATGACAGGCCGGTCAACGCCTATTATCTGTTTGCCGCGTCTCACCTGGTTTTAAAGGCGGGAGACGTCGATCATGCGATCGAGTTGATACAAAAAGCGTTGGCCCAGGATCCCGCATCGACCTATCTGAAGCGGGAATTGGCACGGTTATGGTTGATCAAAAAGGATATGAAGACGGCCATCACGCTCTTGGAGGATATTCTTGCCAGTCATCCGGATGATGTCGAAACGTTAATCTTGGCCGGTCGCGTTCACCAAAATATCGGTGCGCAGACCAAGGCGATTGACGCGTATTCGCGTGTGATCAAACTGGATCCATCCCAGCAGGAGATTTACCTGGCCCTCGGTGGAATGTACATGGAGAATGAACAGTGGGACGCCGCCAAGGGGGTGTACACGCAACTGGTGAACCATTTCCCTGGATTCTATGCCGGTTATTTTTTTCTGGGTCGCATTAGCGCACTTCAGAATGACCGTACGGCCGCCCAAACCTACTTCAAAAAGACCCTGGAGTTGGAACCGGATTTGGTGGAATCGCGTTTTGAATTGGGTTCCCTTTATGAAGCCGATAAGAAATTCGATCAAGCCGCTTTCGTATACGGTGACATTTTAAAGCGGTATCCCAATAATAGTCGCGCCAAGATGGCGTTGGGATATGTTTGCTATCAACAGGGGCAGAAACAGCTCGCAACCGAGATATTCACATCCTTAGGGATGATGAGCATGACCGACCCAAATGTCGTACGGACCCTGGTGAGACACTATTTCGATAGTCAGGATTATCAAGCAGCGGAAATTATCATTCAAGGCATGCTGAAAGGTGCCCCGAAAAACGCCGATCTTAGGTACCTGTCTGGTGTCGCCCTGGACGGTGTCGGCAAAAAGGATGCTGCCATCGCGCAGCTTAAGCAAGTCGACCCGGGTTCCCAATTCTTTCGCAATGCTGCGATTCATACCGCATTACTTTATCAGGAGATGGATCGGCTTCAAGACGCCATCGATTTTCTTCTGAAAGCCATTGACCAGGATCCGAACAACCCCGAATTTCGCCTTTACCTTGGATCCTTTTATGAGCAGGCAGAATCCTACGACAATGCCGAGGCGGCGTTGAGGAAAGGTATTGCGCTGGATCCTGACAATCCGCGGTTTTATTTCCGATTAGGCGTTGTTTATGATAAAGCAGGCAATAAAGCGGACTCCATTGCGGCCATGCGTCAGGTCGTGGCCCTCGAGCCGGATAATGCCAATGCGCTGAATTACCTCGGCTATACCTTCGCGGATATGGGCACCAATCTTGATGAGGCCGAGCAACTGATTCGCAAGGCACTCGAATACAAGCCGGGTGACGGATATATTACCGATAGCCTGGCCTGGGTCTTTTACAAGCGCGGGCAATACGAACAGGCACTACGCTTGTTGGAAAAAGCGGCCACGATCGTTCCCGATGATCCCGTCATCCATGAACATCTGGGCGATGTTTATCACAAGCTTGGCATGACCAAAAAGGCGCTTGACAGTTACCGGCAATCCATTAAGCAGGGGCATACGGATAAGGCCAGCATCGAAGATAAGATCAGGCAGATTGCCCCATGATTGATCGTTGCGTATGATCCGTTTTGGTAACGCCTTTCACCATTGGTCGTTCAACAGACGATCCCCATTTCGGATCCTTCGACGCCCCACGCCCTTATGGCTTGCCATCATCTGTCTCACAACTGCCTGTAGTCATTTCGGCGCTCTGCCGATGCCCCGAGATTTGGAAGCGGACCAGCTCATCGCTACCATTAAGCAGACCAATAACGGTCTCGTGCGATTTAAATGCGTGGGTAAAATCACCATTTCCAATCCAGAAAACCCCATTCAATCCTATCGTATGGCCATTGCCGGCCGGTTGAACGACCATTTACGCATCGATCTGTTTGCCCCTTTTGGCGGTGCGGCAGGCACGGTTGCCAGTGACGGCAGACACCTTTTTCTTGTCTTGCATGCGTCCCGTGATTATTTTAAAAAACGATTCGGCAATGGTAGCCTGCGTCGCTTTGTAAAGATGGATGTCACGGTCGGGGATTTATTGGAACTGCTGGTCGGGCGCATGCCACTGGACGAGGAACTCGTCCCCCGCATCACGTCCGGGAAGGTGTCCGATAGTCGTGACGTGTGTCTTGTTAATCGATGGGGGCGGACGCGTCAGTGGATTACGCTGGGGGCGAATGACCGGCCGCTGAGCGCCAAGTGGTTCGACGATCAGGGGCGGCAGGTCCTTTCGTTTGTGTTCGGCGATTGGCAGGTGATCGATGGCTTCGATATACCCGTACGAATCGATCTTACCGCCGCTTCCGGACAAACGGTGTCGATTCGTCTGGATCGATACGAGGCGAATGTGCCTTTGGATGATGGCTTGTTCGCCCCTCCCCCGATTTCCTCTTGAGAGAAAAGATGCGTTTTGCTACAGATGCCACACTCGGAAAACTCGGCCGGCATCTGCGCGCCGCCGGATTTGATACGGTGTGCCAGCATGAGCGTCGCGAACGTGATTTTTTTGATGCGCTAGAAGCCGATCGCATTATTCTGTCACGGACATCGACAGTGCTGACGCGATATAAAAAACGCGTTGTGGTATTCATTCGGGACAATGATCCGTTTGAGCAGTTGAAACAGGTTTTCCAGGAATTGAACATCGGCCCCGATGATGTTCACCCTTTTGATCGTTGTCTGATCTGCAACCTTAAAATCCAGCCCGTAGATAGACAAACGCTGCGGGATAAGGTCCCAGCCTACATCTGGCAGAGCCACCGACGGTTTCGCATATGTTACGGCTGCCAACGTATTTTTTGGGCCGGCAGTCACCACCGGCGTCTGACCAAGCGGCTTGAAACGTTATTCAAAAGCAAAGGGAATTGAACCCCATGAATGAAAATCGACCCGATCAAAAAAATCCAGAAGATGCCCAGGATCTCAATATCAACGCAACTCTATCGAAAATAAAAAACAAGATCATCGTCATGAGCGGCAAGGGCGGTGTGGGCAAGTCCAGCTTCGCTGCCAACCTTTCTACCTCCTTGGCCAGCAAGGGCTTTTCCACCGGGTTGCTCGACGTGGATCTACATGGTCCCAGCATTGCCGGTATTTTGGGGCTCAAGGGACTATTAGACGTTCATGAGAATCAGAAGGTGATCCCCAAAACCGTTGGCGATCATCTGAAAGTGGTGTCCATGCAATCCCTGATGAAGGATCCGGATCAAGCCGTCATCTGGCGCGGACCGGCAAAAACGGGGATCATCAAGCAATTCATAGCCGATGTCCAGTGGGATGCCCTTGATTTTCTGATCGTCGACGCGCCTCCGGGAACCGGCGATGAACCGTTGAGCGTCGCCCAGACCATTCCCGGTGCCAAGGCCCTGATCATCACCACCCCCCAGGAAGTTGCCTTGGCCGATGTGCGCAAATCCATCAATTTTTGCCGCACGGTCAATCTCGAGATTTTGGGATTGGTGGAAAACATGGGCCCCTTTGCCTGCCCCTGTTGTGGAAAGACCATCGACCTGTTTAAGAGTCGAGGGGGCGAGTTGACGGCCGAAAGCATGGGCGTGACGTTTTTGGGAGGCTTGCCATTCGATCCCCAGGTGGTGAAGGCATGCGACGAAGGCGCTCCCATCGTTACGCACGCGGCCGACACTCCCTTTGCCCAGGCCATGGATAAGGTCGTTCAGGCCATCGTCGGCAAGTTATAGACCATGGGGCGGAAGGTTCTGGCGTTAGAGGCCCGCTTACGCCCATGCCGCAACGTCTGCACCCTTGGTGTGCGGCCCAACTTCACGGATTACAGTGCCGAGGAAGCGGGTTTGATCCGACGGGCGGATAAAATTTACTATCCCACGGCGTTTTACGCGGATCTGTTCGATGCCATGGGCAAACCGACCTTCCCCAGCTATCATACCTACAAGTGCGTTCAAGATAAAATCAAACAGAGCGCCTTGTTTCAACTGGCCGGCTTGCCCCACCCGAAAACCCGTGTGTTCTATGGCAAACGCCAGCGATTGAAGATCAAACACTATTTTCGATACCCGTTCATCGCCAAAGAAGCCCGTGGCTCCGCCATGGGACGGGGCGTCTATCTGATTGAAAACGATACCGATCTGGATGAGTACACCAATGGTCGGCATATCTGCTATATTCAGCAATACCTGCCCATCGACCGGGATATTCGCGCCGTGGTGATCGGCAGTCGGGTGGTACATGCCTATTGGCGGGTTGCCCTCGAGGGCGAATTTCGCACCAACGTGGCCAGGGGGGGGCACATCAGCCTGGAGCCGGTACCGGAGGCGGCTATCAGCCTTGCCGTGCATGCCGCCAAGACATGCGGGTGGGACGATGTGGGGTTGGATATCTGCTGTTTCGATGGCCAATATACGATTCTGGAAGCCAACATGAAGTATGGACGAGAAGGGTTCCGGGCCGCCGGGATCGATTACCACGCCATGATGGAGCATATGATCGATGACGGACGCATTTGAAGACTTCACGACGCCTCCCGTCATGGACCATCTTAAATCCACGTTGGATCGCCGTGAACGGGATATTTTTTCCTCGGGGGCGACCCTCAGCGAGGCGGGATGCCGCCGCCAGCCCATTCACGATTCGGCAGCCGGTTACCGCCAGGCGTTCTCCCTGGACGCGGATCGCATTCTTCACTCGCGAGCCTATACGCGATACATTGATAAAACCCAAGTCTTTTACCTGATTCGCAACGATCACATCACCCACCGGGTGTTGCATGTCCAGTTGGTTTCCAAGATCGCGCGGACCATTGGTCGATTTTTGAACCTCAACGAAGATCTGATCGAGGCCATCGCCCTCGGCCATGATATTGGTCACACCCCCTTTGGCCATGAAGGCGAAACCTATTTATCCGAGCTCTGCGTCGAGGCCGGGATTGGCAACTTCCTGCACAATGTGCAGAGTATTCAATTTCTCGATCGAGTTGAGCGGAAAGGGCGCGGCTGGAATTTATGCCTGCAGACATTGGACGGCATCTTATGTCATGACGGGGAAATTCATAATCGGCTGTTAACCCCCGATCCTGATAAAAATTTTGTCAAGTTTGAGTCCGAGATCGCGGCCAAAAAAAACGAACCGACCAAGCCACTGATCCCCATGACCACCGAAGGGTGCGTGGTTCGCATGGCCGATACTATCGCCTATATCGGTCGTGATCTGGAAGATGCCATCCGTTTGAACATTCTTAGGCGTAGCGATATCCCCGCAGATATTGTCCGCATCCTGGGCGACACGAATGGCACCATCGTTTACCGGCTGGTAACCGATGTCATTCAAACCAGCCAGCAAACGCACTGCGTGGCCTTTAGTGCCGAGATATCCGATGCGCTCAAGGCCCTGAAGGCGTTTAACCTCGAGCGTATTTACCGGAATCCAAAAAGCAAGAGACACGCCGAAACCATTAAAACGTTATTCGCCATGCTCTTCGAACGGTGCCTGGCGGATTTGCATCACAATAATTGCTCATCGGATATTTTTACCGGTTTTCTGGCCGATATGTCCGACGCTTACCTGACAATCCACAGCCACGCAGAAATTGTCAGGGATTACATCGCCGGCATGACGGATCGCTATTTTCTGCACCAATTTCCCGAACATCTTCGTCCCAGGGTGCACTGCTGAATGAAAACGACGCTTACAAAATGGCCGCGTCGGCAAGGGCCCAGCCGTCGGCCGGCCGATTTTCGTGAGCGGACCTATCGCCGCCTTATCGGGATGACGGGTCTGCATGCCTTCCAGGTCGTGAGCCAAGAGACCGACCTGATGATTCAGGCTGATCGATTCCTCGAATCCGAGGCCCGTGAGCAGGTATTGGCCTGCCGGGCGCACATCGAAGGATATATTCGGAGCCATCCCACTTTCGCCAAGACGCTTGCGCCTTGGCCCCATGAAACCGTTGCACCGCCCATCGTTCGGCAGATGATCCAGGCCGGCCGGGTTGCCGGGGTCGGCCCCATGGCTGCTGTGGCTGGGGCGATTGCCGAGAATGTCGGCCGTCATCTGTTGGACCAATGCCACCAGGTGATGGTGGAGAACGGCGGGGATATTTTTATCAAGACCGGTGACGCTGTCGTGGTGGGTCTGTTTGCCGGCAATTCTCCATTGAGTATGAAGATCGGTGTAAGATTGTCGCCGGATGAAAATGGAATGGGTGTATGTACGTCATCGGGAACCGTGGGGCACTCCTTGTCTGCCGGATCGGCCGACGCCGTGTGTGTGATTGCGCCATCCTGTGCCTTGGCCGATGCAGCCGCGACCGCCATCGGCAATCGGATTCATTCTTCCCGGGATATCAAAGCCGCCATCGATTTTGGCAAATCGATCCCTGGGATTCATGGAATCGTGGCCGTGGTAAACCGGGAGCTGGGCGCCTGGGGAGCGGTCGAATTGGTCTCCGCCAACGGAAAAAAAGGTTGAGTTTTGGAGTGGAAAAGGATAAACATGCTTGATAATCAAAGGGTTTCACGGGCATGTGAAGAAGAATGAATTATCCGGACCACCATACCCGGGTCGACGTTTGCCGCCACACTCAAGACCAACGCGAACCAGGGGAGGGAGAAAAACGCTCATGAAAAAGGTGAAAATCGCCTTCTGGATCATCGTTTTCGGTTTTGTCGGACTAGTCATCTTTCAGAATAAAGCATTTTTCATGTCGAAAAGCCAAATGGTGCTCAACGTGTGGTTTTTCTATTATGAAACACCGTTTCTGGCCAATGCGATCTTTTTCGTGGCTTTCTTTTTGCTTGGGATTTTGATTTCCTATTTCCTTAGTCTGTTCAAGCAATTCAAGGATGCCAAAACCATTAAATCCCTCAAGGCCAAGGAGGCTAGCCTCGTTGAAGCGGTGGAATCCCTGGAAAGACAACTCAACGCGAATCAGGCAGTAGCCGAGGAGGTCCCCGAACCCGCTGCCGAACAGCAACCCCCGCAAACGGCTACCCAGACCCAATAGGTCGGCGGGTCGGCCACGGCGACTATGGAGACCAGGCCCCATCAACCGCCTCCCCATCATGGTGGCCGTCCTGGCTATCCACCAACGGTCGCTTTTCAACCTTTGAGTTCTTTATCTGATTGATGGCCTCTGTCAAGACGACTCCCATGCTTCAACAATACCTCTCTATCAAGGAGCGGTATCCGGATGTCCTTTTGTTTTACCGGATGGGTGATTTTTACGAGATGTTTTTCGAGGATGCCCAGGTCGCTTCCCGAGTGCTAGAAATTACCCTTACCTCGCGAAACAAGAACGATGAATCTCCGGTGCCCATGTGCGGCGTCCCTTACCGAGCGGCCCAGGCATACATTTCGCGGCTCATTGACAATGGTTATAAAGTGGCCATTTGTGATCAGGTCGAAGACCCAAAAGCCGCCAAGGGTCTGGTCAAACGGGAAGTGGTACGGGTGGTCACACCTGGGATGATCATCGAGGATGAGCTGCTCGATGCCAAGGCCAATAATTTCGTTTTATCAATTTCCCGACATCACCAACTGGTGGGGATCGCCATTCTGGATATTTCCACCGGCATGTTTCGCCTGACCGAGACGAATGATGTGCCGGCCGTGATCGACGAAATCATGCGTGTGGCCCCCAGGGAAATCCTCTTGCCCGATAGTCTCAAAACCGATGCGACCTTTTCCGCGCTTTTCGATCGCTTAGCCGGTTTTGCCGTCACACCCCTGGAAGACCGCATTTTCGACGTTTCCAGGAGCCGGCAACGGCTGCTGGATCAGTTTGACATCCTCTCCCTCGACGGTTTTGGATGCGAATCCATGAAAGCCGGTATCGGTGCGGCCGGGGCACTGATCCACTACGTCAGCGAGACCCAGTGCCAGAAGATCGAACATTTGGATGGTATTCGAACTTACTATCTAAGCCAATTTCTGGTTGTCGACGACCAGAGCCGCCGCAACCTGGAATTATCCACCAATATTCGATCCGGTAGCCGGCAGGGGACATTATTGTCGATTCTGGATCAAACCGTCACGGCCATGGGGGGACGGCTGCTGAGCGATTGGCTGCGCTACCCGCTGCTTCAGCGAGAACTTATCGAGATGCGTTTCGATGCCGTCGCCGAGGCGGTGGAAAAAATACAGATTCGCAAAGACCTGCGCCAATCATTGAAAACGGTGCGGGACATGGAACGGCTGGGCAGCAAAATCGCCATGGGACATGCCAATGCCCGGGATCTGACGGCACTGAAAAAATCCATTCAGGCCCTTCCGACATTGTTCGGCACCCTCGACCATTTTTCCGCCGCACTGTATCAATACGATTCGAATACCACCGCGCTGGTTGGGTTGGCCGAACAGATTCAGCAGGCGATTCGTGAGGATGCGCCACCGGTCATTAGTGAAGGCGGTATGATTTGTGAAGGATATGATGCCGAATTGGATGCCTTGATCCGGATCAGCCGCGATGGCAAAGGATGGCTGGCCGAACTGGAAACCAAAGAACGTGAAGCCACGGGGATCAATACCCTCAAGGTGCGTTTCAACAAGGTATTCGGTTACTACATCGAAGTTCCCCGCAGCCAGAGCAGCGCCGTGCCTGACCATTATGTGCGTAAACAAACCCTGGTGAATGCGGAACGCTATATCACCGACGATCTGAAACATTTCGAATCCAGCGTGCTGAACGCCCAAGAAGAACGGGCCAGCCTGGAATTAACGCTTTTCAGCGCCATCGTCGAGCAGGTTAAAGCCTATCATGGTGATATTCTGTCCATGGCCCGCTTTATCGCTCGGGTCGATTGCCTCGGTACATTCGCCGAAGTGACGCAGAGCAACGGGTACTGCCGCCCGACATTGAATAGCGACGGCGTGGTGGATATCCGTGAGGGGCGCCACCCGGTCGTGGAGAAGCTGATTACCGCCGAACGATTCGTGCCCAATTCCATTCGCTTGGACAACCAAAACAACCAGGTAATCATCATCACCGGGCCTAACATGGCCGGAAAATCCACGGTGCTGCGTCAGGTGGCGCTAATCACCATCATGGCCCAGATGGGCTGTTTCGTGCCTGTGCAAGCGGCGGATATCGGCATTACCGATCGTATCTTTACCCGTGTGGGGGCGCTGGACAATCTTTCTGCCGGGCAAAGCACTTTCATGGTGGAAATGCAGGAAACGGCCAATATTCTAAATAATGCCACGGCAAACAGTTTGGTGATCATGGATGAAATCGGGCGTGGAACATCGACTTACGATGGCTTGAGCATTGCCTGGGCCGTGGCCGAACACTTGCATGATCTCAATGGGGTGGGGACGCGGACCTTGTTTGCCACCCACTATCACGAACTGACCGAGCTGGAACGGCAACTCGAACGGGTTAAAAATTATAACATTGCCGTCAAGGAATGGAACGACACGATCATTTTCCTCAGAAAACTGGTGGAGGGAGGCACGAACCGCAGCTATGGGATTCAGGTCGCCCGGCTGGCCGGTATTCCGGATTCGGTGATCAAGCGAGCCAGAACCATTTTGGCTCAAATCGAGGATGGCTCGCATCCCAAGGCGGCGGAGGAAAACGCCGCTAAGGGAAAGAGGAAAGGCAAGGGTGGCCATGTACAGCTGGGCCTGTTCAGCCCCGTGGAGCGCAAGGTAGTGGAAACGTTGCAAATGATTGATCTGAGCCGCATGACCCCCATCGAGGCCCTCAATATATTAAATGAATTACAGCGCAAGGCGCAAGCCGTCGTGTACTGAAACACTCACTATATGATACAATTCCCCAGAAAAGCATGGCGGTGCACGGCCGCCCTTCGCCTGTTGGCCTATCTTCTCCTGACGGGTGCGGTTTTTATCCAGCCGGCGTTTGCCCTGACGCCCAAACAGCAGTATCTGGCTGCCGAAAAAGCCTATGCGAGACTCAAACAAAAACCACGTCATCAAAAATACCGCGACAAATGGATGGGCTGTATCGAAAAATTCCAGGAGGTTTACCGGCTGGATCCATCCGGCCCCTGGGCTGCCGCGGGACTTTACCAATCGGGCCTTTTGTATCTGAGACTTCACCGGCATTCCGGCGTCAAAAAGGATCGTCAGACGGCGATCGACGTCTTTGTGCAAGTGATCCAGGAGTTTCCCACAAGCCGGTATACGCCAAAGTCCCGAACCCAGTTGACCCGCTTGGGCCAAAAGGTTCCCCCCTCTCGCCAATCACTCGCCGCGGCCGAACTCAAAAAAGGGCACGCCGCTACCAAGCGGTTATTGGCCAGCAAGCGCAAACAAAAATATCGCGACCAATGGGAGGCCTGTATCACGCATTTTGAAAAGGCCTATCGCCACGATCGCACCGGTCCCACGGCCGCCGAAGCCCTCTACATGATCGGCGAGCTTTACAAAGGACTGGCGGTTAAATCGCGGCGGGAGGCAGATGAAACGCGGGCCGAGGATTATTTCCAACGGGTGCAGCAGGGGTTTCCCGATAGCCATTTCGCCATACAAGCCAGGGGGCAGTTGAACGGCCGTGAGCAGGATCCAACGGCCCGCTCGGATGCATCCGCTAACGATGATGCGGTATCCGATTTGATCAGGCAAAACCGACCGGCGCCGCCCGTAAGCCAGGCGGCCGCACCGACTGATTCGAACGGACTGGTGACTATCAGCGGGCTGCGCTTTTGGTCGAATCCCAGATACACGCGTATCGTCGTCGATGCCGATCAGGAGACCAGTTTTGCCCACCGTCTGCTAAAGAAAGACCCTTCCCTGAAAAAACCCCAGCGCCTTTACATCGATATGCGAAAAAGCCGTTTGGGGTCCAATATTCAGCGAATCATCCCCATCAACGATGAATTGCTAAGTGATGCACGTGCCGGGCAGTACACCAGCGAGACCGTCAGAATCGTTGTGGATATCAAGTCGTTCAAGCATTATAAAATATTTTCTCTAAAAAATCCCTTTCGTGTCGTCTTGGATGTATGGGGGGAAGAAGCGGATCAGACGGTCGCCCTCGCGCCATTGGGACCATCCCCGGGCAAGCTTTCACCGGGGGCCATCGCCCGTCAATTGGCGCTGGGCGTCAGTCGTATCGTTATCGATCCGGGCCATGGGGGAAAGGATTACGGTGCGCCGGGGTATTTGAAAGGGGTTCACGAAAAACACATCGTGCTGCAGATTGCCAAACGGCTGGCACATAAGGTCGAAACCGAACTCAAGTGTGATGCGGTTCTCACGCGCACCACCGACCGATACCTGACACTGGAAGAGCGCACAGCCATCGCCAACACCCAAAATGCCGATTTGTTTGTTTCCATTCATACCAATTCCGTTAGGAATAAAAGCGCATATGGTATCGAAACGTTTTTCCTGAACCTGGCCACCGACGATGATGCGATTCTCGTTGCCGCTCGGGAAAATGCCACCTCGGCCAAAAACATCAGTGATTTGGAGTCCATTTTAAACGATTTGATGCAAAATGCAAAAATAAATGAATCCAGCCGTTTGGCGGCAATGGTGCAGGCATCTGTTTGCCATCGGCTAAAAAAGAAGTATAGCCATATTCGCAGCAAGGGTGTAAAGAAAGCACCGTTTTATGTGCTTTTGGGGGCCCAGATGCCGGCTATCCTCGTGGAAACATCCTTTATTTCGAATCCCCGGGAATGCAAGCGCCTGACCGATCCCAAATACCAAGACGCGGTGTGCGATGGGATCATTCGCGGTATCAGAGAATATATCGATTCGACGAGTCCGACGGCCTTTATCCACCGCGGCCGTCAAGCCGGATAAAAACGGATAGCGGATTGCCGTCTTTTTATACTGAATCCCATTGGATTCAAACACCATTTTATTCAAAGAGGAGGAATACATGGCATACGAAAACATCATTTTTGAAGTGGTAGACGGAATTGCCACCCTCACCTTCAATCGGCCCAAGGCTCTGAATGCACTCAATGGAGACCTGCTCGATGAAATGGCCGATGCCCTGGACAAGATCGAGGAAGACGAAGATATTCGGGTGCTGGTGCTCACCGGATCCGGTGACAAGTCCTTCGTGGCCGGTGCGGATATCACCCAGTTGGCCACCTTCAATCCGTTGCAGGCCAAGCTATTTGCCAAGAAAGGGATACGGACCATTGGCCGGCTGCAGAATTTAGCCATCCCGGTGATTGCCGCCGTAAACGGTTTTGCCCTGGGCGGGGGCAGCGAAATGGCCCTGGCCAGTGATTTCATCTATGCTTCGGAAAAAGCTACCTTCGGCCTTCCGGAAATCACGCTGGGGATCATTCCCGGATTTGGCGGAACGCAGCGTTTACCGCGGTTGATCGGTGCCAACAAGGCCAAAGAGATGATTTACACCGGCAAACTGATCAACGCGGCCGAAGCGGAGAAGCTCGGCATCGTCAATCGGGTGCTGGCTCCGGAGGCATTGATGGAAGAGACCCTGAAGACGGCACGTGCGATCGCCGCCAAGGGCAAGGTCTCCCTGCGTGCGGCCAAGCAGGCGGTCAACCGTGGTCTGAACGTGGATCTGGCCACGGGTCTGCAGATCGAAACCGATGCCTTTGCCCTCTGCATGGCCAGCGTCGATGGCAAGGAGGGGACTCAGGCCTTTATCGAAAAGCGTAAAGCCGAATTCAAGGGGACGCTAGAAGGATAATTGGCAACGAAAATCGATACGTGTTGACAACTTAACCTATTTTTTAAAAACCAACCCTGGTCGAACATACCGTCGATCAGCTCTGGCAGTGGTGCAATCAGACGATTTTAAGGGCCGTAGGGGGTTTCCTTGCGGCCTTTTATCGTCGGACATCGACAACGCAACAGACAAAATGGTGTTCATCCACTGTGACGGGAAGAGGAGCCCGTACCATGATTTATGACATTGAATATGAAACCATGCCTCGTGAGGCATTGGAAGCGATTCAACTCCGGAGACTTCAGACCACCCTTGAACGGGTGTACGCCAATGTTCCCTTTTACCGGAAAAAATTCAATGCGGCGGGCGTCGCCCCTTCGGATATCAAGACGCTGGATGATTTGCGACGGGTGCCGTTCACTACCAAACAGGATCTGCGCGACAATTACCCCTTCAACATGTTTGCCGTCCCCATGGACAATGTGGTCCGTATTCACGCCTCTTCCGGTACAACCGGCAAGCCGACGGTCGTCGGTTATACGGCCAGAGATGTGGGCACCTGGTCGACGTTGATGGCTCGTGCGCTGGCCGCCGGTGGTGCCTGGCGGGGCGACATCATCCACAATGCATATGGCTACGGGCTGTTCACCGGAGGCCTCGGTGTTCATTATGGTGCCGAGCGATTGGGGGCGTCCGTGATTCCGGTGTCCGGGGGCAATACCAAACGACAGATCGTCATCATGAGGGATTTCGGACCGACGGTCATCACCGCCACCCCATCTTATACCCTTCACCTGGCTGAAGTGGCCCAGGAGATGGGGATTCCCATGGATTCGCTGAAATTCAAATTTGGTATTTTCGGCGCCGAACCCTGGTCCGAGAAAATGCGTGAAGAGATTGAACGCAAGCTCAAGCTCACCGCCGTGGATATTTACGGCCTCAGCGAAGTCATGGGACCGGGCGTGGCCATTGAATGCCATGAGGCCAAAAAAGGGTTGCATGTATTTGAAGATCACTTTATTCCAGAAATCGTCGATCCAAACACACTCGAGCCCCTTCCCCATGGTGCCACCGGAGAATTGGTATTTACGTCACTGACCAAGGAAGCCTTTCCTGTCATTCGCTATCGGACACGGGATATTACCTCGCTGAATCCCGAACCGTGCATCTGCGGTCGGACCCATATCCGCATGAATCGCGTCACCGGCCGTAGTGATGATATGCTGATCATTCGTGGCGTCAATGTATTTCCCTCGCAGATCGAGAGTGTGCTGATGGAAATCGAAGAGGTCGAACCCCATTATCAATTGGTTGTCGATCGGGAAGACAACCTGGATGTGCTGAGCGTCATGGTGGAGATCGGTGAACGTGGTTTTAGCGATGAGGTCAAGGGGCTTCAGAACCTGGAACGACGGATAACCAAGAACATCAAGGAACTGCTGGGTGTTTCCGCCAAAGTGAAGTTGGTCGAGCCCAAAACCATCGAACGCAGCGAGGGCAAAGCCGTACGTGTTGTCGACAATCGTAATATCTGATATCTCAAAAAAATGAACAACACGGCTCAAGTAGGCCAATCCAATGACCGAACATAAAGGGAGGAAGGCATGCAGGTTGAACAGATTTCCGTCTTTCTGGAAAACAAGTCGGGACGGCTTTCAGAAGTCACTGCCATCTTAAGTGAAGCCGATGTGAACATCCGAGCCCTGGCGCTGGCCGATACGTCTGATTTTGGTGTCTTGCGACTCATTGTCGACAAGACGGAAGCGGCGCGGCAGGCGCTTAAAAACAATGGTTTCACCGTGGGTAAAACCAGCGTGGTGGCCGTTGAGGTCCCCGATCGTCCCGGTGGTTTACACGAAATTCTGATGATGCTCAACACGGCCCAACTAAATGTCGAATACATGTATGCCTTCGTTCGTGCTTCGGGTACCAATGCCGTAATGATCTTTCGTATCGAAAAGGATCAGGACGCGATTCGCCTGCTTGCCGATAACGGGGTTACCGTGATCGACGGTGCGCGCTTGTACAGCCTTTAGTCGCGACCATTACAATCCTTACCATCAGGTTTAGGCAGGTGGAACGATGCCCGAAAAAAAGGTGAATCAAACGCAAGTCATCTGGGCCATTTTATTGATTCTGGCCGGATTGGGGGTTTTTTACCGTATTCCCCAGGTGATGCCCAAAATCGAACAGATTCCAAGATTTGCCAATGCCGCCGGTTTCATAAGGTTTTGTTTCTACTTTATGGGAATTTTTCTCATTGGGGGCGGCTGTAAGAAACTCTACCATCAATATCGACAATCGGCTTCATCGAATCGCTAAACCACAGGTATCGAATTATGGCCAATGCAGAAGTAAGCTTAACCCTTGATGATGACAAGCCCGGCGCGGCGATGTCCGATGCGGAATACAACGCCAAAATCCAGGCCATCGGTAACCGTCTGAAAGCCGCCAACAATCTGGGTGAAGCGCTGATCAACCTCAAGGATGAAATCTGCGAGCTGTTCGGTGCCGATCGGATCACCGTTTACGTGGTGGATGGGGTCAAACGTGAGCTGGTGTCGCGATTCAAATCTGGCAGCGAGGTGGCCGAAATTCGCATCCCCGTGAACCAGACCAGTGTCGCCGGTTATGCAGCGCTCAAACAAACCCTGGTGAATATAAAAGATGCCTATGACCAAAACGAACTGAAAGCGATTGATCCTGAATTGCAGTTCGACTCGAAATGGGACCGCGGAACGGGGTATCGGACCAAACAGATTTTGGCCTACCCCATCGTTTATCAGAAATATCTGATGGGCACCTTGGAGTTGATCAATTGTAAAAACGGGGGTGACTTCGGCCCGACCGAAGAAAAGGCCATTCAGAGACTCTCCAATATCATGGGGGTCGCCCTTTACAATCAGAAACGAATTGCCGCCAAGGGGGGGCGCAGCAAGAAATACGATTACCTTTTGGAAAACCATCTGCTGACCCAAAAGGAACTGGCGCAGGCCATCAATGAGGCCGCCAAGCGCAAAGAACCGGTTTCCACGGTGCTGATGAAAAATTTCCACATTCCCAAAAGGGAAGTCGGCAACGCTCTGGAAAAATATTATAAGACCCGTTTCGTTGAATACAACGCCAACTATCCCATCCCCGGTGATCTCATCGCGGGGCTGAAGGTGCCCTTCATGAGAAGCAATCTCTGGGTACCGCTCAAAAGCGAGAACCAGAAGATCGTCATTGCCGTAGACAACCCCCACGACCTGAAGAAAATTGACGAAATCAAGGCGCTGTTTCCAGGGCGCGCGGTGACTTTCTCTGTCAGTTTCAAACAGGATATTCTAGATTTCATCAAGCTGTTCACCCATGATGAGAAGGAACTGGCCGAGATCGATGACATCCTTTCCCAGCTTCAAGTCGAAGAAGATGAGATGGAAGAGGCGGAATCCAATGTCGGCGAAGAGGACAGCGCCGTCGTTCAATTGGTCAACAAGATCATCATGGATGCATTTAACCGCAACGCCTCGGATATTCATATCGAACCCTATCCCGGTAAGCAGAACACCCAGGTGCGAATTCGGGTCGACGGGTCGTGTACGGTTTACCAAACCATTCCGTTTTCCTACCGCAATGCGGTGGTTTCCAGAATCAAAATCATGTCTGACCTGGATATTGCCGAACGGCGGCTGCCCCAGGACGGCAAAATCAAATTTAAAAAGTATGGCGGGAAAGACATCGAACTGCGTGTCGCCACCATCCCCACCCAGGGCGGTTTGGAAGATGTGGTCATGCGTATTCTCGCCGCCGGCGAGCCCATCCCATTGGATAAAATGGGGTTCTCCAAACGCAACCATAAAAACTTCATCAGCGTGGTCACCAAGCCCTATGGACTGATTTTTGTTTGTGGACCGACCGGTTCCGGTAAAACAACCACCCTACATTCGGCCTTGAGCTTTATCAATAAAACTGAAACCAAGATCTGGACCGCAGAGGATCCGGTGGAAATCACCCAACGCGGGCTCCGTCAGGTGCAGGTCAAACCCAAGATTGGTTTCGATTTTGCCGCGGCCATGCGGGCGTTCCTGCGTGCCGACCCGGACGTGATCATGGTCGGTGAGATGCGTGACAAAGAGACCACCTCGATTGGTATCGAGGCGTCGCTGACCGGTCACCTGGTATTCTCGACCCTGCATACCAACAGTGCCCCGGAAAGCATCACCCGCCTGCTTGATATGGGCATGGATCCGTTTAACTTCGCCGATGCGGTCCTGTGTATCCTGGCCCAACGCCTGGTGCGCACCCTGTGCAGCACGTGCAAGCGCAGATACCATCCTAGCCAGGAGGAATATGAAGAACTGGTCCGTGAGTATGGCGAAGCGGATTTCGAGAAAAATCTGAACATTCCTTACGATGACGATCTCGAACTCTATAAGCCGGAAGGCTGTGACATGTGCAGCAATACGGGCTACAAGGGGCGGATGGGGATTCATGAGCTGCTGATGGGGACCGATGAGATAAAAAAGCTGATTCAGACCAAGGCGCCCATGGAACAGCTCCGCAACCAGGCGATCGCAGACGGCATGACCACATTAAAGCAGGATGGCATCGAAAAAATATTCAAAGGCTTTTGTGATTTGCTCGAGGTCCGCAAGGTTTGCATCAAATAACAGCCGGTGCCGGCGATCAATCGGCCGTTGGACTTTCAAGGGCAGCCCGGAATTTGTCGAGCTGCCCTTGGTAGTATGCGCGATTGGTTTTGGCCATTTCCAGAGCGGCCTCCGCCGCTTGTATCGCTTGCGGGATCCGTCCGTTCAGATAGAGACTTTCCGCCAATGTGTCCAGGACATGGGGCGCTTTTTCGATCGCTGCGGCACGCTCGGCCAATGCCAGAGCTCGTGTGGGATCGCGATAGGACGGGTCTCCACAGGTGGCCAGCAGCCAGGCGAAGTTGTTGAGCACAATGGCACTGCCGGGTTCCATTTGAAGCGCGTTTTGGTAGGCTGCCACGGCCTGGGCATACTGCCGGCGGCCAAAATACAGATCTCCAAGCAGTCCATATAGACCGGCACGGTTTTCCCCGCCATTCTCGATTTCATGTAAAATCGCCGTTTCAAAGACTTTCTCGTTCAATTGCCGGCCGGTTTGGCCGAAGTTGAGCTGGTAGCCCATCAACCCCACGCCCACCATGATGATCACATAAATCAGGATACTGTTGCGTACTTTGCGGTCGTGGCGCCGGATGCAGGTGCGGTCCACCTCGCAGCGCTTCAGGAAATCGACGCGTTGTCGGATACTGAAGTGGTGCCAGTTGGGCTTTTCCGCCGAATGACCGGATGCGGCCACGATTTTCCTGAAGGTTGAAATCAGAGGCGCGGCGCTGTCAAAAAGAGTGTAGACGAAGGCATCGGCCTGGCGTTCGAAATTACGCATGAAATAGCCGAAAATAAACCGAAAATAGATCAAGAATCCCAAAATGATGGCCAAACTGTGCAGACCGGTGATGGCGGTCTGCAAACTGATGCCGGTCAGAAAAATGAAGTGATAAACGGATTCGGAAAGAATGGTCAGATAAATGATGAGGTTATATATGGAAACGGTGATGATCGTGAACCCGATCAGGAAGAAAAGATAAAAAAGCAGGTGTCGTTTTTTGATGTGTCCCACCTCATGGGCGATGACGGCATCCACTTCCTCGGGGGTTAATATACGCAGCAGGGCCTCGGTGATCAGGATATAGCGAAAGCGACTGACCAGGCCCATGACCCCCGCCGTGATCATGCGCCCGCCGAAAATCGGCCAATAGAGAATGTCCGCGTAGTTGAGATCGGCGCGGCGGCAAAGCGCCTGGATACGCTGCCGATAATAACCGGGTTCCAGAGGCCGGCAGCGCCAGAATTTCTGAATCATCAACGGGCCGATAAGGGCCACGACAAAGAGAAAAAAGAGAAAATACGCCGTCTCTCCGGCCGGGGAAAGGAGCATTCGACGGGGCAGATCGAAGGGCAGGGCCAATATTAAATCGGCGATGCCGGAGAGCAGCAGCCAGGGCAACAACACGGGAACACTGAAGGCGATATTGGAGGTGACGTAGGCGTTGCGGGTGATGTCGCTTCGATAAATACGCCGATACGCGTCATGGGCGTTGAACCAGACCATGGCCAGATAGGCGATAAAAAGGGCTAAAAATAGCAGTGCCTCTATAGTGGGGACGACTTCGAACAGGGGCATTTCCATCCAGAAAGAAGGAATGTTCAGCCCATAGATGTCCACGGCGAACAAGACGATGGCGATGATCGACTGACGGGTCAGGGCCGAACTGAACTGCTGGTCCAGGACATGGTGGGGCGCCGTGTCGGTCAAGTTTTTTATCCGGTGGAATTGATACCTGGAGTAGTAGAAAAACAACAGGATCAGAGCGGAAAAGAAAAGCACCGTGTCCACGACCGAAAAATTGGTCTGTTCAGCAGGCTGATAAGTGGAATAGATCAGCAGCGCAACGATAAAATAAATGAAGTTGGCGAACATGGCGATAATCGTTCCCGCGGATTGATATGGCTTTCAAAATACTGGTTTTGGCCTCGTTATCGATTGTCGCGATATCGGGCAAATGGGCCATTTCTGGATGGGCACTATCTACGTTGTCGAACTGCCGTCGGATCTGCGAACATCCGTGCGATGCGCCCGATAGTAGCGATCTTTCTCACTATATATGCATCCGCAATACTGTTGCCGGTACATCCCCAATCGGCGGGATTCATCGATACCGGCTTTCCATCCATTTCGAAAATCCTGATAGTAAAAGGGGACACCGACGGATTTGCCAACGGCTTCTCCGATGGACCGAATCCGATCGTGTTTTTGGAAACGACTGTATAGCAGTGTCGTGGTGAAACCATCGAATTTGCCCTTCTTGGCGTAATTGGCCGTGGCGGTCAAGCGATCATGGTAGCAATAGGTGCAACGGTCGGCCTCACGGAAGGCGACATTGCGCAAGAAAGCCTCGATTTCATAACCCGCCTGGTAGATTACCTTCAAATCCGTTGCGGTTGCATAGTCCCGGAGTGTTTGTTCGCGCTTCATGCATTCCGTATAAGGATGAATGTTATAGCGGTAGAAGAACCCCATCACCGTGTGGTGAGCCTCACGCAGGACTTGGAGTGGGTAGATGCTGCAGGGCGCGCAGCAGATGTGCAGCAAGAGTTTCATTGGCGGGATCCAAAAATGGCGGTACCGATGCGCACCAGGGTAGCGCCCTCTTCGATGGCCACTTCGAAGTCACCGGTCATTCCCATGGACAGCTCGTCCATGGCTACGCCGGGAATATGCATGTCCGTGATCCGTCGACGCAGGATTGCCAGACGATTGAAAAACGGCCGCGCCAGTTCCGGTTCATCGTAGTAGGGCGGCATGGTCATCAACCCGCGGATGTGTACATGCTCGAGGTGGCTGATCGCTTGGATCAACTGTATGGCATCATCTTCCGTGGTTCCCGATTTGGTTTCCTCACCACTGATGTTGACCTGGACGAGAATATCCTGGCGTTTTCCGTTTTTCCGGGCGGCATTGTCCAGCGCGGTGGCCAGTTTCAGGGAATCGACCGAATGGATCAGATCGAACATGCGTACCGCGTATTTGGCTTTGTTGGTTTGCAAGTGACCGATGAAATGCCATTCAACCGGCCGGTCAATCAAGGCCTTGAACTTATCCCGCGCTTCTTGAATATAGTTTTCTCCCAGAATGGTGGCACCTGCATCGATGGCCTGGGCGACGCGCCGTGCATCCACGGTTTTACTGACGGCCACCAAACGAACACTTCCTGGATCACGCCCGCATCCCTTCGCTGCATCGGCAATACGCTGGCCGATACGGTCCAAAATTTGTTTCACCCCTCAACTCCCATGACTTTTTGTTTGTTCAAACGAATGATGCCGAGCCCCATCAGGGTTTCGATCACTTCACATACGGGTAGCCCGACGACGTTGGTATAAGAACCATTGATTCGTCTGACCAAAAACGTCCCCATGCCTTGGATGGCGTATGAACCGGCTTTGTCGAAGGGTTCACCGGTCTGAATGTACCAGTCGATCTCGTCATCGGAAAGATCCTTGAATGTCACGACGGTTTTTATGGCCTCGCAAACGCAGGTCGATCGTTCTTGGTTGGCAATTGCATATCCCGTATAAACGAAATGTGATTGGCCGCTAAGCTTGATCAGCATTTCCCTGGCATCGGCAGGGTCGGACGGCTTGCCGAGAATCGTCTGTCCGATGGTGACGATGGTGTCGGCGCCGATCACCCAGCTGTCTGGGTGGCGTCCGGCAACGTCCATGGCTTTGGCCTTGGCTAACGTTTTGACATACTCGGCCGGTTCTGTTAACCGAAAGGAATCCTCATCAATCGTGCTGAGAATCACCGCACACGATAGGCCGGCCTGTTCGAGCAGGTGACGCCTGCGAGGAGACTGGGATGCCAGAATCAGTTGTGGGCGTGTTGCAATCATCGTTCGATCCTCGCCTGAGCGTGGCCAATGGCGTTGAAAAAAAATCGATTAAACGGTAAATGGAATGTACCATAACCAACAACCTAACGATACTATCAAATGCAATGACCAATAACAAGGTTCGTGCCTATCGTTTCTGGATCATGGGGGCCGGTCATTTTGGACAACTCGCCATTTCGCGGATTACCCGCCGTTTCCCACAGGCGGTCATCACGGTGGTGGATCGATGCCCAGTCCGAATTCCTGATCAATCCATAACCTTCGTCCGCGCGGACGCCATCCCCTGGCTGGTGCAAATGCTGGTAACAGATGCACCGGTGGACATGCTGGTTCCGGCAGTGCCCGAACACGTGGTCGCTGGCTGGTTGTCGGTTCACCTTGAAAACAGAGGGCTTCGGTTGAAATCGCTCCCCATTCCAGAGGCATGGTTGCTGTCCTTGCCCCATGCCATGCGCGGAAAGCACGGGCAGGTCTTTGTCAGTCATGCCGATTTTCTTTGCCCGGACAACTGCCCGGAACCGAAAGACCGGTGTACCCATACGGGAAAGCCCAGACCCGTTGATATGTTCCGTTTATTGGACGATTTCGAATGGGGGGAGGCCCTCCCCATCGTACTGCGCAGCCATCAAATATTACCCGGTGTGGGCGGTATTTATCCTGCCGATTTGTGGCACGCTTTGGATCTGGCCCACAACATCGACAAACGTCCCTTGATTGTTGCCACGGCCTGCCGTTGTCATGGTGTGGTGAATTATTTGGGGCTTCAATAGACAGGATAGCCGTAATCCAGCCGTCTGATCGAAACCAGCCGACCGATTTCCTTGACATTTTGCAGGATACCCGTTAATAGCAGCCTCACAACCGTTAGGTCTTTCCAATCATACGCTGCAGTTGACACCATGGTTTTGCCTGGGTGGCGGAATAGGTAGACGCAAGGGACTTAAAATCCCTCGAGGTTTAACCTCGTGCCGGTTCGATTCCGGCCCTAGGCACCAATAGAAATAAGGGTTTAGAGGAAAGTTAAACAATCTCTGAACCCTTATTTTTTTGAATAATTTCTTATTTGTACAACCGCTGTACAACCTTTATGACCGAAGCGATCTTCAATACGAGAAAAAGATGAATCATCGAATCCCGAGTGGAAAGATACGATCGATTATTATTTCAGCAATAGGGTGTAAACCCAAATTGGGGCAAATGTTATCGTAGGCTGAGTGGTAATGATTTTCTCGTTCTTTGAAAAATAAAGCTGAACTCGAAAAGCGATTTTCTGTAAGGTGCAGCCCATGAGTGAGAGCATGACCATTCAGGGACGCAACTTATTTGCCGGGGATATTGAACTGATTCGTCGGCTGATGGCCGATAATCCCGACTGGCACCGCACCCGGTTATCCACTGAACTTTGCCGGATGTGGAATTGGCGCACCGATAAGGGTCAGCTCAAGGACATTGCCTGTCGTACAATGTTGCGAAAGCTCGAACAACGAAAGCTTATTGTGCTGCCACCACCGTTGCGACCGGGCAATCATGCCCGGCAGATACGTGACATCTTTCATAGCACCGATCCCATCGAAGGTGTCCTGGATGACCTTCGCCCTGTCAAAATCGTCATGGTCAATGGCCGCTGTGACAACGATCATCTTTTTCATTGTCTGATGGATCGGTAACATTATTTAGGATGTCGGGGGCATGTCGGCGAACACATGAAGTATATGGTCTATGATCGCAACCGGCGACCGCTGGCCTGCCTGCTTTTCGGATCTGCAGCTTGGAAAACAGCCGCAAGAGATCGCCACATCGGATGGAACGCGGCTACACGCCAGGGAAACCTGAAGCTGTTGACCAACAACACCCGGTTTTTGATTCTACCCTGGGTTCGCGTTCCCAACTTGGCCAGTTTCATTCTGGGCGCTTGTCTGAGAAGATTACGATCCGATTGGGGTATACGCTATGGTCACGATTTGTGTCTGGTTGAAACTTTCGTCGATCGTTCCCGTTTTGCAGGGACCTGTTATCAGGCTGCCAATTGGCTGAAATTGGGACAAACCAAAGGCCGCAGCCGTCAAGATCGCTATCGAAAATTGAAGGTACCGATCAAAGACCTATACGTTTATCCGCTTACCCCCGATTATAAAAATCGCCTATGTGCCATAGGCTGAAGCTTCGCGACACGCACGGCAGAAATTCGATTACCTGCTACCTGCGAGGCGAGCCATGGAGACCCCTTTTGGTGTTCATCCGCTGCAACGGACCATTGATGATATCCTTTCCGAGTTTAAGACACATTATGATGCCAACCGGCTGATCATAGATCTGCGTACACACCTTTTCTCCACAATTGAGGACTTGATTGTATCTACCATTGAAAATGTGCTTTCCGATCCATGTTTTTTGAAAACGGTAAAGAAACTGGCAGCCAAACTCGGGTTTCGCTTCAAGGGATGTAAACCCACCAGTATCCGACTATTATCCGGTCGGTCACTACCGCTCGAATCCCCATATTTTGCCAAAGCTCTTCCCAAGTCTCGCCGTGGCCGTAAAAAAAAGAAACGGAAACCAAAAAGTGGCAGTCATCTGGGGCTGGCCTATCTGGGTCTCATTGATCGTTGCAGCGCTGTTCTGGCATCAGCGGCTGTTCAGGCAAGCCTATTGTGTCCATCATTCGAGATTGCCCAACGGATCTTGTCTTCTTTTGGCATCGAAATGGGTATCAAACCGATCCGGCGATTGTGTATGCACATGGGCAGTCGGGCCATGGAAAATCGGCACCGGATCACATTATCGGAAAATGACCATGTAAACGGCCGCATTTTGTTCGTTTGCATCGACGGCGGCCGCCTTCGTGAACGCCGGGCTAAAAAGGGACGGTTGGCTTCCGATCAGAAACGCAGGGGGTATCATTCCGACTGGCGGGAGCCGACACAAATCGTCATCCAATGGCTGGACGCCGAGGGAAATCCGATCAAGGAAATTGCCCCGCTTTACGATGCCACGATGGCAGATATTAACGGTGCGTTTGAATTGTTGGAAGATTATCTTCGTCAAATCGGTGTTGCCGAAGCCGACGGAGTAATCTTCTGTGCAGACGGTGACCGCAGATATTGGAAACGATTTTCCGCTCTGGCTGAAAAGCTTGAAGTCAAGGAGTGTTTCCAGGCAATCGACTATACCCATGCCAAGCAGAATTTGCATCTTGTTGCGGACCATCTTCCCAAAACCCTTGAACCCAAAGAGCGAATGGCGATTGTCAAGGATTGGAAAGACCTGTTATGGCAAGGAGCACTGATGAAAATCCGGAATCAGATACGTCAGTACATCACTTATCCGTCAAAGCTGAAGAAAGTCTTGAACAAGTTCAACAATTACTTTGTGAAGAATCTGAAACGAATGCAGTACGCTGCCTTTCGTTCACTAAATTTGCCGACCGGCAGCGGTTGTGTTGAAAGCGCGATCCGTCGTGTTATCAATCTTCGGCTGAAATCACCGGGGATTTTCTGGAAGCGTGAGACCGCCGAAGTAATGCTTTTTCTCAGGAGCACATTGCTTTGCGGGCGTTGGAACAATATGCTGGAACACTTGTTACAACTGAATCGAGGGCAATTTGAAGGTTGCCCCTAAATGGGACTGCACCCCCCCGGCGGCGACCTGTTTGCCGGATACAAAAAGGTGCCTTCCGGGAACATTTATTATGTTGCCAACTCGTATGGAATGGGAGCGCTGAACGTCGCTATAAGGTTGATATGGTTACGAAAAGCATAGCTTGCACCGTAATCTTGTGTATTTTCTAAATTTTCAACAGGATAGGTTGGATGGCAACATAACTGTACCTATCGGTAATAACCGATTTCGGAAATGTTGTTCAGATTATTTTGATAATCTGCACTGCGGGGAATAATGGCCGACCACAAGATATGGTATTTATGATATTCGCCTTGAAGTTGGTGACATTGGCAAGCAATCTGTATCTTTCGTCAAACCCTTTTTCATGAGATAGCCCGAACATACTTTCCTATCAATTCAAAATCCGTCCGATTGTCCACCGGCTATCGATTCTAAAATTAGACTATGATCAACGTACTTACCTACACAGTATCCACATTGGCAATTGACATCGGTGGTTAGCCGAGGCTAAGATTTTAACATCATATAACAAAACATCTGTATCTATTCGCCATTATCACTGTTTTATCGGTAAGATCAACATGACAAATATATGTCGTTCAATCCTTTGTTTCTGGGTTACCGCATTCCTTGTACCTGCCCAAGCGGCCATTAGGAATCTGTCACGGATTGAAGCCCGGTTTCCCTCACCGAGGGATTATGTAGATCTATATGTGGGCTACAAGATTAGAACAAGAGCTCCCTTCCCATTCCTTAATAACTCAAATCGTAATGGAGCATAGCATGGTAAAGCAAACAAAAAATATGGTTACCAATAACTTAAAAAAACAAAAATGCCCTAAATGTTCAAAACACGAAGGTTTAGAAATTATCTATGGAGCCCCAACGCAAGAAGAAACTGAACGTATTATGCAAGGTTTAGCAATACTTGGTGGCTTGCGGCCTGAAAGTGGTCCTGTGTTTAAATGGAGCTGCGGCAGTTGTGGGTATGTTTGGGGCAAAGCCTAAAGATAAAAACACTCCTATCGCTTCTCTTATGAAACTACGCCAAATTGGCACGGTTTCATTCACGATCAAACAGACCACCTAAGTGGTCGGCGGCGGCGCTGACTTCAGAAATATATATTTCAAGAGTTCAGAATTGCAGACGATTGGTACGTTTCCGAATGACAGATCAAGGACAGAGAGCGAACCTTGTCCCAAGACCTTATCGGGCCGGCCTTGTTGCCGTGAATCAATTTAGGGAGACCTAAAGGAATTGTCGTGCGTACAAATCATTCAAACTCCAAACGTGAACAGTCTCGGGGGGAAGAAATCGCCAATAGCATCAGCCATGGCGCCGGTCTGATCGCGGCGCTGACCGGAACACCTTTTCTCATCCTACATGCAGTTCAGCTCGATGATGCGAGATTTATCGTCGGCGCAAGTATCTTCTGTGCGACCGTGATCCTTCTATATTTTGCCTCCGCCTTCTACCATGCGTTGCCATTCGGTAAGGCCAAACGCTGTTTCCGGATCATCGAGCATTGCGCGATTTTTCTCTTAATCGCAGGCACATACACACCATTGACGCTTGGGTTGCTTCGTGGTGCGGTCGGCTGGACACTTTTCGGTATTATTTGGGGACTTGCTATCGCCGGAGTGGTTTTGAAGGCATTTTTTAAAGCTTCATATCCCATTCTCTCCACCGGCTTGTATTTGCTGATGGGGTGGCTTCTCGTAATTGCGGTCAAACCGTTGTTTGAGCGGATGCCAACTGCGGGGCTTTGCTGGTTGATTGCAGGAGGCCTGTCCTACACCGCCGGAGTGGTATTCTTCGCAACCGATTCACGGGTACCTTATGGTCACCTGATCTGGCATCTATTTGTTATCGCGGGCACTACATGCCATTTCTTCCTAATCCTGTGGTATGCGGCTTGATAACCGATAACTTTGATTCCGATTTCAATCCGGTCTCGATATCGACGGTTCGTCGCTTACTTCCGGTTGGGAATGACCAGCACAGGACAGAGGGACGCATTGATGACGTGCTCGGTGATGGTGCCGACAACGAAATCCATGATGCTGTTCCTGCCGTCGGTACACATGACGATCAGATCCGACCCAAGCTGTTTGGCAACCTCCACGATGACATGCTCCGGCTTGCCACCGTGCAACAGGTAATCCACTTCAATATCATCGGCGTGAAACTGGTGGATGACCGCCTTCATCTCTTCCTTGGATTCGAAGGTGACCTGCTTGTATTTTTCCTTCATTTTGTTGACACTGACACGCAACATCTCCCGTTCCTCCTTATCCATGAATTCTTCGTGGACATTGAGCAACGTGATTTTTGAACCGAACTGGTGGGCGATCTGTATGGCTTTTTTAACAGACATATCGGACCGATTTTTCAAATCGGTTGGGCAAATAATATGCTTGAACATGCGATCGTGCCTTTCTGCCGAATCGGCGGTTAGGGATTCTTGCTCACGATCCTCCATCCAATTTTATTGCAATTTGAGGATGTGGAAATTGCATACCAAAAGCCGAAAAAGCAGAACTGATAGTAAAACACGGACCATTCACATACAAGGCCGATAAACCATGTCCTTGAAATTGTGCTGGGGCCGGGGCTGTTAATGCCTGGTCATCGCGATTTACCTTACCCGCCACTAAACCCATGACAGAATACCAACGTTCGGTTGCACCGATTTGCGTGTCAGCGCACACCGGTCAAATGCGACCAGTGGTTAAATTCGACCTTTTTTGATACCTGCACAAATCTGTTCAAAATTCGCTAAGCTATGAAATTCACCAATAAAACAACCGGTTGGGGGATGTTTTTTCACGTCTGGATAGCTGGCATAAGGATTGCTTATACATTGGTTAATATAAAACAGTGCCCACCTGCGCAAAGGTAAAACGCCTTGCCGACCCCACGCCGACGCCGATAGGCAGGTTCCATTCCGAAGAATGGAAATGAAGATCAGTACTAAATCCCGCCACTTCGTATTAAGGAGAACGTGAAATGAAAAATCATACTTTTAACCGTGTATCAATAATCCCGGTATTGATGATGGTTTTTATATTCGCTTCGAATGTATTTGGCCAAGAGAGAGATGCCGCCAGTTACCGAGACGGGTATGGTTCTGTCGGGGCAATGGGCCAGGATCCTGATGACCTCATGAAATACGGCCGGGATATGATGAGGTACGGCTTCCATGAATTAGGCATGCCGGGGGGAACCAACAAGTATCCGGGGTATTACAACAACTTGAGCGATGCTACCAGAAAGAAACTGATTGCGGAGCAGGAATCTTTCATCAAGGCGACCGAAGATCTCAGGCAGACGATATACGAAAAGGAACTTTACCTGAAAGCCGAACTTGTCAAGAAAGCGCCGGATACCGCCATCGCCTTAAGTTTTCAGAAAAATATCTCAGAGGTCAGGGGCCTGTTCGAGCAGCAGATGATCGAACATATCATCCGGATGAAAAAAATCAATCAGGAGGCCGAAAGAAAATAAGGCCGAGCCGAATCTTTTGGTGCCCATAGCGGTTGCCTTGAATGGCATTGCACACCATTTCTGACGGGAGAAAAAATCTTTATGGGAGCAATGGTCGTCTTCTTCCTAATGCGGGTACCGATGGGAGTAATCCCCATATTGCCGCATACCTGGTCGTGGGGATATGGGCCCAAGAGCGGGGTTTGGTGCGTAATGGTTGAATATGACCACAAGGTTGTTCCGATTGACAACCCCTTATTCAAGGAAAGGAAAGGTGTCTAATCCGATGAATATCCTCCTCATTTATCCTCAGTTTCCCGAAACGTTTTGGTCTTTTTCTTATGCATTGCGGTTCATCGGGAAAAAAGCGGCATTTCCGCCGCTCGGATTGCTCACGGTCGCGGCCCTCCTGCCGCGCTCATGGTCTTTTCGTCTTGTGGACCTGAACGTGGAGGATCTTTCCGACGATCACCTTGAATGGGCCGAAATGGCATTTATCAGCGCCATGGCCATCCAGCGCCGATCGGCTGCCGATATCATCGCGCGCTGCCAAGCCCACCGATTGAGGATTGTTGCCGGCGGGCCGCTTTTTACCGCCGAACCGGATGCCTTCCGGCAGGTGGACCACCTGGTGTTGGACGAGGCCGAGATGACCCTGCCGGCTTTTATTGAGGACCTGGAAAACGGCTGCCCGCAAGCAATCTACCGGGCGGATGGGTACCCTGATATCCACCAGACCCCCATTCCGTTATGGCACTTGATTCACATGAAACGCTATGCATCCATGAACATTCAGTATTCCAGGGGGTGCCCGTTCGACTGCGATTTTTGCAATATCACGAGTCTTTTCGGCAGCCGGCCGCGCACAAAAACGCCAGCGCAGGTCCTTGGGGAGTTGGACGCCATTTATCAGACCGGTTGGCGCGGCAATATCTTCTTTGTGGATGACAATTTTATCGGCAACAAACGTTCGCTGAAGAAGCAGTTGCTCCCAGCTCTGATTGAATGGCGTAGGGATAAAAAAGGATTCGTTTTCTTTACCGAATCCTCCATCAACCTGGCCGATGACCCAGAATTGATGACTCTGATGGCCGATGCCGGATTCGATTCCGTCTTCATCGGCATCGAATCACCGGATGAGAGCAGCCTCACGGAGTGCCGCAAGACGCACAACAAAAACCGGAATATGCTGTTGGATGTAAAAAAGATACACCGCTCCGGTATGCAGGTCATGGGTGGATTCATCGTCGGCTTCGACAGCGATACGCCCTCGATTTTTCAACGACAGATCGATTTTATCCAGCAAAGCGGCATTGTCACGGCCATGGTCGGCATGCTTCAGGCGCCGCCGGGAACCCGGCTCTTTGATCGCTTGGTGGATGAACGACGTGTCTGTGCAGACTTCTCCGGGGATAATGTGGACGGCCGGACCAATATTATCCCGGTCATGGGACTGGACCACTTGATCAATGGGTATCGGGCAATCATGCGGCAGATCTATTCGCCCCGCAAATACTACCAGCGGGTCAGATCCATTTTGAAGGATCTTAAGGTACCGGCAGCGACCGTTCCTATTGATGGGCAGCGATTCCTGGCGTTTTTCCGTGCCTGCCTGCGGCTGGGCGTATTGGGCAAAGAGCGATTCCAATACTGGTATCTGCTAATCTGGACCCTGGCGCGGAGGCCCAGGCTGCTTCCGTTGGCAGTTACCCTGTCCATCTACGGCTACCATTACCGGAGGATATGCGAGTTGCATATCCTTTAAGCAAGGGAGCCAGAATCCATATAGACTAAATGGTATCCGTCCGAACAAACAAGCATCGATGAAGCTGATCGGCTCATTAATTAGGAGGTAAGTGATGACTGAATGGAATCACCCCCCGGGGGGACCCAAACTGACGTTGGATGACGTGCTGAAGAAAATTCTACAGCAGTTTAAAAGATTCAAAGGCGGGCCGGTCTTCATTCTTCTCGCCGGTGTGGTGGTGGTGGTCTTATGGACCGCATGGTTCACCGTCCAACCGGAGGAGACGGGGATTGTACAGCGCTTCGGCAAGGTCATGCGCACGGCCGGTCCGGGGCTGCATTTCAAATTGCCGTATGGCATCGAGAAAGTCCGCTTGGTGCCCACTGCCCGCGTGCTCAAAGAAGAGTTTGGGTTTCGGACGGTCTCGGTTTCCACCGTTCCCGGTGAAAAGACCCGCTATGATACGCGCGGCGCCTACACGGACGAGTCGCTGATGCTCACCGGGGATTTGAACGTCATCGACGTTCAATGGATCATCCAGTACCGCATCGAAGACCCGATCCGCTATCTGTTCCAAGTCCGCGACACATCGAAAACCATTCGCGACACTACCGAGGCGGTCATGCGCCGCGCGGTCGGCAACCGTCTGGGCAGCGATGTGCTGACCACCGGACGGGTGGCGGTGGCCAGTGAAGCCAAAACCGAGATCCAGAAAATCCTCACAACTTATGCGTCCGGTGTGCGTCTGGTGACCGTGGAACTTCAGGATGTGACTCCACCTGATAAGGTTAAACCGGCTTTCAATGAAGTCAACGAGTCGCGTCAGGACAAAGAGCAAACGATCAATAAAGCCCAGGAACAGGCCAACCGGGAAATCCCAAAAGCCCGAGGGGTGGCTACGCAAAGCATCAGCGAGGCCGAAGGTTACGCACTGGAACGCGTAAACCGGGCCCAAGGAGAGGCCACCCGTTTTGCGGCCATTTTAGGACAGTACGAACAGGCGCCGCAGGTTACGCGGCGGCGCCTGTATCTGGAGGCCATGACCGGTTTCCTATCAGATATGAAAGGTCTCTATATCGTGGATAAGGACCAGAAGGCAATGGTGCCCTGGCTCCCATTGGAATCCAGCGGGCAACCATCAGCACAAGGGAGGCGGCCATGAAGTTTACCTTGAAAGCAGTACTCATCGCGATAGCGGTGGTGATCGTTATCTTACTCTATGGCGGTATATATACATTGGAAGAGGGTCTGCAGGCCATTGTCGTGCAGTTTGGCCGGCCTGTTGGGGAACCGGTAACCGAGGCGGGGCTGCACATGAAACTGCCCTTTGTGCAGGAGGTCCGACGATTCGAAAAGCGTCTGCTGGTCTGGGACGGTGATCCGAACCAGGTTCCCACCAAGGGGCGCGAGTTCATCTGGGTGGATACCACTGCCCGATGGCGGATTGCCGACGCGAAAAAATTTCTGGAGAATGTGGCCAGCGAAGAGGGGGCCCAGTCGCGCCTGAACGACATTCTCGATTCGGTGGTGCGCGACCAGGTGTCAAGCAGCGAACTCGTGGAACTTGTACGCAGCGCATCGTGGGAAGTACCTGAGGGCGAGGCCCTAAAGGAGCTCCCAAAGGAACGCGAAGAGGAGCTTAAAAGAGAGATTGCCCGAGGTAGGGAGGAGATCACCCGAACGATACTGACGGAAGCACGAAAGATCATCCCGCAATACGGCATCGAACTGGTGGATGTGCGCATCAAGCGCCTGGATTACGTGGAAAGTGTCCGCGAAAAGGTCTATGAACGAATGATTTCCGAGCGCAAACGGATCGCCGCGCAGTTTCGCTCCGAAGGCGAGGGACGCAGCGCCGAGATCCTCGGGACAATGGAAAAAGAGCTGCGCCAGATCCGCTCCACCGCTTACCGCCGGGTGCAGGAGGTCCAGGGCAAAGCCGATGCTGAGGCTACGCAAATCTACGGACAGGCGTTCAATAAAAATCCAGAATTCTATGCTTTTTTGCGTACCCTTGAAAGCTACAAGGAAAAGACCAATATGAACTCCGTACTGATTCTCACTACGGACAGTGATTTTTATCAATATATCAAAAACGCGAACCCAAGCCAAGTGCGGATCCCATCGTCTCCGTAGTCACGAGGAGATTCGCCGCCGGTAGGAAACGTCTGGAAGTAAAACGATCTGCGGCGCGGCATTGCCGATGGTGGTTGCGAGGTCAAGCCCGGTTGGCTGGGTGATCGGTATTTTCATACCGGAACAGGCAAACACCCGTCGAAAGGAGACATCATGGTAGAATACTTAGAATCCAAGGATATCAAACAACTGATGGCCGAGGCCGACGAACTGGTCAAACGGATCGATGCCGATGCCATGAAAAACATGGAAGAGGAGCACCGCCTGCAGTTTGAGATCCATGCACAACATTTGAAAAGCATCAAATCCAAAGTAGAGAACGAGATGGAGAAGAAAGGAACATCCAAAATGGACCACGGTGCCGAAGGCATGCATGAGGCGATCCAGGAAATCGCCAAGGCCATGGGGGACCTGGCCAAGTACCTTACCTAACAGCATAAAAGTAAAGGAAAAAAAGAAATGGCCACCAACAGAAATAAAGATCCAATCAGCATGCTGACGGACAAGCTTCGCGCCCTTTTCGGTTCCGGTGGTAATCCGAAAAATAAGCGCACGTTGCCGCCGAAGACGCGCTTCAACATCTGGTATCTCCTGATGGCCATCCTTTTTTTTTCCTATGCGCAGCAGTTTTTCTTTTCCGCGAACGTGGAGACGATCCCGTACAGTCAATTCAAACAGGCCATCGCCGACGGGACCGCGGGCAAACTGGTCATCGGACCGGATAATATCACCGGAACGCTGAAAGGTTCCACCGGTCAAGCGTTCAAGACCATTCGGGTCGACGATCCGGGGCTGGTGAAGGAACTGGATGAACGCAACATCAGGTATTCGGGACGATACGAAAATAAATTCCTGGGCAGTCTTCTCGCCTGGGTTTTCCCTCTGCTCTTCTTTTTCCTGATCTGGCGATTTGCCATGAAAAAGATGGGTACGGGGATGGGGGTGATGTCTTTCAGCAAAAGCAAGGCCAAGATTTTTGCCGAGAGCGAGACCAAAGTCACGTTCGAGGATGCTGCCGGCATCGACGAAGCCAAGGAAGAGCTCCAGGAGGTGGTCGAATTTCTGAGCACTCCGGAAAGATCCCAGAAACTGGGGGGCCGGATTCCCAAGGGGGTCCTTCTGGTTGGCCCGCCGGGAACCGGCAAGACCCTTCTGGCCAGGGCCGTGGCCGGGGAAGCCAAAGTGCCTTTCTTCAGCATCAGCGGGTCAGAGTTTGTGGAGATGTTCGTCGGCGTGGGGGCGGCCCGCGTTCGCGACCTCTTCTCCCAGGCCGCGACGCAAGCCCCCTGCATCATCTTCATCGATGAACTGGACGCCCTGGGCAAGGCGCGGGGCATGAATGTGATGGGCGGCCATGACGAACGCGAGCAGACGCTTAACCAACTCCTGGTGGAGATGGATGGCTTCGAAACCAATAAAGGGGTCATCATCATGGCCGCCACCAACCGGCCCGAAATTCTCGATCCGGCGTTACTGCGGCCGGGAAGATTCGATCGGCAGGTTCTGGTGGACCGGCCGGACATCAACGGGCGGGAAGCCATCCTGAAAATCCATTCCAAAAACGTGGCCCTGGGGCCGGAGGTCGACCTGCGCCTGATCGCCGGGCGCACGCCGGGATTTGTAGGCGCGGACCTGGCCAACATCATCAATGAAGCCGCGCTTCTGGCGGCCCGGAACAATAAAGAAAGCGTCGAGCTGACGGATTTCGACGAGGCCATCGATCGGGTGGTGGCGGGTCTTCAGAAGAAAAACCGGGTGATGAATGCCAAGGAAAAGGAAATTGTCGCTTTCCATGAGTCCGGCCACGCGATCGTGGCCGAGTCTGTCGAGCATGCCGACCCGGTGCATAAAATTTCGATTATTCCCCGCGGGATCGCGGCGCTGGGCTACACCCAGCAGCAGCCCACCGAGGACCGTTATTTGATGACTTGCGCGGAGCTGTTGGACCGGCTGGCCGTCCTTTTGGGCGGTCGCGTGGCCGAGGAGCTGGTATTCAACGAAATTTCCACCGGGGCCCAGAACGACCTGCAACGGGCGACGGACATTGCCCGATCCATGGTCGCGGAATATGGCATGAGCGATCGTCTGGGGTTGGTGAGCTATGAGCGCCCGCGCCAGGCGATGTTTCTTCCGGAAGATTTTTCTCCCGCGAAACATTACAGTGAGGCCAAAGCCGCCCAGATCGATGACGAGGTCTCCCGGTTTGTCGATGAGGCGCATCAGCGTGTGCGAAAAATCCTCTCGGCGCGGCGACCTGTTCTAGATGATCTGGCCCGCCTCCTTTCGCTGAATGAAAGTGTACAGGGTGATGAACTCAGGCAGATGCTGTCGGCCGCAACACCTGTAACGGCATCTTCATTTTGCGTTCAGCCATCCCAATACCCAATCGGAAGCATGGAAGAGAAAAATGGAATTGAATAAAATCATTTTTTTTATCCCCGGCCTGTTACAGGTCAACCATGCTAAGGCTGCATAGGTAACCAACCAATAATCCTGGTGGCCTGAAATGCGGGGTCGGTCCTCCGGGGAAAACCAAATCCTGCAAAAATCGAGGTGTATGATGGCAATAATAAGGTGGAATCCATGGCGTGAGATCGAAGAAATGGCTGATCGCTACACGAGAACGGTGGGGCAAGCTCAGGCTGGCGGCCAAGAGGTCGTCGCCACAGGCGACTGGGCACCTCGGGTAGACATCGCCGAGACCGACAACGCCTTCGAGATCAAGGCGGAGCTTCCTGAAGTTAAAAAGGAGGACGTCAAAGTGAGTGTTTACAATGGTATCCTGACGATTCGGGGAGAAAGAAAACAGGAAAAGGAGGAAAACGGCAAAAAGTTCCATCGCGTAGAGCGAAAATACGGAAGCTTCACCCGCAGCTTTACGTTGCCTGACAATGTCGATGAGAATGACATCAAGGCTGCGTTCAAGGATGGCATCCTGAACCTACAGATTCATAAGACGGAGGAGGCCAAACCGAAAGCCATCGAAGTTAACGTGGCATAAAGGGCGGAGGTTCCGACCTCCGACTGAATCTGGGAAGAGCGATCGCTTTTCCCAGACGGGTGCCATAGATAGTTGTTATTCGCATGCCGGTTTCATCGAAGCGGCTGGCTTACGCAAACAGAGAGTTGAGAAAAGAGACAACGCTGCTGTGACCCTTATGATGCCGAACAACCAGATCACCCTGCTTCAAAACGGCGAGGCCTATTTCCCGGCACTCGAAGCAGCGTTAGACCTGGCAACACATGAAATCTATCTGGAAACCTATATCTTCGAAGATGACACGACCGGGCGACGCATTGCCGAAGCCCTCAGGCGGGCGGCCTTACGGGGTGTAAAAACCCACCTGCTGATTGATGGATTCGGCTCGTTCAGTTTGCCGGAAACCATGGTCGATTTTCTTGAGGCGGCCGGCGTATTGGTGATGAAGTTCCGGCCCAAGACTTCGCCCTGGACGCTGCGGCGGCGACGGTTGCGTCGCTTGCACCGAAAGATCGTGGTCGTGGACAGGACGATCGCTTTTGTCGGCGGCATGAATATCATCGATCATATGGACATTCATCGTCAGACATCGACGCGCTTTGACTACGCGGTTAGGGTGAACGGGCCGCTGGTGAAAGAAATTCACGACTCCGCTCGTCGGGTATGGTCGCGGGTGGCTTGGACTCGCTTGCCTCCTGGCTGGGATGAAGACAATGACAGACAGGAGCCTTCAATGGAACCCAAGGGTTTGATGCGCTCGGCTTTTCTGGTACGCAACAACATCCGCCACCGCCGCGATATCGAAAATGCCTATGTGCAGGCGATCGAAAAGGCGCGATACGAAATTGTTATTGCCAGTGCCTACTTTTTGCCAGGATTGAATTTCCGACATGCGCTTTTGGATGCGGCCGGGCGGGGAGTCCGGGTGGTTTTGCTGTTGCAGGGACTTGCGGATCACCGCCTGCTGCATTCTGCCTCACATGCCTTATATGGCAGTTTTCTCGATGCTGGGATTGAGATCCATGAATACCGCAAGAGCATGATGCACGCCAAAGTCGCTGTGGTCGATGAGCATTGGGCTACGGTGGGATCTTCAAACCTCGACCCTTTCAGCCTGCTGCTGTCTATGGAGGCAAATGTTGTCGTTGACGACGGAAGTTTTGCTCTGGAATTAAAACATAGCCTGGAACAGGCAATCAAAACGGATGCGCGCCGGATCATTGAAAACAGCTGGAGAACGAAATCAACAAAACTGCGTCTGGTGAATTGGCTAAGTTATGGCGTGGTGCGATTCATGGTCGGAATCGCCGGGTATGCCCCGGGGATAAAACCAGGTCAGGCAAAGCGGAGATAAACGACATGATGCTGAATCGGGATACGAGATGAAAACCTACCCGAACATAAAATCGGCAGCGACCATGGATGCCGTTATCCCCTATGTTGAAGCGCTGTTTGATATCCGTTTCAAGCGCATCAAAAAATACCGGTATAATGCCCCTTGCCCGTTCCACGCTGACACCCAAGAGAATTTCATGGTGTATGTCAATAAAGAAAATGAGGTCCGATTCCATTGTTTTGGCGCGTGTAAGGGAGATTGGGACATTACCGACCTGATCATGCTGAGGAATAAGTATCCGTTCCAAAGGGCGCAGCAGGTTTGGGCCGAGCATCTGGGTGTTGCGGATTTCACGTTCAGTGATGGCCGCAGCCCCTGCATTCCCGAGCCTGACGAAACACCGGAGCCCGATGAACCGGTTGGGTTTGTCGAACCGAAGCAAGGCGATAAAAAGGGGGTTGCCGCCCTGGAAAATGCCGCCGATTTTTACCATGACCTGTTTGTCGTTAATGAAGACCGGTTCAGGACCGTTTGGGAGTATCTTGCCTGCCGGGGCGTCGGGAAAGAGACCATCGACAAGTTCAACATCGGCTACGCGCCGCCATACAGCGATGAACTGCACCATGGCCGGGCACTCATCGCCAGTATTATGCCACGAGTTGAAAAGGATCCTGGCGTTTTCAATGCGTTCTCGGATGCTGGATTGATCAGATTCTTGAACAATGGATCCGTGAAGGGTTACGGATACTATTGCCGGCAGATCGATTTCAACCGCAAAAACCTGTTTTCAAGAAATTACGGTGATTTCTTCGCCGGTCTGATGGTGTTTCCAATTTATGACACAGATGCCGGTGTGATCGGAATGGTCGGCAGGCGCCTGGAGGATCGGGGTGTTCGCTGGCTCAAGCACCAGGCCAGTGAAGTCCCCCTATCCGCCAAAAGCTGGCTTTACGGCATTGAAAAGGCAGCCAGGTATATCCGGCAGTACCGGACGATCATCCTGGTGGAGGGCCTATTTGATTATTTTGCCTTTTACAATCTGCTCCACGGCCAGGACAAACTGGTGGTGGTGTCGACATTGGGTTCCTATCTCACTCCCAACGCGGCGGCCATTCTCAAAAACCTTGATATCGAAAACTTTATTGCCGCTTACGACTGGGACGAACTCGGCAGAAACGGCATCGAACGGACAGCGGTCCAATCCGGCGGGTGGGTCTATTACCTTGGCGGTCTGGCAGACGGTCAGGACCCATATGATAAACTGGAGCCGGTGGTCAGCGCCATCAGTGGATTTTCTCTGAAACATTTATAGGTCGATGTGTCATTTTCAAAATGTTATGCTTGTAGAGTTAACCCTATAGTTGCATTAAAAGATGCTTAAATCATTGTTATTGATTGTTACCTATACGAAAATGGCTATCGGAAAAAGTAATGTCCGAATTCACCATTTGTTGATTCTTCCAGGCAACAATGATTTAAGCATCTTTTCTACCCTAACGTTTTTATTCTGGACGTTATCGATGTCCAGAGCATTGTTGATGTTCCTGATTTTGTCAGTCGGAGTTATCTTAGGATAGTTACTGCACGGCAGCGTCAGGAGAATAAAAACTGCCCCCATGCATGACAAAGCTCTGTAACCCAGAAGGAACTCTCTGATGTTCCCTGAGTGAGAGTTTGCCCGGAAGAAAAGGAATCTGGAATCATAACCGCCCGACATCAAGGCCGGCGATGGTGCCACCAAGCCTGGGAGGATCTATCTGATGAAAAACAACTATACCGCACAACCCCTGTTTCCCCATTTGCCGGAACGCTTGGCAGGATTAGAGGAACTGGCGGAAAATCTCTGGTGGAGCTGGAATCCGGGCGCCCGCATGCTCTTTAAAGCCCTCGACCGGCAGGCCTGGAAGGAAAGCGGCCACAACCCGGACAAGATGCTCAGGGAATTGCCCCGGGAACTTCTGGAAAAAGCCGGGGCCGATGCCGATTATATCCGCCAGTTCGATGAGGTAATGGCTGTCTTCCATCGCACCATGCAAAAAAAAACGTGCAATCTGCTGGCGCCTTTTTCATCGGACCACAAGCTTGCCGTGGCCTACTTTTCCGCCGAATACGGCCTGCATCGCTCCCTGCCCTTCTATGCCGGCGGGTTGGGCTTTCTGGCGGGCGATTACCTGAAAGAATGCAGCGATTTATCTGTGCCGCTGGTGGCGGTGGGATTCATGTACCCGGACGGCTATCTACGGCAGCAGGTCCGGGATGACGGCTGGCAGGCGGATCTGGTGGAGCCCCTTGAGCGCGAGGCTGCCCCGATTTCCAGGGTGATGGATAAGGAGGGACGGCAACTTGTCGTAACGGTCCCGCTGACCGATCCGCCCATCCATGTCGCGGTGTGGAAGGTCGCCGTGGGGCGTGTTTCCCTATATCTGATGGACACCGATGTTGAAAGCAACAGTCCCTGGAACCGAGCCATCACCGCCAGGCTTTACGCCGGCGATCTCGAGCAGCGCCTGCGCCAGGAAATCGTCCTGGGAATCGGCGGCCCGACGGTGCTCAAAACCTTGGGTATCGACCATTACCTCCTGCACCTGAACGAAGGCCATGCGGCATTCGCGCTTCTGGAACGTATCCGGGGACATCTGCAGAGCGGAAATGACTTTGCCGCTGCCCGCCGGAAAGTCATCGATTCCACCATCTTTACCACCCACACGCCGGTGCCGGCCGGTCACGATGTATTTCCCTTCCAAATGATCGGAACGTATTTTGATTCCTACTGGCCCGCCCTGGGCCTTGATCGCGATGCGTTTATCAATATGGGGATCCACCCGGAGCAACCGGCTGCCGGATTCAATATGACGGCTTTCGCGCTGCGCCTGTCCGGCTGTCGGAACGCGGTGAGCAAACGGCACGCCGAGGTCTCGCGAAAGATGTGGCGAAGCCTCTGGCCCAACCTGCCGGAGAACCAGGTTCCCATCGATTACGTTACCAACGGCGTCCATGTCCCCACCTGGATCGAACCGAGGATCAAGCGTCTGCTGGACACGTACCTCGGTACCGATTGGCTTGATAAGCATGACGACCCGGTCATCTGGCAGCGTATCGACACCATCCCCGACATCGAGCTGTGGAAAACGCATTACTGGCTCAAAGTGAAATTGATCGATGCCGTCCGGGAACGCGCCCGCCTGCGTTGGGCCGATGGCGGAGGCAGCTCATCGGTAATGCTTGCCGGAGGCGCCTTCCTCGATCCCTCGGTCCTGACGATAGGCTTTGCAAGGCGGTTCGCCACTTACAAAAGAGCCCTCCTGATCTTTCAAGATCTGGAGCGCCTGAAAAAACACTTCAAGGACCGCTGGCGTCCCATCCAGATCATCTTCGCCGGTAAGGCCCATCCAGCCGACGACCCCGGCAAGGTCGTTCTGCAAAACCTCATCAACCTGTCGCGCGATCCCCGGATCGGGGGAAGAGTCGCTTTTGTGGAGGATTATGGGGAGCAGTTGGCGCAGTATCTGGTGCATGGGGTGGACATATGGCTGAACACGCCGCTGCCTCCATTTGAAGCCTGTGGGACAAGCGGCATGAAGGCGGCCCTGAACGGCGTTCCTCACCTAAGCCTGCTGGACGGCTGGTGGGAGGAAGGGTTTAACGGTAAAAATGGCTGGGCCGTGGAGCACGATGCAAATGCCGAGAATCCGGATGGCAACGATGCCGAAAAGATCTACCGCCTTCTGGAAAAGCAGATCATCCCGCTTTATTACCAGGTGTCGGATAACGGCATTCCCATAAAATGGGTCCGGCTGATGAAGGAAACCGTTAAGCGTGCGGCTTGCGGTTTCTCCGCACGTCGGATGGTCAAGCAATATATTGAAAAGTTCTATTCCAGCAGCATTAAACATGCGCTGGAAGATTAGCGTGCAGGTAATAAACTGTTCAAACTATCAATCAATGGAGGATTATCATGAATGAAAGTCAAAAAACGATAGATCCGGTTTGCGGCAAAAGCGTCCATCCTGACGAATGTCGGTTTCGCAGCGATGATGAGAACGGGACATACTATTTTTGCTCCAAGGACTGTCAGAACAAATTCGATAAAGCGGACGCCAAAACCAAGAAAGGCTTTTGGGCTCGGTATACCGAACGACTCAAAGATATCCAATGCAGTCGGACATCCCAGGACTGCAAATAACCAGTGTCTGTCCAGAAATAGTCAAAAGGGAAACCAAGTGCTCTGGAAACGACAATGATGTATTGAAACCGGATAAGTCCTGTTGTTATGATCGAAAAGAGCGACACCGGGCTCAGCAGACGACGGTAGCGCTCCTTTCATCATCGTTTCAGCGGCAAGGGTATCTTTTTGAGCAACGGCGACAGGCCACTGCTACATCGTGGCTATGGGGAAGCGGTATGCCTGGGAAAAAAAAACAGCCTGGCCCAAAAACGGTCAAAGCAAAAACAAAACCCACCTCCCACCGGGCCAAGGCGTCAGACCCAGGCATTACATCGGACAATCGCTTCCCGGTGGTCGGGTTGGGCGCGTCCGCCGGAGGGCTCGAAGCGCTGAGATCCTTTTTTAAAGAAGTGGCGGCGGACAGCGGCATGGCGTTTGTCGTTGTCGTCCACATGGCTCCCAAACAGCCGAGCCTGATGCCCGAGCTCCTGCAGAAAACAACCCCGCTGCCGGTCCTTGTGGCCAAAGACGGACAGACCATTGAACCCGGTCACATCTACGTCATTGCGCCGGACAAAGAGATCCGCGTATTCAAAGGTAAAATCCAGCTATTGGATTTCCTTGACAAGCGTACAGCGCTGCCCATCGATCAATTCCTGGAATCGCTGGCCCATGACCGTGGCGTCAATGCGGCCGCGGTGATTTTGTCGGGCACCGGCACGGATGGAACGCTCGGCGCCAAAGAGATCAAGGCCAGGGGCGGATGGGTCCTGGTTCAGTCTGAAAATTCGGCCGGGTACGGCGGCATGCCCCGGAGTGCGGCGAATAGCGGTGTGGCGGATGTCATTCTGGCCCCGGAAGAGATGCCGCAACGGCTCAGCAGCTATTTTACCCATCCTGATCGGGCGTTAAGCCAACAGCCCGCGGCCACCGGAGACCAACTGGATTGGTTGAACAAAATCTTTTCCCTTTTACGAACCCAGATCGGGCATGATTTTTCCCTGTACAAGAAAAATACGCTGCTGCGCCGCATCAATCGCCGCATGGAACTGAACCAGATTGCTCAGCATGGGCAATACGTGCGTTATCTGCGCGAGAATCCCGCCGAACTGCAGGCGTTGTTCCGCGAGCTGTTGATCGGTGTGACCCATTTTTTTCGCGACGCCGCGTCTTTCCATGCCCTTAAAACCAACGTCCTTCCGGAACTGCTGGGCCACGTCAAAGCCGACGCGACATTCAGGGCCTGGATCCCAGGCTGCTCAACGGGCGAGGAGGTCTATTCCCTGGCGATGGTGATCCGCGAACTGATAGACACCAACCCCAATCATATCCACCTGCAACTGTTCGGTACGGACATTGATGGCTATGCCATCGACAAAGCCCGGCAAGGGCTCTTTCCGGCGAGCATTGCGGACAATATCGATGATGATCGTCTGAATCGGTTTTTCATCAAGGAAGGCGGGTCGTTCCGCATCCGCAAGGAAATCAGAGACTGTGTGGTCTTCTCGGTTCAGGATCTGATCAAGGATCCGCCTTTTTCACGACTGCATCTGCTGTGCTGCCGCAACCTGCTGATCTATCTGAACAGCGAGGCCCAAAAAAAACTGTTGCCGCTGTTCCATTATACCTTGGCCCCCAGCGGCATTCTCATGCTGGGCGCCTCCGAGTCCATCGGTGGATTTTCCAACCTGTTCGCGGTGCTGGACAAAAAATGGAAAATATACAAACGGCGTGAGGTGCCGCAGGCCCTGCGCCAGCAGGTTGACTTTCCCAGCGGCGCGTCCGCACCGGGCATGAATGCGGGGGACGCCATGGGTGACCGGCCGGCAAACCAGAAAGTCAATATCGCGCAAATGACGCAGCAGGCGATCCTTGACCAGTTCGCCCCCACCGCCATTCTCGTCGATGCCAACGGTAATATGTTGCATGTCCAGGGACGCACCGGCAAATACCTGGAAACCCCCAGCGGTCCCCCGACGCGAAATATCCTGGATATGACCCGCGAGGGGCTGCGGATCGAGCTTTCCTCCGCTATCCGGGAGGCCAGATCGTCCAACCAGCCGGTGCGTCGCCGAAAAATTGCCATAAAAGTGAACGGTGATGTTCAATGGGTCGACCTGCACGTTTCGCCCCAGCATTCCCCCGCAGCGCTTTCCGGGTGCCTGCTGGTGGTTTTCGAAGATGCCGAGGCCGCGATCACGCAAGGTTCACCGACGGACCATGAAGGGAACCTGCACCCGGAAGCCAACCGCATCGCAGCGCTGGAAAGAGAGCTGCAGAACACCCGCGAAACTCATCAGATCACTGTCGAGGAACTGGAGTCGTCCAACGAGGAACTTAAGTCCATCAACGAAGAGATGCAATCTTCAAACGAAGAGTTCCAGTCCACCAATGAGGAACTGGAATCTTCCAGGGAAGAACTGCAATCCTTAAACGAAGAACTGCAGACGGTCAATGCCGAGCTGCAAAGTAAGGTGGAAGAGCTGTCGGCGGTCCACAACGACATGCGCAATTTGCTCAACAGCACGGAAATCGCCACCATTTTCGTGGACAACCACATGCGGATCAGAAGATTCACGCCCGAAGCGACCGCCATCATCAACCTGATCCAGGCCGACATCGGACGTCCGCTGCAGCATGTGGTTACCAATCTGTCCTACAAGGGGATGATCACTGATTTGGATGATGTACTGACGCATCTCGCCTCCAAAGAAGTCGAGGTGCGGACCAATGAAGGCGAATGGTACAAGATGCGCATTCTCCCCTATCGCACCACGGATAACCGCATCGACGGCGCGGTACTCACCTTTACCTCTATTGCTGAGCAGAAAATGGCCCAACACCTATTGAGCACCACCAACCTGGAAATGCAGCAGGCCGGGCTGTTGACACGCCAGATTTTCGACATGAATGCCGATCCACTGGTCGTGCTTGAACAGGAGGGTACGATTGTCCTGGCCAATTCGGCCTTTACGGATATCGTAAAAACAAGCCCTGAAAAAGCAGCTGGGATGGACATCTTTCAAATCAACAGCCGCCTTCCATGGTGGGCCGATCTGATCGCCAATCTCAACAAGGCCTTGGAAAAAAAAGAGAATTTCGAAATCATTACGGGAAAGCGATCCTCGTCAAAAACAGAAGGCGCATACCGGGTAATGGGACAGATCATTCGTCTTGATGACGATCGGCCCCACCGTATTCTGCTGCGGTTTGCAAAAAACGACTGAAAGGAAGTAGACCATGCCTCCACCAGGAAATAAATCCGATCAGTCAAAAACAATTGACCGGCTTCGTCGGCAAGCGGAAAAACTGATCAGGCAGAGATCGGAATCAGATCTCGAAGCGTCCACCGATATTATTGCGCTGATCCATGAGCTGAAAATTCACCAGGCGGAGCTGGAAATCCAGAACGAAGAACTCAAGCGGGCGCAACTGGAGCTGACCGATCTGTATCGACAATTTGAAGACCTGTATGAATTCGCCCCATGCAGCTATCTGAACCTCAACCCAAAGGGGCTGGTTTCCCGCATCAACCTGGCCGGGGCAATGCTGTTAAGCGACCTGCGTGAAAAAATCCTTAACACCGGTTTCAGCCAGTTCGTGGCGCCGGACTGGCGGGATGCCTATCTTGACGCACTCAAGAAAGCCGGCCGGACCGGTGAAACGCAACGCCTGGAATTGCAGCTAAGCAATGCCAACGCATCGATCATCTGGGTCTGGGCGGAGATTCAGGCACATCGGGATGACACCGGTGTGGTGATCCAGTGGCGGATGACGCTGGTGGATATCTCCGACAAAAAGAAAATTGAAAAGACCCTGGCCAATGCCGGCCGGGATCTGGAAATCCAAATCGAACGCCGCACGGCGGAGCTGTCGCGAGCCAATCGGCAGCTGCAACGCGAGATTGGCTCCCGCGAACTGGCCCAAAAGGCGCTGGAGGCCCACATGATTGGATTGAAAGAGGCCAACATCGCTCTAAAAGTGCTGCTCAAGGAACGCGAAGACGAACGTCACGCGCTTGAAGAAAAGGTGGCCTGCAACATCAACGAGCTGACCCGGCCGCACCTTGAGAAACTGGCTGCCGGACACCTGAGTCAGCCGCAAAGCGCCCTGCTCGACACCATCAAACGCAGCATAGACGACATTGCATCACCGCTCAGCAGACGATTCATTATCGAAAGCTGTCATCTGACCCCCTCGGAAACCCGGGTGGCCAACTTTATCCGCCAGGGGAAAACCACCAAGGAGATCGCCGGTTTGATGTGTGTGGCAACCAGCACAGTCGACTTTCACCGACTCAATATCCGCCGCAAGCTCGGGCTGACCAATCAGCGGATCAACCTTCAATCGCATCTCAAATCGCTCCTATAGTATGGGGATTTCCCCCGTATTTCCCTCCTGTTTGTCCCGTCTTGCCGTTTTGCTGTCGTTCGTTTATATTGCCTTTACTAAAAAAGATTCCCAACCGCCCCACACTGTATGCCCACGCGCAACGCTGGCCGCCTGGTTACTTCGAAACCGAATTAAATGATACGTCCGTCCGGATGACTGCCTGCCAATGACTGGATGACGTGAAGGGAACTCGATGATATCTTCGCCTTGTAGAAACTGCGAGAAGCGCCATATGCCCAAGGACCTATGCATGGAAGGATGCAAGAAAATCGCGGCGGTTCAACAATCCCAAAATATCTTGCGCACGCCGCCATATGCGAGCAACGACAGTTCCGATACGTTCGACTGCCTGCAAGAATTATCTTTTATTGTGTCTACCGGCGAGGCCGGTTAAATGAAATTCTATGTCTAATTCATAAATGATCCAGCAAATGTTTGCGGATCTGGGGCTCGAATCGGGTATCCATTCCCTTCTCATTTTTTTCTTTCCGAAAGCACCGCTGCCGATACGATTCCATCTCGACTGGTATGTTTGGCGATCTGCCTTAATTGAGATTTCCCATAGATGTTTCACCCCTTGCCCAATAAATGGGTTTCCATGAGAGGAGCAATATAATGAGCGTCGACACGCCCATTGTTGAAAACAAGCCACCACCGTCGACGGCGCATGACAGGAAGGCGCACTCGCCGAAACGGATCAAACAAGGCCAACTTCGTCTCAGCAGCCTGGTTGTCGATGATGATAGCGAGATTCTCAAATACATGGCCCAGATGCTGGCCCGGCTGGGATACCAGGTCGATACCGCTCAGGAAAAACCTGATGTCATGACCAAGGTGAATACGGGTACCTACGATTTACTGGTCACGGATCTGTTGATGCCGGAATTGAATGGCTACCATCTGACCCAAAGCATAAAAAACGAGATGCATGAGACCAAAGTGATCATCATGACCGGCTGTCACGAGAACGATTGTCTGGACATGATGGCCTCGGGGTGGGTGGACGGATGGCTTTTCAAGCCGTTTGGATTAAAGGAACTGCGTGCCATGCTCCAGCGACTGGGATTGCTCAAGGATTAACGGCTTCGTAAAACGTTTTTCCAGGCCACGCATGGCCCAATAAAAACGTAAAAGAAATTCGTTTTTGTCTAACGGATAAAAATTCGGGGAGCGCTTTTTACGCGTTCATCAGGGACGAACGCCGCACATCGCTGTTCGCATCCAGCGCCTGCAGATGAATCGAACCGTCGAAATCAACAGTTAACGGAGAGTGGAAAATGAATCCCATCGCGACACAGATAGATGAGCTGGTCAACCAGATTGCACAGTCCCTTGTGGACCGCCCCCAGGAAGTCCGGGTCAATGCCATTCAAGGCGGCCAAACCATTTTGCTGGAACTGCGTGTTGCCAAGGATGACATCGGCAAGATTATCGGGAAGCAGGGCCGTACCGCCCAGGCCATACGGACCCTTCTTGCAGCCGTCTCGGCAAAAATAAAAAAGCGCACGGTGTTGGAAATTGTTGAATAGGGGGCTCCTGAATTGATGGATCACGGAGGGCATGTGCGATATGGAAAACCACGCCCCAAACAAAAATGAAGAGATAAGGCGCGCCAGGTCGAAAGCCGACTTTATCAGGAGGATCGGCATTGGGCCCGATCTTGCCAGGTTTTTGACTGATTTTACCGAAAGTCCCGAGATCCTCTTTTCGCTGTCCCTGGACAGGTATCGTGAATTTGAAAATCAGATGGACGCTATTATATCCTCGTTGGAGAAACAATAAACTATCCCTATGCATCTGTTGTGAGAACACCGGCCACTTCTCTTCCAGGATCCACGCGGTGCCATCTCCCACCCCGATTGGCCATATGTGACCATTGGTTGCATATCACCCTTTTCAGATAGCAATCATCGGCCGCCCAGGAATGTCGGCTTTCTTAAATACGATAAAATATCAGAAGGATGGATATCTTGGCAGGGAGCCTTAGGTACCTGGCACAATGATTGATTATCAATCCATAAAAGCCCCATCTATTGCGGGGGAGCTTCATCGCAACCCATAATCAACTAATCAACAGGAGGTCCACCATGAAATCAAGCACCCAGGACAAGACGGAAGGCAAGTGGCACAAAATGAAGGGCAAGATCAAGGAGGTCGCCGGAAAAGCAGTCGGGAACCGCGACCTGGAAGCCGAAGGCAAAGCCGAAAATGTTGATGGGAAGGTTCAGGAAAAGATCGGCGAGATCAAGGACGTCGTCGGGAAGTAAACAGGGACGCCGGTCAAAGGAATTTGATGGCGTTAAAAAAGGAGGCCACCATGCTTTGGACCCTATTTGTAATTCTACTGGTTTTGTGGGGGGTGGGATTGATGACCGGGACCACGTTTGGAGGTGTCATTCACGCCCTGCTGGTCATCGCCATCATTGTGGTACTGATCCAGGTGCTTCAAGGACGAAGACGGGTGTGACCCGTCTTGCCTTCTCTCGCCAGAAAAGGCGAGTTATTCACGCAAAATGAGATACTGCCATGAAAATGAAACGCTATGTTGTCGCCTGTTTGGTGCTGATGATGTTTAGCGCGGCCTTCCTGGCCTGCGCCTCGACCGCCAAACAGTCGAGCACCGGGGAATACGTTGACGACTCGGTCATCACGACCAAGGTCAAGTCACTGCTTGCCGCCGATGATTTTCTCAAGTCGTTCCAGATCGGCGTTGAAACTTACAAGGGTGTCGTTCAGCTGAGCGGTTTCGTTAATTCTCAAACAGCCGCTGATAAGGCTGTCGAGATCGCGAAAAGCGTCCAAGGGATCAATTCCGTCAAGAATGATCTGATCGTGAAATAGTCGACCAGCATCCTAAATCCAATCCACCTAAGAAAGCACCGTTCGCTGGAGGAGATTGAAAATGAGTCTGTCACACAGGAATTTTTGCATCGCTATCGTATTATCCCTTTTTCTCGCATTAGCCGGTTGTGAACAAAATGGAACCGCTGAAAAGGCAGGGGAAAAGGTTGATCAAGCTGTTGAAAAAGCCGGTGAAAAAATTGAAAGTGCCAAGCAAGCGATCGGCGACAAGGCCGAACAAACCGGAGAATTCATGAACGATGCCGCTATCACAGCCAAGATTAAGGCGGACATCCTTAGTGACCCCCTGCTTAAATCTTCACAGATTAACGTGATCACGACCAACGGCGTGGTCTCGCTGAACGGCGTCGTCGATTCCCAGCAAAGCATCGACAGGGTGATGCAAATTGCCCAAAGTATCAAGGATGTCAAATCAATAGAAAACGATCTGACCGTCAAGGGGTCCTAAGCCTCGGTTTTCGAGAAGGGAAGGAAAACCATGAACTGGGATCAAATCAAAGGAAACTGGAAGCAGATCAAAGGTGTTGTCAGGCAGCGGTGGGGCCAACTCACCGACGACGATGTGGACGTCATTGCTGGAAAGCGTGATATCCTCTTGGGGAAAATACAAGAAAAGCATGGCGTCGCCCGCGAGGAGGCTGAAAAAGAACTCAAGGACTGGGAAGATTCATTGAAGTAGATTCGGGCTGACTCAACAACTTTAATTTTGCATGAACCTATCGGGTTTGAATGGCTTTGAGTCCATCGATCCGCTTTCGGGACTTCGTATCGGGTCGAATGTCGCGATCCGATACGATTTTCCCAGGAGTTCCTCCATCCTTTCTTATCTGCGCATGGTGCCTGCGAAGAACGCTAGTTGGGAAAACGCCAGAAGGAGCGATAAAGAATGAAAATGAGCAGCGAAAGGGTTCGAGGAACGCTGTTTCATTGGTGGGCATATTTACGCAGAAGCGGCCCGGCAAAAGTGGTCGCCGGCGAAGAGCCGCCATTGAGAACGGAACTGCTCAACATCGACCAGATGAAGTTGCACGGGAAGGTACTGGCGAACTCCCACAAGCTGGGTTCTAAATGCGCTTCAGGCCGGCTGCTGACGCGTCTGATGGAAAATGAAGGTGTCCTGATTGCCGCCCGCAACCTATTGACGGAGGCCGTTAAGACCAAGCGCCGGATTGCGCCTGCCGGAGAATGGCTGCTCGACAATTTCTATTTGATCGAGGAACAGATTCGAATGGCAAGGCAACACCTGCCCAAGGGCTACAGTTGGGAACTGCCGATTCTGCTGAATGCCCCCTTGGCCGGGCTTCCCCGCGTGTACGACATTGCCCAGGAGATTATCGCGCACGGCGATGGGCATACGGATCCGGAAAATCTCAGCAATTTCGTTACCGCCTACCAAACGGTAAGCATCCTGAAGCTTGGCGAATTGTGGGCCATCCCCATCATGCTGCGCTTCGCCCTGATCGAGAATATTCGGCGGGTTGTCGCCCGGATCGCCGCCGACCGGGCAGAACGAAACCGTGCCGACTATTGGGCAGATCTGTTGACGGAGACCATTGAAAAAGACCCCAATCGCCTGATTCTGTCAGTCGCCGACATGGCACGCTCGACCCCACCCATGGCGAGTGCGTTTGTTGCGGAGCTCACGCGCCGCCTTCAAGCCCAGGGCCACGCGCTGGCCCTGCCGCTAACCTGGATTGAGCAGCAGTTGTCCGCGGTCGGCCTGACGACCGAGCAGTTGGTACGCTCGGAGAACCAGCAACAGGCCGCCGATCAAGTCTCGATGAGCAACAGCATCGGCAGCCTCCGTTTCATGGGCGCGATGGACTGGCGCGAGTTTGTCGAGACGATGAGCGTTGTCGAGCGGACCCTGGGAGAGGATCCCGGCGACGTTTATGACAAGATGGATTTTGCCACCCGGGACCGCTACCGCCATGTCGTGGAAAAGATTGCGAAGAACAGCCCTCATTCCGAGAGCGAGATCGCGCGCCAGGCAATCCAGTTGGCGCAGGCGTGCGCTGTCAACAAAGGCGGCGACGACCGCGCGGCACATGTCGGGTACTACCTGATCGACGAGGGGCTGACGCAACTCGAACGAATAGTTAAGATGCGGGTATCGCCTGCCGAGGGCTTACGCAAGGTCAGCAGCCGGCATCCGTTTTTATTGTATGGCGGCACCATCCTGCTCCTGACGGTAATTTTCACCGTGTGCCTCGCGGCAAAGGCATATGCCGGCGGGTTGCAGGGGGGGGCACTCGTGCTGGTCGGGCTGCTTTTGCTTCTGTGCACCAGTCAGTTGGCGATCGCCTTGGTGAACTATCTGGCGACGGTCATGGCGACGCCTCGCCCCTTGCCGCGCATGGATTTCTCCCAGGGGATCCCGTCTGAATTGCGGACGCTGGTTGTGGTGCCGACGATGCTCGGAAACTCTCAAAACATCGAGGAACTGATCGAGTCGCTGGAAGTCCGCTTTCTGGCCAATCGGGATGACCACCTGCATTTCGGTCTCCTGACCGATTTCCACGATGCGGTCGAAGAAACCTTGCCGGAAGACGAACGGCTGCTACGGTTGGCGCGGCAGGGAATCGAAGCACTAAATGACAAATACCGGAATCCGGATGGAGACCGTTTCTTCCTGTTTCACCGCCCGCGCCGATGGAATCCGCAGGACCGGATTTGGATGGGGTATGAGCGCAAACGCGGAAAACTTGCGGATTTGAATTGGTTTCTGCGCGGCGGGGCGGATATCGAAGCGGATAATCGATTCACGTTCGTCGTCGGCGAAACCAGGGTGTTATCGAACGTAAAGTATGTCATTACCCTGGATACAGACACCCAACTGGTACGCGATTCGGCGTGGCAGTTTGTGGCAGCCATGGCGCACCCGCTTAACCGTGCACGCTACGACGAAAGCCGGCAACGTGTCGTTGCGGGGTACGGAATTCTTCAGCCGCGAGTAGCGGTGAGCCTCTCCGATGCGAATCGGTCCCGCTATATGCTCATGTGCGCCAGCGATCACGGTATCGATCCTTACACACGCACCGTTTCCGACGTTTACCAGGACCTTTTCGGTGAAGGCTCGTTCATCGGCAAGGGCATCTATGAGGTTGATGCCTTCGAACGGGCATTGGCTGGACGTCTGCCCGACAACCGGATTCTCAGCCACGATCTTCTGGAAGGCTGTTACGCCCGGGCCGGGCTAATCAGCGATGTGCAGCTCTATGAGGAATACCCATCGCAGTATAGAGCGGATGTGAGCCGTCGCCATCGTTGGATTCGCGGCGATTGGCAGATCGCCCGCTGGCTGTTGCCGGATATTCCCATCCCCAATGCGCGCCTGAGCAAAAATCCGCTGTCGCTGCTGTCGCGCTGGAAGATCTTCGACAACCTGCGGCGCAGCCTGATGGCCTCGGCGTTGACCCTCCTGCTGCTGTTGGGCTGGACGGTGCTGCCGGCCCATGGATTCTGGACCTTGGCGGTGATCGGCATCCTTGTGATTCCTGCGTTGATCGCCGCGGCTCTGAATGCGTTTCGCAAGCCGGCCGATGTAACGCCGGGGCAGCACCTTGCGGGCGAGTTGGTCGCGGCTGGCCGGCATCTCGCTCAGGCAGTATTCACGCTCGTCTGCCTGCCCTACGAAGCGTTTTTCAGCCTGGATGCGATGGTGCGCGCCGGCTGGCGGATGCTGATTACCCACCGGCAAATGCTCCAATGGGATTCATCGGGCGACATGGATGGCCAGGGCCGCACGGACCTCACCACTTCTTGGCGAACGATGTGGTTCGCCCCCCTCTTTTCGGCTGCCGCTCTGTCTTATTTGATCGTTTCAAGACCGGCCGCGCTTGGCATGGCAGGACCCATCCTGGGCCTCTGGTTTGCCTCTCCGGTCATCGCCTGGTGGATCAGTCAACCGTTGCCCCGGCGCCGAGAAAGACTGACAACGGATCAGACCCTCTTTTTGCACAAGCTTTCCCGAAAAACCTGGACGTATTTCGAAACCTTCGTCGGCCCGGAAGATCATTGGCTGCCGCCGGATAATTTTCAGGAGCATCCCACTCCCGTAATCGCGCATCGCACATCGCCGACCAACATGGGCCTCGCGCTGCTGGCTAATTTATCCGCGTACGACTTCGGCTACGTTTCGGCCGCACAACTGCTTGAGCGGACAACGAAGGCACTTGGCACCATGCAAACCCTGGAACGACACCGGGGCCATTTCTTCAACTGGTACGACACACAATCGCTGAAACCGCTTCCACCACGCTACATTTCGTCGGTGGACAGCGGGAACCTGGCCGGCTACCTGATGACAATGCAGCCGGGCCTGCTGGCGCTTGCCGATCACAAGATCCTGGGGCCGCGCGTGTTCGAAGGTTTAAGCGACACCATCGGGAATATCATGGACGCCACGGCCGCCATGCCAAACGGTTACGCTCCTGCCCGGCTCGCCCAGCTTCAACAGGATCTGGCATCCGCGACCCGTTCCCAACCCACCACGCTATCTGCTTCGCGGCAGTGCCTCGATCAGCTGGCCACCTCCGCTGCGGAACTGGTGGCCGGCCTCGAAGCGGACGATACCGACCCCGGGAGCCACTTGCGGTGGTGGTTCCGCAACTTCATCGGGCAATGCCGGGAGGCGCTCGCCGAACTGACATTGCTGACTCCCTGGACGGCGCTTTTATCGTCTCCAAACCGCCTCGGAAACGTTCCCGATCTCGAAGCGATCCCGACGCTTAGGGAACTGGCGGCCCTGGACGTCAACCTCCAGGCGACCATCGCGCGGCAACTGAACGTTTCCGCGACGCCGGAGGGGACCGATTGGCTGAATGAACTTCAAGGCCTCATCGCGGTAGCCGGCCGGAACGCTCGAACGAGACTTGCGGCGATCAAGCGGCTCACCCTGCAATGCGACGGGCTCGCCCGCATGGACTACGATTTTCTTTTCGACGAGAAGCTTCATCTGCTGGCTATCGGCTACAATGTCGGCGAACACCGACGGGATGCGAGCTACTACGACCTGCTGGCCTCGGAAGCACGGTTTGCCAGTTTTGTGGCGATTGCGCAGGGACAATTGCCCCAGGAGAGTTGGTTCGCCCTGGGACGTCTGCTCACCATCGCCGGTGGGGAGCCGATACTGCTGTCGTGGAGCGGCTCGATGTTCGAATACCTGATGCCGCTCATGGTGATGCCGACCTACGAACGCACCTTGTTGGACCAGACCTGCAAGGCGGCGGTGGATAGACAGATCGCGTATGGAAAAAAACGCGGTGTGCCGTGGGGCATTTCGGAATGTGGGTACAATGCCGTCGATGTGAATCTCAACTATCAATACCGCGCCTTCGGCGTCCCCGGCCTGGGGCTCAAACGTGGGCTCGCCGAGGATCTGGTGATTGCGCCCTATGCCTCGGCCCTGGCGCTGATGGTGGCCCCCGGGGCGGCCTGCTCAAACCTTGAACGCCTTGCCTCCGAAGGCTTCGAAGCCCGGTATGGCTTCTACGAAGCGGTCGACTACACGCCGTCGCGCCTGCCGCGCGGACGATCAAACACCGTGATTCGCTCATTCATGACCCATCACCAGGGAATGAGCTTTCTCTCCTTGGCCCATTTGCTCCTGAGCCGTCCGATGCAGAAGCGCTTCGCGTCGGTTCTTTCGTTCCGGGCGACCATGCTGCTGCTCCAGGAGCGGATTCCCAAGACGACAACGTTCTATGCCCACACCACGGAAATCTCGGAAAACCATGCGGCTACCGGCGTTCCGGAGGCGCCGATACGGGTTTTCACAAGCCCCGACACGCCGAACCCGGCAGTGCAGTTGCTTTCCAACGGCCAATACCACGTGATGGTCACCAATGCCGGCGGCGGATACAGCCGATGGAAGGACCTTGCCGTCACCCGTTGGCGCGAAGACAACACCTGCGACAACTGGGGCACCTTCTGCTACCTCCGCGACGTGGCCAGCAGGGAATTCTGGACGACGGCATGTCAGCCGACGCTCAACCGACGCGAACATTTTGAAGCGATCTTCTCGGAAGGGCGAGCGGAGTTTCGCTGCCGCGACCACGACTATGACACCCATACCGAAATCGCGGTTTCGCTCGAGGATGACATTGAATTGCGCCGCGTGCGTATCACCAACCGTGCGCGGACGCGTCGGGCGATCGATGTGACCAGTTACGCGGAGGTGGTTCTGGCCCCTCCTGCTGCAGACGCACTGCATCCAGCGTTCAGCAATCTCTTCGTGCAGACCGAGATCCTCCATCGGCAGCAAGCCATCCTGTGCACACGCCGGCCCCGCTCCCAGGCCGAGCAGGCGCCCTGGATGTCGCACCTGATGACCGTGCACGGGGCACAGATCGAAGACGTCTCCTATGAGACCGATCGCATGCAGTTCATCGGCCGCGGTAACACCGTCGCCAATCCACAGGCGATGGTCGGGGATGCTGGCTTTTTTACGGGAGCGCTATCGGGCAGCGAGGGTTCGGTGCTCGATCCGATCGTCGCCATCCGCCACCGCATAACGCTTGATCCCGAAAAATCGGCAACGATAAACATCATCTCCGGCATCAGCGAAACCCGTGATGCCGCCCTGCGGCTAGTGGAGAAATACCAGGATCGACGCCTTGCGGATCGCGTCTTCGATCTGGCGTGGACGCATGGCCAGGTGCTGCTCCGCCAGATCAATGCCTCGCAGGCCGATGCGCAACTCTATGGGCGCCTTGCCGGTTCGATCATATACGCCAATGCGTCGCTGCGAGCCGACTCAAGCGTTATTTTAAAAAATCACCGGGGGCAATCCGGCCTCTGGGGGTACACCATCTCCGGTGATCTGCCGATTGTGCTGCTGCGGATTGAGGATCCCGCCAATATCGACCTGGTGCGCCAACTTGTTCAGGCCCACGCCTACTGGCGCCTGAAGGGAATGGCCGTTGACCTGGTCATCTGGAACGAAGATCGCGCCGGCTACCGGCAACTGTTTCACGACCAGGTCATCGGGCTCATCAGCGCATTCACCGAAGCCAGTCTGATCGATCGGCCGGGTGGTGTTTTCGTAAGATCCGTCGACCAGATCGCCGAGGAGGAGCGTATCCTGATCCAGACGGTCGCCCGCGCCATCATCTCTGACCGTCGAGGGTCGCTGGCGGACCAGATCAACGGTCGTAGTCTGTTGAAAACAAAAGTGCCTCCCCTCACCCCGACCCGCACCCACCGTTCCGAACCTGTGGCCGTGGCTGCATTGCCCCGTCACGATTTGACCTTTTTCAACGGGCTGGGCGGATTCACCCCGGATGGGCGCGAGTATGTCATTACCAGCGCCCATGGGCAGGTAACGCCGGCACCGTGGGTGAACGTGCTGGCCAACCCCAATTTCGGCAGCGTTGTCTCGGAAAGCGGCCAGGCCTACACCTGGAGCGAGAATGCCCACGAGTTCCGCCTGACGCCCTGGGGCAACGACCCCGTCGGTGAGTCGAGCGGAGAAGCGTTGTACCTGCGAGATGAAGAGCGTGGCCACTTCTGGTCACCAACGCCATTGCCCTGCCGCGGGGCAACGCCGTACGTCACCCGGCACGGCTTCGGCTACAGTGTCTTCGAGCACGCCGAGCGCGGCATCCGTTCAGAACTGTGGGTGTATGTGGCCCTGGATGCGCCGATCAAATTCATGGTGCTCAACGTGCATAATTTGTCCGGTCGATCCCGTCGACTCTCCGCTACCGGATATGTGGAATGGGTTTTGGGCGACCTGCGTCCGAAAACGATCATGCACCTGATCACCGAAACGGACCCGAATAGCGGTGCCTTGTTTGCACGCAACCCCTATAACACGGAATTTCGCGACCGGGTTGCCTTCTTCGACGTAGACGATCCGACACGCACCGTAACCGGTGATCGGACGGAATTCATGGGGCGCAACGGGTCGCTGCAAAGTCCGGCGACGATGATGCGAACGCACCTTTCCGGCAAGTTGGGGGCCGCACTGGACCCCTGCGCCGCGATCCAGGTAGCCTTCGATCTATCTGACGGTCAAACGCGTGAAATCGTTTTCAGGCTTGGCGTCGGACGAAACGCCGACGATGCCGGGAAACTGGTCAATCGGTTTCGCGGATCAACCGCTGCGCGCGGTGCCCTTGAAACCTTATGGCGGCACTGGGCGCGCACGCTCGGCGCGGTGCATGTGGAAACACCCGATGCGAGCCTCAACATGCTGGCCAACGGTTGGCTGTTATATCAGACCCTGGCGTGCCGCCTTTGGGCGCGCAGCGCGACCTACCAGTCTGGGGGCGCCTTTGGTTTCCGTGATCAGTTGCAGGATGTAATGGCCCTCATCCATGCCGAGCCGCATCTTGTGAGAGATCACCTGCTTCTATGCGCGGCCCATCAATTCGTGGAAGGAGACGTTCAGCACTGGTGGCATCCTCCGACGGGTCGGGGGGTGCGCACACACTGTTCGGACGACAGCCTTTGGTTGCCGCTGGCGACGTGCCGCTATGTCCTGGCCACCGGAGACACCGGCGTGTTGAATGAATCCGTCGCTTTCATCCAAGGCCGCCCGGTAAAAGCGGATGAGGACGCTTATTACGATCTGCCCGAGCGCGCCGAAGAGGCGGCGAGTCTTTATGAACACTGTGTTCGCGCCATACTGAACAAGCTCACATTCGGTGAACACGGGCTACCCCTCATCGGCTCCGGTGACTGGAACGACGGCATGAACCTGGTGGGCGAGCGCGGCAAGGGAGAAAGCGTCTGGTTGGGTTTTTTTCTTTATGACGTGCTCATGCAGTTCACGAAGGTTGCCCAGGCCCGGAGCGACGTGTCCATGGTCGAACGTTGCCAGAAGGAGGCGGCCGGACTGCGGGAGAGTCTCGAACAGAATGGATGGGATGGCGGGTGGTACCGCCGCGCCTACTTCGACGACGGCACTCCGCTTGGGTCGTTGAAAATTCCCGAATGCCAGATTGATTCGATTGCGCAAAGCTGGTCTGTCCTTTCGGGCGCGGGAGATCTTGATCGTTCACGAAGGGCCATGGAGGCGGTGGATACGCGTCTCGTTCGCCGCGAGCACGGACTGGTCCAACTGCTTGATCCGCCTTTCGATCAGTCAGGGCTGAATCCCGGCTATATCAAGGGGTACGTCCCCGGCGTGAGAGAAAACGGCGGACAGTACACGCATGCGGCCATTTGGGCGGCGATGGCGTTCGCCCGTTTGGGGGACAATCGACGCGCGTGGGAAGTATTTTCCATGATCAACCCCGTGAACCATGCCCGGTCGGCCGAGGAGGCGGCCACTTACAAGGTGGAGCCTTACGTGGTTGCCGCCGACGTCTATGCGGTTCCTCCACATACCGGCCGGGGCGGCTGGACCTGGTACACGGGATCGGCCGCATGGATGTACCGGCTGATCGTGGAATCGCTGCTGGGGTTGAGGCTGGAAGTCGATAAACTGACGATAACCCCCTGCCTTCATGAGGATTGGGAGACCTTTAAAGTGCACTACCGATATCGGGAGACGGTCTACCACATCACGGTCAGGCAGACGGACGGAGTTAAAAGCGGGGCAACGGTGACCGTTGACGGCGTCAAGCAACCCGACAAGTCGATTCCCCTTATTGACGACCGGCGGGAACACAACGTCGAGGTTCGACTAACAGAGAGACAGAATCATGAAACTCAATGACATCACCAGAGGCACGGGACTTGAAGCAGATGGAATGATGAAAGATGATACGAGACATAAAATTGAAATCGCTGTTAACTCAGAGTATTCACAGGAATTCGCCGACTGGCTGAATAAAAAAGGCCATGTTGCTTCTGTCGGTAGAACGACTGAAAATTTCATTAATGGCGTCTGCACAGCCGACGATAACCTTTCGAATGAGATTATGCGGCAATTGTGGGAAGAATTTCGTAGTGATGGCATTGATGTCAGTTTTCGTGGTTGACGCAAAAAGGTTTGAACGATCCAGTCCATAATAATTAAGATCATCCAACAAGGCGGATGCAGGCGACGACAAATCAGCGGTCGCTATCGTTCGCCAGCGGCAGAAAGGAGGTGATGAATATGCCAAATAAAGATGGAACTGGGCCCAAAGGTCAGGGACCGAAAGACGGTCATGGTAAAGGTAAGGGCAAGGGCAATAGTTCTGGTCAAGGTCCGATGACTGGAGGAAAGCAAGGAAGTAAGGAAGAAACCAAGAAGTAAGCCAGTTTTAAAAACGAGAATTGAGAGCTTACGAACAATCGTAAGATCGCAGACCAAAAAGGCCGGGGCTAACATTATTGTTGGTTTTCATGTTTTGTGTCCCGGCCTTTTTTGACTGGTTCTGCGGAGCGTTAGTGAATGGAACATACAGAATCGATTTACCGGCTGGCATGATGTCGACCTGGCAGAGGCAGGCATCGCCGAATCACGCAAGGCTGGACAAGCACTGCGTGACGCAGGGTTCCAATTCGATTCCGCGTATACGCCGCTGCTTAAACGGGCGATAAACACGCGCTGGGTGGTTCTTGACCAGCTCGACCAAATCCAAAGAGATGAAATCAGGCAAAAGGCTTCTCATCGTTGCACATGGCAACAGCCTTCGGGCACTCGTCAAATATTTGGGCCAAATCACGGACAAAGAAATTATTGAACTCAATATCCCTACGGGAATTCCTTTGGTTTACGAGCTTGATTCTGATCTCAAGCGTGTGCGTCATTACTATCTTGCGAATGAGAATATGCTCAAGGACGCGATGGCCGAAGTTGCAGATCAGGGAAAGGCAAAATAAAGTACCGGCCCCAGCACAAGGAATATACATAACCTCTATTTGGCCTCTGTTTGTCAAGGTAAGATTTTTTCTGCAGATCGAAAAAATGTAGGATATTTTCTCCCGTCTTTTATTCCGCACCGGCGTTCTGCCCAAAGGACAGGTCCGCCATTTGCCATGGTCGCAACCATCTCAAAAAGGTCAAATAAGGCCACCGGTTGCATATGACCCTTTAATATGACTATCAACGGCCGCGCCGTAATACTGATATTCTTTAAATACCTTAATATATCAGAAAGATGGATACCTTGACAGGGAGCATTGGATACCTGGCACAAATATTGATTACCAATCCATAAAAGCCACATTTTTTGCACGGGAACATCCCTGCAACTCTTTTTGAAAATGATAAAATTGGAAGCCAAAAGAAAATGAACATATCGAAAAAGGCGCCAACCATGGCTTCTGCGCTAAAACAATATAAGGGGATCAAGTATCGGCAACTACCTGATCATTGTTGCCACCATGAGCGGACTTGAGTTTGGCTTTATCAATGAGGCCTTCAAAGACGCGATTATCCTGCTGGCCGCCATCACCAGCCTGCTGGGCCCGTCTCTTTTCAAAGCGTTTTTCAAATCCGAAGCCGCGTCGAGAGACGCCGGCGACATCGAGAAAAGAAAATTATCCGCCGGTTGGATGCGGCAATGGAAATGAGCAAACAGAGCACGACAAATTTCGAGGATATCATCCAGGTCGTGGTTGGCGCGTGCGCGCTTTGCGTTCCCGTGGCGTTTTCCGAAGAGGCCTGGAATCTGGGCCGGACACTGCCGGCTGCCAATATTATCGTTCTGGTTGTGCTATCGCTGTTGTTCGTCAATTTGTATTCCCTGCACAACATTTTTCAAGGCAGAATCACGCATCGAATTTTCGCTTTTTTCGCGAGAACCTTCATCGATTACTGCATCACGCTGCTGGTCGTGGTCGTCGTGCTGTCCGCCCTGGACCATATGCCCATTTTCAGCGAGCCATGGGTGGCCGTCAGGCGCGTCGTGGTGCTCTCTTTCCCCGCCTCGATGGGAGCGGTGGTCGTGGATAGTTTCGACAAGGAATAGGCACATTAATGTCCGAACCCGTGTAACAGGAGAAAATAGTTAAAACCAAATCAAAAGGAGGATTAAGATGAGCGCAAAAAGAGATGCCTATTTGGAAAAATTGAAGTCCCAGTTGGACGAGTGGAATGCCGATATCGACAAGCTGGCAGCCAAGGCCGACCAGGAGAAAATGGAAGGAAAAATCGAATATCAAAAACAGATGGATGACTTGCGCGCCAATCGTGATGATGTCAGGGACAAGCTATCGGCTATGCAACAGGCTGGAGAGGGGGCATGGGAAGCCCTCAAAGAGGGTCTTGAGAATTCATGGGAGATTCTGAAGATGAGCTTCAACAAAGCAAAATCCGAGTTCGAGAAGGGGTACAAAAAAGGCACAAAAGAGTAAAAAAAGGAAAGTCCAATGGATTGGAAGACATTAACGAGCTTGGGGCGTTTCAAAGACATCATCATGGTCCTGCTCAGATACGGATTTGACGATCTGGTCGACCGTCTCAACATTCCGGGGACCAAGTTCATGCGGAAGAAAAGTCCCATCGACCATCCGCTGGACACCTTTGAAAGAATTCGATACGCCTGCGAAGAGCTGGGACCGACCGTTGTCAAGTTCGGACAGATGGCGAGTCTGCGACCGGACTTGGTGCCGCCGGGGTTGATCGCAGAACTGAGCAAACTGCAAGATGACGTGGCGCCCGTGGATATGTCGCAGATCAGCGCGGCGATCGAGCAGAGCACCGGTAAGCCGCTAAAGGAGACGTTCAGCGTTTTTGATGTGACGCCGGTGGCGGCGGCTTCGATCTCCCAAGTCCATCGCGGTGTTTTGGCAGCGGATGGGCGTATCGTATCGGTCAAAGTCCAACGCCCGGATATTCGGGCCAAGATGCGCACCGATCTGGACATCCTGGCCATCATGGCGGACCAGCTTCACGAACGTGTCGAAGAACTCAACAGCTTCGACCTTCCCAATCTCGTTCGCTTGATCAAAAAAACCCTGCTGCGCGAGCTCGATTTTAGAAAAGAAGCACGCCACATGAAAATCGCGCGCACCCATGCGGGCGAAGGGGCCGATGTCTATATTCCGGAGGCTTATGAAACCTATTGCTCGGAGCACCTACTGGTTATGGAATTCATCCAGGGCGCAAAACTGAAAGATTTCAAGCGCGAATCCATCGCCGATCCTGAATTGCTGGCAAGGCAGGGCCTCGTTGCCGCCATCGATCAAATCCTCAAACACGGCTTTTTTCATGCCGACCCGCATCCGGGCAATATCCTGATCATGCCGGAGGGTCGCATGTGTTTGATTGATTGGGGAATGACGGGCCGGTTGTCGGAACGCGACCGCCACCAGCTCATCGGTTTGTTGCAGGCGGTCTTGGACAAAGACGGTGAAGCCATAGTCCACACGCTTTTGCGTATCGGCCACGCCGAAGCGGTCATCGACCAAAGGGCCCTGGAGCGGGACCTGCTGGATATCCTGGACCTCCATTACGCGGTTCCCATCCAGGACATGAACATCGGTCAGCTGCTCATGGCGATCACGGATCTTTTGCGGACCTATTGCCTTCGACTGCCCCCGGACATGGTGATTATGATCAAGGCGCTGGTGGCCGCCGAAGGCACGGCCCGGTGCATTTGCCCCGAGCTGGATGTGGTTGCCGAGGCCAAGACGCAAATCACCCAATTGGCGGCCCAGCGGTACACCACCGAATCGGTGTTACGCCGGCTGCGATTTACCTTTACCCAACTGTTCAGTTTGCAACAGGAGATTCCGAGTCGCCTGGAGAGCCTGCTGGGTAAGGCCGACCGCAATGAACTGACGCTGGGATTCCGGCACGAAAACCTTACCGGACTTATCCATACCCTCGAAAATGTGGCCAGCCGCGTGACCTTCGGCATCATCATCGCGGCCATGATTGTCGGCTCCTCGATGATCATCACCACCGGCGTCAACCCCCTGCTGTTCGGTTTTCCGGCCCTGGGCGTCATCGGGTATCTGTTTTCCGGAGTGCTCGGCATGTGGCTGCTGATCAACATCATTCGCAAAAGAAAGTATTGATGCGCCATGTGGTTTAAATCTTTCTTGCAAAAGCAAGGCAGCAGAACAAGCCCTCTATAAAACCCTGCAGCTCAGCAGCCTGCCCGGCCCCACCAAAACCTTCGCTCGCCTGGACCGGTTTCCACAGCATAGCCTTGGACTGTTTCTGCCGGAGCCTTTGGAGGACTCGTCCCTGCTCAGCGGGTACGAAAAACAGCAAGGTATACAAAAGACGTCCCCGACAGGTCATATGTGACCACTGGTTGCATATGCTCCTTTCAGATGAGCATCGACGGCAAACATACCTTTTGTCTTGGTAAATTCTTCGATTCAAAAAAAAGACAATGCAACCAAGGGCCTTGAGATTTCCACGATATCCATTGTGGATGTAGACTACAACACGGCTTACCCTATATCCACCCGTCAGACACCAGTTATTGACGATCCGAACAAAACCCGGATGGATTGGTACCTGGAGCATCTCGAACAGGATCGGTACGCACTTTGGCCAACGGTCCGTTATCTTACTCATGATGGTTTCTATCAAAAGGTAAAGTTTGTCGATGGTGTCGTCGGCTTAGGACTTCACAGTATCGGCAAGATGCGCTGCGACGCCTATCTGCGTCATAGATACCACGGTCCGCAAAACCACGCGGCCGAAAGAAGATGTATGACGGCAAAGTCCATTTTGATGTTTTGACCCGTTTCGAATTGGCCGCAATAGAAGGCAACCACCGAATCTTTATGGAACAAATGCCTTTTCCGATATGGCTATTCGCTTTCTGGCCAGGGCTGGGATGATTGAAAAAGACGAGAGAATACTTTTGATAGAGAATGAATCGCATGACGCCATGCCGGAAACCTTGTTGATGAAAATCTTTAAAGTCTGAACAGGGGTGCGGATACAACAGTCTTCGGTCACTCGTCAAATATTTCGACCAAATCGCGGACAAAGAAATTATTGAACTCAATATCCCTGCATGAATTCCTTTGGTTTACGTGCTTGATTCTGATCTCAAGCGTGTACGTCATTACTATCTTGCGAATGAGAATTTGCTCAAGACGCGATGGCCGAAGTCGCAGATCAGGGAAAGGCAAAATAAAGTACTGGTGCCGACACAAGGAGTACACATAACCTCTAAACGTTCTGCCATGGTCGCACCCCTCCCAAAAAGGTCAAATAAGACCACCGGTTGAATATGACCCTTTTCCGATGGCGATTAGCGGTGACCCCGGAATATTTTTTTTGAAAATTACGCTAAAATATCAGTAATATGGGTGTCTTTGCAGTGAGTGCCTGGACCTGGCACAAATATTGATTATATAGCAATTAGAAGATGTCGGCACGACGATTCCCGTTAGTGTTGCTTTTCATCTTCCGAAACGCGATGGCGCTTTCCCTGAACCCCTGCCGACCGCGGTATCACCGCCGCCTGACGTTCGTGATGCCTTGATTCTCGAATTCTTTCCACACAGTAAGGCATGGGGAATACGTTGACGATTCGGTCGTCACGGCCAAGGTTAAATCGATGCTGGCCACGGATGATTTTCTCAAGTCATTCCAGATCGGTGTTGAAACATACAAGGGCACCGTTCAGCTGAGCGGCTTCGTAAATTCTCAAAAAGCAGTCGATAAAGCGGTCGAAATCACTCGCACCGCCAAGGGTGTCGAATTCCTCAAGAAGGAAGGAAAACCATGAATTGGGATCAAATCAAAGGAAACTGGAAGCAGGCCAAGGGTGTTGTCAGGGAGCGGTGGGGCAAACTCACCGACGACGATGCGGACGTCATTGCTGGAAAACGGGATATACTCTTGGGGAAAATACAAGAAAAGCATGGCGTCGAACGCGAAGAAGCTGAAAAAGAACTCAAGGCCTGGGAAGATTCCTTGAAGTAGTTTAGGGATAACTTAGCAACCGTGTTACGTTCTGGACGCAATGGACCCCATCCGGCTTCATTGCGAAAATGAAAAACAAAAATTATTCTGGAGGAAGCAATGATGACAACAAACCGTATTTTTCTATTATTTTCTGTTTTTTTTATCGTTAGCGCATGTGCTTCGGCACAAATGGCGAGTAACCCAACAAATAATCCAGAACAATGGGTGAGCCAACTGGAAGCAGATCTGGCCGACGCCCGGTCCCAGGATGTCAATGTGCTTTCACCAGGATTGTATGATCAAGCACAGTCTTCTTTATTAATAGCGAAACAAGCTTTGGAGAGAGGGGGCAAGCTGTCTGCAATAGAAAAATATGTCGCTGAAGGAAACGACAGCCTTAAAAAAGCTGAAGAGATTGCTCAGGTCTCCCGGACGATTCTTGGAGAAACCAACAACGCTAGAACCAAGGCTCTCAAGGTGGGGGCCGATCGGTTGGGTGAGCCGTACATGGCGGTTGAAAGACAATACCTGAAACTCACCAAGTCTATTGAGAACGACAACCTGAGTTATGCACAGAAGAATGCCCTGGAAGTTCAAGGCGCATTTCGAAAATTGGAAATCATGGCCATTAAAAAAAGCGCCTTGGGCAATGCGCGGAAGATGATGGCCGATGCCGACAAGGCAAAGCTCCAGAAGATCGCTCCGTCGGCTTATGGTGTTGCGGAGACAGCCTTGAACGAGGCGGAAATCTATGCCGGGCAAAATCCCTATGAGGCGGAAATGATCAGCCAGAAAAATCTTCACGCGGAGTTCATGGCCCGACGGTTGATGGCGATCAGCGAGAGCAGCAAAACGTTTCAATCGATGACTCCGGAATCATCCGCCATTTATGTGGAGAACCTGTTCGCACAACTTGGACAGGCCCTCAACACCGGTGATATGCGGGACAAAACGGTTGACGCCCAACTGGGTGCGTTGGCCGCTGCGGCCGGAACCATGGAACGGAATAATCTATCCCTTGAAAAGGAAAAGACGAACTTCCAGCACGAAATAGCAGTTTTGGAACAGCAACTTACGGGTGTTCAAGGTGTCTCCCAAGAGCAGGCGGATGCCAAAGACAGACTTTCTGCAAAAAGCGCGTTCAATGAACAATTTAATACCGTTCAACGCTATTTTGATGCTGACGAGGCAGAGGTGTACAAACAGGGTGGCAATTTGGTCATTCGGCTGAGGGGTATAAAGTTTCCCGTGGGCCAAGCCACCCTTACCCCGGAAAACTATACGTTGCTCAGCAAAGTTCAGCGGGCCATTCAGACCTTCGACCAGCCGAAAGTGACAATCGAGGGTCATACCGACAGCTCCGGCTCTACCCAAATAAACCATGAACTGTCCCTAAAACGTGCCGGGGCCGTTAAAACTTATCTGGTCGCCAACAAGACACTCCCGGAAAATCATATTCAGGCGGCGGGATTTGGTCCGGATCGACCGTTGGCTCCGAATACAACACCTGAGGGTCGTGCCATTAACCGGCGGATCGATGTCTTGATTTCACCAACCCAAGCACCGTAGGCCTATCCACAAAAATATTGCCGACTATATGCCCATAAAAAAAAGTCGACCAATCTCCATATGAATTGCTCGGCTTCTCAATTAAATCAAATAATATCAATACAACCAGAAAAACAAACTCCAAAAAGGAGCACGGTCATGGGAGACAAGGGCGGTAAAAAAGACAAACATAAAAGCCAAAAACAAAACAGAAACAAACAGCGGAAGAAAGCAAAAGACAAGCTCGAAAAACAACACAAAGGGTCACCGGAACTGGTATTGCCGAAAAAAAAACCGTGATTCAGTCCTCTGAAATCATTGGCAACGATAAGTCGAACCAATAACCAGGAGACATGGAATGGGAGGGGGAAAAATTGAGACAAAATCCCTGGAATACGCCGAAAGCATCATCGATACCGTGCGTGAACCATTAATCGTCCTGGATCAGGAGTTAAGGGTGGTTTCTGTCAGCCGTTCATTCTATGGCGTCTTCAAGGTGAAGCCTGAGGAGACCGTGGGCCAGCTTATATACGACCTGGGCAATAAGCAGTGGGATATCCCCAAGCTGCGGGAATTGCTGGAAACCATCCTTCCCCAAAAGGCATTCTTTGACAACTATGAGGTTGTTCACGATTTCGCCACCATCGGCAGACGCATCATGCTTCTGAATGCCCGGCAGATTGAACGGGGTATTGGAAAGGCGCAGATCATTCTGCTGGCTATCGAGGACATCACGACACGGAAGGAAATGGAAGAAAAGATCAAGCGGCTCGCCTATCATGACTCCCTGACAGGTCTGCCGAACCGAATGCTTCTCAGCGATCGTTTGAACATGGCCAAGATCCTATCCGATAGAAATCGGAAAAAGCTGGCGCTCATGATGCTCGACATAGACAAGTTCAAAGAGATCAATGATACCCTCGGCCACCATATCGGAGATCTGCTGCTGCAGGTGGTTGCGGAAAAATTAACGGGGATCCTCCGGAAAGAAGACACCGTTGCCCGCTTCGGCGGCGACGAATTCGTCCTCGTGCTACCAGACCAAAAAGACGTCCAGACGGCCCTTAATGTTGCCCGGAAGATTATCGATGCTTTCCAGGACACCGTTGTTCTTGAGGGACGCGCATTGATCATCACCAGCAGCATCGGTATCTCCATCTATCCCGATCATGGCCAGGATATCGACACCGTTTTGAAGAACGCCGACAGTGCCATGTATCGAGCCAAACAGGCAGGGCGAAACCAATATCGTCTCTATAACGCGGTCTGAAGATGGGGCACCAAGCGCATCTTTCTGTTCGAATGTGAAAGTAATCAGTCAATTTCCTGTCAGGACAGCTCGGCGCATTAGAGGTCGGGTCCGATATGCGGCAAAATCAAGGTCCCGGTTGGGTTTGTCATGATTTTGCTGGTCGGCTTCAGCCGCGTCTACTTGGCTGCTCATTACCTGAGTGATGTGCTGGGAGCCGCCGCGGCGGGTTTGGCCTGGCTGGCGTTGACACTGAAGGCGGTGGACACCGTGCGCCGCAACTGCGGTCGGCAGGTATAAGCTCTGGGATCGGGCGCCTGCCACGTGCAGCCGGTTCATTGTTTTGGCCCCGACGCGAAGGCGCTTTGCCGGTGCTGGAACAATACCGATCGCCCGGCATAACGTGTTGAGAAACCGAATGAAGCTGCAACCGCAAACCGAGCACCCCCACGGGTTCTCCGACATGGATGATGATGCGCTCTTCACCCAGGAGACAGGAGTTGCCCCATGAATAAGTTCAACCAGCTTTGGAGCAATTTACGATCAAGCTTTTGGTTTATGCCCTCGCTGATTGTCCTGGCCGGCATTGCTCTCGCAACCGTGTTGATCGAGGCGGACTCCGCCGGGAGCGACCGATGGCTGGCCCAGTGGCCACGCCTGTTTGGGGCCGGTCCGGAAGGCGCGCGCGTGATGATGTCAACGATTGCCGGTTCGATGATGTCCGTGGTGGGCGTTACGTTCTCCATGATATTGGTGGTGCTGACGCTGGCCTCGAGCCAATACACCTCGCGCATTCTGCGCAACTTCATGCGCAGTCGCGTCACGCAGGTCGTGCTCGGGATCTTCGCCGGCATTTTCACCTATTGCCTGATCGTGTTGCGCAGCATCCGCGGCGGAGACGAGGGCGCATTTGTTCCAAGCCTGGCGGTCTTCTTCGGCTTCATGCTGGCGCTCGGAGGTGTCGGTACCCTCATGTTCTTCATTCATCATATCGCCTCCTCGATCCAGGCTTCCAGCATCATCGCCTCGGTCGCCGAGGAAACCATGGCGTCCATTGACCGGCTTTTTCCGGAAAGACTTGGACAAGGGCCGGGCGAAGACGATGATGACCAAACGCTGTACCCTCTATCCAAACGGTATTGGCGCATCGTCCCGGCCATGCAGAGCGGTTATATTCAGAGCGTTAACAACGCAGCGCTTCTGCGCCTGGCGCGTGACAGGAAAACCATCGTGAGGATGGAGCACGGCATCGGCGAGTTCGTTGTTCAGAACACCATGCTGGCCTCACTGGCCTTGGAGGACCCACCGGATCAAGAGACGATTGCTGCCGTGCAGGCGGCTTTCAGCATCAGCCGCCACCGCACGGTGGATCAGGACGCGGCCTTCGGCGTTCGGCAGATCGTGGATGTGGCCTTGAAAGCACTCTCTCCCGGTATCAACGACACAACGACGGCCGTGATGTGCGTGGATTATCTGACGACGATTCTATCGCGGATAGCACCTCTGCAAATCCCCTCATCGCGGCGATACGAGGATGGAGAACTGCGCGTGATCGCCAAGGGGCCGGGTTTTGAAAGCTTGCTGGCCGTAGCGTTCGATCAGATTCGAAGCAACGCCAAAGGCGATGTCGCCATCATGTTGCGGATGCTCGGGGCGCTTCAAACCATCGCCGGCCTGACGGCCAGCCCTCACCGGCGGCAGGCGCTTGGCGCTCACGTGCGTTGGATCGCCGAACTGGCCGACCGCACCCTCGCGTCCGCCCATGACCGTGCACGGATCGACACGCGATTGGAGCGCGTGTACGAAGCGCTTGAAGCCGAGCTTGCTTTGTATGCAAGGGAGGAGAAAGACCTTCGTCGGATGCCGGAGTAGTAGACGATGTAAACCGAGACCATTTTGATCCTGAATATACCCGGTGGATTGCTGCGGAGCAAGGCCGGATGGGTATCTTGTAACTCGATCGAACGGCGATTGTGGCCCAGGAATCCCGGTGGGCCCGCCGACATCTGTTGCTCACGGAAAAGAACCATGTGATCGATGCCTTCCGGCAAGGCCTTCTCGACCAGTCGGTTTACGAGAAGCTGCTGGCGGACATCGACGCACGTCGGTTGCGGCTGGAATCGGATGAGGAGGAAAAAACGACCGAATCGCAGCCCGTTGCCGCGAACTGCGATTGAGTCAGATGGAATAGGGTTGAATATAACCAACGGTTAAATATGACCATCAGGCTGCGCCGATTTCCAACCCCATATCCAGGGTCTGGAAAACCGAATTTTCATATAAACCGAAAGGTTATATAACATTCGTGAGGCATTGTGGCACTGGCATGAGAATTGAGTATCTAATCTTGTAAACAATGTCATTACCGTAACCGATCAGCTTCTTTTTTTAAATTATGAATTTAGACATTTAAACACAAGTGTGGCTTTATAGTCTTCCTGATCACGAAGGCAAATGGATGGGAAAGGTCCATAAATCGCCTAAAGAAATTCGCGCTGCTACCGGTCAATAAGATACGAGTTGGCCTAATGATGACACCGATTACAACGGCAGTCGTTGTGGAAGCAGATAAACTAGCGGTCCAGCAACAGGCCCTGCTCGACGAAGCTGAAAAGCGAGCAGCCGATGCGCTGGATGGGATAGCCAAGGAAAAAAAATGAGCCAAACCAATCTGAACCGCATCTTTAACCCGCACCACGTCGCGGTAGTGGGTGCCAGCGAAAAAGCGGGCACCATCGGCAACGCGTTGATGAAAAATCTGGTTGGCGGCCGGTTTTCCGGAACCGTGCTGCCGGTCAACCCCAAATACCAAACCATGCACGGGCAGGCGTGCTTCGAATCGGTTTCCGTCCTGGAGACGGGCGTGGACCTGGCGATTATCGCCACGCCGATGCATAGCGTGCCCGATATCGTCGCTGAATGCGTCGAAAAAAGAGTCGGCGGCGCCGTCATCATTTCGGCCGGGGGCAAGGAGATCGGTGAAGCGGGCCGGAAGATTGAGGAAAGGATACGGCATATCGCCAATGAAGGCGGGCTACGTATCGTGGGACCGAACTGCATGGGCATTATTCGTCCCGCAGTGAACCTCAACGCCAGCTTTGCCGCCGAGATGCCCGTGGGTGGAAACCTGGCCTTTGTATCCCAGAGCGGCGCCATCTGTACGGCGATTCTCGATTTGGCGTTGAAGGAACGCATCGGCTTCAGCCATTTTGTCAGCATCGGCTCCATGCTGGATGTCGATTTCGGAGACATGATCGACTTTCTCGGCAATGATTACTCGGCCAAAAGCATTCTATTGTATATCGAAAACCTGACCAATTTCCGTAAATTCATGAGTGCCGCGCGTTCCGTGTCCCGGATCAAACCCATCATCGTTCTCAAGTCCGGCAGGAGTCCCGCCGGTGCGAGGGCCGCAGCCTCCCACACGGGCGCCATGGCCGGAGAAGATGCGGTCTATGACGCCGCTTTCAAGCGCGCCGGCATTGTGCGCGTGGATACCATCGAAGAACTCTTCGACTGCGCGGAACTGATGGCCAAGCAACCGCGGCCGCGCGGCCCCCGGCTGGCTATCCTCTCCAACGGCGGAGGCCCGGGTGTGATGGCGACGGACACGCTCGCCCGCCATGGTCAGGAGCCCGCCCCCCTTGACCCCGAAACGATGCAGGCCTTTGATGCCTTCCTGCCGGACTTCTGGAGCCGCGGCAACCCCATCGACATCCTCGGTGACGCCTCGCCGCAGCGGTTCGGCCGCGCCCTGGCGATCTGCTTCAACTCGAAAAAGCTCGACGGCGCGCTGGTCATCCTTGCGCCCCAGGCCCTGACCGACCCCCTTTCCGTAGCCGAGACACTGGCCGCCGCGGTCCAGGAACGCCGGTTTCCGGTATTTGCCTGCTGGATGGGCGGCAAACGCATCGCCCCTGCCGTCGACGTGTTGAATGCCGCGGGAATCCCGACCTATGACACGCCGGAACGGGCGGTCCGGGCGTTTCTTTATATGGTCGAATATGCCAGGAATCTCGAAATGTTGTTGGAAGTCCCTCCGAAAATAGCCGGAGACATGGCGTTTGATCAGGAGAAGGCCCGCCGGCTGATCGCCGGTGCGCCGGACCAGGGATTTATGTCGGAATCGGATTCCAACGACATCCTCACGGCCTACGGCCTGCCCATGATCAGGACGCAAATCGCCACGACCGAGGCGCAAGCCGCGCGGATCGCCAGGGAACTCGGATACCCGGTGGTCATGAAACTGCACTCACCGGATATTGCCCATAAAACCGATGCCGGCGGCGTTCGGCTGGACCTGCGCGGCGATGGGGAGATTGATGAGGCTTTCCGTCAAATCGTATCGTCGGCCGGCCAATACAAACCCGATGCCCGCATCGAGGGCGTGACCCTTCAGCCCTATTTTTCAAACCCGGATTATGAAATCCTGCTGGGCGCCAAGCGCGATCCCAATTTCGGCCCGGTAATTCTGTTCGGCATGGGCGGTATTTACACGGAAGTGTTGAAAGACCGATCCCTGGGGCTTCCCCCCATGAACCGTTTGCTGGCCCGGCGGCTGATGCAGGAAACCAGGGCCTATTCACTCTTGCAAGGATACCGCAACCGTCCCGCCGCAGACATGCAGCGACTGGAAGAAATGATCATCCGGCTCTCGCAACTGCTCATCGATTTCCCCGACATCGCCGAACTGGACATGAATCCCGTTCTGATCAAGGACGGCAAACCCGTGGCAGTCGATGCCCGTATTCTCGTTTCACCGCTCGCGATGCCCTCCTCCCTGCATCTGGTGATCGGCCCCTATCCGGAGGAGGATGAATCCCACATGGTCAGCGTCGATGGGCACCGCATTTTTGTCCGGCCCGTTAAACCCGAGGACTCCCCCCTTTTCACGGCCTTGTTCAAGACGCTTTCGCCCACGTCAATTTACTATCGTTTCTTCGGCGCGTTGAAAGAACTGAATCCCGAGATGCTGGCGCGGTTCACCCAGATCGATTACGATCGTGAGATTGCCCTTGTGGCCATCGATGAAGAGGCGCAAACCGACAACATCCTGGGAGTCGCAAGGATTATCGGCGATGCGGATGGCAAGACGGGAGAATTTGCCGTTCTGGTTGGTGATGTCTGGCAAGGCCGGGGCATTGGGGGAAAACTGCTGGAAAAATGCCTCTTAATTGCCGAAAGACAAGGCTTTAAAACGGTTCATGGCATCGTTTTAAAGGAAAACAAGAACATGCTCACGCTGGGAAAAAAGCTGGGTTTTGAGGCAAAAAGAGACATGGATGCAGGGGACAATCGGCTGGTCATTCATTTCGGAGGGGGGGCCCGATTCGGAAACATTATCGGATAACGCCGTCTCTCGAAGCCGAGCCGGCGCAGTGTGCGATGAAGGGAGCGTGAAGTGACGTGGAATCGACTCTTTCAAATCTTAAGCAGATGCAGTCCCAGGGCGAAGAGATCGCCAACAGTATCAGTCACGGCATAGGGCTGTTCGGCGCGCTCATCGGAACGCCATTTCTCATCATTCATACATTGCGCCATGGGGATACCGGATTCATTGTCGGCACGATTGTCTTCGCCGCCTCCATGGTCCTTCTTTACCTCGCCTCCACGATCTACCATTCATGGCCCGTTGGCAAGGTCAAGCGCTGTTTTCGAATCGTCGAGCATTCCGCGATCTTTATTCTTATTGCCGGCACCTATACCCCGTTGACCCTTGGCATCCTCCGAGGCGCATCCGGCTGGACGCTCTTCGGATTGGTTTGGGGGTTGGCTGTCGCCGGAATAACGCTGAAAATTATCTATAAGGCCTCACACCCCATTTTATCGACGGCCCTTTATCTGGTGATGGGGTGGTTAGCCGTGATAACGGTAGAACCGCTGCTTTCCAACATGCCGACTGCGGGCCTGTTCTTATTGATTGCGGGCGGCTTGTCCTACACCGTCGGCGTGGCATTTTTTGCAGCGGATTCGCGAATACCCTATGGCCACCTGATCTGGCATCTATTTGTCATCACCGGTACCACATGTCATTACTTCCTCGTGCTTTGGTATGCGGCCTGACATTTTTGGCAGACGTTCTTTTCAGCTCCACCGCCGAGAAAATGTTCTGCCGGCGCCCCATTCCGTTGTTGAGCATTCGCATGAAAACCAATGATTGACAAATTAGAGATATGGAAATTGGAAAAAGGAAAAAAATGAAGAAAGACAATTTGATCAAAAACCAAAACCTGTTTCCGCGAACCACCGATATACCGCAAGCCCATTTAAAGGATATTCCCTGCATTCAGACCGGTTATCTCGTCAACGGTGAGATTCAGGTATGGGACGGCCCGCGCCAGGAGGTGTTCTCGCCCGTTTGGGTGGCAAACGATAACGGTCCGAAGCCTTTTCCCATTGGTGAATATCCGCTGTTGGCGGAAGTGGAAGCGTTACAGGCCCTGGATGCGGCGGTTGCCGCCTATGATCACGGAAGGGGGTTGTGGCCTACCTTGTCAGTAGCCGAGCGCATTGATCACATGCAGCGCTTCGTTTTCCGGATGATCGAAGCAAAGGATCGGACCGTGCGATTTCTGATGTGGGAGGTCGGCAAATCGCTCCAGGATTCGCTTAAGGAGTTCGACCGCACCATTCAATACATCAACGATTCCCTCGCCGCAATGAAAGACCTGGACCGCAATTCTTCCCGGTTCACCATCGAGGAGGGAATCATCGGCCAGATCCGACGCGCTCCCCTGGGTGTGGTGCTCTGCATGGGACCGTTCAACTATCCGCTCAACGAGACTTTCACGACACTGATACCCGCACTGCTCATGGGCAACACCGTGATTCTGAAGCCACCCAAGCACGGTGCGCTGCTATACGCACCGCTCCTGGCGGCCTTTTGCGATGTTTTTCCGCAAGGGGTGATCAACATCATCTATGGCGAGGGGAGAAAATTGATTCCCCCGCTTATGGCATCCGGCAAGATCAACGTACTGGGGTTGATCGGAACGAGCAAGACAGCCAATGCCTTGAAAAAACTGCACCCTCACCCCAATCGCTTGCGCTGTGTGCTGGGACTGGAGGCCAAGAATCCGGCCATTGTGCTCGAAGGTGCCGATCTCGATCTGGCTGTCCGGGAATGTTTACTCGGCTGCCTTTCCTTCAACGGGCAGCGCTGTACGGCAATTAAAATTATTTTTGTGGAGGCCGGCATTGCAGACGCGTTTCTCGACCGCCTTGCCGCGGCGGTTAACGCCCTTCCTTTTGGAATGCCATGGCAGGAAGGGGTTTTCATAACCCCGGTCGCGGAAAAAGACAAGACGGATTACCTGCAAGAACTGGTGTCGGACGCTGTTGCCCAAGGTGCCCGGATCGTGAATCCGTCCGGAGGAACGCATTGCGGTAGCTTCTTTTTTCCTGCCGTCCTTTATCCGGCCAACGCCGAAATGAGAGTCTATCATGAAGAGCAGTTCGGGCCGGTGGTTCCCGTGCTGCCTTTCGACAACATAGACCAGCCCATCGCTTACATGATCAAGTCCAACTACGGCCAGCAAGTCAGCATTTTCGGCAGCGACCCGGACCGGATCGCTCGATTGATCGACCCGCTGGTCAACCAGGTCTGCCGGGTCAATATCAACTGCCAGTGCCAGCGCGGGCCGGACACCTTTCCTTTCACGGGGCGCAAGGATTCAGCTGAAGGAACGCTTTCCGTATCCGACGCCTTGCGGGTTTTTTCCATTCGAACCCTGGTTGCCGCCAAACAGACGGAGTTGAACAAACAGATCATCACCCGCATCGTGCGGGAACACAAAAGCAAATTTTTGGCGACCGACTTTATTCTTTAACCAATCAGTGCTCAAACGGGCGACCCGGACCCTGTGGATCGTCCAGAATGAGGTTCGCTCAAGCACAGGGGTGATCATATCAGCTCATGGGAACAGCCTTCGGGTTCTTGTCAAATACATCGATGATGTATCGAATGTGGATATTAACAAAATATTTACTTGAAAAAAAACCGAGGAAATATCGATAAAACATGAATGGAGGACGCTATGATAGAAACATTAATGGACAAGATTAAAGGTACGGCTATGAAAAGCATGAAACGAATAGGTGATCAGCGTCGTCGATTTCAGGAAATCGTTTATGGGAAGGGCATGGAAACATTTAGTCGAATGAATCTCAGGGCCAACAAGACCAAGGACAAAATTAATCAAATGAGAGATTCCATTCTGAAAAAGCATTGATTAATTGCCCGGAAATTATTGAAGGAATCACAGCTGCAAACCGAATCGGAAATTCTTGGCTTTTGTGAACAAATCCACAGCAGAGGAATTTCATATGTCCTTGTTTCGAGGGGAAAGGCGGGTTTGCTGTTATCTTCAGTCGAACAAAGAATCAAGGCTGTTGCACCACCGGTCGAGGTAGACAGCACCGTGGGCGCCGGGGATTCGGTGGTGGGAGGTTTCGTGCTGGGGCATTCCCGGGGAAAAGACCTTGCGGACTGCATGCGGCTGGCCTGTGCCGCGGGAACGGCAACCGCGCAAACGCCTGGTACCGGGCTTTGTCATCGTGCGGATGTCGAAGCAATTTTGCCGAGGGTTGACCTATCAAAGGTATAGACGTTGCTGTTCATTCCTGAATGATTACTGGATGTCAACGCCTGTAAAGAACTGAGATAACAGGAGCGTTATTGTGGCCATCACCCTGCCAAAAACGAAGATTGTCTGTACCATCGGACCCGCCAGTGACACGCCTGAGATCATTAGAGAATTGATTGCAGGCGGCATGCGTATTGCCCGCTTGAATTTTTCTCACGGTACACACGTTGACCATGAGAAAAAAATCCATGTCATCAGGAAAATCGCCGAAGAGCTGGGCAAACCGGTTGCGATATTACAGGATCTCGGAGGACCAAAAATCCGGGTGGGGGTTATCCCTGATCCAGGGATTCGATTGGAACCGGGACGTCATATTATTCTTACCTCGCAGACCGTTGCGGGTTCGCAACAGCGCATATCGGTTTCTTATCCGCTTTTAAACGAACAAGTAAAGGACGGGGATCGGATAATGCTCGCAGATGGTTTTTTGGAACTTCGGGTTACATCGGTAAGCAGAGCTGAAATCCACTGTGAGATCATTACGGGCGGGGTGCTTACGTCTCACAAAGGGATAAATCTGCCGACCGGAAGTATTCTCATGCCTTCCATGACGGACAAAGACCGTGACGATCTGCATTTTGGCCTGGGTCTTGATGTGGATTATGTCGCGCTTTCATTTGTCAGGACGGCAGCAGACATTCAGGACATAAAAGAAATCATCCGCCGGGAAAACAAGCATACACCGGTCATCGCCAAAATTGAAAAGCATGAGGCCATCGATCATTACGACGACATCCTGGATGCTGCGGACGCAATCATGGTGGCCCGAGGTGACTTGGGGGTGGAGATACCTTTGGAAGAAGTGCCCGGCATCCAAAAACGACTGATTCAAAAAGCCAATGCTTTGGGAAAACCGGTTATTACGGCTACCCAGATGCTGCGATCCATGGTAGACGCGCCACGACCAACCCGAGCCGAGGCCTCGGATGTCGCCAACGCCGTTTTGGACGGAACGGATGCCGTTATGCTTTCGGAAGAAACGGCGACAGGGAATTATCCGGTTCAAGCGCTTCACTATATGATTCGCATCGTTGCCGAAGCGGAAAAAACCTATCCCCATGATCGGTACCTGAAAATGGTGCCGGAAAAGGAGATTTCGGACGCGGTGACCTATGCGGCCTGCGTTTTGGCGGACCACCTGGATGCAGCTGCGATTTTAGCGCCGACACGGTCCGGCCGGACAGCCATACACATCTCCAGATTCAGGCCCAAGCAACCGATTATTGCCTTTACGCCCAGCCAGCCCACCTTGAGGCAACTCTCTCTTTTCCGTGGGATATACCCCCGCATGATTTTGAACCATCGGGATACGGATGATCTGATCGAAAAGGTATCCAAAAAGGCGGTTGAAACAGGCGATTTGATTGAAGGGGACACAGCTGTCATCACTGCCGGCAACCCTGTCTGGGTCGCCGGCATGACGAATATGATTCGGGTGATGTCATTATAGGAGAGGGTTATACTCTCGACATCCAACTGAATGGTGTTGGTATGGTCTTGAAGTGACAACCACAACATCGGGAACTGTCAGCTCAAGTCTGCATTTCAGCCTTTCAGGTCCACCATGAAAACCATGGAATGCCTGAAGTTACATCATCCCACCCATGCCGCCGCCCATTCCTTGAGTCCCCGGATGCATCTGCTTTTTTTCTTCGGGTTTTTCTGCGATCATGGCCTGGGTGGTCAGCATCAATGAAGCCACACTGGCTGCATTTTGCAGGGCAAAGCGGACCACTTTGGTCGGATCCATTATGCCGGCTTTCATCAGATCCTCATAGGTGTCCGTTTGGGCATTGTAACCAAAAGCGCCCTCGCCGTTTTTGACTTTATCGATCACGACAGAACCTTCGGCACCGGCATTTTTAGCAATCTGACGAAGGGGCTCCTCCATGGCGCGCATGACGACTTTCACCCCCAGCTTTTGATCCGCTTTGATTTTTATTTTCTCCAGCACGGCCAGACAGCGAACCAGCGCGACACCTCCGCCCGGTACGATCCCTTCTTCCACAGCTGCACGGGTGGCGTTGAGCGCATCTTCAACACGGGCTTTTTTCTCTTTCATTTCGGTTTCGGTTGCCGCACCGACATTGATCACGGCCACACCACCGATCAGTTTGGCCAGACGCTCCTGCAGTTTTTCCCGATCGTAGTCGGAGGTGGTTTCTTCGATCTGGGCACGAATCTGCTTCACCCGGCCCTCGATGGCCGAGCGCGAACCTGCGCCGTCGACGATGGTGGTGTTGTCTTTATCGATGTTGATCCGTTTGGCCTGGCCGAGGTCGGCAACCGCTAAATTTTCCAATTTGGTCCCTAAATCCTCGGAGACCACTTGACCACCGGTTAAAACGGCAATGTCTTCCAGCATGGCTTTTCGTCTGTCGCCGAAACCCGGCGCCTTTACCGCGGCGACCTGAAGGGTGCCTCTCAATTTATTGACCACCAGGGTGGCCAGGGCCTCCCCGTCCACATCTTCTGCAATGATCAATAAAGGCCGGCCCATTTTGGCGACCTGCTCAAGAATAGGCAAAAGATCTTTCATGTGACTGACTTTTTTCTCATTGATCAGAATGAAGGCATCTTCCAAAGCGGCAACCATTTTTTCTCCATCGGTCACAAAATAGGGAGACAGGTATCCTCGATCAAACTGCATGCCCTCAACAACTTCAAGGGTTGTTTCCATACCTTTGGCTTCTTCAACGGTGATGACCCCTTCTTTACCAACCTTGTTCATGGCTTCGGCAATGATGTTGCCGATGGTTTCATCATTGTTCGCCGAAATGGTGCCAACCTGCGCAATGTCGCGCTGATCCTGGGTGGGCTTGCTCAACTTATGCAGTTCTTTGACAACGACTTCAACCGCGGCATCAATTCCCCGTTTAATGGCCATGGGATCATTGCCGGCAGCCACCATCTTTTGTCCCTGTTCGTAAATCGCTCTGGCCAAAAGCGTGGCCGTGGTTGTACCATCACCGGCCGTGTCACTTGTTTTGCTGGCGACTTCCCTGACCATCTGGGCGCCCATGTTTTCAAATCGGTCTTCCAGTTCGATCTCCTTGGCTACGGTGACGCCGTCTTTGGTGACCGTCGGGGATCCCCAAGATTTGTCAATGACTACGTTTCTGCCCTTGGGGCCCAGGGTGACAACCACTGCATCGGCAAGCGCCTTGACACCGTTGAGCATCGCTTCGCGGGCTTTCATGTCATACTTTATTATCTTAGCCATCTTGTCCTATCCTCCCTATTCGTTTTTATTCGGCGACGCCAAGCACGTCATCCTCGCGCATGATAAGGTATTCTTCTCCCTCGATTTTCACCTCAGTACCCGAATATTTACCAAATAGAATCCGATCGCCTTTCTTGACGTCAAGCGCTATTCGCTTTCCAGCTTCGCTGAGTCTGCCATTGCCTGCTGCTATCACTGTGCCTTCAATTGATTTTTCCTTGGCCGTATCCGGGATGATGATCCCACCTTTTGATTTTTCATTTTCTTTGACGCGTTGAACTAAAATACGATCCTGTAATGGTCTGAGTTTCATGGTTCCATTTTTCCTTTCTAATAATGTTTCCCCAAAGCAGCCAACCTCACACCGAGATTTGTTCCGTCTGGAAATCTCGGCTGGATCAAAGAGCCTGCGCCCTGGCGTTAAAATATCGTTTAAACGCACCCATATGAAGGGATGCAATGTGCTTCACTGGCGTGGAACCCGATTCAGGTCAATATCGCAATCGATGCACGTTGAAAAATAGAAAAGAAAGATGTCGTAAGAAGTGATAATACAAAAAAATACGTATGCCGAGCCACCTTGTCAAGGTGCTTCAAAACGAGAAGCTGCAAACCTGTTCTGGCGATCTTGTTTCAGAAACCTGGCTCCCAACACGGAATCGTTGCCACGGAACGAAACCAAACGCGATATAGGGGGAAAAGTATCTGTATTTACAAGTTAAAATAGCTTTAGGTTCCATGGATGCCCGTCTTCGGGGTGTCCATGCCCGGTTGCGCTCACAAGAAAACTATACTAAAATAATTGAATTGATACCCAATAGCCAGCAACTGCCTGATAAAAAGCTAACCATCAAGTCAACTGACAGCATAGATCAGCGATGAAAAAAACCTTTCTGGAAATTCACAACAGGATTCTGGGGTCGATCCGTGAGCCCCTGATCGTGCTTGATCCCGATCTGAAAGTCGTAACGGCCAATCATACATTTTATCGAACATTCAATGTCAAGCCCGCCGAGACCGAAGGCGTGCTGATCTATGACCTGGGCAACCGGCAGTGGGACATCCCCCGGCTCAGGAAACTGCTGGAAGAGATCCTTCCTCAGAATACCTCTTTTCATGATTTTGAGGTGGAACATACCTTTGAAACCATCGGCCCCAAGATCATGCATCTGAATGCCAGACGGATCTATGGCGCGGACAACCAGGCCGATATGATTCTGTTGGCCATCGAAGATGTGACCGAACGCGAATATCATAAACGACACCTTGAGGAACTCGTTGAGGAACGAACCGCTGAAATCAGAAAACTCAAAAACCAGCTTGAGGCCGAGAGAGCCTATCTGCAGGAAGAGATCAAGCTGGAATTCGACCATGAAAACATCATCGGCCAAAGCAATGAAATCAAATATGTGTTCTACAAGGTCGAGCAAATCGCCGCCACGGATAGCAATGTGTTGGTTCTCGGAGAAACCGGAACCGGCAAAGAACTGGTGGCGCGGGCGATTCACGGATTGAGCTCACGCAAGGATCGAGCTCTGGTGAAAATGAATTGTGCCGCGCTACCTTCAAACCTCATTGAAAGTGAGCTTTTCGGCCATGAGAAAGGCGCCTTCACCAATGCGCATTCCAGGCGGTTGGGACGGTTCGAGATCGCCAATGGCACGACCCTGTTTCTGGATGAAATCGGCGAGCTGCCCCTGGATTTGCAGCCCAAGCTGCTTCAGGTGATCGAGACCGGCGAGTTTGAGCGCCTGGGCAGCTCAGATACGATAAAAGTCGATGTGCGCATCATTGCCGCCACCAATCGCAATCTGGAAGCGGAGGTCCGCAAGGGCACGTTCCGGGAGGATCTTTGGTACCGGCTGAATGTTTTTCCGATCACCATGCCGCCGCTTAGGGAGCGCAGGGATGACATTCCCTTGCTGGTCAATTATTTTATGGATAAGATTTCAAAAAGAATGGGAAAAGCCATTGGCATGGTTCCAGTGAATGTAATGGAAGCGTTGCAGAACTATCATTGGCCCGGCAACATCCGTGAACTCGAAAATGTTCTCGAACGGGCGGTGATCAACTCGTCGGGTTCCAAACTGCATCTGGTGGATGAACTCAAAAAAAAACAAAAAGCGTTAACAAACACAAACCGGACCCTTGCGGACGTGGAGCGGGAGTATATTCTGCGGGTGCTTGAACAAACCCATTGGAAAGTCAGCGGCAACAACAGTGCGTCTGAAATCCTCGGCCTCGATCGCAGCACCTTGCGCGCCCGCATGCGTAAGCTCGATATCCGCAAGCCATAAACAGTGGTCGCATATGATCAATGGTCATATACGGCCAATCTCATTATCTGCTTTTGATCTGCTTTCCTCATCCATTCGATCCCTATTCCCCATTAAATCAAGCCAATACCGCTAATTCACGGTATTTACCAAGCCCGGCATAAATCTTGAGTATGGAATTGATGGGTATCGTTGCATGGGATCCGTATCTTCGTCAGCGGCAAGCTATCCGCGATAGGGTGAAATGATGCATGCCCCTCTCAACACGGTTCAAACCGAAAAAGGCGGTCACTAATGAAAGAAATGATTGAAATCATTGCCCGGGCCCTGGTGGATCAACCCGGTGCCGTATTCGTCACCGAAATCAACGGATCGCATACGTCAATTGTCGAGCTTCGTGTCGCCAAGGAAGACATCGGCAAAATCATCGGCAAGCAAGGACGAACGGCAGACGCGCTGCGGACACTTTTAAATGCGGCCTCCTCCAAGGCCAAGACACGCTCGCGGCTTGAAATCATCGAGAAACCTTAAATAACTGGCATTGCCGGGAGATCGCCGCCATGATCGTTGTTCGCATTACCATGCATGTACTACCGGAAAAACAGAAGGAACTGATACAAACGATTCTTTCGATGGTCGGGTCCATGGAGAATGCGGAAGGCTGTCTGAGTTACGCGCTTTTTTGTAATCTGGAAGACAGCAACCTTCTGAACCTTCTCGAAGAGTGGCAAACTCGAAAAGATCTGGATCAACATCTACGGTCCGACATGTTCGGCATTTTGCTGGGGACCAAGAGTCTGTTGGCCGAACCGCATGGGATTCAGATTCACACGATCCATCAATCGGAGGGCATGGAAGCCGTTTACGCCGTTCGGGGGAAATAGCACGGTTGCAGTTACGCTATCGTTGCTTTCGAAGAATTAATGTTTCGACAAGGCAGGATCCGTAGCTACAAAAAGGCAAACACAACGGCACAGTAAAGAATGTTTTACAGAAGGCGTAATCTAAACCTGCACGAGGAAAAATCAACATGGAATATCTTTGGATGATATTAATCGGCATGACGGCCGGATGGCTTGCCGGACAGTTTATGACCGGTAAAGACTTTGGCGTGACGGTAGACATCATTACCGGCATGGTTGGTGCGCTGATCGGCGGACTTGTTTTTGAAAGGATAAATCTTTTTGCCGACAACAGCTTAATCGGGAGTCTGCTCGGCGCAACCGGTGGCGCAATTACCTTCTTATATGGCATACGGCAACTTAAAAAGGCATAGATGGCGGCCATGACATCGGTTATCAAGTATTATGCAGGAATCAACTCGGTTGCCGTCATCGGCAATTATTTGCCCCGCCAATGCGGTATCGCCACCTTCACCACGGATTTGGTTGAGGGGTTGTCGGTAGAAGCGCCGGATATCAACTGCTGGGCGGTGGTCATGAACGATAAACCCGAGGGATACCCTTATCCGGACAACGTACGTTTCGAGATTAATCAGAACAAGTTGAGCGATTATCGCACCGCTTCTCAATTCCTCAATATCAATCAGACGGATATCGTCTGCGTGCAGCATGAATACGGTATTTTCGGAGGACCGGCCGGCAGCCATCTGCTGAAACTGTTGGGTGATTTGCGTATGCCGGTGGTGACGACCCTGCACACGGTGTTGAAGGATCCCGCGCCGGAATATCGCGCCGTCATGAGCAAGTTATCCGATCTGTCCGATAAACTGGTCGTCATGAGCCACAAGGCATCCGATTTCCTCAAGGATGTCTATGCGGTGCCCGAAGACAAAATAGAATTTATCCATCACGGCATTCCCGATACCCCATTTATCGATTCAAGCTTCTACAAAGACAAGTTCGGCGTAGAAGGTAAAAAAGTCTTACTCACGTTCGGTCTGCTCTCCCCGAACAAGGGTATTGAAAATGTACTGCGCGCGCTGCCGGCGATCATCAACAAGCACCCGGATGTGGCCTATATTATCTTGGGGGCTACGCACCCGCATATCCTGAAATCACATGGGGACGCCTACCGGATCATGCTGCAGCAGCTCACGCGCAAGCTCGATATCAGTGGGCAGGTCATTTTTCAAAACCGGTTTGTGGAACTTAAAGAGTTGTGCGAGTTCCTTGGCATTGCCGATATCTACGTAACCCCTTATCTCGAAGAAGCCCAGATCACCTCCGGAACCCTGGCCTATGCCATGGGCACCGGCAAAGCCATCGTTTCGACGCCCTACTGGTACGCCACCGAGATGCTTGCCGACGGTCGGGGACGAATCGTGCCCTTCAACAATCCGGACGCCATCGCCGAACAAATCATCGACCTGCTGGACAACAACGTCGAGCGGCACGCCATGCGCAAAAGAGCTTATACCTTCAGCCGCGAAGCGATCTGGAGAGAAGTATCCCTAAAATATCTTCAGGTGTTCAATGAAGTCCGGCAAAACCGCACCCATCACCCCCGTCCCCGGTATTCCTATGTTGAAAACATCAAAGCCATCACGACTTTTGAACTTCCGGAGATCAAGCTTGATCACCTGAAAGCCTTTACCGATGATACCGGTATCCTGCAGCATGCCAATTTTACTATCCCTGATCGTACCCATGGCTACTGCACCGATGATAATGCCAGGGCGCTGCTGGTTACCGCCATGGGTCAAAAATACCTGCCGACCAACGGCTTGGGGCTCGATTCTCTCAGCGGCCATTATCTCGGATTTCTTCTATATGCCTACAATGAAAAAAACGGTCGCTTTCGCAATTTTATGACCTATTCGCGGCAATGGGTGGAGGAGACCGGGTCCGAGGACGCCCATGGCAGAGCGCTCTGGTGCATCGGTAAAGCCGTCGCTTTTCTTGACGATCCCGGACATTTGGCCATGAGCACAACCCTTTTCAACAAGGCACTGCCGGCTGCCGAGAATTTTCATTCGCCCCGTGCGATCGCTTTCTGCCTGGTTGGCATGCACGCCTACCTGAATAAATTTTCCGGCGACAGTGATGTGCGCAGGATCCGGAACGTTCTTGCCGACCGGATTTTCGATCAGTTCAGAAGTCAGGCAACCGACGATTGGCCTTGGCTGGAAAACGCCCTGAACTATGCCAACGGGAAATTGCCTCATGCACTGCTGCTTTCGGGGCAGCGGATGCAACGCAGCGACATGGTTGATATGGGGCTCAGGGCCCTCACCTGGCTGCTCGCCATCCAGACCGAAAACAAGCACTTTGTGCCCATTGGCAGCAACGGATGGTACCAGCGAAGCGGTTCCAGAGCCCGTTTCGACCAGCAACCCGTCGAGGCCAACGCCATGGTCGAAGCCTGTGTCGAAGCGTTTAACGTTACCCGGGACCAGACCTGGTTCGAGAATGCGGTCATGTGCTTCAACTGGTTTCTCGGGCACAACGACCTGAATATGCCGCTCTATGATCCCAAAACCGGTGGCTGCCGGGATGGATTGATGGCCAACGGCATCAACCAGAATCAAGGCGCCGAATCCTCCCTGGCCTGGCTGCTGTCGCTGATGACCCTGCAGAATCTTTATGCCGAAGAGACGCTCAATCAGTGGGCATCACAGAAAAGCGAATAACAAGGAGCCGTCATGCGCATTGCCATGCTTTCGCCCATTGCCTGGCGCACGCCGCCCCGCCACTATGGTCCTTGGGAGAATGTGACGTCACTGTTGACCGAGGGGCTGGTGTCGCGCGGTATTGACGTGACCTTGTTTGCAACCGCGGATTCTCAAACCAGCGGCAGGCTGCATGCCGTTTGCCCACGGGGTTATGAAGAAGACCGTGCCCTCATCCCGAAAGTCTGGGAGTGCCTGCATATTTCGGAGCTCTTCGAGGATGCCGGGGCCTACGACATCATCCACAACCAATTTGATTTTCTGCCGTTGACCTACACCGGTATGACTAACACACCGGTCGTGACCACCATTCACGGCTTTTCATCGCCCGGAATCCTGCCGGTTTATAAAAAATACAACGGCAATGTGTTCTATGTTTCCATCAGTGATGCCGATCGGTCGCCAGATCTTGATTATATCAAAACCATCCGTCACGGGATTGACATCCGGCAGTTTGATTTTCAGCCTACACCGGAGGACTATTTGCTTTTCTTCGGGCGTATCCACAAGGACAAAGGCACCCGTGAAGCCCTGGAAATTGCCAGGGCCTGCGGCAAACGGCTGTTCCTTGCCGGCATCATCCAGGATCGGGCGTATTACGACCAGTATGTCGCTCCGCATGTAGACAATGACAACGTGGTCTATGTCGGCAGCGTCGGGCCCGTAGACCGTAATCGATGGCTTGGCAATGCATTCGCGTTGCTGCACCCGATTCGGTTTGATGAGCCTTTCGGCTTGTCCGTGATCGAGTCGATGGCCTGCGGCACACCCGTGATCGCCTTCAATCGGGGCAGCATGCCGGAGTTGATCGAAAACGGGAAGAACGGTTTTTTGGTGGACAACGTGGCGGCGGCCATTGAGGCGCTTACACGGATCAAAGCGATCGACCGTGGAGCCTGCCGCAGTCATGTTGAACAACATTTTACCGTCGACCGCATGGTCGATGAATACATCGGCATATATGAAATGATTTTAAAGGAAAGGTCGGCATGAAAATGCAAGATCCGCTCATCACGCGATTTAAAGACAACCCGGTCCTGACCCGCGAGGACGTTCCCTATCCGGTCGCCACCGTTCATAATGCTGGCGTCGTCAAGCATAACGATCGCTATATCATGCTGTTCCGGTCCCATCTGTTGAACGGACGGTCGATCATCGGCAGGGCCGACAGCGAGGATGGGTTTTCATTCGCCGTTCATCCCGCCCCTTTTTTGACACCGTCAACAGACCCGGTTTTCGCCGAATATGAAGCCTTCGGTGTCGAAGACCTGAGAATATCACCGGTCGAAAACGAATACCTGCTGACCTACAGCGCCTATTCCCGTCATGGCGTGCGGATTGCCCTGGCGCGCACCAGTGATTTCGAAAAAGTGGAACGGGTAGCGCTGATCACCCAGGCCGACCTGCGCAACGTCGTCATTTTTCCTGAGAAGTTCGGCGGTCGCTATGTGCGTCTGGATCGGCCGCACTCGGAAATCTCACCCTGGTCGATCTGGATTTCCTATTCTCCGGATCTGGTTCATTGGGGCGACTCCCGGGTAATCATGAAACCGTTGACCTATCACTGGGATGAAATGAAAATCGGGCCCGGCGCGCCACCCTTCAGGACCGACGAGGGCTGGCTGCATATTTACCATGGCGTTTTCAAGACCATGGCCGGAACGGTGTATCGGCTCGGCGCGGCCCTGCATGACATCAATGATCCGGCGACGATCATCGGCGTTTCCGATGGGTGGATTCTGCAGCCCGAGGATCCGTGGGAGCTGAGCGGCTATGTTCCCAATGTGGTCTTTACCTGCGGCGCAGTTCCGGAAGATGATGGCACGGTTAAAATCTATTGGGGTGGGGCGGATACGGTGATGTGCGCAGGAACGGCCATGATCGAGGACCTGGTCGCCCTCTGCCTTTCTGATTCTCGTCCGGCGATGTAGCTTATCCTCTCGAAGGATGCAATGATATGCAAGCAAGCAAGATTCAACAGCTGAAAGTAAAAAGAAAAGCGATCAAGATCGTCGGGGATCCGTCACGGGTGATCACCCGACTCCATCTACCCGATGAGCGGTCCAGGATCAAAAAAATCATTCAGCGTATCATTAACCTATCGGACCCGGTGGCCGAAGGGTTGATGGCGCAGATCATGGTTGACTTTGCCGGCCGGCACGAAGACATCGAAACCATCTTTGGGCGGCACCTGAATGCGGTGAAGGATTATCTCCCACCGGAAACCGTACTCAGCGATCTTCGGAAATCACTCATCGGAGCATACTTTACCAAGGAGTACTCCATTGAATCGGCTGCCCTTTTCAATCCGTCCATTGTTCCCCATCCGGATCAGAGCCATTTGAAAAATGGCAGCATGCGTTTTGTCATGAGTCTCCGGGCGACCGGTGAAGGTCATATTTCGTCCATCGTCTTTCGCAGCGGCGTCCTTGACCGACACAACCGGTTTCGCTTCGACCCGATCAGTGATTATGTGGAAACACCCGACCTCCAGTTGAATCCGGTCTACAAACGCGATCCGTTCCAGCGCAAACTAAAGGAAATGGGCGTCGGCAATGAGATCACCGCCCATATTCTCGACCAGATGCCGGATGATTTTACGTATAATCAGCTGATCGAAAAAACTGGAAATCTTCGAGTGAAACCACTCTTTCCCAGGGATCGCCAAAACAGAGCCTTCGAGGTGATGTGGTGGCTGGCCAATTCCAATTATGAGGTGGATTTCCACCCCGATCACCGCATATCTGAACGGGTGATTTTTCCGGTTTCAAAAAACGAAAGCCGGGGCATTGAAGATGCCAGATTTGTTCAATTTATCGATGACCGGCAGAAAACTACCTATTATGCGACCTATACCGCCTATAACGGTCATACCATCCTGCCCCAACTGATCGAGACCAAGGATTTCATCAAATTCAACATTGTCACGCTTAACGGCAAAGCCGTCAAAAACAAGGGCATGGCGCTTTTTCCGCGCAAAATCGGCGGCCGTTATGCCATGCTCTCTCGCCAGGATGGTGAAAACAATCACATCATGTTTTCGGACAATATCCATTTCTGGCAAACGTCCCAAGTTATTCAGACGCCTGAATATCCGTGGGAATTCATCCAGATCGGCAACTGCGGATCACCCCTGGAGACGGATCAAGGCTGGATCGTGCTCACCCACGGTGTCGGCCCCATGCGCCAATATTGTATTGGTGCGATCCTGCTTGATCTTGATAATCCTTCGAAGATAATTGCCCGTCTGCATGCACCGCTGCTTTCGCCGCATGAGAAGGAGCGCGAGGGATATGTTCCCAATGTCGTTTATTCCTGCGGTGCGATCATTCATAATCGTGAGCTGGTTATTCCCTACGCCATGTCCGACATCAATTCCGGCATTGCGACCGTCGGCGTGGATGCGCTGCTGAACGGTATGCGGGCGGTGGAATGATGAAATCTTTAAATTGTGCGCGAAAAACCTACCGCAATTGGGCAAGGCATGCGAAAACCGGATCATGCTTTTACGAGAATACCATCGAAAATCGACCGCTGAACATTGGCCAGGGAAGAATGAAGATGCTGACACTGCGTGGAAAAGGCGTTTCCCCAGGGATGGCTCAAGGGAAGGCATTTATCTATAAGGATGTGCTTTTAAGGGATTCCGAACTCTATTTGATTGACGATAGCCAGATTGACGAAGAGAAAACCAGAATTCAAAAGGCAATCGACGATGTAAGCAAATGCCTGACAATCGATGCCAAGCAAATCGAGAGTAAGTTGGGCAGGCAATCGGCGGATATTTTCCTTGCGCAAAAGGAGATCCTGCAGGATTCTCATGTAATCAATGAAATAAATCGGGTGTTGGAAACAAAGCTGATCAATGCCGAGCAAGTGGTCAGAACGGTATTCCGACTTCTGGCGCGTCGATTCAGAGACCTGAACAATGAAGTGCTCCGCGAACGTGGGGATGATATCGACGACCTGTCGCGCCGATTGTTGCTGTCATTGGCAGGCATTCACGCACACAGCCTGGAGAACCTGCCGGCCAACACGGTGCTCGTCGCCCGTCGGCTGCTGCCGTCGGACACGGTGTTTCTCTCGCGTTCATCCACCGTCGGCGTTCTGGCGGAGTTTGCGGGGCCAGCGGCCCATGCGGCCCTTCTTGCCCGAGAGTTAGGCATCCCCTGTGTGGGGGGGATCCCCGATCTTTTGGAAACGGTTTACACAGGTGACGTTGTGCTTGTCAATGGGATAACGGGGGCAGTGGTGATCAATCCAAGCCGCCAAGCCCTGCAGAAGCACAACAAGGCAATTGATGAAGGTCGTAAACGCAGGGAGGCGATGGCAGGTGTCAACACCGCTCAACGAAGGGCAACCGTGGATGGCCTCGAAATTTCGATCATGGCCAACGTCCGCAGTCGTGAAGATGTCGAACTGGCGATGCAATGCGGAGCAGATGGGATCGGGTTGTTCCGAACAGAACCGTTCTTTCTTTCGACCAAACATTTACCTTCGGACAAAGCCTTTGCAACGTTCCTTAGGAACAGCATCGAGCCGGCACGCGGAAGGCATATCGATATCCGCCTGCTCGACATTGGTGCCGACAAGAATCCGATCTACCTTCATCTACCACCGGAATCCGATCCATTTTTAGGACGGCGTGGCGTGCGCGTGCTGCGTGCGTATCCGGAGCTGTTGGAGGCGCAGTTGCGGGCTGTGTTGGACGTGTCGCAGGACTTCGAGGTCGGGGTTCTGATACCGATGGTCACGGTCCAAAGCGACGTAACGCATGTTTTCTCACGGTTACAACAATTTGCCGCTGAAATGGGCATTCACAAACTGCCCCGTATCGGTGCAATGATCGAAACACCGGCTGCGGCGTTGTCAATCGCTTCTCTGAGGACGCATGTGGATTTTTTCAGCATCGGCACGAATGATCTCACGCAATATACCATGGCTGCCGGCCGGGAAAATCCTCTGGTGACCGAGTATTTCATCGACGACCATCCGGCGATATTACGCCTGATCGAGTTGGTGGTCAGGGAATCCGGCACCACGCCCGTTTCCATCTGCGGCGAGTTGGCGAGCCGAGTCGACGTTATTCCGAAGTTGTTGAGATCCGGAATCAGGTCGCTCAGTGTTGCTTCCTCGCTCGTTCCGGACGTGAAGTTTGCCGTAAGGAAAATAAGAAAGGAGCATATTATGCAAAAAGAGACAGACAACAAAACGAATCATAACGATTTTGAAAGCAGCGGGCAAAATAAGGGTGATAACGAAAACACCGCCGGACGAAAAAATGCTGGAAGGGGTTTAGGGCGAGGTGGTGGTAAAGGTCGAAGGGATGGAACAGGAGGAGGACGCGGTCGTGGCGGTGGCGGTAGGGGTGGGCGCAGGAAATAACTTTTTCCTGTTTTTCTTCTCGATAATTCTTCATTTCAAAGGCACCTTACGCTATCACCTTACGCTACCATGCTAATTAAATATAAGGATTCTTTGATGAAGGATCGAAGTCTTGATACTAAAAACTAAAATTCTGATTTTTCTTGGCTTGCTTGCGTTTCTTGATGCAATCATCCCCATACCGATTACAGCAATGGCATTGATCATGCTTTTCTTTCAAAAGCCCAAGACATTGAAAACTTGGATTGATGAAATCTATAAACAATGATAAACAGATCGAAATCATATTTTGAACTTCATGAGACTTGGAAGTTTGAGCCAATTTGGTAGCATTATATGATATTTATGGCATATCGTTTTGCTTTAAAATGGAGATTAAAATGAATATTTTTATTGGAAACTTATCATACAATGTTATCGAGAGTGATTTACGTCACTTTTTTGAGGCTTATGGCGAGGTAACGTCAGCAATTGTTATAAAGGATAAGCAAAGTGGCAAATCAAGAGGCTTCGGATTCGTAGAGATGCCCGATCAAGCCGAGGCTCAATCTGCAATTGGCGCTTTAAATGGGAAGGCATTTAAAGGAAGGACGATTACCGTCAATGAAGCTCGTGACCACGATGAAGAACGGCGACGCGCGAATAGGGAAGGAAATAGACGCGGAAGAGGACGCTACTAACTTCATATGGCTGGCTGAATCATGAAATTGAATGTGCATTCAATATATAGATATCCGAAATACACTTTAAGCCTGTAAATGATCCGCCAACCATTCTGACGTCATCTGCGCTTCGCTAACGCCGGAGAACGATTACCCACTCCATAACGTCCATGTTACGTCGTTCTTATTCGTACTGTGGGTAAACTTGGATTTACATGTCAGGCACAGATAATCCTGTTCTATGAACCCGTAAAGCGTTTTCCCTTTAAAAAGGCGCGGTTCATCCACTTTTGTTAAATTTTCATGCGGTCTACCATTACGGACTTTTTTTGATTGTTTTTTACACAAAGCGCATATTTCCATTGCAAATCCCTCCACTTGATTTTGGGTAAAAAATAATGTCGATTCGCTCTCATATAGTGGAGCACCGTGCCAGGCAGGCATCATACAGGCTCTGGTTTGGTTGACAATTCTAACAGGCTTGGAAAATAGGCAATAGATTGTGACCCGCTCATACCAGGGTTCAAGGAATGTACTGGTCATAATAAATATGATTTATATGGATCACATATCTTGGACTTTTTGTCTTTTTTGCTATTTTCACCTTTCTCTGGGTATTCTTGCATTTTTTTTTACTTGACACAAGACGATTGCGGCGCAAAAAAATTGTTTGTTGAAATTGTGCACGCTATACCCCATAATTCAACCGATTTTCTTATTTACAACCTATCAAGAAGAATTTTACCTTTAGATTTGGCATAAATCTTAGCGGTTCAATATTGGCAACTATAATTTTTAAAAATTGGCTTAATACAGATTCGATGATTATATTATATTTTATAATTCTCCGCCGATGTGTTTATTTTTTTTCTAAACAGGCCCTAATACGAAGATTCTATTCTTAGAGTCGCAAGATGCGGTATTAATGATTTTTTTGGCTGTGTCGATAAATATAAATTTGGAGACGATAATGAAATATTTTTTTATCCTTTTGGTTGTTGCAATATTTCCAATTTTAGCTTTTTCAGAAACCATATTTTTGAAGGATGGTACTAGTATTAATACCAACGTATATTGGGAAGAAAATCAGGATAAAATTGGATATTTCGTAGATGGTAAATCAAAATATATAAAAAAGAATTTGATTGATTGGAATAAAACAAAAGAGAGACATGCTTTAACCAATAATGATGAATATGTTTCTAAAAAATCGATTTTTAATAAAAAAATTATGGAAGAGGATAGCATCGTCGAAGAGATGAAATTGTATCTAAAATCAATTGATATAATAAATAAATATGGTAGTCCAGAAACATTATCAGTAACAAATGATGATCAATGGGTAGCATATTTCTCAAAAGGCGATTTTACCATAATTACAGAAAAAAAAAGCAATATACTCCTTAGAGTAATAAAAGGGAGAGGATTTCAATAAATGTATTGGAAATAAAGATTAGTTTAGCTAATTACACCAGCAGGGCGTGATATAGAGATGATCTCTTAAAGGAACATTTGTAGGCGCTCAAGGAGCGCGGATCGATGTCGGTGTATGGGTAACGAAATGCTAACCAGAAAACCACGCCTGTGTTGTTGGATCAGGATGACCATAATTCACTCCTTCCATTTGAGGAGAAAAATTATTGCACATGAAAATGAGATGAAACTGTTATGAAATGGAAAAACAAGATTAAATATAGCCAAACCAAATCACACATACAATATTTTTTGCTATTGTCCCAAAATTCAGTTGGATTGAAAAATATTCTACCCCATTGTAGCCAGCCGGACAATCTGCTTCGGCAGGCTTGGCAGGTTTGATAGAAGTCGGAAGCCGGGCAGCAGTCTTTCGGTATCGGTGGCTGGCCTGATGTCACATTTTTCACCATTCATCTCTATTGAGGCAAACAGTTCTTCCAGGCCCGATTTACCATCCAGCAGGATATCCGTGTAATCCGGATTACTCAAGTTCTTTACCAGCGGGGTATCGGCCAGCATGGTCTGCAACCTTTTGCGCATGCTGTTGTTGCCGGTCCTTCGGCGATATTCACGACGCTGGCGCCGAAACAGTTGTTCAAGGATATTGTTGGTCCGTTGCGGATATATCGTTACGAAGCCTGCCGGCGTATTGATTTCGATTGGATCGGAAAAAAGTTTATCACCATACTGGTCGATCTGTTTGGCAACTTTAAGGCAAAGCGGATCATCCGCAAATTCATTGTTCTCCAGCCGTTGGCGAAATTGGCCGACACCTTGTTTGATACTGTCCATGTCCTGGGTACCCCCCTCATCATTAAGGCCTTTGCCGCTACCGGGCAGGGCGATGCGCATCTTCTCCCGTAGGTCATCAAAGAGTCGGCAGCGCCAGCGCAGCTCTTCAACGGCTGGCTCGAACACGGGGTCCTGGACAATATCGATAACTTGGCGGACCAATTTATAAAATATCCGATTGCCGATCCGATCCCTGGCAGGCAGACAGTGAATCAGGTCCGGCAAATACTCGATCAATATCAACAGCCGGTGGGCAAATTCCAGCAAGGGACGGTCGAAAGGAAATCCGTAACCGTCGCCACATTGCTTGCCTTGCAAACACCACAGGGCCAGTGAGTAGGTCGATACCAGGGGCAGCAATGTCATGTCAGAAAGGGGCTCCGCCCGCTTGATCAATGTTGCCAACTGCCGGGCATCGATGCTGTGTGGCTCAAGTTGTTGTCGGACCTGACGCGCCAGAGCATTGAGTTTGGTGGTGGCCGCATGCGTTCGCAGACAGCTCCGCAGATTACTGTAGCAAGGCCCGATCAGATCTTTACCCACATCGCGCAGAAAATGAAAATGACAGATAAAGTCCCGGCAGTTTGGGAAAACCGCTGCCACCGCTTTAAGGATGCCCGTGCCCATGTCGTGAACACAGGCAATCGGCTCGCCGTAGTGACTTTGCAGCCGTTTTAAAAACGGAATGATATATTCGGACCGTTCGCTGGGCAGTTTCACATTGGCCAAAACAAACTGGCTCAGGCTGTCCAGGCCCGTCATCAAGGCCGGCGCATTTGCCTCATGGGTGGCATCCAGGTGAAGGATGTAGCCACCGGAACGCTGCATGGCTTGGTTGATTCGCGGTGTGGCCTGACGATGAGCGACGGCCAGATAGGTGATGAATTTTTGTCCCAGGTATTCGATCTCCGATGCACATAAATCGACATGGCGGGCGAGAAGTCCCTGGCGAACCTGTTCGACATTTTGGTGTTGTTCAAACAAAGCACGGCCGACAAAGACCAGCACATCCCAGGCTACATTGCAGCAGCGCGGTACCAGGCGGCGCAAGGCTTCAGAATGAAAGCGACGCCCGCATTGTGGGCATTCAAGAATGGTCTCATGCGCAATAAACGGCGTCGTCATGCTCAGCACGGTCTTTTTCCGCGTTTTTTGTACCTTGAGTTTGCTGTTGCACGAACAGGTATCGCGTTCCGGTCGGAACCGAACTATCGGTACCTGGGCAAACAAGCCGGCTGGCCGGGTCTCCTGACTAAGCAGCTCCAGGCACCGGTTCAGTGCCGCCAAAGCTGCTGCACCGGAGTTTAAGCCTTTTTTTTTAAACCGTGCCTGTCGAACAGTGCTTTGACTTGCCCGGCATCAATACGTACCCCGGTGCGACGGCTGATCTCTTGTGCCAGCTGACCAAACCCGGCGTCAGGGTGACGAATAAACTCGACCAGAACCAAAACCGCCATCTCGGCCGGTAGTTGGACCCCATCATTTTTTGGAATCGCCTGTGATTGAGCACCGGCCGTTTCGTCATCGGCTGCCAGGTAGACATATGAACGCCCTAGCTTTTGCCGTTGCAACCGGCCTTGACGGACCAATGCCACCAGCACCGTATGACAGCGGCATCGCAGCGTTTGTCCAAGTTGTTCGGCGCTCATTCCCGCCGCGCTGCCCGACACTAACATGACAAGGGTATCGGTCAGGCTCCCTGCCCGTGAAAAGCCGATGTCTGTGTAAAACCATAATCCTTGACGTCCGAAGCGGGGTATCGACGCCAGTGTGTACCAGCGCCCGTTGTGGGTGAAACTGCTGTAGTAACCAATCCTTGCCAAGAATCGCCTGACAGAAGGTACGGAATAGTCCAACTGTTCGGCCAGGGGGGCGATCATCCAGCAAGGCTGCTTGTCAAACAGCGCACTGAGCCTATCCTGGACATCGGTTGCTAACGCCATGGCGCCTCCTGATAAAGTAATGCAATAAGCCCATTCATAGGGCATAATATGCAATACATTATCAAAAATGGCCACTTTTAACAAGTCCAGTGATGTTGACAGGGTAAACGAAAAATTATTAAATATGTTTATTATGATCAATATGATATGGATTCAAACGAAAGCATTTCTAATTGAGAAGTTTGGATTTGGCTGACACAGAAAAATGATCAGGTATGGCACGCGATTAAGCTGTAACTATTTGAAACTATTAGATCCAACTGAATTTCGTTTCTATAGACAAAACCGCTTTTCCCGAGACCGGTTGCTGATGAGGTCCCGGCGATTCTCGCAAGATAGGAATCACCCAGCTTCTCGATGTGCCCACCAATGTTGTCGAAATAGTTCATGTGGATCTGTTCTTCATCGATAACGGTCTCGAATATTTTCATGGTCGTGCTGTCGCCGTTTTCCCGGCAAATCTGAAGATATCCGTTATATGCATCGATTGTGTCATCCTCCAATTTGGTATCGAAAGGAAAGACACCATTGACTTCCTGACCCTTGATCACCTTGGCCGCCAACTCGGAGGTCGGCTCTCCCCCAAGTTCCTTGATTCGTTCAGCGAACATTTCCGCGTGACGCATCTCATCGATGGCGATCAGTTTGATCTTGGCTGCCAGTTCGCCGTAATCCATGTCGTCCAGGTTATAGTGCTGGTTCATGTACTGGCTGATCGCGTGCAATTCCATAGATCGAGCCTGATTCAACACGTCGATCACTACTTTTTTGCGTTCATCCTTTTTCTTTGCCATTGTGTTCTCCTTTTTGTCGTTGCGGTGTTGTGAAATAGGCAGTCCTATATGTTTCCGGCGCTATAGTCCGGCCCATTCTTCAACCAAACTGCCAGCACCATGCCCAGCATGGCAAGGCATTCCATGTCCAGGTAGGAATCAGCATATTTTTCGAACAAGATCGAACAGTCTGCGGGAAATTCATCATCCTTGTCATTGAACAACATTAGAAGGGCCAGCCTCGGAAGGGCCGGGAACCGAATGGCCAGATCGCAGTTGAACGGAGCATCACTGGGGATGCCACCCAGCTTACCGCACGCATGTTTCAGATCGTCCAACCGGCCGGAGAAGGTATTGCTGATGGGCATTTCCGCTGTATTCCGGAAACCGCCCGCAAAAGGCGCCGCATCTTTGTAGCTGTGGTATTTTATCCATTCCGTACTGATTGACGGTTCTTCCTTGGGACATAGTAGAAGGTACTTGCATAGAATCACGCTGACAGCATGGATCGGCCGCTGTCCCTGACTATTCATGACGCCTTTACCCGAAACACGATGCGGAATCCCGAAAAAAGGGATTACCGCCGTGTCCTCATCGACTTCGATGCCGAGTCGGCTGCTGACGAAGTTTAAATCGATGGCGGACACATCGGCGATGTAGTTCATGTAAATCTCATCAAAAACTGGTGCTTGCTTCATCATTTCTTCCCTTCACCATAATCTCCAGAAGACCTTGCCTTCCCTTTTTTCGCCTCGGACCTTTTCCATATGCCGGAGCGTGGCGAACTCTCGCTCCAGATCTTTTAACTGAAGGTTCTGACCGACTTCCGCCAGCAATTGTTTCGGCTCCATGGCGCCGTTTTCATCAAGAATATTAAGCATTTCTGACTGAAGGAGGGTCAGTGCACTATTTTTTCCGGCATGCTTCTCATAGGTCTTGGCACTGTGGACCGCCCATGGGTCGCACGTTTTCATCGGCGAAAGCACATCAATGCAGCAATCCTCAAAAAGATTCTGCCCAAGGTGCTCTCTTTCTTCTCCAAGTTCGATTTCTTGATTGCAGCGATCACACTTCATGCTGACCTCCCAGTGTCTTTTTCCAGTTCGTCCATCAGATACAATGCACAATAGGCAGCTGTGGGTCCGCCACCGATGAGAATCGCTACACCCGCGGCTTCCAAAATTTCCTCGCGGCTGGCGCCCAGTTGCAGGGCTCCCTTCACCTGTTCACGCAGACAGGGCTCACAGCGCAATGCAGCTGTTACCGCCACCATCATAAGCTTCTTCGTTTTCGCGTCCAGGATGCCGTCGCTCGTCGCAGCTGCCTGCAGGCCACGAAAAGCCTCCATTACAGACGGCAGTCCATTTTCAAGGGATGCCAAGGCATCTGACAACTCCGTTCTCATATGAGACCTCCTTAAAAAAAACAGACCACTATGGTTCGCATTTATGCGATGGCCTTCGTGGTCCATGGTTATAAATGTGATATGCTATCAAAAGCTATTTGTGATGGATCAAAAGGAATTCAGCCGCTTCAAGAATATTGAACTGGTGCTCTTGCAATGCCTTGAATCGAATTGCCCTGCTCGGTTTTAAGTCATACACTTGTCCGGCTATCGTCACTTCTATTTTCCCGGAAAGCACCATACAAACTTCAGCGGTGTTTTCATGTCGCTCCGGCTCCCAAATTTTCCGAACGCCTTTTTCTGCCCTAACGTGGTAAATCTCGAAGTCTGGGAACCATGTGTGGGAAACGTTGATCCCTTTTTTTTTGAATGTGTTCAGGGTGCCTTGCTCGCACTGGGCGACCTCGGCGAGACGGATCAATTCACTTGAAGACAGGTTGAAAACAAGGCTCAAGGATTCAATCGTGTCCAATGTGGGATTTCCGTGACCGCCTTCGATCTTCATGATCGTCGCTCTTGTCAAGCCGGCCTTCTTGGCCAGCTGGTCGGCGGTTAGGCCCCGTTTCATGCGAAGGGTACGGACAACCGAAAAATCAAATCGTGATAAATTTGTCATCAATTATCCTTGTACTGAAATGTTAATTGTAATAACCATTTTGTAAAATTAAGTCAACTCCTCGATGGCCACCCAGTATTTATGGAATCATCATCATAGAAAAACATAATCACTTTCGTTGGTCATATTAAAATTTCAAATTTCCGATTTGACTTTATGAGCAAATGCTATTAAACTTTTGGTTTCATTTCTAAAAAGCAACCCCTTAAAAGATATTGATTATTCACGATTTAAGAAAGGAGAGATGATGTTAAGACAACCTTGGAACCCGTATGTAGCCGGTGGCTTGACGGGTGTGCTGCTGGTATTGTCGGTGTGGGTCGCCGGCAATTTTTTCGGAGCTTCAACCACCTTTTCCCGTAGTGCGTCGGTTATCGAGGAAGCCGTCGGCATCGACACCTCGAATATAGAGTATTTTACAACCAGCAAGGGGAAATACGGTCCAGGCTCGTTGCCGAATTGGCAATTGATGTTTTTGGTCGGCATTATTATCGGTGGATTCGTAGCATCAAAATTATCTGGGGATTTTCGCATTCAGGCGATTCCTGACATGTGGCAGGAACGCTTCGGACCCAACCCGGTGAAGCGGGCCGTGGTTGCCGTTATCGGTGGTACAATAGCGTTGTTCGGCGCCAGGCTTGCCGGTGGCTGACCCAGCGGTCACGGACTGAGCGGTCTGGCTCAGCTTTCGGTCAGTGGATTTGTCGCATTGGCAGCCTTTTTTATCGGTGGCCTGATTTCTGCCAACCTGATGTACGGTACACAAAGGAAATAAACATGAGTCTGATTTATGGCATTGTGACAGGCATTCTCTTTGGATTTTTACTGCAGAAAGGGCATGTCCTGAGGTACGATAAGCAGGTTGGGGCTTTACGATTGATGGATATGACCATTTTTAAGTTCATGCTGAGCGCCATTATAGTGGCGGCAATCGGCATCTATCTTCTTAAAGATCTTGGCCTGATTCAACTGAGTATGAAATCAACGTCCATCGGTGCCCAAGTAATCGGTGGGATGCTTTTTGGCATCGGATGGGGCCTGTTGGGTTATTGCCCGGGCACAGCTGCTGGAGCTCTCGGCGAAGGCCGCATCGATGGCTTGTGGGGCATACTTGGTATGTTGTTGGGAGGGGCGATATATGCATCGGCTTTTCCGTTTATGAAAGCATACATTATTCCCATGGGAAATTTTGGGAAAATCAGCCTTCCACAAATCATCGGTATCAATCATTGGATCGTGATTCTTATTTTCGCTGCGTTTCTGGTCTTATTGTTCCGTTTTTTTGAAAAGAAAAAACTATAACCGGTCTATAGTAACAATCCTGTAAATTGATTTTCAACGAGTACTTGTGGATCAATTGTGGGAACAACAGAAAGGAGGCATTGATGCCTGAAGAGATGGAGGTCGGCTGCGCAAGACCGACCGGAGGGCCTGTTGGAGAACCGGCCGACGAGACTGTGGTTGAAGAAAGCAAACCCATTCAAAAGGAGATATCAATGATTCACGTGGGAGAAAAAGTGCCCGATTTTGTCGCTCCAGGATATCAGAAGGGCAAATTCATCAAGTCAAATTGTCCGACTATCTTGGCAAGTGGACCCTGCTCTGTTTTTATCCGGGCGATTTCACCTTCGTCTGAGCTACTGAAATTTCGGCGGTCGCCGAAAAATATCAGGATTTCCAGAAACTGGGCGTCGAAGTGCTTTCCATGAGCATTGACAGCATGTTTGTCCACAAGATGTGGGACGATCACGAATTGTCCAAGATGGTAGACGGGGGCGTGTCTTTCCCCATGCTTTCCGATGCCGGCGGGAAAATCGGCCGTTTGTACGGGATTTACAATGAAGCTGCCGGTGTGGAAAACCGCGGCCGTTTCATCATCGATCCAGATGGCGTGTGCCAAGGGTTTGAAGTCCTGACGCCGCCAGTGGGCCGTAACATTCAGGAAACCTTTCGGCAGGTGCAGGCTTTCCAGCTGATTCGTGAAACCAAGGGGGCAGAAGCCACACCTTCAGGATGGCGCCCGGGCAAAAAGACACTCAAACCCGGGCCTAATCTGGTCGGCAACGTCTGGAAGGAATGGAAAACCAGTATGGCCTTTGACTGATCGAATTTTCGTTTCCCTGACCCAGAAAAAAATGAATCCAGGCTGGAATGTCATCTCATGCTTCCGATATTCCAGCCTTTTTCGAGATAAACCGAAAGGAACATACGATGAGGTGGAAACAATTCTTTACACCAGCAAAATCGATTTCTGCCGAGGAAGCCAAAACGTTTATGGCCGAAAAGTCTCAGGATGAATTCAACTTGATCGATGTCCGCCAGCCCAAGGAGTATGAAGCCAGCCATATTCCAGGTTCCAAACTGATCCCCATTGCCGATCTGGATAAAAGGCTTGACGAGATCGACCCGTCAAAGCCGACCCTGGTCTACTGAGCCGTCGGCGGGAGGAGCCGTGTAGCGGCTCAAATGCTGTCAGGCAAGGGGTTCGATAATATCATCAATGTTAAAGGCGGCATCAAAGCATGGGATGGCAATTTCGCTGTCGGTTCTGAAGAACTGGGCCTTGAATTACTGACCGGCAAGGAATCCATCGAAGAGACACTGGTCGCGGCATACTCACTTGAGGCAGGACTGCGTGACTTCTATCTTTCAATGAACAAGAAAGTTCGTCAGGATGACATCAAACGGTTGTTTCAAAATCTTGCTCAAATCGAAACCCTGCACCAGGATCGAATATTCGATGAGTACCTTCAAGTTAGTGGAAGCCAGGTGAGTCGTGAAGACTTTGAAAATGGCATTGTGATTAATGCCGTCGAGGGGGGCTTGACCACGGATGAATACATTCAGATGTTCAAACCGGATTGGGATTCCGCAGTTGACATCATATCGCTGGCAATGTCCATCGAAGCTCAGGCCCTGGATCTTTACACGCGCGCATCGGAAAGAAGCGAGGACTCACGAAACGCAGAGGCGTTGAAAAAGATCGCGGAAGAAGAGCGCATGCACCTGGAGCAGCTGGGCAAACTTATGGATGAAAGGATGTAAATGTGGGCAAACATCTGGTTCTTATAGGCGGTGGGCATGCCCACATGGTTACCCTGGCAAAATTGCATATCTTTATTGAGAAGGACCACCGAGTCACCGTCATCGGACCGTCGGACCATCATTACTACTCGGGAATGGGGCCGGGGATGCTTGGAAAGACTTACGCACCGGCTGAGATACGGTTTGCAACCCGACATGTCGTGGAAAAGCAAGGGGCAACGTTTATCCGGGACAAAGCGGTCGAGATTCTGGCCGGGGAAAAGAAAGTGAAACTGGCTTCCGGAGAGACGGTTGGTTACGATGTCATTTCCTTTAATGCCGGGAGTCATGTGCCCCGCTTCGATTTGTCCGAGGATGCGGAGGATATTTATGCGGTCAAGCCCATTGAAAGGCTGATGGAAGCTCAGGCACGCATTCTTGAATTAACGGCGCAAAAAAAAATCAACATCGGTATTCTGGGGGGCGGCCCTTCTTCAGCTGAGGTTTCCGGAAACATATGGCAGCTTGTGCGGGATGCCGGGGGTATGATGCCGGACATCACTATTTTTGCCGGCAAGCGATTCATGTCGCGTTTCCCCGACAATGTCCGTTCCAAAATCGAGCAATCACTCACGCGGCGGGACATTGAAATCAACACCAGTGGATATGTGCAGTCTATTCAATCAAGAAAGGTGACGCTCACGTCCGGTGAAGCACAAACATTGGATCTCATTTTTCTGGCCGTGGGCGTCAAACCGAACCCCATATTCAACAATTCGGGGCTTGCCACGGGTCCTGATGGCGGACTGCGTGTCAATGAATTCCTTCAGAGCGTCGATCATCCGGAAATGTTCGGCGGTGGTGATTGCATTTATTTCGAAAAACAGCCCTTGGACAAAGTTGGTGTTTATGCTGTTCGACAGAATCCGATATTGTATCATAACCTCATGGCCGCTTTGGAAGATACAGCGATGCAACCATTCGATCCAGGTGGCGATTATCTGCTCATTTTTAATCTGGGCGGCGGACGCGGGGTTTTGCGAAAACGCTGGTTGTTGTTTGGGGGGAAAATCGCTTTTAAGGTGAAAGACTATATCGACCGCAAATTCATGAAAGAATTCCAGGCTATCGAATAATTCGTCATTCGTCTGAGAACCGTTAATACACGACAATGAGAAAAGATGGAGTTTTGGTTTGAAACAAATTAAGAATTGGTCTGCATTACACTTTTTGTCATCTTTGGGCGCAGGGGGAATGGTGGTTACTTTTTTTATGTATCTTTTGTTTTGGGTACCTCATCCTGGCCAACCAATTCCAGTTTACACCGACTGGTTATTGCATATACAAAAAGCCGGTACTGGAAAGCAAGGAATGATCCTTCTCGGACTTGTTGGAATTATCGTATTCGGTTGGTTTCATTTCAGATGGTTGTTTATGAATTTCATACAGTATCGGATATTTAAAGCCAATGGGGGTGTTGAAAAAATTACTGGGAGCAATGCCCACACGCAACTCATGGCGATGCCATTGACTTATGCGATGAGTATTAACATCTGTTTTATTATCGCAGCTATATTTATCCCCGGTCTATGGCGTGTCATCGAGTGGCTCTTTCCCGTTTCGATAACGTTTTTTCTTTTAATCGGTATATGGGCGAGTCGTATTTACCTTAATTTCTTTAGCCATGTCTTACAACACGGCAGTTTCGATCATACTGCCAACAATTCACTGAGTCAGTTGTTACCCAGCTTTGCTTTTGCAATGGTCGGTGTTGGATTGGCCGCTCCAGCTGCAATGAGTCATAATGAGGTGGTCATTGGAATAAGCTATTTGTTATCAATTTTTTTTACTACGGGTGCTCTATTCTTGGGCATGATCAAATTGGTTATTGGTATGAACGATATGTTCAAGCAAGGTGTATCTCGCGCTTCACTACCCACACTTTGGGTGGTTATCCCGATATTGACTACAGCAGGCATTGCCATAATGCGTTTGAGCCATGGTCTTCACACGCTGGAGCTTGGTCATGGAGCCTCGAACTTTATTTTACTGGCAATCATTTTTTCTATTCAAATTGTATTTTTTCTTATGGGTTGGGCTGTCATGAACCGAATGAATTATTTCCATTCATTGCTTAACCAAAAGGAAAACACACCTGTAACGTTTGCTCTTATTTGTCCCGGTGTGGCTTTCGTTGTTATGGGACATTTTGTTTTAAATAAGGTCATAACTGGTAGCGGAATTATAGATAAATTTGGATATGCATACATTACGCTTTCCTTCTTATTGATTGTCCTGCAATTCATCACGGGCTGGTTATTACTGAAGCTCGCACGAGAACAGCTCAAACTGTCATAACTATCGATGAGGCACAATGACAAATTTATTGGTTTTTATTAAGAAATATCTTCATTGGCTGATCATAGCAGTAATTACCGCAGGACTTTTAAATTTGAAATTTTTTGGAGGTCTTGAGGTTTCCAAAACCCTGCTGGTGGGTATTGTTGTTTTTTGGGTAATTTTTCCTGTCATGGTCAATACAGACTTTGAAAGGGTCTTTGCTCATTTTAAAGAGCCTCGACCTGTATTCTGCTCATTGATGCTTAACTTTATAATCTCCCCGGTTATCGCATGGGGTGTGGCCCACTTTTTTCTTGTCGAATATCCGGACTTATCGATTGCCCTTCTGATCATTGCCTTATTACCAACAAGTGCTATGAGCGCTGCGTGGACGTCCTTTTCAGGCGCACGCATGTCAACAGCATTATACCTGATACCAATCAATTTGCTTTTCGCAGCCTTTATCGGGCTGCCGTTTATTCTTCCCCTTTTTTCAGGAGATAATTTTAGCATTGATAAATTTCTGATCATTAAAAATATCTTAATGGTTTTTTTAATACCATTGGTTCTTGGCGATTTGACAAGAAGACTGTTAATTTGGACCAAAGGGCAAAGTGTATATCAGGAAAAAATTAAGCCACAACTCGGTGGCATTTCTGCTATTGGTGTTTTAACTCTTTTGTTTTTGGTCATATCATTGAAGAGAAATCTGATTCTACTCGACAACATTGGGATAATTTGGACCATTCTTGTGCCGGTAGTGATATATTATGGTTTGATGTATCTGTTCGGTGTAGGCTGGCGCTCTTACTCGTTCGCAGGAGGGCTTTGCCTGGTAATAAGGCCGTTGTTATTGTTTATACATCGGTGGCTCGCCACGTCAATATTTCCATGGCGGTCATTTTAAGTACATTTCCCATGGAATCAGTGCCCATGATGATACTGCTGCTTATTGTCGGGTATATTCTTCAGGTTCCCTCTCTGGCCGTATATGCGCAGCATCATGGCCGTAAAATGGTTGGCATGGTTTATTGTCCCTGATTTTAGATCATGAAATGCTTTCCAGTATAAAATTCTGATGATTTTTAGCAACATGAAGATACTTCAAGAGCGAAAGATAAATATATAACGCGTATTGGAGTATGAATTATTTTTTCAAAAGTCTGTTAAACAAATTGGCTGTGGTAACCATAGGAAAGTGACCAGAAAAAGGGGAAAATTATGTCCTTGGTAAATGCAACTTGTATAGAAAAAACTTACCAAGTTGGTGATATTTCGGTAAGGGCCATCCGGGGGGTCGATTTCACAATTGATCCGGCATCTTTTGTCTCATTTGTTGGACCTTCCGGCAGCGGTAAAAGCACGCTGCTCAATATGATCGGCTGCCTTGATCCGCCAACAACGGGTTCCTTAACGATTATAGGGCAGGACATTACCATCATGGATCGAAAGCAAGCTGCGCATTTCAGGGGGGAGCACATCGGATTTGTATTCCAGGACTTCAACCTTATTCCCGTTTTGACAGTCTTTGAAAACGTGGAATATCCGCTTCTCATGGTTCAAAACTGGCCGACAAAAAAGCGAAAAGCGAGAGTGAACAGTCTGCTCGAAGCTGTCGGCATGGGAGATCAGGGCAATAAATATCCGAGACAGATTTCTGGAGGACAAAAACAGAGAGTAGCCGTTGCCCGAGCTTTGGTCACAAATGCCAAGATGGTATTGGCTGATGAGCCGACGGCAAACCTTGACGGGGAAACAGCCAACCGAATCATCAGCCTAATGAAAAAAATGCGTGATGAATTTGGAACAACGTTTATTTTCTCCACCCATGACCCAAAAGTGATGCAGAGCGCTGAAATTATATTTACCCTTGAAGACGGGAAGCTCTTGAAACGGCGGAACGATAATGGAGAGACAAATGATTAACATTATAAAAATTGCCGCCCGTAACCTTCGCCGCTATTTGCGGCGGACGATCTTGACATCAGCGTTGATTGCTCTGGGCGTTCTGGCGGTGTTGCTATTTATTTCGATAACAGGATCTTTCAAAAGCATGATGATCGGCCAGATCACCGACTCCATGATAGGGCACCTGCAGATCCACCGTAAAGGTTATTTGGCCTCCATCGACAATTTGCCGCTTAACCGTAATCTCAATCAGCTGCAGGTTGCCAAGGTAAAAGAAGCGTTAAATGAGATTGATGCGGTTGAATCTTATTCCATGCGTATCAAGCTTGGAGCCATGTTCAGCAATTTTACCGAGACTACCAATATCCGTTTGAACACAGTTCTGCCAGACCAGGAAGTCAAGACCGTTCCCCTGCTTCCCGACCGAATAATTGAAGGGAAAAAAAGAGAAGTTTTCATTCAAAGAGGCGAAATCCTGATTCCTGAGTTGATCGCCAAAGGCATGAAAGTCAAGGTTGGCGACAATGTTGTGCTCGTAGCCAATAACAAGGATGGGTCGGTAAACGGGAAAACCTTCGTTGTCAGCGGTGTGCTTGAAGGCATTTCTGGACCAGGAGGCCGGGATGGGGTTATTCACCTGGAAGATGCCAAGGAGCTGCTTCGAATCAATGATGTTGAAATCAGCGAGATAGCTGTCCGCTTGAAAAGTATGGATCATCTCCCACGGGTCTTTTCGACCCTCAAGGATAAGCTCGAATCGTTGAAAAACAAAGAGGGTAATCCAGTATTCGAGGTACATACATGGCAGAATTTGTCACCCTTTTACAATATCGCCCGAATGATTGATCTCATGACTTTTTTTATTAAAATCATGCTGGTGGCCATCGTTTTGGTTAGCATTATGAATGTGATGATCATGGCGGTTTACGAGCGGATCAACGAAATTGGAACCATTGCCGCCATTGGGACGTTGCCGGGTAAAATTATGGCTCTTTTCGTAACCGAGGGCTTTCTGCTCGGCGTGCTTGGAACAGCGGTTGGAACATTAATCAGCCTTATCAGCATTGCCGCAATTAATGCCATGGGCTTGACCTTTAATTTCGGGCGACAATCAAACCTGGTATTGGCCCCGACCATAGCGGCGGGAGATGTCATTATAATCGTGCTTATTGTTATCGGCATCGCTGTCGCAGCAAGCCTACAACCAGCATTTAAAGCCGCAAGAATGGATCCCATAACCGCTTTGCGCCATGTATGAAGGAGGCATACCCCATGATCTACGGCAGCGTTTTATCACAACCCTTGAAGACAGTTCTCAATCTTATGGCCCAAATGGTGTTGGCTATACTTTTGGCCATGCCGGCAGTTGCCATTGACGGCAATAAAATACTGCTTCAGGTTGATCGCAACCTCCAGCCTGAAGCTTATGAAATGTACCGTAAGCTCATTAATATCGAACCGGATGGCAATAAAAAAGAGTATGTTCTTTATACGGTAAAAAAGGGTCAGGACAAGATGGTCGCCCTTTTTCTTTCCCCAGCCAGTGAAAAAGGGAGAGCAACCCTTCGGTTGGGCGACAACATGTGGCTCTATATTCCCAGCGTGGGCAAACCACTACGCATCACGAGCCTCCAATCGGTAGTTGGTGGTGTTTTTAACAATTCCGACATCTTGCGCTTAGACTATAGCACTGAATATGATGCTGCCATGATTGAGGAAACCACCGATACGTTCTTACTTGGCTGTAAGGCCAAAACGGCTACAGTCGCATACGATCGGTTGAAAATGGTTGTGGACAAAGATACCCTGGTCCCGCTTTCCATCGAATGCTATGCTGCCAGCGGCATGCTGATAAAAACTTTGTATTATAAAGAGATTAAAGATTTTGGTGGCGATCTGCGTCGGCCGTCGATTCTTGAAACCGACAGCCCCCTTTATAAAGGGTACAAATCTGTAATGCTGTACGCTAAAATCAAGAAAAAAGAATTTGCCGATGAGGTCTTTACCCTGAACTATCTACCCAGGGTTGACGAATTGCGATGAAAACCAGAGGTGGCCGGACAGCATGCGGTGCCCTATTTTTCTATGCCAGCTTAATTCTCTTTTTGCTTTCCTTAAACGCTATTGCTTCAGGAGAATACAGCTTTGATGTTGAGGCGTTCGAGTCCAAACCATTTGAATGGGGCGGGTACGCGGAGGCCAAGTTCGAGCATTTTGAACTGAATACGGACAGTGCGTTCTATCGCCTGAATTTCCATAAAGACCCTCGCAGCACTTTAAATCGCTTAACAGGTGCCCTTCAATTGGAGGGCCGTTATAGGAAAGGAATCGCAGCTTTCAATGCGGTGCTGAGGGCCGAAGCCGTTCAGGATGATATTGATTGGTCGGATAGTGCTGATGTGTATGAAGCCAACCTAAGCCTGAAACCAACGTCGTTTGTAACTGCGGATATCGGGAAAAAGGTTTTTAAGTGGGGTAAGGGATATGCATGGAATCCGGTGGGGTTTATTGATCGGCCCAAAGATCCCAACAACCCCGAGGAAGTATTGGAAGGCTATTACGCTGCTGGCGTTGATTTGATCAAGAGTTTAAACAGCCCTTTACAGACTGTCGCGCTCACCACTGTAGCCCTTCCAGTGTGGAAAGATGTCAATGAAGATTTCGGTGAGTTGAATCATGTAAATGTTGCGGCTAAATTTTATATGCTTTACAGAAATACTGATATCGATTTGGTATTCTTCAGTGGCGGCAGCCGTTCCACGCGTTATGGCATCGATTTTTCGCGAAACATGGCTGAAAACTTTGAGATCCACGGTGAATTTGCATATCTTACCGATATTAAAAAAACCAATATCTCTGAAAACGGAACGTTAATTCAAAAAGAGCACACCACGAACAGATACCTGCTCGGTTTACGCTACCTTACCGAAAGCGATATTACCACAATCATTGAATATTATCATAATGGAGCGGGATTTTCAGAGTCGGAATTGGAGCGTTTTTATCGATTGGTTGACGATGCAAACGCACAATGGCTCAACACCGGAGCAGATACTCTTTTCCAGAATGCTAAAAATATTTCAAACATGGGATATGGTAGCCCCCAGGTGGGTCGCAATTATCTGTACCTGAAGATCAATCAGAAAGATCCATTCGATATCCTCTATTTCACGCCAGGTGCAATCGCCATTGTGAACCTTGATGACCAGAGCTTTTCCATAAGCCCTGAAATGCTTTATACGGGTTTTACCAACTGGGAAATCCGATTGCGATATACTGCATTAGGCGGTGATGATTTTACTGAATTCCATGAGAAACAATACAGAAACAAAATAGAGTTCCGAGTGCGATATTATTTTTAAGCTTGGCATTTATCATTAAAAAATTATGCGAAAATGAACAAATAATTGAGTTCGCCGTGATCCTTGATGCCTAAATTACCTCAGAGAATTATAAAGAGAATGTAATTATCACTTGAATATAGCAGAAATTTAGTTAAAGATTGTCTAATCTGGTTTATTAGCACATATTCATCAATTGGAAAAAGGAGAAAAATATGAAAGCACGTGTGACCAGCCAATGTATGGGAGATCGCAATTGCAACAAGTTGTGCCCCGAGGTGTTTCAGTATGATGAAGATCAACTTCTCTCTGTGGTCCAGTTTGAAGTGATTCCGGAAAAATATGAAGATGTTGTGCGTCAGGCCGCCGATGAATGTGGCGCCGATGCCATTGAAATAGAAGAATAAACGCCAAACCACTCCGCTGAGTGAGAATTGGTAATCCAACCAACAACAGATTTAAACCAACTATAAAGGAGTAAAAAAATGGCGGAAAGGTATGAAGTCTACAAGTGTGAAGTTTGTGGTAACATCGTAGAGGTTCTTTTTGGTGGTGCCGGGGAATTGGTCTGCTGTGGGCAACCCATGAACAAGCTGACCGAAAACACTGTCGATGCAGCCAAGGAGAAACACGTACCAGTGATCGAAAAGATTGACGGCGGGTACAAGGTCAAGGTCGGCAGCGTTCCACATCCCATGGAAGAAAAACATTACATCCAGTGGATCGAACTGATTGCCGACGGGAAATCCTACTTTCAGTTCCTCGAACCGGGTCAGACGCCCGAAGCGGTATTCCTGATTGATGCGGCATCGGTCTCCGCCAGGGAATACTGTAATCTGCATGGGTTGTGGAAAGCCTAAGTGCCTGTTTGAAACGTAAAGCCCATTCCCCCGCCAACGGGTGCTGGAAAATGCTCAAAATGCTTTCATCTTGACATATGTGAGCCGCTTTTGAGTGCTTTCCCAATTTGTAATCAGGCCTGATCAACCATTTTCAAACTCGCGCCAAGTAAACATCGTCCGGATTAGGCGGCGGCATGAAAATGGCCCAGGACTATGGCCGCGTAATTGCTGAAAAGATGGCCTGATTAAAGTATGATGACGTTCCATTAACCACCTACGATTCGGAATCGAGAGGTGGAGGATCATATGTCCACACCCCAACATTGCCCTGGCTATGAGAGTTTCAAAAATCTAAAATTCTTTATCTGTAAATGCCCTGAGTGCGGCGAAAGCAAGGAAATTTTTTCCGACGAATTCGACAAGACCCATACCTGCGCCAAATGCGGCAAACCCATTGATTTTGATCAATGCACCTATGAAGGCGGAGCCTGATCAATTAGCTGATACCGTCTGTCTGTAATTGTTCATCTTTTTTCAATGTGCCGTCCCGTCGTAAACAAAACGAGCGACGGGCCCGGCACAATAACCGGACACCTGTGAGCCGAGTAAGCAGATTTTTTTCCTGAGAATTCCTTTTTCGGCAGCCCATTTTGCCCTATAGTGGCTGCTGACACCTGTTCAAGGAGGAATTTGTCCGGACGTTGTCATGTTTTCAAGGCTCCAGTTTGCCGCCGCGACCATGTTTCATTTCCTGTTCGCACCCCTGAGAGGGGACTCGATAAACGATGGAGACTTGTCCATGTATCCTGTGGTTTGATATTTGATTTGCCCTTCAGAAACGGGAGCATTCCTATCGTTGTTAGGGCGATAGGGAACTTGAAAAGCTAAAACAAAATTACGTCCTCTACCTGTATAATTGGAGATATTATGAAGCCCTCTATAAAAAGGCGATTACTTATGGATTTTACCATTGGGGTAAGTTGATAGACAGATCATAACACAAAAAAATGAGAACCTGCTATAGCTGCTATTTATCTGGAATCGATAAAGCCGCCAGAAAAATGCTGTCACATACAACATCTTGTGCCAGACCATTTTGGCTGATTATTGCAGAATAGTCGAATCTATCCCAAGCACCATCAGTTCCTAAGCCGGTTTTGATATCAATACCAAATCGCCGTTGGTCGTCGGTGGTGATACGTTCCAATAATCACCACAATCTGACATTTTTGTAGATATTTGAAAATACAGGTTTTTTAAACATCAAAATCGACCAGATTACCTGTACGTATCTTTAAAATTAGATTTCTGAGATGCGGGTCAGCTTATTTTTAGTAATCTGGACTTCAGGGTAAAATGGCTGACCACAAGATATGGGATTGGTGATGATTGGCTTGAAATCAAGAGACTGGCTAACACACGAAACGCTGGGGTCCGTTTTTGTGGGATAGCCATAGCGTACTTGCCTTGTCATGAACATTTAGTCCATTGATCTGAAAGCATCTATCCCAACATTTGGCAAGGATGCGATTCGGTAGCTGCCACAGTACACCACTGCCCAGTCGAAAATTCAGAGATCATTGCATGGCATCTGATATATCAATTCAGATGATATAAAACTACCCAAATTACTCATCCAACAGCAGCAGGGGGATGAACGGAAGGGTCTTCACTAGCTTGTTATTCAAGAAAATACATAATTTTTTGTGTCGGCTGTCTCCCTGGGCCATTTTGATCCCTACCGCTACGCAGATATATTGCGTATTAAATTGGGCTTGTTCATTTTTTATTGAAATGAGTCCCAATGTTGCTGTAATGAAGGAAATAAGTATTATAGAATTTATTTTATAATTGGCTCCAAATAGTCGGGGTAACAATCGAATGATCTCACAATTTTAAGGTTGAAATCCCCATTATTTTAGCAAGATGCAACATGCCGTCCGTATCAACATTGATTTCGGTCTGTATTTTGCTTAAATATTAATTAGATGTAATATATGCTTGCTTTTCGAGTTGTACGGAGAGTTCTATAAATCGTTCGTTATTTGAAGATTTGAAATAGAGTGAAAGTCCTGATTACGGAAACTGTTCATTTGGCTTAATGCTGAAACGGAACGTTAAAGTGGAATGCTGCGGTGCTTATTCAATTTAAAAAAACGAAACCGGTGATCGGGTAATCACGTTTGTGGCGTGGTTTCCTGGTGCCGGTTTTTTAATTGGAGGATGAGTGAGAAAAAATCTTGGAACTTTACTGATCACGGTTTCTTTTTTCTGGCTATTCGTATTGCCCATAAATACAAATCTTGATGGGCATAGGGAACTGATGAAGTCGTTGCCGTTTATTCCGTTGCTGCTATTGAACGATTAGACGCCAAGAGGTATCTGCCAAACCGAGAAAATGATGAAAGGAAAAGATCTGTTGGACAAACTCAATACAATGCTCGATTATTGCAATCAGTGGAAGTTGTCGCTTTCCAATCTTTTTTGTGTAGACTTGCTGTTGAGAATTCCAACCATTGGTCTGTTAACAATCTTATCCATTCTGATTGCCGTTCCTACGTCCCAAGCAACAGGACTCGTTTGGGAAATGGTCGGCGAACTCACCACGGCAAGGCGATTACACACCGCGACCCTATTGCCGGACGGCCGGGTGCTGGTGGCCGGGGGATATGGAGAAAATGGTGCCCCCATCGCCAGCGTCGAGCTCTACGACCCGTCTACCGGAACCTGGAGCAAAACCGGATCGCTCAATATGGCAAGGGGCCAACATACCGCGACCCTATTGCTGGACGGCCAGGTCCTGGTGGCCGGGGGATATGCAGAAGATGGTGTCTACCACGCCAGCGCCGAGCTCTACGACCCGTCTATCGGGACATGGAGCACCACCGGATCGCTCAACACTGCAAGGGACGATCATACTGCAACCCTATTGCCGGACGGAAGGGTCCTGGTAGCCGGGGGATATGTTTATGATGATGGAACCTACTACCTCTCCAGCGCCGAGCTTTACGACCCGTCCACCGGGACCTGGAGTACCACAGAAAGGCTTGACACGGGAAGGAAGGCTCACACCGCGACCCTATTGCCGGACGGCCGGGTCTTGATGGCGGGGGGACGCAATGTTGACTCCGAGCACGCCATCGCCGAGCTCTACGACCCGTCTACCGGGACCTGGAGCAAAACCGGATCGCTGACCACGGATAGAGCATCTCACACCGCGACCCTATTGCCGGATGGCCGGGTCCTGGTGGCGGGGGGATACTGTCCCGCCAGTGCCGAGCTTTACGACCCGTCCACTGGGACCTGGAGTACCACCGGATCACCTAACGATATAAGGTATGATCACACCACAATCCTTTTACCGGACGGCCGGGTCCTTGTGGCCGGGGGAGATGGTGTCGATTGCCTCTCCAGCGCCGAGCTCTACGACCCGTCCATCGGGGCCTGGAGCACCACCGGATCGCTTAACACGGCAAGGTACAAACACACCGCGACCCTTTTGCCAGACGGCCGAGTAATGGTTGCTGGGGGATACGGTCCTGGCTACCTCGCCCTCGCCAGCACCGAACTCTATGACCCCATCACTGTCACCTGGAGCACTACCGGATCGCTTAACACGGCAAGGCGATTACACACCGCGACCCTATTGCCGGACGGCCGGGTTCTGGTGGCTGGGGGATCTGATGGTGATTCCCTCTCCAGCGCCGAACTCTACGACCCGTCCACCGACACCTGGAGCACTACCGGATCACTTATCACGGCAAGGCACTCTCACACCGCGACCCTATTGCCGGACGGCCGGGTTCTGGGGGCCGGGGGTAGATCTGGTGGAGGCCCCTTCGACAGCGCCGAGCTGTACGACCCGTCTACCGGGACCTGGAGCACTACCGGATCACTTATCACGGCAAGGCACTCTCACACCGCGACCCTATTGCCGGACGGCCGGGTTCTGGTGGCTGGGGGTAGATCTGGTGGAGGCCCCTTCGACAGCGCCGAGCTGTACGACCCGTCTACCGGGACCTGGAGCACTACCGGATCACTTAACACGGCAAGGTTTGAGCACACCGCGACCCTTTTGCCGGACGGACGGGTGCTGGTGGCTGGGGGAGCTGATGCTAATTATGTTGGCCTCACTATCGCCGAGCTCTATGACCCGTCAACCGAGATTTGGAGCACCACCGGATCGCTTGACACGGCAAGATACTTTCACACCGCGAACCTATTGTCGGACGGCCGGGTCCTGGTAGCTGGAGGGTATGGCGTCGCCAGTACCGAGCGCTACGACCCATCCGCCGGGACGTGGAGTACCACTGGATCGTTTACCACTGAAAGTAAGGGGTGGCATACTTCGACGTTATTGCCAGACGGCCGGGCTTTAGTGTCTGGGGGATATAGTTATTATGAATCGCCCCTCGCCAGTGCCGAGCTGTATGACCGCAATCTGGGCTTCGATTCAGCTTGGCGTCCTCTAATAAACAGTTCACCGGAAAATGTGAAGCCAAACAGTGCGATCACTCTCACCGGCAGCCGGTTCAAGGGAAGCTCCGAAGCCTCCGGCGGCGGCACCAACCAGTCCGCCACCAACTATCCCTTGGTGCAACTGCGTCGGATCGATAACGAGGCCATTCAATATTTGCAACCCAATGTTGCCGGTTGGTCGGATACTCAGTTCGTCTCTATCCCAATTACGACGTTCCAGAACGGCCCGGCCTTGTTGACTGTCATCACCAACGGCATTCCCAGCGTGTCTAAATTTGTGATGATCGGCTATGCCGGAAAACCGGTGACAGCCTTGCCGTTTATTCGACTATTGCTATTGGATGAGTAAAATTGTTGGATAATGAATCGCTTTGAGGCATAGTCGATAAAATGATTATGCCGGTACCCCGCCCCAAGAATATGACCGTGTATGACTGGCGAAACAAGCTGGAACATCTTGGTTCTCTGGGATCGGAAAAAAGATAAGTGGAAAAGTCACTGAGCGAGCTTGCCACCCTGTACATTGATCAATAATTGATATCATAAGAACTATAAAACTATGCAGAGGGAAGACTCAAAAGCAGGCAAATAAATAACAACTTTTTGATGATTTCATGGGAATTAAATGAGGACACTGATACTAGCTCTGCTGCTTCTTTTTTCATCAATTTGTATTGTCACAGCAGAAAATTTGAGTTTTTTTTCAGACGAAAAAGGAGTCATAAGAACTGTTCAATATCCCAAAAAAGCTTCTATTGCGGACGATATTGATTCAAATGAGTCGCCGATTATTTCTGCCAGTATAGATCCGCTTGTCATTTTAACCGATGAGGTTTGTAATATTGTTGTCACCACGGCCCCAAATGTAGCGTCGGTAACTTTAAAGATAATGGCAGGAACGATTTTACATGAAGGTTTAGTCGTAGAGACTCTTGTGCTTTACGACGACGGAACACACGGTGACCAAGTTGCCGGGGATAATAAATTCACGATTAATGACATTTATTTTTCTTTTGTCAACAGCTCCTATTTTGAAGGCAGCCCACTTATTAGCACAAATTGGTTAATAGAGAATGCAACCATCACCTATGATGATAACCGTACAGAGATTGTCGAATTAAATTATTATGTAGCCACAAAGTTAATTAAAAGAGAATCATACATAGCGCCAGCAACAACGATAATTGAAGAAGACTTACAAAAAACAGATTACTTGATAAATTTGATAGTGGAATCTGATCCGCCTGATTATCCTCTTGACTTGTTCTCTGTTATCAACAGATATTATAATACTTTCCAGGATGATAGAGATTTTCTGGTGGTTGAAGATACCTTCCCGCGCCCAACCTTTAGAATCTCAGGTTATTATTGTTCTGTCAGTAATCATGATCAGGGATTTAATATTCCCATATTTGATAACACTTCTGTCTATGGTAGTGCAGGTCGATTGAAGGGATTCATTAAAACATATAATACATTAAATTCAGGCTTATTAAATCATGAAATCTTGCATAGATGGGCGGCCTATTTAACTGAAATCGGCAGTATTCATTGGAATGTAATTCAACGCCCTTCAAGCGGGTTTGGGAGATTCTGGGGCGCCTATGGTGAAATCTTTCACACTTCAGAAAGAAGGTATCGAGCCATTTTTAACGAACCAGAAGTCTTCATTTATAATGACTTAGAGTTGTACCTCATGGGTTTAATCACTTCAGAAGATGTAAAATGGCCAATCCAATATCTTATCAACCCTACCTTTATTGAAGCCAGTTACGATCAAACACCATATTATAAAGATTTTGATTCGGACGGAATAGGTGAACTGTTCTATGAACAAATCGCTGCCACGTATGGGCAACGAATACCTGCAGCAGGGGAGGCTCAAAATCATTTCAATTTAGGAACAATTGTTGTCTCACCCCGTCTCTTGACTGAAACTGAAATTGCTTATTACGAGATGTTAATAAGAGAATATGGGAAACAATCAAGTTTATGGTCCAATTTCTGGCCTTTTGCAGCCGCCACAGGGAATAAGGCACAATTGACGACCTCCTTACCCCCTTTATTACGAAATACAAATATAACGCCAACGATCTTGCAATTATTATTGGAAGAATGAACAACTTGGATTTTCTGTGAAAACAAAATTTTCGTGAATTGTAGATTTGATACGAATCACAGGTTCATAGGTGCTCAATTTAAGCCTGTACCTCTTGTGGGAATATGGAAATATTTTATCTATGACTTTGAAATAAAGGTAATATTTTTATTGTTAATAAAGGATCAGAATTTTAATTCATTTTATTTTTTGACATTGTTGGTCTAAATGTTCTTTCTTAACATCTAAGGTGTGATTCATTTTTTTGTTATAATGCCGAACTGTGCTTTGTACGATGCTAATTTTTATCCGGGTTTGCTGTAATGCTGAAAAATATTGAACCTTTTGTAACGAAGACGAATCGCAATTCCTTGGGGTTGTTTAGAGTATTGATGTTTGTGGGGATAGTCGCCCATGCATTCCTTTTTTTCTGGGATTGCATGGGCGGTTTTGTATGATGAATAACGTTATTTTCAAATGGTGATGAGCTTCAGGAAAGCCACAGCTGTTGTAAACAGGAACGGAAAATCACGGTATCCACCTTTAGCGAGTGAGATGGTAAATTGCTGCTGTTCGGGTTTGTAACTTTTATTTAATCAAAGGCATATATATGATCTTACATGGATTGAAATTAAAAACGTTTTTTCTCCTACTCTCGATACTTCCTGCAGTTTCTACTTTTGCCGCAGACAAGGTACTCTCCGTAGTTACCACTACGGGGGCCTATACCTTAACAGTTAAAGAGGGAAGTGCGTTTGTGCTGGAAGTCAGGGTTGATGATGCCTCTGCCGTAGCTGGTGCAGCCTTCACTGTGACCTACGATGGCAACCATATTCTGGTGCCCACTGCGACTAGCAGCTTTTTTGGCACTTTTGTATCTCAAAACATCCCCACTCCCAACAATCAGGGGTATGTGACCGTTAATTCTGTTGATTACTACAGTCCACTTGTTACTCATCCAGAATCTGCCACCGGGAAAACCATGCTGGCCGGTGCCAGAAAAGATAATGGCTCAGGCGCAAATGTAGCTTTATTCACACTGCATTGTGAATCAATTGGAGATCCAGGCACATACACGATTGCTATTACGAAAACCACTATTGAGAATGCGCAAGCCGGTTTTGCTCAACCAACAGAGATCGATGAATTGGTTGGACTTGATAACAGTTCTTATGTTACCCACAATGTCACGGAAAGAAAGGACCTCACTGTAACTGTGATACTTGATGCCGACAATGATGGTATTTCCGATACCTGGGAGATTGATCACGTTCCACAAGGAACACCTGCCGGTACCGAGCTGACAGTGTTTTCAGCATCGGGCGACTATGATAACGACGGTTATACCGATCTCCAGGAGTTTTTGAATAGAAATGAATTAGACCCACAGGGAGCCGTATATGATCCGTTGGCTGCAAATGCACCGTATGGTACCGGATATATAAATTCGGCAACATTTTTACCAGCGGTTCTTCAAATACTTCTGCAATAAATATACTGGTTGAAATGATAAACATCAAAATAAAGTATCAGTTACTTGGTGAATAAAAATGACAAGACTCTTTTTGTTGCTTGCTCTGTATTACCTCTCAGCAATTACTTTTGCACAACAATCTCTTGCAGAATTCCAGGCGGATATTAACCAGGACAATGATATATCTTTGGAAGATGTCATCCTGGGCCTGCAGATTGTAGCGGGCGAATCCCCGACCATTCCTGAAATTATTGAAGACATCGATGTAAATGGAGACGGTAAGGCCGGCCTCCCTGAAGTTATATCAGCTCTTCATTCCATCAGCAAAAACAACTTGGAATTACAGCACAAGGCTGTTATCGTCGGCCCTTTATCAGGGACAGGTATAACAGCCTACAAGGCTGATAATCTACTGGACAAGATCGAAGGAACCAAAAAAGCCAACAGCTCGAGCAGCGATCTTTCGGTTGCGGGAACTTTTGATCTCGATCTTGCCGGAATTACTGATGACACATGGGTTGTTGTTTCAGCAGCTGGTGGTGAGGACATCGATCACGACGGCAATGGTGTTGCAGACACTGCTGCCGTTCAGAGTCTTGGAACGCTCCATGCACTTGCCAGGGCATCGGACTGGCGCACCGAAAACATCATCATCAGTCCGCTGACCGAAATCGTCTTCCGTTTTACGGAGAACCTGTTCTTGGCAGTATCAGATGACGAACTTGAGATTCGACTCAATGATCTCGCCTATTACCTCATAAAGACGGATATCAACGGCGACGGTTCGATCGACTGGTATGATTTTCTTGCTTTCAACCCGGCCAGTCAGGCCCACCGTGACAGCCTGAAAACCGATTACGAATGGCTGACAACCCTGAACGATGACGGCAATTCGATTCTCTCAGGCCTGCTTGGTGGTGAAGAAGAGCAGATGCTTGATTGTCTGGATGAGGTCTATTCATATCTCATGACGAGGTCCGTGGTGCCTGATTCCCGCTATCATGCAGTAAAAATAAGTCTGTCCGCATTTGGCCAGGGGAATGCTGCTTCCGAAGCACCGTATAATCTCGCAGTAGACTCAACGTTGCCGGAACCGGTTATAGAAGGCCATGTCTATTTGCCGGAAAATGATTCAGAAACCATCATTTTTACAGCAACAGCCGGATCTGACAGTCAGATCCTAAGCTGGACAGGATGTGACGATATTTCTGCAGATCTCAGTCAATGTACCATATCTTTGAAAAAGAGCCATTCGATTGTTGTCAATTTCGGCAGAACAACAACTCAATTAAAAGCGACGCTGCATGACCTGACAAATACGACGAATTACGTCCTTACCGACTCAATTACCGTATTCATTCCGGCAGATATGACTGATATGATCGATGAGATGGCAGCTGCTGCTGTGGATGACTTCGTCGTCGGCGATGATAATGGCGGATTCCTTCGCCGAATTACAGCTATTACCCAGAACAGTTCAACCGAGTACTTCTTGAAAACGGTCGAAGCTTCTTTGGAAGAGGTGATTGCTGAAGGTTCTGGTCATCTTTTTAAAGAGATGACCAACGGTGATCTTAAGGGGTACACAGCACCTGCAGGTACTGTACAATCTGCTACGATTTCTCAAACCGCCTTTACCGGGCCTGCCGGTGTTCGGCTGATTCCAGCCAGTCAACCGGAAAACAAGACCTTTCGTATTATTCTTGGCAATCCCTATCCGGATGCTGTAAGAGCACTGGACACAATATCAGCCGAAGTAACGCTGTATGACGACGGCGATGGCGGAACCCTGTCTGCCACAGGTGAAGTGAGCTTTGAGGTAGATCTGGATACCGGGTTCGATTTTGGTTGGACCGGCTTGAAGGCCTTTAAGTATGTCGTCAATGTAGATGCTGAACAGAGTCTCGGTTTATCTGTCAGTGCAGAATTGGCAAAATTTAGTCGGCAAAGAGCATGGATAGGAACGTTGAAATTCACCCCGATTACCTTCGCGGTTGGCCCAGTACCGGTGTGGATAACGCCCACAGTGGATATTTATCTATACGCGGAAGGGAAGGTAGAGGTTGCCGCTTCTTTCAGCATTGCTTTGATGGAAAAGGTCAGCGCAGGGCTTCTGTATAATAAAGACACTGGTTTCAGCCCTTATAAAAACTACTCGATCGATTGGGACTACACGCTACCGGAACCCTCCGTTCAAGCATCTGTTGAGGGTGGTGTCGAGGTAAGATCGAGCCTGAAGATCTATGATGCCACCGGTCCGGCGCTGCCGATAGATGGATTTGTAAAGTTGGCATCAAGTATCGATATTGTTCCGGGTATCGATCCTTATGGGAACCCCTGTTCCGATGGCATTGTCATGGAGATGTCCACAGGGGCCAATGTATCATTCATGTGGGAGATGAGTGGGCAGTCGAAAATCGGAAAAATGCTTCACCTTGATGAGCTTGAAGATAAAACAAAATTTAAGATCGTCACTTTGGAAAAAACCTTGTCAGAATGGAACATACTCAACTCTTGCGAGCAACCTTCATACCTTGCTGTCGAGGGAGACGGCATTTTGCAGACCATTGACTATGGAGATCCCAACGGTCTTTCATCAGCACTTACCATCACCAATGATGGAGAAGAGGTGCTTAACTGGAACACCTCCGGTGTGCCTGCTGAGGTTACGGTGTTTCCATCTTATGGAGAGTTGGATCCCGGTGAAAGCGAAGCCGTCCAGATGTCAGTCGCGACTTACGGACTTCCGGTAGGCAGATATTTCAAAGAGATTTTCTTTTACAATGAGGATTCAGTAGGTTCAGATCTCCCCGATGAGAAATTCGGCAATACATATAAGTCGATTGACATCGCGGTGCTTGGTGCGATAACCGATACTCCTTCCATCACGTCTGCAACGAGCACAAGTGTTGGGAAAGTTGATCTTGCCTGGAACTTTACGCAGTCCGGCTCTGAACCATTGATGGGATTCGAAGTGTATGCCACAACTACACCTTCCAATGAATCGTCCTACGGTCTGGTTCATTCAACAAACATTTATGACCGTCAGGAAAGCATCTCCGGCTTCCCCCCGGGTGTAACCTGCAGCCTGAAAGTACGCGCCTACAGCAACTCGGAAGCCGGACCGTTTTCCGATCCTTTCTCCGTTGATGTCGCAGGGACCCCCACCTCGACTCCGGCAGGTACGGTTGTCTCATCAACCGGACGGGTTTGGCTGGACCGCAACCTTGGGGCTTCCCGGGTCGCTACAAGTCCTACCGACACTGAGGCATACGGCGACCTATACCAATGGGGCCGAGGCACGGATGGCCATGAAAAACGAACAAGCGGAGCAACTACAACCGTGAGCAGTACCGACACTCCAGGCCATGGCGATTTCATACGCACAGGATCCTACCCTTATGATTGGCGAGTTCCACAAAACAACAACCTATGGCAGGGCATATCGGGTATCAACAATCCTTGTCCGTCTGGATTCAGACTGCCTACGGCAACAGAACTGGAAGCGGAACGGCTCTCCTGGGATTCCAATACTTCTGAAGGCGCATACAATTCGCCGTTGAAGCTTGTTGTGGGGGGGGACCGCAACCGCCTCTATAATACGATTGATGGCGCAGGCAGCTCCGGTCAATACTGGTCTAATACTGTCAGCGGTACCAAAAGCCGCGGCCTGAGATTCCACGACAGCGGCGCCTACTTTCAATCCATTAAGCGTGCGTACGGCTTCAGTGTTCGCTGCATAGAGGATTAAGACACTTTTATAGATTTAATTTTTTGAAACTTTAACGGTTGCGGCGCTTAGCGCGCAGCCGTTCTTTACCGCGAAGCTGTCGATTTTTCTTTCATAATGGAGAGCAGAGTATGATGGTGCTGTGGGGTAAATGGTGTGCTTCCGGATTTCTGGCTGTCTTGCTGGCGCTGGCCGGTAGTGAGACTGCCCTGGCATCCTTTACCATTGTCTCACAAGAAGAGGTAAGCCTGAAGGTAACAGGGTACAGCGGTCTGAGCGAAGCCACCCTGTTCAAGGGTGCCCTGAAGGAAGGGAAAGAGCAGAAAATCGATATTTTCTACCAGGGACTTGCCCTGCTGGTTTTTGACGGGGGACCGCAGTACCCGGTTATCCTGGGAGAGCCGTCGTTCCTTGTTACAATCACCGATCCCGGCCATCCGCCTTCTTTTGCCGGAAGCGATGAAAATGATTGCTTTTACAAACTGCTGACTGGGGAAAAAACAGCAACCGGCCGATTCGATTTCCCCCTTCTCATGGTTGAGGCAAGACAGCTGCTGGAGGCGAGTTTTTCCATCCGCACGGTGGCCGATCTGATGGCAATGAAAGAAAGGTTCCATGTTTTTGTCCGCGGCCATTACCGGGATCTGCGCCACTCGGATATGCTCATGCGCCTGATAGGTCAATATTTCATGATGCACGAGTATGTTGATTTTCATGTCAACGGTGCTCCGGCCAGTGATATTCTGGTTCGATACAGAAAAGAGGTGATCGATGGTGTCGAAAACTGGATCAGAATCCTCAACCCCTATATCCCGGAATATGAGATAGTAAATTACTGTATTTCTCTCTATTACAACAGGAGCATGGTCACTCTTGCCCACCGGATCGCAGCTCGTTTCAGTGATTATGCGTATTGTCCGGGAAACATTTTGAAAAACATACAGATTCCCGAGGACGTATCTGTATTCGATGCTGAAGGTAACAAGAAAGGGGTGGTGAAAAATTTTAGCGACAATGCAGTATTGGCCTTTGTCTCCGACGACTGCCCGGTCTCAATGGTCGAAACCGTAATCAGGGCCCGTGAGCAGGCAGGACAGGGGAAAGGCACAAAACTGATTGTCCTGCCCTTGCAGAAACTCTCCGAAAAACACCTGGCCATGCGCAGGATGGTGGCTGACAGCAATATGTTGTTTATAAAAGATGAACAGTGGATGCGAAAGGCGCCAAAGAATATCCGCCTGCCGTTGTTTACCGATATTGCCATACCCATGTTGACATCAAATCCAAATTGCCCAAAGTAATGGTGTCTACTGTATCTTTTTGTTACATGCTTTGTTTCTGCAATTAGGTTGAACTGCCAGAAAAAGGCGGTCATATACAACATCTTGTGCCCAACCATTTTTACTGATTATTGCAGGTTTGTCGATCTATCCCAAGCGCCATCAATTCCTATGGCAGTTGCGATATCAATACCAAAGCGCAACTTCAATCCAATCACAGATACATCAATTAAGAACAATTTATCATGTTCTGAAATCCCTATGGTCGCCGGTCTTGCCATCAGCAACATATCGAGCTTTCGGTTCTTTGGAAGCCGCTTTCACCATTTCCTTGAAAGGGCCATCGACAAGTGATGGTTTACCGTCGCCACTGGGCCGCCAACCGCGGATGAAATCTTCATAAGACAGATTGGGATGGAATTGAACCGCTTTTATTTTGCTATTATCGTTTCGCTGCCCAACCAATGCAAACGCCAGGCGTTTGGCAAGCCATGTTTTACCTGTACCAGGAGGGTTTTTTTCCTTCTTACCGGTCAGGATATCGACAAAAAAATTATCTGAAACACCGTCATCCGAATTATCCGCATGGAGAAGGGATAATTGGATCAAACGGTCCTGGGCATCCGCGTGGATAAATTTTTCCCAGCGCGACATCGCTTCGGGCAGTTTTCCCGCTGCAATCGGTACAAAACGCGCTTCCTCGATGGTGCACCCCTTGGGACCGATCCAGTTGGGGATTTTTTCGATATTGGCCTGGAGATTTGCCGTGGCCACGCACGCTGTTCAACAGAATCTTGTGGCACTCCAAAATGATGCGCGTGCATAATGGCAATTCCTTCAGCCTTTCCGTGGCGGCGCGCATGGCTTTGCGGTAACTGAGGACCTCCCAGATATCAGCCTCTTTGGCGGTAGACGGGTCATCCGTTTCGCCACGGGCTTCGTATTCCAGGACTTCGCCCATGGTGGCTTGGGTTCCTTCGATTCGCGATGAAAGCACCGCCTCATGAGTGGTCAGTGGACTCAACAAAACATGGGCATTGGGAATCGCCGCCAGCATTCCATCATAACGGGCGACGGTTGCATTGGCTGGGCCGATCAGCGGTACAAGTCTTTCCCAATCCAGGGTTTTGGGAGGGAATTGTCCTTCATGATAATGTACGGGGCCACTCATCCATCATGCTTCTTCAGAAATTCCCGGTATTTTTCAGCGATGATCGGCAGATTATTATCTTCCATCTTTTCAATGACTTTGAGCAAGCCAACGACATCTTTAAGCTTCAGAACCTCATCACGTTCCATCTGGCTCACCAAAAGATATTTTGTAATCAGCGGCTGTATGGGGGGGGAAGGGTTTCGTACCCTCTGCTAAAACAGATCCGAAATTTCATAGTGAGTGCCCCTGTCCGCTGTTACCACAGGCAAAGGAACTTTTTGCCATCTCGTAATTCTGCCCTAAGCTTTTCCATATGGCGAAGTGTTGCGATCTCTCGTTCGAGATCCGACGATTCAATTTTCAGCCGTTCCAATAGCAGCGGAAGTTCAATACCACCGGTTTCCTTTAGAATCTGTAATATCCTCGACTGCGTTTCAGTGATTTTCGTTTCCGAGCCAGGTTTGTCTGAAAATGATTTCGCGGTGTATACCGCCCATGGGTCACAGGCTTTTGCGGGCGAAAGAGCTACCATATAGCAATCCTCGCAGATCATCTGACCATGGAATTCACGTTCATCATTTTTTGGGATGGGGGATCCACATTTTTCGCATTTCATCGAAAACTCCTATTCCACAGACAACAAACCCAAGTGATACTTCACCGTATACGCCATATCCTCGTCCAAATCAGTGGTCAATAGCCACTGAAGATAGTCCGGCGGTACCTCCCTAAAAGGCATATCCTTATGCTTACCGAAAGGCATCCGTGGGATAAGAACTGGGTTTCTGATGATATTGATCATTTCCTGAACCTTGTCACGCAATTTTCCGGAACACTTAAACGTGAATAAGCGGCGGGCTGGCAAAATAGTATCTTCACCCGTAGCCGGATTTCGCCCCTTCATTGCCTGTTTGTCCTTCACAAAGAATTTACCAAAGCCAATAACAAGGACATCATCACCTGACTCCATCTAGGATTTTATCAGTCCAAGTAATGATTAGACAACGTCAAAGGTCTTATTTTTCTGGATTTCAAGGTCATTGCAGATCCGTTCAACGATGTCTGTCGTCGTCAGTGCCATAGAAGTCCCCTAATACTAAGCCAATGTCAAAATTAGAGTCCCAAAAATTATGCCAAAAATTGAGAATATTTTATATGCTTGATCCGATACGTTATTAAAAAGCCATTCCGACATTCGGCTGAAAATCTTCTGAGGATTGGTGAAAGCGATAAGGGCTTTAATGACGCCCAGTACACCGACAATCCAGAAAGGCCAGGGGCATTTTGCTGCGGGGGCTGAAATCAGGAACAACACCGCGATTACAGCAGGCATATAAAGCTGATGGCTCTAAGGCTGAAAGGGAATTAGGAATCACCTATACTCCGGTTCGTGAAGCGGTTAAAGAGTGTATTGAGTCGTTCCAATCCCGACCGATTGACTGAATCACCAAAGGATTAAGCCTATATGATCGTATTTTAATTAATGGAATGTATGATTTTTCTAACTTTTCATTGCATCCTTTGCTTTCCAATGATGATAAGTCTATTGATAAAAATCAAGATCCCAAAAAGGCTGAGCCAAATACCGTCAAAAACACGTCAGAAAACCAAAATGACAATCAACCCCAGACTCTTGATCGTACAATAGATAAAGCCGTTGATAATCTATTTGATGCCATTTTTAAAAAATGATGGCCATTCAATTCGAGATCTGTTAACATCGTTTACCAATGAGGGTGATGTTCTCCCTGCTGAATTCCGTTGCGTGAATGCTGTAAAGCGTCAATTGCTGGGCAGCGCTGGGCTGAGCGAAATCTCCTTTCCATTCTCGGGCAAGGCCTGTACCCTGGGCCTTGCCTCTTTTTTTCGAGGACGTTGACATCCACCGTCGCCGGCCGGGTTGTGCCTTGATATCGTTTGAACATTATTTGCAACCCTTTCGGTATCTAATGTGGGATCCGGCAAAAAAGACTTGACACGCAAAGCCCAATCTGAAATTTTAGTTGTCTATAAAAATTAGAATCATCTAATATTAATAACGGCACTGTCTTACGCCTTTCGGCCCGATGGGTGCGAAAGCGAGTGAAGGCGTCACCGGCTGGATTATCAGCTTGGGTTGACGCCTTTTTTTTATTCGGCACGGAAAATCTGGCCATTGTGGTCGGTTACGATTTGAAGGCAACACCATACAGGAAGGGTGATAAAACGATGTATTCCAATGGGGAAGGCCTTGGAACACCAGCTCGCCAATCTCAATCGGATGAATCGTGGGAACCCGGTGGCGATGGGAAACAAACAATTGTCACTTGCAAGCGATTTGTCCGTTGTATCTGTCCCAAATGTCGGAGGACATTCACCACCTACATGATGTGGACCGGTCGCGGCGTCCCGCGCAAGTACTGCGCCAATTGCAAGGCCATTGTCGACACCTACGACGAATTGGCAATGGTTGAATGCCACCATGTAACCCCGGGTTTAAACAATCAACGGAGGCGTCGTTCTTCCGATGAATAGACCGGGGATGGCCCTATCTGTTGGGACCATCTTTGATAAACCCTGGGGGACCTCGGCGCCGTTTGAATAGGAAAATGAAATTACAAGCGCCAAAAAACAAATTCCAAATAAATCCCAATGTCGAAATCACAAACGCGAGGCCCGGGTTTCGACCGTGTTTGAGATTTGAGATTTATTTGGGTGTGGGCCTTGTGGTTGGCATGAATTCCGTGCCGGCCGTGCCGGCCACCGCCTCGGCGATGCGATCGATGCGGGTGATGACCGCCCGCCGGCCACCGGCTCCCATGAACGCTATGGCCGCCTGCACCTTAGGCAGCATGTCGCCAGCGGAAAAGTGGCCGTCGGTGATATAGCGGGCGGCTGTTTCAATATCCACCCGTTTCAAATAGCGCTCGTCGGGTTGGCCGAAGTCGAGCGCCACCCCATCCACATCGGTAGCGATGACCAATACATCCACTCCCACTTCGATGGCCAGCCGGGCGCTGGCCAGATCCTTGTCGATGACGGCATCCACCCCGTCGAAGGTCCGGCCGGCGCGCACCACCGGTATGCCTCCCCCGCCGCAGCAGATGACGATGAAGCCGACATCGATGAGGGTGCGGATCTCCCGTTTTTCGACGATGGTCACCGGTTTGGGGGAAACCACCACCCGGCGGTATCCTTTAGGGGTCGGTACGGTCGGGTACGGCAAACCGGCGGCCTGCTGGCGGGTAAAGGCCGGCCCCACGGGTTTGTTGGGGGTGCGAAAGGCCTCGTCATTTCGATCCACGACCACATAACTGATCAGGCTAACCAGCGGTTGATCGTCGATGTTCATGGCCATCAATGCCTCATCCAGAGTCGACTCGATCATGTAGCCGATCTGGCCCTGGGTCTGGGCCACGAGAATTTCCAGGGGCAGGCGGGGAGTCTTATCGCAGCACTCCTGCTGGAGCAGCAGATTGCCCACCTGAGGACCGTTGCCATGGGTGACGATGATGCGGTAGTCCCGGGATAAACGCGCGATCTGCGTCATGGGAACCTTGAGGTTCGCGAATTGCTCATCCACGGTGCCGGTTTGGCCCTTGCGGATCAGTGCATTGCCGCCTAAAGCGACCAAAAGGATCGGTTTTTGGCTCATTTCCTTTCTCATCGCGCCTCTTGCCAAAAAACATTATCTAAAAGACGATAGCAACGCATGGCATCAGCCGTGCATCACCGCATCGATCCGCTCCAGGGCCCAGTCCACCTGGCCGCGGGTGATCACCAAGGGCGGGGCGAAGCGGATGGTATGCTCATGGGTCTCCTTGCAGAGCAGACCCGCGTCGGCCAGGCGGTGGCAGTATTTGCGGGCGCCGCCGGCATCGGGGACCAGTTCCATGGCGATCATCAGGCCGCGACCGCGTACCGCCTTGATAACCGGGCTTTGGATCTGTCCGAGGCCGGCCAAAAAACGCGCGCCCATTTGGCCGGCGTTTTCAATCATATTCTCTTCCTGCAATACGCGCATGGCCGTACGGGCGATGGCACAGGCCAGCGGGTTGCCGCCGAACGTGGAGCCGTGCTCGCCCGGCTGGAGCACGTCCATGACCGCCTTGTTGGAAAGCACCGCCGAGACCGGGTAGAAACCGCCGGATAGGGCCTTGCCCACCAGGGTCAGGTCGGCTTCGATGCCCTCGTGTTCCTCGGCCAACAGTCGTCCGGTGCGGCCCAGGCCGGTCTGGATCTCGTCCAGTATCAGAACGATATCATGACGATCGCAGATCGATCGCGCCGCCTTGAGATAGCCGTCCGGAGGGATGATCACGCCCGCCTCACCTTGAATGGGTTCCACCAGGAAACCGGCCGTGTTGGGGGTGATGGCCGCCTCCAGGGCATCCGCATCGCCGAAGGGAACGATTTTGAAGCCCGGGGTGAAGGGTCCGAAACCGGTGCGCGCCGTGGGGTCGGTGGAAAAGCCCACGATGGTGATCGTGCGGCCATGGAAATTGTTGGCGCAGACGATGATCTGCGCCTGATTGTCGGGGATGCCTTTCACCTGGTAGCCCCATTTGCGCACCGCCTTGATGACGGTTTCCACCGCTTCGGCGCCGCTGTTCATGGGCAGCACCTTGTGCGAACGGGTCAGCTCACAGATTTCCTTGTAGAAAAGGCCTAGCTGGTCGTTGCGAAATGCCCGCGAGGTAAGGGTCAACCGGCGCGCCTGCTCCAGCATGGCGGCCATGATCTTGGGATGGCAGTGGCCCTGGTTGACGGCGCTGTAGGCCGCCAGGCAGTCCAGGTATTTCCTGCCGTCTACGTCCCACACCCAAACACCCTCGCCTCGGGTCAGGACGACATCGAGGGGCTTGTAGTTGTGGGCCCCATACTGGTCTTCGAGATCGAGAAAGGCTTGAGTCTGCATGGTGTCCCTCCAATAAAACATTATCTTGATTGCCACATTATTATAAGGCCATGGCCCGGCCAAGCACAAATCAATTTTCATGTACCGGGCTTGGGTTCGTCAGTCAACGTGATGCGGGTTCCCACGCGGAGCTTGGGAACCAGTGGAAAATCCAGTTTGCATCTCCATGTCCCATCTCTTTTCCATAGCGATCCCGATTCCGATAGCGATTGATGCTTCACTCCCATGCTCTGGGTGGCAACCAATGGATAAAACTTGACACAACCATCGAAATATGAAATTCAGATTTTCGATTAAAATTAGAAAACTCTAAATTTAACAGGAAAGTCTTACGCCTTTCGGCCCGATGGGGTGCGGAAGTGAGTGAAGGCGCGGCCGGCATGCTGATATGCCCGGTTAGCGCCTTTTTTATACGGACCTGGTCCTTTGGGCCAGTCAGCGTTATATGGCACGCAAGACTTCCAACGAGGTATCGAGAAGAGGAAATGTCCATGGAGAAAAAAATCGATGCGCCCCATGACGATTCTCATCTGCAACGGGCTCTCTCACCGCCGTTTTGCGTGAGGTGTGATCACCTCTCTTGTCGGCCCGATGACGCACCGTTGCGTTGTGACGCCCTCGACGGTGGCTGCCTCGGCATCATCTGCTGCCTGGCTGGCAATGTCCACATGCAGATATCCGACAATGGCACCATTGCCCAGCATTCGATCCCTGCCGGCCGCTTGGGGTGTTATGCCTGTTCCCGGGGACAATGCCTGACGCGGTGTCTGTCGACACAATGTGCCCGGATCCTGAATCTGCGGTTTTCCACGGCCAGCCTACAGGCGCTGATGGGCGGATCCACGGTTTCCGGCCGGCATCTGGTTCCGGGGGCCGAAAGCCAATTCGTCGGCATGGTCCGTGATATCACGCCGCCGATGATTCCGGTCATCGATAGCATCCAAGAGGCCTTGCGGCGCCGGCCCACCGCCGAGCTGCTGCTCCTGGCCAAAACCCTGGAGCTCTTGTATCTTCATCTCAGCGTCCCCCCCCAGGCGCATGCTCCCACGATCAATACCCGAGATCACGAGGCCATTCTCAAGGCCCGGCACTTGCTGATCCATTGTCTGGAGGCCCCGCCATCCTTGAGCGAATTGGCCACCGCGGTGGGCATGAGTGTTTCGAAACTCAAACTGCTCTTCCCGAAGATTTGTGGGATGCCGCCCTATGAGTACTTGCGCAAGATGCGCATGCAGCGGGCCAAGGCGCTGCTCTGCCAAGAGGGGATGAATGTCACCGAAGCCGCCATGGCCGTGGGGTACAACAGCATCAGCCACTTTTCCAAGGCCTTCCACCGGGAATATGCCGTTCACCCTTCCCAGGTTCGCCGCCTTGCCGGTAACTAACCATCGAATCATTTTGAAATCCGCATTGCCGTGAAATGACCGCAAGGGCTCACTTTTTGGCTTTTGCGGTTAGAAAACTACATCGAAGTTTTGTAACTATAACTTTCCGTCTGGGTAACCTTTCGGTAACGTGGCGATATGGCCGTCCGGGCGGATCTTTTAGCCCTATGGGTTAGCCAATTCTATTAAAGTTTTATATTTAAAAAAATCGGATGCGTCGACGTCGGACAGCGGTCGCCAAGGCAATTGGTGCCTGCCCGTCGAAAGTGCCACGGATCCTTCGATGGAGCCGCAATGGAAAGGGGGTGGTCGCGGGAGAAACAGATCTGAGAAACAGTGGTAACTCCGCGATTTAGTGTCCGTCCAGAAAGAGGAAAATTGGGTCGAGATCAAGGCGCCCGACAAATTTTACCACAGGCATATGGTTGATATTCCGAGGATAAAATTTTTCGGGCAACGCCGATATCGGGCAAATTAGCCATTTATGGATGGGCACGATTTAAAACGCATGACAGGCATTAACAGCATACCCAACGTTTCAAGGAAGGAGACGGAAAGAAAAATGAAAAAAGCAATCAGTGTATTGGGGGCGTTTTTATTGGTGGCCATGACGGCCGGTGGGGCAACGGCTGCGGCCACCTATGCCTCGTCTGTGGTGGATTACGGTGCCGACACGATTCCGGCAGCCGGCATCTTCATGAACTGGGATTCGACCGACGGTTTTTACCGCAACCCGGTGGCCGAATACCCTGACGCCGGGGCCGACCTGGATGAACTACTGGGTGCGAGTGACAATGTGTTCGCTGGCTGGGGCGGGGACGCGAATGGGGGGTATCTGACACTTGCTTTCGATACGGCCTTTGCCGCCGACGGCACCGATGCCGCCGACATCATCGTGTCCGGCTGCGGGTTTGGCTACCAGGCCCCCTTTTCCCTGGAAAAAGGCGCTATCACGGTCTCGGCCTCCAGCAACGGCACTGACTGGACCGTGATCTCCGACTACGCCGGCTACAGCGGCGGCGGTGCCTGGGAAGCCAATCCGGACTTTACCCAGTCGGCCCCGGGTGTATTGGCCGACATCATGAGCATCGATCTGGACGATGCCATCTCCAACACTTACGCCGGCCCCATCTCCTACCTCAAGTTCGAGCTGGGCGACGGTACGGTGGGTACAGGTCGGGCCTTTTTCGTCGATACCGTAGAAGGCGTCAACGCCGTTCCGATTCCCGGCGCGCTCTGGCTCATGGTATCCGGCCTGCTCGGGTTCGTGGGCATTAAGCGTAAGCGGTAGACGGGGGACACGAACCCACCGATGGCTGCAAACGCCGGGCCCACCGGGGTCCGGCGTTTTGCCCACCGGGATAGTCGAGGATGATGAAAAATCGGTTTGTCGTGGATGTGCATTCGCGATTTGTTCATGTTGACGTTGGAGTGCGATAAGTGAGAAAAAATTTGCTGTGGCGATCTTTGCTGATCCTGGTTCTGGTTTCCAGTAGCGCGGCGGCGCAGGACAATCCCACCGACCCGCCCGCGGTAACCATGGAGGAGATGGTGGTCACCGGCGATGCCGTTTCCGATCACCCCCTGCGGGAGGCCCCGGCCAGCGTGACGGTCATTCCCCCGGAGGAGATCGCGGCCAATCCGGCCCGAACCGTCGACGATCTGTTGAAAACCACCGTGGGGGTGGACGTTTACAAACCCTGGGGCATGTTCGGGCCGTCCAGCCACGTCCGCTTGCGGGGGTTCGCCAATCCCCGGGCGACGATATTCCTGCGGGACGGGGTGCCCATCAACCGGATGGTCTGCGGCGGCGCCATTCACAACGAAATTCCGTTGGACATCGTCGAGCGCGTGGAGGTGGTTCGGGGGGCCAATGCAACCCTCTACGGGGCCGGGGCCATGGGCGGCGTGATCAACATCGTCACCAAAAAACCCGAGGACAAGACCCAGGCCGCGGTGGACGGATCCTACGGCACCCACAACACCTGGACGGCCAATGCCATGGTCAACGGCGCGTTGACCGACAAGATCAACATGCAGGTCAACTACAACCATTTAGACACGGATGGGTATTTTGCCTGGGCCGATTCATGGGTACAGGAGCGGGCCGAGACGATGTCGCTTCAAAACCTGGCCTCGTGGGCACCGGTCAAGGACAATTATCTCTCCGCCTTGGAAAACCAACGGCGGGAGATGGATAATCTCTTCGCCAAACTGCGGTTCGACCCTTCGGCGCAGTCCACAATCAACGCCGCCTACGCCTATTGGCGCAACGACAACGATATCGGCTATCAATACGGATCCATCGACCAGGAGCGAAATCGGGGGAGTCTTGACTACCGGTATCGAGGCAAATTCGACCTGACCGGAAATCTCTTCTTCCTGGAAGAGAACATGGCCTTCAGCCAACCCGTGTTGCCCGCCCCGTGGATGACAATCGGCGAGGGCGAGGAAACCTGGGTGACCCAGGGAGAGAAAAACGATATCCCGATTCGGGACGGGGGCGGTATGCTGAGTATCGGTATGCCGATGGGCAAAAGACAGCGTTTGACCCTCGCCACGGACCATCGCCTGGTGAGTACCGAGAACAAACAGTACGATGGGCAAACCGGCGAGACGCAGAGCATTTCCCAGGGCAAGCAGTACAAGTGGGGCGTGGTCGTCCAAGACGCCATTGCCACCGGTCGCCTGACAACCACGCTGAGTCTCAGGTACGATGCCATTCGGACCTTCGATTTCTTTTCCGAGGACCTGACGACCCTCACCGAATACGAGGATCGCACGGACGATCAGGTGAATCCCAAGATCGGGCTCGTCTATGATTGGTCCGGTCAGACGACCCTGAGGGCGTCGGCCGGCCGCGTGTCCACCTTTCCTCCGCTGATGTATCTGATCGGTAATTACGAAACCCCGCCCGGCCGGATGATGTTGGGCAATCCCGACCTCAAGACCGAATACAGCTACAGCTACGAGATCGGCATGGAGCAGTTTCTCGCCAGTGGCGTGATGGTCAAGGCCACCGCGTTCTATAATGATATCCGCGACTGGATGCAGGAGGTGACCACCAACGATCCGGCCTACTCGGCGGTTTCCGTCCGATGGGAAAACATCGAAAAGGCCCGTACCGCCGGCGTGGAGGTAGAGGCCGAGTACTACCCCATGGACGATCTGAAGCTGTTTGCCAATTACAACTACACCACTTCGGAAATCGTGGAATTTCAGGACAAGGGGCACAACTATAAGAATTCGGATCTGGAAGGCAACCGTTTCCCCACGCTGCCGTACCACCGGTTCAACGCGGGGGTCACATGGTTCAATCCGCGTTGGGCCACCGTCAATGTGTCCATGCGCTATGTCGGCGATCGCTACTGGGATGTCGAGAACGACGTCGAACTGGATGACTATGTCACCGTTGATGTCAAACTCTCCCGTAAGTTTGGCACGCACCTGACGGCCTCTCTGGAAGTCACGGATCTTTTCGATGAGGCCTGGCAGGAGACCGAAATGCACGTCACCCCGGGCCGGATGATTATGGGCCGGATCAAAATTGAGTATTGAAAGATGAAAAACCCATGAAACCCATTATTATCGTTCTGTCAATTCTCCTTTGTTCGATTTCGATGATCGATCCGGCCCGGGCGGATTCCTCTTATGCCACCACGGTGGTCAGTTACGACGCCTATTTCATGAACTGGGATGATACCAACGGATTTTATCACCATCCAGTGGATGCCTATCCCGATGCCGGGGCCGATATGGACTGGCTTCTGGGAGCGGTGGACGAGACCGTGGCCGCCGGTTGGGGCGGGGACGCCAACGGCGGAACGCTGACGTTGTATTATGATACCGCCTTCACGGCCGATGGCTCCGATGCGGCCGATATCGTCGTGCATGGGTTCGGTTTCGCCTACAACACGCCGTTTTCAACAGAGAAAGGCGCCGTGCGGGTATTGGCTTCGGCCGACGGAGAGAACTGGACCGTGATTTCGGATTACGCCGGTTACGATAACGGCGCCACCTGGGAGGCCAACCCGGATTTTGCCGAGTCGGCACCCGGGGTGCCGTCCGTGATCATGGAAATCGATTTGGACGACGCGGTTTCCAATGCCTACACCGGGCCGATTGCCTACCTCAGGTTCGAATTGGGCGATGGCGAGACGGGCCACGGGCGGGCCTTTTTCACCAGCGCCGTGGAAGGTGTTACCGCCTACCAAGCCAACCAGACGCCCACGGCCGATGCCGGCGCGGACCAATCGGTGGCCGAGGGGGCGGTGGTGACTCTGGACGGCAGCGGCTCATCGGATCCCGACGGAGACGCGCTGAGCTACCAATGGATGCAGACGGACGTCAGCGGATATACGGTGAGCCTGTCCGATGCGACTTCGGCGACAGCGTCTTTTACCGCACCGGAAGTGGCCGCCGCCGGCGCGGTGCTGGTTTTCCAACTGACCGTGACCGATCCGGGAGGACTCGAATCGACAGACGCAGTAACCATCACCGTGAACGATACGGACGCCACTGCTGTTTCCGTTTTTGCCACGGCGGTGATCGACCATGGGGCCGATCCGGCGAGCATGCCCAGTGACGGTATCTTCATGAATTGGGACGACACCGACGGTTTTTACCATAATTCGGTGGATGCCTATCCCGATGCCGGGGCGGACCTGGGCTGGCTTCTGGGAGAAGTCGACGAAACCAAGGCCGCCGGCTGGGGAGGGGATGCCAACGGCGGCTATCTGATCCTTTATTTCGATACGGCCTTCACCGCCGACGGCACCGATGCCGCCGATATCATCGTTCACGGCTTCGGCTACGCCTACAACACGCCATTCAGCGCCGAGAAAGGCGCCATCACGGTGTCGGTTTCAGCCGACGGTGAGAACTGGACGGTGGTTTCCGATTACGATGGGTATGCCGACGGCGACGTCTGGGAGGCCAATCCCGACTTTTACGAATCCCCACCCGGTGTGCCGGCGACCATCATGCGCATCGATCTGGACGACGATATCTCCAATACCTACACCGGATCCATCAACTATATTCAATTCCGATTGGGAGACGGCACCGATGGCAACGGACGGGCATTCTTCGTCAACGCCGTCGAAGGCGGAGAGATGAATATCGCGCCGGTGGCCGATGCGGGTGTCGATCGGGAGGTCGACCCCGGTGCCGAGGTGACCCTGGACGGCTCCGGATCGGAAGATATCGATGACGGCATTTACAGCCATCAATGGATCCAAGTCGACGCCGGCGACGAAACGGCGGTGACCCTGGACGATCCAACCAGCCCGACACCGACCTTCACCGCCCCGGATGCCCCCGGAACATCGCTCACCTTTCAATTGACCGTGACCGACTACGCCGGGCAGTCCGACACGGACACGGTGACGATCACCATCATCAACGCATCGAACATCACCGATTATTATGCCACCGGCGTGGCGGAGGAATCCGGCTGCATTTCCTGGGAAGAGCAAACCGCCGATGGCGGTGCCCATGCCCTGGGCCTGCCCGATTATGTACCGGACTCGGAAGGGGACTGTTCCGGTTGGGATACCGGCACCGGCTACCTGGTGGTCAAATTGAACAATCCCTTGGAGGACACCGACGGTCTGGACGATCTGGCCGTTGCCCATTGCGGAACCGGTGAGACGGCGATTCTGGCCAGCGCGGACGGCCAGACCTGGACCCGCCTGGGCACCCTGCCGGCCGGTGCGGCGGCCTGCGAGGAAGTTGCCTACACGGCCTATGATTTCGGCGATGCCGGAGTCAACGGCGTTCAATATGTCAAGATCGAAAAGACCGGATCCCTGGCCCGGTTCATCGATGCGATATTCGTCCCGGTCCGGGTTTACGGCGCCACGGCCGAGGACACCGACGACGACTATCCCGCCGGTTGTGTGGATTGGGTGGCCAAACAGGCCGATGACGGCGAGAATGCGCTGGGCGAACCGGATTACGACGACAGCACCGCCGGTATCGGCAACTGCTCCGGGTGGATGGTCGAGGCGGGACGGCTGACCATCGCCTTTGACAAGCCTTTTTTCGACGGCCAGGGCGATGATCTGAACGTCTACCATTTCGGACGCGGCGGCGCCAACGTACAAGTCAGTACGGACGGCCAGGCGTGGGTCAGCCTTGGCGAGTTGCCGGCCGGCATCAACGGTGGCAGCCAGCTGGATACGGCGGGGTATGATTTTTCGGATGCCGGTGTCGCCTGGGTTCAGTATGTCCGCATCAACAAAACCCAGGTGGGATATACCTACGGCCGGTTCATCGACGCGGTGGAAGGCGTTTACGGGATCCCCGGCGCAACCGGCGCCGCGGGCCGGGATCAGACCGTGACCGAAGGCACGGCCGTGACACTCGGCGCGGATACGGATGATGATTCGGACTCGGTGGCTTACACATGGAAACAAGCGGGAGGGGTATCGGTTGCCCTTTCCGATGACGGCGCCAAGAATCCGCAATTCATCGCCCCCATGGTCGACGGTGGAAAAACCGAGCTGCGCTTCACGGTGACCCGCACCGAGGATTCCGCTGAAACCGAGGACGAGGTTCGCATCGTCGTCGTGGATAACGGCATGACCCTGTCAGCCGACGAGGAAGATCGTTTTTCACGGGCCGAGATCGTATTCAACAACGACGTGGGGGCGGACAATCTGGACCAGAGCGCCTGCAACATGGGCCTGGCTTGCGAGGGTGGCAGCATCGTCTTTTACGAAGCCCAGGACCCCGACAGCACCCTTTCCTCGGATTATATCGACGATTTCGACGATCGCCCCAAGAACATGTTGTACGGTCTCTTGGCCATTGACGTCAAAACGGATGTCATCGGCGGCACGGCCGTTGTTTCCATATTTTTGCCGGAAGCCGCCGGCGACGATTATCGATGGTACAAACACAGTGACGCCACGGGCTGGATCGATTTCAGCCGCGGCGCCCTGTCCGACAACAGCGGCGACGGTGCCGAATTCAACGCGGATCGTACCGTCGTGACCCTGACCCTGACCGACGGTGGCCCTTACGACGACGATGGCGTCGCCAATGGAATGGTTAAAGACCCGTCGGGGTTGGCCGACTCGTCCACGGTGAACACCTGGAATGACGAGGGCGGGGGGGGGTGCTTCATCGGCATGCTCGTCGATGAGAAAAGGAGGTGATCGGGAAAACGGAGACGGCGTCCACCGGTGTGACGGTAGAAAACCCCGCCATCGGTTGAACGCCGAAAAAAGAAAAGGATGCCTTACGAGCACTGCACGGGCAATGAGAGTGAAGGCGCAACTTGAAAGAACATTCAAGCGGCGCTTTTTTTGTCTGATGAAAATGGATAAAGAACCAAAAAGAGAGGAAAAATGAAGAAACAGGCAACAATCTGGATCGGAATTCTCGCGTCGGTTTTCTTGCTGTCCGGCACGGCCATGGCGGTAGCAGTGGCTTCCGCGCCCAACTTTATGGTCAACGCCGCCACCACTGGCAGCGACGCCTTTTACAAGGTGGCCCTGACGGCCGACGGCGGCTACGCCGGGTTCGGCAAGGCCGGAGACGACGTCGTGGTGTCCAAGTTCAACCCCTACGGCTATTTGGAGTGGTCCAAGTCCTTTCCCGGTGTCGTCCACAGCAACTGCAACTCCGGGGCCGCCGGTGACGCCGGGATCTTTCTCGTGGGCCGCACCGCCTCCAACACCCTCTGGGTGGTCAAGCTGTCACCCTGGGGCCAGATTTTCTGGCAGAAAACCTACACCTATACCGGTTACAGCAGCGCCAACATGATGGGGACCTCGACGGTCGCCACCGCCGACGGCGGATGCGCCATCGGGATGCGCATCAACGTGGACGGCTTTTCCGGGTCCTACAGCTATGACCAGGGCCTGGCCAAGATCGCCGCCGATGGCACCCTGGAATGGGCCAAGTTTTACGGCACCGCCGCCTACGATCTCAACGGCGAGGTCATCGAAAGCCGTGACGCTTCCGGTACCGTGGACGGTTACCTGATGGCCATTGCCGAGGAAGCATGGACCGGGATCGACCAAGACAATGAAGTGGTCCTCATCAAGGTGGGCACCGATGGAATTAAACAGTGGGCCAAATCTTATGCTGGGTTCGACACTTCCGACCCGGCCGTGCCCGACGGCAACGAGTTCGTCAAGGGCATCTGCCAGACCGTCGACGCCGGCTATGCCGTGGTGGGTTACTCATACAGTGCAAGCGATCCGGCCTGGAGCAATCGCCGCAGTCCATACATTCTCAAGGTGGATCACGACGGCAACCTGGCCTGGGCGAAACGCTTCGGCATTCTCAGCACGGACCCGGGCACGAATGGCTTTGGTTACGGCGACGTGGCCCAGGCCTCCGACAACGACGAGCTAATCCTGGCCGGCACCTACTATGGCGACCAGTTCTGGCTGCTGCGACTCTCCGAGAACGGCAATCTCCTGTCTGAAAGAGTCTACCCGGCGGAAAATTCCGTTTACGACCAACTGGGAAGCCTGGCGGCCACGGCGGACGGCGGCGGCGTGGCCTCGCGCTGGTCCAAGTCCTTCGGCGCCGGGGATTACGACGCCTTCCTGATGAAGTTCGATGCCAACCTGAGCTTTCCCGACACCGACTGCGATGCCGGCTACGATCCCGAATCCGAGATCGCCGACATGCAGTTCGATGGTACGGACGTGACCACCGTCTGCCACGAGCTGGACTACACCGCCCTGTGGACCACCGCGGACGATACCACCGCGGCCGCCGATCCGGTCTTCTTCACCTGGTATTGCGCGGAGGGAAATGACGCTGACGGCGACAGCGTGGTCGATCACCTGGACAACTGCCCGCTGACCGCCAACATCCTCCAGTGGGACGGAGACAACGACGGTATCGGCAACGCCTGCGACTGCGACCTGAGCAACGACGGGACGGTGAACATGGGCGACTTCACACTGTTCCGTGGCGGCTGGGGCACGGCCGACCAAACAGCGGACTTCAACGCCGATGGCGACATCAACATGCAGGATTTCATGACATTCCGAGACAAATGGGGAACCGCTTACCCCTGGTATTAAACCTTACCCCATCGATCATTAAATTAAAGGAGAAAGCTTAAATGAAACGATTGATTTTGATTGCCCTGTTCACGGTCGTGTTAGTGGGATTGCAAACCCCCGGGTTCGCTTCCCAGTGGATTATTTCCCAAAATGGCGAAATCGATGTCAGCGGACAAAGCCAAATCAGCTTTGACATTATTTATGAAAACACGGACGACGCGTTCGCCGCGATCGGATGGGATATCGACCTGTGGTTCGATACCGATGAACTCACGCCGACTGGCACAGACGATGGGGGTGGCAACGTTTATTATGACGTAACGTACTATAATTCTTATACCGCTGCTAGTTTGTACAATGGTGTTCTGAACGACAGCGTATTTGCCGTTGCCGGAATAAGCCTTGGTGCCCCTACCATCGCCGAAGGAGAGAACACCCTGGCCACGGTCACTTTCGACATCCTGAACCCGGATGTCCTGAACGGGATCGTGGAGGCGGATGTTTATGTCGAGGCCAATGACCCGGCCGATTGGGAAGGATTCACGCTTTCAAATGGTAGTGTCATCGCCATTGAAGCGGACTCCACCCTGAATCCCGACATTGGCGCGGTTCCCGTTCCCGCCGCCGCCTGGCTGCTGGGCTCGGGCCTGATCGGCCTGCTGGGCCTGCGCCGCCGCAAGGCCTGATCTCCCGTTGTCGTTTGTACCGGCCGGGCCCGTGCCACACGGGCCGGCCGGTTTTGCGACAATGCGACACCATGAAACAAATAAACCGAACCATAGCAGCTTCTTAGGTTGGGTCGAGGCACGAAACCCAACGGCCCATTGTCGGGTATCGCCATGCTCGACCCGACCTAGGACATCTGTCAGCCTTTCCACGAATAATCCAAAAACCCTGCCACCGAACAGGGTTGACACGAACCACAGGAGTGACTCGCCTTGAAGAATCCATTCATCGGCCTGCTGACGGCCACACTGCTTTTCGTGACAATGGTATCCCCGGTCTGGGCCGGTGGTGCGGATCATCTCAAGCAACACCCCGCGACGACGACCGCCACGGCATACGTGGACGGTCATTTACTGATCAAAATGAAACCCGGCGCCGCGACCGGCGCCGTGCGCAGCCGTCTGGAAGGCCTGGCCGGCGAGAACGGCAGCCACACATTCAAACGCTTCCCGGCGATTTGGGAACGCAGCGGACAGGATTGGGCGCTGATGACCTGTCCCGGCCGCACCACCGAAGAACTTCTCAAATCCTTTCAAGGGCATGAGGATATCGCGGTCGCCGAGCCGGACTACATCATCACCATCGATGCCGTGCCCGACGACACCGCGTTCGGTCAGCTCTGGTCATTGCACAATACCGGCCAGAAAGTGGACGAAGAGCCCAGCACCCAGGACGCCGACATCGACGCCCCCGAGGCCTGGGACCGGCTGACCGGCGGCGAGACCCAGGTGGTGGTGGCCGTGATCGACACGGGGGTGGACTATACCCATGACGATATCGCCGCCAACATGTGGACCAACGATGCCGAACTCAACGGCGAAACCGGCGTGGACGACGATGCCAACGGCTACGTGGACGACATTTATGGCATCGACGCCTATAACGGCGACAGCGATCCCTATGACGACCATTACCACGGCACCCACGTGGCCGGCACCATCGCGGCCGTGACCGACAACGGCGCCGGCATCGCCGGCATCACCTGGAACCGGGCCAAAATCATGGCCCTCAAGTTCCTCTCCTCCGGTGGCAGCGGAGCGACGTCGGGCGCCGTGGAATGCATCGAGTACCTGCTTGAAATGAATGCCAGGACGGAAAACGATATCGTGGTCATGAACGCCTCCTGGGGCAGCACCAGCGCCAGCGAGACCCTCAAGGCCGCCCTGGAGACGGCCGCCGACGCGGGTATCATCATGTCGGCCGCCGCGGGCAACGATACCCTGGACTGCGACGGGGACCAGAAGCACTACCCCAGTTCCCTGGATGTGGAGAATGTCATCTCCGTGGGGGCCACCGACCAGGACGACACCCTGGCCTATTTCTCCAACTATGGCGCCTCCGAAGTGGACATCGCCGCGCCCGGGGTCAACATTCTCAGCCCCATCCCCGGCGGCGGCTACGACGCCATCTCCACCGACCCCTTCTACGACAGCATGGAAGACGGCGACGGTTTCTGGGACATGACCGCGAGCGAAGGGGAGTGGGCCATCACCGACGAGAACGCTTTCCACGACACCAACGCCTGGAGCGACAGCCCCTACGGCGACTATCCCTACGGCGAGTTGGGGGTGGAAGTGAATACCTACCTGGTGAGCAAGGCCATCGATCTCTCCGCCGAGACGGGCAAGGACCTCATGCTGGGCTTCTGGCTCTGGATCGACCTGCTGCCCGACCAGACCGCCTGCGGCAAACGTGACACCCTGCACGTGGAGGTCTCCGGTGACGACGGGACCAACTGGACCGCCCTGGCGGCCCACAACGGCAGCGATCCGGATTGGAAGAGCTACGCCTACGCCATCCCGGCCGACCTGGTCACCGACACCTTCCGCATCCGCTTCCGGATCCAGAGCTGGCCCCTCGGCGCCGCCGACGGGGTCTATATCGACAAGATCGGCATCGGCGAGGCCAACGCCATGGGCGCCTTCAAGTTCGCCAACGGCACCTCCATGGCGGCCCCCCATGTCTCGGGTGCCATCGCCCTGATGGCCTCGCTCTATCCCGACGAGGGGATGGACGCGCGTATCAGCCGTCTGTACAGCGGCGGCGACCGCCTGAACAGCCTCAAGGGCGTGGTGGCCACGGACCGGCGCATCAACCTGAACAACTCCCTCGATCCCGACCTGCACACCACCCCCCTGGTGAAATCCTACGAACTCACCGGGGAGCGCACCCTGGAGATCCAGGGCGCCTTCTTCGACGACACCGCGGGTCGGGTCTTTTTTCACGACGCCAGCGCCCCGGACACGGGCGTGGCCGGCGATATCCTCTCCTGGAGCGACACCGCCATCATCGTGGACAAGCCGCCCTTCTCCGGCGGGTACTTCTACGTCGTCGACGCCGAGGGAACCCGCTCCGGCCGCAAGCCCATGAAGGTCAGCCTCTGGACCACCCGGGAATCGTCCATCACCAAGCGCGATTCGGGCACCGCCATCCTGTTGGACGGCAAGATCTACACCTTCGGTGGCTATGCCAGTGGCAACAACGCCTTGCGAAGCTGGGAAATCTACTCCCTGGTCACCGACTCCTGGGAGTATCCCTACGGCGACTGGATGCCCAACCACCGGGCCCACCTGGCCTCGACCGTGCTGGACGATAAGATCTACCTGATCGGTGGCTATACCACCCGGGACGACGGCAGCAACCTGGACGTGGTCACCGTCTTCGATCCGGCCACCCGTGCCTTCACGGCCGAAGATGTCTTGCCCCAGGCGATCTGCTTCCCCGGGGCCGCCGCAATCGACGGCAAGATCTACGTCCTGGGCGGGCTGGATGCTGACGACATCCCCGTGAGCCAGATTTTCTCCTTCGATCCAACCCTGGCCGCGGGCAGCCGCTGGCAGACCGAATCCGCCGCCTTGAGCCTGGCCCGTTTCGCCCACGGCACCATCGCCGTGGACGGGAAAATTTACGTCTTCGGCGGCCTGGAAACCTGGGAAGACGAGGAAGTCTACACGGCCGAGGGTGAGGTCTTCGACCCCGCCACGGGCAGCGTCACCCCCATGGCGTCCATGCCCATCCCCCTGGCCCGCTTCGGCACGGCCACGTACGGGCGCTACATCTATGTCGTGGGCGGGACCAACAACGACTTCTGGTACACGCCCAAGGACACGGTCCTGCGCTACGACACGGTAGAGGACATCTGGTCGAGCCTCCCCGACCGGCAACTGGCCATGGCCAAGATGGCCGCCTCGGCCGTCTTCGTTCCCGAAACCGGTCTCTTCTGCCCCAACGGCGGATACATCGACACGGAAGCGTCGGCGGGACTGTTCGGCCTGCCCTACCAGGCCACGGACGAGAATGCCTTCCTGGACATCGCCGAGATCACCGACAGCGATGGCGACAACATTCCCGATGCGGATGACAACTGCCGCCTGACGGCCAACAGCAACCAGCGGGATAGCGACGCCGACGGCTACGGCAACGCCTGCGACTGCGACCTGAACAATGACGGTAGTGTCAATATGGGCGACTTCGCTCAATTTCGCATGTACTGGGGAAGCGGCGAGGCAGTGGCCGATTTTAACGGTGACGGTGCCGTCAACATGGGGGACTTCTCGATTTTAAGAGTCCGCTGGGGGACCGCGGCGCCGTTCGAGTAGGGGAGTGATTGGCTAACCTTTGGCAATTAGCCGTTAGCTGTTTGAAATTATGCGGCTGACGGCTTGCTCGCAAAAAAAATCGCAGGCGTTGCCGGCTCCTACGGGCCGTGCACCCCATTCAGGGCGTCGGCTTTGTAGGAGCGGCCCTGGCCGCGATGAAAGGCGCAAAGCAAGAGACAACATCAATACAAAAAGGAAAAGGAGAAACCAATGAGAAGAGCGATTTTATTGTTGACAGCGATGTTAGTGCTGGCCCTGGTTCCCATGGCTCAGGCGGATGTGATTTTTTCGGAAAACTTCGACGGCAATGGGCCGGGGTTTTCGAATTGGACCATAGAGGACGGTCCGGATACAGACTATACCTGGGTCGAGCAAAATTCCTTCTGGAACTACTCTGGTGGAACCGGCAATTGCGCGGCGGCTGATTCTGATTATGACTGGGCCGCCTATGACGATAAACTCGCCTATTCCATCGACATCAGTGGCTACACCGGCCTGACCATGACCGTCAACGTGGGCTACCAGAATTCCGATTGGGGAGAAGGTTACGAAGCCGTTGGCTATATCCTCGGCTACGTGGATGGCACTTCCGTTTCCACCACCATCGACTTTTTCAGCGGAGATTATCCCGACGGCGATCCCCAGCCCTACGACCTCTCCTTCGCCGACGGGGCCTCCACATTGGACCTCACCTTCCAGTTCGTCACCGATGGCGGCGGCTACTTCATGATCGACGACATTGAGGTCACTGGTACCTCCGCCGTTCCCGTTCCCGCGGCCGTCTGGCTGCTGGGCACCGGCCTGCTGGGATTGGTGGGGATTAGAAAACGGCAGTAAAAAGGCACCAGCGGTTAGTTGTTAGCCATCAGCTTTTAGCTAACCGCTAATCGTTCAACTCAAGGAGAAAAAAAATGAATATAAAAATCACCGAGATCTTTTTAACCATATTATTCCTGCTGGCGACCGCCGCCACGGCCGCTGCCGCAACACTGACCTTCGAGGGCGCCATCAACCAGGAGTCCTACGACCAGTACGATACCAGCCTGGACACCGTCTCGGTGGACTACTGGTCCTTCACCGTCGACACACCGGGTGAGGTCACCATCGACGTGCTCTCCTGGGAAAAGGATCCTACCGACTGGACCTGGGTGGACGTCAACGGCGACGGGAAGCAGTCTTTCATCGATTCCTCCGTCCACGTGTTCAAGGGTTCCCTGGAGGCGGCCAACATCTATGTCTCCAACGATGACAGCTTCAGCGAGTTTGGCAGCGACGGTACCATCCGGGGCAACGATTCCTATATCTCCCAGACCTTCGAGGCCGGCGACTACATCATCGCCATCAGCTCCTGCGGCTATTGGCCCTATTTCAGCGTGGACGAGGCCGTGGCCGGCCTGAACCAGAAGGCCATCATCCCATACACCACGGGCGTGGGGGACCATGGTGACTACCGTATCGCCGTCAGCGGCGATGTGTCGGCCGTGCCCGTGCCGGCGACGGTTTGGTTGCTTGGATCGGGCATCACCGGGCTGGCCGCGTTGCGGAGAAGAAGCGTGATTGGTCGCGCATCATGTTCAAGACGATGGCCTTTGTAGCGGCCTCTGGCCGCGAAGGTCGCAGGCGTTGCCAGCTCATACGGGCCTGAGCACGCCATTCAGGGGGTGGACTTTGTAGGAGCGGCCCTGGCCGCGATAAAACCTGGGGGGACCTCGGTGCCATTCGAGTAGAAGAATAAAATCACAAGCACCAAAAAACAAATTCCAAATAAATCTCAATGACGAAATTACAAACCCAAGGCCCGGGTTTCGACCGCGTTTGAGATTTAAATTTTGTGATTTATTTGGTGTAGGCTTTGCTGGAGCGGCCCTGGCCGCGAAAACGATTTCAAAATAAGGAAATAATGATGCCAACATGCCAAAAGAAAACGATGGCCGTTCTTGCGGCCGTATTGATCCTATCCATTGCCGGGATGATACCGGCCGGGGCGGCCGAAAAGGAGGGCGGCCGGTCCGTCAACCGCTTGCGTGGTCGGGCTGATGCCGCCCCTGAGGTTTTCGTGGCCTCGGGCGCCGGCCTGTGGCCCGAATCGACGGCAACCACAAAAAACACCCGCCACGCCGGGACCGCCATTCTCAGGGTGTCCCGTGCGGCCGTCAAACGCAAGGCCGCCCTGCCAGACGGGATCGCCGGCGACCAGCAGTGTTTCAAGGCCCTGTCGGCGGTGACCGACAACCGGTACTACCGGGTCGAAACGGACCAGGTCGAGACGGTATGCGCCGCCCTGGAAAAGAATGACGCCGGAGGCGAGATTCAGATCTTCCCCAACATCGTCAAGCATCTGGAACAAACCCTTCCCAACGATCCTTACTTCTCTGACCAATGGTGCCATCTGAACGCGGATGACCCAGAGGCCGACATGGACTCCACGACGGCCTGGGATGTCACCACCGGATCGGCCGAGGTGGTGGTGGCCCTCATCGATTCGGGGGTGGACTACACCCACCCGGACCTGGCGGCCAATATCTGGACCAACCCGGACGAGATCGCCGGCAACGGCGTCGATGACGACGGCAACGGCTACGTGGACGACATCCACGGCATCGACACCGGCGACGGGGACAGCGATCCCCTGGACTACGACGGCCACGGCAGCCACGTGGCCGGCATCATGGGGGCCGAGGGCGACAACGGCCTGGGAGTTGCCGGAATTAACTGGCAGGTGAAAATCATGGTCCTCAAGGGCTTCGAGACGTCCAGCGACGGCATGAGTACGGCCATGGAAACCGAGGCCATCGACTACATCCTGGCCATGAAGGCCCGGGGGGTCAACATCGTGGCCGTCAACGCCTCCTACGGCTATACCGGGGATGAAGACGAGGTGGAAAAAGAGGCCGTCGCGGCCCTGGGCGAGGCCGGCATCCTCTTCATGGCCGCCGCCGGCAACGACGGCACCGACAACGATATCAGTACCACCTATACGCACTATCCCTCCTCCTACGACCTGGACAACATCGTCAGCGTGGCCGCCAGCGACGCCGACGGCAACCTGACCTCGTGGTCCAGCTACGGTGCGACCAGCGTCGACCTGGCCGCGCCGGGCAGCCTCATATTGAGCACCGTGATGAGTGACTACCTGTACACACCCGCTGCCGGGGATCTCTTCTTCGACGACATGGAGTCCGGCAACATCGGCTGGACCGCCGAGGGCACCTGGGCCATCACCGAGGAGCAGGCCGACAGTCCCACCCATGCCTGGTCGGACAGTCCCAACGGAGACTACGTGGAAAACACAGCATACGCCCTGACCAGCCCGGTGATCGATCTCGGCGGGGCATCCGGCCCCCTGGCCCTGGGCTTTTCCATTCGGTACGACATCGAGCCTTCGGGCTATTACGGCATGTGGGACAGCCTCGATGTTTATTATCTGGCGCCGGGGAACACCTGGGAATATATCGGATCACTGGCCGACAGTTCTGACGACGCGTGGATAACCATTACGGCCACGATACCCGAGGCGTATTTCTGGGAGGGCTTCCAGTTTCGCTTCGTGATGACCAGCGACTATTCTCTTGTGTACGACGGGGTCTATATCGACGATGTGGGCATCGGCGTGCCGGAAACGGTTTATCCCTACGCGTACTACAGCGGCACCTCCATGGCCACCCCCCAGGTGACCGGGGCTGCCGGCCTGGTGGCCGGGGCCTTTCCCACTCTCGGGGCGGATGAGATCAAGACCCTCCTGCTGGATGGGACCCAGCCCATGACCGGCCTGGCCGGCGTCGTGGCCACCGGGGGATTGCTCAACCTGGCCGGCGCCCTGTCGCCGGACGGCGACGGGGACAGCGTGCCCGATCGCCTGGACAATTGCGCTGCCACGGCCAATGCCGATCAGACGGACACGGACGACGACGGCTACGGCAACGCCTGCGACTGCGATTTGACCAACGATGGCACGGTCAACATGGCCGATTTCGTGCAATTTCGAGGCTTTTGGGGGACAGACGAAGCGTTGGCCGATTTCAACGGCGACAGCGGGGTCAACATGGCCGACTTCATGATTTTTCGTGGTCGCTGGGGGGCCTCGGCGCCGTTCGAGTAGGGGAATGAAATCACAAGCACCAAAAGACAAATTCCAAGTAGAGATCCGGGTCCAGAGGGTCCGGCTTTGGACTCCCCTGGAAGGGGGTTGCGCTATGATCAAGGCACGCCGCAAGGAGCCAGGAGCCAGAATGGATTGGAGGTCGCTTCGCTTCGCCGATTCGATAAGATCGATCGAGCCGAAGGCGAAGTCCTGTCAAATTCGGGAAAAGGATCGTTGATCAACGGCTGCTGCTGATTGACGATCTGTTGAAGACGCCCGGCCGTCTGGTCCTCAGCCGTGCGGCAAATAGATGATTGGCAAATCAACTTCAACATCGCGGTGTTTCCGGCCATCATTCGAATCTTCGGCCAGTCAATTGTCAGCCGGACGCACTTTCCTTCTTTTCTTTTTCAACCCTTTCATGAAGCCACATGGCCATAAGCTGTGTATGAGGAAGTCCCCTTTGGCGGGCCAGCCGTTTGATCATTGAAAGATCAAAGGGGTCCATGCGAAGCGATACGGGCTGCCGGGCAGGCCTGGATGCCTTGAACCGTTCAGCTTCTCTCAATAACCGTTCCGTCTTTTCAGGGCTTTCGTGATAAATCGCTTCATCCCATTGTTCAGCTTCTTTCCGGAGTTTTTTTTTTATTTCGGCTGGAAGCTTGTTCATTTTTTTATCCTTTTCAGGTATATTTTTACCGCATCAGACATGGGAAAGGCTGTAACACATCTCCAGATCCCATAATCGGGATAGGGGGCGATAATGGCTTCGATATATTGCCCAGAGGCATCTGTTCCCCAGATGCGGTATCGATATTCCCCGAATTTTTGGCCTTTTCTCCTGTTCTTTACTGCCAAGGGATATAGGGGCCCCTCACCATAGTAAACCTCTTCTACCTGCCCCGGATGCAAGCCGTGAGACGCAATGTGATTGATGTTGTATTCATCCCAGTCCGGCAATAGTTTTGGATCTGGCTCGATCATGAAAGAATAATAACGTAATTTTTTGATTACGTCAACTTCCGCCTTCGGCCCCCGAGTTCTTGACGGGCGCTGCCGCGATGAAACCTGGGAGACCTCGACGCCGGTCGAATAGGGGAATCACAAGCACCAAAAACCAAATTCCAAATAAATCCCAACGTCGAAATCACAAACCCAAGGCCCGGGTTTCGCCCGCGTTTGAGATTTGGATCTTGAGATTTGTGATTTATTTGGTGTGGGCTTTGTAGGAGCGGCCCTGGCCGCGATGACGCGATGACGTATGATTCACGTCGGGTCAACGACCGCTCAGGACGACGCTTCGGTATTCGTTGACGGGCGCAGCCCCATCCCATCCGGCAGTTGTGCGGTTTTCCCGTCCGACCAGGATTTGAACAGTCCTAAAACGATCGTCAGCAGGACCACGAAGGCATAAAAGACGCCCATCATCTGGATGCCGGTCAGTCCCATGGCGCTGCCGCCGGTATAGATTACCGAGGCGACGGCGAATCCCAGCGCGGTGGGAAACAGCATGGAGAAAATCATCCATTTGTAGGAGCCGGTCTGGACCTTGATCATGATGGTGGTCGCCAGGCAGGGGGGATAGAGGGCGAAGAAAACCATGATGGCCAATGCGTGCAAAGGCGTGAAATCCCCTCCGCCGGTTTCGGCCTCCATGCGTTCCTCAAGGCTCTTGTTCTCATCGGCGCCCTGTTGATAGAGGACCCCGATAGTGGCCACGCTGGATTCCCGGGCAGCGAATGAGGAGAGGATGGCCACATTGACCTTCCAGTTGAAGCCGGCCCATTGGGTCACGGGCTCCAGGCTGCGGCCGATCATACCCAGAAAACTGGTCTCGATCTGTTCTTCCTTGATTTGCCGTCGCAGGGATTTGCGTTTGGAAACCAACCGGCGTAGGGCCTTGTTAGCTGTTTTGGCCTGCTTGTCCCCCCGCGGCTTCAGGATTTTGAACATTTCTGGGTCGCGTGACTGAAAACGTGCATCCAGGGCCTTGGAGGCTTCGGCACTTTTGACGTTGAGTTTGGCAGTCTTGTAGTCGTCGTAGAAATTGATCAACGCGAGTAGCGACGTCTGATCCGATAACCAGGCAGCATATGGTCCGGAGGCGATTTTTTGATTGAATTGGCCGACCGCCTGATCCATTTGGGCCTGAAAATGGGCCTGTTTCTCGTCAGCTACGCCGGGGAACTGCAGCAGGGTAAACACACACACGGAAACCGCCACGACGATGGAGCCGACCTTTTTAATGTATTGCCAGGTCCGCTCGATGGCGCGCTGCCCCACGCCGAAGAATGTGGGTGGGTGGTACTTGGGCAGTTCCATGACAAACGGCGCGGTTTCCATTGATTTGAGGATTGTGGCGGTCAGCAGGCGGGCCACCAAAAGGGCTACGAAAATGGTAACCGTGGAAAGAAACAGCATGACCCATGATTTGTAGGGCACGAAAAAGACGTTGATCAACAGGGTATAAAAAGGAACCTTGGCCAGGCAGTTCATGTAGGGCACGGTCAGGATCGTGGCCATGCGGGATTGCTCGTCGGGGATGCCCTTGGTGGACATGACTCCCGGCACGGCGCAGCCGCCGGCAAATACCCCGCCTAAAATATAAGGCAGTGTCGACTGACCGTGAAGGCCGAAGGAGTGGAACAGCTTGTCCAGAATAAAAGCAATGCGGGCCATGTATCCGCTGTCTTCGAGGATGGCGATCAGGGCAAACAGGATCAGGAAGATGGGGATGTAGTTGAGCAGGGCGTTGGCCGAGTCTACCATCCAAAGCCCCATGGATCGGATGTACGGATCATGCAATAGGCCGGCATCGGGCAGCAGGCCGGCGATCAACGCCCTGAGTTTGGCCAGGATGGGCCACCAGTATTGGGTGAGGTCGTAGCCTTTGACGATGGATAATTGGTAAATGATGAAGACGGTGGCCACCAGGAAGACCGGCGCGAGGAAACGGTTGAGGACTACCGTATCGATCATATCACTGATCGTAGTCTTGCCGGCCCGGGTTTCCCGTACACAGGAGCCAATGATGTCGGTGGCCAGGCGGTCGCGACAACCGACCATATAATCGGCCACGTCCATGTAATGTTCTTCCTCGAAAGCCTCTTTTATCCGGCCGGCCAATTGCAGTACCGGGCTGGATGCGCCCAATGCTTCGGTGACGATGCGTGTCGCCTCGCTGTCCCCCTCCACGAGTTTAACGGCCAGCCAGCGGGTCGGGTAATCGACGGCCAGACGGGTATCGGCGATTTTGGACTGCAGATTGTTAATGGCCGGTTCGAGTTCTTCGTAGGCAATGTGCAGGGGATTGTGTTCGCCGCGCTGGGCAGCGGCCAGGATGGCGTCGCGCAAAGCCTGTTTGCCCTTGCCCCGGCGGCCGACGGTGGGGATTACGTTCACACCCAACCGATGTTCCAGTCGGGAGATTTTGATCTGGATACCGTTGCGCTCAGCCACGTCCATCATATTGAGGGCAACCACCACCGGAAAGCCCATCTCCATGACCTGAAAGGTAAAGTAGAGACTTCGTTTCAGTGATGAAGCGTCGACGACGTTGACGATCACATCCGGTTTTCCGGTGATGAGAAAATCGCGGGTGACCCGCTCTTCCAGGGAAAAGGATGTCAGGCTGTAGGTACCCGGCAAATCGACCGTTTCGATCTTGACGTCCTGGTGGCGATAGAAACCGGTTTTCTTGTCCACGGTCACGCCGGGGTAGTTGGCGATGTGCTGATTGGCACCGGTCAGCATGTTGAAGGTGGTCGATTTGCCAGCATTTTGCTGTCCGGCCAGACCCACCAGGAGCTTTTTTATTGGGGCACTGGATGGTGTTGTCATTGGTACCGTTCTGTTATTCAGGAGGTTAATCGAAAACTCAGGACTAATCGTTCTCTTCTTCGACTTCGATCAGGGCCGCTTCCGAGTTGCGCAGGGTCACTTTGTAATTGGCTACACGGCACTCGATGGGGTCTCCAAAGGGAGCTCTGCGGATAACGTCGATCTGGGCCTGGGGCACGAAACCCAAATCGAGGAGTCGCTGGCGCACGGCGCCGGTGGCATGATGGCAATGAATCCTGGCGCGATGGCCGGACTGGATGTCCCTGAGCATGCAGCATGGCCGGTGGCCGTGTCTTCGTTTTCCGTGTTTGGGCATGGTTTCCTCCAATTGGACAGAGATAATCGTGAAGGCCTTGCTATACGAAGGCCTAAGAATTGTCAACAAATATTTTGTTACTCTAACTTATATCGCATACTGATATTTTTTAGGCATTCCTAAAAAATCTTGAAAAAGACTTGACAAAACCAGCCGGCAATGTAATTGAGCGTACCTCGCGAAGATAGAATAATCTAACTATTTAAGGAATTGCTTTCTATGATCGTATTGTTAACAACTTATTTGGAGATGAAATGATGAAGAAAAACGCTTTTACTGTTGTCGGGATCGCTGTTCTCCTGCTGTTTGTCGGACAGGCAATGGCTCATACCCCCTTATGCTCTTGTTATGAGAACGGAGATGGCACCGTCACCTGCGAGGGAGGATTCTCCGACGGCTCATCGGCCTCGGGCGTGAAGATGCGGGTGGAAAAAAGCGGGGGCGGTGTGCTGCTCGAAGGCAAGATGAACGAGGACAGCGAATATACCTTCGACAAGCCCGAGGACGCCTATAAGGTCGTTTTCGATGGCGGCGAGGGGCACATGATTGAGATTGATGGTAAGGAGATTGTTGAATAACAATGAAAGGAGTGTTTCGATGAAAAAAGCAGTTGCGGTGTTGGCTGGCGTGTTGACCCTGGCGATGGCGATACCGGCCATGGCTCATTTCCAGATGATCTATACCCCGGAATCCGCATTGGAAAATGCAACCCCGATCGAACTGAAACTGGTGTTTACGCATCCCTTCGAAGCCGGGCATACCATGGACATGGGTCAGCCCGAGCAGTTTTTCGTGGTTCGCAAGGAAAAGAAAAAGGATCTTCTCGAATCCCTGAAACCGGTTACGTGGACCAGTTTGACCAACAACGGTGCCGCCTACGAGACGTCCTACAAACTGCGTGGCATGGGCGATAACGTATTCTGCCTGGTGCCATCCCCGTATCTGGAAAAAGAAGAGGACTGCTATATCCAGCAGATAACGAAAATGGTGGTCAATACCGGTGGCTTTCCCACCGACTGGGATGCCGAGATCGGTCTGCCGGCCGAGATTATTCCTTTGGACAAGCCTTATGCCCTGTGGACGGGAAATGTCTTTCGGGGGGTCGTCAAAGGCGGCGGCAAGCCGGTGCCCTATGCCGAGATCGAGGTGGAATACATGAACCACCAACCGCTGACGGACAAGAACGCCTTCGATCGCCGAGCCGAGGTGGAAGCGCCCCAGGACGCTTTCGTGACCATGACCATCAAGGCCAATGTCAACGGCGAGTTTTCATTCGGCATTCCCCGGGCCGGTTGGTGGGGGTTCTGTGCCCTGGGCGCGGGACCGGCCACCGAGCATAATGGCAAGGAACTTTCCCAGGATGCAGTAATTTGGGTTCAGGCCCGGGATATGAAATAGCTTCCACTTCCTCCTCGTCGCTCCTCCGCGCGACCGGGGGGCACCGAACGGAGTCATTCCGCCTGCTCTTCCTGAGCCGTTCGGTGTCCCCCTTATCTTATAAGTGACCAGTGACCAGTGACCAGTGACCAGTGAACCGTAAACCGTAAACCGTGAACGTTCCCAACGATCAAAACGATATTAACGCTATTAACGAACCAAAAACCCGGAGCATCGCATGCAAACCATCATCGTCATCCTCTTTTTCGCCATCGCCATCTGGTATCTCTACCGGCGGTTCAGAAAAATTGTCGATCCCAACCAGCCGTGCTGTAATTGCAGCGGTTGTGGCGGGTGTTCGCCATCATCAGACACCCTAACCCCAAAAAGGCCATCCAATGATCATGACCAATAGATCGATTGTCATCCGGCATGTTCTTCCGGGACGCAGCCGTTTTCGCCTGCCGCGGCTCCGTCGGCATCGCGGGATGGCGACACCGCTTTCCGACATGCTGACCGCCACCCAAGGCGTGCTGCGGGCGCGGATCAATCCGAAATGCGACACCGTGGTCGTTCGTTTCGACGCCTGTACGGTTGAAAGACCGTGGCGACTATCCATCACGGGATCGAATATATGAACGGTAACTGTTTTGTCGATACCAATTTTCCTGGTAGGATGCGCTGATCATTGCGTCCGCGCTGGAGGTCGACTGCACGACGTTGCTTTCCGAGGATCTTCAACATGGGCAATCCATTCATGGCTTGACCATTGTTAATCCTTTCATCGGCGGTGATGGTTAACCCGGCTTGGGGCATTTGATACCGAGGCTCGTGAGGGCGTAAGGCGTGAGGGTGTGAGAGATCGCCCCCGCATTTCTCCTGATCAAAGCTGGTTCCCACGCAGAGCATGGAAACCAGTATCGGTTCACCGATTAACGAACACTGATCACCGTTAACTGACAACCGCCAACGGGTTTACCCCGTCTCCCGCCATTCATTCCCTTTCCACTTCCGAAAAATTACATAAACAGCCTTTACGGAGGGAAGGGGACGTTTCGGAAGTGATAATTGAGTTTTGAATCAATGATCAGGTAACTCTGAGTTTTTTGCCAGGCTGGAACAACGATACCTGTGGTGGAATGATGTCTTGTCACGATTGGCCGTCGCGGATGAAAATGCCCGACCAATAGAATCGTGGGCGCGAACGTGTCGTGTACTTGCTTTACAAACCGCGCCCATTCCGCGGCCGGAAAAAACTGTTTGAATTTGATATTGGTCTGATTCATCCGGCTTTCCACGTTCCATAGTATCGTCTTCACATATCGCGCCGGAAGTTTGTTGAATAAATAGCTGACCAGTGGATTTCGAATGATTTTTCGCCACCGCAAATAAAATCTGTCTTTTCGGTTGACCGTGTCGCCATGATGCGCCACGATCAATTCCTTTGCAAAAGAAAGCGTCAAAAAATCCAGGCTAACGGTATTAAAGGGCAGATGGTTTGCCTCGGCGCTCGCAGCACGATTTTTGAAAAAAAGGTCCCGATTTCCGACGACCAGATGAATGACTCCCCCTTGGCGCCGAAACGCGGCCAGTGCATCCATCAGGCATTTTACCTTTTCCGTGTGATACCGAGATGGTTCTACCCACACACGGAACAAATCGCCCAGAAATAAAAGAATATGTTCAGATGGTTGCAGTGTCCGGAGAAAGGCGACCATACACGCAACGTCGTTGTCCGTTGATTCCAAGTGGGGATCTGCTACGATTACGATCTTGCTAGGCTTCATCAGGACAATTCATCCAATCTATCCGTCCAGGTTTATTAATTCAGGCTGAAGTCTGGCGCTGGTTTATTTAACGGGTTCAACGCGGATTGGTGTGCATATTTTCCTGAACCGTTGGATCTATATCCGTCACAACACCGCCTTAAGCGTTTAGCAATTCGCTGTCAGCCGTTAGGATGCCTGGATTTTCCGAATATAAACTACCTGCTAATTGCTAACGGCTAATAGCTGCTCATCGCGTCCTTCATATCCGCAATGAGATGGGTTTACAAGCACGGTCAGCGAGAAAACAGTAAAAAAAAATGAGCGACTTGCAGAATAATCTCAACAGATTGCTGCATTTTTTTTATTTAACCTAACAGGTGAGGCCAGTGGAAAAAAATAATTCCTCAAGATGGCGACGGGTGTGGGTCTGTCCACAAGGCAGCCCCGCTGGTGCATATTGAAATATTCGCCAACGGGGGTAACGCCGTGGACGGGACCACAAACAAGCAAGATGGGGAATTATTTTTTTCTACTGGCCTGAGCATCAAGTTGCAAAACATGCTTAACTGATAAGTCGTCATTTGCATCTTGACCATATGACCAAATCATTATTTAATAGTCAATATAGGGTCAACCCGGTTGATCCTGCTCCCCATTCAGCGTGACTATCGTGTTTAAGATTACGTTTTTGGCATGGCCAGAGGGAGGAAGCCGTATGGGTATACGGCGACGACCGATAACGCAACTCAAAAACATTATCTTGAATGCTATATATTGTCAACGATGCTACCGTCGTCTGTTGCGAAGCGCGAATGCTCATTTCATATGCGGTAGATTCTGTACCATGAGTCGATCCTGATTCTTGGAAGTTTCGTATTGATCCACGGCGAAAAATGATCGGTGTAACCTACCAGAGAAAGGAGTTCTCATCATGGCAAACGAGACGCCAGTTGGCAATCCGGCCGTTGTCGGATTAGCGGGTTTTGGCATCACCACACTGCTGCTCCAATTTCATAACGTGGGGTGGTGCGGTGTCGGGCCCATCGTATCGATGGCATTCATTTTTGGTGGGCTGGCACAGATGATTGCGGGCTATCAAGAATTCAAATGCGGTAACAATTTCGGGTACAGCGCCTTTGTCTCCTACGGTGCCTTTTGGATTGCCTTGGGGATCATTTTTCTTCTCAACCATTTCAACATCTATCACGCCAGCACAACGGATGTGGGATGGTTTCTGGTTGCCTGGACCGTCTACACGGCGATCCTGTGGGTCCCGGCGATGCGGATCCACGGCGCCATGGCGACGACTTTTACGCTGCTTCTGATCGGCTTCATCCTGTTGGACATCGCCCATTTCGGCTTTCCATCCTTCACCAAAATCGCCGGTTACGAATTGATGCTGTGTGCGGCATCGGCACTATACATGATGGCTCACGTGATCTATGCTCAGATTTTTGGCTGGGATGTGTTGCCGGTTGGGGATCCTTGGATCAAGCCGAAACAATAGTCGGGACAGAATGTAGAAAACGAAAAAACGTCGTTTGAACCCGAATTTTTCGGAGGAGAATATGAAAACTTACAAAATCGTTTGTTGTTGCCTGGTTATCGGTCTGCTTGCGGTGATGGTGGTGCCAAACCTGAATGCCGAACCCAATGCCACCAAGGATGAATGTGTGATCAAATGCCATGAAGCGGCGGCACTGATCAATTCAAAGGGGGTGGATGCTGCCATCAAGGAAATTTCCGACCAGCAGGGACGGTTCGTGTGGAAGGATTCCTACGTTTTTCTAATGAATATGGATGGAAAAATGCTGGCGCACCCGTTTCGGCCGGAACTGACCCAACAAGCGCATGTTCTGCTGATGACCGACCCGACGGACAAGGCCCTTTTCGTTCATTTCGTCAACCTGGCCCGTCAGGTGGGGCATGGATGGGTGGAATACATGTGGCCGAGGCCGGGAAAAACGACGCCCTCAAAGAAGCTGACCTACATCTACCGGGTACCGGGAAAGGAACTGTTCGTTGGTGCAGGGGTATACGTTGGTGGCATGATTTACTAGAAACGATTGAAATCAAAGGGATTTGTTGATATATTGGATCAGTCGTTTCTTGGCCTTCAAAAAGTGATCTCTCACTAATTTCTCAGCCTTTTGGGGATTGCGTGCAATGATGGCATCCACAATTTTTTTGTGTTCCCCGATACATGCTTTGATCTGCACCGGGTTATCCATGCCCCTGAAAGCCATGCGATATGCCTGGGGACGTAAAATGTGCAGGAAAGATTTGATGTAAGGATTCCCGGACAAATACGTTAGAAAGGTATGGAACTCAACATTCAATTGAAAAAACACCTCCGGCGCATCGGATGATTCCATTTTAAGAATAAGAGACTGGATTTTCGCAATATCCGCTTCGCTAAGCGCCGGTGTGCCGACACGAACCGAAAGGCCTTCGAGGACACCCATCAAATCATAGATTTGTTCGATATCCTTTTGGGAAATTGCTCTGACCTCAGCCCCCACATTGGGTGTGATTTTAACGTATAGCTCATGCTCAAGTTGGCGCAATGCTTCGCGTACCTTTCCCCGCCCCACGCCGAAACGGTTGCATAGCTGGGCTTCCACGAGGCGTTCACCGGCTGCGATTGTCGCGCTTCCAATCTCGTTCCGTAAGAATTTGACGATATCTTCGGTATTCATGATTCGACTCCCCTGACCCCCCCCTCAGTCGGTGGCTTGACCAGCGCTTTAACGGTACCATTCTGATAATTCCTCAGACGATCGTATACAAGTCAAATAAAATAATGTCAAATGTGTTATTCAATTTTGACCCTTTCGTAGTTTATTAAATTTATCAATAAATATAAATGTATAAATGCTTGTGCGGAATCATATTTATATTGTTATCGACACTATATTGTCTAACCATCACCATTTAATTGTAAACAAATAAAAAAATATTGTTTACAATTTTTTTTATGCCATGTTATGCATTGGTATCGAAAGCGAACCTGCCGAGGAGATCAAACCGACAAGGAGAACAGTCCATGACAAGTGAAATTGACGTCGCCGTAATTGGGGGAGGGCCTGCTGGCCTGGCCGCGGCAATTCGAGCCAAGGAGGCGGGTGCTGAAAGTGTAACTATCATTGAACGGGGGGAAAGACTGGGGGGACTGCTCAATCAGTGCATCCATAATGGTTTCGGAAGTCTATACTTTGATGAGGACCTGTCGGGACCGGAATATGCGCGCCGATTCATCGAAAAAACGGAAACGCTCAAGGTCAATACCCTATTGGAAACCATGGTGCTGGATATATCTCCGGATCGGGAGATCGCGATATGCAGCAAGGCTGGATATCGACGGCTGACACCGAAATCCATTGTTTTGGCGATGGGGTGCAGGGAGCGCACCCGGCACCAGATCATGATTCCTGGGTATCGGCCCGCCGGTGTATTGACCGCCGGTACGGCACAACGAATGGTTAATATGGAAGGATGGATTCCGGGAAGTGATGTGGTGATTCTCGGGTCCGGTGACATTGGAATGATCATGGCTCGTCGCCTCACGCTTGAAGGGGCTCGGGTCAATGCGGTGGTTGAAATTCTTCCCTATTGTGGCGGGTTGGTTCGCAACCGGGTTCAGTGTCTGGAAGACTTTAATATCCCGCTTTTTCTAAACCATGCGGTGACGTGGATTTACGGCCGGGAACGGGTGGAAGCGGTCAAAATTGCCGAACTGGACGAGAACTTCAATCACATGCCGGAGACGGAACGGGTGATTGGATGCGACACATTGCTTTTATCCGTCGGGCTGATTCCTGAAAACGAGCTATCCCTGCAGGCAGGCGTGCGGCTCAATCCCCTGACATCCGGTCCGGATACCAATGAGGCAAGAGAAACCAACATTCCCGGTATTTTTGCCGGTGGAAACGTGGTCCATGTGAATGACTTCGTGGACAGGGTTTCCTGGGAAGGGGAAATCGCCGGTCAAAGTGCGGCCGAATATGCCGGTGGGAAGACCATTTCCGCAGGTAAATCCATAGACGTCGTGCCTGGCGAAAATATCCGATATGTCGTTCCCCAGCGGATCAGCGGTCATAAGGAGGTGGAAATCAGCATGCGGGTGAAGGCACCCGGCAAAAACGTTGATATTTATATTGGCGATATCATGACCAAAAACTTCAAGGCCGTCGTACCGGGTGTAATGGTGACGTTCAAGCTGACCAAAAAGCATTTGAGCAAGATCAAGGAAGGGACCACGGAACTGCGCGTCAACTGTAAGGTGAGGGGGTAACCCATGATGAGAAAATCGCATTTTATCTGCATCGGCTGCCCCATGGGCTGTGACATAACCGTTTCTGTCGATGAGAATGATCAAATAACACAGGTGGACGGTCACAACTGTAAACAGGGCAAAGCATACGCCCAGAGCGAGTATAAGAATCCGGTCCGGGTGTTGACCACGACCGTTGCGGTCGACGGCAGCAGCCACCGATTTCTTCCGGTACGAACAAACAAGCCGATTCCCAAGGATCGATTGATGCAAGCCATGGCGGTTTTGACAACGGTGCGGGTGGACCGCCCTTTCGAAATAGGACAGGTCGTCTTGAAAAATATCGTGAAGAGCGGCGCGGATGTGATTGCCACCGACGTGTTATCCAACATTGATTTTGATTAATAGAAAACGGCAATGAGTGCTCGCAATTCATTTTTCGTTGGGGAGGTGGTTATGAAGAAACGATTGGAAACCGACGTTCTCATCATCGGATGCGGAATCGGAGGCGCAAGCATCGCTCGGGAACTATCCCGATACAAGGTGGATGTCATCGTCATTGATAAAAACGAATCCATTCCGGATGGTCAAAGCAAGGCCGCCCAAATGACCATTTATCGCGGTTTGATGAATTTGACCTCCCATGTGGCCAAGAGTTTTGTCCTGAAGGAGGATCAGCCGCTATATAATCCGGATTCCAGGCGGACCCGTGAAGAGGACGAAAGCTGGGAGATATGGCATAAGGAATGGCTGCCCGAGTTGGATATTCCCTATCGAGAATCCGGCGTCCTGGTGATGGCCACACCGGATCGCATGCCCGCGCTGTCGCGCATGTGGGACCTGGCCCGGCAGACCGGCGGAATCTATGCGGATGCCGAAAAAGTAGATCGGGATTTTATCTTTGAAAAGGAGCCGAATGTCAACCCGGATGTCGTCGCTGGATTATGGGCCAACGGCCATCATGTCAGCACGGTGAACCCATGGGACCAGACCCTTGCATTGATGGAAAATGCCCAACAAAACGGAGTCAGGGTCATTCGAGGCGCCAAGGTAACCGCGATCAACTCAACGGCGGATTCATTTATCGTCGAGACCTCGACGGCATTGATCAAAAGCCGGTTTGTGGTGAACAGTGCGGGAATATATGCCGACCGGATTGCGCGGCTTATCGGCCCCATCGATTGGGAAATGATTCCCCAGGCGGGTGGCGGGGCGTCTTTGATTACGGACAAGGCCTCCTCCGGGGAGCTGGCCACGGGGAAAAATGTGGTCATGTTTGCGCCGGATCCGGCCTACCTTGAAGCGGTTTCACCCACATTGAACGGCAATTTATATTTTAATTGTGGAAAGTACAAACCCATTCATAACCGGGAAGGGGTGTCGGTGAGCCGGGAGGAGCTGAAGTTCAGCCTGTCCATTGCCAAACGACTTATTCCCTCCTTTTCGGAACGGCACATCATCCGGTTCTTCACGGCGGTTCGCGCCTATCATACGGGTGATCCGGAAGAACATGTCATTGGCCCCCATCCTTCAAATCCCCGATTTATCAATGCGGCCTTCAGACTGCCGGCTTTTAATGCGGCGCCTGCGGTAGCGAAAAACGAAATCCCCCGGCATTTGGCCGATGCCGGTCTGGATCTGACAACCAAACCGAACTTTAATCCCTATCGAAAAGCCATGCCCAAGTTCAAACTGCTCGGTCCCGGGGAACGGAATGCGCTCATTCAGAAGGATTCCCGCTACGGTCATATTGTCTGCCGGTGTGAAACCGTCACCGAGGGCGAGATCGTCGAGGCCATAAGAAGAGGCGCCCGAACCCTTCAGGATATAAAATTCATGACCCGTTCCGGTTTTGGGCGTTGTCAGGGAGGGTTCTGCGGCCCACAGGTCATCCGCATTCTGGCCAGGGAATTGGGCATCAGTCCGATGGGGGTGCTTGAAAAAAACCAATCGTCTCAGATCATAAAATATGAAGGCAAGGAATTGCTTCAAAAGATCGCGTGATCGCGGGGAAGACTACTTTTCTATTCTCCGATCAATCATTCCGTATTGGTCGATACAAAAGACGCAAAGCGGGGCAGCCGCCGGCGGGAAGACCAGCGACTGCCCGTTTTGCTAAAAAATTTTTTCATTCCAGATTGACGAATCCGTCAAGACTCAGGCGATTACTCTTCCACAACCTGATACACGTTGTTTGCGATCGGACTGGTGAAATAGATACCACCGGATTCAGAAACGGCAATGTCGGACAGCGGGCTTGCCGCCGGTCCTTGCGGGCTTGATGCCAGAATCCCGATCGGTAGATCTTCCACCATAACCGTGGCGGCACCGTTAGCAGGATCAATGTCGACCAATGTTTTTGCAATGGAATCAAGCACCAGCAAATTTCCGTCCAGATTGACGGCGATCCCTTCGGGACCGGAGAGCGTATCGCAGATCACGGTCTTCTCACCGGTGTCGTAATTGATCTTGGTGATTTGTCCGGCACCATATTCCGTGACATACAGTGCCGTTTCCCCAGATCCAACGGGCGTCATGAAGGTGGGGTTGTCCAACCCTTCGGCAATGATTTCGGCCGTTGCGTAATCCTGATCGGTGATCTTAACCAACCGACCATTGAGGGCCTCGAGTACCAGAATACTTCCGTCACTCAGCATGTAGCTATCGGTCGGCACCGGAACACCACTGATGGTGAATTCGGCTGCAGCGGTGGATCTATTATACACTTTAATGGAATTGTCATTCCATCCGGTCATGAGAACATACTGTCCATCTTCGGAAATGGAACAGGTATACACAAATTTCGAACCGTTCTCCGGGCATTGCACATCCCCACTCTGCGGGTCAATGGTTTTGTACGCAAAGTTATCGGATACATAGAGGATATCACCGGAGGCGTCACTTTTAGCGGCAAGGCCCTGTGGAAAAACCAGTTTATCTTCGATCACGGTGCGGACTACGCCAGTGTCCGGCATCACTTCATACAAGCCGTTGGTGTTCATGTTGGTGACGAAAATCCTGTCGTTGGAGTCGATGGCCAGGTTGTCCAGATGGGGGGCCTGAATCGCCACCACGGTCTTTTCGCCGGTGTCGATATCGATTCTGAAGATCTCGCCTGTGCCGGTATCAAGCGCATAGAGATTGCCCTGGGAATCAAAGTTGACTGCGCAGGGCGTATTGAAGCCATCGGCAATAACCGCCACAACCTTCCCAGTTGCGGGGTCAATTTTAACCACTTGCTGATTGAACCAGAGCGGACCATAAATATAGCCGTCTGTCCCGATCTCAAAGCCGTTCAGACCGCCATATCCGTCGCCGATCTTCGTATTGTTCATGTTTCCGGTGGTATCAATTTTCCAAAGCGCGTCGCCGAAGAACACCTGGGTCACATAGAGTTGTCCATCGGCATCCAGGTCCAATGCGTTCGCACCGGCAATGTTTTCCGCCAACAGGGTAATAGTACCGCTCGTATCCATTTTAAACACTTTGCCCAGGAAGAAAGCGTTCCAATACATGGTTCCATCCGGGGCAAAGACGATGTCGTCGGCGCCGCCGTTGGGTGCGCCTAAAAACACACTCGATTCGCCGGTTTCGGGATCGACATTGAATATCGTTGCACCGGCAACGGCGCCAATGTACAATCCATCATCATTATCAAAACAAAGACCATTCGTTCCGCCATAAAGATTTGCTTTTTGAACCAAGGCTTGGATAGTATAATTTTTTTTGACATTTCCATTTGGCAACGAACTGCAACCAACCAGTGCTGTTGCAATAAGAGAAAAACCCAAGAGAAATGCGAGCAATTTCTTTTCCACGCTAGCCTCCCATTTTGTTGACCCGATTATTAATTTTGTTGGATTATTTAAAGCGTGCGCTTGATTTAAATTATAAATTATCCAATGTCAATTTATATTTACTAATAATTTTAATGAATGACGTTCAATCTTGTGCGTGACTGGTGGCCAATCCTTGGCGGTGAAACGGACACCGATATCCCTGCTCCCCTGACCAATGAAAACCGGTAAACAACGATTGACACTCAGGGATCCCCATAATAAATTTCATTTTGGACATTCGTTCGTTTTTCACTTTTTAAAAACGATTCTGCAAGTTGGTCCCAAAGGGGAGGAGGGGCCTTGATCATCGTTTCGGCCAATGGGCCATGTCGTCTCGCTCCCACGCTCTGCGTGGGAGCGCCGTGTTTATCATGCCCGGAAATATGGGTTCCCACGCAGAGCGTGGGAACCAGCTGCCTTCTGGCCGAAACGATGATCAAGACCGGGAGGAGGCATAGCGTATCCATCTTCATCTGGTCGAAAAACACCAACAATTTCTTGACCTTTTCGATATCCCGGATTCATAAAAGCATACAAAACGGTTTGTATAGCGACTGAGAAGGATCGATAATCTAAAAGCGTTTGATGATGAAAATCAATTCTCCAAACTTCGCCTTTCTGGAAGATCTTGATCCTCCCCTAATGCATCAGGCGGCGCAGGCAGAACGCTACTGCCTCGATGATCCCAGCGCGTCGCTTACCAAGCTTCGCCTGTTCGGCGAGCTGCTCGCAAAAAACATTGCTGCCCGATTCGGCGTCTATATCCGCCGGGGCGAGCTGTACCGTAACGGTGTTTATGTGGGAAAAACATGACTTGAATATTCAGTGGTGGTTCTGCGAAAGCTGTTGGGCAAGACCGAAGCCGACTTAGGATGACAAGAATGTACCGCGATTTATGGGGGATAAACCAAAAAAAATCATCCAAGGTGTCTAAATGCTGAAAAAGCTCATCTTAGCGATTGCACCAAAAGAATTTGAACCTGAAATGCTCCAAAACACGGAGCTTTATATTCAGCTTTTGGTTACCATTTTCCTGGTCGCAAGTTTATGGATAAGCATCCGCGTTCTTGCACGTTGGATTGGCCTTGCATTGTGCCGGTTGTCGATTCGTAGCACCCTAAAAAAAGAAGAACCCTCTAAAAATATAAGAAGCTCGATAGACGCTAAGGTCAAAAGATACATAAGCTGGGCTTTTGATGGATATAAGAATTTTCATTTGGCATGGGAAGAGGCGCGTCTTCCACAAGAGGATAAAGCGGTAATACCAATCCGCCTGAGGGAATTTCTGACTGCGGAAATGGTCCTTGATGGCGTTCGGAATCGTCGAATTGCCGAAGCACTGCCAGGTGTTTTTGTGGCACTGGGCATTTTTGGGACATTCCTTGGCCTTGTTCTGGGGTTAGGTGGGATTGAATTCGGAAAACTCGAAAATTTACAAAAGGGAGTAGGCCACCTTATTTCCGGACTGTCGCTTGCGTTTCTCACGTCTTTAGCCGGCATCGCCTTGTCGATTGCCTTTTCCATATCCTACCGGTTTACGATCACTCGTTTGGAAAGATCCTTTTTGGCCTTGGATGAATTATTTTGCCATATCTTTCCGTTTGAGTCTCAAGAACGGTATGCAAGACGCAACTTAGAGGCCCAAGAGGATGTTAAACAATGTTTGCAGACATTGGCCACCGATGTTGCTACACAGATAACAGGAACCATTGGTCCGAAGCTCGGCGAAGCACTGGAAACGCATCTTGTTCCCGTAATGAAAGACCTTCATGGATGGATTGAAAAGCATATCGAGGAAAATAGAAACCAGCAGGACAACCTTTTTGACGGTTTCAATGACCATCTTACACGGCTAAGCAAGGTCATAACCGAGCATTTCCAAAGTTCGCAAGATCGACAATCCGAGGCCATGGAGGCTGTTTTACAGCATTATTCCGTTCAATTGACCGAGACGTTTCAAAAACAGTTTGAGTCCATGGGCCATGTCATCGAACAAACAACGCAGGCACAGTTGGAAATTAAGGCGCAGCTCGCTGGATTTAGTGAACAACTCAAGGAACAATTCCGATCCCAAGGTGAATTGATAGAGAGAACAACAAAGGCGGGCGAGGTCCTTAGCAGTAGCTTGGAAAGCTTAGAATCAATCGCCAAAAAATTGAAATCATCAGCTGACGATATCTCCTCAGCTGCCGAACTGCTAGAGCAATCGGCAACGTCGGCAAAGGATGGCCAAGAGGTGCTTCGCGAAACCATGGAACGGCAGATTGAAACAATGGGCAGAACGCGGCAGGAGCTGGAACAAACATGGCGCGAAGTAACCGCTAACGCAAGTGATTTGGTGAACCAAATTAGTCATACCGTTGAGGAGTTTACAACTGGTGTCGAGGTAAATTTGGTGAAGGCGTTAGATACCTTTGATGGAAAAATAGCGGAGGTGGTTGAGCGCTTTAGTGGGACGCTATTCGAAACCAACAATACAATAGCGGATGTACCACAGCTCGTTCTTGGTCTGAATGAAAGCTTGAACGCAATAAGCGCTGAAGTAAAAGAACAAAAAAATATAGTTAGTGAAATCAGGGAAATATCCAAAAATGTGGTCGCGGAAAATATTCAAATGGCATTCGATGCATCCAAGGAACTCCAAAAAAGTGCTGCTGGAATTGGGACAATTGCCATGTCAATACGCGACTTTTTTGATAGCTTTACTGCTAGAATGACGGACAGTGCGGAGTCATTCGAGCAGCGAAATCGTGACGCATTAAATAGCATGAGCCGAATGGTTGATGAACTGATTGTTGAAATGCGCCAAAGCCAGTCTCTGTTGGGTCTCAGCGGGCCGCTTGGGCTGTTAATAAAACAGATTGAAGACAGATCGAAAGGTGTTGATACAGCGGGTGGTAAAGGTGTTGAAGAATCCATTGTCAAACCGATCACTACTCTCTGTTCACAATTGGAGCAACTGGCGAACAACATCGACAATAACGGTGAGAAAGAACTGAACAAGGAAATGATTGAAAAAATAATTGAAATCAATAAGAAAATGAATGAAATGTCCCCTGGCTTAAAAATAATTATAACTCAACTGACAAACATGGGTTTCTCAGTTTCAAAAATGACTGAAACTTTGGAAAGCATGAAATCTGATCTGGAAAATCAAGAAGCTCCAGGAAAAAGGTGGGGATTCCTTGGGTTGGGTAATAAAAACAGATGATAAATTTCAAAAAAAATAACAGTGCATGGAATTATAAACCAAAGGCCTCCGCGGAAAATTTTTGGGCCTCCTACAGCGATATGATGGCGGGACTGTTGATGATATTCACTTTGACCACCGTCATCACATTGCTGGATATTGGTAACCGGTTGGTTAAACCCACCGAGGGTGTTAGGGAGTGGGAGCAAGTCGTTGCAGAAATCTGTCATGACAAGGATTTGAAAGAAATAGAGAATGTTCAGGTGGATTGTAAGACGGGAGCCTTGGTCATCAGTGAAAAAAGCCTTCGATTTGGATTCGGCAGTACTGATCTGGGTGAAGAGGCGAAGGACGCATTACGTGAGGCGGTTCCAAAATATTTGGAAATCGTTTACCGGTATCCACAATTCCTTGAACGTATAGAATTAATCGAAATATCAGGGCATACAGATAAAGACGATACCCGAAATGCTAATCCTTACATATCCCGTGAGAGAGCGGGACAAGTGCTCTCTTTTTTACTGGACGATCCCGCAATTCAACCCTTTTCCACGCTGTTAAGAAAAAAGGCAATGACAGCGGGCTATTCTGCGACACGATTCCCTGAAGCCTGTAATGAAAAAAGATGCGCTGAGGCAAGGCGAGTCGAAATTGCTATAAAATTAAGTGAAACCGATGTATTGCGGGAATTCTTAGACATTTTAAGACAGGTTATCCAGTAAGTGATGCGAATCCAAATAAATGCCGATCGACTGTCCGCGGTTCTTGAAAAAGTTCGTATTCAGCACCCTATGAAAAAGGGTGAAAATGTTGGTTTGGAAGAATCGATTCTTGGTGAGGTGAGAAGCCTATTAGAACGAACAGATTTTGAGGGATTAAGCAAATTAGCTTTTCAACTTGATCCGCCTCAACTGTTGGCCTGTATAGATTTAGTAGCAATTGATAAAACGGGAGAAACTGCACAGAAGGCTGCCCATGTGGCAATCTTACGTTCCAGGGATTCAATGTTAACAACGTGCTGGTTCAAACTGGTCGCTTCGTATCCAAATCCTTTATTAGAAAAATTGCTAAAAGACCTTGTCGGCATCCGGCAGTATACTGCACTTGAGTTAAATCCACATATTTCAAATAATCTTTCGCGATGGCTGCTTGCTGCTGAGCTGCCCATGGGCATTATTAGAGATTATCAGTCCACATCCGATGACAAAAAGCTTGATCATTTCTTATTAGACCACTTTATAGTTAGAGAGAGCGCGCTTTTTAAAGCGGTTTGGTTGACACTGCTCACTAAAGGTACCGCCACAGATATAAAGCGCCAATTTCCGAACCGAATACTTGTTGAGATAAAAGATCGTCAGCGAGCCTTTGAGAGCAGGTTGATCGGCCAACATTACCTTAATTCGCTTAACGGATTGGTGGATTGGTCTGATAGAATTTTACAACATATTTATGAAGAATGGGGGAAACCCCGGATACGATCAACTCAAAAGCGGGTTGACCACCGCTTTTGGGATGATGTTAAGGAATCTGCCAAGGAAGCGTTCAGGCGCTGGCTGATGTTAGCCGAAGTGGAGTCCTTCTTCGAGGGGGTTCGCGCTGTTTTTTGGCGAAATTATGTGACAGCCGGCAAAGTTAAGGATGTGCAACAGATATTGGCGGGAGAGGGATTCATGCTTGATTTCGGTCACTTTGGTGTTGTTGAGTTTAAGAATGTCGGTAATGCGTCATATATATACCCAAGGACGATGTTCAATACGTATTGGAACGGAAATAATTTTCGTGAAAGCAGCCCCGCCTACTTTAAAGATAAATCAAATACCGTACGATCTAAAAAAATGCCAGGTTGGGATGGCCGGATATTGCACCATTTAGGATGGCAATCGACTGCTAGAGAACGCATTGATATTCTTATGGGCGAGAAATGAAACTGTTTGGATGGAATAAAAAAGAACGATTGTTCCGTAAGTTTACCGAGGCAGGCATTGAATATTTCTTCGATGGGGATACCCCGCCTGCTTTTCCCCTTAATTCAAATCCTTCGGAAACGTTGTCAAAACTACTTCCTCAGGGTGAATTGTGGTCTGCATTAGACGCCCTTTGGGCGGATGATCTGGTAGAAAATATTGCTGATAAAAAATGGCTAGTGCCATATAAGGTGTACGATAAAATAGAAGATACTGAAGACGATCAGTTGTATCAAACATTGATGCTGCCAAAACCGGAGCATCTGAAGATCGAAGCAAAATCATCATCTCATGTAGGACAGTCAAATTTCAAAATCAATATTGAAGCCACCCATCCTGATCATGGCCCCCTTCGTGAAAATGATCCGAAAAGAACGGATCGAGTATTCTATTTATCAGAAAATCGTATCGTCCCTATAACACGATCGCAGGCCGATTTATTTAACACTGCCACGGGCATGGAAACGGATTTGGTCGACACTGAGGGTCGCATGGCCTATCTTGCTGCAACCAAACAGGCCGCTCTTGAGGCTGGTGCGGTTTTAGATAGCTACCTAAAAAACGAGGATTATGAATTCAGAGATGATGCGCAACTTGATGTAATCGAGCATCGCCCCGATGAGATTCAATTGGTACCGCAAATCAAAGGGCTGGAATCATTTGATGTAAACAAAGAAAATCTTATTGATGAAAAGGTTCCGGCGGTCTTAACCAAATCACTGGGCGGATTGCAACGAAAACGAATGGTTATTGCAAAGCCCTTGAGAGATCGCCTTGAACAACTTCCGAAAAAAGGCATCGTTAATGGGACGGATGTCCCTAAACTTCTTACCCAGCCCGAATCGATAATCCCCGATGGATTTGATCTTTCACTTTTCAGTGAACGCGTGAAAGGGATTAAAACGCAAGTCTATAACTCAAGGCCTTATATCCATGTTGGAAAGCATCACGGCGGCTGGTTTGAGGGAATTCCTGGTGTTGAATTGGAAGACTGGTCTCCCCAGTCTGATTCAGATGATCAACCTACCAGTGATGAATTAAGCGGAAAACCGCCGAATCTATCCGAGGATACATATAAAGAACTTGTTAAGCGTGCCAAAGCGTCCGGATCTGAGTATGTCATGCACGATGGAAATTGGGTCCGAATAGATGCACAGCAGGCGGAAAAATTCGAAAAAACGTTGGAAGGGTTGGAACGTGACCAAGGGCAGGTCCGAATACCCGCCGGCTCAATCTTGGACATCTATGAAAACCTTGATCTGTTGGAGTTTGTGGATAGTAATGTAAATTTATCCATTGACAGTCAATTGCCGGATGACCTTCCTGTTATTGATCCTCCGGCTACATTTAAAGGGGAACTGTATCCTTACCAGCTATCTGGATATCAGTGGCTTTCGCGGATTGAGAATCACCATCTTGGAGGCCTGTTAGCAGATGACATGGGGTTGGGGAAAACCATCCAAGTTATTGCCCATTTATTGAAATTAAAGGAAAATGGCACTGCTGGACCCCATCTTATTGTTGTTCCAAAGACATTACTGGATAACTGGCAAAGAGAGGTTCAACAATTTTCTGGTGGTGAATTATCGTGTTGCGCATACGGCAGCTCTTATCGTTCTGTCGACAGGAGTGCTTTTGACCACTTCGATATTGTAATCACGACTTATGATACCCTTCGGCGTGATCAATCCCTGTTGGGTACCGTTAACTGGAATATGGTCGTTTGTGATGAAGCACAATATGCAAAGAATCCAACCACACAGCGTACCTGCGCAATTAAGGCATTGAAGTCCAAGCATCGGGCAGCGCTTACCGGCACCCCCGTAGAAAATGGGTTGATCGAATTCTGGTGTATCATGGATTTTGTTCAACCGGGTTTGCTGGGTAGCTGGGCAGACTTCAGAAAAGAATATGAGCGTCCTATCATTGAAGGTGATGAAACGGCCCGGGATCAGATAATTAAAAACCTCTTGGGTAAAATAAAAGGCTATTATCTTCGACGGTTAAAGGATCAAGTCCTTGATTTGCCGGAAAAAAGAACCCAAGTGCGGGAAACCCGCCTTTCCGATCATCAGTTTGATATCTACCAGATGATAGTAAGACAAGCGAAAGCCGGTGGCAGGGGTGCTAAACTTGCGGCAATTTCAAAACTGTTGATGCTATGCGCCCATCCTTCCACTGCAAAAGGGTTCCCGCAGGATACAGATATGAATGCAGTCAATTGTCCAAAGCTCAAGACGACCTTGGAAATACTCGAAACAGTAGAGGCGCGTGCTGAAAAGGCGATTATCTTCACCGATTACAAGATCGTTCAACGAGCACTGCAAGATGCGATTCGGAAAAAATTCGGACTTTGGCCAGATATAATAAATGGTGAGATTACTCATAATCGTCAACAAATAATAGATATTTTCAGCGAAAAAGAAGGATTTAATGTAATCATATTGGGTCATCAAGTTGCCGGTGTAGGGCTGAATATCACTTCGGCAAATCATGTGATTCACTATACACGACCGTGGAACCCAGCTAAAGAAAACCAAGCAACGGATCGCGCGCATCGAATTCGACAGTCCAAACCGGTAACTGTTTATTATCCAATAATAAAAGACGGAAGGTTTAAGACAGTTGAAGAACGGTTAGATGAGTTGATTCGATCCAAGGCTCAACTGGCACGTGATGTTCTCAGGCCGACAAAAGAGATGCAAGTGAAAGCTGATGAATTATTTGACTGTATTGAAGACGCAAGTTCAGCCTGAAATGATATCTCCAACCTGAAAAAGAATTGTATGGGAACTGGTTCGGATAAAGCAGGTTACATAATTGATAAGGGTATAGCAGAAGAACAGGTCTGTTTGTTATTAGGCCTTAAACCGATGTTATTGGTCCCGAAAAGGATGGTTTAAGAAAACAACCCAATAAAGCAATAAGGGGGCGACTTTTTTTATCATTCCCAGGCGTTCCTTGAGTGTGGGAATGACCAACAACCGCCGCCGAGCGGGTGAAAGCCATTTTGCTTACCACCCTTCGCAGGAGTGAGCTTTACGGCAATGGCATTTATGTGGGCAAAACAGATGACTGAAAAAAAACAACCAAGATTCTTGAAGAATATTCGAAGCTACATACGCGGTACGACAAGGCTCTAAACATACTGGGAGGGACGTAATGGCACTTATTGAAGGATTCAGGATTCAAAACTATCGCTCGTTACACGATATTGCCATGGGAAAGATAGGCACGGATCCCTCCTTGCGTAAAGCAACGACACTGAATCCGCTGACAGTGGTTATCGGAAAAAACGGCGTCGGTAAAAGTTCAATTTTCGATGCCTTTGGCTTTCTTGCGGATTGCATGGAAACCGATTTGGAATCAGCCTGCAATTCAAGGAATCGTGGTGGGTATGACAAGTTGGTGTCTTTAGGTGTTGACCAACCCATTACCATCACCATTTATTATCGAGAATCAAAAAATGATCGTCCAATTACATATGAGGTGAGTATTGGTAAAGAGGAAAAAACAGACCTTCCCATTGTTTTGAGTGAACGCCTAAGACAGCGTGCAAAAAGCAGCGGTGGATCGGGTCGACCAAGGTCATTCCTGCATCTGGAGAAAGGAAAAGGGACGGTGTACATCGGCGATGATGCTCTGGAAGGAGACGATTCTTCAAAACGAAACGTTGAATTTGATCCTCATAAGTTGGCAATTGTATCCCTTGCGGAACAATTTTCGGAAAATCCTCGCATTGCGAAATTCAAGAAGTTCATTCAAAGCTGGTATCTTAGTTATTTTACGCCTGATTCTGCCAGGAAAATTCCCCAAGCGGGAGTGCAAAAGCACCTCAATCTGCATGGTGACAATATTGGTAACGTTGTTCAGTATATGGAACGTAATCACCCCATCATTTTCAAGAGAATACTTGATGACATATCTGATAAAATTCCTGGGATTGGCACCATAGAACCCTACAGAGATAGTATCACCAATAACCTTTACCTCCTTTTTAAGGATAAAGGGTTTACCAAGCCGTTTACACAACAACAAATGTCAGATGGAACCTTAAAAATGTTCAGTTATTTGTTGTTATTAAACGACCCTGAGCCCGCTCCGTTTATCTGCATCGAAGAGCCGGAAAATGGGTTGTACCACAAACTGTTGGAAACGTTGGCGCGTGAATTTCGGGAGCATGCTACTGGGAAAAAGGGTTCTTCGCAAATTTTCATTACCACCCATCAACCTTATTTCGTGGACGCTTTAGAGCCCGATGAAGTGTGGATTCTTGAAAAGGGCCAGAATGGATTTTCCACCATTCGTAGGGCCAGTGATGACCCTATCGTGAAAAACATGGTGGCTGAGGGGTTGTTATTGGGTGGGCTCTGGTACAGCGATTATTTGGATGCGAGGTGATTGGATGCATTTTGAAATCCTCGTTGAAGACCAGTCAGGTAAGAAAGCGCTTGATATCCTTCGAGAATGATTCCATTTGCGGCACATGGGAGCGTTTGGCTGATGCAGTCTATAAAGGGGGCTCAAACGCACTTTCTGCAAAGGGTTGGCAGGCTGTCGGTGCTGAAAAATCTCAATGGGCTGAAAAAATCAGCCCCCATATGGATGTCGCGAATAACGCCTCGCCTAGTTTCGCATACTTCCGGAAAAAGCTGCGCGAACTTGCTGAAGCAACAACCTGATGGTGTCGCCTTGGCATTATGGTATCTTTCAAAACGGCGCTTGAACGCATCGATGGTCAGACCAAACCAAATACCGAATTGGCAAGGGTTCAGCTCCCCTCTCATGGCTGCAAAAAGGGTCGGATTATCCGATGCAGCCGTACCACCTTTCCGATGGTTCCATTCGGTTCATTTGCCTGGCAACGGCCCTGATGCAGCCAAAACCGCCATCGACGATCATCATCGACGAGCCGGAATTGGGATTACATCCGTCCGCCATCGCCATTCTTGCCGAATTGATTCAAAGCACCTCCAACCGGACCCAGCTCATCGTGGCGACCCAATCGCCGGCATTGATCGACCATTTCTGCGTTGAAGATGTGGTTGTGGTTAACCGCAAGGATGGCGCCTCGACCTTTGATCGATTGAAAGAAGCCGATTTCAGTGTATGGCTGGAGACCTACCTTTTAAATAGGTGTACGGCCTATTGTTGTTTTTCATGCACCGATACATATTTGTCAATCAGGCCGCGTATCATCTGCTGATATTTCACTCCAGACTTTTCCGCTTCCCGCTTGAAAAAATTGATACTGCTTTCAGATACGGACAAGGTGATTTTAATTGTTTTTTTCTTAAACACCAATTTGTCCGGAGGCGGCAATAAATCTTTGATTATCCGGGCGTTTTCAAAATCTACATCGTCAGGCTCGTCTGTGTATTTAATTTTTTTCTTCATATAACTTTTTTCCTTTTCTCCAATATCCTGCGCCAAAAATTCTTATTTTTTCATTACGAATTGTAAATCGAACCGTTGCTATCCCATCGTTTACCATGCCGATACAGAAAAACCGCTATTCGTTGGCACTATGTTTGCTGTCCTCCAGGATAATTCGTTTCGGATCGGAAAAGGCGTATTGGGCATCATAAAAGGAAACCCCGTGCTTTTTAATGTTGATTTGATTTTTGGTTTCGCTCCATTCGAAATTCATGGTTGTATTTTATTAAAACGGCATATATTTTTCAATATAAAAATATGGAAAGTTAGGGTTGTCGTGACGAAGGCCAGACCAAATTAACACCCTAATTTAAGAAATCAGCCGAATGAAGCACTAAAGGGGCGCAGGCATGGCCAGCCTCCAATTGGTGCCTGCTTATGGTCTTTCGTATCGATTGAGTCCGGTTAGATGTGTTATCATAATGTAAATTACCTTTCCGAAATCAGTCTGTAAACAAAAAGGCAGGTGCCTCACATGATTGGTGCAATCGCCGGCGATATGATCGGATCACCCTATGAAGCGCATCCCAAAAAAAAGACGGACATTCCCATGCGGGTTGCAAGGTTCACCGACGACACGGTGCTGACCGTGGCCGTGGCCCATGCCATCCTTACCGGCGAGGACTATGCTGCATGTCTGCAGCGGTTTGCCCGGCTCCATCCCGATGCCGGTTACGGCGGAACGTTTCTCCACTGGATGTGGTTGCCGAAAACCAGGCCCTACAACAGCTGGGGGAATGGCTCGGCCATGCGTGTCTCGGGGGTGGGATTTGCCTATGACAGTGAGGAAACCGTTTTGGCGGAGGCCAGACGATCGGCCGAGGTGACCCATAATCATCCCGAGGGCATCAAGGGGGCCCAGGCAACGGCACTGGCAATTTTCCTGGCCCGGCAGGGAGCCGATAAAGAGACGATCCGCAAAGAGATCAAGGCGCGTTTCCACTATGATCTGGATCGTACACTGGTTCAGATCCGGCCGGCCTACGGATTTGAGATATCCTGCCAGGGCTCCGTGCCCGAATCCATCATCGCTTTTCTCGAATCCCATGATTATGAATCAAGCATTAGAAATGCCATTTCCCTCGGCGGCGATGCCGACACCATGGCCTGTATTGCCGGCGGCATTGCCCAGGCCTTCTACCGTAAAATACCCGCTGATATTGTCACCGCGGTGAGGGAAAAACTGACCGAAGATTTATTGACGGTCGCTGACCGGTTTAACCAGGCATTCGCCCCTCATTTTTGAGAAAAACGAGGTTTGAAGGGAGCAAGTCTGCTGTTTTCGCGGCTATGGACCGCTCCTGCAATCCGCCAACGACTCCGCCAGACACGGATGGCTTGGTGGTCGTCATCGTTGTCGGTCTCATCCTTTGCTTTTCTCGACATATAACCATTTCAGAATTTGTCGACTGAGGACTGGACCTTACCGATTGACCATTGATAGAAAGATCGTTGGATTTTTTGATTTCCAAGAAATAATTGAGATGACGTCAGAACTGAAAGAAAAAACGTCCGGCGAACCCGTTTGACCCGGAACGCCTCCCGATGGCGGCCGCCAGCAGGCGATGGAGATGAAAATGATTAAAATAGAGAAGCTCAGCCCGTTAACACCGAAGCCCATGATCCGGACCATCCGGATACGGTTCGGGACGTCCTGATCCAATGACACGTTTCCCCTGAGAATATTGGCCGAAATCATGAAGCTACGCCGGGCGTGTTGCCATCCGAAGCTGGTCCTGCCCGACGCGGATCTGCCCAGTACCAAGCTGTCGGCATTCGGTGAAATTGTCGATGAACTGCTGGCCGGCGGGCACAAGGCCCTGGTCTTCAGCCAATTTACCAGCCATCTGGGGATACTCCGCGAGGTTGTGGAACGGCAATCGATCCGTTACCAGTACCTGGACGGCAGCACGCCGCCGATTACGTCATCCACATGGATCCCTGGTGGAATCCGGCGGTCGAGGACCAGGCCGCCGACCGGGCGCACCGTATCGGTCAAACCCGACCGGTAACCGTCTACCGCTTGATTGCCCGGAACACGATCGAGGAGAAGATCGTGGCCCTGCACCGTGCCAAACGGGACCTGGCCGACAGTCTGCTCGACGGTACCGACATGAGTGGCAAGATGACCACCGATGAACTGCTGGCATTGATCCGGGATGCATAAATGGAGTCTATTCCTTGGGCTGGGCTTCCTCTTCCCTTGGAAAACGCTCTGTTTCTTCCATGTACGATTCCTTTCTCGTGTCCAAGACTGCTCCCGTTTCAATATATTCGATTGTATCTTTTTGATTTTGAATCTGTTTGGTCAATTGATCGATATGCCGTTTGGAAGTGGCCACCTTGGCTTCAATTTTTACCCTTTCAGCTTCAGCTTCAAGCTTCTTGGATTTCAAATCCGCTCTTTTATTGATGATATCTTCCTTTTCTCCCAAATCTGATCTATCTATGGCCTCCAACTTGGCAATATCCAGGGCAAGCAGTGCCTCTTCGTGTAACTCGTCTGCCAATTCCTCTTCATATCCGGCATGCTTCTTTTGAAAGTCGGCCAACTGTATCTTTAGCCCGGCCAGCTTCAATTTTTCTTCAGAAACCTTGAGGGCAATGGCAGCCTTCTCCACATCTTCGCGTTTCTCTTCAGGAACCTGGGCCAACAGATCTTCGTCCACATTAGATGTCATACCGCTAACTTTTGAAGTCAATTTGCCTTTGAGGCTTTTGGTGGTCTCGCAGCCCAGGAACACTGAAAGACAGAGCACAACAAACAAGGATAGCATCGTAACTCTACGCATACTGGTTTACCTCCGTGTACAAAGTGAGAAGTTTAAAACGAGAGGAGCATTCCTATTACCGGGCTGTCTCTGCAAACCCGTCACCGTTTCGCCAGTGACCACGACCGTACCTTGATCGTACTGGCATAGACTGGATCTCGTTGCTCGGCACCCGTTGCACCGGTGTACGGAACCCGACAACGGCGACACCGCAATTCGTCGGAGAAGATCCAGAACCGAGGCATACTAACTGATCTGCCGGATAACATGCAAGCCCGTTTTGTTCTGCGTAGGATCGGGGATGAAATTATTTCGCTAATCGCTAACGGCGAATCGCTTATTTTAGGTAATATTACGACGAATTTCCGATTCTTGTTGATCTTTTCCAAAAATAGGATGATAAAGAAAGGCTTTGTGCGACTATATCGGTAAAATTACTTGCAGGCCGTCCGCGCAGCATGCCGGACGGTCTGTTTGTTATAAGGACTTAATAAAAATGACATTCGATGAACTGGGGCTGGATCCCAGACTTTTAAAGGCTATCGATTCGCTTGGATTTACGACCCCCACGCCCATACAACAGGCCGCCATTCCGGATCTGCTGGAAAACCGGGCCGACCTGGTGGGGCTGGCCCAGACCGGAACCGGCAAGACCGCCGCCTTCGGCTTGCCCATGCTGCAGCTGATCAACCCACAAAAGGCCGTGGCGCAAGGAGTGGTGATCTGCCCCACCCGCGAACTGTGTCTTCAAATCACCGCCGATTTAATGGGCTTTGCCCGCCATCTGAAGCAGTTGGAAATTGTTGCGGTTTATGGCGGGGCCGGCATGGCGGACCAGATCCGCCGCATTAAGCGCGGGGCGCAGCTTCTTGTGGCCACGCCTGGCCGGCTGCTCGATCTGATGCACCGCGGCGTTGTACCCACCGCCCAAATCGGGGTGGTGGTGCTGGATGAGGCGGATGAAATGTTCACCATGGGCTTTCAAGAGGATATCGACGAGATCCTCAAGCGGACGCCCGACACCCGGCGGACCTGGCTTTTTTCGGCCACCATGCCCGCTGCGGCCGAGCGGATTGCGAAAACCTACATGCAGGACCCCATTGAATTGTCCATGGGGCAACGCAACGTTGGGGCCGAAAACATCGACCACGTCTATTATGTTATCAAGGAAAAAGACAGATATGGCGCCCTGAAGCGGCTGATCGATTTCGAACCCGACATCTATGGCCTTGTTTTCTGTCGCACCCGGGCGGAAACCCGCGCCGTGGCGGAAAAACTCGCTCATGAGGGCTATAATGCCGAGGCGCTGCACGGGGACTTGTCACAGGAACAGCGCAGCCGGGTCATGCGCGGGTACCGGGACCGGACCCTGAGGATCCTGGTCGCCACCGATGTGGCCGCCCGGGGCATCGATGTGGACGATATCTCCCATGTGATCCATTACAATCTGCCCGACGATACCGAACGCTATACCCATCGCAGCGGCCGCACCGCCAGGGCTGGAAAATCGGGTTTTTCCCTGATGCTGGTCAATTCCCGCGAAGTGGGTCGCCTGCCCGAAATGCAGCGCCGGGCCGGCGTGCGGTTTGAAAGGGGAATGATTCCCCAGGGTGCGGATATCTGTGAAAAACAGCTGATGGCCATCGTCAGGAAAATGGCCGAGGTGAAGGTCAGGCACAGCGATATCGCCGCTTATCTTCCGCTGGCCGAGAAGGCCTTGGAACCGTTCAGCAAAGAAGCGTTGATCCAGCGCTTGATCTCCCTGGAATTCAATCGTTTCCTCGATGATTACCGCGATAGCCAGGATTTGAATGTCCGCGCCGCCAAGTCAAAGCCGCGGGGCGAGACCCTGCCGGAGAAAGCAAATAAGGACGTTCGGCGGTTTTTCATCAACATCGGCCGGCTGGACAACATCAACGAGGGGGCGATTGTACGCCTGGTTTGCGACAAATCCGGCATTGGATCGAAGAAAATCGGCCAGATCAACCTGAAGCGCGAATTTTCCTTTTTTGACGTGGACAAAAGGGTGGCCGACAAAGTGCTGTTGGGCCTGAAAAACGCGAAGCTGGACAATCGCAGCGTTACCATCAAACCGGTGGACCCTTCACCCACAGAAAGCAGGCGATCCAATGCAACATCAATATCGAAAAAACATTCACCCCGGGCAACCCGTCGACATCGTGCTAAAAAAAGACCAGCGCACCGGTAAGCTGACCCGCGGTGTGGTTAAAGACCTGCTCACCAAGTCGCCGCAGCATCCCCATGGCATCAAAGTGCGCCTGACCGACGGGCAGGTGGGGCGCGTTAAATTGATTGTCGAATGAATCGACGACGAGGGCAGGCCAATCACATGGCCTGAGATAATAAATAATAATTCAGGGTTCTTGCTTCTCTTAACAAGCGTTGTCGCTTTGGCGACCATCCGCGGTTCGGCCCCGTAAGAGCTGGCAACGCCTGCGACCATACTTTTTTACGCCTCGCTCCCATGCTCCGCGTGGGAGCGCTCACGCCTCACGCCTCAGGGCCGATGGTCGATGAGAGCCGTGCACAGGCACTTGAAAAAAAAGAAAAACTAAATTACAGTCCATCCGTTCAAAAAGCTCCCGCACCATATTCATACTTTGGACGGTCATTGATTGCGAATTCCTTTGTTTCCTTCTCCTTATAACCTTTTTAATAGCACGCTGTAGTACCGCCTCCTCCTCCCACCAGACCGTGGGGGGCCAGCGGTTTAAATATAAACGATTTTTTGTAGTTACCCACCAGTCGGTGCATAAAAGATTTTCCTTTTCCCTCCCGGCTTGGTGACACGCGCGTTAGCTGAACAGAGACAGGTAGGAGACACCGCTATATGAACATACGATTAGAAACAAAAGGCGATTACTCCCAAGTTGAAGAACTTACAAGAGAAGCCTTTTGGAATTTATATTTTCCTGGATGTAATGAGCACTATTTATGTCACATACTACGGGGGCATAAAGATTTTATCAGTGAACTTGATTATGTAGTAGAACTTGATGGAAAAATAATTGCTTCCATTATGTATACACACTCATATTTAATTAATAATAATAATGATGATGATGAAAAGATCCAAACTGTATCTTTTGGCCCTCTATGCGTTCATCCTAATTATCAACGAAAAGGTATTGGCACGGCATTAATTGAAAAGACAAAATCATTAGTAGTAAATATGGGGGTGCCAGCAATTATTATATACGGAGATCCACACAATTATTGTAAGCATGGCTTTAAAAACGGAATTGACTACCAAGTAAGTAATATGGATGATGAATATCCGTTAGGATTACTCGTTCTTGAACTTCAGCCAGGATTCTTTGGAAATAAAAAATGGAAAATTAAGCAAAGCGATGCGTTTAATTTAGATCAAGACGAGGTAAATGAATTTGATAAAAGATTTCAAGAAAAAGAAAAGAAATATCAACATAGCCAAGAATTATTTAAAATGAACATACGCGCTTACTTAAAACAGGACAGCTAACGAAGTTGATTAACCGGATTTTTTCCGCGGCGAGCCGCTACAAAATCCGGTTATCACGGCGTTACGTTTATCCGGCATAATCCGAAGAAACGCATCGTAGTGGTCGGTGGCTTTTTAAAAAGGATTATGTTGAAACTGTAGATTGATTTGATCCATCAGGTAAGAAAGCATCAACAATGGTTTCGAATCCACAGCTCCAATTCCGACCGGTGAATGACATCCAGTGCCTTAATTTTCTGATTGGGTTCCCAGTGCAGCAACACGCGATACTCCCTGGATATCTTCATCCGATAGTGTTCGGTCATGCGTTTAATGGGACGCGTAATCTGCCAAATGGAATCTTCCGCGGCGGCAAAATCACCGATGGCTTTGATGGCCTTGGCGGCCACGGCTGGAGGGACGGTTTTACAGGATCGGCAGAAGGAAGTGGCATACTCGGGAACCAGAACCGTTTTAAATGTCGTTGGCGGCGAAAAGGGCCGAGGCGACAGCGCCTCTTCCTGGGGTGTGGTTGATGATTTAGCGCTCGATTGCCATTTTTCTCTTTCGGCCTTCAACTTACCGCGCAGTTCACGGCGAAGCTGTTGTTGAGAACTGATTTCTCCTTTTAAACGCTCGATTCGCTGTCTGAGCTGTAATATTGTTTTTTGGTCCTGAGTCGACGGGCTGGCAAGTGATGGTGACGGTTCGGGCATGGCCGGCGATGGTTGGTGTGTCTTGTTATTCAGCTCACAGGACAGGGCTTCCAGCTCTTTCTCCTTTTGACGCAGCTCGATTTCCTTGGCCTTGGCCTTCTTGCGTGCCGCCGACGCTTCTTCAAGCACCTGGTTAATCTGCCTGTTTTTATCCTGCTCCTGATCTTCCTGAAATTCCTTCTCGACGCACCACTCCAGATAATCCTCAATGGGGTCGTCCCAGGCTTCGATGCCGATCTCGGCACGCGCCTTGCGGATGGTTTCAACCAGGGTCTCGTTGTCAAGAGAGTGGTCGGGATTCCCACAGATGAATGCCCGTCCGAAGATAATGCTCAACGCGGGATAGGCATTTTCCAACCCAAAAATCAGGTGAAGCGAGGGCGGGTCGTACGCTATCTCATCCGGTTGCGTCAACTCCAGCCGCAACAGGGCCTCGAGTCTTTCAATCGTCGAATTGTTGCTGAGCATGTCGAAAACGAGCTGGGTCATCTCTGGATTGGTAAGTTCGTCATCAGGAATGTGTCGGCGGATGGCGCTGGCCAATTCAATGTCTCCCGCTTGAAGCGTATCCTCCAGCAAATCCTCAAAATGTCCGATGTCGAAATCGTGTTCGTCATTTATGCTCTCCAACGCTTTGAGCATATCAAAGGCAAGCGATCTCAACCCGAACACCTGACACCGGCGATACGCGGCTAACAGTTGGTTTGCATTCAGGGTCTCCGGCACCAGTTTCTTTAATTCATAGGCGCGCATGTCATTGATGAATTGAATGTCGTCGACAAGCTTTGGAGCAGCACGCAATTGACTTTTGGTAATCCCGGCGTAGGACGAGGCGTCATGGAACTTTTCTCTGTCCTTGTCGAGGCAGCATTTTTTATATTTTTTACCGCTTCCGCATGGACAGGGAGCATTTCTGCCCACTTTTTCCACGGGCCGGCGCATGGTTTGCCCACTGGCGATGACAACGGGTGGACGCGCTTTGGGAATCGTCGCCAGCACATCGGCTTGGCATAGGAATTGATCCTTTTCCGGGGGCTCTGCTTCAGGATCGATTAGATAAAGGGCACTGAACAACATGGTTCTAAGCATGGGGGGGAGTCCGTACGCGTGCTCGAGCTTGTTCAGCATCAGACGCACCGGCTGGGGATCGACCTGGTGAACGACACTCATTTCAGCGGCAATCAGACCGGCGTACACCTGTCGTTCCGTGGACAACTCGTCGGACTGGGCGATGCGCAATAAATGGGGGATGGCCGCCTGGGTCTGGAACCGGAAAACCGGTGCGAAATCGATGATGGGCTCGATCACTTTCAGCGCCTCGGCTGCAACTGCCGGGTCGAGACAGACCCCATTGACGGCACAAACGGCAAATGCGATCCCCAGCATCGTATCCTGCCCGGACTGAATCAAGGCATCGATGATTCCGTTCCAGTCTTCAGCCGTTCGTTCAATGAGGCTTGCGGCGGCGGCCTGGATGTCGGGGCGGCAACGTCGGGTCTTATTGATCGTGTCGAGATCGTTTTCTATTCGTTTTTTCAACGGCATAACCTAATCGTAAAATGGGGTTCAAGAAATGGATGGTGACACGCGATGATCATCTGAACATACATCGGAGGTCAATAATTCTGGAATCATTTTATTTAAAAGCCGAATAGCAATACATTGCCTGCTCCAATGAATCATCTGCTTTGTTTCCGGGCACTTGAAATACGACCAGGACGTCGGCGTGACCGGCGCCGCGCACCTGAGGCACCCTGTAAAGGATTACCAGTCAGTATTTTACAATCCGTTGGTCATCTCAACACCGTGAACATCACAATACCTGATGAATGAACTGAGTGCGTTTCGGCGACATGAACAATTATACACCTGATCCTCGGGAATCGGGATCTTTTTTCAGGAATATCTCTTCATCCTCGGAGGCAGACCATTTGCCGTTTGATTCCGTCAACCTGGATTTCTTGACGCTCAATTTTGCAAATAAGCTGATAATGGCTCTTCACCATGGAGACACAGGTATTCCATCCCTGATCCCTTTTTAAATCCGATATGTTGAGACCGATTTGGAAGAAAAAGTAAATCCCAAGATCATCCAAGTAGTATCGATACAGATTGATTTATTGGCAGGGTGTGTTATTTTGCTTACAGAAAGTTACAAAAAATAACGATTTGATGAAAAATTATCTCAAATTTGATAGCTCAACCAAACCGCCGATTCATTGCATTGCATTTACGCGCCACTATTCAGACACTGTAAGGAGTTCAGCATGGCGGATTTAGTCACTTTCTTTCTTCCTTGTGAGGGCAAATGAAAAAGGCGTGGGTCATTTTTTTTATTCTGATTCCGCTTTGCTGGCCGGGAGGGAATATAACGTATGCCGCGGCCATCAAAGACTCAAAAGCGGTGTCCTCGGCCAGTGAAGCACCAGGCCATCCTGGCTCCGATATCATAAGGGTCGGCTATCTTTCTATTCCGCCGCATGTGTTTCTGGATGAAAAAAGCCACAAGCTGAAGGGTGCGGTTTATGATCTTCTGGAAAACCATATCGCCCCCGAGATCGACGTTAAATTCCAATGGGACACCCATTCGGCCACCATTCCCAGGCAGTTGAATACCCTGAAATCCGAAGAAAAATATATCGCATGCCTATTATTGTTGGTCCCTGAGCGGCTTGAGTATTCCATTTATTCCAGGGCGCCCTATCATTATGGGGAGTCGGTGATAATGGTTCATAAAAACAATCCCTTAAAAGAAGTTAAAAATGTAAGTGATATCAGCCATATGGTATTCGGCTACTCGCAAAATGCCCATGTCACCCCTTTCATGCGGGACCCATCTATTGAGCTCGACAGGATTGGGACTCCGAACTTTCATGAAATCAACATCAAGAAACTGATCCAACATCGTATCGACGGTATCTATAGCCCAGGCAAAGCTGTGACTTTAATGTTTCTGCAAAAACAAGGACTGGCCGATGAATTCAAGCTGATTGATCTTCCCGAAAAACCCGTCCCTTATCACGTTGTTTTTTCAAAAGACCTCAAAGACGTGGCCGAGAAATTTGATCGTGCTTTTCATAAGCTGGGCGGCCATAGCTTTTATTTAGAAATTTTGAATAACTACATCGATATTTCGAAACTATAGAGAATATTCGTTACCATCACAAATTTTCAAAGAGCGAGAGAGCCGGTATCATGCCGGATTTTTTTCGTTAATGGGTTTTTAACTTCTTCTACGTTTTACAGACAAGGCCCTCGCGTGCATCGGGGGCCTTGTCGCGTTAGGGCCGGCATCCAAGACGTATTGTTCTGAGCTGTAAAAAAACCTATCATAGAGATTAAAAATATCAATTTGCTTTTATATTGAAATTACCAATAATAACCCTTGGGGATATTGAACTGCTCTGACCTGTTGATTCTGACCTGACCTGAATCTCTAATTCCCAACGGGCAAGGCCAAAACAACAGGTCTTGCCCGTTTTTTTTCCGCGACACGAAAAAGTTGCTAACTCTAGAAAATAGGCTCTAACAATGTCCGAAGAAAACGCAATGATTTACCACGAACAAATTGAAATTATTGGAGATAACTTAAAGAGATCTGATAGGATCTTTTACAAGAAAGACCGAAGGATAAATTTTGAAAGACGACAATATCAATATAATATACATATCCCTGAAAGAAGATCTGGCAATGAAAGAAGATCTGGATTTTACTTCGAAATTAATTCAGTAGATAATGACGATGTCGATCAAAACCACACAATTTTAAACGAATCATTGTGAAGCCTCTTGTTTACCCTTTTTTCAGCAAGTTTCTATCTCCCGATGATTGAAGATATATTCTGAATCCAGGAAATGAGATCTGCCCAGTGTTCAACAGGTTTCTAACCCCCCTAAAATACCCGCGGAAATTGTCACAGCAGTGAGGGGAAAATTGACCGAAGATTTATTGACGGTCGTTGACCGGTTTTGCCAGGCATTCAACCCGCATTTCTGATAAAAACAAGGCCTGTGAAGGGGGCAAGTCTGATTTTTGCAGAGCGAGGAATAGTGGAGAATGATAATAGAATTGAATGGAAAACGACCAATCATCGGCAAAGACGTTTATGTGGCTCCAAACGCCGTGATTGCAGGCGATGTCACGATTGGTGAAAAAGCAAGTATTTGGTTCGGCGCTGTTATTCGTGGCGATGAAGGCAAAATTGTGATCGGTCCGCGCACCAGTGTCCAAGATAACGTAGTGATCCATGTCAATGCGGGTTCCAATACCATTGTGGAAGCCGATGTGACCCTTGCCCATGGGGTGGTGATTGAAGGCTGCCATTTAGAGATGGGATCGTTTATCGGAATGAATGCCACGGTGTTGAGTGGCGCGCATATCGGTCGGCATGCTTTTGTGGCGGCCGGTTCCGTTGTCCTTGAAAACCAGGAAATACCGGCCAACCACATGGCGGCCGGGGTTCCAAGCAAGGTTATCAAACCTGTTTCCGGTGCGCTGAAAGATAGAGTTGCCCAAGCACCGACCGATTATCTGGAAATGAGCCGCCTCTATTCCAGCGGTGCTAAAATTATTTCTGCATAATCGGCGAGGGGCTGACCGAAATCACCCTTCCGGGGTGCTGGCCTATTGGTCCGCAGGGGGATGTAATCATCGTACCTTACGCCGATGATTGGGGCATGGGGTTCCCTGTTTTCTTGACTTACAGCTCAACATCAACCGTGATGCCTGCTGTTTTGCAGGCCGCGACCATCGCATTGATGTTTCGCAGCAAAGTACGTACAAATTTTCGAGTCGTTCCATCCTTGAGCGTGATGACAATCTGGAAATCGTTGCGGCTGGCAACCAATAAGGTCGGGCCCAGAGCTCGCCAATTGATCAAACTCATCAATAACCCCAATCGCACCAGGGCCTTGGGCGGTTCATAGGGTATCTCAGTGAGGCTTTCGATTGCATTGAAGGCCAGTGATTCGGTACCTGTCAGGTTGTTGATCAGCAATTCATTCGGCGAAATTTTCAAGGACCAGGCTTCATAGCGACACGCAACGGCAATCAAGCCCAAGCCAAACAGGGCCATGCACCATAGCACGATGGTAATAACTGGCATGCCCTCTGGATTCAATGGATTGGAAACCCCGGAGGTGGATGGTACGATCAACCAAGGTAGTCCAAAGAACAGCACGAGTAACATCACACCTAAAATGTCCGGAAGCAGAGCACCTCGGAAACGTTGATAATCGATCACCTGAGGATCGCCCTTATTCCAGGGAATCAAAATGTAGCCCAACACGGCAACAGCCAGGATCCACAGTCCTTTTGAACGTGATGGATAGCGCAGTTTCGTCGGAACCGGGGTGTAGTCTCCAGGTCGCACGACCGTCACATCCAGATAAAACGGCACCCCGTTTTCCTGCATTTGGACGTAGGTAAAATCACGGGCCTGGCGTTCCTGCTCAACGGTCCACGGCATTTCCGATGACGTCAGCAATATCCAATCCGTCGCCGTCTGACACCAGTGCAACAATTCCAACCAGGCTTGGCTCTCCACGATCAACAGACGGTCTTCAGTGGTCTTTTTGATATACTCGGAAAGTGATAATTGACGCGCAGAATGCCAAGCCGGTCGATTTTTTTGTTTTTCGGCAAAATCCGTAGCGGCTACCCGGTAGATGACCGGGCTGGGTCGGAGGATGAGGGTGACGGAAAGCAGAATACCTGCAACCAATAGCAAACGCCGCAATATGGCCCGTTGTGACCGCTGACTCATGATAGGGTCGTTCCTTTCTATGCAGGGTACACCTTCTTTTTTTGTACGAATACCGATTCATTCTCATATTGAAAAACCATATTCTTCACAACAAGGAATCCACATCATCATGTTGCCGCAGCCTATCCGCAACCCTAGCAAAAAGAATCTTAAAGAACCTTGGTTATTCTAAATGGGCCTTCCGGCATTTATTACCCGGATGCGTAAGGTTCATCAGCTGCTTTTCTCGCTGTCACTGGGCGGGATCGGGTATCGCTTTTTGATTTCCTTCAATAGGTTCAAAGCCTCATCATACTCATAATCGGTGATATGATCTTCAAGTGGCTGCAGGATGGCGTTACCGAGATACGGTCGTACCAATAGCATCGCCAGGTGGATCTTTTCAGGGTCGGCAAGTTCCAACACTTCGGTAAGCCGATGGATGGCCGGCAGGGCCTGCGCAGGATCCATGGCAGGCATTGCTTCGGCCCCCTCCCCGCCCTCCATTGGTGTCAATACGGTGCCGAGCGATTCAAGGATCTCATTCATGGCGTTCTCCAAGTTGTCGATCACCGCCGCTGCCGGGGGACACTGGGTTTCGTCCACACATGCGTTCTCGAGCGTTTTGGCCGCCAAATGCAGTGTTTCGGCGCCGATATTGGCCGCACTGCCCTTGAGGCTGTGCGCCATTTTGCGTAGTTTGTCCCACTGCGCCTGGTCGAAGGCCGTTTTTATGCGGGTGATCGTTTCGCGATTGTTGCGGTAAAATCCCTGGAGGATGCGTTTGAATATGGCCGGGTCGATATTGAGGTTAACCAGGGTCTCCCGGATATGGATACCGGGCAGCCTATCCGGCAATATCCCTTTTTCCCCTCCGGGCGTTTCCGATTTTGTAAGACTGGCCGCTTCCCCGTTTTCCACCGAATGCCGCTCTCTGATAGGGCCAATAACTTTCCAGAGTGAGTGGAACAGCATATCCCTGTTGATGGGTTTGGATACATACCCGTCCATTCCGGCTCGCAAACACTTCTCTTCGTCGCCTTTCATGGCATGCGCCGTCATCGCGATAATCGGCAAGTCGGCCAGGTTCGAATCCTCGCGGATGCGCTGGGTTGCGTCGTAGCCATCCATTTCAGGCATTTGGATGTCCATCAGAACCGCATCGAACGACCGATTCCGCAAAACGTCGAGCGCTTCCTTGCCGTTATTGGCGATTTCGACGATGATTCCGGCGTCCTCCAGAATCGCGAGGGCGATTTGCTGGTTGGTGGGGTTGTCCTCGGCCACCAGAATGCGGGCTCCTCTGAGGCGCTTCTTGTAAATCGAGGCCTTGGTGGCCACATTGCCCTTGCGTTCGCCGATTAACAGGGCTTCTTCGCCAAAAGCATCCAGAATGGCGTTGAACAGGGCCGAGGGGTAGATCGGTTTGATCAGTAACCCATTAAGACCGACCTTCTCGGCATCGCGTCGTTCCATTTCGCGTCCGAATGCGGTCATCAGGATAATCGGAATATCCAGATGCAGGTCCCGGCGAATCCTGCGGGTCGTTTCGATGCCGTCAAGACCGGGCATGAGCCAGTCCAGCATAAGGAGTTTGATCGGTTTTTCTGGCATGGTGGGGCTTTTCAGTCGTTTGATGGCCTCCTGACCCGAAAAGGCGGTTTCCACGCTAAACCCAAACGAATCCAGCATCTTCTGGATGATCGTGAGGTTTTCCTCGCAATTATCTACGACCAACGCACGCAGGCCGCGGATAGCCGCGGGAGCCACCAACGGGTGTTCCTGATCAATGGGTTGGCGGCCCAGGCGAACGGTAAAGGTGAACGTGCTACCGCTACCCAACTCACTTTCCACGTTGATGTCGCCATCCATCATTTCCACCAGCTGTTTGCAGATGGTCAAGCCAAGACCGGTGCCGCCATACTTGCGGGTTGTAGATGTATCCGCCTGGGTGAACGGCTGAAACAGGCGCCGCCGGTACTCAGGCACGATGCCCTGTCCTGTGTCCTTGACCGCAAATGCGAGGACGGCTTTCTCGACCGTCATTGATATCGGTTTGACACCCAACAAGACGACACCGCCTTGGGGGGTGAACTTGATGGCATTATCAATTAGATTTTTGATAATCTGCTGAAGCCGAAACGGATCGCCTATCAGCGCGAGTGGCGTCTGCCCATCGATATCCACCAGCAGTTCGATGCCTTTTTCCGTGACCTTGTTGATAAACACATCGGTGACACTATCGAGTACTTCATCCAATTGGAATGGACGGATTTCCAGTTCGAGTTTGCCGGCCTCGATTTTGGAAAAATCCAAAATGTCGTTGATGATGCTGAGCAGCGAGTAGGCCGACGAATGGATGATCTTCATGTAGTGTCTTGTTTTTGGCGGCATCTCCTCATCGAGCGCCAGCTCCGCCGCGCCAATGACGCCGTTCATGGGGGTGCGGATCTCATGGCTCATGTTGGCCAGGAACTCACTTTTGGCCCGCGTGGCCGCTTCGGCCGCTTCCTTGGTCTGGCGTAGCGTTTCATTGGCCCGGCGCAACTCCGCCGTTCGTTCTTCAACCCGTTTTTCCAGGTCATGGTAAGCCCGTTGCAAGGCATGCTCGGCCTTTTTCCGCTTGGAGATGTCCCGTACAAAACCTTCGATATACTTGATCTCTCCTGCTTCATCGCGAATGACCCGGGCCCTTATAGAAACCCAGATGATGGTGCTGTTTTTGCGATAATACTGGCATTCGAAATCGGTAACCGAATTTTCAAGTTCCAAGAGCTTGATCAATTTGCGCCACTCATGGGAATGCACATAGACCTGCTTGGGAATGTCGGTAACCGTTTTCATCAACGTTTCGGGAGAATCGTAGCCCAGTATCTGCGCCATGGATGGGCTGGTACTGATGAAACGTTCATCGGGTGAAGACTGGAAAATCCCTTCAAGGGCGTTTTCAAAGATGCTGCGGTATTTTTCCTCTGAACGCGCCAACGCCATTTCCGTTTCATGCTGTTCGACAATACGTAATTCAAGGGCTCTGTTGAGTTCCTGCAGTTCCTTGGCGTGTGTGGTCAGCAGGGCTTCCTTTTCTTGATAGTAGTCTATCTTATCCTTCAATTCCTGTGGGGTAACGCGAAAATCGGCCAGGACCCGTCGATACACTTCCATTAGATCATCGGTTTCCCGGGTACTGAATATATTGCTATGGGTCATGGCCTTGTGCGCTGCCGGTGCACCGATGGAACCGGCCAGAAATTTCTCCACCTCCTGATGGAGTACCAGCAGTTCACGGATGGTGATTCGAGATTTGCCTTCCAGCCCCAGTCGCTGAAAGCATGCCGACAGATTCGATTTGACTTCCGTTTCGGGGAGATACTGGGTCAGAAGCGCCTCGATTTCTTGTTTTTTAACCACCAGGTCGATGGTGGCATCTTGCGGCGACGACCGTCGCAGGCGATACACGGCCGGCAGACTGCTGACGAATTCTTCGGCGAGGCTTTCTTCCTGGGGGCTTTGTTTGAAAATCAAAGAACCGAAGATAAATAAGGCAATGTTGAAGAACAGGCTCCAAAAGACACTGTGCGTCAGTGGCTCGAATACCGCCATACCGAACAGGGCTTCAGGCTTTAAAAAGGCCATTCCAAAGAGACCCGTGATCAAAACGTCGGAGTTCAGCAGGCCGCTTTTGATCATCGACGGGACAATCAGGGTGTAAAACCAGATGGCAAAACCTCCCGCCAGTGCCAGGCCGGCCCCCATCTTGTTCGCCCCACGCCAGCAGATACCGCCCACGACAACCGGTCCGAATTGAAGCACGGCGGCGAAGGAGATGATGCCGATGTTCACGAGCATGTAAGGTGCCATCACCTTCCGCTCGAACCAGTATCCAAAGGCAATAACCAGCACCACGGCGGCCCATTTGCATTGCAGGAGGTGCTTGCGTAGAAAGGCCATGCCCTTGATTCCGCGGATCAGCGGCAGGAAGAGGTGGTTGATAATCATGGTGGACAGTGTGACGGAACTGACCATGATCATACCGGTGGCCGCCGAAATGCCGCCCATGAAAACGAGCATCGCCATCCAGCGGGCGCCAAAGTCGATTGGCAGTCGCAAGACGAAATTATCCGCATCCGTAGTCGGGTAGCCTTTCAAGAGTCCGCCGGCGGCGATGGGGAAGACAAAAATGTTGATCAGCAACAAATAGATTGGGAAAAGCCACATGGCCGTGAGGATGTGCTTTTCATCTGAATTTTCGACCACCGCCACGTGAAATTGACGCGGCAGCAGTAAAATGGCGGACATGGCCAGAATCAGATAGGTCATCCATGTCAGATAGGGTGTCTTCTTTTCGCCGGCAATGCTCATCAGGTGTTGAAATGGGCTGTCTGAGAGGCGCTGTAAGATATCATCAAAGCCGTCATAGAGAAAGTAGGTCACGAAAATGCCTGCGGCGATCATGCCCAACAATTTAAGTACGGCCTCTGCCGCCAGGGTCATGATCATACCCTCGTGCCGTTCGGTAGGATCAAGCTTCCGAACACCGATGATGATCGTTAAAATCGTCATCAGTCCAACCACCACCAGACCCATCTGCGAATGACCTAAGGTAAGTGTTTTTTCCGGGGATGCCGTAATGATGTCAAAGGTGGAGAGGATGGCTTTCAGCTGCAGTGCGATGTAGGGCATGATGCCCATAAGGGCGATCAGGGTGGCCAGTGCGGCAATCATTTCAGATTTGCCATAGCGTGCGGAAATAAAATCGGCAATGCTGGTAATTCGCTGCACGTGTTTGATTCGCACCAGCTTGTGCAGCACCAGCCACCAGACGACCATTAAAATGGTCGGGCCAAGATAGATGGTCAGGAAAAGCATGCCGGAGCTAGCCGCAATGCCCACGCTTCCGTAATAGGTCCAGGCGGTGCAATAGACGGCCAGGGAGAGAGCATAGATTACGGGATTATTGGCCGGACTTCGGCCTGCCGCGGCGCGCCGTTCAACCCCGATCGCGATCAGGAACAGGCCGCCCGCATACAGCAGGATGGTGGCGAGGACGACGAGGGGATGGAACATCGGTCAGTCCCTCGGCTCGGATTTGGGGGCCATTCCAGAATCCAATGGTCGATGACTGATGGCGATCAGCAGCAAACAAACGATCACAAGACCCCAAGCAACGAAGAAGTAGTAAAATACCAATCCGTTTCGCATGGGTTCAAGAATGGTCAGTATCGGCCAGCTGAAAATCATAAAAGCCAGGCCGGCAATGAAAGCCTGAAATTCAAGCTTGCGAAAGAGTATCTTGAGCGTTTGCATGGTGCCTCTCCCTGTTCAGCAACGGTCCCGGTGGATTACGATTCCCCCGTACATCCGTTATGAAACGGTGCTATGCCTGTTTGGCGCCCATTCACCAATTGCCGCCGTTGGCAGCGCCGTGACGGGGGAAGCGCTTACGCCTCGGCCTGGAAACTGCGGATGATGTTGGCCGTCTCCAGACGCTTGGTCATATTTTCCTTTCCGGAATCATTCCGTTGCATTCCGATTTATAACATATCAATTTATCATATCTTCAATTCAGTTCACTGCCAATATGAAAGAATACCGTGATGGTTGAGCGTCACGCAACATCCACCCCATATTCCCTCGATATCATCACCCTGCATGTTGACGATCCAATTCTGTCTCGAACGCATCCTCCAATTTGCTCTGCTTTAAATAGCCAGCCCCACGGCTGACCACAGCAAGTGCATTATCGGGTTCATTTTCAAGGACCTGCGTAAACAACACCTAATCGTCATCGTTTGGTTTGAATATGTCTGTAAGTGCGCGCGTTAATATGGCGTCAAACAAAGCCCTGGTCGACCTTGTGATCCGCTCTATGTCTGGGTTAAGGCCATAGGCGGTCCACCTTTGAAATTGGGTACAAAAAAGGCGACCGGTCGTGGGCAGGGGGCGTCCGGGTTGGGTTATCGGATTGTATCGTCAGGGGGCGCGCAGGGGTTGCGATGCTACCGCATGATTAAGTGATCATAACAAGATTTTAGTGGTTTATGGAGCGGTGGATATCGGTACGGATTTTTACCGGCACTAACTTTTCGGCTGACGATCCGAAACCGATATATCACAAAAATTGACACTACCTATCCTCGCCGAGTATATTAAACATCTCAAGCCTGCTCTAATAAGCGTCTTTCAGTATAACATTTCAAATTTGATGATATACAGGTCTATCCAATAACTTGTTCGGCATAAGAAAATATATAGGAGGTATCCATATGGGTTGTGTTTTACATAAGATTTTTCTGGGGATAATGTTATTTATTTTGCTGTCTGGTTGCGGCACGATTTACACAGAAGTAACAACTGACCCTGAAAATGCGGAAATATTTTTAAACAATCAGTACAAAGGCCCTGCTCCTATCACGTTAAAGCTCGTTGATGATATGGAAAGGAACGTTTTTCATATTGAAGCGAGAAAAGAGGGGTATATATCTGAACACGTAACGATAGCTGAGTTCAGCAAAGGTGCACCTCCATCAGACTGGATACCATCAAAATTAAATCTGAAGCTTAAAAAGAATCAATATTCTGCGAGTCTTTCAACGTCAACACCATCCAACAATTCTATTAACGAATTTAACCACAAAAATGAGAAAACTTTTTTGGGTGAAAAAAAATATTGGGCAGTGGTAATCGGTATATCTAAATACCAGTATTCAAGCCAAAGTGGATTAACTAACCTCATTTTTGCGGATGATGATGCAAAAGTATTTGCCCGGTCCCTCAGTAATCTTGGCTGGCCTGATAGCCATATCAAGCTTCTCGTAAATAATGAGGCAACCCAAAGAAACATCATGATAGCCCTATAATCCTGGCTTTCAAAAGCAGGTCCGAATGATCAAATTATCCTTTTCTGGGCCGGCCACGGCTTCCCAGACCCGGAAGACCCTGAAAAAGTTTATTTTGCTACTTTCGACACCGACATTAATATCCCTGCCACTGGCTACCGCATGGACAGAGTACGAGCTGCATTAGAAGAAAAAAAGTCAAAGAATGTTATTCTGCTTGCTGACACCTGTCATGCTGGCAAACTCATTACCAGAGGAGATGGCAACCGTGGTATTTCAATAGTCCCCAATATTAAGCAGCAGAATACACCGAAGGGCTGGGTGTTCATGGTGGGAGCCGATACTGACCGCCAAGCCATTGAAGACTCATCATGGTCAAACGGCGCATTCACCCATTCCCTTGTCAATGGCCTCAATGGCGCCGCAGATGGTTTCCAGAGTGCAGGCCCCCAAGATGGCGTTGTCACTATGGGAGAACTACGATCTTACATGAACACAAACATGCCTGAGGAAACACAAAAAGTTCTTGGTGTGGCAAAACGACCGGTCATTACCACCAGCACAGGTGACCCTGATATCTGGAATCTTACTTTGCAGGTGTCACAATAAATATACGGCATGGCCGAACCAGGCGGTTCACTTGACGCTGAGAACGCTGGCGGCGCTGACGCGTAAAGGTTGGTGGCGGCGCAAGTGACCTTGATCGTTATGCCGCGAAAATAAAGGAAGATAGTACGTAGATGATTGAAAGAGATTTCGATATACCGTTTATTTCGGATATTGCGCTTCGGGAGAAGCAGATACAGCAGAATTACCGTCCGATTATTGCGGTGCACAAATGGTTCGCAAGGCGGCCCGGAACTTTATTTCGCGGTTTGCTTTTATCCGAATTTTCGGAAAAACCGCTTCGGGAGGTGTTTTACGATGCGAATGACCTTTCGGGTCGTCACGTAGCAGACCCCTTCATGGGTGGCGGTACGCCCATTCTGGAGGCTAATCGAGTTGGTTGTGATGTCACGGGATTTGACATCAACCCGATGTCTTATTGGATTGTGAAACAAGAGATTGAACACCTCAATCTTGAGGCGTATTCAAAGGCCGCAGGCACGCTGCGGGCAACATTGGAAAACGACATTGGGCCTTTGTATCGCACACGTTGCAACTTATGCGGCTCTGATGATGCCCATGTGAAATACTTTCTTTGGATTAAAGTAATGCCATGTCATCAATGCGGAAAGAATGTGGACTTGTTTCCCGGATATCTTCTTTCCGCTGATTCGAGGCATCCGAAAAATGTCTTCGTATGCCCTTCTTGCGGAGAGTTGACGGAAACGGATGACCGGAAGAACCCAGGCCAATGTGCCCATTGCGCCGCAGAACTGGCTGTGGATGGACCTGCAAAGCGGAGCCGTTGCGTATGTTCGGCGTGCGGTGCAATCAATCATTATCCTGATGCCGGTCTTGGAGCGCCCCGCCATAGGCTTTATGCAATCGAATACCACTGTCCAAAATGCAAGCCATCTCATACCGGCAGGTTTTTCAAGAAACCCGACAAGCAGGATTTGGCTCGGGTCAATGATACCGTAAACCGTTGGTCAAGAATGCGCCCAAAGTACGTTCCTGACGATGCAATTCCCAGCGGTGATGAAACGGACCGACTACACCGCTGGGGATATAGACATTACCGTGAAATGTTCAACAGCCGTCAGCTTCTCGGCCTGGAACTTTCCGCCCGTATGATCGCAAAAACATCAAGCAAACGTGTACGCAATGCCTTGGCGACGAACCTTTCAGACTTGCTCCGTTATCAGAACATGCTGTGCCGATATGACACCAGGGCTTTAAAGTCACTAGATATATTTTCTGTCCACGGGTTTCCGGTGGGATTGATTCAATGCGAATCGAATTTTCTTGGAATCATGGAGCCTGGCCGAAATATGTGTGTCGGCAGCGGCGGGTGGGCCAACATCGTCGAAAAATTCAAGAAAGCGAAAGCTTACTGTGACCACCCATTTGAAGTTAGATATCATGGCCGGTCAAAGAGAATTATCCCCATCGCCGGGGAGTGGATAGGTGACCATTTGAACGGTGATGATTCTACGCCTCCACGGATCGTCAATCTTTCGTGTCAAGACGCTGCATCCTGCAAACTGCCTGATGCTTCACTGGATGCAGTTTTCACAGATCCTCCCTACTATGGGAACGTCCAGTACGCGGAGCTTATGGATTTCTGTTATGTGTGGATCAGAAAACTGGTAGGCCAGCATTTAAGCGCATTCCGTGTCGATTCCACACGAACACCGGATGAGTTGACCGGTAATGTGGACATGGGCCGCGGGTTCGATCATTTCACGGATGGACTATCATCCGTCTTTCAGCGCATGGCGAGAGCGTTGAAGCCCGGATCGCCTCTGGCATTCACCTACCACCATAATAATCTCGAAGCGTATTATCCCGTGGCTGTTGCAATCCTCGACGCTGGGCTAACTTGTTCGGGGTCGCTTCCTTGTCCGGCTGAGATGGGCGCATCCATCCACATTAACGGCACCGGTTCATCGATTATTGATACCGTATTTGTCTGCCGACAAACCGGAGCAATGCAACGGAAGTGGCTGGCTGATTCGCCTGATGAAGTCGCTCGAATCGTTAAAAAAGACATAGAGTTGCTCAGAGCCGGGAATGTCAAGCCGACACTCGGCGATATTAGATGCATCACTTATGGGCATTTGATTCGTTTGGCTATCTGGGCGCTGCGTCTTGAGTGGAAAAAAACAGAACCTACAATAACGCGCATCGCAAGAGTGAAGGACTGGCTCCATCATTTCGGTAACTGGACCGAAGTTAAAAAATGCATGGAGCGTGACAGAACAATGGCAGATAATGAGATGCCATTGTTTGCTGTACACGAAAGTGTTGCGGAATATGGAGCCGAGTATGCCGACGTTTCCTTTTGAAGTATCTTTGGATGTCATCCTGCAAAACCCAGAATCCTATGTTGATGCAGTCTTTTCGTGCCTGGAGTCGGAGTTTCTAGTTCTTCCCAAAGGTGCCGGTTTTGTTGAGTATCCGGTATTCGAACGTGGGTACGAAGTACTGAAGGCTGCAACTGAGGGATTTTCGAAACTTGATCCAGATAGGATACTTCCCGTTACGGTCTCCGAGCCTATCGCAATCGTGGTTTTACGCTCGATGCTAGGTTTTACGCCTCCCGAATGGGGTTACGTCACGACACAAAGAACCGGCGTATCGGTTACTCAGGGCTTCGTGCGCTCATTGGACAGAAAAGTGCGAATGACCCCTGAAACGGAACTCAACACCAATGGCGTCACAAAGGAACGGCTCAAAGCGATGGTCCAAACAGCATGTCAATTACTTTCTGACGGCATCCCTGATGTAGATAAAGATCAGCTACATCGCTTGGATAAGGCGGATACGAGATATGGCCTCGAAGGTATTCGGAATCTTGCAGTAATGGGTGCCCCATACGCCATGTTGCTGTATGAAAGGTTTCTTGGCAGACCGTTTGCCGGGCACAGGGATTCTGTAAGTGAACTCATTGGTGACAGCCTTGAATCAGCTATTGAGGAAGTTCTTGCCAAGGCAGGTATCAGCTTTCGAAAAACTAAACGCGCTGAACGAATTGAAGGCTTCGACCAAACACCGGACTTCATAATTCCGAGCGAATTTAATCCACAGGTTATTATTGAAGCAAAAATAACGGAGGATGACGGTACTGCTCGCGATAAGGTTACACGTATTCAACATCTTGGGGAATTGAGCCTTGCCGGACGTTCAGAGGATAATCCAAAATACGAGGTTATCGCTTGCATTGGCGGACGAGGCTTCGGCGTTCGTAGGGAAGATATGAAAAAGATGATTCTTGCAACAAGAGAAAAGGTGTTTACCACAAAAACGCTGAATCAGCTTATTGAATGTACTCGACTAAAGGAATTCAAAGTAAAGTAGGGCATAACAAAAAAAATGCAGCGGACGCAAAGGGCCGTTAGCCTTTATTACACATATTGACACACATTTATATGTGTTATATGGTGTGTAAAAAAGGAGGTGCGCAATGGCAACCAATTTAGCAATCGATGATAAATTATTAAATGAGGCGTTAGAAATCAGCGGATTGAGAACTAAAAAGGACACTGTCAATCTGGCCCTCAAAGAGTTTGTGGATCGGCATAAGCAAATAGAAATATTAAGTATATTTGGAAAAATGGATCCCGATCCAGATTATGATTATAAAAAGGGAAGATATCGTTGAAAGTCCTTGTTGATACACCAATATGGTCTTATGCACTTCGCTCAAAGAATAATGAGTATCAAATCGAAATAGATGCGCTTACATCCCTTATTCGAGATCAGAGAGCCCTTATCATTGGACCAATTAGACAAGAAATCCTATCCGGCTACAGCGATATGCGTAAGTATCTCATAATAAAAGACAAACTATCATATTTTGCCAACACGCCAATTTTTGACACTGATTATGAGCTGGCTGCAGAATTCAGCAATAAATGCAGGAAAAAAGGAATTCAAGGATCGCATATTGATTTTCTGATTTGTGCGGTTGCTAACAGGATCGACATTTCTATTTTTACCAATGATAAAGATTTTGAGTATTATCAAAATATAATATCCATAAAGCTTTTTAAAATTGAAGGCTATCGGGATAGGGAGTAGCCTCTCGGCTACCCCCTCCCACACCACGCAGCATACGGGTCCGTACTCTGCGTTTCGGCTGATCCCAGGCAGGGTCAGATCCAGGGGAACAAAAGACCACGTGATGTGAACTAGTCGTCCGGCAAAGCGATATTGACCCACTTGACTTTGCTCATTCGCCAGGTGCCTTTGCGGGCACACCCGGTCGTCACGGCAAAGGCGCGGGCGACGCCTCGTTTCAAGAGCTCGCTCACACGGGTTCTGCGATTCTTCCAGTGTTTCCAGATCACCGCCCGCAGGCGGCGCCGAATCCAATGAGCCAGAGAACGCAAGCGGTTGTAAGACTCGGTAAGCCTATAGTAGTTCCACCACCCACGCATGTATTCGTTCAGCTCATTGATCACGTGGTTGATGCTTCTGCCTCGTCACCGGGCTGTGATTTCCCGGACTCGCTCTTTAAGCCGTTTGATCGTCTTCCAGTGGATGCGTATTTTCGGTGCCTTGCGTGAATTGGTCATGCAAAAACCCAGATATTTGCGATCCCACGGTCGGCCCACGGCACTCTTTTCCCGGTTGACCTTCAGCCGCCTTTGGGAGGCCCGGCTCGTTTCCACCGGCTTAATATGCCCGCCAGTCTTCGCTCTTCGAGCTACGCCTCGACAAGCTGCTGACTCCCCATACGCGATGGGCTCCCCTTACGGTTCGCTCTCTCGGGCTGGCTGACTCCACGCCTCCTGCTTCGTTATCTCCTTCCCCTTTCGGGGGTTGGCTCGCCGTCTGTCGAGACGAGGGGGCCAGACGGCGCCGGGGGGTTGGGGTGACCGGCTTCCCCCGATACCGGTGAGTTATGGCAACCAATCCGCCGAGACGCATGGGACCTCCCGGGGTGAGCTCCGGCTACTTTCAGCGCACGATCGTCGGATATACGGGGCTCAGCCATGTGACGGATATAGGACTTTGTCCTATGTTGCGGACTCGTCCCAGCGTCCTCCCTCCTCAAATCCGCCTGCCCTCCACCTTTTGGGTGCGGGGCATACCTGTACGTCGACCCACGCTTTTGCCTCCGGTCTCCTTCAGGCGTGCATTGCTGCAACACCTTTGCCTTCGGCTACCCTTCGCCTCCGTCAGGCTGGGTCTGGACTTTGTCCGGCAGCCGTGTCAAACTACCAAACATCACCATTTAGCAGCCGGGCCAAGGCCCGGCACACAACCACGGCGTTCTGTCGGACTCGCTTCGCTCGCCGCAGACGCAGGATGTTGTTGACGGACGCTTCGCGCCCGTCAACAACGGCCCACGGATTTCATCCGCTTGTTGCCCGGCGCAAAGCGCCCCACAACAAGCGGATCCACCTGTCAAGGCCTGGGCATGATCCCTCCGGGCTCACACCCAGGCCTTGCAGGTGATCCGCGGGCCGTTGGGCTACCCCCCCCTCTATAATCACGCTTGACGTTAATCACGCAATGCGTTATTATCCGTTATATGATTAGATCGTTCAAATGTGCATACACTGAGGAGCTATCAAAAGGCAATCGTGTCAAACGATTTGTAAATATTTTTAAAATCGCACGGCGCAAATTGAGACAGCTCGAAATCGCCAATCGCCTTGATGATTTAAGGGTTCCACTTGATAACCATCTTGAAGCACTCAAAGGCGATCGATCTGGTCAATACAGCATTCGAATTAACGATCAGTGGCGAGTCTGTTTTCGGTGGACGGATGCCGGTGCTGAGAATGTGGAAATCGTTGATTACCACTGAGGAGCCGTATCATGGAAAAACTCGACCCCATTACTCCGGGTGAAATCCTATTAGAGGAATTCCTGAAACCTATGGGGATTAGCCAATATCGCTTAGCTAAAGAAATTAACGTTCCTGCCCAGCGTATCAGTGAGATTGTTTCTGGGAAACGCTCAATAACAGCTGATACGGACTTGCGATTATGCCGATTTTTTGGCTTGTCCAATGGGTATTGGTTACGTGCACAAGCTGCCTACGATACGGAAGTCGCTGAGCAAAGGCTTGCCCCATTACTTTCTAAAATCAAACCTTGGGCTGAATATACGGCCCAACAACAGCATTAACTCGGACGCAAAAGGGTTCCGGTCGCTTCGCTCCCTCCACCCTTTTGCGCCGGTTAACTTAGCGTTGGCCGACTGGAGATGAAACAATATGACGGATAAGATATCTGACCTGGCTGGACCGGGAATAAGTGATTATGGACAAGTCGCAAAGGATTTACCAGATAATTACCAAGCCCTTCTTCCTCCTATGGACAGAATGAAGGCTGTTTATGCAATCAAGAATTACATTGAAGCCAATCTGTGCAAGGAACTCAACCTACAGATGGTTCAGGTTCCTCTGATCGTTGATAAAGAGAGTGGGGTAAACGATTATCTGGATCGCGACGGGTCGCGAACACCGGTGGAATTTCCCTGTGGGCTGGGACTCGATACTCCCCTACAAGCCCAAGTTGTTCAGGCCGCCACGAAGTGGAAGCGTATGGCTTTGCATCAGTTTGGCTGCAAGGTTGGCGAGGGCATTTGCACCGATATGAGAGCTGTGCGCAAGGACTACTTCCTCGATCACGACCATAGCGCCTACGTAGACCAGTGGGATTGGGAGTTGGCGATAACACAGGAAGACCGTACAATCGATTTTCTTAAAAATATCGTTAACCGGATATGGAAGGTCATCCGGGGAGCAGGCACATTGGTGCAGAATATGTATCCCCAACTCAAGACCTCTGATTATCCTGATTTTCCAGAGAAACTCACTTTTTTCCACGCCGAAGAGATTCTCGACTTATACCCGGATCTCCCCCGGAAGCAGCGTGAGACTCGAATTCTTCTTGAGCACGCTCCGGCGGTCTTCATCATTGGCATCGGCTGGCCTTTGAAAGACGGTTACCCTCATGAAATGCGTGCTGCAGATTACGATGATTGGACCACTGAGACGGTCGTCAAGAACGGTGAGCAGTATCATGGATTAAATGGAGATATCCTGGTGTGGAATCCTGTGACAAAACGGCGCCACGAGCTGACATCGATGGGCATACGGGTTACGAAGGAAACGCTTAAGATCCAGCTCAAGATGTCAGATCAGGAGGATTTTCTCAGTCTCCCGTACCACCAGGCCATTATCAACGATCGAATTCCGCTAAGTATTGGTGGTGGTATTGGACAATCCAGAACCTTCATGTACCTGTTGCGTGCAGCTCACATTGGAGAAGTGACCGTCTCGGTATGGCCACAAGAGCTTAAGGATATTTGTGCGAATAAGAACATATACGTGCTTGAGTAGCTCCGATATTGTTAGATGACAGTGTAGCCAGGTCAATCCAGCGAACTCAAAAGCTCACCGCTGATATTTGGGTTATGCATTTCAATACAAAGGAGACTACATGAAAAAAACAAAAAAGACTATATCAATACGAAGTATGGCCTTGAAGTCGTATACGGCACCCATCCCATACCAGAAAAGTATCTGAAGATGCATGAAAAACTGGGAACATGGAATAGCGACAAATGGCAGGCTATTATTGCATCGACAATGAATGATGAAAAGATGCGCTTGGCTTATAACTGAGAAAAAAGTGTATATCATCAGTAAGCTGGTGGTATTCATTAGCACCCATCGCCAGCGGCTTCACAGCTTGCCGCGTGGTCTGTGAGCCTTAACGTGCGACCTGAAAAAAAGAATAGTATTATGGAAAAAAGGATGAGATAATCGCCCTGCAAATCCTCTATAATCAGCTATATAAAGCACAACTGAGCGCTGAAAAACTCCAGGCTCTGGCCGATGCCATTCGCAAACCGCCCCACCATTTATCTATCGCCTACCGCCCTCCGGGCTGGGTGGGAAGCTACTTATAATAGTACTGGTTTTGAGATTTAGGGGGATCGGTGAAAATAAGAATAGAAAAACAGCTGCTGAAATCTCTGACCCTATTGGCATCAATGATTGAGGCCAGAGATGCTTATACCGGCGGGCATCTATGGCGGGTATCCCAGTACTGTAGGCAACTGGCCGAGGCGGTCGGCCTGCCGCGGGATATGGTCTTTCTTTCCGCTCTGGGCGGATTTTTACATGACATCGGCAAGATCAGCATACCCGATGAAATACTGGGAAAGCGTGGCCGTCTCACCGAAAAAGAGTACGAAGTGGTAAAGACCCATCCGGGGATTGGCGCTCTCCTAATTCAAGAGCACCCTTTGGGGGACTTGGCCCTTGCAGCGGTTCACCAGCATCATGAGTGGGTTAATGGGTTGGGCTACCCGCAACGGCTTGAAGGCGATCAAATATCCATTGTCGCCCGAATCGTCAGCATTGCCGATGCCTTTGACGCTCTCACGAGCACCCGTCCATATCGCCAGGGTATATCCGTGGCGCCGGCGGTGGTAGCCCTAAAAAAAGAGCAGGACACCCAGTTCGACAAACGCCTGCTGGATTTATTCGTGGAATGGGTTGAAAAGGACGCCGCTGCGGACATTGTTGGCCACAGTGATACACGCGTTGCCATGGTCCGCTGTCCTACCTGTGGACCGGTGATCACGGTTTCCCCTGATGCACGGGACGGTGATGTCGTCTATTGCCGTGTTTGTGGCTCGGTGCACCGATTGAATCAGAGTGGGGACACCTTTGTCGTGGAACCAGTGGGTAAGAAGGGCAGAGCAGAAGATCTCAAGCCGTGCCCTGAGACCAGGCCCATAGAAACTTTCGTTTCGTTGGCACCGGCAACGATCACCATTTAAAATGAGGAATGCGTCGTTCCCATCCAAAGGAAAGGTGCGGCGGTTGTTATGTGTATTTTTGCCTTTAGTTTGAATAAATTTTATGAGTAGATGTCGAAAAGAAGTGAATTCCAATTGAATTTACAAGGAATTCATGAATGAGAAAGATTGTTCCGTCCTATTTCCTTAATGGAAAACCATAATGCTTCAATTACGGTCTGGCATGCAGGTCAAAACGTGCGTGAAGGCAGGACTATGACGACCGTACATCATGAACGGGATAGGGCAGGGGATTGACATGGTGAGCACATCGTGATCGGTGGCAGATTGTCAACAGGGGGAGTGGGGTGCCAGTGGGACACACTTTACCAATGATCCGAAAAATGCTAAGTAGTGGATTATTTTTTTATCGATAATAAGTGGTTAGGACGATTTCGGCGGAATGGAGAAAGGCGGAAAGTGGTTGCGGATAGGTTGCGGATTTCGGTGAAAAACCCACAACCTATCCAGTCTTTCGTGTAATAATTACATCTACTTAGTCGTCAAAATGCAATATCCCCTTCGGCACCATCCGAAAATCAAGGGTCTGCAGAGAACAGTATCTGCAGGCCCTTTTCTGTTGGAAAACAGGGAATTATGAATTCCCGCCAGTCCGTTTATGTTGCGCCGGAGCGATTTAGCAGAAATTTTTATCTCACGTAAAGCCGCTATGAACGCCAAGAATCGCTGTTAACGTTTTTTCTTTTTCGCGAGAAATATCATATCATGCAATGTGACCGTTTCGCCTATGCACGGATGAACTCATTATGAAACAATGGATAAAATTAGAAAGAATCCCAGGTTTGCTGGCATCAGCTTACATTAAAGCCACCAGACTGGTGATCGATAGCTATTATCGTCCGGTGGCCGAAGAAATCGTCTCGAATATGAATAAAGGCCTGATCCTGGATCTGGGGACAGGTCCTGGATATCTGCCGGTTGAGATTGTCAAAATGGCACCGGAGATAAACATCATTGTTCAAAAGATTCGATCGATAGTCGAACACACTGATTTCAAAGATTATCAGATTGAAGACCTAAAAGAAGAAGTCAGGATAAAAATGAAAAAGTAAATACCTTGAATTTTGCATGAAAATCGGAAACCAGATGAAGGCATTCATCGGGAATGGAAAAAGATGACGGTGCTGACCGGTCTTGAAATCATCGGTGCGGAATCTTTAGGGGTGCGCAGTCTTTGCAGCCAGGTGACGCTGCCGCATCGGCGCATCGTCATCGATCCGGGTGTGGCATTGGGGTATAAGCGCAGTGGCCTGATGCCTCATCCCTTTCAGGTGGCGACCGGTCGCAGCGTCCGGGGGAAGATCCTGCGGGCCTTGCGTGACGCGACCGATGTGGTCTTCAGTCATTTCCATGGTGATCATGTGCCGCTGGAAAATGCGAACCCTTACCAGCTGGCCGTGGTGGAACTCCCCGACACATTTCGCCGCTTGCGCTGCTGGAGCAAATCCCCTGATGATCTATCCGCCGGCATGAGGAAACGATTCGAGGACCTGGTCGATCTGCTGGGGGGCAATTTGCAGGTTGCCGAGGGACGATCAGAAAATGAGTTGATGTTTTCCCGGTCCGTTCCCCATGGTGTGGCCGGCGGCAACATGGGGACCGTCATGATGACCCGCATCACCATGGGACGCCGCGTGTTCGTTCACGCATCCGACATCCAATTGCTGGATGGGCCGACGGTGGATCGGGTGATCGACTGGCATCCGGATGTCCTGCTGGCCGCTGGACCGCCGCTATATCTCGGTCGGTTGAGCGACGCCGCCATCGATACTGCCTGGGAACACGCGCTTCGTCTGGCTCGGCACATTGACATGGTGATTCTCGACCACCACCTCATGCGCAGCGAGGACGGAGCGGACTGGCTGGATGCGCTGTCCGTCGCCGCGGGGAAAAAGATCTATTGCGCTGCGGATTTCATGGAGCGGCCGAGACAGTTGCTGGAGGCGCAACGGCGTGAGTTGTATCGTCAAATGCCGGTCGCAGAGGGGTGGCACGCTGCCTATGCGCAGCGGGCAGGCTGCCGTTCGATATCCCAACAAAGCTAATTGGCGGCGAGCGATTTGCTCGCTGTGGAATCAGACAACAGCTGTCCCCCTGGTGTAAGATCGATTCAAACTTGCAGAAGCCGGTATGGCATCCCCTTACAACACTTAACAGCACAAGGAGGACTACATTTTGAAAATCGTCAGTCTTATCGGTAGCCCACACGGAAAAAAAGGAAATACCGCCAGACTTCTCAGCCTGGTTCTCGAAGGGGCCAGGGATAACGGTGCCACGACGGAAGCTGTTAATTTAAAAGGAGACACGGTTAAACCCTGCCTTGGTTGCGACACCTGCCACAAGCAAGGACGGTGTGTCCAAAAAGACGCTTTCGAGGAGATTCGGGAAAAAATGCGGCAGGCCGACGGTCTTGTATTGGCCAGCCCCAATTACATCTTCAACGTCAGCGCACAGCTCAAAGCATTCATGGACCGTTGTTGCAGCGTGATTCACCTCATGGAATTCGAAGGCAAATACGGCGCCTCAGTGGTCACCTCCGGTGGCGGCGATGAGCCGCCCATCGCCGCATACATGAATCACTTTCTGATCACTACAGGCATCCGGCCGGTGGGCGCAGTGTGGGCCACCATGGGAATCCTTCCCGATGGACAGTTCACCGAAGATATCAACACCCGCGCACGAAAGTTGGGTGAAGACCTGGTCAGTGCCTGGAAGAACAAAACCACGGATCCGTCCTCTGAGCAGACCATGGCTTCCTTCCGGGAACGCATGCGCCAGTTGATGCTCTGGCGCAAAGAACAATGGCCCCATGAATATGAATACTGGAAATCGCACAGGGGATTAGAATAGTTGTCAGACGCCCCGCACCCAGGGCTTTTTAGAACACGTCGTGGGCTTCCACCCCGTTCAGAAGTGGAATAATAACGGTCTCCAGCCCGACAACCGCACGCATTTGCTTGGCAGCCTCCGGGACCTGCCATGATTTCACACAGCACAGTACAACGAATTTCTTCGGTAGGAAATAAGTCCATTTGCCGGCCGTCTCTTTTAGCCTATCAATTCAAGATTGACATTCCCAATTTGGGAATATATTTTACTTTGCATGCGGGTCATCGCCAAAAAGACGATCAATGCCTATCGGGAATGTTATCCGGAAGCCGACGAACATTTACGGGCATGGGTGGCGACCATGGAAGGGCGAGATTTCAAGCATTTTGCAGAGCTGAAAGCAACGTTCAAATCGGCCGATCTGGTAAAGGATAACCGGGTGGTCTTTAACATCAAGGGGAACCATTTCAGGCTGATTGCCCACATCGACTTCAATCGCCAGGCCGCTTTTGTCAAATGGTTTGGTCGGCATAAAGCGTACGACAAGATCGATCCATCGGAGGTGAAACATGAATATCCGCCCTGTTAAGACGGAAGACGATTACGATGCCGCTTTGGCACGCATCGAGGAACTTTGGGGCGCCGATCCCGGGACTCCGGAGGGTGATGCGCTCGACGTGTTACTTGTTCTCGTGGGGGCATATGAGGATGAACACCATCGGGTCCCGCCACCGTCTCCCATTGAAGCCATTCGATTTGTGATGGAGCAGAAAGGCCTTAAAAATGCAGATCTAATTCCTTATCTGGGTAGTCGGCCGCGGGTATCCGAAATTTTGAATGGAAAGCGCCGGCTGACATTGAAAATGATTCGATCATTGAATTCCGGGCTTGGAATACCAGCTGAAATTTTAATCCGAGATCAACCTTCATCTGAATCTGGGAAAAAATCATCATCAATGGGACGATTCCAAATTCAATAGTACGAAAGCTCAATCCATTTTCGTGCTACTGTAACAAAAAAAGCAATTTTGCATGACTGTTATCTAATGGCTCAAACTATATGTAATTATATGAAATATATTACTTACTCCTAAACTGAGCGTTTCAAATTTGGGCATTTTAGAAATGCAGTAATATCCACAATTAGTTACGCAGTTAGTACCCTCCAAAATTTGAAACCCTTCGGGATTGCCGAGCTTACCACACCTACGGCGTCAGATGACGTCCCGCATAGACGGCTAGCCGAGCCCGCCGGTATGGTATTCGGTTAGGAAAGGCTGTTTGGTTTCCGTTGGGGGTCGCTCCACTTGGACCCGAAAGGAGGCGGTTGCGGGTTTCCACACCCACCGCCTCCTTTTTTTATTCATGAGGTGATTGAAAATCGGGAAATTGAAAGATTTTTGGTTTGGAAGGAAAGGCGCAACAGATAAAAAGAAATTTGAAAAAAAGAACTATGGGGTGAAAATTTTTTTTTGATGATTGTGACCGCCGATTTAATTCCCATCCAATTCCACCGACTCTAATTCCCGCCAAAACCATCGGCGTTAGCCTACCAACCACTATTTAATTCCTCCGATTTTCTAAAATTCCATATAGTTCCTCTAATTCGTTTGTTCCCAAAGTACATCCAGCCAGGAGAGGAGCTATGGAACCGGTGCCGTGTTTCCATTGCGCGACGATGTTTGTCCCACGAAATAATAAGCAATATTGTTGCAGTCGCCCCGAATGCCAGAAAGCAAGAAAAGCCAATTGGCAACGAATCAAAATGAAAACCGATCCGGACTATAGGACCGCAGAGAAACTCAGCAACCAAAAATGGGCTGATAAAAATCCAGGTTACTGGAAAACTTATCGCGACCGGAATCCCGAAAAAGCCAAAAGAAACCGGATGCTTCAGACGATCCGCAACCGCCGCAGATCCGCTATAAGAAAATCCGACTGAAGCATTTGGGCTGGTCGGCAAGAAAAATCGCACGACACCTTCGCGTCGACAGGGGATCGGTGAAAAAATATATACGCCGTCCTGAGGTCGTTCAAAAACGACCGAACCGAACCTCCAAACTCGATCCGTATCGGGATCAGATCAAAGCGTTACTGGATGAGGATTCCACCGTCAGTGCCCCGGTCATTTTGCAGCAGTTGGAAGGCTTTACCGGCAAAATCACCATCGTTCGTGATTATCTGCGCCAACTGAGAGGGAAGCGAAAACAACGTATCGCCTACACCCGTTTCGAGTCCGCTCCCGGTGAGCAGATGCAGGTCGATTGGGGCCACTTCGGTTCATTGGAATATGGCGACACCCGGCGAAAACTGTATGCTCTGGTCGTCATCGAAGCCTTCAGCCGCATGCTGTACGTTCGGTTTACGCACAGTCAAAAGCAGTATTCTCTTCACAGTTGTCTGATCGAAGCATTTACCTGGTTTGGCGGTGTCCCGAAGCAATTGGTGGTCGATAACATGGCCAAAGCCGTCGTCGAACGATTGGGATCGGTTGTCCGGTTCAACGATACCTTCCTGGATTTCTTATGCCGTTTTGCCATCGAACCGGTAGCCTGCAATCCTGGTTCTCCCTATGAAAATGCCAAAAAAGGATACCCCAATGCCGCCGACAGCGACACATAAAGACATTACAACATATCTGGAGCAAGTCGAAAAGGACCAAATCAAACCCCACCGCTTGCCCGACTGCTCCCAATGCGGTCTTGTCGCATGCTACTTTAAGATCCATGCCTATCGGGAACGCCGTTTTCTGACTATCGTCGACATGACCGTACAACCCGAATATGCGCCGTTGATCCGTTTCCGTTGCCCGGTCTGTAAAAAGACGGTGTCCTATTATCCTGATTTTGCCCTCCCTCACAAACACTATACCCGTCAATCGATCATCCTGAGTGCCTCGCAGAAGTAATACAGGGAGTCAAATTTGTGAATGGAATAGAAGAAAACCGGATTGCCGCCTAATTTTTCCATACACAACTCTTGACCATAACTCCATCATAGAAATTAAAGTCTATGAACAAGAGAAGTCTATTTTTAGATCAGGGTTATTTAAAATAAAAAACACGCAACATTCAAAAAAAAGGGATTGAAAACAATTATACGGGAGGCAGTTTCCCGCCGCTATCGAACCAGTAGGACTCCACCTGTTCCTAATGAACCCAATCCAGGGCGTTGCAAATCGTCTGCCGGGTGTCCACGAGCGATACCGGTACAAGGTCCCGAATATGATTTTCCCGGCACGTCACTGGAATGCTCAGCCCTTCAGCCAACGGTTGGGTAACGGATGAAGGCACCGCGCTAACCAGATGAACACGCTTGGCACTGACTGAGGTCCGCGGGTCGTCCACTAAAGTGCGACCCTCGATCACTCGTTGACCCTTTTACGCGCGGCATCAAGTGAACCGTATCATTCAGACCTTCATGGACCGGCCAACCTTGACCGCCCGACCGAAACCTTCTTGCGCAACGAGGCCGACATGTGGCATCGTCTCATACATGAACGGCGTATAGTCAGTCCGGCGCTGCTGGGAGGTGGACTCAATTGAACATGCAAGCAAAACCGTGTGGTCTGCTCGATGTCGACGGGTATTACGATTCGTTGATGAAATTTCTCGACCATACCGTCGCCGAAAAAATCATCCGTGCGGAGCACCATTCGATGATTCTGATTGACGACTATCCACGTGGATTGCTGGTTAAGATGGAATCGTTTCGGGCGCCGTTGATGAAGAAATGGTTGGAATTGGGAAATCAATAAATGTATTTTGTCAAGCTGAACTATCATAATGCCAAGCTGAATAACCATGGAAAATTTGAGATTCATACGAAAAGTAGATCCATCGCCAAATGGACACTTCTGCCATTGAGGAGCCGGACACTCGAACTGCTCCAACTGATCACTTTATCAACTGCCGATCCACTATTGTTATCCAAGGTCGATCTTCCTTTCGAACGTTTTTTCAAACGTACTAACGATCCCCTGCATCTTGAGTTCGAGATTTTTCATCATCAGCAAACAGAAGGGATGAGTCCTTATCAACACAATTTTGTTGATAGTGGGTTGGATCTTTTTCGAGATGGTACGAACAAGCGCCTGACTAAAAGAGAATGCGAGTTTGTTCCGCCGGGTGGAATTTATCGGATACCAAGGCACTCAAAAAGCCCGGCAAAACATTTTCTGCTTGCCTATGGCCCCCGATTTTCGGCTCATGAGGGGACCGACGATTTCGATTTCAACGATCCCACTTATGCGTTGACGCGGTTTCATACCCTGTTTCACACGAAGCGGAACTTGACCGATCCGGTGGCATTTTTGGAACGATTATACGTCAGGGGCATCAAATGGAAAAAAAGCGCGTCGATATCCATTCTGGCCGACGTGTACATGCTGCTGAAGAAACACTTGAAAATCGAACCAGTGCGTTTCTTGAACCCCCAAAACGACCTGAAAGATATTTGGCACGCGCATTCCTCGCAGCAACGCACAATGATCCTACCGATACTGGACATTTGCCGCCATCTTTACGATGCATTTCCAAAAGCCGAAAATCCATTGGTTATGCCCGGCGTGATCATTCTGCACCGACCGGATGTTTTTTGTGAGGCTGCATGGTTTTCCGCATGGATTAACCTTGTCGATTCGCTGTTACCAAATATTCAGTTCATCGCCAGCCTTTCCGACGGCACCCGGAGGCGTTTTCCCAGGGCAGTAAAAAACAAGCACCTTAAACTTCAAAAACCTGAATCCAGTGTGCCATCGCCGGTGAAAAAAAGAAGCCCGCGCATTCCCAAAAGACCGATCCTTTTGATTGATGTCGACGGGCGCCTTCCCAATTTGGCTCTGATGAAATTAAGTCGATACTATAAGGAAAAGGGAAGGGACGTCGTTCTGGCCAAAAGAAACATCCGCATGAATCGGGCCGACAGGATATTTGCAAGTTGCATTTTTAACTTCGAATCTTCGATGCGGTTGATTGAGGCTCTGAAAAAATACTACGGCAATGATATTCAAATCGGTGGGTCAGGTGTCAATTTGACGAATCGATTACCGGAAAAGATCGAAGCCATGCCGGCCGACTATGATTTGTATCCTGAATTGAAGGATCGGGCGATTGGCTTTGTCACCCGCGGATGTCCACATAAATGCCCGTTTTGCTTGGTTCCCAAAAAAGAGGGCAAGCCCCGCAAGGTCAGCGATCTTGCATCTTTACTTGAAGGTAAAAGAAAAAAGCTGATTTTGTTGGATGACAATCTGCTGGCTCATGACGAATCCGAAGCAATTCTCGAACAAATGGTTTCCAAGAGGATTCAGGTCAATTTTACGCAATCCCTCGATTTCAGGCATCTCAACAAGAAAAAGGCGGCTTTGTTGCGTCGAATTGATTGCCAAAACACCCGTTTCACCCGCCCCAATTATTACTTCAGCCTGAACAATAACAAGCGCTTATCCCTTATTGCAGCCAAATATAAATGGTTCGATTTTGCAACACGCGACAATGTCGAATTTATCTGCATGTATGGGTATGATACCACCCTGGCACAGGATGTTGAACGCTTCAGATTCCTCCGATCCTTACCCGGTGCCTATGTATTCGTGCAGCAGTATCAGCCTATCCGAACAGATGCGCCTGTACCGACCGATATCCCATTTTTTGATGATCAGGCGGATCGGTTGATCGATGAATTGATTTCCATCGTATTTCCCCAAAACATGAAAAGTATGGAAAATTATTACCGATGGCTTAGCAAAAAGTATGCGTTGACTTTTGAAAAGCTTCATGACGGTTTGGTGGATACGATTTTCAGATATAACCAACGGTATAAAAAGGGTGAATACATTGCTACGTTGGCTGGAACCAGAAAATGGTGAAGAAACGGGGCCGGCGGAAGATCGTCGGTTAGTAAAACAGATTCGAGAGAAAGTAAAAAAGGATGGGTTATATTCTCAGATCGAGGCAATTGCTAAAAGTCGGACCGCCGGTATCTGGCGTATCAAACGGGCCAAAATCATTCTGGGCAGTGTTGAAGGAAAAACGGTTCAGAAAATGGTCACGGATGTACGCGTCCCGCCCAATTCTATTATAAAGTGCCAGAAATTATTCATTAAACGAGGCATAGACTATTTTAAGACACCGGACCGATCACCCACATCGAGGGAGGCGAACGTAGAAAGTCTACTGCTCTTTCTTGAATCCCCACCCTCGAAACGATCCCCCCGTTGGCACACAACCAGTGTTCGATATATCGGTCATGATTTTTCTGCCAGCAAAATACTGCGCATAAGAGAACTCATTGCCAGCATGCCGAATGCCAATCCAACTGAATTTGCTCGGCAGATTTGCCAATTATTCAATCTGTGTCAAGCCAACGGTAAGTACAAAATATCGCAGACCCGGGATATCATGAAGCGAATGGACATGGATAATGTGATCGCCCTGCCTCAGGTCAGGCGAAGACCGAATTCCAAACGCCGCGCAAGGAAAACAGCGACTCGGATTATGAAAGACACATTTTCGACCCAGATGGTGCCTGACTTGGGAATCGATGATATACGGCACCTTCAGTTCATTCCAGTGTACTCGGAAAAGGACTCGCTTATTTGGCGGGAGATGATCGAACGCTTTCATTATATAAAATCCACCCGCTTGTTCGGGGCTCAGATGCGATACCTGGTCTATGGGGACAATGCCCTGCCGTCTACAGTCAATTTTTTCAAATCAACTAATGGTATGGCTCGTGAGCATTGGGCAAAATGCTACAATGAGGTTAAACGTGGCAAGCATCTGCTGGCTGCCCTGGGTTTTGCGGCAGCATCTTGGCGGCTTTCTAGCCGGGAGGCTTTTGTTGGATGGACAGATGCGCAACGGGAATCAAATCTCAACTTAGTCGTTAACAATGTTCGTTTTCTCATTCTCCCATGGAATCGAATCAAGAATTTAGCATCCAAGATATTGGGAGGAATCTGCCGACAATTACCCATCGATTGGGAAGCCAGATATGCATGTCGTCCCGTGCTGATGGAAACGTTCGTGAATCTCGATCGGTTCAAAGGTACTTGCTATAAGGCCGCAAACTGGATATCCATCGGCACAACCGAAGGATATAGCCTTGTTTCAGAATACAGAAAAAGGGCTTCACCAAAAGGTATTTTTGTATATCCGCTTTGTCGTGATTTTCGGGAACAGCTATGTCGTTTTTGAAAAGGCGTCTATTAATAGCGACTGTGGAGGTGGTGTTTTTGAATTACTTTAATAGTAAATATTATAATAAGGTCGCTCAAAGCTTCCGTCATTTAGCTCTGTCAAATGTTGTGATAGACGGGATTAGGTAAAATCGATGGGAAATGAGTGCCGACGCAAGATACGTAAATGGGTATCTGCAATCCACGACCACCCAAAATTCGTGGGATTTTTCCAACTAATCTTTACATTTTAGGTCCTTACAAAACCTGTGCTTACAATACCTAGTCACCATCAGGCCTATGAAACAGATAAAATTTATCTATCGCAATATCGTTCAATCTACCCTGAACCTTCCTCAACTCCAATTTCGCATTTCCCACTATTTTCACCAGAAAAGCGGTATAACCATCCAATATAAAATAACATAATCACGTTTTTCACATACATTTACCCTTTAAGTAATCGCCACTGTGCGCCGGGTACCACGACGCTTGTGCAAGGACCCAGGGATAGCGGGGAACCACCCACCAGATGACAGGTAATTCCCCATTTATCTGACCCGCAAATAGGTAGGAGAGCCCGGCCGGCCTAAGAGCGCCAGATTGCCAGGCTCCAGCATTGCAAATGAATCAATACACAGGGGGAGAACAAAAATGGGAAAACGAAAAAAGAAGTGGCCGAAGGGCATGAAGCCCAAGCTACACCAGGGCGGCGTCATCAACCAAAGCCATAAGCTCAGCATTGATGAGGTGATACCGAAGATCGAGCGGGATGGGAGAACCTTTGCAACCAGGCTGGTGGACAGTACCGATCCGTATAATCTGCGTGGGAGGTATTGAGGAAGGGATGAAGGAGGTGGTCAGCCGATCTCGGAGTGCATCTGGTCGATAATGCCCTGATCGGCGAAGCTATAATACCGATCATCCTCCATGTTGATGATCAGGTGTTCGTGGATTTTGATGCCGACAATTTCTGCCGCTCTGATGATTTTTCGGGTAATGGCGATGTCATCAGGGGAAGGTTCGAGATCGTTGGAAGGATGATTGTGAGCCAGAATCATTGCTGCAGAATTAGCCAGAATAGCCGGCTTAAGAACCTCGCGCGGATGGACAGCGGCCGATGAAAGCCCACCCACGGATACGATGTTCAACCCGATCATTTGGTTCTTGGCATTGAGCAGGACCACAACGAACTGTTCCCGGTCCGGTTGTCCTTTGGTCAGGATAAGGTTCTGGATCAGGGCTTGGGCCTGCTGGGAGTTGTAAAGGCGAACATTCCCAAAGGATACGGATTCGTCCTTGACCAGGGATATCCGATAAATGGAAATGGATTCACTGAAGGGTAGGTCCGGTGGCACAGGGAACAATTCCTGCTGAACATAGGGTTTGATAGTGTGATTTGGATTAAGTGTTTTCATGCATGGGCCTCCATAGACGCAAAAAGGGCAGCCGCCGACTGAAAAATCGGCAACTGCCCTTTATGCTTGTTTCAGATAGCTTATGAACATTTCCAGCACTTCAATCGGTAATGCTGGTAGACCAAGTTCTCTATACACAGTTCCTTAAAGTCCGTAAGTTCAGTTTTCCATCCTCGTTCCTCCATTATTTGCTTGGCCCTGAAAATTGCTTCTTCATACCGATCATGACTGAATGTACTGAAAGGGTTTTCAACCAGATGGCTGTTTTCGATGTTCCGCCAGCGTTTTTCCTTACGGATGCGAGGGATTTTCCAGATGTCTCGGTTAAGGGTACGGGCAACGAATTGACAAATCTCGACTGACCTTGGCATGATTCATTTCCTTTCTTTTGGGCATAAAAAAGGCGACCTGTCATGGTGACAAGCCGCCTTTAATAAGGTTCATGTTTGGTTGAGCTACGGTTTCCTCGGCGCTATTCTCACCGATAAACCCACAGGATGAATTCGCAGGTTACAGTTCCCAGAGCTGAAAAACGGTGTAACTAACCAATTCCTTAACATAATTCTACTGTTTTCATGCTAAATTTCCCCTTTAAGTAATCGCCGCTCGGTGCCAGCCGTGGAGCACTGTATAAACAGGTGCTTAAGATGGAACGGTTTGCTGTTTCAAGACTGAATGATAAAGGCTTGTTGGACGATTGGACGATGTGGGCGATGGAAATGGGGGTGGGGGGTATAAGGAAAAAATGGCGGAATAGGCTCTCTTACACATAACGGGTGGCTGTCACGATAGATATGGGGTGAAAATTCGGCCCGACCACGATACTCAGAAAACATTGATTTCGGACAGCGCTGTCCATTTTGGCAATACGGGAGGCCTGGAAATAATATGGCGGGGTGGGGGAAAACATGACAACCATGATGAGTTGATCGATTTCCTTTTGATTTGAGACCTTAACGTTCTTTCCAACGGTAAACAACGATTGACACTTAGGGATCCCCATAATAAGTTTCATTTTGGACATTCGTTCGTTTTCCATATGATCATTTATTCAGCACGTTGGCTCGGGGGAGAGGATGGGAAAAAATCCATCGCTTGCTCGGCAATCTAAAAAATGAGACTGCTGTGACCGTATCTGTCACAATACTTTGATATATTGGAGAACAGAGTTGATTAGGTACTTTTTGTGAATGAGGATTTAAAATAGAGGCAATGAAAAAAAATAAGAAAGAACAGCGTAAGATAACAGCGATCGATTTATTTTGCGGTGCCGGTGGACTGACCAAAGGACTGGAAAAAGCAGGTATTGACGTTCGTCTTGGAATCGATATCGATCCTTCTTGCGAGTATCCATATACAGCGAACAATCGAGCATCTTTCCTTTTAAGGCCGGTTGAAGAACTTGATCCAGACGAACTATTAGATGCGTATCCGAAAGAATCAATCGGCTTGTTGGCTGGATGCGCACCTTGCCAGACATTTTCGACATACAACCAAAAGGCAGACCCATCGGACAAACGTTGGTGGCTGTTGAAAGAGTTCTCGAAACTCGTTCTCGATATCGAGCCGGAACTCGTTACTATGGAGAACGTTCCCAGGTTACAGAAAGAGTCGGTATTCAGTGATTTCGTCGATGATCTCGAAGGTATGGGTTATTTTGTATCGCATCAAGTCGTGAATTGCAGCGATTATGGGATGGCGCAAAACCGTCCACGTTTGGTTCTATTGGCCTCCTTGCTGGGACCTATTCATTTGCTGAGTCCACGACAGCTCAATTGGAAAAAGTACACTGTCAGAAAAAAAATAGAAAAATTGCCACCACTTGAAGCTGGAGAGGTGGACAAGAACGATCCACTCCACCAAGCCTGCGCTCTATCTCCCCTCAACTTAAAACGAATCGAGGCTTCAGTCCCTGGTGGGACATGGCGCGACTGGGACGAATATCTGATTGCCGATTGCCATAAGAAAAAAACTGGGAAAACATACCCGAGTGTCTACGGTCGAATGGGGTGGGACGAACCTGGTCCAACGATAACGACGCAGTTTTACGCGTTCGGAAGCGGTCGGTTTGGACATCCAGTGCAAAATCGCGCGATTTCCTTGAGGGAAGGAGCCCTACTTCAAAGCTTTCCAAAGAGCTATAAATTCGTTGCTCCTGGTACTCCCATCTACAAAAAAACCGTAGGCCGTCTAATCGGTAATGCCGTACCTGTAAAGCTTGGTAAGGTCATCGGTAAGAGTTTCATCAAACACATCCAAAATCTCTCATCTTAGCTATACAATTCAGTAAAGGAATCGAATGGCACGCAGCGAACTTGCGAACAAGCCAGTGGTCACCCATCTATATGTCATTCCAGAACCCGGCCAGCTCGTCGAAGTCCGAAGGCGTCATTGGATTGTCAGCGACGTTCAAGGATCGGCACTCGGGCTTTCGAATGACAACGGTCAACATATAATAACCATGTCCTCGCTCGACGAAGACGCTCTCGGCGAGGAGTTACAGGTCGTCTGGCAGATCGAGCCAGGTGCCAGGGTACTCGAAAAAGCAGGGCTTCCAAATATCACTGGATACGATCCTACCGAAAAATTGGAGGCCTTTCTGGACGCTGTTAAATGGGGCGCTGTTACGAATGCCGACAGATCGTTTCTGCAGGCTCCTTTTCGCAGCGGAATCACCATCGAAGATTACCAGCTCGACCCATTGGTACGTGCCATAGACATGGCCCGTGTCAACCTGCTGGTTGCGGACGACGTCGGTTTGGGTAAGACCATCGAAGCGGGGCTTGTCGTGCAGGAACTGCTTGTCCGTCATCGTGCGAGAACGGTCTTCATAGTTTGCCCGGCTTCACTGCAGGTCAAGTGGCAGGTCGAGATGTGGGAAAAGTTCGGATTGGAATTCCGGATTGTCGATACCGAATACATCAAGCGTTTGCGACGCGAACGCGGCATACACGCCAACCCGTGGACCTCGTTCCCGCGACTCATCACTTCCATGGATTGGATGAAAAGCGGTGAAGGTCTCCGCCTTGTCAAGGATTGCCTTCCACCGACCATTACCTATCCGAGAAAGTTTGACATTCTGATCATCGATGAAGCACACAATGTCGCGCCGTCGACTGCATCCAAATATGCTCTGGAAAGCCAGAGAACCCGCTTGATCCGAACCATCGCGCCACATTTCGAACACCGGCTGTTTCTGAGCGCCACGCCGCACAACGGGTATCAGGAGTCCTTCACTTCGTTGCTGGAATTGCTGGATGACCAGCGGTTCGCCCGATCCGTCATGCCCGACGAGAAACAGCTGCAGCGGGTGATGGTCAGACGCCTCAAGACCGATCTGGTCGACGCGGACGGGAACCCCTTGTATCCCAAAAGAAGGCTGATGCCTTTGGAAGTCGACTACTCGGACGAGGAACGTGAAATACACGCCCTCCTGAAACAATTTACGGCTGCCCGCGCCCATAGCGTCAAGGGCAGTTCCTTCGAATACGGCTCAGACTTCGTCCACAAACTTTTGAAAAAGAGGCTTTTCTCTTCCCCCATGGCTTTTGCCGGAACGCTGGCCAAACACCGGGAAAGCTTGGAGCGCCCCAGACCGAAGCAAAAGTCCGGGACCATGGACGACAAGATCCTCAAAAAGGCCATTCTGAAAGCGGAAGAGGATTTTGCCAACGATCAGCTCTACGAAGATGCCCAGTACGAAGCGGTGGAAGCTGCCGGTGAATTGTCGATCCCTCTGGATCAGGATCAACGGCAGATGCTCGACAGACTGACCGCATGGGCCGAAAAGTCGAAAAACCGGGTGGATGCCAAAGCGACGGCCATCGTCGATTGGCTAGAAACACATCTGAAAACCGACGGCGAATGGAACGGGAAACGGGTGATCCTCTTCACTGAGTTTCGTGCCACGCATGTATGGATGGCACAAATCCTGACCACCTACGGCTTCGGCGGCGAGCGCATGATGCTGATGCATGGTGGAGTCGACCAGAACGACCGTGAAAAGATCAAGGCGGCATTTCAGGCCCATCCGGATATTTCACCCGTCAGAATACTGCTGGCCACCGATGCGGCCTCCGAAGGTATCGACCTGCAAAACTACTGTAACTACATGATCCATATCGAGATTCCGTGGAATCCGAATGTCATGGAACAGAGGAACGGTCGTATTGACCGACACGGCCAGAAGGAGTCCGAGGTATTCATCTGGCACCCTGTGGGAAAAGGTTTCGAATCGAACAAATCCATTCATTCGAAAAAGGTCGGACAGATAGAAGGTGACCACGAATACCTGATGAGAGCGGTGCTCAAGATCGACACCATCCGGGAAGATCTCGGAAGTGTCGGACCGGTTATCGCCCAGCAAATAGAAGAAGCCATGCTGGGCAAGAGAACGGTCCTCGATACCGCCGACGCAGAAGGCAAGGCCGCGAAGGCCAGAAAATATGTGTCCGCCGAGCGTCGCCTTCAGGAAAAGATAGACAAGCTGCATGAAAGACTCATGGAAGCGAAGACCGACTTCCATCTTTCGGCCGATCACATACACAGAGCCGTCTCCATCGCTCTGGAACTGGCAGAAAAACCATCTTTGAAGCCGGTCTCTCTACCGGGAGCACCGGAAGGCAGCGTGTTCGAGGTGCCTATTCTTCCCGGTTCGTGGGGCCGTGCAACGGCCGGTCTCGAACATCCCCATACTGGAGACAGAAGACCAATCACCTTCGATCACGAGGTTGCCAAAGGCCGTGACGATGTGGTCTTGGCTCACTTGAACCATCGACTCGTCCAGATGTGCCTGCGGCTTTTGCGGGAAGAGCTCTGGAAGCTGGATGACGTGAAAAAACTGCACCGCGTGAGTGTCAAGATCGTTCCGGACAGTGAACTTTCGACACCCGCCGTGCTTGTCTGGTCCCGTCTGGTCATCACCGGGGGAGACCATCACCGCCTACACGAAGAGATAACGATCTCCGGTGGCGAACTCAAACACACCGGATTCTCGAGAATACCTCAGCAAGGCCGTTTGCAGGAATTACTGACCAAAGCAACCACCTTCGATCCGAAAGGCGGTCTTCTGGATATCCTGACCGAGCGGTTCGAAAAACAGGAGAGCTCCATTCGTGCCACCATGGAAGCCCGCTCTAAAGACAGGCTTCGTTTCCTCGAAAACACGCTGGCACGCCGGAAGGATGGCGAGATAACCGATTTGACCAACGTCCTCGATGAACTCGAGAAAACGATAAAGAGTGAATTGAAAGAGGATGGCCTTCCTAAACAAATGGTTCTCCCCGGGTTCGAACCCGAGGAGCGCAACCAGATTCGCAAGGATATCGAAGCACTGAGAATGCGACTGTCGAGAATTCCCGAAGAGCGGGAAATGGAAAAGGCGGCGATAGAGAAACGTTACGCAGGATTGACCGATAGAACCTTCCCGGTGGCCGTGGTCTTTCTCGTACCTGAGTCACAAATGGGAGGCTGCTGAAAATGAAGAACATGTCACAACATACCGAGTGGCTCTCGATGATCGAAGTGTCAGGCCCTTTTTTGGCTGTATCGGTGCTGGAGAAGATTTTCCCGCAGGGACTGGAGTCGCTGGAATCCTACAGAAAAAAACGCATTCGCTCCGCATACGAAGAATGGCGTGATGCCGTCGAGGAAGACGATCCGCAGCTTCCAGAATTGCACCGGGCTTGGATCGGACTGGTGCTCGAAGAACTGCTGGAATACGAGGATTCGGTACTCAAAGCCGCACCCGATGAGTTTACTTACAAGTCGCCGGACGGTGATGGCCAATTCAAGCCAGACTTTGTCTCGAGGGCGGATGGTGACAGTGCCCCGATGTTGTTCGTATCCATCATGCCCGAGGGCACGGATCTGGAAAAGGTGAAAGTCGGCGATGGCTGGCCAGTTCCGGTTTACGAACGTATGACCCTGCTGTGCCGGGACAAGGGCGTCCGGCTCGGACTCGTCACCAACGGTGAGCGCTGGATGATCGTGAACGCGCCTGTCGGGAATACATCTTCCCACGTTTCGTGGTATGCCCGTCTCTGGTTTCAGGAGCCGGTGACTCTGAAAGCCTTCCAATCGCTGTTGAGTGTTCGCCGATGGTTCGGCCCCCAAGAGGAAACCCTTCCTGCCATGCTGGAAGATTCCCTTCAGCATCACGAGGAAGTGACAGATACTCTCGGTGAACAGGTCAAGCGTGCCGTCGAGGTGCTCGTCCAGTGTCTGGACAAGGCCGATCAGGACAGAAACCGGGAACTCCTGCATGACGTTCCTCCTGCGGAGCTGTATGAAGCCGGATTGACGGTGATGATGCGGTTGGTGTTCGTTCTTTGTGCCGAAGAGCGTGGTCTCTTGCTGCTCGATGACCCGGTGTACGATCAGCATTACGCCATCACCACCCTGCGTGGGCAATTGGCCGAAGAAGCCGACCAACACGGCCACGAGGTTTTGGAAAGAAGGCACGATGCCTGGACCCGGCTGCTTGCCGTGTTCCGTGCCGTCTATGGCGGCATCGAACATGAGTCCCTGCGGATGCCCGCATTGGGTGGATCGCTTTTCGATCCGGATCGTTTCCCGTTTCTGGAAGGCCGTGCCAAAGGAACACACTGGCAGGAGACACCTGCACAGCCCCTTCCTATCGACAACCGAACCGTGTTGCTGCTGCTCGAAGCGTTGCAGGTCTTGGAACAGCGCGGCGGAGCGCTGCTGCTCTCCTACAAGGCGCTGGATGTCGAACAGATCGGCCATGTCTACGAAGGTCTGTTGGAGCATACCGTTCGCAGGTTGAAAAAAGACACCCTCGGACTGATCGGCTCCCAGAAAGCCAAGAATCCAAATATCGCGTTGGCCGAACTCGAATCGGCCCGGTTGGATGGTGAAGACGCGCTGATATCCATTGTGGAGACCACCACGTCGAGAAGCAAGAGCGCCATAACCAATGCGCTGGCCAAGGAGGTGGATGACGCCACCTTCGGCAAGATCGTCACGGTCTGCGGCGGTGACATGGAACTGGCCGCTCGCCTGAAACCGTTCGCCCATTTGCTTCGAAGCGACGCATGGGGAGATTTCATCGTCTACCGTGCCCATTCCTTTGCCGTCACCCTCGGTGCCGACAGGCGGGAAACCGGCACGCACTACACACCCAAATCCCTGACGGAAAGCATCGTCGAGACCACCCTCGAACCGGTAGCCTATGTCGGCCCGGCCGAAGGCAAGCCACGTGAAGAGTGGCAGCTAAAATCCTCCGCCGAACTGCTGGAATTGAAAATCTGTGACCCTGCAATGGGCTCCGGAGCCTTTCTCGTTCAAGTCTGCCGCTGGTTGTCTGAACGTTTGGTCGAAGCATGGGGCAAGGAAACGGGTCTGGGAAAGTTCATCACCGTGGACGGTGTCGCGCTGGAAACGGCAGGTAGTGCCGAACCGATGCCCGACTCACTGGACGAACGTCTGTTGATCGCCCGTCGTCTGGTGGCGGAAAAATGTTTGTATGGGGTCGACCTCAATCCATTGGCCGTGGAGCTGGCCAAACTTTCCATCTGGCTGATCACGCTGGCTAAGGGCAGACCCTTCGGCTTTCTTGACCACAACCTGCGCTCCGGCGACAGCCTGCTCGGGCTTCACAAACTGGAACAGTTGACCAAGTTTTCGCTGCATCCGGAAAAGAAGCAGACCATTTCCATGTTCGCCTCCAATATCGAGGCGGCGGTCAATGATGCACTATCGCTCCGCAAACAGCTTCGGGAAACCCCGATCAGGGATATCCGTGACGTTCAATACATGGAGCGGCTGGATCAAGAGGCCCGGCAGAAGCTCGAACATATCGAACACATTGCCGACGCCATGATCGGTGAAGCCTTGGCCTCTGGTGGCAACCAAAGAGCGTTGGATACCGCCATGGACAATCTGTCCACATGGGCGGCCGCCTATATCGAAGGCGACAACGAGACCGGACGGAAGATCATTGCCGAAGCGAGAAAGTCACTTTCCATAGATCTTCCGGCAGGCAAGCCACCACGGAAGCCTTTCCATTGGACACTGGACTTTCCAGAGGTTTTCGAACGGGGTGGATTTGATTGTATTATTGGCAATCCACCTTTTCTTGGAGGTACACGAATAAGCTATCGATTGGGCGAAAAATATCTTTCTTGTTTGTATACACTTTATCCTTTCTTCGGAAACAGGGCCGACTTAGTGAGCCTGTTTTTTGTGCGAGGAACAAGTGTTACTTCAAGCAAAGGTTTTATTGGTTATATAGGATCAGACACTATTGCAGAGGGTGATACAAGGGAAGTTGGATTAGAACAAATCTTGAATAGAGGGTGCAGTATCTACAAGGCAATAAAATCAATGGATTGGCCTGGCAATGCGACTCAAAGAATCTCAATAATTCATATTTCAAAGCAAAAGTGGACTGCTTCCTGTCTACTCAACGGTGAAACCGTCAAACATATTTCTCCTTTTTTGGATTCATTAGAAGTAAATCAAGCCGCTTATCAATTAGCTTCCAATATTGACTTAAGCTTTGAAGGTGCAAAACCGTCTGGGACTGGTTTTGTTTTAGAAATTGACGAAGCTAAAGAAATATTAAGAAGAGAGCAAAAATACTTGGATGTAATATTTCCATACTTGAGAGGTGAAGAGCTTAATACATCACCTTTTCAAGAACCAAAATACTATGTCATTGATTTTGGAAACAGGACCCTTGAAGAAGCTGAGAAATATGAAACTTGCATTGCAATAGTGCGCGACAAAGTCAAACCAGTTCGAGATACAGTTAGACGTAAGGCCCATAGGGAAAAATGGTGGATGCATGGAGAGTTGCGGCCGGGATTATATAAAGCAATTAAGAGTATGGATTATGTTTTAGTTCATGCCTTTACGAGTAAACATCTTGCTTTTTGCATTGTACGAAATAATTCGCGCTTTGCGGCTCCAATGAATGTATTTGCATTTAACGATCAATGTCGCTTTTCAGCTTTGCAAAGCAATATTCATTTAGCTTGGGTTTTGCAGTATTGCTCTACAATGGGCACAAGAATTCGATATACCAGAACTGACATATTTAACACCTTCCCATTTCCTAAGGAGACAGCTGAATTAGATGCGGCTGGTGAAACATATTTCAACTTGAGAAAAGAAATAATGATATCCAGAAAAGTTGGTTTGACTGGTGTTTATAATCAGTTTCATGACCCAAGCTGTAAGGATGATAGAATTATTGAACTTAGAGAACTCCAGGCCAATATGGATATGGCGGTGATTACATCATATGGCTGGGTCGATTTAAATGTTGAATACGGCTTCCATGATACAAAAATTGGCATCCGATTTACATTTATAGAATCAACTCGTAAAGAAATAATAAAACGCCTGCTCAAGCTGAATCACGAACGCCACGAGGAAGAGGTCGCTCAAGGGCTGCACGACAAAAAGAAAAAGAAGCCCTCGACTCCCCGCAAAAAGAAAACATCCCCGACCAAAGACGACGGCAATTTGGATTTGTTCAACTTCATGAACGCTTCTTCGAAGGGGTCGAAATGATATGGAGGTTTGTAAATGACTGACAACGACAATGTGAATCCCGAACAGACCCCGCCGGTGCCTTCGGGAAGAAATAACAACGCATGGCTGGTGAGGCTCGGTGAAGAAGCCCGTCTCGATGGCTATGTCCTTACCATCGACTTTGGCTCTTCCAGTCTGCGCGGTATCCAGACGGAAGACGCCATGCTGCTCACCGAAGAGCGTGACGGGAAGTACACTGTGATCGGTGTCGGCCGGGTCTTCAGAAAGCGCTATTCGCTCGAAGATACCTCGTTCTATTTCGACGGCTATCTACCCGCAACACCAGCCGCCACACTGGACGAACTGACCATTCCCGTCCCGGAAAACAAGGCACCCATCAACCGGCTGGATTGGGCGTTGTTCGAGAATGCATTGAAAACCACCACCGGTGCGAGCTGGACGGCGTTCCCCGTCATTGCGGGTGAAACTCCAGCTGAACAGGCATACGTCCGTGAGTTGATGCAGGCGGCCATGATCGACGACCTTCTCGGACCGGCCGACGGTCCTGTCGAAGAGATCATCGGTATGAGCGTCCGTGACCGTTATCTGGTCGGCAAGCTGGCTCCGCAAAATGCGGTCATCACCGAAGAGGACGAGCTGCCCGGGGCCGGAGCCGAAGACGAGCAGGAAGGCACCCGAGAGGTGGATGCCTCGACCAACCAGTCACTCGTTCCCTCGTCCTTGGGCTTCACTTTCTGCGTGGATTCCAGCGTGGACAAGGTAGAACTGATTGCCAACTGGGGACGGTACGAAAGGACGGAAAGCGAGCGGATCAACGAGGCAAATGACAAGCCTTTCCGCTGTTGGAAGCGTATCCCGTCCGGCGGTTCCGTCATCATTCCGATGACCAAACGGAAGATCGAACCTCTCGTCATCGACAATCAATGCCCGGAAGTTCTGGTGCAGGGCTCCATCAGCCCGCCTCTGGATAACGGTGACCGGCTGGTGACGCTGTTTTTCATCAACAATCAGTCCATGCCGGAACAGAATCAGGATCAGGCTTGGGTATTCCAACCGGAACTGATCGTCCGGGACCCGGAACAGCGCCCCATCTTCAGGCGGCGGCCGGTTCTGGATTCCGATGGCGGAGATGCCGAGCGTGAAGCGCTCGAGATGATTTACAGAAAACAGGTCGAGTTCGCGGTCGGGCACGGTGTGTCCGTCCATGCAACCACGGCCGATAACGATACTGAACATGCGGTCGAGATCAGAACCGCCATCTTGCCGGAATACGAAGTGCCGGTGACCGAAACACCGGGTCTGGCAGACGAAGACCGTCCGGGTATGAAGCGCATGATAGCCGACGGGTTCCTCGACATGGAGAACCTCTCGGAGCTGGACAAGGATGCCCTCGTCGCCGGATTGAAGATATTGACCGAGGACTACGCTCTCTGGATCAGCGAACAAAGGGAGCGTATCGGCAAGGACGTTCTCGGATACAACGGTGCCGCATCGGCGGCCATGGATCGTTGCGCTCAGGTTCTCCAGCGTCTGGAAGAAGGTATCGAGACATTGGGTACGAGCGATCATGCCCTCGAGGCATTCCGCTTTGCCAACCGTGCCATGGCCCTTCAACGTATCCGGAGTATCTATGCATTGAGCAAGAGGCGCGGTGACGATCCGGATATCGATGATTTGAACGTTCGAAAGAACCGCTCGTGGAGACCGTTCCAGTTGGCTTTCATGCTTCTGTCACTGCCCGCTCTGGCCGATCCGGAGCATAAGGACAGAACCGAACCACTCGAAGCCTATGCCGATCTTCTCTGGTTTCCCACCGGTGGTGGTAAGACCGAGGCGTATCTGGGCGTGGCGGCTTTCACCATGGCTATACGACGGTTGCAGGGAGATCTGGGCGGATTGGATGGCACACGCGGTCTCGCCGTGATCATGAGATATACCCTCCGTCTGTTGACCCTCCAGCAGTTTCAGCGTGCGACCACCCTGATCTGCGCCTTGGAATCGATGCGTCGTGAAGATCCCAAGAAATGGGGCAAGACTCCTTTCAGCATCGGCCTCTGGGTCGGTAACCGGGTGACTCCCGGAAACACGGAGGAAGCGCATACCGCCATTCAGAGTTTCAGGGATGGCAAGCGTCACGGCAGCAATTCCCCCGCCCAGTTGACTACCTGTCCGTGGTGCGGTGCCGAGATTGCCGAAGGTCGGGACATCGAAGTGAAGAAGGATATCGGACGGACCTTCATCTATTGCGGAGATAAGTTCGGACGCTGTGATTTCGGCCGTAGCAAGTCCAAGGATATGGGAATTCCCGTTCTGGTGGTGGACGAAGAGATTTACAGACATCCTCCGACCATGCTGATCGCTACGGTGGACAAGTTCGCAATGATGGCGTGGCGCGGACAGGTGCGAACGCTCTTTGGCAGAGCCACGCAAGAATGTGGACGACACGGTCTGCTCTGGCCCAATGCGGATTGCACCGGTAATCACAATGCCAAGGGTAGTCTCCCCAAAGTCACGGTGAAAGACATCACCCCGATTCGACCGCCGGACCTGATCATTCAGGACGAATTCCATCTCATCAGCGGACCACTGGGAACGATGGTCGGGCTTTACGAGACGGCTGTGGATGAACTTTCTACATGGCAGGTCGGCGGCAAATCGATTCGCCCCAAGGTCATCGCGTCGACGGCTACCGTGCGCAAGGCAGACGAACAGGTCAACAACGTATTCCTGAGACAGGTTGCGGTCTTTCCACCCCATGGACTGGATGTAGAGGACAATTTCTTCTCTGTCCAGAGACCTATCGAGGAGAAACCCGGCCGTCGATACATGGGGATCTGTTCCCCGGGAAGCTCGCGCCCGGCCGTGTTGATTCGTGTATACGTGGCCATGTTGACGGCGGCACAGTCACTTTTCGAGCGGTTCGGTCAGGTTGCCGACCCATACATGACGGTTGTGGGTTATTTCAATTCACTGCGGGAACTCGGTGGGATGAGACGCCTTGCCGAGGATGACGTCCAGACCCGTGCCTACAGGGTGCAGATGAGCGATGTCAGCCGACCGGGACTGGAACAGCGGTCGGTCAGGAACGTGGACGAGTTGACCTCCCGAGTGTCGAGCAAGGATATCCCGAAAAAGCTCGATCAACTGGAAGTGAAGTTCAACGCCACTCTGGAAAACGGTAAATACGTCACCAAATGGGAAAAAGGCGAAACCCGTGCCATCGATATCGTTCTGGCCACCAACATGCTTTCGGTGGGTGTGGACGTGAATCGTCTGGGAATCATGGCCGTGAACGGACAGCCGAAAAACACGGCCGAATACATTCAGGCGACGAGTCGTGTCGGTCGTCAGTTCCCGGGACTCGTATGCACGGTATTGACATGGTCCAGACCGCGTGACCTCTCTCACTACGAAACGTTCGAACATTACCATGCCACGTTCTACAAACACGTCGAGGCTCAATCGGTAACTCCTTTCGCTCCGAGAGCGCTCGACCGTGGATTGACCGGTACGCTGGTCAGTCTCATGCGGCTGGGTCACGCTCCGTTGAATCCAAATCTCGGAGCCATGGCGCTCGACAACGTGACGTCTCCCGAATTGACAAGCGCCAAAGAGAGCATCACCAACAGAGCCTGGAAAGCGACCAGCAAGAAGGGCATCAAGGACAACGCCGAGGTGATGATTTCTGATCGCTCGGACCGTTGGGTGAAGGAGGCCGGGAAAGCCGGACGCCGCTTGGGCTATGAAACCGAAAGGCGGCAAGGCGATGTGGCGGCACTCCTGAGAAAACCGGGCGTGGCCGCTTGGGATGAATTTACCGTGCCCATGTCGATGCGCGAAGTGGAACCGGGTGTGAAACTGATTATGGATATTGCGACTCTGCCGGAGCCTCCGGCTTGGCGAATGAGAAGAACGGATGATAGCGACGGAGGTGAAGCATGAGTACACATCCAGTAGGACAAGTGAGACCGAGCCAGCTGTTGTGGACCTACGGACCGGGTGCGTTGATCGACCTACCCAATTTGTCCGTGATCACGATGGGACTGGATAGATGGGATATCGACCGGTGTCCGCCCGTGGAAGAAGCCCGATTGCTGGCTGCAGTGCGTCGGGTGCTCGGTCCGCAGGTAACCCATTTGCGGATTCCTCCATTTTTGAACGATGAAGGTGCGAGTCCTTTTTCCGCCGAAGGCAAAGTCGGCGTTCCGGTCAGACCATTTCCACGTTGGCTTCGCTGCGTGAAATGCGGGCTGCTGGCTGAATACGATTCCGGGCTGTTCAACATCAAGGCCAACCCGTACAGGCCGGAACTGACCCACTTTGTGCATACGAACTGCATCAAGGGAGCAAATGCCGATGCCGTTCCAGCACGTTTTCTGCTGGCTTGCCGTAACGGTCATTTGGACGATTTTCCTTGGCACTGGTTCGTGCATGGCGGTCAGTCCGATTGCAGAGGAACGCTCCGTTTCTTCGAGTCTGGGGCTTCGCTGCAGACCGAAAACCTCTGGGTCAAATGCGATGCTTGTGGCGCTTCCAAACAGTTGGCTAAAGCCTTTGGCAAAAGCGGTCAGGAAAACCTCCCGGCTTGCCGAGGCCGTCATCCTCATCTCGACAAATTCGATACAGATTGCAACGAGCAGCCCCGGGCGGTGCTTTTGGGTGCCACCAATAGCTGGTTCCCGATCACACTCTCCGTACTGGCCATTCCTCTCGAGAAGAACCAGCTGTCCCAGTTGATTCTCGATGGATGGGACTATTTTGCGGATGCCGATTCTGTCGAAGAGATCAAGATCATCGTAAAGACCCTGACCAAGACAAACAGCCTCCCCGGAATCGACAAGTATCAGGCGGATGAAATCTGGCTGGCGGTACAGGATCGTAAAGATGGGAATGCCACCGAGATCGTTTCCGAAGGTGATATCAAGGGACCTGAGTGGGATGTATTGATATCCCCGAATCCACCGACGGACTGGCCTCACTTTTTGAGCAGCAAGGTCGCGAGACCGGAAGCCTACAAAGATGTTCTGGATTCGGTCCTCTTGCTGGAGCGCTTGAGAGAAGTGAACGCGTTGATTGGATATACCCGTGTGGAAGCTCCCGAGGAATCGGCTGACGAAGACGAGCGACCACCCATGGCCGACCTTTGTAAAGGAAGACCCAGCTGGATTCCTGCCGGTGAGGTCCATGGTGAAGGGATATTCATCCGTTTCAACGAAAAGACCATTTCCGATTGGGAAAAGCTGGAAGCCGTCAAACGCAGGGACCAAAAGATCGAACAAGGTCACCGTGGGTGGAGAAACGCCCGTGGCCTCGACCCGGAAGTCGGCTATCCCGGAATCAGATATACCATGCTGCACTCATTCGCCCACCTGTTGATCAGGGAGCTGGCACTGGAATGTGGTTACAACGCGGCAAGTATCCGGGAACGGATCTATGCCGGTACCGGTGAGTCACCTATGGCTGGAGTTCTCATCTATACCGCCGCTGCAGATTCCGATGGAACGCTCGGTGGTCTGGTCGAACTTGGAAAACCCGAGAACCTTGGCCGTCTGATCGAACAGGCGCTGAACAGGTCCATGGTATGTTCATCCGATCCTCTCTGCTCTGAACACAATCCAAGCGAAGACCGGTCGCTCCATGCAGCCTCATGTCACGCCTGTACATTCGTTGCCGAAACATCCTGTGAAAGAGGCAACCGCTATCTGGACAGGGCATTGCTGGTGGAGACGTTCGAATGCAAGGATGCCGCTTTTTTCAGAAAAGTGACCAAGGACTACTATTGCGTCGCTGAGGAACAGGCTCCATTCGGAACGACGGAGAAGTGATGAATACCGATATCTGGAAAGTCATAGCTGATATCGGGATCGAACTTCATCCCGACCGGGTAAACGCGATAGCGGACAAGATAGCCGGTCTGTCTTCGGTGGACGAGTTTTACAAGGCGAGTTCGGGTTTCGGCCCGGCTGCCAACAAACCGATGATGAACGCACTAGAAAAGGCGTGGAAGAAAGATTCCGGGGTTTCACCTCTGGAACTTGCCGCCGCTTTGCGTGGCGCATCCGGAACGGCCTCGATCATGGAAAATCGGGAAGCGGTCGAAATGGTCTGGACAGGTCCTTTCACGGGGCTGGTCGCATCTCGACATACAGAACAGGTTTTGCTCGAGGTGATAGGTTCCGCGAGATGGAGGCTCTTCATTGTCAGCTTCGTCGCCTATAACATCGATTCGGTGAAGAAGGCTCTGCAGGATGCGGTCGGCAGGAACGTAAAAATCGACATCTTGCTAGAGTCGTCGAAGGCCCATGGCGGGAAGATAGATATCGACTCGATAGACGCTTTCAAAAAATCGATTCCGTCGGCCAATGTCTATGCATGGAATTCCGAGTCGAAGTCCTCTGATCGTTGGAATGGTGCCGTCCATGCCAAGTGCGCCGTTGCCGATGGTTCCCTCGCTTTCATCACGAGCGCCAACCTCACCAGAGCGGCCATGGAAAACAACATGGAACTGGGTGTGCTGGTCCGTGGAGGCAACCTGCCGGAAAAACTCGAAAGGCATCTGGAAGCGTTGGTGACGACGGGAGTGATAGGGAAAATCTGATGGATACGGTCGATAAAGAGACACGATCCCGAATTATGGCGAGCGTCAGGCAAAATGGCACAGGACCCGAATTGCGCCTCAGAAAGGCATTGCATCGTCTCGGATTTCGCTATCGACTGAACGATAAAAAACTACCAGGATCACCTGATTTGGTATTTCCTAAGTACAAGGCCGTGATTTTCGTACATGGATGCTTTTGGCATAGGCATGGCTGCAAAGCGACGACGACACCGAAAACCAGACGTGAATTTTGGTTGGATAAGTTCAGGGCGAATGTCGAGCGAGACAAGGTTAAAATCGAAGCGTTGAAAGCCAAAGGTTGGCGGGTGCTGGTTGTATGGGAGTGTTCTCTAAAAAGGAATGGCCCTGAATTGGATTCAGTAGTTCAAAAGGTGGTATCTTGGCTCAATTCATGGTCTGATTCGAAACTGTCATAATGACGAATATGATTTATTCTATCGGCATCGACATCCAAATCCATAGAGACTGCTGCTACGCTGTTCTCGATAATGCCGGCACCTTGATCGATTCGGGCTGTTTCCCTAACGCTGAAGCCGATGCTGTTGATTTGGTGAAACGATTGTCATCATCAGGCCGGTCGTTGTTAGTATCAATGCTCCCCGGATGCCACTGATTTCCAGACGCAAGTGGTATTGGAACGGAAGCCAACGAAAATGGAAAAGGCGAAATACGCAAAAAGGAAACGGTCGGCATTGTGAGGTCGTCGTCAGCGCACACCGCATCGCCAATCCCCAATGGACACCCCTGGAAGATGAAGCTCCCGAATGGATGAAATTGGGCTACAGACTCTACGAAGCCCTTGAAGGCCTTACTACGGTTCATGAGGTTTTTCCCACAGCTTCCTATACGTTGCTTCAGGGAAATAAGGATGTCCGCATAGATGCCGATTTTTCTGCCTGCTCGCCTGGTCCCAAGGATATGCTGGATGCATGGGTGGCTGCTGCAACAGTGAGTGAGTTCGAAAAGGGCAGGGGAACCAAGGTAGGGGGCGGGGATGGTCTGGGTACGATCATTTTACCCCGCCCGTTACCGGAGCCGGTTATTGATGAGGTGATGCGGTGGCCGGAATAGGCCAGCTGATTCATTTAATATTTCTAATCTTCGGGTAAGTCATAATAACCGAGATCATTATCTTGGCAATCCCTTTTTTGCCAATAGTTGTATGGATCTTCAGTTTTATTCTCTTTTTCCATATGTTGAATCAACATATTATCAAGCCTATTGTGAATAAAACTTGCAGCCGTTATGTTGTGAATGGATTTCTTCAACTCTCCATTTTTTATTGCTGCTTCATCCTCTTCTGCTGATAGATACTTGTGCGCTATTCTATTCCATTCGCCGATTACACTTTTACGCCAAACCGAACCACCGGTTCCCCAAATTTCAGTGATGTACCAATATCCTTTTTCACGATTGGATCCTGGCACCAATCCTTTCGGTGCCCTAAAACAAAAATCAATATGAACAATTTTTGAATTATAAAAATCATCATCATTCATCATATCACCCTATTATTGTTTTATGTTTCTGAGGAACTATAAACTCGCCTATCTCGGACTTTTTTATCAGTTCCAAGTTTTTTTTCAATGCATTGTCTGATTTGTTGGCGTAACAATACAAGCATCCATTGGCGCATTTGCTGTTTGATCCGACATCCTCGCTTACAATACATTTACATTCTTTTCTTTGCCCCGGATCTTTCAGCGTCTTCTTGCTATCAAGAAACTTCATCAAAATATTATCATTCTTGAAAACCCGTTTTATTAAAGCATCATCAATACATTTATTAGGTTCAATCCCAAAGAACGACAAGTCCCCTTTGTCTGCGCACGTCGCGACCTTCATGCTGAAGTTCTTTCCAAGTGCCCTGATTTTTCTGGCGACAAAGGTGATATCTTCGGGTTTGAAATCCCGTGGATTTATTTTATTGGCAATCATCCTTTTCAACGCATGTTTGTAATCACCGGATCGGAAGAAGCTTATCACCAGCTTTTCGGTGTGGCCTGTGAGCTGTTGCATCAGATTTTCAACTTTTTCAACCAACTGTTCTTTGGTGACATTGTCGGTGAGAACCAAAGGATCAAAGCGCCAAATTACCTTTTCAGGGCCAATTTTGTTTGAAAGCTTTTTAAACGTAGCTATCCTGTCCTGAAGTGGTGGAATGTTTGGCTCCAGCCCTTCGGATTCGTTATCATTCAAGGTATATTGGAAATAGTATCCAACCCCTTTTTTATCAAAGTTATCAAGGTTTTCTAATATTGGCTCAGGGTCTTTCGTCCAGAAAACGATTAATCGCGCTTTTTCAAAAGAAACGTATCTAATTTTTTGGGGCACTCCAAGATGACATCTTTTAAAACCCGCTATGAACCACTGGTCGTGATGAGCAGGGGTGTCGTTTCTACGACTGGCAGAGATGATCAGTGGTGCAACAGCATCGACCTCATCCCCGGCATCATTTTTTATTTTTATGATATCCCAGCCTTTTGTGGTTTTCTTTGTCGAGACCCTGCTTTCAAGATGCTTTTTAAGAGAAGTGAATTTATCCCCTGCTTCACTCGAGATGAGGCTTATTGCCTGGTGAATTTGATCAACTGGCGCAGAAATCATCAATGAAACTTGATTCCCCCGCATTGGCTTTATTTTTAACTTGGCATCTATATTGGATTTCTTAAAAGCCTTGGCAATCTTATTTGATATCGGGTTTGATGCTTAGGCAAATCGGTACTGAAATGATTTTCTGTGCGCTTCGGTATCCATTGCAGGAATAGGTTTGGCAAGAGATCCGGCTTCACCTCTTAAGACCTCTGCAACTGGTTTCTCGCTGCCTTTTTTTCGATGAACAATCCTTTTGAGTAGCTCTTTTTTTTCTAATGAAAGGAATTTATCAGCATTCGGGCAGTTCAGTATAATGGCGATAGATAATTTAGACCATTTAGAGCACACTTCCAGATTATTATAGAAGTTAACAAAGGTGCGCGTTGTTTTAGGGAATTTTTTGATGTGCAACAAAATGGCTGCAATATCGTCTTCATCAAGGCTCTTATTACCGATATCTAAGGCGGTTGTCGGGGTGATGTCGCCTGTATGGACGGCCTCCTTGATTTTATCATCCTGAATTGATGCCAGTTTCAGATACCGACGGACAGTTCTATCATCTTTCTGAATCAAGTTGGCTATGTGTTTTTCGATATCACCTGAATTCATACCGCCTTTTGTTTCTTTTTGTCTTTTGATCTCTGCGCAAGCTTGGGCGATCTCCCACAAGGACAAGTCCTTTCGGGCTAGATTTTCCGTAAAGCTGATTCGGTAGGCGTCATCATTCGATACCGTGGCATCCAGAACCCTTGCCCAGATGGGTTCATCCTCGAAGACAGCAGGATCATCTTTTACTGACTTCAGCGCTGCTATCCTACGGAAGCCTGATATCAGCTGATAGGGTTTCCCATCATGGCTGGTCCACTTCCTGACGATGATGTTATTCAAGATACCGTTCTTTCGGATGGATCCTACCAGGCGCTTGAATTCAACCGATTCGGGATCAATTTCATCGATCCTCGCTTTGAATTAGCGGTTTTCTAAGTCAATCTCACCGGCTTTGATTTCCTGGATTGCTGCATTTTGGACAGCGCTGTCCGAAGATGAATGCTTGGTTTTTTCTTGAGGTTTCTGATTGGTCATTGTGGCGATAGCATCTGCTATGGCTTCGGCAGTCGTAGCCGCATGCTTCTCTGACTCCCGAAATCCCGTTCTCTTGATTTCGATCTGGATGGACTCAACCTTATCACGTCCGTATTCATCCCTGAAAAACTGATTCATGATGTTTTCATGCCAGCCGCAATAATCCGAATCCTTCTTTGCAAGAGCAGCTTTTATGGGTTTGACTGAATTAGATGAAAGGCATTTAATCAATTTTTCAACGGTTTTCTTGTTGGCAGTTAGTCTGTTTGGGGTACCTTGACCGATTCCAATCAGCGCATCCATACTTGGCGGGCTGCCTTGAGTATTTTTAGCAGTGAGATTGCCATCATCAATGCCATGAATCCAGATAACGATCGCATTACCGAATTTTTTAATGATTTCATTGACGATGTCGTGTAGTGGGCCTTTAAACTCGGAATCAAGATGTTGCTCGACCTGATTTTTTCGATTTAGGTTGATCCATTTTTTTGTTTTATCAGGAGCATGGCGAACCTTTTTGCCATTCACCATAACGTAGCTATCATCTTTGTTCTTTCTGAACGGCGGTTTCTGGTAGGTTTTGTTGACGATCGCGTATGAACCGAGCGTGTCTGCAGCCTTCCTTGTAATCGTGTAGGTCCTTCCATCATTTTTCGGATGCCCATGCGGCGCGATTAACAGGACGTTGCAGCTCCCTTTGCGACGTGGAATGTCTCCCTCAATCCAGGGGGAGGGTAGGGCGGGTTCAGTTGCGGCATCCTGTTTTGACGGATTCTGGCTCATGGCTTTGCTCCGCGGATATTTTTAGTATGGAACGGTTTTCAATGATATCTGTTAGATAACCATTATCTTTGTATCTGCCTTTTTTGCCTTCAGCTTGAGCGGTTTTTATGAGTAATCGCTGAAAATGGCTGAATTTAAATTGAATTCAATGGGTCAGCGCGCCGTGGATTAGAAAAAAAAATTCGATGCCTTAATGGGCGGATGGTTGTTCCAGGCGGCATGTGGCCGGCGGGATAAAATTATTTTGCCAATGTAACCATACCGGAGAGTCCGGTTCTATAGGGTCGGTGGAACAATAAACAACTCCTCAAAAACCCCACTCCTCCCATAAGCCCCCACGGTGAATAATGCTGTGGGGGCTCCTCTTTTCATGCAGACCGTTTTCATTATTTTGTAGAGGCGATAGCAGCCTTTTCCTTCAGGGGCATGTCAGCGATGATGTCTTGGACGGTCTGGTCGATGTCGGGTGAATAGGTCATGATTTCGGCGCCGGGCGGAAAATGGGTTTGGTCATTTGCAACAGGAAACGAATAGAATCTTTCTGCCCGATATGCAAGAAGCGCCGGCCAACTGAGAGTATCCACCTACCACCACCCAGCCAACCGGCTCACATTGCCTCAGCCACTTGATGATGTATCTTTTGACTAAGCAAGACGGAACACCAACAACATAAAAAACAACCAATGAGGTGATACCATGGCCGAGAATAAAGTTCAGGACTACAGTGACGACAGGAACGAAGGACACGTTGATACCCGCGAAGCCAACTTCCAGTGCGAAAACAAAGACCCCCATCTGGGATGTGATCCGGGAATCGATGTAGCAGGATAATTGAAAGGAAGGTGCCCCATGATCGGAACGACACTGACGCTCATTACTCTGGCTTACTTCGTCAACAAATGTATCGCCGGTGCCAAATGCAAAATTTGAGGGCACACTAAACGGCAGAGCTTCGAAATAACAGGCGCAAGAATCAAATCCGCTGATTTAGCGGTACACGGCAGAGCCTCTAACGGGGCTCTGCCTTTTTGCTTAGGCTATTTTTACTTATTTTGGATGAATTTACAGTAGGTTATTGAGCTGTTGGAACTAATCGAATCCATGTCGATAGATGGAAAACCGTGATGGTCCCAATTACAGTCTGGCACGATGGTCAAAACGGGCGCGAAAGCCGGACCATGACGACCGTACATCGAGACCTGGACAGGGTAGGGGGACTGACTTGGTTGGCATATCGTGGCAGAAGGGCAGATCGTAACCCGGGTGATGTAGGTGGCGGCGGAACACACTTTTGCGTTAATAATATGGATGATTGGGGCCGGCGATCATTTTTGGACAAAATGAAATTTGGATGGGGACTGTTCACTTTTCTTATTTCAAGGAAGTAGCCTGAAAATCTGCCGACTTTTTGTTATTGGATGCTTCCTTGCAAATCGAAACGAAACGCTTGGTGAAACGTATTTAGGTATTTGGCAGCTCACCCCTCGCATTGCGTTCAAGCGGCAAAAGGCTGTGATAGGTAAACCTGGTGACCGGGGTCGGAACCTGGGCAAGTTCACCATACCGAACCACGGCTCCGCATTGCTCGTGCAGTTCCGATGGCCGGCCTGACATGATGTCACGCTGCATCGAGGCGGTTCCTTCCGGCGGTAGGCTGTCGATGAAATCCATAGTTTCTTGCATTGCTTTATCATCGATGTCGACACCATTGGCCCGCGCAACGTCGTACACCTCGCAGATTGAACCCATGAGCATGGTTCTTGTTTCCGGCATGCTACGGATTACACCAATTGGAGATCGGGTTAGTGCGCCCATACCGCTCCATGGCGCAATCAGCATGAATTTTTGCCAGAGTTGGGAAATAATGTTCTGGGAAAGATGGACGTTCACTCCCTTGGCCCAAGCGAATATGCGGGCCACCTTTTCTCCACGTTCACTAAGCGAACCGTCGACTTCACCGAAAGCCAAGTAAGGATCGGCACCGGCATGGCGAATATACCCAGGACTGTCAATCATGGTGATCAGCTTGCAGAGTCCGGGCATCACATAATCCGCACCCAGGGCTCTTGATAGCATGTCGTGGGCTTCCACCCCGTTCAGGAGTGGAATGACCACGGTCTCTGGCCCGACAATCGCACGCATTTGCTTGGCAGCCTCCGGGACCTGCCATGATTTTACACAGCACAATACAACGTCGACCGTGCCGACCGTTTCAGGTCGGTCCGTCGCCTTGGCCGGTTGGACGGTAAAATCGCCGTTGATGCTTTTTACGTTTAGGCCATGGGTTTTTATGGCATCAAGATGTGCACCCCGCGCGATAAAGGTGACATCAATGCCCGCCTGCGCCAATCGCCCACCAAAATAGCCCCCTACGGCACCTGCTCCAAAAATACAGACTTTCATGCGTCACCTCCAAATTCCTTGGCGTTATCAGCGGTCAATAATGATCAACGTAAAGCGCAAAAGGTCCGTGTCAACGAGGCTCGGCAAATCGTAACCAGGGAAGGTGGGGTGCTGGTGGGACACATTTTGTCATTAATGTTGAGACCGCTGTAGGTCGGAATAATTTTTTAGCGGAAAGTTATATTGGGTTGGTTAATCGTTCGATGATATTCACGGAATTACTACGGTGGGGAAGAAGTCCATGAGAAAAAGTTGGCCAACATTTGGCCAACGAAAAACGGGGATTACGTATCTGTAAGTCCCCGTTTTTATAGTGTATTTATGGTGCCGAGGGCGGGACTTGAACCCGCACGACCGTCGGTCACTACCCCCTCAAGATAGCGTGTCTACCAGATTCCACCACCTCGGCATGATTACATGTGTATCGTTATTCTGCTTGCGAACCGGTGCCCGTTCCGGATTGCGCACCGGTATCCGGCGTAGTCCCTTCTGTTTGTGTCGGCGCTGCCTCTTGCTGTTGTTCAACGGGTACGGCTACATCCGAAACCACTGACTTCACGGTCTTACCTCCTGACATATAGGCCAGGGTCAGGGAGGTGATCATGAATACGATGGCGGCCATGGTGGTCGCCTTACTTAAAAATGTCGATGCTCCCGTGCTTCCGAACAGTGTCTGGCTGCTGCCGCCACCAAAGGCCGCTCCCATGTCTGCTCCCTTGCCGGTTTGGAGCAAAACGATCATGATCAAGGCGACACAGACAACTACATGGATGACTACTAATATTATTGACATTCGTTATCGTCTTTAAAGCTAATCATTTTTCATTGAAAAAGACCAGCTGGCTAAATGTATCCGGATCAAGGCTGGCTCCGCCAACCAGCGCGCCATCGACATCGGGCATTTCCATCAGTGCACACACATTATCGGGTTTGACGCTACCCCCGTAAAGAATCCGGATGGAACCGGCCAGCTCGTTTCCAAAAAGCGTTTCGATCAGTGATCTGACGTTTTTATGGGCCTCCTGGGCTTGCTCGCGAGTGGCGGTGAGCCCGGTGCCGATGGCCCATACGGGTTCGTAGGCGATAATCAAATTATCTAGATCACTAAAAACAAAGTCTTTTAGACCATCTCGAACCTGTTTGTCAAGCACAGAAAATGTTTCACCGGCTTTGCGCTGCGCTTCCGTCTCGCCGATACAGAAAACGGGGATCAGCTCAGCCAGCAACGCGGCCTTAATTTTGCGATTGATCGTCAGGTCGGTCTCACCAAAATATTGCCGTCGTTCGGAGTGGCCGATGATGGCATGCGTGCAGCCCGCATCCACAAGCATGTCCGTCGATATTTCACCGGTATAGGCCCCTTGCTTTTCCCAATGCAGGTTCTGCGCGCCCAAGGCAATGGCGCTTCCCGCCAATGCGCGACTCACCTGGTAAAGGGCGGTAAACGGCGGCGCAATCATGATTTCTACATTCGCAGCGGTTTTGACCCGCTTTTTAAGTTCTTCGACTGCCTCGACCGCTTGCGATCCGGTTTTATGCATTTTCCAATTACCGGCAATCAATGGCGTTCGACTGCTCATCGGTTTTTCTCTCCTTTTTTAAAAAAATCACAACCGACAACCCAGGCCACGATTCAAAATTGTTTGCCAATCATGGCGGCAAGGTCGATCATTCGGTTGGAGTACCCGCTTTCATTGTCGTACCATGAGAGCACTTTGACCATATTGCCGACAACATAAGTCGTCTGGGCATCGACGATGGAAGAAAGCGGGCACCCGTTGAAGTCCGTGGAAACCAAGGGCAGGTCACTATATCCCAAGATGCCGTTGAGTGGACCGTCGGCGGCTTCCTTGAGGGCTTCATTGACATCGGAACCCGTAACGCCGCTTTTTTCTACATTTACGACCACATCGACGATGGAGACATTGGGCGTTGGTACCCGAATGGCCAGACCGTTGAGTTTGCCTTCCAGTTCGGGAAGCACCAGCGCCACGGCCTTGGCTGCACCGGTCGTGGTGGGAATCATGGAAAGCGCGGCGGCCCTGGCCCGCCGGAGATCCTTGTGGGGAAAGTCGAGCAAGCGTTGATCACCGGTATAGGAGTGAATGGTGGTCATCAGCCCGCTTTGGATGCCGAAATTTTCCATCAGCACCTTGGCGACCGGCGCCAGGCAGTTGGTGGTGCAGGATGCATTGGAAATCACATGATGATGTTGGGGGTCGTAGGTATTGGCGTTGACCCCCATGACGATGGTCACATCCGGCCGTTGCGCCGGCGCGGAAATAATAACTTTTCGTGCACCGGCGGTAAGGTGCTTGGCGGCACTGTCACGATCCCTGAAAAGACCGGTGCATTCACAAGCGATATCCACCCCGTATTCCTTCCAAGGAATTTTTTCGGGATCCCTGATGGCGGTGTAGGCGATGGTTTTACCATCCACTTCGATGGCGCCTTCCTTGGCCTGCACAGAGACATTCAGTTTATCGTGGACGGAGTCGTACTGCAGCAGATGTGCCATGGTGGTTGCATCGGTAAGGTCATTGATCGCCACCACTTCCACCTCGGGATGGGTCATGGCGGCGCGACATACCATCCGACCGATTCTACCAAAACCGTTGATCCCTATCTTTATGCTCATGTTGCCTCCTTATGGGGTTTCACGCATGGTTTAAAAACCGTCAGTTGGTGAAAGGCATGAACAATCATCCACGTTTGTTTCCTTTGAGGATGCCACTGGCCATGGAAATACTTTTTTTCCCAAAGGCTTCGATGTTCGTCGCCAATTCGGTCAATGATTGCCGCTTACGCGCACCGGCGGCCCGAATCAGAATCGGCAAGTTGACCCCGGAGACGACTTCGATACGCCCCTCTTCGAGGAAGGAGTAGCTTAAATTGGAAGGGGTTCCGCCGAACATATCGGTTAGAATCAGCGTGCCCTCATCACTCTTCAATTTTTTAATTGCATCGGCAAGCTTATTGCGCAATTTATCAGCATTTTCATTCAAATCGATGGAAACGGCGGCCATGGCCTCTGGAGGCTCACCCATGATGAATTCTACGGCTTCGATCAATGCGTCTCCGAGGCGACAATGCGTAACGACTAAAACGCCAATCATTTTTTTATGTCTCTCAATCCATAAATTTGGGATAACGGAACCTTGGGTCTCTTTCGTTATGAAAGGGATTTGTCGATATCGCGATGGGTCAGTTCCGCCTTGCAACCCGACTCCGTCAGATGATCACACAATTCTCTGGCGATCACCACGGAACGGTGTCGACCTCCCGTACAGCCGATGGCAATGGTGAGGTATGCTTTGCCTTCATTTTCATATTGGGGAATCAATGCGTCCAAGAGATCGAAATATTTCTGTAAAAATAAACAGGTTTTATCATTATTCAAGACAAAAGCGCGGATTTTTTCCGTTTCTCCGCTAAGTGGGCGCAGTGAGTCCACGAAATAGGGGTTCTTTAGAAATCGGACATCCATGACCAAATCGGCATGCACAGGCAAACCAAACTTGAAGCCAAAGGAAATGATCTGAACCCTCAATGGTGAGTGAATGTTGCCCGTATCGGCAATCTTGCGCATGATGGCCTTGAGTTCATGAATATTCAGGTCCGAGGTGTCGATGATCGTATCTGCCCGGCACCGTAGTGCGGATAGGGCAACCTCTTCCTCGGCGATGGCTTCGATGATGCTTTTGTTGATAGCTAACGGATGCGTCCGCCGCGTTTGACTGTATCGCCTGAGCAGGGTTTTTTCATCGGCATCGATAAAAATGATCCGCAATCGAAACCCGTCGTCTTCCAACTTTTTAAAAACGGATTCATACTGATGGATGAACTCCTTTTCCCTCAGGTCCATGCCGAAGGCGAAGCCGGTATAGGTCCCTGCATCGTCGATGGGTAACGCGAGAAATGTCGGCAGCAGGGCGATTGGCAGGTTATCCACGCAGTAATAGCCCGAGTCCTCGAAAGCAGCCATTGCCGTGCTTTTGCCGGATCCGGCTTTTCCTGTAATGATCGTGATCAATGGATCTTTCACAGCTCGGTTCTTCCTCGTCAAAAGGAACGCGGGTAATTCAGAGTGATTTGAATGAAGCTAAAAGTCCTCATCATCCTCGCCGATAATGGTGATAATTTTATCGGCACGGGTGGCTTTCATCATCATTTCTTTGAGCGGTTCTTTTTTCAGTAACCGAGAGACGCGGGCCAGCAACTTCAGATGAAGGTCGGTAGCGTGTTCAGGGGTAAGTAGCAGAAAGAACAAGTGCGTCGGGTAGCCGTCCATGGATTCGAAATCCACGCCTTGCCGACTCAAGCCGAATCCCAGTACCAATCTGTCCAGATTCTTCAGCTTACCATGCGGAATGCCGATACCGCTCCCAATGCCGGTGCTCCCCAATCGTTCACGTTCCATCAGCACCCGAACGATTTCGTTTTGGTCGATACCGGTGATGCGGGCGATCGGGGCGACCAGTTCATTCAAAATGCCGATCTTGTCTTTGGCTTGCAGATCTACCAGAATCGCTTCTTTTTCGAGTACATCCAGAATTTTCATCGCAGTTTTATCCGATCAGGCATTTTATGGATCATTGATTGTTTTTTTGGGGTTGCCATTCTAACTGAAAAACGGTTGCCCGACGCCCCCATCTGCTTTGTATCGCATCACGCTCGTGGCGGTTGCCCCCTTCAATTTTCCCCTTTACGGGCGGGGTTGAATCAATCCATAGTTGCCGTCTTTTTGCCGATAGAGGACGTTAACGGCATCGGTTCGGGCATTGGTAAAAACCAAAAAATTGTCCTTGATTAGATCCATTTGCATGACGGCTTCATCGACATCCATGGGTTTGTAGTCGATGTGGTGGATCCGCACGCGGGGGGGGGGGGACCCGTCCTCGACGACGTCTGCCATAGACATGGCACCGCTTTTTCCTTTGGGACGATAATCACGGCTTTTTTGCTTGTTCTTTTTGATCTGGACCTCCAATTTGTCCAGCACCATATCAATGGCTGAATACATCTCCTCTGTTTCTTCCTTGCCATTGATGGCCAGACGATCCCCGATAATGTTGATTTCAGCACTATGACGAAACTTTTCGATGGAAAGCACGACATTGGCTTCGGCGGGGCCGTTGAAATATTTGTCCATTCGGTCCAGCTTTTCGGTGACATAGGCTTTAAGGGCGTCGGAGGATTCGAGATTTTTAAATCTAACGGATGTATTCATGGCGCCTCCTTTGTTGGGTTCCTGCCGTCAAGTCAATTCAACCGGGGGTGACACGCCCGTCTGCGGTCCATGAAACCCGAAGGGTGTCAATCCTATGGTCGATTGGCCAGTAGATCATTAAAATTGCTTGCGTTTGCTGGAAGATAAGATACCCATCATTTCTCTGTACTTGGCGACTGTTCGACGGGCAATATTGATGTTGTCGGCCTTGAGCAATTCAGCCATTTTGCTGTCACTGTATGGCTTTTTGGGGTTTTCGCTTTCGATCAGTTTCTTGATTTTGGCCTGTACGCTGGCCGAGGCGATATCCTCGCCGTGAACGCGCTTGATGGAGCTGTTGAAAAAGTACTTGAGCTCGAAAATACCTTGGGGGGTGTGCGCATATTTGTTCGTGGTTACCCGGCTGATGGTGGACTCATGCATATCGATATCCTCAGCCACATCGCGCAGGACCATCGGTTTGAGGTGCGCCACGCCTTTCTCGAAAAATTCCCGTTGAAATTTGAGGATACTCTCCATGACCTTATAGATGGTTTTTTGGCGCTGGTGAATGCTGCGGATGAGCCAGGCGGCGGAACGCATTTTATCGCGAATATAATCCTTGGCGTTGGCGCTGACTTCATTTTTCCGGGTGATGGCCCGTTTATAGAACGGGTTGACCCGTAACTTGGGCATTCCATCGTCGTTCAGGACGATCACAAAATCGTCTTCGCTTTTGTATACATAAATATCCGGGATAATATAATGCGGGGTCTCCTCGCTGAATTGTCGACCGGGTTTGGGCTCTAGGGCACGAATTACGTTGACTGCGGTAATGACATCTTTTAATTTTACTTTCAGGGCCTTACAGATCGCCTTGAAATTCTTGTTCTCCAGATTTTTCAAATGGTCGGAGATGATATCCGTAACTAGACTATCCTCCAATTCCAGCATCCGGGCCTGGAGCAAGAGACATTCGCGCAGATCCCTGGTGCAGACACCCACCGGATCGAAGGATTGCATGGTTTCCAGAACGTCTTCGACCATTTCGATGGAAACACCGCTTTGTTCGCACAATTCCTCGACCGTTAATTGCAGATAGCCGTCACGATTCAGGTTCCCGATGATCAGACTGCCGACTTGCTTCTCAATATCGGTGGGTGAGAGCATCAGCAATTGCCATAAAAGATGATCGCTAAGCGATTCCTTCGAGGAAACAAACGCTTCGTATTGTGGCGCTTCCCGATTCTCAGCCTCGAAATTGACCTTGCCCGGTGAATTGTACTCGTCGATATAATTACTCCAGTCGATATCATCGTTGATTTTTTCATCGATGGTAACTTCCCGGGCTTCTTCGACGGTGGGTGCAGGTGTTTCCTCGACATCGCCTTCTTTGGCCCTGTCAGGGGTTTCCTGAACTTCTTCTAAAGTTGGATTTTCCTCCAACTCCTGACGGACGGTATCCACCAGTTCAAGACGGGACAGCTGAAGCAATTTGATTGCCATTTGAAGCTGCGGCGTCATGATCAACTGCTGGGTCAGTTTGAGTTGTTGTCTGAGTTCGATTGCCATCTTAAAGTGTAAATTCGTCTCCTAAGTAGATCCGCTTGGCGACTTCACTGGTCGCGATTTGTTCCGGCGTGCCGTTTTCAATCACCTTGCCATCGCTCAAGATAAAAGCCGAGTCACAGGCGCCCAATGTTTCACGGACATTGTGATCGGAAATCAGAATCCCAATGTTACGTGACTTCAAATGGGCAATAATTTTTTTGATATCAATCACTGCCAATGGGTCGATCCCGGCAAATGGCTCATCGAGAAGCATGAATGCCGGTTCTGTGGCCAACGCGCGGGATATCTCCAGTCGACGACGTTCGCCACCGGAAAGCACCGCAGCCTTGGAATCGGCCACATGGGTAATTCCCAGCTCTTCGAGCAGGCCGTCGGCACGATCATTTCGTTGCCGTCGATCTAACGGCAGGGTTTCGAGAATGATCATTATGTTCTGCCGAACGGTCAGCTTCCGGAAGATGGAAGCCTCCTGCGGTAAATATCCGACGCCGGCTTTGGCACGGATATGCATGGGATATTCCGTGATGTCCGTTTCATCAAGGAATATTTTTCCGCCGTCCGGTTTCACCAGGCCGACAGTCATATAGAAAGTCGTTGTCTTGCCGGCGCCGTTGGGCCCCAATAGACCGATGACTTTTCCGCTTTTCACACCGAGGCTGACGCAATCGACGACTCGCCGGCCTCGGTAGATTTTAACCAGTTCACTAACCGACAGGGTGGCCATCATCGCTTCCCTGAGATTCAAGATAATGATGTTTTTGGGCGGCGTTATCGGTCGTCGCGGTATTGCCTATACAGCTTCCTCCCTCTGGCCTTGCCAAAAACATTATCTTGAACGTCACAGATAAAGCCATGCTCACCCAATCATTCCAGCCCCGAATCTTCCGGGAGGATAACGGCTTTCACCCGCCCCTCGGGTCCGCCCTCGACGGTAAACCGCCCATCGTCCCTGTAAAACGTGATCGTTTCACCGCTGATGGTGTTGTCTCCACTGGTAATCGTGGCGTCGGGACCAGTCAGGGTCAACACACGCTGAGCTGTTATATATACTGCCTGCTGGGCAACGGCAAGCCTATTGTCAAATTTAATTTTTACGTTTCCGGCGGCCACCAAGCGCTCCAGGGACTGCGCTGGCGAGGTCTCGCCACTCTTGGACTGGCCGCTGAAAATAATCTTGAGGCGGTCCGCGGTAATCACCGTGTCTCCCTGACGGGCACTAACATTGCCAATGAATTCAGCCATGTTATGCCGAGAATCCGATACAAGCCGCTGGGCGGTGATATGGATTTTCTTTGCCGGTGCTTCCTTTGGTGGCGGCTTGGGCGAATCCGTGGCTGCCGATAGTACCCAACTGGGCCAGCACAGCCACACCACAAAACAGATCCGAATCAACCCCGACCAGGGCGAACGGCTACAGCTCAAGATCCTCACAGATCGTTCCTTCCACATTCCCCTCGAAGGCGGTGATGCCGGTCTTGACATTCATGGCCATGGTGTTGGCCCTGAGCGTGACCGTGCCGCTTGATACATGCACGCGGTTATCGGCTATCAGTTCGCGCGTTTCAGGGGTGTAAACGACCGATTCCGTGCGAAACCGATAAAGGCGTGAGTTGGCCACGACGTTGCCTGAAACGGCCAAGCGATTGGAATCGGTATAGATGATCCCTTTGTCAGCCGTCAAGTGGACGTTGTCTCCGTCGGTCATAAATACTTCTACCGTGGGCTTTACCAGTAGCATGGTTTGCTTGCCCGTTAATAGCGTGGCGGATTCGGCATCCATATGCCATTCACGGATGCCGTTTTTCGTTGCGGTTTGACGAATCTTGCTGAGATGCATGTCCGCCTCTTTCTCCATTTTCGATAAGAGGATGTCTGGATTCTGGGTCACCTGCCGATAACCAACGAAAACGACCACCACGGTGGTCAGCGCCACGACCACTACCGCCAGCAGCAAACGCCTGATCAGCCGCTGCTTGTTCATGTGAATAGCCTTTGAATCAGGGCGTCCCATTCTCCCCGGGCCTTAAGGATGCCTTCGCTGATTTCACGTACCGCCCCGTGCCCCCCCCGGGCATGGGTCGTCCATGATGCCATCTGTTTAACCAAGTCATGGGCATCCCCCACCGCAATGGGTATTCCCACCCGTCGCATCACCGGCAAATCCGGCAAATCATCGCCGACGAAAGCGGTTTGCGAGGCGGATACACCGGTCTCTTGGAGTATCTTTTCAAGGGCCGCCGCCTTATCTCGAACACCGTCCTTCAGGAGGGTAATTCCCAAATTGTTACAGCGGTGCACGAGGGCCATGGATCGGCGACCGGTGATGATGCCGACGGGGATGCCCGCCTCGGCCAGCAGGCGCAACCCCAGCCCGTCCCGAACATCGAATACCTTGGTTTCCTGCCCGGCATCATCATAGATCACCTGGCCGGTGGTGAGTACACCATCGACATCCAACAGCAGTAATGCAATTTTTTTCAAAAAGGTGTGTGTCATGGGATGATATCAGCTGGCAAGGGCACTCTTGATGGATTTTAGCTGGCGTAACAAGTCGGGTAATTGGTCCAACGGCAGTGAATTGGGGCCATCACAAAGCGCCTTGTCGGGGTTTTCATGAACTTCGAGGAAGATACCATCCGCACCGGCCGCAACGGCCGCCCGGGCCAGCACCGGGGCGAATTCACGCTGCCCACCGGAACGCGTTCCCGCGCCGCCGGGTAATTGTACGCTGTGGGTGGCATCGAAGATCACCGGGCAGCCGGTTTGCTGCATAATTGCGATGCCGCGGAAATCCACCACCAGATTGTTGTATCCGAACATGACCCCCCGTTCGGTGATCATGGGCTGGACGCTGGAAACCGATTGTATCTTTTCGATGATATTGGTGATGTCCCAAGGCGCTAAAAATTGCCCCTTTTTCACATTGACGGTTTTGCCGGTTTTGGCCACTGCCAGAATCAGATCGGTTTGGCGGCAAAGGAAGGCCGGGATTTGGATAACATCTAAAACTTCAGCGGCCGGTGCGACTTCATGAATGCGGTGAACATCCGAGAGGATCGACACACCAAGAGACGCTTTCACGTTGGCCAATATCTCGAGCCCCGCCTGCATGCCAGGCCCCCGAAAAGAGGAAATGGAGGTACGATTGGCCTTGTCGTACGAGGCTTTGAAGGTAAAGGGAATTCCCAATCGATCGGTCATCTCCTTGAGGCGGGTGGCGATTCGCAGCGTGACATCCTCATCCTCGATAACACAGGGTCCACTGATCAGGAAAAAAGGCGTTTGGGTTTTCATTGATAATCGACTTTCTGTTGATTCAACATCCTGATTTCTTATGTATCCGCAGGCGGTTAAAAAGTCAAGCTGAGAAAAACTTTGCCTTGATTACCGGTGACTTAACTGTTATTGTGACCCTCTTAAGGTGATGATTCGATACCGTTCTGGATGGCTATACCCTTATGATCGGCCAGTTTTTGAAATCCTTCATGTTTTTTGCCTGAAAATGTTTTTCCGAAACGATCAGCAGCAAATACCGAAAGGAACCTATCGTTGAACAAAAAAGGAAGTTCTTTCAAACCGATATTGGTGATTACGCTTGTTTTGTTGGTTAGCGTCCCGGCCGTCTGGCTGGCCATTATCCGTATGGAAGGCACGCCACCAACCCTCGACGTCGGGCTTGAATCTCCGTTTATCGGCGCGTCGCGAACGGTTTCCCTGTCCGTGTCCGATGCCGGCAGCGGTATTCGAAAAATATGGATGGGGTTACTTTCCGGCGGGCGGGAGGTTGAGATCCTGCAACGAACGTTCCCATCGGCGGGGTTTTTCGCCGGAGGCAAGGAAAAAGGGGTCACGGTGACGGCGACGATTTCTCCCCAGGCAATGAACCTGACCGACGGCAAAGGTATGATCCGCGTGGTGGCATGGGATTATTCGCTGCGCAAATGGGGCAAAGGAAATCGGGTTTATCTGGAGAAAGAGATCCAGATTGATACCCAAGCCCCCACCATCAGTCTGGTCAGTCACGCCCATAACATCAACCAAGGCGGCAGCGGCTTGGCGATTTATCGGCTTTCAGAGGAATGCCCGGTCAGCGGTGTGAGCGTGGGAGATCGTTTTTACCCCGGCTTTGCCGGTCATTTTAAGGACCCAGCGGTTTACATGGCATTTTTCGCGCTTGACTACCGGCAAGGGAAAAAAACACCCATTGCGGTCAGTGCGGAAGATCGAGCCGGCAACCGATCCACTGCCGGCATGGTCCATCACATTAACGCCAGATCGTTCAGAAAGGATGCAATCAACCTTTCGGATCGTTTCTTCAATTCCAAGATGCCGGATTTCGAACCTTATTTCTCCGAATCGGCCGCCAATAACCCGCTCGATCTCTTTCTTAAGGTCAATCGGGAACTGCGTCGCATGGACAGTGAAGCGGTGTTTCAGGTCACGGCCCAACCGGAACGCCAAATATTGTGGGACGGACCGTTCCAACGCTTGCCCCGTTCCGCCAATCGGGCCCGTTTTGCCGATCACCGGACGTATTTCTATAACGGAAAAGTGGTCGATCGTCAGGTTCACATGGGCATCGATCTGGCATCCACTGCCCATGCGCCGGTGCCGGCGGCCAATCGCGGGAAAGTCGTTTTTACCGGTGACCGTGGAATCTATGGTAATACCGTCATTCTGGATCACGGATTGGGCCTGTTCACGCTCTATTCCCATTTGAGTGCCATCGATGTGACGGAGGGCCAGCTAGTCGATAAGGGACAAATTATCGGCAAGACCGGCATGACCGGGCTGGCCGGTGGAGACCACCTGCATTACGGTGCCATGATTCATCAAACTTATGTCAACCCCGTGGAATGGTGGGATGCGGCATGGATAAAAAATAACATCACCAGCAAAGTCGAAGACGCACAATCAAGATAGGAGCAGACTAGTCTATGGGAACCCGTAAGGTCCAAAAAACCTACCAGCAAATCAATGAAAAAATCCGAACCGGCGACGTGGTCGTGGTCACCGCCGAAGAAATGATCGACATCGTCAAAGACAACGGCACCGAAGAGGCGGCACGTCAGGTGGACGTGGTCACGACAGGGACCTTTTCGCCCATGTGTTCATCCGGTGCGTTCATCAATTTTGGCCACAGCGTGCCGGGAATCAAGGCTGCCAAGGCGTGGTTCAACAATGTGCCGGCGTACGGTGGGATCGCCGCCGTGGACTGCTTTTTGGGGGCCACCGAACCTTGTGAGGATGATCCCCTCAACAAGGTCTACCCCGGCGAATTTCTTTATGGCGGCGGCCATGTGATTCAAGATTTGGTGGCTGGAAAAAAGGTTTACCTCAAGGCCACGGCCTATGGGACGGATTGCTATCCGCGGCGGGAATTCGAAAAGGCCGTGACCATCAAGACATTGCCCCAGGCCACCTTATGCAACCCCAGAAACGGCTACCAGAATTACAATTGTGCGGTTAACCTGACCAAGAAAACCGTCTATACTTACATGGGTACCTTGAAACCCGGTGCAGGCAATGCCAATTACTGCTCTGCCGGTCAGTTGAGCCCGCTATTCAACGACCCCTATTACCGTACCATCGGCCTGGGAACGCGGATTTTCCTGGGCGGTGGGATTGGTTATGTCACCTGGCATGGCACCCAACATCGGTTTGATGTGAAACGCGCCCCCAACGGAACGCCGCTTACCCCGGCCGGCACGCTATGGGTCATGGGCGATATGAAACAGATGAGTCCGGATTGGCTCGTGGGGGTCAGTATCCAGGGCTACGGATGTTCGCTGGCGGTGGGCGTCGGCATTCCCATCCCCATCCTTAACGCCGAGATGGCCGGGTTTACGGCGGTTACCGATGATCAGATCTTTACCCAGATCGTGGACTACGGCAACGATTATCCCAAGGGCAAGGCCAGTAACCTGGGGCAGGTCAGTTATGCGGAACTGAAAAGTGGTAGCGTCCGTTTCCAAGGCCGGGACATCCCCACGGTTCCCCTGTCCAGTATGGTCAAGGCCCGGCAGATCGCCGATACCCTGAAACAATGGATCGGGGCGGGATCCTTCGAGTTGGGCGAACCCCAATTCACTCTGCCTTCGGGTGGATGATGACTCTGGAAAAACCGCCATGGCCGACACGCTGAGAACGTTTATCGCCTTGCCGGTTCCCGATCGGGTGACCGAATTCCTAAAAGCGATTCAACAACGGCTTCGGCCGATGATGACTGACATTCGTTGGATACCGGCGGCCAATATCCATCTGACGGTCAAATTCTTGGGGAATAGTGATCCGTCCATGGTTCCGGCGATAAGCGGCTGTTTGGATGCCGTGGCCCGGTCAATCGCCCCGTTTACATTATCCGCCAAGGGGTGCGGGACGTTTCCGAATCGTCGGCAGGCAAAGGTGCTTTGGGTGGGATTGACTGGCGACCTAAATCAGCTGGCATCGTTATACCACAATCTCGAATTAACATTGGTAGCGCTGGGTTTCAAACGTGAACGGCGCCCCTTTCGTGCCCACTTGACCCTCGGGCGGGCGCGTCGGCGGCCGGATCCAAAATTACTCGACGCGCTACTCGAACCGTTGAAAGAAGCGGCGTCCGAACCCTTTGGGGTCAACCAGATAAGGCTTTATCGAAGTGTTCTGAAACCAACCGGCGCCGACTATACGCTGCTACACACCGCCGATCTGGCGGGGGTGGGGCGATAACACGAGAAATCGACACATGATCAAAGCCGGGTATGATGTCGGGCTTTGGATCAATAGGGGAGGTGAGGATGGCCATTTCGCCAGATAAAACCAAGGCCGTCGATGCTGCCATGGGGCAGATCGAACGCCAGTTCGGTAAAGGCGCGATCATGAAACTGGGCGCCCGTCCCATAAAGAACATACCCGTTATCTCCACCGGTTCCATCGAACTGGATCGTGCCTTGGGAATCGGCGGTTTGCCCCGGGGGCGTGTCATCGAGGTGTTCGGTCCCGAGTCTTCGGGCAAGACGACTTTGGCCCTGCATGCGGTGGCCAATGCCCAAAAACAGGGCGGCATCGCTGCCTTCATCGATGCCGAGCATGCCCTGGATACGATCTATGCGCGAAAGCTGGGCGTCAACTGTGACGAACTACTGGTTTCTCAACCCGATACCGGCGAACAGGCCCTGGAAATCGCCGATATGTTGGTGCGCAGCGGCGCCATCGATGTGATGGTCATCGACAGCGTCGCGGCGTTGGTCCCTCGGGCCGAGATCGAGGGCGAGATGGGCGATGCGCACATGGGGCTGCAGGCCAGGCTCATGTCTCAGGCCTTGCGCAAACTGACCGCCACCATCGGCAAAACCATGACCTCGGTGATTTTTATCAACCAGATTCGCATGAAGATCGGGGTCATGTTCGGCAATCCGGAGACCACCACCGGTGGCAACGCCTTGAAGTTCTACAGCTCCGTCAGGCTGGACATCCGGCGTATCGGGTCCATCAAGGACGGCCAGGATGTGGTCGGTAACCGGACCCGGGTCAAGGTGGTGAAAAACAAGATGGCCCCGCCCTTCAAGGAAGCCGAATTCGACATTATGTACGGCGAGGGCATTTCCCGGGCCGGCGATTTGTTGGACGTTGGCGTCGGCGCCGGCATCATCGAAAAAAGCGGTTCCTGGTATGCTTACGATGGTGAACGGATCGGCCAGGGGCGTGAAAACGTGAAAAAATTCTTTCAGGACAACCCCGACCTGTTTGCCAGCGTGGAGATGAAGGTCCGCGAAGCCGTGGGGTTGCTGCCGCCCACCGCGGATGAAAAGGCGGATAAGACAGAAAAAACCAAGAAAAAATAGGGATCGCCCCGAACCTGCCATGACGGCTTTTCCGGGTATTGGCACACCGTATTGAGGAGATGGATATGACCGGCAATGAGATTCGACGACGTTACCTCGATTATTTTCAGAAACACGGCCACCGCGTGGTGCGGAGTTCATCCCTGATTCCCCAGGACGACCCGACGCTATTGTTCACCAATGCGGGTATGGTGCAGTTCAAACGTACGTTCCTGGGAGAGGAAAAGCGTGACTACAACCGTGCCACCACCTCTCAGAAATGCGTTCGCGCCGGTGGCAAGCACAACGATTTGGAGAATGTCGGATACACGGCCAGACACCATACCTTTTTCGAGATGCTGGGCAATTTTTCCTTCGGGGATTATTTCAAGGAACAGGCCGTGGCGTTTGCCTGGGACCTTCTGACCAACGGTTACGGACTGCCGGCGGACAAGTTGTGGGCGTCGGTCTACCTGGATGACGACGAGGCCTACGACCTATGGACGCGTCGTATCGGCATCCCCGAATCCCGCATGGTCAGGCTGGGTGAAAAAGACAATTTCTGGGCCATGGGTGATACGGGGCCGTGCGGACCGTGTAGCGAAATCCATTTGGATCGAGGGCCTGAGCACGGTTGCGGTCGATCGGACTGTGATGTGGCCTGCGACTGCGATCGATTTCTGGAAATTTGGAACCTGGTGTTTATGCAGTTCAATCGGGACGAAGCAGGGACCATGACACCGCTGCCCAAACCCAGCATCGATACCGGGCTGGGACTGGAGCGCATGGCATCGGTGATCCAGAACGTGAGCACCAATTTCGAAACCGATCTGATCTATCCGATCATCAAACACACCGAGACACTGGCCGAAAAGCCCTACGGACAAGACGAAACCGTCGATGTGGCCATGAAGGTCATCGCCGATCACAGCCGGGCGGCGGCATTTCTGATTGGCGACGGCGTGTTGCCGTCCAACGAGGGCCGGGGTTATGTCTTGCGCCGCATCATGCGACGGGCCATCCGCTATGGGCGCAATATCGGCCTGACAAAGCCTTTTTTGCATGAGACCGCCCGGGTGGTATTCGACATCATGGAGCCGGCCTATCCGGATCTGAAAGCCGGAGCGGCTTTTATTACCAATGTGATCGAAAACGAGGAAAACCGTTTTTCGGAAACCCTCGACAACGGACTGCGAGTGTTGAATGACGCCTTGGCCGATATCCGCGCCAAGGGCGACAAGCAAGTTCCCGGTGACCTGATCTTCAAATTGTATGATACATTCGGTTTCCCTGTGGATATCGTGCGCGATGTGGTGCGGGACGAAGGGCTGTGTCTGGATAATGATGGATTCGAGACGCGTATGGAAAAACAACGCCAGCAATCCCGTTCCAAAGTCGCGTTTGCCGGCGTATCGGATGCCTATCGCCAGTTGAGCGCCGCGGGCGAGAAACCCGAATTTGTCGGTTATGGCACCCTGAGCTGCGAGGCGCGTGTGGTGCTGATCGTACGCGATGGCCAAGGCGTGGATGCGGCCGATACAGGGGAGACGGTGGAGGTGGTTACCACGGCGACCCCATTTTACGGTGAAGCCGGTGGGCAGGTCGGCGATCATGGGACGATCGTCGCGCCAGGATTGGAGATGGTGGTAACCGATACGATCAAGGATCCCACGGGGATCATTATCCATAAAGGCAAGATCCAGACTGGCCGCCTGGAAAACAATCAGACGGTAATGCTCACCGTGGACGGCGATCGCCGGGCGGCAGTGGCCTGCAATCATACGGCGACCCATATCCTGCACGCTGCGTTGCGCCACGTTTTGGGCGATCATGTCAAGCAGGCCGGCTCCCTGGTGGCACCGGAACGGTTGCGTTTTGACTTTTCCCACTTTTCCCAGATCGATCCCGAGGCGCTGGAGCGAATCGAAGCCTATGTCAACAACCGCATACGGCAGAATGTGCCTGTCGCCATGGCGGAGATGGACATGGATGCGGCCGTGGAATCCGGGGCCACGGCCTTGTTTGAGGAAAAGTACGGTGATCGGGTTCGAGTCATCAGTCTGGATACCTTCAGCCGTGAACTTTGCGGTGGCACCCATACCCGGCGGACCGGAGACATCGGGTTGTTCACGATCCTTTCCGAATCCAGCGTGGCATCCGGTGTGCGCCGGATCGAAGCCGTCACCGGTGATGCCGCATTGAAAGACGGGCAACGCAATCGCCATATCCTTCATCGATTGGGTGTGCTGGTCAAAGATAAACCCGAGGGGCTGGTGCCGCGTGTGGAAACCCTCATGACCCAATTGAAACGTGCGGAAAAGGAGACCGAGCGGCTGAAAACCAAGATGGCCGAAATGCAGGCCGAAGGGGACGGTGATCAGGCCGTCGACATCAATGGGGTGAACACCATCATCAGACAGATCACGGTTGACAAACCGGCCGCGTTAAGGGAACTGGCCGATCGATTCAAGGACCGGGTGGGATCGGGAATCGTGGTGTTGGGAGCGGAAACCGGAGGGAAAGCCTTGTTGATCGTAACGGTTAGCAAGGATCTGATGAACCGTTTTCATGCCGGCCAGATGATCAAAATCATCGCCGGCGAAGTGGGCGGCGGCGGTGGCGGTCGGCCGGATATGGCTCAGGCTGGGGGAACCCACCCCCAACATCTGTCGCGGGCATTGGAAAAGGCCCGCGAACTCATTGAAAAGGGATAATCAGGGCGACAATTTTGCCCAAGGATTCAAAAAATAGATCGTTTATAACGGCCACCAGCATGCTGGTGGCCGTTCGATTATTTGTCGTTTTCTTTCAGCGCGACTTCGATGACCATCTCTCCTTTTTCCGTAATGCAGGGGATGGCGATAATGGGCAGGCCGGATGGGTAGGAGACTTTATGCTTGCCGACCACGACACTGGGTACACTGATGGAGGTCCCTTCCGAGGGAAAGTCCGTTTTGGCGTTGCCGGCGATCATGTTGGCAATCTCGCCGATGGCGTCGGTGCAATCATCATCCAATTCGGTCACTTCGTCGCCAAGCAGCTCGGAGACCAGTTGCAGGGCGATTTTCTGTGACAGGTTGATCACCACACAACCCGTCACCGTTCCCGACAGGCCGATGATACTGCTGATTTCGTATTCCGGGAGGTTGCTTTTTTTCAAACTGGGCTTGCCCAGTTTGAAGGGCACTTCGATCATGGTATCGAAGAGCTTTTTTACAGCGGTGATGAAAGGATTGATGTATTTGACGTCCATTTTTCCCCCATTGCGAGGTTGAATCACCCTTGCAGGTAAGCGATGCGGCCGGTATTGCGTCGCGGGTTCATTTCGGTGCCCCTATGGCTGTGTCAGTAGAGCGGTTTTCTCGTACAGGCTTATCATCGGCCGCTTTTTTGTCAACTTTACTATTGATTTATAAAAATCTAACAAATTTTGTCAGCGTTCACAGGGCACCTCATCTGCTTTGTTCCCGGGCACTTGAAGTAACATCCGTACGTCGGCGTACCCGGCGCCGCGCATCTGTGGCACCCTGTAAACGCTGATGTAGATGGTCGTTGCCCCATCGCTCAGCCCTTGAGCACATCGATCATCGAATAGACCTTTCCGCGTTCTCCGGCAGTTATTTTGCTGTTCAGAAAAAATACCGCATCCAATGTTCCGCCGGCATAAATGTCGCGTCCATTGACATTGTGTTTGAATTCGAAGACGACGGTGCGATCCGGGGATGTCAGCCGGTAGGTGTGCCATCCATGTCCCGACAGATGGGCTTCGGGGATCCCCCATTTTTCCATCTGAACCGTTGGATCACGCTCCATCTGGATCGCATCAGGAGAAAATTCCACGCCCATGCGGTTGAAGCAGTCCACCACCGCCTTGGCCGTTCCGCTGGTATCGGCCTTGCCGGCCTGATGGCTTTCCTCGACGGATAATGCATACCCATTGAATAGATTGTCGAAAGCGGTTGCCCCATATTCCAGCATCGCCTGAAACCCGACAATCTGCTTGGCCATGTTGGGCGCGATAACGGCGCAGATGGAAGACTCGCTCACCGCACGGGTCAGTCGCTCACGGTCACCGCCAGTGGTCCCCATGACGAACGGCAATCCGTGGCGGCAGTAGAAGTCGGCATTGTCATTGACGGCCACGGGGTGGGTGAAGTCGATGCTGATGAAATGCCGGTAACGATCACTGAGCGTACCCATGCGCGCCTCCCGTTGATCCGGCTTGATCAACTCAAACACCGTGTCGCCGATCGTGTGCTGGTCGGCCTCGATCTCGGGACCGGTGAGGGAGTGCGGCATCACCTGCACGCGGGAATCCTTCAAGGCATGGGCGGTGATCGCACGGGTGACATTTCCGGGTAGACCATTGATCATGATCGGTATCGTTTGCATATGAACCTCTCCTTATCTTAAACATTATACAAATGGTTTTGCCCGATTTTTTCCGCTATGGCGGACAGCCTCGGAAAGGCATTCTCATCGGCAAGGCGAATGTGTCTGGCCAGATTGGCGGCGGCGGCGGGAATCCAGTTTTCGAAATCGTTCTTGCCTTTCACGCGGCTCAAGAATCCAAAGGCGCCCAACATTTGAAGGTTGCGCGTCACCGCGCAATAACGGTACCCGCGTATCAATTGGTCGGCGGTGCATTTCATGCGCATGGTTGCCTGTTGGACCGCGTAAGCGAGTAAATTTTGCCGAAGCCCGTCGCTCAGCATCACATACGGATCGATCAGCAGGGAGGCCAGGTCGTACTGCACCGGTCCCAATCGTGCACCCTGAAAGTCGATCAAAAAATGGCGACCGCCATGGATCATGATATTGCGGGATTGCAGGTCGCGGTGAATCAATCCATGGATGCCGTTGGCGAGGGTCCGCCGGGCCAAACGGACGAACTCAGGGGCCAAATCATCGGCATCGATATCCAGATTCAGGTAGCCGTTTAAAAACGCATCCACGAAATAGTGGCATTCTTTTTCGATGATCAGGGACGCATCATAGGTCGGGGTCTGGCAGGTCCAGTCGGGATCGAAACCGGCCACGGCCCGCACGGTGAGGTCCAGCCACGTATCGATGATCGGCCGGTAAAGGTCTTCGATATCACTATCGTGAGTGGTTTGGGAGACGATTTGCTGTAGATGGCAATCTCCTAAATCTTCCAGGAAAACCAGTCCGCTGAATCCGTCATGGGCAACAATGCGGGGTACGGGAAGGCCACGTTCAAAAAGATGCTTGCCGATGTGAACAAATGCATTCACCTCGCTGCCAGTCGGGATTGGCGTAATTCCATGATCGGCCAGGATCAAGTGGCGGGTGCCGGCGCTCAAACGAAACCAACGGCGATCAGAGCCGTCGCCACTCAAGGGATGTTGCTGGATGGGCTCGGACTGATAATCGGAAAAGGCCGTTTGAAAGCTTTTGGGGGCCATGGCCGCCACCACGGCATCACGAAAAGACGCCGGTGTCCCCATATCCTGCCAGTAGTGGCCCGCGACCGCGCGACCGTGAATAGAGACGCCGTCGTCGATCATTTGGCGATAGACGGCAATGATATCACAAAACCCGGATGATGGTATCCACGGGAGTATTCGGACATCCATGACGTGGATGCCCGTGAAGGCCAGCCGCCGACCACCGGGACATTCGGCACCTTCTGAGAACCGTTCGAATCCGGTGACGCGATGGGTTTCATCGACCCATACCTGGTTAAACGGTGGTCGGTCATGCAAAACCAGGGTTACCGGGTCCGGATTGGCCAGATGGGCCGCGTACACCTGGGCTAGGTCGATGTCGGTCACAATGTCTGCGTTCACCACCATGAAAGGCGCCTCGCTCCAATAATCGGCCAGCTGGCGGATGGCGCCGCCGGTACCCAGAATGTCGGATTCTGGGCTGAGGGTAATCGGTATCCCAAAATCGTGTCGTTCCAAGTAGGTTTCTATCTGGTGGGCCAGATGGTGAGCGTTGACGGCAATGGCACTGCAGCCCGCGCGTTTCAGGTGAGCAATCATTCTACCCAATACCGGCATCCCGTCTACGGGAAACAGGGCTTTGGGGAGGTGTTGGGTATACGGCGCCAGCCGGGTCCCGAATCCGGCGGCCAGGATTAGCGCTTTCATGGGGTCAATAAATTCAAATAGGTCTGAATCAGGGTGTCGAAGTGGGCGATGCGGGCTTCATCCGTATGGTCCTTGATCCCGTTGGTGGAGAAATAATTCAGCCCGTTGGCATAGTTGACTTTGGATATGGATTCAATCAGATCGATTTCCTTGTTCTTCAGCATCTGTACGCCCAATTGCTGAATTTTCTTTAGTTTGTCCTTGGCTTCGGGGATGTCCTTGCGATTGCTGCGGTAAAAGTGGAGAACGACCCGATAGGATTCAAAATACGGTTTCAAAAAAGCAGCAAACAGTTTAAGCTTCCGATAGCCCGAAGCGGTGATCTGGTAGCTGTCTGGAATGGTTGGGTGAGGCATCAACATGGCATCATCGATAAACGCTTTAATGGTTTTTCTCACATACTGGACGGGTGGCCGTTCGAGATCGAAGGCGAATTCATATTTAAAAAAATCCTGGAAAAACGCATATTCCGTATGAAGGTCGGTGGCATTGAATTGAAAGGCATCCTTATTGAGAATGGCCAATGCCGTAAAAGCGGCGGGCACGAAATAGGAAATACTATTGTTTTTGTAAAATTCAAGCAGACTGCGTTTGGCCGGACTGACCATTAAATCGGGCGGGGTTTCGGGCCGGTCCTTGTCGCCTGGCGCCGTTTCAATCAATTTGCGGGAAAGGTAATGGCCAATGGCATGATTCATGGCCGCATCCGCATTGACAACGATCGTATCGGCCAACTTGGCGTTCTGACTGATGGCAAATCTCAGATAGGTATTTACCACTTCAATGAGCTCATCTTGGGCAAAGCGTGACCGGGTAATGTTCAAAATGCCGGCTGCCACGAGCCCTGGGGGCGTGACGACGGTTTCTCGGTCGATGGCATTGATGATTCGCCAGCCCAAATTACGGCACAAGGCGTTGACCTCTTTTGGGGACATGTCGTTCAACGAGGTGTCGTTCGCAGCCAACAGGTCGTGCGTGGAAATGGGGTCATGAAAGTTGATGTATATCTTGCCATAGCGTTTTTTCAGGAAACGACGAGCCCGAATGACTTGACTCAGATTCTCATCCTCTTTCTTGCCTCCTTCGACTTCATGGATATAGGCGTGTTCTTCGATAATCCGGTCATAGCCGATATACACGGGAACGAAGATCATGTCTTCACAGGCACCGTTGCGATAGGCATCCAGCAAAATGGAAATCAGACCTAACTTGGGCATGAGCAACTTGCCCGTGCGGCTTCTACCGCCCTCGATAAAAAGCTCGATATTGAATCCTTCTTCGAGCAGCTTATGAACATAAGCGGAAAACACTCGTGAATAGAGCACCGCCCCCCTGAACGTGCGGCGCAGAAAAAAGGCCCCACCGGCACGAAAAATGGGGCCCAAGGGCCAGAAAGATAGGTTCTTGCCGGCCGCTATGTGGGGGCAGGGCATGTTGTTATGATAAAGGATATAAGAGAGAATCAGATAATCGATGTGACTCTTGTGGCAGGGGATGAGAATTAATGGCCCTTTTTGCGACATGGCCTTGACGCGTGCCAGGCCGGCCTTGTCGATAACGGCGCCATCGAACATGGAATTGATGATCCAACCAACCCCATAGGACATGAGATGGATCATTCCCGGACTATAGCGCGCGGCGATTTCATCAAGGTGGTCGTCGGCTTTTTTCCTTATCTTATGAATGGGTTCCTGGCGGGCGGCAGCGTGTTTCCTGATAAAGGGGCGGATTCGATTGCCGGTTAGGATGGACTCTTTCAACTCTTCGCTGGATTTAACGATGGGTCCGGTGATGCTCTGTCTGTGCCGATTATGCTGCAACAGAAGACGACGCCTGAGTTGAAGTGCCAGGTGGTCGACACTGGTATTCGCATCCGTCTGTTGGTTAAGCCATTGCCGCAAATTGAGTGGCTGAGAGAGCTCGACGAATATCTTGCCCGGGTGGCGGAACAGGGTTACGATTTTTCTCAAGGTTCCAGGGCGTTGGGATGTACCGAAAGCCGTATCGATCAAGCTGGGCAAGGCTGGCAGTGGCTTTTTGCTGAAAAACATCAATTGGGGCACGATAAAAATAGGACGCTCAATCTTCCTTTGGGTCTCGATCAGATATACCAAGGGATCGATCCGGTCTTTTACAAATCGACGATAGAATCCTTTCCTCTCTACCAAGGAAAGAAAACCACACCCGGTTGCGCGAAGGGCACGCCGGTAGTAATCGTCGCGGTAGGGGTTCAATATGCGGCGGTGGCGAATCAATTCAACTATATAGGCCAGGCAGATGCGAAATAAGCGTGACACCGGTTGCCAACCATAAATTCCATAGTCAAAAGCCAATTGCGGTGTCGGTAGGCCCATCTGTCGATAGCGGGTGTAAGCGAAAAGATATTTGAAACGGCTTTTGTATTTGGTGGTGTAGATAATGATGGCATTTTCAGGGATACACTTGACCGGGTCGGCCTGTTCGGCTCCCATGAACACGCCAGAGAATAGGCGTTTCAAAAATAGCATGGAGAAGGTGCCGATGGATGAAGGCAGAAAACAAGAATAGTGGTCTTGGGAATTTTTTTTCAGACCATCCATCCAGTGTCGTATCTTCAGCGGAATTGCAGCAACTGGGTGTTTTTTTTGATTGTTCATGATTTGAGAATGTTAGATTATAATACAGCAGGTATGTTTAATATTTTTTGAAAAATAACAGATGGCTTGATCCTTTGCAACGCAATATTCGGAGGGAAAAATATGCTTGCGCTGATGGGGCTTCTATGTTATTGCCATTAGAACTTGATAGCGTTACCACCGTTGCTATCTAGTTGAAATCCCATGATATCAAAAAAGAGTAAGTCATTCGGCATCTACTGGAGTGCGATGAAACGGGTTTAATACGTCGAGCCATCAGGGTCCTATTTGCATGAATGAGCCGATGAAGCCATTTTAATCAGTCTAACTTAATTAAGGTTACGAAGGAGGATGATTCTTTATGAAAACGTTAATTGGTGGAGCAGTGGCAGCAGTTCTCGGCCTGATCGGCCTATCGGTATGGTTTGGTGAATTCCTTCAGCTTCTGGCCGGCGCGATTCCGGTGATGCTGTTGCTCGGCGGCGGTCTCGCTCTCTATCTGGGATTCGATGAGCTCAAGGATACATGGAAGAAGGACGATTCTGCCGATGAAGACAGCGATACCGATGACGATGCCGACAAATATAAAAAAGAAATTGACGATCTTAAAAAAGAGATCGAAACCCTGAAATCTGAAAAATAAATCAGGCTCCCCCTCGACATTGAAAATACCGCCCCGATGGGTCTACCCTGTCGGGGCTTTTAATTGGATTCGTTTTGGTGGCCCACTTGCTCTTAGCCTCGCTACTCCATCGGGAAAGCGTGGGGCTTTTCTACTAACTTGGCAGCCGGGATGCCTTGGGGCTGCCTTCGCATGTTTCCTGTCCGATTCTTGCTACCATCCTTCCTGCGATGAAAACCGTCATGGTTTCTATTCGTAAAGCATCACCGGTTTGATCATTTGTCGGTAGGCGGCAATGGCCGCTTGCCAACCCGAAACGATATCCGTGATCGGCGTTCCTGATTCGATCAATTGGCGGATATTTCGATCCCCGATAATCAGATCCATGGGGAGCCGTTCGTATTCATACTCATAAGGTGGCTGGGTGTAAGTGAATTGTTCCGGATACAGCTGGAAAATGGCCTGATACAGCCCCAGAGAAAGCGCGTAGGGTGAATAGCACTCCGGATCATTAACATGGATTTGGAACCCTTTGCACGATCGGCCTGCCCACTTGTTGGATGTGGGCTCGAATTCGACGGGCCGCAACACGGTGCCAGCCATCAGTTTCTTGTCGATTCGTTCCAGTAGCCGGTATGGCTCGATGAAGGGAGCGCCGAAGCACTCGAACGGTTGGGTGGTCCCCCGGCCCTCGGAGACATTGGTCCCTTCCCAGATGACTTGGCCCGGATAAACCAGGGCCGACGAGGCCGTGGGAAGGTTGGGAGATGGGGCAACCCAGGGAAGACCCGTCTGGTCAAACAGCATTCCCCTTTCCCATCCCTGCATGGCAACGATTTCAAGATCGCAACGGATACCAAATTGGGTGTTGAATAAAATGGCCAGTTCTCCGATGGTCAAGCCATGGCGCATGGGGATGGGATAGCGGCCGACAAAAGATGCACAATCGGCCTGGAGCAGGTTGCCCTCCACATGGCGGCCGCCCACTGGGTTAGGACGATCCAAAACGATGACCTTTATCCCGTTTTTCCGGGCAGCCTCCATACAATAGGAAAGGGTATAGACGAATGTGTAGACCCGTGTGCCCACGTCCTGGAGATCGACTATCAGGATATCAATGGGATCCAGCATCCGATGGGTTGGAAACCGCGTATCGCCATATAGCGAAAAAACGGGCAGGCCGGTGAGCGGATCAATCCGGTCGGCGGATTCGATCATGTTATCCTGCTTTTCGGCATAAAACCCATGCTGTGGCGCATAAAGCGCTTTGAGACGACCGGGAAGCTGCCGATCGATACATTCACGCGCATGGACCCACTGGCGATCGACGGATGCCGGATTGCATAACAACCCCAATCGTTCGTTCCGTACGGTTAGCGACGGGGTCTGGATAAATGCCTCAAGGCCGGTTTTGACCGTTGTCGTGATCATGATTCCCTCCTTCTTGCGTTAGTACCACAGCGTTTTGGTCCGCGAAAGGCCAAAGCATGCAGGCCTGGTAAATTCCTTGACAGCGTAGCATTTTACCCATATGTAATCTTCCTCGTTAATTTCTTACCGAAACAGGCCGCACCACCCCACATTTCTGGTATGGTTACGCCAATTGCCGGCCGGCACTGTTCAGCGCTCGATAAAGGATCGATTGTCCGTTGGAAATTGAACTCAGTGGTATCGTCATTATCGTCGGTGCATATGGCAGTGGAAAAACGGAGGTTTCCGTCAATCTCGCCGCATCCCTGAGCGAATGTGGGGTACCGGTTCGTCTGGCGGATCTGGATCTGGTGAATCCCTATTTCCGAAGCCGTGAAGCGCGTGACATCCTGCGCATGATGGGCGTCGACGTGGTCTTACCGCCTGCCCAGTACATGCAGGCGGACCTGCCTATCCTGACTCCTGAAGTATCGGGCATGTTGCGCCACCCCACCGGCTTAATCTTGTTGGATGTGGGGGGTGACGATGTGGGCGCGACGGTCCTGGCGGCGCTTGCCGATGCAATGAAGGGAAAGCCGGCCGAGGTACTGCAGGTTATCAATCCCAATCGTCCATACACGGATTCCGTTGCCGGCTGTCTGAAAATTCGCCGGGAGATCGAAGCCAAGGCCAAGATGGCCATCACGGGAATTGTGGGGAACGCCAATCTAATGGAAGAAACCACTGTGGACGTGGTGATGGAAGGATATGAATTCTGCCAACAGGTGGCGGATGCGGGAAAAACGCCACTGGTGTTCATTACCACTCCGGCCGAGCTGTTGACCCAGCTGCCTAAAAACGATATCCAATGTCCAGTCTTGGCGCTTAAACGGCAGTTGGTTCCGCCCTGGAAACGGGCCGAACCATTTGGGCCAATGGATTAGCCAGTGACCCGCTTGCGGAGCACTGGATTTCAATTTTGAAATTTCAAATGCGACGAAGGAGCATTATATGGCATTTCATCACATCATCGAAAGGGACCGCTGCAAGGGCTGTGGCCTGTGCATTGCCGTCTGTCCCAAAAATGTATTGGAGATCTCTCCGGACGTCAACGCCAAGGGCTATTTCCCGGCCTACCAGGCGCGGCCGGAGGACTGCATTCACTGCACCATGTGCTGCATCATGTGTCCCGATGTGGCCATCACGATTACCGAGGATGCTGCCTGAAAGGAGAAACCATGGCAAAAGTATTGATGAAAGGCAATGAAGCCATTGGCGAGGCGGCTATCCGGGCCGGCTGCCTGAATTATTTTGCCTATCCGATTACTCCCCAGTCGGAGGTGGCCGAGTACTTGGCACGGCGCATGCCCGAGGTGGGCGGCGTGTTTTTGCAGGGCGAGAGCGAGGTGGCCGTGGGGTACATGCTCTTTGGCGCTTCCGGTGCGGGTGCGCGGGTGTTTACCACCTCGTCGAGCCCGGGGATCAGCCTGATGAGCGAGGCGATCAGCTATTTGTGCGGGGCCCAGTGCCCGGCGGTATTTGTCAACATCATGCGTGGCGGCCCGGGACTGGGCGGCATCCTGCCCTCACAGGGCGACTATTTCCAGGCCACCCGGGGTATCGGCCATGGCGACTGCCGTATGCTGGTAATGGCACCGGCATCGGTCCAAGAGGTCGTGGAGATGGTCATGCGTGCCTTCCCCCTGGCCGAAAAATACCGCAATCCGGTGATGATCCTGGGCGACGGGCTGATCGGGCAGATGATGGAGCCGGTGGAATTTTCCGATGATCTGAAGACCGAGCCGTCCAACAAGGATGACTGGGCTTCCAGTGGCATGGACCACCGGGGCAGCGAGACCCGCAACCTGGTCAAGTCCCTGTTTCTGGATCCGACCGTACTCAACGACCAGAACCTGCTGCTCAAGGCCAAGTACGATCGTATGCGCGAAGAGGAGGTACGCTATGAGGCGTACAATATCGATGGCGATTATCAGTGTCTGATTGTCAGCTACGGCACCATGAGCCGGGTGTGCCGCACGGCCATTGACATGCTCAAGGAAGAAGGCATTGAAGTTGGCATGATCCGGCCCCAGACCCTGTTTCCGTTTCCCGAAAAGGCCGTGGGTGATGCAGCGGCCAAAGCGTCGTGTAAGCACGTGGTGAGCATCGAGATGAGTATGGGCCAGATGGTGGATGACGTGAAGCTGAGCGTACTGGGTCGCAAGCCGGTGAGCTGGTACGGTAAATGCGGTGGTGAAGTGCCCACGCCCGAAGAGATCATCGGCGTGGTCAAGGAACGGATTGCCTGAAAGGAGGCGGACCCATGGGAAAGACATTCAAGAAACCGGAGGTGCTCACCGACGCCCACACGCATTATTGTCCGGGCTGCACCCACGGCGTGATCCACCGCCTGGTGGCTGAAACCATTGATGAGCTGGGCATAAGAGGACGGACGGTGGGCATTGCCCCGGTGGGGTGCGCGGTGCTGGCCTACAATTATTTTGACTGCGACTTTCAGGAGGCGGCCCATGGTCGGGCGCCGGCCATGGCCACGGGCATTAAACGCGTCCGCCCCGACCTGATGGTGTTTACCTACCAGGGGGACGGGGACCTGGCCAGTATCGGCATGGGCGAGATCATTCATGCGGCCAATCGCGGGGAAAAATTCACCACGATTTTCGTCAACAACGCCATTTACGGCATGACCGGCGGTCAGATGGCACCGACCACCATGCCGGATCAGCGGACGACGACCAGCCCTTTCGGCCGCCAGGTGGATCAGGTGGGCATGCCCATTAAAATGGCCGAACTGCTGGCCGCCCTGCAGACACCCGGGTACATCACCCGACAGACGGTGATCAAACCCAAGTATATCATGAAGGCCAAGAAGGCGATTAAGCAGGCCTTCACCTACCAGATGGAAAACAAGTGTTTCAGCCTGGTGGAAGTGGTGAGCACCTGTCCGACCAACTGGGGCATGACACCCATCGAAGCGGTGGAATGGACCGAAAAAACGCTGTTGCCCTACTACCAACTCGGCGACACCAAGGTACCGGAATAAAGGAGGCGTCATGCAAAGCGAAATCAAATTTGCCGGCTTTGGTGGCCAGGGCATCCTGTTGATCGGCAAGATTCTGGCCCATGCGGCCATGGAAGAAGGCTATGAAGTGGCCTGGGTACCGTCCTATGGCCCGGAGATGCGCGGAGGTACGGCTTACTGTACGGTGGTGATCGCCGACCGGCCCATTGGTTCACCGATCATCAAAAACCCGCTGCACCTGGTGGCCATGAACGGTCCCTCCCTGGAGAAATTTGCGCCCACGGTGAAAAAAGGAGGCATCATCTTCGTCAACAGTTCGTTGATCAATTTTGCATCAGGCCGGGATGATGTGGACGAATTCAATGTCCCCGTGATGGAAATCGCCAAGTCGGTGGGCAATATGCGAGCGGCCAACATTGTGGCCCTGGCGGCTTTTGTCGCCCGCAGCAAGCTGGTCTCCATGGAAACCCTGCGCAACTGCATCAAGGAAGAATTTAGCAATAAGCCCAAGCTGATCCCCCTGAACATGAAGGCTGTGGACGCCGGTGCCAAGGCGGCCGCCAAATAGTGCCCATCCAGAAAGGACCCCGTGTCCCTCATAAAAACAACACTGCCGGGCTGCTCGCCCGGCACTTTTATTCGACCGGTAAAAACGTATGAAATTTAGTATTCCCTATTATATTCAGGCGATTGAGTCCTATGTTCCTGGAAAACCGCTGGAAGAACTGGAGCGCGAGTACGGTATCAGCGATTCAGTCAAGCTGGCGTCCAACGAAAATCCCTTGGGGCCGAGTCCCAAGGCCCTTGTTGCCATCCAGAAAAGCTTGACGGCGTTGCATCGCTATCCGGACGGTGCCGGCCATCGGTTGGTCCATCGGATTGCCGCGTTCAATGGAATCCCCCCAGAAAACATTGTCATCGGCAATGGATCGGATGATATCATTGCCCTGTTGATTCGTGCCCTGGTGCAGCCCGGTGATCGTGTGGTGATTCCCCGTCCCTCCTTTTTGATGTACGACATTTCGGCCAAAGCTGCCGGAGCGGTGATCGATGCCGTGCCGTTGAAGGACATGGCCATGGATCTGGATGCCATGGCCGCTTGCGTCGACGATACAACCCGACTGGTGTTCATCTGCAATCCCAATAATCCCACGGGGACGATTGTTTCCCAGGCCGAATTCGATCGGTTCATGGACCGGGTTCCCGATCATGTGGTCGTGGTGGTGGATGAAGCCTATATCGAGTTTGCCAGGGATCCCAATTGCCTGAAAACCGGCCGACCGACCGATTTGAATCGTCCTTTGGTGACCTTGCGGACCTTTTCTAAAGTATACGGTCTGGCCGGGTTACGGGTGGGGTACGGCATCATGCCGGCCATGCTGGCCGAGATGCTTCAGCGGGTCAGACAGCCGTTTAATGTCAATTCACTGGCCCAGGCGGCAGCCATTGCGGCCCTGGACGACACTGACTTTTTTCGCCAAACCCTTGATCTGGTGCATCGTGGATTGGATACGTTGTATGCCGGTCTGGATCGATTGGGCATGACATATTTTAACACGCAAACCAATTTTTTTCTCATCGATGTTCGCCAACCGGCGCAAGCGGTTTTTGAAAAAATGCTGCGCCAGGGCGTTATTGTCAGATCCATGAAAGCGTATGGATTCCCCACCTACATCCGTGTTAACGTGGGGCTTGAAAAGGAAAACCGACGATTTTTGACGGCATTGGAAAACGTTCTTTTCCAATAAAGACACCAAGTAGGCGAAAAAGGGGAAAGTCAATGCCATTTCCGGCAACGTTATTGATTACCATCGACGGACCCGCCGGTGCCGGTAAGACCACGGTCAGCAAGATGCTGGCCACGGATCTGAATTACCGTTATCTGGATACCGGCGCCCTTTATCGTGCCGTGGCCTACGCCATGCGCCAGCAAGGTGTCCACACAAACGATGAACAGAAACTGGCCGATATTTGTACCCATCTTCGGGTCGAATTCATCGGGGACCGGCTGTTTTTGGACGGTGTGGATATTTCGGGCCACATCCGTACGCCGGAAATTACCATGCTGGCGTCCGCCGTGTCGGCACGGCCGCTGGTACGTCGGGCACTATTTGACATTCAGCGGGAAATCGGGCGAACTGGTGGGTTGGTGGCCGAGGGCCGGGACATGGGGACGGTAATTTTTCCCGAGGCGGATCTCAAGTTTTTCCTGGATGCATCGGTTCGGCAGCGGGCATTACGCCGCTTTGCCCAATACGGTGAAGGCAACGGTGAACAGACTCTTGAGGAAATCGAACGGGATATCCGCCAACGCGATCGAAACGACAGTAGCCGAGACATCGCGCCCTTACGGCCCGCCCCCGATGCGATCATCATCGATTCGACCCGTCAGTCGGCACAGCAAGTGCTTGATTTAATGTTGATGCATGTCAACCAATTGGCGACCCCACCCATGCCCTAACCCAATTGCGCCGCCATTGGTTTCCGGCGCAACTGCCACACGCATCGCCCCATTAATCGCTATCCGACTCCTGGAAAAATAAATCATTGCATTTTTGATGTCATTTCTGTATGATCCTTAGGCTATACTGCATATGCTTATATTTGCAGTAAATTAAATGAGGCCTAAGGGGGTAATGATCAGTCCATGGATAACTTTTTTGACAACGAATCAACCGAAGAAGAGTACGAGAAAGACAGTGTGACCGGCGAGAGCATGGCCGAACTCATGGATCTCTATGAGGAGAGCTTCAAGCGGTTTGCCGAAGGGGAGGTGGTCAACGGGAAAATCATTTCCGTCGACAAGGATCATGTCCTGGTGGACATCGGCTACAAATCGGAGGGGCAGATACGCATCCGTGAATTTGAAGAAGATGGCGTCATCAAAGCCGAGGTCGGCGATACCGTCGAAGTGATGGTGGAATGGTGGGACGATGAAAATGAAGTCGTCGTGCTCTCCAAGGAAAAAGCCGAGAAGGTCAAGGTTTGGGATGACATTAAAAAACGTCACGAAGGCGACGAGACGATTATCGGAACAATCACCAGTCGTGTCAAAGGTGGTTTTTCCGTGGATATCGGCGTGCAGGCGTTTCTGCCAGGATCCCAGGCGGATCTGCGGCCCATCCGCAACCTGGACGAGATGGTTGGTAAGGAATTCGAATTCAAGATTCTTAAATACAACCGCAAGCGGAGCAATATCGTCCTTTCGCGACGGGTGCTGCTGGAAGAGGAGCGCGAGGAGAAACGTGCCAAAACCTTGGCATCTATCCATGAAGGCAAAGTGGTAGCGGGTATTGTCAAGAACCTCACCGAATACGGTGTCTTCGTCGACTTGGGTGGCGTTGATGGGTTGCTGCACATCACCGATATTTCCTGGGGACGGGTAAAACATCCCTCCGAACTATTCAGCGTGGGGGATGAGATCGAAGTCAAGATTCTCAGTCTGGACCTGGAACGTGAGCGTGTGTCCCTGGGCATGAAGCAACTCACCGAAGATCCATGGGCTAGTGCGGTTGAAAAATACCCTGTGAATTCCCGTATCAGTGGCAAAGTCGTCAGTTTGACCGATTACGGTGCCTTCGTCGAATTGGAAGAGGGGATCGAAGGTTTGATTCATGTGTCTGAAATGTCCTGGACGCGTAAGATTCGCCATCCTTCCAAGGTGGTTTCCGTGGGCGAGATCGTCGATGCCGTCGTGCTTGATATCAAACCGGAAAACCGACGGATTTCCCTGGGTATGAAACAAGCCGCCCCCAACCCCTGGGATGTCATCAGCGATAAATATCCCGTTGGGACGACCATCGAGGGGAAAATTAAAAATATTACTGACTTCGGCCTTTTCATCGGTATCGATGAGGGAATCGACGGTTTGGTGCACATCTCCGATATTTCCTGGACCAAACGCATCAAGCATCCCTCGGAAATCTACAAGAAAGGCGACCTGATCCAGGCCATCGTTCTGGAAATCGATAAAGCGCAAGAGCGTTTCTCGTTGGGCGTGAAACAACTCCAGACCGACCCGTGGGATACGGTTGCCGAGCGCTACGAAGTCGGCAAGGAAATCACCGGCACGGTTACCAATGTCACCGATTTTGGTGTTTTTGTTGAATTGGAAGAGGGCATCGAAGGCTTGGTGCACGTTTCCGAAATCAGCAAGGAAAAGATAAAAACGCCGGTTGGGCAGTTCGAGGTGGGGCAGATGCTGACTGCCAAGGTAATGAATATTAACAGCGACGAGCGCCGCATCGGATTGTCCATCAAGCGACTGGACATGGAAGATGATCAGGAATTGCTCAGCGAATATGTCAATAGCATGGGGCCGGCGACGTCCAGTTTCGGTGAAATCCTTCGTGAAAACCTTCAGGAAAAACTCAATAGCGAAGAATAACGATCCCCATTGACGAAACACAATGCATGCCGGCGGTTTGCCCCTGTGACCAGGACCGCCGGCATTTCTTTTTTTTAAGGAATCCACCATGTTTGCCAGACGCCATCCATATCTTTATTTTCTTCTGGTTTCTTTTTCGATTTTCACCGTGTTCGTTTTCGGGGTAATGGGCATGGGCTTGTGGATGAGCCGGTCAACCCATGATTACCATGGAGAGGCCGTGGGGGTCGTTGAGATCGACGGCGCCATCGCCGACGCCCGGGAAGCGATCGAGAGTATTCGGCGGTTTCGGGAAGAGGACGATATCAAGGCCATCGTCATTCGGATTAATTCTCCCGGGGGGGCCGTGGGGCCATCACAGGAAATTTACCGGGAAATTCGTAAGACTATCGAGAAAAAGAAGGTGGTGGCCTCGATGGGGGCCGTGGCCGCTTCGGGTGGATATTACATTGCCTGCGCTGCCGACGGCATCGTGGCCAATCCCGGAACGATTACCGGCAGCATCGGTGTGATCATGGGCTATACCAATTTCAGACAACTGCTGGATAAAATTGGTATGGTTCCCGTGGTCATTAAAAGTGGACCCTATAAGGATACCGGTTCGCCTACGCGGGAGATGCGAGACGATGAACGGGAGATTTTACAATCGATTGTCAGCGATATTCACCGGCAATTTGTCGTGGCCATTGCCGAAGGCCGGAAAATGGACCCGGCGCTGGTCGAGGCGGCTGCCGATGGACGGGTGTTCACCGGACAGGATGCCAAGGCAAAGGGGTTGGTGGATCGCTTGGGAAATTTCGAGGATGCCCTCGAATGGGCCGGCCAGTTGGGTGGGATCGATGGCGATGTGGTGGCCGTGTATGCCCGCGACGATAAATTATCCCTCTTGCGTTACTTGATGTCCACTTCGATCATGCGTTTTTTTTCGGAGATGGTATATCCCGACATCGAGGCCCAGTATCGCTATTTACCCGAGCCGCTCTAACTATAGCATTCAAGATAATGTTTTTGGGCTTTGTTATCGGTCGTCGCGGTATTGATTATACAGCTTCTTCCCTCTGGCCTTGCCAAAAACATTATCTTAAACACCATAGTGTTCATCCAGAAATAGGAAACATTTCTGGATGGACACTATCTAAAATGGTTATACCCCCCGGTGAGGGTTCGCTTCTGGCCGTTGGGCAGCCTCAGAATTCGTCCGGCCGATGATTCGGTTACCATTCCTACCTCAATCAATGGTACCCCTTTTTCTTCCAGCTTGCGTTTGCCTTGCGTTGAAATGGAAAACAATAATTCAAAATCCTCACCACCGGAGAGCGCGAGAAAATGAGGATCTTCTCCGAGTACGCTAGCCGCGCTGATCGTCGACGGATGGATAGGGATATCGGCGACCCTTATTTCGGCACCGGTTCCGCTTCGATCGCAGATATGGTTGACCTCGGCCGCCAAACCGTCACTAATATCGATCATTGCGCTGGCTTCGGGGGCGATCAGTGGCGAAACATCCAAGCGGCATTCAGGGGCCAGGTGTCTGTCTTTCAAATAAGCCGGTGGATTTAATCCCGCCGTTAGCATGGCTAGGCCGGCAGCGCTGCCTCCCAAGGGGCCGGTGACGCATAATCGCTCTCCGGGCATGGCCGTGCTTCTCAGGCAGAGGTGCTTGGGCGATACTCTTCCCAGTAAGGTAATATTAATGATGATTATCTCACTATGGGTGGTGTCTCCACCGGCCAATATAACGCCGTATCGATGGCAAGCATCTTTCATCCCCTGGTAGAGCGCTTCTGCCCATTCGACGTCGGTATCGGGCGTCAGTGCAAGGGAAACAAACATGAAGGTGGGAAGTCCACCCATCGCAGCGATATCGCTGACATTACAAGCCACGGATTTGATACCGATTTGCTCAGGAGTGGCCCAATTACACCTGAAATGAGTTTTCTCAACTAGCATATCCGTGGTCACCAACTGGTAATCACCATTGGAGAAGACTTTCTCAATTACCGCCGCATCGTCACCGACACTCATTAACAATTCATGATGAGAAGTGAGTGATCGTTGAGATAAACGTGCGATGAGAGCAAATTCGCCACCGATTTCATCAATTTTCATCGTCGGTGGTTCCTAGTAGGGCTTTTATTTTCTGGGAGAGCAACGCCAATCGGAAAGGCTTTTGAATAAAATCATCACAGTATGGCATCAAGCGACGGCCGGTTTCTCCATTTTGACTGTGTCCGCTAGAGAGTAAAATGGGGACTTTTGGATCAAGCTCACGCAGCTTTTGAATCGTATCCTCGACAGAGCCATCGGGCATGATCATATCCATAATAATCAAATCGACCTTATCAGCCGAGTGTTTGAACTGGGTGATCGCCTCACTGCAATTGTCTGTCGTGAGCGACTGGTAGCCCAAGAGGCTCAACATTTGGCCACCTAAGAGAAGGAAATCCGTTTCGTCATCCACCATCAAGATCGTTGGAGCCTCCTTGTCCTGAGCCGCTGTTTCGGCCGGTTTCGTTTTTTTGGCTTTCGCAGAGGCCGGTAGGAGCACGCTGAAGCGGGAACCGACCCCGGGCTCGCTGGAGACGTCAATATACCCCTTGTGGTTTTTAATGATTCCGTAAGTGGAGGCCAACCCCAAACCGGTTCCCTGGCCCTTCGGTTTGGTCGTAAAAAAAGGCTCGAAGATCTTTTTTTGGGTTTCTTGATCCATCCCGTGGCCCGTGTCTTGGACAACCAGCATGGCATAGTCGCCAGGGATGATTTCATAGGGCCGCTTCACATCGCTGGTGAGAACCGTCGGACGGGTCTCAATGGTCAACCTTCCTCCCGTGGGCATGGCATGTACCGCGTTGATCATCAAATTTAGCAGAACCTGCTCAATCTGTGTCGCGTCACCGGTCACACAGGGGGTGTCGATGCCGAGACGGGTTTGAATGTGGACCTCACGACTGGCCGAACCAAACATATCAATTGCGTCTTCTATTAAACGGTTAAGATCGATCTGCGTCAGTTCCGACTGTCCGCCACGGGCATAGCCGAGGAGTTGGCCGGATAGTTTGGCGCCCCGTTCGACGATATTGCTGATCAGATCCAGGCCCTTTTGATGCGGGCTATTGGGTGAAATTTGGTGGCGGATGACATCTACATTTCCCTGAATACCGGCCAGCATGTTGTTGAAGTCATGCACCAGACCACTCGCCAGGGTCCCGATGGCTTCCATTTTTTGCGACTGGATCATCTGTCGTTCCGTTTTTTTTCGGTGACTGATGTCCCTGACACAGATCACACGACACGGCCGGCCGGCCAAATTTCCGGCAAGGCAGCGCAGTTCAACGGGAAACAGGCGGCCTTTGGTCGAGCAGGCCATCGCTTCGAAAGGATAATCATCGTCGGAATCCGTTATGCGTTTCACCCGCTGGATATCCGGAGGGGAAATAAAACGGCGCATGATAGCCATGCCAATGATCTGATTACGAGGACATTCCGCCATGTCCACGAAGGCCTCGTTGACTTCAAGGGCAATATCATCCTCAAGGAAAAGAATCCCCTCGGTTACGGCCTTAGAGAATAGGCGGTAGTGATTCTGGCTTTCCTTCAGTGCCCGTTTGACCTTCTCATGCGCTTGTTTTTCTTCCTCCAGGCGTGCCTGGAGCGCCTGGAGGTCTTGATATTGCCGTTGATCGGGATCGGTTGACTGCGCTTTTTCAATTGGCGGTTTGTTTTTGCGGTGGATGAATTCAGTAATATCATGACCAATGCATAAAACCTGCGCACCGTCCCCGGCGGTGTGATGAACCGTTTGGCTTGACCATGCAATCCAAGCCCGCTCACCACGTTTACGCTGGCATTCGCAGGTTTGATGCGCAATCTTTTCGTTGCCGGACGGTGGAATGCCGATACACGCCAATGGATTCGAATTCCGATCCGTGTTTTCCGGGAAAAGCGTCTGCACGGCGAGAGTGCCGATGATTTCACGCTTTTCATATCCGAAAAAATGTAACCCAAAGGGGTTGAGAAAAGTAATTCGTCCGCCGGCATCCAAACATAAGACAATGCAATTGAGATCGGCCAACGACCCGATTTTGGCAGTCATCTGAGAAAAAGTCGATGCAATGTCCGATGGCATGGTTTGGCGTTGACCTTATCGTGCGGTTATGTGTGGTTCTAATATGTTATATTAACCTGATTTTATTCTTCTTCGCAAGGCTTTTACGCGGGTGTCAACGCATTGTTACAAAAATAGCCGCCACCCATCGTATCCTCCATCGGCCTTTTGTCCTGGTATTGCCGGATCTAATGATCGGATGAAGCGCCGATATTCTTCCTTGACAGACGGTCGATCCCCGAATAAAATTTTACTTATAAAATTAGTCGACCCTTCTGCGAACTCTACGCTAAATCGCTTTAACATGCTGCCCACTTTATTTCTTAGGTGACTGCTCATCTGCAGCTGGCGATAATACGATCAAGGACGTCCAGGATGAAAACCATTATCAAAGGGTGCCTACCCGGCTCCCGGAAAGCGGGTGCGCCTTCCGGGAGAGGAAAGCCGACATGTTTTTCCTGCCGACCGTTCGGTGGCGCAGTTCCTGTGGTTTGGCAAGACGTCGGCAGGAAAAGGGCAACGGCGTAAAAATACGCTATGGCTACAGCAACTCGATTAACGCTCGTGCTTGTCCAGAAGGGCGAATCTGTTAACCGCTTAAGGACGGTACGAGGGAGGGTAACACCCCCAAGGAGGTACCCCAATGAAATTTTCCGATATCTTCGTTCCTCGCTGGCAAAACTCCAATCCAGAGGTTCGCAAACGGGCCGTCGAACGGATCAAGGATATCAAACTACTCGAGCAAATTGTCGAAAAAGATGAAGATCCCGGTGTCTGCGGGGCGGCTGCCAGCCGCTTGGATAGTCTGCAGGTCAGGGAAACCATATCTTGATGGCGTGTTTTCTAAATACTGATCACCCGGCCCGGGCAGCCCATGTTGCCTGGGCCGCAATTATCTAACCGCCGCTACGAGAGCTTTTCTGCCAGATTCGCAACCGCATCCAAATACCGATCGAGGCCGCGCAGAAAAATATCATTATGATTGGCTCCCGGAATCTTGACCAGCACCTTGTCAGCGGCTGGACTGGCATCGAATAGGGCCCGACCATCGCTGAAGGGAATAATGTGGTCAAACTCGGCATGGATGATGACTGTCGGCTGGGTCACGCGGCCGATTTTATCCACATTGGTGAATCCTTTGGTTTCATCAAAACCGATCCGGTCCGGATCCACGCCTAAAAGCCGCAGCAGTGGTCCTGCCCAGGCAAATCCACTTTCAATCACCAACCCATCGATCCGGTCACTATGGGCTGCCGCCAGTTCCAATGCGGACGCACTGCCAAGAGACCGACCCATGACGATTCGCCGGCCGTTGAAGCCATTGTCCGCTTGCCAGCCCATGACGAAATCCAGGATGGCATGACAGTCGGCCATCATCGCCGAAACGGTTGGATGACCATCGGAGCAACCATAACCCCGGTAGTCCGCGACAATCAAATTGATGCCTAACCGATTGAATAACGGACCAATATCGTCGTAATCCGGAGCGATTTCGCCATTGCCATGGAAAAACAGGATGACGGGACCCGTGGGGTGGGGTGCATGAACGCAAGCGCCGACGCTGATGTCACCATCGACCGGGATTTGTATCTCCTTGAATGTGGCCGTGCTTTGTCTGGGGCCGTCTGTTTTTCGAGGATGGAAAAGCGATTGCAGTACCTCGGGCCTGTCCAAGGCATCATAATCGCCGGATGAATGGTGTGGCATAGAAGATCCCTCCTTTTCGAAATCGCATCGGTATCGCCATTGTTTCATGATCATCGCCGTAATCGTCACTTTGGGTTTCGATAGCGATTGCAATGGGTGTTGATATTTTGGAGACGCCGAATATCCTAAGAGCTTTAAACTGTGTTGAACTATTCTTTTTTAATACCGAACCCGCTGGCTTCGTCAAGGGTCGTTTACAACCCAGGTAACCGCTCTTTTTATCCAACATTGGGGTAAATGCTTGATACAAGCGGTCAATCCAATAAATTTTAGGGTCAACTGATGGCTGAAGCCATTGATGCTGTATGGTTTTCGGCGTGACCCTTTTTCCAGTCCTCGTGTATGGTCTGGCGACGTGGTTCATGGGCCCATCATCGTCTGCCATGATTGGCGCATCCGCCACCCTGATCGATTTCTACACCTATATCTACGGCGCGTTGTTGGACATGGGCAAGGACGGGATGGTGGCCTGGGGTATCGTCTGCGCGCCGTACATGGTCTATGAAATCGTTCTATTATTTCAAGTCGCACCAAAAGTCTTAAAAAAGGCACCGCGATCATGATCAAAAAGGCATGTATCCTGTTGTTGGGTTGCCTCTTCCTGACGATGGCCGTCTCCTGCGGTTCCGAGGAAGAGAAGAAAATGAAATTTTTCAACAAGGGCAATGTCCTGTTCGAGAAAGCGGAGTATGTCAAGGCTACCCTCGAATTCAAAAACGCATTGCAACTCGATAACAAATTTGCCGACGCGTATTACATGCTCGGAAAGACCGCTCTCGAGCAACAGGAGATCAAGCAAGCCTTTGGTTATTTTCGCCAGGCGGCTGGCCTGGATGCCGACCATTTGGATGCCCAGACGGAAATGGCCCGCATTCTCATGGTTGCGCGCCAGACGGATCAGGCGCGTGAAACCGTGGATTCGGTTTTGGAAAAAGACCCCACGCACAAGGCGGCGCGGTTGGTGCGGGCGGCCCTGCTGCTCAAGGGGAAAGAGCATGATCAGGCCATGGCGATCCTCGATGCCCTTTACCAGGAGGGGGAAATACGGCCGGATCTGTTCGTCATCATGGCCTCCCGGTATATCGCCACCGATGACTTGCAATGGGCCGAAGCCTTGCTCAAGGAGGGCATCCAGCATAACGCCGATGCGGCTGCCCTGCGACTGTTGCTGGCCAACATCTACATCAAAAGCGCCCAAACGGATGCGGCCGAGGCGGTGTTGCGGCAGATGGTGGACAGGTCGCCCGATAATGTACGCTATCGACTGCGCCTGGCCGATTTTTATTTGAAGAACGGCCAACGGTCCAAGATGAAACAGGTCTTGGATGACCTGGCCGCCATGGAGCCGGACCGGGATAAACACATCATTGCCGCGGCTCGGTTCTACCAGAGCAACAAGGACACGGCCTCGGCGATCGGACAGCTGAACGATGGAATCACGGCCATACCCGCCAGTTTTGCCCTCAGGGACGCCCTGGCCCAACTCCATTTGATGAAAAAAAACAGCGATCAGGCCTTGGCCGTGCTCACCGAGAGTCTGCACCTGTCGAAGGACCCGGCGGATCCGGGCATCCTGTCGGCCAAGATTAGGATGGCCGAGATCCATGTGATGCGTGAGGAGCTATCCCAGGCCCGCGCCTTGGTAAACCAAGTGCTGGAGCAAGACCCGAAAAGCGTGGGCGCGCAGTTCATCTCGGGCCAACTCTATTTGGCGGATGGCAAGGGCGCGGATGCCGTGACGACCTTTCGGACCGTGGTGGCCGAGCAGCCGGATAATGTCAAGGGGTTCATATTTCTCGGCCAGGCCCATTTGATGAACAAGGAGATCGATCTGGCCATTGACGTGTTGAATCAGGGGCTTCGCCAGCATCCTACATCCAAGGACCTGCACCGGATTTTGGCGCGCGTTTACCTGGCCAAGAAAGATTTTGCGACTGCCGAGCGGCACTTGGCGGCGATTGTCGAGCACGACCCGGATGACCTGAAGGCCAGGGGGGATCTGGGTGACTTCAACCTGGCCTTTCTGATGGCGGAGAATCCCGATTCATCCGATGATCTGGAAAAGGCCTTCGAATTGGCCAGCCGTGCCGAAGAGATGAAACCGGATGAACCCACGATTCTGGATACGGTGGGCTGGATTCACTACCGGCAGGGAGAACATGAAAAGGCGTTGTTGGAAAAGATAGAAAATGGTGAACAGGGGTGAACCACCGTCGGAAGTCGGGAGCCAGTAGTCAGTAGTCGGTAGTCGGAAATCGGTGGACGGTGGACGGTGACGGGGTGAGAAGAAAAACCCTTGTCCCATCGCCCGAATGCCATATGGAATGACTTATGTAGGAGCGGACCTGGCCGCGAAATCGGAAGTCGGAAGTCAAAGGTTTCAGGCAAGCCATTCGATATGGACCAGCGCCTCAAGCGCCTTGAATTCAGGATCGCCGGTGAGCAGCGATGCCTTGGATCGAATGGCTTGGGCTGCCGCAAAACAATCCGCAAAGGATAAAGGGTATTTGGCCTTCAGGCGTGATGCGTCAAGAATCAGGGGGCAATCAACCGGCAATCCCTGAATTGGCAACCCCTGCAGGATGGTGTCAAAAAAATAATCGGCTTTTTCAGGGCCACGCCTGCGGCTCAATATATAATACACTTCACCGATATTGATTTCACTCATCAAAAGCGATGAACCGGAAGCCTCGGCATCTTTCATGGCCTGTTGCACGGCTTCCGCGGCAGACTCTCCATTCAGGTAGGCAAGTACGGCATAACTGTCAAGCAGTCTTTTTGTCTTCATGGCAGCGTTCCTCCTTGCGATCTTTGATCAGTGCCTTTGTCAGGGAATCCCCTTTCGCGAAAATGCCCCGGAATGCCTGAATGGGATCATCCGGCAGGGGCTGGATCACGACGCGCTCACCTTCAACCGTAATGAGAAGCTTTTTGCCCGGGATGATATCCAGCTTTCGACGAATATCGCGGGGAATTACGATTTGCCCTCTTGCTGATGTCGTGACAACGGCCATATCATCCTCCCAGATCCTCAGATATGTTCAACGCCAGGAAATCAAACAATATTTATTCTTTCATACGATTAACAATTTATCATACAATTAGGTTTCGCGTCAAACATTGATCCGTAGTCATCAAAGGCCTCGAAGAGGAAATCCATCACGGCCGGGGAGGGGGCACCACCATGTGCCAAAAGCGTCATCTCTTTCGGTGTGAACATTTCCTTTTGATCAATGAATAAATTTACTTCCGGCAGCCTACACCGCGTCAGTTATTCTCCAGGCGTTTCATAAACCGGGGCAAGGAAATAACCGTGATTTCATCGCCAACGGGAAATTCGTCATCACCGCCATAAACAACGTATTTTCGACTCGCGCCAACATCGGCGCAGGTTCTGCCGAAATGTTTTCCCAGCTTTGGGGCAACACCATATTTAATCTCCACGGCCCACATTTCCGAGGACGGCATCCTGATAAGCAGATCGATATCGACGTGACCGATGTTTGCATGGGAGCCCCCGCGGCTTGGGGGGCGATGGGGCATGGGGTTCGCATGCAGATCGCAAGCATCAGGAGTAAGACGCTAATCATCCAGGCCGTTGCAACGAGGTGAGGCCCTGTAAGAGCGGCCATGGCCGCGAAATCGGTGGGCGGTGAACAGTGAACGGCGGCGGGGTGAGGAGATTTTATTCAATCAAGAAAACCTGTTCCTCTGGGCCAGGTCAGAGATAAAAGGCTCTGCCGTAAGTTAGTTACGGGAATCCAGAATCCAGAATTCAGAATCCAGAATCAGGACTTCGCCTTCGGCTCGATCGATCTTATCGAATCGGCGGAGCGAAGCGACCTCCAATCCATTCTGGCTCCTGAATTCTGGCTCCTGGCTCCTGCGGCGTGCCTCGATCATAGCGCAACCCCCTTCCAGGGGGAGTCCAAAGCCGGGCCCTCTGCCCTCTGGACCCGGATCTTTACTGAATTCCCGATCCTAACGCTCTATATGTTAGTTCGGTATGATAACCACTGATGGACGATCCCATTTTACGTTTCAGATCTTTATGGTATACTCATCAAAAAACAGGCCATTCGAGATTGGAATCTTAAAAAATGAATATAGACCGCATTATGACCAATTTGCAGCAATACAAAGCTCAGAATGGCAGGAAATATTCCATTAGACGAATCGGTATTTTTGGCTCCGTGGCAAAGCGAACGTCCACGGATCAAAGCGATATTGATATCGTTGTTGAACTGGAACGGCAAGATTTGTTTGATATGATCGGAATCAAACAGGATCTTGAGGAAAAATTTAACTGCTCGGTGGATATCGTAAGCTACCGGCAAAAGATGAATCCGTTTTTGAAGCGTCGGATCGACGACGAGGCGATTTATGTTTGACAAAGAGCTTGCGCTTGAAATTTTGTCCCAAGTCCGCAAGGTCGCCCGAACAGTTTTGCGACGATTTGAACCCATCAAATCAGCAGATGATTTTACTCGTTCCGATGCAGGCATGGAAAAACTCGATGCCATTTGCATGCAACTGATCGCCATCGGCGAAAGCCTTAAAAATTTTGACAAAATAACAGGCAGTCAAGTGCTTTCAAAATATCCCCAAATCGAGTGGAAAAAAGCCATGGGATTGCGAGACATCATCAGTCACCACTATTTTGATGTGAATGCCGAAGCCATCCACAACGTTTGCAGAGGCAACATTCCCTCCCTGGTCAATACGATTAATCAAATCATTCGGGACATCGAGCAGCAGGATTGACCCCTCACGTTACCATCTGGCACACAATAATATATCCCCCCTGACGTCTCGCACTGATCATTTCGCAGCCCTCGTCAGTCTTCTATGTATTTTTATACGTCGTTGGCCAACAACGCAGCCGCGAAATGAATAAATTTACTTCCGGCAACCTTACAATCTTCGCCCGCGTCAGTTATTCTCCAGGCGTTTCATAAACCGTGGCAAGGAAATAACTGTGATTTCATCGCCAACGGGAAATTCGTCGTCACCGCCATAAACAACGTATTTTCGACTCGCGCCAACATCGGCGCAGGTTCTGCCGAAATGTTTTCCCAGCTTTGGGGCAACACCATATTTAATCTCCACGGCCCACATTTCCGAGGACGGCATCCTGATAAGCAGATCGATATCGATGTGACCGATGTTTGCATGGGAGCGCCCGCGGCTTGGGGGGCGATGGGGCATGGGGTTCGTCTGCAGATCGCAAGAATCAGGAGTAAGACGCTAATCATCCAGGCCGTTGCAACGAGGTGATGCCCTGTAAGAGCGGCCATGGCCGCGATGACGATGGCGACGGATGGGATGGGTCGCAGGCGTTGCCAGCTCAACCGGGCCGTGGCACGAGGGAACAATTGAATATAGCATCGGTGGGTTGCCACCCGCCTGAAATTCGGCGCCACCGGCATCGCCGTAAATCACATTACGCCTCGCTCCGCTGCGCTGCATGGGATCACCCACGGCGTTACGCGCAGGAACGCGTGGAAACCGCTGCCCAACCAATCGTCGTCGTTGTCAGCGAAGCGGTTGTCGGTATCGGTATGGGAAACGGAAAAGCCGATGACGACGACGACAACGACAACGATTTCGATAAGCCTGAGTTACATGCGATTGCCCTGTTGGGAACCCTCATCACGCTCAGGTGGCCAGCGGTGGGCGCTTCCAGGCAGCGCAGGGGGGCAGGGGAGCGCGATGAAAACCTATTCCCCCTGTTATCGCCGGCATGGCCAACTCCGAGCTGTGGCATGAATGATCATTTGAGTGCTTAAACCGTTATCCCATCTCCGTTTTTCGGCCTTCGGGCGAAAACGCTTCTCACCCAATTCGGCTGTTGCCAGAAGCGCAACAAAGTACCATTTTTCCGCAAAAAGTTGCGAGCGTGTTACATAAAAACATCATATATATTCTCTCTATATAAATTTTATCTTCTCTATGAAAACGCCACACTCTGGGTGACCGGAGGCCGGAAAGCCACGGATCCCAGCCTTCTCTTTTAAGGAAGCGGAAAGCCGGGTTACCCTGAAAGAGAACCCGGTTTTTCTGTTCTTTGACGAATAACACGCACCATCACTTTCGGGTAATCACGGGCCATACCGGTATCCGCGCCACAATGACTGACCGGATCCTCGTTTGAGAAAAACAGCAGATCCCTGGATTGATGCGTCCAACGGTCCGGGGATTTTTATAGGGTCGTTTGATCGTTGGGATCGTTTTGAACGTTGGGAACGTTAGGATCGTTTAGATCGTTGTTGTACCTGCGAAGGTTTAGGCGGCGTGGAAACGGCTTCCAGCCGCGATTCCGGTTGTCAGTATTCTTCTGGTTCCCATGCTCGGCGTGGGAACCCCGATCCAGCCGGTTGAAACCCAGTTAGTGCGCTCGCACAGAGCATGGGAGCAAGGAAAAGGGAAGGGAAAATAGCCGTATGCAAACGGCGAAAGGATGGAAAAATAGGTATGAGTATTTTAATTTTTACTTTGGGAGTATTTGCCGTCTATGGGGCAGCAGATGTATCTGTTTTTGCTACGGAACTTGTAGCCTACTCTGACGACCTTAACGGTTATAGTTTGTACAATGACCCGAACAACCTGCTGGGAAAGCCGACCACGACCATCGGGGGCCATGTGAGCATTGTTGAACCGGCCTATGGCCCCGATAGGATCGTCACGATCAACTCAAGCTCCTGGGCCATCGTTAAGTTCGACCACCAGATCGAAGATGATCCCGACAACCCCTTTGGCTTGGACTTTATCGTCTACGTGTGAGATCGACGCGGTTTCAGACATTGCGCCGGTTCCGGTACCGGGCTCTCTTGCGCTGCTGGCGTCTGGCGCAGCCGGCATTGCTGCGCTTCGCAGGCGCAAAAGCGGCGCAGCATAGTATAGGATGTTTTGAAAGACGGCCGGCCGTTTGAGAAATGCCTCCAGCGGCTGGTTTTTAATTGTAGCTGTAAGACATTAGCATCACTATTTCAATATATTGCTGAATTTCTACCGGTAACCCAATTGATGAAATTCGAATCCCCCCACAACTGATGAATTCCTACGCCTTTGATGTACTCAGAACCTCCCTTTACTCCGCTCAGGAAGACCATAAACAGGCGAGACATTTTTATGAAAAGGCTGTCCAACGCGGCGGCATACATGCCGTGGCTTTGCCCTATGCCGAGACCCTGTGCCACTTGGCGGAATTCAATCAAACGAAAACCATCTGCTCCAAAATGCTTGAGATAAAACCGAAAAACGCACAGGCCCATATGACACTTGCCAGGGTTCATTACCACCTCGGCGACTTCCACAACAAACGCCAAGCCAATGAATCCAACCCCAAGGGGTATTTCGAATACGCGCCCGTCACGGCCCTGGTCCGCGACAACGCCTGGCTGTCTGAGGCCAAAGGCAAATGCGTCAAGGATGGCCGGGGCCATTGCACCATCCCTGTATCGAAATCGACTGTCCTCGCATGACCTGAAGCCTGTTTGAAAAGTCCGGATTACCGGGTTCCCACGCTCCGTAAGCGTTCACAGGGCGCCTCATTTGCTTTGTCCCCGGGGCATTTGAAGTACGCCTAGTACGTTGGCGTGCTCGACGCCGCACACCTGAGGCACCCTCTAAACGCCTACCGATTGGTATTTTACAATCAGTTGGTCATTTCAACCCCGTGAACATGTACGGTTGAAGACGCCTGGCTCCCCCGCGACAGCGTAGGAACCCAAACCCGGTCGGCTGAAATCCCCCTCGCAAAATAGTACTCAAAAAACGCAATAAATTGCGAGCCATTTGGTTACAGAAATTATACATAAGCTCACCCAATTCATTTTCCACTTAAGTTTTGATAAAGCTATTTCGGAAGAGCGTCATTTCTTCTGACAACGCCACACCCCGGGCAACCGAGGGCCGGAAAGCCACGGGTCCGAATAAGCCCATGCCTCAGCGGGTGATCGCACCGCTTCGACACAGGCAGGTAAAAAAGGACAGCCGGGTTGCCGCTTTTGCAGCAGGTCGGCTGTATTGCTTTTTTGAAAGATTCTTCCAAAATATACATAAAAGTTGCAGATCACCGTGGATACAAGAAAGGGGGGATAACGACCATTTAACCGACAAAAATAGAAGAAGGCCCGCACGCCACCGCCAAGTCGCTATACGGGCCTTCCAAGATGCCATACCGGCTCGGAAAGCGGGCAGGCGCGGATCGTCCAAAAAGGAAACGACCCTGACTATGCTTATCCCATCCAGACGATCCCGTCAACATCATCGAGGACCGGTCCTCCTCTATGTTTGCCCGACACCATGGAATCCATCCCGAAGCGCAGATTTCGCTGAAGGGGTCTGTTTCCTGAACGCCGGTGACTTCGAAAACTTGGAATTGAATCCAAGCTATTGGTTCGGTACGGAGGTTTCAACCGCGACGAGCCATGCTTAGTGCTTCTTTGTCATCCGGCGTCCAGGCCCATGAACCTCAAATTATTAATCCCACTTTTGAAAGGAAAATGAAAATGAGAAGCGGAAAATCAGAACTTTTTTTATTGGCACTGTTTTCAATATTGCTCCTAACGCTACCATTAAAAGCCATAGCCAATGTCGCCTATGTGGGAACCATTGATTATAATTTTGACGACCAGAATGACTACACGGGCGAATACGCTACCGAAAACTATTTAGACAACTATATCCAGCAGACTATCGATGCGGATCGTTTCTCCCTTTCATACAATTTCTTTACCTGGGATGGTTATGACGCGGACTATCAAAATGATACTCCCGGGTTCTCCATTCACGTGGATGGTTTAGAAATATATGCCATTACCTCGAATGAAATTTCCACTGATTCTTGGGAAGCGGAAACATTGGACGCGAGCGGTTGGCAGGAATTCTCATATGAATTCGACGTCCAGGGAACGCACACAATCACATTATACGCCGGCAACACGGAGGATGATGTCTATCAATCCTGGGTCATGATAGACGAGCTTTCTCCGTTCGTAAACGGTGATTTTGAAACCGGAGACCTGAGCGGATGGGAAACCGGCGGCCAAGCGGGCGTCGTGCCCATCCCCGGTGCGATCTGGCTGTTAGGTTCGGGGGTGCTGGGGATAGCGGCGGTTGTGAAGAGAAAAAATAATTAAACAAAGGAGGGGTTGTGGTGAAGAAAACAACGTTAGTCACATTTTTTTCGGTTGCCTTTTTGCTGGCGGTCGGTCTCGCAGGCACGGCTGCCGCCGGTCCCTACACGGATTTCGATTTCGACGACATCACCTACTGGGTGGGCGAGGGAGAGAACCAGGCCGCCATGGTAATCGACTGGCGGGACGGCAAGGACCCCGAATCGCTGGTCTGGGGATACCGTTGGGATGGCGAGGCAACGGGCGCGGATATGTTCGCGGCCATCGTCGGCTGTGGAACGGCCACCGGCGGCCCCTACGTCGGTGGCTTGTACGGCGACGACACCAGGCTGTATGCCAAGATGGTGTGGTGGGACATGTTCGGCGGTGCTTATACGGTATCCGGCATCGGTTATGATCTGGACAACGACGGATTCGGCATCACGGAAGGTGAATGGCCGGGAGAAGACGGCGCTCCCTCCGACGAGGGCGACCACTACGTGGAAGGCTGGTACTCCGGCTACTGGAGCTACTGGTTGAGCGATGGCGGTTCGGATTGGGGCTATTCCGGTACGGGACTATCGGGCCGGACGCTCGCGGACGGTTCCTGGGATGGATGGAGCTTCAGTGGAACCGCCGGCTTCGGGGACGGATCGGCGCCTTGCACGCCGGTAGCGGCCGAACAGGCCGCAGTTCCCATTCCCGGTGCTGTCTGGCTACTGGGCGGCGGTTTGTTGGGCATCGCCGGCATGCGCCGCAAACGGAATGCTTAGCCCCGGAAACTCAACCAACGTCGCCGTTCCCCTGCACGGGGCGGGGGAGCGGCACCGCTTGCAATCACCGAGTATCATCCCCCGATCGCCGACGGAACTGTTCTCGGTGAAACATAGCGGTGCCCTGGAGCGGTCCATGTCTGCGATCAAACGAAGTCTCTTTGCGGTCCTTGCGTCTTGAGCGAAACGGGCGAGGGAATTTATAATTCTATTGGTCTCACGCAAAATTATCGCAGGCGTTGCCAGCTCCTACGGGCCGTGGCATTGACGACCATTTGGGTGTTTAAAACCGATATCCCATCTCCCTCCTTCATTTCTCGGGCTAAAACGCTTCTAACCTAATTCGGCTGGCTGCAAGAAGCGCAATAAAATCCCATTTTTTCGCAAAAAGTTGCGAGCGCGTTACACAATAACATCATATAAGCTTTCCTCGTAGCGAAAAACTTTTCTCTCATCCAGGAAAACGCCACACTCCGGGTGACCGGAGGCCGGAAAGCCACGGATCCCAACCTTCCCCGTTAAAGGAAGCGGAACGCCGGGTTGCCCTGAAAGGGAACCCGGTTTTTCCGTTCTTTGACGAATAACACGCACCATCACTTTCGGGTAGTCACGGGCCATGCCGGTATCTGCCTCACAAGGACTGACCGGATCCTCGCGGACCGGCATGACCCCCGTGATTTTAAAAGGGAACCCTGTGCAATTCAGGGACGGGCCCGCCGCTGTAACCCCGCTTGGAAGCGTTTTGGTTGAGGCGATGATACTTGCCGGCGCCAAGCCGCTCCCAAGTATGCTGTCCGGCATCGAACGCCACTGCCCATGCAAATGGGCGGGAAGGCCGCCGGACGGTCGGGGAAGTCAGAAGACCTGCCCGAAAGGCCGAATACCCCCGCGGAACGGGGTCGGCGCCGGAAGATCCACTTCATCATAAAAACGGCAGATCCCCGGATTGATGCGTCCATCGGTCCGGGGTTTTTTATTGGGTCGTTTGATCGTTGGGATCGTTGGGAACGTTAGGATCATTAGGAACGTTGTTGTCCCTGCGAAGGTCCAGGCTTCGTGAAGGCGTTTTCCAGCCACGATTCTGATGGTCAGCATTCTTCTGGTTCCCATGCTCTGCGCGGGAACCCCGATCCAGCCAGTTGAAAGTCACACGAGAGGAGGTGATTCCGGAATAGCAATTGAGACTTTGGATGGAAAGGAACCGTTAGCAATAATTGAATGAGAAGAGGAAGAGAAACAAATGAAACTTCATGTGAAATTGGCTTTGATTGCGATGGTGGTCATGGTGGCATTGGGGGTGAACAACGCCTTGGCAGGGCTTTCTACCTTCGATGACTTGACACTGGCTTCCGAATCCTATTGGAACGGCGATGATGACGGCAGTGGCTACGGCACCTATGGCGGGTTTATCAGCGGGGATAATTATTTCGCCAATTATGAAGCCGCCGCATATTATTCTTGGGAAGGTTTTGCCTATTCGAACATGACGGACACCACCACGGCCGGCTACACCAACCAGTACAGCGCCATTACCGGCGGTGGTGTCAACGGTTCGGACAACTATGCCGTTGCATTTACCTATACCATGTGGGGCCAGCCGGCCCAGACATACAATGGCTACACGACCGGCGAGTATGCGCAAACCGTGACGGGGTTTTATGTGACCAATACCACTTACGCCTATCTCTCTATGCGGGACGGGGACGGCTATTCTACCGCGTTTGACGAGGACGACTGGTTTAAGCTGACTATTTACGGTCTGGATTCCAGTTACGAACAAACCGGTAACTGCGTGGAATTCTACCTGGCCGAGGGGACAGACATTCTGTCCTCCTGGGAATGGGTGGATCTATCGATTCTCGGTGCGGTCTACGGCCTGGAGTTCGAGCTGACCTCCTCGGATAACAGCGCATACGGAATGAATACCCCTGCCTATTTCGCCATGGATAATCTGACCACGAGCGCTGTACCGGTGCCGGCCGCCGCCTGGCTGCTGGGCAGCGGATTAACCGGCCTGTTGGCCTTGCGCAGAAGACACGACGACCGCTGAACCGGATCATACGAAGCAGATTTGAATTGAAAGGAATTTGCAATGAAAAAGATGATAGTGTTGCTGGTAGTCTGCCTGTTACCCCTCATGACAACTGCCGTTTCACTGGCCGGCACCTATGCCCCGGCCGCCGGCCAAGAAGGATCCACGGCCATTTACATGGATGACGAAGCGTTCGTGGGTTGGGCTAGCGGATACGAGGATTATGTGGTCGGAGATAGGGTGTCTACCAGTTGGCAGACGCCGGAGAAAGCGCTCGGCCAGGCCGTGGGCAGTTCCTACGACATCGTCTGCCTGGGAGCCGGCGGATCCATCGTGATGACCTTCGATACCGCCATTTACGACGGCGAGGGTTACGATTTTGCCGTATTCGAAAACAGTTTCAACGATACTTTCCTTGAACTGGCTTATGTGGCGGTCTCTTCCGACGGTGTGAACTATTTTCGGTTCGATAACGACTCCCAGACCACAAGCTCGGTAAGCGCTTTCGGAGCGGTGGATCCGACCAATATCGACGGGCTGGCCGGTAAATACAAACAAGGATACGGCACGCCCTTCGACCTTGCCGATCTTTACTACGACGCCGAATTGCTGAACATCGACAACATCCAATATGTGAGAATCGTGGATATCATCGGCGACGGAACCTATTTGGATTCGGATGGCGACGTGATCTACGATCCCTATCCAACCAGTGGCAGCGCCGGTTTTGACCTGGATGCCGTGGGTGTAATCAACGCCGTTCCCGTTCCCGCCGCCGTGTGGCTTCTGGGCAGCGGATTGTTGGGAGTGATCGGCATTCGGCGGCGTTCCTGACTCTTCTTTGGTCTCACGTAAAGGCGAAAAACAATCAGGTCGGTTGGGTTGAGGTATAGAACCCGACGGCCTTGCTTACGTAAAGGGTCGCAGGCATGGCCAGCTCCTATGAAGTAGATAATACAAAACCTATAGAATTCGGAGAATGAAATGATGAAGACCATTTTTAGAACGGTTGTGGCGGTTCTTTTCGTTTTAGGAACGGTAGTCGGCGCCCATGCAGCGCCCTATTACTTCACGGGGGCAAGTGGCGCCAGCGCCTGGATTGAGGTGGATGCCTGGGTAGGCAGCGGAGCAAACGAATCGATTCTGGTCGTGGACTGGAACGTCTATTCAGGTCCCTACGAAACCGAATCGCACGCGTTTGGCTTCCGCTGGGACGGCACAGCGTACGAATCAGATATGCTCGACGCATTAAACGATGCCGGCGTATTCTCCGTTGACTCCGGTTATGGTGGGGCGTTCCTCAACGACATCGTCTACAACGACGGTATCGATAACCATACGCACGCTGATCAAACGGGAAGCTGGAATCTTGGCAGTACTGACGATCCCTATGCGCAGTGGGGTGCGATGAGTGCGGATTGGACCACATTGGGTGACTGGGACGCCAATCAAGCCGGCTATAACCAGGAATTGCTTGCAGATGGCCAGCTCGAAGGCATCAACGCGATTGATTGGTTCGGCGGGGACCCCAACGCGTATTTTCTGGATGTTCCCTATGCCGCCCCCGTGCCCGTTCCCGCCGCCGTCTGGCTGCTGGGCGGCGGGCTGATCGGCCTGATCGGAATTCGGCGACGTTCTTGATCCATAGAAAGAGGTAACTGAAAAATGTGCTGAAATTTAAGGCTAATAAAGCTTCTCGTTGGGTTCTGCTTGCTGGTCGGCGTTGCCCATGCCGACATCATTCAGGATCAGAGTTGGGCCGGGCGCAATCTGGGAACGTATATTCCCGGCCAAACCTTTACCGCCGATGAAAACGCATTGGAGATGCGTATTCAGGCGGAGCCGCGCTATGGTCCTGGACCGACGGGAATGAATCGTGGATTCCCGATGAAAACGGCAACGACCTGACGGTTAAGGTGACCACCTTGCCGGTGCCGGTGACGGCCGCGATCTGGCTGTTGGGCACCGGAATGACAGGGCTGTTTGGTTTGCGTCGGTGTTGTTCTCGCTGAGACCATTATGTCGAACAGACCTTAGGGAGGGAAGGTGAAAACCGGACGCATAATCATGGCACTGGCGCTGATACTCGTGGTGGGCTCCGTTGTACACGCCTACACCTGGGACCATATCGACCTGGAGAACACTTACGGAATAAATGACATAAATGATCGATTCTTGGCGCCACGCAACATTAAATAAATTAAGGAGGACGGTATGAGGAAGTTGTTAAAAGCGATGCTCTTTGCGATGGTACTGTTGATGGTGTGCGGCACGGCCTGGGCCAGTCCCTACGCCACCTATGTGGTCGATTCCTGCGGAACCTTCGGCCCCAGCCCCTATGACGACCCTGAATCGGTCACCGGTGCCCCCTCGACGGATTTTTACGACCCCTGGGGCAGTTGGTCGGGGGGCAGCAACGACCGCAAGGTCAAGCTGGTGGAACCGGCTTATAATTTGGACTCGGATGGCAATAAGCTGATCACCACTCTGCGGGATTACAGTTATATCACCGTCGGCTTCGACCACCGGATCGAGGACGATCCCAACAACCCCTACGGCCTGGACTTTCTGGTCTTCGGCAACGCCTTCTATACCGGCAGTGGTACCGTCAACGACGAAACGGACATGAGAACTTATATGCTGCAAGGCGGCGGCTGGTTTGAAAGCGCGCTGGTTTCGGTCAGCCAGGACGGTGAAAATTGGTACACCTACGAAAACGGCCCATACGGAGACAATGCCTTTCCCACCCAGGCCTACCAATGGGACCAGGGCCTGTATGACAGCACCGGAAACGGATGGACCGACGAGTTGATGGACTTCACCACGCCCGTCAACCCGGATTACTACGACACCCTGATGAACGGCGGAATCTCAGCGGCCGATGCCATCGCCCTCTATGAAGGCTCCGGTGGTGGCACGGGATTCGACCTGGCCGAGTCCGGGTTCGATTGGATCCAGTACATCAAGGTGGAGGGCACGACCGGATTTGCCGAGGGCGAGATCGACGCCTTTGCCGATGTGGCGCCGGTGCCGGTGCCGGCGGCCGTGTGGCTGCTGGGCAGCGGAATCGCCGGGCTGATCGGTTGGCGGCGCCGGAAACGCAAATAATTACCGGAAAAACGCAAATTTTTCCGGGCGGCCATGGGTGCAAAAAGTTGATAATTAAACTTAATCTTCCCTATGAAATGACGCTTGCATTAAGCCACCAGTCATAATTGTGGACGAGTGGGGCGTTAAGCGCGAATCGTTGAGAATCTATAATGAGAAGCAGGTAAAATTAATCGATGCTGCCAGGTTCCCAAGCTCCAGTTGGCTGAAATTCTTTGCAAGATCGGCTTTAATAACTGTCCGTCATTGACGCACGGTAATGAAATGATGGAGGAGGTATGAAAATGAAGAGATACCACAGATTGTGGGGATTGGCGCTGTGCCTGCTGTTGATTCCCACCATGGCGGTTGCTAATGATTTTAGCGATTACAAGACTGCGGCTGGCGATACCGCAGTGGTGAATTTGCCGACCGTTGAGGCCGGATGGTTCGTGGCAACTGATTTCTTTCCCGAGGACACGGAAGCGATGATCGACGGCACGTTTGCTGCCGAAGGACGCCTGATCGCGGCCAACAATCAATCGATCTATCTCCAGCGCACTTACGGTTCCAGCCAATGGGATGTTGTGGGTACGGTGCCCGCCCCCATGGATCCGAGTTTTATCCATGTCTCACCCGACGGTAGCAAGATCGCCCTGGGATGTGGGTATGGCGCCCCCCTGGCGATCATTGACACAACGACACTGAGTGTATCAAATCCACAGCTATTGTTCGATACCGATTATACGGCGAACGGTGTGACCGTATTTCCATTGGTCAATTACTATGATGGGGATTGGGTCGACAACCAGTACTTCGTGGTCAACGGCGGCAGCTGGCCCAGTGGGTGCGAACCGCCCTACGACTCAAACCCAAATTGCAGCTTTGAGAGCGGGATCGGTGTGGTCGACACCGAAGATGACGACCCGAGCACTCATGTGGGGGTGCCACTGGTTTTTGGCATTCCTGGCTCATCCGGCGATGTGGATGTGGACAGCAATGGCAATCTTCTGACCGGCATTGGTTTCAAGACCATGCCCACGAATCGAACCGGCGAACTCAAGGTGTGGGCCAAGGATGACTGGAATCCGACCTCAGGCAGTTTTACTTTGCAGGATTATGAGACCACCGGTGCGATCGTGGCTGAAAATATCCTAAGCGTGGCCTACCTTGGTGAGGACGCCGAGGGAAATTTGCATGTGGGCGGCGGCGACGCCTTCGGTTATACTCCTCCATACCCAAATGAAAACGGATATGCGGCCCTAATTAAGGCTGGAATCGTCGCGGATATTGCCGATGGAGATCGCACGGATCCTGTAAATGACGGCGACAAAACCGACAATGGAGAATACAAATACTTTGCTCCGGATCCATGCCAGGACGACTCGGCGACCGGCATTCTGGCCGGCAATTGGGGCCGAGGACTCGCCGTGATGTGGAACCCCACCTATTACGAGGATAACGGCATCTGCTATGGCAACACCGGATCGGCCAGCGACTATTGGAGCCCTGGCGTGACGCCGAGGTTGACCATCTACTACCCGGGCAGTGCGCCGGACAGCGACGGCGACGGCATTGTTGATGCGTCGGACAATGCCTACCTGACCGAAAATCCCGGGCAGGAGGATACGGATGGGGATGGGTATGGAAACGCCGTGGATGCGGATTTTGATGATACGGGAGTGGTTGATATCTCAGATTATCAAACCTTCAGGAATAAGTATGGCAATAGTGCTACGGATAGTGAATATGACATGAATTCGGATGGTTATATTGACGTAACCGATTATCAAATGTTCCGTGGACGTTATGGAACCGCCGGGCCATGGTATTGATCATTTGAATAAATCCAAAAAGAAACGAAAAGGGTAAGAAATGAAAAAGTATCATCTAACTCTATTCTCAATACTGCTTATACTCGGATTAACGGCTAGCGCCAATGCCTGGCAAATCAAGCTCGGCGACGCATATGACGTGTTGGAATATTATGCCTATGACATCACCTTTAGCGGTGATGATTCAGACAATCTCTCTCTCCTTTGCCTGTCCGTTGGATATAATACAGATGATGTGTCATTTACTACTGTAGCGTATCAAGATTATGACGACGGGGTATTTCCTGTTGAAAATGATACATGGGTCGGAGGCGGATTGCCAGCAGTTGACGACCCAGATAGTGGTCTAGTTTACAGTATCATGGGTGAGGAACCTTTGGGAACTTCCGATGTATTTTATCCGGTGGCGTCAAATCAGACATTGCTATTTACCGTTTTCTTTGAGGCTGCAGATGACGGTATGGTTGACGATAGCAGTGTTTACTTCTTATATGGAGACGATTTGAACGATCTGGCTTCCGATGGCATAGAAGTAAATGGTAATTATTACGTGGACCACGAACTGGCTATTACCGCAGATACGATCACGGTCTCACCGGTTCCCATCCCCGCAGCGGTCTGGCTTATGGGGTCCGGCTTCTTTGGACTTCTTGGCTTACGTCGGCGCAGTGTATAGGCGCTAACTTATTATTTTTTTCAGATCGCTACTTCCAATATCACACCTGCTGGGTTGTCCAAGCCCGGCAGGTACATTTTTTATTGGAAAAGGGGATTACCATCATCTGCCAAACAATAGATACGCGTCTGGGTTTTGAGTGCTAATGCAGACCTATTGGAATTCCAGGGACTATTGTGTGCAGAAAAACTCAATTGTCTTTGCAAACAAACTATAGATTAAAAATGAAAAGAGCTATCGTAAGTCTTATATTGTCTTTATTGTTTGTCGGATTGGCGGCCAGCGCAGAGGCATGGCAAATCAAGCTCGGTGACGCCTATAATGCATCGGGTTACTATGCCTATGACATTACCTTTAAGGGTGATGCAACGGACAATCTCTCCCTTGTATGCCTGTCCATTGGCTATGATAAGGATGATGTGTCATTTGTTGCTGTGGCATATCACGATTATGACGACGGAGCTGTTCCTGTTGCAAATGATACCTGGGTTGGCGGCGGGTTACCCTATTCGAATGACATGGCCAATGGTCTATTATACAGCATAATGGGTGAGGAGCCTTTGGGTACTTCCGATATCTTTTATCCGGTGGCTGCTGATCAGACACTGCTTTTCACCGTCTACTTTGAAGCCGTTGCCGGTGCCATTATCGATGACAGCAGTGTTTACTTCGTTTACGGAGACGATCTGAACACGCTTGCTGCCGATGGTATAGAGATAAACGACAGTTATTACGCGGATCATGCGCTGTCCATTACCGCAAACACGATCACGGTCGCACCGGTTCGGGTTCTTGTTCCTGTCTGGATTATGCTGCTTTTATAGATAGATTTGATCAATATCATCCCTGCTGAGCTGGCCAGGCCCGGAAGGTGCATTTTTATTGAAAAGCGGACTGCCTTCCTTTGCCCAAAAAATTGAGACGCTTTTGAGTTTTGAATGCTAATGCAGACCATTTGGAATTCAAGGGAATATTGTGTGAAGAAGAACTCGATTGTTATTTTTTTAAATTATAGGCAGAAAATGAAAAGAGCTATCGAAAGTTTCATATTATCTTTATTGTTTTTCGGATTGGCGGCCAGCGCAGAGGCATGGCAAATCAAGATCGGTGACGCCTATGATGTGTCGGGTTATTACGCCTATGACATTACCTATAGCGGTGATGCGACGGATAATCTGTCCCTTGTATGTTTGTCCATTGGTTACGATGCGGATGATGTGTCATTTGTTTCCGTGGCATACCACGATTATGACGACGGGGCTGTTCCTGTTGCAAATGATACATGGGTGGGAGGCGGGTTGCCCTATACGAATGACACGGCCAATGATTTAATATACAGTATCATGGGAGAAGAGCCTTTGGGAGCTTCCGATGTGTTTTATCCGATAACCACTGGCCAAACACATCTGTTTACGGTTTACTTCGAAGCCGTCGCCGGTGCCAGCGTTGAAGACAGCAGTGTTTACTTCGTATATGGAGATGATCTGAACGCGCTGGCTTCCGATGGCATAGAAGCAAACGGTAATTATTACGTTGACCATGAATTGGCGATCACCGAAAAGGCGATCACCGTAGCTTCTCCTTTTTCTATTTCATTGATTCAGGATCAAACCACCAATATCGGTACCACCACGAACCCAATCCCTCTTACCATAACGCCAACGTCATCCGGACAGGTCGATGTAACGGCAGCGGCCGACGACGCCAATCTGGTTCCGGGGAATTCCATCGAAATATGGACTGACGATCAGGGGACCCTGCTTTCCACAACGCTTGACGTGACCGGCGGAACGGACGTGACCCTCTATCTGGTCCTCACCCCGGCGGATAGTCAGTCCGGATTGACAACGGTCACCGTGACCGCCGCCGACGCTACGGATGCGACCCGGTCGGCCTCCACTACCTTCGACCTCACCGTCGACCTCGCCGAGGCCATCCTGGATTCCACATTGGATGGGGAGACCGTATACTACAACACCTCCTCGGTGACCCTCAGCGGCGAAAAATCCACCGGCAGCAGTATTTTGCTGAAGGTCGGCGCCGACGATCCCATCGAAATTGTGTCCGCCGACGTGGACGGGGAGTGGACCTATACTTGGGATATCGCCACGGACGGCGAGTATGCGTACACACTGATCAACCAAGCCGGAAGCGTTGAATCCCAGTTCGGCGAGGGCACAATCGTCCTGGACACGGTGCCGCCTGCAGTCGAAATCGCCGAACGCACCGTTACCAGCGTTAGCTACGATAGAAGTGTTACCGATACACATACGATTGTCATTCGGGCCACAGCACCGAACAATGCCGATTCCGACCGTTTTATGTTTTGCCTGGATGGCGAAAAAGCCGGAACCGCCTCAAGCTATGGGGAGACCGGGTATCTGACGACCAGCGACGGGGAAACGCACGTTGGCGTTCCCATCGCCGTGGACACGGCGGGCAACGAACAGGAGGACTGTTCGGGAAATCCCGTGTCCTGGATTCTGGATGCGGACCATTCACAAATCACGGACTTGCAGATTAACCTGATGGAGTCCGAGACCGAAGCTGCTTACGTGGAAATCAAATGGTCCGTGGAATCCCCCGCGGGAAGCGACCTGAAGGTGTGGACCAAATCATCCGGTGACGCAGATTACACGGAATTGGCCGGTCAGGCCGTGGAGGACGATTATGGCAACTGGTGGGTTTTCGAGGATACCACGATGCCGGCCGAAATACGATCCTATCTATTGACGGATGAATCGGGTTCCGGTGTTCTGGTGGATTTCGAGCGGTTGAATGATTCGGGAGATGATGATCCGGACGATCCAGATGATCCTGACGACCCGGATGACAGCGATGACGACTCCGGCGATGACGGCGGGGGGGGCGGGTGTTTTATTGAAACGATTTTTGCCGGTAATCGGTAATCGGTAATCGGTGAACGGTGAGACGGGAGGAAGAGGGTAAGGGGATAAAAAGATAAGAATAGAAGAAGGAAAGCCCTTGTTTCATCGCCCGAATCCCATATGGAATGACTTATATAGGAGCGGCCCTGGCCGCGAAATCGGTGATCAGTGATCGGTTAACCGTGATGAGGTGGCAGCGCTTCTCAACTGGTTCAGACAAGCCATTCAATGGTTACGACGGTTACGAAAAACCGATCACATATTTATCGTAAGATCCAGAGCCGTCGGTGGGCATACGAAAATACCTTTTTTTATCTCATACGGTTCGTCGACAGGGGCGATTATCCAGGATGACCGTGGATTCATGGAATCAAGCAGCTCATAAAAACCTCGGGAGGGTTTGGGAGCCTTTGAAAGTTTGCATTCGAAAAGATGGCGCTGCCCGGATCGTTCCAAAACCAGATCGATCTCGGCCCCGTTGGAAGTACGCAAAAAAGACGGCCTCCACCGATCATGCTGAGATATAATATTCTCAATTACAAAACCCTCCCAGGAGGCCCCCGCGACAGGATTGGCCAAGAGGTAATCATACGTTTCAATTTCGAGAAGTGCATGAAGGATTCCGCTGTCTCGCAAATAAACCTTGGGAGATTTTATCAATCGCTTTTTCAGGTTTGTTTCCGCTGGCGGCAATAATCGAATCATGTATGTCTGTTCCAGAACAGCAATGTATTTTTTAAGCGTCGGTATTGATATATCCACCGCTTCCGCCAATTTGTGGTAATTGACCGTTTGTCCATGATAATGGGCTAAAAGCAACCATAACCGTTCAATTATCGGTATTGGAATCGTAAATCCCAGGTTTGGGATATCACGTTCCATAAATGTGCGAATAAAATCGATTCGCCAGTCGAAACTGGTCGTGTCATCATGTGCTAAAACGCTTTCAGGGAACCCCCCTCGAAGCCAAAGATCGGTTGGCAAAACAATGTCTGAAATCTCTTTTACTAAAAATGGCGTAAGATCAATAAAGGCAATTCTACCGGCGAGAGACTCGGTTGATTGTTTTATCAGGTCCCGGGACGCTGAACCTAAAATTAGAAACCTTCCTGTTCTTCTGTCCCTGTCTATTTCCGAGCGAAGCACCGAAAAAAAATCAGGCAGAAGCTGGATCTCATCAAGGCAGATCAGTTTTTTTCTATATCGATCAAAAAATAGTTCGGGTTCGACCAGTTTATTACGGTCGACACGGTCCTGTAAATCGAGATAAATCGACGGGATATTCCCAAGTAACATTTTTGCGGTTGTCGACTTACCACACTGTCGGGGGCCAAGAATGGCCACGGCTGGAGAGCGCCTCAGGGCGCTCAGTAATTTATTTTCTATGAGCCTCGTGATGTAACCATGCATAACGCAAACCTTCCTTATTGATATGCATGGAAATTAGCAGGGCACCCACGGATTGTCAACGGAGAAAATTGACCTCAACAGAAATCATGGCGATGCCGTTGTAATGTTTGGGATGCGTGGGGTCCAAAGTTTTTCAAGCTGTGCAATTAGCCATTAGCATTGTAAAACATATTGTGAAGACAACTCCCGGACAATGGTTCGATCCGGTTGTGTCTTGATTTCACGTATCATACTGTTTTAAAAAGATGAAACGGCGGTGTAATTTTCGTTCCCTTTTTTTTCAGGCTCCAGAATACCGGAATCTTCAAGTTTCTTTACGCGGTCGGCCAAGGGGATTTCATTGTTTCCTATTGGAACGATTTTTCCGATGGGCCGGCCGCGTTCCGTTAGAATTATTTCCCAGCCTTGCTTTACCATACGCAGGTATTTGCTGAGGTGTATCTTGGCCTCTCTGATCCCAATTTGATTCGTCATAGCCGCTCCCCCACATCATGATAATTTTAAAGCTTCGTCTTGATGCCGATGTGATGTGACTACTGTAGTTTCTTATGGTAATTCTCACATCACCAATATTTACGAAAGTTTGTTCTTACGCAAGAAAGTATCGGTTTTTCGCAAGAAAGTTCGAGTGTTTTTTTACAAATGCGTATAAACTTTTACGCTCTAAAAAAAGTTTTTGTTACTATGGATATCTTTGGCGCGCGCGTGGCGTCTTGGGCGAATCGGGCATGAGAACATGAAGGCTCATTTAACGACTCTGAAAAAGATTCTGCCAAAAAATTTCGTAATTCGCGGAGAAAAAGGTAATTCAATCAGGAGACATCATGCGTAAAGCTGAAAAGATCGGTATCGGCGCCATTGCGGTCCTATCCATCGTAGTCTTGTTTTTTCTCTACATGAACATCAGGAAAACAACGCAGGCATCGGCGCCAAGGCCCTCCGCTTCCGAGGCGCATGTGGCGGCCGACAAGACCCGGCAAAAAGAGAAAACCTTTTCTCCTGTCGAACCCGTTCCCCAGGAGCCTGCATCAGACACCACGGTCCGGATGGGAGAAAACATCGAAGCAGCGGCAAGCCCGCCTGCCATTGAAGATCAAACCGGGATGGAAGATGATTTCGAATCGGAAGCCATCGATCCGGTGCGCCTGGCAGAGGCCGAATTGGCCCTGATCAACAACCAACTCTACGAGGAACTGGCCCGGGAAACCCTGCCCACACTCTCCATCCAGACCCACAATCCGGTATGGGCTCTGGAGGACGAGGCGGCTGAAGTGGCGGGCATCACCATAAAGGAAACGCGGACCGGGCCATTCGGGAACAACATCCAGCCGGCCGAAAACGAGATCTGGTTGCGCATTCCAGCGGATTACGCCGCCGAGCATCGCGACATCATGGCCGAAAATGCCGATCTCTATCGAGCTGAAACGGGCACCAACGAACCCATTACCATTATGCTGTGGGTTGGCGGGCGTCCCTATGCCAGGCATCAGTATGAATGAGAAAGCGATCGCCATAATCGTCGCTTGGATCCTTGGCCTGTTCCTGTTTACCGCCAATGGCGCCGGGGCTGCAGCCACGGACAGCGGGGACACTGACGGTCACGCACCGCGCTGGGAAATGGCGCACAGCCGAATCGATTTGGGCAAGGTTCAGGAGGGCGATACCCTGTCGGCCTGCTTCGATTTTCGCAATACGGGCAACGCACCACTGCACATCCACAAGGTCAAGTCAGGGTGCGGGTGCACGCACGTGGACTATCCCCGGACCCTCCTGGCGGGCGGCGAGGCAACGATTTGCCTGAGCATTCAAAGTCTGGGTAGCCACGGACGACGTGCCTTTAAAACCGCCATTCATAGCAACGATCCGAGTCGTCCGGTGGTACTATTGGAAGCCGTGGCGGACATCGCCCCCCTGGTCTCCCTGACCCCGGACCGAATTTTCCTGAGGGGACCGGCTGGCGGAGATGAGCTCGGCCAGACCATTGATATCGTTACCCGTGGCCAGGCGCCGTTGACGATAGGCATCGACCACCACGACCTGGGGGAAAACATCGGGGCGACCCTTACCACCGTCGAAGAGAAACGGCGCTATCGCCTGGAGATAAAAAATCGGCAAGCCGGTTCCTGCTCCTATCGTGGACGGCTGTTGCTGCGCACCAACTATCCGGGTCGGGAGAAGATCGTGGTACCGGTGTTCGTCCATTTGACCGCACCGGTGGCCGCCTACCCCTCCAAACTGACCCTGGATATGGGAAAATGCCCGGCCTGCCGTGCCGGAAGGATCTACTCGGGATCACTGATCATCCGTGCCCACGATGATAGGCCGCTTGACATCCGTTCCATCGGCCCGGGCCACGCCGGACTGACGCATCGGCTGGAAACCCTGGTTCCGGAGCGCGCCTACCGCGTCATCGTGCGCTATACCGCTAATGACGCGCCGCCGCTGCCTGCCGAACTGAAGATCGAAACCAATCGTGATGATCGGGCCTTGCTTTTGGTACCACTACGGCTGAACGATTGATCCTCGTTATAGGGATCGATTTTTTCCTGGTGATATCCCAATAAACGCTGGTAAATATCGGTGGTCGGGTCGAGCGATACCCGAGACCATGGACCGAATCATTTCGTATCCGCCGGTTCCAACCGTCCCAGGCGAGCCATCGCAGGGGGACAGGGCGAACCGAAACGGCTGTCGACATAAATGGAAAACAGGCCCGGGTCGTTAATGTAGGCACTATAGGGTTCACCGTAAATGCTCCCGTCGGCGACAACGCGGATGTAATTGGTCCGTTGGATAGAGGATTGCGATTCGTTTTTGATGAAGTCATTTCCCGCGCGGAACACCACGCCATCGTATTCCACGCCGTTGGTGAAGATTTCTATATCCCCAGCGGAGACGATCAGCGTTTGTGCGTCCCCCTGGCCGCCAACATGAAAAGTATAGCCCAGTTGGGAGGGCAGGGCGTTCCTGACTTGAATGGGGCAGGTGGCTACGAAAACCAAGTCGGACGCCATGTCCCCGTTGGGGGTATGGCTGATGGCGGTCCCCGATGCTGGACCGAGCAGTACTGATCCGATAGCATCTTCGCCGGCGTCGAAAAAGATGACCCGCCGGGCGGACAAGGACTCTGTCCCCGGGTCCACGAAATAGTAAAAGCCTCCGTCGGAACCGGTGCCCTGGCCATAATAGACATTGTCCTGGCCGGCCTGGTCCGGGGTATAGATCGTGTTGGCCTGCTCGCGCCAGTATGCCAGATAGTCGTCGTCCACCGGCCGGATTTCATTGATGGACGCGGAGCCCGGCCAAATGCCGTCGCCGGTCTGCGGTAATCCTGCATCCCATTTAATTTCTATCCGCTGGCCTCCCCAATAACCGTAGCTTTCAACCTTGACCGGACAGGTCAACACGTCACCGACGGCCAACAACTCGGAATCGACGAATGATGTTGTCGCATATGACTTACCCGAGGCGTTCGTCGCCGCCGGATACTGAATCCGGTCATTACCAAAAAAAATCGTGTTTTCCCAAATGCTGTCATGACCGAGGCGAATCACGCCTTCCGATGAAAGACTGGCCCAATCGATACGCTCCAGATAGGCCACAGCCTCGGCGACCACCGGGACCGTATCGTTCATGCCGCTCATGCTGTCCTGATTGCGGATCAATCGCACCCGCAGGGCATTGGAGTAACGATCCATGGGCGGAGGGCCGTAGTCTTGATAATCGCCCAGGGCCGCTGCATACTCCCCCCGCGCGTCATAGAATCCCGTCTCCACCAACAGGGATTGATCCGCCCCGGAAATGCCATTTTCCTCGGCGATGCGAAGTGCAACATCATGCCAGTCCCCGTCGCAAAGGCGGCGGACGCCGGCCAGGGCCGTCGCTTCCACTGCGTTTTGGTATTGGTTGCGCTTCAGATACAGGTAGCCGGCATCCATGGTGAACGCCATGACGCTCAACAGCAGGGTCATGATCAGGGCCACGATCACGGCGACACTGCCGGTTTGGTCGGCGAGGATCAGGGGGGACATGGATTTTCGGCGGCCACTATTTTTCGCGTTTAGAACCAATGTGAATATTCCTCGATTACGATTCGCAGATTACGTGGATTACGCGGATGAGATAACCGGTCAGCCCTTGACACTCCCCCGCAGAGCATGCCAGCGAGTCGTCAACCGTCAATTTTACAATTGGCTAAATTTTTAGCGCCATATCAATCCAACCCACTAAGCTCGCTGGAAGTATCCGCTTTTTCCTTTTTCTCTTCGGTCATGGTCTTAACATAGCGTTTTTTGTAGATCTGGTCGGCCAGTTCGCCCGGCAGGCGATCGGCGGGGGAGGCGTCGCGGGGCGCGTCGGGATGGAGGACCTGGGCATAAAAAGCTTCTTGGATGCATTGGCCGAAACGGGGCGAGGGGGCTTGCGGAGCCGTCTCGGCGGCACAGCCTGCCCAAAGGACGGCGGCCATCGAGACCAGGGCGGCGACCATTGCCACACGGCGGTTGCAAGGTGTCATGGCTGGGATTTCTCCTTGTTTTCAATCTGTTTCAGGTTGTGGCGGGCCGCGGCAAGGCCCGGATCATGGTCGAGGGCCTGGATGAACATCCGCCGGGCGTCCTCAAAACGCCCCATGGCCAGATACACGGCCCCCAGGTTGTTGGCGGCGAAGGCCGGCGAAAGGTGGTTCTGTAAGCGAGCCAACGCCTCAGCATCCCGGCCCATGCGCACCAGACATTCCGCCAGGTTGTTCACGCAGCGGGCATGCCCGGGATCCAGGCTTAGGCACTGCTCGAACCGAGATCGGGCGGCATCCAGGCGATTTTGCCGTATGTCCAGGACGCCGAGGTTGTTATGGTAGTCTGCATTGGCCGGATTTAGGCGGAGCGCTTTCTCCAGGGCCTCACGGGCCTCGGCGGGGCGGTTCATCTGGAAACAGGCGATACCCAATCCGTCGTAGGCCGGTGCATAACCGTCATCCATGGCGATGGCCTTCAGAAAATAGGTGCGCGCGGCCTGCGGGTCACCGGTTTCGCGGTGGCAGACCCCGGTCAGGTAATGCACCTCCGGATCGTCGGGAGCATCCTTGCGGGCATCGGTCAATTGTCGCTTGGCTACGGCGTAATGCCCCTGGCTAACCAGTTTGCGGCCCAGAGCCAAATGGTTGGGCGTTCGATCGGGCTGCCAGTCGGCGGGGGCGTTTTGTTCCGGCGACTTTAGGGCGGCCGTATCCCCGGATCGCCCACTGCCGCCGGCACAGCCGACCAGCATCGCCGCAACGATGATGGCCACGATGCCGACCCGGATGTCGGCCGAACGATCGGATCGTTCGGCAATCAAGCCAACGGGGTCCCGTTGCATCAGAATCCTCCTTGGATTTTCTCATAAATATTGATCAGGGACGGCCCGAGGATGACGATGAACAGCGCCGGCAGAATCAATATTACCATGGGAAAGGTCAGCCGAGTGGACATCTTGGCCCCCTGTTCCTCGGCCAGTTGACGCCGGCGGGTGCGCATGGACTGAATGTGCACCCGCAGTGCCTCGGCGATATTGGTGCCGAAACGGATGGATTGAACCAGTACGCCGATCACGCTGGTCAGGCTTTCCACGCCATTGCGCCGTGCCAGATTGTTCAACACCGTTTTGCGGGGCAGTCCGCTTTGGATTTCGAGGAAGTACTGGCCGAATTCCTCGGCCATGACCGGCGATATCTTGGCCAGCTCCCGGCTGACCCGGTAGAGGGCCGGATCGAAACCCAGCCCCGCCTCGAGGCAGATGAGGACCAGGTCCAGGGCATCCGGCAATTCACGGAAAATTTCCTGTTGCCGGGATCGAATACGGATGTGCAACAGCAGGGCCGGCAGGTAATAGCCGAAGGCCAGGGGGAGAAACACCAACACCGCGTCGACCAGCCCCAGATGACCGGTGACCAGCGCCAGGGCCAGATACGCGGCCCCCAGGATCAGCATGCTGCCGATGCGCAGGCCAAAATAGACGGTCATGGCCTGGGATGATCGAAAACCGGCAAAGTCCAGCGACCGTTGAATGCCGGCGATGGCCGACGCTTCGGTGGGAACCGCCGCCCGGCCCAGCTTTTGCGCGGTGCGCATCCAGGGCGCCACCAGGTTGGCCTCCATGGTCGTGGCTTCCCGCGTCCGGCCGAAAAGGCGCCGGGCGATGACGGCGCGCCAATATTTTTCCTCCAGGTAGACATAGGTACTCATGAAACCGCCGAATACGGAGAAGAAGACGATGGCGGCGATGATCAGGGGCAGGTTCACGGCTCGATCCTCGTCATCAGACGCATGACCACGAACCCGCCGATTTCCAGCAAGATCGCCGCCAGAAGCATCTTGCGGCCCATGGGATGGGAGAAGAGGGTTTGGATATACTCCGGTCGGATGATCCAGAAAAAGCCGCCCACGGCCAGCGGCAACACGCCCAGGATGAAGGCCGAGGAACGCCCCTCGGCGGTCATGGCCTTGATCTGGCGTTTGAGGGAATCACGCTGGCGGATGAGATCGCTGAGGTTGGACAAGACCCGGGTCAAATTCCCCCCGGTTTCGCGCTGGATGATGAAGGCCGTGGTCATGAGCTTCACATCCGCCAGCCGGGCGAATCGGGTCTCGAAGTTGCGCAGGGCCGCGGGAAAGGGGATGCCCAGGGCGATTTCCTCATAAACAGTCCGGATTTCCGCGCCCAGGGGCGGCGGGCAGTTCCTGCTCACGTCCCGGAGGGCATTGTCCACCGACTGGCCTACCCGCAAGGCGCGCACGATCATGTCCAGGGTATCGGGCATTTGCCGCACCAGCGCACTGTCGCGCTGTTGCCGGCGGACCCGCAGCACCAGCAAGGGCAGGCAGGCGCCCACGGCCATGGCCAGCATGCCTCCCAGGGCATGTCGGGAGACGATCCAGACGATGACGAAGCTCGACAGCCCCATGGGCATGGCCAGGGCCAAAAACCGTTTGGGCGTCATGGAGACGTCGGCCGACGTCAACAAGGCCTCCAATCGGCTCAGGTCAACCGTTCGACCGAACACCCCGATTCCGGTCGATGCATCGGGCGGGGACCGGTCCATGGATAGCAGCGATCCGGCGGCCGTCGGCTCGGTTTGCAGCAGGGCATCCAGGCGGCGCTGTCTCATTCGCCGGCGGCAGGCGGCCATGGCCGCGTAAATGCCGACCAAAACCGCCAGAACCATCAGGAAGACGATCGATGCCAGCAGCAGTCGCATCAGCCCACCCGCTGGATCTGCTGGAAAAGATCCGCCGGCAGGGCCAGCCCGTGGGATCGGATGTGGTCGGCGTACATGGGCGCCTCGCCGGTTCCCTCGAACCGGCCCTGCACCCGTCCATCGTCGTCGACCCCCACCTGGCGGAACACCACCAGGGGAACTACGCCAACCTCGTCCGCCGTCATGCCCCGGACTTCGGAAATGGATACCACCCGCCGCGTGCCGTCGGGCAGGCGCGCCAGTTGAACGATGATGTGGATGGCGCTGGCGATCAACCCCCGCAGGGCACGCTCGGAGAACAGGGCCGTGCCCATGCCGGCCATGACTTCCATGCGCGAAAGCGCATCCTTGGGGGTGTTGGCGTGGATGGTGCTCATGGAGCCGGGATGCCCGGTGTTCATGGCCTGTAGCATGTCCATGACCTCTGCGCCCCGGGCCTCGCCGACGATGATGCGGTCGGGTCGCATGCGCAGACTGTTCTTCACCAGGTCGGTCAGGGTGACCTCGCCCTTGCCTTCGATATTGGGGGGACGGGATTCCAGGCCCACCACATGGGGCTGGTTGAGACGCAGTTCGGCGCTGTCCTCGATGGTGACGATACGCTCGACCGCGGGGATGTACCCCGAGAGCACGTTGAGCAGTGTCGTCTTGCCCGCCCCGGTGCCGCCGGAGATGAGCACGTTGAGCTTGGTGTGCACGGCCGCCTGTAAGAAACGGTCCATCGGCGGCGTGAGGGCCTGGCTGTCCAGCAACTGATCGATGGTAATGGGCCGGCGTCCAAACTTGCGGATGGAAACCACCGGTCCCACCAGGGCCAGGGGCGGGATGATCACATTGACCCGGCTACCGTCGGGCAGGCGGGCATCCACCATGGGAGACGATTCATCCACCCGCCGACCCACGGCCGAGACGATGCGGTCGATGATCTGCATGAGGTGATCGTTGTCCCGGAACCGGATCTCGGTACGTTCCAAAATGCCGCGCCGCTCCACGTAGACCTGGTCATGGCCGTTGATCAGGATGTCCTGAACCGTTTCATCCTGCACCAGGCCCTCAATGGGGCCGAGCCCCAGGATTTCATCGACCAGTTCGCCGATCAGGTCCGAGCGTTCCTTGCCGTTCAGGGGCAGGTTGTTGGCCTGGGTGATCTGTTCCAGGCTGGTGCGGATGGAGCCGGCCAGGGTCTCCTTGGGCAGCTCGGTGATGGAGGCGATGTCGAGCTGTTCCACCAGACGGAAGTGCACCTGGGTCTTGAGCCGGTCATAGGTGGGACGGTCCAGGCTGGCCCGGGCCTGGATCATATCCCGGTAATCGGCCCAGGAGGTATCGGATTTAAGGCGTTTGCTGAGTTTCATGGGCGCTGGTTTGATTGGTTAATTGGTTGTATTGGTTTAATTTGTTTAATTAGTTGTTTGGTTTAATTGGTAACGGTTCGTTTACGGTTTACAGTTAACTGTTTACGGTCCACCGATCACCGATAACTGCTCAATTGGCTTTTAGCTGTTAACCGCTAACTGCTAATCGCTAACAGCTTTTTGATAATCACTGAAACGGGGCGACCCAATAAATTCTCCTCACCGATCACCTGTTTTCCCCATCTCCCCATCCCCGCGCTCCTGTCACGCATCTTTCTCGATCCGTCCCAACCAATAAAACTAACCGAACGAATCAAACCAATGAAACCGTCTTAACCACCCTTTACGTTCCACAGTCGGCGCAATCCCGGTCAGCCGGGCGGCCAGACCCCGTATGTCGCGGGTGATCCGGCGGTGTGCATGGGCGATCCGCAGGGTCTCGCCTTTGCGGGCCGAGCGGGCCAGCGCCGTCCGGTCGTCGGTGAGTGTGGCTAGTAAAGGCTGCTTCATCACCATGCCCACATCATCGGGCTGCAGGACGCTTTGTTTGCTCAGCCGGTTGAGCACGATGGCCAGGCGATCGTCCCCGTAGTTGAGCTCTTGGAAAAACGTGAGCACTTGTTGCGTGCTTTTCACCGATATCAGATCGGGTTTCACCAGAACGAGCAGTTGGTCCGAGGATTCCACGGCGGCCAGCACCCGTTCGGAAAATTCATGGGGCAGATCGATGACGATATGGGTAAAATGACGTTTGAGCAATGCCAGCATGGCCGTGATCTGATCGCGGTGCACCCGTTCCGCGTCGCTGATCGACGCCGGGGAGGGCAACACGTAAAACCGCTCCCCATGGCGGTGCAGGGAAGAAAAGAGTAGATTCTCGTCCATGCGCGCCAAATCGCGAATCAGATCAAAGGGGGTGAAGTCGGCGACGCTGTCGATGAGGGGCCCGATGTCGCCCATGTATAGGTTGAGATCCAGCAGCAGCACCCGGTCGCCGGTCAGCGACTGGATCTGGTCGGCCAGATTGACGGCCAGGGAGGTTACCCCTTGCCCGCCCTTGAGACTGAAAAGGGTATAGATGAATCCATTGCGTCCCTCCGGAACCCTGCGGCCCAATGCCCGTTTCAAGGCGGGCAGAAAGCGCTGGGCGCCATTGGTGGTCGGCAGGATGACATCCATGATGCCCAGCCGCAAGCCTTCCAGGATCAGATCGGGATCCTTGTGATCGGCGACGATGAATACGTCGTGTTCCGGGTGGGACCGGCGAAGCTGCCGGACCAGGGCCATGCCGCGTTGATCCATGTCGCCGCCGGCGACATGAACGAAGCTGGCCTGGATATCGTTGCGCTCGATTGTCTGCAGGGCCTCCTGAACCGATGCGGTGACGTTGACGACGCGACAGACCGGCCGGACCTCGTGGTCGATGGCCCGGGCCAGGGCATCATCCTGAGAATAAACCAGGCCGGTCAGGCGGGCGGCGGGGCTGGACATGGATGCGGTGGGGTTACTTTGCAAAGCCGTTCCCTCCAATGACCTCGGGTGCGGGGGATGCACTACCGTTCTTTTCTTCCCTGACGGGCGTGACGCGATTTTTCAGGAAGAAGTCCCAATCGCCGACGACGCCCATACCATCCTCGCCGGGCAGTCGGGGCACCTCATCCCGGTTGAGGGCCCGTACCAGTCGGGGCGTCACGATGATGATCAGTTCGGATTCGTTTTTTTCGTATTGCTTGTTCGTGAAAAGGGTGCCGAGGTAGGGAATGTCCCCCAGCAGCGGGACCTTCTGAACGACCGTATGCAGCTCTTCATTCAGCAGGCCGGCCATGACGAAGGTTTGGCCGTCCTTGAGTTGCAGCGTGGTGGAACCGCGGCGGGTCTTGAGGCCGGGTACACTGACGCCTCCCGAGCTGACCGAAACGGAATAATCCAACGAACTGATTTCCGGCTCTACCTGGATGGTGATGGTTTCCGCGGCCACCACCATGGGGGTGAAACGCAGCATGATACCGTAATTCTTGTATTCGATGTTGGTTTCGCCCTCCGATCCCTGGATGGGCACAGGAAATTCACCGCCCACCAGAAAACTGGCCTCCTGTCCGCTCATGGTCACCAAGGTGGGATTGGCCAACAGCCGACTGAGATTCTGCTCCTTGAGCACGCTGAGAATCGACATGAAATCGCCGTTCAAGGAGTGGACGACCAGTTGAAAGGCCGACGAAAAGGGCGCCGAGATGTCGATCGTGGATTCCAAATCCTGCCCCGCGCCATTGCCGGTGGTGGATGTGCCGGTAACGCCACCGGAAGAGAAGAGACCGATGGACCAGTTATGATTGGTGAGAAAACCCAGTCCCATCGTTTTCAATCCGCTACGCGAGACTTCGGCCACACGGACCGACAGCTGGACCTGCTGGGATCCACGGACGGTGATCAGGTTGGTATAGGGGGTGACATGGCTGGACACCACCTTGAGCACCCGATCCAGGGTTTCCTGACCGTCGACCTCGCCGAAAAGCATGAGCCCCTGCCGGCCCTGCTGCATGCGGACATGGGCGCCAGGAGCCACGGCGCCCAGTGTCTCCTGGATGGTTTGAAGCAGGTCCCCGGGAATGAAGACGCGAACCTCGAATACATCGACGACGTCCTCGCCATGCCAGATGATCATGTTGGTAGAACCGATTTTCTTCTTGGTGATCAGCAGGAGTTGATTGGGGGTCACCAGATGGTAATCGGCGATTTCCGGGTCGGCAATGGAAATACGGGTAATGGGGCGCTCGGTCCGCTTGACCAGGGATTTATGCAATTCGATGTCGATACGGCAACGGGCCGGATCGTCCGGGTCACAGGGATGGGCATAAAGGGGAATCGGGAGGCTCAACAGCAGCATCAGGGTAAAAAGGCGTTCGATCATGGCATGCATCCGGCGACTTTCCGTTCAACGATAAAAGGTTTGATCCTTGCGCAAGGCCCCCCGAATCAGTTCCACGCGCTGGTAGGGCCGCTTGTCGCTGATCAGATCCAGTAGCTCCGCCCCCGCGGTGGCGCTGGGCTGGTGGTCATCCTGGTTTCGGCTGACCAGGCGAATGATATTGCGTCCTTTCTTGGAATCCGCCAACACCGTGAGCTGTTCCGCCTGTCTGGGCGTCACCTCCAGGGTGACCCGCGACGACGTTTGATTGAGGCCGTCGTTCCAGGCCAGGCTGCGGTCCGTGGCCAGGATGCGGATATTTTGCATCAACGTGCGTGAATTTCGGTGCGTTTCCCTGAGCACGCCGGTCTCGCCCGGCTTGTCCTCGGCGCTGAGGGCCATGTTGCCCCAGACGCTGGTGACGATGATGTCCACCCGGTCGTCGGGCCGAAAGATCCCGTTCACCCCGTCGGTCGGCCCGACATCCAGGGTCATGGCCCGTTTGCCCGGTGCGATCAGATCGGCCAGGTCCCGCTCATGCGCGATGCCGGCATGAATTCCGCCCGATGGGGTAAAGACCGTGGCCGGGTAGGGAATGGCAGTATCGTCATCGGGGTGGCGCAACACCAGACGCAACATGGCCGCCGGGTCGGCGGTGGACAGTGTCGCGGCTTGCGCCGGTGTCACAACCAGGGAAACCGTCCAGCGCTGCGCATGACGGTCACTTGCCTTGCCGACGGCATTCACGGCCATGACCCGGACGCCGCCCACCAATGGCCGGGATATGCGGCCTTCCGGGATGTCGGGGATGGGCGTGATGGCGAAGACGTCCACCCGGTCGCCGAAGGCCAATTCACGCGATCCGCCCGTGATATCGTTGACTTCCAATGTCACCAGGCGCATGCCTGGGTCGATGCGTCGAATGAGCGTCGGCGGGGGCGTCAAGGATGGCTTCGGTTGTGTTTGCGCTTGCGGTGGCGGGGCCGTGGGCGTCGGTTTGGCGGCCGGCTGGCTTAAATATCGATAGACTCCGAATGCAGCCAGGCTGGCTAACGCCAGAGATGCCAACAATGCGATAATTCCTCTAACTGTTCTCATACCCAGTGTATCACCCTTAGAAGGATTCCCTTCGGTTTTTCCGGCATGCCTCGCATTGGCTGTGACGCGGTTATCAGGGAAAAGCCATGACCGTTTTGGCGGCGAGAATTTCCGGTAGCATGGTTTTACCCAGATAGCCGGTCAGCGGTACATAGGGCACGTCGCTTACCGATACCACGAGTCGCCTGGGTCCGGTTGTGTCGGCTTCGATCACATGGATATCGATGGAATCGGCCAGCAGGTTCTGATGGGTCCACAAGGCTTCGCTCAATGCCGCAAAGGCGAATTCCACCGGATCTTCTTCGCCATGGGTGGCGGTCTCCCATTGCCGGGCCTTGACGCCGGCCCGGGCGCCTTCCGCAACCGCGTTGTTCAAGACCACGCAGTGGGTCAGATACCAGCCATAGTCGATGGTGGCGAATAGGATGAGCAGCAAAACCGGCGCCACCAAGGCGAATTCCAGGGCCGCGATTCCCCGCTGGTTTTGAAAAAGGCGCATGGCATGTGTCAAGGGGGGGCCTCCCATGCCATCCAGAAGAAATAGCCGATGCCGATGGCCAACGCGTATGGCAGACCTCGCCTCGGCGACGTCTCTTGACTGCTATTTGCATCCTCTACGGCCGGCCCCGGTCGGCTGACAGTGCGTCGTGCATGCCTGAGCATCGAGCCGGTTGCCATGATTCCGCCGGCCAGGGTGCTGCAGATGAACACATGGGCGATCGCCACCGGTCCGACCCAAGCCCCCAGCGCGGCCAGCAGTTTTACATCACCGGCTCCGGTAAAATCGAGGCAGTAGGGGGCGAGAAGCAGTAAACCGCCGACCAGTAAACCCGCAAGGGAAAACCAGATCCCGTCCACCGACCCCGACGACAACCAGTGATAGCCCATCCCACCGGTCAAGGCTATTGCCGTCAGCGTGTTGGGAATGATTCTACGGATCAGATCCGTCGTGACGGCGATACTCAGGATCGTGGTACAGGCCAGGGGGATCAAAATGGTCGGGGCGGCGCTTGTCATCAGCTATTGGGGTCCGTATCTCCGGTTTTCACATCCTCCGCCGCATCGTGCAGCGTTTCCGCGATGGCGTCGAATAATTCCTTGAGATTGTCGCCGAAGATTCCCAAGACGGCAACCAGGAGGGCTGCCATGACGCCAGCAATGAGCCCATATTCAACAGCGGTAACGCCGGATTCATCCTTCCAGAATGCGATCAGTTTTTGCTTCATTGCACGGCCTTTGCTTGGCTTATCCCAACGCCGAAAAAAGCGAAGTGAGAAAGATAGTCTATCATCATCGACCCGAACTTCGCCTTCGCCATGGGTTGGTTCGCTCCTAAGTGCTGGTGATGATGGCAGGAATTCATATGGAGGCGGCGTATGGGCGCCTCTTTGATTGTCGATGAGTTAAAGACGCATACATACACGAAAAGGGCGTCTGAAGATTGTAATAATTTGTCAAAAACCGGTAATTTCTTGCGGAAAACAACCATTTTTTGAACGGATTGAGAAAATGTTGACAAGCTAGATTGGTCTGGTTTAAGGAAGCCCCAGGTGCCGAAAGGCTTAAAAGGAAATCCCGTGAGAATCGGGAGCGGTCCCGCCGCTGTGACCGGGGACGATATCCGCCATATCCACTATTTGCAAAAATGGGAAGGGGCGGACAGTAGAACGATCCGGAAGTCAGAATATCTGCCTGTCAACCATATAACGTCGGTTTTCCGCGGGATAACGGAGCCATGCCGATTTCCAAGAGTCAAGAAAACTGGATGCAGCCCTTTTAGAACCAATGAAGGTTCGAGGGGCTTTTTAGCTCCTTGCGGATCGTGATCGCATGCTGGTTCTTTCTCTCGGTGACGGGTGGTATCGGAGCAATTGCAGACATGGACATCTACCAGTTTCTTTCAATGATTGACCCGTATGCTAAATTGTCAACTGACCAATTGGCCGGAATCGCCTGTTCATTCGAAAAGGAAGCGCTTCCCAAGGGCACCCTACTCATTCAGCAGGGGCAACCCGTAAGTCAGGTCGGAATTCTCCTCTCCGGGATGGCGAAGGTCACCATCGTGGACCAGTTCGGTGATGAAATGACGTGTGGGTATTTGCAGGCGGAGGATCTGATTTTCGATGTGGCCGTTCTTTCCGGTATGCTTTCTCCGGTCAATGTGACCACTCAGGAGCCCACCCTCTGCCTGTTGCAGACACGAAAGGGATTTCTCGATAGCATCAATGACCATCCACAATTGAAAAACTTCTTCTACAGCAATGCCGCCATGGGCATCCGGCGGGGCTACGATTTTTTTTGCGGGCGCTATGTGGCCGGTGGCGGTAGTGTCCCCGGCCCTCCCCAGTATATTCGCAAGGCCCTTGCATTTATCGACAAAAATTACCAGCAACAGATTACCCTGGAAATGGTGGCCAAAGAGATCGCCATGAGCAAATTCCATTTTTCTCGTCTGTTCAAGCAGCAGATGGGGATGTCGTTCAAACGCTATCTGAATCGCAAGCGCATAGAAATATCGAAGGTCCTCATCACGAGAGAAAATCTGAACGTGACCGAAGCCTGCTATGCTGTTGGATTCAACGATGCCTCATACTTCGCGAAAGTATTTCGGGATGTGGAAGGCCGGTCGCCCAGTAAATTATTGTCTCACAATTAACCCCCCAATGTGGCATCTCAAAGATTGACAAAATGGCCAATTGCTATGGCCATCACGGTGCTTTCGTCGGCGGCCGATTCCCGGGGATCGGGCTGACCCGCAACCAGGGACCGACCGGGCTCGTATCTACCCGTACCGGACAGCCGTAGGCCCGGGACAGGATCCGCGCATCGATGACTGCGTCGGGCAAGCCGCAGGCAACGATTCGGCCGTCGACCAGCAGAAGCAATCGATCGGCATACATGGCCGCCAGATTGATGTCATGGGATACCATGACTACCGTGGTGCCGAGGTCGGTTCGCAAACGGGCCAACAGTTCCATCATGCGGATCTGGTGAGCCAAGTCGAGCGCGGCGGTGGGCTCATCCAACAGGATCAGCTGAGGCTGCTGGCAGATGGCCCTGGCAATCTGCGCCCGTTGACGTTCGCCGCCGCTCAGCCGCGCCATGGGACGATTCGCCAGATGGGTCAGGTCGGCGTATTCGATGGCTTGTCTGGCGATATCCAGATCCGTTTCTCCCTCCACCCCCAGCACGCCCAGATAGGGGGAACGCCCCATAAGCACCATTTCCTGCACGGTAAAGGGGCTTTCCTCGGCAATGGATTGGGAAACGTAGGCGACCCGCCGGGCCAATTCCTTGCGGGTATATCGTTTCAGGGGGCGGTCGTGAAGGTTGATTTGGCCCGTGGAAACCGGCAACAGGCCGGCCAGGGCCTTGATCAGCGTGGTCTTGCCCGAACCGTTGGGGCCGATCACGATGAACATCTCGGCCGGTTCAACGGCAAAGGTCAGCGCCTCGAATACAGACCGGCCGGCATAGGCGCAGGTTATATTATCTACTTTGAGCGTCATGGTTTGGATCACCATTGAATTGAAAGAATTTAGGCGGCACCGTAAGAAGCTTGAGATCAAGGCTTGCGAATTCTGGAGGAATGAGGCGTACTAAATGTACGCCGCAGTGACGAAGGATTCGTATAACGCCGATATCAGGCTTCTTACGGTGCCGTCATGGTTTGGATCGTCTTAGTAAGATGATAAACAGCGGCGCGCCAATCATGGCCGTGATCACGCCGCCGGGCATTTCGCCCTGAGCCGGTAGTACCCGGGCCAACAGATCGCAGGTTACCATGTAGGCCCCACCCCCGATGATACAGGCCGGCACCAGGATGCGATGATCCGGGCCGATGGTCAGCCGCAAGAGATGGGGAATCACCAGGCCCACGAAACCAATCAAACCGCACTGACTGACCGTCATACTCACCATGAGCGAGGTGGTGACCAGGAGTACCAGGGTGACCCGCCGCACCGGTACCCCCATGGAGGCGGCCATGTCACTGCCCAGCAGTAGAAGATTCATTCGATTGGAATAGATGAATATCAATACGAAGCAGGGGAGTAAAATTGCCGCCAGAACGCCTACATGATGAAGTTGAGACGCGGAAAGATCGCCCATCAACCAGAAAATAATGTTGTGCAAGCGGGAGTCCTGGGAGATGGAAAGCAGAAACATGATCACCGCGCTACAGAAGGCGTTGACCATGACGCCGGAAAGCAGAAGCGTGTCTTTTACCAACAGGCTGCGTCCGGAACTGACGATGATGATCAGGAACAAGGTAATCAGGCTGCCGGCGAAGGCCATGGCTCCCACGCCTTGGATGCGAGACAAGCCCAATAGAATACCGGTGATGGCACCGATCGCCGACCCGCCAGAAATGCCCAGAATATAGGGCTCGGCCAGGGGGTTTTTGAGCAGCGCCTGAAAGACCAGACCGCCCAGCGAGAGGGCCGCTCCCACCAGTGCAGCCAGCAGCACGCGCGGCAGACGAATGCGGTAGATGATGGCACTCTGGGTGGCATCGACGGTATCCCTTCCCAACAAGGTCTGCCAGACCGTATCGAGACCGCTTCCCGAGGGTCCCAGGGCCAGCCCCATGAGCATGGCAGCGGCCAGGAGAAGCAGTAACACCACGCTCACCAGGATAATCCGGGTCGGCAAGGATATGCGGCGCCTGGTCATGATTCCTGCTTTGCGAAGCGATCCGGGTGAATCAAGCGTGCCAAGAGTTCCAATCCATCCACCAGACGCGGGCTAGGGCGGTCCATGACATCGGAGTCCACGAGATGGATGCGGTCGTTTTTCACGGCCGGCATTTCACGCCATTGCTGCCAGTCGTGCTTGACCGCTTCGAATACGGCTTGACGGGCCATGGAGGTGATGATCAAGATCTCCGGTCGCATGACGATGACTTCCTCCTTGGAGAATCGCGGGTAGGGCGTTTGGCCCTGGGCCAGATTGATGCCGCCGGCCCTGTCGATCAGCTCGTGAATAAAGGTGGCCGTGCCCACGGAGACGATGGGCGTAATACCGATCTGGATGAACACCGTCGGCCGATGGGCCGCACCGGAGACGCAGCGCTCCACCCGCTCGATCCGGGCGCGCATATTGCTCACGATGGTCGCCGCCCGTTCGGCGACATCCAGCAGGCGTCCCAGTTCCGTCATGGTTCCCAATACCGATTCCAGGTTACGCGGGTCCACGGCGTAGACCGCAATCCCCATGCCTTCCAGTTTGTCGACGGCCGTGGCGGGGTTGCCGTCTTTCACGGCGATACATAAATCGGGGGCCAAGGCCACGACTTTTTCGACATTCAGGTGCACATAGGACCCCACCTTGGGTAGCGCGCGGGCGGCGGCGGGGTAGTCACTGAACTGCGTCGCACCAACCAGCCGGTGAGACAGGTCGAGAGCGAAGAGAATCTCGGTGATGCTGGGGGCCAGGGAAACGATACGCAGGGGGTGATCGGGAACGCGAACCCGGCGTCCCGCTTGATCGGTTACCGTTTTGGCCATGCCGCCGGGCGGCAGGGCCAGGATCAGACAGCCCATCAAGATCACCAATGGCAGCGCCCGGCACGTTTTGCTTTCATAACCGGCAGCCCTTGGGGAACGGGACATTGGCGATACCGCTGTCCGCCGGTAACGGGTCAAATGCTTTTGCATGGTACCTAATCTAAAAAAAGAAACCGCCTTTTGGCAGTACAAGGCGGTAGCGCTGGCATAAACTGATGCCGCAATGAATCAGCCTTGACCGCGAAGGCGCGTTCAATTGTGTCACCCGAGCAGGTATTCTGACTTGTGGTTCGTCCTACCGGCCGCTTTGCCTAATAACCATCGGCTTAAGCGCTGCTTGCGGCTTTCGTCCCCACTCACAGTGGCGGGACCGTAGCGGTTTTTAACCGCTTTGCCTGCGAATAGTCATTTTGCCGGACATCCGGATGACGATGACATCCGGCAATTGCCAAAAACTGAGTCCGTTTCTACCCTTTATGCTCCTAAGCCGTCAACCCTCTTTTAACGCGTGCGCAAAGCTAACCGCCCAGCTTGGGCTTAAGCCGCATCGTTTCTTTCCGGCGCCCTTACATCAGCGCGGGCAGGTACAGCGCAATTGCCGGAAACAACAGAATCATCAGCATGGCCAGCAGATCGATAATGATAAACGGGATGACCGACCGATAAATGTCCAACATGCTGACGGCGCGCATTGCCACCCCTTTCATCACAAACAGGCACATGCCGAAAGGCGGTGTTTTCAGACCGATTTCCATGTTGATGAGCACCAGCAGTCCGAACCAGATGGGATCGAATCCCAGTGCACGGACCAGGGGCATGAAAATGGGGAAGGTGACCATCATGATCGACACCTGCTCCATGAAGGTGCCCAGGACGATCATCAGTATCTGCATGAGAACGATAACGATGATTCCCGGGAAGTCGAATCCCACGACCATTTCCACCAGACCGCGGCTGGCGCCGGTAAAGGCCAGAATTTGGCTGAAGGCGGTGGACCCGGTCAATATCATGAACATCATGACCGTGATGCGAAGGGTGGATTCAACGGATTTCTTGAACACCTGCCAGGTCATGGCCCGATATAAGGAGATGAGCAGGAATGTCGTTAGCACGCCCATTGCCGCCGATTCCGTCGGCGTCGCCAATCCGGCGAAAATCAGACCGGTGACCACTACGATGATGCTGAGAAACGGCAGGACGTTTACCAACAGCGCCCTGATTCTTTCACCCCAGGGGGTCGCTTTGGGCGTATAAGCCGGAGCGAGTTGCGGCTGAATCATGCACCGCAGGATGATATAAGCGATGTACATTGCGGCAATCAGAAAGCCCGGCAGAATGCCGGCAATGAGAATCTTGCCGATGGAAACCTCGGCCAGGGAACCCAGCACGACCGCCAGAGCGCTGGGCGGGATGATCATGGCCAGTGAGCCGCTCATGCAAGATCCGACGGCGAGCGTTTTATGATATCCCCGCTTTTCCATCTCCGGGAGCAGCATGGACCCCAGCATGGCCGCAGTCCCGAGGCTGGATCCACTCAACGTCGAGAAGATCGTGGCACCGCCAACGCTTAAAATGCACAGCCGGCCGGGAATTTTTCCCATCCACTTATCCAACGTGTCGATGGCTCGAATAAATGCCCCTGAGTGAAACAGAAACTCACCCATGAGAATAAACAGGGGGACCGGAAGAAGAACAAATGTGCTGACGGAAGAGAATATCGATTGGATCAGAAGGCTCAGGCCGTCCATCCCCCCCCACAGCAGGTAGATTCCCAGAATATCCACCAGGGTAAATGACAGAAATACGGGAAGTCCGGCTGCCAGGAAGAACAGAAAAACGCCAACGATCAGTATCAGAAACCCCCACCACTCCATTTTCCCGCCTCCTTGAACGTTTTTATATAGGAAAGAAATTGCCGTACGAATTCACCAAGCAAGCATAGATAGCCCAAGGCAATGATGAGAATAAACGGATACTGCGGGACACTGATGGTTTTAGTCAGGAGGACGCCTGTTTGGTAACTTTCCAGGGCCACTTTCAAGGCGGTCCAGGTAATGACAGCAGAGACGAGGATGCCTGCGGCTGTGGAAAAACAACCCATCACCTGCAATTTTTTTTTGCCGAGCCGACCGGTAAAAATGTCGATATTTACATGCCCGCCCTCCTTCAGCAACCATGGTGCACCGAAAAAGGCGATGGAAAAAAGAAGATATTCACAGACTTCAACAGTCCACACCTGGGGGCGTTGAAAGAAATACCGAGCACCGATCTCGATACAAATGATCAGTACGAGTGCCACCACCATTATACCGGCGATGAAGGCCATGCCGTCGAGGACCATCGTAAATTTACTGGTCTCCTTCATTAATCTTTCCCCAATCTTGCCTTCATGAATAGATTTGATGCATGCTGCGCTTTCTGCCTTGAGATATCCGCAAGCGGTTTTATCTCCAACGCATTGGTGGTGCATACGCTCACGCATGCCGGTTTCAAACCATGGGCCAGACGCGTACTGCACAAATCACATTTGGTCATTTTGCCATCCGGGGTAAATTGCGGCGCACCGAATGGACAGACGTGCAGACAGCTATGGCAGCCGATGCAACGCTCAGGATCGATTTCCACGCTACCCAGATCCGCTTTCTTTCGTATCGCTCCTGTGGGGCATACGGTTAGGCATGGCGCGTCGCCGCAATGAAAACAGGAAATGGAAAAACAAGAAAACACGGCGGCGGATTCCATGCCGGGGGCCAGCATCACCACCTGCCGGAACGCCGTGTCGCCGTTCATATGATCGTTTTGGTCCTGACAGGCCACCACACAGGCAAAGCATCCCGAGCATCGGGAATCATCGAAAGAAAAAGCAAACTGAGTCATATGGTTTTTTCTCCTAAACGGTCTTGAGGCTGACTTCGCAAAGCAACGCCTTGAATCCTGGGAATCCAGAAACCGGATCCCGGTAGTCTGGCTCGATCAACAGATTGACATCCGCCTCCGGATACCCGTGCAGCATGTTGACAACACCCAAGGGAACCTTGTGGGTCAGTTCCGCCTTTACGGTGATGGACGATTTGGGCGTCGACAAATTGACCGTATCTCCCTGGGCAATGCCTCTTTTTTGCGCATCCTCGGGATGGATTTCAAGCATGGCATCCGGGCGAAGACGCCGGGTCCATGGCAACCTGAACGTCCGGGAATGAAAAAACATGGGAAGTCGCGCGCCGGTCGTCAGCACCAACGGAAATTTTTCAGCAACCGCTGGGGACGATACCGGGCTAAGCATGGGTTCCGTATATTTGGGCAGTGGATCAAAACCCGCTTCTTCCAGAATGGAAGACGTGAACTCCATTTTTCCGGAAGGTGTCGGAAAGCCATTGGTCTTATACTTTTCATGAGGTGCCCGCTGCATGTCTTTCAGAAAACAGCCTTCAGGATGATCCTTGATATCCTTTATCTTAAATCCGGCGGGTTCAAATATCCAATCCAGGCACGCTTCGTGCCCTTTGCTCAACAATGAATCGTTCAACCCCAGCTTGTCCGCCATATGGATAATGATATCAACATCCGACCGTGCCTCACCCACCGGGGAGATGACCGGCCGGGTCCATATGGCATACCGGGACGGCCAGATTCTGAGATCGTGTTTTTCAAAAGAGCTGCACGCCGGCAACACCAGATCCGCAAGCTTGGCCGTATCGGTTAAAAACAGATCTACATCGACCATGAAATCCAGCTTTTTCAGGCTGTCGCGCATGTAGTCGGATCCCGGCCACATGCGGTAATTCACGCCAAAGCCCACCATCGCCCGAATGGGATAGGGCTTCTCACTATTGATTTGGGACGGTATATGCATGGATTGGGCTTCGGTGACCAGCTTGCACCATACCGGGTGCACATCCTGCCCGATGCGCGGGGCCATCGCTTCAAAGGGACGGACCTGTTCGAATTCCCGTTCCCGTGTGGGAAGCCCGGTGGGCTGGTGGTAATAAGACGTCGTCTGAACATAATTGCCACCTTTGCGGTCGAAGTTTCCGGTCAGACCGATCAACGCCGTAATGGCACGGTGGTTTTGGACGGCGTTGGTATGATGCACCGTGGGGCTGGCGCCACTCAGAATCGCGGCCGGTTTCGAGTCCGCAAACAGGCGGGCGGCACGGACGATGCTTTCCGCCGGAACGGAAGTAATGGCTTCCACCGTCGCCGGTGAAAACTCCTGGACGTAACTGCTGTACTCGGCAAAGCCTTTCGTCCAGTTGTCTACAAAGTTTCGGTCGAAGCGGCCTTCTTTGATGATCACATGGGCGAGACCCAAAGCGAGGGCGCCCGATGTGCCCGGACGCAGGCGAAGATGGATGTCCGCTCGGCCGGTCAGTGGGCTGATCAGCGGCCCCACTTCGATCACCTTCATCCCGTTATCAATGGCCTGCAGCAGGCCGCGCGCGCGCGAGGTGCCGGAATGAAACGGATTGCAGCTCCACACCAACAGGCACTTGGTATTAGCCACGTCGGGATATCCCACCGTGCCGTAATTCAGATGGTTGGCCATCGCCGTCGCAAAATAGCAGGTACTGGACTCGGAACAGTAATTGGGGCTGCCGAATCCGTGGGCCAAGCGCTGTAGAAAGGGTCGCAGGCGCTTGGGAAATCCGGTGAAAAAAACAACCGATTCAGGCCCCGACTCCTCTCTGATCTTGAGCAGGCGGGTGGAAAAAATATCCATGGCCGCTTCCCAGGAAACCGGAATTAAGCGATCCGACCCTTTGGAAGCCTTTTTCACCAACGGCGTGTGGATGCGATCCGGATGGTAAACATACTGACGGTTGGCGGCGCCCTTGGGGCACAGGGTTCCGCCGGTATCCGGGTTCTCCGCGGTTCCCTCAATTTTGATGATGGTTCCGTCTTTCACATAGGCGTTGATTCCGCAATTCTGGAGACAGATGCCGCAAGTCGATTTTCGAATTTCTATTCCTGTTTCTTTGCCCGGTATTTTCCCATCCCGCAGTTGCTTAGCGGTAAAGGTCGAACGCATGTTCATCATGAATGCACTCCAACGATGATTTAAAGGCTATTTGAGACGTAACGAATCGATAACAATTAAAAAGAACGATTTTCACCGCGCGGGTTCCATCAAAGAACGGAACCCGCTTTCCCGCAATCGTTTAGGGATGCCAGGGGAAGGCCCCTTTGGGCAACGCATCCTTGGAGAGAAGTTTTCTCAACTTGGGTCCGTCTTCGGGTGCTTCCTTGATCACCACTTCCCAGGTTTTCTCGTAGGCCATGGATTTTAGTTTACGGGCGTCTTCCGGAGACAACGGAACAAATTCCATCCCCGCTGCCTTGCGGACACTGTCTTCATATTCCGCAATCATGATATTACGCATGGCGCCGATATATTCCATGTCCTTCATTGCATCCATCACCACGTCCTGCAAATCAATGGGAAGCTTGTTCCAGCTGGCAAGGTTCATCGCCGTACAACTGCCCATGTGTAGAATCGGTGGGTCAACGACATATTTGGTGATTTCATGGAGTCCCCAACTGATCATGCCGACTTTGGGCCACATGAACCCATCAACGACACCGCGCTCCATGGCCGTGAATATTTCCGGTGCCGGCATGGAAACCGGGGTGGCGCCCAGGGCTTTGAGAAGCGGCACATAAAGGGGTTGTGCCCGGATCTTGACCCCCTTGAAATCGTCCAGTTTCTCGATTTTTTTGTTGGTGTAAATATGGTAGCCGACATAGCTGTGCAGGCTACCGAGATATTTCGCATTGACCCTTTTGGCCAGAATATCGCTTAGCAAATCGAACGCACCCGATTCGCGCTGTTCCCACTGTGTCAGTTCGGCGAGCGCTTTCGCCTCCGCTACAGGCAGCAGGGATTTCATATAAGGAAATGGCGTGTAAAGCTGAATGTCGATCATCCCTTAAAATAGCTATATTTTATAGCTATTTTTCTATATTTACAGGCCGATCATGCCGGTATATGGTTTGGTCAAATATCCTATCTTACCTTTTCCGGTAAAAAATCCTTCGCTCGGCAGGAGAATTCAAACCAATGAATCGTGATGACAAGGCAAATCGGGATGAAATCGCAATCCCGACTTTTTGCGGTATGTGCGGACCGTCGGCCGGTTGTGGCATCTGGGCTTATGTGAAGGATGGACGTTTTGTCCGGGTGGAGGGCATGCAGGAATCGCCGCTGAATAAGGGTCGTAATTGCGCAAAGGCCCATGCCGCTCCCCAATGGGTGTATTCTCCCCAGCGGCTGAAGCATCCGCTTATTCGTATTGGGCGAAAGGGGGAAGGAAAATTCGAAAAAATCAGCTGGGATGAGGCGCTGAGCAAGATTGCGGACACCTTGATAAAGCAAAAAAGCCAATACGGTCCCGAGTCCCTGGCCGTGCTCTCTCCGGCACGGAGGAGCTACAGCGATTATAGCTACCGGTTCCTCATGGCCCATGGCAGTCCCAACTACGGGCACAGTGGTATTTGCGCCATGCAAAATTCCTTTTCCTATGCCTATACCATCGGTGCAACTTGGCCGGTGGCGGATTACCGACACAGCGATCTTATCATCATCTGGGGAAAACAGCCCATCTATTCCGGTTCCAGCAAGGGGGGGACCCGATCTCTGATTGACGCAAAAGAGAGGGGGACCAAAATAATCGCCATCAAACCCTCCATGGAGCCGGACGCAGCAATGGCCGATGTATGGGTGCCGGTTCGACCCGGGACGGACGCGGCCCTGGCGCTGGCCATGCTGCATGTCGTTATCATGAATAACTTGTGCGACATGGCTTTCGTGGACCAATATTGCTACGGATTCGAGGAATTGAAAGCCCATGTTCGCCAATACACGCCTCAATGGGCTGAAATGATTACGGGCGTCCCCGCCACCCAGATAATCGAGGTTGCCGAGGCCTATGCAAGGACCCGGGCTGCGGCCATCGATACGGGCAACGGATTGGAACACGCGCCCGCTGCAAGTGATACCGTTCGCGCCATTGCCAGCCTGATTGCCATAACCGGGCATCTGGACCGGCCGGGCGGCAACATTGTTCCAACCGGCAGCACCATGCCGCCACCCAAAAGCGTCCACCTTAAAGATCGCTATACGCAGGATTGGATCGATAGGCTGGTCGGTCCTGAATTTCCGAAACCCTTTCAGCCCTACATCGAGGGAACGTCCTCCGCTTATTATCGTATCTTCGATAGTATCTTGACGGAAAAACCGTATCCCGTCCGTGCCGTCATTGCCCCTGGCACCCAGCCCAGTGTAAGCACTCGAGGGCCCAGGCGGGTACTTCAGGCCCTTGAAAAGCTGGATTTTTTTGTGGTGGTGGACGTCACCCAAACGGCGGAAATGGCCTATGCGGACATCGTTGTGCCGGTGGCCACCCCTTATGAAACCGACCACCCGTTTGAGGCCGTCAACAACTGGATCATGGCCCGTAACAAGGTGATCGACCCCTTGGGAGAATACAAATCCATCTATGCGTTCTGGATCGATTTGGGGGTCAAAATGGGGTATGCCAATGATTTCTGGAACGGCAGTGTAGAGGCCTGCATGAATGATCAGCTGACACCGTTAGGCTTGACCATCGATGAATTGCGGTCCCACCCGACCGGCAAAGTCTATCCCATGAAGCCGATGGTCTATGAAAAATACGAGCAGATTTTTTCGACTCCGAGTACACGACTGTCCAAGGCACCGTATCTTCCTCAGAGGAAAGTCGCCCTTTACAACACCACCTTTGAGGCCCATGGGTACGACCCGCTTCCGCAGTGGAGAGAACCGCCGGAAAGTCTGACGGCCACCCCGGCCTTGACGGATCAATACCCGCTTGTTTTTTCGGACTATCATACATCAACCGTCTATAACGCCGGATGGCTGCGAAACGTGCCGATATTGAGGGAGATCATGCCCTATCCCACGTTGCACATCCATCCGGGGACGGCAAAACAGCGCGGCATCGATGATGGGGATTGGGTGGCGGTGACCTCGCCGCATGGCAGGATCGTATTGAAGGCGCAGTACTTCCCTGGCATTCGTCCGGACACCGTCATGGCGCTTCACGGCTGGTGGCAGGGATGTGAAGAACTCGGCCTGCCATCAACCCCGATTCTTGATGGCGGAGCCAACACCAATTTGATGTACGGTGTTGATGAAAGTGCGTTCGACCCGTTGGTGACGGCCATGTCAAGCCAGACGCTGGTGGACGTAAATAAAGTCGCTCCCCAAAGCGAGGAATAAAAGACATGCTGACGCAATATGGAATTTATGTTGACGTTGAACGGTGCGTACAATGTCACGCCTGTGAGCTGGCCTGCAAGGCCAAAAACGATATTGAACCGGGCGTGAAATGGCGAATGGTTTTCGATTTTTGGGACGGGCAGTTTCCTGCTCCGATCCATCACAGCATTCCCTATGCGTGTTTCCACTGTGCAAAGCCGGCTTGCGTGGTCGCTTGCCCGACCGGCGCCATCAATAAACGATCACAGTACGGCGTTGTCGACCTCGACAGTGATCGGTGCATTGGCTGCCGAAGTTGCCAATTGGCTTGTCCGTTTGGCATTCCACAATTTGGCAGTGACGGCCGAATGCAAAAATGCAATCTGTGTGTGGATCGGTTGGCAGAAAACCGGGAGCCTGCCTGTGTGGCCACATGCCCGGCTGAAGCCTTATTTTTCGGTACCATGGAGGCGCTAAATCAGCATCTCCCGAGCCGAAAGGGGCTCAGTCGGATGAAGCATGTCTGGCGCAATACGATCCCCTAATAATCGTCATTGATCGGAAAAAACAAGGGCTTATGTAAGCATATGATCATCTTTTCATTTGATGGAAATCGTTGCTCGGGTTGTTATGCCTGCGTTGTCGCTTGCCAGGACCAAAACGAACGATTGGAAGACGATCCTCTCTTCAGGCAGGTATCCCAATGGGAAGAAAATAGCCCATCCGTGCGAATTCGCTCTATTTCGATCGCCTGTTACCACTGCGGTGATGCCCCCTGCCTGATGGCCTGTCCAACGGGTGCCATTTTTCGCTATGCGGAAACAGGCATTGTGGATGTCAACCGCGATCTGTGCGTGGGCTGTCATAGCTGTGAACTGGTCTGCCCATTCGCGGCGCCCAAATTCGCTGTCGATGGAAGAATGGCCAAATGTGATCTGTGTGTATCACGGATCGCCCACGGGATGGATCCCGCCTGTGTGCACACCTGCCCTACGCGCGCACTGACCTTTGGCGATGCATCGGCGCTGTCCGACGCCAAGGCACAACAATCCGGAATGCGCCTGTTGAAAGCGGCCGTTTCGCCGAATAAAGCGAGGTAGGTAATGGCTGATCCAAATATTGTTATTCTTGGTAACGGCGGTGCTGCCTGCCATGCGGTGTCTGCCGCTAGAAATGCCGGATTCAGCGGAAAGATACACATGATTTCCGATGTTCGGGAACCCGCCTTCAACCCCATGCTGGCGCCCTATTATCTCAAGGGCCTGTTGCCCTGGAGGCACTGTTTTCCCTTTGGTACGGATTTTTACCGCCAACATGACGTGGTTTGCCATTTCGGTAGTCCGGTCGTAGAACTCAACGCGATGGAGAGAACCGTTAAGACAGAAGACGGTTTCTCACTCCAATGGGATCAATGTCTGGTGGCCACCGGTGCCAATGCGTCCATTCCGCCGGTACCCGGTCTGAGCGAGTCTCCATTCGCCTATCCTTTGAGAACATCCGCCAGCACCCGGCAGATAGAAAGCGTTCTGGCCAATGCGAAAAAGGCGGTTATCATGGGAGCATCGTTGGTCGGTATCAAAATCGCAGAGATCTTAGCCCATAAAAATGCCCGAGTCATGGTGGTGGATGTCGCCGGCCAGGTGATGCCCAGGGGTGCCCACCCGAAAACGGCCGCTTACCTGCAGACCTACTTTGAGCAGCACGGCGTCGAATTCCTTTTGGGGTGCTCGCTGGAGGGACTGGAGGAAAAAGAAGACGGGGTCTGCTGTTTTTTTCCGGAAAGTATCATTGCGGATGCCGATTTTATCGGCGTGTGCACCGGAATTCGATCCAATCTCCGATTTGTCGACTCGCGACAGATCCGCACCGACCTGGGAATCGTGATCGACGAGACATGTCAATCCAGTGTCGAGGGGATGTATGCCGCAGGGGATTGCGCCCAGGGGATCAATCCTATGACCGGCAAAAAAGAATGGCAAGGCACGTGGGTCAACGCCTGTTACCAGGGCCGGACTGCCGGTCTGAACATGGCGGGTAAATCCTCCCGTTTCGAAGGCATCGTTCCCCAGCACATCAGTCCGTTTTTTCAATGGACTTATGCCCAAATTGGAAACATCAATAACAGGGGAGATTCCGTCCGGGTTGAGACGTTCGGTCATCCCTTTAAGGGGGATGGCCGTTTCAGGCTACTGGTTTACGAAGCAGACCGCCTCGTGGGAGCCAATCTCATCAACTGTGCCAATGAGGTCGCATCGTTGAAGCATGCGATTTCCATGGGGCTTGCATGGCAAGCGGTAACCGACCGTTTGCCGGCCTATATTCGGCGGGCGGTGGGATGAGGTCATTTTTTTTATGCGCCTTGCCGGTGAGCCCAATTCCTGTGAAATCTGGGACAATTCATTTCCAATTTACCCACAAACCCGCGGCCGGCCGTTTTTCTGCCGGATGTCCATGAGCTTTTGCAAGCTTTCACGCATCTTTGCCTCGACTTGGTCGGAAGTGGTGAGTTTTTCGTCTTGGGCGATCAGATCGGGAAACATGGCCCGGGCCTTTTCCTCTTCACGGTTGTCGGCAAAGGTGATTACCTGTATCCACAGGCCGGCCAGGGCATAGTGTTTGTTGTCCGATTGGGCGGCCGTGCGTCCATAGGCCTGGGCCACCTCGTGTTTGCAATCCACTAAAGCTTCCAACCCGCTGAAGGCGTCCTCGCCAAGCGTTTGACGCAGTTTTTGCATATCCGTCGCCATGGGGTCGGCGGCGGTTTTGGGGGCCTTTTTTTCGGCCATGGCCCCGGATATGGCCCCGGCGGTAGCACCGGCGCTGGCTCCGTAAACCGCGCTGCGGGCGGCGGCTTCGGCAGGGTTCCCGCCAAACACCAGGGCGGTGACCATGCCGCCGACGGCGCTGACAGCCGCGCCCATGGCCGCGCCTTGAGCACTCTTCTCAACGGTTTGCTTGGAACAGGCAAGGAAGAGGATCACGGCCGTAATGGTTGCTAAACAAAACAATTGTTGGAAATCATGTTTTCGTGTCTTCATGTGCTGGCCTCCCATGGAAAAATATTTGGGTTCATTGAAATAAAGGTATCTGCCAAACCGGATGTCAGGACGACGGTTTATCGTCGGACGCCCGCTTTTCGACCGTTTTGAGATATTGACGTACATCTACCGGATCGATTTGGCTCGGTTCCAGATACTTCTCGGCATAGGTCTGAAAAACACCGCTGGTCAGGAACAAATCAAACAGATCGGCATCGATGTGCTGATCGTCTCGCATCAGGCTCATGATACGAAGCGCCTCGCTTAACCGTTTGGGATATTTATAGGGGCGGTCGGCCGCGGTCAGGGCTTCGAAAATATCGGCGATGGCCATGATGCGCGCCGGAATCGACATCGCCTCTTTTTTCAACCCGCGCGGATAGCCGGTGCCGATCATCGTCTCATGATGGGCGCCGGCGAATTCGGGCACATTTTTCAGATAGTCGGGGAATTCGAGCCGGCCCAGCATGATGATCGTCTGGATAATGTGCTCGTTGATTTTAAAGCGGTCTTCCGCAGAGAGAGTACCCTTGGGAATACTGAGATTGTAAATCTCGCCCAGATTATATTTAAGCGGCGGAACCGGCATGTTGAATTCATGGGGGCTGCCGTTGAAAGGGGGCGTGGCGGCATGGGGGATGCGGTGTTCGGGTTTGTCGGCGAGAACGTGTTCGATCGCCGGCAATGGTTGCACCGGCTGCTGGTTTTTAAGTGCCGCTTCGTCCTGGGAGATGCCGATGCGGTCATCCAGACGGCGTACCCAGGTGCGGGCCGCGATGGACCGTAGGCGTTCGATTTTTTCTTCGGCCATGAATTCGCCGCCGATATTGCACTCGGCAACGAAGGCAAACTCATCGGCGATCTCTTTTTGGACCTTCTTGAGGTCCCGTTTCAGTTGCTCGGGGTCGCCCTCGTCGTTTAGCCGCCTGCGGTAATAATCGATTTGCGCGTCTCTGAGTAGAACCTCGAAACGCATTCGGATTTCATGGATCCGGTTGTAGATGGTTTCCAATTTGGTGGCTTTGTCCACCACATACTCGGGCGTCGTGACCTTGCCGCAGTCGTGTAGCCAGGCGGCCACCTCGAATTCCCAGCGTTGATCCGCGGTGTGCATGTCGAAGTCGACAAACGGTGCAGCGTCACTTTCACATGCCACCTCGGCCAGCATCTCGGCCAGGACGGGAACCCTGGCACAATGGCCGCCGGTGTAAGGGGATTTGGCATCGATGGCACCGGCGATCAGCTTGGTAAAATCATCGAACAGTTTGCGCTGTTGCTCCAGCAGACGACGGATTTTGGATTTCATGAGCAAAAAGGCCGTGATCAGGGAATGGATTTCCTTGATGCCGGAATCAAAGGATTCGGATTCGCTAAAATCCGATACCTGGATTTTTATCGATTCGCGCTCCAATCGCATGAGTGATGATGAGATCCTACGCGAAATCAGGAGGGATAGGGGCAGCATGATCATCAACACCATCGCCGAGAAAATGAAAATGCGCTGACGCATGCGCTGGATATGAGCGGTGAAATCGGAGACCGGAGCAATGGAAGCGATGATCTGATCAAATTTAAGGGTCGCCTTGAGGGGTGTGCAGCGGACGAGGTAGGCGGTATCATCGATGCGCATTTCCTGGGTTTGGTCGCGAAGCCTTTGCGTATCCTGGAGGTATTGGGCCACCACGGCACGCACTCGCGCGTCGGCCGAGTCTTGGCTGCCCAGAAATTCCAATGAGTCGCCGATACCGCCTTTGATGGGATTTTCTTCGGGGTTCACGATGATACGACCGTCGCGATCAAACAGGAAAAGCGTGCCCCCATCGGAAATCTTCTGATTTTTAAATGCATTGGTAAAGCGACCGAGGGTAATATCGGCGCCGAAAACGCCCCCTCCATCAAGCAGTCGTTCGGCACAGGTGATGCCGGGCAACTTGGTGGAACTGAAAACATAAGGCTGGGTGAAAAAGGCGCCTGCTTCCTTTTGCGCACGGATATACCAGGGGCGCATCCGGGGATCGTAGTTGGGATCCAAATCGTTCATTTCGCCGATGACCCGGCGGTCCCGACTGAGAAAACGCCAGCGCTGGTGGGGTGATCCAGTCTCATCGGCGGCAATGGTCCTTAGGACATAGTAGGTTGCCGGAGGTGCGTCAAACAAACGATGCAACGCCTCCCGGTCCCTCACGGCCACGATCTGGATGAAGCTGCCGTCCGCATACCCGCAATAGGTGGAGAATAGAAAATCGTAAAAGGCCAGTGCCTCGAGCATGACCGCCATGGCCGGGTGGGACATACCGTCCTGGGTGGGCAAGATCGCCATGCCGGGCATACGCGTGGCCGTACCAGCCAGAATGGCCACCCATTCCAGCGCATTTTCGTATCCCTGAAGGGTCTTGGCATTGATCTCGGTAAATAGGCGGTCGGCCATCTGGATGGCCGCCACTTTACTTTCGCGATGGCTGATCCACAGAAAAAGGGCGCTCAAGACCACTACGACAACGACCACCAGGGTGGTGATGCCAACATAAAAGGGAAGACGTTTTTTCTGATCAGGCATTTGGCCTCCTCATGCCGACAACGTGAGCATTCCCCCCCATCCATATAAGCAGATGGCTGAAAGAACAAGTAAGATGGTGTAATTTTTTTTCCGCGGCCCTTCCATGCCGACAGTTTCCTTTTCAGCCATTTTTAGTTATGATGCAAACCTCGAATGGAACATTCGCATGGCCGTCCAAGGATGCACTAAACCGCATCATGGGAGCAAGCACACAAGGCCATTCGATTGTGACGGTTTTTTCGGATGATATGACAGAGAAATGGCGCTGCGAGCGGCATCGCCGATCCTTTCTTCTGCCGGGAAGGTAATGGATCCATGGCATTGAACATCAGGCCTTTTGTCAACGCGTCGGATTTCCGATTCAAGCTTTTCCACGAGCTGATGGCAAAAAAGGTGCGCAATATCCTGTTGGTGTCAACCCCCTATGATGCCTGGATCATGGAGGAGGACTGCCGGCTGTCCGAGCGTATCGTCAATGAGTACCGGGGCCTCAACTTGAGCCAGCCGCCGCGCTTGACCTGGGTTTCGTCCGCCGAAGCAGCGCTCAGTACATTAGATCGCCAGACCTTCGACATGGTGATTACCATGCCGCGCCTGGCGGACATGGGCGCTGCCGCGTTGGGACATCGAATCAAGCAAAAGGCCCCCCACATCCCTGTCATTCTGCTGTCTCATGATGCGATCCCGTCGCCGGACATGGTCGAAGCAGACCAGGCGCCGGGAATCGATCGGACTTTTATCTGGTCCGGCAATACGGATATCCTGGTCGCTCTGATCAAAAGTGCCGAAGATTGGATGAACGCCGATGCCGATGTGCGATCGGCTGGGGTGCGGGTGATCCTGTTCGTGGAGGATTCACCCTATTATCTTTCCTCCTTACTGCCCATTCTTTACCGCGAGCTGGTTTGCCAGACCCAGGCGGTGATGGAAGGAACGCTCAATGAAGAGCATCGGCTGGTAACCATGCGGGCTCGTCCGAAGATCCTGGTGGCCGGCAACTACGAAGCCGCCCTGGCCCTTTATGAACGGTTCGAAGCCCATGTGCTGGGCGTGATTTCCGATGTTCGTTTCACCCGAAAGGGCGTATTCGACGAATCCGCGGGGGTGGATTTTCTTAAACATGTGAGAGCCAGGCGTTTCGACATCCCCTTGTTGTTGACCAGCTCGGAATCGATCAATGCCGACAAGGCCGTGGCTATTCCGGCGGCTTTCGTGGATAAGAATTCGGATACGTTGCACCAGGATGTGCGCCGCTTTTTCAAAGATTATTTAGGGTTCGGCGATTTCATTTTTCGCTTGCCTGACGGGACCCAAATCGGTCGTGCTTCCAATCTGAAAGCCCTTGAACATCAATTGCAGTCCATTCCCGAATCGTCTTTCCGGTACCATTGCAACCGCAATGATTTTTCCCGCTGGCTGTTTGCCCGCACGGAAATCACCTTGGCGGCGGCGGTGCGCCCCATCAGTGACAGCGATTTTGTTGACGTGCAAAGCCATCGTCGTCATCTGGTCAACATGATTGCCGATCGTCGGAAAAAGCGGCAAAAAGGCGTGGTTGCCGATTTCGATGCGGCGGATGCGGATTTCGACACGGAATTTTTCAAAATCGGCAAGGGGTCGTTGGGGGGCAAGGCACGGGGGATGGCCTTTATTTCTTCCATGCTACGCCAGAATCCCGAGCTTGACGCAGGCTATGCTGGCGTGGATATCGTGGTCCCCCAGACCCTGGTTATCACCACCGACGGGTTCGAGTCATTTGTGGAAGACAATGCGCTACGCTATCTTTCCAAATCTGATCTGCCGGATGAGAAAATTGCCGAGTTGTTTGTAAAAGGGCGATTCCCCGTATGGATCGAAGAAAAACTGCGTGACTATTTGAAGCAGGTCAATTATCCGTTGGCCATTCGATCTTCCAGCCTGCTGGAAGACGCCCAATACAGGGCCTATGCCGGGCTTTACCGGACGTATATGATCTCCAATGACTGTCCGAACCTGGAACTGCGGCTGAAGCACCTGATTCATGCCATCAAGTTGGTCTACGCATCGACTTACTATCAAGGACCCAAGGCATTTTCCAAACGCGTCGGCCACCGGACAGAAGAAGAACAAATGGCCGTAGTCATTCAGAAAATGGTTGGCTCCAAGTACGGCAGCAGTTTTTATCCAGCGATTTCGGGCGTCGCCCAGTCGTATAATTACTATCCCTTTGCGCGCATGAAACCGGAAGAAGGGATCGCTACCATCGCCTTGGGTTTGGGAAAGGCCGTGGTCGAGGGGGAAAAAACACTTCGCTTTTCGCCCGCGCATCCACAAATCCTCCCCCAGCGATCGACGGTGAAAGACATCCTGGAAAACGCCCAGCGCTATTTTTATGCGCTTCGGCTTGAACGCTCATGTCATTATCTGGAAATTAATGACGGGGCTCATTTATGGCATCGGGAGCTGAGTGATGCTGAAGACGAACTGCCGGTTCAACTGCTATCCAGCACCTATGTCGCCGATGAGCATCGTATCCGCGATACCATTCATATCCCCGGTCAGCGGGTATTGACCTTTGCCCATGTGCTCAAGTACAGAGAATTTCCCCTGGCCGATATCCTGAAGGATCTTCTACAGCTTGGTGAGCAGGGAATGGGATGTCCAGTGGAAATGGAATTCTCCGTTGCTTTAACCGGCGATAGCGCACATAAAGAGCGCCCGTCGCAGTTCGCCTTTCTTCAGCTCAGACCCATGACTGCGCGGGATGGACTAGAGCGGGTGCATATCGCCGATGAAGAGATCGAGAAGGCGTTCTGTTATTCAGGAAGGGCGCTGGGCAACGCCATCAAACGTGATATGGCCGATATTGTTTTCGTCAAACCGGACGCTTTCGATCCGGCCAAGACCATGGCTATTGCCAAGGATATCGGCCAAATGAATGCCACCTTGGTCCGTGAAAATCGAAAATATCTGCTGATCGGCCCCGGGCGTTGGGGGTCGGCGGACCGATGGTTGGGAATCCCCGTTTCCTGGGCCGATATCTCGGGTGTGGGGGCCATGGTCGAGACGGAATCGGATAAGATGACCGCCGAGCCGTCCCAGGGATCGCACTTCTTTCACAATATCACGACGCTGGGGATTAATTACATTACGCTTGCCTCGGCAGACGGAGGACGCCTGGATTGGACATGGCTGTTGTCTCTACCACGAATAACCGACACGGCTTTTTGCGTTCACACGCGACTCGACAGGCCAATGACCCTGAAAGTCGATGGCCGGCAGTCCAGGGGGGTGATTCTTGCATAGGCCCCTTACTTTTTAAAACCATGGAATTATAAAAGGGAGGAATGACATGGCTGATATTCTGCAACGGGTCAAGGACAAGGACCCCGGCGAGCGGGAGTTTCACCAGGCAGTGACCGAGGTCATGGCTTCGATCCAGCCGGTGATGGACAGGAACCCCGAGTACCGGGCGGCCAAGATCCTGGAGCGCCTGGTGGAGCCCGAACGGGTGATCCTTTTCCGCGTGCCCTGGGTGGACGATATGGGTGACATCCAGGTCAACCGGGGCTATCGCATCGAGATGAACAGCGCCATCGGCCCGTACAAGGGCGGCCTGCGTTTCCATCCCTCGGTGAATCTGGGCATCCTCAAGTTCCTGGCCTTCGAGCAGGTCTTCAAAAACGCCCTGACCACATTGCCCATGGGCGGTGGCAAGGGGGGCAGCGACTTCGACCCCAAGGGCAAGAGCGACATGGAGGTCATGCGTTTCTGTCAGAGCTTCATGGCCGAGTTGTTCCGCCACATCGGCCCGGATACGGATGTACCGGCCGGGGACATCGGCGTGGGTGCGCGTGAAATCGGGTATCTGTTCGGCATGTACAAGAAACTCAAGAACGAATTCACCGGCGTGCTGACGGGCAAGAGTCTGGGCTGGGGGGGCAGCCTGATCCGTCCCGAGGCCACGGGCTACGGGTCGGTCTACTTCGCCGCTGAGATGCTGGCCACGCGGGGTGAGACCCTGGCGGGCAAGACCTGCCTGGTTTCGGGTTCGGGCAACGTGGCCCAGTACACCATGGAGAAGCTGCTGGACCTGGGGGCCAAGCCGGTGACCTGTTCTGACTCCTCGGGTTACATTTTCGATGAGGCGGGCATCGACCGGGAGAAATTGGCCTTTTTGATGACGCTCAAGAATGTGCGCCGGGGCCGGGTCGAAGCCTATACCGAGAAATATCCGTCGGCGGTTTACACCGCGGTGGATCCCTCTGGCGACCATAATCCACTGTGGGCACACAAGGCCGACTGCGCCTTTCCCTCGGCCACGCAGAACGAGATCAATGCATCGGACGCCCAGAATCTGGTGGACGGCGGTGTCGTCTCCGTATGCGAGGGGGCCAACATGCCCACGGTGCCGGAGGGGATCGACATTCTCATCGAGAACAAGATTCTCTATGGCCCGGGCAAGGCGGCCAATGCCGGGGGCGTGTCGGTGTCGGGGCTGGAGATGACCCAGAATTCCATGCGCCTGTCCTGGACCCGCGAGGAGGTGGACAACCGGCTGCAGATGATCATGAAGAGCATCCACCAGACTTGTCTGTCGGCCGCCGAGCAGTACGGAACACCGGGCAATTACATGAACGGGGCCAACATCGCCGGCTTCGTCAAGGTGGTGGAGGCCATGCTGGATCAGGGTGTGGTCTAAGCGTCTGTTTGAAAACCCTGTCTAAGGCCCGCAACCGGCGTTGGACAACAGCTCGAAATGCTCACATATACCATATATGCTCCGCTTTCGAGCCGTTGTCCGCCTTGTTATCGGGCCTGATCCAGACTTTTCAACCAGACGCCAATCTTTAAAAAATAAACGGCATCCATCTACTATAATGGATGCCGTTTTGGTTTTTTATCAGTGACGGGCGCTTTACGTCAACATCTTACCACGTTGGCAGCGGCGGGACCACGGTCGGTTTGCTCTACATCGAAGGTTACCCGATCTCCTTCCGAAAGTGTTTTAAACCCCTCGGACTGGATGGAGGAAAAATGAACGAAGATATCTCCCTGACCTTCTTCCTGTTCGATGAAACCAAACCCTTTTTTGTCGCTGAACCATTTCACAACACCGTTTGCCATTTCTGCAGCCTCCTTAAAAAAAGTAAACAAACCGGTCTCGAACGATGGCTATTGCCGTAAAGCGCAAATCCCCCCATAATTACAAGACCTATCCGAGCCATTGGCCGGTCAATCCACACTGCAATAAACATCGACTAAGAAGTTGAAAAACACAGATGCATGATATTTCCAATTGCATGCATTTTTTCGCATTTTCGTGAAATGCGCCGTTAATTATTGGTCATAAACGGAGTAAAGTCCCCGGCTAACCCGTTTCATCTTCCCTTTTTTACACGCGCGGTGAACAATGTTGCTGATCTGTTTTTCGTTAAAGCCTGATTTATTTCTCAGGGTTTCCACGGTGATGCCTTTTTTGAACCGTTTCATTATGGTAAGCACCTGGTCCGTGGGGGTGAGGCTTCTGGTTTTGGCGGCTGGTTTCTTTTTGGCCACCCGTGCTGTTTTGTTGGGTGAAGCCTTTTGGGGTGCGGTTTCTAATGCCATGGCCAGATTTTCGGTTTTGAGGGCCAGAGTATTCAGCTGTCTGGCGACGGTTCTGAGATCTTTTACTATTTTTTTCATGACCGGAATCCTCCACGTAAAAAGGTGTATAGAAACTTACACATTACAACCGTATATATGGAGAAAACGAGAAGCTGCCCGACCGAAGTTGATTGGCCGGTTTGGTTGAGCAACCACTCGGTTAATTTTTTTTATTATATGAGAATAGACACAACATATTCAACAACAAAGCCATGAGAGGAGCATAATAGATCACTATAAAAATGTCAAGCTGCCAGAATATCACAAAAAAATGGTTTGCCGACCCCACTCATGTTCTTTGTCTTTCTCAATGCCATTACCATAAAAACATACACACGCGCCGGTTGCTTGGCAACCGGGAAGATGACAATTGCTACCAGACCGATAACAATTCGATAAAGCAGATCCAGAAGGTTGGGATCGATGGGTTTGATTTCTCCGGTGCGAAAATCGCGCATGATATAGTTGATGCGCCGAATTGCACCGTGAATCAATTTAGGGTTTAAGTCTTGCCTGGAACAGCCGATAACATAAAAATATGCTGGCGCCTTTTGAATACGAAAAAGTGTTCATCACATGGCATATCATTGCATGGATTAAGGCATGAATCGAATCGCCTGCCAACAGGATAACCATGGGGAAAAAACAAACCAAACCGTCCTCTCCCTTTCTTTCACGCCGAACCGGAATCGACCGTCGCTGGATTACATCTGTTGGCTACCGTCCGGAACGTCGCAGTGGTAAAGATAGACGTTCAGTTCACAACCGTTCTTTTTTGGCTCCGATTGATTCCGATGAGCAATACGATCGAAAAGATCCGTTTTCCGACAATCCGCCCGAGGGTGTTTTGAAAGAGGCTGACTCTTGAATGCTATATCTCAATTGACGGGGGGTTCCACCTGACCGGCAAACCAACGGCTCTGAGGGTTCGAATGGCCTGCTGCATAAAATGACCAATATGGGCAATATCGCGCACCCCATGGGAATCATCCCCAGGAATGACCTCAATGCCCATGGCACATGCTTTTTCGAGGATAGGCGTGTACAGGTATGGTTCATCCTCTCCCCTGGTTAAGGGGCGCAGGTTGAAATCCAGAATCAGATCCAATTGTTTGATACGCACCAAATTCCTGACAATCTTCTCCCAAATGGCCGGTTGGATCAGTCGTGCACGGTAATCTGGATCATAGATGCGGATGATGTCCAGGTGCCCGACAACCCGTGGTTTCAAGATGTTGATCATTTCGAGTTGTTGATCAAAGTAGGCGTGGTACAAACCGTCTACCCCACCACAGTGATCGGCCGCCAGACGGTAAGACTGCTTGTCATAATCAAAAGGGATGTCGGCCACATGATGCACAGATCCCACCACGTAATCCGGTGAGAACCGCTCTATCAGGGTCTTGGCAAGATCGAGGCTGCCGCTGTATGTCTCAGTCTCAAAGCCCACCAAGATTTGAATCTCATTTGCATATCGAAACTGAAGACGTCGGCAGGTAGTGATATACGTTGCGAAACGCTCCGTGAGCAACCGGGTGTTCAGTCCCTCGCGCCTTTCCTCGGGATAGACAAAGGCTTCTGATACGGGCGGCATGTGCTCGGTGATTCCTACCCATGGGTACCCCGCGTTGATATAGGCCAGGACGATTTCTTCCAGCGTGTTTTGCGCATGATTGCAGAATTGACCACTGTGGCCACCATGAATCGATACCGGTTGCAAGGTGTCCATCGGCATTTTCCTTAAATTGTATACAAAATGACCAGACAACGCGTGATCTCAGGCGAGAGGCTTTTCAATTTATGCGGAATATTGGAATGGAAATGAATGGATTCCCCTTTTTTCAGCGTGTGGACCTTGCTGCCCAGAGTGAATTGCAATTCGCCTTCCATGACAAAGATAAACTCTTCACCCTCATGTTTATAGGCCACGGGTTTATGATCATGATGGGGTTCGATGGTAATCATAAACGCCCGTAAATGATCGTGTTCAGCACCCGAGGTCAATGTATGGTAAGAGTAGTTACGGGTGCGGTTGACATAGGCCTGGGTGCGCTGATCTCGAATATGTGCTTTTTCGTCGTCGCGCAGAAACGTACCTGGGTCGACCCCGTAGGCATTTGCCAACCGCAACATAAATGCGACGGGAGGAGAGATGTCGCCGGCCTCCACGCCGGCAATAAACTCCGGTGTTTGCCCGGTAATCTCACCCAGCTGTTCGGGTGACCAGTCCTGGGCCTCGCGCAGGGCCTTGATTTTTTCTCCCATACCGTGCTTTGCGGCCTGCTGCGGGATATCGGTACAGATGTCGTCGGCCAACTGACGCATGACCGTTTGTCTGACCTGTGAGATCAGTAAGGGAAGAAACGTGGCGGCATCGGCGATTACACCGATATCCGCCAAACGAAAAATCGGCGCTTGAGGATCACGGTTGATGGCCACAATGGTTTCCGCGCCCATGATGCCGGCGGTATACTGCACCGCGCCCGAGGTGCCGATGGAAAACAGCAGCTTCGGCTTAACCGTTTTTCCGGTTTGACCGATGAGCCGATCCTCAGCGATCCAGTGATTGAGCACCGGCGGGCGAGTGGCCGCTATCTGTCCGGCCACGGCGGTTGCCAACTGCCGGACCAGCCCGAAGTTTTCCATACTCCCCAATCCGGCGCCGCCAACCACGACGGTTCGCGCATTTTCCAGACCATCCGCCGATGTATCCACCATTTTTGAGGAAATCAATCGGATTCCTTTGGGCTCGGGGATGTCCGCCATAGCGATATGTTCAACCTGACCGTTGCGTGTTGGATCCTTTTCTCCGGCAGCACCATCGGGTTGTACCGTGGCAAACCCTGTTTTTTGGCCTTTGGCGTAGGTAATTTCAGCCATTATCTCACCGCCCCAGGCTGGGCAGAGCCCGATGATGGCGCCGTCCGAGCCGACTTTGAGGTCAACGCAGTCGGCCATCAATCCGGCCCGTGCTGCCGATGCCGTGCGGGCCGCCAAATCGCGGCCGAAATCAGTGAGAGGGAATAGCACAAGCCGTGGGGCGTGCGCGTCCATAACCGGTGTCAGTGCATCGGCAAACTGATGTACCAGTGGCGTCTTGAACTGCTCATTCTCGAAGAAATAAACCGAGTCGGCGCCCCAGGCGATGGCTTCTTCGGCCACGGTGCCTTCCGTGACGCAGGCATCGCCCGCGGAAGTCGTCAATACAGTGGGTCCGGGGGGCGTCAGTGCAAACAGAATGACCTGGCGATTGCTTTGGGCCGCGAGATGGGCGGCTTTCACCAGAACCTTTAGGCTCTGGTCCAATAAATGACGGCTTCTCAGATCGCCGAAAACCCAGATTTGATTTTTTGTTGGCGTGGTCATCGTTGTCGGGTCGCCCCCTCCACTTCGGTTATGAACGGTTAGCGATTTGGTCCGGGTCAACCGATCTGCCCCGATGCCGCCAGGCGGCGTACCAGTTCCTCGGCCTTTTCTTTCGCAGTTCCCTCAATCCAATCGCAATTGCGGTCTTTTTTTACCGGCTTCATGGACAACACCCGCGTGGGGGATCCGGCATCTCCCACCGTTTGCGGTTCCAATCCCAATTGGGCCGCGCTTATTATTTCAACGGGCCGTTCATCAAAGGCCGTGGCAATGCTGCCCAGTGACGCATCCCGTGGGAAGACGGCGGATGGATGGATGGTGAGTGCCGCCGGGAGGTTCATTTCATAGGTTTCCAAAAAATTATCCACCTGACGTTCAACGATTAGATCACGGGGTCGCTTTTCAATACGGGTGGCACCGGTGACCATGGGCAGGTTCAGGAAAACGGCGGTTTGCGGGCCGACCTGGCCGGTGTCACTGTCCGATGTTCGGGTACCGAACAGCAGCAGATCGAAAGGGGCTAAAAAATGAACACCGGCGCAGAGCGCCGTTGCCGTGGCCAGGGTATCGGAACCGGCCAGGGCCGCATCACAAAGCAGCACGGCGCGATCCGCCCCGGCGGCAAGGGCTTCGCGCAGCGTGGCGTCGGCAGTCGGCGGTCCCATGGACAATACCGTCACCGACCCCTGGTAGCGTTCCTTTAGCTGGACGGCCATTTCCAGGGCCGGGCGATCAAAAGGGTTGAAGGCGCACTTATCTGCCGTGCGCACAATCTTGCCTCTGGGGGCCTCGGTAACCACCGATTTGATACAGACGATAATATTCAAAAGCCTTGCTCCTTAGTTAGTGCCCATCCAGAAATGACCAATTTGCCCGATATCGGCGTTGCGCGAAAAATTTAATCCTCGGAATATCAACTATATGCCTGTGGTTAAATTTTTCGTGCGCCTTGATCTCAACCAAATTTGCCTATTTCTGGATGGGCACTAGTTATCCAACACACTCTTGGCAATCACCATGCGGTGAACTTCCGATGTGCCCTCATAAATACGGGTGACCCGCGCGTCACGATAGTAGCGCTCTACCGCATAGGCTTTGCTGTAGCCATAGCCACCGTGAATCTGAACCGCCAAATCCGTTACCCGGGTGGCAGTCTCGGCGGCGAACAACTTGGCCATGGCCGATTCCTTGGAATAGGGACGGTTTTTGTCTTTCATGGCTGCTGCGCGATAGACCATCAGGCGCGCGGCATCCACTTGGGTGGCCATGTCGGCAATCATGGTCTGGATGGCCTGATGCTGCGCAATCGGCACGCCGAATTGGCGCCGTTGGCGGGCGTAGCGTACGCCTTCTTCCAAGGCTGCCTGGGCGATACCGACGGCTTGGGCGCCGATGCCCATACGACCAGCGTCCAGGGCTGCCAGGCCGATCTTGAGGCCCATGCCCTCCCGAGCCAAAAGGTTTGATTTGGGGACGCGGCAGTCACTCAGCCGAATCGAGCACACTGGATTGGCGCGCATGCCGCACAGGTCTTCCAGGTCACCGGCCACGAAACCGGGAGTGCCCCGCTCGGCGACCACGACGCTAATGCCCCGTCGACCGGCGGATGGATCGGTACGACAGAATATCAGGCAAATATCGGCGATGCCGCCGTTGGTTACGAAGACTTTGTTGGCGTTGACCACGTAACCATCATCATCGGGCAGGGCCGTGGCCTCGATACCGCCGGCATCGGAACCGGCATTGGGCTCGGTCAGGCAGAAGGCGCCGATTTTTTCGCCTTTGGCCAGGGGGGGAACCCACCGTTCGATCTGTTGTTCATTCCCAAAGGCCAGGATGGGGTAGACGCCCACGCTATTGTGGACGGTCACGCACAACCCCAATGCGCCACTGACCCTGGAAATTTCTTCGATGATGATGGCATAGCTGATGGCATCCAGTCCCGACCCGCCTAATGATTGGGGAACCTGGATGCCAAAATAGCCCAATCGGCCCATTTTTTCGGCCACATCCCAGGGAAAACGGGCTTCCTGATCGATTTGGGCAGCCACCGGACGAAGCTCACGCTCACAAAAGCGCCGCACCGATTGGCGGATGGCGCGATGTTTTTTTTTCAGCAGCATATCCATGTATGGGAAATCCTGTTGATATATCAATTAGTTATAAAATCGACGGATGGTCGAATCGACTCATGTCGGTGGCCATCACCGGCTGACCGGGCCTCCGTCCGCAGGGGATGGCCGCCCCACGGGGATGAACGCTGATGCAGCTATCAGAAATTATCAGGTGCGTCAATGATCGCGATGCGGGATTAATTTAAAATTGAAGCCATTGCCAAATGGTGATACCACAATCGTCATCGATTTTTTATTTGCCCAATCCAAGATTGATAAACGACATGACCAATCCACCACCCACAGGCAAAGGTTATCCGGTATCCCCCCAGCCGGCGGTGGGCGCCGTCGTTTTTAAGGATCAGGCCGTGCTTTTGGTGCGGCGCGGGAAGCCGCCCGCCTTAGGTTGCTGGGCCATTCCCGGTGGCAGCGTAGAACTGGGGGAAACACTTCAGGAGGCCGCCGAACGGGAAATATGGGAAGAGACCGGTATCGTCATTCGGGCCGGTGAACCGGTCTTTGCCTTCGATGTCATCGAGCGGGATGACCATGGTGGGGTGAGATTTCATTATGTTATCATAGACTTAGCGGCCGTATATGTGTCGGGTGATCTTCGTCCCGGAGACGATGCCATGGCTGCGCGATGGGTCAGGGCGGAGGATCTGGCGACTTTACGTGTCAATGACACCACGCGTCGCCTGCTGACCAATCTATTTAGTGCCCATCCAGACGGATGCGCATTGAGAGGATCGCATGACGACAATTACAGAACGTGAAATGGAACAAATTCGAAAGTGGGCAGACAACCTAGATCATGATGTCACCCTCCGTTATGCAATGGCCGATCATCCCATGGATGACACTTTCAAGGCCTTTGCCAGCCAATTGGCCGAGCTATCTCCTCGTATCCACCTTAAAAAGGACGGCGATGTGCAGGTCAACCTGCCATCGTTGCTTGTTGGTCGGCATGTAACCTACCAGGCCTTGCCACTGAATCGCGAGTTGGAGCCGTTTTTAAATACCCTGGGCGATGATGGCGTATTTGCCGGTCAGCTTGCCGAGGATGTTCGCAAACAACTTGAGAGCCTTCAGATTCCGGCCCTGGCCAAAATCTATATCACCCCCCATTGTCCGTTTTGTCCGACGGTTGTATCGCTCCTGCTGGGCATGGCGGCATCGAATGATCAAGTACGGCTGACGATCATCGACGGAGAGCTGTTTCCCGATGTGGCGCAAAACGATCGCGTCGGCGCCGCGCCCACGATCATTCTCGACGACCAGTTTCGTTGGACAGGCGCGGTGGATGCCATGGAATTGGTAACCATGATGCTGGACCGTGATCCCGCCGGCTTGGGGAGCGATGCATTGAGAGGGCTGATCGAGGATGGGGATGCCGAACACGTGGCCCAGATGATGGTCGATGGCGGAACGCTTTTTCCGGCCTTTTTCGAACTACTCTGCCATCCGCGCTGGTCCGTGCGTTTGGGGGCCATGGTGGCGTTCGAAACCCTGGCCGAATTGGATCCCCAACTGGCCCGGCAAGTTGTCGATCCATTGAAATTGCGCTTTCCCGATGTGGATGATATGGTCAAAGGCGATCTTCTGCACGTATTGGGAGAATCGGGTAATCGAGACGCACTGGCGTTCTTACAAGCGGTGGCTGTCGATTCCGATGATGACGAAGTGCGCGCGGCGGCGGACGAGGCGATTGAAAAGCTGAAATGATCCGATTGCCCTCCTGATGGCCGCACCCTTGCGTGTTGTAACGTTTTACGATGTTGGGGCTCTACATTATTGGAAGGTGAAAATATGCTCAGCTTCCATTCTTACCTCCTTTCACTCCTAGAGCCCCCAACAACCCCCAATGTGTTCGGGGGCTCACCTTTTCGTATTCAAGAGGTTCAATGGATGAACACACAGACGCTGATCTTGACGGTAATTGTTTTATGGCTGATCATGGGCCTGGCCTTTTTGTCCGCCTACTCCGAAATCAAGCGAACCGGCGGCACGCTCGTCGACGCCATGCGCAATAACGAAACTTTTTTTTTCATCCTCAGTATTGTCGTGGGGGTGGTGGTGGTGGCCTTCAAGCTTTCCGGCGCTTTTCCGTTTTAGACGCATTGGTTTCATCGTAAGCGTTCACAGGGTACCTCATCTGCTTTGTTCCCGGGCACTTGAAGTACGACAAGTACGTCGGCGTGCCCGGCGCCGTGCATCTGAAGCACCCTGTAAACGCCTACAGGCCAATAAGTTACAATCAATTTATCATTTCAACCCCGTGAACAGTTACGTTTCATCTATCGCAAACACTATCTTTCCGTCGACCGTTTTCTGCGTTCATTATCGAGCCAGTCAATGCGGCTCCATAATCCTCGCAGGATGCGTACCTCTCTATCATCCAGCCCGCTGCGACCGAACATGCGTCGAAATGCCCGTAGAATATGATCCGGATTTTGGGGATCCAGATATTCGGCGGCCAAAAGGGTCCGGCGCATGTGCTGAAACATGTTCTCCACATCGCTGGCGTGGGCCGGTATTCGATTCACACGGGTCAGGGAGGACGCCTTCACGGCCTGTTTGCGCAGTTCGTAAAGAAACAAGGCGACGGCGTGGGATAGATTCATCGATGGATAGTCGCTATCAGTGGGGATGGTCACGAACGCATGGCACAAATCCAGCTCATTGGTGTGCAGGCCCCGATCCTCACGGCCGAATACGAAGGCCACATCGCCATTGCCCGGCTGGGACAATGCCTGGGTTGCACTTTGCTCGGGGGTTAATAAATCCTCGCGGTATTTTCCAAAGCGGCGGTGGTTCCAAATGCCAGATGGCAATCCGCTATAGCGGCCTCGAGGGTCGGGAAGACAGCGGCTTGGTTTAAAATGGTTTCCGCCTTGAGGGCCATGCGTCGGGACGCAAGCGACCGGTAGTCATCACAGGGATTGACCAGTCCCAAATTAGATACGCCGAAATTCATCATGACGCGGCATATCGATCCCACATTAATCGGCCCCTGGGGTTCGACGAGGATGATACGAATATTTTGCATGGTAATAGACCCAGGATATCAATGATTGGTATGCAAACGGCTTCAGCGAAAATGGCACACGGTTCCCACAGTGTCAACGTTGCCGTTTAGATCCGATTGACATCATTTTTTGACTTGGCAATAAAGGCTTTTCGCTGTTCCGCGAATAGGGTAAAGAAGAAGCCTATTGATCAGAGCCATGCTCGCCCTTGTAAAAAAGTAATGGATGAAGGATCAACAATGAAAACAGCCAAAGATTATCTTGTGTTTCCCCTGGATGTTCCCGGTCCCGAGGCGGCCCGCTCACTGGTATCGCTGCTGGCTGATGATGTGGGAATGTTTAAGATCGGTTTAGAGTTGTTTATCCGTTCGGGTCCGGAACTGGTACGATGGATCGTCCAGGCCGGCAGCGCCAAGGTGTTTCTGGACCTGAAATTACACGATATTCCCGCCACGGTCCAGCGGGCTATGACCCAGGTGGCCGGCTTGGGGGTGCATTATACAACGGTTCATTGCGGCGATAGCCCGGCCATGCTGGAAGCTGCCGTGAAAGGCGCCGACGGCAGGGTCAACGTGCTCGGCGTGACGGTACTGACCAGTGTATCCGCCGATGACGTGAAACACGCCGGATATCAAGATCGATACAGTATGGATTTGCAGTCGCTGGTCATGAAAAAGGCCGTTATGGCCAGGGATGCCGGCTGTGACGGGATTGTCTGCTCGGGGCAGGAAGTCCAGACGGTCAAAGAAACACTTGGCCGTTCGTTTCAGGCGGTGACGCCGGGTATTCGGCCGTCCGGAAAAACGATTCGGCAAGATGACCAGTCACGGATCGTCACACCATCCATGGCGATTCAACGTGGAGCAGATTACCTGGTAATCGGCAGACCCATTCGTGATGCCGCCGATCCCAAGACGGCGGCCAGGGAAATTATCGCCGAAATCCAAGCGACCTTGGATGGCAATGACATGAAAGGCGAATCGAGACCGCAAAGATGAATCGCCTTTGGCTTGAGTATTCGAAACGTGGATTCACCCGTGACAGCGAGGCGATCAACCCATTTGGAAGGGCGGTTCAATGATTACCCCACAACATAGCGCCATAAGAATAATGCGGCCGCTGCCATGCAAACCAACAGAACAAAACGAAGTTGGTCAGGGTCAAAGAACCGCATGGTACCACCCGCGTCCGGACGCCAATTAATCTTCACGATCCAGGCCAAAAGAGGTATGCAGGACCCTGACCGCCAGCTCCGTGTACTTCTCCTCGATGATGCATGAAATTCGGATTTCAGACGTGCTGATCATGATGATATTGATGTTTTCCCGTGCCAACGCGTTGAACATCAGCGATGCCACGCCGGAGTGGTTCTTCATGCCCACCCCGATAACCGACACCTTGGAAATATTGACATCTCCAAAAACATCCTCGGCACCAATTGTTTGGGCAATTTTGTTTTCGATTTCAAGGGCCTGCTGATAATCGGCTTTGGGCACCGTGAATGTCAGGTCGGTTTGACCGGAAGCCCGCGTGTTTTGAATGATCATGTCAACCAGGATGCCGGCCTCGGCAATGGGGGAGAAGATTTTTGCCGCAATACCGGGCTGGTCGGGGACCTTTTTTAGGGTAATGCGTGCCTGATTCAAATCATGGGTCACGCCGGAAACGACCAGTTGCTCCATCGCGGAATCTTCGTTAACCACCATGGTGCCTTCCTCCTCTGAAAATGATGATCGAACGTGAACGGGGATATTGTATTTCTTGGCGAAGCCGACCGAGCGGATCTGCAGCACCTTGGCTCCCAGACTGGCCATGTTCAGCATTTCGTCATAGGAAATGACCTTGATTTTTCTGGCTTTTGGACAGATGTTGGGATCCGCCGTGTAAATACCGTCCACATCCGTGTAAATTTCGCAGACATCGGCATCCAATGCGGCGGCAATGGCCACCGCCGAGGTGTCCGATCCACCGCGTCCCAGAGTGGTGATGTTGCCTTTGATGTCAGCGCCCTGAAAACCGGCCACGACGATGATATTGCGCTCGGAAATCATGCGCTGGATTCGATCCGTGCCGATTTCGAGAATGCGGGCGTTGCCGTATTCGCAGTCGGTAACCACTTCGGCCTGGTGCCCCAGAAGAGACTGGGCTTTGTACCCCATGCCTTTGAGCATCATTGCCAACAGGGCGGCCGTGGTTTGTTCACCGGTGGCCAACAGAACGTCGAGCTCCCGTCGATCCGGCGTCTGTGTGGCCTCGGTGGCCAATCCAATCAGCCGGTCGGTCACACCGGCCATGGCGGAAAGGATCACGACCACATCGTTCCCCTGATCGTAGGCCTTTGTCACCCGCTTGGCCACGTTGCGGATACGTGACACGTCGGCTACGGATGTTCCGCCAAATTTTTGAACGATCAATGCCATAACATTACACCTTCGATGATTCACAGTAGATTTGTCAATCACGCCACGCAAGGGGGTGACGAAATGCCGATGTCCTTTAACAGATCCGTCGAGTCAAGTCCATATGCAATTATCCGAATGGATCGGCGGGTATCATCGATCACTTCGAAAATGAGGTCCAATCGGCGAACCGGGCGGTCCGCCGGATGTAGGCGCTGGGCCCATTCAACGGCGACGATGCTTTTGTCATCGAAGAGCTCGTACAGACCGATGTCATCCGGGTCAACGGGTTCCGGTAGTCGGTACAAGTCCACATGGAAAAATGGGTGTCGCGCGGGATATTCGTTGATCAGTGTGTAGGTCGGGCTATTCACGGGGATCGATGCCGGAACATCCAGGCCAGCGGCGAGCCCCTGGGTAAATGCGGTTTTTCCGCTACCCAGGTCGCCATACAATAACAGCACCAGAGGGGACTTGAGCCGCTGGCCGATGGACCGTCCCAGATCGATAGTTGCTTCGGCCGAGGCGGTTTTGACCATACGGCTGTTTCTGTTTCCCTCGATTGAAACATCGGTGCTCATGCGCATCACGAATCGGTGGCGTAGAATAGGGGATCAACGTCTATCCAGAAGCCGTCTTCATCTCCAGTAAGCATCTCATGAAGGGCTTCGGGAAGGGTCTCCATGGTTTCGGTGGCCAGGTAACCCACCGGCGCCTTTAACCGTGCCACACGATCGGCGGCAAGACCGTGCAAGTAGACGCCACTGCGAGCGGCTTCATCGACGGACATGCCCTGAGTGATCAATCCGGCAATGATACCCGTGAGCACATCCCCCATGCCACCGGCGGCCATACCCGGGTTCCCGGTAGGGTTGATAAAAACCGTACCGTCCGGTTGGGCGACGGCGGTGCCCGCGCCTTTTAGAACCACAATGACGCCATGTTGCTGGGCAAAAGCGCGCGCATGGCCGATGCGGTCGCCTTGGATGTCGGCGGTGGAATGCCCGCTGAGCCTGGCCATCTCACCCGGATGGGGCGTGATCACGATCGGTGCCTTGGCGTTGGACAACATGCCTCGATCGTGGGCGATAAGAGTTAGCGCATCCGCATCGATGACGATGGGAACAGGACTGGCTTGAATCAACCGTGCCAGCAAACGGCCGGTTGACGGGTGGGTGCCGATTCCCGGCCCCACGGCCAGACAACGTTTACCGTCAACCAGGGATAAAATCGTATCGACGGCCGATTCGTCCACGGTTCCCTGATCCGTTTCGGCCAATGGCACGGTCATGGCTTCCGTGACCAGGGACTCCAGGACATTATTGAGCGAGCGGGGAATCCCCAAGGTCACTAAGCCGGCACCGACACGCATGGCCGACATGGAAGCCATGGCCGCTGCCCCGGTCTTTCCTGGTGAACCTGCCAGAACCAACAAATGGCCGGTCTGCCCTTTGTGGGCAGTCGCCGAACGCAGGGGGAAAAACCGTTTTGCCGTTGTAGCGGTGATCAGCCGTTGGCCACATCCCACATCAATTGCGATATGCGGGGGAATACCGATTTCGATCACTTTTAGCCGACCGGTGACGCTGCGTCCCGGGTAGGTGAGGTGGCCCACCTTGGCCAATCCAAAGGTGGCCGTGGCCATCGCCTGAATGCATGTGCCACGGATCAAACCATTATCGGCATCGAGCCCGGAAGGGATATCCACAGCGAATACCGGCCGGTTCTGATGGTTAATAAATTCGATTGCCGTGCGAAAAAAACCGCGCACGTCCGATTTTAGTCCCGTACCCAAAATTGCGTCGATCCAGGTATGATGATGGAGCATCATTCGTTGATGGGCGTCAAAGGCGTTTTGATCGGCTATTTCCACCACCGCTACCCCCATGGCATCCAATAGATGTAGATTGGCGGCTGCGTCACCGGTCAGGCGATCCCGTTGAGAAAGCAAATACACGGTCACCGCGATACCCTTTTGGTGCAGGTAGCGGGCCATGACGAATCCATCCCCACCGTTGTTTCCCCGGCCGGCCATTACGCCCACGGGACCGTTGTGAAACCGATATATCGTCTCCAAGAAAAACGCGGTTGCCCCCCGACCGGCATTTTCCATTAGCACTCGCCCCGGAATACCAAAGGATTCGATTGTGCGGTGATCCATGCGCTGCATCTCTTTTGACGTCACCAGAAACATATGGCTTGCCTCACGAAGAATGTTGTATTTTTATCAGATGGCCTTAGTGCGATCTTAGCGCTTTAGAGTGCCTCGATCAACGATCGCATATCTCGAACCGCTCGATCCAACCCCACCAATGCGGCTCGGGAAACAATGCTGTGGCCGATAATGAATCCGTCGATCTCTGAAAGCCCGCTGAAAGCTTTGATTGCGTTGTAGTCGATACCGCGGCCTGCGTAGACGCCTAATTTTAATTTTTTTGCCAGCTTGGTCGCATCGACAATCTTGGTGAAGGCCTGCTTATGCCGAGCCTCGCCCGCGGTTTCGATAAACACACTGGTATCTATTTCCACCCGGTCAGCGCCGGCTTGATGGGCCTCCTTGATCTGCTCCGGTTCAGGGGCAATGGATATGCACACTGGAATTCCGTTGTTTTGCAGGGCACCGATGGTTTCAGTTATGGATTTGTTTTCAACGATGAGGTCCAATCCGCGTTCTGTGGTAATTTCATCACGGTTTTCTGGAACCAGATTCACCAGATCAGGGCGCACATCCAGCGCGATCCCGACCATTTCCGATGTGGCGGCCATTTCCAAAATCAACTGGCTCTGAACGGTTTTACGCAGCAAACGGATATCACGATCCTGGATATGACGTCTGTCTTCACGCAGGTGGCAAGCGATGCCATCCGCACCGGCTAATTCTGCCAACATCGCTGCGGCGACCGGATCAGGGGTGTTTCCTTTCCCGGCTTCCCTCAATGTGGCGACGTGATCGATTTTTACTGTCAGAGCCGTCATGCCTGATCCTCCTCATCGATCAGCTTGAGTAGTTCGTCGCTTTTTTTATCCATGATTTTCGCTTCTTCGGCCGAATGAACGTGATCGAAGCCCACCAGATGGAGAATCCCGTGGATCAACAATTGATAAAACCGCTCCAGCATTTCCATGCCGGCATCATCGGCTTCCCGACCCGCCGTATCGACGGAAATGACCACATCCCCCAAAAGGTCAGGTGTGATATCGGCAAACGGTCCCTCCTGCATGGGAAAAGAAATCACATTGGTCGGACCGGTGTGATTGAGATAGGTCTCGTTCAACTGGGCAATTTGCTCGTCATCCACGATCAGAATAGAAAGCTGTCCATCAGGATAACCCAAGGCGTTTAAAATGCGCCTGGCGGTCATCTGAATGCTTTGTTTTGGCAACGGGTAACGGCTTTGCCGGTCGTCGATCAAGATTTGCATTTTTTTGCCTTCCAGAGACCATCGCCGCACTTTCATGATACTCGATGCGGTGATGGTGGATGCCATTTAATATTTTGTTGAAGCTTTTAGCGATTAGATGAAGATCTTTCAAGGTGAGTTCACAGTGATCCAATTGACCGTCGGAAAAAACTTTATTGATTAGATTTTGTACCAATCCCTGGATACGCGACGGGGTCGGATTCTCAAGGGTTCGCGAGGCTGCTTCAACCACATCGGCAAGCATGACCAGCCCGGCTTCGCGCGTTTGGGGCCGTGGCCCCGGATATCTGAAGGCGTTGATATTGACCGCATCTTCCCCTTTGACCGCTTTGGCTTTTTCGTAAAAAAAACGAATCAGACTGGTGCCGTGATGCTGCTGAATCGTATCAATAATCGATCGCCCCAGCTTGTGTTCGCGAGCGATTTCAACACCGTTCTTAACATGCGCAATCAGAATAAGCGCGGACATGGACGGGGCCAATTTGTCGTGCCGATTTTTTCCATTGGATTGATTTTCTATAAAGTATAGGGGTTGTTTTAATTTGCCAATATCGTGGTAATACCCACAAACTTTGGCCAGTATTGGATTGGCCCCGATTTCGGTGGCAGCGGCTTCCACCAATGAACCAACGACGACACTATGGTGATAGGTGCCCGGCGCTTCTAACATCAGACGTCGTAAGATGGGACGGTCCAGGTTGGAAAGCTCGAGTAGGGTAATATCGGTTGTATAGTGGAAGACCATCTCCACGACCGGTGCCGTTCCGGTCGTGATGATACCGGCACCGATACCACCCAAAAATGCAACAATGAGGTCAAAGGGCAGGGTGCTCCATGCCGTAATACCGAGGTAGAAGTCAATGACCAAGGCTAAAAAGGCATTGAGCAACGCCAGTTTGGCCGCCGCCTTGATGATCACCTTTCGCTCGCGGCAATCCTGGAGCCACCAAGCTGCCATGGTACAGCTCAATATAAAATAAAGGAACGTTTCTATATTCCCCTCAAGCACCATCGACGCGCCCACACACATGGCCAAAGAAAAAATTAATGCAATCTCCCGTCCCAGAAAGAGGCAGACGATCATGGCGCCTGCAGCGAGCGGAATTCCATACCCCACCGACGTTTCTGCCCGTGCCCATGGAAGACCGAAAAACCAGTTCTCAGGTAGTGTTGTCGATATTCTGACGACGATGAAAATGGCCACGATGACGCAGGTCAGAAAAAGAAGGTCCTTGTTATTGTATGTGCCGATCTCGTTCTGGCTTTTGAGCCGAACATGATATTGAATAATCAAAATAGCCACGAACAGTGCGGCGGCACCGGAAATGGAGATCGGTACGTGGTGAATATCATTGCGTCTCTCCATGGCATTTAATTTCCGCAATTGCAGTGGGGTAACCCGTTCACCTTCCCGAAGCAGCATTTCGCCCTTTTTAATCATGTTGAGGACCGGTTTGATATGAAGTGCCGCGGTTTCACGGCGCGCCTCGGTTTCTAGACTGTTAAAGGTAATATTGGGCTGAATGAGCCGTTGGGAAATGTCAACAATCAAGTTAAGCAAGGCATAGTCCAACCCTTTAAGGATTGGGTCACCGACGACGCGAACCATGGTTTTCGCCTGGTCGATACCATAAAATTGCTTGAGGTTGAGAATATGGGTCTCGGTGAGGGTCTCGACATTGCGTAAAGTGATGCCTTTATCCAATTCTTTGAGGAGTATTTCTTTGTTGGCAACCACGCCGGTGGAGAATATTTCGGTTAGGATTCTAACCAGCAGATCGGAAACCGCCTCTGAAAAACCGTGTTCGATAAGAATTGCATAGGCACCGCTGCTGATTTCGATTCCCGCTAGACTGTCAAAGAGGCCCTTTTTGGCGATCAACCGTTCTTCAATGGGAACTTGTGGTAGATCTGGGAACGCCATCGGTCCGGCCGGCGCATCGGTGCGTGTCGATGAACGGGACGCTGGTATGTGGAGGGTGGCGGTTAATTTTTCGCTTTCTTTTTCATAAATATCACGCAGGGTGTCAAATGCATCGTCGATGCGGGAAAGGGTGTTTTTTAGGATCTTTGGGTTGAGATCATAAACGGCAAAAACGCTTTCAATGGCCTGACGGCGGTTGGTTTCGGTGGTTTCCTGATCTTCAATGAAAAAATCTTCCGATGCTTTCACATCGGTTTTGGCGACATCGCCAATATCGTAGGAATACTTTTTAACAATCAGGCGCGGATACAGACTAACCGTAAATACGATGGTGGCGAGGACCAACAATCCCCAACGAATCTGGAGGCTTGATGCAAAGTACTGATTAACACGGTTTATTTTTCGATCACGAATCATTTGCCACATACATGAACGTTTCGGTTAATGGATCGGGGATGTGTATCGCTTAAATTGTGCCTTTATTATTTTTCGTTTCGGCGTGCTTCTAACATTTCATAGGCATTGATGATATCCTGAACCAAACGATGCCGCACCACATCTTGCCGGGTAAAATGAACAAAACCGATTCCAGAGACGGTAGTCAGGATTTGATTGGCTTCAACCAACCCTGATGATTTTCCAGCGGGCAGGTCGATCTGAGTAATGTCCCCGGTGACGACGGCTTTGGAGTTGAAGCCGATGCGGGTCAAGAACATTTTCATCTGCTCGGTCGTGGTATTTTGGGCTTCATCAAGAATAACAAACGCTTCGTTCAGCGTTCGCCCACGCATAAATGCCAACGGTGCGACTTCGATAATCCCGTTTTGCATCAGTGCAGCCACCTTTTCAAAACGCATCATATCATGTAGGGCATCGTAAAGGGGTCTTAAATAGGGGTCAACCTTTTCGGCCAGGTCACCGGGTAAAAATCCCAGAGATTCACCGGCTTCCACGGCGGGGCGTGTCAAAATAATCCGATTGACGACTCCTTTGGTCAGCGCGGAAACGGCCATGGCCATGGCCAGGTAAGTTTTGCCCGTGCCGGCCGGACCGATTCCGAATACGATATCGTAATTGCGGATGGCTTCGATATATGCCTTTTGGTTTTGGTTTCGGGGGGTGATGGTGCGCTTTTTGGCGGTGATGAAGACCGTATCCAAAAATATTTTTTTTAGATCCGCATTGTGGTTTTCCCTCAGGATACGTAACGCGTAATCAAAATCAGCTGAATAAACGGGGTATTTTTCCTTTAGAAGACCGTAGAGCTGTTCCAGGACCTGACGCGCAAGATCGACGGCCATGATCTCTCCCTTTAAGGAGACGGTATTTCCGCGCGCATCGATATGAATCCGCAAGCGATCTGCCAGGTGCCGGAGGTTACCATCGTTTTCCCCAAAAAGCTGTCGCGCAAATTCAATATCGCTGAATGTTAGTCGGGTCTGCTTGCTCTGATTACATGGGTCCATAAATGATCGATTTGTCAAACGTCTGTTTGAATCCGTCGGAAGCATTTTGTCATCATTCCTGGCATATCTGACTTTGGCAGGGATTGCAAACGACAATTTCTCCCCTGCTTGTTATGGGAAAAGACTTGACTGGCCAATAGTGCTCTGTTACTTTTATTTGCCTTTATTTTAGAACAGACTGTTTTTATTGATATTTCTTCTTTTGACGAATCCTGCTAACGGACGTCGAAATTTTTACCCTCATCGGCAAGCGCCTTCCCCCAGCCAAGGTAGGGCTTCAATTAAAGGAGCTTCATGAATTTTTTTGATATCCTGATCATTACAATTCTATCCTATGGATTGATTCGCGGCATTTTTAGAGGGGTGATAAGGGAAGTCTCAGCAATTGTCGGTGTGTTGGGTGGGTTTTATGCGGCCTATTCTTACTACCCACGAGTGTCCAATTTGCTGTCGGCGTGGATTTCCAATGTGGCTTATCGTAATATTTTAAGTTATTTAATCCTTTTCTCTGCCGTGGTTATCGTTGTCAATATTCTCGCCGTGGTGATAAAATACCTGCTTAACATTGCCTTTTTGGGATGGGTAGATCGAATCTGTGGGGCATTGGTTGGCATGCTTAAGGGAGGGCTGGTCATCTGCGTGCTGTTTATCGCACTCACTGCCTTTTTACCCAAGGACTCCGACCTAATCAAAAAATCAACCTTTGCCCCTCAGGTGGCCACCGTATCTGAGGTGATGGCCAAGGTGACTTCTCCTGATATGAAGAAAAAATTTGTATCCAAAATCAAGGAATTTAAAAAGACATGGCGGAGATAGCAGTGGGGCCGCGATCAATGTCGGTTGAACCGTTGATGACGTTGATAGAAACATTAAGAGGCGAAAACGGATGCCCCTGGGATAAAAAACAGACTCCCGATTCCATCGGCCGCTATCTGATCGAAGAGGCCTACGAACTGGTGGATGCCATTTTGGCTAATAATGCCGATGACGTTTGCGAAGAGGTGGGTGATGTGCTGTTTCAGGTCCTTTTCATCATTCATCTTTTCATCGAAGCCGGACGCTTCGATCTCAAGGACGTGATCAACAGAAATGTAAAAAAAATGATTCACCGACATCCGCATGTATTTGGCGATCTCGAAGTGAAAACACCTGAATTGGTGAGTGAAAACTGGCGCAAAATCAAGATGGCGGAAAAAGGGGATGATCCGTCCCAGTCAATTTTAGATTCCATTCCCCATAGCATGCCGGCCCTTCCCAGAGCTGCCATGGTTTCCGAGCGGGCTGCTAAAACGGGTTTTGATTGGGACGATATTGCTGGGGTGATGGCCAAAACCATGGAAGAATGGCAGGAATTTTCCAGCGAAATTAACCGCCTCGATCAGACAGGCGATAATCAAAAAGCCGCTATGGAATTTGGCGATATCCTGTTTTCGATGGTTAATGTCGCCCGCTTTGCCAATATCCATCCGGAAATCGCGTTGGTTCAATCCATACAGAAATTTGAAGCCCGCTTCAGACATATGGAGGATCAGGCGAAAAGGTCAGGACGATCGATAGACGGCTTGACTTTCAAGGAAATGCATCAACTATGGGAGGCTGCAAAAGATCAAATTGGTTGACATGGCATCATGTTAGCAAAATTGTTGGTCTGGACGCACCATTGGTATCCCCGGTCCCATTGCCGGCTCTCCAATGGATCGATTATCCTCAATCAAATTCAAGCAAGTTCGTCGATGGGTTTTTGTTCCGGCGGAACCCTTATAATGACGTTGCCTTGTTTGTCATATTTTTCAAAGTAAACGCCGTTTTCGTCGCTGTTATAGCCACTGGTCGTTTGTTCGGTATCGGCTTCCGATTTTGTACTTTCCCCAGTATTTTCGACGGGGCGTTCCTCAACTACCTTTTCGGTTTTTTGAAGCTCTGCTACATTCCGGTCTTCCACGGCATGGTTGTGATCCACACGTGACGTCATTCTGACGTTTGATTCGCCAATTGATTCTAACATGGCCTTCCCCCTTTGTTCTCTACAAACATGATTGCCGTTTGCATGGATCCGTCCTTTCAGCGGTTGCGCTGACGGCTTTGAATTTAGCTATTTTTTTCGTGTTTGCTGTTGATTGCCGCTTTAGCCAGTTCATCCAATCGATTCATTAATATTTGCGAGTTGTCGACGGCGATGGATCGCGTCTCTTTTTGATTATTTTCAGCGATCGTATTGAAAACAAACTGATTTTCCCTGCCTGCCCATTGGCTTTTCTCATCGACGTTTTGCGTTTGATTATGTATCTCTTGGTTGAAGCCTGAGTTTGGATCGATGTTTGTTATCTTTTTTAATACATTCGCGGCCACTTTTTCCATCACCGACTGGTTATTACCCTTCGACGAAATCGTCACCGAATCCGCTTTCGTGTCACCCGTCATCTGCTTGGACACTTGCTTGGATTTCCCTTGGCTCAATTGCCGTCGATAGACATTCAGTACGTTATGAATTTGATAGCTTTGAATCTGCATATACGTTCCTCCGATGATTTTATCGGTAAGCGGTTCCAAAAGCTTTAGAAAAAAAACGCCGGGGTGGGGGATATGGGGAGACTCGTCGGAAGGAACCGCGATGACGCCTTCGAAGTTTACTTTAACTATTTGAAAAATAAAGACGAATAAATGCGCGATGATTTCCGAAGGCGATTTCTGGCAGGTGGTCGCGAGTAAAAAAAGCCACGTCAGCGGCATCGTCGCCGGCCACGGGCGAACCGGAGAAATGGGTCACCAGGTATCCAATCAACAGGATTGAATCATAAAGGGTCCCGGGACTGGTGGTGACCCCCATGAGGGTGTCGATGCGACCGGTCAGACCCGATTTCGTATAACGACCACCACTTGACCAGCCCGTCCGGTGGTGGTCGTTCTTATTTTGATGAACTCGTAAAAAGAACCACTCTCGTCATGCCGGACTTGATCCGGCATCCAGATCTTATTGAAATAACTGGATTCCGGCCTACGCCGGAATGACGAAAAGATGAGAATTTCGACTTTTCACGAATCCGTCTATTTTGATCAGTCGTCGAAATCGCCTTCCGGTCCCTCATTGGCTTCAATCGACGCTGCCCGCTGAACAATTTTTTCCGCCGTCCATTCCGACGGATCGTCGATGCGCTGCGCCTTGGGTCCTGGATCATAACCATTCGTTTCCAGAATGGTTTCAATCGCCAAATCGGCGGTATCTTCAGCGTTGAAAACATTAACGATCAGGTTGTAGACAAAAGATTCAACGCGCGCTTCCATCCTGTCTCTTATTTCTTTGGGCTGCCCCAGCAGCTTGGTTTCGAAGGGCAGATTCAATTTTTTATAATTGCCTCCCTTCCAGCCTTTTTCATTGGCATAGGCAACCATTTGGGACCACATCGCATCGGTGACCCCTTCATCGGTAACTTTGATGAAGTTACCATCGTCATCCAGGGCGGCATTGCCATCATCATTGACTTCAAGCCCCCATGAAATCATTTGCAGGGCGGTGGCGACATTCGCTTTGGTGGTATGGGTGCGGTCCGCGATTTCCCGCAAGCGTTTAGAGCTGTTGCCCGACGTGCCATGTTGGGCACCGGAAACATGGTAGGGCGCCAGGCTCTCATGAATTTGTCGAGTCAGATCAACCTGGATCCCTTGACCGCTGGCCTCGATGCCATGAACGGTGCCATTGTTCAGTGCAATCCAATTGGGGAAAATATCATGGGCGTTTAGCCCCTGAATCAAGAACAAGGCCTCGGACGGAGTTGAAAGACCGAGCTTTCCCTTTATTTCGCCGATCTCGGTTTCCAACCCGGCCCAGTCGGGAATAAACGGCTTCAACGCTAAATTCGCCAACAAATTTTGATCGTCAGGGAGGTGGGACGCATCGATGGCGATCGATGTAATCCCTGCCTCAAACAAGGTGGGGATCTCCACCTTGGCAGCAGGGATGTCATCCTGACTCTTGATGCCATAATGATCAGCATGCAGAGCTACAGGGATCGTGATCCCCAGCTCGTTACTGACGGCATCTACAATTCTTGCTATATTCCAATAGTTGACCGCACAATAGGCGTTGGCGCCGCCTTCGGAACGGGCAATTTCGATGATCAACGCCGCATTGGCCCGCTGGGCGGCCCGTAAGGCACCGCGGATAACAAACGCATTTCTTCCATTAGCGGCAATGCAAATGGCTTTTTTCTTTTTTATCATAGCCAAATCGATGTATTTCCCGCTGACCAGGAGTGCTTTCGAGTTGGGAAACAGTTTTTGGATATAAGGGGGGCGGCCGACGGATACCGCCTTGTTGAAATCACTCGATGATGTTGGCATGGTTTTCCTCCTTATAAGGATTGCATTTTAATAACCGTTGTTACCCGGGGTCACGGTGCTGGGTTTTCCCCAGTGGTCATGACCTTTTTGTTGTATGCATCAACTTTTTTCATGTAGGCGTTCAGTCGCGTTTCGTATTGTTTTGTTTTTTCATTGTACGAAATAATTCTCTGGTTGAGTTCGGCCTGTTGGACGGCATCTTCTTCTACAGCTTTCACTGTTTCAAGCGTCTTTCTTTCTTCCACCAGTTGTTGATACTGATTTTCCAAATTCGATTTCTCCTTCATCAGCAATTCCCGCGTCAACCCAGCGTTGTCGTTCGATGGGTCGGTCACCGGGACTGCTTTCGTATCCACTTGCCTTTGGTCTGTCGAAATCGATGCCCCTTGCGATTCATCACCCAAGTCTGTAAACTGCTTGGCTGTTTCGCGCATATGGGCGGGGACCTGGCTCAAATCATCGGTCCATCGTGGTTGACCCTTTTCATCTATATATTTGTATATCTGAGCGCAAAGCGACCCTGCCGGCCCGAGCAAGGCGATGATTGCCAAGCAGATGATTATCGGTTTTTTCATGGAGAAACCTTTTTTTCGGAGATGAGGATGGAACTTGTAAGATGGAATGGTAACCATTTGAATGACCTACTATAATGCCCTTTTCCGGGAGATGTCAAGGTCCGACGAAGGGTGATTCAGGGTAGGGCGATCGCATGTAAAATCAAAAACCGGCCGTTTCTGAAAAAGAACCGTATATACGAACAGGAGCACTTAGCCGAAATGAACAATGGTTTGACAATGCAATCCGCTCGTGTAGATATAGTGCATATTCTTGAGGAAAAAACCATTTATGATTGAAACGTACACCATCTTGTCTCATCTTGGGAAAAATACCCCTATGCAAAGCGTTCTTCGAAAATTAATTTTATTCATGGTCGTAGCTGCAACAGGGTGTGCACCCTTGCAACCACCGGTACCGATGACCTCAACGCGTTCCGAAAAGGATATGAATCCGGTATTTTTGGATGCCGAACGGGCCTATGATAACGGCCAATATTCCAAAGCCTTGAATGATTACAACACATTTTTACATGAGGCGTATGACGATCCGTTCGCCGACGACGCACTGTACAAGGTGGGAAAAATCTTTCAACTTGCTGGTCGTGATGATGATGCGCTGGCCGTGTTTTTGCGATTGATTCATGAGTTCCCTCAAAGTGCATTGATAAGCGATGCCAAACTCGAGACATTGACAATCCTTTTCGATCGAGACGATTTTGAATCTGTGATCGACATCGGCCTGAGATATATCGACGCAGCTGATTCAGAACGCCTGCGGACGCCGTTTTACACGATCATGGCCAATGCCTATGAGGCGATAGACGCCAACCCAAATGCCGCATGGTTTCGATACCAGGCGTGGCTCAACGCAACGGATGAGGAGAGTTCGATCACCTGGGACAACTTCCAATTCAGCGTCGAAAAGCTCAGCGCCGTTGAAATTCAAGCGCTGATCACCCACGTAACCGATCCGCGAGCCCTGGGTGCTTTACTTTATCGGTTAGGGATGGCCCTTATTATGGAAGAAAAGTATGATGAGGCCCTGGATGTTCTCATTGCCTTTATCGACCAATTTCCCACCCACGCCGGTTACCGGGATGCATCGGATATGATCCTTTCACTAAAAGAACGCAGTCGCTTCATTCCTTTTACGATAGGCTGTGTATTACCCCTTTCCGGGCCGTATGGGCTGTTTGGCAAGCGTGCCCTGGAGGGTATCGAATTTGCCCTCAGTCAAACCATTGAGACTGTGGAAAGCGTCCCATTCCAGATTCTTGTCAAGGATTCCCGGTCTGATGCGGAAGGGAGTGCCAGTGCGGTCGATGAATTGCATCAACAGAAAGTCGGTGCCATCTTGGGGCCCATGTCCGGTTCGGATACCGCAGCGGCAACGGCTCAGAAAAGAGGCATTCCGATTGTCGTCTTTACTCAAAAAGAGGGTGTAACAGACAGCGGTTCTTATGTGTTCAGGAATTTTATCACGCCTCAGATGCAAGTGCAGGCATTGGTTTCATTTGCGGTGAATGAATTCTCGGTCAATCGGTTTGCCGTTCTATACCCCAATGAGCGTTATGGCCGACGGTATATGAATCTTTTTTGGGATCAGGTCGTGGCCCATGGGCGGGTGGTCAATGGGGTTGAGGCATATGATCCGGGAGGAACCGATTTCGCGACAGCCATCAAAAAATTGGCCGGTATCTACTATGACGTGCCTGCGGATCTGGCTACTGCCAGTCTACCCGATCCCGTCGAATTCTCTCCTTTTTCTGTGAGTGATGATCCCGTTGCCGATCAACGTCCGCTGCTTGACATCGATCCGTTACAAGCCCTGACGGGTATCCCGATTGATCGCGAGGCGATCGATGCCCTGGGACGGCGCCGTGTTGATCGAGATGATCAATGGCATCCCATCGTGGACTTCGATGCTATATTCATTCCCGACGCGCCAAAAAAGGTGGGTTTAGTAATTCCGCAATTGGCCTATTATGATATCCGCGATGTATACCTATTAGGCACGAACCTTTGGAATTCACAGACATTGCTTGATATGTCTGGAGATTATATGAAATCAGCCTTGATTGTCGACGGCTTTTTCGCCCAGAGCCAGGATGAGAAAATTAAATCCTTCGTGGACGGATTCAAGCACATTTATAATAGGAATCCGGGGATCATCGAGGCCATTGCCTATGATAGTGCCATGATGATTTTTCGGACCATGCGCCAAACCGCCACGGATTCGAGGCGGGAGATGAAAAAAGCATTATTGAAAATAGACGATTTCGATGGGGTCACTGGCCGTACCCGCTTCGCTTCCAATGGCGAAGCACAAAAAAACATGACCATGTTGCGCATTCAAGGGGGACGTTTTGTCGAGGCCGAGCCTCAATCCCCGCCCACCGCTACCGATAAAAGCTACCCGGATTGATCGCTATCAGCCAGCCATGAATATTCTGCATTTTGCCTATACGGCACTACCATTGGTGTTGGCACCGATGGCCATACCCGCGCTCCGATGTTACGCAAAACGGGATCCCCAAAAGCAGTCCGTGTTGGGCCAGCGGCTGGGGTACGATCCGGAAGGCCGGGCTAGCACCTTCCTTGGCACGCCTAAAATATGGCTCCATGCGGTTTCCGTCGGTGAGGTAAAGGTCGCCGAGTCGGTCATCGGCGTATTGGCTGGCACCTATCCCACGGCCGCCTTTCTGTTGACCACGACGACAACCACAGGACAGCAAGAAGCCTTGAGACGGTTGAATGGGCGTGCCACCGTTTGTTATGCGCCGGTAGATTTGTGGACGGCAGTGGGGCGTTTTCTTTCGGCTTATCGACCGGATATATTGGTGTGTATGGAAACCGAAATCTGGCCCAATTGGATCCTCAAGTCCCGCCGCGCCGGAATGAAGATCGTTTTCCTCAATGGGCGCCTTTCCAATCGATCAATTCGTTCATACATGAAAATTCGGCCGTTGCTGAAATCTGTTTTGGAACGGGTAGATGCCTTCAGCATGATTTCTGTCGCCGATGCCCGCCGGGTCATCGCTTTAGGCGCACCGCCCCGGCGAGTCCATGTCAACGGCAACATTAAAACCGACCTGCGTATCGAAAATCAACATACGGGTCACCTTGACCGGTTGTATCAATTGTTTGCCGTAACCGAGGAGATCCCCGTGTTTGTTGGCGGCAGTGTTCGCGGTGCCGAGGTGACGATGGTGATGGATGTCTATGAGAGACTGGCCGCCCGTGTACCGTCGTTGATATTCATTCTCGCGCCGCGTCATATCGAAAAGGTATCCAAAATCGAGCAACTGATCAGAAAGCGGGGGATTGCCTGCCAACGGCGTACTGAACTGGGAAAACCAGGGGGGGGACGAACCGCACCGATCGTCATTTTGGATACGATCGGTGAGCTGCGTGATGTTTACGGTATCGCTTCGGTTGTGTTTTGCGGGGCCAGTCTCGTTCCCTTGGGCGGACAAAATGTTCTTGAGGCCGCGGCATGGGCCAAACCTGTTCTTTTTGGTCCCCACATGGATGATTTTTCCGAGGCGCGAATGCTGCTCGAAACCTGTGGGGGCGGGATTTGTGTAAATGCGATTGATGAATTGACTGAACGGGCCGCCTTTTTATTGACGCATCCAAATGAGGCCCGGCGTTTGGGATGCCTGGCCAGAGAGGCGGTGTATTCCCATCAGGGTGCAACTGCGCGTCACGCACAGGTGGTTTCGCTTGTGCTATAAGGTGTATCGGGCAGATCATTTTTCAGTGATGGCTGACCGGTGGATTCGAGCACGGTGGTCCACAGTTTTTCACAGGGATTGACTTGCTTGCGTCTTCCTACGGTCGCAGCCATGGGTAAGTGCACAAAATGGTTGTTCCAATGACCGATGACCAGCCTGGTTTTACCGGCCATCCCCGCATGGACGGCATCCCTTCCCAAAAAACCGCAAAACACGCTGTCATTGGCATTGGCCGGCAGGCTGCGGATCATGTAGCTGGGATCGATATATTTGATATTTAGGGGAAGTTTCTTTTTTTCGAAATGGGCTTTGATGGCATCGCGCAAAAAGGGACCGATATCATTGAGCCGGATGTTGCCGGATGCATCATGCTGTTCGTTTGCATTGATGAAATACTTTTGCCCGGCGCCCTCGGCCACCACGATAACCGCATGGCCCCTGCTGGATAATCTCGCCTCCAGGGCGGCCAGCAGTCCCTTGGGACCATCGATGTCAAAGTCGACTTCAGGAATCAATACGAAATTGGCATCTTGCTGGGCCAGGGCGGCGGTGGCGGCGATAAATCCGGAATGGCGGCCCATGAGCTTGATCAGCCCCACGCCATTGGGATAGGCAATGGCCTCGTTATGGGCGCTTTGGATCGCCATCCGGGCGACATCCACGGCGGTGTCAAAGCCAAAAGACCGAGAAATCAAGTGGATGTCATTATCAATGGTTTTAGGAATGCCCACGATACTGATTTTCAATCCCCGCTGGAAAATGGTATCCGCGATTTTGGATGCGGCCATGAGGGTCCCATCTCCGCCCACCATAAAAAGGAGGCCGATGTTGTTCACCTCCAGGCAATCCACCACGCGCTCGATGTCCTGGGCCCCTCGAGAGGACCCCAGGATGGATCCGCCCATATCCATGATGCTGGTCACGCGTGTCGGTGTCAGATCTACGAATTCGTGATTGTACTCGGGGATGAATCCTTCCAATCCATGGCGAACGCCATAGATTATTCTCACCTGATAACGGTAATACAACTCCAGGACGATTGCCCGGATGATGTCGTTTAAGCCTGGACATAGACCGCCACAGGTCGCGATGGCGCATCTGAGCTTGGCGGCGTCGAAATAGACTTTTTCCCGTGGGCCGGCAACTTCGAAGGCTAATGGTGAGCCCCCCTGTGACAGCGTGGTTTCAACATCGGACCGGTTGATGTTGATCAATATTTGATCATTATCGGTGACAAACAGGTGCGGCCTGCTTTCCTGTTCATTGGTTAACATCGGTGAGATTATCTTCGCTTCACCCAGTGTCTCGATTCGGGTATCGATGGCTTCATCAGTCATATTCGCTCCTTGTAGACGCTATGGCTTAATGCGTCTTGGCCGGGTCTTCGAATCCATTGAACTTGAATTCACCTTTGCCGAGAATGTCGTGGAGATGGAGAATCCCCAGTACGTGGTGCGTCTCGTCGATGATTGGTAGAACCGTGATTTCATGTTTTTCCATGGTGTTGAGGGCGTCAAAGGCAGGCGTCTCGGCAAAAGCGTGCAGGGGGGCGGGGGTCATCGACTCAGCCAGGGATTGATCAAAAATCGCTTTTTTCTGAGCGATCATGCGCCTCAGATCGCCGTCTGTGAAAATTCCCGCCAATTTGCTGTCTTCGTCGATGATGATTAGGGCGCCTAACCCATGTCGGTCCATTTCCGCTACCGCTGCTTCCATGGATGTCGCGGTGGTGGCGATCGGTACGGATGCCCCGCTAAACATGATATCGCTTACCTGACGGGAGAGCCGTTGGCCCAATGCCCCTCCAGGATGATAGCGTTTAAAATCACTCGATTTGAAATGCTTTTTGTTGATGAGTACAACCGCCAGGGCATCCCCCATGGCCAGTAGGGCCGTGGTACTGGCCGTCGGGGCCAGCCCCAAGGGGCAGGCTTCTTTTTCAACGCCCACATCAATGACAATGTCGCTGTGTTTGGCCAGCGTGGACGATGGGCTGCCCGTCATAGCAATAACCGTGCATCCGATATTGCGGATGCTGGGCAAAAGCATGTTCAGTTCATCGGTCTCCCCGCTGTAGGACAAGGCCAGAAAAATATCTTCCGCGCCAACCATGCCCAGGTCACCGTGCATGGCTTCGACAGGGTGCAGGAACAGGGACCGCGTTCCCGTGCTGTTCAGGGTCGCGGTGATTTTACGTCCAATGATGCCGGATTTGCCAATGCCACTGATGATGACCCTGCCGGTGGCGTTCATGATTGCATTCACCATTTCCTCGAAACGGTGATCGAGACGATCGATCAGGTTCAATATCCCATCGGCTTCAATTTGAAGAACTTGTCTGGCTTCATTCAGCGGCATTATCGATTATTTCCTTTTAGAAAAACAGATCTCAGTTCAGAAACGAATGCCTCCATTTGGCATATGATGGCGGCGGCGTTGCGGTTGCCTTTGATGGCGATGGATGCCAATCAACAATATAGAAATTAATTTAAAAGTCAATGCGTCTGATGCCCGAGGGCAATCGCGATTAAAATCAAAAACCAGCCGGTCCGGAACCATCACCATTCCCGCAAGCGGGAAAGTGCCAAATGCCAACGCCCAAATGTCAAATGAAGGATGAAATCGATTTAAAAATAGAAGAACACCACATCGCTATCGATATCGGGATCGCTATCGAAATCGAAAAGAAATGGGATGTGAACATGCAAACGGGAACCGTGGAGTAATGCGTGTTTTTTTTAGATTGTGCTGGATTTTTCGATGACATTCATTATTATGGATAGTGTTCGATACTGATGGGATGGTGTTGATTCTGCTGGTGTCGGAAGCGATTCACCCATTAATTTGACAATTGATCGTTATTTGTCAACGGCTTGCGTCGATCCCAGCCCACATGCTGGCGGATTATCCATTCCACCATTCAAGATCCAAAAATCCAACATTCAATCTGGGCCCCATTCGCCTTCAATAAGGAGAGGACTTTTATGAACTATCGACGTCTTAAACCGTGTGTTGTTTTAACCGTGATCGGATTGATCAGCGCATGTGCCACCCCCTATCAACCGGTTCCGCTCTCTACCCCCGTACCCGTCGCGGCGGAAGGGCATGCACTGAAAACAGACAATGTGGTTATTGTACTGGATGCCTCATCATCCATGGCCGAGGGATATGGACCGTATAAAAAATTTGACATTGCCACTGCCACCGTCCGTGATTTGATTCAGACCATCCCGGCGAATATGGGGATAAACAGTGCCCTGCGGTCTTTTGGACACGATCCAACATTCTCTGCCGCAAGCACCGTTAGCCTCAGTAAAATGAGCGATTTCGACCGTACCGCGCTTGAACAGGCGCTGTTGACGGTCACTAAATCAGGGGGGCCCAGCCCACTGTGTGCGGCCCTCGAGACGGTCACTGACGACTTGAACGGCCTGGATGGCCACCACGCCTTGATCATTGTGAGCGACGGCAAGGACATGGACGTCGGGCCGATCATGGCGGCCACCGCGCTGGCGGAGAAATTCAAAGACAACCTGTGTATTTACCCCATTATGGTGGGAAATGACCCTAACGGCAACGCACAGATGAATAAGCTGGCACAAATTGGTGGGTGCGGGGTTTCTCTCAATGCCGATGCGTTGGCCAACGGGCAGCAGATGGCCGATTACGTGAGCAATATTTTTATCGGCCATGCGCTGGATAGCGACCGCGATGGTGTGGCCGATGCCCAGGACCAGTGCCTGGGAACACCTGCCGGTACGACGGTCGACGCCACGGGTTGCCCGCTGGACAGCGACGGTGACGGCGTTCCCGATGCCCAGGACCAATGCCTGGGAACACCTGCCGGTACGACGGTCGACGCCACGGGTTGCCCGCTGGACAGCGACGGCGACGGCGTTCCCGATGCCCTGGATAACTGTCCGGGAACGATTGCCGGTGTGGAAGTAGACGCGTCCGGATGCCCCTTGACGGTACTGCGGCCTGATGCGACGACGTGGACGTTCAATGAAATCAGCTTCGATGTCGGCAAGGCCAACATCACGCCCAACTCATACCCGTTTTTGGACGAAATCGCGGCTGCGTTGGGAGCCAGACCCCAACTGACGGTCATCGTCGAAGGGCATACCGATAACACCGGTTCTCGGGCGACGAACATGGATCTGTCCCAGCGACGGGCCCAGGCCGTCGTCGATTACCTGGTGGGTAAAGGGGTTTCCCCCTCTCGTGTTTCCGCAAAAGGATTTGGACCGGATCGTCCGATCGCCGACAACGCAACCCGGCTGGGTCGTTCCAAGAACCGCCGTGTGCAGTTCACCAAAGTTGAATAAATTCTATCAATTCGATATGATCCTTGCGGATACGGCTACGGTAATGCCCTTTTGATAGGAGATCCGCTATCCGGCCACCCCAATCAATTCAATTGGGTTCACTGCAGAAAGGAAAGACAATATGGAAGAGATCATTAATAAAGTTTATCAACTGTTGACGGTTTATGGATTGAAGGTGATTGCCGCACTGGCCATTTTCATTATCGGACGGTGGGTCGCCAAAGGCATCCGGAAAATAATCGAACGTATCATGGCCAAAAGCAAGGTCGACCCGACGCTGATTTCTTTTACCGCAAATTTGGCCTATATCGGGCTGCTGGCATTTATCGTCATCGCCGCGCTCGGGCAGTTAGGTATCCAAACGACCTCATTTATTGCCGTTCTCGGTGCCGCCGGCTTGGCCGTTGGTCTTGCATTGCAGGGATCCTTATCCAACTTCGCCGCCGGTTTCCTGTTGATTATTTTCAGACCCTTCAAGGTCGGTGACCTGATCGAGGGGGCCGGTGTGTTCGGTGTGGTCGAGGCGATTCAAATTTTTACCACGCAGTTGAAAACGGCCGACAATAAAACCGTCATCGTGCCGAATGCCAAGCTTACCGATGATAATATCGTCAACTGGACCGTGAAGGGAACGCGTCGGGTAGACCTGGTCGTTGGCATCGGATACGAGGACGACATCGACAAAGCCCGATCATTGATGAACGAAGTCATTGCTGCGGATGATCGTATTCTAAAGAACCCGGAGCCACAGATTGCCGTTTCCGAACTGGCCGATAGCAGCGTCAATTTTGTCGTTCGCCCCTGGGTCAAGGTGAATGATTACTGGGGGGTTTATTTCGATCTGACCGAAAAAATAAAAAAAGCCTTCGATGCCAACGGCGTTTCGATTCCCTTCCCCCAGCGCGACATCCATGTTTATCAGCATGATAAGCAGAATTGAAAAAATGCTTGACAATTAAGAAATGTTTGAATACTAACTATAAGATTTAAAAAAGGCCGAAGGATCCTTTCTTCTTTGGCCTTTTTATTTGTTTCGATATTCTTTTTTTTGGAGGTGGGATCAATGAAATGTACGACGATTCGTAAAGGGATGGAATGTGCCTTTATGACGGCCAAGGGGTGCGGATATAATGGTGGCGTGTGCCATGAAATCGTGGAACAATGCAAAGGGTGTGGCCGAAGCCTTGAAATCGAATCCGGATGGTATTGCTCGGCCTGCCCGGAACCGACGGTCAAGTGGAAGAATGGAAACTGCAATCTGGCCACCCACGTCAGTACCAGCATGGTCGAAACGACCCAGAAGATCAATCCCCTGAAGGCTTCAAAACGTTCCAGAAAGTAGGCCTTGCCGGTGGTTCGACCCATTTTGAAAACAACCTCGCCACCATTGGTGGCTGGCGGGGTTGTTTTGTGTTTCAGTGGCTTTCGCTATCCCAAGAATAAACCATACCCTATTCCGTTTGCGGTTGATAATCATCCATCTTGTTGATATGTAAACGCCTTTTTCTTGACTTTTTTCCTTTTCAAAAAGTAAAAAACGATTTCATCGGTTCATCGGATTCGTTAATCGAGCTTCGGGGATACCGTATAGGGCGTTACGATCCGAAGCCGATTGAAAAACCACCCCGTCAAGTGGACCGTCGAAAAAGTCCCCCGATGGCCGCGAGGCTGATCGGTATCGGAAAATCTTCCTTAAAGGCAAAATTCCATGAATGCGTTAGCAGAACAGCTTAACCAGACCATCAAATCCATAGCTCCTCAAGTGTATAGCATGCTTTCCGATGTGGGCAAGAAACTGTTTTTTCCCAAAGGCATTCTCAGCCAAAGTGCCGAGGCCAAGGAAAAGGCCCATGTCATCAATGCGACCATCGGTATCGCCAGGGAAGATGGCCATACCATGCGCTTTGACAGTATCATGGCTTCGATTAACGACATTCGCCCCAGTGAATCGCTGACCTATGCGCCTTCATTCGGGATCCCTGCACTACGAAAGAAGTGGCAGGAAGACATGTTCGATAAAAATCCATCCTTGGCTGGGAAAATGGTGAGCCTCCCCATTGTGACCGTCGGAATCACCCACGGGGTAGCCACCATTGCCGATGTATGGATCAATGCGGATGATGTGATCATCCTGCCCGAGATGATGTGGGGCAACTACAACATGATTTTTGCCGTGCGTAAAAATGCCACCATCCGTCACTATGAGCTGTTCGACACCAAGGGGGGATTCAACCTCGGCGCCTTTGAACAAGCGGTTCGGCAGGAAGCCGCCGATCATCGAAAAATAACGGTATTACTTAATTTTCCTCAGAATCCTTCGGGATACACGGTGAGTGAAAGCGAAGCGGATGCCATTGTTGGCATCTTGACGGATGTCGCCGATTCCGGCACCAACGTGCTGGCCGTGTGCGATGATGCCTATTTCGGCCTTTTTTATGAACCGCAAACCATCAAGGAATCCGTTTTCGCCCGTCTATGTGGCGCGCATCCACGGATTTTGGCGATAAAGTTGGATGGTGCGACCAAGGAGAACTTCGTGTGGGGGCTGCGTGTCGGATTCGTGACCTATGGCGGACGTTTTGAAGGGGATACGGCAGCACTCTACGATGCGTTGGAACGTAAAACCGCCGGTTGCATTCGGGGCACGATTTCCAATGCCGCACACCTGAGCCAGACCATACTCCTCAACTCCATGAACAGCGAAAAAAATGCCGCTGAAAAACAGGAAAAATTCAACATCCTCATGGCGCGTGCCAAGCGTGTCAAAACCGTATCCACGGACACCAAATACGGCGATGCTTGGGAGGTATATCCATTCAATTCCGGCTATTTCATGTGCATTCGGCTAAAGGCGGTCGATGCGGAATCCTTACGCGTACATCTGCTTGATCGATACGGCGTGGGACTGATTGCCTTAGGCGGGTCAAACTTGCGCATCGCGTTTTCATGCATCGATGTCGGGGACGTGGAAAAATTGTTCGATACCATCTACCAAGGGGCCAAAGAACTGGAAAACAGCCAATAGCGCATGCCGCATCAAGAGAAAAGAACAGGACCGATCACACGGTTTCAGATAAAGTCGGCTCGGCTCGACGTCCTACAAGCCTCCCGATGGTCGTTCTACTTTATTGCCATTGGTTTGATTGCCGGGCTTGGATCCATTGCCTTTCACTATCTTTGTCAGTTCGGCATTCACTTTTTTCTGGACATGGCCGCCGGTTACCGGCCGCCCGCACCGGCCGGTGAGCATCACCTGTTGCCACCGACAACGGTCTCCTTCAATCGTTGGATACTCTTTTTCCTGCCAGCCTTCGGCGGGATCCTGAGCGGCTGGCTGGTCTACACGTTCGCTCCCGAAGCCGAAGGTCATGGCACCGACGCGGCCATCAATGCCTATCACAACAAAGGCGGATTCATTCGCGGCCGGGTCCCGATTGTCAAAACCATTGCATCGTCCATTACCCTCACCACCGGTGGTTCAGGTGGCCGGGAAGGACCCATCGCCCAGATCGGCGCCGGTTTCGGATCATTTCTGGCCACGACCTTAAAACTGTCGGACCGTGAGCGCCGAATCATGATGGCCGCCGGGATCGGGGCCGGGGTGGGCAGTATCTTCCGCGCGCCCTTAGCGGGAGCGTTGTTTGCGGCCGAAGTGCTTTACCGGGATCCAGATTTCGAATCCGAAGTCATCATCCCGGCAGGGATCTCCTCGGTCGTTGCCTATTGCGTTTTTTGTTTGCGATTTGGCTGGGGATCGCTGTTTGATTCACCGCCATTTCACTTCCAGAACCCGCTGGAACTGGGACCCTATTTGGTACTATCCCTCGTTTTGGTGGCCGGCGGCGCCTTTTATGTTAAAATCTTTTATGGCACGATCCATCTTTTCGAATCCCTAAAAAAGATCCCCAACCATCTTAAACCGGCCATCGGCGGATTGTTGACTGGTGCCGTCGGTTTTTTCTGGCCGCATACCCTGGCCTTTGGCTATGGTTTTGCTCAACAGGCCATCAACAACGAGCTGGCGATACCTTTTCTGCTCTCTTTGGCTTTGGGGAAAATTCTGACCACCTCTTTTTCCATCGGCTCCGGCGGCAGCGGCGGCGTTTTCGGACCATCGGTGGTTGTCGGCGGGGCCATCGGCGGAGCGGTGGGAAAGTCGTTTAACGCCATCATGCCTACCGTCGTCACCGAGCCGGGCGCCTTCGTGGTCGTGGGGATGGCCGGTTTTTTCACGGCCGTTTCCAACACCCCCATATCGACCATCATCTTCGTCAGTGAAATGACCAATTCCTATCATCTACTGCTTCCCAGTCTGCTGGTTTGTTCCGTGGCTTACATGGCATCCCGACGATGGACCATTTTTCACCGGCAAGTGCAGAGCAAGGTCGATTCACCTGCCCATGCCGGAGACTTTTTCGTGGACATTCTACAGGCCATTCCGGTGAACGATTTGATGCCGCTGGTCAAGAAAGTTACCCTGATTCCTCAGGATATGCCTTTCTTGGAATTTAAACGGTATTTCGCCCAATCCAAACAGCACTACTTTCCAGTGGTCGACGAGGAAAAACGGCTGGTGGGCATCTTTTCCATCAATGACATCCGAGGCGTTCTTTTTTCTCCTGAGATCGAACACCTGGTGGTGATGAAGGATGTCGGAACGTCGGATATCATCGTGACGACTCCCGAGGAAGACCTCAACGCGGTGTTGAAGAAATTTACCACTCGCAATATTGACAGCTTGCCGGTGGTGCGCGCCGATGATCACGGCATTCTGTTAGGCATGCTGAGCAGAAGAGAAGTTATTTCATTTTATAATCGCAAGGTCGACGAAATGAAATCCCGGCGTTCGAACCACTCTGGCCGTTAGCTCAAGAGGCGATCATGGGAATCGTAAAAAAGGAAGCCGAATCGTGATCCTTGGATATTATTGCTTTGCCAGAAATTTAAGCTGGTCGGTCAATGTGTAGTAATAGAGGGTGACTGGTTTGGCATTTCTGTCTAACTGGTCGATCCTGACTCTGGCGATATTATTGGTGGATGATACCACTTCAACCTTGATATCCCTGGGTACAAGAAAGACTTTCCTGGACGTCAATAACTTTCTCGCGGCGGCCCGATTCTGTTTGTCCATCAGGTTTTTATATTGCAACATCAAAGATTTATATGCGGATACGGTTGCGTAGGCCGGAATGATCGCTTCCTGCTTGGCATGAGCCGGTGCCCAAATGACAATCGTTAAAAAAAGGGCCATGCCGGCGAATCGAATTTTCATCGGTTAAACTCCAATTTTTCCGACGGCGATGATGCCGCCGACCATACACGGATAATTCATTCGGGTTAACAGGGGTATCGGCATTTTCGCGAAAAAATTTAATGGTCGGCGCCTCCTGGTTTGGCGGTGGCGCCCCCTATGCGTTACCGCTTGATATGCCGTGGATGATCGTTTTTCGCCAAGGCACCAATTGGGGTTGAAATGCCCTCAGGGTTATGTTAATCAGCCTGATCTATATGTTGTGCGTGATAATGATTGATTAACAAAATATTGGGCCATAACCTCCATTTCAAGATGGGACTGGTATTATCCCCCCAGCCGCCAACGCGGGTATCCGTTCCGAAAACGCATAACGCCATAGTGTTTACGATAATGATTTTGGCAAGGCCAGAGGGAGAAAGCTGTATAATCAATACCGCGACGACCGATAACGCCGCCAAAAAACATTATCGTGAATGCGATGTCCAATGTCTAACGCCGAATACTCATGTTTTCACGCCTCTCGATTGCTTAGACGGCTGACCGAGATGGATGTCATCGGAGCGCCGGTTGTGACCGATTATTTTGCGGAACGCGTCGGTAGCCTTCTGGATTTATCTGGTTCCGTAATGCTTTCCAACATGCTCGGAGAACTTCCCCACGCGACTGTTGAATCGACCGGCATTACACCCGAGGCCATCAAAGACGCGTTTTTAATGGCGCATGCGGGTCTGGTACGCGACATCGTCAAGCGCTTCGTCCCCCGCGGTGGCCCATCCCGGTACCGGCTGCCGTCCCCGTCCGAATTTTTCGCTAATTGCATGCTCAAAGACGTTTTCTCAACCTTGCCGGGTGCCGGAATACCCAATTCTGCTGCGGCCTATGCACCGTATCGAAACCATTATCTGACCATCCAGGGCCACTTGTCGGTTGTCACCCAGCGCCTGCATATGAAAATGGGCCAGGCCGTTGCCGGGTTATCCCCGAAGCTTGCCGGATTGGCCGCCCTGGACAGGGGGCTCGGTGATGCATTTTACCATCGGCAGCACCATCTTCTGGGTCGGATTCCAGAACTTCTGGAACATCATTTCGAGCACCTGTTGGTCACCAATTGGCAGACCCTTTCCGATCGCCCCAGCGTTTCTGATCTGGCGCCATGGATGGCTTCCGGTGGGTGGATCTCCATGTTTGGTGATCAGATGCAGGAATTGCTGCTATCTGAACTGGAATTGCGTCTGTTACCGGTCTTGGGGATGATCGAAATGGCTTGCGAGTCAGGGGAAAAAAAATAGAAACCATATGAAAGCAAAACGGTCAATCATTGAGAGGGGGTTGAATGGCGGTGCGCTGTTGTTGGGCGTGCTGGCGGTTGCGTGGGTGGGATGGCTTTTCATTAACAATGATGCGCTGGCCTTTACGATCACTGCCGTGATTGGTGGTGGTTTTGCGGTGGGGGTCATTGAGCTAATCAAATTCGAACAGGCCACATCGACGCTTTCCGGGGCGCTGAATGCGACTCAGGACAAAATTGATGACTTCACCGACTGGCTCGATCGACTCGATCCCTCGCTCCGCAATGCGGTCCGGATGCGCGTGGAAGGAGAGCGGGTCGGACTTCCAGCGCCGGTGTTGACCCCTTATCTGGTCGGTCTCCTGGTGATGCTTGGGCTGGTGGGGACCTTCGTGGGCATGGTCGACACATTGCGAGGTGCCGTGACCGCTCTGGAAGGCACGACAGATCTTCAGGCCATTCGTCAAGGTCTGGCCGCTCCCATCGACGGTCTCGGCATGGCCTTCGGCACATCCGTCGCCGGTGTCGCCACGTCGGCCATGCTGGGGCTCATGTCCACCTTGAGCCGCCGTCGGCGTATGCTGGAGACCCGTCGTCTAGATGCATGCATTCCGGCTTGCTTCCGGGACTTTTCCTTGGCTTACAGCCAGCGGGAAACCTTTCAAGCGCTTCAACGGCAGGGCCAATCGCTTCCCATGGTGGCTGGCATGCTCGAACGCGTTGCGGATAAACTGGATCACCTGGGTGATGCCATGACGGACCATCAGGAGCGTTTTCACCAGTCCGTTGCCGACCGATTCACGCAGTTTACCGATTCCATTGATCATGCGCTCAAGCAAAACCTGGCTGAAAATGGACGTCTGGTGGGCGATACGATCAGGCCGATCATTCAGGAAACCCTGCACGGCATGGCCCAACAAGCGCAGGCCGTTCACCATCATCTGATCCAGATCAACCAGGGGGCACTGGATGAATTTGCCCAAAAAGCGGCCCATCAGGCCCACGATCAGGCCAGGGTGGGGGAGGAGATGCTCGCCGCCTACCAGCAGGCCAATGCGTCGTTGATTGCGCGCATGGGCACGACTCTGAACGATTTCTCGAAACAATACGAGCTGACGACGGATTCCATGCATGAGTCGTTCAAGACCATGGCCGCCACCTGGATCGAACGGCAGGAAGCCTGCGACCGGGATCGCATAATACGGTGGCGCGGGGTCGTGGATACGCTGCAGGAACAGGCCGCGATGCGCCTGGGTGACATGTCGGCGGCCATGGCCGCGGAACTCAAACAGTTAGCCGATGGGCATCGATCGGCCTATGACCTCGCGGCTCGGAATTTTCTGGAAGTGTCGTCTTCCCTTGCCGCCACACGGCAAGCGAATGAGGAAGAGACGATGGCGCGTCAAAAAGACTTGGCCGCGTTTTTGGTTCAGACCATGGATGGATTGGCAGCGCGCATCGAGGAGATGGGAGGGCGAATGCAAACGGAAATGACCCGTTTGGCGGAATCATCCACCAACCTGATCCAATCTCGTCAGGATATGGAAGCGGATTGGATTCAGGGCCATGCCGGACGCATGGATGCGCTCATGGATACCCTGAGCGCGCAGCTGAGCGCGCTCAGGGATGATGAACACCGTCGAGGCCAAGCGGCAGTCTTGCGACTCGAACAACTGGAAACGGCGTTAACCGCCCACCTGTCCACGCTCGGTCAGGCCCTCGAAGCGCCCATGACGCGATTGATCGAGACGGCCTCCCAAGCGCCACACGCGGCAGCCGGCCTCGTGGAGCGGATGCGCAAAGCGTCCGCCAAACAGTTCCATCGGGAGAATCGTCTCTTGGACGAACGAAAGCGGATGATGGAACGTCTGGATACCCTTTCTACGTCTCTGGGCGAGAATCTCTCTGTTCAACGTGACGCCATTGAACAACTCATCACATCATCCCAGGGGATGTTGGAAACGGTGGGCGGTCGGTTTGCCGAGAATGTGAACGAAAAGATCGCGAATTTGTCGACCGCGGCCGATACCATTACCGTCAGCGCGGTGGAAATGGCCAGTCTCGGTGAGGCATTCGCTAAGGCCGTGGATTTGTTCAATGCCTCCAACAACGATTTGGTGCAAAGCCTGGCGCGGATCGAGACCGCTCTGGAAAAAACAACGGTCCGTAGCGATGACCAGTTGGGCTATTTCGTTGCCCAGGCGCGTGAGATTATCGAACAATCGATGCTTTCGCAAAAAGAAATCTTTGAAGAGCTGCGACAACTGCGTCCCCAAAAAAACCTGACGCTTGAGGCGAACTGATGGAAGAACTGGAGGAGATCGTTTCTCCCACGCCCTCCATCTGGGCGATTTTCGGGGATTTGATGTCAGGATTGGTGGGCGTGTTTGTGTTGCTGCTGGTATGGACATTGGGGTTTCAGGTTGAGTTGGCCCAATCTTTGAGGACCGCCGTCGATCAGCGGGAAGTCGAGCAGCAGCGCCGTATTGCCCTCGAACAAGCACTGTCCGATCCCCTGGCTCAGGGGCGGGTGACGCTTTACGAGGGGCGTATCGGCATCAGCGGAAGCGTTCTTTTTCAGCGTAATTCCGACCAATTGCAACCCGACGGGCGCGACTTGCTGCGCACCCTGGTCGGCCCCTTGTGCGTATTTCTCGATGATCGTGATGAGCTGTTAATGATCAGCGGGTTTACCGACGATCTGACGATCCATGCGGACAATTACCAGTTTGATGACAATTGGGACCTGTCGGCCCAGCGCGCCCTGACGGTGACCCGCGCCCTGATTGAGGAGGGCATGCCCGAGCATCTCGTATTCGCTGCCGCTTTTGGCGAGAACCATCCCGTGGTCCCCAACCAAGACGAAACCTCACGTTCCAAAAACCGCCGGGTGGAAATTGCACCGGTTCCAAAACATGCCGACCACCAGCCGGGGACGTGATGAAAACACCGGATCGTTTGAAATCGACGCTGGCCCAACTCGCCGAGCACGGTGCGGATCGTTTCGATCCGGTCCGGTTTCGTTATATTGCGTCATTGGTACGGCGATCCACCTACCAACGTCCGTCGGTACGGCGTCGTCTGGCGGATAAGGCACTCAGCGCCCTTGACGAATACCAACGGCGTTTCGAGGCGGCCTGCGAAGCGGCCACCCATCTTACCACCCGTATTGCTAAAAAAAATCCTGATCTGGCTGAGTCCTTGCGCAGACGTCTCGAACAGTGCGATTTCCATGGCATCCGGCGGCGGGTTGAAACGGCGGATATTCGGGACGTGGGGAGCAGCAGACTCTCCCCATTGACCGATCAGATCGCCGAAGTCGCGCGTCTCGCCGGTGACAACGCGGTAAGCGATTCTTTGGTTGCGCTGATGCAAAAACAGGAGCAAGAGATCGTCGCCGCGATCAGAAATCCTTCTGGTGACCCGGGTACACCAGCGGCAGGGGGCGATGGGAGACTTCGCGCGATTCCTTTTTTCGAAAAAAACTGGGCCGATGACCACGCTCACCGGTTCGTTTCCAGCGCCATTACCAATGTGCCGGAGGATCCAGGCCACCTCAATAGCCAGATGCTGGTGACGCGCTGTCTTACCGCTATGAGCCACTTGGCTCCCGATTACCTTCGGCACTGGATACGTTATATGGAATCACTCCTTTGGCTGGAGGGGGCGGGACGGGAAGAAGATCTTTCACGCCTTGGCCGGTCGCGACACAAACCGTAACCGATCACCCATATCGGCGGGCCAGGTCGGCATAACGCAGTCCCTGGCCGCCGAAAATGTCCAACGCACTGCCCACGGTAAAATCGATCCGGCCCTGACCCAGCCGTTGGATGCGGTCGATATCGGCCTGGCTGGCGATTCCTCCGGCATAGGTGACCGGTCGCCCCTGCCAGCCACCCAGGTACGCCACCAGATCAGCCTCGATGCCGGCACAGCGTCCTTCCACATCGACGGCATGAATGAGAAATTCATCACAATAGTCGGCCAACCGGTCCATGAGGGCGTAAGTGACGGCTTCATCGGTGAAGGTCTGCCAGCGATTGGTGGCGATCAAATACGTGTCACCCTGCTTGCGGCAGCTCAGGTCGAGTACCAGACGCGTCCTGCCAATCTCGCGGCTCAGCGTCTTCAGGCGCGCCATGTGGATGCGACCTTCGTCGAATACCCAAGACGTGACAATCACATGGCTAGCGCCGGCATCCAGCCATTGGCGGGCATTGTCGATATTGATGCCGCCCCCCAATTGGAGCCCACCGGGCCAGGCGGCCAACGCTGCTCGGGCCGCCGCTGCGTTTCCGGGACCCAGTTGGATGACATGGCCACCGGTGAGGTCGTCTTGACGATAACGATCGGCAAACCAAGCCGAAGATTGGTGGGCCTGGAAATTGGTTTCCAGGCTGTCGCTTGACGTGTCGGAAAGCGTGGCACCGACGATCTGTTTGACCATCCCGCCGTGGAGATCGATACAAGGGCGAAAGCGCATGATAGTGCTCCTGTCTAAGAACGAATCGAACCGCTGTGGCTTAACAGAAATAAGGCTTTCTGAAAATCGGCGCTTAGGTCTTGTCGTCCTTGGCTGTGTTTTTCTGGCCTTGCAGCAAATCGCTGAGCTGATGGTCGGGAAGCGGGGGAGAAAAGAGAAATCCCTGTAGCCGATGGCAGCCGTGATGGATCAGAAAATTCTTTTGCGCCTTGGTTTCGACGCCTTCGGCGATGACGTCGATGTTGAGATGATGAGCCATGGTGATAATGGCCTTGATGATTTCTCGGTCGCTCTTGTCTTGCATGGCATCGGTGATAAACGACCGGTCGATTTTCAGGCTGTCGATGGGGAAGCGCTGCAGATAACTCAGCGAAGAATACCCCGTGCCAAAGTCGTCGATGGAAAAGGTAATTCCTATGGCGCGCATGGCTTCCATTTTAGCGATGCAGTTTTCGGGATCCTGGATCATATTGCTTTCGGTGACTTCCAAATTAAGGTGTTGGGGGGCAAGGTTATGTTGGTCAAGAATATCGATCACCATCTGTTCGAAATCGGGCTCACGAAGCTGCCTGGCGGTCAGATTCACCGAAACGAAAAGATCGTTATAGCCCATATCGTGCCACCGTTTGGTTTGCGCACAAGCCGCTCCCAGAACCCATCGGCCGATGGAAACAATCGCCCCGGTTTCCTCGCTGATGCGGATAAAATCAGCCGGTAGAACGAGACCCATTTCCGGATGTTTCCAGCGCAGCAGGGCTTCCATGCCGACGATGCGATCGGTCTGGCTGACCATTGGCTGGTAATAGAGCAACAGTTCGTCGTACTCAAGGGCTTTGCGCAGGCTGTTTTCCATTTTCATGCGGTGCAGCGCCTTGTTATTCATCTCCTCGGTGAAGAAACGGTAATCATTGCCGCCGTCGTCTTTGGCCGAGTACATGGCCATGTCGGCGTTTTTCACCAATCCTTCCACATCCCATCCGTCGTTGGGAAAAACGCTGATGCCAATGCTGGCGGAGGTAAATATCTCCTGGCCGTTCAAGATAAACGGTTGATCGATGGCTTTCAGGACCTTGCGTGTCACGCGAGCCACATCGATATCGCGATGCAAATTGGTGAGAATGATGGTGAACTCATCACCACCCAAGCGGAACAGGTGATCTGTCTCGCGCAGGCATCCCTTGAGCCTGTTGGCCACGCTTTTTAGCAGCCAGTCGCCGGTATCATGGCCCAATGTATCGTTGATTTGTTTGAATTTATCCAGATCCAGAAACATCAGCGCCCAGGCGCGATCGGAGTGTCGACGGCTCGAATGCTGCAAAAGATCGTCCAGCCGCAGGTAGAATGATTTGCGGTTGGGCAGTCCCGTGAGACTGTCGTGATAGGCGACAAACCGCAGCTCTTCATCTTTTTTGCGGCGTTCGGTAATGTCCTGGAGCGTGATGATGTATCCTTCGGGATGGCGGTCGGTATCGAAAAAGACCGCACCACTGATGGACACGTCCACGATGCGCCGATCCTTTGTGAAACGCCTGGTTTCGACGCCGGAAAACGCTTGGCCCTGTTGAAGCAGATCCATGAACACCTGGGTTTCAGGCCGGCTTTCTTCGGGAACGAAATCGATCGGCTCGTTTTTCAATTCTTCCAGGGCCCAGCCGAAGACACGCGTGAAGGCGGGATTCAGGTAAATGACCTGGTTGCCCATATTCCTGACGATCACCGGATCCGGAGCAGCTTCCAATACCGTGCGGTGCCGCTCTTCACTTTTCTCAAGGGCCGCCTGATTTCGTTTGCGTTCGGAAATATCGCGATAGAAGATATAAATCGCCGGCCGATCATCTTCCGTGGCAATGGGTTTGGCCAGGATAGACACATCCACCAGGGAACCACCTTTTTGCATGCGTTGGGATTCGACTTCTACGCTCTTCCCGCCCATTACCCGTGCCGTCAAAGAGAGACTTTCCGCCTGCAGATGTTGGGGCACCGTCAGATCGGCGATATTGCTGCCGATGCATTCCTCCTGGGAATATCGAAAAAAACGGCAGAATTCTTCATTGACACGGATGATAGTATCGGCAAAGTCGATGATGGCAATCGGTTCCGGAGCGATGTCGATCAATTGTTCGGCATAGTTTTTCTGGTGGTACAGTTTCTTTTGGGATAGATGGTAGCGGGTGACATCGCGGATGATGCTCTGGTAGCCATAGACCTGCCCGTCGGGTGTGTCCAGGCGCATGGCGGTGAGCAGGCAATGCTTGACGCGTTGGCGATGGTCCACCATTAAAAGCGGTTCATTGTGGACCAGCCCCGTTTGATTCAGTTTCTCGATCAGACGCCGCCGATCTTCGCTGTCGGCGTAAAACGCGTTGATATTGGATGCTTTCAAATCGTCTCGGGAGATAGCGAATAGCGCCAAACCCGCCGGATTGAAGTCCAGAAACGTGCCGTCGGGCGCGGTGACCACGACGGCGTCGGGTGATCGCTCAAAGAGGATGCGGTAACGGTGCTGGGCCAGCCGGATATCGTTGGGGCAAAGATCGGATTCGTTGCTCAATTTTCCGTTCATCGGTGGGTTCACTGGCTTTCTAACCGGGTTAATTTTTTGCACTAAAGTGTAACAAAGAAGCACCGTTTTTGGCAAGCGGATTAACAATCATCGCCAAACGGACTTAAGTTTTGATCTGGTGTCATTGAGAAAAAAAATCATTTCGGATGATAAATGCTGGATATCAGTTGGGGGTATCATTATTTTCGGATCAATCATGGCTTCTCCTAAATCATCTCAAAAATTCAATGAAACAACCAGTAGTGTCATCGCCTCCGCTATTGTCAGGTGGTTCATAATCCCAGACTGGATCATCAGATTCAAAAACATGAACTTGCATGTAAACGCTATTATCTCTCTTATCATAAAGCGTTATGCTTTTCATTGGGCCGTGCAGCCAGTTCCAAACAGTCATATTATCATCCCAGTTCATGATGTCCATTGATGTATTGTTACATTTGATTCCAACCCTCATCTTTAAATTGGGTATCAACCCTTCCATGGTATTTGAATCTAAAATATCGGTGAATAAAGAGTATACCACCGAATCAGGAAACTCTGGGGATGGATGCTGTGTTTGTTCGATCCCAATTTGATCTAAGGACAAGTATATCTTATAAAAATAATATGGTGATGAAGATGATATAGAAATATCAGTCAAGCTACTGTGTTCGTCCACTGGAAAATAAAACTCAATTTCTTGGGTATTCGTATTGTAGAACCATTTAAATGCATAGTCAGCCGTTTCAAAAAACCTAACAGGAGATTCTTCTATGTATTCCTGAACGCGATCTTCTCTTTCCTCTTGGGTTTCTCCATCACGTAACTTCATGAATTCTTTCAGATCATCATACACCGTTTTGAAATCACTAAGCGGTTGTTTTTCGATAGATAATGTATCAGCAGCAATTCCCAGTGTCGGCAAAATCAATAAACAGATTATTGGTATCGATCCTATTAACTTCAACGTTATTCTCCCCATGCTATTCTTGACAATAAGTATAATTAACAAGAAAAAACACTGTGTATCAAGAAATATCCCAAAACAATTAACGGACGATAATAATTAAGTTAGCTTCATTATCGTTTCCGTTAATATATGGTTCTCAAAGGCCTTTATTGACTTGTTATCCATTGGTCGTTTGAGTAGGATTGATCCAATCTAAGTGAACCAATAAAAGCAAAGCGAGCGGACGCGTGAAAATCGACTCCGATAGGTGGCGGCAATTGGTGATCGCCGGCGCCGCTGAACTGGGGGTTGCGGTTTCAAGCGCACAGGCGCAGGCCATGGGCATCCATGCCAGTGAACTGCTTCAGTGGAACCGTATCTCCAACCTCACAGCCATTACCGATCCCATGACGGTGGCGGTCAAACATCATGTGGATTCCTTGGCGGTGGCCCACATGATTCCCGCCGAGGCACGAGGCTTGGATGCCGGGGCGGGTGGCGGATTCCCCGGTGTGCCCGTTAAAATCGTGCGCCCCGACCTTTCCATCACGCTGGTGGACAGCGTACGCAAGAAAACCTCATTTCTCAACTACATCATCGGAACCTTAAACCTGAATGATATTCGTGCCGTTCATGGACGATTGGAATCGCTTGCCGATCATTCAATGTATCACGGCAAATTCGATGTGGTCTTCTGTCGGGCATTCAGCACCCTTGAGAATTTCGCCAAACTGTCCTTGCCCTTCCTTCGCCGGGATGGATACCTGCTGGCCATGAAGGGGCCCCAGGCCGAGCACGATCACGAAATAGACGGCATCGCCGACGACGACACCCTCGTTTTTGCCGATACCCGTTTCAAGATTCAGATTCATCGCTATACCCTGCCGTTTCTGGGCGATCAACGACGGCTGGTGAAGTTGATTCGGGTTTGATTAGCTAAAACGCTATCGTATCGCCCGCCCATATGACTGCAATGTCCGCAGTGCATCCTGACCCCGTTTGCGGGCCGCGATGCCCTTGGCCGCCGCCAGGGCACCGGCCGGGGTGGTGATGTTGGGGATACGGTAACGGTTGGCGGTTTTGCGGATATAGGCGTCATCCTGATGGCTTTGGCTACTGCTGGGTGTATTGATCACCAAGACCACGTCGCCGGTCTTGATCGCATCCACGAGGTCCGGACGGCCGAAACCAAGCTTTTTGACCAGTTGGGCATCGATGCCGTTTTTTTTCAAGAAGGAATGGGTTCCCCGGGTGGCCTGGATACCGAACCCCATCTCCTTGAAAAGACGCGCCGGTTCCAGGATACTGGGCTTGTCGGCGTCGGTTATTGTGATTAACACCGTCCCTTCGAGGGGCAGGGGGGGACCGGCGGCTTCCTGAGCGTTGAAATAGGACATCCCGAAGCCGGCGGCCAGGGCCATGGAATGGCCCGTCGAGCGCATTCGCGGTCCCAGCAGGGGATCGGCTTCGGTAAATGTATCGAAGGGGAATACCGACGATCGAATGGCATAATGGGGAATCAGGCAGCGCTGTAAGTTCATCTCGTCTATGGTCATTCCCAGCATGATCTCGACGGCCCGCTGGACCATGGGGACATTACAGGTTTTTGAAATCATGGGCAGGGTCCGACAGGCCCAGGGGCGGACTTCGCGCAGGTAAACCGTATCGTTTAGAACGGCTAAACGGGTATTGATTAGCCCTTTGATACCCAGTTCCAAAGCAACTTTCTCGATGATCACACCGATGGTTTCCACATGCCGCGGGGGGGTACTGTATGGGGGAACGACCATGGACGAATCGCCCGGATGAACGCCGGCCAGTTCGATATGTTCCATGACCGTGGGAACATAAACCGCCTGGCCGTCGCACAGGGCATCCGCTTCCACCTCGATGGCGTATTCGATGAATTGTTCCAATAAAAGCGGTGACTCGGTGGATGTCCCCCCCTCCATGATGTGTTTTTCAAGCATGCGGGCGTCCATGAGGATCGTCTGACGCTGTGAACGAGCGTTCGAGAGCGTCCTGACCAAAAGGGGGAAACCGATGGATTCGGCAAGATCCATTGCGCTATCGGGTGTGTCGGCAATCCCGATCTGGGGGTGGGGGATGCCCAGAGCGGTTAATCGCGTGGAAAATCGAAGTCGGTCTTGAGAAAGGCTGACGGTGTCATGTGGGGTCCCGAGTACCGGGACGCCTAACCGACCGATGCGGGCCGCCAAGGCCATGGCGCGGTATCCACCGAATTGAAGAATAACCCCTTCCGGTTCTTCAGACCGGCAAATGGCTTCGATATCCCCGGCTGTCATCGGTTCCATATAGATTCGGTCCACATCTTCGGGGCCGATCGCCGATGTCGGGTTGGCACTGGCCATGATCACTTTGCGTCCGGCGGCGCGCAAGGCTTTTGCCGCGTGGACCAAACAGTGGTCCAACTCGATGCTTTGGCCGATTCGGGCGGGTCCGGGGGACACGATGAGTACGCTTTTTCCCAGCGGCGCATGGGGGGGCGGCCCCTGGGCTCCGGCATGGTACCAAACCTGGGCGGCGGCGCTATTGGATACTGGGCGGGCACTGACTTGCACGGTGGCGGCCGCGAGTAATAAGCGGGCCTTTTCCTCGGTGATGTCCATCAGTTGGGCAAGTACTGCGGCATCGAATCCAGCCAAAAATGCGCGATCCGCCAAGGTCGCCGGCAGGGGAGAGGCGGTGGTGGACCGCAGCCGCTTCTCCAGATCAACCAGATCTGCCAGTTGCCGGATCCAATGCAGGGCGATGCCGGTGATGGTGGCGACATCCTCGGGGCGAACACCTGCCTTGAGGGCGGCCTGAATCAGGACCAGGCGGTCAGGCGACGCCACTACCAGGCGCTGCAGGAGATTGTCTGCGTCGGTCGCTTCGGCCGGAATCGAGAGAGAGGGCAGGGGACGGTGCGGCTGGCAGGCGCGGTATGCTTTTAAATAGGCTTGCAGGAACGTTTGCCCCAATCCCATCGCGGCGCCGGTGGATTTCATGCCTGCATCCAGACGTGGGGCCTCGCCAGGAAAACGGTTGAACTCCCAGCGCGGCAAACGGACAGCGATGACTGGACCGTTTTGCCCGAGGGGTGCCTTCGCATCGATCCCGGACATCGCCGCCTCCAGACCCATGCCCAAACTTAAGCGGGCGTGGATGGCGGCCAGGGGAAGGCCATGCACCTTGGCCAGGAATGCACTCAGGCGGTCGTACCCAATGTTTACCGCCAGGGGCATCAATGTATTGGTTGATGGCTGCACGGCGAATTTAAAACCGATGACCCCGGTTACATCTGTCGTTTGGGCCAACGCCATGGCGGCTTTTGCGATTTGATCGAGGAGCGAAGGATCGATGGTCTGGGGGGGGCTGACCGCCGTCGAGTCCCCGCTGTGAATGCCAACCGGATCCAGATTTTCGGCCATGCCCACGATTTTCATGGCATTGGCACCGTCCCGCAACACGGCCAGCTCGATTTCTATGTAGCCGGAAAGGGCGGTTTCCACCCGCAGGCGTCCGGTGATGTCGGATGGCAGGCGACCCCCTGTGGCGATCCGGCGTAGTTCTTCGACGTTGTAAACCGTTCCGTGATGCACGGCCCCGCCGGTTTCGGCCACACGTACGAAGACCGGATAACCGAATTTTTCGGCCAGTTCCTGGGCGTCGGCGATGGTTTGGCAATTGCGGCCTTCGGGGATGGATAGTCCAATCTTGTCCGCCATTTCACAGAACGCGCCTGGCTCGTCGGCCAGGGCCAGGCTGGCCGCGGATAAACCCAGCAATTGAATACCAAGATCCTCCAGAACTCCGTCGTTGACCAATGACTGGGTGACTCGCAAGGCAACGGGCCCTCCCACCGTTGACAACATGGCGTTCGGCTTTTCTTTCACCAGGATATCCGTCAGGGCGTCTGCCGATAGGGGGACCAGATACGATCGATCGGTCATGTCCACGTCAGCGGCCAGGGCGGACGGGTCGCAATGGACCATGATGGTTTCCAGGCCAGCCTTTCGACAGACATCGCAGGCGCGACAAGCCGCCTCGTCAAATGCACCGGTGTGCCCGATGCGGATGGGACCGCTGGCGATGATGAGTACTTTTTTCATGGTCGCTTGGAGGGACATAGGGGCTCCTCGATAAGAATTGGCTTCAAAGGGTTCAACGGGGCCTCGGGACGATTACGCGCCTGAATAATAATTCATTTGCCGGTCACCCGGCGACGGGTCGTCCGGGGCCAACTGACCCTGATCGACCGCCTTGTCGATCAGGTCGCTGGCAAAAGTCCAAAGGTCCGGTGCGCCGGCATCGATTTTTTGATTGCGCTGGACCACCTGGGATTTGCGGATGCCGTGTTTTTTCCACATTCGGCCCTCTGTGAAAACATTATGCATCAAGGGTTGCAGTCGGTCCAGGGCATTGGCAAAGCGGGCCTCGGCGCTTGCGCCGGCTTCGAATTCATCCCACAGGGCCCGGAATTCACCGGCCTGATCCGGTGGTAGCAGGTTGAAAATTCGTTCGGCGGCCGCCGTTTCGCGCTCGGCCTTGTCTGCGTACCCGGCGCTGTCGTAGCAGTAGGTGTCACCGGCATCGATTTCGACCAGATCATGGACCAGGACCATGCGAATCACATGTAAAAGATCGATGGCGCTACCCTTGGCGTATTCTCCCAGCACCAGGGCCATCAGGGCCAGATGCCAAGAATGCTCGGCATCGTTCTCCTGCCGTGAGGCATCGGTGATCAGCGTCTGCCGCTCGATGGTTTTCAATTTGTCCACCTCGCGAATGAACCGGATCTGCTGTTCCAATCGTTGGCTATCCATCACGGCCCGCCTTCCATGATATGCAATGAAAGAAAGTTTTCATAATCGCGCAAAATGAATCGCTTTTCAAGGTGCAAAATCATTTCTAATGGCTTGACATCAGGGGGCATTCAAAGTAGAAATCTCTGTTTATTATTAAAAAAATCCGCTTTTGGAGGAAACGATGGATTATAAGAAGACCTTGAATCTTCCCAAGACCGGCTTTCCCATGAAAGCCAATCTGGCCGCCAAGGAACCCAATCAGCTAAACGCCTGGGAGTCGTCGGGACTTTACGGCCGTATTCGCGAGGCATCCAAAGGCCGGCCGACTTTTATCCTGCACGATGGCCCGCCCTATGCCAACGGCCACATTCATATCGGCACGGCACTCAACAAAATTCTCAAGGACATCATCATTCGTTCCCGACAAATGGCCGGATTCGATGCCCCTTATGTGCCGGGCTGGGACTGCCATGGCCTGCCCATCGAACATAATGTCGATAAAGAGCTGGGGTCCAAGAAAAAGGAGATGAACCAGGCCCAGGTGCGCCGTCGGTGTCGAACGTATGCCGAGAAATTCATCGATATCCAGCGGGGTGAATTCAAGCGCCTGGGGGTGATGGGCGAATGGGATAATCCCTATTTGACCATGAACTATGGCTACGAGGCCATCATCGCCACGGAGTGCTGTAAATTCGCTCTGGACGGCAGCCTTTTCCGTAGCAAGAAGCCGATTCACTGGTGCTGCAGCTGCAAAACCGCCCTGGCCGAGGCCGAGATCGAGTATCATGACGAAACCTCGCCATCGGTTTACGTGAAGTTTGCCCTCGCGGACGACCCGGCGCAGGTCGCCGACGTGCTAGCCGGACGAGCGGTCTCGGTGGTCATCTGGACCACTACCCCATGGACCCTGCCGGCCAACCTGGCTGTTGCCCTGCATCCTGATTTTACCTACGCGGCCGTCGAAGTCGACGGAAAAGAGGTATTGATTTTGGCCCGGGAATTGGTCGATGATTGCATGAAAATTTTCGGCATCGCCGATTACCGCGTACTCACCGAATTAAGTGCCGCCGACCTGGAAAACAAAACGTGCCGCCATCCTTTCTATGACCGCGATTCATTGATCATCCTGGGGGACCATGTCACCTTGGAAGCGGGTACCGGTTGCGTCCACACCGCGCCGGGCCATGGTCGCGAAGATTACGATGTCGGTTTGCAATACGGCCTGGACGCCTATTCGCCGGTCAACGACAATGGCGTGTTCACCGATGAGGTGGGCCTGTTTAACGGCCAGTTCGTATTCAAGGCCAACGATGCCATCAACCAGACCCTGGCCGACAAGGGGGTGCTGCTGGCCAAAGAAGACATCACGCACAGTTATCCGCATTGTTGGCGCTGCAAACGGCCGGTGATCTTCCGGGCCACGCCGCAGTGGTTCATTTCCATGGAAAAGACCGGCCTGCGCCAGAAGGCCCTCGAGGAGATCGATCGGGTGCAGTGGATCCCCCATTGGGGCCGCGAACGCATTTACGGCATGATCGAAAACCGTCCGGACTGGTGTGTTTCCCGTCAGCGTGCCTGGGGGGTTCCCATTACGGTTTTCATTTGCGAGAAATGTGACACCGTGCACATGGACGAAGCAACCATGAATCATGTCCACGACCAGTTTGCCGCTCACGGCGCCGATGTGTGGTTTGAAAAAACGGTGCATGAACTGATGCCCGAGGGGGCAACCTGTACAAATTGCGGACACACCGGATTCACCAAGGAGACCGATATCCTGGATGTATGGTTCGATTCAGGCGTCAGTCAGGCGGCGGTGCTCGCGGCGCGCGATTATCTCAAGTGGCCCGCCGATCTCTATCTGGAGGGTAGCGATCAGCACCGTGGGTGGTTTCACAGTGCCCTGTTGACCGCCGTGGGTATCCGGGGCAAGGCACCTTACCGGGCCGTGCTGACCCATGGGTTCGTGGTCGATGCCGAGGGCAAGAAAATGTCCAAATCTTTAGGCAATGTGGTGGCCCCCAAGGCGGTCATCGATAAATATGGCGCAGAGATCCTGCGCATGTGGGTGTCTGCTTCCGACTACCGGGATGATGTGCGCATCTCCGACAACATCCTCAAACAGCTCAGCGACGCCTATCGACGGATTCGGAACACCAGCCGGTTCATCTTAGGCAATCTCAACGACTTCAGTCCCGAAACCGATGGGGTGGCAACGGATCAGATGCTGGAAATCGACCGTTTTGCTCTGCACACGCTCCAGTCGCTGGTGGCGCGGGCGCTCAAGGCCTATGACACATATGAGTTCCATGTGATCTACCACCGCCTGTACAATTACTGCACCGTGGATTTGTCCTCTTTCTACCTGGATATTCTGAAGGACCGGCTCTACACCAGTCCGCCGGCTTCTCTTGCGCGGCGCAGCGCCCAGACGGCGATGTTTGCCATTCTTGACGCCATGGCGCGTATTATGGCGCCCATCATGCCGTTTACGGCCGAGGAAATCTGGAACCACATGCCGGCGGTAACAGACAAACCCGACAGCATCCATCTGGCCCTGTTCCCCCAGCCGGACCCCGCGCTTCAGGACGATGCCTTGGCTAAAAAATGGGAAACCCTGATCCAGGTGCGCGGCGAGGTGACCAAGGCCTTGGAACAGGCCCGGGCCGACAAGGTCATCGGTCATAGCCTGGATGCGGCGGTGACCCTTGGCCTTGATGATGACCTTTATGACGTTATGCATGGGGTTGAGGATGATCTGCGATCAATCCTGATCGTTTCCCGGGCCTCGATCGTCAAGGGCGAAATCGCCGATGGGCAAAGCGGTCAGGAGACCGAAGGGCTTTGGATCAAGATCGCGCCAGCGAGTGGCGAAAAATGCCAGCGCTGTTGGGTATACGATGACAGCGTGGGCCGTATTGACGATCATCCCACCATCTGCCGCCGCTGCCATGGGGCCCTGATGCAAATGGAAATTTCGGATGGCTGACCGACGAAACGTGGACACCGGTAAGCCGAACCGTGATCCAGCCGGAAAGGCGGGCAGCGGCCATCCCCGTCCCCCATCCATGGGCGTGCGGATGTTTGTATTCATTGCCGGCGTGGTCGTGGTGCTGGATCAAATCACCAAGCTGCTGGTGCTGTCCGGGATGCCGCTTTATCACAGCATCCCGGTCATTTCGGGGTTTTTCAACCTGACCCATATCCACAATCCCGGGGGGGCATTCGGCTTCATGGCTGCCGGCCACCCGGGAATCCGCAATCTGCTTTTCATCGGCGTGTCGTCCCTGGCCATGGGGCTGCTCGTCTACTTTTACCGCCATACGCCCAGAACCCATCCCCTTCTGGCGGCGGCCCTGGCCATGATTTTCGGTGGCGCGGTGGGCAACCTCATCGACCGGTTGCGTTTCGGCGAGGTCATCGATTTCTTGGATGTCTACATCGGTGCCTACCACTGGCCGGCCTTCAACGTGGCCGACAGTGCCATAAGCGTGGGCATCGCGATATTTATTTCCCATGTCGTGTTGGGGAAGATGCCGGAGTGAGGCGGCCGATCGGTCGCTGTTATAGTGCTGGGGGTTGTTCCAAGCTAACTATTCGTTTAGGCTATTATTGTCCGTCTGAATAGATACTGATTGTCATTTCTGGATGGCCACCAGGCTAAACCCCTTCAACCTTCAGCCGAACACCTTTTTTCCCATGCCCCTTATCAGCCACAACGATTTCAACGACCATTTAAACCGAACAGCGGCTGACCGCTGGCCGGCGGTGACCTTGATCTGCGGTGAGGAGACCCTGTGCAAAAAGGCCTTTGATCGAGCCTTGGACCATCTGGTGCCCGAGTCTGAGCGGGCACTGGGCGTGGAACGTTTTGACGGCAGCGAGGATATCATCGGGCAGATGCTGGCAAGCCTCAACACCTATGCCTTGCTGTCACCCGCCAAAGTGGTTGTGCTGGAGGGTGCCCGGCTGTTTTATTCGGCCAAGGCACAACAGGGGCTTCGCGACAAAGTGACCCAGGCGGCCCAGTCGGGGGCAATGAAAAAAGCGGCCCGACCGTTTTTAAATCTATTGGCTCTGTTGGGGCTGGATTTTGACGATCTGTCAACCGCAACACATCGGAAAAAAGTGGCCGATGATGTGGATGGCGAACCGGCGGCATGGCTCGGCCCACTGGTTGACTACTGCCGTGACAAAGGCATGCGTGTTCCCGAAAAAAGGGACGATGCCCAAAGCCTGCTGGACGCCATGCAAAAGGGCTTTCCCGATGGCCATCGATTGCTTATTACCACCGATTTCGTGGACCGTCGCAAAGCGCTGTTCAAGGCCATCGAACAAACCGGAACGGTTGTGGACTGTACGGTTCCCATGGGCGAGTCGCGGGCCGATCGCATGGCCCAGAATGCGGTGATGCAGACGGCCATTGATTCCTCGCTGGCCAAAAGCGGAAAAACGATCCGTTCCGATGCACGTCAGCGCCTGATGCAGTGGACCGGTTTTGATTTGCGCATGTTGGGCAACAACCTGGAAAAGCTCATCAATTATGTGGGAAAGCGCAAATCCATCACCGATGCGGATGTAACTGCGATTCTTTCGCGCACACGCAAGGATCCCATTTTCGAATTCACCGGCGCCGTTGCCGATCGGAACCTGCCCGAGGCATTGCTTTTGATGCGGCGCCTATTGGATGACGATATGCACCCCCTGCAGCTTCTGGCTGCCATTGCCAACCAATTGCGCCGGTTATTGGTGGCTAAAGCATTTATCGTCAAGGATGCAGGCCGCTTCTGGCAGGCGCACCTGACATTTCCCCAGTTCAAAACCATGTCATTCAAGGCCGTTCAAGAGGCAGATGGAGATCTGACCGCCATGGTTAATGCATGGCACGGGCTGCTCAATCCAACGTCCGCGGGGCAAAAAAAACAGGCTGTCGCCAGCAGTGACCTGGTTCTGGCCAAGAACCCCAAAAGCCCCTTCCCGGTGTTTCAAACCCTGAAAAAGGCGGATCATTTTTCCCTGGAAGAATTAATGGCGACCATGGTCGATCTGAGTGACATTGATTTGCGGATGAAATCCACCGGGCAGGACCCGCGTATTCTTCTGGAAGCCTTTTTGATCGGATTGTGCAGGAAAAGAATAGGCTGCAAGGCTTAACGCTAAACGGAAATGAACCGGGTTGCTCACCGATACTCAACGGTCAACCTTGCCATGAAACGACCCATGGGATTTTTAAAAAATCAGCAGATCAAGCTGGCCACAAGACTGTTGGCTTGGCAGTATGAAAAAAGCGGCAGCCCCTTGCCGGAAGCCGACCAATTGCACGCCCAGGCCAGGCATTTGGTGGATGACGCCCATCGGATTGCCCGGCAGCGGGGCGGCAACGTGCTTGCCATTCTCAATCAGATGGCTGCCGATATCATTCGGCGCTGAGATCTGAATTCGAATCCCTTGTTGTTGCCGGGAAAATGGCGTTGATCAATCCAAAGGTTCCGTGGTAACAATTTCGGTTAACAACGTCGAGGAGCTACCCTCATCCCCCCCCACCCAATTGGCAGAGAAAAAGGAGGCGTGTCATGCGTAAATTTACGGTTGGTTTTATGTTAGGTATGATGGCGGTAATGGCCTTTACAATGGCATCCGTGGACGCCGAGGCGGCAAACACGATCAAGATCGGGTTCAACATCCCCCTGACCGGTGACAATCCTGACGTGGGCGCGTCTTCGAAAAACGCCGCCGAGATGTATCTGAAAAAAAATTCTTCGATCGATGTGGGCGGCAAGCCCTATGCGCTCAAATTTATCTATGAAGATAACGAATACAAGGCCGAATCCGCTCTCAAGGTCTGCACGAAGCTGATTACCGAAGAAGAAGTGTTGGGCATCATCGGCCCCCAGTCGTCGAGCCAGGCCGTTCCCGCCGGTGGAAAGGCCAACGAATACGCTACCCCCATGATCAGCCCCTGGTCCACCAACCCCAATACGACCTTGGACCGGCCCTATGTTTTCCGCGGCTGCTTTCTCGATCCCTTTCAGGGGCCGGTGGCGGCCAATTTCGCCACCGATGAGCTGGGCGCCAAAAAGGCCGCCGTGCTGTACGACATCGCCGCCGACTATCCCAAAGGGTTGGCCGAATTCTTCAAGGCGGCCTTCGAGGAAATTCACGGCGCCGGATCGGTGGTGGCTTATGAGAGTTTTACCACCGGAGACAAGGACTTTTCGGCCCAGATGACCAACATCATGATGTCCGGTGCGGATGTGCTGTTTGTGCCCCAGTACTACAGCGAGGTGCCCCTGATCGTGCGCGCGGCCAAGGAAATGGGCTGGGCCAAACCGATCCTCGGGTCCGACTCCTGGGGCGGTGGTGATCTGATGGGACTTTGCGGTGATGATTGCAAGGGGTATTATTTTTCCACCCATTATGCCGCCGCCGGGGCCAAGGGCGCAACCAAGGCCTTTATCGACGAGTATACCGCCACATATGGGAAAACACCCGATGATGTGGCTGCGTTGACCTGGGATTCCCTGGGATTGATGATCCAGGCCATCAAGGATGTCGGGAGACTATCCGGTGATCTCAAGGCCGACCGGACCAAGGTAAAAGATGCCCTGGCGGCGATCAAGAACTTCCCGGGCATCACCGGCGGGATGACGTTTACCCCCGAGGGCGACCCCAAGAAATGCGCCGTGGTGGTCCAGATCAACGACGAAGGCAAGTTCGCTTTCTTCAAATCGGTCTGCCCAAAATAAGTGTTAGGCTAAAAGTGTTAAGTGTTAAGTAAAGGGATGTTATCGATTTACAAAAAAATAGATACGATCCATTGCTCGACACTTAACACTTAACACTTAACACTTAACACTTAAAACTTGCCGGCTCCAACATTCCAGCGTGGGGCCAAACACAAAATCAAATGGAAATTACTACCATTCCTCTTTAACCCATGGCCCACGGGAGCCACGTTCCATGACCTTTAGCTTTTTCATGCAGAATCTGATCAATGCCCTGCAGTGGGGCAGTTTTTACGCCCTCATCGCGTTGGGCTACTCCATGGTCTACAGCATTCTCATGCTCTTCAATTTCGCCCACGGGGATATTTTCATGGTCGGCGCCTATATCGGCCTGGGCGTATCCTTGGGCTTGCTATCCCTGTTCGGTGCTGGGGCGTCTGCCATGCTGCCCGGATGGCTGCTATTGGTGCTGACGATCCTGATTTCCATGTTTTTGACCGCGTTTGTGGGGATCATCGTGGAACGGGTCGGATACCGGCCGCTGCGCGATGCTCCCCGGGCCTCGGCGGCCATCACCGGCCTCATGATCGGCATTATCCTGGAAACCGCCAATATCCTTTTTCTGGGGGGACAGCGTCTCAAATTTCCCCAGTTGATCGAATCGGTCACCTATAACGTCGGCGGGGTCTATGTGACCAACAAGAAGATCATGATCGTTTTGGTCTCCATCGGCCTGATGCTGGCCCTGCACCAATTGATCTCACGGACCAAGTGGGGCATGGCCATGCGTGCCATGGCCTATGACTATGTGGTCGTTCCCCTGGTCGGCGTGCCCTTGAATACCATCGCGGCGATGACCTTTGCCATCGGATCGGCCCTGGCCGCCGCAGCCGGGATCCTATTTGGGCTGGCTTATCCGGTGCTGGATCCGTACATGGGGGTCAGTTTTGGCTGGAAAGCCTTCGTGGCCGCGATCTTGGGCGGGCGCGGTTCCATCATGGGCGCTTGTCTTGCCGGATTCATGCTGGGGTTCATCGAGATCATGACCGTGCCGGCCATCATGATCACGAACCGGTTGTTTTCGCTGAACATCGGTTCTAATCTTCGCGATCTGATCGCCTATTCCATCGTACTGGTGATTCTGATCTTCCGTCCCCACGGGTTGTTCGGTCAGGCGTACAGCGCCAAACTCAGGCTTTGATGGTTGTCTTCGGTGTGCTTACACCGACAAGGAAACACTGCTTATGGATCAATTTAGTCCGCTCCAATCAAACGGTGGCGCCTTCCACCGCTTGGCCCAGTTGTTCAGGCCGGTACCATTGTTGGCTTATCTGATCGGTTTTCTGGTTTGTGTGTTGTGGGAAGTGTGGGCCGGCGAGGGATGCGCCGCCCTGTTGGGACTGCCCAAGATGCCGATCCTGTTTGGCATCCTGACCATCTTTAAGGTCATTGCCGGAGTCGTCAACTTTTTGATCAAGGGGGATGCCTTCGCTTGGGCAACCGTGGTCCAGATTCCCACGGCCCTGATCTATCTATGCGTGATTTACCTCATTCCACTGACCGTGGTGGCTCGTGCGGTGGCCGCACCGGCCAATGCCCTGGCCCGCTACCTGCAAGGTTTTCCCCTGATCATTTCCGCCCTGGTACAGCTGGGGCTGATGTATGCGGTGTTGCATGTCTGGGCCGACGTCAGCGATTACCGGCTGATTACTCTGAAGCTGACCCTGATCGCCGTTTTGTTTACCCTGAGCCTGAACATCATCAACGGCTACATGGGTGAGTTTTCCTGTTCCCATCCTGGGTTCATGGCCATCGGTGCCTACATGACCAGCCTGTTCACCGTGGGCCTGTTCACCAGTGACAAAGTGTTGGGGGCGGCGCTATTCAATTTTAGCGCCGCCTATCTCACCTTTCCTCTGGCCCTTTTGTTCGGCGGGCTGATGGCCGCTCTCGGGGCATTGATCATCGCCATCCCATCGTTTAAAACCCGGGGGGATTACCTGGCCATCATTAGTCTGGCCTTTTTGTTTATCGTGAAGAGTTTATTCGAGAACATGCAATCCTTGGGCGGTTCCCGTGGGATCGCCGGTCAGCCGGACTGGGCCACCCTGCCGGTGATCTTCATCACCGTGGCCTTGGGTGTTTGGATGATCAATAACTTCGTTACCTCCACCATGGGCAAGGCGCTCAACGCCGTGCGCGACGATGAGACTGCGGCTGAGGCCATGACCGTCAACACACGCAAGACCAAAATGGCGGCCTTTCTTTTCGGCGCCTTTTGGGCCGGTGTGGCCGGCGGCCTGCTGGCCCATGTGCTGCGCTACATCAATCCGGCCATGTTCAGCGTGCAAAAACTGGCCGAGGTCCTGGCCATGGTCTATTTCGGCGGCCTGAATTCTGTTTACGGCTCCATCGTGGGTGCCGTGTCCATCAGTCTGCTCGGCGAGGCGCTGCGACCCCTGGAAATCTTCAAGTGGATCGTTATTCCGCTTCTGCTCATCCTGGTGATGATCTATCGGCCCACCGGGCTCATCGCCTTCAAGGAATTCGATGTTCGGCAGGTGTTCGGCCCCAAGGAGGTGGACTGATATGACATTGCTTTACGTCTCCGGCATGAGCCATAATTTCGGTGGCCTGCAGGCCGTCTCCGACTATAACCTAAGCCTGGATCCGGGGCAGATCACCGGTTTGATCGGTCCCAATGGTGCCGGCAAGACTACCATTTTTAACTTGATTACCGGAATTTATCGTCCCACGCAGGGCTCGGTCACGTTTGACGGTCAAGAGCTGGTGGGCAAGAAGCCCAACCAGACCGCCGCCATGGGACTGGCCCGCACCTTTCAGGAGATGAAACTCTGGCGTCACATGACCGTCTTGGATCATATCAAAATGGCCCGTTACTCCAAGCTGTCCTACGGTCTGTTGGGGGCGTTCCTGGACACGCCCAAACGGCGCCGTGAAGAGCGGGAAGCCACTGACTTGGCCATGGAGTATCTGAAGATGTTCGCCGTCGACCAGTTCGCCGATCAGCTGGTGGTCAACCTGCCCTACGGGGCCCAACGGCGGGTGGAAATGGCCCGGGCCATGGTCATCGAACCCAAGGTGCTGCTCTTGGACGAACCCACCGTGGGCATGACCCCGGACGAGATGATGGCCATGATCGAGGTCGTAAGAGATGCCCATGAACGCTTCAACCTGGCCATTTTTCTGATTGAACACCGTTTACGCGTCGTCCACGAACTCTGTCAACATGTCCAGGCCCTGGTTTTCGGGCGGGTGCTGGTCGAGGGCCCTCCGGCCGAGGTTCAAAATCATCCCAAGGTCATCGAGGCCTACATCGGTGAACAGGAGGTGAATTTCTGATGTTGCTCAAAGTGGAAAACCTCCGGGTATCCTATGGAAAGATCAAGGCCCTGCACGGGATCAGCTTCGGCATCGATGCCGGTGAAATCGTTACCATCATCGGCGCCAACGGCGCCGGCAAAAGCACCACCTTGCGGGCGATTTCACGCATGGTGCCCGTTGAAGCAGGAACCGTGATGACCTGTATGGGCAAGGATATGCTGGCGTTTCCGGCCGACAAGGTGGTTAGTCGACTGGGGATCACGCATGTACCCGAGGGGCGTCGGCTATTTGGTAATCTTACGGTCATGGAGAATCTGCAGTTGGCCACCTTTGCCCGCAAGGACCGAGACAATGTGAAAAAAGACATCCGCCGGGTCTTCGAAATTTTTCCTCGCCTGGAGGAACGACGATCCCAGCCGTCGGGAACCATGAGCGGGGGCGAACAGCAGATGTTGGCCATCGGCCGCGCATTCATGAGCGGGCGGCGTCTGATGCTGCTCGACGAACCCTCCATGGGGTTGTCGCCTCTGCTAATGATGAATGTCTTCCAGGCCTTGAGGGAGATCAACCGCCAGGAGGGAACTGCCATATTGCTGGTGGAACAAAACGCGCATCTGGCCTTGAAATTTTCCCAAAAAGGCTATGTTCTGGAAAACGGTAACCTGGTTCTGGAGGGGGATTCGCAGACTCTGATCGACGATCCGGAGGTGAAGAAGGCGTATTTGGGGGGCTAGTTATTAAACTTAACACTTGAAATACCCCCCAAATCCCCGTATCCATATCGCAATAATTTATTTCCCATCACTTGAACCCGAATAAGGAATTTTTCAAATGATCCGTGCCGCAATCGTCGGCGCCAACGGTTATGCCGGGGCCGAGTTGGTTCGCCTGCTATCCGGTCACCCGAATGTTGAATTGACGGTGATCACCTCCCGTCAATATGCAGGCAGCGCCTTTGATACGATATACCCATCGCTCAAGACCATCGTGCGCATGGACTTCATGGATAATGATCCGGCAATGATCGCCAAACAATCCGATGCCGTTTTTCTGGCGTTGCCGCACAAGGCGTCCATGAACATGGCGCCGGATCTGTTGACGGCCGGAGCGCGGGTCATCGACCTTTCCGCCGATTTCCGTTTCCAGAATCAGGCCGCCTACGAGGCCCACTATCAGCCCCATGCCTGCGCCGACCTGCTCGAACAGGCGGTGTATGGGTTGTGTGAAATCTATGGAGAGCGGGTTCGGACGGCCCAACTGGTCGGCAACCCGGGTTGCTATCCTACCAGCGTATTGCTCCCCCTGTTGCCCCTGGTCAAGGAAAAACTCGTGGACCCGGCCACGATCGTTGCCGATTCGAAATCGGGTGTCAGCGGGGCCGGTCGCGGGGCCAATGCGACGACCCATTTTTGCCACGTCAACGAATCCTTCAAGGCCTATAAAGTGGGGGGGCACCGTCACACCCCGGAAATCGAGGAGCAGCTCTCCATGGCGGCTGACCTTCCGGTTCGCATCACTTTCGTTCCCCACCTGCTGCCCATGACGCGGGGGATGGAAAGTTCCATCTACGTTCAGCTGACGCCTGGGACCCGCGCACGCCAGATTGGGGCATGCCTATCGACTTATTACCAAAGCAAACCGTTTGTGCGCCTTCTGGGCGAGGGCGGCGTTCCGGATACGCTGCATGTCAAGGGAACCAACTTCTGCGACATCGGCTGGATGGTGGATCCGGGAACCGGTCGCTTGATCCTGCTGTCGGTGATCGATAATCTGGTCAAAGGGGCGGCCGGTCAGGCCGTGCAGAACATGAACCTGATGTTCGGGGGAGATGAAAATGCCGGCCTGACCGGTGTGCCTTATCCATTGTAGCGCCTTCAAAATCACTATCGCTATCGGTATCGGTATCGATGCACGCCTCTCTTTTCGATGGCGATACCGATAGCGTTTCGGATTATCAAAACGATCCAAATGCGGTTAGCCTGTCTGTTGCCCATCCGCGTGTTGACATCCCGGAAGATTTGAACTAAACAAAAAACGTTTTTGCCGTCTGCCCCGTCAGGGGACTATCCACATTTTACGAATAAACCGCCGATCAAAAACTATTGCAGCATATTGCAGGCTTATTATTGCGCCATATATGCCTAGAAACCATCAATGTGAAAGGAGACAGGAGATGACAGCAACGTTAATCAAGGGCACCGAGATCCGGGAGCAAATCCTCGAAGAAATTACCGCAGAGGTCGCACAGATCAAGGAAAAGCACGGCGTGGTCCCCGGGCTGGTCACCATCCTCGTTGGAGAAAATCCGGCGTCCATTTCTTATGTTACCCTCAAGATCAAAACCGCTCACCGCGTCGGCTTCAAAGAGGTGCAGGACAGCCAGCCAGTAGATATCTCCGAAGCGGATCTATTGGCCCTGATCGACAAATACAACAATGACGATTCCATTAATGGGATCCTGGTTCAGTTACCGCTTCCCAAGCACATCGATGAGAAAAAGATTCTCAATGCCATCGATCCGGACAAAGATGTGGACGGTTTCCATCCGGTCAACGTGGGACGGCTGATGATCGGTGGTGATGAAGTCAAGTTTCCGCCGTGTACGCCTTTCGGCATCCAGGAGATGATCGTCCGTGCGGGCGTTGAAACCAGTGGTGCCGAAGTGGTGGTCGTGGGACGTTCCAACATCGTCGGCAAGCCCATTGCCAATATGATGGTTCAAAAAGGTCCCGGCGCCAATGCCACCGTTACCATCGTGCATACCCGCACCAAAGACCTGGCCGCCCATTGCAAGCGGGCTGATATTCTCATCGTGGCCGCCGGTGTGCCTGATTTGGTAAAACCGGAATGGATCAAACCCGGTGCCTGCGTGATCGATGTCGGTGTCAACCGGGTTGGTGAGAAGATCAGTGAAAAAACCGGTAAAAAGATCGCCATCCTCAAGGGCGATGTGGATTTCGAAGCGGCCAAGGAAATCGCCGGCTACATCACTCCGGTTCCCGGCGGCGTGGGCCCCATGACCATCACCATGCTGATGCTCAATACACTGAAATCCTGTAAGTTCAAATTGGGTATTGCTTAACTGAAAGATTGCCGGATTGCCTCCTGTACGGGAATGTGATCATTCGTCCAAGAAAACAAAACGGTTAATCCATCGGGCGCTACCATGATATTGACCATTGGTCGATATCATGGTAGTGTGTTCGCGAAATTATTGCCTGTGATCTACCTAACCCCATGGATTGTCCGATAAAGGTATGCAAGAACTCCGTCGCCGAAAACCACCCACACCCAAACGGCTTTCCTTCGTCATTCTGAACAGTACCGGAAAAAAGGTCAAACAATTCAGCGCTTCCGTCATCGTTGTCCTCCTGCTGATCGTCTCCATTACCTCTGGTGCATCATTGCTGGGTTTGTTTTTATATGACTACCACAGCATGCGCACATCCATGATCACCGTTAGTCAAATGGCGCAGAAAATCATTGACCAACGTGAGCAAATTACCCAGCAGCGGCTCCAAATTCAGACGTTTGCCGATGAAATCAATGCACTCAAAGACAAGCTGATCAAGCTTTCGCAATTCGAAAAGAAAATCAGAGTGATTGCCAATCTGGAGACCGTGGACGAAAAAAACAATCTGTTCGGTGTCGGCGGGGCCGCCCCGGAAGACTTGGACCCTCAGTTGGAGTTGCACGAGGGGCATGAAAGCCTGATCCGGGAGATGCATCAACAGATCAATGATCTGCAATCGGCCAGCCTTGGCCAGTCGGATCGTTTCGATACATTGAAGGATAAACTGGAGGAACAACGCAACCTGCTGGCCTCCACGCCGGCCATCCGACCCACCACCGGATGGATATCGTCACACTTCGGCCGCCGTACCTCCCCGTTCACCGGGCGCAAAGAATTCCACAAGGGGATGGACATCGCCAACCATAAAGGAACCGCCATTGTCGCTACTGCCGATGGTGTGGTAACCTTTGTGGGGACTAAGAATAACATGGGCAAGGTAATCGTTATCGATCATGGTCACGGCATGATTACCCGTTTTGCCCATCTGTCCGATACACTGAAAAGGCGAGGCGATAAGGTCAAGCGCGGTGATATCATTGCCCAGATGGGCAGTACCGGGCGGAGTACCGGCCCCCACCTGCACTACGAAGTTCATCTCAATGGCGTTCCGGTCAATCCGGAAAAATATATCCTCAATTGATCCTCAACGTTGCTCCTTTCCGCTGGTTTTCCTTTTTGATAAATTCCTTATTCATCTTTAGCGCTTGAGTGACCTGGATAATTGGTTTAGGATATCAGCGCATTGAAAGTGGCTCTGCGGTGGTTGAGACGCATGGCCGCGTGTATTGTCCGATAGGATAACGTGATCGTTCATCGATAGAAAAGTAGGAATACCAAAAAATGATCGGAAAATTGCTGACCCAACTTTTTGGAAGCCAGAATCAACGCCAACTGAAGAAGCTTCAACCGCTTGTGGAGGCGACCAATGCCATGGAATCTAACATGCAGGCCATGGACGACGACCAACTGAGAGGTCAAACCCAGCGCCTGAAGGAGCGTATTGAAAATGGAGAGCCGCTAGATGAGATATTGCCCGAAGCCTTTGCCACCGTGCGGGAGGCATCGGTCAGAGCCCTGGGAATGCGACATTATGATGTTCAGCTCATCGGTGGCATGGTGCTTCATAATGGCAAGATCGCCGAAATGAAAACCGGCGAGGGGAAAACCCTGGTGGCTACCTTGCCTGCCTATCTCAACGCCCTGACCGGGCGGGGCGTTCACGTTATTACCGTCAACGACTATCTGGCCCGACGGGATACCGAATGGATGGGCAAGATCTATACATTTTTGGGAATGCGTGTGGGAACCATCCAGCACGGTTTGAATGATCAAGAACGCAAGACGGCCTATGGCGCGGACATCACCTATGGTACCAACAATGAATTCGGTTTTGACTATTTACGGGACAACATGAAATTCGATGCCAGGGCCTTGGTTCAGCGGGATCTTCATTTTGCCATCGTGGACGAGGTGGATAGTATTCTCGTCGACGAGGCCCGCACACCGCTGATCATTTCCGGTCCGGCGGAAAAATCGACCCACCTGTATTATCAAGTCAACGGCATTATTCCTAAACTCAGGGCCGAAGAAGATTACAAAATCGACGAGAAGGCTCGCAGCGCCACGCTGACCGAGGAGGGCGTCGCGCATTCTGAAAAACTTCTTGGTGTGGAAAATCTTTATGATCCCAGTAATATCGAGCTGTTGCACCACACCAACCAAGCCCTGAAAGCGCATACCTTGTTCAAGCGTGATGTGGATTACATCGTCAAGGAAGGCGAGGTGATCATCGTCGACGAGTTTACCGGTCGTTTGATGCCTGGACGGCGATATAGTGAAGGGCTGCATCAGGCGCTGGAGGCCAAGGAAAATGTGAAAATTGAAAATGAGAACCAGACCTTGGCGACGATCACCTTCCAGAATTACTTCCGCATGTACGACAAGCTGTCCGGCATGACCGGTACGGCAGACACCGAAGCCGCGGAATTCAAAAAAATCTATAATCTGGATGTCGCGGTCATTCCCACCAACAAGCCCATGGTTCGCACTGATTTTTCCGATGTGATCTACAAGACCCGCCGGGAGAAATTCAGTGCCGCCATTGAAGAAATCCGAGAGCTGCACAAGAAGGGACAGCCGGTGCTGGTGGGCACCGTTTCCATCGATATTTCCGAGCAGCTTTCCAAAAGCTTGAAAAAGCAAGGTGTTCCCCATGAGGTGCTTAACGCCAAAAACCATGAAAAAGAGGCCGAAATCATTTCCATGGCCGGTCAGAAGGGCGCCGTGACCATCTCCACCAACATGGCCGGCCGCGGTACGGATATTGTTCTGGGTGACGGGGTGACCGAGTTGGGCGGCCTACATATCCTGGGCACTGAACGGCATGAAAGCCGCCGCATCGACAACCAGTTGCGAGGGCGTTCCGGCCGGCAAGGGGACCCCGGCTCGTCGCGATTCTACCTGGCCCTGGAAGACGACCTATTGCGGATTTTCGGTGGTGAGCGGATCACCGGCATCATGGAACGATTGGGAATGGAAGAGGGGGAACCCATCGAGCATAACCTGATTAGCCGGGCAATTGAAAATGCCCAGTCCAAGGTGGAGGCGCACAATTTTGACATTCGCAAACACCTGCTGGAATATGATGATGTGATGAATCAGCAGCGTGAGGTGATCTACAAACAACGTCGTGATCTGCTTACCGGCGTGGACTTGAAATCGACAATCGAAGACATCATGATGGAAGCGGCCGAGACTCTTGGTGAACAGTTCGCCGACGAACGCGCCTTGCCCGAGGACTGGGATTGGAACGCCATCTCCGATGCGGTTTTCCAGCAATTCAATTTCCGGCTGGAAGCGATCGATCAAGACACCCTGGACGGGCTCAACGCCGATGGCCTGGCCCAGGAAATTTTTGAACAGGCGCATCGGGTTTACCAAAAAAAAGTCGATATGCTGGGTGAGGCCGATTTTAGACAACTAGAGCGGGTCGTCATGCTTCAGACCGTGGATAATCTGTGGAAGGATCATCTGCTCTCCATGGATCATCTCAAAGAAGGCATTGGACTGCGCGGTTACGCCCAACAGAATCCACTTTTGGTTTATAAAAAAGAAGGCTTCGAAATGTTCCAGGAGACCATCGACCGTATCAAGATGGAAACCTTGAGCCTCTTGTTCCGCATTCAGTTGGCCGAACCCGATCACATGGAGGAGCTACAACAACCCAAAGAACAGAAACTGATTTTTTCCGGGGGTGATGGCGCACCGCCAGCAAAGAAACCCGTTAAACGTGAATCCGAAAAGATCGGCCGCAATGCGCCCTGCCCATGCGGCAGTGGGAAAAAATACAAGAAGTGTTGCGGACGATAGACCGGCACCGCTTACCACAAACAGTTTGGAGTCCCAATTTTCCATGAACGAAGCGAATACAAAGAATTCAAAGACGATCGGCGTGATTTCCGATACCCACGGGCTGCTTCGGCCGGAAATCGAAAGCCAATTGGCCGGATGTGATCGTATTTTGCATGCCGGTGACATTGGTGACCGGGGGGTGCTCGAAAGACTGGAACGTGTTGCTCCTGTGGTGGCCGTGCGCGGTAACATGGACTATGGATCGTGGTTCAATCGCTTACCGATCAATGAAATGATAGAAATTGACGGGATTTTCTTTTATCTGTTGCACGATCTTTATCACCTTGACCTGGATCCCTCGGCTGCCGGTATCCAGGTCGTCGTCAGCGGACATACCCATCAATCCAAATTGTTTCAAAAGGATGGCGTCATCTATCTCAATCCGGGAAGTGCCGGTCATCGACGACGCGATTACCCCGTTTCCATGGCCGTCATTCACATTCAAGACAGGCATGTGACGCCGCGCATCATCGAAATTGATTGTTAAGCCGGGGTTGAATGCACACGCCAGGTTCATGGTTCGGTAATAATGACGCGTTAGAAATGCACTTTACAATCCGTGTAGGCGGTGATTATAATTAGTGGGCAGCACGTTCTTGAATACGTGTCGATAGGTATGAAATATTAATTTAATATAGATGGTTAGATGGCCGTCAGTAAATTATCCGATAACTCAGCAGCATCATGACGCAACATCAAACAGGCGAACAAGTCCACTCGGAAACCCGGGACCAAACCCGTGAACCACCCTTGTATCGTGTTCTGCTTCACAATGACGACTACACGACAATGGCGTTTGTGGTTGAAATTCTAATTTTCGTATTCAATAAATCACCGGAAGCAGCCACAAAAATTATGATGAACGTCCACAACAAGGGTGTCGGTGTGTGCGGTGTGTTCACCCACGAAATTGCCGAAACAAAAGTCAACGCGGTTCACAACCTTGCCCGTGAGAGCGGCTTCCCGCTGCGTTGCAGCATGGAACAGGAATAGATTGATATGATCAGTAAGGAACTCAGTGCTACGTTGGGCTTCGCCGTTCGTGAGGCGAAAAAACGCCGCCACGAATATGTCAGTGTCGAGCATGTGTTGTTTGCCATTTTACACGATACGTCCGGGCTTCATATCGTGGAAAAATGCGGCGGTAATGTCGACAATTTGAAATCCAGCTTGGAAACCTTCTTCAACGAAAATTTACAGATGATTCCCGAGGAAAATGAGTACGTCCTCCAGCAGACCGTCGGGTTTCAGCGTGTGATCCAAAGGGCGGTCAACCATGTGCGTTCTGCCGAAAAGAAGGAAGTGGCCGTCGGTGACATCTTGGCGTCCATTTTTATGGAGAAGGATTCCCACGCCGTTTATTTCCTTACTGAGGAAGGCATTACCCGGCTGGACGTGTTGCGGGTGATTTCCCATGAGCTGCCATTGGAACCCACCAGCAATGAGCCGGAAACGGAAACCCAAGAAGAGCAAAAGAGCACCAAGAAAAAAGCCAACCCTTTGGATAGTTACACCGTCAATCTGATCGACCGCGCCGCCAAGGGGAAATTGGATCCACTCATCGGACGCGAGTCGGAGATGGAACGTACCATGCAGGTGCTCTGCCGTCGCCGAAAAAACAACCCTATTTTTGTAGGCGATCCAGGGGTGGGGAAAACCGCCATGGCCGAGGGCCTGGCCCAAAAAATATGGGAAGGTGAGGTCCCCGACCTGCTCAAGGATGTTCGCATCTTTTCTTTGGATCTGGGCGGTATGCTGGCCGGATCGAAATTCAGGGGTGATTTTGAACAGCGCCTTAAGGGTGTGGTGAGCGAACTCAAGAAACGCAAAAATGCCATCCTTTTCATCGACGAGATTCACACCATCGTGGGCGCCGGCGCGACCAGTAGCGGTTCCATGGATGCCAGTAATATTCTGAAACCCTTTTTGTCCACGGGTGAGCTGCGTTGTATCGGTTCGACGACTTACGAAGAGTATAAGAATCATTTCGAAAAGGATCGGGCGTTATCCAGACGTTTCGAAAAGATCGATATTCTGGAACCCCCGGTAAAGGATGCCATCCGAATCCTGAAGGGATTACGGTCACGCTATGAAGCGCATCACGACATTGAATACACGGAAGGCGCTTTGAAATCCGCCTGTGAACTGTCTGCCAAATACATCAATGACCGTTATCTTCCCGACAAAGCCATTGATGTTATCGACGAAGCCGGTGCCGCCATTCGGCTCAGCGGTGCGTCAAATCGAAAGAAGATTCACCCCGCGGACATCGAAAAGATTGTGGCTAAAATCGCGCGTATCCCGGCGGTCAATGTTTCGACGCCGGACAAGGCCAAGCTTGAGCATCTGGGAGACCGTTTGCGACAGGTGGTATATGGGCAAGATGGGGCCATCACGGCGCTGGTGACCGCCATTAAACGCAGTCGGGCTGGCTTGGGACAACCGGAAAAGCCGGTGGGTTCATTTCTTTTCACCGGTCCAACCGGGGTCGGCAAGACCGAGGTCGCCCGCCAGGTGGCTAGTCTGTTGGATGTCGAATTCATGCGTTACGACATGAGTGAATATATGGAAAAACATGCCGTGGCCAGACTCATCGGCGCTCCTCCCGGCTACATTGGGTTTGATCAGGGGGGGCTGCTCACCGACGGCGTCCGTAAGCATCCTTACTGTGTCTTGCTGCTCGATGAAATTGAAAAAGCCCACGAAGATCTGTTTAACATTCTTCTTCAGGTGCTCGATCATGCCACGTTGACCGACAACAATGGCAAAAAGGCCGATTTTCGCAACGTTATTGTCATGATGACCTCCAATGCCGGCTCGCGGGAGATGAGCAGCGCCACCATTGGTTTCGGGGATCCCAAGGGGGATTCGGCAGACAAGGGGAAAAAGGCAATCGAGAAAATATTCAGCCCGGAATTCAGGAACCGTCTGGACGGCATCATCACGTTCAACGCGCTTGATCGACAAATAATGGAGATGATCGTCGATAAGTTTATGAGTGAACTGATTGTTCAGCTGTCATCCAAGAAAGTGACCATCAGCTATTCGGACAGTGCACGAACCTGGCTGGCCAAAGAAGGATATGATCCGCGATATGGTGCCCGTCCCCTTGCGCGTGTGATTCAGACAGAGATAAAAGATGTTCTGGCTGATGAAATTCTTTTTGGGAAACTGGAAAAGGGCGGCCGTGTAAAACTGGATGTGGGGGTAGAAAATCGGTTGACGATCGACTATCTGTAAGCGGTATCGTTATCTCAATGCTGACAAATACATTTTTCGATGCCAGTTTTCACGCTTTCCAAAAGACATTCCTTTCCACCTGCGCATTTAGCCATTAAAGAGGGCCTATTGGCTGTGGGTGGAGATTTAAGTGTTGATCGCCTGCTGATGGCTTATCGGAGTGGGATCTTTCCCTGGTATTCCGAAGGTGATCCCATTCTTTGGTGGTCACCTGACCCCCGACTGGTCCTCTATCCGGATGAATTGAGAATTTCAAAATCACTGAGGCGTTTCATCAATAAACGTGTTTTTCAGATCACTTTTGACCAAGCCTTTGAGGGTGTCATCCGTGGCTGTGCCGAAACCAAACGCGCATACGGCGAGGGAACCTGGATCACCGATGAAATGAAAGATGCCTATTGCCGACTTCATCGGCATGGATACGCCCATTCCGTTGAAGCCTGGCACTCGAATAAGCTAGTCGGTGGCTTATATGGCGTGATATTGGGACGTGTCTTCTTTGGTGAATCCATGTTCAGCCAAGTGAGCAATAGCTCCAAGGTGGCTTTCGTCAGGTTGGTGCAACACCTGCAGCGCATGAATTTCAAATTGATCGATTGCCAGGTCAAAACGGACCATCTAATGCGTTTCGGTGCCAGAGAAGTGCCCCGCAAACTGTTTCTGGAACAGCTCGAAAAAGCGGTGGATGCAAAGCCCACGCATTGTCGGATGTTCCAGTCTTCTCGTTGAAAGGATGCGGTCCATTCGTTACCAAAAACGTGACGATCATCCCTGTTTTGGATTTCTTGGCGATTATGGCAGACGTGAGCCCGCCACGTGAATCCTTTTATTCCAAAAGTTCTAAGATGATCCGTTTTTTGGTTTTCCCCGACGCCGCATTCAGGATGGTTCGAATGGCCTGCACATTTTGTCCTTTCCGTCCGATAATTTTGCCCAGATCCTGTTTGGCCACGGATAGTTCGATGACTATGCTTTGATGGCTTTCGATTTCATTGACAGATACTTGTTCTGGTCCATCCACAAGGGCCTTTGCAATTTCCTCGACTAGCTTCTTCATAGTGTGCCCCTCCCCGAAGTTAGTTATGCGCCATCGACTCTATCACTATAGCGTGTTAACCAATCAAAAGCTTTGACCATCGATCATCTTTACCATTCATTGTCGTTCGAAATCGTCGGCTTGTCAAATCTTCTTGTTAAAAATCATTTAAAAAGGGGAACCCCCGGCAACGACCGGGAGGTTCCCCCTTTATGGCAAGGAATGGAAATCGGATTAATGGTGCTCGGTTTCTGAATCAGCCGTTTGTTCGACTACCTCGGAACCCTCTCCGGTGTCATCCGTATCCGTTTGTTCGGCTTCGGTTTTTGCCGCTGCCTGTTCGGCAGCTTCTGCTTCTGCCGCTGCTTGTTCTGCGGCTGCCGCTTCTGCCGCTGCTTGTTCCGCGGCGGCCTTTTCTTCCTCTAACTGCTGAATCAAGGCTTCGTGAGCGGCAATTTTTTGACTGATCATCTCTTTCTGAGTCTCATCCGAGGTCAGATTGCTGACTTCCTTGAGAAAGCCAATCGCGGCAGTGAGATCTTCGATGGTGCCCCGGCTGGCGGCGACTTCGGCCTTGTAGGTGAGAATCAGCCGATCGATATTGTCTAAACGCGCATAGGCCACATTTCGTAGCGTTTTTGTCGAACCGTATTCCAAAGCGGTCTTCAGGGTTCCCTTGATGCGTTCAAAATCTGGCGTGGAAGCTTCAAGCAAGGCATCCGCTTCGTCGATATAATATTGAAAAATTAACGGATAAACATCGTCGGCGTCGTAGACTGCCTTAATTGTTTCCGGAATCGCCACGCCAGGCAGGGCGATCAGTTTCTTATTGCCCAAAGGCGCGAATTTGCCCTGCCATATTTCAAGTATGCCTTGATTGTCAGCCAAGTAATATTTATAGGAATTGGAGACGCTGGCACCGATGATGAGCAATACCAAAAACGCCAAACCGGCAGCAACGATTTTAATCGTGTTGTCCACTGGATCCGACGGTTTTTTCGCTGGCGCCTGGACCGGAGCGGGCTCATAGGATACTTTGACATCTGATTTTTGTGCGGCGGCTTTTTTGATGGCCTCCGCCTTTTCGGCAGCAGCCTTTTCGGCAGCGGCCTTTTCGGCAGCAGCCTTTTCGGCAGCGGCCTTTTCGGCAGCAGCCTTTTCGGCAGCGGCCTTTTCGGCAGCAGCCTTTTCGGCAGCAGCCTTTTCGGCAGCAGCCTTTTCAGCAGCAGCCTTTTCGGCAGCGGCCTTTTCGGCAGCGGCCTTTTCGGCAGCAGCCTTTTCGGCAGCGGCCTTTTCGGCAGCAGCCTTTTCGGCAGCGGCCTTTTCGGCAGCGGCCTTTTCGGCAGCAGCCTTTTCGGCAGCGGCCTTTTCGGCAGCGGCCTTTTCGGCAGCGGCCTTTTCGGCAGCGGCCTTTTCGGCAGCGGCCTTTTCGGCGGCGGCCTTTTCGGCAGCAGCCTTTTCGGCAGCGGCCTTTTCGGCAGCGGCCTTTTCGGCAGCGGCCTTTTCGGCAGCGGCCTTTTCGGCGGCGGCCTTTTCGGCAGCGGCCTTTTCGGCGGCGGCCTTTTCGGCGGCGGCCTTTTCGGCGGCGGCCTTTTCGGCGGCGGCCTTTTCGGCGGCAGCCTTTTCGGCGGCAGCCTTTTCGGCGGCAGCCTTCAGATCCTTTTCATTGTATGTGTTGGCCAGAAGCCCCTTGATCCGCTTCGTGTCATCGGCACTGTAATCGGCTAGTAGTTCGGGGGCGGAGAACGTAGACGTCTCCACTTTGTCCGTGGGCACGGTGTATAATTCTTGGGGAACGACAACGTCGAATTTTCTGTTGAGAAGTTCCTTCACGGAAACCGGTTCGGCTTTTTTAGCCGCAGACGCGGTGGCGGGTGCTTTTGCCGCAGCGTCTTTGAGATCCTTCTCGCTATAGGTGTTGGCCAGAAGCCCTTTGATGCGTTTGGTGTCCGCTGCGTTATAACCGGACAGCAAATCGGCGGCAGCGAAGGTGGACTTCTCTGCCTTGTCTGGGGGTACGGTGTAGAGCTGCTTGGGGACAGCGACGTCAAATTTTTTCTTTAAAAGATCTTTCACCGAAACCGGTTTGCCTTTGGGGGCGGCTTTTTTAGTGGTTTTTGCCGCCGGTTTGGCCTTGGCCGCTGTTTTAGCGGCTGGCTTTTTCTTTGGATTCTTTGAGGCCGCGGCTTTTTTCGGTGCACGCTTCTTTTTGGAAGTAGATTTGATCAGACTCTTTTTCCCCATGAAAAACCCCTTTGAATTTGGTATTGGATTGGCCTATAGTAAAACGGTGTGACAACCCCGACTTATAAAAGATTACGTGTTGATTGTAAATGCTTTTTTGGGATTAGGGCGTGGATGCCACGAGGGCAACGACCCGAAAATAGGACGGATATGCAGGCATCCATCGAGGAGAAAAAAAAGGCTCTGGCGGGGATTCTGAAGCCACTTGAGAGACTGGCCGTTGCCCTATCCGGTGGTGTCGACAGCGCGCTCTTGCTGGTCGCAGCCCATGATGTATTGGGTGATCGTCTGATCGCCGTAACCGCCCGCTCACCCATTCATCCCGAGCAGGACCTTGCCGATGCCACGTCGCTCTGTAACGATTTGGCCGTGCCGCATTGGATCATCGACTCTGCCGAATTGACCCAGGCCGATTTCGTCGCTAATACACCGCAGCGTTGTTACGTTTGCAAGACCATTATTTTTGGCCAATTGTGGAAACAGATAAAAGAAATGGGGGTCAGGCATCTCGCCCATGGCGTCAATGTCGATGACCTCAACGATTATCGTCCTGGTTTGCGTGCCGCCCGGGAACTGGGTGTCATCGCGCCATTGGCGGAAGCCGGTCTTACCAAAGATGAGGTTCGGGTCATGGCCCGGGAACGGGGGCTGTGGGTTTGGAATAAACCATCCATGGCATGCATTGCCACCCGCATTCCCTATGGTAGCCCCATTACCCGCCAAGCCATCGAACAGGTCAAAGAAGCGGAAACGCTATTAGGGCATGCCGGAATAGTTGGGGGGCGTGTGCGCCATCATGGAAACATCGCGCGCATTGAAGTTGGACTGCAACAGTTGCCCAAACTTGTCGACGATCAAATGCGCGAACAGCTTGTTGTCGGATTGCGTGAGATCGGGTTTGATTACATCTGCGTGGATCTTGACGGGTATGTGAGTGGCAGCATGAATCGGGCCCTATTGCCAAAAACAAAACACAAATGACCTATTTATTCGCCAACCGCCATGGGTGCGTCGTCTGAATCGGGTCAAAAGGAAGAAACGATTCATGTCATTCACTTGGTTTATGAGTCTGCGCTATCTCAGAGCCCGCGAAAAGCAGACCTTTATTTCATTGATTAATCTGTTGGCCACGGCTGGAATTGCATTGGGGGTCATGGCCTTAATCATCGTCATCGCCGTGATGACCGGATTTGAGTCGGAGTTGCAGAAGCGCATTCTAGGAATCGAATCCCACGTACTCGTCATGCGGTATGGTGAAACGGTTGGCGATATTGATGCCTCCTTGGAGGAACTCCAGTCCATCCCGGGCGTTCAATCCGCCAGTCCGTTCATATACACGCAAGTGATGTTGAGAAGTGCCCAAGGGGTATCGGGCTCGGTGCTCAAGGCGATAGACCCATCCCATGTGGCCCCCCCGATTCGTACTGCCGACGGGCATTCCCTATCCCAGGCACTGGCGTCGGCTTCGGCCAATGAATCGGAAGGCCACGCACCGGGATTAATCATCGGGCGGGTCCTGGCTGAAAAACTTAGCGTTGGTCAGGGCGATCCCATTTATCTCATCGCCCCTCTGGGAAAGGGCAGTGCGGTCAATCAAATGCCCATGGTGATGCGTTTTCGTGTGGCCAACCTATTCACGACCGGAATGAACGAGTATGACGGTGCCATTGCTTTCGTCAGGTTGGACGTGGCCCAGCGATTACTCGAGATGCCCGGACAGGCCACCGGATTTGAAGTGCGCGTTACTCATATTTACCAGGCCAAAAAGATTGCGGATGCCATCGTGACCCACATGGGATTTCCTTTTTGGGCACGGGACTGGATACAAATGAATCGCAACCTGTTTTCCATGTTAAGACTACAAAAAATAGTCATGTTTATTATTTTAACGCTCATTGTGCTCGTGGCGGCGTTTAATATCGCCAGTGCCCTGATCATGATGGTCATGGAAAAAACACGGGATATCGCTATCTTAAAAACCATGGGCGCCACCAACCGGCATATTCGGCGCATTTTTATTTTCAAAGGACTGGTAATCGGCATGTTGGGGACATTTATCGGTGGCGTATTGGGATTTATCTTATGCAGTATCCTCAAGCGCTATCCGTTCATTAAATTACCCGGGGATGTATACTTTTTATCTACGTTGCCCGTCGAACTGCAGGCGTTCGATGTCTTTGTGATTGGAATATCCACTGTGCTGATTTGCTTTATTGCCACGCTCTATCCGTCAACCAGTGCATCCGCCTTGGATCCAGTGGACGGTATTCGCTATGGGTGACCGTGCCGGCGCAAGCGTATCGAAATCGATCTCGCAGCCCTTTTTTTTGTAAGAGGGTATAAATATTGCATTGAAATATGAAAAATGAAAAATGATTCTGATGGTATTATTTATTTATCGCGCCTTCCCTCGTAAAATAAACTGACGGGGTAAGGCATTCGTCAGCGAGATACCCATGAACGACAAGGAATATTGGTTCCACTATCGTATCAACCTCGAGGATGGCCGCCGTGCCCAATTTCATATTGCCTTGGATCCGGTAACCTTGACCATGATTCCCATATCCTCGGGACCCTATCCGGCCTGGACGGGGCTTGCCTATAACCAGTGCGAATGCTGTCCATTATCGATCCATACCCATGATGTCTGCCCCATTGCCGTGAACATGGTCGATTTGGTGGAACGATTCAAAAACATTCTTTCCCATAGAAATTGTCTGGTGGTCTGCAAGACCGTGGACCGTACTTATTTAAAAAATACCTCGGCCATGGAAGCCCTGTCGTCGATATTCGGTATCATCATGGCGACCAGCAACTGCCCGACCATGGATTTCCTCAAACCCATGGCCCGATTTCACCTACCTTTTTCATCGGTGGAGGAGACGACGGCGCGCAGCACCTCGCTGTTTTTGCTGGGACAGTATTTCGAGTACAAAAAAGGCCGGGTGAAACGCTTTGATTTTGAACGGTTGGAAAATAATTATGCAAAAGTGCAGCTGGTCAACGAGGGGTTGCTCGAGCGGATCCGCAGCCTGGGAAAAAGGGATGCGGATAAAAATGCGATTATTACCCTGCACTCGTTATCGCAGTTTTTATCATTAGAAATGGACTTTAGTTTGAACGCCATTTCCCACCTATTTGGAAGCGGATGCAACGGTCAAGCATAAGTGGAAAAATGTCAAATACCAAAGCCCAACTGTCAATTGAAGGATGAAATCGATTTTAAATAGATAGAATACCACCATTTGGCATTTTTAATTTGGTATTTGACATTCATCGACATTCTAATTTCGGGAAGAAAGGCAACCCGGAACTCACCATGCGATTGCCTTGGTGGCATCGGTCTTTCCTGCCATGCCCATGAAAAACAGACAACCGATCCATTTGCGGTTGCCCTGACGATTTCATCATTACCGCTTGCAATTTTCAAATGACCCTCGTATATTAACGCGGGCCAACTCGGAATGGCCCGCTTTTTTTAGGAAAACGGTCAATCGCATTTTGCCTCAAGGGTCGACTAAACGGTCGGATGAACAATGGCGACTCAAGCGTTTCATTCAGCAAAAATAAATGAAAGGAACAGCAGGTAAGTTGAATTTTGATAGGTAAACTGATCAACGCCATACGGGGCGCACTTTTCAAGAGTAAACGCCCTGAACCCACCGAGCCAGTCCATTCCCATGGTATCCCCACACCCGCAAAAACAAGTGGGTACGATCCAAAAACGGTCTCTGATTCAAAAGCACATGGTGCGCGGGACAATCGTCGGAAAGATCCCCATCGACCTGTTGAACGGTCACCCCAATGGAACCGCAACACGTTCGTCGTTCCCGAAAAAGAGGGCAAAACACGGTTCCATGATCTAGATATACCCGATCCGGTCCTGCACGCCATAGCCGATGCCGAGTTCTCTTATTGTACACCCATCCAGGCCGAAATTTTACCGTCGACATTGAGAGGTCAAGATGCCTTCGGTCGGGCCCAGACGGGCACGGGTAAAACCGCAGCCTTTTTGATCACCGTTTTGACACGCCTGCTGAGTGCGACGTACAAGGGTAAACCGCCCGTTGGCCGGCCGCGGGTGCTGATTATTGCGCCGACACGCGAACTCGTCCTTCAGATTGCCGATGAAGCCAGGCTGCTGGCCAAGTACTGTCCATTTTCCATCGTCAGCGTCTTCGGCGGTATGGACTACGAAAAACAGCGACGGCAAATAAACGACAAGGCGGTCGACATCATCGTGGCCACGCCCGGTCGATTGCTGGATTTCAAGCGCCGCCGGGATCTGGATCTCAGCCAGGTGACGATGCTGATCATCGACGAGGCGGATCGCATGCTCGACATGGGTTTTATTCCTGATGTCCGCCAGATTGTTTACAGTACGCCCCACAAGGATAAACGGCAAACCCTGTTTTTTTCCGCCACGCTTACACCGGACGTGACCCGGCTGAGCGCCAGTTGGACCCGTAATCCGGTAAACGTTGAGATCGAGCCGCAGCAGGTTGCCGTGGATACGGTTGAGCAACGGGTCTATATTGTCACCACCGATGAAAAATTTGCGCTGACCTATAATATTATCGTTCAGAAAAAACTTGAACGACTCCTTATTTTCTGTAACCGGCGAGATGAAACCCGTCGGTTGGCGTCCATGCTGGACCGTTATCGCATCGACTGTGCGGTTTTATCTGGAGAAATTCCCCAGAAAAAACGGATTCGCACCCTCGAAGCGTTCAAAAATGGGAAAATCCGAGTACTGGTGGCTACGGATGTCGCCGGTCGGGGGATTCACATCGAGGGCATGGATTACGTGATCAATTTCACCTTGCCCCACGATCCCGAGGACTACGTTCATCGAATCGGACGCACCGGACGCGCCGGTGCAGCAGGAACGTCGATCAGTTTCGCTTGTGAGGAAGATTCTTTCTATATCCCGGCCATCGAGGATTTCATCGGTCGACCGCTCCACTGCATCCCCCCGGATGAGAAATGGCTTGAGCTGCCGCCACCACCGCCCAGACGCAAAAAACCTAAACCGACTGGGGGAGGGGATGCCACTGGAGGGAAGAAAGGCCCGCGCCGTCGCCGTCGTCGCCCCAGCAGTGGCGGAAATCGTCCGCCCCGTCGCCAAGCCGGTCGTCCCCCCCGTTCCAGGAGCGACAAGGCCAAAAGGAAGGCACCACGATGACGCCAAGGGAATGCATGATCGACTTTTTAAGGTGACCCTTCCCCATGGTCGACGACCGCAATAATAATGACTATTTTGCCCAAATTGCCGACGGGCTGGAAACCATGGGCGCCGATGAACTGGCCCGTTTAGGGGCGGTCCGTCTTCGAGCGGTTCGGCGGGGCATTCATTTTCAAGCTGATCGGAAAACCCTTTACCGGGTGAATTACTGCACCCGGTTATGTTCACGCATCCTATCACCGATCCATACCTTTGACTGCCCTGATGCCGAGGCCATTTACCGGGCGGCGCGCAAGATAGACTGGACCCGTTTCATCCATGTGGATCAAACCTTTGCCGTATTTGCGAGCACGGCGGGCAGCCGTGTTCCCCATTCACGGTTCGCGGGGCTGAAGCTCAAGGATGCGGTGGCCGACCAATTCAGAGATGCCTCTGGCCGGCGGCCAAATGTGGATGCCCGAACGCCGGATCTGTGGATCAATCTTTTTTTGAATAAAGACCGCGGAACGATCAGTATCGACACCTCTGGCGGCAGCCTGCATCGTCGCGGGTACCGGAGCCACAGCGTGGATGCCCCCATGCAAGAAACCGTGGCCGCCGCTGTGGTGGCCCTGTCCGAATGGGATGGACAGATGGGCGTCACGGATCCCATGTGTGGCTCCGGAACCTTGATTATCGAGGCGGTCCTGGCCTATTGCCGGATTCCGGCGGGCTATCTGCGACAAAATTTCGGATTCCAACGACTTCCTGATTTCGATGCCAAGCTTTGGAAGCAAGTCAAAGCCGAGGCCGATAAAAATATCCGCAAATTGCCACCACGGCTGGTGTGTGCCAGTGATATCGATGCGCGGGCCATTGCCGCCACCCGGGCCAATTTAAAATCGATTCCCCATGCACGATCGGTCAATGTCCTGCGCTTGGATCTATTCAAAATCGAGCGTCTCGAGAATCGCGTCCTTCTGTGTAACCCACCCTATGGGATCCGTTTGCGAAGTGCCGGCGATATGCCAACCTTTTACCGGCGCTTGGGTGATTATTTAAAACAGCGTTGCAAGGGATCGGCGGCCTATATCTATTTTGGTAACCGGGAAATGATCAAATGTATCGGACTGAAGCCCGCCTGGAAAAAACCACTCAGCAATGGTGGACTGGATGGACGCTTGGTGAAGTACGAACTGTATTGAAAACTTTGCAACTTTCTACAAAACCATTCAACAGCGTCTGATCATTTTGTCAATGCTGGGCGGGTTCGGATAAATTCATGACGGCACTGATTACCCTTCGTGACATTTGCATGCATTTTGGTGACGTTCAGTTGTTGGACCATGTAAACCTGACCGTGGCGCCGGGTGAGCGCATCTGTCTGTTGGGACGCAACGGCGTGGGGAAATCCACCTTGATGAACATTCTGTCCGGTGGGTTGACGCCGGATAGCGGTGAGGTCATGCACGCCCAGGATATTGTGATCGGCCGCCTGGATCAGGAGGTGCCCAAAGACTTTCATGGAACGGTAATGGAGGTCATCTGCCGTCGATTGGGTCCCGCCGGACATCATCTGGCCGATTACCGACGGCTTGGCGATCCAGACGCAAACGCTCCTGCAGCCAAGCAGTGGCTGACGTTACAGCAGACAATCGACACTGAAAATGGCTGGGAACTTGAGCAACAGGTGGCGCGTATTGCCTCGCAGATGGGCCTGAACGTGGATGACGACGTCAGCGATTTTTCAGCCGGTATGAAGCGGCAAGTCCTTCTGGCCGCGGCCCTTTGCCTGCAGCCGGATATTCTGCTGCTCGACGAGCCCACCAACCATTTGGATATGCCGGCCATCGATCGATTGGAAGCATTTTTGCTAAAATACACCGGCACCTTGATCCTCATCAGCCATGACCGCATGTTGATCCGTCGTCTGGCCACGCGGATTGTGGAGATCGATCGAGGTGCCCTTCTCGCATGGGATGGTAACTACGAGACCTATCTGAAGCAGAGCCAGGCGCGCCTTGCCGCAGAGGCCAATCAAAACGCCCGGTTCGATAAAAAACTGTCTGCCGAAGAGGCCTGGATAAGACAGGGCATCAAGGCCCGGCGGACGCGTAATGAAGGGCGAGTCAGGGCGCTGCAGCGGTTGCGCGAGATCCGTGGCAACCGACGCGATTGCATGGGCAGGGTCCGCATGACCGTGGAGGCGGCGCCCCGAAGTGGAAAGATCGTCATCGAGTCCACCGACCTTTGTTTCGGCTATGGCGACCGGGATATCGTCAAGCAATTTTCCTGCACGATCATGCGCGGAGACCGTATCGGTATCCTAGGGCCCAATGGTGCGGGAAAATCGACTCTGATTCGTCTGCTTCTCGGGGAAATTTCACCTGACCAGGGTCAGATTAAACACGGGACCAACCTCAATGTACGCTACTTCGACCAGCTACGCGATCAATTGGATGAGAACAAAACCGTCCAACAAAATATTTCCGATGGCGATACATTGGAGGTGGGCGGAAAACGACGTCACGTAATCGGCTACCTTAAAGATTTTCTTTTTGCGCCCCAACGGTCCCGTACGCCGGTCTGGGTGCTGTCGGGCGGTGAGAAGAATCGCCTGCTGTTGGCCAAGTTGTTTTCGAAGCCCGCCAATGTGCTGGTGCTGGACGAACCGACCAACGACCTGGATGTGGAAACCCTGGAGCTGTTGGAGGAATTGCTGTTGGATTTTGCCGGGACGGTGCTGTTGGTCAGTCACGACCGGGCGTTTATCAACAATGTGGTCACCAGCACGTTGGTGTTCGAAGAACATGGACGGGTGCAGGGCTATGCCGGGGGATATGATGATTGGCTGATTCAACGACCGATGCCCCTTGTTTCGGAGGCGCCAAAGCGGTCGGCCCCGAAACCCGTCGATCCCATCGAATCGCCCGTGACCCGTTCCAAGAAACTGGGTTACATGGAAAAACGCGAATTGGAAGCCTTACCCGGGCGTATCGAATCCCTGGAAGCACACCAGCAGGAGTTGTTTCAGGTGATGTCGGAGCCGGACTTTTACCGCCAGGACAGCCACCGCATCGCCGCGGTCAAAGCGCAGCTATCCCAGGTTGAAGCGGAACTCGAACAGGCCTTTATCCGCTGGGAGGATTTGGAATTCCGCAGTAGTTAGTGTCCGTCCAGAAATAGGAAAATTTGGTCGAGATCAAGGCGCCCGAAAAATTTTACCGGAGGTGCCCGAAGGAAATGCCTTTGGGGTGCATATAGTTGATATTCCGAGGATAAAATTTTTCGGGCAACGCCGATATCGGGAAAATTAGCCATTTCTGGATGGGCACTATAAGAGGCTGATATCCCCCAACCCCTCACGAATAATTTCCGGTATATCATCTTCCAGGCTTACCACCGTGGATGGCATGCCCGCCACCGACCCACCGTCGATCACCGCGCTCAGACGTGAGCCGAAGTGGTCATGGATCAGCGATGCGTCATGGAAGACCTCGCCGTCAGGCATGGTGGCACTGGTTGAAATGATCGGATTGCCCAGGGCCTGCACCAAGTCCAGACAGATATTATTGGCCGGAACACGAATGCCGGCGGTCTTGCGCTTGGTGAGCATGATTTTGGGCACCAGTTTGGAACCCGTTAATATGAAAGTAAATGGGCCGGGCAACAGCCGTTTCATGGTTTTGTAGGCGTAGTTGGAAACCTTGGCATACTGGCTGATGTTTTTCAGATCGGCGCAGATGAAGCTGAAGGGCTGGTTCTTGTTGCGCTGTTTGAGCAGATAAATTTTTTCGATCGCCCGCTTGTTCATGATATCGCAGCCGATACCATAATAGGTATCGGTAGGGTAGGCGATCAACCCACCTCCTTTTAAAATTTCCGCCACCTGGTCGATCAGACGCGTTTGGGGGTTTTCTGGATTGATAGTATACAACATGACGATGCCACGGCTCCTATTGGGCGAATGCCGACAGCCAAATTCACGTTTTCGGAGAGAAGGCGATGACGATTGTTGCCTTTGCCGAAAAAACAGAAGAATCTACTTATTACGGTCGGGCGAGGGTGTCAAGCGGCCAAATAAAGATTGATAAAGGCACATTCATTTGTTAGCTTGTTTGATTAATCGGTTACCCACCGGACCATGCCATGATCCAATCGTCAGGATCCATCACCGGCATCCCCGGAACCGATGGTATCTTGAATACGATAGCCCCGTTTCTCCAGCCTTTTCCGGTCCGTTGACCGGACCGGCTAGACTGTTGAAGGACGACACCCAAGATCACCACTGCCATTTACCCGGTTAACTTCCATTTGATCGCGGAGGATTTTATGAACAACCGAATCGCAGAGGAAGCCTATTCCTTTGATGATGTCCTGTTGGTTCCCAGTTACTCGGATATCCTGCCCAAGGATGTCGATACCCATACCCGGCTGACCCGAGACCTGTCGCTGAACATTCCTATCGTCAGCGCGGCAATGGATACCGTAACCGAGGCCCAAACGGCCATCACCATGGCCCGAGAGGGGGGGATCGGATTTATTCATCGTAACATGAGTGTCAAAAACCAGGCCATGGAAGTGGACCAGGTAAAGAAATCGGAAAGCGGTATGATCGTCGATCCGTTGACCATTGATCCCGACCGCCCCATCGAGGAAGTGATGACGTTGATGGCCCGCTATCGGATTTCCGGTGTACCGGTCACCCGTGGTGATCAGCTGGTCGGTATTGTGACCAACCGTGATCTGCGTTTCGAAACCGACATGAGCAAGAAGGTCAGCGACGTCATGACCAGCAAGAATCTGGTCACGGTCAGCGAAGGCATCAGTCTGGAAGAATCGAAGAAACTGCTGCACACCCACCGGATCGAAAAGCTGCTGGTCGTCGATAAAAACGGCCGGTTGACCGGCATGATCACCATAAAGGACATCGAAAAGATAAAAAAGTATCCCAATGCCTGCAAGGATTCCATGGGACGGCTGAGGGTCGGCGCCGCCGTGGGGGTGGGGCCGGACATGATGGCCCGTGCCGGTGCCTTGCTCAAGGCCGGTGCCGATGTGATCGTGATCGATACGTCTCACGGCCATTCGGGAAATGTGCTCCGGTCCATCAAACAGCTGAAAGGCGAATTCCCGGATATGCAATTGGTGGCCGGGAATGTGGGGACCGGAGAGGGGGCCAAGGCCCTGGTCGATGCCGGCGTGGATGGTATCAAGATCGGTATCGGACCGGGATCCATCTGTACGACACGGATCGTAGCAGGCATCGGCGTGCCCCAGATTTCGGCCATTGTCAATTGCCGGGAAGTGTCGGAGAGGACCGGGGTGCCACTGATCGCCGACGGTGGCATCAAGTTTTCCGGTGATATCACCAAAGCCATTGGTGCCGGCGCCCATACCATCATGATTGGCGGGCTTTTTGCCGGCACCGAGGAAAGTCCGGGGGAGACCATCCTTTTCCAGGGGCGCAGCTACAAGGTCTACCGCGGCATGGGATCGTTGGAAGCCATGAAAAAAGGCAGCAAGGACCGCTACTATCAGACCGAGCAGGAAAGTGACGACAAGCTGGTTCCGGAAGGCATCGTCGGCCGGGTTCCTTACCGGGGGACGTTGTCGGGCAATATCCACCAGCTGATTGGCGGCCTTAAGGCCGGCATGGGGTATGTGGGCTGCCGAACCATCGAAGATTTGCGTACAAAGGCCCGTTTCGTCAAGATCAGCGCCGCCGGCATGCGTGAAAGTCATGTCCATGACGTGATCATCACCAAGGAAGCACCCAACTACCGGGTGGACAATTAGATATGATCGAGAGCGAATCCAATTTCGTCCATTTGCACGTTCACACGCAGTATAGTCTCCTGGATGGCGCCATTCGGCTGGGTGATTTGCTAAAAAAAACCAAGGAATTCGACATGCCGGCGGTGGCCCTGACCGATCACGGGACCATGTTCGGTGCGTTGGATTTCTATCAGCAGGCCACGTCGGCGGGTATCAAGCCGATCATCGGCTGTGAGTGTTATGTGGCCCCGAGAACCCTTGCCGACAAGACGCCCCAGGACAAAGAAGGGACCCGTCATCTGGTGCTCCTGGCCGAAAATCAGCAAGGCTATCGCAACCTGTGCAAAATGGCTTCCATCGCCCAAATGGAGGGGTACTATTACAAGCCTCGCATCGACAAGGCGCTGCTGGCCGAGTATGCCGACGGGTTGATCGCGCTGTCCGCCTGCCTAAAGGGAGATATCCCCCAGCACATCCTGGCCGGCCATATGGACAAGGCCGAGGAGGCCGCCCGTTTTTATCTGAAGACCTTTGGGGAAAACAACTTTTTTCTGGAACTCCAACACAACGGCATCCCCGCACAGGAAAAAGTGAATCAGGGGCTGGTCGACCTATCCACGCGGCTTTCCATCCCCCTGGTGGCCACCAACGACTGTCACTATCTGAACCAACAGGATGCCAAAGCCCATGAAATCCTGCTTTGCGTCCAGACCCAAAAGGTAATCACCGATACCGACCGGTTTGTTTTCGATTCCGACCAGCTCTACTTCAAGTCACCGGAGGATATGCGGCGCACGTTGGGGAATTACCCCGGAGCCATCGAAAACACCGTGGCCATTGCCGATCGCTGCTATGTCGAATTTGATTTCAACACCTATCATTTCCCTCAATTCGACGCCCAGTCAGGCAAAACCGCCGATCAACTGTTCGATGAGATGGTGCGTGAGGGATACGAACGGCGCATGGCTGTCATCCGTGAGAAGAAACCCGATCTGGACGAGAGCGTTTACCGGGAGCGGCTGGAGTATGAAATCAAGACCATCAAGGACATGGGCTTTCCCGGCTACTTTTTGATCGTTGCCGATTTCATTCGCTACGCCAAGGAGAACGGCATTCCCGTGGGGCCGGGGCGCGGATCCGCCGCCGGTAGCTTGGTTTCCTTCGCCCTGTTCATTACCGATCTTGACCCCATCGAGCACGGATTGATCTTCGAACGCTTCTTGAACCCATCGCGGATCAGTATGCCGGATATCGACGTGGATTTTTGCATTCACGGCCGTGAACGGGTGTACAATTATGTCGTCGAACGTTATGGCGGCGGCGATTATGTGGCGCAGATCATCACCTTCGGCAAGATGAAGGCCAAGCTGGTTATTCGTGACGTCGGCCGGGCTCTGGGACTGCCCCTGGCCGAGGTGGACACCATCGCCAAACTGATCCCCGACAGCCTCAAGATGACCATCGACAAGGCTCTGAAGGAAGAGCCCAAACTGGCCGCGATGGTCGATGCCGATCCGCGCATCGCCGAATTGATCGATATTAGCCGAGCCCTAGAGGGGCTCTCCCGGCATGCCTCTACCCATGCGGCCGGGGTGGTCATCGGTGACAAGCCTCTGGTCGAGTATCTGCCCCTGTACAAAGGTAAAAAGGGGGAGGTGGTCACCCAGTTCGATATGAAAAAAGTCGAGGATATCGGATTGGTCAAATTCGATTTTCTGGGGCTGCGCAACCTGACCGTCATCGACAATGCCCTCAAGAGTATCGAGGCTCAGGGAAAAACCGTGCCCGATCTGGACCATCTACCCTTTGACGACGAAAAAACCTTTGCCCTGCTCCAGGCCGGTGATACCACCGGTGTGTTTCAGCTGGAATCTAGCGGGATGAAGAATCTGCTGGTGCGGCTGCATCCCGAATCCTTTGCGGACATGACCGCTCTGGTGGCTCTCTATCGTCCGGGCCCCCTGGACAGCGGCATGGTCGACGATTTTGTGGACCGCAAGCACGGGCGCAAGGAAGTCGTCTACCCCGTTGAGTCCCTGGCACCGATCCTCGAGGAGACCTATGGCGTGATCGTCTATCAGGAACAGGTCATGCAGGTGGCGGGTGAGTTGTCCGGTTATACCATGGCCGATGCGGACAGTTTGCGAAAAGCCATCGGTAAGAAGATCGAGGCGCTGATGGCCAAGCACCGGGAAAAATTCATCAGCGGAGCGGTGAAAAACGGTGTAGATGAAAAAATCGCCACGGATCTGTTTGATCTGATCGAAAAGTTTGGTGGATATGGTTTCAACAAATCCCACAGCGCCGCGTATGCCCTGATTGCCTACCAGACCGCCTATCTCAAAGCCCACTTTCCCGTTGAATTCATGGCCGCCTTGCTGACCAGTGAGATCGACACCATCGACGGCGTGGTCAAGTTCATCAATGAATGCCGTAGCCACGGTATCGAGGTGCTGCCGCCGGATATCAATGAAAGCTCCACATTCTTTACCGCCGTGGGTGAGCGCATCCGGTTTGGCCTGGCGGCGGTTAAAAATGTGGGTGAGTCGGCCGTGGACTTGATCATCAAGGAACGGGAGGAAAACGGCTCGTTTTCGTCTATTTTTGATTTTTGTCAGCGCGTGGATCTGAACAAGGTCAACAAGCGTGTTCTGGAGAGCCTGATCCGCTGCGGTGCCTTCGATTCCACGGGTGTCTACCGTTCCCGTCTCATGGCCGTGCTGGAAGAGGCCCTGGATTACGGTCAGCGCATCCAGCGGGAAAAGAACAGCGCCCAGATGAGTCTGTTTGACATGGGGGGGCAAGAGATGGTCCCCATCAACTTGCCGGCCGTTCCCGCCATTGCCGAGTGGGATGACCATGAGAAGTTGCAGCAGGAAAAGGAAACCCTCGGTTTTTACGTTACCGGCCATCCCCTGGACCAGTACCGGGAAACGATGGAAAAGTTCACCAACGTGAATGCCTTGACCATCAAGGAAATCGACGATAAAAGCGCGGTTCGTATCGGGGGGACGATTAGCAGTGCCAAGGTAATTCGTACGAAAAAAGAAGAACTCATGGGGTTCGCTACGGTGGAAGATTTAAACGGTGGCGTCGAAGTTGTGATTTTCCCGTCGATCTATGCCAGCTGCGCAGATCTGCTTACCCCCGATACGGCCGTATTGGTTCAGGGGACGGCCCAAGTCGAAGACAACGGGGTGAAAATCCTGGCCGATGCGATCATTCCCATGGAGAAAGCCGAAGAAACCTGGGCGGTGGAGGTACGCTTGATGGTCGATTCCGAGCGGACCGATCGAGATACGCTGCACCGTGTCCAGCAGACCCTCAAGCGTTATCCCGGTTCCTGCAAGGGGTTTGTGCACATACGACTCAAGGATCGAGCCGAAGCCGTTATATCAATGCCCGAGGATTTGCGTATTCACTACTGTGATGCCATGACCCGCGAGGTCAACTCGATTTTGGGTTACCCCGGGGTCCAATCCCGCTGTAGCGATGCGGCCAGCGCCATGCGTGTCAGCGAACGCAATGGCCGCCGGGGCAACGGCCGTCAATTTGCCCGGGGATAAGGGCGCCGATCTGGAATGCCATAAAGAAAAACATGAAATCCGAATCAACCCTAACCCACATATTGAATTTTACCAAGATCGAGCATACGGTCTTTAGTCTGCCGTTGATTTTCGCCGGTGCCTGGCTGGGGGCAGGGGGGCGGTTCCCTTCTGTGGGCGTCATGTTTTTGATCCTTTTGGCCGCTATCGGTGCACGGGTCTTTGGCATGGCCATGAATCGTATCTTGGATCGGCATATTGACCGCCTGAATCCACGCACGGCAGGCCGCGAGTTACCAGCCGGTAAGATGACCCTGACCCTGGCGCTCTCGATTGCCGTCAGCGGATTGATGGTCTATTTGCTTTCCTGCTGGTGGCTTGGGGGCTGGTGCCTGATTCTGGCCCCGATTCCGTTAGTGCCGCTGCTGGGTTACTCACTGCTCAAGCGGTTTACACCGCTTTGCCATTTTGGCATCGGTTTGTGCCTGGCGTTGGCCCCACTGGGCGCCTTTGTGGCCGCCGCCGGCCACCCATGGTTTTCTCCGGGGGTGATGCTTTTTGGCGGCTTCGTCTTTTGCTGGCTCAGCGGCGCGGATATCATCTATGCGCTGATGGATATCGACAGCGATCGGCAGAACCAGATTCGCAGCCTGCCGGCCTGGCTGGGAACCGTCGGTGCCTTGCGGGTGGCGGCCAGCGTTCATCTCTTGGCGTGGGGCATCCTGGTCGCCGTGGTGCAAAGTGTGGGAGGCGGTCCGTTGGCTTGGATCGCATTGGTGATTACGGCCATTTTGCTGGCGATGATGTATGTCCCTTCGATCCCCTTGCCCAAACGCTTTTTCCCCATTTCCACCTTGGCCGGAATTGCCGGTGCGCTGGCAACCATGGCGGCTTGACCCTGGCGGCAAGGCGTGGCAATATCGATTCCGATTATGCCATCCATTACCATTGATCGTCTGGCAGACCGGATTCCCAGGGCCCAACGTGGCAGGGCGTAATTTCTCACTCCTGACCGTTGAACGCGGCCCGCGCCTCTTCTTCCAATAGCGCCGGACAATCCGTGTAACGGGGTGAGTAGTGAAACAGGTGGTATTGCCTGACCCCACAGGCCCGAGCCAGTTCTCCGGCCTGGCGGGCCGTGAGGTGGTGTTTGGCAAGGGCGATGTCGCGATGGTGATGAGAGAAAGCGGCTTCCACGAACAAGATGTCCGCGCCGTTGGCCAAAGTGATCATTTTTTGCATGTTTTCAGGGGTTCCGGACACATCGGTAATATAGGCCAGGCGTTGTCCGGGGCGTAAGCGCGCGATGGCGGTTTGCAGCGTTCCCAACGGAATCCGCCTTGCGGGTTGCCCGGTTGAAGGGGCAGGAATCTCGACCAGGGTGGTGGTGGCGGCATTGTCGTAGAGCAAGGCCTTGAAACGGTTCAACCAGGGGCCGGGAGAAAGCCCCAGGGTGTCGAGGGCCGCTTTAATAATGTTGACGTGAAAGCGCTCTTCCAAGGCAAAGGCCAGCACCGGTGTGCCGTGATCGAGGTGAACGGCCCGGACCACCAGCTCCGGTTCACTGACCACCGTGCCGTCGAAGCGGTGCTCGCGGATCTCGCCTTGGGCAGTAAAACCGTTGTGGCAGGGAAAACAGCCGACCAAGGCACGGTTTGGATGGAGTTCGGTCACATGCAGGCAGAAGCGGTTGCGGTAGTTTCTCACCAGGTTCCAGCGATAACCGGCCAGTTTGCCGGCCAAATTGGACAAAAATCCCTGGGGACCGATGACATGCAAGTCTTTGTCTCGGCCAAGCAGGAGACGCAACACGCGGTCGAATCCAATAAAATGATCCATATGCGTGTGGGTGACAAAAATATGGGAAATTTTGAGAATATCCCGAGCCGATAAGGCGCTGATATCACCCACATCGAAAAGAAGCGCCCGGTTTTGGTAACGAAAAGGGACGAAAAGGGCAGGGTCGTCAAAGGGGGTATTGACCAGACGGGGTAAAAAGTGTGAGCCCATCAAGGCCCCTTGCTAGGGCAACAGCTTGGCGACCTGCTTGTGGATACACATGTATATATCTGCATCCGAACCATATATATCCACAACCGATTTGTGATCGATCAGCTTCTCAATCACGAAGGCGGTGCAGTACAGGCTGACCACATTGGGTTGCTGTACCAGGTTGCGAAACGGGGCGATCATGTAGTCCACATCGAACTCATCGGCATGGGACAGGGTTTCCAGACACTTCTGGATTTGTTCTTCGAGTATGTTCTTGCTGGTCGTTTCCACCAGTTTTTCTTCCACCAGTTTCATGGCAATGGGATTGGCGAACTTGGCCGGATCTTCCCTGACCATGTTAATGGCTGTCCGCCGGGCGTGCTCCTTTGATGATTCTATTTTGGATAGAATGCTGGATTCACGGTTGCTGGGTCTGAAAACTTTCGCCATGTTCGATCACCTGTCGTTAATGGATTGTTCATCGAGCTACGATGGCTCTTTATAAAAAGATGACCGTTTCAATGCAAGCAAAAAAGAGTAATCCGATAATTTAAAAGACAGATTGGGAACCGTCAACGCAGGGCGATTAATCCGGCGTCGCCCATTTACATGGTTTTTTGGATCAGGATGCCGATTGGGTTTCCTCGATTAGCAGTTGCAGAGATGTTTTCCCGTTCCAGTAGTTCCACTGGGGACGGTAGGCGATTTTCTCAAACCGATCGGGCACAGACGATAACCGATCGGCGACATTGAACTGAATGGCGGGAAAGGATCCACCGCGGCCCTTTCCGCTCTGCAGGATCATTCGCCGGTGGCTTCCGCCAATAATCTTGCTCTGGGTGACCCGCACATTCGTATCCATGAACAGGGGGGCGGGGTTGCCCTGGCCGAATGGCCCTAGCCGCTGCAGGCTTTTCATGAGGGAGGGGCTCAACTCGGTCAGTGGAAGGGACGCGTCGATATGAATAATGGGGCGGCGTGAGTCGACGGAAGCCATGCGGTCGACGATGATTTTCAGTCGGGCCCGAAAATCGTGCATGTTGGCCGTGGGCAGAACCACTCCGGCGGCCATGGGATGCCCGCCGAAACGTGTCAACAGATCCTTGCATTGGTCGAGGGCCGCGGTTAGATCGATGGGGGCAATGCTTCGGGCAGATCCCTTGCCGATGCCGTTTCGCGAGCTGATTACTACCGACGGACAGTTGAAGTGGCGCGTCAGACGGGCGGCCACGATTCCCAGAATACCTTCGTGCCAGTGTTTGCCGTCCACCACCAGGACCGACCGTTTTGTTGGCGGTTCACTTTGATCGATGCGGCCAAGGATGGATGCCAACAGGTCGGATTCCATGGATTGGCGCCGGTTGTTAAGCCGGCACAACGCGGCGGCCAGGTGCGCGGCTTTTTTGGGGTCTTCGGTCATCAATAACTCACAGGCCATGCGTGCATGGACCAAGCGGCCGGCGGCATTGATGCGCGGTGCCAGCTTGAAGGCGATCGTCTCGGCATCAACCGTTTGATGCGCCGGGGCGCTCATTTTCATCAGGGCGGCGATGCCCGGGCGCCGGCCACGATTGATTTGTTCTAATCCCGCGGCGGTCAAGGCGCGATTTTCCTTCACCAGCGGGGTGACGTCGGCAATGGTTCCGATGGCGACCAGGTCACACAACCGTTTCAGATTGGGCTCCTGGCGGGTTTTCCAGAAACCCTTTTCTCTCAGGTGGGCCCTGAGAGCGATGATCAAGTAATAGGCCACGCCCACGCCGGCCAAATGAGACAGTCCGGACGGACAGTCAGGCCGGGTCGGATTGACCACGGCGAGGGCCTCCTGGGGAAACGGGTCGGCCGGATGATGATCGGTGATGATCGTGTCGATGCCGAGCCGGCGTGCATGGGAAATCGCCTCGGCGCTACTCGATCCACAGTCGGCGGTAATGATTAAACGGATACCGGATGGATGGGCGCGGTTGCGGATAAAGTCCAGGCCCATGCCATAACCATCGGTCAACCGATGGGGGATGGCGTATCCGACCCGGGCGTCACAGCATTTAAGAAACGTCACCAGCACGGCGGTAGCCGTGACCCCGTCGGCATCATAATCGCCGAAGATCATAATCTTTTCGCCATGGGAGATCGCATGGCCGATGCGCCGGACGGCAATACGCATGTCGGCCAATTCCCATGGAGCGGTTAGATGGGTAAATGACGGGTTGAGGAAGCGATTGGCCTGGGACGTGGACGCGATCCCGCGAATGGCCATTAGCCTTGCCAGTAATGGATGGCATCGCAGTCGATCAGAGAGCGTTTTAACGGTTCCGGGATCCGGGTTGAGAATCTGCCATTGTTTTTTCATGCAGGGGGCATATCTTATTCACCGGGCATCTACAAGTAGGAATCATTACTTTCGGCCTTGTCAAGGCCGGCAATCAAGTGGTAGGTGGCATGAAACCAACGGTGTTGTACTATCGGGTTGACCGGCGTCAAATCAGTTTCATCAAATTTATTCTTGAAGCCTATGACAACATGGCGGTCGTGACGACGCTCGATCCCCATCAGGCCGTAATCCGAGTCACCATCGCAGCGGGATGTGCAATTGCGATACGTCGCGTATTATTTGAATTTGAAAACGATTTTGACCTGGTTGAGATAGACCAGGCATTGTTAACTACCGGCGTCGACAAGGGATCCATCGCCATCGAAGAAAGACCCATCGTCAGCAATGAAAACAAAAAAACTTCACATTAGCACCATCGGATGTCAAATGAACGTCTATGATGCCGATCAGATCGCCGGCGTCTTGGCTTCGCTTGGGTATACGCTTACCCAGGACGTCCATACAGCGGATATGGTGGTGGTCAACACCTGCACCATCCGTGAAAAGGCCGAACAAAAAGCGTTCAGCGCGCTGGGGCGTTTGGCGAAAATCAAACGCGCGAATCCTTCGCTGATCGTCGCCGTTGGCGGTTGTGTGGCTCAGCAGGAGGGTGACGCCATCATCAACCGCATGCCCCATGTGGACCTGGTATTCGGGACCCATGCGATTTTTCGTCTGCCCGACTTGGTGCGTCGCATCGAGTCCGCCCGTTGTCGCATCGTGGATGTGCGCCTGTCCGACACCATCGAACATGATGATGTGGTTGCCGGGCCGTTGAAGGCGCAGCAGGTATCGGCTTTCGTAACCATCATGCGTGGATGTGACAATTACTGTACTTACTGCGTGGTCCCCCATGTTCGAGGTCGGGAAGCCAGCCGTCACCCCGACCGCATCGTCGAGGAGATCCAAATGCTGGTAGGGCGGGGGATCCGCGAGGTGACTCTTCTGGGGCAGAATGTCAACAGTTACGGCAATAAAGAATCGCTATGCAGTTTTCCCGAATTACTTGGACGGGTCAACGCGATTGCCGGATTGGGACGTATTCGCTTCACCACCTCCCATCCCAAGGATCTGTCCGAAGCGTTGATTCAAGCCTTTGGCGGTTTGAAAAAGCTGTGTCATCACATCCACCTGCCGGTTCAATCCGGTGACGATTCGATTTTAAAGCGTATGAATCGTCGATATCGTCGTGATACATACCTGGAAAAAGTCAATCGTCTCAGAGAGACCTGCCCGGATATTGCCATTACTTCGGATTTTATCGTCGGGTTTCCGGGTGAAACGGATCGTCAGTTCCAGGCCACATTGGATTTGATAGAGACCGTTCGCTACGATGGTATTTTTGCCTTTATGTATTCGGATCGGCCCCTTGCGCCGGCGGCTGCGTTTTCCGATAAAATTGATGAGCGTATCAAGAAGGATCGGCTTCAGGCATTACTCGATCTTCAACGCCAGATCACTCTGGAGAAACATCAGACCATGATCGGCACGATCCAGCCCGTTCTGATCGAAGGCCCCAGCCGCAATCTTGGTATCGAGCCGGAAGGGGTGGATAATTCTATGATCCGGTGGTCCGGTCGATCTTCCACCAACCATATCATCCATTTCACGGTCCCCGAGGAATGCATCCAAAGGAATCAAGTGTTGACAGGTGCCTTTGCGGATATCATGATAGAAGGAGTCTACGCTCACTCCCTGCGAGGGCGCATGATCGAAAATACAATGGATCAACCATCCAACAAAGGAGATCGCATCGTTGCTGCATAAGGTAAACATTGCGGGACTGGCCATGGATCCAGCCTCCAATACGCCCATTATCCTGCTTAAAACGGAAGATGGGGACGAGACCCTGCCGATTTGGATAGGTTTGCTGGAGGCGACCTCGATTGCCTCGGCGCTTCAAAATATCCAATTCGATCGCCCCATGACCCACGATCTGTTTAAAAATCTCACGCAGCTGTTGAACGTTCAGATCGATCGTATCGATATTTGTGACCTCAGAGATAACACGTTTTTCGCGGAAATTCACTTTGCCGCCGAAGACCATTCATTTACCATGGATGCGCGCCCCAGTGACGCCATTGCCCTGGCGTTGCGATTCAAAGCCCCGATTTTCGTGGATGATCGGGTTATTGAAAAATCTCGCGTGGGAAAGGACGACAGCGGTGAAGCGCTCGATGACAGTGAGGAGGGAAAGAAGTGGGCCGAATATCTTGAAAAGCTTTCACCCGAGGATTTTGGGAAATATAAAGTCTGACCTCTAACCGTCCCATTCGTATTTTTATGAGGCCAACGGTCCGGTGTTAATCACCGGACCGTTTTTTTATGGATGATTGATGCTTGCCATATATAGTGTTTTTCAAAAAAGGAAATACTATATGATGTTGACAAGGCCGAAATCTTGGAGTAGGCATACAAAAAGGAACGTGTGTCAGTGTTAATCATTCTATTCGTCACAGGTGGCATTCGTGTGCAACGTATTGGTAATAGACGACGAAAAAATGGTGTGCAGCCTTGTCGAACGGGTTCTTCAGCGCATTAACTATCACGTGGAAACCGCCCAAGACGGGAAAATGGGGATCGATAAATTTGATTCCGGTCATTTTGATCTTGTTATTACCGATGTCTGTATGGCCGAACCGGACGGCAACGTCGTGGTCGATCACATTCGAAATTCATCCCGTAGCCGTACACCCGTAATCGGCATGTCCGGGACGCCGTGGAAACTGACCAACGCCATGTTCGATCGCGTGCTCCCAAAACCGTTTTTGATCGGCAATCTCATGCAGACGGCCAGATCGTTGGCGGCACCCGATCCTTGATCCATGAGTTAAATTAAAAAACAGCCGTTTTCATATATCGTTGTTCGACGACCGTCGGTCAGATGGGCCACGACGCGCTTTTTCTCTGTGTTGACCAAATCCCAATGCAGAGCCGATTCATTGAATCCCAATTGAATTTTTTTGGCTCTGGTGAGTGATTGAACGTCGCCACGATAGGTGTGGGCATAGCTGGCCCCCAGAGCGATATGGCAATTTCCCCAGCGGCCGCCGAAATTTTCATCAAATAGCGTGTTGGCCATAAATTGATCGATTTTTGAAAATCGTTTGTCGGTTAAAGAAAATTCACCCAAGCGTGATGCACCACGATCCATCTTCAGTTGTTTGGTCACGAAATCGAGGCCGGTATCAGCCGCCGCATCGACGACGACGCCTTTTTTAAATGTCAGGCGAATTCCGTCGACCAAGTTCCCACTCCGATAGGAGGGTTGATCGGCATAATAATGACCATTGGTGCCCCGCCAATCCGGTGAAAGAAACAACTCGAAACTGGGGATATTGTGTCCTGAAATACCGATCCACTTTCTTTGGTCACCCGGTGTGACGGTTAAATCGATGTCGTCCGATTCAACATGAAAATGTTTCACCCGCATACCGTTGAGCCATTTTTTTATCGTCCCTGCATTCTTAAACACCGCCTTCCAGTGAGCGACCGGATCCTTGCGATTTAAGAAACAGGCTTTGACGATTTGTTTGCAATAGTCACTATCGGACTGACCGGCATGGCGTGCCAGTTCGGCGGTGGGCAGTATGCACAAGGTCCAACTAAATAGACCGGCTTGTTCGCGTTCATCGACGATATCCCGCAGAAACTTCTTGGAAACGGTAAAACGGCTGATCCTTTTCGCATCGATGGCGCTTAAATGGGTAATGGAAGCCGGTGCGTGCAGAAATATCGAACCATTTAGATGCCGGTATAGATCCGCCTCCCCCGGTGGGTCAAAGACAAGTTGCTTGCGGTTGGCAAGACGAAAAAAATTTTTTTCCATCTCCGGCGTTGGATTCAGGCGACGGACCGGGTTCAGCCCCATTTCAAGCAGTCGGGCCTCGAGTATTTCCGCCAATCGAATCGCATCGATATTGAACCGCAACATGACAATATCGCCTTTACGAAAAGGCTGGCTTCTTGCTGTGCGAAGCCCCCATATCAATACCTCGGCATAGCGTTTTAGTTGGGTCGGGTTGAGCATGACGTTACTATCCGGCACACGTTGAAATCGGTAACGGCACTATTCATGGTTGTCTTTCAAAAAATAGCGGTGATATTCAGGCTCCGATAAATGTTTTTTCAGAAGGCCGGAAATTAAATTGAAAATGGCTTCGCGGTCTTCGTCGGTCATTCGTTCGCGTAATCGTTGCATCAACTGGTCATCGGAAAATTTTTGTAGGTAGTAAATAACGGTATCCATATCGGATTCAGCATTGAGGCCAAAGCCAATGAATCCGTCGAATTCTTCGATGAAACGGTGTGAATGATTGGTCGTCATCATGGGTCCTGTGATTGGGGTTGATCAAATGGCGACATGGGCTCGAAGCACTGGTTGCACAATAGTGGAAAAAAATCTGCAGGTCAATACAAGGCAAAACTAAGCAATTAGGGTTGATGTCAGTCGGTCTTTTGGTTTATAGAAGGGCAAATTCATTGGGCATTCTTTAAAATCTCATAAACGCGTCAATGAGTGCGGCGGAGGCGTGGCGATGGAGTGGAAGGATACTGGAAAAACCGACGGTGAGAACCATGAGGAGAATGACCTGTATTACGAAGATGATGGGTATACCTCCTTCAAGGAAAACAGTTTGAAAAAAAAATCTTTATTATCCGGCATACCATTGCGCTTTATTTTTGGAGGGCTTGGTATCGCGGTGGTCCTTTTTTTGATACTGGAACTGGGGTCCATATTCAACAGTCAGGCCGACCAGGCCCGGGTCGATGCCTTGGAAAAGAAAATCCAGCAGCTTGAAGAAAGACTCCAAAAGGTCGACGGCGTGGATGAAAAGGTAACCCGCATATGGGAGCAAGCCAAATCTTTCGAGACATTCAAGACACGTTTCGATCGTTCAGAAGCATCCATGTCGCTGAGAATGGATCACCTTGCCATGAGTCTGGATGAGTTGCAAAAAAAAGCCAATCAAACGATGCAAAGACTCGGCGAACTCGAAAAACCAACCATCGACAAACCAACCCGCAACGAACCCGCCCCCGCCAAGAAACCGGCAGTTACCAAAAAACCGGCGATCACCAAAAAATCGGTAACGACCAAAACGCATACTGTCGTAAAGGGCGACACCCTTTATCGTATCAGCCGAAAATATAACTTATCGGTTGATGAACTGAAATCGATCAATAAGTTATCAGAGGGGACCGTTATTCATGTGGGGCAGGTCCTCGTCGTAAACGGGGTTGGTAATTAATTCACGTCCATTGGATGGAGAGGCAAAAGACATCATGAATGATTTTCTTGGCCGTTTCAACGACGCTCCGGCAAGTTTAAAAAAAAGTTTTTTCACCTTAGTTGCCGCATGGTGCTGCCATCCGCTATTCATCTATTCCCTTTTCAGGGGTAAGGCAATATTGGAAGGCTCATCCAAGGACATCATGAAAATGGCTGTGGTCAGCCTTTGCTTATGCATCCTCTTTGTTTTAATGAAGAAATGGGCCAGGGCGCTTGTTGTTTTGGGCAACGCGTTTATTGTCATCAATGACCTCTTTTACTTTCTCCTCGTTCCCACCAACAAGCTGTCGACCATATTATGTGTGGTGGTTGTGCTGTTTACGAGCCTTGGGACCTTTTGGTTATTGAGTAAGGATACACGTGATTACTATACAAAGATAAATTGACTTGACTTTCGCAGGCGGAAAGACTAACAGCTCTTAGCGAGCATATGCTATATTGGAGGACTCATGGGTAGACCCAGAAAAGACCGACTCGTAGCAGTCAATCCGAAAATCAGCTATTTCAAACCACGGGGGATCCCCATGGTTGACCTCAGTGAGGTTTGTCTTACAGTAGATGAGCGGGAAGCGCTCAGGTTGGCGGATTTAGACGGGCTGTCCCACGAGGACTCAGGTCAGTGCATGGGCGTTTCCAGGGCGACGTTTGGTCGTATCCTCCACAAGGCGCGGCAGACAGTCGCCGATGCGCTGATCAATGGGAAAGCCATCAAAATCGATGGTGGTAACTTCAAAATGATTGATGAAAAACGCCAGTTTTCATGCCGAAAATGCCAACATCAGTGGGATGAACCACTGGGAACGGGGCGGCCCGAGGCCTGCCCGGCTTGCGGTCAAGATGATTTTTATCGTTATCTGGACGAATAAAAACACCACCCCGGCTTGAGTAGTGCCCATCCAGAAATAGGAAAATTTGGTTGAGATCAAGGCGCGCGAAAAATTTTACCAGAGGTGCCCGAAGGAAATGCCCTTGGGGTGCATATGGTTGATATTCCGAGGATAAAATTTTTCGTGCAACACCGATATCGGCCAAAATACAATTGACCTGGCCATTTCTGGATGGGCACTACGTATCCTTTGGGATATGGCAACACTAAGGACGGAAGTTGAAGACTTGGCCTGATTTGGAGGCGAACGATGGTACAGATTCAAGGCAGCATGGATGAAGCAAAAAAACAGGATAACCCTCAAGCCCAGCGAGAGATCGCCGTTAAAGGTGTTTTGGGGCGCATCAAACATAAATTTATCATCATGAGTGGCAAGGGGGGGGTGGGAAAAACAAGTACCTCGGTCAATCTCTCCCTGGCCCTGGCCGCTTTGGGCCATAAGGTGGGCATCATGGATGTCGATCTGCATGGACCGGATGTGCCCAGAATGCTCGGACTGTCCGGAATGCTGGAACTGAACGACAATCGAAAACTCCGTCCAATGCCCTATTCAGATAATCTGAGTGCCGTCTCCATCGAATCCCTGACGCCAACCAAAGATGATGCGATCATTTGGCGGGGACCGGTTAAATACTCGGCCATCCAGCAATTTATCGCCGATGTGGAATGGGGTGATCTTGACTATTTGTTGATCGATGCGCCTCCGGGAACCGGTGATGAACCCTTGACCGTCGCTCAAACCATCAGTGACGCCAAAGCGATCATCGTTACCACGCCACAGGAAGTATCGCTGGCAGATGTCAGAAAATCGATTAATTTTTGCAAAGTGGTGAAGATGGAGATTTTTGGCTTGATCGAAAACATGAGCGGATTTGCCTGCCCCCACTGTCAGACGGTCATCGATCTTTTTGGCTCCGGCGGTGGAGAGAAGACCGCCCAGGATTCAGGCATTCCCTTTTTAGGGAAAATCCCTTTTGACCAACAGATGGTGGTTTGCGGTGATGCCGGTGTTTCCTATCAAAAAGAGCATGCGAAATCTCCGGTTAGTCAGGCATTCAAGGCTGTGGCCGAAAAAATGGCCGAGCTGTTGTAAGGGGTAGATCGCCCTTGTATTTGCTGTTCGCTGTGCCCCGTTACCGTTCTTTTTTTTGATCGGCAACGGGGCCAGCTTGATTCAATTCTTCTTTATATGGTATTGACCGCACCGTCGACTGTCCTGATTCGTCCTACCCGACGCTATTCTCTCTCCCGGTCGATTCGTCCAAAAACGACCTATATATAAACATCAAACGAATCCAAATGCGGTTACCCTGAGGCGCTGTCCCCTCAACGTTGACATCGGTTTAGGTTGATGATTTAATCGTTTTGATCGACAATTATCGATCAATGCCAGTGGGTAACCGTTCGGAGCGGTTTCTTGCCTCACGCAGATTCTTGAGGGTATTAAAAGGATAACCGAATGAAACAACGCGCCCTATCTTTCCTGTCGACGATGCCCCATTTCTCATTCCTTACTAAAGATGAGTTGGATTTAGTGGTCGGCAAGGCTACCTTTATTGAACTGCCAAAGGGTCACCCGGTTGCCGTGCAGGGAAAGACAAAAATAGAAAATGTGCTCGTGATCATGAAAGGTCAGCTTTCATTGTATCAAGAACAAAAGGACGATTTGGCGCTGACCGGGCATATCAAAAAGGGAGAAGTCTTTGGCGGGATATCGGTCATGCTCAATGCTGGCGTATCGCTGCGGACCACAAAAGCGGATACGCATGTGGAGGCAATCTCTATCCCGAGCACGATTATCATGGCGGTGTGCGCTAAGAATAAGGCTTTTTATGAATTTTTTCTGGATAATTTCAGCCATAATATATTCGACGAGCATTTAGACGAAATTACCCGAACCGGCCAGGCCGGCTTGTTTCTCTCCGGTGTGGATCCATTCACCTTTTTACCCGAAGAGGAAATTAAACGGACGGCCAGGCAGCTTTCACGGGCATCGTTTCCCAAAGGCATGGTTCTATTCGTTCAAGGACAGACACGACTCGGTTATCTATATATCCTGCAAAAAGGTGCGGCTGAACGGTATTTTGAAGAAAACGGCGAAAAAACGATGCGGGGGATCTTGTCTGAGGGAGATATTTATGGTGGCATTTCCATGCTTCTCAATGATGGTCTATCTGTGCGAACCATGGAAGTCATTGAAGACTCGACATTTTTTTTGCTTCCCGGCGGTTGGTTTTTAGAACTGTGCAAAAAATATAGTGGGTTTTCGGATTATTTTTCCGATACCTTTGGAAAACGGATGCTCAGTCGATCCTACGCGGCAATTATCGCCAAGACCCTTTACCCAAAAGACGACAGCCTACAATTATTCAATCAGCCACTATCACAGATATATTCACGGGATCCGGTTTTTTGTGACGCGGATATGTCCATCCGCGATACGGCCAGTGCAATGGCCCGTAAAAAGAGCAGCTATGCGCTTATTCGAGCGCCGGAATCGAACCGGTTGGGAATCGTGACCGAAAAGGACTTCACTCGCAAGGTCATCGTCCGGGGCATCCCCATTGACAACCCGGTTTCCACGATCATGTCATTCCCGTTGCGCACGATTTCAGGGAAAGCCCTGGTGTTTGAGGCCATGATGACCATGATGGAAGAGGATTTCCAGCATATGGGTGTTGTTGGCGCCGACGGCAACATCATCGGCATGCTGTCCAATAAAGACATCCTGGCCTACCAGGGGCAATCGCCGCTATTCTTACTGCGCGAGATTCAAATGGCGTCTGACATGGAGATGATTGTCGAGAAACACGAGCAATTGCCCGGTCTGGTTCGGAGCTTGATCCATAGTGGGGCCACGGCCAGAAACGTGACGCGTTTCATTACCACGGTTTCCGACACCATCTTGAATAAGCTGATGTCCATGACGCTGGACGAAATGGGGCCACCGCCGGTACCGTTTGTATTCATGATCATGGGCAGCGAGGGTCGCCAGGAACAGACGCTAAGAACGGATCAGGATAATGCCATCGTTTACCAGGATCCCCCATCGGCCGTGGCCGAGACGGTTAATTCGTTTTTTCTGAAATTCGGTGAGCTGGCTTGCGATCTGCTAAATCAAGCCGGTTACGATTATTGCAGTGGTGGTATCATGGCTAAAAATCCCCAATGGTGCCAACCGTTATCGCAATGGAAGGCATACTTTAGCGATTGGATTCATGCCGCCGAAGCCGAAGATTTACTGCAAGCCAGTATTTTTTTTGATTTTCGCAGGGGATATGGCGATGTATCCCTGATCGACCAATTACGGCGGCACCTCTTTGATTCGCTAAAGGGATGGTCAGGATTCTTCAGGCATATGACCGAGAATGCGCTCAACTTCAAACCCCCCATTGGTTTTTTTCGAAATTTTGTGGTCGAGTCCAAAGGCCGGCACCGCAATGCATTCGACGTCAAGAGTGCCATGACGCCAATCGTCGATTTCGCACGTGTGTATGCCTTGAACAACTTGATTGCCGAGACCAATACACTGGAGCGCCTCGACCAACTCCGAATCCGAAAAGTCCTTTCGCCGCAGGAATACGAAGAGTTGGAAAAAGCATATAGTTTTCTCATGCAACTGCGTTTCGTGAGGCAAATCACGGCGATCATGGACGATAATCATAAACCCGATAATTATATCAATCCTAAAAAACTAACGCACATCGAGCAGACCATGCTCAAAGAAATCTTCAAGCGGGTGGAGAAATTTCAAGCCAAAATGAATTTTGATTTTATCGGTATTGCCTAATGTTGGACGGATGCCAACGTCTTGAAAGAACGGTGGGTACCCGGTAAATCGGAGACGAAATGGGCGGGAAAAGAACAGACTCTCGAGAAGCATTGCTGAAGCGGATTCAAAAACTCGAAAAAGAAAATCAGGATCTGAGCAACCGAGTAGAAAAAAAGCAGGAGGAATACGATACCCTATTCAAAATGATCCGCCGTATCGCCGACAATGCACCGGATATGATCTGGGCCAAAGATATGGATAACCGTTATCTTTTTGCCAATCGCGCCTTGTGTGCCAGACTGTTGATGTGCAAAAGCACCGGCGCTGTCGTCGGTAAAAATGATACCTATTTTGCTGAACTCGAACGAAGCAACGGACAACGCCACACCTTCGGCGAAATATGTGAAAATTCTGATGAAATTGTTAAGACCAAAAAAAAGGCCATGCGGTTCGTCGAGGACGGATTGGTCCGCGGGCAATATTTAGTACTGGATGTTCACAAAGCCCCCCTGTTGGATGAGAATGGGGAGATGGTCGGCACCGTCGGCTGCGGCAGGGATATTACCCGTGAACGGGAAATTAAAAAAGATCTGGCCGAAAGCCGCGTCGGCCAACAACTATTAATGGATACCGCTTCGGATTTTGCGTTTTTCCGACTCCAAGTGAAAACACGGCGTCCGAGGAAATTGAAAGTCATTTTTATCAGCCCCTCCGCCCATGACATCGCCGGTATCCAGCATCCCCAGCAATTGGACCGATGGTTCCAAATCCATCCGGAGGATCGTAAAACGTTGCGTTATGCATACGTTAAAAGCTACACCAATCTGAAATTCAATTATCGATTCCGGATCTTTCACCCTTATCTTTCCCATTGGCGATGGCTTCACGTCATCGCTACTTGTGTGAAAGGGGATCGGGACAGTCATGTCAATGGTATTTTTTTTGATATCACCGACCAGATGCGAAGCAACGAGGCCCTGATGGCCAAGGGCCGTGAACTGGAAACACGGACCGATAATTTGTCGGAAGTCAATACGGCGCTCAAAGTGCTTTTAAAAAAACGGGATGAGGATCGGATGGCATTGGAGGAAAAGGTACTGTGCAATGTCAAATCATTGATTCGGCCTTATCTGATTAAAATGAAGCGTCTCGGCCTGGATACCCGACAAAAAGCCTATCTTGAGATCCTTGAGTCCAATTTGGATGAAATCGTTTCCCCCTTAAGTCGCCGACTTTCTTATGATTACCTGGGATTCACGCCGACTGAAATCAAGGTCGCCACCATGGTTAAACAAGGGAGAAAGGCTGATGAAATCGGCCGCTTGCTCGGTATTTCAACCCGTACCGTGGAAGGGTACCGGTATTCGATCCGTGAGCGATTGGGCATCAAAGGCAAAAAGGTTAATTTGCGTACCTACCTGCTATCCATCCAATAATGGCGCCGGTATTCACACATCAATCCTTACCTGAGCAAATTGGCATACCAACGCAGAATGGCTTCACCGAAAAATATATAAATGACGCCGCCCGTGGCTAGAAAGGGGCCAAATGGGATAGCCAGGCGCAGGCCTTTCGACGACCGGCTCATCGTTAACACGCCAATCACGGTTCCAATGGCCGAAGCGGCAAAGATGGTAAACAGGATTCCCTTCCATCCGATCACGGCCCCCATCATGGCTAGCAGCTTGATATCTCCGCCGCCCATGCCTTCCCGTCCGGTAATGAAATAGTAAAGCCAGGCCACGCTGAAAAGGCTACCGCCGCCGACTAGTATGCCGATTATGCTTTCCAGCCAGGTGACCGATGGAATCGCCAGGGCGAAGAGGAAAAATATCGGGATTCCAGGCAGGGTAATGACGTCCGGAATAATCCGATGGTCAAGATCAATAAAGGTCACCACGATCAGGGTGGCAATAAAAACAAAAATAAGCAATCCATCCAGCGTCGGGCCAAAGGCCATCATACAGGCCAGTGCGAAAAGACCCCCCAAAAGTTCGACGAAAGGATAGCGAAATGAGATGGGGCTTTTGCAATGGCGGCATTTCCCCTTTAAAATCAGGTAGCTGATAATGGGTATATTATCATAAAAGGGAAGCGGCGTTTTGCATTGGGGACAGCTGGATCCGGGATAGACAATGGATAGGGAGGCCGGTATGCGGTAGATACAAACATTCAAAAAGCTTCCGCAGCAGGCGCCGAGAACAAATGCCAAGGTGTTTAAAATGAAAGGAGAAATCATAGCGATTATTTTTTTAAGGATCGGTTGACCCGAAATGATGTGGATGTTAACAGCATTGCCCCGACGGACCATGGATCGCCATCGGGATCGCCAAATAATGTATTGATTAATGGCTACTTAAAAGAACCCCCATGGCATTGTCAAAGAAAAATTAGGTCTTATTATAGGCGATAATTTTCAGTGCGGTTTTTTTAGGTCCCATGAATAACCATGGGCATTGATATCTCCAGGAGTGATAATGGGTGAAACAGACAAGGATGATCTAATCAGCATAATCGAAGAGGAAGATCCAGAAGCAACCATACCGACCACACTGCCCATGATGCCCGTGCGGGATGTGGTCATTTTTACGGATATGTTGCTGCCTTTGTTCGTGGGCCGTGAAAAATCCGTCAGGGCGATCGAGGAGGCCATCGCCAAGGACCGCTTCCTGTTCGTTGCCACGCAAGTCGATCCGAATATTGAAAAACCAAGCGCGGAAGAGATCTACACTATTGGTACGGTTAGCCGGATTTTAAGGATGCTTAAACTGCCGGATGGGCGCGTCAAGGCGCTGGTCCAGGGGCTCGCCAAAGCCAGAATACAAAAATATGTACGGAAACGATCGGTCTTCAGGGTTAAAATCGAACTCATCCAGGAACCGGAATCATCGGTTGTCGATCTGGAAGCCGAAGCCTTGATGCGTAACGTTCGCGAATATTCCGAAAAGATACTGACCTTAAGGGGGGAATACACCAGTGAGGTCGGCTCCATTTTGACCAGTATCGATGACCCCGGACGGCTGGCTGACCTGGTGGCCTCAAACCTTAGGCTGAAAATCGAAGAGGCCCAGGCGATCATCGAGACCATCGACCCGTTTCAGCGTTTGAAAATGGTCAATGATTTACTTTTCCGTGAAGTCGAATTGTCGGCCATGCAAGCGAAGATCCAGTCTGAAGTCAAGGATGAGATTTCGAAGAGCCAAAAAGATTATTTTTTGAGGGAACAGGTCAGAGCCATCCACAAGGAGTTGGGTGAGCTCGATGAACGGACCCAGGAGATCGAAGAATATAAAAACAAAATCAAGCGCGCCCGAATGCCGCAGGAGGCCAAGGCCGAAGCCGAAAAGCAGCTGCGCCGATTGGAACAGATGCATCCCGATTCGGCGGAGTCATCGGTCGTGCGTACTTATCTGGACTGGATGGTTGAGCTGCCATGGAAAAAATCAACCTCCGATGTCATCGATATAAAAAAGGCCAAGGCGGTGCTGGATGCCGATCACTATGGATTGGACAAGATCAAGGACCGCATCCTGGAATACCTGAGCGTTCGCAAACTCAATCCCCATACCAAAGGGCCCATTCTGTGCTTCGTTGGGCCACCGGGTGTCGGTAAAACCTCCCTGGGACGCGCCATCGCCAATGCGATGAAACGGAAGTTTATTCGCATTTCCCTGGGCGGGATAAGAGATGAAGCTGAAATTCGAGGCCACCGTCGGACATATATTGGCGCACTTCCCGGGCGGATTATTCAAGGCCTGAAGCAAGCCGGATCCAATAATCCGGTGTTCATGATGGACGAGATCGACAAACTGGGCGCCGATTTTCGTGGCGACCCGTCGTCTGCACTGCTCGAAGCATTGGATCCGGAGCAAAATGGGGAGTTCAGCGATCATTACCTCAACCTCAGCTTCGATTTGTCCAAGGTGATGTTTATCCTGACGGCCAATATCTCGGATACCATCCCATCGGCTTTGTTGGACCGCATGGAGGTGATCAACCTGTCCGGGTATACCGAGGAAGAGAAAAAAATTATTGCCCAAACCCATCTGGTTCCCCGGCAGGTAAAAGAAAACGGCATCAAGCCACGTCAGATCCGCTTCAGTGAAGAGGCCATCCTGAAGGTGATTCGCGAATATACTTGTGAAGCAGGGTTGCGTAACCTCGAACGTGAACTGGGCTCCCTATGCCGTAAAATTGCCCGCCGGATCGCCGAAGGTGAAAAAGGACCGTTCCAAATCACTCGCCAGAGTCTGGAAAAAGTCCTGGGGCCACCCAAATACTTTCCTGAGTTAGACAAGGAGGAGAGTCAGGTCGGGCTTTCCACTGGCTTGGCCTGGACGCAAGTCGGCGGCGAAGTGTTATACGTGGAAGCATCGCTCATCAATGGCAAGGGAGAGATGATTCTCACCGGACAGTTGGGCGAGGTGATGCAGGAATCGGCCCGTGCCGCGCTTAGCTACGCGCGATCCAACATCAAACAATTCAAGGTTAAAGACGCGATTTTCGAGAACCGGGATATCCACATTCATGTGCCGGCGGGGGCGATCCCCAAAGATGGGCCTTCTGCGGGCATTGCCATGGCCACAGCCTTGATTTCCGCCTTGACCGGCAGGCCGGTCAACAAGGACGTGGCCATGACCGGGGAAATTACCCTGCGGGGGCGGGTGCTTCCCATTGGTGGACTGAAGGAAAAAGCCTTGGGTGCGCTACGGGCAGGCATCACCACCGTGATCATTCCCGAAAAGAATCGGCCCGATCTCGTGGAGATCCCCCGGAATGTTAAGCGGAAACTCAAATTCGTACCGGTGACCAATATGGATGAGGTTATTGACATCGCTTTGGAACCGGTCCCTTCCAAGCCAGCGCCGAAGGCCAAGAGAAAACCGGTGCGACCAGCGCGGTCATGAAACTACTTGCCATCGATACGTCCACCAATAGCTGCAGCGTCGCCTTGCTCGATGGCGAGCGGGTGCTTGCCGAAACGTTATATACGGCGGGCAAAACACACGCCGTTCACCTCATGCCAATGATCGCGCATGTCCTTGATCATTGTGGTTGCGCGCCCGTGGAGATCGAGGCGATTGGCGTGACCCGCGGTCCGGGAACGTTTACCGGTTTGCGTATCGGTATCAGCACGGCAAAAGGATTGGGCTCGGCGAGTCGGGCCGCGTTAATCGGTGTGAATAGCTTGACGGCGCTGGCCTATCCGCTTGCCAGGTTGACCTGTCCCGTAATTGCGCTGATCGATGCCCGTCGAAAAGAGGTTTATTGGTCACAGTATCGGTCAGGGGAGGCCGGGTTCGAGATGGTTTCCCCCGTATCGTTGGCTTCTCCTGAAACCGTCGCGAATAGGCTCCCCAAGGATTCGCTGCTCGTCGGTTCGGGGGCGCTTCTTTATCGATCGGTGTTTGAGTCCCGTTGTCCGGGTATTCGATTCGCTGATTCTGCCCAGCACGTCATTCGTGGGTCATCAGTGGGCTTGCTGGCTTTTGAACGGTTTAGCCGTCATGATGTCGATCCCTTGGATACCATGGTGCCGGAATATATTCGAAAATCAGATGCCCAAATTCAGATGACCGGTACTTGTTGACATGGCCGCCGGCATTGGATATAGATAACCCGCTAAAAGGGTTAGGAAAGCCATTATTCAGTATTTATAACCGCCGGAGTGCTCGCAATGATGCGATCGAATTGGTCAGATCCGCCCAGCCAAAGTGCATTTCCCATGGCAAGGGCCGGTTATCCATTCATTTTTGCTTCTGTCTTTGTCACGGCCGTTTTCGCGTTACTGGAAATTGGATCGTTGGCGGTATTGGGCCTCTTTGTTACCGGTTTCATCTGCTGGTTTTTCAGGGATCCGGATCGCCTCGTTCCGGCCGGGGATGGATTGATCGTTTCACCAGCTGACGGTAAAGTGATCAAAATCGAACAGATCGATTCGACACCCTATTTCGACGGTGCTTGCACCCGCATCAGTGTGTTCATGTCGATCTTTAACGTCCATGTCAATCGGGCACCCCATGAGGGAACGATTCGGCAGATTACGTATTATCCGGGAAAATTTTTTTCCGCTAATCTCGATAAGGCCGCTGCCGAAAATGAGCACAATGCCTTGCTGTTGGAAAGTCCATCGGGGAAGCGAATGGGCGTCGTTCAGATCGCCGGATTGGTGGCCCGTCGGATTATTTGCGCCGTTCAGGCCGGCGATACCATTCAGCGTGGGCAACGTTTCGGGATGATTTGCTTTGGATCCCGCCTGGACGTATACTTGCCGTTAGACACCGATGTCCAGGTTGACATTGGTGCGCGAGTCCAAGCCGGCAGCACTATTTTAGGGAAGTGGTAGATTAGGTTTATCAACAACATTTTATAGGTAGGGCTCGCCATCATTTTATGCTGCGTGCCCGTTATTCGCATCTGGAACCGTTTGATTCCCCAATGGCGCTTGCCGTGGGGATCTGTTTTTCTGCTAGCGGATGAAAAAATTGAAACCGAGAATCGTTTAGGAGTCGTCCATTGGAAAGAATCCCCATGACTAGAGAAGGTTATCAGACATTAAAAAAAGAATTGGAGCACTTGAAAACAGTCGAGCGTCCTCAAGTCATTCGGGCAATTGAAGAGGCACGGTCCCATGGCGATCTAAGCGAAAATGCCGAATATGATGCTGCTAAAGAGCGTCAGGCATTTATTGAAGGCCGGGTCAGTGAATTGGGGTATAAGCTGGGAAATGCTGAAATTATCGAAGTGAATAACTTGCCCAAAGATCGGGCGGTTTTTGCCTGTACGGTGGTGCTGGAAAATATAGATACCGGCGAGGATGTGGAATACCAACTAGTTGGACCGGAAGAATCCGATATCGAGCAAGGCCGCATTTCCGTCACCTCTCCGCTGGGGAAGGCGATAATTGGGAAAAAGGCTGGTGAAGAGATCGTGCTCAATGCACCCGGTGGTAAACGGGTCTATGAGTTAGTAGAAATTTTATAGGTGGAGGAACATCGTGGCACGAATTACCGTCGAAGATTGCCTTGAAAAAGTACCGAATCGATTCAAATTGGTACACATGGCTGCTGCCCGGGTGCGTCAGATTCGCGAAGGATCGGAATACTTGGTCAGTTCACCCAAAAATGAAGATATTGTCGTCGCGTTGCGTGAAATTGCTGCCGGAAAAGTAGTCGCCAAGACCGATTCTGAGGCGTAATGCGGTTCATTGGAAATTTAATTTAAGTCGTTGCCTCGGCACAGCTACACATATAAGGCGCTGAACAGCTTGGTTGGTAAAGCGATTCACCGTTATGACCTTATCCGTGATGGTGACCGTATCGTGCTGGGTGTATCAGGCGGTATGGACAGTCTTACCCTCTTATGGGCACTGTCGGAACGTCGAAAACGGGTACCTGTCAACTATGAACTCTTTCCCGTGTATATCGATCCGGGATTTGCCGGCGGGTTTGGAAACCGCTTAAGCGAGACCTGCCGGCAAATGGGGTTGACCCTGACCATGGAACGAACCAATCATGGCATCCTTGCCCATGGCCCAGATAATCGGGAAAACCCCTGTTTCCTCTGTGCCCGTTTGCGCCGAAAACGGCTTTTTGAAATTGCCGATCGATTGGGCTGTACAAAACTCGCTTTGGGGCATAATAAAGACGATCTTATCGAGACCTTATTCCTCAATATTTGCTATGCGGGGGAAATCAGCACCATGGTACCCAGGCAGGATTTTTTCGGCGGCCGTTTAACGATCATACGACCCCTGGCAATGGTAGAAGAAAAAGATATTCGCCGATTTGCCAAGTACCAGGGGTTTCCCCGGTTTGACAATCCCTGCCCGTCGGCAGGGTTTACCAAACGATCGGAAATTAAAGCGTTATTAAACGGCCTCTATCGAACCAATCGTAAAATCAAAGGCAACATTTTCCGTTCAATGAGCCATGTTAAAATGGAGTATTTGCTGAAATAAAGACGGTCGGCTTCGATAAGATCGAGATGCCTCAATCAACCGCTAAATACGCGCAACCCACAAGCGGGCAGAAATTAACATGAAAGATGTGCAAAATGAACGGGATCATCGTAATATCCCGATCAACAAAGTGGGAATAAAAAACCTGCGCTATCCAATCCGGGTCAAAGACCGTCGTGACGGGTCCCAAAGCACCATCGCTTCCATTAATATGTATGTTGATCTTCCGCAGGAATACAAAGGGACCCACATGAGCCGATTCGTCGAAATGCTTCATCTCCTCAAGCCTGAGATTTCCCTAAATAAATTTTCTGTCTTGTTGGAAACGATGAAGCAGAATCTGGATGCGGCATCTGCTCATATTGAGGTCTATTTCCCGTACTTTATCGAAAAGCAGGCGCCGGTCAGTAACGCCCCGGGCCTGATGGATTATAATTGCCGAATCATTGGCTCTAGCAATTCTCGTAACGAAATTGATTTGGTCTCCGAAGTCAACGTCCCGATTACCTCGGTGTGTCCCTGTTCAAAAGAAATCTCGGACCAGGGGGCTCACAACCAGCGGGGGATCGTCCAGTTGCAGACCCGTTTCAAAAAATTCATCTGGCTCGAGGATATGATTGAGTTAGTTGAATCTTGTGCCTCTTGCGATGTTTTCTCCGTTTTAAAACGGGTGGATGAAAAAAATGTCACCGAACGTGGATTTGAAAATCCAAAATTCGTAGAGGATGTCGTTCGCGACGTTGCCGAGCGCCTTATCGCCGATGACAATATTACCTGGTTCGCCGTAAGCGCGGAAAATTTTGAATCCATCCACAATCACAGCGCCTATGCGCAAATTACGCGAGGCGCCCTGCCGGCCATATGATGCTACCAGCATGGCCTGAAATCATCAAACCAAACGGGAGCATCGAATTGTTGCATGTTTAAGCGACCGATTGACCTCCCCCACCCTTATTTGAATCGTCTCCCATTTTTTATTCTATCATACGCTTTTATTGGGCTGGCAACGCGTCCAATGACAGATATTAATTTCTTCTCTTATTCTGGCTTTTTATTTGCATTTACTTATTGGCTTGGGTCGCCGATAATAAGGCCACGGCGTTCGTTTTTATTAAATAGCTTAATGATGAGGTGATATAGAAAGATGAGTGATCAAGGTAAGCGCGATCAGACCTATCATGGTGGAAAAACCATCAACCTTCTCGTGGACTCCGACCGGTCGGCAATTCTAAAAAAAATATCCATGGATCTTTCCAGTATTACCCTTGATGAAAGACAGCTATGTGATTTCGAGCTGTTATCGACAGGTGTCTTTTCACCGCTGGATGGTTATATGAACCGCAGCAACTACGAATCCGTTCTGGATCGAATGAAACTTCAGGATGGAACCTTGTGGCCGGTTCCCGTCTGTCTAGATATTTCCGAAACGACGGCAAGACCCTTAGAAGCCGGCCAATCGGTGGTGATTCGAGATCCTGAAGGGTTCCTCTTGGCAATCATGCACGTAGAGGATATATGGAAACCGGACAAACAAAAAGAAGCCGACCTATTTTTTGGTACCAACGATCATTCCCATCCGGGCGTGGCACATCTTTTCAATAATACGGGCGAATACTATATCGGCGGACGATTAGAAGTGTTGAATCTTCCGCTTCATTTTGATTTCAAACAGCACCGCATGACGCCACCTGAAGTACGCGGCCTTTTCAGAAAACTGGGCTGGAATCGCATCGTTGGATTTCATACCACCAACACCATTCATCGACCGGAGTATGAAACGACCATCCGTGCCATGAACAGCAGTCGCGCCAATCTGTTGCTGCTACCCGGCGTTGCGATGACCGGTCCCGGTGATTTCGATTATTACACCCGCGTGCGTTGTTACCGCCATGTCGTCGGATACTATCCCCCCGAATCTGCCGTAATGAGTCTTTTACCCATCTTTTCGCGTATGGCTGGGCCCCGAGATGCGCTGCTTCAATGCATTATTGGAAAAAATTATGGCTGTACCCATTTTATCATCGGTCATTTGCATGCCGATCCATGCGTGCAAAATGGAAATGATTCATTTTATGATAGCGGGAAAACGCAATCTATCGTTCAACAATTTGCTGACGAAATCGGGGTGACTATCGTTCCATGTGACGAATTGGTGTATTTGCCATTTGAAGATCAGTTTTGTCCCAAGGCAGATGTCGCCGATGGCACGGAGTCCATTTCGCTTTCAAATCTGGACATTCGTCAGCGGATCCGGTCTGGAAGGCGGATTCCTCGCTGGGCAACGTTCCCAGAAGTCGTCGGTGAACTGAAAAAAGGCTATCCACCCCCATCGAAACAGGGGTTTACCGTATTTTTTACCGGTCTTTCCGGTGCCGGGAAATCTACTATCGCACGGGTGCTTTATGCAAAAATGCTGGAAATCGGCAAACGACCGGTCACGCTGCTGGACGGTGATATCGTTCGTCAGAACCTATCCAATGAATTATCCTTTTCAAAGGAGCATCGTGATATCAATGTCCGGCGAATCGGATTCGTGGCCGGTGAAATTACTAAGAACAGAGGGGTGGCAATTTGCGCGCCGATCGCTCCTTACGCCACCACGCGTGCCGAGATCCGTAACAACATCGAAACGGTTGGCGGTTTTATCGAGGTCCATGTGGCGACACCGTTGGATGTCTGTGAAAAACGTGATCGTAAAGGCATGTACGCCAAGGCTAGAGCGGGTCTGATTAAAGGTTATACAGGAATTGACGATCCTTATGAAGTACCTGAATCGCCTGAGGTTCGCGTGGATACAACCGGGAAGTCACCCGATGAAGCAGCTCAGGAAATCCTAATTTATTTAGGGCAAATGCGCTTTATTTAGCCAAACAAAAGGAAACTCTCGATGAATGACCCAAATGCTCGGATCCTTGTCATTGGTGGTGCTGGATACATCGGTTCGCATATTGTTCGCCATTTGATCGATGCCAAATACAATGTGGTCATTCTGGACGATTTATCCACGGGGCATCGAAGATTGGTCCATGGTGGAGAATTTTTTCGAGGTAGCCTGGGAGACACCGGTCTCCTGAACTGCTTGTTTGATAAGTATGCCTTCGACGCAGTCATGCATTTCGCCGCTTTTTCCCAGGTGGGGGAATCCATGAGCCAGCCGTTGCGGTATTATCGTAACAATTTGGCTGAAACGATTGCGCTGTTAGAAGCAATGGTCGCCCATGAAATTAAGCGGTTCGTGTTTTCATCAACGGCCGCAGTATATGGAGAACCCCTGGATATTCCCATCACCGAAGATCATCCATGTCTGCCCACCAACCCCTATGGAAATACCAAGCTGGCCGTGGAAAGACTCTTGGCCGACTGTGATGCGGCATATGGTTTGAAATTCACGGCGTTACGATATTTTAACGCTGCCGGGGCGGATGAATCAGCGGACATTGGAGAATTGCACGATCCGGAAACCCATCTCATTCCTAACCTTTTCAAAGCCGCGCTCGGGCAAATTGATCATATACGGCTATTTGGCACCGATTATCCAACGAAAGATGGCACCTGTATTCGTGATTATATACATGTCAACGATTTGGCCCGCGCCCACGTGTTGGCGTTGGATGCGTTATTAGCCGGTGGGAAAAGCGTTGTCTATAACCTTGGTAGCAACAATGGCTTTTCTGTCAGGGAAGTGATTGACAAGGCAGAAACGGTTATTCAAAAAAAGATTCCCGTTGTGGAAGCACCAAGACGTCCCGGCGATCCGGCGATACTGGTTGCTAGTTCCGAGAAAATTAAACAAGCGTTGGGGTGGTGCCCCAAATACGAGCGCTTGGAATCAATAATTGGCACCGCCTGGCGGTGGCACCTGAAGACGGTTTGATTGATGAGCGCTGTTTTACTATGAATCGCATTGCATCACCTGAAACTTCAATAGCTTAGAATTGATTATGTATTTAGATTTTTATCGGCTGTCGATTAAGCCTTTTCAGATTAGCACGGATCCCAGATTCCTGTGGCTTGGAGAAAAACACCAGGAAGCATTGGCCGTCCTCAAATATGGGATTTTGGATAATAAGGGATTTCTCCTGTTAACTGGGGATGTGGGAACCGGAAAAACGACGTTGCTGAACGCTCTCGTCAATAGCCTGGGAAATGATGTGTTGGTCGCCATGGTTGCCGATCCAGGCTTGGCTAAGATGGACTTTTTTAATTTTGTCGCCGATTCTTTTGGCATGAACAGGAGCTTCAAAAGCAAAGGTGAGTTTCTCATTAGTCTGAAAAACTATTTGCTGAGCCTGAATCAACAGGGAAAACAAGCGCTATTAATAATCGATGAATGTCAACGGCTCAATCAGAAATTGTTGGAAGAGGTGCGGTTGCTTTCCAATATTGAAAAGGCCGATACAAAGCTGATCAATATTTTTTTCGTCGGGCAAAGCGAGTTCAATCCGATCATTTTGAAACCGCAGAATCGGGCCATTCGACAGCGAATAACCGTCAATTACAATATATCAGCCCTCTCCGAAACGGAAACAAACGCGTATATTCGTTTCCGATTGACTATTGCCGGTAATGATGAATCGATTTTTACCGCGGGTGCCATAAAAAAAGTTTATGAATTTTCAAATGGTTACCCTCGTTTAATCAATATAATTTGTGATCAGGCATTGTTGACCGGTTTCGTCAAGGAAAGAAAAATAATCGATGAAACCATTGTCTCCGAATGTTCTGAAGAGCTCAGGATCGAACAGGATACATCCATTGAACCAACTGACCCAACACCCGAGACAACATCCGATTCCCGCCATCGGGTTGTCCCTTCCAGCCAAGAAGGGCGCAAATACAAACCATTGATCGTTGCATTTTTCGTTATTCTGATTATTTGGATTGTGATCGTAACCCTATATCTTTTTACCCTGAATCGTTCGGGTGCCGCCAATGAAGTGGAAAACGACAATTTGCCAGTAAAAAAACAAATCGTTAACACCTTGGAAAACAGTGCCCAAAAGAAAGATTCCGGTGTGGCTATCCCTCCTGACCCTTCGCAATACTCTGAAAGGCTAAAAGAATCATCGAAATCGGCAAGCAAGCCAACAACAAAAAATGCAAAAGTGACTCAGACGGATCATGGCGAACCGCGGCCCGCCAAACAAAACCGTCAGTTGGCGGGCATTGCCAACCAACGTTCTTCCGATACAGACAAAATATCGTTGAAAGATATTTCTGAAGAATATGGCACCTTTCCCGAGGTGCATTTTGATATCAATTCCAATAAATTAAATGATGCCGGCTATGATGTCTTAAACGCGGTTGCCCGGTACTGCATTCAAAATCCTGAGGCTATCGTCATATTAAGAGGGTATACGGATCGATCCGGCGTGAGCGCCTACAACATGAAGCTATCTGAATTCCGAGCGGATGTTGTTCGAACCTATCTGGTTGGAAGAGGCGTGACGCCTGAAACCATAACGACGATCGCGATTGGGCCTGGAGACAAGGGACCTGGAGGCACCAAAGTCCCGTATGGCGACGATCGCCGGAAGGTGATGATTGAGATTATCACACCGACTGGCTGATGCATTCTTTTACCGTGCGTTAACGCCAGCGCATCGCAGGGTAGTCCATCATGAAAAAAAAAGAAAGCGTGGAGAGCGAAAGGCAACTGACGGAGCGGTTGGTTAAAGCCGTTTCTATGCTAAGCATCGAACGCAAGAAAATGCTTGATGAACTGATAAAGGAGTGGGAACGGCTGGACTATCGGGAGGACTTCAGGATTTCCTGCTTTCTTGCAGTGGATTACTCAACAAAGGATCGTTTGTATCAAGACTTTGTTAATAATCTGAGTCGTGGTGGGGTGTTCATTGAAACGTCGGCCCCTTTCCAGATGGGTCAAACGGTTTCACTGACCATCAGCGTGCCTTTCCTGGACAAGACGTTAAAGGTCGCCGGCACGATTGTTCGTACAGAGCGAAATGGCATCGGTGTTCAATTTGTGAAAAAGTTGACCCCTTATCAAAAGGAGCTGATTCACAACGCGATCACCCATAAATAGTGTCCATTCAGAAATCTCTTTATTCAATGTCGTTGAAATTGTTCTTTGTAACAAATGGCGAACCAATTCGTGGCTTTTTCAAGAAAGCGTTTTTGGTGATCTGGGTTGCTGACCCGATGATCGCCGTTTTGCAAAATAATCTGCTTCTTAGGATGGGTTGAAAGGTCATAAATGGTGGTGGCGTTTTCAACGGGAACCGTTTCATCGGCACTCCCATGGATAATCAAAATATGATGCGGGCTGTGAATTTCATTTTTAATATCAAACCGTAAACGGTTGTCGATGATTTCATTCTTCAGGGAGTCCGGTGAATTTAGGGGGAGTTGGATCGCTTGGCTTTGAACCGGTGCGGCCAGGGTGACAAGGGCAAAGGGTGCGATTTTTTTGGCCACCGTGAGACATATCGCCCCTCCTAAACTGCTTCCGAAAAGCCCCACGGGGATTGTATGGCCAACGATTTCCCGAGCCGCCTGAATCGCGGCGATGAGGTCGGCGCGCCTGTTTTCCAGGGTCGTTTGTTCATTAAACGCACCTTCGCTTTCACCACATCCGCGATGGTCGAAACGAAAGTAGGCCATTTTTATTGAAGCCACGTGCTTGGCCAAGGCAATCTGCTTCGGGGAGTTCTTATCTGCCATCAAGCCATGTACCCCAACGATCAGGGCAACCGATGAATGATCCGGAACGGCTAATATGCCACAAAGTTCTAGTCCGTTGGCTTTAAAATAGACGCGACGCTCACCCATGGATATCCTTATCTCGGCAATGAATGGGAATAACAATAAAAAAGGGGGCTGACTTTCATCGAACCCCCTGTCATGAATATCCAAATGGCGGAAGTGCATGGGAATCGAACCCACCCGGGACGGTATTAGCGCCCCACACCGGATTTGAAGTCCGGGAGCCTCACCAGTAAGCTGCGCACTTCCGTATAACAAGGTTGGTTATGAATGGAAATCCTTGATTTGTCAATGTCCTTTTAGGCGAACCGTCGTTAATGCCCGTTCTTTAGAATTAACAAATATGGGATTTGCATTACGTGGATGGTTTGATATACTCATTATTTCCATTAATTCACCATCGTGATTTATCCGATATAGAAGAAAGGGTGACACCGAATTTTGAAAAATAATCAAACTGGCGATAATGCTCCCAAGAAAAAAGGGGCCTTGCGTGAAAATATTGAAGCGATCATTGTCGCCGTGATTCTGGCGTTGTTCATCCGTACGTTCGTGGTCCAAGCGTTCAAAATCCCTTCTGGTTCAATGAAAGACACGCTACTCATTGGTGACCATATTTTGGTCAATAAATTCATTTACGGAGTGAAAGCGCCGTTTATAAAAAAAACGATCATTCCCATTAATGATCCCCAGCGCGGCGATATCATCGTCTTCGAATTTCCCGAGGATCCAAGCAAGGACTTTATCAAGCGGGTGATTGGTATTCCGGGCGATACCATCGAAATACGGGATAAAAAAATATTCATTAACGGGGACTTGGTCGAGAATAGTCACGGTGTGTACAAGGATCCGAAAGTCTATGATGCCAAAATGCAGCCTAGGGATAATTTAGGACCCATTACGGTACCTGCGGGAAAGCTATTTGTGATGGGGGATAATCGTGACTTTTCCTACGACAGCCGATTTTGGGGATTTGTCGACCTGATCGCTGTGAAGGGTAAGGCGTTTATCATTTACTGGTCATGGGATAAGGAAAATTTCGGTGTGCGATGGAATCGGCTGTGTCATATCCTTGAGTGATGGCCGTTGATGCGAAAGGCAACCGCATTTTGAATTTCTTCGAGAAAAATAGGGTCGCAGCAATGGTTCGCGCTTACGTGGATCGCGCCACAGCCGCTTGTAAGAACGGGCCATGCCCGCGAAAAAGAGAAATCGATGGCTGACAATCATACCCGTATTCTTGTCGTTGATGATGAATTGAGCATGCGTGAACTCCTCGAGTTGATGTTGGGCAAAAAGGGGTATCACGTTCTGTTGGCGGCCAATGGAAAAGAGGCACTCTCCATTATCCAGAAGGAAACATACGATCTGTTGCTCTGCGACATTCGACTGGGGGACATGACCGGCCTCGAGGTATTAAAAACATCGAAGAAGAAGCATCCTCATGTTACCGCCATCATGATCTCCGCATTTGCCACTACTGAGACGGCCGTTGAGGCGATGAATCAAGGCGCCTTCGATTATGTGCCCAAACCGTTTAAGAATGAAGAATTGCTGCAGACCATTGCCAATGCCCTTGAACGCAAGACCTTGGAAAAAGAAAGACGCATCATCGAAGATGAAATGAAAGAAAATCTTCATTTTGGCAAGATCGTGGGCAATAGCCCCCGAATGCATCATATTTTCGAAATGATCCGTCAGATTGCCACAACCAAGACCAGTGTTTTGATCACCGGTGAAAGCGGTACGGGGAAAGAATTAATCGCAAAAGCGATTCATGAACAAAGCGATCGGGCTGATAAGCCTTTTGTCACCATTAATTGCGGTGGTATCCCGGAAACGCTTTTGGAAAGTGAATTTTTCGGCCACCGTAAAGGCGCGTTTACCGGCGCCATGGCTGACAAGCAGGGGTTGATGGAAATTGCCCATCAAGGGACACTCTTTTTGGATGAAGTGGGAGAACTGAATATCAATTTGCAGGTCAAGCTCCTGCGCGCCGTTCAGGAACGGGTAATCCGGCCCGTCGGTGGCACCAAGGATATTGCCGTTGACATTCGCATCATCTCGGCCACAAACAAGAAGCTCGAAGATGAGGTGATCGCTGGCAATTTCCGAGAAGACCTTTTTTATCGGTTGAATGTCATTGAAATCAAGCTGCCGCCATTGCGGGAGCGAAAAAACGATTTATTACCCCTGGCGCAGCATTTCCTCGAAAAATATTCAAGGGAACTGGGCAAGCAAGTGACCAAATTTTCATCTTATGCCATCGACCTGCTAAAAAAGTATGATTTTCCCGGCAATATCAGGGAACTGGAAAATTTGATCGAGCGGAGCGTAGCCCTTTCCAACACCAACATTCTTCTGCCCGATAGCCTGACCATGTCGGTGCATAAAAAACGGTGGATCGAGGGGGTGCCCAACCGGCGCTTCGACCTGGATGAAGTCGTGCATGGTGTGGCGTTGGATGAGATCTTATCGGCGATCGAACGCGCCTATATTGAAAAGGCCATACAATGCGCCAATGGATCCAAAAATAAGGCCGCCGAGCTCCTCGGGCTGAGTTTGCGTTCGTTTCGATATCGGGTTGATAAACTTAACCTCAATTAGATCGTGCCCATCCAGAAATGGCCAATTTGCCCGATATCGGCGTTGCGCGAAAAATTTAATCCTCGGAATATCAACTATATGCCTGTGGTTAAATTTTTCGTGCGCCTTGATCTCGAACAAATTTTCCTATTTCTGGACGGACACTATTTCGTTCCTGTATCCATATTCGTAAATGATCGGAACCCGTTTTTTACGCTCATATCCAGCGTTGAGTCCCTTTAGGACTTGAATCCCTTTTCCAAACCATCCGTCTCCCAAAGAAGAATAAAACCGTATTTAACACTAAACGTTTTCGATTAGTGTTCGATAATACGGGTAAGTCCACAACGGTGGCATGTGCACATCATCAGTCAAACCCATGACAATTTTTGGCAGCACTTAACAAAATTTGGCTCGATTGGCTGGCCGGCAAAGATTTCAAGCTGAAACGATAGGAACATAGAAATCAAAAAACGTAATAAAATAATGAGCTTAAAAAATTTAAATGAAAAAAGTAATGGTTTGGCACTGAATATGTATAATGAAGACATAACTAACTTAACAGCAGTAATCAACAACAACCCAATTTTGTAGGACGATTTAACACCATCATCATTAACTTATTTATTTAGGAGGAATTAGAACATGCTTAGCAAAATGAGAAAAATGGACAACGAAGGTTTCACCCTGATCGAATTAATGATCGTCATCGCCATCATCGGTATCCTGGCCGCCATCGCCATTCCGAACTTCATCGCCTATCGTAACAAGAGTTTCTGTTCCGCAGCGGAATCCGATGCCAATTCCGTGGCAGCAGATATTGCCGATTACTTTTCGATTCCCACGCATACGAAGATGACAACCGCTGACATTAGTGCCAATGTCGGACATAGCGGAGGGAATACGCGAAGCATTACAGCCGCTGATCCCAACCTCAATATCACCATCACAGTAACCGACGTCAGCGGGCGCTGTCCGAAGGAATACCGGGATGCCATGAACTCAACTTCAAACCCGACTGGGTACTGGAATGGTAGTGTCTACTACAAGTTGATGAAATTGTAATTTTATTTACTACTGTATTCGAAGCACCGTCCAGGACCGACATGGTTCTGGACGGTGTTCATGTTTTTTTGGGGGTGAATGGACGGCGTGAATCACCTATAAATCCAATTTAAAAATATATTCATTACTCAAAATAAATACAATCTCATAGAACCGGTGCTTCAGCGATTTTGATTGGATCAACAAAAAATGCGATTAAAAAGTGTTTCATCTTGTTTAATGCCCACTCTGATCGTATTGGTACTTGTTGGCATCAGTTATTTTCATACCTTAACATACCCATGGCATTTAGACGATCTGCCGAATATTCTTGAAAACAGTGCGGTTCAAATAAATGATTTCGCCCCTGATTCACTCTTCCGGGCCATTTTCGCGGCCGAACCGTTTACGGGCCGTTTGTCCAGGCCTTTATCCTATTTCACATTTGCCCTGAATTGGTATTGGGGGGAGAGCAATCCAATAGGGTACCATGTTATTAACATCCTCATCCATATTGTCACCTCAGTTTTATTATTCATTTCAATTGAGCTCTTGTTCAACTGCTCGGTCAAGCTAAACGAACGCTATTCGAAAAAGTCATCTCGATTCATCGCCCTCTTCGCCAGCCTTTTATGGGCGCTTCACCCTATTCAAATTCAAGGGGTTACCTATATTGTGCAAAGAATGACCTCATTGGCAGGTCTTTTCAGCATATTATCAATTTATTGGTTTATTCGGCAGTATGCAGCGGAACAGACACCAAAAAGAACAAAATTGCTGATTCTGAGTTCTTTGAGTTTTTTTTGCGCTATATCCGCCAAGGAAAATCCGGCATTACTGCCAATATCATTCTTATTGATTCATTTTGCCTTCTTCGGTTCGGATCAGCGAAGCTATTCAAGACGACTTTTCCAGGGACTGACCGGCGTTTCAATTCTAATTGTGGTTGGCTCTGTCTATTACCTTTACAAGCATAATTTGTTTCATAATTTATTCACTTTTGCCCCCTTTGGAGGAAGGCCATACTCGCTATATGAGCGTCTGTTGACAGAACCGCGTATTGTCCTTTTCTACGTATCGTTGCTGTTTTATCCGCTCCCGGAACGATTCTCGGTTGATCACTCCATTGAGCTATCCACCGGGCTGTTAACGCCATGGTCAACGTTACCGGTGATTTTTCTGTGGGTCGTCGTGGTGATTGTTGCAATAAAATACCTGCGGAAATATCCGCTGTTCAGTTTTCCAGTGCTTTTTTTTATTTTGCATCACATCATCGAATCATCGATTATTCCATTAGAATTGGTTTTCGAGCATCGCAACTATCTGCCTTCGTTTTTCATCTTTATCCCAGTCGCTGTGCTGTTGCATAAGGCTTTCATCGCCTACCGCAACGATAGCAAGCTCATAAAATACTGCGTGTGCTTTTTTGCCGCAGTTATCGTTGCCATGTTGTGCTGGAGCACATTTATGCGCAATCGACTGTGGTCATCGCCCGAGGTGCTGTGGACCGATGCCGCGCGTAAAGCACCGCATAACGCGCGTCCTTTTTCCTATCTAGGACAGATATATGGCTGGGAGAGGCCGAAATCAAAAGAAAACCTCGACAAGGCCGTTCAATACTACAAAGCGGCCATTGGCAAGATGGGGCCGTTAACATCCTTCAATGAGCCGATTGTCGGCAATATCGCCGGAATCTATTTTAACTACGGACTGTACGAGCAAGCAGAAGCGTATTATCGGCAGTCGATCAAAGAAGGCTCGAGATTTACTTCACTTCCTTTCGGGTTGGCCAAAGTTCTGGTGATGCGTGAAAAGTTCGAAGCGGCGCTTGCGCAGCTAAACGGCCTGCTCGAAAATCCTGACGTCAAGAATCTCAGCCGAGTATACAACTTGCGAGGGCTTATTTATTTATGGCAAGGAAAATACCAGAAAGCCACCGATGATTTTCACAATGCCATTATAAACACGAACGACAAGAAACGGTATTTTTATAACATGGGGGTGGCCTTAAGCCTTTCCGGTTATCCGAAACAAGCAGAATGGTTTTTAAAGTCCGCTCTCAGGCACGATCCCTCCGAAATTATCATCGTTTTGAGTATCATCGAGAATGAATTGCGCTGGCAACACGAAGATAAAGCGATAAAATATGCACGTAATCTTATCCGCATATTTCCCGAGGAATCCATCAGGAAAACATTGGTCGATCCGGGAACCGAACGTTTTCGCTCAGTCCCGCTGGACTACCAGCTGGTCACGCCTGTTATTGAAAAGGCATTCGCAGAAAACAGTGATATTTAGACTGGCGATGAGCTGTTGGTGTCGCCGATAGCATCAAGAATTAGTTCGACTAATTCAATGACCGGATTGAAAGCAGGATAAAACCATGCATGGCCGATCAAATAAAAACCGGCACACTGTCATCCCACTCGCATACGGGTATTATTTCATACCTACACTGATGGCCGTTATCTCAGCAATGGTCAATTCCATCTATCTTGCGGTGACCCACTACAAGAATTACACCGATTTCACATACCAAAGTTTCTGTGCGATCTCCCGGTCGATCAATTGCGATACTGTGGCGCAAAGCCCCTGGGCCTTCTTTGCAGGCCTCCCGGTGGCCTATTGGGGGCTTTTCGGATACCTTCTGTTTTTTTACGTCCTTTTGCAGGTAAGGAAAAATAAAGACCATCATTCATTCCTCTGGGCTTTTCTTGTCTTGCTTTCCTCCGTGTTTGCCGGGGTTGCCGTATATCTGAGCTATATCTCATTTGTAAAAATTGATTCTTATTGTATCTTATGCCTATTTAACCACCTGATCAGCTTTGTTTTGCTCGGATATAGTTTGATAGCTTATAAAAGGTTCGGTTCTCATGCGTTGCTCAGTGATTTGCTGTGTGTCAAAGCGCTTTTTCTGAAGAAGTCAAATCTATTGGCTATCGGAGCACTAACTTTATTGTTCGTTTGCCTCTGGATCTTCATGCCGACTTACTGGCGTTATGAACCATTGCACCTTGATGAAGCAATCGACGTTAAACAGGGTATGACCCAAGAAGGAAATCCGTGGATAGGCTCGGAAAATGCTGAAACAACAATACACATCTATTCCGATTACATGTGTTTTCAGTGTGGCAAAATCCACCATTTTTTGCGTTCCATGATTGCCAATGAACCAGGAAAATATAAACTGGTTGTTCACCATTATCCATTGGACCATGCATACAATCCGATTGTTGTGAAAAATCCATATCACGTTGGCTCGGGGAAAATGGCCCAACTTGCGGTATTTGCCATGATCAAAGGGAAATTCTGGAAGATGAATGACGCACTGTTTGAAATCGGACGAAATAAGACGTCGTTTAGTACGGAGCGCATCGCAGAAAAAACTGGATTCACTTCAGGCGAACTGGTCTGGGCACTGCAACAGCAAGACTTGCGTGAAATCGTTGATATGGACATCCGTCGGGGGTTGAAGCTCAGAATAACATCCACGCCGTCTTTCGTTGTCGATGGAAGGGTGTATTCGGGTCGCATTCCGGAAGAGATCCTAAAATAGGTATGATGATAACGTGACGAACGAATCTAAGTTGCAGCGTATAATGACTGTGATTCTGACCGGCTTGATTGCCATACATTGCTCAATGATTTACATCCTTTCCTTCGTTCCACCTGTCAGCAGAGACGCATTGACGCACCATTTGCTCGTTCCAAAATTGTACCTTCAGCATGGCGGCATGTATGAGATTCCTGATATCGTTTTCTCATACTATCCAATGAATCTTGACCTGCTCTATATCATACCATTGTTTTTCGATAATGATATTGTCCCCAAATACATTCATTTCGCTTTTGCGTTAGTTACGGCCGCATTGATCTACCATTATTTGAAAAGACGCCTGAGTCTAAATTATGGATTGGTCGGTGCCTTGTTTTTCCTGTCAATTCCGGTAATCCTCAAACTTTCAATCAGCGTCTATGTCGATTTAGGCTTGATATGCTTCTCAACAGCAGCTTTTCTCTGCCTTCTCAAGTGGGTTGATAGTGGATTTTTGCTTAAACATTTTGTCTTTTCAGCCATTTTCTGTGGATTGGCCTTGGGAACCAAATACAACGGTCTGATTACCCTTTTTATCCTTTCGTGTATGGTGCCAATTGTATATCTCAGGAGGAATGAGGGCGCTCTAAAACAGATAAAAGCCATAGGTTATTTTGTATTTTTTATCCTCATCTCGCTTACCATATTTTCACCCTGGATGATTAAAAATTGTATTTGGACAGGTAATCCAGTCTACCCACTTTATGACAATTGGTTCAATCCAGAATCACATCAGGCGATATCATACGCCAACGTTGATAAACCAGAGAATCAGATGGATAACTTACGAGAGAACTTGAGCCACTTCACTGTTCGAAGTGTAGTCTACGGGGAATCGGTATGGGAAACTGCATTGATTCCGTTTCGGATTTTTTTTCAGGGAAAGGACGATAATCCTAAGTATTTTGACGGTAAATTGAATCCTTTCCTTTTTATTTTGGCTATCCTTTCCATTGTTCCAGGGTTGAACGACAATTCTGAAACCAAGCTATCCTTAGAAAAAAAACTTTTTTTTTGTTTTTCGATATTATACTTACTCTTCGTATTTTTGCAAATCGATATGCGCATTCGGTGGATCAGCCCAATTATTCCACCAATGGTCATTCTTTCCATTTTCGGGCTTGAACGTGTGCATAGATTCGTCAAATCCATTCAGGGCAGTCAACTTATTTCAATCGGCGTCCCTATGATCATTGCCATCGCAATGCTGTTTATAAACATAAAATACACGTATGCAATTTACTTGAAAGTTGATCCACTGCCCTATATCTTCGGTCAAATAGATCGCGATACCTACATCGATAAATTCAGGCCCGAATATGAATTGATCCGATATGCGAATCATCACATACCAAAATCATCGTTAATATTGAGCTTATTCATCGGGAACCGAAGGTACTATTTCGAAAGAAACGTTGTTTTGGATCTTGACCTCTTCAAAAAATCCGTGATAGTTTCCAATTCAATCAATCAAATCAGTCTATACATGAAGAATCACGGCGTAACCCACCTACTGATTCGATATGATCTGTTAGCCAACTGGATTGAGCGCAATCTTTCTCCTGAAAAGCAAACCTTGTTACTCAGCTTTTTACATGAAAATACCATGAAGCTCAAAGCCAATGAGAGATATGGATTGTTCGAATTGAAATGATGTTTCGGAAGGCTGATATGGAAATGGTAGGCTAGTCTATATACCACTACGCGATCAAGATTGGGGAAGGTACTATGAAACCGGCGGTAACGGTAGTCATTCCGGCATATAATGAAATGAATAGCATTGGTGGGGTCGTTACGGAAATTAAACGCCTATATCCAGATTTTGAAATAATCGTCGTCAATGATGGATCAACGGACGATACTGTTCGGGTGGCGCATCATGCCGGTGCGGTTGTCTACAGTCACGCCTACAATATTGGTAATGGTGCTGCCGTTAAAACAGGCATTCGCGTTGCACAGGGTGATGTATTGGTGTTTATGGATGGAGATGGCCAACATCGCCCTGCAGACATTGCTCGAATGCTTGAACTGATCCCTGAATATGACATGGTCGTCGGTGCCAGGACACGACAAGGTCAGGCTTCTTTCGATCGTGCAATCGGAAACCGTGTTTACAATTGGCTTGCAACTTACGTCACGAAATTCACGGTAAAAGATCTGACCTCCGGCTTCCGGGCGATCCGAGCTGAAATTGCAAAAAGCTATATTTATCTGTTGCCTAACACCTATTCTTACCCGACGACGATAACATTGGGTGTATTTCGGGATGGCTTCAGCGTAAAGTATTTACCCATCGAGGCGAGTAAAAGAAAGTCTGGCAAGAGCAGGATAAATATTGTTAATGACGGAGCGCGTTTTCTGATGATTATTATCAAAATCTGCACGTTATATTCACCCTTAAGGGTATTTCTACCCGTCAGTTGTACGATGTTTATTCTGGGCAGCATACGCTATTGTTACTCTTTTGTAACCGAAGGAAGATTCACCAATATGAGTGCGCTTCTGTTTATCTCTTCAGTTATCATTTTCATGATGGGAATGGTTTCAGAGCAGATATGCCAGATGCGTTTTGAACGGCGGACCGGCCAACGGTTCTTAGCTGCAAAGATTGATGACCCTAATCAGAATTAGAAAATCGCTTTTTTGCGCAAAACTTGAAATAAGCGATTCAACGACCGAAATAGTAGTTAGTGTCCATTCAGAAATAGGCAAATTTGGTTGAGATCAAGGCGCACGAAAAATTTAACCACAGGCATATGGTTGATATTCCGAGGATTAAATTTTTCGCGCAACGCCGATATCGGGCAAATTGGCCATTTATGGATGGGCACTAGTTAGGCCATATCCGGAGAACAAAGATGCCCAAGGCCCTTGTGATTACCCGTAACCTGCCACCTTTAGTCGGTGGCATGGAACGTTTGATATGGCATATCGTTGACGAGCTTAGGAAAGAATACCATGTTCACGTGATCGGACCGGCTGAATGTGGTGTGTCCCTGCCCAATGGGGTTAGCTCAAGCGAAACGCCGATAAGGCCTATTTATCGATATCTATTTCATACAGCGCTTTTATCGCTGAAGCAGGCGCTAATTCGTCGACCTCATGTTGTATTTGCCGGGAGTGGATTAACAGCCCCTTTCGCTTGGCTTGTGGCCCGAATAAGCGGCGCTCGGTGCCTCGTTTATCTTCATGGCTTGGATGTCGAGGCCAATAACTTCTTTTACCGCATGTTGTGGTTACCTCTAATTCGTCGTTTCGATCGCATATTGGTCAATAGCCGTTTTACACGGAAACTCGCCATGAAAGCCGGTATTGACAATGAGCGCATGGAAATTCTTCACCCGGGCGTTGAACTTGCCGATTTGAACGAGGCCGAGTTACAGCGTGCCGATTTTAGAGACCGCCACAATCTCGGTGAAACACCGGTGATGCTATTTGTCGGTCGCATCACGGCCCGCAAGGGCCTGGCCGTGTTTGTTCGTGACATTCTGCCTTCAATCATCAAGCAGCAGCCAGAGGCAAAATTAGTCGTCATCGGCGATGAAGCAAAGTCTGCATTGCTCAGGGCAAGTGGAGAACGTGAGCGCATAGAAAAAATCTTGACCCTCAACGGACTAGGAGAGCATGTTATCATCTTGGGGGAATGTCCCCAAGATGATCCTGAATTAAACGCAGCGTACTTCGGAGCTGATGTCCTGGTTTTTCCAATACAGCAGCGTCTGAATGATAACGAAGGCTTTGGCATGGTCGCCATTGAGGCCGCTGCCCACAACCTGCCGACGGTTGCCTTTTCGGTCGGCGGGATCGGCGATGCTGTTGCAGACAATGTATCCGGGAAACTGGTTCCGGCTGGTGACAATCAGGCCTTTGCTCGAGCAGTTATTAGTAAACTTAAACATAAAACTTCTTTGTGTTCAGATGAAGTTTACTTTTTTGCTTCGAAATTTGCCTGGCCATTATTTGGAGAAAAGCTGCGCCACCTTTGCTAACACTTTCGCAATAGAGAAAACATGATGCAAGGCATCTCCCAAAAGAAATCCAATGCTGGTTTGCAAATTAATCCTTCCATGAGTGTAAAACTGCAATTTCAAATTACTAAGGAGACTAAAATTGCCGCCGCATCAAAGGCTCTTGCATGCATCATCGTCACTTACTATCCAAAAATATCGATACTCGCCCGCCAAATCGAATCATTGCCTACCGATGCTGCTGTTGTGATAGTTGACAATGCTTCTGGGCGACACAGTACCGATGAATTGCAAAAGCTGATTTCGACGCGCCAGCGGGCAAACTTGTTAACAAACGCATATAATCAAGGGCTTGCCGCCGCTATCAATAAAGGTATAAAAAAAGTATGTCGTGTATGGCCGGAAACCCGTTTTGCTCTTCTGCTCGATCAGGATAGCGAGCCCCAGGCCGGTAGCATTGAGGCGTTGTTAAAAGGGTTCACCACACTCGAAGCGTCCGGCATTACTGTCGGCTGCGTCGGCCCATCGTTGTTGGATATCGCCACTGGCCTGTACCATGGTTTCCATCAGCACGATCGTTGGCGTTGGAAACGCGTTTTTCCCGAAAGCGGCAACAATGAACCAATTCCCTGCGCCAATCTAAACGGAAGCGGTACGCTGGTTCCGATCGATCTCTTTCTCAAACTCGGCGGGCTTGAGGAAGGCCTGTTCATCGACCACGTGGATACAGAATGGGCATTCCGTGTTACTGCCACGGGCTATGGTCTATTCGGAATACCTAATGCGGTGTTCGAACATCGTATGGGAGATGACAGTCGACGTATCTGGTTATTTGGCTGGCGCACTTGGCCCATGCGATCGGCGCAACGGCATTACTATCTGTTTCGCAACGCGACCATCCTGATGTGTCGCAACTACGTGCCCCTAGTCTGGAAAATTTGGGCCGTTATCAAACTACTTCTAACTGCTTGTATACACGGATTGACCGACCCTCAACGCTGGGCACAATTGCGTTGCATGCTCAGAGGATTTTATGACGGACTCACAACAAGAAAAATGGTCCAAAGGAAGGCGATCCTATGAAGGAATACCGCCCGATCATCGGCCTCACACTCAATTATCGCGATGCTAATCGTACCATACGTTGCATTGACTCGATGTTATCAGAAGGCGTTTCACATGTACTTATTTGGGACAATTCAGAAGACAACGGCACCTCTGGCGCTACGCTTTCTAGTAACCTGAGTGGAGATCCCAAGGTCAGTGTGAAAGTCAGCCCGACTAACCTCGGTTTCGCGGCCGGAGTCAATCGAGGAATCGAATGGATAATGGCACGTTTCGACCAGGCATGGGTACTTCTGCTCAACAATGATGCTCGCCTATTACCCGGTGCCATCTTTTCATTATCGGAGGCACTATCCAGACATTCTCAAGCAGTCATTGCCTACCCAAAAATAAATCATGCTGGTCGTATACTCGGCACTGTCTATTATCAACGTCACACCGGTCTGCTCACAACACGCCCGTTGCCCGGCAGCTTCCCCTATGCCAGCGGTTGCTGCCAATTAATCGCTGTCGAACGCTGTGAATCGCCGATCTTCGACGAAGATTTTTTCATGTACGGAGAAGACTGGGCCCAAGGCTGGACATTAGGTGAAAAGCAAATAGCCCATGTACCTCAACCTTTAGTGGTTCATGAGGGGAGTGCCAGCAGTGGATTAGGATCTGAATTTTATGAAATGTGTATCCTTATTGGGCATTGGATTCTTTCAGGTAAAATTAGCCAGAGTTACTACGGAAGAGTTTTTACTTTCCTTGGCCACTACATTACCCTTGCCGGCCGTGCAATCCTTCGCTCTGTACGTTATCAGAGCATCACGCCTTTATGTGCATTTCAGAAATCTCATGACAGAATTAAGCGTGCAATTTTACGGGGGACTTTGTAATCATAAATTGTGGTATTCGGCTTTAGTATAATTTTCGATATCTTCATGTGAAAAGAGTATAGATTCAAGGTTATTAATGGATTTCTTCCAAGTAAATTGCCTTGCCTTTCTAAGTCCGTTTATCGCAAGTTTATTTGCATAGTCAGGGTTGGTGCAAAGGGTGATAATACCTTCCGCAATACTTTCAACATCGTTCGCTTTTACGATATGAGCCGTATCACCATGAAAAGCATAGTCTTCCGTTCCAAACGGTGTCGTAATAATTGGAATGCCACAAGCCATTGCTTCAATCGGAAACAATGGAAAACTTTCATACCATGATGCGCTTAATAAAAAATCGGAATTCCTATATGCGTTTGCTAATTGTTTAGGATATAAGAAACCTAATGCCTCATATGGCGTGATCTTATTGTCCGGGGGTAAATTAGATGTCCCATATACATGCCAGCGTAGACAATAATCGTTTAGACGATCTCTGGCAATCGCCATTGCTTTTGCCATTTCAATGAAGCCCTTCCATTGGACCCCCCGTCCCCCATAACTAATAATAGTAATTTTGTTTGATTTTTTATCTCTTTTCTTAGCATTTCCGTAAAAGATATCATGATCAATTGCATTATTACAGAGATAAATTGATTTCCTCGAATAAATACTTTGTATTTTCTTTTTTAACCAAGAAGAATTCGCAATCATGGTCAATGGCAATAAGTAACCTATTGAAGATTCAGCTGAAACATATTTTGAATCATCAAAATCATTTTTAAATAACGCTTCGTAGTGTTGCATAAAATAGAATTTTTTACCTTTTCCGTAGTAATAAACGAATCGAGCGGTTGTAAATTGTGTTGCGATTGTATAGTCTACATCAGGCATTATTCTACTTATATATTTTCCAGATATTGAATAAGCGAAAGAAAAGGACATTAGAACAGGTTCAAAAAAAGCAAAATCTATTAAAAAATTGGTCCAAAAATTTTGTAATTTATTTTCATCCCTATTTAACAAGAACCGGAAAAAAGATAATACGAAAATGCTAAAACTTCGAACCAAACGTAGAAACCTTTCCTTTCGTGTGCTTGATATAAAATTTCTAAATTTATATGGGAACCATCTGGGTTCCTTTGAAGGAAGTGCTGGAACGATGTATACATCATGACCTTTATATTCTAATCCACGGGCATATTCGAAAATACACCAAACTCCCCCAGAAAAATTAGGGCCAATACGGGGTACGATAAAAGCAATCTTAGCCATTAGTTAAACCTATTTTTTAATTATCTGTTTTACAAATAGATAGTGGTCATCCGACTAAATATTAATTTTATAATAGCGTGTCATCATTTTTAATTCGAAGAATTGATTGATCAATTTCCAAATTTGAAGTATCTGTTGATCAGATGAATTCCTGATTTGCATAATTTCCCAAGAATATTCAGTTTCCAAAAAGTACTATTGTAAATCGAAGAATATTTTAAGAAGATTGGTTTTCAAAAATATATTTTCAGTTAATATATTTTATGCAAATATTATTTAATAAGCTATACATTAGTAATATATGATTTGTATATCTTAAGGGTTTTTCCTCGAATCACCAAGAAAATGAACATCATAACACAAATGTATAATTCAACAAGGAGCATAGACCATGCAACACCAATAAATCCGAAGAGTTTAATTAAGCATGGAGCCATAATGAGATTCCCACATCCAGCACTTATAATAATTGAATTAAAAGCGCGATCCATCTTCATCGGTAACATGTATTGTACTCCGAGAACATTACTTAGAAAAACGAGTGGTAAGATTACAGATAAAATTTGTAGAACTTCGGATGCTCTTTCAAATCCTTCTCCAAAAAATAAATAAATAAAATAGCTGGATGAAAAATACATGAAAAAGCCAAGGAATATACCAGTGATGGGGAATAGAAACAAAATGAACTTACGAAAAACCTCAGCCTTTTCAGGGGAATTGTGAGTTAAAGAATTTAAGCGTGGAAATATGGCCTGTGACAATGGTGATATCATTGTAGTAAGTCCTTTGTAAATTTTTTCCGGGCCTGCAAAAAAGGCAACTTGTGAAGAAGGTACAAAGAATCCTAGAATAAGAGTGTTTAGTGTAGTATACAATGATACAAATACACTGAATATTGCTAATCCGATACATTTTTTCAACATCAAAAGACCTTCATTACAAGAAGAGAAAATTTTCTCTCCAATTTCTTTTTTAATTTTATAATTGCATGCCAGTGTTACAGCCAATCGCATACAAAAAAAAATAACAAAGTAAAGATAGCTATTTTGAGGAGAGCGAATGAAATAAAAAATCGATGCCAGTCCAATGCATCCAGTAAAAGTATCTGCTATTGCTGGAATTAAAAGTTTTTCTTTACCTTGGAAATAATAAAGCGGTACAATTCCAGATGCTACCCCCATTAATGTCGCCCAGATTAATAAGGTTGACATATGGGATAGTGATGGAATTATTAGTATGAAGAAAATTGATAACGATATAATTACTAAAGATAATAAATATTTTGCTGTTTGAATTGATTTTACAATAGATATTGTGTCTTTATCAACTTTTTGCTTAGAAAGAAGGCGGGTTCCAGAATAATTAAATCCATATTCAACCATCATCATAATCCAGTTCCCATAGGCTAATGCAAACATAACTTTACCAAAATGTTCTGCCCCTAGAACTCTGGAAAGATATGGAAATGATATAAAAGGAATTAAAATACGTACAATCGTAACAACGTACATCGCAAGGGCACTTTTTACTATCAATCCCATTCCCATGCCTTGCTTTGATATCACCATGGGGTATATCCTTATACTGTAGCAATTATGGTCAATATATAATTATTAATAGTGGATATATGGTTTTAATAAATTTTGCAAATTAAGGTGATTAAAATGATTCTATATATAAACAATTAATTGCAAATAATTGGGTATAATACGCCGTCTATCGGGACGCTAAATACTATCTAATAGTAAGATTATAAACACCTGCTTGCGGTGGAGATGATCATTTAAAAATCGAGTCGAACAAACGAAGTGCACTCTGTATTGTTTTATCCATGTCCAAATACTTATATTCTCCTAAACGACCACAAAAAATGACATTAGGATACTTTTTTGCCTCTTCATGGTATTTCCATAAGATCTTTTGGTTGTGACTATTATTGATAGGATAATATGGATCTGTTCCTTTATCCATTTTCGAATACTCTCTAATAATTAAAGTTTTTCCTTCTTTATAACGACGCTCTGGATGAAGGTGGCGAGGTTCATGTACCCTGGTAAAAGGAATTGTAGCTTCAGCATAGTTCATTACCGATGTGCCTTGATAATCAGATACATTTATTACTTCGCTTTCAAAAAAAAGCGAACGCCATTCAAGATGGCCGAATTTAAAGTTAAAAAATCGATCAATTGGTCCACTATAAATAATAATTTTATTAGTTGGGATGTTTTCTTTGATGTCAAAAAAATCGATGTTGAGAAGAACCTTAATTTTTTTATTACTCAACATTTTATTGAATATAGCTGTGTATCCCTTCTCGGGTATACCTTGCCATTTATCATGAAAGTAACTTTCATTATAGTTGTCTCTGAAAGGAAGGCGTGTCAATATCGATGGTGGCAGTTCTTTTGGGTCTTTTTGCCATTGCTTTTTTGTATATCCTTTAATAAAAGCCTCATAGAGAGGTCTACCAACTAAAGAAATTGCTTTTTCTTCAAAGTTATTTGGTTCTATGATACCTTCTTTTCTTATTTCACGCTCAAGAAATTCATGCACTTCAAATGGTTTGAGGTTAATATCATAAAAAGAATTAATTGTTTCCAGATTTATTGGCATCTGGTAGACTTTGTTTTTATAAGTAGAAAGTACTTGGTGGTAATATCCATTAAAGTCTGTGAATTTTTTTATATATTCCCAAACTTGAGAATTGGAAGTATGAAAGATATGAGTGCCATAAGCATGGTATTCTATACCAGTTTCGTCATGAATGGCGGAGTAACAATTACCGCCTATATGATTGCGTTTATCGATAATAGTGACCTTTTCATTCAAAATTGTCGATAATCGTTCAGCAATTACTGATCCAAATAAGCCGCATCCAACTACAAGATATTTACCAGATATTTTCTTCATGATTGATATGATTGATAGATCTCAAAATTTGATTAACATCTTATAAACGATTTAATATACAACGAATAACAATAAATTGCGATAATTTTTAACTATAGAGACTCTCTTTGAGTGTCCGTTTCATTCTTAGCGTATTATCGGTTGCACTCGATACAACTCAAGACATTAGCAATCCAAAGAGACTGAAAATTTCAATTGACCCAATCGCAAAATACCTTTAACAAATTTGATTTTCATGCGGTTGGCTGGGTTGTGCGTGATGCTGTGGTCAGCAGCCTGCATTTCATCAGATTGCAAACTAACCAACCGTGGCGGTGAAACTTGACTTGATCATTAACGAGATGAGCACGATATATTTAGCGGTGGCTAAACCCATAAAAAATCTCATCATCCACGATGAATAGCTGATTATGCGTCTGCAGCGCGGGGATGAGCGGGCCTTTCAATTGTTGGTTAGACGGTTTCGAGAAAAGATTTTTCCGTGGCCTTCGGAATCACCTTTGATGCCCAGTAATGCCTTGATATCATGCAGGATGTCTTTTTTGGGGTCTATCGTCGTATCCTTGATTTCAGCGGTGACGCGTCGCAGGCGTGGTTGTACCGAATTACGGTTAACCATTGCAGCAGCTTGAAACGACAATGGCCTGGCCATCGGTGATTTGCCTGAATTGAAACGACCTGCTATCAATGCTCAGACACGCCAATTGATTGACCGGGTACTGAAGAAATTGTCCTATCATGCATGACTTTGACAGCGAAAATCAGCGATCGGATCGGCCTTGACAGGTGCAGCCGTAAACCCACTATCATTCATGATCCACTCTACTTTCATGGTAATCGCATATTGTATCGTACCCCCACGCCTCAAAATTTATTGTCTATCATATCAGGATTCTTCCGTATCCATTCGACCATCGCGCCACATATTCTTTCAATATCGCCAACATGCTGGGTGGTTAAGAGGTATAGTTCCTGTGACGAGATCTCATAGTAAAAATGAACCATACGATTTCGATAGCCTGCAATCTGACGAAGAAGGAGCCCATGCTCGGAATCGAGAACACCATGATCGATCAACTTGTTTCCAATTTCCTTTTGACGAACCCAGGCCACTCGCTCGGTTATAACGCTGGCACGGATCAATGTCGGTGTCATCGGGTAGCCTCCTCCAAAATCATTCTCTTGCGCTCTTTCTTGAGTGGCATGAGATCGGCAGCGCGCCTAAGAACGTACAATTCGTAACGCGCCTGGCGGTCAAGGTCGTCGCCGTACAGCAACTCACCGCGAATAACATCCAGGGCAAGGAACGGATCGGCTTCGGGAAGAACGACAAGATCTACCCGGGAGGCGTCGAACAAATCTTCCAAGGCAATGGCCAGCGAAACCCGCTGCAATGGACCGAATTGCGATAAGTTGCAGGGAACGGCGGCGATGTCCACATCAGATGCAGGCTTAATCGGGAAAACCGCCTGGCATCCGCGCACTTTTGCGCCGATTTCTGAACCTCGGCTACCAAAAGCGTATAATTCTGCTATGCCGTTTCTTTTGCAAAGGTCTTCGATTTTTTCTTTTAAACACATTTCCACACTCACCCGTTGGCCTTGTAACCTGTCCACAAATGGATCCTAACGGCATTCACTGGTTTCGGGGTCAAAACAAATGCCGTCTTCCTCTACCTCCATTAGACAAGCTTCCCTTATGGCAGCTGTGATCGTATCGAGCTGGTTGTCGATTTTACCCAGTAGATCTATATCCATCGTTGGTCGAGATGTCTGGTTCCCACGCTCCAGCGTGGGAACCCACCCCCGGTCGGATGAAGGCCAGTGACGCTCCCACGCCGAGCGTGGGAGCGAGTTGTAACGCTTCAATTCCACTTTCGATGCATGATTATTCCAAAGTTGAATATTTTTTATTCCTCTCTTTGCGCACTTGGCGTATTGAGCGTAGCAGGCGAGAGAACTTAAAAAATATGGTTTCACGCAAAGACGCGAAGACGCAAAGGGTAACTATTCAAGGTTTTCCGCATCGGCCAAATCCTGAGGACGACCGGTAGCTTTTTTGTTCTTTAATAGGTTTTCAATATCGATAAATGGAATCGGAATACCTTCGATTTCAAATTCAACTCTTGCTTGATAACAATCTTCAAAGGTCACATCTTTCAAAGTAGTTAAAATGTCAATGCGATTTGGAGGGTACCCCAATTGAATGATTTGATCACTTTCCAGGAAATCCTCAGCTTTTAAACCTAATGATCCAAAACCAAATGCATAAAGGGCATTTAGAATCTTTTTCGAATTGTCTATCGATAATTCGATCCATACATCAAGGTCTTTCGTGTAACGTGGATTTCCATGGAAAGCGACTGCATAGCCGCCAACAACCAAATATCGGACATTATTTTTGTTTAATAATTCTATAAACTCTTTGAAATCCTGACTCAGCATTATATCTCCAAGAATTGTATTCTTGCCGGATTTTTTCTAATGCTTCAAGACGTTCGCCATGTGTTTTTGATTGCCAAAATAAAAAATCCTTTGGCTGTTCATCTATTTTGTATTTGTGAATTACCTTGCTTATACTCATCGTATTTCCCTTTTTTCGAGCTTGGCGTCTTATACTTAACGGGCGAAAAAAAGTAAAGATCCGGGTCCAGAGGGTTCGGCTTTGGGCTCCCCCTGGAAGGAGGTTGCGCTATGATCGAGGCACGCCGCAGGAGCCAGGAGCCAGAATTCAGGAGCCAGAATGGATTGGAGGTCGCCTCGCTCCGCCGATTCAATAAGATCGATCGAGCCGAAGGCGAAGTCCTGATTCTGGATTCTGAATCCTGACTCCTGGATTCCCGTAACTAACTTAAGGCAGAGCCTTTTATCTCTGACCTGGCCCAGAGGACCCGGTTTTCTCGATTGAATAAAAATATGGTCGCACGCAAAGACGCGAAGCAGGGTCAACTTAGAAAGGAAGTATTAGTTGATCGCAACCCAGCAATTTAAACTCCGGATCTTTGTGGACAAGAACGCTGTCGCTCAATAACGCGCCGGCACTTATCCATGCATCGGCTAATGAAAGTTGATGTGTCGCCTTGATCTCGGAGGCCTTTTCAAGCAACTGCTCGCTCTCGTGGATCCAATCAACCGGCAGTGACTTGCATTGTGCGTAAGCAAGTCTTCCACTGCGCTCGTTTTCATCTTTCCAGACACGATAGAAAACTTCCATCAAGGTGATGAAGCAGGCAAAACAATGCGCTTTATGTGTATTTGCCAAATACAAGAGTTCCGCTACTTGATCGGAGCCGGCCTCATCGTCGCGCAAGGTAAGAAACGCAGATGTATCAAGAAGGTAACGTTTCATTCCAGTTCTCGATCACGTTTGCGGTCTTGGAGAAGCCTTTTTACAGCGCCCCCCTTACCCTGGCCACGAAAAGCCTCGATGGGATCAGTAGAGACGGGGACGACCGTAATGCCATTTTCATCCACGATCCATTCTAACTTTTTCGATGGATCCAACTGAAATCGGCGCCTTATTTCAGCCGGAATAACGGTTTGCCCCCTCGCTGTGATTGTGCTTTGCATTTTTACTCCGATCCACCTACCTGCAATTCGGTGAATTACCAATTGCCCCTTTTAATAATAATAACCGGTAAACCCCCGGCTTTGCCGGGGGACTCACAGAGTTTGACAGTTCCTGGAATAAACGAAATCCTTCCGTCGTGACCCGCTCAAAGATCACAGAAAGGAAGGATTTCGATGAATAATAATAAGAGCTTAAGCCACACCGTATGGGAATGCAAATATCATGTAGTCTGGATTCCCAAATATCGTAAAAGCGTAATATATGACAACTTACGCAACCACCTTGGAAAAGTTTTTCGCGAATTGGCACGGCAAAAAGAAAGCGAGATCGAAGAAGGACATTTGATGCCTGATCATGTACATGCACTGATATCGATTCCGCCAAAGTATTCAGTCTCACAGGTGGTTGGATACATAAAGGGCAAAAGCGCAATCCACATTGCAAGGAATTATACAGGCAAGTCTCGCAATTATACCGGTCAGAGCTTTTGGGCACGAGGATACTTTGTTTCAACAGTGGGCCGCGATGAGAAAGCGATCCGAGATTATATAAAACATCAACAGCAAGAAGACCGGCGGATTGATCAGCTAAAGCTGTTTACGTAACCCTTTGACCGCCTTCAGGCGGTTAATGGTCTTTAACACCGCTTTGAGCGGTTCACAATTCAAGCCTCCGGCTTTGCCGGAGGTTCGTGACTCATGATGCTATTCATCCCACAAAATATCAACCGGTTCGACGTTTAGAAAAACGACTTTCTGAATCATTTTCTGGCCGGACCGGTTCCGAATCTTTTCGGGCCGCTCGGACATAGCCCGAGGTTAAATTAACTGCAATTATCCCAACAACCATTTCCAAATCGGAACAACCTCGATGGCATCATCGATGGTGGTCTCATCATCCCAGGTGACGATGGTGCCTGTGTTGATATCGAATTGCGCCATGGCACTTTTCAATCCCCGAAGTTCTCGATGAAATGTTTGACTATCCGACAGATCCCAGCAGACTTGGATGAGTTGAATTTTTCCATTGATCTTGTCTCTCGAAAAGAAATCGGTTTCGTATCCGTCCTTGGTTTTAACGTATTCGATTTCACGACCTTCACGTCGAAGGTGCATGAAGACCATATTTTCAAGCAGCGGTCCATGATCGGTGGAATTCCGAAGGGTCATCGCATTCAATAAACCGGTATCGATCGTGTATATTTTGGATGGATTGACCAATCGTACTTTTTCAGACCGCGTGTGAATCGTTGCTTTTGAAAAGACGAATGCATCGATCAAGTAACCGAGATAATAATAGAAATCGAAGGAACTCGACGAAACTGAATGGGAAAATTTCTACCGTCAAGGATCGTCCGCGCAAACCTGTGGCAATTTCGGTGCTGAGCAGTTTGGAGGATGATCCGGTGAGATAGATTTGTACGTTTCCAGTATCAAGCAAACGCCGGATAAACATTTCCCAGTCTTTCACACGCTGGATTTCATCAATATCTATCTCTTATTTAGGGAAAGAACAAGGTGTTTCTTGCCTTGATTGAGATCCATTCTAACGTTCCACGGTTAGAATCAACGCGTCCCAGCTGGCTTAGCATTATACCTCCAAGAATTGTATGCTTGTCGAATTTGTCCTACAACTCAAGTCATCCACAAGCCAAAGGATATAAAAATTCCAATTGACCCATTTAAAAAATGCCTATAAAATCCATCAATTTTTTAAAGTTGACTGGATTGTAGGCGATGCTGTAATCAGGCCGCACGCATTCCATCACAACGCGCATTGCCTGCGGTAGCAATCCTTGCCGCGATCATAAAAACAAGATGAGCACTTTTTGACCTGTGGCCAACCCCATACAAAATCGAATCATCCATGATGAAGAGCTGATTGTGCGTCTGCAGCGCGGGGATGAGTGGGCCTTTCAATTGTTGGTTCGACGGTTTCGAGAAAAGATCTTTTTCGTGGCCTTCGGAATCACCTTGGATGCCCAGGAAAGCCTTGATATCATGCAGGATGTTTTTTTTCAGGTCTATCGCCGTATCCTTGATTTTAGCGGTGACGCGTCGTTGGAGGCGTGGTTGTATCGAATTACGGTGAATCATTGCCGAAGCTGGAAACGACGATGGGCGCGGCGTTTTCAATGGTTCAGACGCATTGGTGGCGGCGATAAAAACGGCAATGGCCCGGCCATTGGTGATTTGCCTGAATCCAGACGGCCCGCGATCAATGCTCAGACGCGCCAATTGATTGACCAGACATTGAATCAATTATCCGATCAGGCACGCATGGTGTTTGTATTGAGGGAATTAGAGAACCTTTCCTACGCTGAAATCGCTTATGTATCCGGTATTAATTCGGAAACCGTGAGATCCCGATTGTTTCATACGCGCCGGCAGTTAAGAACACTGTTGGCATCCGTGAAGGCGGAAGAAGGGCCGAAATGAACGACCCCTTGGCAAAAAGTTGTGATGAAATCCGTTTGAACCTCTATCTGGACGGGGAACTGGGAGACAATGAAACGGAGTGGATGGAAGCCCATCTCAAGGACTGTTCCGCTTGCCGAAAAACGGCAGCCACGGTCGTCGCATTTACCCGTGCATTCCGACGGCGGGTAAAAGACGCTACCAATACGATCGATTTTGTGGCTTTAGAGAAACAGGTCATCAAGAAAACCCTTCCACGGTACGTTCCCCAAAGCGCTTTCGCAAATTTTTTTAACGTCATAAAATTTTGGTTTCCGGCCACCCTTTTCGCCGGTTTCCTGCTTTTTTTCATCTATACGAATTTCATTGCCAAACCCGCTCCTGTTTCAAGCGCGATCATCAATTCTTTTTCAGGGTCGGTCACATCCGTCATGATTTTTGAGACTCCCGGTAAACGAGAAACTATCCTCTGGTACAATCAAGATACAGACACGAACATGGAAAGTGGGCGCGATGCACAATAGACCTTTCTGCTGGCTAATATGTGCAATAATATTGGCTGTTTGTCATTGCATCCCTGCATCGGCCCCGGCCGAGGACGGTTGCCAGATCAATTTGGCCACCATGCTTGTGGCCCGCGATGACACTACCATCGATCCAAAGCTGGAAACGCACATCGCTGAATTACAGTCCATGTTTGTTTATAGCTCCTATCGTCTGCTTGGCGAAGAAAATCTGACCCTGGCAACAGGCCAATCCGGATCGGTTGCCCTGCCAGGTGGGCACAAATTGGATCTGACCCTTCAACACATCCACGATGACCGGGCAAGCCTTGACCTTCACATGTCGAGGCAAGGCCAAGCCGTCTTTCAGACTCGCATTCAACTCCTCAACCGGGGCAACCTGTTTGTCGGTGGCCCCAAATATCTCAATGGCAACCTGATCTTCAGAATATCCAGCGCTTTTTAATCCCAAGGTTTGACCAACGAAAAAGGCACAACCGGGTAAGCGATGCCCATCATCCTTATTGAGATTGAGAAATATTTTTCCTATTGAGATGTCAATATTTTCTCAATTAAACAATAAAAAATGAATTTGATTTAAAGTTTATGCTTTTAAAATCAAATGAAAACAGCTACACTACGACTATGGCATATACCATGCTTCCATATAAGACATAACATTGATCAAGCGAGCAGTGATGGTTTACCAGTAAACCAAAGGCGATCGCAGGACCCGCTGATTATGGAGGGATGATGACATGACCCCATTTAACATCAAGCAAAAGAATGAAACCATCGAAGTGGTTGCCAAAATAACCGATAGTATGGTTCAGGAGTATGGCTGTCGCGTCAAATACAACAAGGATAATGGCCGCATCGAGCTGATCGGTGGCGATTATTGCAAGGAGATCGTCACCGAAGTGCTCACAGACATAATGGCTGACTGAATAACGCATGGGGATCAATAACCGCATCGGGGGGCGCTGCAAATGCTTCTCGATCCTGGGGAGAAAAATCCGGCGGCAATCCGGTTTCTAAAGTTATCCGTCCCTAAACACCATAAACTTAAACCAGGAGTCAAAGAATCCGTCGTTGACAACCTGTTTGTAAACCTTTACGATCTTGATATAATTCATGATACCAAAGGGAGGGGCGAATGAACAAGGGAGACTTGATCGAGGCATTGAAAAGAAAAAACGGTTTCACGCGGGAAAAGGCTGAGCGGATCATCGATCTCTTTTTTGCTGAATTGACCAATGCCTTGGTGAAAGGCGACCGGGTTGAAATCAGGGGCTTTGGCAGCATTTTTGTAAAAAATTATGGCGCCTATAAAGGTCGAAATCCGAAAACCGGTGAATCGGTTATGGTAAGGCCCAAACGCCTGCCATTTTTTAGATGCGGGAAGGAATTGAAGGAACGGGTGGATCGGCCGACGAATTAAATTCCCGCAGATCAGGTTTCCATGCTTATCCCTGCCTTGCCAGATGTAAATCGGCAGATGAACGCGAATATGACAACCATGCCGGGTGGCACCCGGCACCCCGCGCCATTTTGGGCAAGCGGATATTTGTGTTTTCGCCACCGGTCACCCACGCCCGGCCAAACGGGAAATCACCCGTTCACCGCGCCGACCGATAAACCGGAGGAAGACGCCGTCCGCGCCATCGTTTGCCGAAAATGTCTGCATGTCATCACCGATGCCACGCAACACCGCATTATCAACGGCTCCCACGTTCACACCTTCGCCAATCCGGATGGTATCATTTTCGAGATCGGTTGTTATCATCATGCAAAAGGATGTGGTTATATCGGATCGGCTTCATCGGAATTTACCTGGTTCAATGGATACTTATGGCGGATTGCCGTCTGCGGGTATTGTTTGGTTCACCTGGGATGGCGGTTCTCCGGTGCTGATGGCCATTTTTTCCATGGATTGATTACCAGCCGCCTAATTGTCAATGAAGATTAGGGATCGGGAATTTTATTAAAACCGATCCTAAGGGCGTTACTGTCGAAATGCCGGAAGTGTCCGAACCGCCCCGGCAGCCTCCTTGTTTTTATTCTCATCGTTTTGTTATAGGGCCTTCTCCTTTGACGATAAGGAATCAGCGTAGTCACGAATCGTTGTCGTTGTCAGCGAAGCGGTTGTCGTAATCGTAATCGATAAAACATGTCGACTACGATTACGACAACGACAACGAAAGATCGGTGGCGATAGATGGCGTTTCTTAAGAACATGCCTCCATACGAGCGGGCCATGCCCGCGAAAAATAGAAAACGATCCAAATGCGGTTACCCTGTCAAATGCAGGAACCCTGTTTGACATCCGCAACCGGCTTGTCTACTATTGTCTATTTTTTGAAATTGCCAGGCAAGGGGCGGCATGCCGACCGATCCCTGCCGCGTCTGGTGAATGACAACGGGAGAAACAACTAAACGATGACGATTCTCAAAGCCATTCCGATTCTATTGGCGGCGTTTCTTTTGGGCAACTGGTTCCTGTCTGAGGTCAAGAAAGCCAAAACGGCACGTAAACCCTGGTATGCACCCTATCTGACCATTCCAGGCATCCTGATCATTATTGCCTTGCTGATCCCCGTTTACCTGCGCTTTTTTAATTGAACGAGGATGGACCGGTTGTGCGCAAATCTACCCACGCCAATAATGAATTAAAAATCACCATTGATGCCGCTTTGAAACTCAAGCGTGTTCCCGAGCATCTCATGCAAAAGCTGACGGAACAGTTTCAAATGCTCAACCCCAAATGGCTGGAAAACGAGCGTATGGGGCGATGGAATCGCGGAACTAAAAAGACGCTTCGCTTTTACCGACGTTTGGGAAAACAGGGGATCACCATTCCCCGCGGATATGCCCGACAGCTGATCTATCAGCTCAAAGACGAGCAGCTGACCTACACCATCGATGATCAAAGGCGCTATTTGGCGGATGTGTCATTTCCCTTTAACGGCACGCTCAAATCGTTTCAATCAGAGGCCGTGGACGCCATGTTGAAACGGGATTTCGGCACCCTGAGCGCGCCAACCGGAAGCGGCAAAACCGTCATGGGGCTATCCTTGATCGCCCAACGGCGACAGCCTACCGTGGTGATCGTTCACACCAAGGATCTGGCCTACCAATGGATTCAGCGGATCGAACAATTCCTGGGCATTCCGGCCGATCAAGTCGGACTCATCGGCGCCGGGAAAAAACGCCTGGGCGATCAAATTACCGTGGCCCTGGTGCAAACGTTGTACCGGGTTGCCGACGACGTCGCACCGTTCACCGGCCATATCGTCGTTGACGAATGTCATCGGGCGCCTAGCCGCACCTTTACCGAAGCCGTTACTGCCTTTGATTGCCGCTATATGCTGGGGTTGTCGGCCACCCCATGGCGACGGGATAAATTATCCAGGCTTATTTTTTGGTATCTGGGAGATGTGAACCACGAGGTGAATAAAGCCCACCTGGAACAACGGGGGCATATTCTGAAAGCCGATGTGGTCTTTCGGCCGACCGTGTTCGAACCCTATTTTGATCCGATAACCGACTATTCGCGCATGCTATCGGAATTGACCGCCGATGATGCCCGCAACCGGTTGATTGCGGCGGATGTGCTAAAAGAAACACGCGAAGGAGATGGCATTTGTCTGGTGCTCTCGGACCGCAAGAAGCACTGTGAGACACTTCAAGGCATCCTGCGTTTCAAATATGGCCTGGATTCAGACCTGCTTACCGGTGATCTGAATGATGAGGCACGAAAGCGCGTGCTGGAAAAGCTGGCCCAAGGGCGAGTGAAGATATTGATCGCCACGGGGCAGTTGATCGGTGAAGGGTTCGATTGCCCCGATCTGTCCACGCTATTCCTCGCCACGCCCATTCGTTTCAGCGGACGGGTGATGCAGTATTTGGGGCGTATCCTACGTCCCTCGCGGAATAAGTCCAGCGCCAGGGTATACGATTATGTCGACGTGCATGTGGCCCCATTGATGGCGGCGGCCAAGGCCCGACAGCGGGTTTACGGTGGGGATGCCGGTGCACTTTTCCAGTAACCAGTGAAACAAGCGTGGGATGCAGAAGCCGTTGGATTCCACAACGATGATGGAAACGCGCCTCCTCCATTTCCTGGATCAAAAGAGGAGTAAATGGTACTGGTCATCGATTCACGCCCATCGTGAAGTGGATGGCCATTTTGGGATAACAGAACGCTGTCGTCGGTAAATCCTCTGCAATCCCACGCCTGTTTGCCAAAAATAGCGTCTTAATCACTATAGAAATCGACTATCGCGTGAAAAGGGAAACATGAGCGTTGGCAGCCAATATCAGGGCCAATAATGGTGCGGCATGTTCTACGCTAAGCCAGCCATCCCCCGCTTGTCAAGCTGAAATCGGTTCCAATCCTTGTTGATTTTATGCCCGTTGAATTTCCAATCGAATTCGACTCGATGCCCATCTTCCTGCCCGCTTTTCATGGCAACGATTTCCATATCGGGATCGCCGTAAATCACATTACGCCTCGCTCCGCTGCTCTAAATGGTATCGCCCACGGCGTTGCACTCTATCGGGCATGGCGTTACGCGCAGGAATGCGTGGAAACCGCTGCCCAACGATAGCGATCCCGATATGAATGGTCAGAACAATCCGGCAATCCAAATGTGGTCACTCTGGGGTTCTGCCACGGGTAGGCTTGACATCTCATCAATAGTGTGTCAATAAATGGTCGTACCATTAAGGACGAAATTTTGTTTTATTTAACCAAAAATTCCAATTTATATTAAATTGATTCTAAAAAGGTAGTACCAATAGTGACATCTCCCCAATCACTCGATTTTTTTTTGCCGGTGAAAAGCGGCCGAGTCAGCGAAGACATCGCCTTGATCCTGGAAGCCGCCATTCTGGACGGTCGGATGGCGCCCGGTGAACGGTTGCCCAGCGAACGCGACATGCAGGTCCAATTTGGCACGGGTCGTGGTGTGGTGCGTGAGGCAATCAAAATACTGAAGCAAAAGGGATTACTCGAGGTGCGCAAGGGGGCCAAGGGGGGTGCCTATGTGCGCGAGATCGAGATGGCCAATGTTTCCGAGTCATTAGGCCTTTTTCTCAAACAACATTCGGTACAACCGGAAAAGCTGATTGAATTTCGCGAGAGCATGGATCGGACCATTACCCTGCTGGCGATTACGCGCGGCAGCCAGACCGAAAAAGAAACCCTTCTGGAGACGGCACTTCGGTTTGAAACATTGATGCGTGAACCGGAGCTCGATCTCGTCATGACCAGTGAACTGGACCGGGAACTCAACCTCATGCTGGCGCGAATGGCAAGAAATCCGTTGTTCGAGTGGGTCATGCACGCCTTGCAGATGGGATTCAGCTCTCATGATGACGCGCTTTATGAGCAGCCGGCATACCGGGCACGGGCGGCTGCCAACTGGAGCGACACCGCCCGTGCCATCGCCGATGAGGAACCCATGCGCGCGCTTTCCTGTATCAGCCGGCATTACGGACTTTTGAGAGATTGCGTCGCCGAGCAAGGCCAACCGTTACCGCTCACCCCGTTTGCCTTGTCTGGGGACATCGACAACCGTAATAATGGAGACCATTGATGAGAAAATACGATTTCATAATTATCGGCGGCGGTTCGGCCGGATCCGTGTTGGCCAACCGCCTGAGCACCAATCCCCGACACCGCGTCCTGGTACTGGAAGCCGGCAGGCCGGATCATCGCATAGACTTTCGAATCCACATGCCGGCGGCCCTGACTTACCCGCTGACCGGGAAGACCTACAATTGGTGGTACGAGTCCGACCCCGAGCCGTACATGCACAACCGCCGGATTTATCAGCCCCGGGGCAAGGTTCTGGGCGGGTCCAGCTGCATCAACGGTATGATCTACATTCGTGGAAATGCCATGGATTATGAAAAGTGGGCCAAGGAAGACGGATTGGAGAACTGGTCCTACGCCCATTGTCTGCCCTATTTCAAACGCTTCGAGTGTCGCATGATCGGTGCCGATGCCTATCAGGGGGCAACCGGGCCCTTATACCTGACCACGCCGGAATGCGCGAATCCGCTATTCGACGCCTTTTTCATGGCCGTCCGCCAGGCCGGTTACCCGCTCACCAAAGATGTCAATGGTTTCCAGCAGGAGGGCTTCGGCCGGTTCGACCGTACTTGCTATCGCGGCCGCCGCTGGAACGCGGCGCGGGCTTACGTGCATCCGGTAAAAAATCGCGGTAACCTGACCGTCAGATGTCACACCCTGGTATCGCGCATTCTGTTCGAAGGGAATCGTGCCGTGGGGGTGGAATACAAAAAGGGCAAAACCGTGCGCCGGGTTTATGCGGGTGAAATCATCTGTTGCGGCGGGGCCATCAATTCGCCGCAACTGCTGCAACTTTCCGGTGTGGGCAACGCCGACGATCTCGCGGCCCATGGCATCGACGTGGTCCAGGATCTTCCCGGGGTGGGCCAGAACCTTCAGGACCATCTGGAGCTTTACGTGCAGTACGCCTGCAAGCAACCGGTGAGTATGTATCCGGCGCTCAAGTGGTACCGGCAGCCGTGGATTGGGGCCAAATGGCTTTTCGGCCGTACCGGCGAGGCGGCCACCAACCATTTCGAGGCCGGCGGGTTCATCCGCGGCAACGACCGGGTGGAATATCCCAACATTCAGTTTCACTTTTTACCCATTGCCATTCGCTACGACGGTTCGGCGCCCCGCCAGGGACACGGCTACCAGGTGCATATCGGCCCCATGAACACCGACGTGAGAGGCCGGGTAAAGATTAAATCCGCCGATCCTTCCGTTTATCCCAGCATCCGCTTCAAATACCTCTCCACCGAGCAGGAGCGCCGCGAATGGGTGGAGGCCATACGAAAAGCACGAGAGATCATGACTCAGCCGGCCTTTGACGAATTCCGCGGCGATGAACTGGCACCCGGCGAAGGCGTGGAAAGCGACGCGGACATCCTCGATTTCGTGGCCCGGGAAGGTGAATCCGCCTATCATCCCAGCTGCACCTGCGCCATGGGCACCCACGCCATGGCCGTGACCGACCCCGAGCTGCGGGTCCACGGCATCGAAAACCTGAGGGTGGTGGACGCCTCGATCATGCCCTACGTCACCAACGGAAATATTTACGCGCCGGTGATGATGATCGCTGAGAAGGCCGCCGATTCCATCCTTGGCAATACCCCGCTGGCGCCTGAGGCCCAGCCGTATTACCGCCATGAGAAAAAGGATCCGGAGGCTGTCGTATGATTTGCAAACAGATGTACATCGACGGCCGCTGGCAGCCGGCCGCTTCTAACGATGAGCGCGAGATCATCAATCCCTTTGACGGATCGGTCATTGCCCGGGTGGCCGAAGGCGGGCGCGAGGACGCGGTGCAAGCCATTGCCGTGGCCCGGCGCGCCTTTGATGGCGGCGTATGGTCCGGCATGCCGGCCGTGCAACGGGCCCGGCTGATCTTCCGGCTGGCCGATCTGGTGGACCGTGAAAGGGAAGGCCTGGCCCGTTTGGAGAGCCTGGACACGGGCAAGACCGTGGAGGAAAGCCGCTGGGATATGGACGACATCGCTGGAATCTTCCGCTATTTTGCCGGGTTGGCCGACAAGGACGGCGGCGAGGAGATCGCCTCGCCCAACCCGGACACCACCAGCCGTCTGGTCCGAGAACCCGTGGGGGTGTGCGGTCAGATTTCGCCATGGAACTATCCGCTTCTGCAGGCCTCCTGGAAAATGGCCCCGGCCCTGGCCGCCGGTTGCACCATCGTCATGAAACCCAGTGAGATCACCCCCCTGACCACCATCCGGGTTACCGAACTGGCCGAGGAGGCGGGCTTTCCTCCAGGCGTGGTCAACACGGTTTTGGGCCCCGGGGCCGAGGTCGGCGCCGAGCTGGCCGAGAATGGCGACGTGGATCTGATTTCGTTCACCGGCGGCATCGCCACGGGCAAGACTATCATGCGTGCCGCCACCGGCAACGTGAAGAAGGTGGCCCTGGAGCTGGGTGGCAAGAATCCCAACATCGTCTTCGACGACGCCGAGTTCGACCTGGCCGTGGATTTCGCGCTTAACGGCGTGTTTTTTCATGCCGGTCAGATCTGCTCGGCCGGGGCGCGGGTGATGGTCCAGGAAGGAATTCACGATCGTTTTGTCGAGGCCCTGAAAGCGCGCATGCAGCGCATCGTACTGGGCAGCGGATTCACCGACGGTGTGCAGATGGGGCCGCTGATTTCGGCCGAGCACCTGGCCAAGGTGGAACGCTACGTGGCCATCGCCCGGGAGGAGGGGGCGCAGCTGGCATTGGGCGGTGCCCGGCCCGATGATCCGGCCCTGAAACATGGGTTCTTCTACCTGCCGACCCTGTTTACCGGTTGCACCAACGACATGCGCATCGTCCAGGAAGAGGTCTTCGGACCGTTGATCAGCGTGGAGCGTTTCGCTACCGAGGAAGAGGCTGTGGCCCGGGCCAACAGTACCATCTATGGCCTGTCGGCCGGTTTCTGGACCCGGGATCCGGATCGTATGGCACGCGTCTCCCGGGCTCTTCGTTTCGGTACGGTCTGGATCAATGACTTCAACGTCTACTTTGTCCAGGCACCTTGGGGAGGCTATCGCCAATCCGGCCTGGGCCGGGAACTCGGGCGCATGGGGCTCGAAGAGTACACCGAGGTCAAACACATTTATCAAAACCACGCCAACCAGGCGCTTAATTGGTTTGGTGTATAACCGTATAGAAAAAGGATCGTCTAAAGAGAAACGTCTGCATTCATGAATAACCCTGAACGCAAAGGAGAAGAGAGAAAATGATGAAAATCCATCTAAAGCGGATATTGTTAGTCCTCATACTGACCGTTACTGTGATGATACCCGCCCCCCGTCAGGCGGTCGCAGAGAATGTCAAGAAGATCCGGATCGCCAGCGTGGCCTGGACCGGCGTGACCGTTAAAAGCGAGATCGCGGTGTCGTTGCTTCAAAGTCTGGGTTACGAAGCGGAAAACACCGTTTATTCCGTACCTTTTGTCTACGCAGCCCTGTCCGACGGCGCGGCGGACATTTTTTTCGGTAACTGGATGCCCTCCATGGCCACGGTGGCCAACAAGTTTTTTGAAAAAGGATCGGTGGTCAAATATGTGGCCAACATGCCAGGCGCCAAATACACCCTGGCCGTGCCGACCTATTGTGCCGACGCCGGGCTCAAGGACTTCGCCGATATCGTCAAATTCGGAGACAAGCTGGATTGGAAGATTCACGGCATCGAGGCCGGCAACGACGGCAACTTGATCATCCGTGACATGATCGAAAAGAATATGTTCGGTCTGGGCAAGTTCGCGATCATGCCTTCCAGCGAAGTGGCCATGCTGGCCGAAGTGCAGTCCCGGGTCAAAAATGAGCGCTGCATCGTTTTTCTGGGCTGGTCGCCCCACAGCATGAACGAGCGGATCGACATGACCTACCTGACCGGCAGCACCGATGCCACCTTTGGCCCCAATGATGGCACGGCCACGGTATGGACCAACATCCGCAAGGGATTTGACCAGGAACAGCCCAATGTGGCCCTTTTGGTGAAAAACATGACTTTTCCCATTCCCATGATGAACCAGATCATGACGGCCATTTATGCGGACAAAAGCCTCAAACCGCGTGGCGCCGGGTTGCAATGGATGAAGGCGCATCCGGAGGTGTATAAGGGCTGGCTGAAGGGCGTGACCACGGCGGATGGGAAAAATTCGGTGGCGGCGTTCGAAGCCTATTTGGCGACTGTCAAATAGGCGCTAATCGGCTATCAGGCTTTTAACAAATCCGTCAATAAAAAATGGGGCCGGGAAAAAATTCCCGGCCCCATTTCTATCTGCGCGTCAGCGCTTCTTATTCCAAACCCAAAAATTCGAGGGCACCGTCAAGAACCGGCTTTCCATCGATGCCTCTTTTTTTCATCTGCGCGACCCATTCATCGCGCAATGGCAGGGTCTGCGCATGCAATTTTTGCATGTCCGCATCCGATAGTTTGATCAGCTCGACGCCTTTCTTGACGGCCCGCTGCCTGAACGGTACTTCCGCCTTATCGTACTCTTGCCCACACCAGGAAGACATGACCAGCCCGCTGTTGTCATCGATGGCCTTTTTCACATCGTCTGGCAGGCTCTGGTATTTGCGTTTGTTCATCAACACGGCCATGGTAACCGTATAAAAATCGGTAAGCGTGGTGTATTTGACCAGATCATCGAGTTTGAAGATCCCCAGGCCTTCAAAGGGTACGACGGTACCGTCGACGACGCCTCTTTCCAAGGAGGTGTAGGTGTCGGTAATGGGCATTTCAACGGGGATGGAACCGAAATCTTTTAAGGCCGCCGTCACCCAGGGGCTGGCCGTGCGCATTTTCATCCCGTTGAAGTCGCCAATCGTGCGAATGGGTTTTTTGGTGGTATGAAAATGGCCCGCGGGATGGCAGAAAAGGGCCAGTACCTTGTATTTGCTGTATTCCTTTTGCAATGCGGGGATTTTTTCGAAGGTTTTCCACATGGCCTCGGAAGCGGTTTGCGCCGTTGGCGTCATGAAGGGAAGTTCGAACACGGAGGTTACCGGAAATCGGCCCGGTGAATAATCATGAAGCAGATAGACGATATCGGCAATACCGTGCTCCGCGAGGACATATTGATCACCCGGCTTGCCCAGCGCTCCACCGGGAAACATGGTTACCTTGACCTTGCCATTGGTGGCCTGGCTTAATTTTTCTCCCCATGGTTCGAAGACTTTTCTCTGCATGGTATGCATCGGGGAGAAACTGTGGGAAAGTTTCAAATCGATTTCCGCCGCAATAGCGGATGGTGAGAAGATTGCCAAAGCAAAGCAGATTACCAAGATGTTGAAAACCGTTACCGCCATAGACCTTTTCATAACGTGCCTCCTCTAATGTTGTATTACCCTCTGACCGTTTTGGAAAAATGAGTCGGCCTATTTTTCCGTTGCGGTCCCGTCATCGCCTATAGTGACCCCATTGAGTGCCCATCCATTTTCTGGACGGACACTATTTAGGGGGGATATACATATGCACTGGATCATTTTTCTCTAAACCCCAGGTCAAAGGAAATCCGTCTGGCTACCTTCGCTGCCTGCGGGCCATATTCGTTGATCAGCTTGTCGGCAGATACCCGAACGGTGGGGACTAAAACGGTCAGCGCGGCGACCACTTCGCCATCGTTCCTGCGAATGGGTGCAGCAACGGCGTTCAACCCGTGATTGGATTCCTCGATGGACGACGCGAATCCGTTTGCCCTCACTTTCGGAAACTCTGCCTTGAATGCTTTCAGTGAGGTGATGGTATTTGGGGTAAACTTCTCGAAACTGAGCTTGCTCAATAATAAATCGGCCTTGGCCTCGGACATATATGCCAGCATGGCCTTGCCCGATGCCGTTGCATGAAACGGAATGCTTACCCCCCCGCTGGTGCTGACATTGAGGATTTGCTGGGTTTCGATGGATTCGATCAGAATGACCTGGGTGCCTGAAAAAACCGCCAGGGACACGACCTCGTTGATCTTGTCACTGAGTTCCTGCATGTGCGGATGGGCCACTTTTTTAAGTTCCAGATTGTCGATCACGGTAAAAGAAAGCGTGATCATTTGCGGTCCGATCTTGAATTTTTTGGTCTGATGATCCCGATCGAGCAGATCCATCTGCTGCAATGTGTAGGTCAGCCGCTGGATAGTGCTGACGCTCAACTGGCTCTCTTTGGACAGCTCAGAGAGGCTCAGTGGCGTCGTGCTTTTGCATATGATGGAGAGCAATCTAAAGCCGCGACTGAGGGATTCTACAAATTGTCTGGAATTGGTCATACCCGTTTTGTATCCCATTTACATATGATTGGGGATATAGGTGGCAATCTCCGGAAAAAGGGCAATCAGAAAAATAGCCGCGATGCCCGCCATCATGAAAGGCCAGATGCCTCTGAATACCGTGCCCATGGGAACGTCCGGGGCCGCCGCCTTGAGCACAAACACGTTTAGCCCAACCGGCGGGGTGATCAGACCGATTTCAAGGACGATGACCATCAGGACGCCGAACCAGATCGGGTCGAATTGCAGCGCCTGCACCACCGGGAAAATGATGGGAACGGTCAGGATCATGATGGCGTAAGTATCCATCACGCATCCCAGCAGGACAAAAATCAGCACGATGGCGGCCAGGATCAAATAGCGGTTCACCTCGAGTCCGGCGATCAGATCGGCCAGTTGCATGGGGATCCGTGCGATGCCCAGAAAAGAGGAAAAGATATTCGCACCGATGATGATCAAGAAGATCATGGCCGTCGTTCTGCCGGTTTCCGCAAGGGCGTCGAGCAGGCCGCGAAAGCTCAGCTTCCCCTTGAGCAGGGCGAAGAGGAAGGCGCCGAAGGCACCGATGCCGGCAGCCTCGGTGGGGGTGAACCAGCCCAGGTAGATGCCGCCCATCACCAGCGCGAAGAGAAGCATCATCCCCCAGGTGCCGCCCAGTGATTTGAACTTGTTCGTCCAGGATGTGGCCGGTCCGCAGGGACCGAAATCGGGATTCAGCCAGCAGCGGAACCAGATGACCGCCAAGAAAATGCCGGTCAGCATAATACCGGGAAGAATGCCGGCCATGAAGAGTTTGCCGATGGATTGTTCGGTCAGGATACCGTAGATGACAAAACCGATGCTGGGGGGAATAAGGATGCCGAGCGTACCACCGGCGGCCACACAACCGGTGGAAAGGCGGGGATCATAATTGTATCTTTTCATTTCCGGAATGGCCACCATTCCCATGGTGGCGCCGGTGGCCAGGGACGAACCGCAGATGGCGGCAAATCCTGAACAGGCCATGATGGTGGCCATGGCCAAGCCGCCTTTGAAATGGCCGAACCAGGAATACACGGATTTGTATATATCGGTGCTGATGCCTGAAATGAATGCAAACTGTCCCATGAGCACAAACAGGGGAATGACGCTCAAGGTATAGGAGGATCCTTCGGCCATGGGAGTGACGCCGAGAATGTTGACCCCGGCCTCGAACCCCACGATGGCACTCAGGCCGATGAATCCGATGACAGCCATGGCGATGCCGATATAAAGGCGCAGCGCCAACAATACAAACATCAACAATATTCCGAATACCCCTATCAGTTCAGGGCTCATCGAATTTCTCCCTTCTGTTTGACGAATAGCAAACGGATCAAATCTCTCAGATATTCAATACTCAGCGCCGCGCAACCAAAAACAACGAAGAAGGCAAACGGGTATTTGATGATGCCAAGGTTGGAGGTGGCCTCGCCGAATTCCTTTATTTCAAAGGCCCTGACATAACCTCTGTAGGCAATCAGCGCCATGAACAGCGTGCAAAGCAGATGATTGAAAATGTCGATCATTGCCCGCAACCGTCCGGGCAAGTGCTGAAATAAAAGATCGACGGCCACATGGCTTTTTTTCGCCTGACTGGGCGCCAGAAAGGAAAAAATCAATATCAATACCAGAAATTCGGTCAGCTCGAATGCACCCAGCACGGGCTTGTTGAAAAAATAGCGCCCGACGACATCAACCGTCGTCAGCAACATCATTGAAAAAAGGGCGATGGAACCGAGGTAGGACAGATTACTGCTGATCCATTCCATCTTCCTGTGGATCCGTTCGATATGCATAACGCTACCTGCCTCTCTTGGCATGAATCAATCGATGAAAGGGAATAAATTGGGCCAGTTGACGCAGTCGTTTATCCCCACATTGTTACCACCATGCAATAAGTATTTATCGCGATGCAATACTATTATGGAGTATGAGCGTTAGTCAAGAAAAAAATTGTTTCATATGTGTAAAGGAATAAACAATGTCTGATGAAAGACAAGAAAATGATGCTTATTCATTATCGTTGCCGGATCTGATCCCGGACAGACCGCCGATATGGATACCCAAAACGAGGGGCACGCCAATCGCCCGATGAAGGGCCGGCCGATGGTCTTTGGAGTTAAATAGACTCCCGACCAAAGGGGATGTTTAATTTCTTCATGCGACTGCGCAGGGTATTGGGGTTCATCTCAAGCAATTCTGCGGCACCGTGGGGACCGTGAATTTTTCCTTTCGTCATCCGCAAAACCCGCTTTATGTGTTCGGCCATGGCCTGATCCAGCGATAGGGGCGTTGCGTCCGAACGATCCAGTGGCTTTGCACCATTTGCCGTTTCCACGGCACCCAGGAATTCAATTTCCAGACTGGTGGTGTCGTGCCGTCCCCGGCTGCGAATGAGGGTGCGCTCGACCAGGTTCTCCAATTCCCGGACATTGCCGGGCCAATGATAGGCTTGAAGGTGCCGGATGGCATCGGCGCCAACAGGGGGCGGCGTATTCATTCTCAACTCCTTGGCTTTTTTTCGTCGAAAATGATGAAACAGCGTGGGGATATCCTCCCGTCGATGTCTCAAGGGGGGAATGGTGATGGGAAAAATATTCAGGCGAAACCATAAATCTTCGCGAAATTGCCGGGTCTTGATCATTGCTTCGAGATTTTGATGGGTGGCCGTGATGATTCTCACATCCACCGGGATTGGACGCGTTCCGCCGACGCGGTTGATTTCCTTGTTCTGCAGGACCCTGAGCAGCCTTACCTGAGCCTGTAGGGGGAGCTCACCGATTTCATCCAAAAAAAGGCTTCCCGTATGCGCTCTTTCGAAATATCCGCGCTTCAGGGCGCTGGCACCGGTAAAGGCACCCTTTTCATGGCCGAACAGCTCGCTGTCGAAAAGGGTCTCCGGAATCGCGCCACAATTGACCTTGATAAACGGGCCGTTCTGGCGAGGCGAGGAATAATGGATGACATTGGCGATCACCTCCTTGCCGACACCCGTCTCTCCCAAAAGCATGGCCGGGCTGTTTAACGGTGCCACTTGACGAACCATTTCCATGACTTCTTTTAGTCCGCTATCGGCCCCCATGATATCGTCCGTCGAGCGATGAAACAGTTCCCGGTTCAGTTCGCGGTTTTCGGCATCCAGCATATCTTTGAGTTTCACCATTTCCATATAGCGCGTGGCATTGGAAACCGCGATATCAAAGGGTTTTCTGAGCAGGCCGATCAGTTCGGCATGGTGGGCATGGTAACAATTCTGCGCTTCGGCGATTACCGTCAAGGCACCCAAGCGTTTATTTTCGATCACCAAACGCATGATCAGCAGTGAAATGTCGGCCTTCCCGGTCTGTTCGTAGACGGCTCGGGATACCGCATCGTGTTCGGGGCTGCTGACGATCTTTACATCCTGCCATTTGGCGAATTCGTCTTCAAGCTGGACGATCGCCTTTTTAGGCAGGGAGATCGATGGGAGTGGTGCCACGCTTCCCCGCCGGGAGACCGTGGCCAGGTTGGAAATCGTACCGCTTTCCTCTTCATAAATATATAGGGACATCCACGATACCGGCATATAGGTTTCAATAAAACGCAGACAGCGCTGCATGGCTTTTGCGATATTCAGGCTGCTGCAGATGTGCAGGGTGGCCTGACGGAAAAATTCGTTTTCATCCATGCGCATGGCTTTATCCTTTCCATTCTTGACAACCAGTTCGCGAACGATCATGAAAAATTGCGATATTTAGTTAATACAACGATATATAGTAATTACTATTGTTATATATCGCAATTATGTATGATGGGCAACATAAATAATTGAAATCTCAGATTTAAATTTGTTGGCACGAATATGGCTAAAAGAAAACCAGAACCATGCATCAACCCATTACCAAAAAAAGGAGACATTCATATGCCGTTGCAAAGAAAAACCGCCTTCATCAATTTAAGCACCCATGAGGTGGATGTTCAGGAAATACCGCTTCAACTAAGAAAGCGGTTTTTCGGGGGCAGGGGGCTTAACATGTATTATTTGACTCACCTGGCCACCGAGGCAATGGATCCTTTCGATGCCCAAAACCCATTGATTTTCGGGGCCGGGCTATTGACCGGTGTGTTGGGCGGCCGTTTAAACGTTTCCGGAAAAGCACCCGAAAGCGGTTATCTTGGTGATTCCAACGTGGGCGGCTATTTTGGCGCAGAATTGGCGGCAACGGGATACAGTCACCTGGTGATTACCGGAAGAAGCCGTACCCCCGTCTACCTGACCATCGAGAATGAAAAGATTTCATTCAAGGATGCCACCCATCTGTGGGGAAAGCAAACCGGGGAGACCCAGACGATCATCCGTGACGAACTTCAGGATGACCGCGTTCAGACCGCCTGCATCGGACCGGCCGGCGAAAATCGGGTTCGCTTTGCCTGCATCATCACCGGCCCAAAAAACGCCGCCGGCAGAACCGGATTAGGCGCGCTGATGGGGTCGAAAAACCTCAAGGCGATTACCGTCAGGGGCAACCAACCGTTTTCCATCCACGACCCCAAGGGCTACATGGAATTGCTCAGGGAAACGAATACCAAGGCCACCAGCACTGGGTGGGCCAAGGCACTGGGGGAATACGGCACACCCATCCTTTTGAAAAATGCCAACACGCGGGGCTGGACCAGTTATCGATACCACAATCAAACCACCGTCGGGGACCGGGGCAAGGATTTATATGCCGAAAACTTCAAAGCTAAAATGGGCAACGGCTCCGTTTCCTGTTTCGGGTGCCCCATTCATTGCCGACACCGTTTTGAAATCAAGTCGGGCCGATTCAAGGGGACCAAAGGAGAGGGTCCTGAATATGCAAGCATTTCATCCTTGGGACCGACACTGGGCAACCTGGACTTGGATTCGGTGGTCTATTTGTCCGAGCGATGCAATCAATATGGCATCGATACCATCTCCGGCGGCAACTATTTGGGGTATGCATTCACCTTGTATGAAAAGGGCCTCATCACCAAAGCAGATGTCGGATATGCATTGGACTGGGGGGATCACGATGCCATCGAAAGGCTGTTAACCGATACGGTGTACCGCAAGGGGTTTGGCGATATCGTGGCGGAAGGCAGTTTTGCCGTGGATCGCCTTCCCGCCGACGCCGCGAAATACCTGTTAACCATAAAGAATGTCTCCATCGAAATGACCGACGAACGCGCGGCCAAGGCCCTCGGCTTTGGTTTGGCCGTGGCTACCCGGGGAACCTGTCATATGCGCAGCCGACCGTCCGCCGATGTGGTCAATTATCCCCGGGACGTGCTCAGCCGATTCTACGGCGGGGATGTGGGAAAAGATTTCCGGGATTACACGGGCAAAGCCCGCATGGTCTGGTGGCACGAATTATTCAATGCGGTCACCGATTCGGTCGGTATCTGCCGCTTGGCCGCTGTTTTCAGCAGTATCAACGCCATCGGGTATCTCGACATCTGCAAATTGCTTAGCCGCGCCGTCGGCTTCGAGCTGGCCGAAGACGATCTGTATGATCTGGGCGAGAGAATCTATACCACCGAACGATTGTTCATCAACCGCGAAGGCATTTCGAGAAAGGATGATTACCTTCCGGAGCTCTATTACAACCAACCGATCCCCGATGGCCCCACCAAGGGAGAATTTATCGATAAAAAGAAGTTCGAGGCCCTGCTGGATGATTATTACGCCCTCCACGGCTGGGACCGGCGTGGCATTCCGACGGCGCCAACCATCGACCGATTGAACCTGTCCCCATTCATCAACCAGGAGGTGCCAAAATGCGCGTAAAAATAGATAAGACCAAATGTACCGGCTGCTTGATCTGTGAAATTACCTGCTCGTTGACCCATTGCGGGCAGGTTCAGCGTGATGCCTCGGCGATTCGCGTGAAGTTTGGGCATTTGGATTATGAACATCATCGACCGGTGGTTTGTCGTCAATGTAAAAAGATGCTATGTCTTAAGTCCGAGGGAAAAAATACCGATGAAACATTAAGACAAACTTTTTTCTGGGAAAACAACAACGAGAGAAAAACGGACTGCGCTTTCGGTGCGCTTTTCGTTTCAGGTGAAAAGCTGGTCCATTGTGACCTGTGCGGTGGGGACCCCCAATGCGTGAAAAGCTGTCCGACCGGCGCATTGTGCCTGGAGACATGACGAAATGCCTGATTGAAACGACTGAATCAGGTTCGACAATCCGGTGACCAACGGCTCGAAAGTGGCGCACATCTATTATGGGCGGGGACTTCGAGCCGGTTGTCGTTGAGGGGAGAGAGCGGTCATGAAACAGGTACAACATGGCGGTCTCCGGGACAAATCATTCCTGATACCATGACTATGGATAGGGGCCTTGTTTTGAATCCGCGAAAACAGAAACGACAATAATAAAATGATCGAATACAAAGTTATTCAAACAAGGAGGCGACGCATGGCTGCAAACGCTAGGTGGTTGGTCGTAATCATCATTATGGCCCTTATCACAGGGTGTGCAACGGGCATGAACACCCAACGGGTCGAACCGACGTATGAAGGACAGACGTACACGACTTTTAGCGCCACGGATTTGATTATCGTTGCCGAGAAGATGGCCCAGTCCCTAGTCGAGCATTTCGATTTCGGCGGTCAACGGCCATTGGTCAGGCTAGATACGGTAAAAAACAAAACCGATGAACACATCGATACCAAGGCCATTACCGATACCATCGCTACTAAAATCGTGAACAGTGGGAAGGTGCGTTTCGCCGTGGATTATAGCGAACGACAGGAAAACGAAAAACGAGCCGCGGAGGAGGCTTTTGAAACGCGGATCAGTGACGAGGATCGCCAACTGTATCTATCCAATAAAGCTGCACCGCGGTATCGTATCTATGGTGAACTGACCAACATAAAGACCATCACCGAGGACACCAAAGATGTTTTTTACAAGTTCACCCTGAAGATGGTGGACTTCAAGACGGATACCCTGGAATGGGCAGACGAAGCCCAGTTGAGAAAAATAGGTAAGAAAAGACTGTTGGGGTGGTAATGTGACACCTATTCTTCATCGATCAGGAGTGACCGCAATGAAAGTCTCCCCTTATTGCATTAATGAGTCGGTAATGACTATCGGGATTGGCCTGCTGGCAATGCTGATGATCGGGCTGCTGACCATGCTTCCCGCAACGGTCTATGGTGCCCCGAAGACGATCCAAGCCTGCGGCATGGCTCAGGTCAAGCAGGGCAACCTGGGACAGGCCAAAATCCAGGCCCTGCAAGACGCCCAAAGAAACGCCGTGGAGATGGGGCTCGGTACGCTAATCGATTCCAGTACCCTTGTCGATAACGCCGTTTTGATCCAGGATCGTATTTATTCTCGTGCATCGGGGTATGTGACCGACTACACGGTGACGTCGGAGGGGCCGACCCCCAGTGGGAAGGCCTACGAGACCTGCATCACGGCGACGGTGGCCACGGCGGATATCAAAGCGGATCTGCGGGCCATTGGGATTCTCAAACAACGCGTGGGAAATCCTCGGTTCATGGTCGTTTACTTGCCTGAAACCAGTGGTACGGGCGAGGCCGATAGCGTAGTGGTCAAAACGGCGGAACAAGTGATCAACGATGTGTTTCTGCAAAAAGGCTTCATTGTTCTCAGCCGTTCCTTCGTGAAGGATTTCGTTCGCCAGATGGGGCAGGATCACGTCGCCAATACGGATTTGCGTAGCCAGTCTCGGCTGGCGTTGGCGTACCAGGCAGATCTTTTGCTGATTTTCGATGTGGATGCCGTCGAGCGAACGGATCTTTCCAGTTCCTATTTCAAGGAGATTACCCTGTCCTTGAATGTTCGTTCCATTTTTCCCGGGACCGCCGAACTCATCTCATCCAAGAGGCGGTCCACCGGGGTCAGAACATCCAAAAGCATGCAGAACAACTACTATGATAGTTCCTTCATGGGCAAATCAATGGCCACCCTGGCCCAACAGGTTGCCGAACAAACGTTGGCGGATACGCTTGCCTATTTCGAACGCCAAACCAATGAGGGGGCGCTTTATACTTGCCGGTTCAAAGGGTTTAAGCCAAGTGAGATCGATACCATCGTCAATGTCATCGAAAACATGGACGGTTTCCGGGATAAGAATCTGAGAAGCCAGTTTGCCGATCTGATTCAAGTGGACATCAACTATGTGGGAAAACGTTTCGATCTGCAACGGGAGCTGTTGTCGGGCCTCGAGAAAAAAGGCATTGCGACGGAAATCGGTACCTCCCGGGGTAACGATTTTCTCATCTTGAAAATAGAGTGACGCTATTTTTGTCTCGATCTGACAGCGTTGCTGAACGCCGAGGATGTTTACCGTATGGGTGAAATATGACGCCATATCCAACGAAACAATCGAACATTGCCTGTATCCTGTTGACCCTGACCCTGCTCATGGGATGCGCCGCTCAAATGCATACCTCCCACATGGCTTCCGTTAAAGACGCCATTAACCAAAAGGGAGAATGCAACGTGGATGAGCTTGAAAAGATAATCTACGATGACGACGGTGAGATAAAAAAGGGCGCGGATCTGATCCAACTACTCGAACTGGGGGCCATGTACCCCATGGTCGGCGAGTTCGAGAAGAGCAATCGGGTGCTCGAGTCAGCTTATCTCAGCTACACCCAAAGGGAGGAGCGGGCCAAAATCAATGCACGTGATACGACCACCGATCTTCTTGACATCGCCGTCGGTGAAGGATCGGGTGACTATGAAATGGCTCCCTATGAAAAGGTTACCATCCACAACATCAAAGCCATGAATTTTCTGATGCTGGGCAGACCCGATGCCGCACGGGTAGAGGTCCAACGCGCCGTCAACTGTCATCAACGCATCAAGGAATATGCAGAGTTTGAGGCCGCCAAACTGGAAAAAGAGAAGGCTTCGGTAAGAAAGAAGGAAACGCAAAACCAGATTGAAAATGACGACATGGATGCACAAATAAGGCAATTGACCCAAAAGGCCGCCTTAGACGAGCAACAGCGGCAGTCCATCCGGAATCTAAGAAATGCATATGAAAACGGGTACACCTATCTTTTATCGAGCCTCGTTTTCGGCTTGAATAACGAGGCTGAAAACGCCAGGCCCCAGCTTAAAAATGCCCGTGCCCTGACCGGTAACCCATATGTGCAGCGACTGTTCCTCAATTTTCAGAAAGATCCCGCATCACTGACTGCCGAGGCAAACGTATACGTCTTTGCCCAGGTGGGTTTTGCACCGACCAAAACCAACGTTCAGGTGCCTTTCTATAACCCCATTTCCGAGACCGCCTCCAATTTTTGTCTGGCGAAAATCCAAGCATCGCCGCCCGGCGTTGCTTCCATTGAGATTGTGGATTCCGCATTGCCGGCCAGCCGACGACTGGAAGGGCTGGCCGACCTGGACCTGCTTGCCCTGAAACAATATGACGAGGATCTGACCGCGAACATTACCAAGGCGATCTTGAGAGTGACGTTTCAAACGTTAAAAGACAAGGTTATCCTTGATCAAACGACGAACAACGGGAAAAATCTGTCTTTATTCAGAATCGAACAAGCGATTCTTACCGGTATCAATCAAGTCCTATACAAAGCCGATACACGGGCTTGGAACCTGGCGCCGAAAAGGGTCCTTTTTTTCTGCGGAGCGATCGACGCCCCTCAGATCACCTTGAGAATAACGGACACCAGGGGCAGAACCGTCGATCAAAAAGTCGACATCGACCCCAAACGGACCAACGTCGTATCACTGCGATGTTTGGAGACGAATGCATTCGTTCATGCTAAGGCTTTTTAGGGACGTTGAAAAAGGGGGGTGCGGGTCCATGGATCCGGTCCATCATCAGAGGGTTGGCGATACGGTTGGTTCTCATAATCCACGGCGATGATATGGTCGCACATGGCGCCGAGCCTTCCAACCACCACCTGATGGTCGGGGTGCGCCTGATAGTGCCCCAGCGTGTCGAGGTTGGCGAAAACCGCGACCAGGGCAAAATCGTAGGAACGATCAGATCTCACCACATCCCGGCCAAAATCATAGCTTTGAATCTCGCTAATACGGTCCGGTAGGGCGTCCAGCAACGCCTCGAGTTCGTCGATATTGGCTGCGGTGACTTCGGGCTTGAATTTCATTAAAACGATGTGGGTAATCATATTCCTGTCCTTTGGTATGTTTAAACGACAACGACAATCGAGAATAATGGCCGAGCGGAGTATAGCACAGGCTCAGGGGACGCTAAATCGTAAAGTTAAGCGTAGCTGGACCCTGCTGTGGACAACGTTGGGAATCTATTTTATAAGGAACACTGCTCAATTGACATCTTTTTTGAATATCTATTTGCCAACGGAAAGGACGCTGAGTGATGCAAGCCGATACAGGGCAACCGATCGCCTCCATCGTCATGGCGGCGGGACGGGGAAGCCGCATGAAAAACTACACCGGCAGCAAGACCCTGCTGCCACTTGAACCGGACAAGACGGTTTTCGATGGTCGCCATCCCATCATCCTGCACCTTCTGGATCGTCTGCCTGCCGGCCCCAAGGCCCTGATCGTCAATCACTGCAAGGAAGACGTTGTGGCGGCCACCCGGTCATCCGGCGCCATCTACATCGACCAATCGATTCTCAATGGAACCGGTGGCGCCATTCTTGCCGCGAGTGACTTTATCGATTTCCTGTCGGTTGAGCAGATAATCATCACCATGGGTGATGTCCCTTTCGTGCGCAGCGAGACGTATCTGTCCATGGCCGGCGGATTGTCATCCCACGACCTGATGATTCTCGGGTTTTCTCCCGTGGATAAAAAACAGTATGGCGTGCTTGAAATCGAGAACGGAAAAGTAAAGAAAATCACCGAATGGAAATACTGGCGAGACTATCCGGGCCAACGCCAGGCGGAATTGACCGTCTGTAATTCCGGTATTTATGCGATTCGTCGATCCGCCTTGGCCCATTATCTTCCCATTCTGGCATCGCGCCCCCAGATTGTTCAAAAAGAGGTCAATGGCCAGCTGACCAATATCGAGGAGTTCTTTTTTACCGACCTGATCGAGTATATGGTCCAGGACGGCAAGCCGGTCGGCTATCACGTGGTAGACGACGAGATGGAAACCATGGGCGTCGATGATGTCGAGGCGCTGGAAAAGGCCCAGGCGGTCTACAAGAACATCAAACAATAGCGGGATCGGCCGGTGCCGACGCCAGCGTCGTAGGGGCACGGCGCGCCGTGCCCCTATGGTGGACCATCGTCAACCATCCAATATCCGCCGTGCATGGCGATAGGCGCGTTCAAATGGATCGGCAGGGCGAACGCTTTCTTTGACGGTGGTGGACGAAGGAACGATGAAAAAATAAAGACTCTGGACGAGGAAAAACAGCCAGATGCAAAGGGACCCGGTCACGGCCGTCGTTGGGCCAATCATGGCCACCAGTCCTACGCCACCGGCAATGGTGATACTTTCTGCGATGATGGCCCTAAACCGCGCGTGTTCAAAACAGATGCCGCTGCGGATCCAGGCCAGTCCACCGAGCAGCATGCAGAAAAATGCACCACCAGACCACGGTACCGCCCCAAAAAGCAGGGCCAGGGGAAAGAGCGGGGCCAACGCGTGCTTGCCGCTCCATCGAACCAGCAGCATGGCGTAGCCCGAGAGGCAGACCCAGAGCATGGCCTTGAATGCCGTCGCCCATCCCAATACCCCGGACAACAGACCGGCCGCCGGCCATACCATCACCGCGCCGATCATTCCATAAACGATTGTGGTCCGACTAGTTGCGTTCATGCGGCACCGCCTTGGGGATCAAGCGCCGCCTTGCGCCGGATCAGCTCCAATTCGATTTCTTCATCACGGTTGGTCGATGGACCGGTTGCATCCGGAAATGATCGACTGGCACTGGCAAAGGGGTCGTCGCCGGCCCGCTGATGCCAGACTTCGGCCCGGGCCTGCACGGTGTCATACTGCAGTTTCTGATCCCTGATGGTTGCCATCAGGCGGGTTTTCTCCTGTGCCAGTGCATTGATCTGCTCTTCTATGTGACCGACGGCAATTTCAAGGTCGCGGCGTCGTCGAATCAGCATGCGGGCGATATCGTCTTTGGCCTTGGACAGTGCCAGATCCACGTCCTGGTCCACTTTTCTCATTTCTTCCCCATGGCGCCGTACATGCGCGGACAACCGATCGATTCGGTCCGACAGAGTCTCCAATTGGGCTTGTTTGCGCTCGAGGCTGGTTTCCATTTCCCGAAGATATTGCCGGAGCAACAGTCCCTTGTCCTCCAGCTGGTCCATTACCCCGTGGACATCGGCTTTCACGAGTCTTAACAAACGGGTCATGATGGTCATGGCAAATCCTTAGATTAGGTTGTTTAGGGTTGTAGGCCGAAGGTTGAAGGGTCAGCGGAATAAGCGTATGGTAAGATATTTTATGGTTGGGCTAAACCCCTTCGGCCTTCAGCCTAATATGCTTATTTATCTCTTCTGAGCTTGTAGCTATCGTACTGCAATGATTTTGATGCCTGCTTCTTTTTTTCAGCGATTGCCGCGGGCGGACCGGCAAAGGTGTCTTCGACTTGGCTGCGCAGGACCTCAACGTCGGTTGCCAGGTTATCCGCCACTTTTTCGGAACCGACCACTCGATTGATCGCCTCCTGCTTGGCTTCGTATTCACGGATGCGGGTTTGGGCGCGGGACGGGTCTCCGTTTTTGATATCATCCGCCACGGCTTCCTTCAGGCGGCTGAATTCATCCCTGACCACCTGATCGGTCCAGGCACGCCTGTTGATGCTGGCCATGGCCGCCGTCGGATCGGCCACGCAGGCAACGGTCAGCGGTGGTTGTGTATCAAGACGATGGGACCTGCCGTCAAACCGATAGGTCAGGGTGATATTGCCCAGGACAATGGTGCCTACCGTATCGGTGGGGGTCTTGAATGTGAGAAAGAGGGTCCGCTGCTGGCCGGACAACAAATCCCCTGGATGGACAAGGGCCACGCCCTTTTCGTGGCGGATCGGATAGCCCCCGGCATCGACCAAATCCACACCCGGCGAGAGGGGGATGCGGATTTGAAGATCGGACACAGCAACCCGGCGGCTGGCCGCCAGTTCGTTTTCGAATACCCGGGCAAATGCCGTGGGATTTTCCAGAAAGTGGTAGCTGCCGGTGCCATGATCGGCGATGGTGGTCATGAGCCGCTCGTTGAAATCGAGTCCAACGCCAACGGTGCTGACCGAAAAATGGTTTTCGACGGCCAGGCTGGCCATGCGTCCCAGGGTGATCGGATCGGTGATACCCTGGTTGGCCAGACCATCGGATATCAGGATAACTTTGCGTTGGCGTTCGCCACCCGGGGTCGCCAGCATGAGATCGATCCCCTGGCGCAGTCCGCCGCCCAAGTTGGTCCCGCCGCCTGGCACCACTTCCCGGGCCAGCGCAACCAGATGCCGGCGGTTGGCCGTCGTGACCGGGGTGAGCGGCGAAAGCGTTTGCACACCGTCGGAATAGACCACCAGCGCCAGGCGGTCGCTGGGGCTGAGCCTGCCGATCAGGCCTACCGCGGCGTGGCAAGCATCGGTGAGCTTTTGACCTTCCATGGACCCGCTGCGGTCCAGGACAACGACCAGATCGGTGGCCGGCGGCAAAACGTTATCGGCTTCTGGCAGCTTTTGGGCAACGAGGCTCAGGGCCACCGCCACCCGGCCGTCACCGCCTTTGAGAATCTTCGGCTGAACCACTTCGCTGGACATGGTTAAGCCGGCAGCGCTGGCACCGGCATTTGGGGGGGGCGTGGCGATGGCGGTCGTCTGGCCGCCCATGGTGGTCAGCATGGCCAGCGCGGCGGTGGTGACCATGATCAGGCCGAGGATGATAACGATGCTTCGAGTTGATTTGGACATGGGAGCCTCCTTTATTTGAAAAACAAGAATGATCGGTTGGCGCTTTTGCCGTTACCTGGGCCTGATTCTACGCTGGTCCGGAAGAAACACAATTCAAACAAATGCAAAAGGTTAGATGGGAAATTTTACATAACTTTTGCTTTGATTGGATTTCGCGATGGTGTAAGTAACTAAGATGATCAAAGAATACGGTACCCATCGGGAGGCGGCATGACAGATCCCAAAGCACGTATATTGGTCGTAGAAGACGATATGGCGATCCGCAAAGGGCTGTGCGATGTTCTGGTATTCAACGGATACGCCGTGGATGGCATCGCGGATGGCCTCAAGGGTTGTGAATCCGCCCTTGGCGGTGGGTATGATCTGATCCTTTTGGACGTGATGCTGCCCGGTATGGATGGCTTTTCCATCTGCCGTGAGATCCGCCGGCACCTGCCCTCTCAACCGGTGATCATTCTCACGGCCAAGGGATCCGAAGATGACGTGGTGACCGGTTTTACCGCCGGTGCGGACGATTACGTGAGCAAACCCTTTTCCTTGAGAGAACTGATGGTCAGAGTGGAAGCGGTTCTCAGAAGAAGCGGCAAGCCGACTGGAGACGAGAAGATTCAATTGGGTAATATCCTGTTCGACGACCTGAATCTGCACGCGGTCTGCGAGGACCGGACAGCGTCGCTGACCCGCCGGGAAATGGATCTGATTACCTATCTTTACCGGCACCGGGACCGTATTGTCTCCAAGACCGAACTACTAGGCGAGGTATGGCATTACAAAGATCCCCACGTGGAGACGCGTACCGTGGATATTCACATGCTTAAGCTGAGAAAAAAAATTGCCGCCTTGACCGGCGGGCAGGGGATGATCCAGACCGTTCGTGGGGAAGGATACCGTTTGGAGCCGGCGCATTGAAAAAGCTTCGCCTGACCATGGTTCTGTTTGTGGTGCTGATCTCCGTGCCCATGACCGTTGTCGTCTGGCGCACCTATGCATCGCTTGATCGGGAATCGCGATCACAGGTGCGTTTTTTTTCCGAACAGCTTTTCGACGCGATCGAAGCCGACCTGGCCGACTTGGTTCGACGGGAGGAAAAACGCGCGGTCGACGAGTACGGGCATACGATGGTTGCCGCCGATGGACGGACCCTGGTATCGCCCCTGGCCGGTGTGCCTGCCGAACCCTATATTCTGGGATATGTTCAAAACAATCCGGATGGGTCCTTCCAGACTCCGCTGGTCGCGAACAGCAAGGATAAGCTGTCTCCCCAATTAAAAAAACGGGTGGTACAACTGGAAACGGTTAACCACCAGTTCAACCAGCGCAAGCGCGGTGCCTTCCTCCCGTCACCGGCCGCTACGGCCACCGCCCAGCCACCGCCTTCGGCGGACAAGGAGCAACCGACCTTTGCCGATCGATTCCTTACCCGTGCGCCGCGGAAAAAAAGCAAGGCGGTTCTCGGCCAAAAACAGGCGCGGGTCGAGGAGATTACCGTCAGCCAGGCCATGAATCTGGCCGGGCAGGACGATAAACCGCCCGATTTGAAGGTGGAAGAACGCAGTCAGACGGATCGGGAAACGGTTGGGGACATGTCGGCCAGCGATACCTGGCGCACGTCGTCCACTGATCCGGCCACGGATTCGGCTCACCGGCGGCGGTCAGCTCTGCCATCACCGGGCCGTTTCCAGGTGGAAGTCGCCCCCCTGCAGACCGTGGCCATGGATGCGAGTCGGGTATTCGTTTTTCGCCGGATCGCCATCGATGGACAGATTTACCGGCAAGGGGTGGTGATCCAGCTGGATGCTTTTCTCGAGCATCTGCTCACCGCCTTCTACGACCCCCAGCCCATCGCCCGGTATACCCGGTTGGTTCTGAATGCCGCCGGTTTTTCACTTTCGCGCCATCCCCATGACCGTACCGGCGCGGTTCCATCGTCTGGCGTCTGGCTGGCCGCAAGAACCTTTCCCGCCCCGTTTGATTTTCTCAGCGCCGAGATGCAAGCCGCATCCCTGCCGCCGTCACCGGCGCGACGCGTTTTAAGCCTGGCCCTGATTGCGTTAGGGGCGGTAATGGTGGTCGGGTTGGGGCTTATCTATCAGACCGCACGGGCGGTGATGGAACTGTCCGAGCGGCGATCGCGGTTTGTTTCCGCCGTGACCCATGAGCTGAAAACGCCTCTGACCAACATCCGCATGTACATCGAGATGCTCGAGCAGGGGATTGCCGCCACCCCCGAGCGTGAGCAGACGTATTTGGGCATCCTGGCATCGGAGAGCGCCCGTTTGTCGGGACTGATCACCAACGTGCTCGAGTTGTCGCGTCTCGAGCAACAAAGCCGGCGCTTCATGTTGACCGAGGGGGATTTGAGTGATGTCCTGAGTGATGTGCAGTCCATCATGGCCGAAAGCCTGGCCCGGGAGGCATTTGAGTTGACCATCGATAACGTCGATCCGTCTGTGTTTGCTTATGACCGGGATGTGCTGGTGCAGGTGCTGGTCAACCTGATGGAAAACAGCATCAAGTTCGGACGCCACTTGTCAAAGAAAAAAATATGCATTGGGGTCCGCGCCGACAACGACTGGATTCGGTTGTCGGTGTCCGATACCGGACCGGGCATCCCTAAAAAGAGCCTGAAAAAAATATTTGACGATTTTTACCGGGTCGACAACGCGCTTGTGCAAACCATCAGAGGAACGGGGATTGGCCTGGCGCTGGTAAAAAAACTGATCCTGGCCATGGGCGGCCGGGTCCGGGCGGAGAATAATCAGGGCCCTGGCTGTACCATTATCATTCACTTGCCGGCTAACCGGCAGATCGAAACCGGGTAAAAGGATTTATGGAAGATAAGAAGAACAAATTGCAGCCGATTTATGATGCGTTTGAAATTGCCGTGGCTGGCTACAAAAGCGAGGCCGCCTGCCGCAAAGGATGTGCTTTTTGTTGTCGTGATGCAGGCAGCATCGATATCACTACCCTGGAGGGACTGGTCATACGGGACCAGTTGGCCACGTTGCCACGCTCCCGTCAGGTTGCCATCAAGAAAAGCATGGCCGCCGATATGCGACGGCGGGAACAGCACAAGCCGTCGGCCTGTCCCTTTCTGATGAAAAACAACAGCTGTATGATCTATACGGCCCGTCCGTTTGCCTGTCGTCGCATCTACTCCCTGAAGGTCTGCAGTGTTTCTCAACACCCGGTGCTGAGCCGTCAGGTGATGGCTGTGGGCGCGCAAACGATCCGCTCGCTGCAGTTGCTCGATGATAAGGGGTATAGCGGACACCTTTCCTATATTCTACACATGCTGGAGACTCCCGCTTTTTTGCAGACTTACCTGGCCGGCGAATACCACCCGGAGGCCGTCATGGCCTTTGGCAAGACCCACAGCGTCATCATCAACCGGGTGGTGACGTCGCGTCCATAGCATTCAAGATAATGTGCTAAGGTAAACGTTCCATCCTTTGGTAGCACTCCAAAATGCAACTAAAAGGGAGATCCGGCATCTTCTTCCGGATCGGTATCCGCGGTATCGCTGGCATCGGTCGTTTCGGCTCCGGGATGAGATTCTTCGGCAAGCGCTTCGATGTCTTCCGTATTTTCTTCCAGCCTGGATTTATTGAGTTCTTCAATCTCCTTTGGCGTGGGCAGGTCTTTGAGATCTTTTAGTTCAAAGACTTCCAGAAAGTGTTTGGTTGTGGCATAGATCAGAGGACGGCCAGGAATTTCCTTACGTCCCAGCACACGAATCAATTTACGTTCCATAAGCATTCTGATCACCCCACCACTATCAACGCCGCGGATATGCTCGATGTCGGAACGGATGATGGGTTGGTTGTAGGCGATAATGGCCAGTGTTTCCAGTGCGGGCTTGCTGAGGCGAGGGGCATTGGGCTTGACCAATCGTTTGATCCATTCGTTGAAGCGTTCTTGGGTACGGAATTGATACCCGCCGGCAACCTGTCGAAGTACAAACCCGCCATCGCGCTGTCCATATTCCATAATCAGTTCTTCAATGGCGATTTTTATGTCCGATGGGTCGGCATCTTCAAGAACACGCCTTATTTGCTCCACCGTTAGGGGGGTATCCGAGACAAATAGCAAGCTTTCGATAATGCATTTAATTTCTTCAGGCCTTTCCACGTGGCTGTGATTGTCCATCATTGGTAGAAAATCCTGATGATTCCCGTCGGCACGTGCTGGGCAATGTGAATCAAACCGAGTTTGGCCATCTCCAAAATAGCCAAAAAGGTGACGATGATGTCGGGTCGTTCCCGACAATCCGTGAATAGCTCATCGAAGGTCATGGAATCATTATCTTCCAGCATTTCCGTCAACTGCGTGATGCGTTCCTGAACCGATATCCGGTCTCGTGTCAGATCGACGCGGTGACTCGGGGTGACCTTGTCCAGAATACTTTGGAATGCATCAATCAATTCGAACAGACCGATGCGGATGACGTGGTCGTCCTCGACGGTCTTGAACAAGCGATTGTCGGGTTTGCGGACGAAGGTCTTATCTCCTAAAAGATTGCGCTCGGCCAACTGCTCCGCTGCGGATTTGATGCGCAGGTATTCCAGCAGGGGACGCGTAATCTCAAGCCTCGGATCCTCTTCTTCCTCTTCTCCCTCCGGGTTCGGGAGTAGCATTCTGGATTTGATGTGAGTCAGTGTGGATGCCATAAGGACGAAATCGCCGGCAAAGTCGATATTCATCTGCTTCATCCATTCCAGATAACTCAAATATTGTTCGGTAATCTGGGCAATGGGAATGTCATAGATATCCACTTCCGCTTTTTTAATCAGGTGCACCAGAAGATCCATGGGACCTTCAAAAATGTTTTCTAGTTTTACCCGATAGCGATTATCCAGCGATTCATCGCGTATGACATCCATCAAATGGTCCGTCTGTATTGTCATTGGGAATACTTTTCTTCGTGTCCGTACTGGCTGGGGGTTGCAAAATGCTGATTGACTTTATCTAAAACCCTTGACCATTCATAAACAAATTATCTTATCGAGATGTATATGGGCAATCAAGTGAAAAAGGCCGTTGTCGCAGCGTAGTCGCATTTGGAATCTCTTCGGAAAAAATAAAGGGTCGCAGGCATGGCCAGCTCTTAGTGGACCACACCACTGCCGGATGTAAGAGCGGGGCATGCCCGCGAAAAATAAAAAACGATCCAAATGCGGTTGCCCTGGCCGTTGGCGGGGCCAGCGGGGGTAACGACTAAGCAATGAATTGACGCTTAACGAAGTGGATTTCGTCTTCACGAGTCTTCACGATTCCATTTAATTTCGCTTCGGTAACCGATTTTAGCACCTGACCAAGCAATGGGCCCGGTTGTAAACCTAATTTCACCAGATCCTTGCCGGAGATCGTGATGGTCACATTGCGGAGTTGGGTCTGGAAAAGGGAAATTCGTTTCTTGGCGATTTGGGAAGCTGCGCAGATCATCATATAAAGAATGATCTCCGTTCTGAACCCATTGAGATGATTGAAAATGTCTGCATTGCGCATGCGTTTTCGGTTTTCCAGACGCGGTAACCGTCTTTCGGCCTGAAGCCTTGTTTCACCGAACAACTTTGCATGTCGCGGTGCAATGGTCAAGTGGGCACAGATTTCTGTTGTCGCTTTAAAGGAGCAGTGCCGGATGAGGGCCATGAAATAGACTGCCCAGCGCTCATAACTTTCATCGATAAACGACAGATCGTGCCAGTCCGTTACTTTTTGGGCGTTGTTGAGCAGCAGGGCAAGATCGTTTTCAATTCTCAGGGCCGGATGGATCACTTTCAACAGATCGTAATCCTTTAGCCTCGATATCACTGCCGTGGGGTTTTCCTCTTTCAGAATCAGTTTCAATTCACTGTACACCCGTTTGCCGCTCAGCCGCTTGAAAAAATCCATCTTAATAGCATTGTCGATCAGGCTTGCGGTGAGTTTGCCAATGGTGAAGCCGAATCGTTGCTCGAATCTAAGTGCCCGAAAAACACGCGTTGGATCTTCTACGAAACTCAAGTTGTGCAACACCCGCAGGACTTTGTCCTTGATATCTTTCTGGGCCGAGAAAAAATCGATCAGCCTGCCGAATTTATTTGGGTTGAGCTGAATAGCCAGGGTATTGATGGTAAAATCCCTGCGAAACATATCCATTTTAATGGAACTCATTTCAACGATCGGTAACGATGCCGGAAACTGATAATATTCCATGCGTGCCGAGGCGACATCGATTTTAAACCCTTTGGGGAAAATGATTACCGCCGTGCCAAACTTGACGTGGGTATGGGTCCGTACGCCAAATTTACTCGCAAAAGCCTTGGCGAAGTCGATCCCATTTCCTTCAACAACAACATCGATATCTTCATTCTTTCGATACAGAAACAGGTCACGAACGAAACCGCCCACCACATATGCGTTGCAGTTTAATTCGTTGGCCACTTCACCCAATTGAACCAAGGTCTCAATGATGGACTTGGGAAGACGTTCGCGCATAAAATTAAGAACCATCCGCGATCGTTTGAGACCCATTTTCCCGTCGAGTGGTGATACATCAATGCTGGATGAACGGCTCTGCTGAACCAGGGTGTTAAGCAGGTCGGTCCGTGTGATTACCCCGACCACGCGATTATTTTCCAGAACCGGAAGGATGCGCTGCTTGTTGCCGATTATTTTATCTTGAATTTCAACAATGTCCGCATCGGGTAAAACAAATGAAATTTCAGTGCTCATGTATTCGTGAATGGGAACATTGTCCAGGTCATGAAACAGTGCTTTCTCGATCACTTGGCGAGTAATGCAGCCGCTGAATCCCTGGGGGGCGGGAGCATCGGGTGTAACGAGCAGGGCATTGATATTGTATCGGGTTAAAAGGGCGTTGGCCTCCTTGCAGGTCGTATGCGCAGGCGCCATGATGGGCGGAGATGACATCAGATGACGGGCCTGCCGTCTGGGATTTATTTTGCCGTACAGCGAATCAAAAAGCAGCTGTTCCGTTTGGGCAATGGTTTTGCCTTTGATGGTTGCCGCCGCAGCCGTCGGGTGACCGCCTCCGCCGATCTGATCGAGAATCTCACCGACATCAACATCATCGGTTTTGCTCCTTGCAACCACATAGACCTTGTTTTCCATGAGTCCCAAGGCGAAGATGGCATCAATGTTTTCCATCTTGGCCATTTTCTGAACCAAGAAAGAAAAATCAGGAAAATAATTATCGGTCGCGACGCTGGTGATGACGATTTCTACGCCATTGATGGTATAACGGCGGGAAGATTGGATCATGTCGTTGAGCAAACCGATCTGCTCAGGATTGAATTCCCGAGTGATCATATTGGAAATCATGTTCAGGTTCGCCCCTTTGGATAATAGATAGGCTGCCGCCTTGAGGTCATGTTCGGTTGTCGATGGAAACGAGAACGAGCCTGTGTCTTCATAGATGCCCAGGCACATGATCGTGGCCTCTTCAGCAGTGATGGGAATCTTCTTACGCCTTAGAATGCCCGTCAGAATGGTTGCCGTTGCCCCGGTTAGCATGTGATATTCTTTGTCGGCGCGGATGTCATCCTCATTCTTGGGATGATGGTCATAGATGTGGACTTCAAGGTCCGGGTTGTCCAGAATGCGGCTCAGGGCACCGATACGATCACGTCGTCGGGTATCGACCAGCACCAGCTTGGTGATCGATGAGAAATCGATTTTTGCCTGCTCGACAATATTAAAAAGATACACCATGGATTGGATAAAAAAATTTCTCAGGTTTTTTTCTTGCGATCCGGGAAAAACCACCAACGCATCGGGGTAGAGCTTTTGAGCACATAACATCGAAGCAAGGGCATCAAAATCAGCATTTACATGGCAGGTAATAATCGTTAGGGATTTATTCGATTTTATGGGTTGAGGATTCATGCTCGTGCAAGCGCCTTTTAAAAAAAACGAATCTGGTTTTTATTGATTTGAAAATGATACTAAAAAGATTTGATTAAATTATTGTCTTATTGGTTTCTTTTTTGCATAAACTCCAAGGCAAGGATCATCTCTCTTTTTTATGGGGATTCGAATTCTACAAAATATTGTCGTAAGAAATAGTTTGTGATAGCAAAGGAATAATTCCAGCCATGCGTTTAAATGATTAAAATTCGACTCTATTCTAGATTGAGAAAAATGACTATACCACATTTTGAGAATCTGGAGAACCAACCTGGCGTGGAGGATCGGTGGTATTATTCGATTTCTCCAGTCTGAATCTTGAATGCTAAAGCAAGTGTGGGGGGCAGGCGGCCGTGCTCAACCGGTGAAAAGATGTTTCAGATTTTCTTGAAGGTGCCGAAATTGTGAAATATGAATCCGCCTCGCCTGAAAATGCGATGGAATAAGACGGCTTGCCGGTTCAGCTTTGTTTTTTGAACAACAATATCGATATCATCGAAAAATCATGACAGCTGCGATTTTCGGATACAGGGGGATGTCATGCCGGTTTATCTGTGGGAAGGGAAGAACAGAAATAATATCGTCCAAAAAGGTGAGATGGAAGCCAGCAATGAAAATGTGGTTCGGTCCAATCTTGGCAAGCTTCGCATCACACCGACCAAAATAAAGAAGAAGCCCAAAGACCTTTTTGAAAATGTCGCCTTTTTGCAGCCCAAGGTGACGCAAAAGGATGTCATTTTGTTCTGCCGGCAGTTTTCAACGATGATCGATGCCGGTCTTCCCATCATCCAATGCATGGACATCTTGTATGCACAGCAAGAAAACCCCACGTTTAAAAAGATGCTCAAAGATATCAAAGAACAGGTGGAAAGTGGGGCGACCCTGGCCGATTCATTGAAGAAATATCCCAAGCAATTCGATGAGTTATTTGTCAATATGGTCGCTGCCGGTGAGGCCGGCGGTATCTTGGATACGATTTTAAGGCGTTTGTCAGCCTATATGGAAAAGGCGGCAAAGCTTAAGAGCCAAGTCAAAGGCGCGTTGACCTATCCAATCGTAACTATTATAATTGCCATTCTTGTGGTCGCCGTGATTTTGGTTTTCGTTATCCCTGTATTTCAAGAAATGTTCGCCGATATGGGGGGAACACTTCCGGCACCCACTCTCGTGGTCATCGGTATGAGTGAGTTCGTTAAATCAAAAATTCACTGGATGATCATTGGTCTCGTTATTTTTATTTTTGCTTTTAAGAAATATTATAAAACTGAAAAAGGACGCAAGACTGTTGATGCCACAATGCTCAAATTGCCGATTTTTGGGCTGTTGATTCGCAAAGTGGCTGTCGCTAAATTTACCAGCACCATGGGAACGATGCTATCCAGTGGGGTGGCAATTTTGGAGGCGCTGGACATCGTGGCCAAGACATCGGGCAATAAATCCGTCGAACGCGCTATTTATATGGTACGTAGCGGTATCGCCGAAGGTCGTACCATGGCCGATCCCTTGGCCGAGAGTGGCGTTTTCCCGGCCATGGTATGTCAGATGATTTCCGTGGGCGAATCAACCGGCGCGTTGGATGCCATGCTACAGAAAATCGCCGATTTTTACGAGGAAGAAGTCGATCAGGCCGTTGAAAATCTAACCGCCCTCATTGAACCATTCATGCTCGTTTTTTTAGGCGTGGTCATCGGTGGCCTCGTCATTTCCATGTATTTGCCCGTATTCAAGATGGCGGGTAACCTATAGTCTTGATTGTATATATGATGCGTAACCATCAATAACCTGTTTTGAAAAACATTTTGTCCGATTATGAAATAGACTCGGAGATATTTGGGCGCAAATTAAAATGGCTGATATCTCTAAGGTTTGTTTTTGCCCTGTTGCTTTTAGGGTCTACCATCGTTTATCAATCCGGAAAGCCTCCTGAATCATTAGATAAACCAATTATTTTGCTATATGGGCTGGCGGGAACAATCATCGTTCTTACCATTTTATATGGTTTGTTGTTATCCGCCATCCGGCGCCATACGTTTCTGTTCGTTCACGGCCAAATCGGCATCGATACCTTGTGTATTACGCTCATCATCTATATCACTGGTGGATATGATAGCCTTTTCTCGTTCTTATATCTGGTGGTCATCATTTACAGTAGCGTTTTCGTGCGCAAGTTCGAAACGCTCATGGTTGCCACTTTTTGCACGGTCCAGTTTGGATTGCTGTTGATCTTCGAACTCAACGGCTTCATAGACCCGTTTGGCTATGATGGCGCCATCGCGGGGGTATTGATTACCGCTGAGCAAGTTTTTCATAAGTGCTCGATTCTGACGGGTGCATGTTTTTCTGTCGCCTTTCTAAGTGGTTACCTATCTGATCAAGAGCGACAATCCAAGGCCGAACTGGCTGCCATGGAGGCGCACCTGAGCCGGGTGCAACGTCTGGCGCAAACCGGAGAGATGGCTGCCGGTCTCGCTCATGAGATTAAAAATCCGTTGGCATCTTTGTCTGGAGCCATTCAGATACTCAAAGGCGAGATTAAAGAGGAAGACTCGGATAATCTACGGTTGATGCAAATTGTGCTCAGGGAAACAGACCGCTTGAGCAATCTCGTCAATAATTTTCTGATTTTTGCACGTCCATCCGCCGGCCAAGCGAAATGCGTCGCGTTGGAAACCACGCTTGAGGAGGTTACCACCCTTTTCAAAAAAAACGCTTCCATGGGCCAACGGATTATCGTCTCCTTAACCCTGAAAGACAATGTGTTTGTCTACTTCGATCCATTGCAATTGAACCAGGTCTTTTGGAATTTATTGTCTAATGCCGCGGAGGCAATCGAAAATGAGGGCCGAATTAATATTGTCGTGAGAAAGTTGAAAAATGAACGGGTGATGGTTGAGATCACCGATAACGGTTGCGGTATGGATGAAAAAACGATCAATTTAATTTTCAATCCATTCTTCACGACGAAAGCCAATGGTACCGGATTGGGCCTTTCAATCGTTTACCGGATCCTTGAAAGTTACGACTGCCGACTCGATGTCCACAGCGAACCAGGAATCGGCAGCACCTTCACGCTTTATTTCAAGCAGGTCGATCCTCCCCACGAGCCTGAATAGCGGTTAATCGCTCACCTTAGGTAGTGCCCATCCAGAAATGACCAATTTGCCCGATATCGGCGTTGCGCGAAAAATTTAATCCTCAGAATATCAACCATATGCCTGTGGTTAAATTTTCGGGCGCCTTGATCTCGACCAAATTTGCCTATTTCTGGATGGGCACTAGATAGCTGTCAACATAAGTGCACGATCTGTTTCCCTCCAATTATATTATCCTATACGCAATCCATGAGATCCTCTTTTGTAATCATGCATTTTTAATCATTCGGGTTAGGCAAGAAAAAAAACAATGAATTTTCAATCTAGTACATATCGATATGTTTTTCTGTTTCCCTTCGTTCTTTCTCGAGTTGGTACGGAAAATGCTATGCAAGGAGGGTGTTGTTTTCTGACAATCGAATAGCTCGATAAAGGCAAAACATCCGAAAGGGTGTGACGCAAAGCCAACGGCCTACGTCCAACGAACACTGGATAGGGTGGCAGGGCTGCCGAGCGAACACAGCATCGCCTAAATTTGCTGCTGATCGCACGGTAAGACAAATTTAGGAGATGCATTGTGAAGGTTTCAACCCCATCCATTGTCAAGGTTATTCTCGTCTTCATCGCCGCCGTATGGTTCAGCGCGGCATTTGCCCACGCCAGTGCGAACGTCACGTTAGGCTGGGATGCCAATGACCCGGAACCAGAAGGATACCGAGTCTTCGTTCGCGAGGCCGGAAGTGACTATGACTATGCGCATCCCATATGGGAAGATCGTCTGACCACCTGTACATTGGTTGGGCTTACCGAGGGCGTCACCTACTATTTTGTCGTCCGGGCCTATGAGGGTGATCTGGAAAGTGTGGATTCCGAAGAGGTTTCCTACACCCCGCCGTTGGAAGATGACGATTCGGAAACCGACACGGAAGACCCGGATGATGACGCTAACGGTGAGGCAGACGATGACAGCGATGATGCCGATGCCGACGTGGATGACGATTCCGAAAATGATACCAATGTCGACGGCGATGACGATAGCGGAACCGATTCCCAACTGGACGCGCCGGTGATCGAAAATATCTCCGAGGCCGAGCGCGTGGGATTGACCCCGGTATTGGTTTGCACGGCCTACTTTAGCGACGATGACGACGATCATGATCAAACCCGGTGGCAGATCAGTACGGAGACTGATTTCTCCAACTTGATACTGGATGCCACCAGCACGAGCCAGCTGTTTACCTACACGGTCGGAGAAATGCTGCTCGATGTGGATACCACCTATTATTGGCGGGCACAGTTTATCGACGGCAATGACGACGCCTCAGCGTGGTCCGATACCGCAACGTTCACGACAATCACGGCCGATAGCCTGGGCGATGTTAACCTCGATGGCATGATCGATGACCAGGTCGCGGACGAGTCGGCGGATGTCAACGCCAACGGGATTGCCGACGCCCTTGAACATAACATCATGACCATTAATACCATCGAGGGGCAGACGGTTGTCGGTGTCGAGACCGTATCGGACTCGGTCACCCTGGTTGCGGTGAAATCCCTTTCAACGGAATCCATCGCCGATGCGTCCATCGCATTGGGTTTTGGTCTGGTCGGTTTCAAGCTCTATCTTCAGGACGGCGTGCAAACCGCGTCGGTCAGGATTCATTTTTCAACCGCGGTGCCTTCGGATGCCAAATTGTATAAACATACCATCGAGACCGGCTGGCAAGAATATGAAAATGCGGTGTTCGCGGACGATGGCCAGAGCGTAACCCTGGAGCTTGAAGACGGCGGGGCGGGAGACGAAGACGGTGTGCGCAATGGCATCATCGTCGATCCCTCGGGAATCGCCTACGATGATGAGTCGGTAACCGCCGCCAACGAGGAACCTTCCGTATCCGATTCGAATGATCCCGATGCAGGCGGCGGCGGTGGCGGGTGTTTTGTCTCCGCGGGCAGTGCCGGGTTGACTCACATGAGCGCCACGTCCATGATCCCGGCATCGACCCTCTTGCTGCTCACCCTGGTGATGGGGTCGGCAACGGCCGCTTGGGCCAGAAGATAGACAAACGCACTGGTAAGATCCATCTGACAGGCCATCCGTCAAGGTGACATGATCCTCCTGGGAAGAAATTCTCAGGAGGATTTTTTTTGGGTGCAAAGCATGAGCGCAATCCGGGCCACCCGCTCGGATGCACCGGCTCCGCCCAAGCGCTTGCGTACATGCTGCAATTCTTTTTTAATCTGTTTGTATAATTGCGGATGACTGATCAGGTGGATTGTTTTTGAGGCAATATTATGCGCTGAGGCATCGTCCTGTATCAATTCAGGCATCAGATCTTTTTGTACGATTAGATTGACGATACCGATGTGTTTGACCTTGATTAACCGTTTTCCCAACCAGTAGCTGGTGGGAGATACCTTGTAGACGATGACTGTGGGGATCCCGTGAAGCGCGGCTTCGAGAGTTACCGTGCCCGAGGCGGATACCAGGACTTGACTTTGTTTGAAAACCTGATCAACCGGGCCTTTGATCACCTCTAATGATACGCCGGCGTTACGCCGGTCAATGATTTCCATCAGCTGGTCGGCGTTGATGGAATCTGAGCAAGACACGATAAACCGGGCACCAGGATATGTCTGCTCGATTTCTTTGCAACTATCGATCATGATGGGAAGGAGGGATGAGACTTCTTTCTCTCTGGATCCGGGAAGTAATCCAATGACTGGCGTGTCAAACGAATCGGTCGAAATCGAGGAGAAGGCATCGGAAGCGATTCTGTCAAGCAGGGGGTGTCCCACGAAGGTAACCGGAACCTGATGCTTTCGATAAAAGGAGGCCTCAAAGGGAAGGATGACGGCCATATGATCGACCAAACGTTTGATCTTTTTTACCCGGCCTTGTCGCCAGGCCCAGATCTGGGGGCTGATATAGTATAAAATGGGAATACCCAGTTTTTTAGCAAACGCGGCCACATGAAAATTAAAATCGGGAAAATCGATTAAGATCAAGAGATCCGGCGCCAGTCGCCTTAAGGTTTGTTTAACCGTAGACATGGCACGGTATACCGTGGGCAGTTTGGAAAAGACTTCCGTAATGCCGACCACGGATAGTATCCTGGCGTCGATCACAAGTTGGACCCCTTCGGCATCCATTGCACTGCCGCCGATGCCGAAGAGAAATGACCGTGGATTTAAATTATGTATGGCTTGGGCGAGCTTGGCACCGTGCATATCGCCTGATGCTTCCCCGGCAATAATCATGATTCGATTTACTGGCATTTCTCGGATTCGGTTTCTATCAACCAACGAGATGCTGGCTGGTTTCCTGAATTTGAGACATAATCGTTAGCGCGGTTTTCAACGCGTCGCGGCCCATCTTACCGGTCACCAAGGGTTGCCGGCGGTTTTTAACCGCCAGAACAAAAGATTTGAGTTCATCATCCAGCGCATCACCCTTGTCAAAAGAAAGCTGCGCGATTTTCATGCCGGGAATGATGCCCCCGGATTGATTTTCATCTGGATGAACATGGGTAATCTGGTGATTGGCAAAGTCGATGGAGAAATAGGCGTTTTTCTGGAAAAGCCTGAGCTTGCGCTCGTTTTTGGCCGAAATACGGCTGGCGGTGACATTGGCGACGGCGCCATTTTCAAATTCAAGACGCGCGTTGGCGATGTCAATGTTTCCGGATATTACCGAGATCCCCGCCGCGTTGACGGTTTTCAGGTTTGAACGGACGAGGTTCAGAATCAGATCGATATCGTGGATCATCAGATCGAGTACCACGCTGACATCCGTACAGCGACCCTGAAAAATGCTTAGCCGATGGGATTCGATAAATCGAGGCTGATCGATCTTTCCATTGAGCGCCACCACCGCCGGATTGAATCGCTCCAGGTGCCCGACCTGAATAATCAGCCCCTTGGCATCGGCAAGCGCGATCAACTCATCGGCATTTTCCAGAAGACTGGTGATCGGTTTTTCGATGAGAACATCCACATCGTGGGATAAAAAATCCTTGGCCAATAAATAATGAACGGGGGTTGGGGCGGCAATACTGACGGCGTCAACCTTGCCGAAAAGGGATTGGTGATCGGGGAAAAAGCGGGTTTGGTTTTCGTTGGCGATATCCAACCCGCGATCGCTGTTGGCGTCGACGACACCAACGAGTTCCACGTCCGGCATATGGTGGTATTTCTGGGCATGAAATTTTCCCAAGTAGCCTACGCCCACAACACCAATTCGTAACTTTTGCATTTTAGATCTCATCGGTTATTGGCAGAGGATGGCGATTTTACATTCGCTTAATTATCGGGTGACCCCTCGGGGAGATGCTTTGATGAATTCGATGAAATGCTCGACCTCCGGAAGCATTTCCACCTCGGCCCGAACGCGCGTGATGGCTTCATTGACGGTTAATCCGTATCTGAAAATAATGCGATAGGTCTTTTTTAACGCGACTAGCACCGGGGCTGAAAAACCGTGACGTTTTAGACCGACCCGATTGAGGCCGTGCAATACCGCTCGGTCACCGGAGGCGATGACAAAGGGGGGAATATCCTTGACCACGGCGGACTTGCCTCCCACGAAGGCATAGTCGCCGACCCTGACAAATTGGTGGATGGCCACCAGGCCTCCGACGGTGGCATGGTCACCGATCGTAATGTGACCGGCAAGGGTCGTGTTGTTGGCCAGAACCACCATCTTGCCGATGCGGCAGTCGTGCGCGACATGCGTATAGGCCATTAAAAAGGTTTGGTCTCCCACCTCGGTCACCCCACCGCCGCTTTCCGTTCCACGATGGATGGTGACAAATTCACGGATGGTTACCCCTGTTCCGATCCGAACCGTACTTTTTTCTCCACCGAATTTGAGATCCTGCGGGATCGCTCCGATGGCGGCAAATTGAAAGATACGGCACTTGGGGCCAATGGTCACGTGGGGATCGATAACCACGTGGGGCCCGATCCATGACCCCTTTCCGATGGTAACGTCTTCACCGATGATCGTGAAGGCCCCGATCTCGACGTCATCCGCGACAACGGCGCCCGGGCTGATAACAGCAGTGGGATGAATCATTTCAGTCTCCATAGGCAGCCATTAGCTGCGCTTCGGCAACGACGTTTCCGTCGACCTTGGCAACGCCGGCCATTTTTACGACTTTTGATCTTAGTTTCAGCATTTCCAATTCTAAAAACAGCTGGTCACCAGGAACCACCGGTTTTCTAAAGCGAACCTTGTCAAACCCCATGAAGTAGATCAACTTCCCCTGCTTTTCCGGTGGAAGGGATTGGATCACCAGCACGCCCCCGGCCTGACCCATTGCCTCAACAATCAAAACGCCGGGCATGATGGGGGTGTCAGGGAAATGCCCTTGAAAAAAAGGTTCATTAATGGTCACATTTTTTAAGGCGACGATACGTTTTCCTTTTTCAAACGCGATCACGCGATCTACCAGCAAAAAAGGATACCGGTGGGGCAGATCATTTAGAATCGATTGGATGTCGAGCATCGCTTCCATGGGCAGGCCTCCGCTTGGGTTCAGCGTTTATCAAGCATGTTTTGCAAGTCTACAATCTTTTTTTCCAGATCGGCGATTTTTTTCTTCATCTCGGGCAGGTTAGGAATCACGCGTTGAACCCTTAGCCAGGTACGATGCGGCATGGATGGCGAGCCCGACGAGACGATCTGACCATCTTCGATATCCTTCCCCACCCCCGTCATGGGACCAACGGTAACATGGTTGCCAATGGTCAAATGGCCGGATATACCCGCCTGCCCGGCCAGAATGGCATGATGACCAATCCGGGTACTGCCGGCAATTCCGACTTGGGCGACAATCAGGCTGTCCTCGCCAACAACCACGTTGTGGGCGATATGGATCAGATTGTCTGTTTTGACCCCGCGCTGAATCCATGTTCGTCCGAAAGTGGCCCGGTCGATGGTGTTGCAAGCGCCGATTTCCACATCATCATCGATCTGAACCATACCGATTTGTGGAATCTTATGGTGCTTTCCATCGTCTTGAACAAAACCATACCCATCACTGCCGATGACCGTTCCCGGGCCAATCGTGACCCGATTGGCGATTCGGCAGCCGTCCAGGATGGTAACATTGGGATGAATGACGACATCGTCCCCGATGACCACATCGTTTCCAATAAAGGTCCCATGATGGATCAGTGTATGGTTGCCGATAACGCTGTGATCACCTACGGATGCAAAGGGTCCGACATAAACGCGTTCTGCCAATTGCACGTCGTTGCCAATGAACGCGTGCGCATCGACCTGGAAGGCCGGGCGAGAGACCGGATGAAATAGCGCCACGGCTTTAGTAAATGCGAATTGGGGATTGTCGACGGCAATCAGGTTTTTATCGGGTAGGGGACCACATGTCCGCGGCACAATGATTGCCCCGGCATTTATCTCCTCTATTTTATTCAAATATTTGGTCCCACCGGCAAATGTGATTTGATCCGCACCAGCAAGATCGAAGGGGGCGACGCCGCTGATTTGTTTTTCAGCATCGCCGAGAAGATCCCCCCCTGTGGCCGTGGCAATCTGTTTGAGTGAATAGTTGGCCGTCACAGTGTTTACCTATCTGTTTTAATTGTTTTTTGTCTTTGCATAAGCCGCATTGTATCTTTTTACTACCGTATCGGTAATATCAATCGTGCTGGGCGAATAGAGTGCCGCCGTTTTTTCCAGGATGACCAAATAGCCTTCCGTTTTCCCAATCTCGTCGACAATATCTTTGATGGCCTTTAGATGGGGACCCATCAATTGTTTCTCCATTGCCTGAATATCGGTGTTATATTTTTTTTGCAGCACCTTTGCGTCGTATTCTTTGATCCTTAATTCGCGTTCTTTATCCTGGCGCATTTCTTTACTCATGACCATCGCTTCACGTTCCAGCCGTTTTTTTAGCTCCACGATCTCAGACACTTTTTTCTTGAAATCCGACTCCATCGCTTTTCCTTTGTCAAGCATTTGGGCTTTGATGTCCTTGCCGCGATCGGAGTCCGCAATAACCCGCTGAAAATCGATAACCCCGATCTTGGCCACATCGGCACAGAAAGCGACGTCGACAATGACAAACAGGGCGCTAAAGAAAACCAGAAACCATTTACCCGATAAACGCATACTATCCCCTTTCATGCATGTTTCCATTAAAATGCGGTTCCCATGGAAAACTCCCAATTTGCATGAGAATTTTCCCCTTCCTTCGGGTCCAGAATATGGCCGGCCTCGATTCGGATGGGGCCGATGGGAGAATACCAGCGAATGCCATATCCCGCACTTTGGCGCAGCGTACTAAAATCAATCGATTCATCAGAATCGAACACATTTCCGGTGTCATAGAAAACGACACCCACGATCCCCATATCTTTCAGCAGCGGATAGGTGAATTCAAGGTTAAACTGAACATATTTTTCCCCCCCTTCTTCACTTTCTTCGCCATCGCTATTCGTGGTTGGTATATTCACATCCTGATAGTCAAACCCCCGAAGAGAGTTCATGCCACCCAAATAGAATTTTTCATAATCCGGTAGCATATGTCCCTTCAATTCCCTGACATATCCGGCTTCGCCATGCAGGAAGGTGACCAGACCCTTATACACCGGGATATACCACCCCAGTTCGCCGACAATTTTATTATAGCCGATATTGCCACCCAAACCGGCATAGGTATACGCCAAGCGGTGATCTTGCCCATCGGTGGTGTTGAACGTCTTATCCCTAGAGTCGTAACTGATCGCGGTGGTGACGGCACTGGTTCTGTTTTTTCCTGCCAGGTCCTTGATATTGTCCGACGCATCATCGGTGATTTCATCTAAATGAGTGATATCATAACGATAGGAAAGGGCAAGTCTAGTGTAGTCGAAAATCGGGTAACTGACGCCCGCGCCGCCCCCCATACTGGTTTTATCATAGGTATCATAATCACGTTTGGTCCGGTAAACATTGGCGGTGCCGGAAAGCGGGATGTCAAACAGGTACGGTTCCGAAAAACTCAGACTATACAAATCCGAGGACCCACCGATTTGACCGCTGAGTTTGAGGATTTGACCCTTTCCGAAAAGATTGCGTTGGGTGATGGAACCCGTTAAAAAGAAATTATCCTCCGTGCTGTAGCCAGCCCCGAATGTAAAATTGCCGGTGGGCTTTTCGACGACTTCGATGTTGACATTCATCTTATCATCGGCACTTCCCTTGGGCGTATCGATCTTGACATCCTCAAAGTAGTCCAAACGATGCAAGTTCCGTACGCTGCGTTTGAGTTTTTTGCCGCTATAGAGCTCTTGCTCATGGATGTGCAATTCCCGGCGAATGACTTTGTCACGCGTTCGGGTGTTCCCGGAAATAGTGATGAGTTCAAAATAGACCTTGCTGCGTTTGGAGATCGTATAGGTAATGTCCACCAAATGCGTGTCTTGGTTTTCCCGGGTTCTCGGCGAGATGTCGGCATATGCATAACCGGCATCGGCAAAAATATCGGTTAGGGCAAGAACGTCCTTTCTAACGGTCTCACGGTTGAAATAGGGCTCTTTGCCGATATCCAATTGCGGCATCAATCGATTTCTGGGAAAAATCAGGTCGCCATCCACATCGATGGTCCCTACTTTGAATCGTTCCCCCTCTTCGATTTTGAAAGTGATATAGATCCATTTGTCCTCGAAATCGACGATGGGATCGGCGACTTTTGCATGAATAAAACCCGTGGTATGATAAAAGGCCATGAGACGAGACACGTCTTGATTCAGATCCTCACGATTCAATTCTCCGGAAGATGTCAGCCAAGACCAGAATCCCTTTTCCGACGTGCTGATCACTTTTTTCAATTTTTTGTCACTAAAAGCCGTGTTGCCCTGAAAGATAATCGTCTTGATCTTGATCTTTTCACCTTCTTCGACGACAAATTCGATGTCGGCCTGATTATTATCTAAATCATGGACGGCATAGTTGATTTTGATATTGTGATAGTTTTTCTCCTTGTACATGATTTTGAGTTGTTCGATATTGGATTTGATGGTGAAAATGTTTAAAATGGAACCTGTGCTGATGGTTAAATTTTCTCTTAGTTTTTCATCGTCTATCACTTGATTGCCGCTAAAGGCGATTCTTCGAATGGTGGGCTTCTCTTTGACATGAAAAATGATTGTTTTACCTTCATCGCCATCTTCGGCTTCCACTCGAATATCATCGAAATATCCCATTTTATATATGTTTTTTACATCCCGGGATAAATCCCCGATGTGTAGGACACTGCCTTTCTGGGTGCGGATCACCCGCTCAATGGCATCGGATTCGATGCGTCGATTGCCTTCGATGCGAACCTGGCTGATGAGTTCCTGTTGGAACAGGTCACGGGCCAATTTTTCGGCTGTTTTTTTTGCCACCATGCGGAGGCTTTCCATGCCGGTGCCGGCTTCGTAAACCGAGCGAATCGGCTTGTCGCTCACCGGCTCCATCATTTTGGTGTCGAGACTGATATGGTTGCCGACGCGTGTCATACTACCCCAGATGACACTATCGGCACCGGCATTCATCCCCACTTTTCGCAGTGCTTCAATATCTAGTGCAATTGATGCTGAATCAGAGGGTTGGGACCCCTTCATGTCAACCAATACGGCGCCCTCGGCTTGCAGATGCTCACCGATCACCTTGGGGATATCTTCGCTAAGGTAGGATAGGTCCTGTTCGGCATGAATGGCATACGGTAGAATGAGCACATGAACGGCATCCAATGCGACAGCGCATTGAGGCACACTGAAAATGAGCATTAAAAGAACAACAACGACAAATCGCCTTAGCATTGGTTCTCCCTGGGCGGTAAAGTTCTATAGCATTCAAAATAATGTTTTCGGGCTGCGTTATCGGTCGAGGCGGTACTATTTATACCGCTTCCTCTTTAAGCCCGCCATTCAGGATCGTGACCCGGCGGGAGACCAATGCCGCCAGCTCCAGATTATGGGTAACCACGACAAGTGCCATGCCCAATTCAAGATTCAGCTCCATCAGTAAGTTATGAATGCGTTCACTGTTCGCGCGATCCAGATTGCCTGTCGGTTCATCGGCCAACAAAATGGATGGGCGCTGAACCAGGGCCCGCGCCAAGGCGACCCGCTGTTGCTCCCCGCCGGACAGTTCGCCGGCACGATGGCTCAACCGGTCTTTCAGTCCGACGCGTATTAGAATCGTCTCCGCCAATTCTTTGGCCGTTTTTTTGCCGATACCACCAATCAGGGCCGGCATCATGGTATTTTCCAACGCCGAAAACTCGGGAAGCAGGTGGTGGAATTGAAAGACGAAACCGATGGTCCGGTTTCGAAAACGGGCCAGTCGGGTATCATCCCAGTCAAGCACATTTTTCCCCGCGTAAACCAAACTGCCATCGTCGGGACGATCCAATGTCCCGAGAATGTGAAGAAGCGTCGACTTGCCGATGCCCGATGCCCCCACGATGCCGAGGGTCTCTCCGCTTTGCAAGTCGAAACTCAAACGGTCGAGAACCCGGATATGGGCGTCGCCATGGTCGTAACTTTTACTGATGTTACGGGCTTTTATCAATGGCTTTTCAAGAACGGGGCGGTCAAGCAAATCGTTCTCCCTGGTTTTGCATGCAACGTTACCCATGGCGAATGGCCTCGACTGGATTCACGCCGGCCGCCTGACGAGCCGGATAGAGCGTCGCCACCAGGCAGATCGATAGTGCGCTGACCGCAATCAGTAACACATCCATGAGTTTTAGATCGACCGGCAAGGCGGTGATGTAATAAACGTCGGCAGGAAGGTGGATAAACGCGTAACGTTCAAGCATCGTACATAAAAACACCCCCGCCGATGTACCGAGGGCAGTGCCCGCCAGGCCGATCATGAGGCCTTTGATGACGAATATTCGGCCAATTGAGCGGGCCGTGGCCCCCATGGCCTTCAATATTGCAATATCTTTTCTCTTTTCCATAACCATCATGACCAGCGAACCGGCAATGTTAAACGCGGCGACCAGCACAATCAAGGCCAGAATGATGAACATGACTGTTTTTTCCAGGCGGAGTGCCGAGAATAGATTGTGGTTGAGTTGCCGCCAGTCTTTGACGGCGTATTGGCTACCAATGTCCGCTTCGATTGCGCTGACGATGGCACGGGTATGGTCGATATTATTCAGGCGGATTTCGATACCATCCACCGATGTGGGAAATTTTAACATTCGTTGGGCCTGAATCAGATTGATGAAACAAAGTGAACCATCAAATTCGTACATTCCGGATTCAAACAGGTCGACGACCGTGAACTTGACCATGGCGGGAATATGGCCAACCGGTGATAGCATGCCCCGTGGTGAGATGATATAGACCGTTTCTCCGCGTGTGACCCCTAAGCTGGCGGCCAGTTCTTTGCCCAATATAATACCGGGCAAGCCGTTGGCCCCACCAGGGGGTATCTCCGTATCGGTCGGCGTCGCCAGTAATTGCGTGTCGACACCCCGGATACCGCTTGCGCCGGCGGTGATTTGAATGCCTTTCATGATCGCACCCGCCACACGCGTTTGGGTTCGCAGGACCACCTGGGTGGAGATGAAAGCGGCTGCGGTTTTAATTCCCGGAGCGGGGCCCACGCGATTTATGATTTTCGCGTAATCGTCAAAAAGCCCCTCTTTTTTATTGATCACCACGTGTGGGCGGATGCCCATGATCCGCTGTTTGAGGTCAGATTCGAAACCCGCCATGACAGCAATCACAATGATCAGGGCCATGACGCCCACCGTTACCCCGGCGATGGATAAACCGGTGATCAATGAAATAAACGCCCGCCGCTGGCGCGTCCTGAGATAACGCCCGGATACAAATGTCACAAATGACATGGCATTACCTGTCCTGGCTAAAGTTGACGGGTTTTTGCAAAGATTAATTACCGGTTTTTAGGCTTCCTGACCGCGGTTTCATGTGGGGAAACAAAATGACCTCACGAATAGAGGGAGAATCGGTCAGGAGCATCACCAGTCGGTCGATCCCAATCCCCTGGCCAGCCGTGGGCGGCATGCCATATTCCAACGCTTCGATGTAATCGTCATCCATTAAATGGGCTTCATCATCACCCGCTTCACGATCCTCCACTTGTTGTTGAAAACGGCCCCGCTGATCTTCGGGATCGTTGAGCTCAGAGAAGCCATTGGCGATTTCCCGGCCGGCGATAAACAACTCGAATCGTTCGGTGAGTTCGGGATCCTTGTCGCTCCTTCTGGATAGCGGGGACACCTCGGCAGGGTAATTGGTAATAAAGGTGGGTTGAATGAGTTTCGGTTCAACCAGGGCATCAAAAAGCTTGGTGATGATTTTTCCCAAACGACCGGTTTTGGTTACGGCGACCCCTTTTGATTCAGCAAATTCGAGCAGGCGCGATTTGTCGTTTAACAACGACGGATCGATGCCGCCGATTTGTTCCAATGCATCGAAAAGGGAAATTCGTTTCCAGGTCCCCCCCAGTTCAATATGATGACCCTGGTAATTCACGCTGGTACCGCCATTTACCGTTTGGGCAATGTCGGCGAACAGCGTTTCGGTGAGGGTCATCAGATCCTCGTAAGTAGCGTATGCCTGATAGAATTCGACCATGGTAAATTCGGGGTTGTGCTGAGTAGAAACGCCCTCGTTTCTGAAACTGCGATTGATTTCAAATACCCGCTCAAACCCGCCGACGACCAGGCGTTTGAGATAAAGCTCGGGGGCGATGCGCAGATAAAGGTCGATATCCAGGGCATTATGATGGGTCACAAACGGCGTGGCCTCCGCCCCTCCAGGAATCGGTTGCATCATCGGGGTCTCGACTTCCAAAAAATCGCGTGCCAGGAAGAAGGCGCGCAACGCCTGGATGATTTGGCTGCGTTTGACGAATATTGATCTCACCTCCGGATTCATCATCAAATCGATATACCGCTGGCGATAACGTTTTTCCGGATCTTTGAGACCGTGAAATTTTTCGGGAAGCGGTCTCGTGGATTTACAAAGCAGTTCCAACTGAGTCGCCAAAATGGTCCATTCGCCGGTTTTGGTTCGAAACAACGATCCACTGAGGCCGACAATGTCTCCCACGTCAAGACGCTTGAACAGACTGTAAACCGTGTCACCGACTTGATCTTTGCGGATATAGGCCTGCATCGGTCCGGTTCGGTCCTTGAAGCGCACGAAGGCGGATTTCCCGAAGCGGTTGATTGCCATCATCCGTCCGGCCACCGTAAATTGGGTCGCATCCTCCTGTTGGTCTTCCGGCAGCGTGCCGATATGATTGTCGACATCTTTGATCGTATGGCTGACAATGAAGCCATTGGGGAAAAGATTGATTCCTTCCGCACTGATGTCGTCGGCCTTCTTTTTTCGTTTGCCCAGCAAATCTTTTGCATCGTCCATGCTAACTATCTCCGCTTTATCGTCGCTCCGCTTCCATCTTTCAGCATTCGCGGGCTTGATGGGGGGTGATTTCAGACAGGCCGCTACCAGGGATATTTCCCCATGTCGTGGATTGTCTGTGGAAAAAGAATCGTAAAAAAATCATAAACTATCTTTGCTATCGTATTTAATAAACGGTGTCAAGGATCGGCACAGGGCAATCCCCTGTAATTCAGTTTTGTCGGACTCGGGAAAGGGGGGAACCGGAACAGACATTATTTAGCGCCAAGCGCTTGCTTTTATACACGTTTGAAGATAAACAGCAAACCGAACCGCCACCCCAACCAGTACAAAGGAGATTCGCCATGACCAGGCGTTGCCGACTCGAACGAAACACTACCGAGACCCAGATTACGGTCGAATTTAACCTGGACGGAAAGGGAAATGCGAAAATTCTTACCGGTATTCCTTTCTTCGATCATATGCTGCACCTGTTTTGCGTTCACGGTCGATTCGATGTGGGCATTGACGCCAGCGGTGATCTGGATGTGGATTTTCATCATACCGTTGAAGACGTGGGATTGGTAATCGGGGAAGCCATTTCCAACGCCTTGGCCGACCGTGTGGGGATCCGCCGTTATGGCTTTGCCGTCACCCCAATGGATGACGCCCTGGCGGAAGTGGCCATCGACTTGTCCAACCGGCCTTTTTTGGTCTGTCATTTGCCATCTCCGGTTGAATGCGAGGGACAATTTCATCGGGGGGTGGCCAAGGAATTTTTCAGGGCATTCGCCGTAAAAGGGGGAATGAATCTGCACATCAACGTAAGATACGGCGAAAACGAGCACCATATCCTCGAGGCCATTTTTAAATCCATGGGCCGGGCACTCAAGCAGGCGGTTTCCGTCGATGCCGACGCACAAGGCGTTAGATCGACAAAAGGCCTGTTGTAACCGACTCGACAATCTTGTCTCTTTTTCAAACAGCGGGATATAATCATTGACAACTTTAGACTGAAGGTCTAAATTAGAAAATTTAAAAAAGGTTGGCCTTATGTATCTAATACAAATGATTACAGCCCAAATGCTCAGGCGCTTATACCACCGCCAATCCGGTTCTTAGCCGTCTTATTCATCGAGAATGACCAGGGCCTTACCGGAGCAAGTTTAATCCCGAATCCATTCGACATGGAGGCGGCACTCTTTGGCGGCATACATTCCTGACGACAAATTAATTTCCATAAAGAACGCAGCCGATATTGTCGACATCATTTCGGAAAGTGTGTCGTTGCGTCGCGCAGGGCGCAATTTTGTCGGCCTGTGTCCTTTTCATGCCGAAAAGACCCCGTCTTTCACTGTCAGCCCCGATAAACAGATTTTTTATTGTTTCGGATGTGGTGCCGGGGGCAACATCTTCAGCTTTATCATGAAACATGAGGGGCTGACTTTCCCGGAGGCGGCCAGGGCATTGGCAAGGCGTTATGGAATCGATCTTCCCACCCGCAATCTCTCTGCCTTTGATAAAAAAAAGTTGACGGAACGGGAAATGATACTAACGCTTAACAGCGAAGCCATGACTTTTTTTCAAGATTCCCTGAACCGTGAGCGCGGGGGCGGGCAAGCCATGGCCTACTTGCTAAAAAGGGGGATGACCAAAGAAACGATTGAGAGCTACCAGTTAGGATTCGCACCAGATGGTTGGGATCGGTTGTTGCGACACTTCCGGTTAAAAAAAAGATCCCTTGAAATGGCAGCCAAAGCCGGCCTGATCATCCCACGCAAATCAGGAGATGGGCACTATGATCGTTTTCGCAATCGGATCACCTTTCCCATTTTCGACGGTCAGAACCAAGCGCTGGGATTCGGTGGTCGGGTCATGGACGATGCACTGCCAAAGTACCTCAATAGTCCGGAAACGCCGGTCTACAACAAAAGCCGGTCCTTGTACGGTCTTCACCGGGCTCGCCAGAAGTGCCGCCAAGCCGAGACCGTCTATGTGGTTGAAGGTTATTTTGATCTTTTAAGCATGCACCAATTCGGGATGGAGAATACCGTGGCCACCTTGGGGACCTCCTTGACCGCCGATCATGTTCAGATGCTCAAAGGGTATGTCGGGGTGCAGGGAAAGGCCATTTTGGTTTATGATTCGGATCAGGCCGGCATCAAAGCGGCCCAGCGAAGCGTGGCGGTATTTCAAAAGGGATTGTTGGAGGCCCGTATCCTGATTCTTCCCAAAGGCCAAGACCCGGATTCCTTCTTAATGGAGCACGGCCCCGACAAATTCTCGCAGGCGGCCGAGCAGGCGATGGATATGATGGCATTCATGGTGGAAGCCGCCGTGGAGAAACACGGCCTTGGCATTGATGGAAAGGTTCGTATTGTCAATGCGCTTAAATCGGCTATTTTGGCTGTCGATGATCCGGTTGCCCGGTCGTTGCAGGTCAAGTATTTGGCGGAACGAATCGACGTAAGCGAGTCGGCCGTTTGGCAAAAGATCCGGCATGTATCGCACCAGCCAGTCCGGCAGCGGATCTGGTCGGCGCAAGAGCACGGATCGATACCCGGTCGTATCGACGCACCCGAGCGCGGGGAAACCTATCGGCTGGAATTGAAGATGGTGACCATGATGCTTCAGTTCCCCGAGATGATTGACGTTATTGCAAAGCGACGCCTAATGGATGCGTTTGCGGATCCCCTGTTGGCGGACGTTGGACGGGAAATTATCGACCATCTGGGCAAAAAGGGTGGCGATATTGCCAGTCTGGTGTCTCTATGGCAGGAACCCGAGCGAAAGGCCTTGGTTGCTAAGCTTTCGATGACCGACGAACACTGGGACCGTAACGGGTGCATGAATCTGATCCGCCAATTTGAAAATAGCATCCGCCGAAAGGACACGGTGTTGTTGAAACGAATCCAGGCCGCAGAAAGAAATGGCGATGAAAATCTTTTGGCCGAGCTTTTACAGAAGAAGCAGTATCAGGCGTTGAAGCAGTTGGAGAAACAAGGCGGTCGAAAAGCTTGATCGCCCGATAGAACGGTTGGTGCGCCCCGCACCGGATTGAAAAAAACAATTTTCGGGTGCCGCGTACCATTGATGGATGGCAAAACATCCTGCTTTGTTTCAGGAGGCATAGGGAATGACCAAAGAATCCGATGATAAACGCGAGCGAACGTCGACGCAGATGCCACCCCATTCAGCCCAAAAGAAGGCTGGAGGATACGGTAAGTCTGTTGCTGATGCGGTTGCAAAAAACGCCAAATCGGAAAAAGTACAACGATTGATCAAGAAGAATGATCAGAAGGTGCTCAAGGCCCTGATTGAGAAGGGTAAAGAGCAAGGGTCGCTGACGTATGACGAAATCAACGAAGCCTTGCCCAATGAGATGATGTCTTCGGAGATGATCGATGACACCTTGATGATGTTCGACGATATGGATATCGAAATCATCGAAAACGACGATGGGGTGAACGGAAAAGAAAATGTCCCTGAAAAGAAGGAAGCATTAAACAAAACGGTGACGGTATCGGATTTCGGATCCGTGACCGATCCGGTAAAAATGTATCTTCGCGAAATGGGGATGGTCACCTTGCTGAGCCGTGAGGGGGAGGTCGAGATTGCCAAGAAGATCGAAGAGGGCGAGCAGGATGTGCTCAAAGCCCTCTTGGAAACCTCATTGGGGGTAAAATACATTCTCGATTTTGGCGACCTGATTGAGAAAGGCGCCCTGCGGCCAAAGCACGTGCTTCGCGACGTGGATGAGGGCGATGCCTATGTGGATGAAATGGTCCAGATTGATAATTTCCTTCAAACCATTACCGCCATCCGCGACGTCAATGATGAAAACCATCAATATCGTGAACGGATGTTCACCGAAACGATGGAACCCGACGAGGCCCGCCGCGTCCGGCGCTGCATCATGCGACGCAACAACAAAATATTCGAGTTGCTCAAAGGGTGGCGGCTGGAAGGTGGTGTGATTGATCGTATCGAAGCGCACATACGGAAGCTGATCGACTGGTTTGACGCTCAGAATCGGCTAATTGCCATGACCGCCGAGGGATTTGGCGCCACCATTCGTGACCTGCGTGAAAACCTGGAAAGCAGAGATCAATTCGTAAGCTGGGCGCTTTCACGGTCCAAACTCGATGACGAGGAACTGACGCGCATCTATACTCACTTGAAGTCCGTTACCGACCAATTGGTTGAAAAAGAAAACGATTTTAAAGCCAACAATCGAAACCTCAAGCGTGTGATGGCCAGTGTCGATGAAGGTCGCATGCGGGCCAAGTTCGCAAAGAGCGAACTGATTCGGGCGAACTTGCGGCTGGTGGTCAGCATCGCTAAAAAATACACCAACCGTGGTCTTCAATTCCTGGACCTGATCCAGGAAGGCAACATCGGTCTGATGAAGGCGGTGGACAAATTCGAGTATCGCCGGGGGTACAAATTCAGCACCTATGCGACGTGGTGGATTCGTCAGGCCATCACCCGTGCCATTGCCGATCAGGCCCGTACCATTCGTATCCCCGTGCACATGATCGAGACGATCAACAAACTGATTCGTACCTCACGTTATCTGGTTCAAGAGTTTGGGCGGGAGCCCAGGCCCGAAGAGATCGCCGAGAAAATGGAAATTCCCATCGACAAGGTTCGTAAGGTGCTCAAGATCGCCAGGGAACCGATCAGTCTGGAGACCCCCATCGGCGAGGAAGAAGATAGTCATCTTGGTGATTTCATAGAAGATAAGAAGTTTATGTTGCCATCCGAGGCGGCGGTCAGCATGAACCTGGCCGAGCAAACCCGCAAAGTCTTGGCTACCCTGACGCCGCGCGAGGAAAAAGTCCTACGCATGCGTTTCGGTATTGGTGAGAAGGCCGATCATACGCTCGAGGAAGTGGGACAAGATTTCACGGTAACTCGCGAGCGCATCCGGCAGATCGAGGCCAAAGCGTTGAGGAAGCTGCGTCACCCGACCCGCAGCCGCAAGTTGAAAAGCTTTATCGATAGTTGATTCGGCGACGATGACATTCATTTGCTTGACAAGTCCCCTCAACGGGAGTAGGTAAACGGTCTCCATAATTGATCTAATGCAAGGATGGGGGGAATAATAACCTCGGATCCGCTAAACATCCTCCTTGGATGGTGGTGAACCTCATGAAGCTGAAACGAGGATTCAATTCCGATGGTGGACCGGCAAGCCCTTTCAGCATGGTTTAACGCAGAACGATACGGGCCCATAGCTCAGTTGGCAGAGCCACCGGCTCATAACCGGTCGGTCCCTGGTTCGATCCCAGGTGGGCCCACTTTTACAACCAGCACCGGTATTGCGCCACTATCCATCGCGGCAGGGGATGACCGCCGGTGCTGACGCAAAAACAAGACTCAACGGCGTGGGGAACCTTTTGGCAACCGCGCCTTTTTTTATACCGTTGCGATCATTTTATCGTGAAGGCGTGTTATGGCAAGCAAAGATGGTATGACAGGCAGTGTCGCCCAATTCATCGATGTATTGGATCGCATCGCGCCGGTTCGACTCGCCGAAACATGGGATAATGTCGGTCTTCAGATCGGAAGCCGCCGCTGGCCGGTAAAAAAAATTTGGACGGCCCTCGATCCTTTGGAAGTGGTCGTGGACCAGGCATGTGATCATGATGTGGATTTATTGATTACCCACCATCCGCTTTTTTTTAGGCCCATCAAGCACATCGATTGTGAAACACCAACGGGGCGAATCATTCAAAAGGCCTTGTCCTGCCGACTGGCCATCTATAGTACGCATACCAATCTGGATAGTGCGGCGGGAGGCGTCAATGATGTCCTGGCCGAACGAATCGGGTTGCACGATTTACGGGTCCTTGCCCCGTCGTCGGTGGCCGATGGTGGCCAACCCTCAATCGGAGTCGGTTCGCACGTCGGCCTGGGACGCGTGGGGGCGCTGCCAACCGCTGTTTCCCTGGGGACCTTCGTCGAAAAAACAAAGATAGCGCTGAATATCGGGGCCGTTACCGTGGTCGGTGACCTGGATGAACAGGTGCAAACCGTCGCCGTATGCTCGGGTAGCGGCGCCAGTCTGCTGGATGCCGCGTTGGGTTCCGGTGCGCAGGTATACGTGAGCGGCGATCTGGGGTATCATACGGCCCGGGATGCCCAGCAGGCCGGTATCAATCTCATTGACGTCGGTCATTTCGGCTCCGAACGACTGATTATCGATGTATTGGCCTCCGCCATTCATGACGCGAGCAAGGCGTTGGGGCTGGATGTGACAGTGGAAGCCGCGGCCATGGAAAACGATCCGTTTCATCACCTTTAACCGGCTTCTCGAGAAAGGCTATCATGACGGACATTCAGGAGCAGATAACGATTTTAGTTGCCCTGCAGGGGGTTGACTTGGAAATCATCGCGGCCGAGCAACAGATTCTTGCCTTGAATGATGAGGCAAGCTCTCTTGGCAAGGCCGTCGCCGACCATGAAGCGCAAGTCGTCGCCGAAAAGGAGCGCCTGGACGGGTTGAAGAAATCCTACCGGGAACTGGACCTAGAATCCAAGGACAATGCCGCCAAAATCCAAAAAAGCGATGTCAAGCTCCGGGCCGTCAAGACCAATAAGGAATACCAGTCGACCCTCAAGGAGATTAAAGAGATACAGAAAGTCAACTCGGCTCTTGAAGACCGCATGATCACGCTTCTGGATGAGCTCGAATCACAAGAGGGCGCGGTTCAGCAACGGGAAACCCAACTGGCCCGCTTTGTTCAAGCATGCAACGATCAGAAACAAAAAATAGCCGATCAGATCGCTGAAAAAGAGCGCACCGTCGAAACATTGAGAGCCAAGAAGACGGAAATTCGGAACCGGGTGAATCCGGCGACGATAACCATTTGGGATGATGTGAAGACAAAAGTGAGGGGGATGGCGGTGGTTCCCGTCCAGCAGGCCGTATGCATGGGATGCCACATGAATATCCCGCCGCAATTGAACAACGAGTTGCGGCGTTATGATGAACTGCGCTTTTGTCCGCATTGTAGACGAATCATTTACTGGAAAGAAAAGGATGGCGATTAGCGGTTGGAGTAAACCAGGCGGTCGCTGGTCCGGCTTTGGGCCGAACTGGAGGAAAGTCCGAACACCATAGGGCAGGGTGCTCCATAACGTGGAGTCACGGTGACGTGAAGGCAAGTGCAACAGAAAGCAAACCGCCTCGCCATGGGCGGGGTAAGGGTGAAACGGTGCGGTAAGAGCGCACCAGTTCTTCGGGTGACCGAGGAAGCTGGGTAAACCCCACCCGGTGCAAGACCAAATAGGGGAGTGCTCGAGGGCGGCCCGTCCGAGCTCCCGGGTAGGTCGCTTGAGGTGCCGGGCAACCGGCATCCCAGATGAATGATCGCCACCCCCGGCACGGGTAACCGGCCGGGGGAACAGAATTCGGCTTACGGCTTACTCCAACCGCTATTCCCCTTTACGATAAATCTGTCAATCCTGGAAACGTACAATCCGATGAATGGAGCCCGCCGTGAACGGTCATTATTGTGACATCTCTTTCTCCGAGAAGGTTCGTATTTTTTCCTCAGATTATTTGAAGTGTTGCGCCTACATTTCCGATCGCCAGACCCCCGACCATGTTTTTACCAAGAAGCTTTACTCCAAGCTGATCAGCACATCTCAGGTGCTCGAGGATTTTCTAGATTTTCATGGCGCCAAAAACAGCGAAGACTGGTATCTCTATCGGGAGTTGTGCGCCAGCGTCAGACACCTCAGTCTCGGTGCCTATTCTCAGAAGCATATCTTGAACCGCTTGGTCTTTTATGACATCCCCGATGCGGACGCCTTTCGTGAGGAGGGTGAAAAAACCAACCGGTCGCTGAACAATATACTGCGCAACCTGACTCCCGTGATCATCGATGAAGCGGCACGCTTGAATATCGCCATGCCGACCGACATGTTCGGCCCCGAGGATTTCCCTGGAATCACCACCGGCGAGATGCTCAATTACGATATCGACGATGATGCCAAGGATGTCCAGAAACGTAACATCGTTAAGATTGCCAACGAATTTCTTACGATTGCCGGTAGTTTCGATCCCATGGGGTTTTACGAACCCTACAATCGTGATGAGATGATCGACATGGTGCCGGAAAAGGTCAACGAGGTGGAAATCCGGCGTTTCGAGATGCTGGTCCACAATCTTCAATCATCCTTCGATACCTATGTCATCCATGGCGGCTTTCGCTTCGGCGATCGAAAATTGAAATCCCTGAGAAGTTACTTCTCCGTCGTTTTTCACCTCTTGCAGATGATGGGGCGCTTGCTGCATTTTTATGAGCGTCACCTCTACGAGGCCGGCTATAAAAATACCTACAAACGGGTTCAAGATACGCTCACATCGCTGGTCGACCCCCTGATGCTCCTGGATCGGACCATCAACTACGGCCTGTATTATGCTTGCCATTACCTGAATTCCGGAAAAAAGCTGGCCCGGGAGATTCTCAATGAAAATATCGAGCGCTCCTCGATTACCGTGGGGATTCCGGTAAAATTGGGATTTCACAGTCGTCCCAGCTTGATGGTGGCCAAAATCGTACAACATTTCGGCGGGCAGGTGGACTTGGTCGTGGGGGATGATCGATTCGATGCCAGCAGCGTACTCGACATTCAATGGGCGGGTGGGAAAATTCAGAAGGAAGAAATTACCGAAGTCGTCTTCGAGGGGGACATTCGGGCATTGAAAGATATCACAATTCTGGCCGGCGTCAATTATGGAGAAGACACCATGGGCAAAGGCGTACCGCTTCCCGATGAATTGAGCTACCTGAAATGATCGGTGCCGTGATCGTGGCCGGTGGTAGCGGAATCCGCATGGGCGCACCGGTCAAGAAACAATATTTGCATTTGGGTGGTCGGCCCCTGCTTTGTCACACGCTGATGGCGTTTGATCGCCGGGCTGACTTAGATCAGATTGTGCTGGTAATCCCCGAAGGAGACGTCAACGCCTGCCAAACCACCATCCTTGGAACCCTTTCCCTGGATCACGATATCAGGCTCGTGGCCGGCGGCCGCCGACGGCAGGAATCAGTCTTGAACGGCCTGCGCAGCCTTGGCGATGCCGATGGTGTCGTCATGATTCACGACGGGGTCAGGCCGTTTGTCAGTTCCGCATTGATTTCACGCTGTCTGGCAGGTGTGCAGGCCACCGGCGCGTGTATCCCGGCGCTGCCGGTAACCGATACCCTCAAGGAAGTCGATGCAAGCGGGTGCATTCTTGGCACCCTGGACCGGAAAACGGTTCGTTTGGCCCAGACCCCGCAGACCTTTGCCATCGAGTTGATCCAACGCGCCCATGGGCAAGCGATACAAAGCGGGTTCGCTGCGACCGACGATGCCTCCGTCGCCGAGTTTGCCGGTGCCTCGGTGCATACCGTTTCCGGTGACCCGGCCAACATCAAAATTACCACGCCCCACGATCTCATGCTCGCCCAGGCCATTTATCAAATGTGGCCCGTGGAGGACGAGGACGCGGTCATTCCCTTTTGAAAAGCATACGCGCGATTAAATCGGCGAGCTTATGCGGGTCGTGGCGGATGATGTCTCCGGATGTTTCCAGTAGGTCCTCGGTAATCATTCGACACGGGTTGTTGACCAGCCCGATTCCCACAAATTCGGATTTTTGTTTCCGGTAGAGTTCCAGCAGTCGCTCGTCGGGACGCTTGGTATTGACAATTGCCGCGGTGATTTTACGTCCGGTAAAACTCTCCAGGGTGGCAATAAAGTCACAGGCCTGGAAATGATTCGTCTCGCCAAACTTGGTCATGATGTTAACCACCTGGTAAATGGGCGCGGAAACCTCGCGCAGCTTTTCGCGCAGGCCTGGAACGAGCAGGTTGGGGATGATGCTGGTGAACAGATCGCCCGGTCCCAGGATGATGATGTCGGCGTTGGCGATGGCTTTCAAAACCGGGGGAAAGACCGATATGGTGTCACTGTGGTGAGGGACGAGGTAGACATCGCGAATGGTCTCGCGCTGATGGCCCCGGGGCATGTCGATGGCGCTTTCGCCGAAAATCCGGGTACCGTCGGTCAGCTCGGCCACCAAGGTGGCCCGGTCAATGGTGACGGGCAGGATCGTACCGCTCACATCCAATATCTCGGCCAGGGCCTGCACGCCGGCGGGAAAGCTTCCCGTGTATCGGGAGAGCATCGTCAGCAGCATATTGCCGGCGTTATGTCCTTTGAGACGTCGATCCTTCTTGAATCGCTTTTGAAAAATCGAGCGGGCGACCTCTTGATGGGGCGACAGCGCCAGGATACATTTGAGGATATCTCCGGGGGGCAGGGTCCCCAGCTCGTCACGGAGACGACCGGTGCTGCCGCCACTGTCCATCATGGATACCACCGCGCTGATATGGATACCGTCCAGGTGGCGCAGGCCGGACAGCAAGGCAAACTGGCCACTGCCGCCACCGATGGTGACGACATGCAGTTCATTTTTTCCCGACGTATCTTTTTCGATCACGGGTTTCCTTTCCCATGGTAGACCAATGCCCGGTCCCCGATCCCCTCGTGGTGATGAATGCCCTTGGCCACCACCAATTTTTTACCGCATTCGGTTCCATCGGCCAATACACGACTGTCGTGGCCGGGACCTTTCCGTGAAAACCGACGCAGGTGAGGATAGCGCCGGGCCAGGTAACGGGTCAAGGCGCGATCGTCGACGCGCATGGGCAGATTGGTGGGGGCGTCGCTCTGCCGCGGGTTATCCGTGGCTTCTTCCAAGGTCCCCCTGAATCCCTCGATCACGCCGACCGCGAAATCGGTCTTGCGGTAACGGTTGAGCGCTTTGTCCCGACGATAATCGGCCCAGGCGTTATCGATGTAACGGCAAACGCTGGTATGCACATGTTCGGCGATCAGAACGTTTGAAGGGGTCCCGCTGATTTCCAACACCCGCCCCATGCGTGTCTTCCCAAGCACCCAGGCCTGAACCCAAACCCCCTGAACAAAATAAAAATCCTGGAGCAAGTGCGCCAAGTGATAGGCCTCACGGAAGTGCCGCAGGCGGGGACGTCCCAGGAAAATGCTGGTGTAACGGTGCCGGTGTCCATGCCGGATCAGGTCGATGTTATGGCGCGCCATGAGCGCGTAGGCCTTGCGCATGGCGGCATGGGCTTCGTTGAGATTGCTGCTTTCGGCCAGGGCCATGAGCTTATGAATCTTCATCACCATATGATCATTGTCATCCAACGGGTCTCCCCGTTGCAGACGCTGATGAAGCGTGGGGTAGGTGCCAGAGGCCCGTGGGTTGGCTTGAAGAAAACGGCAGGCCTGTTTGAACCCGTCTCCGTGAGCGGTTTCTGCTCCAACCGCCAATCCCTCGTGGACCAACTGATGGGCCATTTCGTGAAGCAGGACTTCCCGGATGTCATCCCAGCCATGGTTGGCAACGAGGTCTTGGCTCAAGGTGATTTCACGTTTGGTGGGGTCCCACGATCCCCATCGGCTGGGCATCTTGCGGATCGCAAAAAGGGGCGGTCGCATTTGTTGTCGCAGAGGGTCGGGCAACTGCCAGCGGGCATTTTCCCACTCCGCCGCCAATCCGTGTAGCACTTGACGGTCGAAGGCCGATCGCAGGTCGGCGCTGTCCTTTCCCCCGGGTGCTTTGCCTAGCTCCGAGTCATGGCCACGACGGGTCACCGCAGTATACTCTCCTTAATCGTCAGCCTTCAGGCTGGCAATGGTTTGCGCGTAATCCGCACTGCCGAAAATGGCACTGCCGGCTACGAACACATCCACGCCGGACTGAGCAATTCGGGAGATGGTGTCGACGTTGACCCCGCCGTCGATCTGGATCAGGGTGGGCAAGCCGCGTTCACGAATCATCGTTTTCAGCCGCACCACCTTGTCCAGGGCCGAGGGAATGAATCGTTGGCCCCCAAAACCTGGATTCACGCTCATGACGATTACAAAAGCGAGGTCCTCGAGGACCCATTCGAGGGTTTCCACCGGCGTGGCCGGGTTCAGAGCCACGCCCGGTTTGGCCCCTGTCTCGCGGATCAGCTGAATCGTCCGGTGCAGGTGGGGACAGGCCTCCTGATGGACGGCAATGTAGTCGGCACCGGCAGCCACGAAATCGGCGATATAGCGATCCGGGTGGGTGATCATCAAGTGAACATCGATGGTCAGCTTTGTCGATCGGCGAACCGCCTCGACCACCAGCGGCCCCATGGTGATATTGGGTACGAAATGACCATCCATGACATCCACATGGATCCAGTCCGCGCCGGCGGCCTCCACGGCTCGAATCTCATCACCCAGTTTTGAAAAATCAGCCGACAGAATCGATGGTGCGATACATTTCATCCTCACTCCCTCTCCTTCAGTTGCATTGCTTCGGGGGGCTTCTGGCATGCCCGTCAGGCGACCATCCGCCGGGCGGTTGGCCATCATCCCCGGGGATGCCGTCCGGGCATTTCGAGCCGTGCTTAATTTCCGTTCATGATCCGGGATTCGACCATCTGGTCGTCGACGGTGACGCGTATGGTGGGGTTACCACTTTTTGGGATGAAAAGCCAGATCTCTTGTCCGGGACGCATGAAATCGTCGAACAGAAGAGTCGAGGCGTAGAGCTGGTCGACCGTTACCTGCACCCGCCGTTTCAAAATGCCGTCATCCAGCGTGAAGCGAAACAACGCCGCGCCGCTGACCGTTGGGCGGTCATCGTCTGGTAGGGGGGACGGGATACGATTCACCGTCAGATCCACCGGGCTTCCCTCCCGTATCCAATAACCCGCCAGAGGCGTTTGAGCCACGATCGTTTCCCATGTTGTGTCCGGCATGGGAATGTCGCGGATCCGTCCCACATTCAATTGCCGCGCTTCGAGACGCCGTAAGGCCGTATCCAGGCTGACGCCCCTGAGGTCGATCATGGCCTGTGCCAGGGGGCGCGGCCCCTGGCTGACCAATAAATCCACGCATTTTTTCCTGTTTACCTGGATGCTTGGGCGCGGGTAATGGACAATGACCTGGTCCGTACTATACAGGCTGCTGTGCATTCGGCTGATGACGCCTTGACACAATCCGTTTTCCGTTAACAGGATACGGCATTGTTGAAGGGAGAGGCCCGACAGATTTGGCATGACAATCGATTCGGGTCCGCGCGATACCTGTATCTTTACGTCCCTTCCGCGTTTGATGGCGCTGCCTGGCTGAGGATCCTGTTCGATGACGTGATGCTGGGGGACCGTTTCATCATAGCGAATGCCTTTAACGCGCGTATTGAGGCCCAGATCGGAGAGCATTTCGAGGCCGACCAGCACGTCCTTGCCCACCAGATCGGGAACGATCACCGTATCTTCGCCTTTTATGATCAGGGTCAACGTCAGATACGTGCCGATGCCGGCCATGCCGATGAAAAGGCCGATTACCAATACGATGCGCAGGAATCGGATGAGAAAAGATTTGAGCAATGCAGTCATGGGCTAGAAATCGATGTTCAGGTGCAAAGCCATACCAGATGCGGCTGCCGATATGGACAATGGTGGTCGTTTGTATCGGTAAAGATCACGGCGGAATGCATCGGCCTGATCGCGGTTGAACTTATGGGCACTTGAAATGGCGCCGTAAATATTACCGCTGTAGAATCCGAATTCGACGAAACTGATCACGCCCCCGAGGGCGTATAGTTCATGGTCGAAGGCCTCCCAAGCCGACAGGATCAGTCCGGCATTGATCAAGAAGGCGGCCAGCGCGTCTTGATAACGACCGCAATACCATTGGCCACCACCGGGAATGATTGAGAAGAGACCCGCAGCCACCGGGCTCTTGGCGGGAATGCGTTCGTGTCCGGACAACGCCTTGGTCAGCGCATCGACCGCATAATGCGCGCGTTGTCCTGGATCAATATGGATGAACGCATGCCGCGCCGGTTGCCACTGTCCCAACGCCACATGCAACCACCCCAATTCGTAATGTGCCCGATCGATTACCTCGGGCCTTTCGGCGATGGCGATCAAATTGTGCAGGTCCACCATGGCTTGCTCGGTCATGCCCTGGCGGGCATGACTGCGGCTGAGCATGAAAAAGGCCTCGCTTTGCAAACGCCCTGCGCTGTCGTCATTGGAAATGGCATCAAAGACCGCCGCGGCATCCGGATACTGGTCGGCCTTGAAATGTGCCATGCCCACCAGGTAGGTGGCTCGGGGAACCCGGGAATCCTGGGGGAAGAAATGGATGAAACGGTTGAATTCCTGGATGGCTTCACCGAAGGCCCCATCATCCAACCGGGACTGGGCATAGTGGTATTGACTGTCGGCGTCGATAACCAAAGGATCCGCGGCCCAGGCGATGGTGTCGCCAAGGCAAGCGACGGCGACCATGATCATGATCAACCCGCTTTTGGTCAGATACCATGGAAAAAGGCGTCTCATGGGATGTCAATGCCACCAGAAATCGTTATTGTCGACCGTATCTCGACAGCGGATGCCGGTTGGGGTCATGACTGACGAACTGTGTTTCAGTTCATCGCGGCCGCAACGCATGAGCCGGTCGCAGGCCATGACCCATCCCATGAAGGCGCCATGGCGCGCCATGGCAGAGAGGGCATAGCGGGAACAAGACGGGGTCATGGGACAGCGCTGGCCGTCCGCGCCGGATAGATAGTGACGGAAGAAATGAATCGGCGCGGCGGCAGTCGTCATGTCGCTCCGACTCGCCTGTGTCGCCACGGGCAGGGGCGTGGCGCAGGCTTGGGTCACCAGCATCACCACGGCCAGAATCAATCGTATGGGGTTATTCATAGATTTTCTACTCAAAAACAACCGACGCCCGGCTATTGCTGGGTGACACGCAGGACTTCCTCGATGGTCGTCGTCCCAGTCAAAACCTTCATAATGCCGCTTTGTCGCAAGGTTTTCATATTTTTTTTCAGGGCCAGTTGCTTGATTTGTGACGCGTCATAGGTTTTCAGAATCAGGTTTTTCAACGCCTCGTCAAGATGCATGATCTCGAATATGGCGGCACGTCCCCGATATCCGGTGTTGAAACAATGTTCGCAGCCTCTGGCTTGATAGATGGTGTGGCCGCTCAGCTGTTCTGGGGTCAGACCGATGTTGGAGGTGATGGGGCCCGGTTGGTAAGGCTCCTTGCAGTGATCGCAAAGCACCCTGACCAACCGCTGGGCAACCACCGCAATCACGGAGGAAGAGATGAGAAACGGCTCCACGCCGATATCCACCAAACGGGTGATGGTGCTGGCCGAATCATTGGTGTGCAAGGTAGAGAAAACCAGATGACCGGTCAGTGCGGATTGAACGGCAATGGAAGCGGTTTCCTGATCACGGATCTCGCCAATCAGGATCACATCCGGGTCCTGACGCACAATCGAACGCAATCCTCTGGCGAAGGTAAGGTCGATTTTGGGGTTGACCTGAATTTGGCTGATTCCTTTGAGCTGATATTCCACCGGATCTTCGATGGTAATAATGTTGATATCCGGATTGTTGATCGCCGATAAAACTGAATACAGGGTCGTGGTTTTGCCACTGCCGGTCGGGCCGGTCACCAAGATGATGCCGTTGGGCTGGGTGACCAGGCGATTTAGCAGTTCTAAATCATCTGGAGGAAGCCCCAACTCCTTGATATTCAGGATCTCGCCCGATTTATTGAGCAGCCGCATGACCACCCGCTCACCGAAGGTGGTGGGCAGGGTGGATACACGAACGTCGATGTTCTGGCTGCCGATTCTGACTTCCAGACGTCCGTCCTGGGGGAGCCGTTTTTCGGCGATGTTGAGTTTGGCCATGACCTTGATGCGTGAAATCAAGGCCGCTTGGATCCATTTGGGGGGGGTCAAGAGGTCGTAGAGAATGCCGTCCACCCGATAGCGCACCTTGAAGCTGTCCTGATAGGGCTCGATGTGAATATCGCTGGCCCGCGCCTTGATGGACTGGGAAATAATGTGATTGACCAGCTTGATGATGGGGGCGTCGCTGGTATCTTCCAACAGGTCGGCCGTATCCTCGATCTCGCTGATGATCGTGCTGCCGTCCTCCTCCATGTTCTGGACCAGTTGTTCGGCGGATCCCTGGCTCATGTCGAAAAGCAGGTTAATGGCGGCCAAAATCGCACTTTTGGTGGATAAGACCAGATTATAGTCGGTGAAGCCGATGATTCGGGCCAAATCGTCCAGGGGCTGGAATACCGCCGGATCATTGACGGCGATGATATTGACCATCTCTTGCGGCAGGGACGGCTGTCCCTCGGCGGGGTTGTTTTTTAGCACCAGCGGGACCATGATATGGCGTTTTAAAAACGCGATCGGCACGCTGCGGGTGCGGTCCTCGCCAAAGCTTTCCAGTGGCAGCTCGGGCCAGAAGGGGAGGTCGTAATACTGGCTCAGGGCGTCCAGCAATTGGGTCTCATCGATGACCTTACGGCGCAAGAGTACTTCCGGCACGCTGCCGCCTTTTTCCTTTTTTAGCTTGACCGCATCGGCATACGCTTCGTCGGAGACGCCGAATTTGCTTGTTAAAATGTCTTGCAGTGACTTGTTCATGGCTGGTTTTGCAAGAGGAGAATCCCCTTGTATCCTTGTTGGGTCAGCCGGTCACGAATGCCCTGGGCCGTCGACAGGTCAAGCCCCTCACCGATTTGGACCCGATACCAGATGTTGCCGTCAATATCGGCCTCGACGATGTTGGCGGCGTGCCCCAGCCGTATCAGGCGGCTTTGTTCGTCCATGGCCGCCTGCTGGTCGGCAAAGGCATGCACCTGGACTGAATAGGAAACCGGCGTTGCATCGGGTGGCGATGTCGGAAGGTCGGGCGTGATCGAGCCGGTCGGATCGGCATCGCCGCCGTCATGTTGCCCGTCTATCATCGACGGGTCCGGCAGGGGGGCATTGCCTTGCGCCTCGGGCAGGTTGGTCTCTATGGCGGGGGGCGACATGTCGGCGATTCCTCCGCGATACAATTTGATCTGGGTTTCGCGCAGCTGATCGATCTGGCTCTTTTTCGACTCGAAGACGTCGTTGGCCTCCTGGGGACTCTGAATCACCCGCGGGGTGATGAAAATGAACAGGTTGGTCTTGTCGCTGCCCTTGGACAAACTCTTGAAAAGCCACCCCAGGCCGGGAATGTCCCCCAGACAGGGCACCCGGTATTCGACCTGGGAAAAGGTGTCGTCAATCAGGCCGCCGATGACTACCGTGCCACCGTCTTGGACCATGACCGTGGTCTCCACGGTGCGCTTGTAAGTCGTGGGGCGATCGCTGGTCGATCCGTCGGCCAGGGAAGAGACCTCCAAGGAGAGATTCAGGCGCACCACGCGATCCTTGTTGATCTGGGGCGTGATTTTTAGGGTCTTGCCCACATCCCGGTATTCGTAGGAGTTGTAGGTATCGTTGTCGGATGTGGAGGTGGTGGTCTGATAGGGGACGTTCTTGCCTACCGTGATGCTGGCCTCCTGGTTGTCGGTGGTCAGCAATTGGGGGGTCGATAGGATGTTGACATCCGAATCCTTCTTATAGGCTTGGATTACGGCGGCGATGCTGGGGAATGACATTCCTGCGATTTCAAGCGCTTCTCCAAACACCCCCAGGGCGAAACCGGAGGGCAGGGAGGGAACTAAATTTCCGTCGCTGTCTGCCGTGTAGGAAATGGACGAGCTGTCGGTGGTGAAACCACCCCCCACCACGCCTTCCCGGTCATTGTTGAGGGAGACCGAGTCCCCGATCTGCCATTCGGTGCCCAGATCGAAATCCTTGGTGGTATTGACCTCCATGATCAGGGATTCGATGTAGACCATGGATCGGGGAATATCGATTTGGCGGATGACGTCCACGAGAGTGTCGTAGTCGTCCCGATCGGCGGTGATGATCAAGCTATTGGTGGCCTTGTCGGCGGTGATTTTTACATTCTCGGAGACCACCGGCGCCTCCTTGGCGCCGCTTTTGCCGGATTTGGTTTGTTCCTCGGTGGGAATATCCTTGAGTACGGTGACGATCTCCTCGGCAACGGCGTATTCTAGATAGTAGACGTGGATTTTTTCCTTGCCCTTGGGGGTTTCCTGATCGAGCACCTCGATCAGGTTGCGGATGCGATTGGTGTCGTCCTCGCTGGCCACCATGATGATGCTGTTGGTCCGTTCGTCGGCCACGAACGCGGCGCTACGATCCGATGACGATCGCACGCTCTTCTTGGTTGACGTCGGGGACGTGGTCTTGAAGACGGTTTCCAAGAGGCTGACCAACTTGGCGGCATCGGCATTGTGGATTGGAAAGACCGTGACTTCCCGCCCCACACCGGGGATATCGATGGTTTTCAGGATTTTCAGCAAACGCGCGATATTGGAGTAATTATCCGTGATGATCAGCGTATTGGTCGGCGCATAGGAGAGGATTACGCTGCTCTTGGATATCATGGGGGTCAACAGGCGTTTGATTTCATCGGGATCGGCGAAACGCAGGGGAATCAATTGGGTCACCATCTGGTCGTCGTCGGCGTCACCCTTGTCCTTGAAATGGGTTTCGATGCTTTTGGTGCGGGCGTCGGAGGAGGGGATGATTTTGGTCAACTGCCCCGTTTCCACCGTGGCGAACCCGTGGACGTCGAGAACCGACTCAAACACCTTGACGGCCTCATCAACGGAAATCTTGGTCGGCGAGATGATGGTCACCTTGCCTTTGACTCTTTGGTCGATGACGAAGTTTTTGCCGGTCAATTCGCTGATGAACTTGATGAAGACGCTGATATCCACGTTGTTGAAATCGATGGAAACATAGCGTTGGGACCCTTTGCCGGCCATTTTGTCCTTGGCCGCCGGTGAATCCTGGGCCAGACCGCTGGCGGCAATGAGAATGACGATCAGCATGGCGATCAGGCTGCCGATGGCGCGTTTGCTTGCTGAGAGGGTGTCTTTTTTGCTTTGCATTTTTTTTCCTGTTCACACCGGTCGTGGCTGCCGTTAGCCACCAGACGGCTACCGGATACGATATTCGATGCTTTTTTCTCTTCCCCGGCGTTTCAACTGCACGGAGAGATTGGAGGACGATTTGAGGTTGTCGACCAGCCGCAAGGCGTCATCGACCGTCGAGATATCATTCCCGTCCACGCCGGTGATGACATCCCCGTTCCTCAAGCCCATGCGGCGAAAGATGGAGTTCGGTTTGATCCTCGACAGACTCAGGCCTGCCGGCATGCCGTCTTCCATGTGGGGCGCAATTTTAACTTGAGTCATCAGCGAGGCCACGTCCGTCATGGCCTGATCGATATAGGAGCGCCTCAGGGAGATACGCTGGGCACGCGTCGCTTGGGTCTTAGCGGGCGTCCCGCGATTGCCCACTCCTCCGGCGCGAAACGAGGATTTGCCGGAATCCAGTTCCTGCATCTGGAGCACTTCGTCTTTGCCATCCACGGTCAACACGACTTTTTCCCTGTGGATTTCCTTGACCACGGCCGTCTGGATGGTATCACCGGCCCGGTACAAGTCCTGCTCGCGGGTTTTGACATCTTCGATGACGGCATAGGCACCGTTGTCGCTGCCGGAAACCGTGCCCCACAATTTGAGGTTCAATTTGGTTTGCTCGAGGGAGGCGAGATCCACCGTTTGGTTGTCGGGTTTCGGCTGGGCGGGGGCACGGGTGTCGAACAGATTTCGTTCCAGCACGGCATCATAGTCGGAGAGTGGGCGCTGTGGCGAATGATGCTTGCTGACCTGATAGGCAGGCGGTGGGGTCGACATGGGGCGACTGGTTAGCCTGGCGTCCAGATTCGCGTAAAAGCCGTTAACGGCAAGGTAGGCCATCATCGTGATACATGCTAAATTAATGACCGTAAAAATGGCTTTGGGTCTCATCGCCTATCTCATGGACAATTTCGGGTTGTCGATCGTTCCCAGTACACGGAAATTGAGTCCCCGGGTGCCTGCCAACCGTGGGTTAAGGATCGTCTGGGGAAGCGTATCCGGCAACCGGGCAAAGAGTTCGGGACGTGGCTTCACGTTGCCGTTCAGCCTCAAGCGGGAGCGACCCAAGGGCGCCTCGATGGCAATCGTGCCGTTGATTTTGCCTTCCATCAAGGGGCCATTGAACGTTAACGCTTTGAGGCGCAGGGTCGGTCCATCGAGCGAGAAATCCGCCTCTGTCTGATCCAGGGGGATCTCCTCGATGCCGAAAAAGGCGGTTTCGAGGGTGATCCGTAGGCCAGGGACGGACAATATCCCTTTCGTCTGCCCAAAGGGCGGACGGGAACCCTCGTGAGTCAGGTGGCCACTGAGCGGTCCGGTCAGTTTGAAACGCGGAAGGTCGTTCACTGCCGAAATCCGTTCCAGCCGAATCGACGACAGGTCGGCTTCGGTGCGGACCGTTCCCATGGTCTGGACGCCTTCGATGAAGAGCCGCCCCTCGACGCTACCGCCGGCCAACGTGGCCGACCAGTTAAATCGTTTCTGTGCCTTTAAAAGGGTCGCCAGCACGGGCGATACCCGAGCCTGATCGATATGGATCAGCTTATCGCCATGGTGCTTCAAATCGATACCCTTTAAATCGAGGGCCAACGGGAGCGCCGGTCGGATGTCGCTGGCAGATATGGAAAATGACGCATCAATCCCGGCCAGCCGGTCGTCCACATACGCTTTGACCGTTTCCTGGGGAAACAGAACATATAGAAAAAGCAGTGTGGCCAACAGGGCGAATAACAGATAGCCAACGATGGTTTTCAATAGGCCCATGAAACGCGTTAACTCTCCAAGGTTTCCACCTGAAAAATGGTATTGATCAAATTTGCCTTCTGCTCGCTTTTGGAAATGGATAGGCGTTTGATGACGATCATATCCCGGGACGTCTCGATGCCGTGGAGATACGCCATGAGCTGAGCCATGGTAATCTCCTGAAGTTTCATCTCGACCATGGAAAGTCGGTAGACACTCTCTTTCTGGGTGGTGGTGGGCTTCATGTAAGCGATATTGCCTTTTACGCCCGTCCGACCGGCCAGGGTCTCGAGGAATGAAAAAAGCGTGAATCCCCGCCTGCGATTGGTTAGCTGTCGCTGCATCTGATCGCTTTTGGCGGCGGTTTCACGATAGGTCCCTTGCAGCTGCTTGATTTGTTCCAACTGCCGTTCCCGGGTGGCGATCAGGCGCGTCAGCCGCTCGTCTTTATCGAACAGGGGAAACACCAGCAATTGGCACACCAAGAAGACCACGATGGCGCCCCCGGCCACGGCCACGCTGATTTTTTCCCGAATGTTGAGTTTAATGGCCATGCCGTCCTTATAGATCCAACTTCAGTTTAAACCGTACCCGCTTACCCGATTTGTCGAGATCAGCCGAACTGATGGTGACACTCTTGAAAATATCGGCCGCTTCCAGGCGTCCCTTGATGTCGTCAACGGTATTGAAATTGGCGGTGTCTCCCGAAAGCATCACATTGTCCGTGCCAACCACCATACGGCCGACGGCAACGTCCACCGATGCGGGGATGTTTTGACTCAGGGCGTTGAGGATGTCGATCACCATGGCATGCGTGCCCGTCAAATCCAGCCCGCTGTCGCCGTCGCCGGCTTCCTTGATTTTTATCTGCATCTGTTGCAACGGATCGACGATGCGGGTCACATCGGGAAAGGTTTCCTTAAAGACCGCTTCGATCCGTTGGTCAAGTTCGGCCAGCCGTCGCTCTTTGGTGCCCACGCGAATGAACTGGCCGGTCAGTGCCAGGGCGATGACCAACACCACCAGCACCGTCGATCCGATGATGCTTTTACGGTATTCGCCCCAATAATGCTGAAGGGTCGACCGTTGGAGGGAAAAATTGATGCCGTTGACCGCTTCGGTTTCCATGAGGGCCAGGGCCAGGGCCATGTCCAGATGGCCGGATATCCATTCCGCCGTGTCCGTTTTCCCGGATAGGCGGGGAAAGGTGCGAATGTCCGCGATGGATTTGATGGACACACCCATCAATCGAGACATGCCGGTATCTCCGGTCAGCAGATGGGATTGGGGTCCCATGGAGAAAACCGTGGATGGATTGATCAAAATGTCCATGGTTTCCTGCAGAATCGCAAAGGTTCGCTTGACGGCCGTCTCCATGCCGCGAAGCACCGGATAACCGCCGGCACCCACCGGGAAGGTCCTTACCAGGCGCAAATGGCCTTGGCCGAGGGCCCAGACCGTGTGGCAGGTGTCATCGGTGTCGATGAACAGATAATCGTCGTCGGGGTTTATCATGTTGGCCATGATGCGCGATGCAGCATATCCGCTCGGTGTGACCAGCATCGGGTGCAGGTTGACCGCATCGAGAAGGGTCAGGTAGCGATTCAGCCACTCCTTCTGGGCGACAAATGCCAGCAGATCCTGACTCCCGTCATGCTTCAGGGATTCGAAATCAAAAACCAATTCCTCCACCGGCATGGGCAACGTGGGCTCCAGTTCGAAGGGCAACACCTGTCTGATCTTCTTGACATCATGAAAGGGAACGGAGAGGTTCCGAAAGGAGATAAAGGTCGTGGGAATACCCAGCACGCAGGTGGCACCGGCCGGTTTGAGCCGCTCCATGAGGGTGGCCAGGGCCGCGGCCAGGCCGTCATCCGCGTCGGTGTCCGCTGGAACGGGGGCGTAGAACTGATCCACCAGGGTGCACCCCTTGAAACCGCTATCCAGCAAAACGGCGGCGATGGCCGTTTCGCGAATTTCAAGACCGAGAACCTTGCGACTCATGGCTATGTTTCTATCCTGTAAAAAATGAACATCCAAGCCGAAGCGAGGGCGAATCCCAATCGCCATCCAATACTGTCTGGTTTACCTCATTCTTCTTGACAAATCAAGGTTTTACATATCCATCTACCACTATCCGAATCTTTTTCGCGTTGGACCACCAGCGTCAGGGTGCAGGCGTTGTCGCCCCGGTTAGCCGTCGATACGATCCGAAACAGGTCGCTGGACACGGTGATCAGATCAGATTTGATGTCAAGACCCCCGGCACCGGGTACGTTTTTATACCATCCCGTGCTGTTGATTTTGTTGATGAACGTGTCGTCGGCCTTGGCGACCCGGTATTCCACCAGCGCCTCGGCCAACTCGGCGTTTTCGGACGGCAGAAGGGCCGACAGCACCAGTGCGTCGGCGGTGGAGATGTTGATCTTGCCGTCATAGGTAAAGTCGTCGTCCCCGGATGCCGACAGGCCATGCACCGTCATGAACGCGGATAGGCCGGCCACGCCGCCGGCACCATAGAACAGTTCCGGGGTGATTCCCTGAACCAGGGCCACCTCTCCCAGATGGTCGAAGGGGCCGTTTTTACATCCATAGGGGGGATCCAACTGCTCATAGTAGTCCGATTCGGCACCGCTAAGGCCCGTGGTGGCCTCGTCATCGCCATCGTCCAGCCAGTCTTTTATGGAATTGATGATCATGTCCGGATCACTGTCTTCCATTTCATCGAAAAAAGAAAGCACCCGCTCCAGCAATCGTTTCCAGAGCAAGCGCTGGGTGGGTGAAAACTGTTGGCCCTCCGGAAATCGGACCAGGGCGTTGACCTGGATCTTGGCCCGTTCATCGGTGATCGAAACATTCAGGCGGCCATCATCGAAGGGAATCAGATCGATCATCTCGGCGACCTTTTGCGGGCTGGCCCAATCCTCCTGGATGGTATCCGTATTGTTCTCCTTGCGATCATTGATCAGCATCACCATGGCCGCCTGGGCGCCGGACCGGGCCATCTCGGACAGTACCAACCGCTCGCGGGCCAGCGCGGCGCTGGTCACGGCACCGCGGATGCGGCGGTTGAGTTCCAATCCGGCGGCAAACAGTACGGCGATGACGCCCAGGGCCACGAGAATCGCCACCCCGCGTTGATTGGTCAGCGGCGTGGGGCCGATGCGGCTATGTATCGATGGCTTCGCGAAACACATTTAGTTTAACTCGTGTAGAGAAGGTCCGCGATCGTTCCGGGGTGCCTACGGTCAACCGGATTTCCACCAACCGCGGTGTGGCATAGTCGTTTTCAGACGATTCCGAATCCCAGCGGTCGTTCAACTCTTCATCTTCATCCATGTATTCGAATTCCAGGGCCAGGATGTCTGCGCAAAGAATCGGATCATCCTCGCTTTCTTCAAAATCGGGAAAAGGGTAAAGGTGATCCGCACGGCGCAATACCAGACGGTCCTCGAGCCCCTCGTCCACATAGTAGACGATGCGACAGACCCCCTGGCGCGGATCCGAATTGAACGACAGGTGCGCCAGGGAGGCGAAGCGCAGGCGGCCGAAGGTGCTGCCGGCCACATCGCTGGTGTCGCCCACCAAACGATAGATGTCTTCCGAGTCATTGAACTCCGGTTTGCTGTAGCGGGGATAGTCGGAAATAATCAACGCACTCAAATCGGTACTCATGCGTTCAAGGCAGATGCGGGCCGATTCGAAAAGGTTCACGTCGCTGCCGACGGCATCGGCACTGGAGAACACGATCCGAAACGAACCGAAAACGGTGGTGATGATCACGGCAAATATGAAAATGGCCACCATGATTTCGAGCAAGGTAAAGCCGTTTGAGGTTACCTTTGGCGCTGATTCGGTTTGGCAGCGTCTATTCATACAGCAGCCTGTAGGTGGTCAGTTCAAAGGCCTGATCGCCGGACCCGATGGTCAGGGTGATGCGTTTTAAGGTCGGGCCGTCATCCTTCAACAGATCGGAGGTTGCCGTGTCGGTTTCGATTTTCCAGGTATAGTTGGGATAAAGATCTCCGAAATCACCCGTGTCACTGGTCAACTCCTTCAGATCGCCGGCATCGATGTCGGCCAGTTTCTGGCGGGCGAGCAGGGTGGCCACCGTATCGAAACGTCCGCGGCTGTCCATGAACAGGGTCTGAGCATGCAGGCGATAAATCGCCGTCAAGGCAATCGCCACCACGGCCATGGCGACCATGACTTCCATGAGGGTGAATCCTTTTTGCATGGCTCACCATCCCCCGCGGCCGCGGATCAGATTGACACGCGGCAGAAACGGCTCGATGTAAAGGGTCAGATAGTCCCCGTCGCGGGTGCGAATACGGATCACCGCTTTGTCCGAATATCCCTGGGGATAGAACCCGATGGGAATGGTTCCGCCGGAAAATCGATCGGCCTGGGACAGGGCCACCCGATCGATACTCACGCCGCGGGGAAGGCGATAGGCGTTTTCCGGGACGGTCATGGTTTCGATATCGGGCGTATCCGCGGCCATCATCCACAGCTGCTGGGTGTCGAGGGATATGTTCAGCAGGTAGGTCTTGCGATCGATGACGGCACGCTGCTTTGCCTGGCGCACCGTGGCCATGATCCAACGGGCCGTTTCATCGCCGCTGTCGGGAAAGATGTTGCTGTGCAAGCGTGGAACGGCCACGACGAGCATGATGCTGATCAAGGCCGTCACGATGATCATTTCGATCAGGGTGAAGGCCTCGTCGTTGGAAAAGGGTTTAAATATCAAAACGCTGGCACGCGCATCGCGTCGTCGCAGGGCACGTGTGCCGCCGGCTTGACTTGAGGCCCGTGGGCCATATGGGAGAGAAACGGTCAAGGCATCAGGCCATGAATGAAAGACGGCTACTCGGATTCCCAGCTGTTGATGTCGGCATCGGTATCCTCGCCTCCCGATGCACCGTCGGCACCGTAGGAGATGATATCAAAATCATCGTGAATGCCGGGACACAAATAGACGAAGTCATTGCCCCAGGGATCTGCGGGGACCTTGCCCTTTTCCAGGTATCCTCCCTTGCGCCAGTTCTTGGGGGCGTTGCCGGAGGAAGGGGCTTCCACCAGCGCCTGCAATCCCTGTTCGGTGGTGGGGTAGGCGCCGTTGTCCAGTTTATAAAGCTTGAGGGCCGTGGCGATGCTTTCGATTTGCATGCGGGCCTTGAGTCTTTTGGCCTGTTCCGGGCGACTCATGATCCGAGGCACGATCAGACCGGCCAGGATACCGAGAATAACGATAACCACCATCAGTTCGATCAGGGTAAAACCACGACGGTTGTCGACCACATGGGACCAAGAACGTTTCATTTTTCCTCCATATCCATAAACCGTTGCCCCCGTGGGGCATGTTGCAGGGGGCGTATCGCTTGAGAAAGTGAGATATTAACCCAATGCCTGCCGACAATCAAGCGACAGAATGATTACTATTTTGTAATCGCGGTCCGTCGATCATCCTACCAATTGGTTCATCTCAAAGATGGGCAGACAAATGGAGAGCACGATAAATAAAACCACGACGGCCATGACCAGGATCATGATCGGTTCCAGCATGGCCATCATGCTCATGATCGATGATTGAACTTCGTTTTCGTATACATCGGCGATTTTGTAGAGCATGGTTTCAAGCTCCCCGCTCTGCTCGCCCACCTGGACCATCTGCACGGCCAGATCCGGGAAGACGGCGTCGGCGGCCAGCGATACACCCAGTCCCTGGCCTTTCTCGACTTCACTGGACGCCTTTTCGGTTAAACCGGAAATCACCACGTTGCCGGTGACGTTTTTGACGATTTCCAGAGCCGGCAGCATGGTGATGCCGTTTTCCAACAGTGAGGCCAGGGTGCGGGCGAAACGTGCCACGGCGATTTTCTTAAGCAAGGACCCGGCGATGGGCAGGGACAGGAAGATGCGATCCGTGGTGACGAGCCCCCGTTCGGTTTTACGGAAAGCCTTGAGTGCCACCAGGAAGGCGATAATCAACACCACCAACACCCACCAGTAACCTTTGAAGAGATCGCTGGCGCCGATGAGGAATCGCGTGGGCGCGGGCAGCGCCTGATTCATGTCCGCGAAGATGCCCGTGATGTTGGGAACCACGAAGGTCATCAGGAAAAAAAGCACTACCGAGCCGATGAGGGTCATGAGAATCGGGTAGGCCATGGCCGTCTGGATCCGGGATTTGAGCTCTTGCTGCTTCTCCATGATGTCGGCCAGGCGCTGGAGAACAATCTCCAGGGTGCCCGATGTCTCGCCGGCACGCACCATATTGACGTAGATCTGTGAGAAGATGGATGGATACATGGACAGGGCCGACGCGAAGCTGTTGCCCTCGACGATGGAATCCTTGATGCGGGCGGCCATTTTGGTGAAACCCTGAGCCTTGGTCTGGGAAACCAGGGTGGTCAAGGCCGTGACCAGGGGAAATCCGGCGGCGGTCAGGGTGGCCAGCTGTCGGGTCCACAGACTCACCTGGGCCGGCGTGACGCGGTTGAAAAGCCCCTGGAGCGGAGACTTGCGGGTCTCCTTGGCGCTATCGCCCTGGGTGATCTCTTTCACGCTGACCGGGTAGCTGCCCATGGCGCGGATTTTCTGGCGGGCCGCCTGGGCCCCATCGGCATCGATGATGCCGCTGACGGTTTTGCCCTTGTTGTCCAGGGCCTGATAATCGAAAACGGGCATGGGATTGAATCCTGCTAAACGCGGCGTCGAAGCCGGGCCGCGAAAAAACCGTCCATCTGGTGGTTGTGGGGAAAGGTTCGCAGAAAGCCGTGGTCGTCCAGAAAGGGGCGCACGCTTTCCGCTTCCGTTGCCTGTGGGTAACTTATAGCAAAGTCTGCATGGTTTTTCAAAAAGCGAGCGACCACGGCTTCATTTTCTTCCGGTTCCATGCTGCACACCGAAAACACCAAGGTGCCGCCGGGTTTCACCAGGGGGGACAGATGATCGAGAAAGCGAACCTGCCGGTCGGCGTAGCGGGCGATATCCTTTTTGTGGGCCGACCATTTGGCATCCGGATTGCGGCGCAGCACGCCCAGCCCGGTGCAGGGGGCGTCCAGCAGGACACGGTCGAAGACGGGCAGGTCGAGGGGGGCCACGGGCTGGTTCAGGTCCGCCGGCCGGCTTTGAATGATGGATATCCCCTGGCGCCGGGCCTCGGCCTGGAGACGGGTCAATTTGGCTTCCACGTGGTCCAGGGCCATGACGCATCCGCGATTTCCCATGATCGCGGCGAGGTGGGTGGTCTTGCCCCCCAGCCCCGCGCAGGCGTCTAAAATGGTTTCCTGCGGCTTGGGGGCCAACAGCAGCGATACCAGTTGTGCCGCCCCGTCCTGGACGGCAAAGCGGCCCTCTTTAAACGCCTGCATTTCATGAATCGGGCCATGCGGCTTGACCAGGTCGAGGGCGTCGGGCAGGCCGTCCACCGGACGGATCTCGGCGGCCTGGGAATCCAGTGCCCGGATCAGCTGTGCCAGGTCGTTCCTTAGCGGGTTGCAGCGCAGGGTCAGGGGCGGGATACGATTCATGGCGTCGCATAACAGGCCCGTGTCCGTCATTCCGTAGCGATCGATCCAGCGGGCCACCAGCCAGTGGGGAAAAGATTTGTCCAGGGCCATGTGGGCCACGGGCGCCGTGGCTTGATCGGGAAGCGTGAAACGGTCTGGTTCACGCAGGACATTTCTCAGCAAGGCGTTCACCAACCCGGCGGCCCGGCCGGCCCCATGGGCGCGGGCCAGATTGACCGCGGTGTTGACCACCGCCGACGGCGGAATACGATCCATGAAAAGCATCTGTACCAGTCCCAGGCGCAAAATGTTGAGAACCATCGGGGAGAGCTTGGCCAGGGGGCGGTTGGCATAAGTTTCGATGACGGCATCCAGGCGTAGACGCCAGCGCAAGCTGCCGTAAACCAGTTGATTGAACAAGGCCCGATCGCGATGGGCGAGACCGGATACCCGGAGCGCCATGCGGTCGAGGACATGATCCAGGGTGGTGGTCGGGTCCAGACCATTTAATACGGCCAGGGCGGCGGTGCGGGCATCGCTAAAGCGCCGCTGATCTCGATCGTGAGAACGGGCCGTTTTAGGGCGTTTGGATGGGGGCATGGTCAGTGGATGCAGCGATTCGTCTTAATCGATTTCAAAATCGTTTGATCGGCCATGAGTACGTGATCCGACATTTTAACCCAGACAGGAACCATCCGGCAGGCGACATCCACACAAAAAATCGTCGATGGGCAGGCGCTTGCCCGATTTGCCCTGGATTTCCCGGATCGCCAAGGCGCCTTTGCCGGTGGCCACGCGCAATTCACCCGGCATGCACTCCAGGATCGTGCCCGGCGCGACCGACACCTCCCGATCCAGCACACTGGATTTGAACACTTTCAGGCGCATGCCTTCGCTGAAGGTATAGGCCCCCGGCCAGGGCGTGACGCCCCGGATCAGACGCTCGATTTGCTCCGCGGGCAGGGACCAGTCGATTTCCCCGTCGGTTTTCTTCAGCATGGGCGCATAGGTCGCCTGGTCATGATCCTGGGGCGTTCGTTGCAGACTGCCGGCTTGCAGTCGCTCGAGGGTCTCCACCAGGACCCGGGCGCCCAGCTGGCTGAGGCGGTCATGCAGGCTGGCCGCGGTGTCGTCGGGTTGGATGGTGGTTTTTTCTGCCAGCAGCATGTCGCCGGTATCCATGCCCTTGTCCATCATCATCGTCGTTACCCCGGTTTCGCGGTCGCCGTTGATGATGGCCCATTGGATGGGGGCGGCCCCCCGGTGGCGCGGTAGCAGTGACGCATGCACGTTAATGGCACCTCGATCGGGAATGTTCAGAAGCGATTGGGGGAGCAGCTGGCCGAAGGCCACCACCACGAACAGGTCCGGAGCGAGGTCGGCCATGTGGGCATGGAATTCGTCGGTGCGCACCGTTTTGGGTTGAAACACCACGTCGCCGTAATCCATGGCGGCTTGTTTCACCGGTGGCGGGCTGAGTTTGCGACCCCGGCCCTTGGGGCGATCGGGCTGGGTGACCACCGCGGCAATACCATGCCCGGCATCGTGCAGGGCGCGAAGGGGGGGCACGGCGAAATCCGGGGTCCCCATATACACGATTCGCAAGGGGGGGCTCACCGCTTCTTCAATTCCTTTTCCACCCGGCGCTTGTATAAATTGCGTTTCAGAGCGCTGATGCGGTCGATGAACAGGGTGCCGTCGAGGTGATCCAATTCATGCTGGATGACGATGGCCAGCATGCCCTGGGCCTCGAAGCGCAAGGGGTTGCCGTCGCGGTCGACGCCTTCCACCAGAATCAGCGCGTTGCGCTTCACATCGGCCCTGAATTCGGGCACGCTCAGGCAACCCTCGCCTTCCGAGACGATTTCTCCTTGGCGCTCGATGATGCGCGGATTGATCAACACCTGCAGGTCATGGCCGTCTTCCTTGGGCGCGATATCATAAATGACAAAACGTTGGCCGATACCCACCTGGGGCGCGGCCAGCCCCACACCCGGGGCGGCATACATGGTGGTGGCCATGTTTTCGATAAGGGTTTGCATGGCCCCGTCGATCGTTTCGACCGCCGTGGCCTCTTGTTTCAAGAATTTATCGGGATAGGTTAAAATGTCTAGAACGGTCACGTCGGTAAACCTTATTCAAAATAGGGGGCCAGAATTTTTCGCGCACCGGCGATATCCTGTTGGATTTGATCCACCAGTTGGTCAATTCCGGAAAATTTAATTTCATCTCTCAAGCGCTTTACAAAGTTAACCATTATTTTTTGGCCGTAAATATCCTTTTTGAAATCCAGGATATGGGCTTCGACCGTAAAAATATGGTCATCGAAGGTGGGGCTGTAGCCGATGTTGGCCACCCCCGCATAGCGATTGTTGTCGTGTTCGACGATTACGGCGTAGACGCCGACTTTTGGAGAGAGTTCGTCTTGCAGGTTGACGTTAGCGGTGGGGATGCCCAGCAGCTTGCCGCCGCGATCCCGGCCATGGGCGACGATGCCGCGGATTTGATAGTCTCGCCCCAGCATTTTGGCGGCCTTTTCGATCTGGCCGTCCATGACCAGTTCGCGTATGGCCGTGCTGCTGATCCGGCCGTGGATGCCGTTGGTGGCCTGAATCCAGTCCGCAATGACCACAGAGAAGTTCAATTCCTCGGCAAAGCGCTTGAGCAGTCCCACGTTACCTTCGCGCTTGTTGCCAAAGGTATAGTCCTCGCCGACGATGATGGCCTTCATGCCGATTCGATGGACCAGGATATCCTCGACAAAGGTGCGCGCCGACAACTTGGCGAATTCCATGGTGAAGGGCAGGCAGATCAATATGTCGATGCCGGATTTTGCGATCAGCTCCAGTTTCTGTTCCTTGAGGGTGATCAGCGGCGGATGTCCGTTTTGGGTGATGACCCGGACCGGGTGGGGGTCGAAGGTCATGGCGATGGCCGTTCCGTCCATGGCATCGGCGCGCTCGATCACTTCGTGAAACAGGGCCTGGTGGCCGATGTGCACGCCATCGAAGTTGCCGATGGTGATTACCGCGTTCTTGAACGGCTCGGTGATGTGTTCGATGTTTTCAATAATTTTCATGATGTTTAAGATTTTTCCAAAAAAATGAGCTTGACACAAAAAATAAAAAACTATAGTTAGTGCATCTTCAGTTCGAAATCAACCCTTTTGAACTTCGAATTGAAAACGTGCCGAAGTGGCGGAATTGGTAGACGCGCTAGGTTCAGGGTCTAGTCAGTGTACGCTGGTGGGAGTTCGAGTCTCCCCTTCGGCACCATCTCGAAAAAAATAACGATTTCAGTTATTTATAATGCGGCTCAGCTCTCTCAGGGACTGGGCCGTATCTATTTTCTGCCACTGTTTAGGGGGCCACCTGGAGCGCCAGCTTCCAAGAAATGGTGCAGGTTAGCCCCTTGGGGGGCCAATCTGGGGGGCCACTTCAGCCCATTATGCAGAATACTTCTCTCTGTATCGCAAAAACACGCCGACGTCAATAACCACTTGGAAACACAATATAATTTAAGTTTAAACACAAACGCCCCCACTCTCTCTTTCAAAATTCCTTGAATCGTCTGTCTCAACCGCTTGCTTCTATATGGATAGTGTGGTTGCCGGACAAAAAATTTAGGAAAAATCTGATTTTTTTTTGATGCCCTCGTGGGCTATGACTGGCGAGGATGTCGAGGTTACGCCGAAGAAGCTGCCTTTTTTCAAGGCTGGTAAGGAACTCAAGGAGAGAGTCGATCGCTAAAGCCCTTAAGGTTTTGGTATAAATGCAAACTGATTTTTCATGCCAAGTAACTTAGCCTATGTGTCTATCTAACCCAAAAATGATATTTGTTCTGTTGGGGGATATACATAAAGATATCACAAATTATTTGTGATTCTATTAGGTTGTGATACCCTGTACTTATGTTGCTGATTTAATTATGTTGTTCTTTTCATTCCCCATTTTATTCCGTCTAATTCCATGAGGGTTCAAAAATCCATATCATTTTTTTGATTCGATCCTTCTGTAGTTTCACACCGGTTGGAGGGAACGCCTGTCTGGCTCTGACGAACTGGATCTATTGTACTTTGACCCACGATTTGCGACATTAAAAGGAGATAAACGGAAAAGCCCGAAGCGGCAACTTCGGGCTTTATGCAAGAGCTACCGCAAGCATCCGGAAGCTCCACACCATACTTTCCTTTTATTGCACCTTCCGGCTGTTTGCAAGGTCGGAGGCACGCCAAGATGTTACTCATTTCTATTCAATGTCGATGGTGCGATTTCCATTTTTGTATCTGCAGAAGCTGTTTTAGAGGACAAGCCTATTGTTGTGATGAATGCCGTTGTGCGGGAAAACGCAGAAACCATTGCAAGGCGCAAAGAAAGTATCGCCAGACCAAAGAGGGTAAAAAAAACCACTGTGAAGCTGAAAACCGGCGCAGACACGGTAATACGCAAAAAAAACCAAAAAACATGGATGATGCAACTTCCACACACCGGCGCCCATGGGCTAAGAAGATATTAACCCGCATAAAAAACTGTACCTGGCGTATCGATATAAGGCCATTTTGCCATTTTTGCGGTGCCCATGGACGGATTGTGGCCACTTTCCCTCGCCGTGGGTATGGTTAATCCCGATCGGAAAGGTGGGCATGATGATAAAAAAGAAAATCCTCAATCCTGATCGTATCCGGCGTATCGATGGTGGGTTCAGCTTTGTCCCGCACCGCTTTCTATCCGAGGGTTTTTTAGCCGCACTGCCGCAGAAGGAATTACTCCTCTACCTGTTTTTAACCATCGCATCAGATCGCCATGGACTTTCTTTTTACAGCTACGAGAGCATCTGCAGTTTGTTGCAGATGGATCTGGACCAATACATCAGCGCCAGAAACGGCCTGATCGATAAAGACCTGATCGCCTTTGACGGAACCATTTTTCAGGTGTTGGATCTGCCCACAATGCCCGTAATATCGACGACAAAACACCAGACCCTCCCCGCTCACGAAAAGAACCAGGCGGCTATTGCTCGAATTATCGATCAATCCATGAAATCCCTGTGACCGCAATGGATGCGACTATGCAATCAACCTTCGATCATGAAACGGTGGGCATGTTGGAACATGAGATCCATGAGTATCTTGGATGGATGGCAGACAATGCCTATTCGCAAGCGACCCAAGGGGATTATAGGCGTACCCTTGGTCAACTTTTATCTTTTGTCCGATCCGGAAGATATCACTGTACAAATCGCAGGTTTGGCGATTCGTGTGGTTATCTCAATTAACCCCAACTCGACCAGTCCGACCGCCTGCCCCAATATATTGTATTTTCATTGCAATCTGATATGATGTGCAAATCTCAACCTGTGCGATTGCCGTTGATGTGAGCTCCAGCGCATTACAGACAATTTGCAGAATCGTGAATCTGATCCGTTTTCGAATACCAGTCCTATTGTTGAATAGTGCCGCATTTGCGGATACTGCAAGTATGGTTGACTTTTTAACCTAACCAAACATGCAAACTCACCTCCGATATATTTATTATGTCGGTACTCACTGTGATACTCACATCCTAAAGGATTCGGATAATGAAAAACACTATGAATCCAGTTTATCACGGATGCTTTTTTATGCGCTTGTTCATCGTGTTCGTGATGTTGTTATGCACAGGGGCTCTGCCGGCAAATGCCGCTGATCAAATTATAAAAGTCGGCGTCTACGAAAATGCACCAAAGATCTTTATTTCGGAAGACGGCAAGCCTGCGGGCGTTTTTCTTGATATCATCGAGTATATTGCGCAAAACGAAGGATGGAAGCTGCACTATGTGCCCGGTTCCTGGGGGGAAGGATTGGACCGCCTGGAAAAAAGGGAAATCGATCTCATGCCCGACGTGGCCTATACGGCGGATCGGGATTCAATATTCGATTTTCAAAAGATGCCGGTGCTGTCCTCATGGTTTCAGGCGTATGCCCGTAAAGGCAGCGGGATTAAATCAATATTGGATCTCGACAGAAAACGAATTGCCGTGCTGGAGCGTTCAGTTCAGCAGGATGCGTTTGCTCGGCTCGCAGGCGGCTTCGGGTTAAACCCCACCCTTATTTCTTTGCCGGACTACCAAAGTATTTTTGAGAAAGTTGCCAGGGGTGAAGCCGACGCGGCCATCACCAACCGTTTTTACGGACCGATGCATGCAAAAAAGCTCGGCCTTGAAGATACGGCAGTCATTTTTAATCCCTCGGATCTCTTTTTCGCCGCGCCCAAAGGCACCCATGAAGAATTATTGAAAGCGATTGATGCCAACCTTATGGATCTGAAAAAAGATCCACAGTCGATATATTACAAGTCCCTGAAACGATGGACTTCCGAGGAGGTCCGGTTCAAGCTGCCGTCATGGGTCAGGGTCATCGGTCTAGTCGTGGGTGCCGTCCTGCTGGTGAGCCTTACGGGAAGCTTGCTTTTGAAGCATCAGGTGAATACACGCACTCGTGAACTGCGCGAGACGAACCGCGTTCTACGCATCCTAAGCGAATGCAACCAGGCACTGGTACGTTCCACCGACGAAGCCGGGTTGCTTGAGGCCATTTGCCGTATTGTGGTGGACATCGGAGGGTATCGCCTGGCTTGGGTCGGCTTCACCGAATCAGACACAGCCCAAACCATCCGCCTTGTGTCGCAGGCCGGTTATGATGAGGAAAAACTTGCAACAGCAAACATCACTTGGAGTCATACCGAGCCCGGTCACAGTATAGCAAACAATGTTTTCCAGACCGGCCGTCTTTTTTCCGCCCGGCATATTTTAACTGATCCGGGCTTAGAATCCCTGCGGTCCGATGCGCTTGAGCGCGGGTATGCCTCAGTGCTGTTGCTACCACTGCTGTCCAAGGGGACGAAGATCGGCGTCATGGGCATCCACTCAGTCGAGTCTGCGGCTTTCGACATGGAAGAGATTGCTCAACTCACTGAAATAGCGAACGATTTGGCATTTGGTATCGTTGGTCACCGGACGCAAATTGCGCATAGGCAGGCTGAAGAGCAGCGGCAGGAGGCGCAGCAACGATTCGTGGACATTGTAGAGTTTCTGCCTGACGCGACGTTCGTGATTGATCAGGATAAAAAAGTCATCGTGTGGAACCACGCCTGTGAAGCGATGACCGGTGTAAAAAAGGAAGCTTTGCTTGGCAAGGGCGATTATGCCTATGCCGAACCGTTCTTCGGTGACCGGCGCCCCGTTCTCATCGACCTGCTGGACCTGCCTATGCCGGAAGTGGAAGCCACCTATAAATACGTTGAGCGTCAAAACGAAAGGCTGTATGGCGAGTCTTTCATTCCGCACCTAAAAAATGGCCGGGGGGCTCACCTTTGGGGAGTGGCGTCCCCCTTGTACGACCTGAATGGCCGGTGTTGCGGCGCCATCGAAACCATCCGGGATGTGAGCGAGCAAAAGAACATTGAAGAAACGCTTCGCAAGAGTGAACAAAAATACCGCGAGCTGGTCATGCTGGCCAACAGCATCATCCTGCGCTGGTCGAACGATGGGCGAATCACCTTCCTCAATGAATTCGGACAGAGGTTTTTCGGCTATTCTGAAACGGAGATACTTGGTCAAAATGTTCTCGGAACCATCGTTCCGGAGAGTGACAGCACGGGCCGGAATTTAGGTTTGCTGATGGAAAATATTTTATCCGACCCGCAACAATTCGAGCGTAATATCAACGAGAATATGCGCTGCAATGGCGAACGGGTCTGGATCGACTGGCGCAACAGAGTGATTTTTGATGGGCAGGGACAGATCAAAGAAATCCTGAGCATCGGCTCTGACATAACCGATCGCAAACAGGCCGAAGAACAAATTCGCCGGCTCAATGATGAGCTGCGTCGGCACGCGGAGGCCCTGGAACAACGGGTGGCGGAGCGCACCGCAGAGCTGGTTGTGGCCAAGGATAGGGCTGAATCCGCCGACCGTCTCAAATCCGCCTTTCTGGCCACCATGTCACATGAGTTGCGGACGCCCTTGAATTCCATTATCGGATTTACCGGTATTTTGCTGCAGGGACTGGCCGGACCGCTGAACGAGGAACAGAAAAAGCAAATGAGCATGGTTCAAGGCAGTTCCCGCCACCTTCTGTCTCTAATCAACGATGTGCTGGATATTTCCAAAATCGAGGCCGGCCAACTGTCGATTTCCGTAACTTCCTTTGAATTGAGGCCTTCCATTGAGAAAATGGTCAAGCTGGTTTCGCCGTTGTCTGAAAAGAAAGGAATCAGTCTGCAGTTAGATATCGCCGATGATGTTTCAACCGTGACTTCGGATCAGCAACGTATGGAACAGGTTATTCTCAATCTGCTCAACAATGCCGTCAAATTCACCGAAAAAGGACATGTTAGCATTTCTTGCCGCATCGAAAACGATCATTACATTCTTTCGGTATCAGACACCGGTATCGGTATGCGGCTGGAAGAAATCCCGAACCTCTTTAAGCCGTTCCATCAAATTGATACGGGTCTTACGCGCAAGCACGAGGGTACCGGGCTGGGACTGTCCATATGCAAAAAACTGTTGAAAATGATGGGCGGGACCATTGGCGTTGAAAGCGAATTAGGCAGGGGAAGCATCTTCACTATACGTTTCCCACAGGCCTTGCATGAAGGAGATTGGTCATGAGTGACACGCTATTGATTATAGAAGACAACGAACAGAATTTTTACATGATGCGCTTTTTGCTGGAAAAAAACGGTTTTATCGTCATCGGTGCAGAAAACGGCCGGGAAGGCATCGACAAGGCGCTGCGTCACAGTCCACGGGCCATCTTGCTGGACATCCAGCTGCCGGAAATGGATGGATATGCCGTGGCTGCGGAACTCAAAAAACATGGTGAACTGGGGGACGTGCCCATTATCGCCGTGACCTCTTATGCCATGGTGGGGGATCGGGAACGGATCTTGGCTGCCGGAGCCACCGGTTACATCGAAAAACCCATCAACCCGGAGACTTTTGTGTCGGAGATCATCGGATATCTGCCGAAAGATCTAAAAATTCAGGAGAGACAGCAATGAATATGCTTATTGTCGACGACCACGAAGAGAACCGGTATCTGCTGGAAGCGATGCTCAAGGGAAGCGGCCATGATGTGCAGACGGCTGCAAATGGTGCTGAGGCCCTTGAAAAGCTTAAGGCTGGTGGTGTCGAGTTGATCATCAGCGATATCCTCATGCCGGTCATGGATGGCTTTCAGTTGTGTCAAAAAGTAAAAACTGAAGGCACCTTGTGCCATATCCCGTTCATCATTTACACCGCCACATACACCGGTCCCCAAGATGAAGCGTTTGCCATGAAGATCGGTGCGGATCGATTCATTCAAAAGCCATGTGAGCCGGATGTTTTTATGAGAGCTGTTGGCGATGTGATGGCAGCTGCCGGGTGCAGCGATAGTGCATCAACGCCGGAGCCCATGCATGAAGAGGAAATCCTCAAGCTTTACAGCGAAAGATTGGTGAGGAAGCTCGAGAAAAAGATGCTGGAACTGGAAAGAGAAATCCAAGCCCGGGGCGAGATCGAAGAGACTTTAAGGGAAAGTGAACGGAAATACCGCTTGCTGGCTGATAACTCGTTGGATATCATTTGGGCTATAGACCTCAACCTTGCATTCACCTATGTCAATCCGGCCATCCAGAGCCTGATGGGTTACTCTCCGGAAGAATTTATCGGAAGCCATTTGTCGGAGCACTGCGACGAAAAAAATTTTGGCAGAATGACCCAGGTCATAGCAGATCAAATGGCCAAGGGGACGCAGGGTACCGGCGTTATGTTCGAAGCCGTTTTGCTCCATAAGAACCGGGAGCCGATTCAGTTCGAGATCCACGGCAGGGTGATCTACGATGAAAAAGGGGAGCCCATGGTGCTGCAAGGCATAGCGCATGATATTACGAAGCGCAAGCGGGTTGAAAAGGCGCTTAAAGAAAACGAGAAAAAATACCGTGAGCTGTATGATTTTTTGCCAATTCCAGTCTATGAGATGGATTTTGAAGCCAATATAACTTCTGTTAACCGCGCTATTTATGAAACTTTTAGGTGCACAGAAGCGGATTTCAAGAAAGGTTTTAAAGGATGGCAACTGCTTTCACCTGAAGATGCAGATAGATCTGCTAAAAACATTCAAAGGCTGTTAAACGGGGAGAAGATAACAGGTACTGAATATGAATTAAAGCGGCTGGATGGGTCAGTCTTTCCTGCCATTATAATCTCAAGTGTCGTTTACAGTGATGGCAAACCTGTGGGCATCAGGGGAGCTATCATTGATATTACGGGGAGCAGGCGGCAGGAGGAGGAACTGCGCAAGGCAAATGCTTTTCTTGACTCGATTGTTGAGAATATTCCGGACATGATTTTTTTGAAGGATGCCAAAGAACTTCGTTTCGTTCGGCTCAACCGGGCCGGAGAGAACCTACTGGGTTATTCCAGGGACGACCTCCTGGGGAAGAGTGATTGTGATATCTTTCCAAAGGAGCAGGTAGCCTTATTCACCAAGAATGACCGGGAGGTTTTGAGCAGGAAAGAAGTAGTTGATATTGCTGAAGAAAAACTGCGCACTCGTAACAAGGGTGACCGCATACTTCACACCAAGAAGGTGCCGATCCTGAACAAAGAAGGTGAACCCGAATACCTTCTTGGCATATCCGAAGATATCACCGAGGTCAAACTGGCCGAAGAGGAGCGAAATAAGCTAACGGCCCGATTAATTCAAGCACAAAAGCTGGAATCCATAGGAAATCTTGCTGGTGGAATCGCGCATGACTTCAACAATATCCTGTCTGCAATCATGGGATTTACGGAAATCGTTTTAGACGGTGTCGAAAAAGGCTCGAATGTCGAAGACTGTTTGCAAGAAGTTTACAAGGCTGGGAAAAGGGCCAAAGACTTGGTAAAACAGATTTTGACATTTGCCAGGCAATCGGACGAAGAACTCAAACCGATACAAGTTAAACCCTTGATAAAAGAGGCGCTCAATTTTCTTCGATCCTCCATTCCTACCACCATTGAAATTAAGCAAAAAATCAAAAGTAATGCTTCAATCATGGGAAATCCGACAGAGTTGCATCAAGTCATTATGAATCTCTGCACCAATGCCGCTCATGCCATGGAAGAGAACGGCGGCACACTGGAGGTTGATTTAACAGATGTCAGGATTGATCGGGTCAATACAATCCATGGACTGGAACTGAAACCAGGAGATTACATAAAATTGAATATCTCAGACACGGGCACGGGAATTCCCCCCGAAGTCATGAAATCAATTTTTGAGCCTTATTACACAACAAAAAAACCTGGGGAAGGCACCGGTTTGGGTCTTTCATTGGTTCACGGCATAGTTGAAAGCTATCACGGCAAAATCGAGCTTAAAAGTGAATTGGGGCAAGGATCTGTTTTTTCTGTTTACGTTCCTATAGTCAAAAAAGATGAAAGCTATCGTTCTTATGAACTATCAATCCTGCCTTCTGGATCGGAAAGAATTCTATTGATCGACGATGAGGTGTCTATTGCCAAAATGGAAAGTCAGATTTTAGAGGGTCTTGGATATAAGGTAGCAACAAGGACGAGCAGTGTGGAGGCACTTGAACTGTTCCGTTCAAAACCCAGTGATTTTGATCTTGTTATCACCGACATGACCATGCCGAACATGACCGGCGATAAGCTGGCCGTCGAGTTAATGAAAATACGGCGTGATATTCCAGTCATTCTATGCACCGGATACAGCAAAAAGATTTCTGGTGAAACAGCATCAGAAATCGGAATCAAAGCGTTTGCATACAAGCCGGTGATCAAAGCGGATCTGGCGAAAACGGTACGAAAGGTCTTGGACGAGGCGAAATCTAAAAATCAAGGTTAATCATCCTATTCACGAGTTTTGTTAGCACGGCGGTGGTCCCCAAAAACTGGACAACGTGCTAAGCTATAAGTCAGACCATAAATCAGGAGGATCTGACAATGGGTAACAAACGCAAGACACACAGTCCCCAGTTCAAAGCAAAAGTTGCTCTGGCCGCTATTCAAAACGATGAAACCACGGCACAGTTGGCCAGTCGGTTCGGGATCCACCCCACCATGGTTTCCAGTTGGAAACGGCAGATGTTAGAAGGTGCTGCCGACATCTTCGACAAGAATCACAAATCCAAAAAACAGGCAGAAGCCCAGACCGACGAACTTTATCGACAGATCGGTCAACTGAAAGTAGAAAACGATTTTTTATCACGCAAGCTCGGCAGCTAACGTCAAGGCAACGTAAAGCAATGATTGACCCGACGGATCAGAAGCTGAGCATTTCCCGGCAATGTAAGAAATTGAACGTTAACCGTTCGTCCTATTATTATCGCCCAAAGCCTATAAAACAAGAAGACCTGGACCTGATGCGAAAGATCGACGAATTGTACCTTGAAAATCCATCTTCGGGAAGCCGAACGATCCGGCGCCAACTGAAGCGCCAAGGCATAATCGTCAGTCGGAAAAAAATACAACGGTTAATGCGATTAATTGTCGTAGATTAAAAGATAACATGAAAATGCGGTGAGAAAAGCCAGACATGGGCTAACTGAGTCTCGGTATTTCCTTAAGACATGAAAAAGGAGATAACCGACATGAAGGAACATGTAAAGGGAAAAGCGGGCAACGAGGCCGGCGATGAAAGACCTGAACAATCCATAGATGGCGGGCCTCAGCCCAAGAAAAAATATCCAAAGCGTGGAAAACGATACTCCCGGGCCCAAAAGGATGAGATCCTGAATTATTCATCAAAAAACTCGATCGCCGAAGCGTCGGCCAAATTTGATGTGTCCGAGACCACCATATACGATTGGATCCGGACCGACAAGCGACGCAATACCGATGGAAACATTGGGGACTTCTCTGGAGTTGATGATGATCCCACAACGATTCGGGACAACAAGATCCTGGCGATGTGGCGGCAGCATCCGGGTTACGGACCGAGCCAGATCCGCAACATGCTCAAACGCTCCGGTTTCAAGGTGTCGGTAGGTACCGTACGTCACGTTATGGAGGAAAATGGCTATCTTCCACCGACACTCAAGCGCAAAGAACCTGCCGGGCGCTATGAGGCCGCACGCCCCAAAGAGTTGTACCACCTGGACTTTTACCATTTTTACGTCCACAAACAGAAAACCTGCGTCCTGTTCATTGAGGACGATTTTTCGCGCTTCATCGCTGGCTGGACGATTACGCCGAGCGAATCAGCAGGGCCGGTAATCGAATGTTTCGAACAATCGGTTCAGCGCTACGGACGTCCCGAAGGCGTCATGTCCGACCGGGGCTCGGCATTCCATTCGTGGAAGGGACTGTCCCGTTTCGAGGCGCTGCTTGAAGAGTGCGAAATCAACTATTATCTGGCGAAAAAGGCATCGGTTAACGGCAAGGTCGAGGCCCTGAATGCCAGTTTTCAGAAAGAGTGCGTACACCAGACCGAGTTCATGGACCTGACGGATGCGGCCCGCGCTATTGGCCGGTGGGTCGATCATTACAATCATCGAAGAACGCATCACGGGTTGGGCGGCCTGTTGGTTCCGGCCGACCGTTTTTATGGAATCGCGGATCAAAGCCTCAAGCGCATTGAGCAGGGGCTCGGGGCAGAAACCGCCGAGTTGACCAACCCGGACAGCCGGGGCTTGGAGCTGTTCCGGGTGATTTCCCATGGCGGCAAACCGCAAATTTGGCTGATGGGTGAGAAAATACTCGGATAAATAAAAAAGAGTTGAATGGCAGGCTCAGTTTTGAGAAGTTGCAAATTTTTCCTGAAATCAGTACCCCCAAACCAGAGTCTGCCAACGATGAATATACAAGAAGATCTCAAAAAAACAAGCTTTCATTGATTGCCTTGCACCTGCTGACCCGGGACATGGCCGAACAGGCGGGCCTTTCTTTGGAAGGACCCGTCAGTAAAATCTGCAAACAAGCCGGGGTGAACCGTACGCAGGTCTATGAGAGAAAGAATCAACTGATCAAGGCGTTTGAAGGCATCAATCTGCCGGAACCGGGTCGACCACCGATACCATCCGACCCGGCATCGGACACCGCCGGGTGGGCGCTGCGGGTCACCGTCTTGCAATACCAAATAGATAATCCCGGCGCTGTTGTCCGACATTCTGGTGGGCGAACGGGCTACAGCCCCGGCTTCAGGCGGATCATCCTCGATCTGTTCGATGATTGGATCGGGTCTCAAGAGCGGTTCTGCGAACTTGTCGAGGTCCCGTATGCGACCTTGGATACCTGGAAGGCCAGGGATGCAAACCAGGCTTACGAGCCCGCTTCTCCTCGGCCGATACCGGAATTTGGTCCAGAGGTAAATGCTGTCGCCCGGATGATCATTGAGGACTATGCCGTTTGGCAGGGGAGCGTAAGAGACTTTCTTCAATATGAGCCGAAGCGCGTTGATCTGCCGCCGAATCAGATCGTACGCGTTCTTAAAATCAGCAAAATGATCTCGTCAAAAAAAATAAAATCACCCCGTTACCGGGGCAGTACGCAAAAGGTGCAACCGGGCACGATACTGGTCACCGACGGCAAAGGCATCTCGGTGCATCTAACCGAAAGCTGTGAAAAGAGGGATTATAATTGGCAAGGTATGGTCGATCAGACCACGGCCTGCCACACCGCCGTTGTTGTGACCGAAACGGAAAATGCACATGGTGTTCTTACCGCTTATGAACAAAGCGTCGACTTTTTGGGACGCAAACCCGACGCGCTGGTTCACGACAACAAGCCGATTCATGAAGATCGTATTCTCAGGCAAACCGTTGAGCCGGACACGACGATGATCCCGGCAACACCCCGACGCCCTGAAAACAAAGCGGTAATCGAGGGCGAATTCGGCAAGTTCGAACAGGCTGTGGGGCGTATCAACCTTAATGACAGCAGCCCCGAAAGCCTGGTAAAAAGTGCCGTCGAAGAGGTGCTGCGTGCCTATACCGCCGGCATCAACCATGCGGGCCGGTATGAGTTTCAAGGTCTGAGCCGCTTGCAAGTCCTTCGTCGGGCATGCCCGGATCCCGAAAAGGATCGCGCATTTTTAGAAAGCCTGAAGGGTCGGCGAGACCGATATAAAAAGCCTGACCAACTGCCGACCATGGGTGTGGCAAGACAGCTTCTGGATAAAGGCTTCACCGATTTTGGCCTTGACGTTGTTGACCCAAAAGGTACGCTTCGAACCTGGCTCAGTTCCCGTTATACGCCGGAGGCGATCCGGCAAGGATTAGCCATCTTTGCCACACAGCGGGCAAAGGGACGCTTGCGCTCGGAGACCGCCCACAGATACCTGGTCAAGGTCATTCAAAATTGCCAGGATGAGATCGATCTGAGGCAACAAGAGGATTTGCTTCGGGAATATGCCGAGCTTGAAAAAAGGGGCATGCTCCGAGAACTCGAAAGAGAATATGAACTGTTGAAAGCACAGTGCGATGGATCCGGGCCGACCAATGATTTGGCTTTCCAACTGAGCGAAAAGGCTGTGTTCGGCGGGATGATCCTCCAACGTTCCTTCTGGGAAGCCAAGCTGAAAAGACTGCTGCTGAAAAGCAAGGACCGAATCGACTCCGTTATCAGGCATATCCGCCGCCTTTTCGAAGCCCATTGGAACGATCGGTTCCAGCTTATCAATCATTTGATAGCCTGGAGTAGTGGTCTTACGGCTTGACGAACAATGTCGTTTGACGCTTCCGGCTAAACAAAAAACGATACCAATCGTTGTTAGTACGGTAAACGGTTCAACGGATCAGACAATTGAGGATTGTCTGATAGAACAAAAAAGCAAAAAATAATCTGTTTTCAATCTGTATGAACGGCTTCTGACTCGATTTGCCACTGAGGTGGAGTCAGACAACCCAAGGGATGACCGAGACTTTGCTCTATCTTTTTGTGTCAGGATTTAACCACTGAAAGTGTTTGACATGGACACCCGAAATTTTTAACACAGATCAAGGCGCCCAGTTTACCAGTAATGCATTTACCCAAGTACTCAAAGATAACCAAGTGGCCATCAGTATGGATGGCCGGGGCCGCTGTCAGGACAATATCTTTGTCGAGCGGCTATGGTGGACCCTTAAGCACCAGTTCATTTACCTTCATTCGTTTGAAGACGGCAAGTCGCTCCGGCTGGGGCTTGCCAAGTGGATCCAGTACTATAATTTGGTAAGAGGTCATTCTTCTCTTGACGACAAGACCCCGGATGAGGTTTACTTTGGTTTACCTCGTCCGTTTGCCGAGGCTGCCTGACGCTGCCATGTTTTACATTTTTATTTTTTCTTATAGCTTATCCCACCCGTCAGGCTGTCCAACCTTTGGGGTCCACCTCCGGTTATCGCGAAGCTTCAGCACGGCCTGCTCGGAAAGGTTCATGCGCTCTACAATCGTTTTTGCCTCAAGGCTTTTGGCATCGGTACGGTAACGGGTAGGCGTGCGACCGCGACGACCCGTCCGTTCTGGAATATAGGGTTTGGGATCTTCAAGATATATGGGAAAGTCCGAATGCAAATCCACCACGAACGTCTCTCCCATTCGATCCAGTTCGATACAGAAACCCGGACCTTTGCCATACCCCGCATCAGCGCCCACCCAAGCATGCCGCAGCCGATTCTGCCGGCAATGAGAAACGATTTCGAGTGCAAGCTGATCCTTGGTGCGAAAAATCTGCTCGCTTTCCGGAACACCGGCTTTCTGACATCGGGCAGGATCGTCAGTCCATTTTTCAGGAAGATACAAGTCTGAGATCAACCGGCACGGCAAACCGGCCCTTGGCAAGCACACCAAATACAGCAACCTGACCATTGTCCACCTTGCCGTAACGCCCAAGCCATTGACGGGATACCCCAACCGACATTTTGCCTTGCTTGGCAAAGCTGCTTTCATCAATCAGCAACCCAGTGTGAACAGGATCACCGATAAGCTCATCGGCTTCACGAGCCACATGATCCATGACACCACGCGCATCCCACTTGCTATGCGTCAGAAACTGCTGGAGATTTCTGGACTTGGAATCAGGCACAACCTCTTCCATCCGGTCCATGTTCTTGCGTGTACCGGCTTGCATCAAACCACACGCATATTGGCGGGCTTTATCCGTCACATCATGACGGTAAGACTTGAAATGGTGGCTGAAGTTTTTCACAAAAGACAAAAAACGCCCGCCGACGCGGGCGAGCGCCGTCTGAGGGGTAGCATCCGATTTTCTCCTTTGGTTATGGGACTTTCTGCCGGGTGTGTTTCATGAGTAATAATATACTAAACACCCGAAGTAATTGCAATAATAAACTTTACGAAGTCAAATTAGGTGTTTGGGGAAATACCTTATACTACATACAGTGAGAAAAATCCACTTCAAAATGCGCTTTTTTTATTTATATCAAAACTTTACAACGCCGGATGGACACTATTTAACTGTTATTACCGGGCATGATGCGCTCAATATAATGAATTGAGCGTTCGACCCAAAAAGAAGTTTGTCCATTTTAGATTTTTTTTTAATACCAATGTAGATTAAATCGACATTCTCTTCCTTGGAAAACTTAACTATATCCTCGCCGGCTTTAAATCCACGCGACAATATCTGTGTTTCAGCCGAAATACCCTTATCCAAAACGCGACGGCCAACATTGTTAAGCTCGTTTTTTGCTTCTTCCAGGTTTTTGCCGTAAGAAGCAGTGCTGCCTTCGATTGAAGTAATTATCAAGATGTGGGCAGAGAGGGCTTGGGCGTGAACGCAGGCAAGATCCAGGGCGGCGTCCGCGGCATTTGATCCATCATATGCAACTAATATTTTCATCTTTCGGACCTTTCTTATCTTACAAAGATGATTAAATAATCGATGTTTGACTGCAATTCATAAATCAAATAGACATAGGGCGGATTATTTAAAACAATATATAACCTATATAGTCAATAGATTCGATAATATAAATTACTAATATATAATAATTATTCTATAAAATCTATATTGACCTGATATCAAATAAAGTATAAATAATACAAAGTGGATAGAAAGTCAAAATGTATTTTTGTCACTTGAAAAAGCAATGCTCGGTGTTTCTAATGAAAAATATGACATTTACAAAAATATTCGAGCCATGCAAGATTAACCAGCTTACTATAGATAAAAGGCTGGTGATGCCGGCGGTGGCGCTTTTTTATACCAATGACCACAGCTTCACGGATCGGTACAAGGCCTTTTACAGAGAAAGGGCAAAAGGCGGTGTGGGGCTCATGATCATTGGCCCCATAGCCATTGACGGGGTGGGCAGTTCCCCTCTGATACCCGGTCTTTTTACTGATGACCAGATTGGTCCGATACGGCGTTTTATTGCTGAACTGCATCGGGAGAGTAGTGCTAAAATCGGCATTCAACTCATGCACCAGGGGCGCTATGCATCAAAAACGCTAAGCGGGTTCAGGCCTATTGCACCATCAGCCATACCGAGCCCTCTATCTGGTGAAGTTCCTCGTGAAATGGGCGAAGAAGACATCGAGCGAGTGCAACAGGCCTATGTTAATTCTGCTCTAAGGGCAAAGAAAGCCGGTTTTGACTATATCGAGATCCTCATGGCTGGTGGTTATCTGGTTGGAGAATTTCTGTCTTTGCTTTCCAATCAAAGAACAGACAGGTATGGGGGTTCCATTGAGAATCGCATGCGTTTTGGCCTTGAAACCATCCAGAAGGTCAGGGCTGCCGTGGGACAGGATTACCCGATGGGGATTCGGGTCTCCGGGCATGACTATATGGAGGGAGGAAACACGCTAAAAGAGTCGTCCCGCTTTTGTGCCGAAGCTGAAAAAGCCGGCGTCGATGCCATCAACGTTACTGGCGGATGGCATGAAACGACTGTTCCCCAGGTAACCAGTGAGGTTCCATCCGGCGCGTTTCTTTATTTGGCCCGGGCAATCAAGTCGGTTGTAGGCGTACCCGTATTTGCGTCCAATCGACTGGGTGACGCGATGTCTGCTGAAAAGGCATTGCGTTCAGGAACTGCCGATTTTATCTGTTGGGCCAGACCGCTGATTGCCGATCCTTACCTACCGGAGAAAGTGCGGTTGGGACAATCCAACGAAGCGGTTCCTTGTATTGGGTGTAATCAGGGTTGCCTTGATGCCATTTTTTCCGGTTCATCTGTCCATTGTACAGTCAATCCTATTGTCGGCCGGGAGTCTATGGTAGAAATTGCGGAAGCAGATATCAAAAAAAGAATTTTCGTCGCCGGCGGGGGACCGGCCGGATGCAATTTTCGCTAATTGCTAGTCAACGGGGGCATGATGTAACGTTGTTCGAAGAACATCACCTCCTTGGCGGGCAGGTCAACCTGATTGCCGGCATACCGGGGAAAAGAATATATTCCAGCATCGTGGACAGCCTTGTTGCCCGGCTCAAGCACTCAAGCGTCAAGATTGAGCTGGATACGACGCTCGAAGAGAAAACGATTATGAAGGAAAAACCTGATGTTTTGGTAGTGGCGACGGGTGCCAAACCCGTATCATTGAAAATAGAAGGGATGGCTCGGAAGAATGTTGTTGACGCCTGGGATGTATTGGATGAAACATTCTGGGACATCGGCAAGCACGTGGTCATCATTGGCGGTGGCGCCACAGGCTGCGAAACAGCTTTGATGGTGGCGAAACAAGGGGTGCCAAGCGATGAAACCATTTCATTTTTAGTGGCCCACGCGGTGGGAGAAATGAGCGATATTAGAGCACTGTTATGCCAAACCGAACGGGAAATAACCGTTATTGAAATCAGCGATCGCGTGGCAGGCAATGTTGGTCCCAGTACTCGCTGGGCCCTACTAAAGAAACTGAGGTTTCTTGGAATCAGGATCATGACCGAAAGCAAGGTCCTGAAGATCGACGACAATCGCGTGCATATTGAAACCAAAAACGGCGTCCAACAGATTTTCGCTGATACGATCATTCAATCCGTGGGCGCAAAGCCTGTCAATTCTCTATCCCAAGGCGCTTATTCCGATCGAATCGAAGTTTTAACCATCGGAGACGCCAAGGACGCTAGACGGTTGTCTGACGCAATTAGGGAAGGATTTGATATGGCACTGAAGGTTTGATACTTAAGGATGAAGCTGAGCGACCTTCGGTATTTAAAGAAGGTCGCTTCGGTCTTATTTCAGGCGGGAAAAGAAACAACGATTATGTTTTTTTCAAGGCCATGATTTGGGAAGACCCTGGAATTGCATGATTACGTTCCGCGCCATTTCATTAGAAATTGGAGAGAACTGAATTTGAAAGGTATCCCTTACATATCGTTGAATGGGATATTCCATGCATATGCCATATCCGCCAAAAATTTCGGCTCCATACACAGCGGCGTTCATCGCACCTTCAGCGGCCACGACTTTGGCCATATTGGATTCAACATGATAGGGGCGTCCCTGGTCGCATAACCAAGCCGCTTTATATGTTAAGTTTCTTGCATTCTCGATATTGATGAGCATATCAGCGAGGTATTTTTGCAATATCTGGAAGCGGCCGATCGGTCCACCAAACGCATTGCGCTGTTTTACATAGGCGATACATTCATCATAGATGGCCTGCATAAGACCGATACCCATCAGGGCAACGACAATTCTTTCTGGATTCAAGACATTAATCAGTTGATACCATCCTTTGCCCCGTGTTCCGAGCATGTTTTCTTTCGGAATTTCCACGTCTTTGAAGGTGATTCCTACAGAGTCACAATGGTGACAGCTGATTTTGGGGATCTTCGTGATCGTAATTCCTTCGGATTTTGCTGGTACGAGAAATATGCTCAGGGATTTTGCCGGTGCTTGATTCTCTTCGCTTTTACAAATGACGACCATGTAATCCGCCACATGTGCACCGGTAATGAATACCTTCTCTCCATTGATCACCCATCTGTCTTCTTTTTCAACGGCATAGGTTGACAAGGCACCCAAAATGTCTGTCCCACCGCCTGGCTCGGTCAGTGCCATGCATGTTTTCAACTTGCCTTCTGCAAATTTTGGTAGAAATTCGCGTTTTTGCTCTTCGGTTCCCAAATGCTTGATAAAAGGGCCTCCAAAGGCGTGGTTGACGCCCATCGCCATGCCAACGGACATGGATGCCTTGAATACTGGTTCCTGTATCAACATCAAATCTACCCAGTTCAGCCCGTCCCCACTATATTCTTCGGGAATGCTGGCTCTGAAGTAGCCAATGTTGTTAAATTTGTCCCACAGCTCCTGCGGAGGAAAATCCAAATTTTCATCCATCCATGCAACGTATTCCGGGGTGAGCTCCTTTTTGCAGAAGCGTTGCATCTCTTTCTGTAACATTTTTTGTTCTTTGGTTAGTTCGATAATCATTCTCAACTCCTTCAAGGTTGGAAAACAAGTATTTGCGACTCCGAAGATTGGTTGATCCGCAGGTTGTCGGTTAATGCGGATGATAAATAGCATTGAAAAATGCAGTCTCACTGCAAAATCAATGGCGTGTTAACCCACCGATGGACAAATATCGAGTTGTCAAATTTACAATATGACCAAATAACCATAATGTATTTAACATTCCTGACATTCGCAGGTCAATATCTTTTTGTGCTTGAAATCATGTCCGGTGCGATAATATAAAGATTATGATTGTACATAATAAATTAGATCCTTCACTGCAATCTGAATCATTCGGCAATACCCATGGACAAACTTAACATTCTGTTATATAAGTCTGTTTTTGAAGTCGATTGATATGATTAAAACATGATGACCCAATCGTCATATTAGTTATTTGTTTTTACTTTTTGATATTACAAACAATTGAGGGAAACGTGGGATGAAAACTAAAGATATTGAAAATTCAGGGAAATTGATGAATATAAAAGAACTCTGCGAATCTGCCGGTGTAAGCCGGTCAACAGTATATCACTATTTGCGATCCGGGCTTCTTCATTCTCCAGTCAAAGAAGGGCCTACGAAACAGAGATACAACCAACGGCATACCGAGCGAATTCGTGAGATACGGCATTTTCGAGAAAAAAAGAAATTGTCCCTTGATGAGATAAAGAAAATGTTTCAGGTTGCCGAAGGTCCTGATAACATAACTGAAAAAGATTCAGACGAGGTGAGAAATCTGATTGTTGACAAGGCCATTGAACTGATATCTCAAAGGGGGTTCGCTAAAACAAAGATTAGCGATATTGCCGAAGAATTGAATATGGGCAAAGGAACATTCTACCTGTATTTCAAGAGCAAGGAAGAACTTTTCCTGAAATGCATCGAACGCTTTTCAGACATTTTTTTGCCCAGGGAACTATGGGAGGATATAAGAAAAGAGAAACATTTTTTTAGACGGTCTTCCAAACGAATGTTTTACATGTTGGAGTCCTTTCAGACGTTTATGGGAATAATGGGTATCGTTAAGCTGGCGATTCGAGGAACGGATGCGGAAATTTCCAAAGCGGCAATGGACTGCTTTCAGGTAATTACCGAGCCGCTCATCAAAGAGATGCATCGAAACATCAAGGCTGGTGTCGTCAGAGAGGTAGATGCCAAATTCATCAGCTTTCTCCTGTTGGGTGTCGGTGAAGCGGCAGGATATTGGCGAATGATCCATCCGGAATACACGATAGAAGAGACAACGGAAAAAATCCTGGATTTCATAACCAAAGGATTGACGTCAACTGCATTCGGCAATCAATCAGCGGGGAAAGCGGAATCATCTAATCTTACGATTGTTGATCAAAACGACAACGCGTTGCATATCAAGGACGCCAAGATAAATGGTAGTGATTATTTAACCGGAAGTGTTGGCAGCGGCCGGCTGGAGATTCCACTGCGGAAAATCATAGCATTGGAAATGGTGGCGAACGAATCCAAAAACAAGGCCCTGGTAATAATGGATTCCAATGAGCAAATTCACATACAGATTGACGGCTCGGAAACCTTAACCGGTCGATCGTCATTTGGCAATTATACAATCTCGCTCGGTGATATTAGTACAATTAAAAAAGAGCGTGATTACTCATAGATATGTCGATTTAACTGTATAAAGATCTATTTCCCAATCTTCCAGAAGCTTATAGTTTGTTAGTCGGATTATCAATCGATTGTCCGCCGGGCCACCCTTACGGTTCCACTTCTGCGAACTTTTCCGATTGTTTTATTATCGAATAATTAACTTCAATTGACCTTGTTGCTCTTTCATACATGAAAGATAGCGTATATGGATTATCACGAATTTTACTTGACATGAAAATAGAAATCTTTTATCACAAGATGACCAGTGGGTCAAAAAGTATAATTAAAGATGTTGGATTGGTTTCGTTTTTGTTAACGAGCACCCTAAAGGAGGGGACGAATGGGAAAAAGTAACCTCGCGATAATCGGTGTAGGTGAAGTTCCGACCGGAATTTATCCCGAACGGACGCGATGGGATATTCTGTACGATGTCTGCATAGAAGCGGTGAAGGATGCGGGCATTACAATGAAGGACATAGAAGGTGTAATAACGGTAGCGCCACAGGCCCAGCCCCGAATAACTTCAGAAATTTCATTCGGGAAAATTCCCGAAGAATTGGGAATGATCAACGTTAAAGACGTCTGCATCTGCAATGCCGGCGGCGCCTCAACGACCAACTGCCTCAGACTGGCGGAGCAGTATATTGAAAGCGGTGTGGCCAAGGTCGTTCTCATCCCGCATGTGACTGTCCAGTCAACCATTCCCATTCAGGATGTGATTAACTTCTTTGCCACAGCTGGTCAGGATACCCAGTGGGAATACCCCTATGGTTCCTCCTTTAACGGCATCTTGGCCATGGTGGCCCAGCGGTATATGTATGAAACGGGAACAACAGCGGAGGAGATGGCGTCTACCGTCGTCGCTTTAAGAAAATGGGCCGCTCTTGATCCCAACTCAATGTTTTACAAGAAGCCGGTGACTCTGGAAGAGGTGCTTTCTTCCAAAATGGTCAGCACGCCGCTTCATTCAAAGGAATGCAATGTCTTGGCAGATGGTGGCGGGGCCATGGTGGTCACTTCTGCCGAAATAGCCAGGGACTTGACTGACACTCCGGTTTATAAACTTGGCCATGGTGCGAGATATGTTGGGGCCTGCAACATTTTAAGAGAAGATTTCTTTATGCGCGAGGGATGGCGCGGAGCGACGAAGGATGCCCTTGGGCAAGCCGGATTGACGATAGAGGATATGGATATTTTGGAATTTTACGTGGCATATCCTTTCAATCAGTTGGTCGGTCTTGAGGCGGTTGGCATTACCGAACCTGGAGAGTCTGGAAGGTTTGTAATGGACGGTCACACATCACCCGGCGGAAAATGTCCGGTTTCCACGATCGGCGACGCCCCTGGGAAAGGGCATACCGGATCAGGGGTCAGTATGGCCAATTACATCGAAACCGCAAGGCAATTGATGGGAAAAGCCGGTGAACGACAAGTTTCAGACTGCAGGTTCGTTCTTGCATCCGCCGCTGGTGGATCTGGAATGAACACGTTGATGACTGTATTTGGGAGGGAGATTCCATGAGCGAATACAAAAAACCATTGCCCGAAGTACAACCGTGGACCATAGATTTCTGGAAGGCCACCAAACAGCATAAGCTCCTCATCCAAGAGTGTAAAAGTTGTAAATCAAAAATTTTCTACCCGAGAAAATTTTGTCCGGAATGCTGGTCTTCAGACCTTTCCTGGACAGAAGCCAGTGGGAAGGGTAAAATTTTCACTTTCACGGTCACCATGACCGGTGTTGAAAAAAAATTTGCCGACGACCTTCCTTATGTATTGGCGCTCGTTGACCTTGCCGAAGGAATTCGCATGATGACCAATATCGTTGAGTGTAACCCCGACGATCTGAAAATCGGCATGGATGTTGAGGTTGTTTTCGACGATATTAATGACGATTTTTCACTTCCCAAGTGGCGACCGGCAAGGAACTAAAGAATAAACACGGCGGCGACTGGTCATTTTGTTAGTGAGCAATTAATGGAGTAAAGGAAAAATCGCCCATGTATTTATAATGATGGTCTGTAATTCTGACGTTCATCTCCAACCAACCCCTAACTTTCTTTCCTCCCCAACTGGATGATGAACGTCAGGACTACAGGTTGTTCTTGAATTTTTTAGTCCTTCATGATTTCGTTCCTTGGGAAGTCGGAACGTATGTCAAGGAATATAGAAACGCAACGAATTACTATTTGCACGGATCGAGTTTCTAAATGAAAGACTACTACACAGCATACAAAAGCAAGGTTGTATCCATCGAAGAGGCAGTGAATAAGATCGAAAGCGATATGGAGGTCGTAGTTTGACAGGTGTCTGTTCCTGATGGAATAATGGATCAATGTGTCTGATGCGTTGCCTGTCGGGCATTACACCTGAATATCCTCACAACGAGTGGCTTTGCAGGGAGCATGACAATGAGGAATACAAGATCGGTTCGCGGCAAAAGCACAAACTCCTCTTGATGAAAGGAGTAACGAATGCCCCAGTGAGGCACTTCATAAGCCATGGTGGAAAAACGAACTCCCCGCAATGGAAAAGCGCCAATATACAAAGAACTTAAAGATATGCATTGAGTTTCGGATGGTTGAATTATTGTTATCTGTTGCGTCAAGTAAAGATGATATTAAAAATATATGGAGAATGACATGTATACACTCAGTGATGTAGCCCAAAAAGGAGCTACTCTGTTTCCCGAGAAGGTGGCAATGGTGTTCGGGGATACTCGAATTCGTTACCGCGAATTGAACGCCAGAGTAAGCAGATTCGCCAATGCTTTAATTGAATTGGGGTGCAAAAAGGGCGACCGTTTGACGATTCTTTCTGAAAACACCTACAAGTATATGGAAGCTTACTTCGCGGCGGCTCGGGCCGGTATGAGTGTAACGCCCCTAAATTTCAGGCTGTCTGATTCTGAGTTGGTACACATTGTAAATGACAGTGAGGCAAATGTTTTTTTGGTAGGGAATGGATATGAAGAAAGAGCATATGCACTGAAAAATGATTTTAAAAATATTAAAAAGTGGATCTCGTTAGACAACGGTAAAGACGGATATCTTTCCTATGAGAGCCTTATTGAAGAGTCACCGGCTGATGACCCTGGCATCCATGTAGCTGAGAACGATATGGCCATTTTGATGTATACCGGAGGAACCACCGGCCTTCCCAAGGGCGTCATGCTGTCACATCGGAACCTGCTAACCGCAGCTTATGGTCTGATCATCAGTTATTCATTCAGCCATCGCGATACGCAATGCTACATCTTGCCATTATTCCATATTTCGTTGTGGCCTGTCTTGTGCTTGCTAATGGTTGGGGGAACAATTGTTATTCTTCCCAGGCCCGATGTTCAATCCATATTGAAGACCATTGAAAAAGAAAAATGCACGAAAGTATTGCTTGTTCCAACCCTGATCGGCTGGCTCATGAGTGAGGAAAATCTTGATACCTTCGATCTTTCAAGCCTGAAGGCAATCCAATACGCCGGTAGTCCCATGCCATTGGAATTGTTAAAAAAATGTATAAATAAGTTCGGCAATATTTTTACCCAGGGATACGGGCTGACAGAAGCCGCCCCAATGTTGACTACATTAAATCCAGAGGACCATGTATTGGAAGGGCCAAAAACGAAACTGTTGTCTAGCGTGGGAAAAGAGGGCGTTGTCGTCGAAGTCAGAATTGTAGATGAGAATGATCAACCGGTTAAGGCAGGCCAGATCGGAGAAATTGTTGGTCGTGGAAGCAATATCATGCTGGGATACTGGAAAAATCCCAAATTAACCAAAGAGACACTAAGGGGCGGATGGCTGCATACCGGAGATATGGGGACAATTGATGAAGATGGCTATATCTACCTTGTCGACAGAAAGGCGGATATGATCATCACAGGCGGTGAAAATGTGTATCCCAAGGAGGTAGAAGATATTCTGTATCAGCATGAGGCTGTGCAGGAGTGTGTTGTGACATCTGCCCCCGACAGCAAATGGGGTGAGCGTGTTCAGGCTGCTGTCGTGCTTAAATCCGGAAGGCAAGTCAGTGAGAACGAGCTGATATTGCACTGCAAAGAGCGGCTGGCAGGATACAAATGCCCAAAGACAATCGAATTTTGGGAAGAGCTGCCAAAGACGCCTATTGGTAAGCTTTTAAGAAAAGATGTAAGGAAAAAATTCTGGAAAGGCAGGTCGAAAAAGATCGGGTAATTGCGTTTTTTATTCACTTCGATTTTTGGGAGTCGGAAGAAACGAGTCTGCCGCAGGCTTATGCTTTTAAACCTGCGGCAGACTTTTTTCAGACCTTTAAAAGCTCAATCATCAAAGGGCCACACGCCGGGTCGACGTGTCCACACCCAGCAGCCGGGCTAGATTCTCGCCGAAAATGAGGCGGCGATCCTCGTCGGTAAGTTCCGGATAGCCATAACCTTCCCGCATATCCTCGGGGAACTGGAAGCTGCGCAGGGCTTCAACCGCGGCCTTGTATTGCCAGCTGAAACCTACATAATCCGTTCCCCAGGTAATCCGTTCGGTTCCCACGCTGCGGATGGCCTCACCGAATATCTTGGCGAATTTGCGTGGGGCGCTGAGAGCCCATGGCATCAGCAGTGTCAGGCTCAAGTAGACATTCGGATGGCTCATGGCCACCATGTTCATGTCGTCGCAATAGGGATAACCCATGTGAAAGGCGACAATTGTTAATCCAGGGAAATCCCGGGCCACATCGTCGATGAGAATCGGCAAGGCATATTTGCTCTTTCCTGGCGGTACCCATGAGAAGCCAGTGTGAATGTCGAGAACAATCCCCAGTTCCTGGGCCTTTTCATAAAAAGGCCACAGATCCTTGTCATTGATGTAAGTGTCTTCCGGCGGATAGTATTTGAAAAGCTTGGCCCCTTTTTGCTTGACCCAATACTCAAGCTCCCAGATGGTGTTTTTTACTCCCTTGAACTTGATGGGGGAGAGATTAGGCTCGTAAATGAAACGATCTGGATGCGTCTCCACCACTTGAGCCATATCCTCGTTTGTATACCAGCGCCGGCTATACCCTGTCGTTTCCATCATCGATTCTGGCAGCAGGCAGGCGACGTCGACGCCATATTTATCCATGACCGACAACAGGAATTCCGGGTCGGGATTCTTCTCTTTTTCATGGGGTTCAAGTGAGTCCATAAAGGCGTCGGGCATTCCCGTATGGAATGCTCGGGTAATGCCTTGAGCGGCTTTCCACCACATTTGAACGCCCGGGAAGTGCGACAACGGCGCCATGTCTCCCACAAGGTGGCATTCCGGATCGATCTTGAAAAAATCGTCTTTTTCGAAACTGTCAGCCATGGTTTTGTCCTTTCGACGTAACTGGTTTCAGGTCGGTTATCCCCAGGTGGCGTGATTGATGTTAACCACTCGGTGTGTCGATAATCAAGCACGCTGTTAAAATGGTAAATCTTGCACTACACGCGTTCGATAATCATCGCCTGACCGTGTCCGCTGCCACCGCAAAGTGCAGCCAGCCCACGACGTAACCCTCTTTTTTCCATTTCATGGATCAGTGATACGACAATTCGGCATCCAGAGTTACCTACCGGATGACCGAGTGCGATGCCTCCGCCGTTGACATTAACGATATCTCTGTTCAGTCCCAGTTCCCGCTCGACCGCAAGCGAAGCCGCAGCAAATGCTTCGTTGATTTCGAACAGCTCAATATCATCCAGACTGTATCCGGTCTTTGTCAATAATTTTTGAATGGCCGGTATGGGGCCGATCCCCATGATTGATGGGTCTACACCAACGGCGACTGATCCGACAATCCGCCATTGTCGCTCCATCTTCAGTTCGTCTGCGGCGGAGTGCGAAAGAATCAATACCGCCGAGGCGCCATCATTAATGCCTGAGGCATTCCCGGCAGTCACCGTCCCATTTTTCTTGAAGGTTGGCTTCAAGGCCGAAAGCGCATCCATTGTCGTTTCAAAACGCGGATATTCATCGGTGTCCACAATTTTATCATTTTTACCGCGTTTGCCGGGAATAACAACGGGAACAATTTCGTCCTTGAATCTGCCTTCCGTAATCGCCTTTTTCGCTCGCTGCTGGCTAGTGCCGGCGAAATCGTCTTGGTCTTCTCGAGAAATTCCATATTTTTCTGCCACGTTTTCGGCCGTCAATCCCATGATCAAGCCCGTATAATGGTCTGTCAGGCTGTCCCACAAGCCGTCGGACAGTTCCTGGTGGCGCAGGCCCAGCCCCCAGCGTGCGTTTTTTATAACAAATGGTACGCTGCTCATGCATTCGCCGCCGCCGGCAAGAATCGCATTCGCGTCTCCTAAACGGATGGCTTGCGAACCGATGCGAATGGCATCCATGCCTGAACAGCATGCCCGGTTTATCTGGGCTGCGGACGTTTCCTCGGGAATGCCCGCTTTAAGGGCGGCGCCACGCGCCAATCCGTTTTCATCACAGCGCTGCATGACGATGCCCCAGAAAATATCTTCGATTTTGTCTTTCGGAAAATGGACGCGTTTGCATACTTCGTCCATCACAATGGACGCAAGGTGTGTATGGGGCTGGTTTTTGAAGGCTCCGCCGAAACTTCCAATGGGTGTTCTTACGGCGGAGACAATTACCGGGTCATTTGTATTCATATGTTACTCTCCTCATCAGGTTGAATTTATAGAAATAGAAGATTTTAAAGGAAAAATTAAATCCCCTTGAAACGGGGTTTGCGTTTTTCCAAAAAAGATGCCACGCCCTCTTTGCTGTCCTCAGAGTCGAGCAGCCAGGAACATGCGCCGCGCTCAATGGCCAGGGCGGCTTCGATGCTGTCGCAAGTAATTGAGTTGTTGATAATATTTTTTGCGGCGCGTAGGGCCAGCGGCGCCTTGGCAATCATCTCGTCGACGATCTTTTCAACTGTTTCATAAAGATCATTGATAGAAGGCAGAACATTATTGACCAGCCCCCAATGATACGCCTGGTCAGCAGTGAGCATTTCGCCGCGATATATCATCTCCTTGGCTTTATTTACGGGGATTTTTCGGGGCAGGCGTACCGTGCCGCCCCACCCGGGAAGAAGGCCGAGGTTGATCTCCAGCAAACCGAACTTGGCATTCTGGCTGGCATAAATAAAATCACAACAGAGCGCAAGTTCCATGCCCCCGGCAAAACAATAGCCGTTGACCGCAGCGATAATGGGCTTTTCCATATAGTTCATCAGGTGCTGAATCGAATTCCCCCTGGCGTAGGCGAAATCATAACCGCTGACGCGGTCAAAGCTTTGGAAGAGCTCGATATCGCCTCCACTTGAAAAGGACTTTTCTCCGGCACCTGTTAAGACAACACATCGGATGCTGTTATCGAACGCAATCTCATTGAAGAGGTCAAGAAGCTCTTTTTGCATGGTGTCCGACATGGCGTTCATCGCTTCCGGGTTACTGAGGGTGACCCACAAGACTTCGCCGTTTGGCCCTTTTTTGTTACAAATCAGCTGATTATATTTTTTTTTCATCGGTCTTCTTTCCCTATGTCGGTTTTCTGTTGCTATCTATTATGTTTTTGGCCTGGGTATAAAAAACAAAATGACTTTATGTTCATTATGAATGATATTAAACGGCCTGTTTGATTTTGTCAAGCAGCGAAAAGAAACTGTTGTCTTGGAATTTATATTGCAGACAGGCGCTTAAAATTAAAAGAATCAAATGGTGACGTGGGCTACAACGCTTCACGGTGGAATCCCTTGGCAGGGTGCAGTGTTTGATTTTAGATCAATAAATTAAATGGATAAAGAGTCATTTGAAAAATCTTAAAGGCTAAAATGCATATAACTCGTATGTATTATAAAATAATATAACAGTTTTGGTAAACACAAAGTTTCGGGTAAGGCGACCATTTTTTGCTTGACAGAACTCTATTGAATTGTTTAAAAGTTCTTAATGAATCATGGGTCATAAAGTAAATAAATGTGGTTCATCATCATTTGGTTTCGGTTTCAATATGTCCATCTCACAGAAAAATAGGACCTCCCAGAACAATCCCGGAACCATGGAAGCAATGAATTCTCAATAGTAACTCTTCTTTAAGGAGGTAAATCACTTCTTTATTCCGCATCTAAACAAAAGAATCGGTCTTCACCTACGCTACTGTAAACCAAAGGAGAGATGATGAGAAAAGGAATACGGTTATTGATCCCTAAATTATTTCCTTCCACTCGTTTGTTGATAACGATGGCTGTTGTCACTTTTTGCATTTTCCTGTTCGCATCAAATTCATGGTCATATCGGTTTAATACAGGAAACCGGGAGCTAAAAATCAGGTGGGACAACACAGTGAAATACAGCGCCGCTTCGCGTATCGAAAAACAGTCGGACGACTTGGTTGGTGACATCAACCAGGACGACGGCGACCGGAATTTCAGTCGCGGCCTTATTTCCAATCGGGTGGATCTGCTGTCCGAGGCAGATATTATTTACAAGGGGTATGGCGTCCGTGTCAGTGGCGCGGCCTGGTACGATTTCGTTTATAACCAGAGCAACGACAATGACTCGCCGGGTACAGCCAACGTTTATTCGGTTCCTTATGACGAATTCACCGATGAAACCCAAGATATACATGGATGGAATGCAGAGGTATTGGATGCATTTGTGTTTGGACGGCACTATTTCGGTAATAACGCACTGAGCTTTCGGGGTGGGCAATATGCACTGCAATGGGGCGAAAGCCTGTTTTTCGGAAGCAATGGCATCGCTGGCGGGATGGCCCCCGTTGATGTGGTCAAAGCGCTTTCTGTGCCCAATTCACAATTCAAAGAAATTATTCGTCCTGTACCGCAGGTTTCCGCTCAATTTCAATTCGGTTCTAAGTTTTCCGTTGAAGCCTATTACCAATTCAAGTGGGAGGAGTCGCGATTTCCGGCATCCGGTAGCTATTTCAGCAACCTTGATCTATTTGGTGAGGGGGGAGAGCGCCTGTTTACCGGGCCGCCAATGATGCCTGGAGGCGAAAACTCGGCTTTTTTCAGGGGGGATGACATCGAGGCAGACGATAATGGCCAGGGAGGGATTCAGGTACGCTATCGCGTTGGCGAATATGATTTCGGTGCATACGCTATCCGGTATCATGATAAGGGCCCCCAACTTTATGCAACACCGAGCGTTGCCGATACACCTGGCGGCCCCGTAGTCCTTGACCCCGCTAACTTCGATCCCGCGTCAGGAAAAATGGGTGAGTATTACCAGGTTTATCCTGAAGACATAGATGTCTACGGCCTCAGCGCGACAACAACCTTTGGTATCGTTAACCTGGCCGCCGAAGTGTCCATGCGGTTCAACACCCCCTTAGTAAGTGACTTGCAGGTTGTGCTGCCCGGCGTTCAAGCCGACAACAATGACAATCCGCTCTACGCGGTTGGCGACTCTTTCCATGCGCAGTTATCGTGGATCGCCACTTTGGAACCGAATTTCATCGCGCAGGAATCGGAATTTATCGGTGAAATTGCCTATAACCGGCGGACCAGAATAGAGAAAAATTCCGAAGCCCTTGCTTCCAACACAACCAAGGATGCGGTAGGTATACGGTTTGTCTATGAACCCAAGTATCGACAGATTCTTCCTGGTGTAGATCTTGGTATTCCCATCGGTTTATCGTATTTCCCCAAGGGAAGTTCATCCGTGGTCAGCAATTTCGGGCCGGATAAGGGCGGCGATATGAATATCGGGCTCAATATTACCTATTTGGACTTCTGGCGAGTTGGACTTGCCTATACGCATTTTTATGGGTCTTCGGGCACTGTTTTGGATGAAAACAGTACCTTCAGTTTTGATCAAGCGAACGCAGACCGTGATTTTGTATCACTTTCAATCAGCTGCACATTCTAACGGAGGAAAAATGAAAAGAATTTATTCGGCCATACTCGGTTTAATTTTTGCTCTCACATTGACATTTGGCAGCAGCGTATTCGGTGGTGTGCCAGAGGAAGAAGCCGGCGCGCTGAAAACGACCTTGACCCCCCTCGGCGCTGAAAAGGCCGGTAATGCCGACGGCACGATTCCAGCGTGGGACGGCGGCCTGACCAAGCCGGCGCCTGGATTGAAAAACGGAGGAAAGCGTCCTGATCTGTTTCCAGATGAAAAGCCTCTTTTTTCAATCACTTCTGAAAATATGGGGCAATATGCGGAAAAATTGACCGAAGGCACCAAAGCATTGCTGGAAAAGTATACGGGTAAGTTCAGAATCGACGTGTATCCAACGCACCGCACGCACGCCGCACCGGATTGGGTTTATGAAAACACTTACAAGAATGCGCTTAATGGCAAAATAGATGGATATGAGGCCGTCAATGTATACGGTGGAACGCCTTTCCCCATCCCAAAATCGGGTATCGAAGTCATGTGGAATCATCTGTTGAGATGGCGCGGAACCGCTGTTTTTCTCGATTTCACCGGATACGTGACGACTTCGACTGGAAAGCATGTAATGCAGCTAGCATCTCAAAATGACTATAATTATCCTTACTATTATTCTGACGGCACTGTTGATTCGTACACAGGCGAATTGCAGCTGGTGCGGTCCATCAATGTCGGTCCGCCCATACGAGCGGGCGAGGCCATTACCGGTCGGCTTGCTCAGGAAATAGGAAAAACCCAGACATGGGTCTACATCACCGGTCAACGGCGTGTCCGCAAGCTTCCGCTATCCTGTTGTGATACACCAACGCCCTTCTCTGCTGGATTGGCTTCCTTTGATGAGGTTGATGTATTCACCGAGCCGTTATCTCTTGAACGCTTTGATTGGAAGATCATTGGCAAAAAGGAGATGTATATCCCCTACAATGCGAACAAGCATTTAGAGCCTGACAGTCCCGAGGATATTTTGGATGATCGTTACATTAAGCCCGATTACGTTCGGTGGGAGCTTCATCGGGTATGGGTGGTTGAGGCGAGCTTACGAGAGGGGCAACGTCACACATCACCTAAAAATTTGTACTATATCGATGAAGATTCATGGATCGCTGTGCTTGCCGATCGTTGGGATGCGAATAATCAGTTGTGGCGAAGCTTGATTACGCTTCCCATTACGGCACCGGATCTTCCCGGGGTCATGAGCACGGCGTGGGGATATTATGATCTGCTCGGCGGTACGTACTTTGTAAATGTAATAATGACCGGGAAAAAATCGCAATATGAAGTCATGCCAACATATCCTGACCGAACGTTTACACCGGACGCCATGAGAGGTGAGGGAGTACGATAGTGAATATCAATGTGCAGAATTCAACGCCAGGCGGCTTTCGTTGGCCATTGTTTCTGGGGATACTGCTACTCATCAGCGGCATCAATTCAGGTGCATTGCTACATGCGTCCCCCGACGATAAGGGTAGTGCGTATACCCGCACCACTGGCAAAACGGATGGCGTACCCGATCTTTTGGAACGTCCTGCCGATAAAGTCGACAAACCAGAAACATGTGTGCTTCTCGGTATCGCAAAAGCCGGTGATCGATTGGTGGCAGTCGGAGAACGTGGAATCATCGTATTTTCCGACGATAGGGGGGAGAACTGGCGTCAATCGGAAGTCCCCACCAGCGTGACCCTCACCGCTGTCACCTTTCCAACAAAGGATATCGGATGGGCGATCGGGCATGCCGGAACCGTTTTGATCACCACAGATGCGGGTGAGACATGGACGCGGCAGCTGGATGGCGTCACTGCGGCGCAGCTTGCCTTTGATGATGCAAAGGCATATGCTGCAAGCAAAGGTGAAGATGAGCCGTTGGCCAAGCGTTATTTATCGGACGCCAAGCTGCTCATTGATGACGGGCCTGACAAGCCCCTCCTCGATATTCATTTCAGCAATGAAAAAGAGGGCATTATCGTCGGCGCTTACGGGTTGATCCTTCATACCGGCGATGGTGGACAGACGTGGGTGTCCTGGATGACCCGCGTCAATAATCCGGATGCGTTTCACTACTATACCATTCAGCAAAGCCAAAACAATATTTACCTTGCCGGTGAACAGGGAATATGTCTTCGGTCCCTGGATGCAGGGAGGACCTTCCAAAAAATAGATACCGGATACCGGGGAAGCTATTTCACATCCACCATCATGGGGCAAGGCATCCTCGTCATTGCCGGGCTAAAAGGGAACGTATTTCTCTCCATTGATCATGGCACAAGTTTTTCCCAGCTGAAAATCCCTGTTCCGGTATCAATTCTGACCGCCTTGACAACGAGATCAGGGCGTGTCGTTTTCGTCAATCAAGCCGGCCAAATTTTAGAGAATACGCCTGTCTGGTATGATCGGTTTCAAGTTGCCGATGTGCCCAGATTAAAAGCGATGGTGGCCTCTGTGGTCCAATTGGATGAAGGCTTACTCCTTGGTGTGGGGAATAATGGCGTGGTCCGGATTTCCTTGCCCCATCGAAAATAGTGATAATACCAAAGGATGGTTCTAAAAATGGCGTCCACGAAAGAGGTTCAACCTGTTATAAAAACCCTGGCTGAATTCGACACCCAGTCGGGGAATCTGGCGGAACGAGTCATCTTCAACAATCGAACGATGATATTGCTTATCTGCCTGATCATCACCGGATTTCTGGGATTTCAGATGACGCGGTTGGAACTGAATGCCAGTTTCGAAAAGATGATCCCCCTCGGGCACCCCTATATCGCCAATTACATCGATAACAAGGAGGACCTTAAGGGGCTTGGCAATGCAGTCCGTATTGCCGTAGAGACAACTCAAGGCGATATCTACACCTCGGAGTATTTGGCCACGCTTCAAAAGATCAGCCAAGACCTTTTTTTGATGCCCGGTGTGGAACGAAACTTCGTCAAATCCTTGTGGACGCCGTCTACCCGCTGGAACGGTGTCACGGAAGACGGCTTTGAAGCGGGGCCGGTCATTCCGAACACCTATGATGGCTCCCCTGAAAGCCTTGAGCAGGTGCGGATGAATGTCGAGCGGTCGGGTGAGATCGGCCAGCTGGTGGCACCCAACCTCAAATCCAGCATTGTTTATGTCCCCTTGATGGCTGCGGATCCGCAAAATGGAAAAACACTGAATTACCGTGAATTATCCGAGCGCCTGGAAAATATCCGCCGCAGCTATGAGAGTGACGCGATCCACATTCACATCACCGGCTTCGCCAAAGTAATGGGTGATTTAATCGAAGGGGTGCGGTTCGTCATTCTTTTTTTCATCGTCGCCATCGTTATTTCCACACTTTTTCTGTTTTTCTACACAAGGTGCCTACGCAGCACGATGATGGTGGTGGTGTGCTCCCTTGTTGGGGTTGTCTGGCAGGTGGGCCTGTCTCCACTATTGGGCTTTGATTTAAACCCTTATTCCGTTCTGGTGCCATTTTTGGTTTTTGCCATCGGCATGAGCCACGGATCGCAGCGAATGAACGGCATCCTGCAGGATGTGGGCAGAGGAACGCACAAAGTTGTGGCGGCCAGATACACATTCAGGAGATTGTTTCTTGCCGGCCTTACCGCATTGATCTCTGATGCCGTCGGATTTGCCGTACTGATGGCCATCAAAATTCAGGTGATACAGGAACTGGCCATCATCGCCAGTACAGGTGTGGCTGCGCTTATTTTTACTCAGTTGATTCTATTGCCGATTCTGCTCAGTTACACCGGTGTCAACCAGAAATCGGCGGAGCTCAGTCTGCAGGCGGAAACACAAGGGCGGATCGAAAAATCATCCCATTTGACTTGGCAATTTTTCGATCTTTTTACCCGACGCAGTTGGGCATTGGCCATGATTATCATTTGTTCCCTGTTAGGCGTGATGGGATATTTCATTGGCACCGGCATCAGGATCGGTGACCTGGACCCGGGTGCACCGGAACTGCGCGCCGACTCGCGGTACAACCGCGATGCTGCTTTTATGACCATGAACTACGGCGCAAGCTCTGATGTTTTCGCCGTCATGGTGAAGACCCCCAAGAATCTTTGCACTTCATACGATACCATGATGCGCACTGATGCTCTCGAATGGAAGTTACAGAACCTTGAAGGCGTGGAGTTCACACAATCGCTGGCGCTTTACTGCAGACAGACATTGTTCGGCTTTAATGAAGGTAACATCAAGTGGTATGAACTTCTCAAAAACCAGGGGATGATCAACTCCATTGCCTATCCGGCCCCTCGTATTTTTTTTAATGACGAGTGCAGCCTGCTTACCATGTACGCCTATCTGGCCGATCACAAGGCCGACACCCTATCGCGGGTGGTGGAAACCGTGGAGACTTTCGCCAAGGAAAACAACACGGAAAACGCGCGATTTTTACTTGCCGCGGGTAGCGCCGGTATCGCTGCCGCGACCAACATTGTTGTCGAAAAGGCCAATCGCAAGATGATTTTTATGGTTTATGCCGCGGTAATCACACTCTGTTTTATTGCCTTTCGGTCCTGGCGGGCCGTTGTTTGCGCGATCTTACCATTGATGCTCACTTCCATCCTGGCCAATGCCCTGATGGTAAAACTCGGGATTGGGGTAAAGGTCGCCACACTGCCGGTCATCGCACTTGGGGTCGGTGTGGGCGTTGACTATGCGTTGTACCTGTTGAGTGTGTTAAAGGGGCATCTGGATGCAGGTCGGTCGCTAAGTGAAGCCTATTATCGGTCACTTCTGTTTACGGGAAGAATTATCATTTTAATCGGTTTCACCCTGTCCATCGCTGTGGCCACCTGGGCTTTTTCACCCATAAAGTTTCAAGCAGATATGGGTATACTGTTAGCGTTCATGTTCATGGTGAACATGATGGGAACCATGTTGTTGTTGCCAGCGCTGGCTTGTTTCTTGTTGCCGGCACGCATCAAGAATCGGATACCCTTACATGAACTGAAACAATGCTCTAATTAACCGAATCTGGTATCTCAATGACCATAGATCCTTAACGCATTGCCCATGCCAGACATGGCCAATAAAACGGATGAAACCAAAATCCCATGTTCGTATTGATCATTAATAAATATCACGGAAGGAACGGATAATGGCCAAAAAACCGCAATTCGAAAAGCAGAAACTCGAAATCCTAACCAGTCCAATCAAGGTTGGGCCGGTTGAGCTGAAAAACCGCATGTGGATGGCGCCCATGAACGAGACACTCTCAGGGGTCAATGGTGAAATGACGGAACAGTGCCTATCTTATTTCGCGGCCCGCGCCAAAGGCGGGGCGGCGGTGGTGAGTCTCGGTGCCGTCATGGGCACGGAACTGTGCTCACGCTATGTTTGGGGCCGTAATCTGGCGCTCTTTCATCTGGGGCACTTGCAGGGGATGACGATGTACACGGAACGTATGCACTATTTTGGCGCCTTGGCATGCGCCCAGATGACCATCGGCTTCGGTAGGCAGGGGCATTCCCGGAATCATGATGAATTGGTGCCGTCATGTACCGCGGGGCTTCCCTACGAAATGGGTGTGGATAAACAGCCGGGGGGCGCGGTGATCAACTCCTTTAAAACCGAGCTGCCCCGTCAGGACATGGTCGGACAGATGACTCGGGAGATGTCCATCACCGAAATTCACAAAGAGCAAAAAGAGTACGCCAACAGCTGTCAGCTGGCGGTAAAAGCCGGGTTTGACATTATTGAAATCCATGCTCCCCATGGATACCTGGAACATTCCTTCCTGTCTCCGGTAATCAACAAGCGCACTGACATGTACGGCGGAGAGTGGCGCAATCGCAAACGGTTTTTAAACGAAGTTGCCGAGCAGATCCGGTATGCCTGTCCCGGTGCGGTGGTCGGTGTCCGCATTAGCAATATGGAATATTTTGAAGGCGGCCTGACCCAGGAAGAGATGATCGACGTGGCCCAGGACATGGAAGCCCGCGGGATGGATTATATCAGTCTTTCATCCGGCGGCGGCTATGAAGAGACATTCCTGCTGGTTCCCGACAAGGACCATGCGGCGCCACTGCCGGACATCGCCAAAGGATTCAAAGAAGGCTTGTCGGTACCGGTAATCGTGGCCTCCCAGCATAATCCCGTCAAATCGGATGGCGATATCGCAGCAGGCAAATTCGACATCGCCGCGTTGGGCCGTCAGTTGATGATCGATCCGGAATACCCCAACAAGGTGATGAGCGGAGATCTGGATGAACTCAAGATTTGCACGCGCTGCAATACCTGTTTGGGGCGTTGTCTGGCCGGGATTGGCCCTGGGTGTCCGCATAACCCCGAACTCGGACGGGAATATGCCAACCCTGCATACATGATCGGGCCACGCCAAAAACACGAGAAGCTCATGCCACCGGCTATGATGAGAGTGCCCATGCCGTCTTTACATCGTCCCTGGTGGAAACCTGAATTGCCTGCCCTCAAAAAGCATTTCCGCAAATTCCGAGGACCGGGTCCTGGGCCGCGAGATGTTGAATAGGTAATCTTCGCCTGTGTGGATGCTACGTAGTGCCCATCCAGAAATGACCAATTTGCTTATTTCCGGACGAACACTACATAAGGCGCAGCTTATGGGAAATAAGGAAAATCTTTAATATTGGGGCAAAAAATCCGCTCTATACTTTTATCGGAGGGAAAAAAATATGCGTTATGTCGTTACCGGTGCCGGTGGCCAATTGGGAGGAAGAGTCGCCAGCAATATGCTGAATCAAGTTTCAGGCGGACAATTGATTTTTACCTGCCGTTTTCCGGAGCGGCTGCCAAAGGAGAAAAAAGAGGATTGGAAGAACCAAGGCGTTACACTCAAAGCGGCCGATTACGATGACAAAGCACAAATGATCGAAGCTTTCGCGGGCGCAGAGCGTATGTTCATGGTATCCGGTGTCTTCATCGGCCAAAAACGTGTTCGGCAACATCAAAATGCCATCGACGCCGCGAAAGAAGCCGGGGTAAGGCATATTACCTACACTTCATTTTTCGGTGCCAACCGTGAGGGGTATGACCAATATGTCCTGCCGGATCACAGAGCCACTGAAGAATACCTGGCTGAATGCGGTATTGACTACAACATCATGAGGAATACCCTTTATCTGGAAAATTACCTGCTAAATGCCGTTATGCTTGCCAACATCAGTGATTATAAGTGGGTTACCAACGCAGGCGAAACCGCAGCGGCATTTATACCCAAAGATGACAGCGGACGGGTCGCCACAGCCTTGTTGCTCGGAAAAGGTGAGCCGAAAAAAGACTATGATGTTACCGGCAACTTGATTACCCAGCGCGAAATTTGTGAAATGGTGGCCAAGGCCTCTGGAATCGATTATGAATATGTACCGGTAGACGATGAAGAATTCTTAAAGTATTTGGATTCCGTTCATATCCCCCACGAAAGCAGTGGTGACTATTCAAAATCCCCTGTGCCGTGGTGCGCGAACGATATGCTGACCAATGAAGGTGGCATACGAATGGGGCAAATGGCCATCCAAACCGACACCGTTGAGAAGTTGACCGGCAGAAAACCGATGCATGCCAGTGAACTGATCGATCGTTACAGCTTTGTATGGAGAGAGAAAGTCACCAGTTATTGGGATTTGATGAAATATATGTAAAATACCTTGCCCCTCCTCCCATGCCATCCCCGCGCGGAATGGCGTTCTCCGGCTTTTCGTATCGATGAGTTTTGATCATCGCGGGGATGGCATGCAAGGGCTTTGCGCACGCCTTTTTTCACGGGTTGTTTTTTTGGGAACGGATCGTTACGCTGTTTTTTTTGATCTTCGATGATGGCAGGACTCGACAGCGCCATCATCGATCCCAATGATCGCGAACTCATGGGCACCTTGCTTTCCGCTGAGATGCTCGCGGGTAAGGACAAATACTGTCAGCCGTTTAATCGGACATACCGGGCAGGATTTATCGGATCGGCGATGGGGTAGCAGGCGTGCCGCAAACTTGATAGGTGAGCCTGTGGCACAACCCAAAAAATTGTTGATAAACAACTCACGCCTAAGCATCATTCCTTTAAATTCAGATCAATCCCGAAGCTATCAAGAAGTCGTCCTGTTTCAAAGCAATCACCAAAAAAACGATAAATTTCCGCATAATAGTGGTTGGCAAAAATGGTGAGGTGTACGATTCGATAGGGAAATATCCACGCTAAGTCTTTTATCTTGACATAATGACCATAAAACCATTTAAAATAAAAATTGATTTAAATCAATTAAAACATTATTTAATATTATTCTAATGGCCCATTTAAGAATTTTTATTGACTATATTATCTGATTTAAATAGTATAATATGACTTATTGGTCATATAAAAAACTTTCTGGAAAACCGTTGTCCGAACCAGAGAAAATTGTTTCTTAGATCATGAAAATGGTCGCGCAATCGCCTCAGACAATCTGTCGAATATATGCCATTAGCGGTGAATCCCTTGTATTGAAGACGGTGAATTTATTGCCGGTGGTGTCGTTTGCCCGGTTATGGCCCGGAAGGAATGCCATCGCATTCGGGTTGGGATTTACCCATTACGGGCAGCATTTAACAAAGAGCATAAGAAAGCGGCGATATCGACCCAAACGGTCGACGAGAATGTTGTTTTAAAACCTCTATTTTCAAAACCTGAAAGGGGTAAATGCATGAAAATAAAAACAGCAAGACCGGAAGAAAAGAAGGATGACAAGACCCGTAGGATCAATCTCACCATCAACGGGAAAGGCTACGAACTGGAGATGGGAAGCAGGCCCGATCAGGTGAACACAAATCATACGCTTGCTCACACACTCAGGGAGACCTTTGGCTTAACCGGCACAAAAATATCCTGCGATAGAGGTGCATGCGGAAATTGCACAGTCATCATGGACGACAAGGCCGTGTCCTCCTGCATGCTTTTGACGGTTGAATGTGAAGGTAAAAATATCACTACTATTGAAGGACTGACAGACGAGACGACGGGAGCACTGGATCCTCTTCAACAAAGTTTTATTGATCATGCAGCTTTTCAATGCGGTTTTTGCACGCCGGGAATGATCATGAGCGCAAAGGCGATGCTGACGGAAAACCCTTTTCCCTCCGAACAAGAGGTAAAAGAAGGAATGGCGGGCAATTTTTGTCGTTGTATTAGCCATTATCAGGTAGTCGAAGCGGTAATGTCAGTTGTTACTAAGGGAGGTGCTAAAGCCAATGAATAAAACAGCATATAGATATATCGGAAAAGCCATACCGCGTAAGGATGCCAGAGATATAGTCACAGGTAACGTGAGGTTTGTCGATGATATCAAATTTGCCGGTCTTCTCCACGGAAAGGTGCTGCGGAGCCCCCACCCTCATGCGAATATCAAAAAGATTGATAAAAGGAGAGCCTTGGAGCTTAAGGGAGTAAAGGCCATTCTTACATGGAAGGACATTCCGGACTGGAAAGGTGGTACGCCGGCCATTTTCCGCGTTCTTGATAAAAAAGTCCGTTATGTCGGTGACGCAGTTGCGCTTGTGGCAGCTACAACAGAAAATATAGCCCGGGAAGCGCTTGAATTAATTGATGTGGAGTATGAGGTGCTGCCGGCAGTATATGATGCTGAAGAAGCCCTTCAGCCCGACGCTCCCCAGTTATACGACGAATTGCCCGGTAATGTTGTAACGCCTGGTGCATTCATTTTAGGGCCAAAAGCGCTGACGGATGTCGTTATGGGCGATGTGCAGGAGGGGTTTGCCGAGGCAGACATTATAACGGAAGGGACATGTAGCTATGAAAACATGCCAAATCCGATTCCTGCGGAAACTCCGGGCGTGGTAGCCCTTTGGGAGAATCCTAACAAAGTAACTCTCTGGCCAATTTCGCAGCATCCGTCCAATTCCAAGCTGTTCTTTCCGGCTACGGATGAACAGTTGGATATAAGAGTCCACGGCAACCCATGTGGAGGAGGCTTCGGGTCGAGAGGGAGGGGTTGGGATACTGAAGCCCATGCAGTATTGTTAAGCCGGGCTGCTGGCCAACCAGTGAAGATAATTCTAACTAGGGAAGAACATCTGGCTACTTTCGGGGTGAGAATAAGTTCGCGTATTAAAGCTAAAGTCGGCATGAAAAAAGATGGGACGGTGACAGCAGTGTCAGGAAAATGGTTCGTTAACACCGGCTACCATTCTTCGCATACCCAGTTCATGATCGGTGTTGGCTGCGGTGAAGTACAGATCGCCATAAGGTGTCCGAATTGGGATCTGAAGCCTGTTATCGTCTGTACAAATAGGATACCGACCGGCCCAGCGCGAGGTTTCGGCGGCCAAGAGCTGAAGAGTGCATTTTTGCCATTATTGAGTCTGGCAATGGCAAAGGCAGATATAGATCCGCTATCGTTCTTCAAGAAGAATTTTATAAAGCCAGGCGATGGATACTTCTGGAGAGATGGTAGATGGTATAATTATAGAGGCCCGGATTTCATGGCGGCGATGGAAAAAGGGGCAGCACAGTTCGGCTGGCATGAGAAATGGAAGGGGTGGCTGAAACCAACTTCCGTGTCTAGTGCGAAAAGAAGAGGCATTGGCGTGGGAATTCATGGCAACGCTGATATCGGAGAAGATTCCTCGGAGGTCTATGTCCAGCTTCACCCGTTCGGAACGGCTGTTATCAATTCGAATATTGTTGAAATCGGAAATGGGCAACGAAGTAATTATATTAAGATGGTTGCGGAGGTGCTTCAGCTGCCATACGAGAAGGTATCGATGTCCGATTCCGATACCATGTTCAATCCCTATGAGTTCGGACCGGCCGGTTCACGGGGAACTTATGCAATAGGAAGTGCCATGATCGCCGCGGCCGAAGACGCAAGAAAAAAGATTATAGAGCTCTCTATGCCTGCATTAAATGCTGAGCTGGACGAATTGGACACTGTAGACGGATTTATCTTTAAAAAAAATGACCCAGATTCACGGGTCCCATGGATTCAAGTGATGGATTTCGATCGTGTTTGCACCGGGCTTGGGCGTTTTGAGCCTGATTTTACCCTGAGTAACTGTATGATTTGTTTCGTGGAAGTAGAAGTCGATACCGAAACAGGGAAGGTCACTTTAGCTAAGGTGGTAAATGCAACTGATGTAGGGCAGATAATTGACCCTTTGGGTATCCAAGGACAACTCAACGGGTGTCTCGGCACGGCCGGTATTGACAGTGCGTTGTTTGAAGAGACAATTTTAGACCCGAAAATTGGGCGGGTTATGAACGCCAACATGATAGACTACAAATGGCGAACTTTTGCCGAGCTTCCGAAGATCGACAATGTTATCCTCGAAACTCCATTCCCCAGCCATCGCTTTAAAGCTGTAGGTGTAGGGGAAATCGCGACCTCTCCCGGGCCGGCCGCCGTGTTGATGGCCGTATCCAACGCTTTGGGCTTCTGGATGCATGATTACCCGCTGACACCGGATAAGATCCTGAAAGCTTTATCACAGACTGCTGACAAAGGGAGGGCCTAACTATGAAATCCTTTGCCCATTACAACGCCCGTTCCATCGATGAAGCGGTGGAATTACTGGCCATGTTCAAAGGACGGGCGGTATTGAATGCCGGTGGGACAGACATTCTTGGCAGATTAAAAGATCAGTGCCTTGCACAATCCCCGGAGGCCGTGATCAACATTAAGACGATTCATGAACTTGATGGAATTGAAGAAAATGCCAGCGGCCTTACCATAGGAGCCTTAACCCCACTGGCCGATGTAATTCGTTCTCCCATTATTGCAAAGACCTACTCCGTACTTAAAGCGACCGCTGTCACCGTCGCCTCTCCCCAGCTTAGAACTACGGCAACAATAGGTGGTAATCTATGTCAAGAAACCCGTTGTTGGTATTACCGATATCCAAATGATATCGGCGGACGCATCAGCTGTTTTAGAAAAGGAGGAAAGGCATGTCCGGCGGTTCCTGGAAAGAACCAGTACCACGCGATCTTAGGCGCTGAAAAGTGCTTTTCTGTTTGTCCATCGGACATGGCGGTCAGTCTGACGGCTCTCGACGCAACACTTTCGATCGTGGGGCCTTCAGGAACTCGTACGGTGAGCGTAGAGGCGTTCTACAACCCACTGGGAACCGTTCTCAAACAGGATGAGATGATTACGTATATCCACATTCCTGCTCCGCCGTTATCAGCAACACAGGTTTTTTATAAGTTTACGTTGCGAAAACCGATTGATTTCGCTGTTGTTAGTGTGGCCGCCTTAATTAATGTCAAGGACGGCGTTTGCGCGGATGCCAGAATCGCATTGGGGGCGGTAGCCCATAGACCGTTCCGTTGTGTTGATGCGGAGCATTACCTGAAAGGCAAGCCGATTTCCATGGAAACCGCGGCCCGCGCAGCGGAGATGGCTCTGGCAGGAGCTAAACCTCTTTCACAAACTGCATACAAGGTGAACGTTGCGAAGGCATTGGTGAAGAGGGCCATTATTAATCAAGAACCTTTATAAGCTATCGAAAAAAAAGGAAATACCATATTACGGACATCGCATTATGAGTTGATCAGTACAAACCCAGTCAAATCATTTAGAGATATAAAGGGATTCAGGGTAAGGACATTTGGATACCTTTCCAAAGCATGGAAGGAATTGGGCGGTACGCCGGTCGCCATGCCCATACCTGAGATTTATGATGCCATGCAAAAAGGTGTAATCGATGCTGTCCTCACCCAACCGATTTCAGCTATTAAATCTTTGCGGCTTTGTGAAGTCGCTAAATATGTGACCAGGCTTGACCTTGGTTGCTTGATGACGCCGGTGTTAATGCCCAAGGGAACATGGGAAAAGCTGCCAAATAAAGTTCAAAATGAAATGATGGCCCTCGCAAGGGAAATGCCGGAAAAGACCGATGAGATGATTTCAGAAAAAGAGCTGAACGTCATGGAAGAAATGAAACAGGAGGGGATTTTAATTTACGAAATCTCAGAAGAGGATAAAGCACGCATCAAGGCGGTTGTGCGAAATTTCGCCAAAACAATGGTTGATGATTTGAAGAATAAGGGTGTCAAGAAAACTGACGAAGGAATGACCTTTTATTTGAATACTATTGATAAATACAGTCGTCGATAGGCCATCGGTGCCTTTAAAAAAAGGCCAAACCTGGACGTATTCGAATATATCGAATCGATAAGTGACAGTTAGGAAAGAGGAGCGTTTTGTTATGTTTAAACTCGTGAATATGCATCGGGCTTTCCTTATCAAGGAAACTGTCGTCTCAATGATGATTAATTTGCTGCTTAGTGCTGCAATTACCTTTTTAACATTTCGTTCCCAAACCACGATCATGCTTTGGGGCAGCGGTGGTTTGTTTTTTGATCTTATTCCAACCTTTTTCATAATGATATTTTGCATGGGAGCGATCATTACGCCAACCATGCGAAAGCGCATAGAAAAAGGGGCTGCGCCAAGTGCGCCATCGCATTTTAAAAACTTTCTATTTTTTCGCATACAGCCTAAGCTGTCAATCTTCAGAGGTATTTTTTTTGGTGGTTTGGGGTTATTGGTGCTGCTCCCCATTTCAATAGGACTGCTCGTTTGGTTGTTCCCATTTCCGCTTTCCTTCAAAGAAATTCTCGTCATGAAATCGGCATTGGGCATATTGATCGGTCTGGTTTTGACACCACCGATCGTGATCAGTGCAATGGTCGATAAATGCGGAAGCTAAAGTGTGTAAAGTCCATAATATGAACTTTACATAAACATTTGTAGAAGTGCATCTCTTTCTTTTTTTGATCATGTGAAAACGTATTTGAACGATCAATTCATACGGATAAACCAAGAACCACTCGATAAAGGAGTAGAATGCGTGGAAGTCATTGAACAAGGCCAGGGTGAATTATTCATTGATCCGGATCCAGACCATCTGCGTTCTTTTTTTAGAACAAAAAACCGAAAAATGATTGATAAAGTGATGGATCTCAAAGAAGCCATCAGTAAATTCGTAAATAATGGTGATTATATTGGAATCGGTGGATTTGGCGCAAACCGTACACCCATTGCCGCTTGCCACGAGATCGTCCGTCAAAGGAAAAAACACCTGGGGTTTGCCGGTCATACATCGACTCATGACATGCAAATTCTAAGTGCGGGGGAAACATACGATCGCATAGACGTGGCCTATGTGGTCGGCTTGGAGGCCAGAGGGCTTTCCACCTGCTCGCGCAAATATATGCAAAGCGGAAAAGTCAAAGTCACGGAATGGACCAATTATGCCCTCACCGTCCGTCTCAAGGCCGCTGCCATGGGGGTGCCTTATCTGCCCACCAGAAACATGATGGGCACCGACACATTCAAATACAGTGCGGCAAAGATCGGCAGTTGTCCATATACAGGAAAGAAGCTAGTCCTTCTGCCAGCGTTATCCCCGGATGTGGCGATTATCCATGTCCACGAGTGCGACAAATATGGAAACTGTCGATTCAGTGGAATCGCCGTCTCTGATATTGACTTGGCCAATGCCTCAAAGCGCATCATTATTACCACCGAAAAATTGATCACCAATGAAAATATCAAACAGAATCCAACACTTACCAAAATTCCATATCATTTGGTGGATGCTGTCTGCGAGATCCCATACGGAGCCTACCCGGGAACAATGCTCGGTGAATATTATTCAGATGAAGATCACCTTAAAGAATGGCTAACCATAGAGAAGGATCCTGAACAATTTAAATCTTTCCTGGATCGCAATATCTTCCAATGCAAGGATCATGAGGAATATATTCGGATGAACGGCGGTATGGAAAAGATGGAAAAACTGAGAGCCAAAGAGCTGCTTTTACAATAGTGAAATTAGGAGGATCAGGATTTGTCAGATTATAACGCGATGGAACTGATGATTTGTGTTGCCGCACGTGAGTTGGACAATGGTGCGACAGTCGGTGTGGGAACCGGTGCACCCTGTGCGGCAGCCATGCTGGCCCAAAAAACCAATTCACCGGAACTGGTGATTGTTTTTGAAGCCGGTGGTGTTGGCCCTGAGCTTCCGGAAATGCCGATTTCCGTAGGCGATTCCAGAACCACTTACAGGGCAATCATGGCCGGTAGCATGGGCGATACAATGGAATATTGCGCCCGCGGGTTTGTGGATTACACGTTCTTGGGCGGTGCGCAAATCGACATGTATGGAAATCTTAACTCAACCGTTATTGGCGACCACGAAAATCCGGTGGTGCGTTTTCCTGGAAGCGGTGGGGCCAATGACTTTGCTTCATTTTGTTGGAAAACGATGGTGATGACACCCCAGGATACGAAACGATTCGTCGAAAAGGTCGACTTTTTGACAACACCAGGATGGTTGAGTGGCGGTGACTCAAGGGAAAAAGCAGGGTTGCCACTAGGCACGGGCCCATACAAAATCATAACGAACATGGCAGTCATGGATTTTGCACCTAACTCTAAAAAAATGCGAATCACTTCCATCAATCCCGGATATTCATTGGCAGATGTTCAGGACAATTGCGGCTTCGAACTACTCAAAGCCGATAAAATCGAGGAAACGGTACCACCTAGCGAAAAAGAATTGCATGTATTGAGGGAGCAAGTCGATCCTTATCGGTACGTTATTGGACGGTGAATTATTTTGACTTCCTAAAGTTAATCAGGCTCATTCTTCTGAGTAGATTGTTCATTTATGCGGGCATGAGACTTCATTGCTGATAGCCGCTTTTTATGGCGGTGTTCCAGTTGGCGAACAATCTCTTTCTTACTCACATCTCGACGAGGAAGAAAGCGTGAAAGCAATTCTTCAATGTCTGAACAGGATAACAGCGGATAGGTATCTTCATGGGGGATCCTTTCGCTCAACATGAAAAGCATGGCCATCATCACCAGTGCCATATGGTGGTTCCATGCGCTCCATTTGCGGACTTGATAGTCGGCCATGCTGCATTCGCTTTTGGCATCTTCAAAAGCGCGTTCCACCCAGTAGCGCTGAAGCTGCATCCAGGCCAACCGTTGCAGCGGCATCGCCTCTGGTGCATTGCAAAGCGATATCTTGGTCTGTGGGGTTGTTACGTTTCAGTACCCTGGTCATCCATTGATTAAGTATCCATGGCACGGCGAGTCCCCCTCTTTTTGAGTGTTCCGTTCCGAGCGCGCCCCTAAAGATTCAGGGAACGGAACAGTTTACAAGAATGCTTGTCGAGCATTACCCTACCAAAAGTGTCGATTGCATTACGGCGGCAGGTGGCATTATTGATGACTGGCTAAAAGAAAAAATCTATTGTCCCAAAATTCAGTTGGATTGAAACATATTCTACCCCATTGTAGCCAGCCGGACAATCTGCTTCGGCAGGCTTGGCAGGTTTGATAGAAGTCGGAAGCCGGGCAGCAGTCTTTCGGTATCGGTGGCTGGCCTGATGTCACATTTTTCACCATTCATCTCTATTGAGGCAAACAGTTCTTCCAGGCCCGATTTACCATCCAGCAGGATATCCGTGTAATCCGGATTACTCAAGTTCTTTACCAGTGGGGTATCGGCCAGCATGGTCTGCAACCTTTTGCGCATGCTGTTGTTGCCGGTCCTTCGGCGATATTCACGACGCTGGCGCCGAAACAGTTGTTCAAGGATATTGTTGGTCCGTTGCGGATATATCGTTACGAAGCCTGCCGGCGTATTGATTTCGATTGGATCGGAAAAAAGTTTATCACCATACTGGTCGATCTGTTTGGCAACTTTAAGGCAAAGCGGATCATCCGCAAATTCATTGTTCTCCAGCCGTTGGCGAAATTGGCCGACACCTTGTTTGATACTGTCCATGTCCTGGGTACCCCCCTCATCATTAAGGCCTTTGCCGCTACCGGGCAGGGCGATGCGCATCTTCTCCCGTAGGTCATCAAAGAGTCGGCAGCGCCAGCGCAGCTCTTCAACGGCTGGCTCGAACACGGGGTCCTGGACAATATCGATAACTTGGCGGACCAATTTATAAAATATCCGATTGCCGATCCGATCCCTGGCAGGCAGACAGTGAATCAGGTCCGGCAAATACTCGATCAATATCAACAGCCGGTGGGCAAATTCCAGCAAGGGACGGTCGAAAGGAAAGCCGTAACCGTCGCCACATTGCTTGCCTTGCAAACACCACAGGGCCAGTGAGTAGGTCGATACCAGGGGCAGCAATGTCATGTCAGAAAGGGGCTCCGCCCGCTTGATCAATGTTGCCAACTGCCGGGCATCGATGCTGTGTGGCTCAAGTTCAGAGCACCTTACCTCTGTGAAAAATAAAACGACACCAGCGTGGTTTCAAACATCACTATTTACTAACTCATAGGTGAGACGTAAATTACTTCCGGGATATTCTATCTCAGCCTTGTTGAGTTCGTCTAAAAGTGAGGCGATCGATCGATTGTCCGCCGGCGTCGAAGCATTGTGAATCCGAACAAGCAAACGATTGTTTTCCATATCGGGCAATAGGTCGGCATCGGTGACGAACAGCCCTTGCAACAGCCGCCTGGCATCGGACATATCCACCGTTGGACCGAGCAACATTGCCGCCATGGCCGTCTCCGCCCGATAGGCGATCATGCGCACGGTGTCCATCAGTCGCTTGCGACCCGGTAGCAGACGATTGAACTTGTCCTTTTCCTCAAGTTCCCCCCAGGTGATGTGTTTTGGCGTCTGTTTCAACTGTTCTTTCAACGTTGCCAGCTGATGTTCATGCTGGTCGATATCTTCCAGCAGCTCGCTTTTTCGCTTCAGCCATTTTTGGTATTTCTCCGGATTGGTTTCGCTTTCCGGGTGCATGGTCATTTCGCTAAAGCGTGATCGGCGGTAGCGCAGCCGGCTTTGTACCTGATTACGTCTACGGTTCAGTTCCCGCCAGCTGGGGTTGACCACTTTTTCGGTGTCAGGAATCTCAACGACGCCATATTCACAAAGCATATCAATTTCAAAGTGTTGCTTCATATAGCGAAAGAAGTTTTCCTGACACCACCGGGTAAACATGCGTACCGCCAGCTGGGTATGCGGCAGATCGTAGGCAGTGCTGATCAGACTGGTTTGATGACCCGAATCGGTCAGCTTGCGAACCTCTCGCACCCAAAACGCGTTCTTGCCCGAGCCCAGCAAACTGCCTATTTCGGCCACACGCATGGTGACCGTCTCGCCGCCGGGCATGATCACGGTTTTTTCCTCAAACCAACTCTCCGGCCACGGTTCGGCCGGGTGCTTATGATAGGTGATGCAGGCAATCCGATGCGTGCGCCACATCCGGGCAAAAAAGTCCGGGCTGTAGCCCTCCCGGTCGAAAACCAAAACGAAGCGACAAAGATGGGCGTTGGCTGCCAACGCCTTTTCATCAGGCTGATTGGGAACCTCGTCGAGCAGCCGTGGTACGATGTCGTGCTCGAGGACTTGGATAAGTCCGGGATCGATTGGCTTTTCGATCAGGAAAAAAGGCCGGCCGATGGCATCGTTGACCCAATAATCGGTCGTGCCTCGCAAACACAGCCGCTGCCGGGTGACATAGCGCCGCGGTAGTTTGGTCAGCTTGCCGTGATAAACGCGAACATGGCCATCGACGTAAAGGGTGCCGGCCGCATCGGGCTGGGCCTGCATCCAGTGCTTGCTAAGATGCGCGGCCCATATCTCGGCCGCATTAGCCTCACTCAACGTATCCATTTTTTTTCGCAGGCACCGTGCTTCCGGAACGCGATCCAGACCCAAAAGCTTACCGAATTCACCCGGCGGATTCTCGCGCAAGCGTTCAACGCTCTTGATCCGGCAAAGCGTCATGAAGGCCAGCACCAGCAAGATCTGGAAAATGGTGTAATACCCGCGGATCTTTCCCAAAAGCGTTTCAGCGCCTTCCAAAATACCGTTGGCCAAAAGCGCTGGCACGGCACACAAAATCCCTGCTTTGGGGACATCCAAGCAGGGCTCGAACCGCACTTGCGCTTCACCTTGACCCATTGAGGCCAAAGCCCGATCCAAAACTCGCGTGCAGGCCGTACCCATGCCCTTGGCCGCGGCCGCATCCACCGCGCTGCGCGATGATTTATCCGTGCCCGCCTTGGGTGTGGGTAGTTCGACAGATTGGCGCTCGTGCAAGCGTCCGTCGTTGATGGCCTTGCGGAAGGTATCGAGCTTAACACCTAATTGCTGAGCGGCATCGTGACGCGTGACGCCATGATCCAAAAGGGCCTGGGCTTGCTCGAGCATCTTCGGTGTCAGGATATGGCCTTTACGGCCACCTGGCTTTCTTTGAAAGAAAGCCTCTGGGCCTCCTTCTCGCAGTTTTTTCAGTGCCCGGTTGACGTTGCTTTTGGAAACACCGAAGGTCTCAATAATATCCTTGTGACGGCACGTTCCAGCGTTGATCATCATCGATGTAACCATCCTGAACAGCCGGTGGTCATCAGCAGCATGCGAATAGATCGGAGTTAACCCCATAAAGTAAGTCCATCGATCCTTGCTTCGATAAACGGACACCAGATCGCTGATTTGTGTGACGCCTTCTGGTATCAGCGGAAGAATTAATTGGGGCATGACACCTTCCTTATTGCTTTAACTACAGTGCAGTAAAATTTAAAGCTCTAATTATCAGAAAGGTATCATTATTATATTCCTGAAGAAAAATGAACATTCTTTTTTACTTGGAATAATAAGCGCATGAAATGCCAGCTAAAATTTAGTTTTTAACTCGTCAATGCTTTTGTAGGAAATCAAGTGTTCTGAATTTGGTAAGAGGTCATTCTTCTCTTGACGACAAGACCCCGGATGAGGTTTACTTTGGTTTACCTCGTCCGTTTGCCGAGGCTGCCTGACGCTGCCATGTTTTACATTTTTATTTTTTCTTATAGCTTATCCCACCCGTCAGGCTGTCCAACCTTTGGGGTCCACCTCCCTCCGCTTTGGCTCAAAACTCAATTGCCAACAGCAATTTGCCCCTCTCCTGCCATCGTTTTAACATTTTGATCTGATGAAGTATCTGGGGTTTCCGGTCAATGACATTAAGCAAGGCGGCATCCGGGCCCCAAATATCAATCCGTTGCGATACCTTTTCCCTGACGACTTTATACACCGTACTTCCTGGTTTCAGGTGAGCATCTTTACACAAAATGACCATTATCTGGACTATGGCCTGGAATTTATTCATGGTCAAACATGTCCTATTGAACCCATGTCAAAAATGATCATCCAAGACCTCAAAATAGGCACGGCTGTAATCACAGATAGGGCAATTGAGAGGCGGCGATTGATCCATTTTCACGAACCCGCACACTCTGCATTTCCATGTCACGGTTTGGTCTCTTTGAAATACGCGGCCTTGCTTGATCAAGCTCAACAGGACGGCAAAACGCTTTTCATGCCAAGCTTCCACACTGGCAATGTCCCTGAGCAACCGAGCAATCTCTGGGAATCCCTCCTCATCGGCGGTTTGAGCAAACTCAGGATACATGATTTGCTTTTCATAGCGTTCACCGGCAACCGAGGTCTCCAGATTGGATCGTGTGTCGCCGATACCTTTCACTGGGAAAACGATGGAAGGAAGTTCAATGTCGCTGGTCTGGATGAGTTTAAGTTCCTGTCTGGCATGTTCGTATTCATGGCCGGCAGTTTCTAAAAAAATTGACCCAATTTGTTCATATCCTTCTTTTTGGGCCTGATCGGCAAAGAAGGTATACATGTTTCTGTTGTTTGATTCCCCAGTATAAGCCAGCAGCAGATTCTTTTCGGTTTGAGAGCCCTTCAGGTCCATTGATGGCTCCTTTCTGGACAGGGTTTATGTCATCTCCTCAAAAAAGCAGGGACCAAATTAATTATGAAAAAAGGACCGGCTCTTTTCGTTCTTTTCACATGTCATTAAGACGAATCGAGATGTCTTTTATCTTGCTTTCTTTCATTGTTCTTCTGAATGGGTATCCAAATTTAACCTCAAATCGAACACTTTCTCATCAAAGTTGAATTTGACCTGAAATCCAACTTTTTGGGACAGGTTTTTCATGCCTTCATTTTCAGGAAGCACAACGCCGAATATGGTCTCATAACCCTGCTTGCGAGCGATATCCAATGCCGTATTCAAAAGGATCGAACCGATTCCCTGGCTCTGCATCGCGTCCGCGACAATGATATAGAAATCGCCTTTTTTGCCGTCAGGGCGGCTCACAATCCGAATGACGCCGAGCATTTTTTCTTCTTTGTCGATATCGGCAAGTGCAACCAAGGCAATTTCGCGATCATAATCAATGGTCGTAAAGCGGTGAAGCTGTTGTGGGGTTAATTTGCTGATATTGCGGAAAAACCGGTAATACACAGAGATATCCGACAGGTTTTCGCGAAAAGCGACAAACAGGGGGACGTCTTCCGGTCTCACGGGCCGGATGAGCAAATCGCTGCCATCTTTTGCGGTGACCATTCGTTCCTGATCTTTGGGATATGGACTGATCACCAGATGCCTGGGCGATGGAATCCGGGTGGATGTCAAATGAACTTTAGCGTCAAGGGCCAGAACCTTCTCATTTTTAACGATGAACGGATTGATCAGCAGCTGATCGATCTGAGGAAAATCCACTGATATTTGCGCCAGACGAATCAGCATTTCCTCCAGCTTTTCGATATCGGCTGCAGGACGATTGCGGTAGCCCCCTAGCAATTGGGAGGCGCGGGAATTTTCCATCATTCTTCTAGCCAGAAGCCGGTTCAGAGGAGGCAGCCCCAAACTAGGTTTGTCAAATACCCTCGACAATACTCCCCCCATGCCGAATAGCAGCACCGGCCCGAATTGGGGATCTCTTTTGATAGCGAAGATAAGTTTATAGTCCGGCCACCTTATATATGGCTGAAGGACAACGCCAGGGGAGGCGCCACCATATAGCTGTGTCTTGTTGCCCGCCATCAGTCTGGCAAATGCGTCTTGTACGTCCGTTGGTGTGCGCAAGCCAATTGCCATACCATCGGTTGGTTTATAAAAAGAAGCGTTTGTCGATATCTTTTTCATGGCTACCGGGTAACCGATGGTTTCGGCTGCGGCAATGGCCTCTTTTTCATCCACCACCAGTTGGGTGGAAACAAATGGAATACCATAGGCCTCCAGCAGTTTCCCGGCTTCCAATACATTTAGAAAACTGCTCTCGTGTGCCTCGTATTTAGCTATCAATGTTTTGGCCAAATCTCGGCGAAAATTCAGGCGCTGGTTCAATTTGGCCGGGACTTCCAGACTCATTTCCTGGTTGCGATTGTATTCAAGAAGATGCGAGAAAGCCTGAATGGCTTTTTCCGGCGTGCGAAAAGTGGGAATTCCGGCCGCATTCAAAAGTGCCTTGCCTTCCGCCATGTCACGGCCCCCGTACCAAGCGGCAAGGACCGGTATGCGGGCGTCTTTGACGATTTCCACGAGACGCCGGGCCACCTCGGAGGGGGATGTACCGGCTTCCGGGGCCATGGTGATCAAAAGCCCACTAATAGACCTGTCCTTCAGACAGGCTGAAACCGCCCCGACATAGCTCTCCGTACCGGCGCCGCTCAACATATTGATAGGATTGCCGTGATTCCAGTACGGGGGCAGCACCCGGTCCAGCGCTTCGGTGGTTTCAGTGCTCAATGCCATTGGTTGCATATGGCACCGAGCCATGGCAGTAACAGCCTGTAACCCCGGCGCGCGGCCATTATTGATTACCACCAGGTGCTTGCCTCTTGGGCGCGGCTGTTTGGCCATCAGTTCGGCACAATCGAACAACTCGTCGATACTGTTCACGGAAACGATGCCGACCCGTTTGAAGGCTGCATCGTAGACGGCTCCTTCCATATCCTCGATAGAGTTATTGGCCATGGTGATGTTGCGATCTGTCGGACCCTTTTCCGGCCTCAGTACAACGATGGGTTTAAAACGCGATACTGCCCTGGCGGCACTCAAGAATTTGCGAGGGTTTTTCAGGTGTTCGAGATATAGCAGAATACCGTCAACCGCGTCGTCGTTGCCAAAATAATCCACTAGGTCCCCGAAATCCACATCCACCATGGATCCCACACTTATATAATAGCTGAATCCGATCTGTTCCTGAAATGCCATGTCCAATGTGGCGGCGTAAATCGAGCCGCTCTGTGAAATAAAAGCCAGCTTTCCGCGGTTGGGCATGGAGGATGCGTAACTGATATTCAACCCTGCCGCCGTGTTAATCAACCCCAGACTGTTGGGACCGATCATACGGATGTCGCCATCTGCTATGATTCTGGATAGTTCGGCTTCGATCATACTCCGCTTTTCACCGATTTCCCGTTGGGTGTCTGAAACCACCAGGGCGGAATGGATTTTATTTTCAGCACACGCATTCAGAATGGACGGAACAATATGGATAGGGGTGGCAATGACGGCCAGTTCGATCCCCAACTCCAGTTCGTCGACGCTACCACGGCAAGGTAACCCGTATATGCTTTCATACGCGGGATTGACAGGGAAAATCGGCCCTTCGAAGTCAAGGGTCTGCAAATTGCGCACAACCAGTTCGCCGACGCTGCCTTTTTTCTTGCTGGCGCCGATTACGGCAATGGATTTGGGCTTGAGTAATTTGTCTAAGTGATACGTGCTCACTTTTTTACGACACCTCCATTGATCAAATCATCGGATGAATCCGTTTTTTCATTGTGCGATCCAATGAAACTATCCTGAATATTTTTAAAAGCTATACTATAGCTAAGCTTCAAATCTACTGCAAATGACATCGACAGGTCAAAATCAGGAAAGTTGTGATAAACGCTATCCATTTATTTTGGTCGGGATGACCGAGTGTGAAAATTTGTAAAGTTTATCCCAAATAAATAAACGTCTGATAAGCGACAGCTTCCCGAAACTATCCTGTAAGTTTTTAACCTGCCAAAAACGTCAGAGACCAATACCATAGCTTTATTTTGACTGAACTTCAAAACTACCGCAAATAGCATCTACCGATCAAATCGAAAAAGTTGTGATAAACGCTATCCATATATTTAGGTGGTAATGCCTGCCTATAAAGATTTGAAATGTTAATCACAAAGAGGCAATCATCATAAAATCGACAGCTTATTCCGACTAATCTTTATATTTCGAGCCTGCCCGAAACGCCAGATTACAATACCAAATCGTTTCTTGAGCAGATCACCGATCCACCTAAAATCGCATCGATTGATCAAAATGAAAAAAGTTGTGATATGTGCCGTGTTCCAAATTGCGGGAATTTACCGCCGGTAAAGATTGTTGAATCGTATCACAATAGAACAAATGCCCGAAACGGACAGGCTCTATAAAATTACCATCCAAATCCAAGTACAGATATTTTCATTCCGCCCGTACAAAATTATTCAGGCGGCCGCTGCAGATATCAATACCAAATCGCCACCGGGGGGGCTTTGCAGATACGATTTAGCTATGTTGAAAAACTGACAAATTTGTAGATAGCTGAAAAAACAAGTTTTTTATCGCCTCAACGACGCCAGATTACCTGTACCTATCGTTACCAGAGCCCAATTTCCAACGATTTTACATAATGCCAAATATCACAGCGATTGACATGGCTGATAAACGAAAGGTACTCTCAATGTATCTGGAATTTCGCCTTTCACATTAAGCAACGCACTCCCCGTAGTTAAAACACCATCGACCGAAAATCGTCAACATACTGTGCTAATAACTTTTCGTCCCATTCAATCTCGTTTTTCATCAGAAAAATTTTGGCGCATCTCGGTTTATGGGAAACACATCTTGTCAGAACGAAACACAGTGTCGCCTCAAACCATGATCCGCCGGCAAAAAGATATCCATATCCCCTGTGAAATAACTGAATTAACTTATGATTTCAAATACTCACAGCTACCTTCGGTTGATTACTGGGTTGAAAAAGGATCGGTTGAGCAAACCTGATCTACAGTCCATCTACGCCTTAAAATAGCATGCGTTGGCATTCCGGGAAGTTCAGAGTGATGTTTCTCGAATCCATGCGATTAAGGCGAGACTGCCGTTGCCTGTTCGATTTTGCATCACACAATATATTGTATTTATATTGCTCTTGACTTACAAGGAGCGGCTCACTATACTTTGTATAGGAAAAGCAAGTTCTCATCCCTATCCCTTCCCTTATTCGAATGGTAACTTACTAAAAAATGTTCAGGAAATATATTATAAAAAAACTTACTCTCATTATTATGAGTTTATTATTTTCATTTTCATCCCTCTACGGGCAAGAAAAGAAAGATATTATTATTTATGGAATTAATTTTCCACCATTAAGCGCACCTGAATTAAGCGGTTACGGACTTTTACCTCAAGCTGTTTCTGAATTATTAAAAGAAAAAAATTACAATATTAAGTATAAATTTCTACCAATGGCTAGACTAATATCTAATTTAAAAAATGAAAAATTAAAAATAGCTTTCATAAACAAACTTGAAGTAGACACTGATAAATATTACATGAAGATACTCCATAATAGTAAGGTAGTATTTTTTTATAAGAAATCAAAATTCCCTAAAAAATTAAATTTTTCCGATTTAAGTGAGGTTGCAAAATATCGTTTAGGAGTTGTAAGAGGAGCCCCAACAATCGATAGCTTTAAAAAAGCTGGAATAATCATTGAGTTAGCAACGGATGAAACTAATAATTTTAAAAAGCTTCAAGCAGAAAGAGTAGATTTAGTTTCTACTGTTGATTCTTTTGGTTGGTATACATTAAAAAAAATCAAGGAAAATTTAAAAGACTTTGCGGTAACTAATCTAACGTTTGATACAGATACAGTCATTGCGATTTCCAAATCAACTTCAGATGGCATACAAATATTTAAAGACATTAGTGAAGGCTATGAAACTATAAAAAGAAATGGAAAATTAATTAGAATATTTGAAACATATTTCGGTAAAGGTAATGTACCGATAAATTCAATTCCTTAGGTTTAATAATGCTAAAAATTAAAATATTTTTTAACTATGGAACCAAATCCACATAAAGGTTGCAGATATTTATAACACACTGATAAACACAAATTATTTGATGCCAAGATGTAAACTAAAAACAAAATAATATATAAAACCTAAATCTAAAAGACAAAACAGATATTTCAAATAGCATTCACAGCAGGGCACAATATTTTGCCGTACCCTGCCTAAAAAAACATAAGATTATTGAATCGTGGCCTCAGTCAAATCGGTAGGTCGGGTGATACAGATACCTCCAACAAATCCCAAGTCATCGCCGAGTGCAGATATCCACAAGTAGTTTGTCCGTTATCGACACATGTGCCGGTGAAGATATCAATACATAGTCACCATCAGGCCTATGAAACAGATAAAATTTATCTATCGCAATATCGTTCAATCTACCCTGAACTTTCCTCAACTCCCATTTTGCATTTCCCACTATTTTTACCAGAAATGCGGTATAACCAACCAATATAAAATAACATAATCACGTTTTTACACATACATTTACCCTTTAAGTAATCGCCACTATGCGCCAGGTACCACGATGCCGGTGTCACTACCAAAGGATAGCAGGGAACCACCCACCGAATGGCAGATGGTCCCCCGTTTATCTGACCCCGAATAGGTAGAAGGGCCGGCCGGCTGAAGAGTGCCAGGAGCCAGCCTTCAGTCCTGAAAATGCATCAGTACACAAGGGGGATAGAGAAGTGGGAAAACGAAAAAAGAAGTGGCCAAAGGGCATGAAGCCCACGCTACACCAGGGCGGCGTAATCAACGAAAGCCATAAGCTCAGCATTGATGAGGTGATACCGAAGATCGAGCGGGTGGGGAGAACCTTTACCACTAACCTGGTGGACAGTACGGATCCGTATAATTTGCGAAGAAAATAATGAGGCGGGAGGCCGGCGGGGAAAACTTCAGCCGATCTCGGAATAAATCCTGGCGATGATGCCCTGATCAGCGAAACTGTAGTACCGGTCATCGTCCATGTTGATGATCAGGTGTTCGTGGACCTGGATGCCGATGATTTGGGCCGCGCGGATGATTTTTCTGGTAGCGGCAATGTCATCAGAGGACGGTTCGAGATCGTTGGAAGGATGGTTGTGGGCCAATATCAAGGCTGCTGCATTGGCCAGGATGGCGGGCTTCAGAACTTCACGCGGATGCACTGGAGCAGAGGAAAGGCCACCCACGGACACGATATTCAGTCCGATCATCTCGTTCTTGGCACTGAGCAAGGCAACGACGAACTGCTCTCTATCGGGCTGTCCTTTGGTCAGAATGAGGTTCTTAATCAAAGCCTGGGCCTCTTGGGAATTGGCCAAACGAACGTTCCCAAAGGATACGGATTCGTCTTTAACCAGGGAAACACGGTAAACGGAGATGGATCGACTGACGGGTGGATCGGATGATGCGGAGAAAAGATTCCGCTGCACGTAGGATTTGACGGATAGCTGTTTCAACGATGGGCCTCCTTTCAATAAAAAACAGCCGCCGGCGGGTAAAGCTGGCAACTGCCTTCTTTGCTTGGTTCAAATGATTAAGGTTATTTCCAGCACTTCAAACGGTAATGTTGATACACAAGATGCTCATGACACTGTTCCTGGGTATCGGTAATCTCCGTTTTCCATCCTCGCTTCTGCATGATTTCCTCGGCCCGAAAGATTGCATCCTCGAAAAAGTCGTGGCCGTTGATGCGGTTGGGATTCTCGACCAGGTGGGGGTTCTCGATGTTCCGCCACCGATCACCGTCACGGATTCGGGGAATGTTCCAAGTGGTGTGGTTAATGGCACGGGCTACGAGTTGGCAGTGCTCTACAACTTTTGGCATGGCAGTCTCCTTTGGTTAGGAAATGAAAAAGGCGACCTGTCGCAAAAACAAGCCGCCCTTGTTACGGTTCATGAGTTGACGAGCTACGGTTTCCTCGGCGCTATCCCTGCCGATAGAACCCCAAAATCGATTTCGCAGGTTACACTATGTGGAGCTGAAAAACGGTGTAACTAACCAATTACTAATCAGATATTCACGATTTTCTTAAGATATTTACCCTTTAAGTAAACGCACGCTGGATGCCGGCCGTGAGCCCCTGGATGAACAAAGGCTCCAGATGGAAAGGAATGCTGTTTCAGGACAGGTAATGGGGGCGCGTTGGACGGTTGGACGATGCGGACGATGAAAATGGGGTAGGGGGGTATAAAAAATGAGCGGCGGAATAGCCTCACTCTCACAATATGGGTGCCGCACGCTATGAATTTTGACTAATTTTTCATCTCGACCATTATATTCATCCGGTTACCATCAGGTTCGGACAGCGCTGTCCATTTTGGCAATCAAGAAGGCCAGGAAATAATATGGCGGGGTGGGGGAAAACACGACGACCATGATGGACTGAGCGATTTCCTTTTGATTTGATACCTTAACGTTCTGTCCAACGGTAAACAACGATTGACACTTAAACGTTCTGTCCAACGGTAAACAACGATTGACACTTAGGGATACCCATAATAAGTTTCATTTTGGACATTCGTTCGTTTTCCATATGACCATTTATTCAGCACGTTGGCTCGGGTGAGAGGGTGTAGAAACAGACATCCATTTTCAACGTGGCAGTCCGATTTTTTGCATTTCAAGGGTAGTCGAATGAGCAAGCTTGAAGATCTTAAGCCCAATGCATCAGTCCGAGGCATTCTGCCTGACAGCCTCGTTACGGTGGTCAGCGTCCAATGGTTCGGTTCTGAGGCCATTGAACTGACCTTCAAGAACCCTTCCGGCCGTGTGGCCAACGAATTGCTTTACAGACACGATGAAAGCCGTATCGAGGTTGTCGAGCAAGGCCGACCCTGGAGTTTCGACGGTGATGGGAGCCTGTTTCGATTAGTGTCTGAAGCCCATCGTATTCGTCTGGCACATCTGTTCGATCCGGTGCTTGCCGTTCATACTTCCTTGGTTGACCCGCTTCCCCATCAGATCACCGCAGTTTATGAGTCGATGCTTCCGCGCCAACCTCTTCGTTTTTTGCTTGCAGACGATCCTGGTGCCGGCAAGACCATCATGGCGGGCCTTCTGATCAAAGAATTGATCGTCCGTGGCGATTTACAGCGCTGTCTCGTCGTGTGCCCTGGCAGTCTGGCCGAGCAATGGCAGGATGAGCTATATCGGCGCTTTCACCTGCCCTTTGAAATCCTCACCAACGACAAACTGGAATCCGCGCGTACCGGAAACTGGTTTATGGAAACCAATCTGGTGATTGCCCGCTTGGACAAGCTGTCCCGCAACGAGGATATCCAGGAAAAACTCAAGGCCAGGGATTGCCGATGGGATCTGATCGTCTGCGATGAAGCCCACAAAATGTCCGCCACATTCTTCGGTGGGGAAATCAAATATACCAAGCGCTACCAGCTTGGCCGCATGCTTTCGGCACTCACGCGGCATTTTCTCCTGATGACCGCCACACCACACAATGGCAAAGAGGAGGATTTCCAGCTTTTCATGGCCCTTCTGGATGGCGACCGGTTTGAAGGCCGATTCCGCGACGGTGTGCATACCGCCGACGTTTCCGACCTCATGCGCCGGATGGTAAAGGAAAACCTGTACAAATTCGATGCGACGCCGCTATTTCCGGAGCGGATTGCCTATACCGTCCCCTATAAATTATCCGATGCCGAAGCCCAGCTGTATTTGGAAGTGACCGCTTATGTGCGCGAAGAGTTCAACCGCGCCGAAGCCCTGGTCAACGATAAACGTGCCGGCACGGTCGGATTTGCGTTGACCATTTTGCAGCGCCGTCTGGCATCTTCTCCTGAAGCCATTTACAAATCCCTGGTTCGCCGGCGGGAACGATTGGAAAGCCGGCTGCGGGAGATGGAACTGCTTAAACGCGGTGCGGAAATTACACCATTGGCAGATCCCCAGATCCCTCAACTCGATCCGGAGGATATCGAAGATCTGGAGGATGCGCCCGAAAACGAGGTCGATGAAGCGGAAACGCAGATTCTCGACCAGGCCACCGCAGCCCGCACGATCACCGAGCTAAAGGCGGAAATCGACACCCTGCAACGATTGGAATCCCTGGCCGGTGCCGTCCGGCGAAGCGGAGAGGACCGCAAATGGTGCGAACTGGCAAGCCTTCTCGGCGAGATTTTTACGCCGGCCGCGATTTCCAACCAGGTCGCGGAAACAACAAAACCCTACGGTTCAGGCCCGATTCCGCCGCCATCGTCCTCCCCACAGCAGAAATTGGTCATTTTCACCGAACACCGGGACACATTGAGTTACCTCGAACAACGCATTACCACGCTTTTGGGGCGCAGCGAAGCGGTGGTTACGATCCACGGCGGCATGGGGCGGGAACATCGCATGAGTGTCCAGGAGGCATTCCGGCATGACCCCCACGTGCAGGTACTTCTGGCAACGGATGCTGCTGGCGAGGGGATCAACCTGCAGCGTGCCCATTTGATGGTCAACTACGATCTTCCCTGGAATCCGAACCGCATCGAGCAACGGTTTGGGCGAATCCATCGCATCGGCCAGACCGAGGTCTGCCATCTCTGGAACCTGGTGGCCGAGGAAACCCGGGAAGGCGACGTCTACCGGACACTGCTCGAAAAGCTCGAGCAGGCCCGCCAGGCCCTGGGCGGTCAGGTATTCGATGTGCTGGGTAAGCTTCAGTTCGAAGGCCACCCGCTGCGAGACCTGCTGGTTCAGGCCATCCGCTACGGCGAACAACCAGAGGTTCGTTCCCGGCTTTCTCAAGTGGTGAGCGGCGCCTTTGACCGGAGCCAGTTGCAGGATTTGATCGAGGAGGAAGCCCTGGCCCATGATGCCATGGATGCCAGCCAGGTACAGCGCATCCGTGAGGATATGGAACGGGCTGAGGCTCGTCGACTTCAGCCCAACTATATTGAGTCATTTTTCCTCAAGGCATTTGAACAATTAGGCGGAACTGTCAAACAAAGAGAACCGCGGCGATACAGGATATCCCATGTGCCTGCACCAGTGCGCAATCGAGATCGGTTGATCGGCATTGGTGAACCTGTTTTACCGCGATATGAAAGAATTGCGTTTGAAAAACCGTTGGTCGCTGTTCATGGTAAACCTTTGGCGGCATTTGTCTGTCCGGGCCATCCCTTGCTCGATGCGGTGATCGATCTGACTCTGGAACGGCACCGGGACCTCCTGAAGCGAGGATCGGTCCTGGTCGACGAGGGCGATCCGGGAACCGAACCCAGGGTGCTTTTCTATCTGGAACATGCAATTCAGGACGCCAGCCTGACGGCTTCCGGTGATCGGAGGGTCATCTCCAAGCGGATGCTTTACGTCGAAATGGATGCTGCCGGCATTACGCGTCACCTCCATTATGCGCCCTATCTGGACTACCGGCCGCTGAATGATGAAGAACCGAATTTGGAGGCCTTGATGGCTCACTCCGAATTTGCATGGATCGATCGCGATCTCGAAAACAAAGCCCAGGGTTACGCGGTTGCCCGCGTCGTTCCCGAGCACCTATCCGAGGTTCGCGATAGAAAATTGGAACTGATTGCCAAGACCGAGGCTGCTGTAAAGGATCGTCTGACCAAGGAGATCAATTATTGGGACCATCGGGCCGAGCAGCTCAAGCTTCAGGAACAGGCCGGTAAAGTGAGGGCACGGCTCAACTCCATCGAGGCGCGCAAGCGCGCCGACGCCCTTCAGGCAAGGCTGGAAAAACGCATGGCCGATTTGAAACTGGAAGGGAAGATCTCTCCCTTGCCGCCGGTAGTGATTGGCGGCGTTTTAGTGGTGCCGATTGGCTTGATCACTTTGATGATGGGCAGACCCTTGCCGAAACCGAAAACACAGGTGGATAACCAGGCCGTTGCCGCGCAGGCGCGCGAGATTATCATGCAAGCTGAAAGAGAACTCGGCTTTGAACCCATCGACCGGGAGATGGAAAAAATCGGTTACGATATTGAAAGCCGCATTCCCGGAACCGGCAAATTGCGATTTATCGAGGTGAAGGGGCGCGTTTCTGGGGCGGCTACTATCACGGTGACCAAAAACGAAATTCTCTATTCCTTGAACAAGCCCGACGATTTCATCCTTGCCGTCGTAGAGTTCTTCGACAAGGACGCCCACCGTGTGCATTATGTTCGTAAGCCCTTTTTCCGGGAGCCGGATTTCGGTGTGACAAGTGTTAATTATGCTCTCGACGAGTTGCTGAATAGAGCTGAGGCGACATCATGATGACGACACAGACCGAATTCAACCATTTTCTCGACGCCCCTGAAGGATCGCGTTTTGAGTTCAAGGAAGCAAAACAAAACTTCAGCTTCGAGGAGATCGTCAAGTATTGCGTTGCCCTTGCCAACGAGGGCGGTGGCAAGATCATTCTTGGGGTCACAGACAAGCGTCCGAGAAAGGTCGTGGGATCCCAAGCGTTTGCAGAACCCGGCCGAACAGAGGGAGGGCTTTACGACCGATTGCATCATCGGGTACCCATCGAGGAATATTTCTATGAGGGAAAACGGGTGTTGATTTTTCATGTGCCAACAAGGCCTCCTGGTTCCGCATGGAGCCACAATGGCGTTTTCTGGATGCGGGCGGGCGACTCCCTGGTCGGTATGAGTGATGACCAGCTTCGCGCTATTCACGCCGAGACGGGACCGGATTTTTCTGCGGAAATTTGCAATGAAGCCACCATCGGAGACTTGTCCCCGGAAGCCATCCAGGATTTCAGAAACCGTTGGGCCAAAAAAAAAGCGAATCAACCGCGAATTCTGAATTTCAGCAACGAGCAGACGCTCATCGATGCCGAACTGATGATGAACGAAGGCATTACCTACGCCGCCTTGGTTTTGTTTGGCAAATCAAGATCCCTCGGGCGCCTCATTGGGCAAGTCGAAGTGGTGTTTGAATATCGCTCGATCGAAGCGACAGGCCCAGCCCAGGACCGTGTCGACAACCGCATGGGGTTCTTCCTTTTTCAAGACGATTTGTGGAATCGGATCGACCTTCGAAACGACAAGCAAAGCTATCAGGATGGACTATTCCGCTACGAAATTCCCACGTTTGACGAAATGGTGATCCGTGAAGCGGTGCTCAATGCGGTTTGTCATAGAGATTACCGGCTTGGCGGATCGATCTTTATCCGACAGTATCCGAAGAGGCTTGAGGTCGTCAGCCCTGGTGGCTTTCCTGCCGGTGTTACACCGGAGAACATTCTCGACCAGCAAAACCCCCGCAACCGCAGGCTTGCCGAAGCCTTCGCCAGGTGTGGGCTTGTCGAAAGATCCGGCCAGGGAATGAACTTGATTTTTGAACGTAGTATTGTGCAGAGCAAGCCGCTGCCGGACTTCAAGGGCACATCCGAACATGAAGTTCGGCTAACGCTGCATGGAACGGTCGGCAATCCGGCGTTCATTCGTTTCCTGGAAAAAGTCGGCCAGGAGCGGCTGCAAAGCTTCAACACCTACGATTTTCTGGTGCTGGATCATTTGCAGCATGGACGATCGGTTCCCGAACCCCTCAAGCCCGCTTTATCCCGCCTGGTGGCGGTAGGTATTGTCGAAACCATCGGACGCGGCCGGGGTACTCGCTATATTCTATCGCGTTCGATCTATAAATATATCGGAGAAAAGGGCACCTACACCCGGCAAAAGGGGTTGGACCGAGATACCAATAAGGCGCTGCTGATCAAGCACATCAAGGAAAATGCCGGTCGCGGTGCCCGATTAGAAGAGTTGCAGCAGGTGTTGCCATCGCTTAGCCGTCACCAAATTCAGACCCTGTTACGGGAACTGAAAAAGGATAGGAAGATAATTGTCAAAGGCCAAACACGGGCTGCACGGTGGTACCCAGATTAAAACGCAATAGGACGCAATATAAACGCAATATAAACGCAATAGGTCGTATCGGTTTCAATATAACTATTTGTTATATCGAAAAAAATTTTTACTTCAAATCCGGCTCTTTGCGGTTTCAAATGATAATGGAGGAAGTTCGAAGGTTTCATGAATCGGAAAAAACTTATCGAAGTCGCGCTTCCGTTGGACGCCATCAATGCGGCCAGCGCGCGTGAAAAATCCATCCGTCACGGACACCCGAGCACATTGCACCTGTGGTGGGCCAGGCGGCCCTTGGCGGCAGCCCGGGCGGTGATCTTCGCCCAGATGGTGGACGATCCCTCGGCTTGGCCGGACCTTTTTCCAACCGAGAAGGCACAGGAGAAGGAGCGTAAGCGGCTGTTCGGAATCATCGAAAAATTGGTAAAATGGGAGAACACCACCAACGAGACGGTTTTGCAAAAGGCCCGCGACGAAATCTGGCAAAGCTGGCGGCGGGCCTGCGCCGAGAATGTCGATCATCCCAGGGCCAAAGAACTGTTTGGCCGCAACAAACTCCCGGTCTTTCATGACCCCTTTGCCGGCGGCGGCGCACTTCCCCTGGAAGCCCAGCGGTTGGGGCTGGAAGCCTATGCCAGCGACCTGAATCCGGTGGCGGTACTCATCAACAAGGCCATGATCGAAATCCCACCCAAGTTTGCCGGCCGGCCGCCAGTCAATCCGGAATCGAGAAAAAAGGATCACGGCCTGGAGGTCTGGAAAGGTGCCCAGGGGCTGGCCGAGGACGTGCGCTACTACGGCAAGTGGATGCGCGACGAAGCGGAGAAGCGCATCGGCCACCTCTATCCGAAAAATCGAGGTGACGTCCGAGATGGTCCAGGAAAGGCCGGATCTTAAGCCTTACGAAGGCCGAAAGCTGACTGTAATTGCCTGGCTCTGGGCACGTACGGTGAAAAGTCCTAACCCAGCCTTTGCCCATGTGGATGTGCCTTTGGCCTCGACCTTCATGCTCTCCACAAAAAATGGCAAGGAGGCTTATGTCGAGCCGGTGATCGAGGATGGTGGGTACCGGTTTACAGTGAAGGTAGGGAAGCCGGTGGATTTGAGGGCGGCTAAAAGCGGCACCAAGTTGGCACGGGCGAACTTCGCATGCCTGATGTCTGGCACCCCAGTTTCGGGAGATTACATAAAGGCTGAAGGTAAGGCCGGGCACATAGGCGCACGGCTAATGGCGATTGTCACTGAGGGTGATCGCAGTCGTGTATATTTATCGCCAAAACCGGAGCATGAAGCAATAGCAAATAATGCAAAGCCTATTTGGAGGCCGGAAGGCGATATTGCCACTCGAATGACGGGTGGAAACTGCACGCCATATGGCATGACTTCTTGGGGTGACCTCTTCACGCCCCGCCAACTTGTGGCGCTAACGACGTTTTCCGATCTGATCCAAGAGATCCGGGAACGTATCCGGCAGGATGCTGTGGATTCTGGTTTGCCCGACGACGGTATAACGCTTCGGGATGGGGGGATTGGGGCTGTTGCTTATGCTGAGGCGGTGGGGATATATTTAGGAATCACTACAAGTAGGCAAGCAAACCGAGCATGTACGATCTCTTTTTGGGATAGCACTAGCCAGAAAATTCAACAAGCCTTTGGTAGGCAGGCCTTGCCGATGACTTGGGATTTCTGCGAGTCCAATCCATTCAGTAACTCCAGCGGAAATTGGCTTGGTCAGCTTATTTTTCCAGCAAAAACTCTTGATGCAGCGTTATCGGAGGTGCCTGGCTTCGTTTTGCAGAAAGATGCTCAACAACAGATGATTTCTGTTAACAAACTGGTTTCGACTGACCCGCCTTATTATGACAACATAGGCTACGCAGATCTTTCCGATTTTTTTTATGTTTGGTTACGCCGCTCACTGAAGTCCATTTATCCGGACCTTTTTGCAACACTTGCAGTACCCAAGGCAGAGGAACTGGTTGCGACTCCTTACCGACATGGAAGCAGGGAGAAAGCAGAATCGTTTTTCCTTAATGGAATGACGCAGGCTATGCAACGCCTTGCAGAAAAAGGTCACTCAGTATTCCCGATTACTATTTATTATGCATTTAAACAATCGGAGAAAAAAGACAATAAAGGCACAGGAAGCACGGGCTGGGAGACCTTTCTTGAAGCAGTAATTAGTGCTGGCTTTTCCATTAGCGGTACTTGGCCAATGCGGACCGAACTCACAGGGACTCTTAAGAAGAACGTGGCAGCTCTCGCCTCCAGCATAATCCTCGTCTGCCGCAAACGCTCCGACGATGCACCCACAGCCACCCGCCGCGAATTCCTCTCAACCCTGAAATCCGAACTCCCCAAAGCCTTAGAGCACCTCCAACGCGGCAATATCGCTCCAGTGGATCTGGCCCAGGCCGCCATCGGTCCCGGCATGGCCGTGTTTACCCGCTTCTCCAAAGTTCTCGATGCCGCCGGCAATCCTATGACGGTTCGCGAAGCCCTATCCTTAATCAACCAGACCCTGGATGAAACATTGGCCGAGCAGGAAGGCGATTTTGATGCCGACAGCCGCTGGGCATTGGCGTGGTTCGAACAGTTCGGTTTCGCAGAGGGTGAATTCGGTATTGCCGAAGTGCTGTCCAAAGCCAAAGTAACCAGCATCGCCGGCATGGTGGCGGCGGGGATCATCGTTTCTAAGGGCGGCAAGGTTCGATTGTTGCCTCCCGACGAGCTTCCCGCCGACTGGGACCCGGCTACGGACAAGCGCTTAACTGCCTGGGAGACGGTTCACCATTTGATTCGGGCATTGGATGTTAGCGAATCGGCAGCAGCGGAGCTGGTTGCCAAACTGGGCACCAAAGCTGAAGCCGCCCGGGACCTGGCCTACCGTCTTTACATGCTCTGCGAGCGCAAAAAACGGGCGGCCGAGGCACTTTCCTACAACGGATTGGTCCGAAGCTGGCCGGAAATCGAACGATTGGCAAGGGAGAAGGAAACAGCAAAACCAGAAACATACCAGCAGCCTTCATTACCCGGACAGGAGTAGAAGATGACCATTGCCAATCATCAATGCATAAGCAAACCAATGAGGTAAATCCAAGGCATATAAATTGGCAAACAAACGGAACCTGATTGAAAATGTGGGCAGCCCACGAGGTAAGGGTGCTTGATGGCAAATTTCAAAACGTACACAAACTAGCAGCCCCAAAAAACGCTGATAAGATTGTGGGATAGATAGTCGTTGTGATTATATTTCTTATCATTATAAGCAGATACAAAATCTAGAATAATAATTTCAAAGGAATCGCCATGGCCATCACGAATCACGAGCGCGTCGGAAAGGCACTGGAGCTGCTGAAAGCAGGACTTGGCCCCTTTGTTGAACGGGAGATGCGGAACGCTTTTCCCGACAACACCCTGGAAGAAGTCAAAACGTTCACGGGAGAGGATCGGTTGCTCTCCGGCAAGGCAATTCCCGAGTGGGATGTGGCCGCATTGTTGAAGCTGATGTGGGACGCATGGAACCGGGTGTTTCGAAATGTCCTCGGATTTGCCGAACGAAGTCTGGTCAGCGAATTGCGGGATCATCGCAATCGATGGGCACATCAGCAGGCGTTTTCCAGTGACGATGCGGACAGGGCGCTCGATTCCATGGCAAGGCTGTTATCGGCGGTTTCCGCGCCCCAGGCAGACGAAATCGGCAAGATGAAGATGGAACTGCGCAGGCTTATCTTCGATGAACAGATGCGCCATGAAAAACGCAAAAGCGTTCCGTCAGCCATCGAAAGCAAGGCCACTGGCAGTTTGAAACCGTGGCGGGAGGTGGTCAATCCTCACAAGGATGTAGCTTCCGGGCGTTACCAGCAAGCCGAGTTTGCTGCGGATCTCTGGCAGGTGCATATCGGAGAAGGCTCCGATGAATATAAAGATCCTGTAGAGTTCTTCCGTCGAACCTTTCTCACTGACAGTTTGAAGCAGCTTCTCGTTGGTGGGATCAGACGCCTCAAGGGGGAGGGCGGAGATCCGGTCGTTCAGCTTCAAACCAATTTTGGCGGCGGCAAAACCCATTCCATGCTGTCTTTATATCATCTGTTTTCGGGCATTAATCCCGGTGAACTGATGGGAATCGACGATGTCCTTAAAGAAGCGGCTACCGATTCGTTGCTGCCCAATGTGAAAAGAGTGGTTCTGGTGGGCAACCGGATATCGCCGGGAAACCCGGTAACCAAAGAAGACGGCACGGTCGTGCGCACACTCTGGGGGGAACTCGCCTGGCAGCTTGGCGGCAGGAATGCTTTTGACCATATCCGAGCCGATGACGAAAAAGCCACCAGTCCGGGTGATGCATTAAGAGATATGTTCAACGAGTATGGTCCGGCATTGATTCTGATTGATGAATGGGTGGCCTACGCCCGACAGTTGCACGATAACAGCGACTTGCCTGGCGGCAGTTTCGAAACCCATTTTACATTTGCCCAAGCCGTTACCGAATCAGCCAAGCTGGCCAAACAATGTCTGCTGGTAATCAGTTTGCCTGCTTCGGACATTTCGGGTTCTCCCCATGCCCAAGCCGATGATGTCGAAGTCGGCGGCGAACGTGGCCGGGCTGCTCTGGATCGGCTGAGAAATGCTGTTGGCCGCGTGGAATCCTCATGGCGGCCGGCGAGCGCCGAGGAGGGGTTTGAAATCGTCCGCCGACGGTTGTTCGAGCCTTTGGTGAATAAAGAACAATTCGTATCCCGGGACATGGTGGCGCGGAGCTTTTACGACCTTTACCGAACTCAGCACCAGGAATTTCCAATCGAATGCCGGGATTCTGAATACGAAAAACGGCTGAAGGCCGCCTATCCGATTCATCCCGAGGTATTTGACCGGCTTTATACGGATTGGTCTACCCTGGTGAAATTTCAGCGCACACGCGGGGTTTTGCGTTTGATGGCCGCTGTTATTCACAGCCTGTGGGAGAAAGGAGACCGGAATCCGCTGATCATGCCAGCCAACATTTCAATCGACGACACGCGAGTTCAATTTGAGCTGACCCGCTACCTTTCGGATAACTGGGTGCCGGTCATCGAAAAAGATGTGGATGGACCCAATGCCTTGCCATTGCGCCTTGATGGAGAGGTCCCGAACCTCGGCAAGTTCGCGGCCTGTAGGCGCGTGGCACGTACGATTTACCTGGGATCGGCCCCGACACCAACGGCGGCCAACCGGGGCCTTGAGGACCGCAGAGTCAAGTTGGGATGCGTGATGCCGGGTGAGTCCCCGGCTATTTTTGGTGATGCCTTGCGGCGCTTGAGCGGCGTGGCGACCTATCTCTACCAGGATGGCCCAAGGTATTGGTACTCGACCCAGCCAACAGTCACCAAACTGGCCGAGGACCGCGCCGAGCAGCTTAAACGCAATCCCGATGCCGTGGTAGCCGAATTGGATAAACGGTTACGGGCGGATTTAAAGACCACAGGGGATTTCAGCCGGGTGCACCCCATGCCGCAGTCCGGACAGGATGTTCCGGATGATCTGGATGCCCGATTGGTGGTTCTGAGCATCGATTGCCCCTACAGCAAGGAACCGGAGTGCGCCGCGATCAAGGCTGCCAAGGCCATTTTCGAATCTCGGGGATCCAGTCCGCGGCTTTTCCGCAATACGTTGGTTTTTTTAGCGGTGGACAAGACACGTCTTCAGGACTTGGACGAAGCGGTACGAAAATATATCGCATGGGAATCGATCCTGGCCGAAAAAGAAACACTTGATCTCTCTCCGCATCAGGTAAAGCAGGCCGAGACACAAAAGACCTCGGCGGATGGCGCCGTCAAAGCCCGATTGCCCGAAGCATACCAATGGTTAATTGTTCCCATCCAAAATTCCCCGCAAGCCTCCCTGGAGTGGCAGGCCTTTAGATTGGCGGGCTCTGATTCCCTTGCGGCTCGGGCGACGAAAAAACTCCGCAATGACGAATTGCTGGTCACGCTTCTTGCCGGAACCGTTCTGCGCACCGAAATGGACAAGATTCCCCTCTGGCGTGAGAACCATGTGGAAATCAAGCAACTTGCCGAGGATTTTGCGCGCTACACCTACTTGCCACGATTGAAAAATTCCCAGGTGCTCGTCGAGGCAGTAAGGGATGGCCTTGGCCTATTGTTGTGGAACCATGAGTCATTTGCCTATGCAGACAGCTATGATGAGGATGCCAAACGGTACCGTGGGCTTCGAACCGGTCAGATCGTACCACTTTCACCAGACAGCTTGAATGGCATACTGGTGAAACCGGATGTTGCCATTAAGCAGCAGAAGGACGAAATCCCACCACCACCGCCGCCTCCACCAACCGGTGGAACTGGAAGGGATGACGTGAGCGGTAATGACGGCTCTGGACCTGAGCCGGATCCACAACCCCAGCCAACCCCTGAAGCTGGTCCCAAACGTTATCATGGAACGGTTACGCTTGATTCTGCGCGTGTGGGACGTGATGCCGGTCGTATAGCCGAAGAAGTCATTGCACACCTGACAGGGATTGTGGGTGCCAATGTAACCGTGACACTTGAGATTGAAGCAGAAATACCTCAAGGCGCGCCAGATCATGTGGTTAGGACCGTAACGGAAAATAGCCATACGCTTAAGTTTTCCAGCCAAGGATTTGAGAAAGAATAGCGAATCACGGAGATGAGGGAATTGTCATTTATCGGCATCGACATCCAAATCCGCCGGAACTGCTGCTATGCCGTCATCGACAATACCGGCACCTTGATCGAATCCGGCTGGTTCTCAAACGCTGAAGCGGACGCAGTAGATCTTGTGAAACGATTATCTGAATCTGGCCAGATCGTTGTCGGTATCGATGCTCCCCGAATGCCACTGATTTCCAGACGCAAATGGTATTGGAACAAAAACAAGCGGCGATGGGACAAACGAAGCACCCAAAGAGGATACGGCCGGCACTGTGAAGTTGTCATCAGCGCACACCGTATCGCCAATCCACAATGGACACCCCTAAAAGCTGAAGCCCCGGAATGGATGCAGCTGGGTTTCAGGCTCTACGAAGCCCTCGATGGTCTTGCAACAGTCCACGAAGTGTTTCCCACCGCTTCTTATACGCTGCTTCAGGGGAACACGGATGTCCGCATAGAAACCGATTTTTCTGCCTGCTCGCCCGGTCCCAAGGATATGATAGATTCCTGGGTTGCTGCTGCAACAGTCAGGGAGTTCGAAGAGGGCAGGGGAGCCGAGGTAGGGGGCGGGGATGGTTTAGGTGCGATCATTTTACCCCGCCCGTTGCCGGAACCGGTGATTAATGAGGTAATGCGGTGTCCAGAATGATGCCGGCTGTCTTTTTCACCATTATTGATTGGTCCCCTTAAAAAGGTCTTTTTTAACCAATTTGCAATGGTTTTCTGAAAATAATGGGCCAATGTGTTCATTTACATAGATGTAAAACCGTAGTGGCCCCAATTACAATCTGGCACTATGGTCAAAACGTGCGCGAAAGCCGGACCATGACGACCGTACTTCATGAAAGGGACAGGGCAGAGGAGACTGACTATGTTGGCGCATTGTGGCAGGATGGTAGATCGTAAATGGGGTGCTGTGGGTGCCTGTGCAAGACACTTTACCAATGATCCGAAAAATGTTAAGAGGGGAATTATTTTTTTAATCTATTATAGAGGGTTAGACCGATTTTGGCGGAGTGGAGAAAGGCGGAAAGTGGTTGCGGATAGGTTGCGGATTTCGGTGAAAAACCCACAACCTACCCGGTTTTGGGTGTAATGATTTCAGCTACTTAGTCGTCAAAATGCAATCTCCCCTTCGGCACCAAATCGAAAAAAATAACGATTTCAGTTATTTATAATGCGGCTCAGCTCTCTCAGGGACTGGGCCGTATCTATTTTCTGCCACTGTTTAGGGGGCCACCTGGAGCGCCAGCTTCCAAGAAATGGTGCAGGTTAGCCCCTTGGGGGGCCAATCTGGGGGGCCACTTCAGCCCATTATGCAGAATACTTCTCTCTGTACCGCAAAAACACGCCGACGTCAATAACCACTTGGAAACACAATATAATTTAAGTTTAAACACAAACGCCCCCACTCTCTCTTTCAAAATTCCTTGAATCGTCTGTCTCAACCGCTTGCTTCTATATGGATAGTGTGGTTGCCGGACAAAAAATTTAGGAAAAATCTGATTTTTTTTTTGATGCCCTCGTGTAGTGGCTAGCGAATATTGTACATGATGTTTGCAAAAGGTGTAACGGCCTCAAACCTAATAAATTCATAGGCTCACAATTGCTTTTCCGCCTCAACCCCTGGTGCATGTGGCTATTGATACCTGCCTCACCCCAAACTGGGCAGGTATCAATAGCCACATGCACCAGGGAAAATAGTGTAACGCGTTACAGAATTCGCTAGCGTATACTTCGTGGGCTATGACTGGCGAGGATGTCGAGGTTACGCCGAAGAAGCTGCCTTTTTTCAAGGCTGGTAAGGAACTCAAGGAGAGAGTCGATCGCTAAAGCCCTTAAGGTTTTGGTATAAATGCAAACTGATTTTTCATACCAAGTAACTTAGCCTATGTGTCTATCTAACCCAAAAATGATATTTGTTCTGTTGGGGGATATACATAAAGATATCACAAATTATTTGTGATTCTATTAGGTTGTGATACCCTGTACAAATATGCACCGGAAGGAATCTATGCCAGACGATCCGAATAAAATATATCACAACATTTGACAGGTGAGATCGACAACTAGAAATCAATTTATTTCGTATCCGGTAACAATAAAGATTTGCTTTTCAAATCAATCCATCACTTTTTGTGACCGCGTTTCCCTCAGTTAGCGAGTCCACGCTCATGTTGCGTTTTGGCTTGATATTATTGGCTTTTTAATTAGCCCTCTTTCGAGGGGGTGAAGAAGATTGCCAATTTAACTTCGGTTTTTAAGGCTTGTATTCGTCACAACGCATAAGAATCTTGCCTGGCCTGGAATTGGTCAAATTCTTTATCTAATTGATATTGCTTTTTTTCTTTAGATTTGCTCGGCAAAGGCAGCCGTTGGTTTATTATATGGACGCGGTGCGCGAAAATCGGTGTTAAATGAAAAACCAGGCAAAACCCATCAAGGATTAAAGATGCAATCTGTCATACCTGGTCCGGCAACAGGAGGACGAGCCCCCCGCCGGTAATGTATTGTTTAGTCTTCTTAACTGTTTTTATTTGATCGTTGATCGTCTGGATCAGCTTTCTCCTAAACTGAGCGATTTTTTCAAAAAAAGAGTCCTTTATAATTGGATAACGTGCTATAATATTTGTTAAAAACTGCCAAGTTCAGAACAAACACGAACACACCCAATTGGTAAAGGACTCTATGAGCAAGCATAGCAAAAACTACCGGCAAAATGAACTCAAAATTCGACGGATCGAGGCTACTTCTGACCGATTGACCGGAAGGGCGGGGCTGGCCCTTTCCGTTGCCTATCTGCACGGTATCGAGATCTTCGATTGGCTCGACCGGTGGTTTGGAAGCATCCGCAGAAACCGCAAGGGATTGCCCATTGCAGAACTGTTCAAGCAGGTGCTGTGCTTTTTCGTTGACGGCACCAGCCGACGTTTGACCTATTTTGACCAGCTTCGTGAGGATGACGGGTATGCCGGCGGGATCGAAACCGATCGCGCAGACATGGCCTCTTCCCACCAGGTGAAACGATTTTTCAAGGCGTTTGCCTGGACGCGGGTGTTTTTGTTCCGGCGTCTGCTGCAAACCCTTTTCCTCTGGCGCTTGCGGGTCGTCCGCCCCGATGTTGTCGAGTTGGGGGTCGACACGATGGTGATGGACAACGACGATGCCCTGTGCCGTGATGGCGTCAAACCCACCTACAAGAAGAAAAAGGGATTCCAGCCCCTGCAGATGAACTGGGGGCGCTTCATCGTGGATGCGGTATTCCGTGGCGGGGACAAACATTCCAATCATGGTGACACCGTGCTGAACATGATCCGGCACATGGTCATCAAAATCAAAAGAGACTATCGTTGGGACGTGCCGATCGTCATCCGCATGGACAGCGGCTTTTTCGACCAGAAGATTTTCCATCTGTGCGAAGCCCTGCAGGTCGGCTATGTGTGCGGCGGCAAGATGTACGAGAACATCAAGCAGGTCGCCGCCGGCTGGGATGAAAACCGATGGCAACGATTCGAATCCACGAAGAATGAATCCTGGCAATATGCCGAGTTTGGATGCCGGCAAGGCAACTGGAAGCGGTTTCGGCGGGCCATCTATTGCCGTTTGATGCATGACGATTACCACCAACTGTATCTGCCGGGTTGCCGCCCGGACACGATCATCGTCACCAACATCGGACAGGGTCAGGCGATCGACCGGTTCCTTAAAGACGCCGGCGCGCTTGGCTATTTGACGGCCAACGGGCTGATCGCCTGTTATCACGAACGCGGCAGCGACGAATTGGCCAACCGGGCGTTGAAGGACTTCGGCCATGAGCAGTTGCCCTTCAAGCGGTTTGCTCCCAACGCGGCCTGGTATTATACGATGCTGGTCGGTCATTTCCTGCTCGAATCGTTCAAGGAAGATGTCGGTGCTCCAGTGGTTGGGATCAGTTCCTATGCCTCCACGGTGCGCAGGCGATTGATCGATATTGCCGGCAAGATCGTTTACCACAGCAAAGAAACGATCCTGAAGGTTAGCCAATCTTGTTTGGAAAGGCTGCGGCTGCCCGAGTTGTTCCAGCGATGCCGGACAGCGCCGGTTATCGTATAAACGGCACCGGAATCAGCCGATTGCAACGAAATCCCAAGGACGGGTGCGTCCGAAAGTCGCTTTGTTTTGTGCTTAAGCCCATAAATGCTGGTTTTTGGGTGAGTGGTTGAAGCGGCAGCCGCATCGACCGTGAGGCGGGCGCTTTTGCTTCCGGAATTTCTACTCTAAAGCTCTGTTCGGCGGCTGAATCGCTCAGGTTAGGTTTCTTTAACACCAAAATCTATGGAAAAGAGATCTTCCATAACGGTGCACGGAATCATAACAATCATTGATAAATCAGCAGGGTAGTCGATTTTAAGATCTCCAATGATCAATTTTTTATAAGAAATTGATATGTTTTTACGAACAAACAAGGATTCCGCGTCTTCAATTATAATTTTCACGAAATCTTTGATGCCATTGACGCAATCACCGTTGAAATTAAGAAAGTTGTAACCTGCAATGGCAGATGCAATTTTAATCGCTAAATTTTCCGTCATGCTGATGCTTATGCACCCTGTTATATCGCCACTCAAACCTATAATATTACTTACTTCATGAGTCGTTCTCTTGTTTCTCTTAAGCAGCGGGTCTTTTATTTCCAAAGGTAGATAGATCTCCTTTTTAAAAATGTCTTCAATCACAGCTAAAAACGGATCTATGCAATTCTCTGTTATCACTTTAATGTCTCAAAAAGTAAAATGTTCTATTCAACATAATCACTGAAATATGTCTTTTTTCTCAATAACATCCAATTCTCTTTTTGATATTTATCAGAAAACCTTTCGAGTTTTGAAATTGTTTCGTTTAATTTCATTTGAAGCGACGGAAAGCCGATGATAGCGCCACGACCGCTGCCTTGAATCTGCGGCAAACTCGACAACCGCCTACTTCGGGTAGCACTCACTTATATTTTCGGCAGGTTGACTTCCTTGATAACAGGAAATAAATACCTAAATAATGTCTATATAAAATAGATGCAAAGCGTCAGGCGAGAGAATCGAGATAGGTTCGCAGGTTCACTTTTTTATTCAATATTTTGAATTTTCTGCGAATACTGTTGCGGTGCTTTTCCACTGTACTTGTAGAAGCGTTCAAGATGGATGCAATGGATTTGGTCAATTGGCCCTGGCGAATAAGATCAGCCACTCGTATTTCAGCAGGCGTCAGCTCTTGATAAGCTCCGCTGATGCTTTTAGAGACAGGAGATATCAACGCCTCGATGTTTGTACGAATGATCCCCAAGTAGGATGATACGCGATTGTCCAATGACAAAGATCCCAGTTCATCAAGATAAGGGAAAACAAAGCGCTTCAGGTTGCCGACCATCGTTTGTTCGATGGCGTTTTTCTCGATATCACGCTGATCTAAGAGGCTCTTGAGGGCCTCATTGGCCTTTTCAAGGCTGATGGCTTTATCTTCAAGTATTTGCTGTTGCTGCATCAATTCAGCGCTCTTTTCAGCCACCAACGCTTCCAGTCGTTCACGGTGAAACCGATTCTCAATGAGAAGCTTGGCCTTTTCAAGGGCACGATCGATCGCCAAAAACAAAAAGGAGGCGCTTTCAATAGGCTTGTACAAATAATCCCAGGCGCCCAGGCGCAGGGCTTTTATCACATCCCCTCGATCGCCTTCACCGGAAATGACAATGATCGGAAGTTCAGGATATTCATCACGCACAATCTCCATCAGCGCGAAACCATCCATCTCAGGCATGAACAAGTCCGAGATTAAAACATCCGGGGTGTCGGTCTGAATGCGATTTAAAGCCTGTTCCCCGTTTTCTGCAGTCAAAATATCGAATTGCCTCTTTTTTAGTTGTCTTTTTATCGTGCTCCGGACGAGACTTTCATCATCCACTATCATTATAGTACGCTGGGCATTATTTTCCATTTTCACTCTTTGGCAATCTACGATTCAAACATTTATATTCATATCGATAACAATTTTTGACGATGAAAAAAGCAATGGCCAATTCGCTCTAAAAAAATAAAATCAAGTGTTATCCCTGGATTCATCCAGCACCTTCCTTATCATTTGGGCTATCGCAGATTTTTTAATCGGTTTCATTAAAAACCCCTTTATTCCCATTTCTTTTGCCTTTTCCCGATCAATCTTTTCGCTGAATCCCGTACAAATGATAATCGGTATATTCTTTCGAATAGATAACATCCTTTTTGCAAGGCGGTCACCGGTCATGTCGGGCATGGTCATGTCCGAAAGCACCATATCAAATTCAGTGGGATTGGCTTTGAAGATCTCCAGTGCCTGAACACTGCTGACCTGAGCCGAGACTTGATAGCCCAGTCTTTCCAGGATATTGCGCTCCAGACGGACGATCGATTTTTCATCATCAACCAGTAGAATCCGTTCCGTTCCGGTTGGCAAGGTGCCTTCCTCGGAAACACGTTCTTCCTTGGGCTGTCTCTCAAAAAGGGGCAGTAAAATGGTAAAACGCGTACCCTTGCTTGGCTCACTGGAAACCATAATATTGCCTTTAAGCGCCTGAATGATACCGTGGACCATTGCCAATCCAAGCCCCGTCCCTCTACCTTTTTTCTTCGTTGTGAAGTACGGATCGAAAATTTTGTTCATAATTTTCGGATCAATACCGTGACCGGTATCGGAAACGGCCAGTTGAACGTACCTTCCCGGCTTGAAAGCGCCGGCTTTCGTGTCATTCCGTTTCAATTCGACTTCTTTTAATCCAACCAAAATTTGACCATCGGTTTCTTCTACAGCATGGTATGCATTGGTAATCAGGTTCATTGCGACTTGATGGATCTGTGTGGGTTCCGCCATAACCAAACCACAATCGCTCTGGATATCCTCAATGATCTCGATGTTGGAAGGAATGGTTGACCGGCTTAGCGTCAGCACTTCCTTCAGGATTTTTTGAACGCCAACGGGGATCAATTCCTTCTCGGTTTGTCGGCTAAACGCCAGAATCTGCTTCACAAGCTGGCTACCCCGCTTACCGGCTTGGTATATTTCAACAGCGTTATCATACTCCAAACTGCTTGAAGGAAGATCTTCCATCAGCATCTCGGCCATTCCAATGATGGGGTACAAGATATTATTGAAATCATGCGCAATGCCTCCGGCCAGCGTTCCTATCGACTCCAACTTCTGGGTCTGCCGAATCTGCGTTTCCATTTGTTTTTGTTTGCTGATGTCCTGTCCAACGATAATGACTGTCTGCCGTCCTTCCATTTGCACCGGAACGGAGGTGGAAATCGTCCACAGGCATTCGCCATCCGGTCTTCTGATCTTGATCTCCACGGGCGGGTTGTTTTTTCCCGCCTCAAGGTTTTTCATACGATTCAACAGGGTAGCATGAAATTCGGGTTCAATGGTGTCAAGCGCATTGAGACCGATAATCTCTTCAGGTCCACGCAAGCCAAGCAGACGTACGCTGGCAGGATTGCCGTACACATACTTACCGTCTCGCAGCATCATGATGGACATGGGTGCATTTTCAACGAGGGCACGAAATTTGGCTTCGCTCTCCTTGAGTTCGTTTTCGGTTTCTTTTCGTTTGGTTATCTCCTGACTCTTACCGACAATACGATAGACGTGTCCTGTTTTGCTGATCTGAGGATGTAACGTCGTTTCCCAACACGTTAGATTCCCTCTGAACGGCAGCCACTCTTCATAGGTAATCGGCTGATTGGCATGAACACATTCCCTGTAGTGGGCAATGACGGTCTGGGCAGCGTCTTCAGGAAAGACGTCATGCGGCGTTTTCCCTCGAATAGAATCATTCGTATTACCGGTAAGCTCCTCATGCTGCGGATTTAAACCCGCATAACGAAATTCTCCTCCCGCCAATACATCAACGACAAAAATGGAATGGCTGATGCCGTTGTAGATAGCCTCCAGGAATTGATCCTTTCGTCTCAATGAATCTTGGGCCTTGGCATAGGTCAGCGCGATGGCGGCCAGGTCGCCCATGATTGCTGCGATGTTTACATCCTGCTCATTGAATCCTCCGGGTTTGTTGGCAATGCCAATTACCCCCACCGTGCTTTCTTCGATGTTCAACGGGGCGAAAAGGACGTTGTCCAGCCGCACATGTCCGCGAGGCATAAATTCCACCCATGGGCTTTCGGGGAATTCGTTGTCGTAGGCGACCGCTTGGGTCCTGTAGGCCACTTCCCGCAATCCGCGAATGGGCATGGGGAGATCGGGGTCGACATCGCACGGCAATCCACCGGCATCCAGAAAGAGCACTTCGTTTTCTTCACCGTCAGCGGAAAGAAGGGCGACGTAGCCCGACCTTGCTCCGGTCAATTGTTTGCATTGGTCAAAAATCATTTTGGCGGCATCTTCGAATGATTTGCACAGAGGAATGTGCTGAAAGGCCTCCAGAAGAACAGGAAGCATCTCCGGTGGATTTCTGTTTTCCGCGGCTTGATGTCGAGCAACCTGAGATTCAAGCTCAGCGAGCCGTTTCTCCAGTTCTTCATAAGTGGGTTTGGGGGGCATATGTGGTTACCTTTAGCGTGCATGAAGATCGGGATGAAATTTCAGAGGACTCCGTCAATTTTCAGGTTCCGATTTCTTTGAGCACTCCTTGTATCGTTTTTAGGATAGCTCGTCTTGAAAATGGTTTCATAATAAAAGCTTGAATTCCCAATTCTTGAGCTCTTTCTTCGTCTATACGTTCACTATGGCCCGTACAGAGAATAATGGGTACATCAGGCCTTATCCGCATCATTTCTCGGGATAGCCGATCTCCAGGCATCATTGGCAACGTCATGTCTGTGATCACCAGATCAAACCGATTGGGCTGCTGCCGAAACATGTCTAACGCCTCACTGCTGGAAGAACTTTTGACCACTTCATAGCCGTATGGGAGCATTACCCGTTTCTCACGAATTGTTTGAAATAAGGCGAAAATTGAGTCCTTTTCTATCAGCTAGGTTCGGTGTAATATTTCTCTTTCTGTTTTCCATTATCCGATCAAATGTCCCGTTGTATTTTGCACAGCGAAGTTTCAAAATATTGTTTGCGTTCGTTGGGTACCACCAAGCGCCAGATCGTTTGAGACGGACATTCGAGATAAATTTATTCGAACTTTCTATGCCGCCGCTTCCAATCTGGAAACCACCACGCTTTAATGCGCCATAATTGATCATGTGCTTTCGCTCGCCGAGATACCGCACAGTTTTATCGATTTGTTCCTTGGCATCATCAGATTGGGGCTTCATCCGTTTGATACCGGCAATAACTTGATCTGCATTATTCATGAATAGTCGTGAAAAGGTCGCCTCAACCCACTCCCGTGCTTTTTGACTGTTTTTTCCGTATTGAGCATTGGCCAAATCGTGCAGGTACTCGCTGCAATGATAAAAATCCAAAACCTTTTTGGCATCTGGATATAGCTCTTGTGCCCGATTCCAGATCCAGGGCGCGCCATCTCCGATGACGCATATCCGGACTTTGTCTTCAGGAATCAACCCTGCTTGTTTGATTTGGGTAAGATCGTCAGCCAACTCTTTATCGCTTTTGATTTGGTGCCAACTAATCAAATGAACAATCTGGTTGTCATCTAACAGATAGATGCGAAAGCCTTTGACCTCCTTATATTCGCCCTTGCCCCTTTTCCCTTTCCGAGGACTGGGTTCAGGACGTGTTGGCGCGTGGGCGCCATCGATACCAATCATGAGCACCGGACGACGAAATCGATCGGCGGACAGTTTTTCAATTCTTTGATGAATTTCTGTTTTATCGGGACAAACATCAAGCAATTGAATATCATCTGCAATCTCGTTGACCACATCGTGGACATGGTGGTTGCTGAATTGAATGCCCGCACATCGTTCAAGGGCTTCGCTTGCGGTTTCATAGGGCATCTCTGCAGCTAACCACGCTTCCAACTCCTGGATATCGGATTGTGCCTTCCTCTGGGAAAGCCCCAATGCGTCATCCAAAGGATAAAAGCCAAACGAACAGGAGCGACAATAAAAATATGGCCGGTAAAGCGTAACAGACCCAATGGCCGTATCGATTTCTCGCCGGACCTTTTCAGGTTTGGCTTTTATGACACGACCGCAAAGTGGGCATTCACAATGGGTTTGTTCCAGCAAATGGCCAAATTGTTTCTCGATGAGCGCCAACGCCGCTTGCCCCATGATTTTCGAACGATTTTGGAAAAGACTTTTTGATATATCTGTTATCGAGTCCATGGGGTGATCCTTTTCGATTTCATCCAACCAATCACTGGCAAATGATAGGAACGATGATTTCCAGTTTTCGGCATTGATAGCTTCTGTTTTTATAGCAGCTAGCATGGGAGCTTCCTTAGAAAAAGGTTACACTTCCCATAAAGGCATACTATGAATCTCCAAGACTGTCCAGTTATTTATGAATTTTTCTAACCTGTTATATCAGATTCACCGGATTGGTAGAAACAGGTAATGCTCCCTAGCCGTATCGTTGAATCATCAGCGCAACCGTTTTCAAGACAGAGGGCTCGTCATCAATCAATAAAATCCGTCCTGTCCCGGCAGGCGGTGTCTCCTGTTGGTTAATCTCGATATTTTCTTGGGCCTCGATAACAGGGAAAAGCACCTCAACGGTGGTCCCTTTCCCGACCTCACTTTCAATGTGGATCGCGCCATCATGTTTTTTGATGATACCATCAACAACCGCCAGCCCCATGCCGAGACCTTTATCGACATCTTTGGTGGTAAAATAGGGATCGAACACACGCCTCAGCATTTCCGGTTGAATGCCCTGACCTGTGTCGGTTACAGTCAGTTTGACATACGCTCCGGGTTTCATGTTGTCGAATCGATCTTTCGACAATTGATCCAACATAATGGTCTCCAGGTTTACGTGGACGACACCCGTCTCCTCGTTCATGGAGTGTCGAGCATTCGTACAAAGGTTGATGATTACCTGACGGATTTCTGCAGGGTCTGCCAAAATTGTCTCTGTCGTGCATAAAATGTCCTGCTGGATGCTGACTGTACTCGGGATCGTCTTTCTGAGAAAACCCAGAGATTGCTCTACGACCGTGCCAATCTTTACGGGCTTTTTGGTTGAGGGGGATTTGCGTGCAACACTCAGCAGCCTGCGAACAACGTCCCTTGCGCGCAGGGATGCGGTCCGGATTTCGTGGATACAGTCCGCCGCCGGGTTCCATTCCGGGATATCATCGATGGCAAGTTCCGCGTTGCCAATGATAATGCCAAGCATGTTGTTGAATTCATGGGCGATGCCACCTGCCAGGGTGCCAATGGCTTCCATTTTATGGGATTGCTCGAGCTGAGCTTGCAAATTTTTTTCTTGCGTAATGTCGATAATAAACCCGATCAGCCCGACGACTTCACCATTTCTTTGAATCGACGAAAAATGCAAAAGCGCGGGGAACGTCGTCCCGTCTTTTCTCTGTGCCGTATACTCCGTCATTCCAACGGTTTCGCCCGCGACAATCTTCTTGCAGTTTTCTTTTGCCTTTGGCCGCTCTTCGTCGATTACCATTTGAAATGCGTTCAAGCCTGAGTCGAAATCTTCGTTGGAATATCCAAACTTCTCGAACGCTTTTTGGTTTGCATAGGTCAGATTTCCTCCCAAGTCCATTTCGTATATGGTTTCCGGAAGTAATTCGGCAAGCTCCCTGAATCGGCGCTCACTATTCATCAACGCATTCTCAATTTTTTTGCGGTCGGTGATGTCAAGAGCCGTAAAAGTGACTCCTTTGGATTGATCGCTCAAGTCGATAGGCGTCGAGCTGAGCAGCACATCTATGACAACGCCGTCTTTGCGTTGCCAGTGTGTCTCCACCGTCCCTGTTCCTCGGTTTTCGATTTGCGCGTACTTCTCTCGACCTACAAATTCAAATTCTTGATCGTCTGGGTACAGGATTCTTGCACTCTGGTTGATCAAATCCCCCCTGTCATACCCCGTGATCTCACACAATCGGCTGTTGACGTCTGTAAGCATCCGGTTGACAACGACGCCGATGCCGACCGGAGCGCTTCTTAAAATGCTGCTGATGCGCTTCTCGCTTTCTCGCAGAACTTCCTCGTCATGCTTTCGCTTTGTGATGTCGCGGCAGATTCCCATATAACCGATAAAAATTCCTTCTGAACTATACATCGGGCTGGCGTTTGTTTCAAAAATGACGTTGGCGCCATCTTTGGCCAAAAGCGTGTCCTCCAGCCCCTGGATCCTTTCACGGCTTGCCAAGGCTTCGTGAAAAATGGGACCGACTCGCATTTCTTCAGACGGAGACATGAAATCAAAGGGGGTCTTGCCAATGATTTCATCTGCAGTGTATCCCATTAGTATCTCTGCCTGAGGGCTCACGTAGGTGTAAGTTCCACTTTCATCTACGACCCAGACCCAGTCGATCACATTTTCGATGAGTTTGCGAAAATTCTCTTCGCTCTTGCGCATTTCTTCTTCGGCCAAAATTCGTTTCGCCACACCCTCTGCCAAGTTCGTTATAAACCTGACGAGTGATTTGTTGTATACAAGTATGGTTTCAACTTTTTCATTGGTAAAGTAAGGCACCTGATCCAGCGCTTGAAGATATGCGTCGAGATCAAAACCGAACGCTCGGCTTTGATCGATAAAGAACCTTCTCTCGGGAATTTCATTTTCATAAAAAAACTGGCCTAAGAACATTGTAGCCAGATGATTCCCATGGACAAAGATGGGTATGCCGATATCCCACAAACCGTTCTTACATTTGTATTTACAAACGTCTCCTTCTTTTAGCTGATGCTTGATATAATTATCGCTCTCTTGACATCTGGATAACGTTTTTGGGTTCATACGGTGAAACTTTGTACAGATATCCTGCCATCCTGCGCCCACAATAATCGAATCATCGATCGCATCGATTATGCCTATCGGCATTCCCGTCGATTGATACAGGGAGTCGGCCATCGATTGAAGTGCTGCCGTGTCAATGAGATCGGAAAGGCGAAAACTTTTCATTTTTTCTGTTTACCCTTTATATTTTTGACCCTTACCACAACAATCAGGTCCGTGAATGCGCCACTTTGGGATAATCACCCTTGAACGTCATCTTCATCGAAAAGGTCAAAATCCGGATAATGTTTTTTAGCGCATTCCTGGCAGATACCATGACTGAATTCCGCTTCTGAATGATCCCGGATATAAGACTCGATTTGATTCCAATATCCTTTGTCGTCCCGAATCTTTTTACAGTGTGAACAAATAGGAAGCAGACCGCTCAACGTTTTTACGTTCGCCAAAGCGCCCTTCAGTTCAGAGATGAGCTTCTCCCGTTCCCGCTCGATGGCTTTTCGTTCGGTAAGATTCCTGCAGAAGCAGACCATTCGGCCGCCCCTTGAATCGATCAAGGTGACAGATACTTCCAATGGAAACACGCTGCCGTCTTTTCGCCGGTGCCATGTTTCGAATATATCATGGCCGTTGGATAGGATTCGCTGAAAATGCGCCGCTGTTTCCTCGGGTGTTTCAACGGCCTCCAGATCTCCGATGCGCATGCCGAGGATTTCATTGCGGTCATAGCCCGATAGGGTGCAGTACGCCTGGTTGACCTCGACAATGCACCCGCTGCTGTCTATCTCCCAGAATCCGTCCACCGTGGTCTGAAGGATCGTCCGCAGGTAGCGCTCATTGTCCTTCAGTTTCGCTTCGATCTCTTTTCGGTCCGTGATATCCCGGGCAATGCCAAGATAGCCGACGACATTTCCCTCCGCGTCTGTCAGCGGGGCGCCGTTGGAGTAATGCCATCGCCAGGAACCGTCACGGTGGCGGACACGGTATTCAACACTACTCTGCTTTTTTCCGGTGGAAAGGACAAGTCGGAGAAAATTTTGGCAAAGGTGAAGGTCTTCCGGATGGACGTAGGGTTCGAAAGACGTTCCAACGGCCTTTTCCGCCGGCTCCCCCACGAACTCGAGCCAGTTCGGTGAAATATACGTGAACACGCCGTCGGGATCGATGGTATAGACGAGGTCGTTGGCGCTTTCCACAAAAGAGCGAAACCGCAGTTCGCTTTCCTTGACTTTTCTTTCGACAGCTTTGAGCGCCGTAATGTTCCGCATGACGGCGATGAGACCGACCGATTTTCCGGTGTCGTCGGTGCGGGCGCTCAAAGCGATTTCCACGTCAACGGGCCGGCCGTCTGCCGTTAGCCTTTGGGTCTGGTAAGGGGGTACGAATCCGTTGGCCATTACCTGACGCATCATTTCCGTCTGCTCCTTCCTGAGTTCCGGGGGGCAAAAGCGAGCCACCGAGGTGCCGACAGCCTCCTGCGCCTTACAATTGAAAAGCCTTTCCGCGCTCGGGTTGAACAGCATGATCTGCCCGTTCGTGTCGGCCAGAACGATGGCGTCGTTCAGGGAATTTGTCAGGTTCCTGTATTCCGATTCACTTCTTTTTAATGCGTTTTCCGCTTCCTTGGTTTTCGTTATATCGGTTATCAAGAGGCAGAATTGATGCACAGGCCGATTTTCATCTGCCTCATGGAGGATGGAGATGCGTTCTGCCTCCATCCGGGCATGAAATGAGGATCCATCGCGCCTGGTCATCCGGACCTCAACGAATTTTCCCTTGGGGTTTTTGTAAAAAGATCTGAATCTTCCCAAAAACTGGCCGCGGTCTTCCGGGAGGATGTATGGAAAAAACGGCTTCTTTAGCAGCTCGCTCCGGCCCCTTTGCAGCATTTTGGATGCGGTGTGGTTGGCCTCCAGAACGAGGCCGTCTTCGCTCAAGACAACGTAGCCCGCCGGGGCCTTCTGAAACAACGCTGAAAAACGATCACGAGATTGCGCCAATTCCGTTTGGGCTTTTCGCAGCTCTTCGTTTTGGATCTCCAGTTCAACCTGATAAACCTTGATTTCATGCACCAAGGAAGTAAAATCGGATGCCTTCAGGTTGACTGCATCATTTTCAGTATCCGCTGCCATTTGTTCCGCCAGGTCCCTCAACCTGTCAAACCATTGTTCTTTTTCAATTGCCATTTCTACCTTGATACTCCTCATGATTGGATCGATGCAAATTCATTGGACACATCAAATGTCACAGCAACGAGACCCTGTCATCCAGCACTTTCCGCACCGTCTTGGCCATCTCGGTCTTGACGACCGGTTTCATTAAAAATCCCTTGATTCCAATTTCTTTGGCGCGGTCGGCATTTATTTGATCACTGAATCCCGTACACATGATCACCGGAATATCCGGCCGGATCGCGATCAGCGCTCTGGCAAGCCGGTCTCCCGTCATGCTCGGCATGGACATGTCCGTGATCACCAGATCGTAGGACCCAGGCGATGCCTTGAACGCCTCCAGCGCCTCCAGACTGCTCACGCGGGAGGCAACCCGGTATCCGAGTCGTTCAAGCATTTGTTTTTCGAGCCTCGCGATGGCGGCCTCATCATCAACCAGCAGAATGCGCTCCTTGCCGGAGGGACTGATTTCGCAAATATTTTTGTAGACGGCATCAGGGGCCTTCACCATCAACGGCAAATAAATATTGAAAGTCGTACCCTTTCCCAATTCGCTGTAAGCTTGGATATCGCCACCGTGCTCTTTGACGATACCGTATACCGTGCTGAGACCGATCCCGGTGCCCTTGTCTTGTTCCTTTGTCGTGAAATAGGGTTCGAAAATTTTTTCCATGTTGCCGGGAGAAATACCGCATCCGTTATCGGAGACGATCAATAAGGCATAGGCGCCCGCTTCGATATCCCTTCCGGCCAGGGTTCCCGCATCTAAAACGATCTCTTTGAGTCGGATGGATATCTTTCCATTGGCTGGGTCAACGGCATGATACGCATTGGTGATCAAATTCATGGCGACTTGGTGCACTTGGGTAGGTTCCGCCATGACCGGACCGCAATCCCGTTGCAGGTGATGGGATATGTTGATGTTGGCTGGAATCGTGGCGCGAACCATCTTGATGACTTCCTGTACGACTTGCTGAATGCGGACAGGCATTTTCTTGCCTTCGGATTGACGGCTGAAGGCCAGGATTTGTTTAACAAGCGCCCCCCCTCTCTTGCCGGCCGTTAATATTTCTTGGACTTTTTCATGTTCAGGCCGATCGAAAGGGATATCCTCCAGCAGCAATTCGGACATCCCGACAATGGGAAACAAAATATTGTTGAAATCGTGGGCGATGCCGCCCGCGAGTGCGCCGATGGCTTCCATTTTCTGCGCCTGCTGCAGGCGGGCGTGAATTTTTTCTCTCTCTTTTTCCGCCTTTTTCCGGTCCGAAATATCCCTGCACAACCCCATGATGGCATGCTTTTCATTGATCATCAGCTTCGTGATGGAAACCTCGACAGGGAATGTGGTTCCATCCTTCCGTTTTTGCCTGGCCTCGAATCGGAAGGTCTCGTTCATTTCGAAACGATCCCAAAATCGACCCGAATTCTCTCTTTCAATATAATCCGGATCTAAAGCAACGACCTTCATGGACAGCAGTTCCTCTCTGGAATAGCCATAGCCGGCTACGGACGCCTGGTTCACATCGATAATTCGGCCCTCCATGTCGTGAACGAGCAGCATGTCGGCGGCCTGATCGACGAGTATCCGGAACTTTTTTTCGCTTTCCTTCAGATCCTTTTCCGCTTTAAGCTGGGTCAAATAACCGCCTAAAAATTCAGCGGCGGTTCTCAGCAGCAGCACCTCTTCTTTGAACCATTCTCTGCGCTGACGGGTTTCATCGAAACCGACGAATCCATGCCACGCACCGGCGACCAGTACCGGAATGATTAAAATGGAAACGATCTCCTGAGGTTCGAGAATTTCCCGTTCGCCTTCCGGAAAATCGGCGACGTGTCCTGATATGTGGCGGCCATCGGCAAGCTCTTTCCGCCAGCGATCAAAGCCGTCCGAATAGGCAACGCGCTGAAGCTCGAGGTTGTCGATTTGAGGAACGATGCCAGCCGCGCAGGCCTCATGGGTCTGCCCCATGCAAAGACCGTCGGCATCATCATGAAAGTTCTGAAAAAGATACACGCGTGACACGTCGGCCGCTTCGCACAGACAGCCAAGCGATTCCGTGATGTTCCGGTCTCCGTCGTGGGCGGTGAGCAGGCAGGTCGATGCCGCGGAAACACCCCGTTCAAAGTGCAGCTGCCTTCGCAAGGCATCGCGGGACGTTTTGAATTCGGTGATATCGCGGGCCGTCCCCCACAGGTATTCGATTTCGCCCTTGCCGCGTCGGACGGCGTAGGATCTGAGCTCCACGGGGAACACCGTGCCGTCCTTGCGGATATATGCCTTTTCATATGTGCCGGAGTAGCCCCGGCCCATCAGGCGATTTTCCCAGATTTCCGTCGATTCCCATTCCCGCCAGCGTTCAGGTGTGATCTGGTAGAAATCCGGCAATGCCCTCAATTCATCGAGCGAGTACCCCAGCATCTCACAGAAGGCGGGGTTGGCGTCGATGATCCGGCCGGCCGGGTCCACCATGACAAACCCATCGCGGCTGTGTTCGAAAAGTTCCAGGTAGCGTCTCCGGCTTTCCTCCATGCGCTTGGCCATGGCGATCTTGTGAAGGGCGAAGGCAATGTCGCCCGCCACTTCATCGAACAGATTCCGTTGCTCCTCGTCATGGGCGTATTCAGCCGGCACGGTGACGGATAGAATGCCGTAGCTTATACCGCTGAACGTCAGGCGCCGGGCAAAGCCGGTGCGCATGTCATATCCGGACGACAACGGACAATCGCGGCAGTGTTGAGATGGATTGTCGGTTACGATGACTTCATCTCGATCCAGGGCATGTTTCATACAGGAAGGGATTTTTCCACATTCCATTTCATTTTGCATGGACGCAAAGCCGCCGTCGAACCCCGCTGCCGCTGTTGCGCCGACGGATTTTTCCACCGGCAGGTCGAGCGACCGCCCCGCCTCCCCGCCAACCAGCGCGATCCAGGCATTCAGATAGCCCATGGTCTCGGTCAGGTTGACGCAGGCGCGAGTAACAAGATTCTGAGGGTCCTCTTCGGTCACGATCAGCTGGTTGACGTTTCGGATACCCAGCAATACGCGGTTGATGTGAGCAAGCCGCAGCTGTTCGGCACGAAGCTGCGCCAGGGCAGCCAGGGCGACCATGGCCGTGGCGGAGAACAAGGCCACCAGAATCGATTCCACCAGAAAGGGCTGCGTCCGCCAGCCTTCCAGGACATGCGGCCACACGGGCCGACGCTCCATGAGCGCGAGCACCGCCCAGACCGCAGGGGTAGTGAATGCCTGGTAACACGCCAGCACAAGCACCGACCAGCCCAGCCAGAGCCGCGGGTCCGGTCCCCAGCCGTTTTGCATTCGGCTTGAAAGCGGACGAATGACCAGCAACGAAGGAACGGCGTACAGCATGTTACCGCCGAAACCGACCCAGAAAGAAATGTCCGTGCCGTAAGGATAGGAAAGCAAGGCGCCCAGTGCAAGCGCCGCCCACCAATGCCGGAGCAGGGCGAAGCCGAGGAATCCGAAGGCCCAGCGACCGTCAATCAGGACCTCCGTATGAGGGATGTGCACATGCGTCAGTGCAGCGACAATCCCGAGAACCGCAAGTAGAAAAAAGAGCTTTACCTGGCCGTGTTTGGAATTGACATCCAGTTGGCTTTTCTCCATTGGTCCATTGTTTCGTTTGGTGATCGATCAAAACGTTTTTGCCCATCCATGAATCGTAAGCCTTTTTCTCATGGTGCAGGCATCCTTTCATCCAGCACGCTGCGGATCGTTTTGGCCATCTCCGACTTTGCGACCGGCTTCATGAGAAACCCTCTGACTCCGATGGCCGCAGCGCGTTCCTGATTGATTCTTTCGCTGAATCCGGTGCAGATGATGATGGGGATGTCCGGCCGGATCTCCATGAGCGCTGCGGCCAATTGGTCGCCGGTCATACAAGGCATGGTCATGTCGGAGACCACCATATCAAATGCATTCGGTCGGGCTTTGAAAACTTCCAAGGCCTCCAAGCTGTTCACCCGCATGGTCACCTTGTAACCGAGCCGCTCCAGCATCTGTTTTTCGAGCATTGCAATGGACTTTTCATCGTCGACCAAAAGAATGCGCTCATGCCCAACCTGCGAGACTGCATTCTCCTCTGCGGATGCGGGCTCTTCGGCTTTTACCATTATGGGCAGGTATACATTGAAGGTCGTGCCTTTCCCTAACTCGCTGGCTACCTTGATATCGCCTTGGTGTTCTTTTACGATCCCATAGACGACGGCAAGGCCGAGGCCGGTTCCTTTGCCCTGCTCTTTGGTTGTGAAGTAAGGTTCGAATATCTTTTGCAGAATGGCAGGGTCGATTCCGATTCCCGTGTCGGAAACAGACAGCAGCGCATACCTCCCCGGCAAAAGGTCGCTTTCGGGCAGTTGTCCAAATTCGAGTTCAACCTCCCTCAGCCCAACAGCGATTTTCCCGTTTTTCGATTCCACGGCGTGATAGGCGTTTGTGATGAGGTTCATCGCGATCTGATGAACCTGGGTGGGGTCTGCCTGCACCACGCTGCAATCGCTTTGAATATCTTGGGTGATCTCTATGTTGGCGGGGATCGTCGAGTGGCTCAGCTTCATCACCTCTTCGAGTATCTGCTGGATGGGGATAGGCATCTTTTTTTGTTCGGATTGTCGGCTGAATGCAAGGATTTGTTTTACAAGATCACTGCCTCTTCTGCCGGCGTTGAAAATCTCCGCGGCGTTCTCATGCTCAGGACTGTCCGCAGGGAGGTCCTCCAAAAGCAACTCGGACATGCCGATGATCGGAAACAGTATATTATTGAAGTCATGGGCGATGCCGCCGGAAAGGTTGCCGAGGGATTCCATTTTTTGGGCTTGCCGAAGCCTGGTTTCCGTTTGTTTCCGTTCGGTCAGGTCTCTCACGACGGAAACCCAACCGTATCTTCTGCCTGCTTCATCAATCATTTCCAACACTGTATGACTGGATGGAAAAGTAGACCCATCCCTTCGCTTCATTGTAAATTCGAAGTCTTGCAAATAGTCTTCCCTGTTGAGGACCCGCTGGAGACTATCCTGGAACTGCATGAGGTGGTCCTTGTCAACGTGAAGGCTTTCTATTGTTTTGCCAAGCATCTGTTCTGGTGAATATCCGAAAATTCTTCCCACAGCTTGGTTGCAGGTGATGATGTGCGGTGGAATCTCGGCATCTAATACAAAAATCGCATCCAGTTGGCTGTCAAACACCTTTTTCATGCGTTCGTTGGTCTCCCAGAGAGCGTCTGCCGAGCGTTTTTTCTCGGTGATATCTTCCGATATGCCCAACAAATACCTCGGCGTCCCTGAATCATCCATTAAATGTCCATGTCAAATACTTTCAGTGGTTAAATCCTGACACAAAAAGATAGAGCAAAGTCTCGGTCATCCCTTGGGTTGTCTGACTCCACCTCAGTGGCAAATCGAGTCAGAAGCCGTTCATACAGATTGAAAACAGATTATTTTTTGCTTTTTTGTTCTATCAGACAATCCTCAATTGTCTGATCCGTTGAACCGTTTACCGTACTAACAACGATTGGTATCGTTTTTTGTTTAGCCGGAAGCGTCAAACGACATTGTTCGTCAAGCCGTAAGACCACTACTCCAGGCTATCAAATGATTGATAAGCTGGAACCGATCGTTCCAATGGGCTTCGAAAAGGCGGCGGATATGCCTGATAACGGAGTCGATTCGGTCCTTGCTTTTCAGCAGCAGTCTTTTCAGCTTGGCTTCCCAGAAGGAACGTTGGAGGATCATCCCGCCGAACACAGCCTTTTCGCTCAGTTGGAAAGCCAAATCATTGGTCGGCCCGGATCCATCGCACTGTGCTTTCAACAGTTCATATTCTCTTTCGAGTTCTCGGAGCATGCCCCTTTTTTCAAGCTCGGCATATTCCCGAAGCAAATCCTCTTGTTGCCTCAGATCGATCTCATCCTGGCAATTTTGAATGACCTTGACCAGGTATCTGTGGGCGGTCTCCGAGCGCAAGCGTCCCTTTGCCCGCTGTGTGGCAAAGATGGCTAATCCTTGCCGGATCGCCTCCGGCGTATAACGGGAACTGAGCCAGGTTCGAAGCGTACCTTTTGGGTCAACAACGTCAAGGCCAAAATCGGTGAAGCCTTTATCCAGAAGCTGTCTTGCCACACCCATGGTCGGAAGTTGGTCAGGCTTTTTATATCGGTCTCGCCGACCCTTCAGGCTTTCTAAAAATGCGCGATCCTTTTCGGGATCCGGGCATGCCCGACGAAGGACTTGCAAGCGGCTCAGACCTTGAAACTCATACCGGCCCGCATGGTTGATGCCGGCGGTATAGGCACGCAGCACCTCTTCGACGGCACTTTTTACCAGGCTTTCGGGGCTGCTGTCATCAAGCTTGATACGCCCCACAGCCTGTTCGAACTTGCCGAATTCGCCCTCGATTACCGCTTTGTTTTCAGGGCGTCGGGGTGTTGCCGGGATCATCGTCGTGTCCGGCTCAACGGTTTGCCTGAGAATACGATCTTCATGAATCGGCTTGTTGTCGTGAACCAGCGCGTCGGGTTTGCGTCCCAAAAAGTCGACGCTTTGTTCATAAGCGGTAAGAACACCATGTGCATTTTCCGTTTCGGTCACAACAACGGCGGTGTGGCAGGCCGTGGTCTGATCGACCATACCTTGCCAATTATAATCCCTCTTTTCACAGCTTTCGGTTAGATGCACCGAGATGCCTTTGCCGTCGGTGACCAGTATCGTGCCCGGTTGCACCTTTTGCGTACTGCCCCGGTAACGGGGTGATTTTATTTTTTTTGACGAGATCATTTTGCTGATTTTAAGAACGCGTACGATCTGATTCGGCGGCAGATCAACGCGCTTCGGCTCATATTGAAGAAAATCTCTTACGCTCCCCTGCCAAACGGCATAGTCCTCAATGATCATCCGGGCGACAGCATTTACCTCTGGACCAAATTCCGGTATCGGCCGAGGAGAAGCGGGCTCGTAAGCCTGGTTTGCATCCCTGGCCTTCCAGGTATCCAAGGTCGCATACGGGACCTCGACAAGTTCGCAGAACCGCTCTTGAGACCCGATCCAATCATCGAACAGATCGAGGATGATCCGCCTGAAGCCGGGGCTGTAGCCCGTTCGCCCACCAGAATGTCGGACAACAGCGCCGGGATTATCTATTTGGTATTGCAAGACGGTGACCCGCAGCGCCCACCCGGCGGTGTCCGATGCCGGGTCGGATGGTATCGGTGGTCGACCCGGTTCCGGCAGATTGATGCCTTCAAACGCCTTGATCAGTTGATTCTTTCTCTCATAGACCTGCGTACGGTTCACCCCGGCTTGTTTGCAGATTTTACTGACGGGTCCTTCCAAAGAAAGGCCCGCCTGTTCGGCCATGTCCCGGGTCAGCAGGTGCAAGGCAATCAATGAAAGCTTGTTTTTTTGAGATCTTCTTGTATATTCATCGTTGGCAGACTCTGGTTTGGGGGTACTGATTTCAGGAAAAATTTGCAACTTCTCAAAACTGAGCCTGCCATTCAACTCTTTTTTATTTATCCGAGTATTTTCTCACCCATCAGCCAGATTTGCGGTTTGCCGCCATGGGAAATCACCCGGAACAGCTCCAAGCCCCGGCTGTCCGGGTTGGTCAACTCGGCGGTTTCTGCCCCGAGCCCCTGCTCAATGCGCTTGAGGCTTTGATCCGCGATTCCATAAAAACGGTCGGCCGGAACCAACAGGCCGCCCAACCCGTGATGCGTTCTTCGATGATTGTAATGATCGACCCACCGGCCAATAGCGCGGGCCGCATCCGTCAGGTCCATGAACTCGGTCTGGTGTACGCACTCTTTCTGAAAACTGGCATTCAGGGCCTCGACCTTGCCGTTAACCGATGCCTTTTTCGCCAGATAATAGTTGATTTCGCACTCTTCAAGCAGCGCCTCGAAACGGGACAGTCCCTTCCACGAATGGAATGCCGAGCCCCGGTCGGACATGACGCCTTCGGGACGTCCGTAGCGCTGAACCGATTGTTCGAAACATTCGATTACCGGCCCTGCTGATTCGCTCGGCGTAATCGTCCAGCCGGCGATGAAGCGCGAAAAATCGTCCTCAATGAACAGGACGCAGGTTTTCTGTTTGTGGACGTAAAAATGGTAAAAGTCCAGGTGGTACAACTCTTTGGGGCGTGCGGCCTCATAGCGACCGGCAGGTTCTTTGCGCTTGAGTGTCGGTGGAAGATAGCCATTTTCCTCCATAACGTGACGTACGGTACCTACCGACACCTTGAAACCGGAGCGTTTGAGCATGTTGCGGATCTGGCTCGGTCCGTAACCCGGATGCTGCCGCCACATCGCCAGGATCTTGTTGTCCCGAATCGTTGTGGGATCATCATCAACTCCAGAGAAGTCCCCAATGTTTCCATCGGTATTGCGTCGCTTGTCGGTCCGGATCCAATCGTATATGGTGGTCTCGGACACATCAAATTTGGCCGACGCTTCGGCGATCGAGTTTTTTGATGAATAATTCAGGATCTCATCCTTTTGGGCCCGGGAGTATCGTTTTCCACGCTTTGGATATTTTTTCTTGGGCTGAGGCCCGCCATCTATGGATTGTTCAGGTCTTTCATCGCCGGCCTCGTTGCCCGCTTTTCCCTTTACATGTTCCTTCATGTCGGTTATCTCCTTTTTCATGTCTTAAGGAAATACCGAGACTCAGTTAGCCCATGTCTGGCTTTTCTCACCGCATTTTCATGTTATCTTTTAATCTACGACAATTAAAGGAATCTTTTTGGTGTGGAGTATCCTTTTCTCTTTTGTTCTGGTATGTATTTCCTCTTCGGCGATATCGTGCACAACACCCTGTTCTAATACGGCCCTGTCTTTAGCTGTGAAAAAATCTGCTTCATCTTTCTTGAAAAAATCGTAGTCGCTTTTGCCAATCATCTCTTTTCTGTCATATCCGAGAAGTTGCTCTCCAGCCCGATTAATCCGTATGAATCGGAGATCCTTGGCATCTTTTATGAAAATCATGTCCGGAATATTTTCTATAACCGTTTCCAGAAAATTTTCGCTCTCCCGCAACGCCGAGACCATTGCTGCTTCCTTGACCTGCTGGCGGGAAGCGTGAATAATACTGGCGCATGCCGATAAGAAAGGCTCAAGGAAACGCGCCATTTCCTCATCGTAGCCAGATTGCCGGTTGGCGACTCCGGCAACGCCGACGAGCTTATCGGCAAAATAAAGCGGCATTCCCATGAACGTCCGTATGTGGGGGTGACCTTCAGGTATCCCGCCGGCTCGCGGATCTTTTTCAGCATCGTTCGAGATTAGAAGCTCTCCGCTTAGCGCAGGCAGTCCCGACAGATTCTTTAAATTTCTAAATTCCAGATCTTTGGCGCGCAGGCCCTCATACAACTGTAACGACTTCTCATCCCACGCGATATTCGAAATGGATAGACTCAACTTGTACAGCGAACCGTCACTGTCTGTGACCACCTCGTCCAGGAACCCGAATTCACTGTCCGTCATCGAAACCAATGATTCGAGCAGTCTGTCGAAAGTTGCCTGAACGGACCCTGTCGCAATGAACGACGATTGTGCCGCAGAAATCTGTTCAAGCAGGTCCGTTGCGCGATTCAGTCTCGCGGCGGACTTTTTGCGATTGGTGATATCCCTTATGAAAGCGGAAACCGTCCCGGTCATCGACAGGTACTGGGCGCTGATTTCGACATCGAACACCGTGCCGTCCTTGCGTCTGTGACGGGTTTCGAAACGATCCCCGTTTTCAGAGACGACCCTTTCCATACGCGCTTCGATATCAGCCGATGACTCAAGCGCATCGATGTCCGAAATCGCCATGCCGATAAGTTCCTGCTCTCCGTAGCCGCTCATTTGGCAGTAACTCTTGTTGACCTGCAGAATACGGCCATTTGTGTGCGTCACCCAGAATCCGTCTATGGCTGTTTCAAGTATCTCCTTATGTTTTTGCTCGCTTATTCTCAGTGACGCCTTCTCTTTCTCCACTTTACGGAAGAGCCTATCATAGGGATGGGACAACCCGGACCAGATCAATGCACGGTAAACAAAGTAAAACGATACGATTTTGAAATAATGGCCTAGCAGGTTTGAAAGACCGTAAACGCTTACGTAGAACGTGAAAGCCAATTCCGCGAAAATGGTCAGGATAATGGCTGTGACCATACTGCGGTAGACGGCTGCATCTAAAAAGGTTCTATTTATTTTTAACAGCAGTAATGCAAAAATCAAAATTGTACAGATCAGGTACTCACTGAATATCTTGAAATTTGTTAGGCCAACCCCATCGACGTAACATACTGGGAAGTTTTCCCAATAGAAGATAGACAGGAGCCCCAATGAAATGACGGCACAAAAAAGAAGAATTGCGCGGCCGGCATTCACCTCTTTTATCCGCATCGATGCGAATACACATAACGTCAAACTTTCCAGGTACCTTGCAAAGATCCATAGCTGGGTCGCCGGGTTGGCGCCCGTTTCCGGACTCAAAACACCCATCCCCTTGTAGCTGAGGGTATGCATAAGGTCGATGGAGCCAATGAACAGGTATCCGATACCCAAAATTATCAAGGGCTTGTTTTCAATTATGTCCCTGGTGTTCCAAAATATAAGGAAGAGGCTCCAGGCCACGGCAATGGAAAAAAACTCTGCCAGCGTATGGAATACGAGGTAGTTGTGCCTGCTTACCATATACAAGGCCGCCAAAATACCTATTCCAAATAGAGCCCTGTAGATTACATCCCTCTGGAAAATATCAGGTTTTAAGTCAGTATCGTTCATTGTGCGCCCATGAAGATTTTTTTCTTTCTTGACAGAATTCCGACAAAAGAGCCGCATGGCAGATTTCAGTATACTTGTATAGACAGTAAGTATTCACGGCCTGTTTGATTTTTGCCTATCTTTTTGCATCTCAATGTACCAGTCCTCATCACCATAAAGTTTTTCTGAACACTCATCGCACATTCCATGGCTGAATGATGCGTCAGAGCGATCTTCGATATAGGCTTCCAATGTGTTCCAGTAGCCCTTGTCATCGCGGATCTTTTTGCAGTGGGCACAGATGGGCAAGAGCCCACTCAACTGCTTGACTTCGCTTAAGGCATCCTGCAGGTCGGCGAGCAATCGTTCCCGTTCAATCTCATTGCGCTTTTTGTTGCTGATGTCATCAAGTATCCAAACGACACCTTCATTCAAATCAGCAGGAATGTTGGTGTCCAAGGCCTTTCCTGAAAGCACGCACCAGACGGATGACCCGTCTTTTCGTTTAAGCTGATATTCGATCTGAAGCATCTTTTTGCTTTTCAATTGGCCAAAATACTTGTTTCCGAACTCATGAAAACGTTCTTCATTCAAATGAAGTTCCTTCATTGAAAAACCCTGCATCTCTGCAGGTGCATCATAACCCAGAATATCGGCTAATCTCTGGTTCCCTCTGTGGAACAGGCGCCCGCCCTTGAGTACCATAATGCCGACCTGACTGTTGTTGAATAAGGCTTCTAGCTCGCTGACAGTCTTGGATAACTGAGCGGTTCGTTCCGCTACCTTTTGTTCAAGTTCGTGACGGGATTTTTCCAATTGTCGCCGCGTGGCTTCTAGAGTTCCGATAAAGCGGTTGTAATTTTTAGCGACTTCATCCATTTCCCCTCCCCATTTGACATCCAGCCGTCTTGAAAAACCGGTTTGTGCGCCTGTAGCAAATAGAGAAATCATTGCCTGCAACGGTTTTGCAAGTCTGGAGCTTATCAACCAGGTGATGGGAACAATCAAAACTATCGTTATAAGTAGAGTGGCGCCAATTGAATAGGCGATAGCGTTCAGTGGATGATAAAATTCCTCCAAATAGCTGGAGGATGCAACAATCCAGTCCAGTTCTGAAATATAGTTGAAAATCACTAACTTTTCACGGGCTTTCGATTCATCTGGATTCTTCCAGGGATAAATTATTTTTCCGTTTTTCTGCTCACAGATTTCCTTGATAAACATCCGTCGATTATCATCTTTGGAGTTATAAATATTCGTACCTGTGAGTTTGGGATGGATCACAAGCAATCCATTACTATCCATGATGTAAGGATATCCTGTTTTCCCAAATGTGATAGAAAGGACATTTTGCCTGAAATCATCGATGTTCAACAGTTCCTTAAATTCTGCTCTATAGGAGGAAACTGAAATAATCCAGTCCCAAGGTGCAAAATACGTCATGTAAAGGGCTTTGGGGCGTTTGATCTTTTCTCCAGGATTGGCCCAGTCATATTCAACATAGCCGCCTTTTTTAGCTTTTTGTATTTTTATAAAGTCATACTTCGAAAGATCCCGCCCGACAAGCTCATCCTTCGGGTGGATCTGTATGATGCCCTCATGGTTTATGCTGTAAATGTAGCCACTTTTACCGATTGACTGGGAAAGAAGGATTTGTTTTGCGCTCTCTTTGGCTTCTTGGGGGGACATTACGCCGGTGTTGACTTTGTGGTATAGATCGGTGATCAACTCTTTGTTGGTTTCCGCGATGCCTCTTAAATGGTTTCGGATAGAAACATCTATCGCTGTTTCCACCATGTTTAAAATACTTTTCGTGGAGTTTTTCAGCTCTTTCTCAATGTTTTCCTCAATGGTGGTCCGAACCACCGAGTAAATCACAAACCCTGCCAGGCTCAAAACAAACAGAAAGGTCAGCGAATAAGACCACAGGAGCCGATAATGAATGGATAAATTTTTAAGAAGCAGTCGAATTCTATTCAGCATGACTTTTGATTTAATTCCTCATAAACAATATCTTCTTTAAATTAATGAGATTTACAAAAACAATTGGCAATGAAGAGTTCAATGATACTTTACCCAGCTCAAAGTTCTTGAAACGGCCAGCCATCTATTCAATCAAGCACGTGGCGTATCATCCCGGCCATTTCTGATTTGACCAACGCTTCTCTAACCTTGGCGCCAAGCTGCGCCCTCGAAAACGGCTTCTGGATAAAATTGACGCCTGGGTCCAAAACACCGTGGTGGGCGATGACGTTGGCCGTATAGCCGGACATGAACAGGCGCCTCAGATTGGGGTGCAGGGACAGGATGTTCTTGGCCAGATCCCGCCCGTTCATTTCGGGCATGACCACATCGGTCACGAGCAGGTGGATCTCGCCGGCATGCTCCTGTGCCAGGCGAATGGCTTCACCCGGTGTCCCGGCTGACACCACCTCATAGCCCAGTCTTTCAAGCATCTGCGTCGTCATCCTCAGAATCGCGATTTCGTCCTCGACCAGCAGGATCGTTTCGTGGCCGCGTTCGTTCGGGGGGCGCGTTTCCTTGGCGGGCAGCAAGTCGTCCGCCCTGGTCACCCACCGGGGAAGATAGGTTTTGAAGGTCGTTCCCTGGCCCGGTTCGCTGTACACGTTGATAAAACCGCCGTTTTGCTTGACCACCCCGTAAACCGTTGCCAGTCCCAGGCCCGTTCCCTGGCCGGATTCCTTGGTCGTGAAAAAGGGTTCGAAGATGTTTTCGAGGGTCTCGGCGGGCATGCCGTCGCCGTTGTCACTGACCGCCAGCAGCACATATTCACCCGGCGTGAATCCGGGGTGATCACTGCAGTAGGCCTCGTCGAACGCGGCGTTGCCCGTTTCGATAGTGACCTTGCCCACATCTGCGATGGCGTCCCGGGCATTGACGCAGAGGTTGGCCAGGATCTGGTCAATCTGACCGGGGTCCACCTTCACCGGCCACAGGTTCTTGCCCGGCAGCCATGCCAGGTCGATATCCTCCCCGATGAGGCGCTGCAGCATGCGGGTCATGCCCCCTACGGTCTCGTTGAGGTCGAGCACCTTGGGGGAGACGGTCTGTTTGCGGGCAAACGCCAGCAGCTGACGGGTCAGACCGGCTGAACGCTCGGCGGCCTTTTTAATTTCCTCCAATCTTTCGTAGAGCGGCTGAGTTGGATCAATGTCCTCCAGAGCCAAGCCTGAATGACCGATGATCACGCTGAGCATGTTGTTGAAATCGTGGGCCACGCCGCCTGCCAGCCGGCCAACGGCCTCCATCTTCTGGGCCTGGCGCAGCTTTCCCTCGAGTTCTTCCCTTTCCTTCTCTGCACGCTTGTTCTCGCTGATGTCCCTGAACTCGACGACCCTGACATCTTTCCCCCGGTAGGGGATGTTTCTGGCCTCCAGCCGCAATGGATAGCGCTCGCCGTTTTTACGGACACCCGTTGCTTCATATGGCTTTTCATAGCCGGCCTCGATATTTTGGACCACCTTGTCACGGGTATCGCCGGAGATGAGATTCAGTCCGTTCATCCCGATCAGTTCATCGTAAGCATAGCCGGTGATCTCGGACAATCCCTTGTTGCATTCCAGGATGCGGCCCTTGTCGTGGATGGCGATGCCCCCAAAGGATGCATTGTGAAGGGCTTTAAATCGTTCTTCGCTCTCTTTCAGGGCCGCATTGGCCTGCACTTGTTCAGTAACGTCATAATTGATCCCTGTCATGTGAATCGGGCTGCCGTGGCGGTCACGCGAAACGACGGCGTGGGCCTTTATGTGGCGAACGTGTCCATCCGGGCGGACAATTCGGAAATCGGTGTCAAATTCCTTTTCCCCGCCCAAGGCTTGTTCCACCGCCTGGCTGCTGTGCTCCAGATCGTCGGGGTGAACCCCTGCCTGCCAGGCTTCATAGGCACCCCCAAAGTGTTCCCGGTCCACACCATACAGTCGAAACATCCAGTCATCCCATTCCAGCCGGTTGCTCTTGACATCCAAATCCCATATGCCAAAATGTGCCGACTCGGCCGCCAATCTCATTTTTTCATTGGCTTCCACGGCCGCCTGCTTTGCCTGCTTTATTTCGATGATGTCGATAATGTCGCGCAGAAAACAAACGCACTGTCCACCTTTTTCAGGGAGAAATTGAATACTGACTTCAACATCGAAAAGAGTTCCATCTTTGCGGCGATGCTTGGATTCAAACCGATCCGATCCTCTCAAGGCGACCTTTTGCATGTGTTCGGCGACAAGTGCTGGCGTTTCCACAATCTCCAAGTCAGATATGTGCATCGCCAGGAGTTCTTTTTCGCTGTAACCACTCATGCGCACATAGGCGTCATTGACTTCCAGCAGTCGACCATCCGTGTCCGTCAACCAATAGCCGTCTATCGCCGCTTTGAGAATCGATCGGTACCGTTCTTCATTTTTTTGGATCTGCTTTCGATTTTCGATTTCCTTGAATTTCTTAAGACCGCTTTCCGAGATGACAGCAATCAATTCTTTGATGTAAAACAGATAATCATCAAGTTGTTCGTGGGTCCAGATCGGTACCTTTTGGATCGCCTTGATATAGGCATCCTGATCAAACCCATATTTACCAGCCTGGGCTTTAAAAAATTCCAGATCCGGTTTTTCCAGGAAAAACTGTCCGGTAAAAAAATTCCCGTAGTGTGTTCCGTCAATGATGATTGGCATGGCATTGTCCACCAACCCGTGCGGACAGCGGTAAGTCACCGCAGGGTTCGCTTCATGCAAATGCGCCTTGATATACTGGTTGCTGTTAATGCACGCGCGTTCACATTCCTTGTTTTTCCTGTGAAACTTTGTACAAACATCCTGCCAAGCGGTGGCTGTTAAAATATTGCCTTCATTGTCGACAATAGATGACGGAAATGAGCAGATTTTATTCAACCTGTCCTGCAGGTTCTGAAAATGGTCGATGTCGATAAGGTCTTGCAGCTTATATTGCATCGTTCGGCTCCGGTACATCCGCTTCGAAGGCGCTATTGAAATTCAATAGAACTTGATTGGCTTTATCTATGGCGGCCTTGCTGGATTCGCCAAGTGCCAGCCTCATCTCTGCATGCCCCGATAATCCGCGTATCGCCCGCTGGTTGTTTTCAAACTCAGGAAGACCAGCATCGCCAGGACCAGGATGATGGTTCTCAATTTCATATGGCGTTCCCCTTGCGATGACATCGGAATGGCCCCAACACGCTTGAGCGTGATGCCCAATTCAAGCGTGATGGTTCCGCAAAAACGCCGATAGTTCCCGATTCTCGCCGGGGGAATGACAAACCGGGCAATTATCAGGATTTCATCGAACCTATCCTTTCATCCAGCACGCTGCGGATCGTTTTGGCCATCTCCGACTTTACGATCGGCTTCATGAGAAACCCTTTGACCCCGATGGCCGCAGCGCGTTCCTGATTGATTCTTTCGCTGAATCCGGTGCAGATGATGATGGGGATGTCCGGCCGGATCTCCATGAGCGCTGCGGCCAATTGGTCGCCGGTCATACAAGGCATGGTCATGTCGGAGACGACCACGTCGAAGTCAGCGGGTGCCGACTTGAACGATTGCAGCGCCTCGAGGCTGCTGGTCAGCGCTGTCACATGGTAGCCGAGGCGTTCCAGCGTTTGCTTCAAGAGACGAACAATGGACGCTTCATCGTCGACCAACAGGACCCGTTCCGTACCGGTCGGGTGGGTTTCCAGGGCCTCGCTGGAGGATTGCCGGGTACGATCGGCAATCAAGGGAAAATAGACGCGGAACGTTGTCCCGACCCCGACGCGGCTGTCAACCGCGATGCTGCCCCCGTGATCCGATACGATGCCATGAACAACCGCCAGACCCAGGCCCGTGCCCTTGCCCTTCTCCTTGGTGGTAAAATACGGTTCGAAGATTCTGTTTTTCACTTGAGGGTCGATGCCGCTGCCGGTATCGGCGATCGTGAGCACCGCATATCTGCCCGGCTGAAGATCCCTGGTCGGAAGATGTCCGTTTTCCAAAAGCGTTTCATTCAATGCGACCGTTATCTCACCGTTGCCCGGCTGCACGGCATGATAGGCGTTGGTGATCAGGTTCATGGCGATTTGATGGATTTGGGTCGGGTCGGCTCGGATCATCCCGCAGTTGTCCTGAATGTGCTGTCTGATCTCAATATTGGCCGGAAGCGTCGACCGCACCAGCCTGAGAACCTCCTGCAAAACCTTCTGAATTCGCACCGGCAACATTTCTTGATCGGTCCGGCGGCTGAAGGCCAGGATTTGCTGCACCAGGCTCCGCCCCCTTTTCCCGGCCTTCAATATTTCTTCGGCGTTTTCGAACTCAAGGCTGTTGGCAGGGAGATCCTCCAGCAGCAGTTCGGCCATGCCGATAATGGGAAAAAGAATGTTGTTGAAGTCATGAGCGATGCCCCCGGCCAAGTTCCCGATGGATTCCATTTTCTGCGTTTGGCGGACGTGCTCTTCGGATTTCAGTTTCTCGGTCACATCCTCGACCATTTCGATCGCAGCCTTGACATTACCGGCTGAATCGAGAATCGGTGAGGAAACGACCCGAAAATTACGAACTCCACCGGCTGCCGGGGTACTTGTTATCGATTCGTGCACCTTCCCATCTTGCAAGGTTTTGTACGTCGGGCACCAATCACAAATGGTGTCGCTTGGAGGTTCATTAAACGCTTTGTAGCATATCGGCTTCGTCGCCGGATCGACTTTTGGAAACCACCGGCGCATCTGTTTGTTGAGTTCTAAGATTTCCATATTCTTGCTTAACAAAGACACCCCGATGCCCACATTTTCGACCATTGATTGATATTTCTGTTTTGATTCCAATCGTTCCTGTTCAGCCTGCCTGCGATCGGTGATGTCACGCGCAAAAACGCAGTTGTAGCGTTTGTCCTGAAACTTTTGGTTGTGGAGAATGATCTCTACAGGGTATCTATTTCCATTTTTGGTTTGATGAACGGATTCAATGATCATCTTTCCGCATTGTGTCATCTCTTCCCAATGCGACGGCCAACGCTCTTGGGGAAAGTACGGATCGATGTCGGCCACACCTTTGGTAATAAGCGCTTCGTAGTCATAACCCAGGTTCTGGCAGGCACCTTCGTTCGCATCGATGAATTGACCGTTCTCGTCCACCCAAAGGATGGTGTCCGACACCTTGTCAATTGAATAGCGGACTCTTTCAAGCAGGGTTTCCGCGGTTTTCCGTTCCGTTATTTCCTGGCTCGTGCCGATTATCCGATAAACCTGTCCCGAGCTGCTCATCTGAGGGTGTAACGTTGTTTCCCAGCAAGTTTGCTTCCCTTTGAATGGAAGCCACTCTTCGTATTTCAGTATTTGTTTGCGGTTGACACAGTCGGCATAACGCCTGCAGACAGCCAGAGCATTCCCTTTGGGGAGTACTTCTTCGGGCGTTTTGCCTTGGATGAAATCGTCTGAGACGCCGGTAATTTTTTCGTGTTGGGGATTCAGGCCCGCGTATTTGAAGCCGCCGTCATCCAATACGTCCACAACGAAAATGGAATGGCTGACACCTTTGTAAATCGCGGACAGAAATTGTTCCTTTTCCAGTAGCTCTTTTTGGAAAGCCTTTTTTTCTGTAATGTCTCTGCAAACGGAAACAATGAAATCTTGCCCGCCTATGTCCGCAACAACAGCGTTCACTTCGATATCGATCTTGCGGCCGTCTTTAGCCCTTTGCACGGCCTCGAACGTAGACGATTTCCTTGTTTTGAGCTGCGCCATCACTCCAGGAATATATTGGCTTGACGCATCCGGGTCGTCCAATTCCCTTGGAGACATGGATCTAAGCTCTCCAGAAGAATATCCGGACATCTTTATCGCAGCACGGTTGAAAAGCAGAAAATTTCCCGGTTCACCATTCGAAAGAATTTTGTGAATGAATACAGCATCGTTTATGTTCTCAAATATTGCACGAAACCGTTCTTCACTCTCTTGCAGCTGGCGCACATAAAGCAAGTTGTCAATGCAACCGGTTGTCCGCTGACCGATCATATAAAACAGTTTTTTTTCGTCATCGGTCCAAATCCGGTCGCGGTCGCACTGATGGATCCCAAACATCCAGGGTTCCCCTGACTTTGGCCGGAGCGCCATGAACAGCATGGACTTCACATCGAATCGAATGGCAATGTCGTTTTTGACCGGCTTTCCCTCTGGGGGATCGATCTCAGGCCCATTCTTGGCGGACAACGCTCGGCGGCAGTAGTCAGCCATGTCAGCGGTCATTGGCACTTTTTGCGCTAATGCTTTTGCCCCTGGATATTCAGGGGCGGTGCTCTCAAAAGAGACTTCAAAGGAGGGCAGGTTCGGATTACAAGGATAGAACAACCAAGCACGGCTGGCACTGAAAATCCCAAGAACCGTGTCCATCAACTGCTCCAATATGACATGACCCTCCGACGTAATCTCTATGACATCGTCGATCAACTCGATGGCAGCCAGTGCCATACCTGGATTCTGGTAGGTGAAGGATTCTCTGTGTTTCAAACCGGCTCGTGCAAAAGATCCGTTCATCGGCTGCACCTTTATTTTCTGAGGTAAAGATCGTAAATAAAAGCGTTACCAGCTCACCCATGCCTGCATTATCCATGAGCGCTTCCGGTTATCCATGATCACCGGGATATAGGGGCAGAAATACCTGGAAGGTGCTTCCCAGGCCTGGTCTGCTCTCCACCGTAATGGCACCGCCGTGGGCCCTGACGACACCCAGGGCGACGGGCAGCCCCAATCCTCGTCCTAGAAATTTTTTGGAGAAAAACGGCTCGAAAAGGCTGTCGATGGTTGTGGCGTCCATTCCGTGGCCGGAATCCGTAACCACCAGAGCGGCGTATGTCTCGGCTGAAGGCTGCCAATCCAGGGGAAATCGGTTCGCCTTCGGAATATCCGTGGCGTTGGCCGTTGCTGCGGCCAGCCGCACCCCGCTGAAACCTTCCAAGGCTTCGAAAGCGTTGGTGATTAAAACATCAAGGACTTGTTGGAGTTGATCCGGGTCGGCCTGGATGACCGGTCCGGGGGGCGATAGTTCAACGACCATGCGAAAGGCATTAGACTCGCGTGCACGCAGTTTGTCCAGGTGGTCACGGCAGAATCGGGACAGATCCACCGGCGTCGCTTTCATCTTTGACTGCCCCAAAAATGTCAGCATCAATCGGCTGATTTCAGCGGCCTTGAGGGCGGACTGGCGAGCCTCCCGCAAACTGCGGGCAAGAGACGCATTCGGCGGCATGTCCAGTTCGGCCAGTTCGATATTGCCGATCACCACCATGAGGCGATTGTTGAACAGGTGGGCCACGGCGCCGGCCATGCGTGCGATGCTTTCGTGCTTTTCCATTTGGCGCAGTCGGTGCAGCATGACGTGCTTTTCCGCTTCCAGGCATTTTCTTCGGGTGATGTCGAGCATGGTGGTCAGAAAGTAGTGCCGGCCCTGGTTGCTGATGGTCTCCCCCCAGAACAGACCGTCGCGCAGCGCACCGTCTTTGCGCCGAATTTGAAGTTCCATGTTGGCGATTCGCCCCTGGCAGCGCAAGCGGTCGGCAACCTGGGACTGCTTTTCCTTATTCACGAACAGTCCCAGTTCTGCGGACGTTTTTCCGACCACCTCTTCACGGGGATAGCCCGTCGTTCTCACGAAGGCGTCGTTCACGTCGTAAAATTGATTGTGCGGGAGAACGGACAAGGCCATCGGTGACGGGTTGTTGTAGAAAAGACGTGCGAAGCGTTGTCGGGCTTCCTGCTCGGCGCTGAGGTCTCTGCAGACGCCATAGATGCAGGCGACACCGCTCCACTTGCCGGGCCAGGCGCGGGTTTCCACCGGGATGACCGTTCCGTCCTTGGTCATCAGCGGCAGGGGGCAGGTGCTGCGCTCCCCCTTTTGCATGGCGGCGAATATGGCTGCGGCCTCCTCACGGTCCTCCGGCCGGTGCCAGTCCAGCAGATGCATGTCGGATAGTTCTTCTTCGGAATAGCCCAGTTTGTCCCGAGCCGCCTGGTTGGTCAGCAGAATGCGACCCGTCGTCGAGGCGACCACCACCAAATCACCCATGGATTCGTAAAAGTGGCGGAAGTTCGACACACTCTCCTTCAGCGATTCTTCCGCCCGCTTGCGGGCGGTAATATCCGTGCCCGCACACACGACGAATTCGACGCCGCCGTCCGCGGCGAGCTTCGGCGTTTTGGTGATGGCGATCAGACGCGCTTCTCCGTCGGCGTTGGGAACCCACTCCTCGGTGCAAACCGGCCGGCGCTTTTCATACACCTCGACGTTGGAGGTTTTGCAGACCCCGCTCACTTCCCTTGAAAGGAACGCCTCCAGCTTCTTGTGGGCGACCTGTTTGACGTTTACCCCAAGGAAGTCGGCATGGGCCCGGTTGAGCATGCCGTACGTCTCGATGTCGGTCAAATACCAGATCTGGGTGTCGATGGTATCCAGCAGGAGGCGCTGCTCTTCGGTTTTCCGATTGAGTTGGGATTCCTTTTCTTTGCGATCGGTGATGTCAATGTGGCAGACCACAACGCGGCCCGGATGTCCCGCCACGGGTTTCACCTGCATAAAAAACCACCGCTGTTGCGAAGGGGTATGGCAGGGGTAGTCCAGCTGGAAAAAGGTGCGCTTTCCCTCTTGGACGGCGCGCAACCCGGCGTGAGCCTCTTCGGCAATGAGGAAATCGTCGTCATCTCCGGACAGCGGTTGGTAGTAGTTGGCGCCAACCCCCCACCGGCATTCATCACCGGCGCTGCCGTCCATCGCGAACTGCCGCCAGGCGGCGTTGACCATCGAAATCGTGCCATCTTTTTCGACAATGGCAATGCCGAAATCCATGGCGTCCAGGATCGCGCCGGTTTCGCTGCATACGATCGATGCGCCGCCCTGCGGCCCATTCAGGCAGGCGGTTTTCTTGACGGTGCTGCGGACCAAGCGTTCTTTTGCATTCGTGGGCATTGCCAGCTTTCCGTTGCATCTCTCCGTTGATTTCACTTGACTGTTTTAGTCTAATATGTTTAATTTGTCAAATACGTATATTTTGAAAATTTTGTTTAATCGTTCGCTCGGTCCCTTACTCGTCAAAATGATAACAAAACAAGCCTTTTACAGCATTCCCGCAGCGGCGCAAATGTGCGGCGTAAGCCGGGCCACCATGTGGAACTGGGTGAAATCCGGCAAGGTCGATGCCTTCGTGACCCCGGGGGGGCACAGCCGCATCCGGCGTGAAGAGATGGACCGCCTTCTCGAAGCCAACGGGTTCGCCAGGGATGAAAAACCCGTCCAAAAGCGAATTCTCATCGTGGACGACGACCCTGCGGTGCGGAAGGTTATCGGGCTCAGGCTGGATCGCGAAGGGTATCGGGTAACGACCGCCGAAAACGGATTCGAAGCCGGGATCATGGTCTCCCAGCAGCGACCGGACCTGGTCTTGCTGGACCTGTTCATGGAAGGCATCGACGGGTTCGAAGTCTGCCGGACCATCAAGTCCGACGACAACTTGAAGCCGATCAAGGTATTGGCGATCAGCGGCGTCAACGACGACGAAATCGAGCAGCGCATTCTCGCCGAAGGTGCCGACGGATTCCTTTCCAAACAAGCGCGCTTTGAAACCGTGCTTTCACGGATCAAAACCCTGTTGAATCAAATCTGAGGTTTCCATGCGTGGATCCCCCCCCCCAGACGGCCCGCCAACCCATCCAGGACGCGGTTATCTGGCGCACGAAAACGCCTCGGGGGTCGCTCCACCCGCAGGGGTGTCGGCACTTCCAGCAAACGAACCAACCATCGCCAGGCCGGCATCGCTCTTTGTGTTCGGTGGATTGGTGTTGGCGACGCTGTTCGTGACCAGCCAATTCAATTACCTGCTGTTTCACGCGCTGGCGGAAATGTTTTCCATTGCCGTGGCCTGGGCCGTGCTCATGCTGGTCTGGAATGCCCGCCGATATATGAACAATGACGCCCTGGTGCTGTTGGGAACGGCGTATCTGTTCATCGGGCTGATCGATCTGCTGCACACCCTGGCCTACAAGGGGATGGGCGTTTTTCCCGGCCCCCCGGATGCCAATCCGGCCACCCAGCTGTGGATCGCCGCCCGCGCCGTGGAAAGCATCAGCCTGCTGGCCTTTGCCTGGGGCATCGGCAAACGCATCCGTTTGCCGGGTTTGTTTTGGTTCTATGCCGTCGTTACCTTGGCCTTGTGCGGCAGTATTCTCGTCTGGCCGATCTTTCCCGATTGCTATGTCGGCGGCATGGGACTGACCCCATTCAAAAAAGGCAGCGAGTACGTTTTTATCCTGGTTCTGGGTGTTTCCCTGGGCATCCTGGCGAAGAAAAGACACGGTATGCAGCGCAGCGTTTTCCGCTTGATGGCGGGGGCGATCCTTTTGACCATGGCCGGAGAACTGGCCTTTACCGTTTACATCGACGTGTACGGCTTTTCCAACCTGGTCGGCCATGTTGCCAAGATCAGCTCCTTCTTTCTGGTCTACCTGGCATTGATTCAGTCGGGCTTGACCGATCCTTATTCGAATCTCTTCCAGAAATGGCAGGAGAGCGAGAAGATGTTTGCGACCGCCTTCTTCCACAGCCCGATCCTGATGGCCATCAGCCGATTAGACGACGGCACCTACATCGAGGTGAACGACGCCTTCTCACAGGTCTCCGGATGCCGACCCGACGAATGCATCGGCAGAACCTCGACCCAAATCGGATTGATCGATGCCGCTTCGCGGCAGCGCTTGAAAGAGCAGGTGCTGGAACATGGTCGGGTGGAAGGCATCCGACTGGACCTTAGGAAAAAAAACGGCACGCCCGTGAACTGTCGATACTGGGGAGAACGCATCCAATTCGGAGGCGAGGACCGGCTACTCTCCATAGCCGTCGACATCACCGACCAGAAACGCATATACGACCTGCTGAAAGCTCACATGATCCTGAGCGAGTATGCCGGCGCCCACACCATGGAGGAGCTGCTCCAACGAACGCTGGACGAAGCCGAGACATTGACCGGCAGCCGGATCGGCTTTTTCCAGTTTATCGATGCGGATCTGCAAACCGCCGGCCCGCCGACCCATTCCACCCGCACCCTGGATAGTGAGTGCGGGATAAAAGATGCCAGCCCGCACCGCCCGTTGGATCAAGCCGGTGTGTGGGCCGATTGCATTCGCAATGGGCAGGCGGTGATCCATAATGACTACGCTGGCCTGAACCATCGCAAAGGACTGCCCGATGGACATGCTCCTCTGCTTCGCGAGTTGGTGGTCCCCATCATTCGCGACAATAACATCGTGGCCGTATTGGGCGTGGGGAACAAACCGAGTGATTACCGCAGTGAAGATATCCACATCGTCAGTGAATTGGCCAACCTGGCATGGGATGTCATCTCCCGGAAACGGGCCCAGAACGAGCTCATCCTTTCCGAGCAGAGATTGCAGAACCTGGTCGCCAACCTTCCCGGCATGGCCTTCCGCTGCCGCAACGATGTCGACTGGACGATGGATTACGTCAGTGAGGGCTGTCTGGCCCTGACCGGGTACCTGCCGGAGGATCTCATCGACAATGACCGTCTGTGCTTCAACGACCTCATTCATCCGGATGACCAGCAGCGGGTCTGGGAAACCATTCAGGAGGGGATGCATCGCGACGGCAGTTACGAGCTCGAATACCGCATCGTCAACCAACAGGAGCAGGAAAAATGGGTCTGGGAGCGGGGCCGCCGGGTGGCGCAGCGGGGCGACGGGCGGGAGATCCTGGAAGGATTCATCACCGACATCAGCGATCGCAAGGACTTCGAACAAAAAAATCAGATGCAGGCCCTAGTGCTCGATCAGATCCAGGACCGGATCACCATCACCGATCTGTCCGGTCGGATCACCTATGCCAATGAGGCCTTGCTGCGATCGTTCGGCTTTTCCCTGGATGAGATCCTGGGGCAGCCGACGACCGTTTTTGCCCAAAAACTGTCTGACGGTGTGTCCCAGGAAGAGATCCTGGCGCGCACATTGGCCGATGGGAGCTGGCACGGCGAGGTCGAGAACCTGACCAAAGACGGCCGCAAACGGATGATGGAATTGCGCACACAGATCATTCGCAACGCGCAGAACCAGCCCGTCAGGCTGTGCGGCATCTCCACGGACATCACCGAGCGCCGCCGGAGAGAGGCGGAAATGCACCGCCTGGCCATGGTGATCGACCAGCTTGCAGAGGCGGTGGTGATCACCGACGCCGGCGGCACCATCCTGTTCGTCAACCCCGCCTTTGAAGAAATCACCGGATACCGGCGGGAAGAAATCGTCGGACAAAACCCCCGCCTGTTGAAAAGCGGCAGGCAGGATGCGGCTTTCTACCAGGAGCTGTGGGCCACGATCACTGCCGGCCGCGTGTGGCGCAGCCGGATGGTCAACCGCAAAAAGGACGGCAGCCTCTACACGGAGAAGGCGGTCATCAGCCCGGTATCCGACAAGGGGGGGAATATCACCAATTTCGTGGCCATCAAGCAGGATGTCACCGACGAACTCGAAATGGAAGAAAAACTCAACCAGGCTCAGAAGATGGAAGCCATCGGCACCCTGGCCGGCGGCATCGCCCACGATTTCAACAATATCCTTTTCCCCCTGATGGGATTTGCCGAGATGATCCGGGATGAACTGCCTAAAGACAGCCCTCTGCAGGAATATGTTGAGGAAGTCTTGGGTGCATCGCTGCGGGCCAAGGACCTGGTGGGCCAGATCCTGGCGTTCAGCCGGCAGTCCGAACAAGAGCGCACCCCCGTCCGCATACAGTCGATCCTCAAGGAGGCGATCAAGCTGACCCGTGCCGGGTTGCCCAGCAACATCCGTTTCCGAGTGAAGATGCAGCAGGATTGTCCGCCGATCATCGCCGATGCCACCCAGATCCACCAGGTGATCATGAACCTCATCACCAATGCCTATCACGCCATGGAAGCGAGTGGGGGCGAGTTGAGCATCGAGCTCAACCAAATCATCATCGAACCCGGACCCGGAAGCAATGCTCATCTGCCTGCCGGCCCGTATGTGCGTCTGTGCGTTTCCGATACCGGGCATGGCATCGAAAAAGCCATTTTGAATCGGATTTTCGATCCCTATTTCACCACCAAGGGGCAAGGCAAGGGAACCGGTATCGGATTGTCTGTGATCCACGGCATCGTCTCCGATTGCAATGGCGACGTTCAAGTGGAGAGTGCGCCTGGCGAGGGAGCGACATTCGCGGTTTTATTTCCCTGTCTTCCCAGCAAGAAACATCCACAAAGAACGGATCCGGAACCTGGGGTGATTCCGGGAGGGCAGGAGCGCATTTTAATCGTCGATGACGAGGCCGCCATCGCTCTCATGGCCAAACGGATGCTGGAGCGGATGGGATACGCGGTAACCACGCGCACCTCCAGTCCAGAGGCGCTGGAACTGTTTAAAACCGTGCCTGACCGATTCGACCTGGTGATCACGGATCTGACCATGCCGGATATGACCGGGGACCGCTTGGCCCGGGAACTGAGAACCGTGCGCCCGGACATTCCCCTGATTCTGTTCACGGGTTTCAGCAATCGCATGGACGAAAAACGCGCCGCTGAACTCGGTATCGACGGCTTCGTGCTCAAACCGCTTCTCAAAGGCGACCTCGCGCGTGCCATCCGCAATGCACTGGATGGGGCGGGATCGTCATCCGCATCCCCATACGGCAAGAGGTCGCGCATTGGTAATGATCGCCGCATTTCGGACACGATACCGGCTTGATGCACCGTCCGTACACAGCCCCATGGTAGCGGTCCGCTACACGGTATACCCGTCCTGCCGGTAGCCGGGCATCACAATTGAATTTTGCAGCGCCGAGGAAACCATCGATGAACGAACCCACCGCATCCGAAAACAAAGAAGCACCCACCGCAGGCAAGGTCCTTCCTGTCCACTCCGGCAGGCCCGACGAAATTGCACTCTATGTCGGCGTCGGCGCCTCGGCCGGCGGATTGGAAGCCATTCAGGCCTTCTTCCAGCACATGCCCGCGTCAACGCCGATGGCTTTCATCGTCATCCAGCACCTCTCGCCGGATTACAAGAGCATGATGGTGGAACTGCTGTCCAAAAAAACCCGCATTCCCGTGCACCGAGCCGAGGAAGGACTGCAGGTTCTGCCCAATGCCATCTACCTGATTCCACCCAAGAAAAATCTCACGATTTTTCATGGCCGGCTGATGCTAAGCAACCAGGACCACAGCCGCGGCATCAACCTGCCCATCGACATCTTCCTGCAATCCTTGGCCGAAGACCAGGGGGAGCGATCCGCGGCCATCATCCTCTCCGGGACTGGCAGCGACGGCATGCGGGGCATCCGGACCGTGAAAGAACAAGGCGGGCTGGTCATCGTGCAAACGGTGGAGACCGCCAAGTTCGACGGTATGCCGCGGGCGGCGATCTCCACCGGACTGGCCGATTTTGTTCTGGCCCCCGAAGAGATGCCCCGGCAGTTGATCTCCTATCTCAAACACCCCTATGTTTTCCAGCACGACCGCTCCGAGGTCCATATCAAGGACGAAAGCGGGCTGACGCAGGTTTTTGCCATGCTGCGGGAACGCTGCAAGGTCGATTTCACCTTCTATAAGCCCAGCACGGTTACGCGCCGCATCGAGCGGCGCATGACCGTCAATCAGATCGTGGACATCAACGAATATGCCGTCTTTGCCAGGAATCATCCCTCGGAAATCACCACCCTGTTTCGCGAACTGCTCATCGGTGTGACCCGGTTTTTCAGGGATCCGGAGTCCTTCGACGCCCTACGGGAAACCTGGCTTCCCGACCTTCTGGAGCGGGCCGACCGGCATGAGCTGCGGTTTTGGGTGCCCGGATGTTCGACCGGAGAAGAGGCCTACTCCCTCGCCATCGCCCTCCGTGAATGCATGCAGCAGCTGGGCATCAGCAAGGATGTCAAGATCTTCGCAACGGACATCGACCGCGACGCCATCTCCCGGGGGGGTACCGGCGTCTATCCGGAGTCCATCGCCGCCGACGTTTCCACCGACCTGCTGAGCAAGTACTTTTTCCGCAGGGATGAGAACTTCCACATCGCGCGCAACATCCGAGAAATGGTGGTCTTTGCGCAGCACAACATCATCAAGGATCCGCCGTTCACCCAGATCGATCTGGTGACCTGCCGCAACCTGCTGATCTACCTGCAGCCGGTGCTGCAGAAAAAGGTGCTGGAAATGATCAATTTCGCGCTTCGTCCGCGGGGCCTGCTGATGCTCGGACAGAGCGAAACCGTGGGGGAGATGCACCAGATGTTCGAAACCGTCGCCCAGAAGCACCGGATCTATCGTTGCCTGGGCAAACGCACCACCTCCGTTCACCATGGCAACAGCCTGATCGGCGGCGGCCGCAGCTATACCGAACGCTACGGGAATATGCTGGGCGGGCGCACCCATGGGCGCGAATCCAGGGACGAACGGATGCTCGGGCGATTCGTCGAGGCGCTGGCCGGAGACCATATCCCCCTGTCCATCATCGTCAACGAACAGCTGGAGGTGCAGCACCTAATCGGGGATTCGACCGGGCTGTTCCGGCTTCCCTCCGGACGGCCGATCAATGACATCTCCAAGATGGTGGCCAAGGAGCTGGCCATTCCCATTTCCACGGGCATCCAGCGGGTCTACCGCACCCGCAAGACGCATGTCTTTTCCAATATCCGCGTCCATCGGCAGGACCAGGTGGAGTCCTTCAAAATGACCATCCTGCCGCTGCCCGACAAGCGGGGGGAAGAGCCTCTGGTGGCGGTCATGATCGAACCCATGGCCGAACCTCCCGGCACCAGCCGGGAAGAAGATGCGCGGGTCTACGATCTGGGCCAGGAGGCCGAACAGTACATGCGTGACATGGAGAACGAGCTGCAGTTCACGCGCGAAAATCTCCAGGCCACCATCGAGGAGCTGGAAACCGCCAACGAGGAGCTGCAGGCCACCAACGAGGAGCTTTTGGCCAGCAACGAGGAGCTGCAGTCCACCAATGAAGAACTGCAGTCCACCAACGAGGAGCTGCACACCGTCAATGTCGAATACCAGAACAAGATCATCGAGCTGACCGAACTCAACAACGACGTGGAGAATCTGCTGGCCCGATCCCAGGTGGGCAAACTTTTGCTGGACGACAACCTGGAGATCCGGCGGTTTTCCGCCAACATCAAAGAGATCTTCACGATCCTGGAATCCGACATCGGGCGACCGTTGACCCACCTGTCCCACCGCCTGGTCGACGTCGATCCGGCGGCCGAAGTCGAGCGGGTGATGAAGACCAAGGAAGCCGTCGAAAAGGAGGTGCGCACCGAAGCCGACCGGTGGTATCTGCTGCGCATCATGCCGTATCAGGTCGGCCCGGACGTCTACTCCGGCACCGTCTTGAGTTTCGTCGATATCAGCGAGCTGGCCAGAAGCCGCAAGGACCTGGAGGAGCAAAGCCGCAAGTACAAATTCGCCCAGGATATCGCCAAGCTCGGCTACTGGGAACTGGACCTGGTGGACAACCGGCTGGAATGGTCGGACAACATCTACGCCATGTTCGACACCGCGCCGGATCGTTTCGACGGGACCTACGAGGCCTTTCTGGCGTTGGTGCATCCCGACGACCGCGAGCAATTGGACCGGGCCTACACCCGCTCCCTGAAAGAAAAGACTCCCTACAACATCACCCACCGTGTGCTGACCGAATCGGGCCGCACGAAATACATCAACGAGATCTGCCGCACGGATTACGACGACCACGGCCGGCCGATCCGATCGGCGGGAACGGTCCAGGACGTCACCCGCCAGAGAGAGTTGGAGCACCGCCTGGATCGCAGCGAAGCGCGGTATCGATCCCTTTCCGACGACATGACCGTTTCGGAAAACGAAAAGGCCTTGATTCTTGAAAACATCGCCGTGCCCATTACCCATTTTGACACGGACCGCAAGGTCAAATGGCTCAATGCCGCTGCCGCCGAGGTTCTCGGCGATGCACCGCACAATCTGGTCGGCCGTTCGTGCGGCGCCATCTGGTGCAACGGTGGGATCGAATGCGACCGATGCCCTGTTCAACAGGCGCTGGACACCCAGACCATCGTGCAGGGGCCCGCAATCGACGCTCAGAATCGCAACTGGCATGTCAAAGCGAGTCCTGTGCAAAACGCAGCCCGCCAGATGGTCGGCATCGTGGAGATGCGCTGGCCCATAGACGAAAAGGAAACCGCCGAAAAGGATTGAACCATCCGGTCAGCCGGTTGATGTAGCATTCTCCCCGCAACACAACGCGTGAGAATGGGTTGGCAATTTTTCTAATGGAGTTGGTAATGTCCCCTGAAAAGCAATCCTCACTGGATGAAATCCGACGCAAGGCCGAAATCATGGCCCGGCAAAAGCCGTTTATCTTGCCGAGGAGCAATGATCACAAACAGACGGCCATAGTGCATGAACTCCACGTCCATCAGATCGAACTTGAAATCCAGAACGAAGAGCTGCGCAACATCCAGGCCGATCTCGAACGCTCCCGCGGCAAGTATTCGGATCTGTTCAACAATGCCCCGGTCGCCTATTTGATTGTCGATGGCAGCGGATTCATCCTCGAATCCAACCGAACTTTCGAGGATATGGCCGGCGCCGAGCCAGGCCATCTGATCGGCACCCCCTTCTCCAATTGCCTGACCGAACCGTCCAGACAGATTTTCTTCGGCCAGTTCAAAACCTTCTTCAAGCATCCCGAGAGCAATCGTATCACGGTCCAGCTCAAGCGCCGGAGGGGCGAAGGCGTCCACTTGTCCGTCTGCGGCAGCCGGGCGCACCACAAGTACGCCGGTGCGTCGGGCGAAACACCACTGGACTGCATCCGGATCGTGGCCGTCGATATTTCCGAACAAGTCGCCGCCGAAAAGGAATTGGCCGAGGCCCATGACACCCTCTCCCTGCGTCACGAGATCGCCGAAATCATGCTGAAAACGGCCGATGAGGAGATGTTCGCGGCCGTTCTGGATCGACTGTGTGAACACTTTCGATCCCGCTATGGGTATTTCGGATACCTGGACGACGAGGGGAACCTGGTTTGCCCGTCCATGACGCGGGACATATTTCCGCAATGCGAGGTAAAAGAGAAGAGCATTGTCTTCCCGAAATCCGTTTGGGGGGGGATGTGGGGGGACAGCCTGGAAACAAAGCAAAGCATTCGGAAAAATTCCGGTCTGACACTGCCATACGGTCACATCCCCTTGTCCAACGCCCTGGCCGTGCCCATCGTCATGCAGGAACGTTTGATCGGCCAGATCGTCCTGGCGGAAACAGCGGAAGGATACCTTCCCACGGATCAACGCAAGCTGGAAGCCGTTGCCCACTGGATCGCGCCGGTACTGGACGCCCGGCTGCAGCGGGATTTGCACCAGGTCCAGCGGATCCAGGCCGAAAAAAATTTGCGCCAGGCCCAGCGCATGGAATCCATCGGGGTGCTGGCCGGCAGCATCGCCCACGATTTCAACAACATTTTGTCCCCGATTATCGGATATGCGGAAATGATGCTCGGCGATGTAGCGGACACCTCGGCCTACCGACACCCACTGAAGCAAATCGTAAAAGCAGGGCTGCGCGCCAAGGATCTCGTCGGTCAACTGCTGGCCTTCGGCCGCAAACAGATGCTGCGGACCCGGCTGCTGGATGTCAATCAATGTGTAAAGAACGCTTCCGGAATGTTCGCTCGGCTCATTCGCGAGGACGTCACCGTCACGTACCGACTCGATCCCGACGTTGGGCCGATCAAAGCTGATCCGGGCCAGATCGATCAGATACTCTTGAATCTGGTGGCCAACGCCCAGGATGCCATGCCCGGCGGTGGGAGCCTGACCTTGGAGACCGGAACCCTGCATCTGACCGCACCCATGGCCATCGATCGTTTCGCGGTTCCCGCCGGCCGTTACACGCGGATTGCGGTCAAAGACACCGGCGAGGGGATTGATGCGGAAGTGCGACCGTTTATTTTCGAGCCCTTTTTTACCACCAAGATTGTTGGTCAAGGCACCGGCATGGGCCTGGCGACCTGCTACGGGATCGTCAAACAGCACGGCGGGTACATCTGGGCGGAGGGTGAACCCGGAGGCGGCACCTGTTTTTCCGTCCTGGTGCCCGTCGCCGTCGACACCGACGAGCCGCCGGTCGCCGACCACGTCACCGATACGGCTCCACAGCGATCTCGGGGGGAGACCATCATGGTGGTCGAGGACGAAGCGGCTGTGCGCAAGATGGCCACCCTGGCCCTCAAGCGAATGGGCTATCACGTGATCGAAATGGATTCGCCGGAGCGCTGTCTGGAGAAGGTGGCCGCCGACGGCGTCGATTTCGACCTGCTGCTGTCCGATGTGATCATGCCCGGCTGCAACGGAAAGGAGCTGTATGATAAAATCAGGCCCCAAAACCCCCGGATGAAGGTGCTGTTCATGTCCGGCTACACCGACGACGTGGTTTCGGGCAAGGGAATCCTCGATGACGGCATTCATCTGATCAGCAAACCGTTCACCATCGATGAGCTGGGCCGCAAAGTCCGGGCCGTACTCGATGACCGGCCGCGACCGGCGGCCTCGGATGCAGCCGGGAAAGGAGACGGGAAGCAACCATGACCGCTTTTCCGTTGCGTGGCGTGAAAACCCGCCTGGAGTGCTTAAGGAGGGTTCTGGCCGTCCTTGCGGCGCTGGCGGTGACATTGGGGCCCCATGAGTCTACGCCTGCAGAACGTACGTTGACCGCGACGATGCTGATCATAGCGATGGTTTTCCTCGCACAGTTCGAAGCCTTGGCCCAGGTGCAAAAAAGCCCGTACGACTGGGCATTGATCCGGCTGGAATACATCCGGCGGGACAAGGTCGAGGATCTGCGGAGATTTACGGAGCGGCTTCACGGTTTCGCGCAAAAAGCGGCCCAGGATCGACGCGTTGCGACGTTTTTCGAGATGAACCGGCATTGGTTCCACGCGGTCAAGGCCGGCCTGGCTCCCCTTGCGGCGCCCGATGATCTCGAGGAGCTTCGAAAGGATTTCAACGATTATTATCTGTCCACCTATTTCATGTTCTACGACATTCTGTTTGTGGACATGGAGGGCACCGCTTTCTACACGATTCGAAAGGAGACGGATGTCTTCACCAATTTACTCGACAAGAGAAGCGCCATCGGACCGCTGGGCGACGCGTTGGCCCGCAAACCCCGCCATGAAGTGTTCGTCGACTTTTATCTCTACACACCGTCGGCCGAACCGGCCGCCTTTTTCGTGGAGCCGGTCGTGTACAAGGGCAGCCAGATGGGCTGGATCGTCCTTCAGTGTGAAGTCAATAAATTCAATTCCATTTTCATGCCGACGGACGAATTGGGTCAAACCGGTGAAACCTTTCTGGTCAATCAAGACGGCTTGATGCTCACCGAATCCTATTTCAAGGGCAATTCCACCATCCTCAAACAACACCTCGACAACCGCAACATCCAACCGAAGTTCAAGGATCGCCTGGGGCATCGGGCGGTGGTCGATTACCGTGGAATGCCCGCCTTGAGTTCCTTCGAGGTCTTTGCGTTTTTAGGGACCCAATGGCTGGTGGTCGCCAAAATGGACAAACCGGAGATCGTTACGAATCACTTCACCAGCCATCGACGGTATTACGGCGACGCCTTGATGCAGACGATCGCGAGGCGGCCCGCGCCAGGGAAGAAAACCGCGGCTCCCGCCAGGCCCGCGGCAGCCATCCGGGTTGACATGGACGAATTCCTGAAGGCGGAAAATCAAGAAGTGCTCGAAACCTGGGGGATTTCCACCTGTACCGCACTGGTTGCGGCTGTCCCCAACAAATGCAGCTATCTGGCGCACATCAGCCCCAAAGACCAGGTCTATGACGGACAACAAACCGATCTGCTTTCACAAATCACAAAGAAAATCAAAAGTTTCGATATCTATCCATTCGAAATGCAAACGGTTGTGTTCGTCGTCATCGCACCGCATCTGGAAAGCAGTTGCCGTATCATCAACAAGCTGGTGGATGACGGTTTTTTCCTGTCGCAAATCAACATCGCCTATCATCCCGAGGCAACCTCGGCAGCCGTGGTATGCGATTACGCCAATGGTTCGATCGATATTGCATGGACGTTGCGTGGCGGCAGCAAAAGGATTGCGCTTACCGGTATGGACGCCACCTTCAATGTCGGTGAGATCATCGAAAAGATGATTTTTCCCGACTGATCGCCGCTGCATTGTCGGAACGGGGTCAACCAGAATGATCGGTAGGACGCTGAAATGAGAAAATTGCAGACCACCACTTCACGGGAAAGCCGCCAATTCGAAACCATCCGGAAGCAGGCTGAAAAGCTGGCCCACGAACGGCCCATCGTCCTTCCCGATCAGGATCCGGAGGCCTATGGGAAATTGTTGCATGAACTGCGTGTCCATCAGATCGAACTGGAGATGCAAAACGAAGCCCTGCGGGAATCCCAGATCCAGATCGAGTATTCGAGAGACCGGTTTCTGGAACTGTTCCATACCGCTCCGGTGGGATTCATCATTTTGGACAGCAGCGGCGTTGTGGCGGAGGCCAACGCGACCTTTGGCGACATGATCGGCATGGATCCCGCCGATGTTGTCAACCGGCCGTTTGACGCGTTTCTGGAATCGGATTCGAAAACAGCGTTTTTAGGGAAATACAAGTCTTTTTTCAAAAATCCTGCTGATAAACGAATCGATGTCAACCTCGTGCCGACAAAAGACACGAAACGCGTGATCCGGTTGGTGGGCAACAGGGAAATACCTTCCCGCAGCAGCGGTCCGGACGAGATGCTCCGGATGGCGGCCATCGACATCACCGAACTCAAGCAGTCCGAACGGCGCCAGGCGGCGACCATCGAAAAACTGATGCAGGCCAACTGCAAAATTCGGCAACAGCAGGCATCGATGATCGAGCAGGAGCGCTTGAAGGTCCTGCTCCAGATGGCCGGCGCCACGGCCCATGAACTGAGCCAGCCGTTGATGTCGCTGCTGGGCGGCATCGAGCTGCTGGAGATGGAAACGCAAGACGCCTCCAAGCGCACCCACCACATCCAAATGGTCAAGGCCGCCGGTGAACGCATGGCCAATATCATCCAAAAGATCCAGACCATCCGCCATGACAATACCAAGGCCTACGCCGGCGGCGGACAAATCATCGACCTAGGTGCCGGTACCAAGATTCTGCATGTCGACGACGAATTCGCCTGCCGTTCCCTGGTGAAAAAACTGTTGCATCGCCAGGGGATTGCCGACGTCCGTCCGGCGGGCACGGTGGAGGACGCCAAAGCGCTGCTGACGAAAGACCGCTACGATCTGGCATTGATCGATTACAAGCTGCCGGACGGCGACGGCTTTGCCGTGCTGGAATTTCTGCAGACGCGGGAACCTACCGTACCCGTCGTCATGCTTACCGGACTGGGGGACGAAAAAATCGCTTCCCGGGCCATCAAGGCCGGCGCCTACGACTACCTGTCCAAAGGCGACATCAATGCGGGCTCGCTGTCGCGGAGCATCGCCACGGCCCTCGAAAAGCATCGTCTCAACGAGGAGATCAGCCAGGCCATGCGAAAAATGGCCGAGATGTCGGCCAAAGACGATTTGACGGGCCTGTACAACCGCAGATATTTCAACGAGGCCATGGGGAGCGAGATGGCGCGCGCCGCACGCTACCGGTCGGTTTTTTCCCTGTGCCTGATGGACATCGACCATTTCAAGCGAGTCAACGACACCCACGGCCACGCGGCCGGCGATGCGGTCCTGTCCGAAATCGGCCGCCTGCTCAATGCCGCCATTCGGAAAAACGATCTCGTCTGCAGATTCGGCGGCGAGGAGTTTGCCGCCATTTTACCCCACACCGATCTGGAAAACGCCCGGCGCCAGTGCGAAAGGCTGCGCGAGACCATCGCCGTCCACCCATTCCGTTTCCAATCGATACAGATCCATGTTACCATCAGCATCGGCATCGCCAGTTTCGACCCGGCCCAAGAGCCGGGCATAGAGCGGCTGATCGCGGATGCAGACAAGGCCTTGTACCGGGCCAAAGCATCCGGCAGAAACAGGGTCATCGTCCATTAACCAAAGGGCAACAAGAACATGGCCAAGAAGCAGGTTGACGCGACACCGGAGCAGCGCATCGCACGGTTGGAGCGAACCGTCTCCGATCTGTCCCGGGCCCTCCGGGAACAAAAACAGGCTGTGCAGCTTCTCGAGGCGATCCGCAAGGCGCAGTCGCTGTTGATCACCGATGCCGACCCCGAGAAGATCTTCCCATTGCTGCTGCAGACGCTGATCGACATCACGGACAGCGAGTACGGCTTCCTGGACGAGGTCGTCGTCGATGCCGCCGGCCGGATCAGCAAGAAGAACCTGGCCCTGTCGAACATCGCCTGGGACGACGCTTCGCGGCGGCTCTACCGCCAGCTGCAGGACCGCGGCATGCGGTTCACCTTTCTCGAGAACCTGGCGGGGCTGCCGGCGCTGAGCGGCCAGGCCGTGATTGCCAATGACCCGTTCCATGACCCCCGATCCGGGGGGATTCCGGACGGCCACCCGTCCATCCATTCCTATATGGGGCTGCCCCTTTTCTTCGGCGGCCAGCTGATCGGCGTGGCCGGCGTGGCCAACCGCCGCGAAGGCTACACCATGGAGATTGCCCGCTTCCTGGAGCCGCTCCTGTCGACCTGCGCCGGCATCACCTATGCGCTGCGCAAAGAGTCCGCCGAAAAAGACCATATCGACCGATTGAAGCGCAATCGAAACCAGCTGCAGGCCTTTCTGGATGCCATTCCCGAATCCGCCTTTTTGATGCAAACCGACGGCACCGTGCTGGCCCTGAACCGCACCACCGCCGAGCGGTTGAACACGCGGCCGCAAGAAATCCTGGGCAAAAGCATCTACGACCTCATCCCTGCCGATGCGGGTCAGCGTCGGAAAGAGTTTGTCGACAAAGCGATCGCGGCAGGACAGTGCGTTCGTTTCGAGGACGAGCGCGACGGCCGGACCCTGTATCACAGCGTTTCGCCGGTGAAGGAGGGTTCGGGCAGCGTGACCCGGCTGGCCGTTGTCGGCATGGATATATCGGAAGTGATAGAGGTCAAGCGGCGGCTGAAGGAGCGCGAGGCGCAATACCGCACGATTGTAGAGACGGCCAACGAAGGCATCTGGGTCATGGACCGGGATTACCGGACGACCTATGCCAATACCGTCATGCTCGAGATGCTGGGCTGCCGGAGCCCGGAAGAGATGCTCGGGCGGCAGGTCACCGATTTCATGTTTCCCGACCAGTTGCCGGATCACCAAGAAATGATGAACCGGCGCCAACAAGGGCATTCGGATGTTTACGAACGGTGCTTTCGCAAAAAGGACGGGTCGGAACTATGGACCATTGTTTCGGCACGCAGCCGGTTTGATGAAAACGGCCAGTTTGACGGCTCCTTCGCCATGTTCACGGATATCACCGAGAAGCATCACGCCCTGCGGCAGCTGGAAAAGCTGGTCCATGACCAGTCCGCCATTCTCGACAACATATCGGCCTATATCTACTTCAAGGACACCAGAAACAACATCATTCGGATCAGCGAAAGCGTGGCCCGGGTGACAGGGCTTAACAAAAGCGACATCGAGGGACGGCACTCGTCCGAAATCTATCCGGAAACCGCGGACCGATACTGGGCCGACGATCTGGAGGTGATCAACACCGGCAAACCCAAACTGGGCATCATCGAACCGCTGCCGGCCGCCGGTGGGGACGAACGCTGGCTGCTGACGGACAAGGTCCCCTATTTCGATGGCAGCGGCCGCGTGGCCGGCGTCATCGTCCTGGCCTCCGACATCACCGAAAAAGTCCTCGCGGAAAAGCGGCTGGAAGCCAGCGAAGTCAAGTTTCGATCCCTGTTCGAAAACGCCGCCGACGCGGTTTACCTGGTCTTCACGGACGGCCGTTTGCTGGACGCCAATGCCGCTGCACAGCGGCAAACCGGCTACAGCCGGGAGGCGCTGCTGCAGATGCGGGTCGAGGATCTGGATCCGAAGGAGGAGCCGAAAAAAGATCAAGAAACCCTCTGGCCGTCGCTGCACCCAGGAGAGTCGGCCGTGATTTCCAGACGGCATCGGCGCAGGGACGGCTCCTTCTTTCCCGTGGAGATCAATCTCAGCGCGATGGAACTGTCCGGAGAGACCGTCATCATCGCCTTTTGTCGCGATGTAACCGCGACGGCGGAGATGCAGAAACAGCTTCGCCAGGCGCAAAAAATGGAATCCATCGGCAACCTGGCAGGGGGCATCGCCCATGACTTCAACAACCTGCTCTACCCCATGATCGGTATGGCCGAGATGCTGATGGAAGACCTACCGCCGAACAGTTTGGAATATGACAATGCCGCGGAAATTTATTCCGCCGGTATTCGAGCGGCCGATCTGGTGCGCCAGATTCTCGCATTCAGCCGTAAAACAGAAATCCAGAAGCAACCGATTCGCCTCCAAACAGTTGTCAACAAGGCGCTCAAACTGGTGCGGGCCACGATTCCGAACGATATCGGGATCCATCCGGTCATCCAGGCCGACTGCGGCGAAGTGATGGCCGATCCCACCCAAATGCAGCAGGTCGCCATCAACCTGCTGACCAACGCCTACCACGCCGTCATGGAAACCTCCGGCGAAATTACCGTCCGACTTCGGGAAGTCTCTTTGAAAACCGATCGGACGCGCTCGCTTTCCCTTTCACCGGGTTCCTATGCGTTGTTGTCGGTCATCGACAACGGTCATGGAATTGAACCATCCTTGACAGAGAAAATTTTCGATCCCTATTTCACCACCAAAGCACCGGGGGGAGGCACGGGCCTCGGCCTCGCCGTGGTGTATGGCATTGTGAAAGACCACGGCGGCGGCGTTCACGTTGACTCCGAGAATGGCAAAGGAACGACCTTCGATGTCTATCTTCCCGTCACCGCCCCTCAGACAACCGAAGAAGCACCGGCAGAAACGCCGGCAACGGAGAAGCTGCGGGGGACGGAACATATCCTTTTGGTCGATGACGAAGCGCCTATTTTGAAGTTATTAAAAAACACCCTTGAAAAGCTTGGCTACCGTGTCACTGCGTGCAGCAGCGGCGTCGCGGCGCTTTCCGCTTTCAACGCCAATCCGGAGAATTTTGATATGATGATCAGCGACATGGCCATGCCGCAGATGACCGGCGTCGAACTGGCCAGGCAGATCCAGGCCGTTCGATCGGACCTGCCCATCATTATCTGCACGGGGTACAGTGAGCGCATCGACGCTCGACGCGCCGCTGATCTGGGAATACGGCGCCTGTTGATCAAGCCGATCGACAGATCGAAACTGGTCGATACGATTCGCCGGACGTTGGACGGGCCGTCGCACGGGACGGATGGATCTTCCCCTTCACAGGGATGACAAAAACGATGAGGCTTCGACTTTTTACGATCTTATCAATGGTTCGGTTCATTCGTTCTTTTTAAAGGCCACATCGATGACCAGCCGTTCACGGCCGACTTCGCAGGGGATGGTAATGATCGGCACGCTGGACGGAAAGGATACTTGATGCTTGCCGATGACCACACTGGGCACCGAGATCGAACACCCGTCGTCCGGAAAACTGGATTTGGCATTGCCGACGATCATATTGGCGATTTCGCCCAACGCATCGACCGCATCCTCGTCGAAGGTGGAAAACGTCTCTCCCGTCAATGCGGCCGCCAATTCGATAGCCAATTGCTCTTTGAGACTGATCACCGCGCATCCGCTCACCGACCCGGAGAGCCCGATGATGGCGCTGATCTCGAAATCCGGTTGCCTGTTCTCCTTGATGGCCGGATTTTTCAGGGCAAAGGGCAATTCGATCATCGTTGCAAAAATGTCCTTCACAGCCACGATAAATGGATTGATGTACTTCACATCCATGAATACGACCTCCTTGTGCGCATGGGAAAAGAATCAGCATAACAATGCCCTGGTAGACAATCCGACCGATTACCCGGTTTCAACCTTTTTCAATCGAAGAATCTTTTGTACCCGTTCGATCAGTTCCTTGCCTTTAAAGGGTTTGACGATATAGTCTTGGACGCCCATCTTAACCGCCTGGGTGACGTTTGCTTTCCCCGATTCAGCGGTCAGCATGATGACCGGGATCTTCGCAAGGTCCGGATCTTCTTTGAGCTTGGCCAACATTTCCATGCCCGTCATCAACGGCATAGTGACGTCCAGCAAAATGAGATCCGGCCGATCCTTCACGGCAACAGCCAGCCCCTCGACACCATTTTCAGCTTCAAAAAGTTCACAGTTGTATTCCCTGAAGGCTTTTTTAACAATTTTTCGGATGGTGATGCTGTCATCGGTGGTCAACACTTTATAGGCCATGGTGTCCGCTCCTTCAATTCATGATGATGTTCAAAATCGATCCGTTAGGCTCCCCTTTTCGCCTTTAATGTCGGACGAATGCCTGGCTGAGATATTGATAAGCAGATTGTATGCCAATATCGGTAGCGCTTGAGACAATCCTTTTAATATTCATTCATTAGCGTCCTTTTTCGAACAGCCGATTCCCTGTTTCACAGCGATTGGATGGAAAAACGGGGCCGCCGGTCCGAAATAATCAGACAAATTCCACTTTTTTGACCAACAGAGCTAAAGTGAGATCGCGGGCAACCGATACATATAGTACAGGATTTCCACTGCCCGCCCCATGCGTTTGCTTCCCTCGTCTATCGGCGGACCGGGCGGCATCCATGGAAATGGTTTGGCTTAAGGAAACAAAGCTATTCGCAGTGATCGACGACAACGATATTAACAAAAAACAACAGGCGTGAGGCACATGGAGAAGATTCTGATTGTTGATGACGATCATGCCGTCTATAGATCGCTGGCCATCCACATCAAACGAATGGGTTGTGAAGCGGTTTGGAGTAACTGCATGGCGGAAGGTCTGGCAGAAGTTGAAAAACATGCTTATGACCTGGTGCTGCTGGACGTCCATTTGCCCGACGGATGCGGCCTGGACGCAATTTCCACCATCCGTCGCGCTGCTTCACAGCCGGAAGTCATCATTCTGACCGGCTATGGTGACGTGAATGGCGCCGAGGTCGCCATCAAAAACGGTGTGTGGGATTATATTCAAAAATCGGCATCCCCCCAGGAAGTAGCACTGTCCCTCAAACGGGTAGTCGAGTACCGCAAGGAAAAAGTTGAGCAGCCTTCAAAAGCCTTCGCCCTCAAACTGGACGGCATCGTGGGCGATAGTGCCCCCATGCAAGCGTGCTACGATCAGTTGGCGCGGGCGGCCTCAGGGGATGCCAATGTTCTCCTTTCCGGGGAAACCGGTACCGGCAAAGAAATTTTTGCCAGAGCGATCCATACCAACAGCTCCCGGATCCCTGCCAATATGGTGGTCGTCGATTGCGCCGCACTGCCGGAAACACTTATCGAAAGCCTGTTGTTCGGCCATGAAAAGGGCGTCTACACCGGTGCGGACAAAGCCCGAGATGGATTGATTGCCCAAGCCGATGGCGGTACCCTGTTCCTCGACGAAGTGGGCGAGCTTCCCTTGCCCATTCAAAAAGTTTTTCTCAGAGTTCTTCAGGAGCGGAAGTACCGTTCGGTCGGCGGACGCTGTGAACGGTCCAGCAACTTCCGCCTGATCGCCGCCACCAACCGGGACCTGGATGCGATGGTGGCCGCCGGAACGTTCCGAAGCGACTTGTTATATCGGCTGCGCACCATTGCCATCGAGCTGCCCCCCCTGCGGGACCGCACAACCGATATTGCCAAGCTGGTCACGCATTACCTGTCCGTGATCAGCGAGCGCTGTGGAACCGCCATTAAAGGGGTTTCACCGGATTTAATGGAAACGATCAGCGCATATACCTGGCCGGGCAACGTCAGGGAATTGATCAATGCCCTGGAAACGGCTTTTTCCAATGCCTGCTATGAATCGACCCTCTATGCTCGCCACCTTCCCCAGGACATCCGGCTGCAGGTGATTCAGTGTTCATTGGAATCCGGTTCGCATTCAGGCCCTGCCCATTCGGACGGCTCGGGCAGGATAGAGATTGGCGGCGCCTTTCCCGCTGAGCTGACCACGTTTAAAGCCTTCCGCAAGGCCGCCATTTTTGATATCGAAAAACAATACCTGAAAGCGCTTTTGGATAAAAGCGACAAGCGCCTGGATCAGTCTTTGGACATCTCAGGGCTTTCCCGTTCCCGCTTTTATGATCTGCTCAAGCAGCACAACCTTTCTCTTTAATCCATCTTTCGTCCATCTTCTGCCGGAACGGTTTCTTTCTGTCAGCGGTCTGGCCGGAATCCGGCAATCCATCTTTTCTCGCGACGTAAAAAATCCATCCTCGCGAGTTCCTGCAATCCCGTCCGATTTTTTTTGAGTCGCCGTCTGAATTTTCCGGATTTTCGGCCGTGAGAATGCCTCCCCATGGGGCCGAACCAACGTAAATCGCGCCGAAACACCTTGTAACAATTCTTAAATATTAGGGAATTTGAACAATGGGATCCATTTTCAGCAATTGGCATGCCATTTGAATTGGGAACAGGCAGGCCATGAGAATTCGACGCGAAGAAGCCACAGGCCTGATTTCACCCGCTAAAGGAAGAAGTCGATATCATGCAGACAAATTTGATTGTGTATGCATCCGGCCGCACCTGCCGTCAACGCCTTTTGAAAGCGATTCATCGCCAGGCTGCTCTGTGTGAACTCCAGACCCACGCAAACATCGATACCCTGCGTACTTCTCTCCGACGATTTTTTCAAGGACCGACCTGGGCGATTTTGGTCACGGAAAACCGGCTGGAGCTCAATGAAGTCATCCAAATGGAATGTCTCCTGCACAACATGAGAATTATCTTGATTCTTTACAACCAGGATCAAGAGACGTTGATGGCAGGCCACACGCTCTACCCGCGGTTCATCAGTTTTCTGGAGAGCGATTTCAGGGATGTCGGGTCGGTCCTTGAAAAAGTCATTCACAACAACCAGATACTCACCAATTAATCTAATCTCAGGAGGTTTCACATGGGTAGCAACGAAGACGCATCAACGGTTCGGGATCCCATTCAGGAGGAGGTCGATCAGAAGGCCCCCGCCGGCGCTACAGATCACATAGCCGCTGAAGAAACGGACCGTGAGGGAAAATATCTGACCTTTTCCTTGGATGAGGAGGAATACGGCATCGGCATTCTGAAGATCAAGGAGATCATCGGCATGATGCCGATCACCTCGGTCCCCCAGACACCGGCATTTGTCAAGGGCGTGGTGAATCTGCGCGGCAAAGTGATTCCCGTGGTGGATCTGAGGCTGCGCTTTGGCATGGCCTCCATCGAATACGATGAACGCACCTGCATCATCGTGGTGGAAATCGATTCCAATGGCGTGAAAGTGGTGATCGGTATCGTTGTGGATTCGGTCAGCGAAGTCCTCAACATCAAGGCTGAAGACATCGAGGATACGCCGACCTTCGGCACTACCCTCAACACCGATTATATACTTGGGATGGCCAAGATGGACGGCAAGGTCAAAATCCTGCTGGATATCGATGAGGTCTTGAGCGCCGACGACCTGGAAATGCTGGCCAAGGCCGCCTAACCGGCAGCCACACGAATTCATTAACGCGATTGCCCTTAAATGCGGGGTAAGGAGAATAGAAATGTTCAAGAATATGAAAGTTGGGACAAAGATTGGTTTGGGATTTGGTCTGTTGATTCTCATCGCCATGGCCCTGGGGGGGATGGCGGTGGTCAACATGAAGAACGTGGCGGGAGAGTCCACCAAGCTGGCCAAGGAGTATGTGCCTGAAGTGGATGTGGCCGGAAAGGTCCGCGGCGCCTCAAACCGGCTGATGTACGCCATGCGCGGATATGGGTTCACGGAAAACGACGCCTACTACAACGATGCCTTAAAGGAGATCGAGGCCATGGAAAAGGGCCTCGCCAACGGGCGGCAGTTGGCCGATACGGCGGTGAACCTCGAGAAATTGTCCGGGCAATTGGATACCATCGAAAATGCCAAGGCGGAATATAAGGCGGCCATGCAGGAGACCAAGGATCTGGTCGCGGCCCTCGACGTCCAGCGGGGCAACCTGGACAAGAACGCCGCGGCCTACATTGAAAACAGCAACGATTTTCTGGCCAACCAGAACGCGGCCTTCGAACGGGATCTGGCCGAACGGCAGGAAAAGATCGAAATGGCAAACGAGTTATCCGTTTTGGGCGCATCGGTAAGGGTGATGAATTTCAAGGCTCAGTCCCTCAAGGATGTCGAAATGTTGAACACCGCCATCAAAAAGTTGGAGGGCGTCCCCGAAATCGTCGAAAAGCTGCGGGCCATCACGCGGGACCAAGAAGACATTCTTCGCATCAACCATACCCTGTCGGCGGCAAACGGATATCAGCAAGCCATGCAAGCGTTTTTCAACGAATTCCGTAAAGGTGTGGCGGCAGATCTGCGGGTGCTGGATGAGGCCAGAGAAAAAATGGACCATAACGCCGGCCTGTATGTCCGGTCCTGCGACGAATTTCTCGCCCATCAGCAGAGAGGACTGACCGCCGACATGACCGAGCGGCATGCCAAGATCACCCTGGCCAACGATGTCATCGACATCGGCAACGACACCCGCATCAAGGCATTCAAGTCCCAGGCCCTGCGGGACCCGGCCCTGATGATCGACGCCCAGAAAAATTTTCAGTTGATGGACCAGAATTTCGACGAACTGCGCAAGATCACCCGGTTGGATGCGGATTTGAAACGCATCGATACCGTACAGAAGAGTGCTCGGGGCTACGGCCAGGCCATGAACGCATTCCTGGCCGACTGGAAGAAGCTGCAAGCCCTGGGCCAGAAGCGCGATGCCTTGGGCGGGACGATGATTGCCGCCTGCATCCAATTGGCTGACGCCGGCATGGAGAACACCGTGGCCATTGCCGATGCGGCCATGAACGCGCTGAACGCCTCCTCCACGATCATGATCATCGGGTTGATTGTTGCCTTAGTTGTGGGCATCGGGCTGGCCTTTTTCATCACCCGAGGCATCACCCGGGCCATCACCCGCGTGGTCGAGGGGTTGAGCGAAGGCGCCGAGCAGGTGGCGTCGGCGTCGAGCCAGGTGTCCGGCGCCAGCCAGAGCCTGGCCGAAGGGGCATCGGAGCAGGCCGCCTCCATCGAAGAGACTTCCTCGTCGCTGGAAGAGATGTCCTCCATGACCCGCCAGAACGCCGACAACGCCAACCAGGCCGACACCTTGATGAAAGAGGCCAACCAGGTGGTCACCGCCGCCAATCAGTCCATGAGCGACTTGACCCAGTCCATGGAGGAGATCAGCAAGGCCAGTGAGGAGACCTCCAAAATCATCAAGACCATCGACGAAATCGCCTTTCAGACCAACCTGCTGGCCCTCAACGCGGCGGTGGAAGCGGCCCGGGCCGGCGAGGCCGGCGCCGGTTTCGCCGTGGTGGCCGACGAGGTGCGTAACCTGGCCATGCGGGCGGCCGATGCGGCCAAGAACACCGCCGACCTGATCGAAGGAACGGTGAAGCAGGTCAAGGAAGGCGGAGAACTGGTGGCCAAAACCAACGGAAACTTCAGTGAAGTGGCCCAGAGTTCGGCCAAGGTGGGGGAACTGGTGGCGGAGATCGCAGCCGCTTCCAGCGAGCAGGCCCAGGGCATCAGCCAGGTGAACACGGCGGTCAACGAAGTGGACAAGGTGACCCAGCAGAACGCGGCCAATGCGGAGGAGTCGGCCTCGGCGTCCGAGGAGATGAACGCCCAGGCCGAACAGATGAAGGTTTTCGTGGCCGAACTGGTGGCCATGGTGGGCGCGTCGAAAAACGGCAACGGCGCCAACGGCTCCGGAAAAAAGAGCGGCCGCTCCCGGCGGACCCTGATCCAACACAAAATGCCGCACTTGGCCCTCAATGGCGGGAGGAGCGGCGGCAAGGCCGCGGCCAAACCGAGGGTGCCGACCGGCGCCATGCAAAAGACTTCGCCCGAAGACGTAATCCCCCTGGACAAAGACTTCGAGGACTTTTAGGGGGTCCACGAAGACTCCATACCTCCCCCGGCCTTCCCCCTGGCCGAGGGAGGAACCGGGCGGTTGCAAATAGACACAATGGAGTATACCGCGATGAGCGATCAGAAAATTTTATTTGTCGACGATGAGAAACCCATTTTGAAAATGTTGGACGCTTCTTTTTCGAAATATTGACCCAAACAGTCATAGATGAAGCGTTCGCCAAACAAAAGCGCTGGAAAAGAGGATAAGCACCCATGGCCGAACCAATGGAAACGATCAATGAGAAAATTGAAGCCCTTTCGCTGGCCCTGGTGACCATGGACGGTGAAGACATCCCCGCCATGGGGCAAATGCTCAATCAGCTGGCCGAGTTGCAGGCACTGGGCGAATCCCTGTCGTCACCGGCATTCGCCAATTTAGTGCAAGCGCTGTCCGCCTTTTTGGAAAAGGTTGTTTTGCGGGAAATCAGCGATCTGGAACCACTGGCAGCCGGTATCGACCACCTGCAGAAACTATTTCGCGCACTCGATGATCAGGTGGATATCCCCGATACGGAGCTGTCCGCCACACTGACGGCGCTCGGGGCCGAAACGCTTCAGCCGGTCGCCGTTGAAGCACCGGCCGGAGATGGCGAAGATGCACCCGAAGCGCCGAGGGAAGAAAGCGAATCGACGGAACCCTCGGTAGAGGAATTCAGCTGCCCAGACCTAGACATGGAGGAAGAAGATCTTGATATCATGACAGGATTTATCGTCGAGTCCCTGGAGAGTCTGGAGACGGTGGAAGTCAGCCTGATCGACCTCGAACAGGACGCCTCCGATCCGGAAAGCATCAACGCCATTTTTCGGGCATTTCATACCATTAAAGGCGTTTCCAGTTTCCTGGGGTTCATGCGCATCAATCGACTGGCCCACCGCTCCGAGAATTTGCTGGACATGATCCGCAGCGGTGAACTTATCGTCAATGGAGATATCATCGATGTCGTTCTCGATTCGGTGGACCTGCTGAAACGACTGATCGAAGGGGCCCAGGCAGGCATGGAAAACGGCAGCCCCTTGGATATCGGCCTCGACATCTCCGACGTGGTGCGGCGCATCGAAGCTATAAAGTCGCCGGAGAAGGCCTTTGGCAAGCCGGTGGGCGAGATTTTGGTCGAAAAGGGAGACCTCAGCCCACAAAATCTGGAAGCAGCCCTTTCTAAACAGCAGTGCAAACCGGGGAAAAAAATCGGCCGGATTCTGATCGAAGAGGGTGCTACCGGTTCCCGCCAGGTTTCGGCGGCCTTGCGAGACCAGAAAAAAGCGTCTGCGCAAAAAATGGATCTACAAGTCAAGGTCGACACCCTCAAGCTGGACAGCCTGGTGGATCTCACCGGCGAACTGGTGATCGCCCAATCCATGCTGCGGCAGCACCCGTATATTCTTGACGCCCATGACCAGCGGCTGATTCACACCCTGGGACAATTGAACCAGATTACCTCCAGCCTGCAGTCCATGACCATGTCCCTGCGCATGGTACCGATCAAAAGCACTTTCCAGAAGATGCTCCGGTTGGTCAGGGATTTGGGCAAAGCGTCAGGCAAGAACGTTCAGCTGATGATGTCCGGTGAGGATACGGAAATCGATCGAAACGTGGTCGACGAGCTCTATGAACCCATGGTCCATATGATTCGCAATTCGGTCGACCACGGTCTGGAGACGCCGCAACTGAGGCAGGCTGCCGGCAAAAAAAGCACGGGCACCATCCATTTGAAAGCCTACCACAAGGGCGGCAACATTGTCGTCGAAATTACCGATGACGGCCGTGGGCTCGATCGAGACAAGATCCTTGAAAAAGCCAAGGCAAACGGACTGATCGATGGAGACAGCCGATTGAGCGATTCGGAAATTTTCAACCTGATCTTCCAACCGGGGTTTTCCACGGCGCAAACGGTGACCGAGATTTCCGGTCGTGGAGTGGGGATGGACGTGGTCAAAAGAGCGATCGAGCGGCTTCGGGGACGGGTGGATATCCAATCGGCGCCCGGACAGGGCTCTACCTTTTTCATCAGCCTGCCCCTGACCCTGGCCATCATCGAGGGAATGCTGGTTCGGGTCGGCCAAGAGCGGTACGTGATTCCGGCTTTAACCATCATCGACTCTTTTCGGCCCACACCCGAACAGTGCTCCAGCGTGGAACAAAAGGGCGAGATGATCCTCTCCCGCGGCAAGTTGATCCCACTGGTTCGATTGGAAACCCTTTTCGACGCTCCCACCGATGCCCAACAGCCTTGGGAAGGCCTGGTCGTGACGGTGGAATATGACGGCCAGCGCATGGGTCTTTTGCTTGACGAACTGCTGGGCAAGGAAGAAGTGGTTATCAAAAGCATGGGCGAGGCGCTGAAAAATGTTTGCGGCATCGCCGGAGGCGCCATTTTGGGCGACGGACGGGTAGGGTTGATTCTCGACATGGCAGGGATCTGGGAACTGGTCATGGATGGATCGGGGAAAACGTCATCAAAAGCGACCTATGGAAAGTGCGAATGACATGAACATTGTCGTTGGTGTTTCGGATATGAAAGCCAGCAATGACCCCAATGGTACCTTGATTACCTATTCGCTGGGGTCCTGCATCGGTATCGCCATTTACGATTCGGTTGCTAGGGCTGGCGGACTGTTGCATTTCATGCTGCCCGAATCCTCTTTGGATACGGGCAAAGCGGCCACCAAACCGTTTATGTTCGCCGACACCGGCATTCCACGACTTTTCAAATCGGTTTACGCCTTGGGAGGCGATAAGCGCCGCATGCGTGTAATCGTGGTGGGTGGATCTCAGGTCCTGGATCAAAAAGGGTTTTTTAATATCGGCAAGCGCAACGAGATGGCGGTGCGCAAAATTTTTCATCGCAACAATGTGGTCATCGACTATCAGGACACCGGTGGGAACAGCAATCGAACCATCCGCATGAACATCGCCACCGGAGAAACCCGAGTCAAAGTGTCTGGTGAGGGAGAGAGCACGATATGAATCACATTAAAACCATCGTCAGCGGGATCGCCCGCCTCAAACCGATTCCCCAGACAGTGCACCGTATTATGCACTTGGCACAAAATCCGGATACCGATACGGATGAACTGGCAAAAGCAGTCGCCTGCGATCCTATGCTGACCGCCAATCTTCTCAAAGACGCCAATTCCGCCTATTACGGACGTCCCGGAAAATTCGAGACGGTCCAGCAGGCAGTGGTTTTTTTAGGGGCGGTCGAAACGGTCAAGCTGGTGTTGATCGCCGGTTGTCGCGACAACCTATCCAAAGCACAGGGTGGCTATGATCTGCAGGAGGGAGAACTCTGGCGGTATTCGCTCAGTTCCGCCACCTTAGCCAAGGCTGTGGCACAGAAAACCGGAGCGGTGGATTCACAATTCGTATTCACGGTGGCCATGATCAAGGACATTGGCAAGGTGGTGCTTTCCCAGTATGTTTCCGAAAAATACGAAAAGATACGTCTGCTTGTGGATGGGGGTACGCATAGCTTCCGCGAGGCTGAAAAGGCTGTCTTGGGTATCGACCATGCCGAGTTGGGCGCCATGGCGGCCAAAATCTGGCAGTTCAGCCCCAAAATGGTAGACATCATCCGTCATCACCACCACCCCTTGGAATGCAGACAGTCGGCTCGGGAGGCGGCTGCGGTCTATATGGGCGATTTGCTGTGCATGATGCTGGGAACCGGTGTCGGCGCCGATGGATTGGCCTACCGATTTCAACAACAGGCCATTGACCTGTTGGGATTGTCGGATTCGGACATCCAAATGTTGCTGGTTGAATTTGAAGAGCAGATGGATCGCCTGGCGGGGCTTTTGAACGCCTGACCCCAGGGGCCGGTGCATATCAACGGGAGACAGGTAAATGGCATACAACATTCTTATCGTCGATGACTCAACGCCCATGAGAGCCGTAATAAAGAAAATCATCCGGGCCTCCGGCTTCGACGTCGGTACCTTTTTCGAGGCGGCCAACGGCGAGGAGGCCATGTCAGTGCTGGACGGCCATTGGGTGGACCTGGTCCTGACGGATTACAACATGCCCGATATGGACGGGTTGACGCTGTTGAAAAAGATGAAAGCGGATGAATGCATGCAAAGCATCCCCGTAATAATGGTGACCACAGAGGGCAGTCATGAACGGGTAGACACGTTTATGGCCTGTGGTGCAGCGGCCTATATCAAGAAACCGTTCACACCGGAGGCTATCCGCAACACCCTGAACACTTTATTGGGAGATTCAGAAAATGGACCGGGAAACCATGATGAAAGCGATGACGGCCTCGATTTCTGAGGTCCTGGAAACCATGTTCTTTTTAACGGTGGATGTAGTGCCTGCCGAAAAAGGCGGTCTCGACACCGGCCCCGGGAGTGATGAGATCGCCGTTCGACTTGATTTTTTCGGGCCGATCTGCGGCTGCGTATACCTGCAGGTGCCCGCTTCGCTGGCAGAGGAGATCTCCGCAGATTTCATGGGGGTCGATTCGATGCAAGTCACTCCGGAGCAGATGAGAGGAACCGTGAAGGAAATGGTAAACATGCTGACCGGAAATACGCTGAGTGTCTACGATCCGGATGCGGTTTTCGATATCAGCGTACCCGAAATCGTTGCGATCGGAAAAGATCCCATCGGTGACCTCGTAGCGGACACGACCATCCGGTTGAACCTTGATACCCTAAGCGATCGCATGGTGATGGCCCTGTCAGCCAGTGATAAGGAAAAAATCGATGTATAGAAACATTCGGGTGTTGATCGTGGACGACTCCGCCGTCGTGCGCAAGGTGTTCGCCGGGGAACTGGCTCGTGCCAGAGGCATCGAAGTCGTCGGAACGGCACCGGATCCTTATGTGGCCCGCGACAAGATCGTCAGCCTGGAACCGGACGTAATTACCCTGGACATCGAAATGCCCCGTATGGACGGCATTACCTTTCTGAAAAAGCTGATGAAGCATCACCCCTTGCCGGTGATCATCGTCAGTTCTCTGACTCAGAAAAGCAGCAAGATGGCCCTGGAGGCTCTTTCCGCCGGAGCGCTGGAGGTGATCTCCAAACCCACGGCGGCCTATTCCGTCGGGGATATGGGCGTTCAGCTGGTTGACAAAATCCGAGCTGTAGCGCACGTCAACCTGGCCTCCCGCAAGCCAGATCCGAGGTCGGCCGTCACTTCCGCGCCGTTTCAGGCTTCCAACCTGGCACAGACCACCAATAAAATTATTGCCATCGGTGCCTCCACCGGTGGAACCGAAGCCGTCCGGACCGTGTTGGAGACCATGCCACCGAACGTTCCGGGGATTGTGATCGTCCAGCACATGCCGGCAAAATTCACGGCTTCTTTTGCTGAACGTCTGAATTCGCTGAGCCATATTCGTGTAAAAGAGGCGACCGACGGCGACTCGGTGGTAAACGGACAGGCGCTGTTGGCTCCGGGTAACTACCATATGCTGCTGCGGCGTAGCGGCGCGCGCTATTACGTCGAAGTCAAAACCGGTCCCATGGTCCATCACCAGCGGCCTGCCGTGGATGTGCTCTTTCGATCCGTTTCCCGCACCGCTGGCGCCAATGCCGTGGGAATTATTCTGACGGGCATGGGGGCTGACGGCGCCGCTGGCCTGCTGGAGATGAAACAGGCCGGCGCCCGAACCATCGCCCAAGATGAGGAGAGCTGCGTGGTGTTTGGCATGCCCAAGGAAGCCATCAAAAAAGGAGGCGTCGACAAAATCGTTCCCCTCCAAGAAATTACCCAGCGTGCATTGGAAATGGTCTGCGAAAACAGTTGAAAATTTTTGCGATGGTTCGCTTTTCGAAAAACAGCTGTCACGGCATTCGTTCCCATAACCGTTGTTCCATTTTTGGTTTGCGCCGTTCAGCAACATCCATCCTTTCCTTGACCGCAGGGGCGGATGGTGAGTAGCGCAACCCGATAGATTTCATAAGATCTGAAAAAAAGTAACTTACTTTACCTAGAGGAACAAAATGAAGAACATGAAATTGAGCGTCAAAATGATCGGCAGTTTTGTCATCGTTGCATTGATAACACTGCTTGTCGGATTTGTCGGCTGGCAGGGCGTCAACAGTATCAGCGGCCATCTGAAGGAAATCGGAGACGTTCGCCTGCCCAGCATTGAAAGCCTCTTGATTATCAAGAAAGAAGCCGAGTCGATCCGCGTGGCCCAGCGGACCCTGCTGAATCCGGACCTGTCCCGTGAAGACAAAAAACAGCAGTTGGACAACATCGCAGCGGCCCGAAAGCGTTACGAAAAGGCCTGGGATATCTATGCACCGCTGCCCCAGACCCCCGAGGAGGCCGACCTGTGGCAAAAGTTTGTACCCGCCTGGCAGGACTGGCGGAAAGAAAACCAGGCTTTTACCCAGGCGATCAACGAATTGGACCAACTGGATGTGGGCAATCCGATGGTTTTGCGTCGGGTCCTCCAGGAAATACGCGGCGACCATTACAAAGTGATGTCCTTGGTAGGCGCGTTGATTGCGACTGAAGTTCACTTCGAGGGCGGCGAGGATCATACGACCTGCAAATTCGGGCAATGGACGGCATCATTTACGTCTCGGAACCCAAACTTGAATGCCGCTATCGAAGAGATGAAAAGTCCTCACCGCAATTTTCATCAAACGGTTGCGCAGATCAAGGACAGGGTCAAAAACGGTGACATGACAACCGCCCGACAGCTTTATGAGAACGAACTCGCGGATGCTGCGGAGAAAGTTTTTGGCGGTCTGCGGATCCTGCGCCAGGAGGCGGAGAAAGCCGAGGAGCAGTACAACCACGCCAATGAATATGCCATGGTGACGGCCCGTGAAAAACAGAAGATCGCTCTCGACTATCTCGATCGAATTATCGAAATCAATGATGATGTGGCCGCATCAGCCAAACAGATTGCCGCTGCCGAAAGCGGCCGATCAAAGACCATGGCGTTGGTCGGTATGGTGGCGGGTTTTCTTTCCGCGTTGGCCTTTGGTATTTTTCTCAGCGTTTCCATCTCCCGCAAACTGACGGCCATCATCCAGGGGTTGAGCGAAGGCGCCGAGCAGGTGGCGTCGGCGTCGAGCCAGGTGTCCGGCGCCAGCCAGAGCCTGGCCGAAGGGGCATCGGAGCAGGCCGCCTCCATCGAAGAGACTTCCTCGTCGCTGGAAGAGATGTCCTCCATGACCCGCCAGAACGCCGACAACGCCAACCAGGCCGACACCTTGATGAAAGAGGCCAACCAGGTGGTCACCGCCGCCAATCAGTCCATGAGCGACTTGACCCAGTCCATGGAGGAGATCAGCAAGGCCAGTGAGGAGACCTCCAAAATCATCAAGACCATCGACGAAATCGCCTTTCAGACCAACCTGCTGGCCCTCAACGCGGCGGTGGAAGCGGCCCGGGCCGGCGAGGCCGGCGCCGGTTTCGCCGTGGTGGCCGACGAGGTGCGTAACCTGGCCATGCGGGCGGCCGATGCGGCCAAGAACACCGCCGACCTGATCGAAGGAACGGTGAAGCAGGTCAAGGAAGGCGGAGAACTGGTGGCCAAAACCAACGGAAACTTCAGTGAAGTGGCCCAGAGTTCGGCCAAGGTGGGGGAACTGGTGGCGGAGATCGCAGCCGCTTCCAGCGAGCAGGCCCAGGGCATCAGCCAGGTGAACACGGCGGTCAACGAAGTGGACAAGGTGACCCAGCAGAACGCGGCCAATGCGGAGGAGTCGGCCTCGGCGTCCGAGGAGATGAACGCCCAGGCCGAACAGATGAAGGTTTTCGTGGCCGAACTGGTGGCCATGGTGGGCGCGTCGAAAAACGGCAACGGCGCCAACGGGTCCGGAAAGAAAATCGGCGGACGGAGACGCACCTTGACGCATCGCCAACCCGCATATCCAGCCCTTACCAATGGTCGTAAGGGCGGCGAAAAACGCAAGCCGGAATCCGGATTTTCTGCGGGCACCATGCCAAAAGCCTCTCCGGAGGAGATGATTCCCTTGGACAAAGATTTCGAGGACTTTTAGCGGGTCGGGTATCGATTCCCGGTTCCGATGGTCCTCCCCGGTTGGCGGGGAGGACCCTGCCAGCCTGGACGAGCCACAACGGATGAAAACCCGATTCCAAGCCACACCGGGGTTTGCCTTCCTTCTTTAGCGCCAATATGCGCAAGTTGATGGGGGTATTGATGACACATGATAAAACGTACCACCATTTATCATTGCAGCTGATCTGCGACATGGATAGCGTCATGAATAACGATGCTTTACGGGTGCATCCCGGATTGCGCGAACAGATCGGAGCCGTATTTCAAAGAATTAAGAAATTCAACGCTGAATTGATCGCACGGAACGAAGAACTGCAACGCGCAAATCGAATCACTGAATCCGAGCGGGACAATTATATTCAGCTGTTTAACAATTCGCCTGTGGGCAACTTGATATTGGATCGATCGGGCATCATCCTGCAGGCCAATCAAACATTTCAGGAAATTGTGCGCCAACGTGCGACCGCCCTCGTCGGCAAGCCCTTCCATCGGTTTTTGAATGAGAATGATGAGGCGCTTTTCCTGTACCGATTCCCTGAGTTCTTCCAAAACCCCCGGAAAAAATCGGAAACATACAGGCTCAATGAGGATCCGGGTGAACCTCGTTTTATTCAAGTAAGTGGATACAAGGGGTGGTTTCATTCGAAACCGGGCAGCACCGTTCCCGAAAACAACCTGTTTCTCTGCATTACGGACGTCACAAAAAGGGTCCAGGCAGAAAAAGATGTACGGTCACTCAAAGACCGCTTTCAACATTTGCTGGAAAGTGCACCCGTCGGAATGGTCATTGTCGATTACGAAACGTTGACGATTGTGGATGTCAACGCTCAGGCCATGGCGATTTTGGGAACTTGCAAAGAGGGCCTCATCAACAAGCGGTGCAATGATCACTTCTGTCCCGCGGTGTCGGGAAGTTGCCCCATAAAAGATAAAGGACAGACAATCGATCGCTCCGAGAGGGAAGCCGTCGATCGGGATGGCCGACGGATACCCATATTAAAAACCGTCATCCCCATCGACATCGATGAGAATAAGTTGCTGTTGGAGTGTTTTCTGGATTTAAGTGAGCAAAAAGAGGCCGAAAAGCAAAAATTGAAATCCGAAAAACTACAGGCGGCGGTGGAAATGGTCGGGGCCGTTTGCCATGAGATGAACCAACCCCTGCAGGCCATATTGGGCTATTCGCAGCTGGTGGCTCAGGAGCGGGAAGAAAATCGGCTGATTCGGTGGAGCCAACGTATCAACGAAAATGCCATTCGACTAGGAAAAGTGACACGACGATTGATGAATATTACTCAATTTGAAACCAAGGCATACATCGGCGGCAAAAAGATTGTAGACATCGATCGTTCCTCCGGTTACCCTCCCCGTGAGCAGGGCAATGGGGAAGATATCGGATCAAATGCGTTTTGAAAGGAGCGGATCGGGTACCGTGCCTGAAGGGTAATGGCCTGTGGTGCCTTCGAACCGATCGCTTGGTAGCGTTTTCGCTCGCGTCGCAGTCCCAAGCGGTCTTGTTTCAGCCGTGAATTTCCTTCTGACTGAAAGCGCTTGCCGGCGGCCTTTTCGGAAAGTGTCGGTTATGGATTTGCTGCTGACCAACCAACCCATCAATCTGCCGCCGGGTCAACAGACCGGCTTTCACAAAGTACTGGCCGATCGATTGGTTCATCAGGCGTTGTTTCCCAAGGAGGGCCAGTATGTTGTAAGGGGTCAACAGGCCCTTTCGCATTGCCGTCTCACCGAATCGTTCCGGCGGCCTTTTTGCATTCAGAATAATTGTAACCCCTTCCCGGGACAGCAGTTTCCACCCCATGGCAATCTGCCCGATACGAGGGCGGTTTCGCTGTTGCCAAACGATGGCTTGAACCAGATCTTCCCAGGTGATGATCCCCGAATAAAAGAGAAATTGACCGAAGCGAAGTTCTCTTGGGGGGAGGTTTCCCGGATAAAATGATTTGTGTGGCTGTTTTATACAAGTTAGGCACGATCGATCTTCATCGTAATTCTTTGATTCGGGCGGCTCGGCTTTTGCGGGCAACTGAAGTCGGTTGGCGAAGGTGGCGTTGGCGAGAATCTGGTAGGCCTTGTTCACGCGGATAAACCGATCATGATCGTGTTCTCGATCATTCTGCACTGCAAAATGGCAATCCGGGTGGGTTTCCATGGCTCTTTTTCGATAGGCGGCTTTAATCCCGGAGTGGCGCAAGTATTTCAGAAAATCCGTGGAACGCGGAATCTGTGGTCCGAATAGGGTGATGCAGGCTTCGATCAACTCTTGTTTGGTACAGGCACTCGGCATTGGCATTCCCTTGGTCAACATCGACTGACATGTCTATATATGGGCTCACAGAAAGTTTAATTGCGTACATATAGTGGCCATCACTATGATTCGATTTGATCAAAAAAGCAACCCTTTTTCACTATCTATACTCATGTGAAAGTGCCCCCATGCAGGCCGCAAAGGAAAAAAGGAAGACCTTGGGATACCGGTCCATTCCACTTTTGCGGGACGGAAATGTCCAATTTTAATGGATTCATAGACCATCAAGACAGCGTATTCCATATGTTGCCGCATTCATCGTTAACCTGTAAAACCTCTTTATAGCCTACCGATGTTCAACGAAAATGGATTTGGAAAAGCCTTTTTATCACCAGAAAAATATTGGCATGGACCTTGATAGAAAAGATAGCAGGAAAGACATGGCTCGGCGCTGCTTTGCCGGTGTTTGGGTTAGATGGAATTTTTGCAACTATTGAACGTTTAGAAAGTGGTTGCCATGAACCTTGAGATCAGACGGCTTACCAATCGCCAATTCGAAAAGTACTGTTCATTGGTTTATAGCGAGTGCGGTATCAAACTCAATGAAGAAAAGCGGGCGCTTCTCAATGCCCGTATCGCCAAACGCCTTCGTCTATTAGATGTTTCTCCCGACGAATATTATGATCAGGTAGTCAGCGACCCTGAGGAGTTGACGCACTTCATCGACGCGGTATCCACCAATCATACCTATTTTTTCCGTGAATCCAATTCGTTTAAATATCTACAGCCGGAAATTACAGATATCTGGTGTGCGGCTAGTTCCAGTGGAGAAGAACCGTATTCGCTGGCCGCTCACTGTCTTTACCACGGCGGTTCCCCATCCATTCTGGCCACGGACATTTCGGACACCTGCCTTCAAAAAGCGCGATTGGGCGTTTATTCGGATCAGTGCCTCAAACATATCCCGGAGCCGATATTGAAGAACTACTTCCAAAAAGGGGTGAACGGATGGACCGGCCAGGTGAGAGTAAAGCCGCAACTGAAGCAGATGGTCCGTTTCCAGAAATTCAATCTACTGAAAGACAGACTGCCGGAGCAGCAGTTCGATGCCATCTTCTGCCGCAATGTAATGATTTATTTCGATGCCGCAACCAAAGAACGGGTGGTTGCACGTCTGAACAGGGTGCTCCGGCCCGGCGGGTATTTCGTTATTGGCGGCGCTGAAAGCCTCAATGGGCTGAGGCATGCATTTAGATACATCGAACCCAGTGTTTATCGCAAACAATAAAATCCGGCAATCATCGACGAACGCATGACGTGAAAACAAGTTTCGATACAAGCGAGTAATTTCTTGATCGAGGTTGATAGCAAACAATCATTTAATTCGCTTTCCGTTTGAAAGCCGGTATTCAGGAGCTCAATATGACCACGATTCTTACCATTGATGATGACCCGGCCATCCGAAAGCTTCTGCAGGTAGTGCTCAGTCGAGAAGGTTTCGAAATCGTTGCCGCCGACGATGGGCGAATGGCGCTGGAGCAACTGCAAGCACATCCCATCGATCTGGTGATAACCGACATTTTCATGCCAGAAAAGGATGGTCTGGAATTCATCAGGGAAATGCGCTTGCTACGACCGAATGTAAAAGTTATCGCCATATCCGGCGGCACGGAATATTTCGATCCTGGTCCATATCTGTCCATTGCCAAAATACTCGGTGCTGTGACGATTTTGGGCAAGCCGATTGAAAGGGACAAACTGGTGCAAACCATCAACGATCTGCTGGCGGCTGAACTGGAAATCGGTTGACCATTGCCGTGGCGGGAAGCAGAAAGTCTGTTGCAGAGAAAATGCAAGTGGCACCCATGAAAAAGAATCCATCGCCCGATCCAACGCTAATTCCCGTTGCTGCTGGGAAGGGGGGGGGCGGCAAGTCGATGCTGACCGCCAACCTGGCGATCGCTCTGTCAAGCATGGGCCATCGGGTTTTGGCCATCGATTTGGATCTGGGTGGTTGCAACCTGCACCATTTTTTCGGTCTTGACAATCGCTATCCGGGAATCGGCGATTTCTTGAAAGCCCGGCAGGGAGAGCTTACGGATTACATACGTCCTTTGGGCGGTACCAATATAGGCTTTATCCCCGGCGACGGCAAAACACCATTTATGGCCAATATCGCCCATGTCCAGAAAATCAAATTGATCAACCGGATTGGCAAGCTGGATGCTGATTTTATCCTCATGGATCTTGGTGCAGGCTCCGCCTTCAACACACTGGATTTTTATGCGCTGGGACGGCGGGGAATCATGGTTACCACCCCGGATTACCCAGCGATACTGGGCATGCTCGGCTTCCTGAAACAGTACCTGTTCAGAATAATCGAAAGATACCTCGTCAAACATCGGTCGGTACATCGGCAGGTCAAGCGAATGTTTACCCATCCGATGAAGCACCAACCCCCCTCTATTTCAGAGCTGTGCCGACACGTCGAAGAACAGGAACCAGGAGTTGCCCGGGAGGTTCGGGAATTCTACCGTCAATGCCGCCCCCGCGTTGTTTTTAATCGTGGCCGGGTGCCGGAGGAAGCAACCATGGCCGCCAACATCAGCCGCAGCATGCAAAAGATCCTGGATATCGAATCGGATTTCTTTGGGTTCATTTTCGAGGATGCAGCGGTCGGTCTGTCCCTGAAAAACAAGGAGAACCTGCTGCAGCATTCTCCGACATCCGAATCGGCGGAAAGCATTCGCCAGATTGCTCGTCGAATTAGTACCTATTGGGAAGAGGAAATTCCGGACAGCGCCAACCGCATATGCCGTCAACTTTCATCCAACATGTCGGCTTAGCTGCCAACTTAGATTCCAGCAAACTTTGATTTTTACGACAATGGTCGGCGACGACTCATAACATAGGAACCGTGGTAATCGATCCGAAATATAGTAGGCGACACCGCTGGAAAGGATTGACCGTGCAATTTAATTCGATCGAGGAGATTCAGGAATTGCTGGATAAGACCGCGTCAACGCAGGAACGGTTGAAAACGATTCTTCTCTTGCTGGAAGGAAAGATATCGAACCTCAAGGAAGCCGTTGAAGATTTAAACCAAATTTCTGAGCGCATCCAGAAATAAAATGCACCTGTCGATATATCTACTGTACGGTGGACCTATCGTTGAAATTGTTAAAAATTTCCTTCCGGCAGGGTTTGGTCATTTTTATGAAGCATTTTTTACACTATGCACGTATATATTCACCCTATAGTTGCATAAAAAGATGCTTTCATCATTGTTAGTCACTTTCCTCCGGAATGACTGGTCAGTTTGAGCAGAATACGCAAAAATAGCGGCGCAATCAGTGAGATGGTTTCATGAAATCGTCGATTTAAAAAATGAGGAGCCGATTGAGAGAGGGGATCGTCAAACGATATCGACGAAATGCGAGGGTTGAACGTTCGACTTCCCATGTGATTAGCTTAGTGTATTGAAACATATATAATACAGAACGGCACGGAACCCTCTAAAGTGGTCCTTGAAACCGTAGATTGATGCCGGCGAAGTCAGTTGGGGAACAAGCGATGAATTTGGGTAGGAAAAAAATGAAAATTTCTAAAAAAATTTTTGGAATCGACTACCAAAAAGGGCGCTTTCGAATGATTTCGTTATTAATACGTTATTGCATCTGAAATCATAGTTGAAAAAAATATAAAAAACAATAAGTTATGAAGAACAGTGGGAGTTCGAGTCTCCCCTTCGGCACCAAATCGAATGAAAAGGCCGTAACCTCAATAGGTTGCGGCCTTTCTATTCTTGCAGGTTGCGTATAGGTTGCGGATTTTTGCGGAGAATCAAGTTTATTTACGGCTCCCCGGTTGCTTCCGGGGATGAGATGGCCGTAAATGTCCACCGTAATCTTGATGCTGGAATGCCCCAGCTGCTCTCTTTACACAGGTGTAAAAATTTTGATCTATGGCAGGCTGAAACTGGATCACAGGAGTGGAAAAAGGTAGAGCCATTTCCACCAAAAAAACTCCATGATTCGCTTAACAGCGAACAGGATGCATGAGTGGGTCGGATATATCATACGACATTTCGCCTGGGTAAAAGAAGGTTCCCCACAAGTCCACGGATTACATCATTCGTTTAGGCCAGCAGCGCAGTCAGACCCGATTGATCCGTTTTGACGAGCAGCCCGTTGCCTCGGCGCCGGCGACAGTGCTCGATCCCTGCCTTTACGAGCGGTTCCGGACTGCGCGTACCCGCGATGAAGGCGAGCATTTTCTTATGAAAATTGGAAAATATTCTCCCCGGGTACCATTCCCAACACCATGACCGTCGAAAGCCTGATCTATCGCCAGGCTTCCCGCAATAAAACCTTAACCAGCCTACTGGCCAAATGTCCGGTCCCGTCCAACATCGCGTGGGTCGACACGGATCGCCGTACGCTGATGGATAAACTCGGCGAAGGCGTGCGGATTATCTTGGAGAACAGTGAACAGCTGGCGGAGAAAACGCCAGTTTACCGGATCATCGACGATGCCGAACTTTTGCTGACGATCCCGAAGTGCAGCACGACGGATAATCGGTTGCCGACGGATGCTTCTATGGGGATTGACATTCAAAAAACAAAGTAATACTTATGTTGGTATTACAATTATTCCGGAGGATCAAGCATGCGTGTGACAACCAAAGGGCAGGTCACCATTCCACGCGCAATTCGCGAAAAACTGGGGATCGTACCGTCAACAGAAGTCGATTTCGTTGAAGAAAACGGTCGGGTCTACCTGGTTAAAAAGGCGGGTCCGGCGACTCGAAAAAACACGTTTTCCAAGCTTCGCGGCGTGGCCACGGTTAACATGACCACCGATGAGATTATGGCGCTCACCCGGGGGGATTGATGAGCGGCATCTTCATCGATTCTAATGTTATCCTGGATCTGTTCCTGAATGATCCGAACGGGGCGAAGTGGTCAGAAAACACACTTGAGCATTATGCCCGTCATGGTCGCTTGTACATCAGTCCGGTCGTCTACAGTGAGATATCGATCGGGTTTGAGCGGATCGAGGATCTGGAGCAAGCCGTTGGCACAGCCGGATTCCAGGTGGTGCCGATCCCCCGTGAAGCCTTGTTTCTGGCCGGTAAAGCATTCATGACATACCGTCAGCGCAGCGGCAGAAAAACATCGCCTCTCCCTGATTTTTTCATTGGCGCTCAGGCTGCCGTCCTCAGTCTTCCTTTGATGACGAGGGACGTGGCCAGATACCGGACCTATTTTTCGAGTCTGAAATTAATTCATCCCTAATCACTTCCCATCACATCCGAGAGGCGGGTGGAACAGGAAATCCTTGATTGATATGAAAACGAATAAAAAATTGGCTTTGTCAATTATTCTATCAGGAGCAATCATGTTGTCTTGCGCCGGGAACCCACCCACGACTATCGGTGTTACCAATGGGCATTTGGCCCCATGCCCCGACTCCCCCAACTGCGTATCCAGCCAGAGTGACGATAAACCGCACACCATCGCCCCGCTTGTTTACAATGGCGAAATGGCTGCCGCAAAGAAAACGTTAACACAAGTGGTTACGAGCATGCCCGGCAGTCGCGTAATAACAGATAAGCAAGATTATCTTTATGTAGAATTCAAATCCAGAATCATGGGGTTCGTCGATGACGTGGAATTTTATTTCCCAGAGGAATCCATCATTCACGTTCGGTCCGCTTCCCGGATGGGATATTCCGATCTGGGCGTGAACCGCAAACGCATCGAAACCATACGGCAGCATTTTGATGCCCAGCGTCCCTGACAAAAAAAATCGAACAAATGCCGAAGGGCCGGTTCTGGGACAACTTTATTGATCAGTTTAATATCATGCCAACGTCAACCGAACCAATCTGGATGTTCAAGTCAGACAGGGAAAATCTGATCCCCCTTCTAATAGTCGCCGTCCTCATCGGCCTATTGAGCGGGATTCTGGCGGTTGGGTTTCGCTATCTGTTGCTGGTTGCCACCCGCCTATGCTGGCAGGATCCCTTCGATATTGTCGGCGCGGCAACCCATATGGCGTGGTATGGGGTTATCTTAATTCCGGTATTGGGCGGTTTGGCCATCGGCCCCATCGTTTCCATACTGGCGCCTGAAACCCGGGGCGCCGGCGTGCCCGAAGTCATTCACGCTGTCGCTTCAGGGCAAGGGATTATCAAGCACCAAACGACAGTCTATAAAATACTATCGACGGTGATTTCCATCGGTACCGGCGCCTCTGTGGGCCGGGAAGGGCCCATTGTGCACATCGGGTCATCGGTCGGTTCCTCCATCGCTCAACTGCTCAGGCTTGCCCCTGAGTGGCGCACTGTTTTTCTGGCGTGCGGCGCGGCAGCCGGAATTGCCGCCACGTTCAACGCGCCCATGGCCGGCATGCTGTTCGCCGTGGAAATCATCCTGGTCGATTTTGAAATCAGCCATCTGAGCCACATCGCGATCTCGGCGGTCACGGCCACCGTTGTTTCCCACCATTTTTTCGGCAACCTGCCGGCCTTCGACATCCCCGCCTACACACTGGTCAGTTACCGGGAGATTCCCCTTTATGGCTTGCTCGGCATCCTGGCCGGCTTTGTTTCCATCGCTTTCATCAAATCCATATCCCATGTCGAAGACGCTTTGAACCGGTTCAAGATCCCTGGATATATGCAGCCCGCCGTGGGCGGATTGGTGGTGGGGCTGATCGCCATTTACTGCCCTTATGTGATCGGCGTGGGGTATCAGTCCATCAACCTGATCCTAACCGGAAAAATGGCGGTTAATCTCATTGCCATCGTTCTTGTTCTTAAACTGGCGGCCACCAGTTTTTCCGTCGGGGCCGGTTTTTCAGGCGGCATTTTCGCGCCCTCCCTGGTGTTGGGCTCGCTGTTGGGTGGTCTGTTCGGCATCGCCGTCAATATCTTGTTTCCGGCGTGGGTTGCATCCTATCCGGCATATGGGTTGGTCGGCATGGGGGCGATCGTCAGTGGCGCCACCATGGCGCCCATTACAGCCATTTTTACCATTTTTGAGCTGACCTATAATTTCGAGATTATTCTGCCCTTAATAACGAGTTGCATCGCCAGCCTGATTATTGTCAAGAAATTTTATGGCAATTCGATCTATGAGACCAAATTGCTCAAGAGAGGAATAAAAATTGTCCGTGGCCATGACGTCAACCTTTTACGATCCATTCCGGTGACCCAATACATGGACCGGGAATACGAAAGCGTCCGGGCTGGCACCGGTCTGCGGGAATTGATCGTCAACGCGCAAAAAAGCAGGTATCCTCACTTCGTCGTCCTGAGCGACCAGGACGAACTCGTCGGCATGTTATCCATGCGGGATTTGAAAAACTGCCTGTCCGACATGGTCAATCTGTGTGAGATCATCGTGGCGGCCGACATCATGAGCACAACGGTTCACTGCCTGGCCTCGAACGACACCCTTGAAACCGCCTTCGAGGTGTTTGAGGGAAAACATATCTCGACACTGCCGGTGGTGGACCCAAGGAACAGAAAAAAGGTTCTCGGCATTCTGAAAAAAAGCAATCTGCTGCTGGCCTATAACGAGAAAATTCTGAAGATCCACATCCTGCAAAATCGGATCAAATAACAGCTCCCAGCGCCCCCAAGCCGCCTCGCCCCATACGGCTTTTCTTTATTAACCGTCTCGTGCATCCGTTGATTGAAGTGGTATTCTATCTATTTTAAAATCGTTTTCATCCTTCATTTGGCATTTTTCCACTTTCGGAAATGGTGGGTGTTCAGGAACGGCCGGTTTTTGATTTTACTTGCGATTGCCCTGGCGAGCCCCATTTAGGGCTTGTTTTTCACTGTTACTTAATTTAACTAAAAAAATTCAATTTCAATGACTCTCCGACACGGACACCCCCCATCGCCAACAACCTTATCAGGAGGAAAAATGCCCAAACGCGAGGATATCCACAAAATACTGATTATTGGCTCCGGTCCCATCGTCATCGGCCAGGCCTGTGAATTCGACTACTCGGGCACCCAGGCCTGCAAGGCCCTCAGAGGACTGGGATACCAGATCGTTCTGGTCAACTCGAACCCGGCCACGATCATGACCGACCCGGGACTGGCCGATGTGACCTATGTGGAACCCCTCAATGCCAAGGTGCTCACCGAAATCATCGCCGCCGAGCGTCCGGATGCCGTGCTGCCCAACCTGGGGGGACAGTCGGCCCTGAACCTTACCGCCGAACTGCACCATCAGGGTGTACTCAAGGAATTTGGCATCCAGGTCATCGGTGTCAGCCTGGAGGCCATCGAACGCGGCGAGGACCGCACGGCGTTCAAGGAGACCATGACCCGCCTGGGAATCGAAATGCCCAAAAGCGAAGCCGTGGAAAGTGTCCAGGAGGCCGAACGCGTGGCCCGGGAACTGGGTTATCCGGTGGTCGTTCGTCCGGCATACACCATGGGCGGCACCGGCGGTGGTCTGGTGTTCAACGTAGAGGAGCTGCGCATCGTTGCCGCCCGGGGACTCGCGGCCAGTCTGATCGGCCAGGTCTTGATCGAGGAATCGGTCCTGGGATGGGAAGAGCTGGAACTGGAAGTGGTCCGGGATGCCAGGAATCAGATGATCACGGTGTGTTTCATTGAAAATGTCGACGCCATGGGCGTTCACACGGGCGACAGCTACTGCACGGCGCCCATGCTGACCATTGATCCGGCTCTGCAAAAGCGCCTGCAGGACTATTCCTACGCCATTGTCGAGGCCATCGAGGTGATCGGCGGCACCAACGTTCAATTCGCCCACGACCCGGTCACCGGACGGGTGGTGGTCATTGAAATCAATCCGCGCACCTCGCGTTCATCGGCCCTGGCCTCCAAGGCCACCGGGTTCCCCATTGCCCGGGTCTCCTCCCTGTTGGCCGGCGGGCTGACCATGGACGAAATTCCCTACTGGCGCGATGGGACCCTGGAACAATACACCCCCTCGGGTGATTATGTGGTGGTGAAATTCCCGCGCTGGGCTTTTGAAAAATTCGAGGGCATCGAGGATCAGCTGGGCACCCAGATGCGGGCCGTGGGTGAAGTCATGAGCATCGGCAAGACCTACAAGGAAGCCTTTCAGAAAGCCATCCGCAGTTTGGAGATCAATCGCTACGGCCTGGGGTTTGCCAAGGATTTCCATGCATTGCCGCTGGAAACGCTCATGCAACGTCTCTCCCAGGCCACCAGCGAACGCCAGTTCATCATGTACGAGGCCCTGCGCAAAGGCGCCGATACCGATGCGCTGTACGCGGCAACGCACATCAAACCCTGGTTTATCGAACAGATGCGCGAACTGGTAGAGCTCGAGGAGGAAATTCTCGCCTATCAGGGCAAAAGGCTTCCCGACGCATTGCTGGCGCGCGCCAAGCAGGACGGCTTTGCCGACCGCTACCTGGCCCGGCTGCTGGATGTGCCGGAAACCGCCATCCGCGATCAGCGACGCACCCTGGGGGTGGTGGAAACCTGGGAGCCGGTGCCGGTGAGCGGGGTCGAAAACGCCGCCTATTACTTTTCCACCTACAACGCACCGGATCAGGTGACGGTCAGTGAGCGGCCCAAGATCATGGTCCTGGGCGGCGGCCCCAACCGCATCGGCCAGGGCATCGAATTCGACTATTGCTGCGTGCATGCGGCTCTGGCTATCCGCGATGCCGGATACGAGTCGATCATGGTCAACTGCAACCCGGAAACCGTATCCACGGATTATGACACCTCGGACAAGCTTTATTTCGAGCCCCTTACCGTGGAGGATGTACTGAGCATTTACGAAAAGGAAAAACCCGAGGGCGTGATCGTCCAGTTCGGCGGGCAGACACCGCTCAATATCGCCCGCGAACTGGCCGAGGCCGGCGTTCCCATTCTGGGCACTTCGCCGGACACCATCGATCTGGCCGAGGACCGGGACCGCTTCCGCAGGATCATGCAGGACCTTGGCATCCCCCAACCCGAATCAGGTATGGCGGCCAGCCTGGACCAGGCGCGTGAGATCGCCGCACGCATCGGCTATCCGCTGATGGTGCGTCCGTCCTACGTGTTGGGGGGGCGGGGCATGGAGATCGTTCATGATGATGCCATGCTGGCGCGTTATGTCAATGCGGCGGTGGAGCTGTCTCCCGAACGGCCGATCCTGATCGACAAATTCCTGGACAATGCCATCGAGGCCGAAGCCGACGCCATCGCCGATGGGGATGATGCCTTCGTGCCCGCGGTAATGGAACATATCGAGCTGGCCGGCATCCACTCCGGCGACTCGGCCTGCGTGATTCCGCCCATCAGCCTGGCGCCCAAGCACATCGACACCATCCGTGAATATACCCGCCGTATCGCCAAGGCCCTGAATGTGGTCGGCCTGATGAACATGCAGTACGCCATTTACGACAATACCGTGTACGTGCTGGAAGCCAACCCCCGCGCGTCGCGCACCGTGCCCATCGTTTCCAAAGTGTGCGGCCTGTCCATGGCCCGCGTGGCCACCCAGGTGGTGCTGGGACAAACGCTCACCGAACTTGATATCAAAGACCGCCAGGTACACCATTACGGCGTCAAGGAGGCGGTATTTCCCTTTAACATGTTCCCGGAAGTGGACCCCGTGCTGGGACCGGAAATGCGTTCCACCGGCGAGGTCCTGGGACTGTCTCATTCCTTCGGCCGGGCGATTTTCAAGGCCCAGGAGGCCACCCAGGCCCCCTTGCCCCTTGACGGGACCGTGCTGTTTACCGTGGCCGACCGGGATAAGCATGCCGCCCTGGAACCGGTGCGCCGGTTTCGGGAGCTGGGGTTCCGGATCATGGCCACCGACGGCACCCACCGTTTCTTAAAGGAACGCGGTATCGACACGGTGGCGGTCTCCAAACTCGACCTGGGCCGGCCCAATCTGGTGGATGTGATCAAATGCGGCGATATCCAACTGCTCGTCAACACCCCCAGCGGGAGCAAAAGCAGCCAGGACAGCTCGAATATCCGCAAGGCCGCCATCAAATATAAGATACCGTACATCACCACCACGGCCGCGGCCATTGCGGCGGCCAAGGGTATTGCCGCCAGGCGCCAGGGCGCCCCGAAAGTGCGCTCCCTGCAACGCTACCATGCACAGATCGAAAACGCGGAGACCCAGGCCAACGGGTAACAGCGTGTGAAAGAATCGTAACAATGCGTTTTGCATGAATGGATGAACGTTTCTGAATATTTCCATTCTCGATCGGTTCTGGTATAGTCCGCAGTCAATCAAACTAACCTGATCGGAACCGCTTGGCAATCCCGGAAAAAACCGTTTTAACCGAATGTCCCGACGTGCCTGAGTTCGGGCCATCGGGTAGGGGGAATCTGTTGGACACTGATGCGGGCAGCAAAACGTATTTTTTTCAGCGCGTACGCCGTTTGTTCGAAGAACAGTTGCCTTTTAACAACGTGTTGGGACTTCAAGTGACTCAGGTGGATCAAAACGGCGCCACCATGCGCTTTCAAATGCGTGACGACCTCATCGGGAATTCCTTCCAACGCACGCTCCACGGTGGGGTGATTTCCGCAGTGCTGGATGCGGTGGGAGGGCTCACGGTACTGGCCAGTTTGGCGGAACGTATGGCCGGCATGTCGGAAGAGAAAGCCTCAGCCATGTTCTCCCGTTCCGGGACGATCGATCTGCGTGTAGACTACCTGCGGCCTGGCAGGGGGGATTGGTTCGCGGCCAATGGACGAATTATGCGCACCGGGCGCAAGGTTGCCGTGGCAAGAATGGAAATGCATAATAATGAAGAGGTGTTGGTCGCCGTTGGAACGGGGACTTACATGATTGGATGACGCCGATCGCGGGGTTTGGAAGCCGGCGCCATGGAAAAATACCGGGCCGCTTTGAACGAATCCTTGATCGATTCAATGCCGCTATTATGGTTTAAAGCCTTTAAAACTTAGATCTTTTATGGCTCGAAAATGCTTCAGGTTGCTTGAGGTAAGGGGTAAATTATTCTCAACAGCCGTTGCCGCTATTATCGCATCGCCTGACCGGAGTCCTGACGACAATGTGTATTCCTCAATATAGATGGATGCACGATGGCCGATATTTTCAGTAAATGGCAGGACAGCAAAGCCAAAAGCGGATATAAAATCTTTTATATATTTATGCTGGGTCTTATTCTTGGCACATTGCATCAGCTCCATGTAGGTTTGGATAGAAAGAAACCTATCCTCAGCTTTTTCCATTATTCTTGCGGCCTTTATATTACCTCTTTGCGCCCAAATAAAAATGTCTGTATCAAATATCATTGAATCTCCCTCCCCTTAAATCGGCCACCTCATCCAGCACAGATTCTTTGCTGCCTTGAGCGGACATGCCAAAAAAGGGATGGTCGGTAATTTTCATGTCTTTTTTTTCATCTGATGGGATCAAGACTCCCTTGACTTTCCCACGATAGAGAACCGTTACTTTTTCATTCCTGTCGAGGGCCTTAAGAACATCATTCATTTTATATCTTAAATCAACAACAGTAGCTTTCATATGACCCCTCCTATTTAATAAATGCATATTTGTACTATACATTTAAAATAAAAGCATTTCAAGGAAAGTTACGCTTACCGGCCAGCATTTTAAAATCAATTGGTCATTTCAACCCCGTGAACATGTATTGCGCCGTTTTTTTCATTCCGGATATTGGCGCATGTTGTCAAATGATGGCAAGCGGGGGGCGTTGGTATCTGATGGGGTGTTTTCAGGCATCTGAATGGGTATCCAAATCCAACCGCAGATCGAACACTTTCTCATCAAAGTTGAACTTGATCTGAAAGCCAACTTTTTGGGATAGTTTTTTCATACCTTCATTTTCAGGCAGCACAACGCCGAATATGGTCTCAAATCCCTGCTTGCCAGCGATATCCAATGCCGTATTCAAAAGGATCGAACCGATTCCCTGGCCCTGCATCGCATCCGCGACAATGATGTAGAAATCGCCTTTCTTTCTGTCGGGATGGCTCAAGATACGAATGACGCCGAGCATCTTTTCTTCTTTGTCAATATCGGCAAGCGCAATTAAGGCAATTTCACGATCATAGTCGATGGTGGTAAAAAGGTGAAGCTGTCGCGGGGTGAATTCACTGATATTGCGGAAAAACCGGTAATACATGGAGTTTTCCGACACGCTTTCCCGAAACCTAACGAACAGGGGCACGTCTTCCGGTCTCACGGGCCGGATGAACACGCGCCGACCGTCTTTTGTCGTGGCGGTGCGTTCCTGATGTTTGGGATATGGACTGATCACCAGATGCTTGGGTGACGGAATCCGGGTGGATGTCAATTTGATTTGGGCGTCAAGCGCCAGGATCTTGCCGTTCTTAACAATCACCGGGTTGATCGATAGCTGATCGATTTGGGGGAAGTCCACTGATAGTTGCGCCAGACGAATCAACATCTCCTCCAGCTTTTCCATATCGGCTGCCGGCCGGTTGCGGTAACCCTGCAGTAACTGGGAGGCGCGGGAATTTTCCATCATCCTTCTCGCCAGAAGCCGATTCAAGGGCGGCAGCCCCAGACTGGGTGTGTCAAACACCAGCGACAATACGCCTCCCATGCCGAATAGCAGGACTGGGCCGAATCGGGGATCTTTCTTAATCGCAAAAATAAGCTTGTAATCCGGACGCGTTATATAGGGCTGGAGGATAACGCCAGGGGGGGATGGATCATCCGGCTGCGTGTCGTTGTCTGCCATCAGTCTTGCCAATGCGTAGTGTACGTCCGCGGGTGTACGCAAGCCAAGTTCTTTCTCGTCGATTATTTCGAAAGAAGAAGCGTCCGTTGAAAACCTTTTCATGGCCACCGGATAGCCGATGGTTTCGGCGGCGGCAATGGCCTCGTTTTCATCCATCACCGGATGTGTGGAAACAAATGGAATGCCATAGGCTTCCAACAATTCTTTGGTTTCCAATACAGTTAAAAGACGACTCTCGCGTGCGTCGTGTTTCGCCAGCAATGTTTTGGCCACATCTTGTTTAAAATTCAGGCTCCGGTTCAATTTGTCCGGAACCTCCAGACGCGTCTCCTGGTTGCGGTTGTATTCTAGAAGATGCGAGAAGGCCTGAATGGCTTTTTCCGGTGTACGAAACGTGGGAATCCCGGCCGCATTGAACAGCGCCTTGCCTTCTGCCATATCACCGCCGCCGTACCACGAGGCGAGGATCGGTATTCGAGCGCCTTTGACGATTTCTACTATATGCCGAGCCACCTCGGTGGGAGACGTCGCGGCTTCCGGGGCCATGGTGATCAAAAGGCCGTTCACCGATTTGTCCTTCAGACAAGCTGAGACCGCTGCGACATAGCGCTTTACATCGGTGCCGCTCAACATATTGATGGGATTGTTTCGATTCCAGTACGGTGGCAGCACCCGGTCCAGTGCTTCGATGGTTTCGGGGCGCAATGCCGTGGGTTGCATATGGCAACGCGCCATGGCGGCAGCCGCCTGTAATCCGGGTGCGCTGCCATTATTGATTACCACCAAATGGCTGCCTCTGGGACGCGGCTGTTGGGCCATGAGTTTCGCACAATTGAACAACTCATCGATACTGCTTACGGAAACGATGCCGGCCCGTTCGAAGGCGGCATCGTAGGCAGCATCCTGGATATCCTCGATGGCGGTGTCTGCCATGGTGTTGTGGCGACTGGCCAAACGCTTTTCCGGCCGCCATACCACGATGGGCTTGAAATGCGACACCGCTCTGGCGGCACTTAAAAATTTGCGAGGGTTTTTCAATTGTTCTAGATACAGCAAAATACTGCCGACCGCTTTGTCGTTACCAAAATAATCCACCAGATCTCCGAAATCCACATCCACCGTGGACCCCGCGCTGATGTAATAGCTAAACCCGATCTGTTCCGATAGTGCCATGTCCAGGGCGGCGGCGTAAATCGAGCCGCTCTGGGAGATAAAGGCCAACTTTCCGCGGTTGGGCATGGCGGACGCGAAACTGATATTCAACCCGGCAGCCGTGTTAATCAAACCCACACTATTGGGGCCGATCACACGAATACCACGATTCGCCACGATTTTGGATATTTCAGCTTCGATGACGTGTCTCTTTTCACCAATTTCTCTGCGGGTATCGGCAACCACCAGGGCGGACTGGATTTTATTGTCAGCACACGCATTCAAGATGGACGGGACGGTATGAATGGGGGTGGCAATGACGGCCAAATCGATATCCGGCTCAAGTTCATCGACGCTTTGGCGGCAAGGCAACCCGTATATGCTGTTATAGTTCGGATTGACAGGCAGAATCGTACCTTCGAAATCAAGGCTCTGTAAATTGCGCACAACCAGTTCGCCGAGACTGCCTTTTTTTTTGCTGGCGCCGATTACGGCAACGGATTTGGGCTTAAGCAATTTGTCTAAATGATAAAGGCTCACTTTTTTACGACACCTCCATTGATCAACGCATCGGATGAATCCGTTTTTTCGTTATGCGACCCAATCGAACGATCTTGAAACGTTTCAACTTGCCAGAAACGACAGATAGCCATACCATAGCCTTACCACAGCCGCGGTCCAAATCTACCGCAAATGACATCAACAGGTCAAATCAGGAAAGATGGGATAGGGAGGTCGCAAATGAAAAATCATACTATCAAGGCCCTCACGGCAATGATTCTGACTGCTTCTTTGCTGATCATTTTTCCAGCGCCCCAGGCGGGTTCACAAGACAAGCCCCTGACGGAAGAGTCGCCAGCGGAGAGCGGCGTGATCAGGGCGGTCGGGGTGTCAGCGCCCAATCAGGATAGATATCGGGCGATTACGGCGGCTAAAGTGATTGCCCAGTCAAATTTGTTGAGCATGATACAATCGAGGTATAACGATCGCATCGTCCAATCGAAGGACAATCAACGTATCGAAGAAACCATCCGCACCCGTGTTCAAGGCGTAATCGCCGGCGCATTTTCATGCGGCGCGACATACCATGCCGATCAAGGATATGCCGAAGTTTGTTTAGAAATTAAGCTTAACGGCAAAGGCGGACTATATGAGGCACTCTATTCGCCGACCTCGAAAAATACGAACAAGCCACTAGAAGCGGTCAATGGTCAATGATGATCGCCGAGTTAACCTCGATATATAGGGTTTAAGATAATGTTTTTGGCAAGGCCAGAGGGAGGAAGCCGTATAATCAATACTGCGACGACCGATAACGCAGCCCAAAAACATTATCTTGAATGCTATGGAAGGAGCACAGCCATGCATACGGTTATGATTCATCCAGCCACATACGATACGGTCCGCGATGCGGTCGATCGGGCCTTTGATCTGTTTCCCCAGGATTTGCAAGACAAGACCGTGATGATCAAGCCCAACCTGTTACGGGCCTCCGAGGCCGATGAGGCAATCGTCACCCATCCCGCGGTGTTGGCCGCCGTCGTGGACAAGGTTCAAACCCTCAATCCAGCGTCGATCATCGTGGGCGATAATCCCGGTGTGTTCAGCTACGGCGCCAACGAGGCGGCGTTTACACAGACCGGGCTCATGGCGGCCGCCCAGGGCCATTATCGCAACATCGGCCTGGATGCCGTCGCGGTGCCTTTCAACGCCGAGTACATGGATTCTGTGCGGGTTTCCCGTGCCATCATCGAGGCGGATGTGTTTATCAGCGTTCCCCGGTTCAAAACCCATGGACTGACAGTCATTTCCGGGGCCATTAAAAACAGCTATGGGATCCTGCCCGGCGCCCAGAAGGCCCGGCTGCACCAAATCGCCGGCAGTCCGGCCCGCTTTCATGAACTGATCGTCGATGTATTCATGTTGCGGGTACCGGACCTGTTCATCATGGATGCCGTGGTGGGGATGGAAGGCAATGGACCGGCCTCGCCTGACCTGCGGGATGTCGGCCTTATTTTGGCTGCAGACAATGCCGTGGCCATGGATGCCGTGGTCGCCACCATGATGGGATTGGATCCGGGACGCCTGCGATTCTTACAAAAAGCGGCCGAGGCTGGATTGGGTTCATGGGATCTGGACACTATTAAGCGTGATGGCGAGTTGGTGCGGCTCAAGGATTTCAAAATCCCGCCCTTGGGAGGTGAGGCCAACTTCAACAACCCCGATATTAGGGCCGTTTTGGAGAGCAAAATCCACCTCACGCCAACGGCTGACCCGGACGGATGCACGGCCTGCGGTACCTGTGTGGACCAATGTCCGGCCGATGCCCTGGCCATGATCGATGATCTGCCCGTGGTGGACATGCAGCGCTGCGTGACCTGTTTTTGCTGTCAGGAAATGTGTCCGGAGAAGGCCATGATCCTTCAATGACCCCATACCGGACAGGCTTGGATGGATTGAAAGCCTAGAAGTGGACCTATCTTTTTTAATCCGACCTCGAATCGTCAATCTCATCGAATCGGCATTTGAGAATCAACGATTCTGCGTCAAACGACGTTTTCACCTTATACGGCAGCGTTTTGAACAGGTTGATCATGGCCTTGTTTTTCGGCCATGTGTAGGCCTCCAGCCCAAAAATGCCATTCTCACGGGCCGCCCGGGCCAATTTGCGCAATAAGAGCTTGCCCAGGCCTTTGCCCTGATAATCCTCGGAAATGGAGAAGGCCACCTCGGCCATATTGTTATCGATGAGCAGCAGATACTCACCGACCCCCACGACCCGGCCGAAGCCGAACTCGCCCACCACAGCCACGAGCGTCAAGTCTTTGATATAATCGATTTGTGAACAGGTCTCTACATCGCTGCGATCGAAGCTATGCTTGTCATGAAAAAAGCGCAGCCGCACGTCCTCCTTGTTCAGGCTGTAGTAGTGCTCTTGGATACGACGTTCGTCTACAGGCTTGGACGGCCGGATGGTAATCTGCTCACCGTCCCGTTCGATGGTCTCTTCCAGATGGATGGGATAGATGCCTTTGGTCGCCTCCCCCAGACGACGATCACTGCCGATCAGCCGCGTGTCCTTGGCATGGCTGAACAACCAATCGCGATGATCCGGATGGGCGATGCCGATCAAAGCCAGCACCCGTTCCTGCAGGCTTTTCCCGAACAGGTTGACGACCCCATATTCGGTTGCCACATAGTGCACATCTCCCCGTGGCACCACCACGGCCGCACTGCCCAGGGACGGCACAATATGGCTACGTTTGCCATCCTGCGACGCTGAGTACAGCATGATGATCGATTTACCGCCTTTGGATCGCTTGGCACCGCGTACGAAATCCGGAATCCCGGATACACCAGCAAAAAAAGTATGTTCCGACGCCTCGGCCGCCACCTGGCCGGTAAGATCGATGGAATGGGCCACATTCATTGAAATCATACGATTGTGTTGCGAAATAATGAAGGGGTCGTTGACATAGTCCGACGGCCTGAAATCCACACCCGGGTTGTCATGTAAAAATTCGTAGAGATTGGGGCTGCCGATGGCACAGGATGCCACCAGTTTGCCATCGTTGAGCCCCTTCTTGCGATTGGTGATCACGCCTTTGGCATACAGGTGCATGATGTCATCGGTGATGAACTGGGAGTGAAATCCCAGGTCGTTTTTTTCGCCAAGCCCCTTGATGGTAGCCTGGGACGCGGCGTCCAGGCCCATTTGAAGGGTGGACCCGTCTTCGATCAAGCGCGAAATATGCTTGCCGGCCCATTCGGCGGCACCGGAGCGCCTGCGCAGATTTACCGATAAAATTGGCTCCTCGTGTTCCACGATGATATGCACACGGTTGACGTGAATAAAGCTATGGCCCATGATGCGGGGCATCATCGGGTTGACCTGGGCGATTACCAGATCGGCACTTTGGGCGGCGGCCATGGTGATGTCCACCGAGACCCCCAGGCTCATCCAGCCGAAATCGTCGGGCGGGGCGACCTGGATCAAAGCAACATGGATGGGTAGCTTGCGGGATAAAAACAGACCCGGCACCTCGGACATGTTCATGGGGGTAATAAAACGCATGTAACGCCCGATGCTCTCCGTGTCCGATGATCCCAGGTAAATGGTTCGGATATTGAGGCTGAAATCGTTGGTTTTGTCGGCAATTTCAGATAAGGACGTGGTTTCCCGGCTCATCAGCCGCACGATCTCGAGGCCGTTCAGCCTCTGGGTCGCTTCGGACAACGCCTTTACCAGGGCCCTGGGTTCTCCACAGGCGCTGCCAATGAACACCCGCTGTCCAGGACGAATTATGGAGGTGGCTTCTGCAGCTGTTTTGCGTTTCTCCACATACCCATCTGCCCAATGCAAGGAACGTGATCGTGTCATGGCCTGACTCCTTAAGGGATCTTCGGTGAGATGATGACAAATAGCCATCGTATTTTTTATACATTGCCTTTATTTTTTCAATGATTAACGATGGAACCAATGATAAATGTGACTTGAAAAATAGAGAGCATAGCATCCAGCGCGGCAGACGGCTATTTTTTTTGGACAGATTTTTATACAACCGGTGGCTCTGTTTGCGGTGTAAAATTCGATCTGAAGTGAAGAAAGTTCAAAAAATCTCTTGCTATCACCCAATTATGTTATAGAATGGATCGATCACAAAGGGGTTGCCGGTGTTGGTCGCCTCGTTTCATGCCGGGGGTTTTGCCTATTTTCTAATATAACCCTCTGAGTATGAAACATTTTTATCTTTTTAAGGAGAAGATTAGTATGACAAGTGGTATCGTAAAGTGGTTCAATGACAGCAAGGGGTTTGGTTTTATCGAGCAGGAAGATGGACCCGATGTTTTCGTTCATCATTCAGCAATCAATTCTACCGGATTCAGATCTCTCAGCGAAGGTGACCGGGTTACTTTTGACATTGAGCAAGGGCCCAAGGGGCCTGCCGCCGCTAACGTAACAAAGGCCTAACGCTTCATTTATTCGTTAAAATAAGGGATTCTTTCAAAATTTTGAAGGGATCCCTTTTTTCATGTGCGACGCTGGAATGGTAAAAAACTTTCCTCCGACAGGACAAACCTGCATCCAACCTCAGTTTATTCATTTTCAACACTTCAATCGGTACGGAGAACACCGATAGCCAATTTGACCATCAGCCGGTGGTTTCAATCAAATCAACCATAGTAAAAATAATCCGATAGCATTCTGATACTTTGGCGGCTGTCCGATGCTTACAATGTAACGTTCTTGTGGTATGCTCGAAACATTGGGCCACGAAAATCCGGAGCCGACGGCTTCCACCTGTGTGTTCAAAGAATTGGTGGATCTCCCATCAATAGCCTTGATTTTAACGACAAAGAGATTGACAGGAAAACATGACTTTAAGAATAAAGGCATCCATTCTGTTGGCTATCATTATTACGGCCTCTCTTAGCATCAGTGGTTACCACTACCTCAAATTTTTTGAAACGTCGTTGCGGAATTCAATCCTTGATGGCCTCGACAGTATCAGCACCACCTCATCCCGTGAGATATCAAATTTTTTGACCGATGTTTTGGTGGAGGCGTCGGCTGTTGCCGAAGCACTACCCAGACTGGCGATTGAACAAAAGCAATCCGAGGCGGTAGATGAAATTCTGAAGTCATACTGTTCGATATTCCAAAAATTTGAAAATGGCATGTTTATTCTCGATAAAAATGGAATCCTTTGGGCCGACTATCCTCAGCATCCGGAAGTCAGGGGTCAATCCTTTGCGTTTCGTCAATATTTTCAAAAAACGATGGCACAACAAAAAGGAACCGTTGGCGAACCCTATCGGTCTTCCAGAACAGGCGAGCCTGTCGTGACATTTACAGCGATATTAAAGGATACCGCCGGCCAAATTGCAGGCATGTTGGGTTGCTCTGTGCCGCTAACATCTCCTGATGCGCTGGAAGGCATCCGGTTAACCCGAATCGGACAAACTGGATATATCTATGTCTACAACAAAGACAGGCTGATGATCCTCCATCCGGTTGACGATCGAATTTTAAAAAAGGACGTGCCAGTCGGTGTGAATAAGCTATTTGATGCGGCTATCGAGGGGTTTCAAGGAACCGGTGAAACGGTCAATTCTCGCGGTATTTCCATGCTCATCAGCATGAAGCACATCTCGAATACCGATTGGATTATCGGGGTCCAGCAGCCAAAACGCGAGGCTTTTGGCCCGATTCGGTCTGCTAGGATACGAATCCTTTGGGGGATATTTCTTATCACGGTGGTTTCCGTGGTCATTGGTGCGCTATTGATGAGAGGTATTACCAAGCCGCTTAACAAACTTCAGAATGCCATAAAAAGCCTTGGTAGTTTGGGTGAAAGTGAAAATGGGTTTTGGATTGAGGAGGAATTCAAAGCAGAATTAGGTGGTATTAAGGAAAGTGGTGAAATTGGAAGTTTAAAAATCGCCTTTCAAACCATGTCTGAAAAGTTGGACTGGACCCTGCGATCCCTCCACAAACTAGCCGATGATTGGGTGCAGACATTTGATTGTGTGGTCGATGTAATTATCCTGCTAGACGAGCAGAATAGAGTGGTCAGACTCAATAGAGCCGCCACGGTCTTGATGCAAAAATCTGATCAGGAAATAGTAAACAAACCGATTTTCAATTTCTTTGAAATCCCTTCCGAAAGTATCATGCCCGCATCGAGAACGAAAAATAAGAAGGACAATTCATTCAATATCAACGTTTCAGACGATCAGGTATATGAAATTTATTGTAATTTTTTATATGACGACGGGCAGGAGGTAATCGGCAAGGTTTTAGTCGGCAGAGACATCACCGCTCGACTAAAGGCAAGCAGAGAACGGTTGCTGCTGGAGGAAAAACTGCAAAAAGCACATAAAATGGAGGCCATCGGAACGCTTGCCGGAGGCGTGGCGCATGATCTCAACAACATATTATCGGGAATTGTCAGCTATCCGGAACTGCTTTTATGTCAACTGCCCGAGGATAGCCCGTTGGTTAAACCCATGGAAACAATATTCCAATCCGGAAAGAAAGCGACGGCCATTGTTCAAGATTTATTGACGCTTGCCCGAAGAGGTGTGGAGGCGTTTGAGATTCTAAATCTCAATACGATAGCAAAAGAATACCTGAAAAGTCCTGAATTCGAAAAACTGAAATATTTTCATCCTGACGTTGAGATAATAACGAATTTTGCTCCTGATCTTTTAAGCATCGAGGGGTCAGCCGTCCATGTCTTAAAGGTAATCATGAATCTCGTCTCAAACGCCGCCGAGGCGATGCCACGCGGGGGACGCATTGAAATTACGACTGAAAATAAAAATATAGATTCCCCGCTAATGGGCTATGAAGAAATTGCCGCGGGCGACTATGTCGTGCTGACGACGACTGATAGCGGGTTGGGAATTGCCCCGGAAGATTTGGATCACATCTTCGAGCCGTTTTACACAAAGAAAAAAATGGGGCGTAGTGGCACGGGCCTGGGGATGTCCGTTGTATGGGGAACGGTCAAGGACCATCGTGGGTTCATTGACCTCAAGAGCGCAGTCGGGTTGGGAACGACGTTTAAAATATATTTTCCAGCGACCCAGAAAACAATCACAGACAGCAAAAAGACATTTGATATCGAGGAATTGTGCGGGAACGGAGAGTCCATTTTAGTCGTGGATGACGTTGACGCGCAACGAACCATTGCCACGTCTATTTTGCGTCAGTTAGGGTACGCGGTGGAATCGGTTGCCAGTGGTGAAGGCGCACTGGAATATTTGAAATTGCACTCAGTCGATCTCCTGGTATTGGACATGATTATGGATCCAGGGATAAGCGGGCTCGAAACCTATCGCCGGGCCATAGAAATATCGCCGGATCAAAGGGCGATCATAGCAAGTGGCTATTCAGAAACCGATTCTGTTAGACAAGCGCAAGCGCTCGGTGCCGGCGCATATGTCAAGAAACCCTATACGATCGAAAAAATCGGAATCGCCGTTAAAAACGAACTCGACAAGAATAAGGGTTCAGGTAAAAAATAATTCCCCCACTTTTCATCGTCCGTGCCCGCCCTTCGGTAGTCGGTCTTCATAATAATCGCAATCCATATGGCATTTGTCATTCAAATATGATAATAGAAGCATATGCTCAAAATAGGTAGCGTTTTTGAAGCGATCGAACCCGATTCAACCCCCCATTGGTCATGAAAAAGAAAGGAGAAAAAGATGGAACGAGTGGCTGTCATCGGATGTGGTGCTTATATGGATAGTGGGTACGGATGCCCAGGCGAGTGGCGATGCTTGAAAGCGGCGGTGATGGGGGATGGAAAATTCGAAAATCCATCTCAGGTGGTCTCTTTCGTAAAATGCGAGTGCCCGGGAAGAGCGGTGGTGCCGACCATCGGCATGGCTGCAAAATTATCTGAGATCAAACCGGAAAAGATTTATCTCAGCTCATGCCTCGTCAATGCCAAGCCTGGCTGCCCCTATACATCGGCCGACGAACTGGCAACGATTCTGGAAAAACAGTTCGATGTCCCGGTTGTCAAGGGAACTCACGATTATCATTAGGGATAACGGCTTATGCGATGTTAGGGTAAAGGTGTCGTAACACGTAAAGCGCCCAATCCGCTTTTATGGGTTTTATATTTCCGGGGGCGAATCTCAATTTTTTGGGGTTCGCCTTTTTGGTGGTTGGTCCTCAATTCATGTCGTTAAAATTGATCATGATTGGCTTTCGGCTGATGGCTCCGGTTCTAGGGGGAATTTGGGACATGGCGTATTCGGCCAATGCTGATATGGTAAGGGTGGGATTAACACCGGGATTGGCCGGCATAATTGAGCCATCGACAACAAACAAGCCTGGATAATGATGAACCTCACAATTCAAGCCGATAACCCCTTCCGAATCATCTTTTCCAAAAGGAACGCCGCCCATAAAATGAGCCGTTCCGGGAATGTTGAGCAAACTTTCGTTTGTCATCGCAAGTGGTATGCCGTTTGTTTTTTTTGCCAGTAATTGGGTTACCGTATGAGCGATTTCCACAACCGGTTTGATCGCTCGTTTCTCATCCCGCTCGCATACCAAGTCTTTACGAAAAAACGTGAAAACATTTCTTCCTAGTTTGACACGCATAAGGTTGTCTTCGTTTTGCATTGTCAAAATGACAATGGTTCGTTTGGCAACATTCGGAAACACTTTCGTGCGAAGAAAATCGATGGGGTGTTTGATTATTTGCAAAAGGGTTTTCTTGATGCGGATAAGCGTCTTTTTGTTGGACGCAACCAACGGGACCTGGAGCAACGCATATACCAATCCTGACCCTTCGGGTAATCGCACGGGCTCCATCCGCGTCGCCTCATCTGCACGAAAGATTGAGCCAATACAGATGCCCCGTGAATAGTCCTTTTCCAATTTTCTTGCCGTGACACCGGTTAATGCCTCACTGTTCGTGCGCACATTATAGCCCAATTTTCTGGATATTTTGGGGAGTGAACGTTTAATATCCCGACATTTCAGCAACAGTCGATTGGTATTCACCGCTCCAGCCGCAACAATGATGTTACGCGTTCTGATTTTATGCGTGAATTGGCATGGCCACGCACGGGTCGGGTAATAGCCCACCGTATATCTGGCATCATCTGGCTGATTCTCATTCAATGGGAGGATCTCTTTAACCGTGGCACTGGCTAAAATATCGGCGCCAAATTTTTCGGCAAAATAAATGTAATTTTTCATGAGGGTGTTCTTAGCGCCGGTCCTGCATCCAACAATACATGCGCCACAGCGATCACAGCCACGCCGATCTGGTCCGTCTCCCGCGAAATACGGGTCCGGTACTAACTCACCAGGGTTGTCCGGGTTAAAAAATACGCCCACTTCAGTAGGACGGAACGTATCCCTTTTGCCTAATTCATCTGAAATGTCTGCCAGTGCGTCATCCGCAGCCTCACGATATGGGTTTGTTGAGACGCCCAACATCTTTTTTGCCGTTTCATAGTGCGGCGCCAACGTTTTTTTCCAGTCAGACAAATGCCGCCATTCCGGTGACTCAAATAGCGTGTCATCAGGCTTCATCAACACATTGGAATACACCAGGCTACCACCACCCACACCGCTGCCATGTAATATCATGATGTCATTGAGCAGGGTGGTTTGGAAAATTCCGAAACATCGCAAGATCGGTAGCCATATAAATTTAAATATATTCCAGTCGCTTTTCGCGAAATCTTTGTCTGCGAATCGTTGGCCGCGCTCAATTACCAGGACATCATAGCCTTTTTCAGCCAGGCGCATGGCGGAAATGCTGCCGCCGAACCCCGAACCAATGATTACATAATCATATGTTCTTTCTTTTTTCATGATTGAAAATCTTAATTGCAGTTTCGGGATGTTGTCAATAATGGGAACAGCTTTCCTTCACGGCCACAAATAGCAATCCCCTGACCGCACTGCCCGACTGCTTTCGGATAACGGCGTCGGTCTCCGCAATGGGCGTCAATCCATGGTGTTTCAGGCAGTTTTTTACATACCGGTGAGAATGGGCGTAGCGTCCATTGGCAAACAGCCGATACACGGTGTTCTCGTCTTCCAATTTTTCCACCGAAAAGGCCAGGATTCCCCCGGAAGCAAGATAGGATGATGCCGATCGGATGATCGGATCCAGATTGCCGAAATAGACGAATACGTCAGAGCTGTAGATGAGATCGAATGGTTGAGAAAATCCCCATTCTTGGAGGACGTCAAAGACGATGAGATCGTCGTAGATATTTTTTTCCGAAGCCTTTTGGAGCATCTTGGCGGACACATCGACACCGGTCAGTGATTTTGCATATGGACGGTAGAATTGTGATCCCAAACCGGTCCCGCAGCCGAGATCCAGAACCGTCAACCGTTGTTTCAGATGCGGGCCCACGAGGTTGAACAAGAGCTCAGGAGTCTTGTACTCCAGATCGTTTAACAGGATGGTTTCGAACGTACCGGCGCATTGATCAAAAATCCGGCGAACATGCTCTGCCGGGGCGGCATCGGGGGGTGTCGATGTTCCCAGGCTTTGGCGCATAAATTTAGCCGCTTCATCGTCCGGCTCGATCTCTAGAACTCTGTTATAATGGTCCTCGGCTGCCTCGAATCGCCCGAGTTTTTGTAATGAGACCCCTAAATTGAAGTGGGCAGACGCGTAATCAGGATTTATCTCGATCGCCTTTTGATATGACGTGGCGGCATTTTCAGTCATATGAAGCTCATCCTGGGCCACACCCAGGTTGTTCCATGCCTCCGCCATATCCGGGGCAAATGCCACCGCCCTCCGAAAACAGGAGATCGCCTCATCCGGCTCGCCGATTTCCCGGTAAGCCACCCCCATATTATTCCATGCCAAACCGAATCTGGGCTGCTGCGCGACAATCGACCGGTAAATGGTTATGGCCCCTTTATCGTCTCCCTCCATCTGTCTGAGTCTACCCAGGTTGTAGCATGCCGACAAAGAGGGCGGATTTAGGTTGGCGGCTTTTTCGAAAACCGCTTTGGCTTTATCCGGTCGGGACTGATCCAGAAAAACCGTCCCCAGTGCATTCAGCACCGATCCCGAACCCGGATCGTCGCTTAATATTTCCAGATAGGCGTTTTCCGCGTCGGCAAGCCTGCCTTCCTTGTGGGCTAACGTCGCTTGTTTGAATGTGTGTTCGTAGTTGTTTTTCATGAGCGATGATGGAAGATTATATCATTCTATTTGGGAGCTGCGAGATCCATTTACAACAGCAATCAAAATTCGCATATCATACGATCACCGATCAGGCAATCCGCAAAAGGGCACGACTCAGAGCAATACCATTTGATTTGAGTCGAAACGCTGTCTTTGGATAACGATGACGTTACGCCACCTTGAACCGGATGTTGTAAGGTATCGTATGAATTGCCCAATTTGCCAATCGCCGGAATTTATCGGACCGAACCAAGCTCATGCTCTACTGGTACAGCACATGGTAGTAAAGCGACGGCATCACATTCACGTGTCTGAGTTCAAACAACTTTGCATCGGCCCAGTAGTACAAACGTAACTTATTCCATCGATATGCCAAACGTCTAACCGGTAACAACATTGCTTTTTCCAGGCGTTTCATATTACACCTCTCGAACGAGAGATCGCAACCCTTAGGCATATGGAAAAGCTCCGGGCAGAATTTCGAGATGAAAAAAAGTTTCTTTGTCTCTGAAGCCCTCCGGCTTTTGCAACGTTAGGGTTTATTTGCTGGGGTCAGAGGGAATTATTGTAACGGGTATTGGGGAGTTTTTCAGCACCTTTTCGGAGACACTACCAAATCGAAAATTTCCTTTTTCCCCGTGACTTGCCATGACCACCATATCCATATTGCCATCTTTTATAAATTTCAGAATCTCTTTCGCGGGATCACCTACCGCAACGTGTTTAATATAAAGTGGACAGCCTTCAAGATATTTTTCGCAAATTTGGCCTAAACGTTTGGCTGCCGTCTTTTTAGCATGCTCCATGAGGTCCTCTACATGCTTCTCGTCAAATGCACCATACCAGCCATCATGGTGAGCGGTATCCTCGATTACATATAGAACATGTATTTCGGCATCTTTTTTTTCAGAAAGCGATTTAACATGGGGCAATGCTGTTTCTGAAATTTTAGAAAAGTCTGTTGGCCACAAAATATGCTTTGCAATCATAATACCCCCTTTGGCTATTTAGAACAAATTGGGTCATCTACCAGATCAATGATTCGAAATCAGACGTCCTAAAAAGCTTTTCCAGGCCACCGTTGGCCACTTATCCAGCAAAAAGAAACGCGTTTGTTGGCTATTTTGGCTAATCGGTAGAAATCAGGGAAAAGCTTTTTATAATTAATAATTTACATACGGTTTTGATTAACGAGTTCCTTAGAAGGAATCGAGTCAATAAAATATCAGCGTTGGCTCTGAGAAAGGGGAAAAGGCTTTTCAGCTTAACTGTCGGAGTAATATAGCGATAACTTCAATAGTCAGCGTGTGGGATTTGAGCAATAATTATGATCTTAGTATATGCTCTATTTGATCGTTTCGTCAAGGGACCACTGTGGTGTTTCTGAATTCAATCCCATATCTAATCAAATACATGGTCAATTTATTTCATCTCCGATCCTTAATCCCCCCTACGACTTCGGCTTGTCTTTTTCGTTGCGATGTGAGGGTTGGGGGGAATACGTTGCGAAACCCGATAATACTGGGCTAGTCGAACAACGTTCCTCAAATTCTGCATAACGGACCGGATAGAATAAGACCCTGCGTTTACCTTTTGGGCTATCCGGTTTTGGATGCGTCATTATTGTCGGTCGGAACTGAAGCACTACCATTACGGTTCCTCCCTGAAAAAATAGTAACGAAATTTGATGCTCTCGGCGAGCTTAGCGTTTTTTCTCAATATTTAAGATACTCTCTAAAAACAAGTCTGTCAAAGACCGGCTTTGATCAGTATCCCAAAATAGATCAGCGGAGACAATTATAACAAAATAGCAATGACTTAGAATCGTTCAAAGAAAAATGATTTCATGTCGCGGATCGTCCAGGAGATACCCAAATGGTCAGATGAAAAGACCCCGTGAATGTTTACAAAGAATTGACAGGGTCGGCCGAGGTAAGGTAATCTCAGACACATTAAGGCTATCCAAGATAAATATCAAGCAAATATGCGTTTATCTTTGCCACTATAGATGAGTATTGGTCATGGGGAGCTTCTCCTAAAAGCCTTAAGGGCACCTGGAATTGTTTTTTGTCGTAAGCGTTCACAGGGCGCCGTATCTGCTTTGTCCCCGGGCGCTTGAAGGTTGACCAATACGTCTGCGTGCCCGGCGCCTCAAACCTGCGGTGCCCTTTGAACGCTTACGAATCCGGCAGTAACTGCATATTGGGCATTTTAACCCCGTGAACGCGTACAGAAAAATATTTTGAATTTTATATTATTATTAACAGGATAGATGAATGGCTGACCTACGGAGTGAAAAGAAAAAAGTCAAACAAGAGAGAAGAAAAGACCCAAGGTTGGAATTCCATTGTAACTCAATGGTTTTGGGCTTAGATGGCATTAAGACCATTACAGACATCAGTTTGGGCGGTATTTTCATAGAAATCGAGGAATTAGATAAGATTAAACTTGGACAGCTATTGGTCATTAACATCAAGCTGCCGACCGAACCTAAAACATTGAGATTTAAGTCCAAAGTAGTGAATAAGACCCCTAGGGGGATTGGGTGTCAGTATATTACCCTTGATGAAAATCAAAAGGATGCGATTTGTTTGTGTTTCGAGTATTTTAAAGATACACTGCCTGCAAAATGCAAATAATATTTCTTCTTGTCACTCGGTCCTGCTATATTGCCGCACTGATGTGTGGCTATATGAAACACCCGGTGATTGAATACTTCTAAATTACAAACGTTTGTCGCCGAGTGCCACGGCGTATAAGCGCTTACTCCTGCTATCTATTGAGATTTACTTCTCCTTTCCGTAACCAATCAATATCTTGACAAAATCATCATTATGAGTCTATCCTGCTCAAAATTTCTACTTTCCATATCACTAATGTTGATAAATGGACTGACTACTGGCCAGACTTCGTTCTCAATATAGAGCAGGTTGATACCGTTTTTAAAATGGCGTGATAAAAAGGCTGTTGGATAGTGAAAGATACCAACAACAAGCTGGGGCGTATTCTTAGGTTGATGGTCAAAACGTTCATCCTGGCTTCCGTTGCGGCTGTTATCCTGCCGGTGACGCGATACGCGCGTAGTCTCAGCGATGAGGAGTATATTGTCTGGTTGGTGCGTCTGGTCTGGGTGCTAACGCTGACCATCGGTGTCCTCTTCGTTTTGCTGCTGATTGGTTTTCTGATCAAAAAACTGCATAATTAAAACGCGAAAAACCGGGTGATGAAATCGCAGCTTTTTTAGGGTAACGCTGCCAGTCGATAGCCGTGTTGATAGGTGAATACGTAAACCTAATTTTTTAATTCATACGCCAGCCTTGAGTGAAGGCGGTTGCAATTCATACACTTCCATGGGATAGAATTTAATCGCCGCTACCGCCAGTTTTCAGGTGACACGAGATGACAAAAGATTCGAACGAAGATAAGAAGGATTATACCGAAGTCGTTGAAAGACAGTTTAGAGTACTAAGCAGTCTTACCGAGATGAACAAGAAGATCCATTCCACCATGAAAATGGAGCGGCTTTTCCAGATAATGGTTGAGTTGGCGGTCATCGGTGTTAACTTCGAGAGAGGGCTGATCTATCTTTTGGAAGATCATTTTCTCCGCTGCGTTGCATCCCTTGACCGTATCGAAAAGGAAAAAGGCTTTATCGTTAAAAATTTAAAAGGTTTTGATATGGACGAGACGGCTGTTGAAGTGTTGTCCGTCCAGTCCGGCCGATCGATCTACGTGAGCGATGCATGGACCGATAAACGGGTAAGCCGGAAACGATTGAAGTTTACCGATTCAAAGGAGTATTGTGCGGTTCCCTTAATCGGCCGTTCGGGGGTTCTGGGCGTGTTGACGGCGGACAAGGTTTACAGCCGAAAACCCATTCTGCCGGAAGAGATCCAGACCCTTGAACTCTTTGCCGGCCATATCAGTCTTGCCATTGAAAATGCCGCTCTTTTTGAGGAAAAGGAACGGTTTACCTCTTTGCTTGAAAAGAAAATATCCGAAAGAACGCTGGAACTTGCCCAAGCCAATGAGCAATTAGAACTGAAAATGAAGGAACTGACCACCCTTTTTGAGATCTCCGGCAGTCTAAATAAAAATATTGGCGTGAATGAGGTTCTCGAACTCACCCTTTCCCTGGTCAAGGGGCTAGGGCATCCGATCTGTGCGGTTCACCTATGGCAGGACAACCGGTTTGGAAAGGCCTTTTATATCGGGCTGAATGATGAATATATGCAGATAGAATTCCCACTATTGGAAAAGGAGTTCAAAAAAACAATAATAAAAAAAGATGGGGTATTTCTGCTAAATGGTAATCCTTCGAAATTAATTGTACCCTTGCGATCAAAAGAAACACTCCTTGGAATTCTGGTGGTCTTCATCCTGAGAGGACAGGCTTTCGGCAAAGAGCAGAAAAGTTTTTTTTCTGCGTTTGGCTTGCAGGTCTCCATGGCCCTTGAAAATGCCCTGGCTTTTCAGGAGATCCTTGATCAAAAGAACCAAATGGAAAGTTTGTCCCGGAAGCTTGAACAGGAGAATATCTCTCTTCGGGAAAAAATGAAGGCCGAGCAAGAGAATAAATTTGTGATCGGTAAGAGCCCTGCCATGAATACGGTAATGGAGCTTGTGCAAAGCGTTTCTTCCACAGACACAAGCGTTATCATCTATGGTGAGACCGGCACCGGAAAAGAACTGATCGCCAATACGATCCACGAGATGGGCAGTCGTAAGTTAGGACCTCTGATCAAGGTAAATTGTGCTGCCATTCCTGAAGCGTTGTTGGAGAGTGAACTGTTTGGTCATGAAAAGGGAGCGTTTACCGGTGCCCATGAAAGGCGGATCGGTATGTTTCAGCTCGCACAGGGGGGAACCATTTTTTTAGATGAAATCGGAGATATTTCGCTCAAAACACAAGCCAAGCTACTCAGGGTCCTTCAGGAGAGTGAAATACAGCCACTCGGATCCACAACATCCATAAAAATCGATGTCAGGGTTATTGCCGCGACGAACAAGGACTTGAAAAAAAAGATAGCGCAGGGAACCTTCCGTTCCGATCTGTTCTATCGGCTGAATGTATTTCCGATTACGATGCCTCCCTTGCGGGACCGGTTGGAGGACATTTCCCGATTGGTTGCTTTCTTTACCAAAAAATACAGCCATCTAAAAAAAGGGAAGATCCATATCGATAAAGATGTCATCGGAATCTTTCTGAAATATGCTTGGCCCGGAAATATAAGAGAACTTGAGAATATCATTGAACGTCTGATGATCATATCGGGCTCAGGTAATATCACCATTTCCGACCTGCCCCGGGAGATGTCTGCGGATGCCCCGGGCAACGTGCCTGTCAGACCGTTGAAAGAAGCGGTTTTTGATTTTAAGAAGAGCCTTGTCAGACAGGCCCTGTCGGAGAGTTCCGGCAAAAAATCCCATGCCGCCGCACTGCTGGGAATGCCCCGATCGAACTTTTCAAGGCTTTTAAAACAGCTCGGCGTTACCTGAAAGTCGATCTTTACTGAAAAGAACCGGTTTATATTGCTTCGGAAATTAAATACATAAAGTGGTCGTCATTCCGGTTTAGTGACCGAGTAACACACTCATCCACTGCCTCAAACGGCTTGTCCCAGATGATGCTATCAAATTGATAGCAATACACGATGAATCATTTTGTTCCCGTTTTTTGAATTTCTCCCATCCTGACTGATAGTTAGATCTTTTTAAGTCGCCGGTTTAGCGGAATAGACACAGGTATACTGATAAAAAATTATCGTTTTGATAGCACTGTTTGCTATCAAAACGATAATTTTATATTGAGGCCTTTTTAAAAACACGATCGCATGACCTCTTATCTATTTGAAATATAGCTAAATATTAATTTATTGATTCGTTTGGCATTTCATTTGCTGTGAAGGACTTCAACAAAAGGCATTTATTTGCCGGTTAACGTCAAGAACCCTGCAAGGAGGAAGTCCAAATGAAAGCAAAAAAGGAAATCCTGACGGACTGTACGCTGTGTTACCATAGTTGCGGCATCAAGGTTGCCGTTGAGGACGGAAAAGCAGTCGAGGTAAAAGGGCTGCCATCGCATCCGATCAACAACGGGGAATTGTGTCCGAAAGGCGAACGCCTTCTGGACAGCATTTATCACCCTCAGCGTATCAAATACCCCATGAAAAAAGTGAATGGAAAATTTGAGCGCATTTCATGGGAAACCGCCCTGGATGAGATTTCCCGGAAGCTATCAGACTTAAAAGAAGCATTCGGCCCCCAGATGTTGGGGATGTTTTCCGGTTCAATCGGCGTGGAAAACATGGAGATCGCCGGCTTGACCCAGCGCTTTAAAACCGCTTTCGGCTCGCCTAACTTTTTTTCCGTAGAAAGTGTCTGTTACCGGATGCGTATCAGAACCCGCCAGATCACATTCGGCAAATACCCCACCGAAGAGCTGGATTCAAATTTGTATATCCTCTGGGGGCACAACCCGGATGCATCGGATCTGCCGCTAAAAATGGCCATTGAAAAAAACCTGAAAAGAGGCGCCAAGGTAGTGGTCATCGATCCAAAAAAAATCCCCATGTCCAAAAATGCCGATATGGTCCTCACCATTCGACCCGGATCCGACGGCGCCCTGGCTCTGGCGCTGATTCATGTGATCATCAAAGAAAAACGGTATGACAGGGCCTTTATTGACCAACACACCAAAGGCTTTGAAAAACTGGTTCCCCATATCGAGCCTTTCACACCGGAATGGGCAGAAAAGATCACCTGGGTGCCCGCGGATAAGATTCGACAGCTGGCGCGACTGTTTGCCGCCACAACGGGTGCCGCCATCTACCAGGGAACCTGCACTCAGGATCAGACGGCCAATGGCACCCAGAACAGTCGGGCGTTTTCCATTCTCCAGACCATTACCGGGAATATCAATGTGCCCGGCGGCTGGGTGATCAGTCCCAGACCTTTTTTAGGCAATGTGGGTTTGTCTGGAGACGGTGATCCGCTGGGCATGGATCAATATCCGTTGTTCATCGAGTTGTGGGGCCGGAAAAGCCCTTACGGCGTTGTGACCATGGTTCCCGAAAATATCCCGGATCTGTTGAAAAGCTTTATCGTGGTGGGCGGCAACCCCCTGGTGTCCATGCCGGACAGCAATGCGTTCAGGGAGGCGTTCAGAAAACTGGATCTTCTGGTGGTCCATGATCTGTTCATGACCGATACGGCAAAAGAAGCCCACTATGTTCTGCCCGCCTGCTCCCACCTGGAAAAATACGGCGTGGCCTATAACTATAATGTGTGCCACTGTATTCCCTATCTGATGCTGCGCAAAAAGTGCATTGAACCTTACGAGGAGAGCTGGTCGGAGTGGAAACTGTTCACGGAGCTGGCCAAACGTCTGGGACTGGAAGACGATTTCCCCTGGGCATCGGAAGCGGAACTGGTTTCCTTTGAACTGGGCCAGACCGGGTTTTCCTTTGATTACCTGTTAAACGAGAAACCCGAAGGGGATTATTACCAGCAAAAGTTCTACACGATCCCGGAGGGTACGTTTAAAACGCCGTCCAACAAGATAGAAATTTACAGTGATGCCATGGCCCAGGCAGGATTTGATCCCCTGCCAACCTACCTGGAACCGCTCAAAAGCCCCCAGTCCAGAAAATACAAGGATGCAAAAAGATATCCCCTGATCCTGGGTACCGGTAACCGAAGCTACTATTACACCCATTCCCAGCACCGCAATATCAATGCGCTAAATGAACAGGATCCGCAACCCCTGGCGGAACTGAGCCGCAACACCGCCAAGGATTTCGGGATCAACCAAGGAGACGATGTGCGCGTTTCCACGGATCGGGGAGCCGTGTTCATGAAGGCACGGGTGGCGGACTGCATCGCCGACGGCATCGTGTTTGTTCCCCACGGCTGGTCCGGCCAGGCCAACGCCAATCTGTTAACCGACGCCAAATGCAGGGAGCCCATCCTGGGCTACCCGGACCTGAAATCGCTGATGTGTGCCATAGAAAGCGTGTAAATGATGAAAAAAAAAGAACTGACCAAGAAACTGAAAATGAAAGCACTGGAGTTGGGATTTTCCAAGGTCGGCATCACCACCACCGATGAATTTGCCGAGCACGCCCATGAGCTGAGTTCCCGTCCTGACTACGCTCCCTGGGTCAACACACCTGAAACCGGCCGTTTGATCGACGGATGCCGTCCAAGAGAATTCTATCCGCAAGGCCAATCCATCATCTGCACGGTTTACGGTTTCGGCGACGTCCTGTACCCCGAAGCGCTGACGCCATATATTGGTCGCACCTATTTGAGCCGATCGTACTCACCGCTGGCAGATTCCGGCTGCGGCATTCGCGAAGCGGCCTTCAAGGCGTATATCCAATCCCTGGGCATCTCCCTTTATGAAGGAGGAGTCGATCTTCCCAAACGCATGGCCTGTGCGCGGGCCGGAATCACCACCTTTGGAAAGAACAACTTCGCCTACACCGAGGAGGATGGCTCATTCATCATTTTGTATACATTCCTGGTGGATGCAGCACTGGAATACGACGAGCCGACGATGACCTGCGACTGCCCGCCCAAATGCCAGGAATGCATGAAAGCGTGTCCCACCCAGGCAATCCAAGCGGAAAGGCGTCTGCTTCCCATGAACTGCGTGCTGATGAACAACATTTTAGGCGCCCCCAACCCGGCATTGCATGAAAACCTCGGCACACGGATCCATGGCTGCGATGAATGTCAGCTCGCCTGCCCGCGCAACAAAAAAGTCATAGAAAGGATGTCGAGAAAAGATGGGTTCCTGGAAGCGCTGAAGAAAGACTTCGATTTGGAGAAAATTCTGCTTCTCGACGATGCCTATTACGCGGACGTGGTTCGTCCGATCATGTACAACTACATCCAGGATATGGATTTATTCCGCCGCAACGCGGCGATTGCGCTCGGCAACACAGGTGACCCGTCTCACATTCCAGCCCTTGAGCAGGCCGCTAAAAACACGAATCCATCGGTTGCCGAAGCCGCTGGGTGGGCCATTGAAAGATTGACGTAATCGGCACATCAAACAGAGGGCAATGAACGCCTGACATCGAAGGTCCAACTTCGAAATGCAAATAAGGCAATCCCCCTCGTTCCCACGCTCTGCGCATGGCCATCAAATTAAGCGGTAAGACCGTCGGTCGGGTCGAGCGCAGCGATAACCGACAACCGACTGACAAGGGACAACGCAATCACAAGACCTGGCCGTTGTCGTGGTCAGCGAAACGGTTGTCGTAATCGTAATCGAAAAAATGCTTAACAGCTAATTGCTAACCACTCACTTTGGGTTTTAACCGGTCGTGGGATGAATCTCAAGACCATACATTACGACATTAAACATTATTTTGGAGGACAAACCATGGAAGTCATTAAAACCGATTGTGGCCTATGTATCAACTGCTGCGGCATCAATGCATACGTTGAAGACGGCAAGCTGATCAAGGTCGAGGGAATCGAAGATCATTGGCTCAACAAAGGCGCCATATGCCCCAAGGGCGCCCGTGTACCCGAGTACGTCTATTCCGCCAACCGTGTAAAAACCCCGCTGAAGAAGGTCGACGGCAAATTCGTGTCCGTCTCCTGGGATCAGGCCTTGCAGGAAATCGGCGACAAAATGCTGGAACTCAAAGACAAATATGGTGCCAAGACCCTGGCTACCTATACGGGTTCGGTGGGTGTGGAACACTTTGAAATGGCCGCCTTCAACCAGCGCTTCCGCGGCGCTTACGGCAGCCCCAACTTCTTCAACGCAGAAGGAAACTGCTTCCGTTCCCGTATCCTGGCCCGCCAGATCACCTTCGGCCGTTATCCCGTGGAAGAACCGGCCAACGCCGACTGTATCATCCTCTGGGGCCGCAACCCGGATGAAAGCTACTTTCCCATGGGCCGCATCATTCGTGACGCCGTCAAGGCCGGTGCATCGCTGATCACCATCGACGTGCGTCGCATTCCCATTTCCAAAAACGGCATCTTCCTGCAGCCGCGCCCGGGCACGGACGCCGCCATCGGCCAGGCCATGATCCACGTGATCATCAAGGAAGAGCTGTATGACAAGGAGTTTGTCGAAAAATACTGCCATGGGTTTGACAAACTGGCCGAATCCGTCGCCGCGTGTACGCCCGAATGGGCCGCCAAAGTCACCGGCGTGGGTGCCGCGGAAATCCGAATGATCTCCCGCATGTTCGCCAATGCCAAAGCCGGCTGCATCGTCGAAGGCGTGGGCGGCATGAACCAGGGCACCAACGGTCTGCAGAACCACCGGCTGTACTCGATCCTGCAAGCCATCACCGGCAACGTCGAACGCCCCGGCGGATGGGTCACCTGCCCGATGGTGCGCCTGGCCGACATGCGCCTGCCCGATAACATCGAGGGCAATGCCCTGGGTTACGATGAATTTCCCGTATTTCATCAGTTCGGCAAGAATCCGCCCCCTTACGGCTCCTCATCCCTGATGTGCGATACCATGATCACGGGCAACCCCTACCCGATCAAGGCCTTCATCTGTTCGGGCGGCAACCCGGCCGTGACCTTTGCCGACACCAAGCGTTTCAACGCCGCCATGAAGAACCAGGACCTGATCGTGGTCATCGATCCCATGATGACCGAAACCGCCAACATGGCCGACTACGTCCTGCCCGCCTGCACCTGCTTCGAAGAGACCGGTATCGGTGGGTTCCCCTACGGCATCTCCTATTGCGAGCCGTTCATCATGCTGCGCAAGGCCGTGATTGAGCCGCTGTACGAAAGCAAGTCCATCTGGTGGATCTGGAGCGAGCTGGGCCGCAAGATGGGATACGCCGAATACTTCCCGTGGAACTCGGACGAGGAAGTGGCCGAGCATTTCTTCTCCACCTCCGGCATCACCATGCAGCAGTTGAAAGACAATCCCGAAGGCCTCTACTTCGGCAAAAAAACCTACGGGCTCCACGAGAAAAAAGGCTTCTTCACCGCCAGCAAGAAGGTCGAGCTCTACTCGGACCGCATGGCCGAGCTGGGTGCCGATCCCATTCCCGTGCATGTCGAGCCCGAACAGAGCAAAGTCAGCAATCCGGAAATCGTCAAGGAATACCCGGAAGTGCTCAACACCGGCGCCCGGACCGTCGAATACATCGACGCCCAGATGCGCGATACCACATTGCGTGTGATCCGCCCCGAGCCCGAGGCGGAAATCAACACGGCCACCGCCGACAAGTACAAGATCTTCAATGGTGAAATGATCGGCATCGAGACCCCGCGCGGCAGCATCAAGATGCGCGCCCTGGTGACTCCGGACATTCTGCCCGGCGTGGTTTCCGTTCCGCATGGCTGGGCCGATGCCAACTGCAACGTCCTTCTGGATGCCGAACTGCTCGACCCGGTCTCCGGTTACATCACCATGCGCGGCGTGGCCTGCCGGTTGGTGAAACTATCTTAAAAGGCAAGGTTGATGAAAAAAAGGGGTAACGCGTTCCGCGCGTTGCCCCTTTTTCTGTAACGAAGATGATGAACCGATTTTTTCGTCTTTACGATTACCTATAGACGGTGAATTGTTGATGAAAAAAAGTTGGTTGATTGCGGGGCTGAATTTGTGGACCGTTACAATCCTTCCACAGGCTTGGGCATTGCCACCGCCCGGCATAGCAGCTCGATGAACTGATGCATCTCAAAATGGTAATCCAGTGGCGACATGGGGTCGCGGTAGTACCATCGGTTGTAGAGATTGGCCAACGATCCCATGACGAAATTGCGAAACACGCGACTGCTGATGTCTGGGCAAAATTCTCCAGATTCTTGGCCGGCTTTCAGCTCGGCAATGATTTTATCGTGGTAATCGACGAAGATGGCGTGTGCGTCGCTGGTATAAAAATGATTGCTGAGTTTGGTGTCTTTCAAAAAGACAGTTACCAGATTCTTGTCGCCTGAAAAAATATTGAAGTGGGACCACATGACGTGCTGTAGCCTGGACGTGGCCGTCGAGAAATTGAATGCGTCGTCCAACCGGCTTTTGTGGCGGCTGAAATACTCTCGGGTAATAGAGAGCAGGAGTTCCTCCTTGCTTTTGAAGTATTCATAGACGGTGCCTTCGGCGACCCCCGCCTGGCTGGCGACTTCGATGATCGTGGTCGCATTATACCCCTTGCTGCCAAACATGGTTTTGGCGGCATCGAGAATGGCCATGTATTTTTCAGGCTTGGCAGGGGGATGCACCGCGGATGGGCGACTTTCGATCATGTTCAGTAACAAGCGCATGATTTGATCAAAGTCTGAACAGGTATCGGTGGGCTGCTCTTGGCCGAGACAAATCAGCGCTTCCTCATCAAGCAGGCCAAAAATCATCGTGCGTATCACGGGGATATTCAAATCTTTCCGAAAAAGACCATCCCGAATACCCGCTTCCAAGATCTGCTCCAACACGCCGACATAGCGGAGCAGGGTGTTGAAGCTGTCGTGTTCGAGGAAACTGCGTTTGGCGCGCGCCTCGAGCAGTATGCTTTTTCGGACTCGGGTGTTCTGGTCATTATCGTTCATATAAAGGTGGTGCCAGATCATTTTGCCCAGTCTGGCCACCGGCCCCATCACGCCTTGCAGGTGATTCAACAAATCATCGAGAGCGGTTCGCTGCAGATAATCGAAAACGTGGTAGATGAGATCTTCTTTGTTTTTGAAATAATGGTAGAGGATCGAGTCGGCTACCCCGGCTTTTTGGGCCATGTCAGTGACCGTGGCCGCCCCCAACCCATTCACGGAAATGACGTCAAGCGCGGCGTTGAGGATTTCCAGCCGTTTGCCGCTGTATGGATGGTGACGGTGCGTTGAGGTGCGTGCCGGGGCGTCGCTTCGAGGTTGGTTATCCGTTGCTGGGATCGACATTCGCTTCGCTTTCTGGTTTATGTGGGTGTATCTGTCGGTTTGGCACGCTTGTTTTTTCCCACGGCGGCAATTTTCATCGACGACAAGATGGTAGCTGCTCTCAAATTGAATCACATTCGTATGCTTTTTTCAATCCTTGAGCTAATTTTCAAATCCCTTGTTCCTGTTTTGAGCCATATATTTGGTGCACAAAAAATGTCGAGCCCACCCATTCAATAGATTTTTGGGTGGGACCAAACAGTAGCGAACACCAAAGCAATAGAACAGCAATTGAGGCTTATTAAACTGATTCTTGGCTAAAAAATTTGTTTTGAGTGGCATTAATAGTTTGCTGGGGTGGCGCCACAGTAGAAATTGTTCAATTTATACACGACTTAATAATCAAATAATACTGAATATAAATGGTTTTAGTATGAATTAAATTCAGTAAAGATATAAAATTCAAAAAATTTGTTGACAAAGCGTTTCATAATTGTGAAATTGAATAAAATTCAATTTGAATGCAACACAAAGTTTACTTCGAATTATGATGATAGAAAATTATATGTCTGAAAGATCATGGCGGGTGCGTTTTGTCGTTCATCGTTCCGCATCGTAGTATTTATAATATGCTGTAAAATAAATAAAATATTCTTATCAAGAATAAGAAGCCAATAACTGGAATCCCACCATCAACGTGCAGGCAATGGTGGTAATACAAAATTCTATGTAGAAAAACATTCAGGTTTCTATGGGCGGTAACCATCGAATTGGTTCGGCAATTCAACACAAAAAGGAGGATGGAGACATGGCCAAATGCAGTGAATGTGGATCTTTTTTCAAAATTCCAGAGACTGATTTGGATTTTGAAGCGGGAAAAGGGGATTGCGTTGTCCAACATCGGGATCAGAAGGGCACCTATTGGATCTCAAAGCCGGTATTTGAGTCGGATTCGGCGTGTGATCAAATGACGCCACGGCGGTGATTGAAGCGTTATTATCCATGCGGCCTAAAATCCATTGACGACAGGGCCGCAATGCCCCATCGGCGTGACAATAATTGAGAAAACGATGACAAGGAGGTCTTTGATGCCGATTACAGCAAGAACAAAGCGATTAAAAGAACGCTGCCGATTCAAGCATGTAGCGGGCGGTGAATATGTCGATCCGGAAGTGCACGCGGGAATTGAGCGGGCCCGCTACATTACAGAGGCGCATAAAACCCATATTGGAGAAGCCACTTCCATTTTGAGAGCCCGACAGCTGGAAAACGTCCTCACCAAGATGGCCATCCATATTCAGGAAGACGAATTGATCGTGGGCGCCAATACCGAGCACCCGGACTGCTTCCCCCTTTATCCGGAGCTGTCTTATTTCGCCACCATTGACATGGTGGAGAGTCCCTACTGCCAAAACAAGGAAGAAATGCGGGAAATCGCCGAGTATTGGCGGCCGTACACCATTCAAACCAAGGGAGAAAAATACTTTACCCCGGAAGAGTTGGATGTCGCTTATTCGGCAACCATCGTTCAGCCGCCCATGTTCGTTACGGCGTTCTCAAGCATCATGCCCAACTATGAAAGCATTCTGGAGGACGGGCTGGAAAAACGCATCCAGGACGTCGAGGCCAAGATCGAAGAAGCCGATGCCATGTTGCGGAAAAGCCCCTGGGTGGCCAAGGACAACCTGCCCTTGCTGAATAAAATCGATAAATGGCGGGCCATGGTCATTGCCGATAAAGCGGTCATGGCTTGGGCCCAGCGGCATTCACGACTGGCCAAGATCATTGCCGAGAATTTCGAAAGCGATGACCAGCGATGTGACGAACTGATGGAGATTTCAGATATCTGCCGTCAGGTTCCGGCCAAGCCGCCGCGTGGATTGCGCGATGCCATGCAGTGCAAGTGGTTTACCTATCTGATCTGCCATTCCATCGAACGATACGCATCCGGATACGGCCAAAAGGAAGATAAAATACTCTGGCCCTACTATAAAATGAGTGTTATCGACGGCAGCGGGCAACCCATGACCCGCGACGAGGCGCAGGAGTTGTTCGAGTGCGAGCGACTGAAGGTGTCTGAACACGGCAGCACGAAAGGACGACAATTGCGGGAGTTTTTCGCCGGTGCCAATGACCTGTTCATCCTGACGCTTGGCGGCCTCAATGCCGACGGTAGTGACGGTTGCAACGACTGTACGGATGCGATTTTGGACGCAGCGGCAAGCATGAAGACCACCGAGCCTTCAATCGGTTTCCGCTGGAATGCGAAGGGCCGGACCCAGACCAAACGCAAGGTGTTCGAGTGTATCCGCAAAGGCATGGGCTTTCCTTCCATCAAGCATGATGAAAACGGCATCCAGCAGCTGATGAAATACTTTGACGTCCCCGAGGAAAAGGCTAATGAGTGGGCACTGGTGCTGTGTATGTCGCCGGGTATCACCGGTCGTCGCGGTACGCAGAAAAGCCGAACGGAAGGCGGGGAGGATATCTATCCGGGTAAGCTGCTGGAATTGGCGCTGTCCGACGGGTTCGATCATTTCTTTACGGACATGCAACTGGGGCCCAAAACCGGTGACGCATCCCGTTTCGAATCGATCGAGGATGTCTGGACGGCCTTCCAGCTGCAAACGCGCAATTCCATCGATCTTGCCCTGCGGGCCAAGGATATCAGTCGAACTCTGGAGGCCACCTATCTGCCGTGTCCCTTCATCTCCAGTCTTGATGACGGGTGCGTGGAAAAAGGCATGAACGACACCGAAATCGCCGAAGTTCCCAATCCCTGGCACAACATGAACACCGGCAGCACCTGCGTGATCGATTCCTTTGCCGCCATGCAAAAGCTTATTTTCGATGAAAAGAAATACACCATGGCACAACTGGTCCAGGCGCTGCAGGACAACTGGGAAGGCCACGAAGAGATGCGTCAGGATTTCTGGAAAGCACCGAAGTTCGGCAATGACGATGACTATGCCGATGAGTGGGGCAAACGGTATTACAATCTGATGGCCGATGAGTTCTCACGCGTCCGCACCTATTCCGGCACCTATCCCTTGCCCCTGGCCCAATCCGTGGCCGGTTATATCGTCAACGGGCCCAAAACAGGCGCCTTGCCCAACGGTCGGCACGGCGGCGAGGCACTGGATGACGGCGGCATCTCACCATACATGGGATGTGATGTCAAAGGCCCCACGGCGGTACTGAAATCGGTGGCCAAGGCTCCCCACAAACGTTTCAAGGGGATGTTGCTCAATCAACGAATGGCACCGGACATGATGAATGCGGAGGGCGGGTTCGAACTGTGGCATGCCTACATGAACACCTGGCACGAAATGGGATGCGATCACGTTCAGTTTAATGTCGTTTCCTCGGATGAACTGCGGTCCGCTCAGAAGGAGCCGGAGAAACATATCGATACCATCGTCCGGGTGGCCGGTTACAGCGCCAAATTCATCGATCTGGCAGCATTTTCCCAGGAGACCATCATCGCGCGTACCGAACACGAGCTGGGGCGCTGATCCACTCTAATACCGGACAGTCGTATCGTCCTATTCATGGCGTCCGGCGGCGACTGCCGCCGGACGTCAGTTCACAGCCTAAGGCACGCGAAATTTTGTAAGTGTTCACAGGGTGTAAATGACCATCTGTTTATAAAACACTGGCCGGTAAGCGTTTACAGGGTGCCTCAGGTGCGCGGCGCCGGGCACGCCGACGTATTATTCATACTTCAAGTGCCCGGGGACAAAGCAGATGAGGTGCCCTGTGAACGCTTACCTCAGCAATGGTTCGCCAACACACATTTCCTTGATTCACACCTGATCCCATCCAGTGGTACCTTTTCCTTACCATCCTGGCAATTCATCAGCGCAGCTTAAGGCGGTTTGAAACCCACTCCTGCAAACCGGTTCTGAGAGGTTTTCTCTTCTCCTACAGTTATCAACCCCAAAAAATGTATATCATTCATACATTGGACCGATAATATTTTTTTTATTTTTTTTAATTGACAAAAGATACGATATCATATTAAAAAGGATTTTAAGGAGCCTGTTCATGCTCCGGCAATGATTCAAGGCAGTCTCTTACCGCTATTAATGGCAAAAACCTCGTACAGTCACTTCGGATGGGGAAAAATTGAAAACACCACTAATTACTGAGATCCAACGGTTTTGTATACAAGATGGACCCGGAATCCGAACCACCGTTTTCATGAAGGGCTGTCCGCTGCATTGTCCCTGGTGTCATAATCCCGAAACACAGAAGCGAACCAGAGAGATTTATTATTACCCCGACCGTTGCACGGGATGCGGGCGCTGCGTGGACGTTTGTCCTCAGGAAGCCTGCTCCATATCTAACGAAACAGATGGTAAACCCATCGTTGAGATCGATCGAAATCGATGCATTGCCTGCACCAGCTGCGTCGAGGCCTGCTTGAATGGTGCCAGGGAGGCAGTCGGGCAGTTGATGACCATGGATGAAATTCTGCACGAATGTTTATCCGATGAACCCTTTTATAAGCGATCCGGTGGTGGTGTGACCCTGAGCGGCGGCGATCCATTGTTATTCCCTGATTTTTGCCTCGAACTGTCCCGCCAGTTAAAAAATCGTGGGGTCCATGTGGCCATGGAAACCAGCTGTTTCCCTGATTTTAAGGTCATTCGTCCGCTTTTGGAAACCATCGATCTTTTCATTGTGGATATTAAATCCATGGATCCCGAAAAGCACCGCCAGGCGGTCGGCTGGCCCCTTGATCCCATCCTTAAAAATATCGATCATCTGATTGCGGGTGATGCCAACGTGAGGATCCATCTGCCCATCATTCCGGACTTCAATGATAGCGCCGATGACTATCGGAAAGTCGTCGATTTCCTCGCCCCCTATGCAAAAAAGCTGACCGGTGTCGATGTGCTTCCATTCCACGCCTATGGTGCTGGTAAATATAACTTTCTCGGTCGCACAGAAACCTACCAATACCGTGGGGTGGCGGATAAACCCGCCAAGCAGTTGGAACCTTTGGTACGGGCGCTCGTTCAGGCCGATATCGTCAGTGTCAGTGTCGGAGGGGTGGTAGGAATGGGAACTGACAAAGGAGAGAAACCGGAGCTAAGGCAGGTGGTTAACTAATGTGCGTTCAGAAATAGGCAAATTGGCCATTCCTGGATGAACACTAACGAACCATGCCATTAAGAACCAATCACTATTATGGAGGAGGATTAATCATGTCAAAATGTGGAGATTGTACGTTCTTTTTCAAGGTACCAGAAAATGCCGATGACTTTGAACCGGACAAGGGGGATTGTGTGACGGAAAAACGCGATGAGAAAGGGACGTACTGGCTTTCAAAGCCGGTTTTCATCTCGACCGATTCGTGCACGCTATTCCAGAAAAGATAGCCAAAACAAAGGAGAGAAAACGAGATGGCGACAATCGCACCGGCAGTAGAATATAAAGGTAAAATCATCGATTTCCCGTTTGACAATCCAGAAGAAGAAAAGATTCCCGATGATGAACTTCATGAACACCTGGCCAAGCCATCGACGGAGCGCACGAAGCGGCTGAAAGCCCGGTGCCGGTGGAAACATGCATCCGCCGGGGAGTTCGTCGAGCAAGGGGTTCGTGCGGGAATCGAGCGCATGCGCCTGGTCACCGAGGCCCACAAGGCGTCGCGCGGAAAACCCGAGGTGCTTCGGCGGGCCTTGATCCTGGCCAACTGCCTTAACAACAGCACCCTATGCCTGCAAACCGATGAGAAAATTATCGGCTACCACGCCGAAGATCCCAATTATTTCCCCTTGTATCCCGAGCTGTCCTACATGAACGTCAAAGACTATCTGATGAGTGATTACTCTCCTCAGCCGGCAGCCGAAGCGGACGCCATCAACAATTACTGGAAACCATACAGCCTGCAGGCCAAATGCGAACAGTACTTCGATCCCATCGATCTGACCCGCATGTATCAGGTCAGTACCATGGAGGCCCCGACCTTCGCTCATGGTTACAACAGCATCATTCCGCCCTACGAGACGGTCCTCGAAGACGGTCTGCTCAAGCGTATCGAGATGGCCGAGGAACATATTGAGGAAGCCAAGGCCGAAATGGCCAAAGAGCCCTGGGATGGCAGCAAGCAGCTCAGCTGGATTCCCAAAATGGACAACTGGCAGGCGATGGTCATCGCCGACAAGGCGGTAATCAGCTGGGCCCGCCGCCATGCCAGGATGTGTAAGATCGTGGCCGAAAATTTTGAAACGGATCCGCAGCGCAAAAAAGAGCTGTTGGAAATGGCCGAAATCAGCCACCGTGTTCCCGCGGAACCGTGCAAGGGACTCAAGGACGCCTTTCAGGCCAAGTGGTACACGTTCCTCGTCTGCCATGGCATCGAACGGTATGCCAGCGGTTTCGCTCACAAGGAAGACAAGGTGCTCTACCCCTTTTACAAGGCCAGTGTGGTCGATAAGACCTTCCAACCCATGACCCATGCCGATGCCGTGGAATATGTGGAAATGGAGCGGCTCAAGATTTCGGAACACGGCGCCGGCAAATCCAGAGGGTATCGGGAGATTTTTCCCGGCTCAAACGACCTCTTCATTCTGACCATCGGTGGCACGAACCGGGACGGGTCCGACGGGTGCAACGACATGACCGATGCGATTCTCGAGGGTACCCGCAATATTCGAACCACGGAACCGTCCATCGTTTTCCGTTACTCTAAGAAAAACAGGGTTCAGACCCTGCGCAAGGTGTTCTATTGTATCCGCGACGGTCTGGGCTACCCATCGATCAAGAATGATGATGTCGGCATCGAACAGATGAAATACTACAGCAAGTTCAGCATGAACAAGAACGGGGCCACAGACGAGGAGGCCCATGACTGGTGCAATGTGCTCTGCATGTCACCGGGATTGTGCGGACGGCGCAAATCCCAAAAGACGCGCTCCGAGGGCGGCAGCGCCATCTTCCCGGCCAAGATTCTGGAAATCACCCTCAACAACGGCTACGACTGGGCCTATTCGGCCATGCAGCTGGGGCCGGAAACCGGTAATGCCGAGGATTTCAAAACCTATGATGATTTGCTGGAGGCCTTTCGCAAGCAGTATAGCTACGTGATGAGCCTGGTGGTACGGGCCAAGGACGTGGGCCGGCACATCGAAACCCAGTTCCTGCAGATCCCGTTTGTCTCCAGCATCGACGACGGTTGCATGGAGCTAGGCGAAGAGGCCACGCATTTGTCGGAGCAGCCCAATGGATGGCACAACCCCATTACGACCATCGTTGCCGCCAACTCCCTGGTGGCCATGAAAAAGCTGATTTATGATGAGAAAAAGTACACCATGAAGCAGCTCATGGAAGCCCTGAGGGCCAACTGGGAAGGCTACGAAGAGATGCGCAAGGATTTCAAAAACGCGCCCAAATGGGGCAACGACGATGACTATGCCGATACGATCATTCAAAAATTCTATGAGGATATCCTCGGCGGCGAAATGGCCAAGGTGACCAACTACTCTGGTGGACCGGTGCTTCCCGTTGGCCAGGCCGTGGCCCTGTATATGGAAGTGGGCTCCCGCACCGGTCCCACGCCGGACGGGCGTTACGGCGGCGAGGCAGCCGATGATGGCGGTATCTCTCCCTATTTTGGCACGGACACGAAAGGCCCCACGGCGGTGTTGAAATCGGTCTCCAAGGTTCAGAAAAACCAGAAGGCCAACCTGCTCAACCAACGCCTGGCGGTCCCCATGATGCGCAGTGTCCACGGGTTCGACATCTGGCATGCCTACATGGATACCTGGCATGATCTCAACGTCGATCACGTGCAGTTCAACTGCGTGAGTACCGAGGAAATGCGTGCCGCCCAGAAGGAGCCGGAAAAACACCGCGACCTGATCGTTCGGGTGGCCGGGTTTAGCGCACGCTTCGTCGATATCCCCACCTATGGCCAGAATACCATCATTGCCAGAAACGAGCAGAACTTCGGCCCCCAGGATTTTGAATACATGAACCTGGAATTGGGCGCCTGATAAATTTTTGTGCGACGAAAAATGAACGTGGGCCGTTCCCATGGCGGTTTAAGGGAAACGGACGAGACAAGGAGGCGTTACATGGAAGTTGTTGACAGCCAATTACATCTGGAGGAAGGTACGTTAAGACCCTGTCTGAAATGCAAATGGCAGATTGCGGATCCGACCAACCCGGACCAAGGGCAATGCACCGTGAACCGGACGGCGATGGGGTCCATCTGGAAACGGTGGATCCGGGATGTTCACAACATGACATGCTCCAAACATGAGGAAGGTAAGTTGAGTTTCAGGGAGCATGTCTAAGCACCCGTTTGATAAATCCGTCTAAGGCCCGCTAACGGCGTTGGAAAGTGTCTCAAAATGCTCACATATGCCATATATGCTCCGCTTTCGAGCTTCTTTCCGCCTTGTTATCGGGGGCCTGATCCAGACTTCTCAAACGGGCGCTAGCAGGCCGCTCCGGTTATCAATAGAGTTGAAGTAAATTAGTAAATATATTTCCCCATCCATGACCGTTTATGTGCGGTCATGGATGGGGTTATCCGAAGGATTCGACGCTATCCACCATGCACCGATAACGGTGCAACCACCGAATGAACGCAAGGCAGGCATCCATGAACGTCCATGCGAATGTGTCAAGGTCTCCCATCGATCGATTTGAAGTGCTTGAGAACGAGGGGTATTCCGCTTTTTGGCGGAGGGACACGTCACCGGTTGAAATCATGGAGTTGGCCAAGTTGCTAACCGGCTTGAGAAAGGTTGCAACATTCATCGGCCGCAATGTGGGTCGTGTTGTCTGGACCGGCATGGAGCAAAAAAACGGCATCGCCCTCGATCCATCCCTGGTCATGGGGTCCTACCCCGTTCCCTCCCGCAAAACCGACATCATGGTGGGCATTACGGTTCGTAAAGCCTTTGAAAAGACGGAGTGGAGCGAGCGCATTAAAGAGTATGCCCAAGCGAAGATCAATCTCTCGCCACCCTATCGATACAAGTATAATCTTTTTTTCAATATGTGTGAAAAGGTCTACCTGGACTGCCTCTCCAATATCAGCCCGCTGGGCATGTACACGGAAACCGCCCGGCTGTGGGAGATTTCCGAAAAAGCAAAGGATTTCCTGCAGCCGCCCACCGTGACCGAACTATTGCACATCTGGTGGGAAATGGCGGCGGATCGCAGTGGCAAACGGTACCGGGAGGCCTATGTGGACAAGACAATGGTCGTGCTGGCTGGCAAGATCGATCTGACGGAGTACTATGCCAAGCCCCTGGCCTTACTCAATTCCATCGTCGAACGCATGATCCAGGCCTGCCCTAAAATCCTGGGCGTGACCGAACGGTGCAGTTACCGCTGGCGCCTTTATGAATCGATCTGGCCGGAGCTTCTGGAGACCATCAAATTCTGGCCAACGGACCGCTCCGATCCATATTTGGTACAAAAAAACAAGCAGGAGGATGCAGAGGACGAGGAAGACAAAAAGAAAAAGAAGGCGGCCATCCTCAACCTGGCCGAAAGCGTGGAATCTCGGGTGAGTAAGAAGCAGCCGGATTACACCGCCGAAGTCCGTGCCAATGTAAGCGACATGGATGACGTGGTCGATATCATGGGCAACGATATCGTTATGGAAGCCCCCGACAAGATCGACGAGCAACTTCTGCTCAAATTGAAACAAATTGTCAAAGCCAATGCCCAACGGCGGACAACCTACAACCGGGGCCTGGTTGCCGGCAAAGTCGACCGCCGGCGGCTGTATCGGGCCCAGACCACGGGCAAAGCGTTCTTGATGAAGAAAAACCAATTTGAACTGCTCAACGAAGTGATCGTCGTCGTCGACGCCACCGGTTCAATGGCGGACCCGAATAAATGGAATCAGGCCCAGACCATTTCCCAGACACTGTTTTCCGCCATCCAGTCATTCAATAAAAACGCCCGCCTATTCACCTATAACGAGGTCAAAAAAAAATGCCGTCTGACCGAAATATTTATCGGCAACCAGTTCTACACCGTTTTGCCCCATGGCAGGACCGCATCGGGGGAGGTGCTGATTACCACCGCCATGAAATTGAATCAAAAAAATAAAAAATCAACCATTATCCATATCACCGACGGCGCTTCCAACTGGGGCTGCGGAGTGAAAGATGCCATTCGATACTGTGAGCGAAAACGAATCAGCCTCTTGACCCTCGGGATCGCCTGTGGTCCTTCCGCCAAGCAATCCCTTCGGGGAGAGTATGGCCGGCTGGTCCAGTTTATCGAAAAGCTGGATGATCTGCCGCATCTTTTCGGGACCCAACTGCGCTATAGCATGGGGTAAAAACGCCCCCCTTAAGGCCTAATTTGGACTGCCGGTCGTGTGATATCGGGTCGTCCCCGTCAGGTGCTTCTGAAGCAGCGACTTTAAAAGATCGCCATTTCGCTGGCGAAGCGCCTCGATGATCTGATCGTGCTCCTTTTCCGATTGGAGGACTCTTTCTGCGGGCAGAACGTCGAGTCGCAACCTGAATTCCAGCCATTCATAAATGTTCCGGATGTATCGAATCATGAAACGGTTGCGGCCGATTTTGGCCAGGTAAATATGAAAGTCGGCGTTGGCAATTAATTTGTCGCGATCGAATATCGGACTTTTATGGGCGCAATAGCGTTTATGAAGTTTTTCCATGTGGGACAAATCGGCCTGCTTGAGATGCCGCATCACAAAATCGACATTTGAGACCTCGAGACAGGTGCGTGCCTCCATCACCTCATAGATTTCATCCGGTTGGCTCTCCTTTACATAACATCCCACATTTTTCTTGATATAAACATAGCCTTCGCTTTCCAGTTTTGAAAGCGCGTTGATAATGGGCGTTTTGCTGACGCCAAAATTTTTTTCAAGGTCGCTGTAAATCAATTTCTGGCCTGGCGCCACCTTCAGCGTTCGGATCATTTCCTTGATTTTTTCATAAATTACGGAATTCAGTGATGTCGGCTCAAAAAAATCATCCGCCGACCGGGTGATTCTCCCTTCATTATTCGTATCGGTATGGGTGACACCGTTTTGGTTTTGTGCATCCTGGGGCAGCCGATTCAAATCGTTACGGGTGACATAGTACCCCCGATTTTTGATATAATTGACAAACCCTTTTTGTTCGAGGCGCGACAATGCGCTGATAATGGGGGTCTTACTGATACCGAGAACTTTTTCCAGGTTAGCGTAAATCAAACGTTGCCCAGGCGTGTATTTGCCCGACAGGATTAATCCCTGGATGCTCTGATAAGCATAATCGGTTGATGAAATATGCTGTGTTTTCATATTTTTATTTGCCACAGTGGCTATCCTTTGCCCAGACCTACCACGGATCATGCCAATAAAGGGATCTTCAGGCAACGCGCTCCTCTAATTTGAATCCTATCTGAAAAGTCGTTGCGCCCTTGATGAAAAGGGAGTGATTGATCGGCAAAACTATTTTTTTGATTTTAATATGTTTTTCTTTGAAGAACGTCAAGCGGCGATAAAATAAATGAGCACAATCGATCCGCCAGGGTGAAGAAGTAGGATTATCTTTTTTTGCCGATTATGCGTGGGGGGGGCAGGATTTTATGCAACTGGCTTGCATGGACTCGAGCCAACACACTTTTTCGGATGGCGTCAACGAGATGTGACTTTCAACGGGTTCGGGCACCACCGCCAACCCGTTTTTCAGTCTCACGGGCCCACCGATAAAACTGACCTTGCCATTGTGAAAAGGACGACAGCTGAGCCCGTTGGCCACCTCGCCCCGTAGCAGCCTTTCAAGCATCACGATCAGTCCTCTGGCCGGGCCTCGTACGGCGGAGGTTCCTTGGGAATCGACGATCTCCAGACCCCGCCGAATGGTACGGTCAATGATCTTCTGAACGCTTTGGGCAGACAAGATCCCTTCTGCCACACACCTTCCGAGGGACAAGGTCACACCGCTGGCAAATGTCACTTCACTGCCTTGCAACGGAATCATGTTATCGTTGTGTTCCCCAATTACCTGAGCGCGAACATCGAGGATACAATGGCCGTCCGCCTCAAGCGCCTGCCAGATGAAATGGCGGAATCTGGCCGAATCCAATTCTCCTCCGAATCCTAAAATTTTTTCCGGCGCTACCCCTTTTTCAAGCACCACTTGCATCAAGCGATGCCCGATGGGATTGGTAACGAAAATATGTAATGCGTCGGGGCATGCCCGATGGGTATGACCCACCACATCCTTCAACACGGATTGGTTGTTGGCTAGAAGTTCTTGTCGGGTGGGTGGCGGGGCGATCGGTTTCAATGTGTCGGGGTTCAACGGGACCGGTTTGCGTCCCTGACCGACGGTATGGATGAAAACATCCACCGGTTCGTGGTCGGTTGGCGTATTTTCAAGATCTTTATAGGTCCGGATCTCAATGGTGGCCTTACAGATGCCGAGACGGTCAAGTTGCCATCGGTCGGTCAAGTCCATTACATTCCCGGCGGCGGGTCCGCGGCCGCTGATCCGAACCAATCCAATGACTCTCTTCACTAACGCGGATTGGGCGGCCTGGAGCATGGTCTCTTTGCCGATGCCGCCGTTCGCACCGGTGACGCCGACAACAATTTTGGGCAGCAACAGGGCCTGGGCTTCGTCGCATAGCCTTTCAAGCCGGCGTATAATTCGTTCATGGCATTCACGGCTGGTCTGGACACGATGCGTCCGGGCCAGCAACACCGTTATGTCTTCAACCAGATCGTCGGCAAGTGACGTCTTTTTCTTGCGCAATGCAACAACAGTGGCTACTGCGCGCTGATGCCAGTCGGTATCGCCGAGGATGAAACTCGGGCCAGGCAATCCATGGCAGGTTGTGGATTTACAGATCAATTCCATCCAGAATGCACCTTTTGGACGATCGCTTGAATTTATTGGCGTCGAGAGTCCATCATTCGATCCATGTGCGTCAAGTTAAATCTGTGCGCCGCCTTTAGGATTTATTTTGCAGAAAATAGATGATTATATATTTCAAGGCGTTGTGAACCTCGGGAACGGCCATGGCGACTTTTTCCAAAAAGAAGGTGACACCATTGGCATAAGCGGTGTCCAACACCTCTCGATCCGGTTTGATGGTATAGGAAATCACCGGCAGGTCGGGAAAGGATTGGCGGATCTGCCGCAGCGTGTCCATACTGATTTCACCGCCTTTTTTCCGGTCGCCATACTTTTTTCTGGCATGCTCGGGCCAAAAATAATCCATGATGATTACATCGGGCTTCTCTACTTCCACGATGCGCTTCCAGGATTCGATTTCGCCGCTTTTCACCAGGTTAAAGGTCACCTTCAGACGGTCGTCGTTGGCACTGGTCAATGCGTTTTCCAGTGAACTGACCCAGGTGTCATCCCATACGAGGTCGGTCTCCTTGTGTTCCTTGCGAAACAGGTCACTGAAGATGTCGTCAAAGTACAGAATTTTTACTCTCATAGTTCATTTCCTTTCGTGTTGGATACAATAAATGGAAAGGCCAGGTAAAGTCGATACGGGGTTTTGTATTTCCGGACATGCCCTCCCAGATCTTTCATGATTCCTTTTATTTGAGGCTGTCCACGTCCGGAAACGAGCGGGTAAGGCGACCCATTGTCCTGGACAGTGATGGCGATTTGATCCTTTTTTTTCCGCAGCGTAATCGTTATCCGGCCGATGACATCGGGTTCCTGGTCCTGCCGAGTCTGAATGGCCCGCCGGCTGTTGGCAAACAGATTCTCGAAAATAGTCTCCAACTGCTCATAGCTGGCCCGGGTCAGATGAGTGGCGGACAGATCGGTCTGGTTGTCGATATGGATCTCCAATTCGGGATAATGGGCCATCTTCTGGCTGAAAAAGGCCCGCAGCCAGGTCGGCAGATGGATATTCTTGGGCCTGAACTTGAGAATGTCGACTTGCTCGTGCAGTTCGGTGAGAAGCGCTTCCAGCCCCGAGAGAGATTGCGCCACAGCATTATCCATGAGCACGGCCGGATGATTTTTGGCCAGTGCTGCTTTCAAGGCACCGAAGCAGTAAAATCCCGGGTTGTGAATGCGCAGGCTGATTTCGGAAAGGTGACGTGCCGCCCGTTCGTTGAGCAGAAAGGATTTGAGCAGGGCATTGTAGAGGGAAAGAAACGGGTTCATGTGCAGGTAGTTCCAGAATTGCGGCCGGTGAGAAGCGAGCAAGACAGCACCCAGGTCCTGGTTGAGCATATGCAAAGGGTAAATGACATAGGAGCGGATATTATCGATACAGTCCAAAAGAAATCGCTGCTCCTTTTTTTTGATACCCGAGTAGTTTTGTACCCGTTTGCGAAAGCGGTCTATGCGGCGATCCTCGGCCTGACCTTCGAGAGGATAGGAAATGTCCGTGCGGTCGCACAAAATACTGTCCGAGGATAGAATGAACTCGGGAAAGTATACCTCCTTCACCTCGGACCCGTTCCATGCGACCAAAATCAGGTCGGCCGGGCCGATCCGGTCTCCACTGCGGAAGAAAGCAAATCCGAGATCGGCCGAGGAGAGCGAGCGGTATGCGGCCACCGCGTCGGTATAGTCCACCCTGGCATTGGACGCGATCAGCCGAGCCAGGACGTTGAGCTTCTGATGAGCGATGCGAATGACGGTGCGGTTTTTGATATCCAGAATGTAATCCATGATCAATGAGCCATACCGATTGATGAATTCCGCCACCGGCCCTTTCTCGATATGGCTGAACGCCGGTTTGCCTCGATAACGGCTCAATTCGATGGTGCAAAACACGTCACTACCACGCTTGATCGGCATGATCATGATGCTGGCCACGGGTTTTTTAATGGCCTCCACATAATGGGGATCCATGGAGGGATAAAGGTCCAAAAACGGGTTGTGGCGGCCAGGGATTGGGGGGGCCCAAATGTCCTTTGTGACCAACGGTTCGCCGGTTTCCATCACCATCCCCGTGAACCCCTTGGTGGGATCCAGAAGATGCAGGTTCATGTCTTTTCTCAACCAGGGCTCGCCATCTTTGACGATGCACACTTTTTCCACCCGGCCGCCTTTGGGCAAGAGGTTGATCTGACCAATGTCGGCCCGGACACCGGTCATCAACAGATTCAACACTTCGTAGGCGATCCGGTCAACGGCATTCTCTCCCTCGTCAAGCGCCAGCATCGGTATCCGGCGAAATAAATTTTCCGCGTTGATAGAAGGATGACCCGGTTCTGTGGAAACCGTCTGGTCAACGTCAGCCACGGGGAATGCATTTGTCGAAGGCAATGGTTGATGGGCCATAACGTTCCTTTCCCATTGGTCTAAATGGATTGAATCTGGGGGATCGGGTGGGTTCGATACATCAAGCGCCGTTTGGCGATGTATGCGATCTGACGCATCATCAGAAAACCCAGTTCAAAATCCTGGTAAAACAGCAACATCATATCGCTGGCCAGAAAGCGCAGCACCCGGGTGGGAGAGAGCGCCCGGGCATCGGTGAGATAGGTTTTCTCTTCCATCTCGATCAGAGAAGAGAACCCGATGGCACTGCCGTCGACGACGGTTTCCAGGCGCACGATTTTTCCCATTAAACTTTCAAACTCCAGGCTGATTTCGCCTTCCAGGACGTTGTAAAAATACTTGGCGTCCCGCCGGTGCTTGTTCAGCAATTCGCCCTCCTGGTATTCCCTGATTTCGGCAATGGCGGCCAGGCGTTCGATCATCTCGTCCGATAAGTCTTCGTAAAAGGCGATGGATTTTAAAATGGAAGGATCAACCATCTGTGTACGCTCTCTTCCTGGGCAATGGTTGCCCGGTTGGTAATGGACGGCCTAATTCCAGAGGCCTTGTTCGGTTTATGCCAGGGCGATCACCTTTTTGACCAATTTTTCGATTCCGACGGCCACATCCTTGATGCCGGGACCGAGCATATAGGCGGGCGTGGTGACGATCTTGTGGGCCTCGTCCACGGCGATTTCATCCACCGCACAGAGCTGATGCTTGACCCCGATGGCGGCCAGCGCGCCGATCACGCCTTCCTCCTTGCCGACGGTCATCAATGGCTGGTTCTCCTTCAGGGCCATGCCCACGGTGGCCGGGGCGATGCACAGGGCACCGATGGGCTTGCCGGCCGCGATCATGGCTTGCAGCAATTGTTGCACCTGGGGATTGACCGCCCCTTCGGGGCCCTTGAAGGCGAACTCACTCAGATTCTTGGCCGCACCGAACCCGCCGGGCAGGATCAACGCATCGATCTCGTCCACGGTGACCTCGGCCAGGTTCTTGATCGCCCCCCGGCTGATGCGCGCCGATTCCACCAGCACGTTGCGGGTCTGGTCCATCTCCTTTTGGGTGATATGGTCGATCACATGCGCTTGGCTGATGTCCGGGGCCATGCAGACGGCCTCGGCCCCCTGCTGGTCCAGGTAGAGCAGTGTCAGAACCGCCTCGTGGATCTCCGCACCGTCGTACACCCCGCAGCCGGAGAGCAGTACGCCTACGCGTTTGCTTGTCATATTCATCTCCTCTATTATTCGGATTTCAGTCTGACGTCATCCTTTTCGTAATCGTTGTCGTAATCGTAATCGAATGACGACTACGACCACGATTACGACAACGAAAAGCATAGGTTTGAATCAGGCCAAAATTTTCTATAAACGTTTAGCATGACGATATGAAAAGTCATCCCAATTGCTCCGCCACCAGTTCGGCAATATCGAAGGCCTTTTGCTCCTCGGTGAACTTCTTGGTGCCATCGGTAATCATCAGCAGGCAGAATGGACACGCCGTGGCAATTTTATCCGCACCGGTATCCAGGGCCTCCTTGCTGCGCCGTTGGTTGATGCGCTCGCCCACCTCTTCGGCCCAGTAGTTGCCGCCGCCACCGCCGCAGCAAAAGCTGTCCGCCCCGTGGTTGGGCATTTCCACCAGTTTCCCCACCCGGCCGATCAGCTGACGCGGTTCATCGAAAATGCGGTTGCGCCGTCCCAGATAACACGGATCATGGTAGGCGATGGTCGTGCTGCTCCAGCCCGGCGTAATCTTTTTCTGATTGATCAACTGTTCGATGAACACCGCATGGGGAATCAGGGTATAATGGCCGCCCAGGGCCGGATAGTGCCGGGAAAAGCTGTTGTAACAGTGGGGGCACAGGGTGATGATCTTTTTGACCCCCAGCGCGTCGAACTCCTCGATGTTCATCTGGGCCAGTTCCGTGAACAAAAACTCGTTGCCCATCTGCTTGGCCGGATCGCCGGTACAGCGCGATTCCTCCAAAATACCGTAGGAGACCCCGGCCTTGTCGAGGATGCGCACCATGGCCCGGGCAATCTTCTGGGCCCGTTCCTCGTAGGTGGCCGAACAGCCGATCCACAGCAGGTACTCGGTCTCCCCTTCGGTAAAGATCGGGACGTCCAGACCTTCACGCCACGCATTGGGGCCGGACCCGGTACCGAAAAACGGATGCGCGCGCTGCTCCAGGCTGTTCAGCGCCTTGCCCATCAACTCGGGCACCCGCGACTGCTCCATGGTCAGGTTCTGCCGGAACTTCAAGATGGTCTTGGGCTGGTTGATGCAGGCCGGACAGGCTTCCATGCAGGCCGTGCAGGTGGTGCAGGCGAAAATCGCATCCTCGGTCAACTCGTCGATCAGACCGTCGTCTTCGAAACCGCCATGGGTCAACCGCTCGGCCAGGGTCAGCATGACCCCCTTGGGAGACAGGGGCTTGCCCGTGCTGGCCGCCGGGCAGACCTCATGACACCGGCCGCACCACAGACAGGCGCTGTAATCCAAAAGCCGCTTGCGCGTGAAATCGGCCAGGCTGGCGCACCCCAGGGTGGGCATCTCCTCGGCCTCTTCATCGTCGAAGGTGGCGAAGTCGATGACCCCCATCTTGCTGCCCGGCATGGGATCGGCCAGGGCCGCATTGGTGGGCACCAACAGGATGTGCATCATGGGCGAAAAGGGAATCGCGGCGATGAAGGCCATGCACAAGAGCCCATGCCCCCACCAGAGCAGCTGATGGGCGGCCAGGGCATCCGCCGGCAGCCAGCCGGCCAGTGTATTGCCCACAAACGCATAGGCGTCCGGACCGTTGGCGGCAATGCGCAGTCCCTCCACCAGAAACCCGGAGATCAGGATGACGGCCAACAGACCGATCTGCAGGGCAAATCCGGCCCGGGCTTTGGGCGTCACCAGCCGTTCGGGCGGCATGAGCCGGCGAACGAGAAAAAAGATCACTCCGATCAGGGCCAACAGCCCGGCCAGATCCAATCCAAAGGACATGACCCACTGGTTGAAACCGCCGGTAAATACCGGCACCCCGCCCCACACGTTGAGCACCACCAGACTCGTGCCGATGAGAAGCACCAGCATGCCCCAGAACACGAACCCATGGGCGATGCCGGTGAAGATCTTCTTGTAGAGCTTGACGCCCAGAATGCCTTTGAAGATCAGCGAATGCACGAACACCGGGCCGATCTTGCCGGGCAAATCCTTGACCGCTGTCCGCAGCCGGACCTTGCCCTGCCGAATCCGCTGCCAGTGCATCTGGATGCCGTAGGCGAAAATCACCACCGCCACCAGGGCGAAGGCATCGATCAGAATGCCGTAATTGATGTTCCAGTAGGGGATGCGCGCCATCTGCTATTCCTCTTTCAATGCCTGAATGAGCGTAGGAATGACCTTTTTGTAATCTTCCACGATACCGAAGCGGGCCCGCTTGAAAATGTTGGCGTCCTCGTCCTTATTGATCGCCACCACGCACTTGGCATTGGCGATGCCGGCCAGGTGCTGGCTGGCACCGGAAATTCCCACGGCAACGTAGACCGATGGGGCCACGATATTGCCGGTCTGGCCGATCTGCATGGTGGGGTCGGCCCATCCTTCGTCCACGGCGCCGCGTGAGGCACCCACGGCGGCCTTGAGGATGGCGGCGGTCTCCCGCAGCATGCTAAAGTTCTCACCGCTCCCCACACCCCGGCCGCCGGAGACGATCACTTCGGCGTCTTCCAGGGGGATGCCCTCGCTTTCGACGGCCGATTCGCCCATCAGGGTGATCGCGGCACCGGTGCTGTTCAGGGGCGCGGGAATGGCGACACCGTCGAGATCGGCCGGCTCGAAATACTTGCGGCGCACGGTCAGGATGGCCGGTACCTGGCTGATCTTATGCGTGGCTACGGCCTTGCCGCCGTAAATGGGCCGGGTGACGGTCATGTCGTTGGATGCGCCGATCACCTCCGTCAGCACCGGCGCACGAAGGCGGACGCTCAAGGGACCGGCGATTTCGGCACCCACGGTGGTGGCCGAGAGCAGCACCAGCTGATAGTCGCTATTGCGGATCAGATTGACCAGGGGGTCGATCAGGTTGGCGCCCACGGCCGCGTCGCTGCAGTAGGCCATGGTGTAGGTACCGGGGATTTCCCCGGTGCCCAGGGCAACGATGTCCGGCGTGTCGCCGAAGATGCGGCCCACGGTGACCAACTCGCCGATCCGTTTGGCATCGATGACTTCTACAATCAGGGTTTTCATAGGTATCGCTCCTCCCTTAGCTTGGACAACAGGGTTTTGGCGGTCTCGGCCACGTCATCGACCGGCAGGAACTCACAGACCGATTCCATCTTGGGAATCTCAACCGACACCTCGGCCGCATTCATGGGTGTGCCCGGGATGCCGTCGATCTTTTCGACCGGTTTTTTCTTGGCTGCGAAAATGGCGCGTACCACCGGTATGCGGGGCACGTTCTCGGGAATACTGGTGATCGAGAGCACCCCCTTACCATTAAACTGTAGCTGGCGGGTACCATTCTCATGCGCCTGGACCACCATCCAGGCGTCCCCTTCGGATTTGATATGGCTGATCTGGGGCAGGAACGGCCAGCCGAGCATGCCGGCCAGAATGCCATGCACTACGCCCCGGTCCATATCTGCGGATTGCTGGCCGGCCAGCACCAGGTCCACATCGCCCAAACCGTCGATGGCCATTTTGAGGTTCTTGGCAATTACGAAGGCATCGTCCGAATCGCCCATCACCAGATGGAGGGCGTCGCCGCCCATGGCGATGGCCTTCCTCAACACAGATATATCCTCGGTCTGGCCGTAGGAGATGATGGTCAGTTTGGCTTGATAGGCCTCTTTGAGTTGAACGCCGGTTTCGATGGCATTCTCGTCGTAAAGCCCGATCATTCGCTTATAGCGGCTGTGTGCCCGCCCATCCGTTAACTCGAAATCACTGGCCGGCACCTCATAGTCCGGTACCACTTTGGCAAGTACGGCAATATGCATTTTCCTTACCTCCCTTTAAAATCAACATTTGTTTACAGTTGACAGTTGACGGTTCACCGTTTGCGGTTTACAGCTCAACCGTGAACCGATAACCGTAAACTGTAAACCGCTATTACCGCCCCTTCCACTCCGGTTGGCGCTTTTCACTGAACGCCTGGAAGCCTTCCTTGCGATCCTCGGTATCGCGCAGTGCGCCCCAAAGCAAGTGAGAGAAGGCGATGCCATTGTCCAGTGTCATGTCCAGCCCCATCACGGCGGCCTGTTTGGCGGCCTTGACGCTCAAGGGCGCATTGCCGGCAATCTTCGTGGCATATTGGGTGGCCAGGTCCATCAGCTCCTCGGGCCGGACCACGTCGGAGATCAGTCCCACGCGATAGGCTTCCTGGGCATCGATCATATCGCCGGTGAGCAGCATCTTCATGGCCACGGCCTGGGGGATGGCCCGGGGCAGGCACTGGGTGCCGTTGAGGCCGGCCAGACTGGCCACCTTGACCTCGGTGAGACCGAACTTGGCATTGCTGCTGGCGATGCGCAGGTCGCAGGCCAGGGCCATTTCCAGCCCGCCGCCCACGGCATAGCCGTTGATGGCGCAGATGATCGGTTTCCAGGTCTTCATGTGCGGAACGATGGGCTGACCTTCGCGCAGCCAGATGGAGGCCATGCACTCCGCCGGCGGCGGGGTCTTTTTCATGTCCGTGCCCGTACAAAAGGATTTCTCACCCGTGCCGGTCAAAATGGCCACGCGGATATCATCGTCTGTGCGAACTTCGGCCCAAATCTCGGCCAATCGGGTGACGGATTCGGGGTCCAGCGAATTCATGGCCTCGGGCCGGTTCAAGGTGATAAATGCGATATGGTTTTCTTTTTTGAATTCAACACCCATGCTAATCTCCTTCTTTCAAGCTAAGCGGTTAGCTGCTTAGCGTTTATCAGCAATTTGCTAATCGCTAACGGCTAATGGCTTATCGCTCAATTTAAGTTATAAATCGAAAAGGTTGGCCTGTCGTTTTATTCCTCGGTGGCGACAATAAACGGATCATAGGGTTTCTTCTGACGCAGCAGGGTCCGCGCCACGGTCCAGCGATGGATCTCGGACGGACCTTCGAGGATACGCCAGATCCGTACCATGCGGGATACGTATTCGATGCCCAGTTCCTTGGACAATCCCAGGCCGCCGTGCATCTGGATCGCCTTGTCGGTGATGTCCCAGAGCATCTCCGTGGCCAGGACTTTCAGGGACGACCCCTCGACACGCAGATCGGTGATCCCCTGGTCGCTCTTCCAGGAGGCGTAGTAGAGCATCCAGCGCACGCTCTCCAGCTGCATGGTCGCATCGGCGATATAATTCTGAATCGATTGGCGATCGGCCAGGGGCTTGCCGAAGGTGACCCGGTTGTTGGCCTGATCGATCATCATCTGGATGATGCGCTCGGCCATGCCGGTGCAGCGCGAGGCCAGCTCGATGCGGCGCACGCCGAAACGGTTCTGCAAGGGGATGAAGGCCTGGCCGATATCGCCTAAAATCGCCTCGTCGCCCACCTCCACATCCTCTAAAATCAGATCCCAGGTGGGCATGGCGCCGATGACCGGGATCTCCCGTCCCACGCGCACGCCAGGCATGTCCTTGTCGATGAGAAAGGCGGTGAAACGGCTCTTGGTGGGGGCCTCCTTGTCGGTCACCGCGATCACGATAAAAAAAACGTTGTCCTTGTCGCACTTGCTGATAAAGGTCTTGGTGCCGTTTAAAATCCACTTTTCGCCTTTTTTGACTGCCGTTGTCTTCAGCCCGCTGACATCCGATCCGGCACCCGGCTCGGTGCAGGCCATGGCCGAGTCAAGCTTGTCATCCACGTAGGGCTGAAAGTATTTCTCGCGCTGGCCGTTAACACAGCAGCTGTGTAGATAGTAAAGGTTGGGCGCGTCCGGCGGCAGCATGAAGCCATGGGGCGAAAAACCGATGAATGAGCGGCACATTTCTTCCAGAACCAGGGTCTTGGCCAGCATGCCCAGTCCCTGGCCACCGAATTCCTCGCCGACTTCGATGCCCCAGAAGCCCAGCTCCTTGGTGATTTTCTTCAGGCGCTCGGTATCTTCCTTGGGCAGCAGCGGACCCGGCACGGTCCACAGGCTCATGTCACGTTCCAGAAAGTCTTTCTCAAGGGGCAACAGCTCGCGTTTGACGAACTCGCGCATGGATTCCTTGAGCATCATGTATTCTTCAGAAATTGAAAAATCCATTGGGTGTTCCTTTTTTTAGATGGTAAACTGGATCAAATCAAAAGTTCCTTTTCGATCATGTCGTCGACCTCGGTGTCCGAATAGTCCAGCATGCCGGTGAGTACCTGGCGGGTATGCTCGCCCAGAATCGGTGCCGCCGTATTCATCTCGATGGGGGTCTTGGACATCATGAACGGTGCCCGGTTGTACAGGGTCGATCCCACCACCGGATGGTCAAGGTAGGCCCAGAACTGTCGCTGACGAAGATGTTTATCCTCGATGGCGCCTCGGGCGTCATTGACCACGCCGGCCTTGACCCCGTGACGGCACAGTTTCTCCATCAGGTCGTCGGCATATTGATTGCCGGTCCAGGCCTCGATATTTTCGTTAAGCGCGGTCTCGTTTTGTTTGCGGGCCTCGAATGTGGCGAATTTCTCGTCTTCTGCCCAGGCCGGGTTGCCCATAGCGGCTTTGAGGGCCAGCCACTCGGTCTGGTCAAAAACGGCAATGGCAATCCATTTGCGGTAGCCCAGGGTGGTGAAAACGCCGTGGGGCGCGGCGTTGGGGTCGCCGTCGCCCAGGGGCTCGAAAATGGTGCCATCGGCCGCATAGGCCATGGCGTCGGTGGGTTTCATGGCGATGGCGGAATCCAGTTGAGAAACGGCCACCGTCTGGCCCCGACCGGTTTTTTCGCGCTGCAGCAGGGCGGCCATGATGCCGAAAAGCGTGTGCGAGGGCACCATCACATGGTCGGTGTAATTGGTGCCGGTGCCAAAAGGTCGGCCGCCGGGCATCCCTGCCCGGGCGGTCAGCCCGCACAGGGCGTTGAGGTTAACGCCGTAGCCCATGTAGGCTTTGTGTGGGCCAGAGATTCCCTGCAGACTCATGGTGACATAGACAATGCGCGGGTTGATTTTTTTTACGTCGTCCCAGCCCAGGTTCCACTTCTCCATCTGGCCCACGCGAAAATTGTTGATAATGATATCGCTTTTCTTGATCAAGCGCACGGCCACATCCCGCGCACCAGGATGGCTCATGTTCAGGGCGATACATTTCTTGTTGGGGTTGCGGTTGGCAAAATAGCCGCTACGCTCCAGCCCCTCGCCAATACCGTCTTTGAAGGGACCGCCTTTGCGCAGGATGTCCGGCCGTTTCTTGCTCTCGATCTTGATGATTTCGGCACCGCACTGCCCCAACACATTGGTGGCGATGGGGCCGGCTCCGACCCAGGAGAAATCACAGACCACGATCCCGTCCAGTGCTCTTTTCAAATTAGCCAACATGGATGATGCCCTCCTTGATCAGGGTTTCGATCTGGTTCAGATCGTAGCCGATCTCACGCATGATCTCGGCGGTGTGCTGTCCGAACCGTGGCGCCGGGTTGCCCAGCTGCCACACCAGCTCGCCGAATTCATATGGCGCGCCCGGATAGACCACGTCGCCTCCCAGATTCTCATGATGCAGGGTTTTCCAGAAATCCCGATAGCGCAGCTGCGGGTTCTCTAACAGGTCCTTGCCGTTGCTCACCGGTGTCAACGCCACACGGTGGGCCTGGCCTTTTTCATAAAGCGTCTGCTTGTCGTGCTGCATGGTGAAGCGTTCGAAGATGCGGCAGAAGGTCTCATAGCCTTCCTTGGATTTGCGGTAGCCCGGATCGATCCATTTGTCTTCGGCAAAGACTTCCCACTCCGCGATGTTTTCCTCCTTCATCCACGCCAGGAAGGGCTCCCACATGACCCGGTTGGTCCCCATGATGGCCACGATGGCGAAATAGCCATCCTTGCAGGGATGCACGGTGGCCGACCCGGCCTCGGTGCCGCGGCCTCGGCGGTTCTTGCCCTCCAGGTCCCAGTACTGGGCGGCGTTTTCGAGGGCCATGCCCACTGACTCCATGCAGGAAACATCGATGAACTGGCCGACACCGTTTCGCCGGGCAAAGAGCAGGGCGATGGAGCTGCCCACCGCCGCATACGCCTCGGCCATGCGATAACTCTGGTCGTCACAGGCGCGCACCGGCTTGTCGTTGTCGATCCCGGCCAGGAAAAGAAACCCGCCCATGGCACTGCAGGTCAGATCACAGCCCGGAAAGTCTTTGTAAGGACCGAAACTGCCGAAGGGCGTGATGGCCGTTTGAATCAGCCGCGGATTGACCGCGCTCAGCCGGTCATAGGAAAGCCCCAGGCTGTCGAGATAGCCGGGTGTAAAACTCTCAAAAAGCAGATCCGATTGGCCGCATAGTTTCAGGAAGACATCCTTGCCCCCTTCCGTTGTAATATCAAGGGCCATTCCACGTTTGCCGGCATTGTAATAGAGGAACTGAAGGCTGCTGTCCTTCCCCGGTTCATTTTTGTAGAAGGGGCCGACGTCCCGCAGGGGATCCTGGGTGAGTGATTCGAGGTGGATCACGTCGGCGCCCAGATTGGCGTATAGTTTTGCAGCGTAGGGACCCAGCGTACCGGTGAAGTCCAGTACCCGTATACCCGATAGAGAATTGTCATCCATCCATATCCTCCTTGCCACCCGCTTTGGACCACCTGGATTCCGTATCGGGTGAGAAACGACAGGTTTTTATTGGTTCAACACCTTTGGTAAGGCTCTAAAAAGACGGTGGCCCGGGGAATAAGGCAGCAAGCGGGCCACCGTCCATCCATCAACCGGAGTAGAGACTTCGGCCGCCGCACACGTACAGAACCTGGCCGGTATAATAACTGCTTTCGTCATCGGCCAGGAAGAGAACCGCTTCGGCAATATCATCGATGGTTCCCAATTGACCGGTGGGCTGCTTGGAGAGGAGAAAATTCTTGTTTTTCTCGGGTAGTTCGTCCCACAAGGGCGTATGGATCAGGCCGGGAGCGATGCAATTGGAGGTGACCCCCTTGCCGCCCAACTCTAGCGCCATCACTCGCGACAGGCCTACCAGGCCGGCCTTGGCCGAGGTGTAAGGCGCCTGCCCGGCGCCGCCCAGCCAGGCTCGCGAAACAATGTTGATGATTCGGCCATGCTTGTTGGGGACCATGTGGTTATGGGCCGCCTGGCTGCACAAAAAGGCCCCTTTAAGGTTCACGTTGACGGTGATGTCCCAATCTGCTTCGGTGAGTTTTCTCAAGGCGCCGGCACGTTCCATGCCCGCGTTGTTGACCAGGATGTCGAGGCTGCCAAATTCATTCACCGTCTTCTCGACCATCTCATCCACGGACGCCTTGTCGATGATGTTGGCCACCTGGCCGATGGCTTGGAAACCGTCCTTTTTCAACTCGGCGACGGTCGCTTCGACCTTTTCGGCCTGAATATCGTTGATCACCACTTTGGCGCCGTTCTCTGCCAGCCGGCGGGCGGTCTGCTTGCCGATACCGCTGGCTGAACCGGTAACGAGAGCCACTCTGTTTTCAATACCCATGGAAGACCTCCATAATTTTCTAGTGTCTGACGGTTAAATGGACATGGAAAAGTGAATGCTTTTCCCCCCGCAGACAAAAAAGGTTTGACCGGTGACGTAGGGCGAGCGCTGCGAGGCGAAAAAACCGACGGCCTTGGCCACGTCTTCCGGCTTCCCGACTCTTCTCACCGGGATTGCCTTGACGAGATTATCGATTTGCTCATCAGTCATGTCGCTAGTGGCGATGTCGCCTTTGGCCACACAATTGACGGTGACCCCGTCTTTGGCCGATTCCAGGGCCAAGGCGCGGGTCAAGCCGAAAAGGGATGATTTGGCGGCCGCGTAACTGGAAAGGCTAGGCAGACCGATGTAAGCCAGGCTGCCAATATTGATGACGCGACCATATTTGCGTGCCCGCATGCCGGGCAGGATCTCGCGGGTCAAGAAGAACACCGGGTCTACATTCCGATCGAATGCGGTCCGCCAACCCTCGTTGGAAACCGCATCCAACGGATTTTCTTCGCAATGGTCGAAATTATTCACCAGAATGTCGATCGTTCCGACCTTGTCGGCCACATCGGTGACCATCGCCCGGATTTCGTCTGGACGGGTCGGGTCGACCGTCGCCCCCATGGCCTCGGCGCCGCCTTTGGCTATCCCTGCGACCAGCGCCTCCACTTTTTGTGGGTCGGTATCCACGACGACAACGCTGGCGCCTTTGCTGGCAAGACGCCGGCAGATTGCCGAGCCGATTTCATCTGTGGCGCCGGCAACGACGGCCACTTTGTTTTTGACTGCTTCCACTTGAATCCTCCTTTGTGCGCGTTTGGCACCTGTCAAAAGCTCCAGACAACATGTTCCCGTTGAAATAGGATGAATCGATTACCAGTCACTGACCAGCATGTGCATGGTGCACGCGGCATGCTCGGTTCCGGAAAGGCCACCGCCGGTGACATGACTCATGGCCACGCGGGGGATGGGATCGACCTGGTAGCCATTGCACTGGCCGCGCAGTTGTTTGACGTTGGCGGCGATTTGAGCGGCGCCCGATGCACCGATGGGATGGCCGTAGGAGAGCATGCCCCCCCGAGGGCTGACCACGCACTGCCCGCCATAGGTTGACTGGCCGTCGCGCAGGAACTTGAGCCCGTCGCCTTTTTTGCAAAGCCCCATGCATTCGTAGTAAAGCAGTTCGGCGATGGTAAAGGCGTCGTGCAGCTCGAGAATATCGACATCTTCGGGGCCGATGCCCGACTCTTCATACAACTGTTCGCTGGTCATTTCGGTGATGTCATCGCCGGTAATGTCCCGCGGGCGGTTGTGGTAGGGGCCGGAGGTGACCACCGCACCAGCCACGCGAACCGGTTTTTCGATGCCCAGTTTCTTGATCATTTCCTTGGAGCAGACCACCACGGCACCGGCGCCGTCGGCAATGCCGCAGCACTGATGCAAGGTCATGGGATAGGCCACCATGCGAGAGTTGACGACTTCTTCGACGGAGATGTCGCCCTTGAACCAGGCGTTGGGGTTGTGGGTGGCATGTTTCCGGTTCTTGACCGTGATCATGGCAAAGTCTTCGATGGTGGCGCCGCGTTCATGCATATAACGGGTGGCGCGCATGGAGTACTTGCCGGTCATGACCCCGCCATGGACCGTTTCGATGTCACTCATGGCCGGCATGAAGGCGGTACCGGCCGCGCGGTGCAGGGTGTGGTTTTCTGCGCCCACCGCCATGGAGACCTCGGTAAAACCGAAGGCGACATCCTTGACGGCCAGGTAGACCGCCATGGCACCGGCCGAGCAGGCACTTTCCACGTTGATGATGGGCATTTTCGAGAGCATCCCCAAATCCTTGAAGACGGTCTGTCCGGTGACCGTCCCATTGGTGGCGTTGCCCACGTAGGCACTCTGAACAACGTTCGGACTGGTGATGTTGGACGTTTCCAGGGCCTGGATCGCGGCCCACCGGCCCAGGGCGTCGAAATCCAGTTCATGCTTGCGAAACGGGGTTTCGCCGACCCCAGCAATGTATACTTCACGATTGAGCTTCATCCTTGACACTCCTTTAATTGGCATCGTTAAAAATGTCGCTTCCCACAATGAATCGCGGTTAGTCGTTCACCTTTTTGAATTTATAGCTGGTGATGGGCAATCCATCCTGGTTCAGGCGGATTTCCGTGACGGTCAACTCGACTTCTTCGTCGCATTGAAACGACTCCACCTCGCCGTCGAGCATGGCAAAAATGCGCACGTCCTCGGGAAGATCCACGTATCCGATGATGTACGGGGTCTGCATACCGGGTTGGCCGATGTAGCAGTCTGCATAACTGTAGAGCTTGCCTCTTCGCGACAGGGGAACCATGTCAAATTCTTTGCACCAGCAAGTGGGGCAGAGGTCCATTTTGGGGAAATCCAGTTGGCCGCATTTTTTACAGCGATAGCCTTTGAGGTAGGGCGGCGATCCGTCTTCCGGCACCTCCAGCAGGTCAGGGTGAAAAAAGGTAATGTCGGGTTTTTTTTCTTTTTTCGGTTTGGCTTTTGCCATGGCGGACTCCTTTTAATGAAAGGTTTGTAAGGTGATGGAAAACGGCCCAATATTATGATTAATAATCAATTGTGAGTAAATTATTCAGAAAATAAAAATAAACATGTTAAATTAATAAGTTAAATAAAGTTAAGCGATACATTGGTTTGATTTTTGACTTAATGACACTAAATATATTGTTCTAACTGAGTAAGAATCAACCACTATAGCGATTTATTGTCAACATATTTTTGCTGTTTTTTATAAAAAATGGATGAAATTTGGCTGATGCGTGCCGCGTAGGAAGGGAAGATCGGGGAAAAACAGCCTTTTCGAATCTGTTACGATAGTCCTAACATATTATAAAATTAGAATATAGAAATAGGATGCATCCAGACGGCGATGCATACCAACCGAAAAATAATTTGATGGTTCGGGATTCGATAATTAAACTTGAAATATGCTCAGTATATAAAACAGATACTGTGTCAAATAGTTTGGGGATGGATCAGTACGGCGCGGCAGAGCAGGTCGCATGCCTGGGTAAACTCTTCCATCACCCTTAGCGGGCTGAGGTTGTCGAGGACAAACCATCGGATCGCCATATGGGTGAAGGCACCGACAAAAAGATTGCGGTATATCCGGTTGTCTAGATCCTGTTTGAAAAGGCCTTTCTGCTTGCCCTGTTCGAGGATCTCGTAAAGCGGGTCGAGGTACCGCAGGTATTGGGGGTAGGATTCGGTAGTATAAAACTGTTTGTTCAACTTGACATCATTAAAATAGACCAGCAGAAAGCGACTATCGGACGCAAAAATAAGAAAGTGGTTCCACATCATCTGGCGCAGTTGAATCAATGGATCGTCCGAACGGAATGCCGCTTCCATCTGTTTCCGGTAAGATTGAAATTTTTGCCGGGGGATGGAAAATAAAAGATCCTGCTTGTTTTTGTAGTGTTCATAAATCGTTCCCTCGGCAACACCGGCACGGTTGGCGATCTCGATCGTAGTGGATTTATTGAATCCCTTTTCAGCAAATACCGCCTTGGCCGCTTCCTGGACGAGGTCGGCCTTGCTGGTTTTTTCGGCGGTCGGGGACTGGGTTTCGCCACGCGCTTCGATCATGTTCAGAATCAGGTCCATGATGGCTTCGAAATCAGGGAGGGTCTCGGAGATTTCTCCAGCGGAAAGACAAGCCAGGGATTCTTCGTCCAAAAACCCAAAGATGATGTCTCTGACTAAAAACACATTGATATCATGGCGAAAATAATTTTGATCGATTCCAAGGCGAAGGATGTCCACCAGGACGCGGGTGTATTTCTGGAGTGTTTTTCGGCATTCGTGGGTGTAAAAATCCTTGTTGGAGCGGCATTCAAAAAGCAAATTCTTGCGAATGCGGGCGTTTCCCTTATTGAAATCGTTCATGTAAAGATGAAACCAAATCATTTTACCGAGTTTGGAGACGGGCCCCATGATGCCTTCAAAGTGAAAGGTCAGTTCCGCCAGGGCTATTTCTATTTGCCCGGAGAGGGCCCAGTAAAGCAGGTCTTCCTTGTTTTTAAAGTAGTGGTAAATAATTGAATCGACGACGCCGGCCTTTTTGGCGATCTCCGTGATGGTGGCATCGCGGAGACCCTTTTCTGAAAAAATTTCCTGAGCAGCCTTTAGAATCACTTCTTTTTTATTGTTTTTGTTCAAAATCACTCCTTTTTTGGGTCTGTGGCCAGTCAATTTCACGGAAACAGTATTAATACTTGTCGTACAAGTTTGGCAAATGCCTTTCGTGTGTGAATCAAGATATTCTGCCCCACTGATTCGGGTGGTCGGGTTAATGTATAGGTTGCGCATGCCATTTATAGATTTTTACTCGGAAAAAAACAACAAAAAGGGTAAAATTAATACTAAAATATTTTATTTTGCAAATCACGGGTATGCTTCAGGAGGATGGTGCTTTGCATTGCCACCTCGCTGAAAATTATGCGAGATAAAATATAAATACTTCAAATATTAGTATAAAGTATATTTTTCAACTCAATCTTCAGGGGTTCATAATTAATTATATGCATTAGAATTGGTCGCATTGGGTTTCTTTTGATTGGAAAAAAGCTTGACAAGGAATCGGGTTTGTATTTGAATATCACTCAGTCGATTTGATCCGGCTCCCAAACAGCATTAATCGGCTTTTCAGTATTAACGGATCACATTCAGTTTCGGACTCATCTCGGCGAGTTCATGGCGGCCCCCACGGCCGAAAACATCGGTAAGGGCGATATTTTATCCATTCCAAACCTAATGAGGTGCACCGTTGAATACAACCACAAAGCGAATCGATTTGAGCGTACCCGAAGAGGACCCCTTTTTCTATATCGACAACGATACCTTGAGCATATTAGACAAGGTCGACTTGATTTCAAAGCGACATCCATTAAATGTCTTGGTGGCCGGGAGGCAGGGGTGCGGTAAATCTTCCGTTGTGCGCCAGTATGCAGCCGTTCATCAGAAGCCCATGGCGACCTTTCAGGTGGGGATCTTGTCGGAACCCGGACAGCTATTCGGTGAATATACCTTGGAGAATGGCGAAACCCGCTACAAGCAGTTCCTTTTTCCTCAGGCCCTGCAGACGCCCAACTGCGTCATTCATCTGGAAGAGATCAACCGGCCGGAAAACCCCAAGGCCCTGAATATGCTTTTCTCCATTCTTTCCGATGATCGCGAGGTCTGGATGGATGAACTTGGCCTGCTGAAGGTCGCCGATGGCGTCGTTTTTTTCGCCACCCTGAACGAAGGCGACGAATTCATAGGCACAGAACTCCTCGATCCGGCCCTGCGGGATCGGTTCTATGTGATTTTGATGGATTATTTGCCTAACGCGGTGGAGCGCGAAGTATTGCTCCAGAAAACCGGAATCAGCGAGGGAAAAGCCGACGAGGTGATCAATGCCATTAATCTGCTGCGCAGCCAATCGGAAAACGGTCTTGAGATCTCGACACGCATCACCCTGATGATTGGAGAAATGGTCGCCGTGGGCGCCAGCTTGAAGGAAGCCATCGTCACTAGCCTCCAGACGACAAAAGAGAATTTGGAATCCATCCTGTTGTCCTTACAACTGGACAGCGGTCACCAGCAAAAAGGAAAAACGGAATACGTGCGTTACACCAAAACGGTATTGCACGAATAGGTTGCAAAAAAAGGAGAGCAAGGATCGAATCGAATGCCCTTCGGGGATCGATGCGGCTGCCCATTCAATCCGAAAGCTGCCGGACGCTCGAATGCCGGTCGGGGACCGCTGGTGGCGGATGCTCTCCCCTTGCACCTAACCAATCTCCGCCGTGGGTCTGATTGCCCATCGACGCTTTCGATCCTAAGCTTGTAAAAATCTATTTTTATGGATACCTTGGCTTCGTCAGTCCTCCCATTCGTCCGCCAGATATCGGCCTAAACCGCCCGCCACCTGTTTTTAAGCGGCATACCCGTAAAAAACGAAAAATCGATCAAAATGCGATCACTCTGTTGAGCGGCCAATATAGGCTTGGCAAATATTTATGATATGTGATACGATATGTTATCTTATATGTGAATTTGATTTTTTTCCTGAAACCATCCCATTGAATTTTGCAGGGGGAATCGAATTTGAAACTGTTTGAACCCATAGACATTGGCGGTATCCCAATCCGGAACCGAGTCGTGATGGCGCCGATGACCACGCATTATGTCAGAAAAGGATGCGTCACCGAACGCATGGTCCATTATTATGCGGCGCGGGCAAGGGGCGGTGTCGGTTTGGTCACCGTAGAAGACGGGATCGTGGATTATCCCATCGGCAATAATACCGACAATCCGCTTGCGGCTGACGATGACCGGTGTATTCCGGGGCTCAAACGGTTAAGCCAGGCCATTAAAAAAGAAGGTGCCAGGGCGATGCTCCAGCTTTCTCATGCCGGCCGCCGGGCAGGACATCTGTCATCGCGTACCATGCGCCTGGTGCGAACCGGTGGCCGGTTACCGGTAGCCCCCTCGCCACTGGCCCATCCAACGCCGGGGCATGTGGTGCCCAGACCGCTGGATGCCGAAGAGATTCATAGCATTGTCGAGGCTTTCGCGACGGCAGCCCGCAGAACCGTCGAAGCGGGTTTTGACATGATCGGACTGCACTGCGCCCACATGTACCTTCTCGGTCAGTTTCTTTCTCCTTGGGCCAACAAACGCAAGGATGCTTATGGGGGGGATTTGCAGGGCCGCCTGAAGATCGTGCTGGATATCATCCGGCGGATCGAACAGGAAGTGGGCGCCGGATACCCGATCGTATGCCGCATGAACGGCCAGGAACCGGAAGATGGTAATACGGCCGACGATCTGCGTTTGATTGCCAAAGCATTTGAGGCCAGCGGTGTCGCGGCCCTGCATGTGTCAGTTGGATTCGGCAGTATTCTCTGGGACAAAGCCTTCATTCCGGCCGAAGCCACGATGGGCATGCCGGAAGGGTGCATTGTCCATTTGGCCGAGAATATCAAACAGGCCGTGTCCATCCCCGTGATTGCGGTCAACAAGATCAGGCATGTGGATTTTGCCGAACGCGTGCTTCAAGAAAATCGAGCCGACATGATTGCCCTGGGCCGCCCGCTATTGGCCGATCCAGATTGGGTGAACAAGGCGCAACAGCAGCGCTGGGAGGAAATCCGGCCATGCGTTTCCTGCTGTCAGGGCTGTGTTGGCAATATTGAAAAAGGGCGGCCGATCAGCTGCTTGGTCAATCCAATGCTCGGCCGGGAAAAAACGGATCGGATCCGACCCGTGAACGCCAACCGAAAGAAGCGGGTCTTGGTGGTTGGGGGGGGAGCGGCCGGTCTGGAAGCATCGATTGTGGCCTCCCAAAGGGGACATCAGGTGGTATTGTGGGAAAAGAATGAGGATATTGGTGGACGTTTGGATGTTGCCGCCATTCCCCCCGGAAAGGCAGAACTCTTTGAGTTCAGGTCGTTTCTGCATCGCCAAGCGTTACGCGAGGGTGTCAAGATTATATTGCGTCAAAACGCCAATGTGGAAAATCTTTCCAAGGCAAAACCCGACGTGGTGGTGTTGGCTACCGGCGGTCGTCCCTGTGTCCCCGACTTTTTAAAGGCATCAAACGGTTTTGTGAAAACGGCGGAAGAGGTTCTGAAAACCAAACATGATTTAGGAACCGCAGTTGTGATCATCGGCGGTGGTCTGGTTGGATTGGAGACTGCCGATTATCTTCTGGAGATGGGGAAAATGGTAACCGTGGTCGAGATGCAGGCGGCATTGGGACAGGACATGCCAATGATCACCCGAATGCCATTGTTGCTGCGCCTGGCTGACAACGGGGCTCGACTGCTGGTGCAAACCCGCGCCAAATCGGTTTTTTCCAAGGGAATCATGGTCGAAACCGAAGGGAAAAATAAATTGATCGAAGCCGATTTGGTCGTCCTTTGCACGGGCCAGGAAACGGACCCCTCGTTTGAGGAAGGGATCAAAGCACAAAAAATTCCATTTCACGTCATTGGTGACTGCCGGGAACCAGGAGATCTTATGGCCGCGGTTACCCAAGGATTTAAAGTCGGGCTTAGGATCTGATGCGTCTGTTTGCCCTCAAGCGAAGCGGGCGAGGAAAAAGATCGAAACGAATATCATTGTTTCATTTTACCATCTGTTGGCAGTTGGTCTCGCGGGTAAAGATCAATAGCAGGAAAGAAATACCAATCCAGGCAAGCATAATTGAAAAACCGCTTCGATAGGCGGCTGTATCATATAAACGCACACCATTTAAATAATTACCGGTCCACATGTTGTCCAACACCAAACCCACGGCCGGCTGCAAGATCATGGGGCCGGTCATGACGCCCATATTGATTACCCCGGAAACCGTTCCCGAGAGGCGAATCGGCACCGATTCCTTGACGAACGCAAAACTGATTATCATGCTTCCCGACGCGAAACCAGTGACCACAAGGATGGGAATCAATACGCTCAGGGGGAGTTGCTCAATCAGAATAACCGCCATCCACCCGACAACCGCAACCCCACATCCTGCAGTGTAAAGTCGTTTTCTGTTTTGCCATCGATCGGAAAGCCATCCAAAAAAGGGACCGCCCAATGCCCAGGCAACCAATAGCGACGAGGTCAGCGTGGCTGAGAATACCGGCGACAGACCATACACCGTAGTCAGAAACGGCACCCCCCACAAACCCGAGAACGTGAGAACACAACCGACCAGACCGCCAGGAATCACAAAAAGGAGCCATGTATTCCGGTAGGCAAACACCTCTAAAAGTCCTGTTATGATGCGGAGTCTGGCCTTCGGATCAGCGCCTGAATACGTGTTCGGAAAGTCCTGGAAACCTTTTTCGTGGGGATAGTCCCTGACAACAATCCAGGTGCCGATTCCAATAAACATCGTGGCCGCAGCGGAAGAGAGGATGACATTGCGCCATCCGAAACTGTCAACTAATATGCGCATCGGGGTGCCGGCAAAGACGGCTCCGATGATTCCGAAGAAAAGAGCTAATCCCGAGATCAGGGCGAAACGGTTCGGAGCAAACCAGCAAGTCGCCACTTTTAGCAATGCCACAAACGCGACCGCAACAGACCCGCCGATTAGAAATCTACCCGCTCCAGCCAAACTGATTCCGGATGCCAACCCGAATATCACAGCCCCGATAGATGCTGTCACTGCGCCCAGGGTAAGCAATCGACGGGGGCCCCAACGATCTGCCAGGATACCGGTTGGTATCTGCATCGCCACATAACTGTAGAAATAAAATGCCGAAAGGTTGCCTAACGCGGACGCATTAATTTGAAAATCCTGCATTAATTCGGCGGTGATTACCGCGGGAGCTACCCGGTGGAAGAAGCCCATAAGGTAAAAAAAGGCGCCAAAGCTCCAAACAAACAACCCGACGGACATAGTTGGCGTCGCTTTGGATCGGTTGGTTTTCATTTCAGTTATGGGCTGAGGCCTTTCATTAAAGCGGCGGCATTTTGGCCGATGACATCGTGGTTATAACCGCCTTCCAGGACGGCGAAACAGCCTCCGTTGTTTTTATGAGCGGAGTTGATCACCATTCTTCCCATGTCATAGTAGTCTTGGGTAAACAGCAGTCGACCCCAATCATTGATGTGATGGTCGAAACCTGCTGATATGCCAATGATATCGGCCGGGTGAGCCTGGATGAAGGTTTCCACCTCCTTGAGATATTTATCGCGGATGTGGCTTGCCGGATTGCAAATCGTCACCCAACTGCGATGATCCAAGATATTCACATTGCCGTCACCGTAATGGAGGTCAACGTCCAGAATGATGGCGGTTTCAATCAAGCCCTCATCCTTGAGGGTCAGCAGCGCCACAGCCATGTTGTTGAAATAGCAAAAGCCCCAGCAACTGTTGGCAGAGGCATGGTGACCGGGTGGTCGAATGGCCGCAAAGGTAGGGGCGTCGAGGCCCAGGCGAGCCGCCTGTATGGCCCCGCCCGCTGCAAGTGCGGCAATTTCGTAAAGCCCTTCCTGACGGACGAATTCGATATGTTCCTTTGTATGCGCCAGTGTGATTTGCGCCTCGGCGGCCGGTTCTGCTTCAATCAATTCCGTGTTCGCCGGAAGTGCATTCATCACCGCCTCAATCCTTCCGGCCTCCGCGGCCGGGTCAGAGGTGTATACCGGATAAAAGCTGTGGCTGTAGATGACTTTCATTGATCCATGCTCCATTATTTTTTTACTGGTCCACCCGCTCCTTCAACTCCTCCCCCGCCTTAAAAAACGGCGGCTTCGGAATTGCTGAACAAGATTGGTTTCCATCTATGAAGCAGGCGGTAGAAGCTCGATAACTGACGTTTTGAAAAATGTGTAATAAATATAAGGATTTATATATTATCACCCGTATGCTTAGTCGATGCCTATAAACTTTGTCATCATTTACCGACCCTGGACAAGGGGGGATAATACCGTAAATGAAACAAGGAGCACTATTTTTGATCATCGTTTTGTGTTCATGCCTACTGTCTTTGGCGGCGTATGCAAAACCCTTTAAAAATGTCACATTTTATTATCCGCCAATGATGGATCAAAACGAGCTGCATGGCGGACTAATGGGAGAAATTGTCCGTGCCGCTTTCCACGAAGTGCAGATTGAAACCGACCTTGCGTATTTACCAGCTAAGTGTCGGTTTGTCAGTAAATTATATTGTCTTTACTAGTTCCAATTGTCAAGAGATTTGCGTATCAATTACAATGCGTTAAAGGAAAACGCTGTCACCGCCAACTCCATGGAAAAGCTCTCATCCGGAATGATAAGTTAACCCGCGCACGGTAAGCGGTGATTTTGCCTCCTTCTATCTTCATATCCAGCTTGGAAATTTTAGCCACCCGCAAATCTTTCAATGATTTGGATGCGGTTTCAACTGCGTTTTTAGCTGACTCTTCCCATGATTTAGTGCTGGTTCCGATGAGGTCGACAACTTTGTAAATACTTTCGTTCATAATCTCCTCCTTGTTGCTTTTCAGTTGATTGTTAACCAATAGTGGGGTTAGCAGCCGCTGAAAGTAAGCATTTCGTTCAATGGACAGCGCTAATACTAAAATCAACAATTGCCGCAGATATTGAAAAACGAATATGAATTGGTCTGTACAGAGAGGGATATCAATTACTTAAAGTTATGTCGGACTAAGAAAAGCTTATTGGATGGTGAATTCCTCGTCAAGGCGAAAATCTGATATATTTGAATGAAAGGAGGCTCAGACCCTTGACCTTGTTTGCATCTGATGAAGACAGGATCACGAAATCTTACCGGATGGTGGAGACAATTTTCCATTGATATTTAGTGGTATTGGAAAAGAATGTCCGTATATTAGTGGTTACCCGTCCTAAAGAAGATTTTAAACCGAAAGATCGCACCACCATCCAACGGACATTGAACCTGTTGACAGATTGAGGAGCCAATGTCGTTTTCAAATCCAATATCCACCAAAATTTGCGGTTATGGATCAAAAGGTCGTGTGGTACGGTAGCATCAATCTGTTGAGCCATCATGCGCATAGAAAGTGCCAATATAGCGAACGAATTGGTGAAGAGTATAGGAAGGGCATAATCTGATAGCCCTGTCAACCTAGCCCAAGCAAAATTGATGACCATCGGGTAATCTTGGCATCATCTTGCGGTAAGGGTGGGGTGCTACTGTACAATCAAAACAACGGATACTCCGCTGGCCATGTCCAGGCACCAGGGAGTCCGATAAAATAAACTATCCTTCTTCGTTTTCTCCTCCTCGCCGGGCCGCCTTATGGTGGTCCGGTGTCGTTTTGACATCCCGGATAAAAAACTAAAATGAATCCGTATTGCTGAATATGGTTGATTTCTATCTGTGAAGCCGGTGGTATTAAAAAGCGGAACCGGAGCAGAGGGGGTGCATGGAAAGGGTCACGGAGGAGGGGTGACCCCTTGGACATCCACAACATGTCCTTTGCGTTGCTCCGGTTTAACTATAGTATAAGATCTGGCCGGTAATTCAGCAAGGTCTATCTAAAAATAAATAGGCAGAGCCCCGTTAGAGGCTCTGCCCGTTCAACCGCCATATCAGCGGATCACATTTTGCCTTCGTTGTCGAAGCTCTGCCGTTCAGCGTGTCCTCAAATCCTGCACTTGGCACCGGCGATGCATTTGTTAATGAAGTAAGCCAGCGTAATTAGCGTCAGTGTCGTTCCAATCATGGGGCACCGTCCTTTCAGTTATCCCGCCACGTCGATCCCCGGATCACATCCTAGATGGGGGTCTTTGTTCTCACATTCGAAGTTTCTTTCGCGGGTGTCAACGTGTGCTTCGCTCTTATCGTCGAAATAATCCTGAGTTTTGTTATCGGCCATGTTATCACCTCATCGCTTGATTGTTTTGTTGTTGGTGTTCCGTCTTGCTTGAGTAAAAGATACGGCAGGATCGGAAATGGGCAATGTGAGCCGGTTGACGGGTTGGTGATAGGTAGAATCTACCATTCGGATCGGCCGCTTGCGGGACGACCCACATAAATGCATTAAATTCTAATGATTAAAGCGCTATAATGCATGGGGAGGGGATTGCTTCCTGTTGATAAATTCTCAACGGGTGATAACAAAAGGGAGGTATGGGAAACGATACCGCAGGTGACTTTGGACAGCTCGACACGCTCCTTTGAATTCGGGTCTGCCGGCCAGCTTATTGACGATTTTTGGGCAGGCGTTGACAGGCAGACCGGAGGATGACGCTATGAGAAAGAACGTTATGAAGATCGGCATTCTGTCAAAAGACGACCACCACAAGCGGACAATCGCCATAACTGTAGTACATAGGTTGATGGGTGGCCGAGGCATAAACAAAGACGGGCAAGACCAACCAAGGCCTTGCCCGAATAGGGGGTCGAGATTCAGGTCAGATCAGGAGAAACCGTCCAGGGCAGTGGGGTATCCCTGAATTGATTTTCGTTCACACTGGGGAAACCGTCAAATCGTTAATTCCGATGATCGATATAGATTCAGAACCAAGATTCTGAACGCGAGTTAACTATGATGAACATACCCTCACACCCCAAACCAAGATCGCACCGCCACCCCGTTGCGGGTGTAGCGTTCCTGGCCGCCGTGGATCAGGGTAGCACTTTCCAGGGGTTGGCCGCTGAGGTCGCACCACCAACGCAGGCCGGCAAGCATGTCGGAGGATACGGTCTGGCCGGATTTGATCTCCGCCGGGTAGAGCTGACCGGCCTCCTCGACCAACAGATCGATCTCATGGCCGGTGCGGTCGCGCCAGAAGAACAACGGCGGGAGTCGGCGGTGGTGAAGGTATGCCTTGGCCGTTTCCGCAACCACGTGGTTTTCGAAAATCGCTCCGCGCAGGGGATTGGCCGGAATCTGGGCGGCCTCGCGAATGCCCAGCAGGTGGCAAAGCAACCCGTTGTTGTAAAAATAGAGTTTCGGGCTTTTAATGACCCGCTTGTTGAAATTGCGGTGGTGCGGCGGAAGCAGAAAAACGATAAAGCTGGCCTCCAGCAGCGACAGCCATCGCCGTGCCGTGTCCACGGCGATGCCGCAGTCCGAGGCCAGGTTGGAATAATTAAGCAATGAGCAGAAAGTTCTGGGAGCCGGTCAATACAAAACGGCCCGATGTGGGATCCTGATCTACAGCCGTTTGGGTGTAGGAAAAAAGGTCGGGCACATGCTGGATTTCATCGAGGATGGCGGGGCCGTCTAGTTGGTCCATAAACCCCCTAAAGTCTTCCTGGGCAAACCGCCGCTGGTCGATCAATTCCAGAGAAAGATAGCGGTGCGCCGGGAAGGCGCCCCGAACTAAGGTGGTCTTGCCCGACTGGCGTGGGCCGGTAAGCGTGATTACCGGGTAGTAGCCAGCATCACGAAGGAGATAGTCATGAAGCAGGCGATGTTTCATATTGCTAATTTACGATTCGTCAATCGTCAATATGTCAAACATAACTTCAGGGACAAATGATACAAAAAACAATTATAAATCCGTATCATGGTGGCACGGCTTGCTTATGAAAATTTTCTCAAAGCAGTGGGCGGGGAACACTACCGTCACCAAGATGGTAACAAGACGACACTACAAAGCATGCGGAACTTGTTTTTTGAAAAAAGAAATTATCCTTTTAATGGATTATTTTTCATCGCAAACATTCAGTTCATGCTGGCTCGTGAAAGCATTGTAATGGTTCCAAGAACCACGGAGAAGGTTGTTCAATACCCTGATTTCATCCGCAGCTTTAATCTCCGCCAATGCCGCTTCTATATCTTCAATATCATTGATGAAACAACTTTCCGATTGAAACGTTCATCTACGAAGATAGTTACAGAAAAAAATGATCCAATCGAAATTATTTTTGTATTTCATATGAATATAGATGGTTACCATTGTATTGAATGTTCGGCATAGGTAGTGTGAGCAGCGGCTGCCTAACTTTCAGGCTTGCTGTACTGACGTAGTTTGGTCGATCGGCCCCATGAATTTACCACCAACCTCGAAAGGAAACCGATGACCAACCATTCTGATACCATTGCTTCTATTCGACAGTGGTGGGAATAACGCCATTCCGGATTCGATCAAGCGGGTCGCCGGCAGAACCGGCCAGGAATACAACTTGCGGAAAAAAAGAAAAGGAGCACTCGGATTCAGAGCGAGATGACGAAAAATCCGTCAGGTTGGAGATTCATTCGAACTGCGGGAAACGATGACGCCCTAAGGCTCGGCCGATTCTTACGAAGTCGATAACACGATTTTATGGGACCAGTGACGATAAGCCTTAATCTCTCGTTTTTGGCACCAAAAAGTATCGATTAAAGCCATTTTAGCCCCCGGTTTTCAGCTCTTTCTATAACATTACAAGAGGTTGCTGCGGCCCGGCCCGCGGCCCCGGAAAAGACATCAACCAAATTAAATACAATCTCGTGCACCTGCTGGCCAGTCTCTCCCAAAATTCAAACGAACTTTTTGAACAATGGTCAAAGTCGTCAGATAACATTCCTGATAATCTGGACAAGGCCATTATGCATACAGAAATGGATTTTGCCTTTATCAGGCTTTTTCGAGATGGGTTGAATAAAGAAAGCATTTTAAGAGCACTACGGAAAATCGACGAAGGCACCTACGGGATATGTGAGGAGTGTGAAGAGGAAATACCAATTGGACGTTTAAAGGCCATGCCTGACGCAAGGTATTGCATTACTTGTCAAATGGAGTTGGAAAAAGAGCAGGATTTGGTTGCCTAGTTTGCTTTCTTTTTCTTAATAAATAAGAGGGATGAATGAGGGGTGATTGAAAGGCTCGACACAGGGCCTCTCGTTGGCCCTAGTGGCAGATTTTGGGACCGGTGGGTGCGTGCAATCAACACCTGAACTTTATCCGATATGGACACTCCGTTTTGGTAATGATGGGAACAATCGGTAGGATATGTCCAAGTTAACAAATATTTCATTTGGTGGCAAGGGGCTGTTATTTATTGACAGTCTGCCTTGCTATGGATAATAAAGAAGTTTTATGACCTGCTCCTTCTGCAGACAATCTGACCTCTGACCTCCAAGACAAATCAGGAATTACAATCTGTCCCGCCTGTAAGACTAAAATGGAAATCACTGAGAGGGGGGGTAGTGTTTTTGTCAATAGCAATATGTCAAGATATTGGTTACCAGTTGGAAAGGCAAATCAGATGCTGGCCGGGGGAGAAGCCTATCAGGAATTCAGCCATATGCCTCGTTATTAAACGGAATACTGAAGTGGCTGAAAACGGGAAAAAGGAATAATGCGATGTCCACGAAAACTCAGATTCTTATTTATATTATCGTGTTGGCAGTTTTTGATACGATCATTCCGATCCCAGTCACAGCATTTGTGCTGATTTATGTACTATATCAAAAACCCCATTGGTTCAAAGAGTGGGTAGACGAAATTTACCATCCTTAACCAAAAAACATTCACCGAAGCATTGTTGATTCTACTCCAACTTGGGAATGGTGTTCATCAACTTGGTTGTTAAATCTGAAAGTCGATTCATTTGGGAATGAATCCTTTTTAATTTTTCATCCATTTCTGAATGACCTTGTATTTGAAACCTCAACAATTCCACCAAACCGATTGAAATCATCAAAGGCTGTGCCATATCATGACAGACGATTCTTGCTGTTTTCAGAACATTTTCCAATCGCTCGGAGTCCAGTTCATTGTTTTCTAATGTTGTTTGCTGAAGCATAATTATGAACCTTTCATTTTTTATTTTTTCCTTTATGGCATTTATGATTTCTTTTATATTCTGTCAATTCTTTCAGGAACCTTAATAGTTTTTTAACATTTATTCTGTGAATATGAAGAATAGAGTCATCGAAAATGGACTACACCGACGCAAGCAGTCGGGGTATCTCTGCGGGATATTTTTCCAGTTCGCCGCAAGCGGCGGGGAATTGACCCATTAGGAATTAAATGGTGAGGCTACATAGAGAAATATAATTGAGATCAAAAAGGATTTTAAAAAATTATCATAATCCAATTTTTGAGCCAACTTCATTTTAATTTGGGGTCATAATCGGGGTAGTATTTTTTTACACACTCAGGGCAAATACCGTGACTGAACTCTGCCTCCGAATGATGCGAAATGTATTATAAAAGGGCCTTTTTTTTTGAAATTCGCTAAAGATCGTAGCAGATGGATGGAATGGCTTTATCGGGCAAAAAAACGTTACCGCCATCTGAGCGTATTGGATTACATGGTCACCTCCAACCATATTTTACGTGGAGCTCCACATAAAATATGTTATGTGAAGTTTCAAATTATGTGAAGTTCGTTTTTTAAATGTCCATATCCTGCTCTCCTTCAAGTCATTACTCCACATAACTGAGGCTCTTTGGTAAGTCTTTCCAGCCATTGGATCATATGTGGTTTTTGCCAGGGAGCTTTCTTTCCGAGTTCTGGGGCACCAGCCTTAGAGAGCATTTTGCGCTTCATCTCCATGTCGATTTCTACATAAATGTGCGTGGTATTGATGTCGACGTGACCCAGCCAGTAGCTGACCATATTAATATCATTTCCCGATCGCAGTAAGTGCATAGCGGAAGTGTGTCTGATGGTATGGGGATTGACGGGTTTAGCGACTTTGCCGACCTGATTGGCTTGTATACCGTATTTGCGGGTGATGTAACGGATACCGAAGCGAGTAATGGGAGCGCCGTTGGCGTTAAGGAACACGCGCTCCGTGTTTGGTTGCTTGAGAGCTCGTTGCTGCATGTAGTCTACGAGCACAGTCACCGTTTCAGGCCAGAGGGGACAGGCGCGCTCTTTGCCTCCTTTGCCTTGCAGCCTGATCTGGGCCGTGTCGTCCAAACGCAAATCGCCAAGTTCCAGGGCAACAATTTCACTGACCCTAGCACCGGTATTATACATCAACATAAGCAATGCCTTGTCTCGCATTCCGGTGCGCGAGTTGACATCGACCTCATTTAAAACCGCCTGCATTTCTTTTTCTTCAAGGTAAGCGACCATTTGTTGCTCAGCGCGTTTGAGGGGGATGGCGCGGATCTGACCGCAGTGTACGATCAACACCGGCTCTTGACGGGCGATGTAGTCGAAAAGGCCCCGGATAGCAGCCAGCCTTGCGTTTCGGGTTCTCGTCGAACAACCACGCGTTTGCTCGCAATGGTCGAGGAAATCCAACACTCTTTTTTCCGTGATATCTTCTACCGCCAGTCGGTCGATGGATATTTTTATGGTATCTGCCACATAACACAAAAGCAACTTGACGGCATCGCGGTAAGCCAGGATTGTATTGACCGACAGGCCCTTTTGCACCGGCAAGTAGTGGCTGAAAAAGCGTTTTATAAAACCAGCGAGTAAATGATTCATGGCTGACCTCCATTTGGTTCGACATTTTTCAAGTAATGGTTTCGGAACCTTTGATTTACCTGCTGGAGCAGTTCGGCTGTTGGCTACAAATAAACACGTGTTGATTTGATGTCCACATGTCCCATATAGGTGGCAAGCGCGGGCAGCATGGCATTGACATCCTGTCCTTTCCGGTACCAATCCAGCAGTCTGTGTACGGCAAATGTGTGGCGTAGATCGTGAATGCGCGGGCCGGTGCGCTTATGGTGCGCGATGGCACATTTTTTTAGTAAGCTTCTGAAGGTCGCATTGACGGTAGGATGGCACAGGCGCCGTCGGCGTTCATTGAATAACAGCGGGGATTCGGGCCAGTGCGGTGCGATTTTAATGCGTTTTTCGATATAATGCTCAAGTGCGCGGCTGGTCGATTCGCTCAGCACTACCCACCGTTCCTTGCGGAACTTGCCCTCGGCGATGAAGAGCCGCTGGTTGCTGGAGTCAAAATCCTGTAGGTTTAATGCCATGGCCTCGCCAATGCGTATTCCCGTACTATAAACAAGGCCCAGTAACGTGCGATAGGTATGTGGACGCAGTGATCCGGGTGGTGCAAGCCCATCGGCAGCCGCCATCAATGCCCGCAATTGGCTCATGTGGTAAATATACGGCTGGTGGGCACCAAGCGACCGGATTATTTTTCGCGGCCGGGGTACATAACTTTGGGGATTGCCAGTGGCCAGATATTCGCAGAATTGGCGCAACACACTTATCCGGTTGTCTTGGGTGCGTGGGGCAAGCATGGTAAGGCTTTTTTGATAGCGATCGGTAATCTCACAGGTAAGATAGGGTAAACAAAAATCCTGTTGGACCAAAAATCGGTCAAAGTATACCAATAACAGTGTCTGGCTGTGGTAATCGGTGCCGGATAATTGGCGAAGATCGACAAATCTTTTCATCTGCGTGGCCAGACAACTTGAAAATTGCTGTGCACTCATCAATTCACCTCCTCGGGCCAATCGAGAGCCACCTGTTTTAATGCGTTAAAATCAACTTTGGTGTAGATAAAGGTCGTACTCAGATGACGATGGCCAAGAACGTCGGCCACCTCTTTAAGCGTATGTCCCTTTTCCACCATGCGGGTGGCAAACCCGTGCCTAAAGGCATGGGCGCCTTTGCTGGGAACATCGATGCCTGCCGCACGGGTGTGACGCCCCACGATGGACGAAAGCGAACAGGAATGTGCGAGCGGGTGATATGGCGCCCGACATGTTAGAAAAACTTGTGGATATGAGTAATGCGGCCGAGCGTATCGGATATAGTCCAGCAGGCCCTGACCGACCGCATTGGTCAGGGGCAGAAGACTGTCTTTGCCATTTTTTGAAGCCCTGAAAAGGATCTGGTTGTCAGACCACCGGATATCTTCCATCCGCAGTGAGCGCACCTGGCCACCGCGAACGCCGTAAGTATATAAAAGCTGTAATATGACGTAGTCACGTCGTCCGCTATGGGTTTGGCGATCAACCGTATTGATAATTTGTTGAGCTTGTTCTTCGGTTAAAGCACGTGGGACCGTGCTCAGTTTGTAAGTACGCAATGTGGGAACTGCCCGATCGAGGCGACGCTGTAAATAGCCTTGTTGTAGGCCAAATCGCAAGAATGTGCGTAAGGCCGATTGCATTGATCGGCGTTCAGCTCGTCCCATTGCCTGAGCATGATCGAGAAAAAAAGTTTCAATTTTTTCTGGAGTGAGTTTTGCCAACCCTTGGGCCGTAGCCTGTGCCCCCAACCATTGCAGGAACCGGCTTATCGAGTGAGCTCGAACCCCCAGGGTTTCTTCTGTCGAGTGTTGGTAGTGACGCAACCAGTGAAGGTACTCGTCCAATAGTGCTTGGTAAGTTGGCATCTGCACCATTGGGTCGAACCGGCCTTCCGTGTCAAGGTATGCAATAAATCGATTTATCGAATGATGGGTACGCCGCAAATGACCTTCAAGTGGACCCCGGTTCCGGCATTGATCGGTATACTCCTCAAAAAATCCTTCAATGTCCTTTTTTGTAACCAGCGTGCGAGGTCGATCATTGGCCTTCCTCAAGTATTCATTAAGATGAGAAACTATCGAAAGATGCTTCCGAATACAGTTAAGGGTGAACCCTCCAATAAGGAGCCAGCGGACAAAGCCTTCCAAAAAAGTTGCCAGCGGACCGGTAATCAATTTGGTAAGCGTATGTGGGCTCTTAAATATTTTTTCCAATTCCATGATTCCCCCCTTTCTTTGTCCAGTTTATAACTGGTGACCATGGGGAGATTATAGAATGAAATTATGTGGAGGAATAACAACGGAGAGAAAAAAAATAAATGAAAATTAAGTAGGTTAAAGATTTAACTTCACATAATTTGAAACTTCACATAACATATCCATTTGCTTCTATTCGACAGTGGCGGGAATAATGCCATTACGGATTCGATCAAGCGGGGCGCCGGCAGAACCGACCAGGAATACAACTTGCGGAAAAAAAGAAAAAAAGCACTCGGATTCAGAGCGAGAGGAAGAAAAATCCGTCAGGTTGGAGATTCATTCGAACTGCGGGAAACGATGACGCCCTACGGCTCGGCCGATTCTTACGAAGTCGAAAACACGATTTTATGGGACCAGTGACGATAAGCCTTAATCTCGCGTTTTTGGCACCAAAAAGTATCGATTAAAGCCATTTTAGCCCCCGGTTTTCAGCTCTTTCTATAACATTACAAGAGGTTGCTGCGGCCCGGCCCCGCGGCCCGCCCGCGGCCCCGAATGTAAAATACCGGACCGTTAAAAGCATCTTAAACCAAGGGTTGGATCAAACGCCCCTTCGCGAGCACGCCAACGTGATCCCCCTTGCTTCGCCATACACCGGTTCAGCTCGTTTCCTGCGTAATACCAGAAAAAAAGGGAGGCGATCATGAACCCAATGCCCGAGTTGACTCCCATGCTCAAACAACTTCGCCTGTCGGGAATAATGGACTCTATCGAAACACGTAACCGCCAGGCGATTGAGAAAAAGATGTCCTACATGGATTTTCTGGCAACGATCGTAACCGATGAGATAGCTCGCCGTAATCAGAAGAAGCTGGCTTCGGCGCTACGTCGAGCAAACTTTCGAAATCAGAAAACCCTGGAGGAATTTGATTTTACATTCAACCCGAACATCAACCGCTCCCTAGTCATGGAACTTTCCTCCTGTCGGTTCCTCAACGAGAAAGTCTGCGTGTTTGTCATCGGGCCTTGCGGAACGGGAAAAAGTCACCTGGCCCAGGCATTGGGCCATAGCGCCATTCGAAATGGTCACAGTGTATTGTTCACCTCGGCATCCAAGATGCTGGCCCAATTAAACGCCGCCAGGGCAATCAATGGGTTCGAGCGGCATTTCAGTAAGATCGTTGGTGTTGATCTTTTGATTATTGATGACTTTGGTTTGAAGCCTCTCAAACCCGGTCAGGATGAAGATTTTCACGAGGTGATCTCCGAACGATACGAACGCAAAAGCACCATCGTCACCTCCAACCTGGACATCCCGGAATGGACCGATGCATTCTCCAACCGAATTTTGGGAGAGGCGACAATCGACCGACTTCGCCATGGAGCCTATACCATTGTTCTGGAAGGCAAGAGCTATCGCTCCCCGAAACCGATATCAAAACCGATAAAAATAACAGGTCAAAATCAACCGAAAAAAGCCACTTTGAAAGGGGGTGAAAAACCATAGTTTTTGGCCGGTCCGAAGACTGCTTTTTTTCCACTTTGAACTGGCACCATTACGCCGATCATGGGTGGCTCCATTAAGGCGATCATTGACAACAAAAAACGAGTTATGGCTATACGCCGTGACATTTGTCAGGGGTCCATCCATCGGCACACACTCATCGGATTGGATACGCCCCACCCATAGCGGAAATTATTTCCGGACCGGAAACGCCACCAGTACCGTTTTCAGCCCCATCCATCTATGGTATAGTGGCAATATTAACGGACAGCAAAAGCTGGAATTTTTTTTCGAAATTTAGATAGAAAGGCAAACCTTATGCAAACCGCAAAGGAAGAGGTTATTGAAGTTTTATCGAACCTGCCCGATGACGCTACACTGGAAGAGATCCAATACCGCCTGTACGTACGTCAGAAAATAAAAAGGGGCATCGACGATATTGACGGCGGCCGTTTCCTCTCGCAAAAAAATGTCGAAGATCGAATGAAACGATGGATCGAAAAATAATTTGGGCCGATGCAGCGCTGTCGGATCTCGAATCAATCGCTGAATATATCGCTCGTGACTCATTTTTCTATGCATCAGCCTTTGTACAGCAAGTGCTTGACGCAACAAGGACACTTGCCGACCAGCCTGAAATGGGACGGTGGGTGCCAGAGCTTCAGGATGAAATGACACGTGAAATCTTTATTAGCAGCTACCGTTTGGTTTACCGAATTTCTATAAATCGTGTCGATATCGTTGCGATTATCCACGGCAGACGTGATTTTTCATCTGCATGGAATGAAAAATAGAGATAGCGCGACACGCAGTCACATCTGTTCAGGTGTTATCATCACACACTCATCGAATCGGAGATCTCCTGGCTGTCGACGACATTATTTTGCTGGCTTCCGGATAATTAGGTGTGACGTAATTGTAACGTTTTTTTCGCTTTCATTGAAAATATTGCATGTATTGGAATTTTCAGGAAATAGTGAGAATGTATTTTAGATAGTTGGAATTAAAGGAAAAGCCTGTATATAAGCAGTTTATGTGTGTTAGTGCTTTTACACCTTGAAGAGGCTCATAAAACGAAGGTCAGAGGTTCAAATCCTCCCCTCGCTACCAAAATAAAGTCAGGGGCTTGGGGTGAAAATCCCAAGCCCTTTAGATTTTTTTGGTTTTCAAATTCCAACCCTATGGTCAGCCATTTGATAATTTGTCGTTCAGTTGCCATAAGTGGTGGCAGGTATCCAAAACTTTCTGTGGTTACCATGACGTACATTGAAAAAAGCCCGACTTGTGGTAACTGCTATTAATTTTGACATTTAATCAAAAGAGGCCGACGACAACATCTGGTGGTTGGCCTCTTATTTTAAAACCTGTGATAATTCGATATATCCCACGTGACATCAGTTCCTATGCCGGTGAAGATTACAATACCCAAACATCACTCTCGACCTGATTGCAGATATTGAATAAGGGACGGTATCGGTCAAAAAAACGGTTCACTATCTCAATATAAAGGTAAACACCTTAACACCTCCAACGCAATTATCGAAAAAGGAAACCATAGAAACACTCTCATTTCATCAACCAGATAAGGAAAAAGCATTGGACGATTTTCAACTTTTGATAGACCTTCATAAAAATGCGAACCGGCAAGGCCCAGGTGGGGATGCAGAGTCAGAGAAAGCGCTCAATTTGGCGATGATAGACCGAACTGCGCCGTTAAAAATTGCCGATATCGGTTGTGGCACGGGGGCTTCTACCCTGTTGCTGGCCCGCTTATTGGACGCTCGAATTACGGCAGTGGACTTCCTTCAAGATTTTCTTGACGTGCTTGAAGGCAGAGCAGAACGTATGGGGATTTCCGATAAAGTAACGACCCTTTGCTGTTCGATGGACAATCTGCCGTTTGGCGATGAGGAATATGATGTCATCTGGTCCGAGGGATCGATATACAATATCGGTTTTGAAAAGGGCGTAATGGACTGGAAGCGTTTTCTCAAAACGGGCGGAATGATGGTCGTTTCGGAGATCACTTGGCTAACGGCTGAGCGCCCATCCGAACTTCAGGAATATTGGCAAAACGAATATCCGGAAATCGATATGGCATCTTCAAAGATAGAAATTATGGAAAATAAAGGCTATTCCCCGGTCGCCTACTTTTTTTTACCGGAGCATTGCTGGTTGGATAATTATTATCGGCCTATGCAGGATGGTTTTGAAGCGTTTCTTAAGCGGAACGGTAACAGTGAAAAGGCACAGGCAATCGTGAATGCCGAAAAAAAAGAAATCGCCCTGTATGAGAAACACAAAGCTCATTACAGCTATGGTGTCTATATTGTCAGAAAATCAGTTTAGTTGTTATCGGAGGCAAGTTTGAAGGTTAGAAGAGCTGAAATAAATGATCTGGATCAACTTGTTGAATTCACCGCAGCGGAAGCGCGAGAAGCTGAAGGACACGAAAAGGATACCAAGACATTAAGGGACGGAATCAAAGCGGCACTTGAGGACCGTTCAGTTGCCATGTATTGGGTGCTGATGAATCAGAACAATGAACAGGTAGGCAGCGCATCTGCACTAAAAGAGTGGAGTGATTGGAGCGCTGGATATTATTGGTGGATTCAAAGCATGTACATCAAACCGGAATATCGTGGAAAAGGGTATATGGATTTACTGTTGGATGCGATTAGATCGGAAATGAAGGAACAAAATGGTTTGGAATTACGGCTATATGTACATGAGAATAACCAAATGGCCATAAGGGCCTACGGTAAAGCGAATTTCACTTTTTCGAAATACAGGATCATGATCCAAAAATAGGCTTAATGGCGAATAAATATGACAGCAGCAAAGGTGCTGCCTACGATATCCATTTGCTAAATACAAATTCAGCGTGATCCCTGATACTTAAATCCGCTGGCAAGTAAACAAACGAATCGGTCGGGTCCGTTTTTGTGGGATTGACAAAGCGTACTTGCCTATTCATGACTATTTAGCCACCGATATAAAAAACATCTATACCAACATTTGCCAAAGGTGCGATTCTGATACAATTTAAGGCGCTGGTATACAAGACTAATGATCAAAAAAATGTCCGGCTTTAGATATTGTGGTCGGCCCATTTATTTCCCTGTTAGACTATTTATAGGTACCTGCAATCAACCCCAATGGGCAGCTATTATCAAGATATGACCTTCTCATCATTGCGGATATTGCTGGATTGAATTTCATTCTGTCGTCCGATCTGAAATTAACTCAGGGTTCGGGGGGCTTACACCAAAACCTGCTCTTTGATATTCCATAGGATTAAAACTGCTTAAAGGCTTCAAGTCGAGGCATTTGGATCGTTACCCCCATTGCGGCAAACAGCCACCGGTTATTGGCGCCACCACTCATCCAGCAAGGATCCTATTTAAAGAGAACTTTTACCAGTCCTATCCCCAGTTTTCCCAATGGCGCGCAAGCATTTTGGATGTCGTCTCGTCGATCATCAATGCACTTCTTTTTCAATATTACATAATAATGCAGAGTGGGGCCAACTTCCGATTTCCGGGCTGCAGAACTCTGGTCCGTCCGGGCAAAGAATATTGGCATTCGATTCAAAAACCCCGAAGAGTTTCGGCAGTTTCTCTTCACTCTCCGGAAACCACCACCCGTGCTCCACGTCCGCCATGTCCTCGCGGATGGAGTCCGAAAGCCGGACCCGCTGGCGTATCTTTCCAAGGGGGCTGGATATGACGGCCCAGTCGCCAGGGGCAAGGCCGTATTTGGCCGCGGTTGACGGATGGATTGTCACCAATGGGTCGGGATGTTTTTTACGGGCCTTTTCGACCTGCCTATGTTCCGTGTGGTACATGGGCATGAACCGGCTGCCCGTGATGAGATGTAAAGGATATTCCTGTGCAAGATCGGGACTTTTCAGGGGACTTAAGGGCGGTTCATGAAAAACTGGAACGGGTGACAGGTTCAGTTCCTCAAAGATCGAAGATTTCAGCTCCACCTTGCCCGAAGGCGTACCAAACCCGAATTTTTCGTACCGGCGGAACTCCCGTTCCCCGAAAATGCCGTATTGCCCGGCGAATTCCTTGAATGTCATCCCGATGGGTGCAAGGCAGTGATCGTACACCTGTTCCACCGTTTCCCAGGGCCAGTGCGTTTCCTGTCCCAGACGGATGCCAAGTCCCCGGAAAAAATCATAGCTGTTGCGGCGTTCGTAAAGCGGATCAATCCCCTGGGGACAGGCCATGCAGAAGCTGTTGGTCAGCCAGAGTTCTGGCTGCTCAACAGTGGAAGAGGCTGGGAACACATAATCGGCAAGGGCCGCGGACGGAGTCATGTAGTACTCCATGACCACGTAGAGTTCAAGGGCCTTCAACGCGTCAAACACACGCATTGTGTTGGGAAGGGAAAGAAGCGGGTTGCTCGCAAGGGAGATGGCCGCTGTCACGGGATAGGGCTTGCCGGTGATAACGGCGTTCATCACCTCCCTGGCATGGGCCAAGTTGGAGTGCCAGGCTTCCGGGGCGGCCAGATATCCTTGGGGCAGTTTTTTGTTGGCTGCCTGATTTCTTTCCCACCCGGGGAACCCGAAAAAAGGATATGTATCGGCCCCAAGCTGCTTTTCACGCTGGCTTGCGGGAATGGCGTCATTCATCTCAAGGTGCTCCCAGTCGATGATTTTCCCAACATTCCCGGCCAGGCTGAAATTTTCCCCGCCGGGAATCTCCAGATTGCCGGTAATGGCCCGGAGACTGGCCCGAGCCCGGGCGCACTGCGTCGCATTAATGCCCTGCTTGTCCAGGCCGTAGCCCCAGGGAAGGACCGCAGGTTTGGCTTCCGCGTACATGCGCACGGCCTTTGCCACAAGTTCCGCCGCTATGCCGGTGATCTGCGCCACCTTTTTCGGCGTATAGGCTTGGGCGGCCGCCTTGAGATCTTCAAAACCAATCGTCCAATTCTCCACGAAATCATGGTCGTAGAGGTCTTCTTCGATAATCAGGCGGATCCAGCCCAGCATCAGGGCGAGATCCGTGCCCGGCCGGATCTGGAGCCAGAGATCCGCCATTTCGGCCTCTTTGGTGCGCCGGGGGTCGACGACAATTAATTTGACGCCCTGTTTTTTGGCCCGGACCAGCTGGGGATAGAGGCCGACAGGATTGGAATTGACCGGGTTGCTACCCCATATGACAATGCAGGCCGCCCCCATGACCATGGGCATGACCATACCGCCGTAGGTGGCATACTCGGTGGCGTAGCTCGGGCACATGCAGATGTTGTTCACCCCGCAGGTGTTCGGTGATCCGAACAGGTTGAAGAACCGGCGGCAGTCCCAATGGTAGGTCCGCTTGGTCCCGTGGGTGAATGCAAGGGTTTCGGCGCCGTAACGCTCTTTAAGCTTGGACAGTTTTTCCGCCACCTCGTCCAGGGCCTGGTCCCATGTCAGCCGTTGCCATTGTCCGCCACCTTTTTCACCCTTCCGCTTTAAAGGATAGTTCAGGCGCTGGGGGTGATGGACATGATCAGGCATCAGCCGCCCCCTCTCGCAGATAACGCCCCGGGTGACCGGGTGGTCGGGATCTCCTGTCACTTTACCGACCTTGCCATTTTCAATGTGTAGCAAGATACCGCATCGCGGATGGCAAAGACCACAATAACTCTTTTTAATTTCTACCATTTTAATTGCCTTCTCCCCAGGTCTGCGCGCTGCGGGTTACCTTCTTGCGCACGGTTGTCCAATCTCCACCCACGTTGAACATGGATTCCGGTAAGGCCGCTAACATTTTCTTATACAGAGACCAGGGAACCGTAAAAGTTAACTCATCTGTCTTCATATATTTCCTGGCCGAAGGGTCAAAGCCGCCAAGTACAGCTTTCTCCATACCTCGTTCTTTATAGTAGAGTGGCCAGGCGATCATGTTGGTGCAGCCTGCCCCAAAGGGGGAGGCCACACTATCCACATCACCAGTCGTGAACGTGGTTTGGATGAAAAGACCGGTCAACACTTCAGGTCGTGCAAAAAAGATGATGAACTCTGGCTCATCGCCGTCGGCAAACAAAGAAAGCGGTTTAAAAATACAATATTTTGCTGGCGTTTTGCGCGGATCGACCTTGTTTAGAAATTTCCTCATGGCTTCGGGCGAAGGCAAATATCGCTCACCATGCACAGGAGTGCCACTAAAACCCGTAGTCACATAATGCTCAATGAATCTAAGGTTGGGCTTCATCATGGAGCAGTAGAAGACACCTCCCGGGCATCCATATTCTTCCGTAGAAATATAGGCGGCTCGATGCTTTTTCCTCGCCAGCCAGACGTTACCCATGACGCAGGAAAAATGCTTAAACATTTCTTGCATATCTATCTTCCCCTGGTCTTCCAGATCGCGCGAGATGGGTATGCCGGGCTTTGGCCCGAACGCATTTTCGGGTTTGGCGTTATCATAATACACACCGAATGGCTCTTCGCTCAAGCCGAGATGGTCCAAAAATTTGTTGGTGTCTTCGAGTACTGATTTTACGGTCATGGTATTTTCCCTCCCTTTTTGAGTGTTAGGCAATGGCCGTCTGACGCAAGTTCTTAATGTCTCGCAACGGTGGGGCGCCAAACAACCGGCTGTATTCACGACTGAACTGTGAAGGGCTCTCATAACCAACCTCGAATGTCGCTGCTAACGCATCCAGGTTCTCTGTAAGCATCAACCTTCTGGCCTCATTTAAACGCAATCTTTTTTGGAATTGGAGTGGCGTCATGGCTGTCATTACCTTAAATTGGTTATGAAATGCCGACCTGCTCATGCCGGCGTGAGCTGCCAGTTCGTTGATGCGAAGGGGACGGGTATAATTATTTTTCAACCAGTCAATAGCCCTTGAGATTTGATGGCTGTGACTCCCTGAAGCCACGATTTGTTGAAGGCGCGGCCCTTGATTCGTCAGAAGCAGACGGAAAAAGATTTCCCGCTTAACCAGTGGGGCCAGAATCTTGATATTCCCATTCTCGTCGAGCAAATCCATCAACCGCTGGAAAGTGTTGAGCAAGGGGAGCGAAAGTTTGCCCACAGCCATTCCTTTTTGAACCTGCTGGGGACGGGTCAATGGCAGGCCGCTGTCTACGATCAGCTGGGATATCTCCTGCAGATCGAGCTCCAATATCAACCCCAGGTAGGGCTTTTCCTTGGTCGCCTCGATGATGTTTGCCACCACAGGCAAATCCACAGACGAAATTAGGAAGCTAGTCGCGTCATACACATAGGTTTCCTCTCCTAATAGCACCCGTTTGGCCCCCTGGGCGATCAGGCAGATGCTCGCGTTTAGCGTATAGCTTGTCGGCGCTGTGGGCGATTCCCATCGGTGAAGTCCGAGGCCCGGGACTGCCGTATCGATCTGGTTTTCATTTCCGGTCCATCTGGCGATACTTTTTGCCAGCACCTGGGTTGCAGTTGATAATTCTTCAGGTGTTTCCGCCGGAACACCATTTTCCCCGTCCATATGACAGCCTCCCTGTTCTTGATTTTGTTGATGATAACAAAATCATGGTTCGTTTTAAAATGGATACACCTCAAAGACAATGTATTATCGGGCAATCACTGCATAGCATTGGGCAATACGCACTTTCTATGCAGGTAGTATAATACAAGCTGCCATAGATATAACGTATTATTATTACATCATTATTATGACAATCAAATGGTTGCCCTGATGAAAAATTCAGGTTGATTTAAAAACACGTTTCTTTTGGCGGGTCAATGTATTTGCCAAAGTTTTGGACAATCGGACAATTATCATAGACGATCTGGCTATCTATGTTCTGACGATCTCGTGTATAAATCAAATCATCAAGTGACAACACGTTGGTCGGTTTCATTCAAATGAAAAGTAAAAGACGAAAGGAAAGACAAAATGGATATCAAACGAAACGGAACACAGGCTTCTGTAAAAGGACCGGCTGACTGGTTTACCGGGACTGTCCGAATTGACCCTTTATTTCTTACGGCAGAAGAGCCGGCCCGTGCAACCGGCGCCAGTGTTACATTTGAACCCGGCGCACGAACGGCCTGGCATACCCACCCAATCGGCCAGACATTGATTGTAACCGCCGGATGCGGCCGGGTACAACGTGAAGGCGGAACGATCGAAGAGATTCGTCCTGGAGACGTGGTCTGGTTCACGGCGGGAGAGAAACACTGGCACGGCGCATCACCCAACACGGCCATGACTCACATCGCCGTCCAGGAAACACTTGACGGAAAAAATGGGCTATATTCGAAATTCCCAAAGAGTAAAGATTATGTAAGCTCAGTAGATGCAAGCGTTTAATAGCACTTTAAAGTGTGCGAAATCCCGTAGGAATCTGTTCAGGGATATCGAGGTCGCCGACTGAGAGAAAGATCATATCCATAAATGCTTCCAAAGTCCGAAATCCACTTGCACGATTTTTTATGATTTTGACGATTCTGTTTAATCCTTCAGCGATGGCATTGGTTATCCGACTTTCGATAAAAGGAATGATCCGATGGTAATTGTTTCTTAATGTTTTTACAAAATTCCTGATGGGTTCAAGTCGACTTTTTAGCGCCGTGGTCATCCATCGTTTCAGAAATCGTTCCGCTGCCCAGGTTTTCTTGTAATCCCAAAATTGTTCGAATTCATCTTTTAAAATCCATGCTCGATGAATCCGTCTGTTTCCTTTTCGCAACTGATTCAAAAGACGGGTTTGTTGTTTTGAACGGGTTGATGAATGTCGAAAAAGAAGCCATCTTAGCCCTTTTAAGGCTTTACGTTCATCAACAGAGGCTTCACGCCATTGCTCTTTTCGAACTTCGTCAACGGCTTCATTGAGCTTTTTAACGATATGAAATCGATCCAGAACCAGTTTGGCATTCGGACAATGGGTTTCAATGGCCCCGATATAGGCTTGGCTCATATCGCATGTCGCCCATTTGATTTGCTTTTTTTGGTAATCGCTGAGCATTTCGGTAAAGAACGCATCGATTGTTTCACGGCCCTTTCCCTTTCCGATCCAAACGACACAGGAACGGTCCAAATCGTAAACTAATGTGGCGTATTTACGGCCCTTACAATAGGAAATCTCGTCGATGCCGATGGTCTTGAGCCCTCGAATGCGATGGCCTTCGCGTATACGGGTAATCGTGCGATGAAGCATGTCTGAAAGCGTTGACGCCGGAATATTCAAAATCTTGGCAGCGGCCTTTTGCGTCATGATCTGACAATAGATCAGCATGGCGTGTTCAAACCGGTAGGTGACTCTACCATAGGCGTATGCCCACGGAATATTTTCCTGCACCCGGCCGTGAGTTCGGCATAAGATTTCTTTCGGACAATACCAAAGCATAACGATACATCCGTAAATTGGTAAATCTTGCCATCGTCGGTATATCTTGGTTTCATTAACGATGCGGCAGCGCCGATTACATTCCGGGCAACGGCAACCATTTTTATATGGTTTAACCCATAGATTCAAAGCCCGGTTTCGAATATCCAATTCAAAATGGGGTAAGCTTTCAGTGAACCCATGAAAGCAGGGTATCAGCCTTCAGCGAGGATACTTCTAAAATTTCGAATCAAGGGATAAAGGAAGACGTGTTTTACGGGAAGTTGCGGTTGGTAACCACCCAATTTACCACGGCCAGTGGTCTGGCCGACATGGATCCAATTTGCCGCACGATAGCAAGTACCCTTGAAACGGTCTTTGTGGACAAAGGTTTCCAATAACACCGGACGATAACCATATTGTTGTTGCCAGTCGTCGGGAAGGCGTTTTGCGGCGATGGATAAAATATGGGACGCCAGGTTGTGGCACTTCACCCAAGGCAGGATCAGATATCTGGCGTTGTTGACAACCAGCTGAAGATTGCGTTTGCGTTGATCGCCCGACCAACCGATGAAGCGATCCCGGTCGGCGACTTGCCAAGCCGATGCCCCGAAGCCCAAAAGGGCTAGCAGTTGGCTGTCGGCATAGACCATGTAGCGTTTTTGGGCGCCGGTGAGCGGTTTGTACCCCAGGTAGTGATAACGGTGAATGAATTCATTATAGAGAGCCGAGTCCTTGGCGCTTTTCACCGAACGAAACGTCATCGTCCCCAGCTTACCGGCTGCTTGGCAGATGGGTGGTTGCGGATCGGATGCCCGGGTAATCTTCGGCCGATGGCGACCGTTGCCGTTTTTGCACAGGGGTGCCGGCAAGCGAATCAGCCCGTCTTCTTGCATACGGATCATGGCCACCCGGCAAGACATATCCTTGAGTCGTCCGTCTGGCCGTAACCACGGCAAGGATCGGCAGACCAGGCGGGATAGATCGGCACGGTGGGCCTGCGGGTGGCTGTCAATGAGATGGCGGATATGCTGGATCTCTTTTTCTGAAAACAACCGTCCGCAATAGCGATAGGTCTTCATGGGCATTAAGCTACGGGAACGCTTCATTGAGTTTCCAGGCCTGCCGCTTTTCTTCCGTCAGATTCCAGGGTAAAAAGGCGGACGGATCTTGGGGCACACATCCCCGGTTCTCGGCGCAGGCCTGAAAGTAGGCCAGCAATAGTTTCATCGGATCGATGCGGTTGATACAACAGGTTTGCAAAATCGTAAAGAGCATGGCGCAAAGGCCGCCGCTCCATACCGAGCCGCAGCCATAATAATTCTTGCGTCCGGTGACCGGGTTGCGCAAGCGTCTTTCCGATTCGTTGTTGTCCATGGGAACCTCTGGGTGATCGACAAAAATGGTCAGTCCTTGCCAATGGTTTTTCAAGCTGTTCAGGGCCGATGTCTGCCAAGATTTCAAGGTATCGTCTAACAGCTCTTTTTGCCAGGTCTCGGCCATTTCTTCGATCGCGGCGTTCAACTTTTGTTGATGAAGATCGTAAACGGCTGGATCCTCGATGGCCGCGCATCGCTGGGCGTTGATATGAAACAGTTCATTAATGCGTGCGATCCACACCTCGGCCCAATCCCGGGTGCTGCGATAACCTTTTTGAATGCGAATAAAATCGCGACGCTGATGCGCCCAGCAAAATGCCAGGAGGATCAACTCGGATAGGGCCTTGTAGGCAGAATATCGGTCGACGCTGAGAATGCCCTTTGCATGGGGTCCCAGGTGTTCTTTGGGCACTTTGGACGATCGGGTGGGGTCGAGTAAATAGACGACCGTGTCTTGGGTAACGACTACCCACAACCACCAGCGGAAACCAGTCTTGCCGGCGATTTCTTCAAATACCATCCAGCGGGTTTCGTCCATTTGCCAGCGATCGGCCTGGCGACTGCGTTGGATGATTCCTTCATAAAGCGGCTCGACAAGATCCTTGATTTTGCTCAAGCCGCCGGTCAGGGTTCCCTGTGAGACGTCGAGTCCCTCCAGGGCCAATACCTGACGAATGCGGTACAGCGGTCTTTGAAAAAGGAACTTCTCAAGTATCAGTCGAACCCAGAAGCCTTCGGTGAACATCCCTTTGGGAATCATTTTGGCAACCGGTGGCGCGGTGACGATACCGGGAACCGCCTGGCACGTGCAGGTCGATGTATAACAGCGCCGGCGATGGATGTGCCGAACGATCTTGACTTCCCAGTGAATCAGTTCACTGTCTTCGGTAAAGGGGAGCGGTTCAAATGGCAAACCGCACTGGGGGCAAAACTTATCGTTATCGTCGATATCGTGGAAGATTTCTTCAAAGGGCAGATTTTCTCTTCGTCTGCGCCCGAAGCCTTTGGCGCCTTTTTGCTTGCCCCGTTTTTTATCCTGGTTGGATTCGGGTGCCGGATCGTCTTTTTGCTCATCATCGGCGGGTTCTTCATCTGAAGACTCATCGTCGGATTTATCGGCTGAGTCGCTATCGGTATTGGACGCCTCGGATTTTTTACCGAAAATCTGTTGTGCCATCCATATCAGCTGGTACTTGAGCGCGTCGATCTGTTGATTGAGTTCATTACAGTGGGTGGATTTTTCGGATAGTTCAGCTTCGAGTTGCGCGATCATCTGCTCAAGCGTCACGATCTGCTGCCTGGCCTCAGTGTAAGCCGCTTGCCAATCGATAACGACGCCAACAGTCTCGGTGTTTTGGCTAATCTCGGTGCTGGTGATATCAATGATAGACATAGCCAGTACCATACACCAAAATTTTTCGTGTGTCCCGCGTTTTTTAACTTGGAGATATTTTTTTTCGGTTGCGTTAGTCTGAGGTGACGGACGGGTTTAATGAATGCTTACAAAATGGGTTACAACCAGTTCTTTCAAGTTCAGTAGGTTTCTGATAAATTTATTCACAGTCATGGGTTTCACTCCTTTTCTAAAAAGATCCATCAAGAATCTTTATTTAAGGATGAAACCTATGACGATAAACCCCTCATGAATTGGAAGTTGTGTTAGGTTCCGATGCCTGTTTGTAATGCAGGGCTACGCCCTTTGCCTTACAAACAGGCATCGGCTAAGCCCTATCAACCAGTTTTATTATTTTTTTGTTTGTCCTATACTTTCTGTGTATTAAAGCCTTTGGGAATTTCGGATAGACCCGGAAAAAAAGCCTGGGATTTGGGAAAAATGATTTAAACATAATTATATATTAGTTCGTTTGATATCAAGTTTTATGATCTAGTGGTACTTCGTCGTCCTTCAGGAAAACTGGATACACAATCAAATATCAATCGTTTGACAAGGATTACCAAGTGGCATTCAAAAAATTAATTTGAATTAACGTCAGAAATTCACTCAAACATGGAAATAAAGGTCCACTTTCGTGTGTTTGCCAATACATACCTGGTCACCACTTTTTCTCTGCCATTGCCCATTGGCTATCTTTTCTGAAGAATGGTTGATGTTGGATACCGAGTTCGATTTTACTTATTTCAGTGTAGACAACGCGACGCACTCGTTCCACATCAATATCTAAATAACTACATATGTTAAAAAAACTTGTAAACGATTCCAAATCATTGATCGCAATCCAATGGAGGGCCTGTCTTTTGTTAAGATCATCATCGTCATAGGTTGGTTTGAATATGTCTTTTAGTGCGCGCGATAAAATGGCGACAAACAGAGCTCTTGTCGATCTTATGATCCGCTCTATGTCTTGATCGGCCATGTATGCTTTTGAAGCATAAATTGAAGTTTTCATATACTAAACCTCCAGTATGGCCTTAGGGTCAATTTTGGCTTAATTGGCATCTTGTTTGATCTAAAAGCACAGACTTAATGGTACATACAAATGGCTAAATTCCTATCCGCATTATGGATAAAGATTTTACTTATACTTAACGGATAGGTGACACCAAGATTACCAGATGATCATATTATAATTTTTTTTCACCCCTCATGGTATAGATATTCATATTTCTGACAGTGCCGGTAATTGAATCCAAGCGTGTCGTCAATCTGGTTTGGGTGGGGATGTCTCTGGAGAACATGTACAAAACCCGGAAACACTTCCTCATGATCATGTCATCGGTGCTTCCGGTAGGCCTGCTGTTTGCCGAAGGAGGAGGTTGGTTGTTGGCACGCTGCGCACTTAAACCGGTCGACTACATAACAAGAACGGCACAGCAAATCAGCGCGACACGCATCGAGGCACGTCAGCCGATGATGAACATCGGATGATTTTCGATTACGATATCGGTACAGTGAGGATTGCTAATCCTTCCACGATTACCACCATCACGACCAATATCGTAAGAACCATATCGGTTTTCGGCATCGACGTTCCTTTCAATGCAGCAGGGCATGCAGGTCCAGCGTCGATTGCTTGCCAATGTCCTGAAAATGATTGTCGAGCCAGTCATTGGCGGCCTTTCTTCCCATATCATGCAGATGGACCAGAAAATCCCACTCCGCGTTCAGCTTGCTGGATGCATTCAGATCCTTGCATCCTTTGTGTGCCTCAATTAGGTGGATTCGAATTTTTTTATATCTTTTTGGGTCGAGGCTGCCCTCATCGAGCATGCGGCCGACAAACTCGATCGCGCGCAGTTCGTGCAATAGGTTGGCATTGAACGTGATTTCATTGACTCGATTGAGAATTTCTCTGGCTGTGTCGGGTTTTTCCTTCCGTTCCAGGGGATTGATCTGGACGATGATAACGTCTGCACCGGTGCATCGATAGGCAAAGGGATACAGGGGTGGATTGCCTGAAAACCCGCCGTCCCAGTACTCCTTCCCGTCAATGGTTACGGCCTGGTAAAGCGAGGGCAGGCACGCCGAGGCCATCACCACGTCTGGTGTCAGCTCGGAGCGCTCAAAGATCCGTACTCTTCCAGTCTGTACACAGGTGGCGGCGACAAACAGCTTCATTTTATCACATTGACGAACCCGATCAAAGTTGATCGTACGAGATAGGAAATCCTTGATTGGATTGATATTCAGCGGATTGAGTTCGTAGGGAGAGGCGACACGACTGATGAGGTCGGATAGCAAATAGCCGGGAGAATGGTCAAGGTTCCAGTTGCCGATGAGCATATCGTAAAAGGTCCGTTTATAAGGGCTGAGTACGGCGGCGAAGCTGACTGAACGCCAAAAGTTCTTCAGCGCTTTTCGTGCACCTTCGTGCCCATTTTTCATCATTCCATCTGCGGCAACCACGGCATTCATGGCACCGGCACTGGTACCGCTGATGGCCTCGATGATGAGACGCTCATCATCGAAGAACCGATCCATAACTCCCCAGGTAAATGCACCATGGGCACCGCCCCCCTGAAGAGCCAATTCGATTTTCTTTTGATTTGCAGATGATTGTCTGGTCATATCCATCTCTTTTTATGGAAACATTTTCCATTAGAAAATTTTTATCTTGCATTAATGTCGCTTTAATTTTCACTTCTTATTTTCTCAATCGCAAACAGAATGTCAATCCACTAAATAGTCATTTCAGAATTTAAAAATCTGCTCTTTCGGGGCATCTTAACATTTTTCGAATGGATCTTGTGGTAATCGATCCAGATTTTGGCTGATTTGGATAGTTTCATGGCAAACCTCCTTGGGTTAACGATACGGGTAGCACCCAAGGTAAGCGTATGATATCCAGTTGCTAAATTCAAATTCTATGTTTTGTCAAATGCTTATAGAGACTGGAAGGCTATACCAAGTTCCGGTGGGGTCCGTTTTTGTTGGATCGCAGTAAAGTCCGGTGAACACAAAGTAGTGACTGCCGGAGCTTCAAACGGTGCTCTGCCTTTTTTTGCATCTTTCCGATCACTTTCAATTACCAAACATGGGGCCGGATGGCCCCAAATGGCATGAGTAACAGCCGAATCCTCTTCGGGTAAAAAGATTGAAGGACTTCAGGCCGAGGGCTTCAGACATCGTAGGCACTAATCGATCTAGCTTCAAACGGGTGGTTTCCGGGTATTTTGCAAACTCAGGCCCCAGGAAAGCATCTCCGCTGAGACGGGGCAGATGAGTCGTGGGCATGTTGAAATTTCCGGTGTAGGCGCCTGTACCATGGCACAAGGTGCAGTCCACCCGGGCAAAGCGGTCGGGCCGCCAGGCGCCGAAAAGTGCGGCCGCCCGTGGAAGGACCTCCTTACGCATGTGGGCTTCGCGCTGCGGTTTGCTCATCACGTTCCAGGTCAGCCGCTTGTGGTCAGGACCCATGGGGCCGATTCTTTTGGGGTAGTGGCCACAACTTACAAACATAAGGGCAATGCAGAAAAGGGATAGGAATTTCATGCTTCGCATTGTTTCCTCCTCAACCATTGGCATTAGGCCAAGGGTCGTCGCCAATAAAGCCAAGTTAACGTGCGCCGCCGCTTTTTGTCAAATCGCAGCGGACTTGATCTCCTCGGAGACGTTTCTGCCCCACGCGGACCACGGTACCCGTTGCCGTTACGGCAAGTCGGAAAAGAAACCACTGTGCGACGGATCTCACGAAAAATACGGTTTTCGGGGCTGACATGAGGGGCGTATCATTCGTTACCAGCCTCGTAATATCAAACGGTTGTACCAAAGATTTCAATGGTTCAAATTGGTTGAGCTGAACCTCCAATCATGTCTGACCATCTTGCGCCTTGACCTATACAGTATCTCTATTCTATTTTTAACAGTAGTATTTGTAATTGGTCTTCTTTTTTGTTTAAAAAACAAAGTTAGCAATCATCGACCCTAAGCCAAATCGATTTCGATCATTCCGGAGATAAAATGTCATTGTCACTGAAAGTTGAATTTTATTTCGCTTGTATATGCGTCTTTACATGGTTCGGGGCCATTGCCGCATCAGCGGATGAACAGAACGATTGGGGGCGTTTTCGTTTCGAGTTGGAAGGCGGGCCAGTTTGGCAAGCCAAGAATGACGTCCGCATACATGGGAACACCGGCACCGAGTTTTCATTCAAGGACTTGACTGGAAACGGGCCCTATGCTGCTGGTCGATTAACCGTCGACTGGAATATCAGACAGCGGCACGGATTGCGTTTGGAGGTGGCCCCGCTGAGAATCGACGGAAACGGTCAGCTTGATCAACCGGTATCCTTTTCAGGCACAACGTTTGCCTCTGGGACCCCAACCGAAGGCAAATACAAATTTGATACATACCGGGTTTCCTATCGCTATCTATTTCTCAACAAAAGTACATTGCGCCTACATGTCGGCGTGACCCTTCTGGTGCGTGATGCCAAAATAGAACTCGAGCAGGCCGGCATAAAAGCCTCTGACAGCAACGTGGGCGTTGCCCCCCTATTAAACCTTTCAACCGAGTGGGTCTTCGCCGAAGGGTGGGCAGCCATTGTCGACTTCGAAGGACTTGCCGGCGGACCCGGTCGGGCACTCGATCTGGCTTTTAAAATTCGTTACGATCTTTCGGATCGATGGAGCATCGGCGGTGGTTACCGAATGCTGGAAGGTGGCGTGGATAATGATGATGTTTACAATTTTACCTGGTTCAATTATGGATTTGCGAATGTAGGATATCAATTTTAACGTTGTTGAATACGGTAGTTTATTTTCAATACGAACAAAATGAAAGCACCCGCCAGAAAGCTACCGGTAGCCAAAGTAAACATCTCTCCGGACATCGGCACAAGTGCCGGGCTGGGTGCCACCGCTTTAATCTGAATGTCCGATTGATCCCAAATTGTCGCCAACGCCGGCAGCAATGGCTGCATCACATCCCCTATGGGTGGAGACGCAAGCAGTGATAGTCAAAATGATAACAATTATTGTAATTTGTGTCGTGGCTTTAATTGGCTTTGCGCTGATCCGTGGTGGACAGTATTTACATAAGGAAAAATTCTTTAAGACTGGACTTAGGGAAGGACTGCACAATACGACCATTGACGACTATCCAGTGCATGAACAAGGAAGGAAACTGCTGTTAATTGGACAAATCCTGATTGCCATCGATCTGTTGGCCTTGATCATGCTTTACCATTTTGGGTAAATTTTAAAACGGTTGTGCCGCAGCCTGGACAACTAGGGTAAATGACGACTATGCGGGTTTGCTCGTAAAGAAAGATCGATCACCATAGGGGCGGATTACCGTCGGATACCATGAAGGCACTAAAACACCAATTAATTCAAGTTGTCTATTGCAGCGCCGCAACGAACGTGCTGAATCGGGATGAAATCGAGCATTTGTTGCGCGTTTCTCAAATACGAAACGAAAGATTGGGTATCACGGGGATGCTGCTCTGTGCAGGGCGCAGTTTCCTCCAGGTCATCGAAGGTGAAAAAAAGAAGGTCGACCTGCTCATTTCCTCCATCGAAAAGGATGACAGGCACCGCAACATTACCGTTATCATCCGGGAACCCATTGCGGAACGCGCCTTCGGCGACTGGACCATGGGTTACGCTGACCTCAAAAAAGTGGATGTCGAAACCATTGTCGGCATCAATGACTTTTTCCTGCAAGAGGAACCGCTTACAACCATTGACCACGGAAGAGCGAGAAAACTGCTCGATTTGTTCAAAAAAGGCCGTTGGCGGGCTGAAATCAGCAACCATATCGGGGAGGAAGGCGCTGCAAAGCGCTATCGTTCGAATGCCGCCTTTCCACCTGCCACTGCCCGCAAGCCACCCGTCAGCAAACCCTATTCCTTCGCCTTTCAACCCATTGTAAATGTATTGGACGGCAGCATTTTTTCCTATGAGGCGCTTGTGCGCGGCAGAAACGAAGAGCCCGCAATTGACGTGATCAACGACATTCCTTCAACCGGCAAGCCTGCTTTTCACGGTCAAAGCTGCGTTCTGGCCATGCACTGGGCGGCGTACCGGGGACTTTCGACGCGCTTGAATCTGAATATCATGCCCTCCGTGGCATCATCCTCTCCTTCCGCCATAGCGTCAATTCTGAAGGCGGCAGAGCAGTTCCAAATCTCGCCGAAGCAGATCGTTCTGGAAATCCTGGAAAGTGAATTCATCGGGTCGCTAAAAGATCTTTCGGCTGCTCTGCGGGATTACCGAAGCAGCGGGTTGCTGTTCGCAATTGATGATTTTGGAGCGGGATACGCCGGATTGAATCTGCTTGCCGAATTTCAGCCAGACGTTCTTAAACTGGACCTTCGCCTGGTTCGGAATGTCGAAAAAAAGGGACCCAAGCAAGCGATCATACGAGGTATTTGTCGCACCTGTCTTGATCTGGGCATAGAGGTGATCGCGGAAGGGGTCGAGACGGAAAATGAATTCCGCTGGTTGCAATCAGAGGGAATCCAGTTGTTCCAGGGATATCTCTTCGCCAGACCGGCCTTCGAAAAACTGCCAGAGGCATTCTATGCTCCTGCGTAGCTGCTGTCTGCCAAAATGGTATTCCGGGGGGGCACGGCCATGGCCAAGGGGCACGGTATGGGCGTTCCCCCAAGGTGACGTGCGCCAAATTCCAGGGGTATTCATCATCGGTACCGACGGCCGCATCCTGTTCAGCCACCATGCTTCCGGACCGGCTGATCATCCGTCGCCCGATGTTCTGCTGGATGTGCTGAGCCGTGAATGCGCTACCTGATCATTTGGCGCGACACTTATCTCAATAAATCGCAGGTCGGCATATTTCTGTGTAAGATTCTTTTTGCCGGTGTAATCTGCACCGAACGGGCATTTCGGCCACCCCCATATCTTGTGGTGCTTTGAATTGATCTTTGTTCCACCTACTTGGCGATTATGGCAAGATACATGTAATTTTGACAAGGGTAAATAGTTTGAGTTCTTTTGATCTAATCTGCACTCTTCGCTTTATGATATTTTCTCACTTAAATTGAATCCAGCTGTTCAAAAACACTCGATCGAAAGGCTTTAAGGTAGCTCATGCAGAAGGTATCCAGGCCGGCCATCCCACCTTTCCGACATATTATTTTTCCCTAATGAAATATTTACTGCATGCTGGCCCAGCAGCCTTATGCTGCTTATCCCTTGAAGTCGGATCCACTGGTAATCTTGCGCAGCCTGTTGGATTTGACAGAAAAAAGGTTGAACCCGGAACCTCTATCCGCTTAAATTAGGTGCAAAAAAACGATGTATAAAAACCAAGGAACGTCCACGATTTCGAAATAGGTAAATAACATAGACAGCATCTGGAGGGGCCATGCCCTCGTCACCCTGGTTGCCCCATACAACGTCTTTCCCAATACGGCCAAGGTTTGCAAACCCAAGGCCTGCGAACTGGTGGCTGACGTTGCGCAGCACCATCGCTGCGGCGGGGCTGTTCCTCATCATTACTTTCCCGGCGTTTTCTGCCGACCTTTCCAGGCCCCGCAATGTCTTGATTCTGATGGCCGGCGAATACGGACTGCCAGCCTACGATTTAGTTCTGCATAAGATTCGCAACGTGGTCAAAGAAGGGTATTCAAGCCCCTTGAATTGGTATGCCGAATACATGGATACGGCTCGGTTTTCGGATTTTCAGGAAGAAAAAGCCGTCATCGATTTCTATTCGCAAAAATACAAGGCATTGGAACTCGACCTTTTGATTGCCGTGGGACCGGGCCTCACGCCCATTTTCAGGCGATTCGGGGGCCACCTCTTTCGTGGGGCTCCGACCATCATTCTCGACGTACTTCCATCGGGCATCGAATTGCCGGCGCTCTTCCGGAAACCCAATATGACCGGTGTGTTTCCGGCGGCGGACCCCCAGGGGGCAATCGAGGCGGCGCTGACCATTCACCCGGAAACGGAACATCTGGTGATTATCTCCGGTGCATCGGACATGGACCGGCTGTTAGGAGAACTGGCGCTGACGGCGAGCCACCGCTACGAGCAACGGATTGCAGTCCAGCACTTCAACGGGACGCCGCTGGCAGAAATGCTGGCGGCTGTGGAAGACCTGCCCGATCACAGCGTCATTCTGCTAACAGCCTATCATTTGAGTACTACGGGAACGGCCTTCTATACCCGTGAGGTGACCCGGGAGTTGGCGGCCCGTGCGAACTCCCCGGTGTATGTGCTGTTCGACTCGAATGCAGACGTTGGCGGTGTGGGGGGGAATGTCATCAGTTTCAAAAAGGTGGGCCTTGAGGTCGGGCGGATCGCGCTACGGATTTTGCGGGGGGAGGGGCCAGCTGCGATTTCACCGGTTCGCGAAGGGCTGCTTGAGTACCAATTCGATTGGCGGCAGCTCCGCCGCTGGGGTATCCCCGAAGACCGTCTGCCCGAGGGCAGTGTGGTCCTGCACCGGGAGATCTCTTTTTTTGAAAAATATTTCTGGGCAGTCATGGGAGCGGTCGTATTTATTACGCTTCAGTCCGCGTTGATTGCTCATCTCATCATCCTAAAGCGGCGGGAGAGAGCTCTATCCGTGAGAGTCAGCAAGGCCGAAAGCCGCTACCGAGAGCTGCTGCGGATCGAGCGTTCGACACGATTGGGCGAATTGGCGGGATCGTTGGCCCACGAGTTGAGGCAACCCTTGGCGGCCATCCTCAGCAGCGCCCAGGCCGCCCTGCGATTTCTGAAATCCGAGCACCTGGAACCCGGACTGTTACGGGAAATCCTCAATCAGATCGTAGCCGATGACAAACGGGCGGCCTCGATTATCGGCAGCATGCGCACCATGCTAAAAAAGAGGCCGGTGGACACCGAACGAATTGACATCAACGATCTGGTACGAGATGCCGTCACTATTTTTCGTGGAGAAGCCGTTAACCGCGGGATCCGGATTGAAACCGACCTCGATTTTGAGACTTTGGCCGTGGCGGCCAGCAAAACCCAGCTGTTACAGGTTTTGTTGAATCTGATGATCAACGCCGCCCAGGCCATGATCACCAACCGCGGCGACGCGTGCCGCCTGGTCCTGGCAACCAGAAAGAAGGACCATTATGTGGTCCTCAGCGTACGGGACGTCGGCCCCGGCATCGATCCCGACCACCTCGACAAGCTGTTTGAGCCGCTTTTCACGACCAGACAAGAAGGAATGGGAATGGGCCTTGCCGTCTGTCGGGGGATCGTCGAAGACTTGGGTGGCCAGATCCGGGCGGAGAACAACCCGAACCGCGGCGCCATTTTCACTATTGAATTGCCGGCGGTGAACGATGGATAACCTACCCGCCACCTGCTTTGTCGTGGACGACGACGCTTCCATGCGCCGGAGTTTGTCTTTTCTGATCCGGTCCTTTGGCTATCGCGTGGAGACGTTCGAAAGCGCCGAGGCCTTTTTGGCCCGTAAGGCTTACGACGGCGTAGGCTGCATCATAACGGACGTCAAGATGCCCGGGATGAGCGGCCTGGATCTGCAGGATACCCTCGGCCACGGCACCAACTCGTTGCCGATCATTTTTATTTCCGGGCACGGTGATCTGCCCATGGGGGTGGCAGCCATGAAAAAAGGTGCAATCGATTTTTTGCCCAAGCCGTTCGACGACGACAACCTGGCAGTGGCCGTCGAGGTCGCCTTGGGAAAATGTCGCCAGATCCGACGAGCTTCCGCATTGGTCGCCGACGCCCGTGAGCGCATCGGAAAGCTTTCCACACGGGAACAGCAAGTGATGCGGCATGTCATCGCCGGCCGTTTGAACAAACAGATCGCTTTTGATTTGAGCATCGCCGAACAAACCGTCAAAATCCACCGGGGACGCATCATGAAAAAGCTCCAAGTGGAGTCCCTTGCCGATCTGGTGCGTCTGGCCGATAAGGCCGGCATCGCTCCCGCACGCTGAAGGCGGGTATAGGCACCCTCCCTGACGTCCAGAATGGTACTCTGGCCGTCCATTTCTCCCCACCGATTTTTCTTCCAATAGAACCAAAGTGCTATCGACAGCCCTGTGATGCCTCTTTATCGTTAGGACATTCATTACGGTTCTATCGCTTGGAGGAGATACCGGATGCCAAGAGTCGCTGTCATCGATGACGATATTTCTGTTCGGAATGCCTTTGGTCTGATACTGACGTCCGCCGGCTTCGAGGCCATGGTGTTTGACTCCGTCGAGTCATTCATGGAAAGCCGGGTGTCGGCGGATTGGGACTGCATCGTGACGGACCTTCGCATGCCGAGCGCCACGGGGTTTGACCTCCTGGAACGGCTGCATGCCCAAGGGTCCTTCCCACCGGTCATCGTGGTAACCGCTTTCGCAGATGCCGCCCACCGGAAGCGGGCCCGCCGGCTGGGCGTCAAGGCCTTTTTCAGTAAACCCATCGACGACCAGGCCCTGGTTGATGCCATCCACTGGGCTATCGAAGATGACGCGCGACTGCACAGGTACCACCAAAAATTAATATGAACAATGATCCTGACTACAAGAAGACAATTTTAGCTACAGGAGGACGACTCATGATGATGAAAGCAATTCGAAATTCGATGCTGTTCAGTGTGTTTGCCCTGAGCCTGGCCACTGTGACGCTTGCGGCGGGTGGGGGCGATGTTGTCACGGCTGACCCGGAGAAGCATTTTCACCCCAAGGGCAAGATGCCGTCCGAATTTACCATAGAATCGCAGAACAAGTGGCGGCAAACCCTGCCGTTTGATGACGAAAGAGATTTCGAGGAGCAAAAAAAGGGATTTGTCGCCGCACCCGATTACAAAAAGATCATGGCCGAAGCTGGACATGTCGCCTGGGACATGGGCAGCTACGAATGGTTGCTGCAGGGCAAGGATTTTGACAGCATCCATCCCTCCCTGCAGCGTCAGGCCATTTTGAACATGAACTACGGCCTGTATGAGGTGATTCCAGGCATCTACCAGGTGCGGGGCTTCGACCTAGCCAACATCAGCTTCATCAAGGGCGACACAGGCTGGATCGTGTTCGATCCCCTGACGGCCAAGGAGACCGCTGCCGCAGCCCTGAAGTTCATCAATGAGCAGCTCGGCGAGCGGCCGGTGGTGGCGGTGGTCTACTCTCATTCGCACGCCGATCACTTCGGTGGTGTGCGCGGGGTGGTGGACGAAGCCGATGTCCGCAGTGGTAAAGTCAAGGTGATCGCTCCAGTCGGTTTTATGGACCATGCGGTTTCCGAAAACGTCTATGCCGGCAACGCCATGAGCCGCAGATTGTTTTTCCAGTACGGCGTATTGCTGCCGCGTAGTCCCTTCGGGCATGTCGACCAGTCGATCGGCAAAAACACGGCCGCCGGCAATCTGGGTCTCATCCCCCCCAATGTAGTCATCGAAAAGGATTTCGAGACCCTCACAGTCGACGGTGTGCGCATGGAGTTCCAGAACACACCGGGCACCGAGGCCCCGGCCGAGATGAATACATGGTTTCCGGATTTCAAGGCTTTTTGGGCCGCCGAAAACATCGTGGCCACGATCCACAACATTTACACCCTGCGGGGTGCCTTGGTGCGGGATGCCTTGGAATGGTCCAAGCAGATCAACGTGGCGCTGTATAAGTACGGCCAGCAGGCCGAGGTGATGTTTGCCTCCCACAGCTGGCCGCGCTGGGGCAACGAACGCATCCAGGAAGTGATGCGGGCTCAGCGCGACACCTATGCCCACCTCAACAACGGCGTGCTGCACTTGGCCAACCAGGGCGTGACCATCAACCAAGTGCACAACGTGTACGAGGTGCCAAAGAGCCTGCAACAGCAGTGGGCGGCGCGCAGCTACCACGGTTCGGTGGCCCACAACAGCCGTGCGGTGGTCAACCGCTACCTGGGCTATTGGGACGGCAACCCCACCACCCTGATACCGCTCTCGCCGGAAGACTCGGCGCCGCTGTATGTGGAGATGATGGGGGGGGCGGAAAAGATTATCGCCAAGGGTAAAGAACTCTTCGACCAGGGTAAATACCGCCACGCTCAGGAGATTCTGAACAAGCTGGTCTACGCGGAACCTCAGAATCAGAAGGCCAAAGATCTCCTGGCCGATGTATTCGAGCAGATCGGCTACCAGCAGGAAAGCCCCAGCGTGCGCAACAGCTTTCTGGCAGCCGCTTTCGAACTCCGATCCGGGATTCCGGAAGGCGCTTCCCCTAAAACCGCAGGCCCGGACATGATTCGTGCCATGACCACCGAGCTGTGGCTAGATTTTTTAGGTATCCGCCTGGACAGCCGCAAGGCTGACGGCAAAGATTTTACGATCAACCTGGTGACACCCGATAACGGCGAGCAGTTCGTGGTGGAATTGAGCAATGGCACCCTCACCAACATCAAGGGCTACCAGGCGGACGAGGCCGATCTGACGATCACCATTGATCGCGTGGACCTGGAAGGTACCATGATGGGGGCCAAGAGCTTCGACGAGCAGGTCGCTTCCGGCAAGGCCAAGCTCGCTGGCAACCGGCAGGTCTACGAAGACCTCAAGACCATGCTGGTGCACTTCGACTTGGGCTTCGAGATTATGCCTGGCACCGGAGAGGCTGATTTGACACCGGAACAGAAGCCGTTTGAGGCAGAAGAGCCGGCGAGCAGTGCAGGCGGTTGATACATCGTCATGAGGAGTGTCCATGAGACCCACTTGAGGGCCTCATGGATGCTCCTGTTCTTACGGAAGGCAACTCCTGCCTGACCAGTCTTTTCGTTCATATCGTCAACAATTAGGCGATAGCATATGTCAAAGGAAAATTAGGGGATCATAGGGAATATGAAAAAGCCTGTCTGGATCTTTCTGTTTGTATTTTTCACATTGTTTCGCTGGATTCCTGCACCTTTTCTTCTCGCCCAAAATACGGCTGACGGAGACGGCATCATCGAGCCCGGCGAGAATGCGGACGAAGAGCTGGCCAAGGCTGCCCAGAACCCAGTGGCCGACTTGATCAGCCTGCCGTTGCAAAACAACACCAACTTCAATTTCGGGCCTGAAGAGAAGACCCAAAATATCCTGAACATCCAGCCCGTCTGGCCATTTTCGCTGACCGGGGAGTGGAACGTGATCACACGTACCATCGTGCCGGTGATCAGCCAACCCGAGCTGTTCCCACGGGACGACCGCGAAAACGGTTTGGGAGATACAACTTTTACGGCGTTTCTATCTCCGGTGGAACCCGGCAAGTGGATCTGGGGGGCGGGACCTGTCCTGCTCCTGCCGACGGCCACGGACGACAAGCTGGGTGCAGAAAAATGGGGCGCCGGACCTTCGGCCGTGGCCCTGACAACTGACGGTCCCTGGCTCTATGGTGTCCTGGTGAGCCACATATGGTCGTTCGCCGGGGACAGTGACCGCAGCGATGTCAACCAGTCGCTGATTCAGCCGTTTGTCAACTACAACCTGCCCGATGGATGGTACTTGGTATCTTCGCCCATTATCACGGCCAACTGGGAGGCCGACAGCGAAGACACCTGGACGTTTCCTCTGGGGGGCGGCATAGGAAAGATCTTCCGCATGGGCCGGCAACCTTTGAACGCCCAGGTACAGGCCTTCTACAATGTCGAAGCCCCGGACAACGGAGCCGACTGGCAGCTGCGGCTACAGTGGCAGTTTCTTTTTCCCAAATGACGTAACAAGGCACCAATAGTGCCATGCGCCTCGCTGCTTGCGGATTGTGCTTTGCTTCAACCAAATTCTAAAAACGTTTAGTTCCAGCATGCGCGGCCGGATCGTGCCTTCCGCGGAAAAAGAACTTACCTAACAAAGGGAATGGATACGGATCATAGATAAACGACTCATAACAATTACCTTTATTATGGCTGCGCTCATCGTGGCAATCTCGAGTTCTGCATCAGCTGACAAATACACCGATACGATTGACATCTACAAAAAGTCGGAAGCTGTTAAACCGTTTTTCAAGAGCGCCTATGGCTATGCCGTATTTCCAACCATCGGCAAAGGCGGTCTGGGTATCGGCGGTGCCTACGGCAAGGGCCAAGTCTACCAGGGTAACAAGGTTACCGGAGAAGGATCACTGGTCAATTTGTCCATCGGCTGGCAGGCCGGCGGCCAAGCCTTCAGCGAAATTATTTTCTTCCAGGACAAACGCGCTTATGACGAGTTCACTATCGGCGAATTCGAGTTCGATGCCTCGGCATTCGCCGTGGCAATCATCGCAGGCGCCCAGGCCAAGGCTGGTACCGGGGGAGCAACGGCCGGCGCCAGTGCCGGTCCGGCAACAGGCAAACAGGCCAAGACCAACTACCATAAAGGCATGGCCGTTTTTGTGCACACCAAGGGCGGACTGATATACGAGGCGGCCATTGGCGGCCAGAAGTTCAATTCCAAACCCAAAAAACAATAAAACAAACTGGACCAGCGAGGAGTATGGAAAAGCTTTTGAAATAGACTTTTCGCCAGTTTTGGTTGACTAATAGCTGTTGGGCTTCGGTTTTCATTTATTTATAACAAATCTTCATATTACTGAAAATTAATGTATCTGCTATGGACGTTTATTGCTATGGACGTTTATGTTTATTGATTCAAAAGGCTAATCTACTTACCATAAGATCTTGTGGCTCCCATTTCCGATTTAGTACTTCACCGATGCGCATGCCGCCTCGGGCCTTCAATTCGAGGATCAATCGATTGCGAACCTTGGTGGTGCGGAAAATAATAGGGATATCTCTTCGCCAGACCGGCCTTCGAAAAACTCCCCGCATCATTCTATGGTCCCGCGTGATTAATCAGAATTGCCATACCCGTAAGTGATATAATCACCCCAGTCCTAAGAAATCAAAATTTCCAACGAACCAGAATCACCCTAATGAGCTGACCCAATTTTCATGGCGAGGGCGGCGACTGGTTATCCCCGGCTGGTTCGAGGCGAATGAGGTGGCCGTCGGATTCATCCGTGAGAACGTAAATCAGTCCATCCGGCCCTTGACGAACGTCTCGCACCCGATGGCCGATGCGCAGGGCCGTTTGGCCCAGCACGTGGCCGGAATGATCCAAGTCGATTCGCCGGATGTCCTGGGATTTGAGTCCGCCAACGAATATATCGCCGTGCCACCGGGAAAACCGGTCGCCGGTGTAGACCATCAACCCGGAGGGGGCAATGGCCGTCATCCAGACTACCTTTGGATCCACCATGCCAGGTTTCGAGACGTGGTCTGAGATTTTGAAACCGCCCAAGTACTCGCGGCTGAAAGTAACCGTCGGCCATCCATAATTCCCGCCCTTGACAATGCGGTTCAACTCATCTCCGCCAAGCGCCCCATGTTCCGATGCCCACACCACTTTTCGGAGTGAATCGTAGGCCAATCCCTGGATGTTCCGATGGCCATAGCTCCAAATTGTTTTCTCGGCATCGACCATGCCGGAAAACGGATTATCCGAGGTCGCATTGCCGGTATCGTCAAGCCGCAGTATTTTCCCCAAATGGCTTCGTTTGTTTTGGGCCTGCTTGCGGATCCAATCCCCCGCAAGTCGAACCGGTGGATTCCCACCATCCCCGATGGAGACCAATAGGCTTTCATCGGGAAGCCACAGCAACCGCGAACCAAAATGTTGTCTGCCTGATTTCTGAATTCCGACCATAAAGATCAGCGTCCAGCGTTCAAGGCGGTCACCATTGAATTGGGCCGCGGCGACTCGCGTATGGTTCGCCTTGGCATTACCGTGAGCATATGAAAAATAGATCCGGTGATTTTCAGAAAAACGGGGGTGTAAACGGATATCAAGCAGGCCACCCTGACCAGCGGCAAATACATCGGGGACACCATAGACGGGAGTAGCTACAAGTCGTCCGCCTTTCACCAAGCGCAATCGCCCCGGCCGTTCGGTGATAAGCAAATTCCCATTGGGCAACCACGCCATCGACCATGGATGTTCCAACCCTTGCAGCAGAGTGACGCTACGAAAACCACCCTCGGCAGGGACCTCGCCATCAATGACCACGGGTTGTGCCGCAAGACCGGATGCGACAAACATTGCCATAAATACAATCATAACGTGAAATGGGAGTGATTTCATCAATCGATCCTTTTTCCTGTATTCTGAACGATCAACGGTGGGCTTATAATAACAAATGCAAGCGATTACATGCGGGTTGGATTTGGTAATATGCATGCCAATCGCCCTTAGGGCTGGAGTTAAATGATTATATCGTGTCGGAAACGCTTATGTTGTAGCTACCGCATCCGTCTCCGGTCCGTCAAGCCGGAAGTAAAATGATCGTGCCGTCTATGCCGAATTCGCCGTATCCCATCTTTTGTCACAGGCAACCGACCACTGACATTCGGCGTCGGCCACCAAGTGGCATTTGGTCGGAATCCGAAGACCATCGATAACCGGCGCCAGGCACGTTCCGTCGGATGGCGTTTGTGCAGGGACAGGCTCCCGCTGGTGGTCCTTGGCGATCAGCATGTAAAGCGATGGAATGACAAAAAGGGTGAAAATGGAGCCCACCGTCATTCCCCCCACCAGAAACAGGCCAATGGAATTTCGTGCAGCCGCGCCGGCGCCACTGACCAGAATCAGTGGAAAATATCCGACGATGGTCGCGCTGCTGGTCATCAGGACCGGACGCAGTCGCGTAAGGGACGCCTCACGGATGGCCTCCAGCTTGCTCATGCCTTGACGTTGAAGCGTGTTGGCGAATTCCACAATGAGAATGCCGTTTTTCGACACCACACCCACCAGGGTCACCAAACCAACCTGTGAGTAAATGTTGAGCGTCGTGGTCCAACCATCGGTCCAGAATGCCGCGTTGGGATCGGGCATTTTGAGGAAAGAAAAAATCAGGGCCCCAAACATTGCCAGGGGAACGGACCCGGACAGAATGACAAATGGGTCGCGAAAGCTGTTGTACTGAGCGGCAAGGGTCAGGAAAATCAATATCAGCGCCAGGCCGAAAACAGGAAGAAACGCGTTGCCCTCGGTACGCAGCTGGCGGGACTCGCCAGTGTAGTCGAGGATATATCCCTGCGGCAATATCTTTGCGGCTTCCTTTTCCAGAAAGGTCAGGGCCTCATCCAGAGGCCGAATCGCCACCCCGCTCAGTTTAACGGCATTGAACTGCTGGAACCGATTGATCGAACGCGGCAGCGTGCGTTTTTCCACCCGTGCGATCGTGCTCAAGGGTATCAGGCGCCCTCCCGGTCCAGTCACGTAAACGTCTTTCAATTGTTCGGGCGTCAGGCGGTCCACCCGCTGAACCTGGGGGATGACCTTGTAGCTGCGTCCCGAGATGGTAAACCGGTTGACGAAATCCCCCCCGACCAGCGAAGACAGATCCCTGCCCACCTGCTCGAGATTCAGTCCGATATCGGCCGCCAGATCACGGTCGATCACGATTTGGGCTTCGGGCTGATCGAACTTGACATCGATGATGGGCGGAAAGGCGAACAGGCCGCTCTCAATGGCCTTGCCCCGCAGTTGGTGGGCAAATGTCAGAATCTTTTCCGGTTCGTCGGTGGATGCCAGAATGAATTCCACCGGAAATTGACCACCGCCTGGCAGGGCGGGCGGGGTCACGGCAAACATCTGAATGCCAGGAATTCGACTCAGCCCCTGTTGCACCTCGGGCATGATTTCGAAGATGGTTCGCTCCCGTTCTTCCCAGGGGGATACCACCATGCCGCCGAATCCCGATGAGGGCGAGGTGATCTGGAAGGTGAATTCCGTTTCCGGGATCCCCATGAAGACATCGTTGGCCGCGGCTGCATTGCGGCTGGTTTGATCGAGCGTGGCACTGGCGTCCGCGTCGACGATGCCGAAGATCACCCCTTGGTCTTCCGTGGGCGCCAGTTCCCGGGGAGACATCATGAACATGGGAATCGTTGCCAGCCCCAACAACATCCAAACCGCGTAAACCGCCGGCCGGGATCGAAGGGTGATATCCAGCCATCCACCGTAAAGCCGGTGAATACGGCCAAAGCCCCGGGAGATCCGTTTCGCCAGTCCGCGATCCGCCTGTCCCGGTTTGAGCAGCTTGGCGGACATCATGGGCGAGAGGGTCAGCGCCACCACAGTGGATATGATCACCGCGCCGGTCAGGGTAAAGGCGAATTCCCGGAAAAGGGACCCGGTCAAACCGCCCTGCAGGCCGATCGGCGCATAGACGGCCGCCAGGACCACCGTGGTGGCGATGATCGGCCCGACCAGCTCCCGTGCCCCGATCAGGGCCGCCTGCACCGGGGCGTGCCCTTTGCGCAGGTGCCGTTCGACGTTCTCCACCATCACAATCGCATCATCCACGACCAGCCCCACTGCCAACACAATGGCCAGTAGTGTGAGCAGATTGAGGCTGAATCCAAAAACCTGCATCAGAAACAGGCCGCCGACGAGGGCCAGGGGGATGGCAACCAGAGGAACGAGTGCCGAGCGCAGCGATCCCAAAAAAAGAAAGATGACGGCGGCCACGATCGCCAAGGTGAGCAGCAGTGTCTGGGTTACTTCGCCGATGGCACTGTCGATGTATTGGGTCGCGTCGTAGGCGACCCGACCGTTCAAACCATTGGGCAGCGTCGTTACGATCGCATCCATCTCCTTGCGAACAGCTGTGATCACATCCAATGAATTGGCATTGGGCAATGGCCAGATACCCATGAATACGGCGGTCTGACCGGAAAAGCGCACGTCGGTGTCATAGTCCTCGGAGCCCAGCACCACCTCCGCGACGTCCTGCAAACGCACCAGCGCCCCATTTTGCTCGCGGATCACCAACTGCTGGAACTCTTTTACGGATCTGAGGTCGGTGTTGGTGGATAGATTGAGTTCCACCAAGGCACCCTTGGTCCGTCCCACCGCCGCGATGAAGTTGTTGGCGGCCAAAGCCCGACGAACCTCCAACGGGCTGATGTTGAAGGCTGCCATACGGTCGGGCTTGAGCCAGACGCGCATGGCAAACGTCCGTGCCCCCAGGATATCCGCCCGCTGGACTCCGGTAATCGCCGTCAGGCGCGGCTGCACCACCCGTACCAGATAATCGGTGATCTGGTTTTGCTGCAAGATGTCCGCGGTGAAGCTCAGGTAGGCGGCGGCGAATCGGCTGTCCGCAGACTCGACGTTGATGACGGGCACCTCGGCTTCCGGCGGCAGATTGCCTCGAACCTGATCGACCTTTGAACTGATTTCCGACAGTGCCTTGACCGCATCCACGTTGAGTTCCAGCCGAGCCGTAACCGTGGAGATCCCTTGACGGCTTTGGGATTCGATGTAGTCAATCCCATCGGCGGCGGCAATGGCGCGTTCCAATGGGGTCGTGACAAAACCTCGTACCAGCTCTGCGCTGGCACCCACATAAGCGGTCGTGATCGTCACCGCCGCATTTTCACTGCGCGGATATTGGCGAACGTTCAATGTCAGCAGCGCTTGCACGCCGGCGATGATGATCAGTAAGCTCACGACCAGCGATAAAACCGGTTTACGGATAAATATATCGGTTATATTCATGATCGATTCGCCTCATGCATTTCCCGGTTGGGGCGTCAATTTAAAATCGGGCGACAGGCGGTTGTCTATGGACACCGGCATGCCGTTGCGCAGTCTGAAAACGCCAGTGCTGACAACGGTTTCACCCGACTGAAGGCCGTCGAGGACAGCAACAAAATCACCCCGTTTTTCGCCGAGCCTGACAAACGTTTGGCGGAGGACAGGGGAGACTGCATTCGATGTTTCAGTGCCGCTATCCACGACAAACACCGAATCGCCATAGGGGGCATGCAGAACGGCTGTCAAGGGGATGGTCAGCACCGGTTCCGGTTCCGGCATCAGCACACGCACACGGACAAACATTCCCGGTCGGAGCCGTTCGCCTGTATTGGCCAGTATGGCCTGTACCTGAAGGCTGCGCGTGTCGGGATCCACGTCGGGGTTCAAGGCCGTTATGCGCCCTGAAATATGGTCATCCTTGGTTGCCGTCGGGTAGGCACGCACGCCAAGGCCGGTTTCGAGGTGGGGGATGTGTTGTTGGGGGAGCTTGAAGTTTGCAAAAATAGGGTCGATGGATTGCAATGATACGATTGCTTGTCCGGGTTCGAGGACTTGTCCCTTATCCACAAGGCGGATGCCCAGTCGACCCGCAAATGGCGCCCGGATGGTCTTCTTGGCGATGATGGCATTGATTCGTTCCCTCTCGGCAACGGCCTGTTCGTACTCGGCTTCCTTTTCATCCAATACCGATTCCGTGACGACGTTTTCATTGTTCAGCAGTTTGGCACGCTGCAGCGCTTTATCTGCCAGCCGGGCACGGCTGTTTGCCGCCCGTAATGCGGCACGCTCCTCTGAAACGTCCTGCTGCAGCAGCAGTTCTCCAGCTTTCACCCGCGTGCCCGCCTTGAAGGCGATCTGATCGACTTTTCCCGCCAGCTCGGCAGAGACCATCATTCCCTGAACGGCCTCCAAAGATCCCACTGCCGACAGGGTGTTGTCCCACCGGGTCGTCTGTGCCGTGGCCACCGTTACGGTCTGCGGTGCAATAACCGAGGATTCGCTCCGGGCGATCAACGCTCCCACCTGCAGCCCTTTTACTGCCCCCATGCCGCCGAGCACAAGAAGCACGCCGCTAACGGCAACCAAGACGCGTAGGTACATTTTCATTTTAAGACGCCCCTTTTTATGTCATATCATTCATAAGTTGTGATCAATTGGCGAAACGCCGTTTTCAATTGTTGACTGAACAAGTGAAAAAAGCATCCGACATGCAATAATCTAGTAAGTGTCGTTTGTTTATCAATGTGGGGATCATGGTAGCGAACTGGGGTGAAGAAACTATGAATGCTTACCCGCAATGCGATAATTTTGCATATTCTTCTTCCACTGGAACGCTCTTTTAACCATATTTCCGTTAAACTCAAAAAGGACGTTGTCAAATGCAGCCATCCCATCGCCTCTTTCTGGTTTTTCTGCTTTTTGCAGCCCTTGCGGGAGGTCTTTTTTTCTGGAATCGCCTGGCCGATGAACGCGGCCGCATTCAAGACCATACCCGTATCATCACCCCTCGGGGAAGTTTGGCGGATATTGAAAAAACGACCATCGCCATTTTTAATGCCGCCGCCCCGTCGGTGGTCTACATATTCACCGAAAACGCAGCCTCCGGTTTTTTTGGTGCCCGGCAGGTCCGCCAGGGCGCTGGTTCGGGATTTTTGTGGGACGATCAGGGGCATGTGGTGACCAATTACCATGTCATCGAGGGGGCTCGACGGATCCAGGTCCGTCTGGACAGCGGCGAAGCCATCGACACCACCTTTGTCGGCGGTGCACCGGATTACGACCTGGCGGTGATACGTCTTCGGCGGCAACCCACCGACATCCGACCGATCCCCGTGGGCTCATCAGGCGACCTGCAGGTTGGCCAGAGCGTGCTGGCCATCGGCAATCCCTTCGGTTTGTCGCGCACGCTGACCACCGGGGTGATCAGCGCCCTGAACCGACGTTTGCCCACGGCCACCGGAAGAGAGGTGGCTGGCGTGATTCAGACCGATGCGGCCATCAATCCAGGCAATTCCGGTGGCCCGCTGCTGGATTCGAGCGGGCTGTTGATCGGCGTCAATACCGCGATCATCTCCGGATCCGGCAGTTCCGCGGGCATCGGTTTTGCCGTACCGGCGGACGTGGTCAATACGGTGGTGCCGCAATTGATCGCCAGGGGCAAATTCCCCCGGCCGGGAATCGGAATCGCTGTTCTGGATGACCAGGCTGCCGCCAGCATGGGCGTCGTCGGCGTGGTGATCGACCGGGTCATGCCCGGCTCGGAAGCCGATCGCGCCGGGCTCGAGGGTATCGATTACCGGCAGCGCATCCTGGGAGACATCATTGTCGCCGTGGAGGACCAAGCCGTCGCCGACACCGACGATTTCGTGCGCATGCTGCAGACATTTGAGATCGGTCAATCCATCCGTCTGACGGTGCGGCGGGGCGATCGCCAGCGTCCAGTGACGGTGACCATCATGGACATCTCCTGATTCAGCGGTCCCTTGGATGGAGGTCGCCAATACGCAGGGAATAAGACATTATGCCGATCAATTGGGATGGACTGGCTCTCAGTCTGGCCTATATCGTTTGGGCGTTTGGCGCCGGTGAATTTATCAAACTCAGGGTAGCGGAAAAACTTGCACGTCAGGGGGTATCCTATTCCCGTTTCATTTCCTCTCCAGCACCGTTCACCACGTTACTATGGCGGGTGGTGGGCATCGATAAAGACCAATATTTCGAAACTTATTTCTCACTATTCGATAAAGATACACCGTTGTTCGTCGATTTCTATCCCAGAAACCTGGCCCTGATGACAGGAATCGAATAACACCCGCCGGTTGTAAAACTAAAATGGTTCACCAGTGGATATTATGCCTTTTCTACTGTGGATGAGGATGTGGTCATGACCGATCTGCGCATGGGGTCGGAATCGGATTATGTCTTCCGATTCAAGGTTGCCAGGTTGAACAATTCGCATCCCAACCCTATCGACGATCAAAGATTGAAAACCAGCTAAGATTGGCGGCGATTGGCTTGGGTCTGGAAAAGAATCTGGAACGTTATGCCCCAAACATGAATGTTTGGCAGGTATCCCGACGATGCCGGGTATATCCATGCCCCGCGCTACCACCCAGACCGTGGAAAAAGGGGATCCTGATGTTGTTTTGAAGGCCGACGTCAGACAGGTGTTCCTGACCTTTTTGCAGCGCCCAGTGATTCATTCAGAATCCACCGTTCTTTCGGTCTGATTCAGTCTGAATTGACAACTATCTCATTGCTCAACAAATCTTGTATTTCGCTGCCAAACTGTTATGCTCAAAAATCATACCAAACGCTTTTATTGATTCATGCTCACTCGGATTGCACGGTATTGAAACCTAAAATAGGCGTTTCGTCTTTTTTGAAAAATAAGGATCAAAGGTCTTTCCATGCCAGTAGAACAAAACGTCGAAGGCGATGCCGTATCAACATGCCGATGTCCATCCTGAGGCAGACCGTTGCTGCGCTGGGCATGGCTCTCCTGGGATCATGCCGTGACCTTGCGCCTATTGTGGCCGTCATCGCCGTTTTCCAGGTGATGATCCTGCGACAGCCCTTTCCAGAGTTTTTTTCTATCGCAATGGGACTTGTGCTGGTTGTCGTGGGGCTGGCCCTTTTTGTCGTTGGGTTGGATATCGGCCTTTTCCCCTTGGGTGAGGCGCTGGCCGAAGAGTTTGCCCGAAAAGGAAGCCTTACTTGGCTGCTGGTGTTTTCCTTTATGCTGGGATCGGGAACAACAGTGGCCGAGCCGGCGTTGATCGCCATCACCCGCGAGGGTGCGCTTGCCGTGTCGGAGGCTGGACTCATTCCCCGCACCCAGACATCCATTACGGGATACGCGCTGGGTGTCCGCCTGACGGTGGCGGTCTCGGTGGGCGTGGCGATCGTCATCGGTGTTTTACGAATCCTTCGCGGTTGGCCCCTGCCGTATTTCATTTTAGGCGGTTACGGCCTGGTGATGCTGATGACCCTGTTCGCCCCCAAAGAGATCATTGGGCTGGCCTACGATCTCGGTGGGGTAACGACCTCGACGGTGACCGTGCCTCTTGTGACTGCTTTGGGAGTGGGACTCGCCCGCACAATACGGGGCCGAGATCCGTTGACGGACGGATTCGGCCTCATCGCCTTGGCGTCGCTAACGCCGATGATTTTTGTCATGGTTTATGGCCTGGTCATTCACTGACGGGATGGACCGAAGGCGGTCTCAGGATAAAGGCTCAAAAAACGTCATTTGGAGATACCACCCGTCACATCGGGAGATGACAACACCATGGAAATGCTCTTCAATCCGGTTCGATTGCTTCTTGCCACCGCCAAAGACGTGGTGCCGGTGCTGGCGCTCCTGGTCTTTTTTCAGATAGTGGTGCTTCGCCAGCCAATCCCCCGGGCCAGACGCATTGTCTTCGGTTTTTTTCTTGTTCTCGTTGGGATGGCTTGTTTTCTGGGCGGCCTCGATCTGGCGCTTTTCCCCGTGGGACGAAGCATGGCCAAGATGCTCACCGAAAATGCGGTCGGCGTCAGTGCGGCGTCCTGGACGGCTTACGGGTGGGTGTATCTCTTTGCATTCCTGGTGGGGTTTTCCACCACCATTGCCGAACCCTCCCTGATCGCCGTAGCCAACAAAGCCCAGGAGGCATCCAAAAGAACCGTGTCGGCCATCGGTCTGCGTGTCGCCGTGGCCCTGGGTGTCGCCGTCGGTATTTCCCTGGGCACGTTTCGCATCGTCACCGGCACACCGCTTTACCTTTACATTCTTGTCGGTTATTCTGTGGTGGCCATTCAAACCGTGGTTGCACCGAAGGTCATCGTTCCACTGGCCTACGATTCGGGGGGCGTCACCACGTCCACGGTTACGGTTCCGCTGGTGACCGCGTTGGGGTTGGGGATCGCCTCCAACGTACCGGACCGCAGTCCGGTTCTGGACGGCTTTGGCCTGATTGCCTTTGCCAGCCTGTTTCCTATCATAAGCGTACTGGGCTACGCACAGTTTGCCCATTGGATGGCCCGGAGGAAAGACCGAATGGAATGATTTCTCATGATGGGGTCTGATAAAACGAGGTAAAGTGCACCGCCAAAAGCAACCGGTTGGCAACGCCCAATGGAAATGTAATGTTATCGTGTATCTTGCGGATATTGATTCACAGAGGAGGACAAACGTGGCCTTTAAATGCATCGTAGCCATGGTCAAACCAAATCTCACCGACAAGGTCGTCGACTCGGCGAAAGGAGCCGGCGCAACAGGGGCCACCATCATCGACGCAGCAGGTACCGGTGCGCGAGAAGCAAAGACGTTTTTTGGATTGAGCCTCGACATTCGCACTGAGGTGGTGCTGTTTCTTGTCAGTGAGGATGGGGTTGCACCGGTGCTGTCGGCCATTCACAAAGCCGGTCGATTTCAAGAACCCGGTACCGGAATCGCTTTTGTGCTCGGTGTAGAATCGGCCATCGGCATCGAAAGCCAGATGACCAATGAGCAATAGTTGACCTTTTTGGGGTCATGGCAAAGTACGCAAAAGGCCTGTAACGCACCATGTGGAGGTATATTGATGCTCTATAAAAATCCTGCCGGAATGAAGCCCACAGTGGCGGATTCGGCGACTATCAATGAGTCGGCCAAGATCATTGGCAACGTTTATATTGGCGACAACGTTTATATTGGGCCCAATGCCGTGATACGCGCCGACGAACCCTGTCTTGAAGGGAATTTAGAAGGAATCGTTGTAGAACCAGATGTGCACATCCAAGACAGCGTCATCATTCACGCATTGAACGGAACTTTGGTTCGTATCGGAAAGGGGGCCACATTGGCACACGAAACTGTGATCATTGGTCCTTGCGATGTGGGGGAAAATTGTTTTATCGGTTTTAAGAGCCTGGTTTTCAAAGCCTATTTGGAAAAAGGGGTTGTCGTTCAGCACCAAGCTTTGGTCGAATGGGTTTCGATAAAGGCTGATAGGGAAGTCCCAGCCATGGCGACGATACTTACCCAAGAAGATGCTTCCAAACTAAAACCGGTTTCCGACGATTCAACAAAATTTGCAAAGCAAGTGCGCTGTATCAATTCTGATACCAAGGGTAGCCGGTAATGATCAGTGCATCACCATCAAGACCCATCGTATTCACATCAATCGCAAGCAGTGAAGCAAGATAGATTTCGGCTGCCACTTCAGGACTAGTCGCACTGTTGACGATTGCATCCATATCAACCGGACGGCCCATTTCCGCATTTTAGGCCAGTAGAAAAAAATAATTCCCCATCTTGCTTGTTTGTGGTCCCGTCCACGGTGTTACCCCCGCTGGCGAATATTTCAATATGCACCAGCGGGGCTGCCTTGTGGACAGACCCACACCCGTCGCCATCTTGGAGAATTATTTATTTCCACTGGCCTTACTGAAATGGTAGTCTTTTATTTCAGTTAAGGCACTATCCAAAGGGCCAAGTTTTCTGAGCGTTGGAACATTCCACGGGATGCGCTTCCGATAAATGAGCTCTGTCCTTTGCCGCGCCTTCCCATGACGATAGTGCCGAAACCATTGTCTCGAGCATAGCGAATGATTGCTTTGGTAATCGATAGGCCGCCTTTAATTGTGTCCAATTCCAAGTTGGTCATTTCCAGGCCATTCTTCTTCAGCACCGTGACGGCTTGACCATAGAAGTCATCCATACATTGCTGGTCGTCATCCCAAAGAAAGGAATCAAAGCCAATATTTTGGCTTTTAGGCATCCACTTTGCCCTGGGGCGTTTCGCCCCACCGAGACTAAATTACCCGCTCTCCATCACTTAATAAAATGGAACAACAGTTTATCGACTTATTTCGTCAAAACAATATTAACATATAAAAACAAATAGATAAATAATATATTGGCTTATAATAGTGTCAATAAATGATGTGGCACAAATACTGCTCAATTGTGCGAATAAAAGTTGAATTGATGATGTGCTGACAAATTTAGGGAATAGGCGTTCTAGAAATGAATACCGAAAAACAAAGAAGCAGGTATTACCGATCGCTTAAACGAAATATTGTCCTGACTCTTCTAATAACGGCAATTACACCCACTGTAGTGATCAGTATTTTTATCCTGGATGCATTTCGCGTTTCTTATGAAGAAAAAGTCTATGATCATTTCGACGTCCTGACCCGAAAGCACAAACGCGGCATCGATATCTTTCTGGAAGAAAAATTGATGGACATTCGTCTTTTAGCAAAAACGAACCGATTTGAGGATTTGACCGGTCAAGCCACGCTGAATCAGCGGTTCAATGAATTGCAGCGCGCTTTTGACCGTTCATTTGTTGATTTGGGGGTTGTGGATCATGAGGGTTACCAAATTGCCTACGCCGGCCCGTTGGAGCTGACCGGAGTGAACTATTCCAGTGCAAAATGGTTTGAAAAGGCGATCAGCAGCCCGTTTTTCATCAGTGACGTGTTCAAGGGAATGCGCGGGGCACCTCATTTTATTGTATCGGTGCGCCAGGAACGCGATGGCAAGCCGTGGATTCTCAGAGCAACCATCGATTTTGGGGAGTTCAACAACCTGGTCGAATTTCTGCGCATCGGAAAAACCGGATTCGCCTTCATTCTTAATGCAAACGGCCAGTTTCAGACCAACCCCATCGCCGACATCAACACTGATGAATGGGTTGGGCTCTTTGAAGACAGCAGGATCGTCAATCAATCGAATACGATAACCAGAAAAATCACACCGGGTGGAAACGAAATCATATATGCCATGACCACCCTAAAAAATGGTGATTGGATCATGGTCATTCAACAGGATGCGTCCGATGCCTTCTCGGAATTGAAGCAAACCCAGAAAATTGTGTTGCTCTTCATTTTGATCGGCGGTTTTGGCATTATCGCGGCAAGTCTGATTCTTTCAAAACGCCTGGTGAGACGGATTTCGCAGGCTGATGCAGAAAAAGAACAGGCCCTCGAAAACAAGGAAATGATGTCGCAACAGATTATTGAAACTGGCAAATTGGCATCGATCGGAGAATTGGCTGCCGGCATTGCCCATGAGATCAACAATCCAATTGCCATCATGATTGAAGAGGCCGGCTGGATCGAAGATCTTCTGGAAGAAGAAGACCTAACAGGAAGTGAGAACGAAGAGGAATTGTATCGGGCGCTTTCGCAAATTATAACCCAGGGTCGGCGGTGTAAAGAAATCACGCACAAATTATTGAGTTTCGCACGAAAAACCGATTCCCGCATAGTTGAGATATCGGTGGCAAGCCTGCTCAAAGAGATTGCCCATCTCTCGTCCCAGAGAGCGAAGTACAGCAATGTCGAGATCAAAACCAATTTCGAAAAAAACTTACCGCCTATCCCGGCATCCGAAACCGAAATGCAGCAAGTTTTTCTGAACCTTGTGAACAACGCGCTGGATGCTTTAGAAAAAACCGGAGGCATCATCATGCTTGACGCCAAACGCGCAGGCAACAATATCGTGGTCACCGTGAGCGATAATGGACCCGGTATCGCCAAAGCCAATTTGGGGCGCGTCTTTGATCCCTTCTACACAACCAAACCGGTTGGCAAAGGGACCGGTTTGGGACTTTCCATCTGTTACGGGATTATCAAAAAAATAGACGGCGACATTCAAGTCAGCAGCACAAAAGGTGAAGGCACCGCCTTCGAGATACGCTTACCGGTTAACCGGGCGTTTCCAGAGTTGCTGGAGAAAGAAAGCACGAAAAAGGAATTAACGGTCAATCGTCGAGTGTTGGGAGGGCAATAACCTTGATTCGGTGGTTCGTCCACCAAGGGCACCGGCCGTTTCCGGAAGACATGGAGGAAAATATCATGAACACTGCAAAAATACTGTTGGTTGATGATGAAAAACCGTTTGTCGAGACCATGATGAAACGTCTGAAAAAGCGAGAAATTGATGTTGTTCCAGCCTATGACGGCCAGGAAGCGATAGCCTGTTTAGAGAAAAACAGCGATGTCGAGGTGGTCATTCTGGACATTAAAATGCCAAACATGGATGGGATGACGGCGTTGAAAGAGATTAAAAAGAACTTTCCGCTCATAGAAGTGATTATGCTAACCGGTCATGCCACAGTCGAAACCGGCATTGAAGGCATGAAAATGGGGGCGTTCGATTATCTCATGAAGCCTTGCGATATTGACCAGTTGATCGAGAAAGTCAATGAAGCGGTGTTGCGCAAACGGCGCCATGAAGAAAAAATCATGGAAGCGCGCATGAAGGCCATCACACTGCGCCGGCCATAAGGTAGATGGAGGAAGGGGGACAGGATGACGGCGACTGAGGACGCCCGGACGGCACCGATGCGTTTACTGCTGATTGATGACGAAATTGGCTACGTGAACGTATTGTCCAATAGGCTTTCAAAACGTGGATTCGCTGTTGGCAAGGCCAACAGCGGTTCTGAAGCGTTCAAGCTTCTGCGGCAGCACCGTTTCGATGTCGCCATTCTGGATTTGAAAATGTCGGACCTGAATGGCCTCGAAGTCCTTAAAATCCTGAAAAAAATGGCCCCCGAAATGGTCGTGATCATGCTTACCGGACACGGTTCCGCGGAAGCCGCGCGAGAAGGGATTCGTCAAGGCGCTTACGATTACCTGGTAAAACCGTGTGAATTAGAGGCGTTGATCCCAAAAATCATGGAAGCTTACGAGAACCGTCCGATGCGATGAGCGGTTGCATCGATGAAGCCTGCAAAGCGTCGGCGGCCGGGTCCTTCGGCCAATCGCTTCAAGTGGCGTCACCGCTTGTGCAACGACCGTCAAAATGACAATCGAGTGGAGATGAATCGATGACCTTGATCCTTAAACACAGAGGTTTCCAGCTGTGCCTAGCGATATTTTTGGGAGCGGCCATCTTGGTACTGCCCAGACCGGACGGGACGACGTTCAAAATCGTGGGCGACGCCGATCGCACGTTTTTCCAAACGGTGAGTGACCGTTTCGTCATCCTGTCAGAAGCCGATTCTGACCCTGACGCGTACATCGTTCGTGCCACAGGGAACCATGGCGCGGAGCCGGCGGGCGCATACCTGAAACAGCAGGCCTATGGTCATTCGAAAAATCAGATCGAGGTGGTGCATCAAGATGGGCTTTCACCCAAAGCACAACGATTTCTGGCAATCCTGGCGGTGTTGATTTTCCTGTTTATGTTCGAACCGATTCCCCTGGAGATCACTGCCATATTGATCGGTGTGCTTCTGGTCGGCCTGCAGATCGTGGACGTGAAAACCGCATGGGCGCCATACATGCATCCGGTCGTGGTCTTCATCATGTGCTGCCTGATTTTCGCCATCGCGCTGGACAAGGCGGGGATCACCAAGCGGCTGGGGCACTTCATCGTGGCCAAAGCCGGCACCAGCGTGACGAAGTTTACCTTCATCATCAGCGTGGGGCTCGGACTGGCCTCCTCTTTCATGCATGATGCAGCGGCAGTGTCCATCGGAATCGTTACCATGTTGCCCCTCATGCGAAGTGCCGGGATCGAACCCCACTCGCGGACAGCCAAGTTCATGTTGATCTCATTGGCATTCGCCTGTTCATGCGGTGGCATGGGAACGCTGGTCGGTGGTGGCCGAACGATGGTTTCGGCGGCATTTCTCAAAGAGTTCACCGGAATTGAGATAAGCTTCATGGATTGGATCAAATACGCCATGCCCATGGCCATCGTGACCGTACCCGCTGCGGTGGGCGTGGTCTATCTGGTCTTCCGCCCAGACCCGGCGATTCAACTGCCCAAATTTGACGATGCGGTCCCACCATGGTCAAGAGAGGAGATTGTAACCCTGATTATCATCGTGAGCAGCTTCATCTTGTGGCTGACCAAGGAATTCCACGGGCTGCATTATTCGGTAACCGGAATGATAGGCGTCGCCGCGCTTGTACTCGCCGGAATTTTGAAATGGGATGACGTCCACGAGAATTTGGAATGGGGGACCGCCCTGTTTATATTCGGGGGCGGCATTTCTTTGGGACTGGCGATGGGGGAGTCTGGCGCCGCAACCTATTTTGCCAACCTGTTTTTCCCCCTCGTTGAAGGCGGCGGCTGGTTGTTGCTCTTTGCCGGAGTGGCCATTTTCGGGGCACTCGTAACCAACGCCATGGCCAACGTGGCCGCGGCAGCGCTAATTCTACCCATTGTCATTCCGATGGCGCAGTTAGAGGGCGTGGACCCCAGGGTGTTGGCCTTGTGCATGGGCACCGCCACCTCCTTCGCCATGCTGCTGGTGATCGGTTGTCCGCCCAACGCGATCGCCTACAGTTTCAAGGAGTTCAAGGCCGCCGATATTACCCGGGCCGGTCTGGTGGCCACACCCGTTCTGCTGATCCTGTTGATTGTCGTCGCCGCCGTATGGTGGAACATCACGGGGCTCGTATAGGCGCGTTTAACCCTCTTCGAAAGACAGGGGCATGGAACCCGATCAACTGGCTCAAATCAAATTGCTGTTGGTGGATGACGAAACCGAGTTTCGCAGTACACTATCCAAAAGGCTGCTGAAAAAAGGTCGAGAGCAGGCTGGGTGAAGGAAGTCGCTTTCGGATCTACATCCCCCAGCAAGATTCGTTTCAACGATGACGAACCTGGCCTCAAGCAAATATTCTTTATAGAAAGGAAGGGGTGATCATGATTCATGTTCCCACAAACATCTTACTGGTCGACGATGAAAAAGACTTCGTGGAAATGTTGTCGATGCGCATCGAGGATGCCGGCGACCGGGTGACACCGGCCTACGATGGCAACATGTGTTTGGAAACGCTCAAAGATACCCCCATCGATGTGGTCATCCTCGATATAAAAATGCCGGGAATGGATGGCATTCAGACATTAAGGGAGATCAAATCCCGGTACCCGTTGGTCGAAGTCATTCTGCTGACGGGGCATGGAACCACTGAAACCGCCATAGAAGGCATGAAACTGGGCGCCTTCGACTACCTCCTGAAACCGGCCGATTTCGAGGAACTGAGAAAAATCTTGGATCGGGCCAAACAAAGAAAGTCCGAACAAGACGAACGCATCAGGAAAGCGGAAGCCAGGCAACTGTTGCGCAAAGGCGGCAACATTTAATCGGAGTGACCTATGAAAACCGTATCAATTAAAAAACTGATGGTTCCGTTGGACGAGTATGCAACGGTTTCCGATGATGCAACCTTGGCGGATGCCATTCGGGCACTGGATCATGCTCAGGAGACCTATTGTCAGAACAAATACCGCCATCGGGCAATCCTGGTGCTGGACAACAACCGGCAGCCGATAGGAAAGATCAGCCAAATCGATGCGTTGCGAGCACTGGAGCCCAAATACAAGGAGGTACAGAATCAAGACACCCGTGGCGCATTCCGCCACTTCAGCCGCATGTTTTTGAACTCAATGATCGAATACCATCGTTTATTCGACGGCTCTTTGGATGATCTGAGGAAAAAAGCCGCCAATATCCACGTACGCGATTTCATGATTACGTTGTCGGCGGATGAATGCGTGAGCGAGGGTGGAACGTTGGATGAGGCGATCCATATATTGATCATGGGGCATCACCAGTCCTTGCTGGTCAAACGCGAGGACCAAATTGTCGGCATCCTGAGGCTGACGGATGTCTTTTCTGCGGTTTTCCAGCCGCTGATGTCCTCCGGCGCGAGTCTGACCCCAAGGTGCTTAAATACCGATTCTAACCCTATCCACGGATTGGAATACCAATGATTGGTTATTTGAAAACAGCGATCATCGTTTTTGTGTTTATCTCTGCGAATTGCATATCTGCATCGCTACATGCGCAGGAACAGTCGGGTCTGTCCAAAGGGCAAACGGTATACGTGCCGGCCTATTCACATATTTATGTGGGTGGCAAGAAACTTCCCTTTACCTTGGCCATCACGTTGAGTATCAGAAATGTTGATCTTGAAGCCAACATCACGTTAAGCGAAGTCAACTATTTCGGCTCTGAAGGCCAACTGTTAAAATCGTTTATCGAAGATGCACCCTCGATTAAACCACAGGAGTCCGTGCGCTTCGTTATTGCTGAAGAGGATGATGGCGGTGGATCCGGTGCCAATTTCATCGTAAAATGGACTTCGACCACCGACGAAGTGAATCCACCGATCATTGAATCGATCATGATTGGCGCCCAGTCCAGCCAAGGTATCTCCTTTACTTCTCGAGGTAGGGCCATCATCTCCAACTGACGCGCCTTTCAGACTATTAGAACACCATGAAAATATCACGATCATTTGAATACACGGATTTAAACGTTGAAACCATCGGGTGGTGTCATTGATACAGCGAAATGCATGCTAATGCAAAAAAGATTTATTGTTATTGTGTTTATGACAATGTTTTTAATGTTGACAGGGATATTCACCTTGAATCAACCGGAAGACGTTCTTTTTTTTAAAAGGAAAAATTGCCGACATCGATGGAGTCGTTTCCATTGATATCATGGCTAATTTCGTTGCCTAACGTCCCGCCTGAGCTTTTACCTGACGCCGAAGCTATGCGGCCAGATCAGGCGGAATATTCCAGACGGAGGGCAAGTATAGCCTGTTAATACTGCATCGAAGAAATCGCCGAATTTACAGCCTGTCTCGGATTAATATGAAATCTACGATTTTAGTATTTAAAAAATACAGCTTGCTACTGATATCTGGATCATTTCTTGGATTATTACTACATCTGGGTGTGGTGGGAATAGATGTTTTCCTGATTGAAAAGCCGACCAATATAGATTTTGAAAAAAATTTCATTAAGTCATCGTTTTCATTTCCATTCTTACCGATTCTCATTGTTGAAATTCTGTTTTCCATACTGACCTGTTTTTTATGGTTTTCCATGCAAAAGGCCCTAAAGCGTGCTCATGAACTGGATGTGAAAAATGAAAAACATGAAACAACCGTAAAAACTTTTCAGAAAATTATGGCGCTTATGGCAGAGCATATTGCGACCAATAATAATCAGATTTTAAGCAAAATAGAGTGTCAACGACGCAAAGGGATAAAAAGCTCTGCAGCCATTGAGACAGCCAGTCAGAACATATCAAAAGTTTTGCACATCTTATCTGAGATTAGCTTTGTAGATCCGTATCTTTCAGAAAAAGGACATCATTCAATCGATTTGTTGGGAAAATTGGCTGCTCACCGAGAGTTTAGCGGCATGCAAACGGGGTGTTTTCCAGAGGTGGCCAAGTCAGGGGCAACGCCACCTGAACAGGGGTGACATCGCCACAATTTTTTCTCCAGTCTTCCGTGGATAGCTTCAAAATAAAGCACGCCGGTGGCTGCTAAGTGAATAATAGAACAATACGGCCTGCACAGCTACGGAAGCATGTAAGTTTGGTCGGTTTGTGCAACCAGGCTTTGGCTCCATCAAGTCAAGAGAAAAATGTGTGCTCACGGGCTTGGCTTCGCTACATCGGGTGAGGCCTCTTGTTCGGCCTTGCTTTTTTCAGCTATTTCACCACGAATACCCAGTGCCCTGACACGCTCAACCCATTTTTTCTGCGCCAGATCTCGCATATCTTCAACATTGTCTGTCTCATCCACAATTTCCATGCCCATCAATGTTTCGATCAAATCTTCAAGTGTTACAAGGCCTTCCGTTCCCCCATGTTCATCGACAACAATGGCGATATGCTGACGATCCATGAGAAAATGATCGAACAAAGTCGACAACGATATCAAATCCGGGACTGCAAGAATCTCACGCCTCAAGGATTTAAGTTTTTTATCCCCCCGGCCTTGCGCATTCAATACCAAAATATCGTCCTTTAAAACGAAGCCAATAATGTCGTCTATACCTGCACGGTATATCGGTATGCGGGAGAAAGGGGATATCGCTGCGCGCTTGACCGCATCCATGATTGACATATTCTCAGAAAATGCTGAGATTACAGTTCGTGGCGTCATAATATCCGTAATTTTGATAGACTCGAAACGAAATAAATTGCGAATTATCCGTGACTCACTCTTTTTAATATGGCCTGTGTGCTCTCCGATCCTTGCCATGGCGGCGAACTCCTTTCGACTGAACACGTGCAGGCTTTTTTTGCGTGCGATCAACCGTGTTAGTTTCTCTGAAATCCACACCACTGGATAAAGAATTATCATCAACATATGCACAAAAAGTGCTGTCGAGCCGGTGAGCTTAGACCAGTAGACGGCACCTATCGTTTTGGGAATGATTTCAGAAAGAAAAAGGATCATGAAGGTCATTAACGCCGAAAAGAGGCCAAACCAATAGTTTCCAAAAACAATGGTGGCTTTTGCCCCGGCTCCGATAGCCCCGACCGTATGTGCAATCGTGTTCAACGTCAAAATGGCGGCTAACGCTTGATCCACCTTTTCCTGCTTCAACCGTTTCAAACGTGCCGCACGTTTTGGTCGTTTCTCTTTCAGGCCCTCGATGTATGAAGGTGTAACACTCAAGAGAACCGCTTCTGCCACGGAGCAGAGAAATGAAAATCCCAATGCCAGCAACACGTAGGCTATCAACTGCAAAATATCAGTACTCATCTATTCACTGTTTGTCCGGACCAAACTCTCGGCCTCACCCGCAAGTGCAGGACTGAGTAACCCAATGGAAAAATGAAGGTTGATGTTCATTCAAAAATTTTATTCGTGAGATCAAGTCACAAACCCAGTGTTGACGAAACCAAAAGCGACCCAAGGGCGGAGATAATTCAAAATCAGCTGCCGGTGATCACTGTCTGCGTTCCCGAATCGCCTCCAACCGGTCATGGTTCAACGTATCGCCGCGGGGCTTTCTTCTGACATGCAGGGCGGCCTTTGCCAGCATGTTGGCGGTGATCGGGGCCGATAAAAAAAGGAACAATATGATCAAAACCTCTTTGATTCTGATGCCGCTTCCCTCGAGTGAAAAGAAGACGATCGACGCCATCAGGATGGCCCCAATACCGAGGGTCGATGCCTTGGTGGGGCCGTGCAGGCGCATATAAAAATCGGGCAGTCGAAACAGTCCGATGGACCCGACCAGCAGGAACACGGCACCAACGATGAGGAAAAATCCGGTGATCAGTTCTGCTATTGGCATGGTATGACCCTCCTATTCGACAATATCACCCCGCAGGATGAATTTACACACCGCGGTTGTGCTGACGAATCCCAGCATGGCGATGATCAGGGCCCCTTCATAGTAAAGCGGGGATCCCATATGAATGCCTATAATGACGATCAGGGCGATGGCGTTAATGTACATGGTATCGAGGGCAATCACGCGGTCCAGCGTATGGGGCCCTATCATGAAACGCCACAGATTCAACAGTAGCGAGACACCAATGATCGCAATCACGGCCAAGATAATCGCTTTTAACATCCGAAAATCTCCTTCAGCGGTTTCTCGTATCGACGTTTGATCCGACCGACGAGGTCCGTTTCGTTCTCCACATGCAGGGCGTGCACGTAGAGCGTTTTCCGGTCTTTGCTGATCTCGATGCTGACGGTTCCAGGAGTCAGGGAAATCGTACTCGCCAGTATCGTGATCGGTAGCGCCTCTTCCAGATCCAGTGGTATGGCAACGAATCCGGGCTGCAGCAAGCGCTCCGGCACCCCCAGCACCTGTTTGGCAACGACAATATTGGAGACAACAATGTCACCCACCAGCACCCCTAAAAAAGCAAACAGTCGTATTGGTTTTCTGACGGGCGTCGTGGTCGATCGGATTCTGCTGACACCCAATGGGATGAGCCAAGCCAGCATTGCAGCAAGTAAAAGATTGCCGACCGTAAATCGGTGGGTCAACAACAACCAGACGACCAATAACAATGCAAAATTGAATGGATCGGGAAAATAGCGCCTAAGATTCATGTGTCGCATGGATTGGGCTCCTGTCACCCTGGGGATGCTGTTGAATGATTATCGGGCGGTTGCGAATATCTCTGGCGGCACCCTGGCCATATGCCAAAATTGAATCGGCGAAAACGGTCATCAATACGGTTGCCGACAGCAAAATGGAGATGGCAACCATTTGGGTCAACCGCACGTTCTTGCCGCCTGACGCGTCTTTTGGAGAAACGTGCCAAAAAAAAGTACTACCCGCCCTCGAAAACGCGACCATAGCCATCAGGCTGCTGATCAAGAGGGCCGGCCACACCCACACCTGCTCGGCAAACCGGCTCGATGACTGCAAGAGTAAGGCTTTGCCGACAAAACCGGACAGGGGCGGCAAGCCGATGGCGCCAATGGCAAAGGCGAAAAACAACCCTGATAAGAGCGTTGCCTGGTTTACCGGTCGTGCCCTGACCATCTCATCCATGGCGATTCCCCGCTGCTTTCCAATAAGATCGGATAGCAGAAACAACGCGCCGGTGACAATGGTAGAATGCAGCATATAGTAAAATCCGACGAACAAGGATTGCCCGCCGTCAATCACAAAGGCAAGCAGTAACGTTCCAACCGAAACGATAACCATGTTCGCCGTTATCAACCGCAGTGAGGTTGCGGCATAAACCCCCACACTTCCTATGGCAATGGTGGCGATCGCCAGCGGCCATATCCAGGGCGTGGCGAGATTCGCCAATGCACCGGCGTCGTTTCCGAAAATACCGACGAAAACCCGGCAGATCGAATAGAACCCCACCTTTGTCATGACGGCAAACAACGCGACCACCGAGGCTGATGCCGCGGTATACGTTTTGGGCAACCAAAAATGCACCGGCAGCAAGGCCGACTTCAAACTGAAAACCAATAGCAAAAGCAGACCGCCGGTTTTGGCCAGGGTCAGATCCTCAGGTCGGAGTTGTCCGACCCGACAGGCCATATCCACCATGTTCAGCGAGCCTAAGGTTCCATAAAGGGTACCCAGGGCAACCAGAAAAAGGGCCGATCCGATAAGATTCAAGGTGACGTAATGAAACCCCGCCTTGGTTTTCTCACGCCCGCCCCCGTGAACTATCAGTGCATACGAGGCAATCAACAGGATCTCAAAAAAAACGAAGAGATTGAAAAGGTCTCCGGTCAGGAACGCGCCATTGATGCCCATGACCTGGAACAGGAACAGCGGATAGTAGAACGGCCCTTTGCGATCGTCTTCCTCGGCACTGTACAACCCGGCGCTTAGGGCAAGCACCGCAGTCAGAGCTATCAGCAAGGCCGCCAGGCGATCAACGACAAAAACGATGCCGAATGGCGGCTGCCAGCCCCCCAGGGCGTAGGTCAGCGTTTCAAGTCGTGCTTGCAGGACCAATAGCCCCGCGGTGGCCACCAGCGCGACGAGCACCCCCCAAGCAACCCAGCGTTGCAGGTTGAGCCGTGAAGACAGGGGCGGCAACAGCATCGTGACGGCAGCCAACGACGGCAGCAATACCGGAAGAATGGACAGATGGTTCATGAACGCCCTTTCCCCTGTTGAATGATATGCTCTATGGCTTGTGGCGTCCCATCGACATGGTCATTGCCCCAGTCGGCACAGGTTCGTATGGCCAACACGACGAGAAACGCCGTCATGCCGAAACCGATGACGATGGCCGTCAGCACCAGCGCCTGGGGCAGCGGATCGGCGATTCGATGGGACACTCCCAATATGGGTGCGGCATTGAGATGAAGGCGGCCACTGGCGAAAAGGAATAGATTAACGGCATAGGAGAGCAAGGTCAAGCCAATGACAATGGTAAATGTGGTTCCGCGAAGGCACAGGTATACCCCACAACTGGTCATCACGCCGACACAGAGAGCGAAAATCAACTCCATAACGCGTATCCTTTCATGGAGATATGGGTGGATGGGTCAATCGCCCGAGTCTGGACAAAATCATCATGCAAGCCCCCACAACGGTGAGGTATACACCCAGGTCAAACGCCATGGCACTGGCCAATTCGATCTCACCCAACCAAGCGATGTGGAAATGACCGTGCCAGCTTTTCAAAAACGGCTGATGCCACAAAAAGCTGCCGACGCCGGTCCCAGCGGCGATCAGCAAACCACTTCCGATCAAATGGAGATAATTGATGGACAACCGGCGTTTCAACCAGGCGTATCCTTGCGCAATATACAGCTGGATCATCGCAACGGTGGTGATCAGTCCGGCGATGAAACCACCGCCGGGCAAATTGTGTCCACGCATGAAAATGTAGACGGACACCATCATGGCCAATGGCAATAGTGCCTGGGAGACGACAGACAGCATCATCGGATGCTTGTCGCTCGCCCAACGCAGTCCATCGGCATCCACGGCAGAATGAATCGGACGCATGCGTTCAATCAGTTTGCTGATGCCCAGGGCGGCAATGGCCAGCACGCTGATTTCGCCATAGGTGTCGAAGCCGCGGAAGTCGACCAGGATAACGTTCACGATGTTCGTGCCACCGCCCAGGGCTTTGGCATTGTTGACGAAATACCCGGAGATGGATTCGAGCGGTCGGGTGATGAGCGCAAAGGTGATGGTCCCCAAGACACCGCCGATCAACACCGCCAGCGATGCATCTCTGATGATTCTGTTCGGAGAGGAAAAATTGCGGATCCGCTGAGGCAGAAAATGAAGGGCCAGCAAAAGCAGCACAATCGTGACCACTTCCACGGCCAATTGGGTCAATGCCAAATCGGGTGCAGAAAACAGCGCAAAGGCAATGGCGACCACCATGCCCACCACGGAAAGCAACAGAATCGCAATCAGTCGCTGGTGATGCCAGAGGACGGTGGCGACGGAACTGACACAAAGCAAGGTGGCACCAGCGATCATGACAAAATCAACGGGGATTTGCGGTCTTGCGCCAATGGTCATGTCGAGTTCCATCAACGGCACCATCGAAAAAACCAAGGCCACGAAAAACAGCCAGAACACGGCACGCTGCAGGGAGCCGTTGTCAAGCCCGGCCAGGCAGTGGTGCATGCGCTGCTGCAGCCCGGTGAGCGTATCATCGAATCGTTGGCTCCCGTTGTGCTCCGGAAAATAGGTTTGAAGCCTGAAGAGCCGTTGCCGGTAGATATAGAGAAGGCCGCCGCCGAACAGCGCTAACAGGCTCATCAGCAGCGGCAGATTGAAGCCGTGCCAAATGCTCAGGTGGTATTCGGGTAACCGGTCACCCAACACGACCCTTGAGGCGGTGGCAAGCACATCCCCGACGGTATATTCAGGGAAAATGCCAACGATCAGACATAGCGCAACCAGGATTTCGACCGGTACGCGCATATAGCGGGGTGGTTCATGGGGCGTTTTGGGCAAATTCTTCGGCGCGCCGTTGAAAAACACATCGTGGATGAACCGCAGCGAGTAGGCGACGGAGAAAGCACCGCCGATGGTGGCAAACACAGGCACCATCCAGGAAATGGATCCCAGCGTGCTCTGCTGCAACGTTTCCGTAAAAAACATCTCTTTGGACAAGAATCCGTTGAGCAGCGGTACGCCGGCCATCGCCGCGGCGGCCACCATGGCCAGGGTGGCCGTGATGGGCATATGGTTCCAGAGGCCGTTTAATTTGCGCATGTCCCGGGAGCCGGTTTCATGATCGATGATGCCGGCCGCCATGAACAAAGACGCCTTGAAGATGGCATGGTTGATGATGTGAAAGACGGCCGCCACCGCGGCAAGCGCGGTTCCCATACCAAACAGCAGCGTGATCAACCCCAGGTGGCTGATCGTGGAATAGGCGAGCAGTCCTTTCAGATCGTGTTTGAACAGTGCATGGTACGCCCCGAAGAGCATCGTGACCATGCCGGTAACACTGACGATCAAGAACCAGCTCGTGGTACCGGAAAGGACGGGGTACAGTCTCGCCAGCAGGAAGATGCCTGCTTTTACCATGGTTGCCGAATGCAGGTACGCGCTGACCGGTGTCGGGGCGGCCATGGCATGCGGAAGCCAAAGATGAAACGGAAATTGTGCCGATTTGGTAAATGCCCCCAATAACAGGAGAAGGAGGATGGTGGGGTATCGGCTGGAATCGCGGATCAGGTCGCCGTTAGAAAGCACCTGATCGATGTTGAAGGACCCAACGGTTTGGCCCATGAGGATAAAGCCGCCCAGCAATGCCAGTCCGCCGGCACCCGTGACCGTCAGGGCCATGCGAGCCCCTTTGCGGGCGTCACTGCGATGGTGCCAGTATCCAATCAGCAAAAAGGAACTGATACTGGTGAGTTCCCAGAAAAACCAGAGCAACAATAGGTTGTTTGCGAGCACGATACCAACCATGGATGCCATGAACAGCAATAGATAGGCGTAAAATCGACCGACCGGATCCTTAGCGGACAGGTAGTAGTGGGCATACAGGATGACCAGCAGGCCGATACCGAGGATCAGCGTCGAAAACAATACGGAGAGGCCGTCCATGCGGAAAGCGAAGTTCAATCCGAGCCTGGGGATCCAGTCCACATAATGGCGAAAAACGTGTCCGTCGAAAATGCGCGGGATGCGGAAGGCCACGGCAGCCAAAGCGACCGCCGGAAAAAGCGCGGTGATTGTCGTGCAGACACTGCGTCCCCAACGCGTGGCCACCAGTGGTCCGACCGAGCCCAAGACCAATAGCATGGGAATCCAAAAAAGACTCATATGTCCCCGATTTTCGCATCCCTGGCAACGGGGTGCATTTTTGAATGACGATCTACCATCGGATTGTGCAAGACAGCCTTCATTGTCATAATCCCTCGAGATGCCGTCACCCGTGTCGTCTCCGCAATTCTGGTGCCAGGAGGGTACCGCTCTCCCTGCGGGGAAGGAGGTGTGGGTTACATGGATTATCTATTAAGCAAAAGCAAAAGAGATACCAATGCACGTTCAGCATGACCGGCCCAGCTCCAATATTATTTTTTTATCATAAATTTAAATACATAATACTTGCAAAGGGTCGAGCCGGAAAGGATGTGCCGGGGGCACGTTTCCGTGGGGAAAGCAGCCTCGGTGGAGAAAAACGCACCGCTATTTTGAATGGGGGGCGATTTTTTTCAGTTTCTCCCGCAAGGTCTTTCTGTCTATTTTCAAAATTTTTGCCGCATGCGTTTTGTTGCCGCCGACACTGGCCAGCACATTCTGGATGTACTCGTGTTCTACAGCGGCCAATGAACGATTCAGGCCCGCCTGGTGTTCGATCGAAAAACGCATTCTCCCGGGTAAATCAACAATATCCACGTTATTTCCGTCCACCGCGACGATCAGTTTTTGAACCAGGTTTTCCAGTTCTCTGACATTTCCCGGCCACGAATAGGCTGTCATGGCATTCATTGCGCGATCCGAGAAAGACAACGGTTCACGACCCATCTCCTTACAGAGTTGGGCCGCGAAGTGCTGGATGAGCAAAGGCACGTCCTCGCCGCGTTCGCGCAATGGCGGTATGGGAATGTCGATCACATCGATGCGGTAATACAGATCTTCCCGGAACAATTTCCTATTGATGAGGTCCAGAAGGCCTTTGTTCGTGGCCGCTACAATTCGTGCATCGACTTTGATGATCTGACTGGAACCGACTTTGATGATCTCCTTGTTTTGCAGCACGCGGAGCAGCTTGGCCTGAAGGTTTTGGCTGGCGTCTCCGATTTCATCCAAAAACAAGGTGCCGCCGTTGGCGACTTCAAAAAAACCGGACCGGTTCGCATTCGCTCCGGTAAAGGCGCCTTTCTCGTGGCCGAAAAGTTCACTCTCAATGAGACTCTCGGGTATTGCCGTGCAGTTCACCGGGACAAACGCTGCCGATGAACGTGGACTGTTGTAGTGAATGGCCCGGGCGACCAGTTCCTTGCCCGTCCCGCTTTCACCTGAAATCAAAACGTTGGCGGTCATGGTGGCCGCCTTGGCAATCAGCTTGAATACCTTTTTCATGGGTTCACTGATGCCGACGATGCCAAAGGATGCGTCCAATTCCAATACACTCTGTGCCGCACGCTGCGCTGTCAACCGGTCAAGCGCCCGTCGAACAACAGAAATCAATTCATCATCGGTATAAGGCTTGGCCAGAAAATCATCCGCGCCGATCTTAATGGCCTCGACCGCACCCTCGATGGACGGATAACCGGTGACCATGATAACGGCCGTATCGTTTAAATTCTCGCTGACATGGCGGACGAGTTCATACCCACTGTGCCTTGGCATTTTCATGTCCGTAATCACCAGATCAACGCGCTGATTATCCAATATGTTGACGGCCTCCGGCACCCCCTCACAGGTGATCACGTCGTAGCCCGACCGGGCCAAAATTCGTTTGATGATTTCCAATGCATTGCGGTTGTCGTCGACTGCTAAAATCGAATATCCATGTTCAGATTGAGTCGTCATTTGATCCTTTTGTTTCATTCTATATGGGAAACTTGATCTGAAACGTTGAGCCCTTCCCCTTCCTGCTGTCAACCTCGATGCATCCGCCATGCTCATTGACAATTCCATAAACCACGGAGAGTCCCAGTCCGGTGCCCTCATCGACGTCTTTGGTGGTAAAGAAAGGAAGGAATATTTTATCCTTATTCTCTTCTTCGATACCTTGCCCAGTGTCCTCGACGCGGATCGACGCCCAGTCTTCCTGTGAAATGGTGCTAATGGTCAGCGTCCCGCCGTCAGGCATGGCCTGGATGGCATTGATCACGACATTGACGATCACTTGATTGAGCTGTGCGGGGTCGCCTTTCACGATCGGCAGCCCTTCATCTCTCTCCACAACGATCTGGATTCCGTTTTTTGCACATTGCGATTCAAAGAAATCGATCCAATCGCCAATCAGTTTGTTCAAGTCGGCCTGTGCTTCCTTGGGATGCGTCTGTCTACCAAAAAACAATACTTTCTTTATAATTTCCCTTGCATACAACGTTGATTTTACTATTTTGACCAAGTCTCGATAAACATCATCATTCAAATTAGGAGAATTGGACGCCAATTGAGCAAACCCCAGAATATCTCCCAATGGGTTGTTCAATTCATGGGCGATTCCTGCGGCCAATTGACCGATGGTCGCTAAACGGTCTGCATGTCTGAGTTGTTCCTCCAGGATTTTCTTTTTGTCCAATGCCTCTTTTCGGTCGATGATGTATGCTATTTTTTTGGCGATGGCCTCGAGCAGGTTGTTTTCTTCTATGGTGCAAACACCCTCTGTGCTGAGTGCAAAGGATCCGTCCTCAATGCAACCAATTTCAAGCTGTCCACGAACTTCACCATTCACGACAATAGATTTATGCGCACTTGACGTATAAAATTTAAAACCGGAGGATCGATATCGCGTTTCACCCAGCGAAATCGCCGCAGCAACCTTCTCGGGGTATTCGAAGGCCTGCGGTACCAAGTCTATGATGGCCTGTATGGTTTCGTTAAAAGCATTGGTGCCGTCGACCACCAACTCGGAAATCTGATACAGGCAGTTTAAAACGCGAATCTTTTCAACAAGTCCTGCTTTCTCATTCGGCAGCATGGTACAAATGCGTTTGGCCCCGTGCTCATTGACAGACTTGAATTTTTCGTCATGTACCGCCATTAAAACTGTCCTCAAATCGATACATTGTCACCAACATTCTCTATCTCATAGGGTTAAAAGGCCATCGGCTGTCCAATATCAAACTATCGCAACATTTGACAGGCCCGCCTGGCGCAAGGTACGCTCAACGCATGTGAACGTGCGTCATTCCCGTGACCCGCATGCATCTATCAATCTAAAAAGGGGGCATTATCATCCTAGAAAGCTTTTCCAGGCCATGCATGGCCACATATCCAGTAAAAGAGGTTCGTTTTCTGGCGATCCCGGCGAATCGGATAAAATTAAGGAAAAGCTTTTTATGAAATGACCTTGTAAGTGGTTTGGATCATCGAATTCCTTGGAAGAATATACAATATGCGATTACGCACCAAATTGCTATTGGCTTATTTGGGACTATCCATCATCCTTTTTACGTGTGGAGGGGTGATTGCCCTCCAACTGGTCAAACGTGCCGTCAAATCCAATATTGAAAGCAATCTCAGCAATGGAACCCACGCCATCATCAACCTTGTTAAAACCGCTGCCCAGGGTTCGATAAAAAATTATCTTCGCGCAGTGGCAGAGAAAAACTTGGAAATTGCCAGAGCCATTTAGCTATCGTGATGAATTCAAAAATCTGCTTCCCATGGAAGAAATCCGCCAAAGTGTTCAGGCACTGAAATTTGGTGATCTCCGATATGACCATGCCGCATATGACAGGAGATATTTTAGCAAGAGAAATAAAAAAACTTCGTTCGGATATTCCGATTATTTTGAGTACCGGATTTAGTGAAAAACTGATTTCCGAAGATCTCTCCGAGGCAGGTATCGGCCATGTATTGATGAAACCAATCCCTTTGAAGGACTTGGCCAAAACAGTCAGAAGTGCGCTGGATCGTGGAAACCCCAAAAAATAGAGGATGTGGTCAGATCGCATATGGCGCTTCTTTAACCATAGTCAGCTTCAACAAAGGCGCGCATCAAGATGAAATGCTGAGCACGCCTTCGTTGTTATCCGGCAGGTTGGGCCAAACTTAGGTGCTCTTTTTGGACATCTCCTTGCCGCAGCACATAAGAGGAACATTACAGGCGTCCTTTGATCCGGGTTTACAGCCGCAGGCTTTTTTTACCTCCAATTCCAAACCGCAGGTATTGCAAACATACAGATCGCCTTCTTTCATGTCACAACAATTCGCCATGGGGATTCCTCCTTGTAGATGTTATACGGGACGGTTGATTGCTTGATGCAGCGCTTTTCATATCTTTTGATGGTTTTCGCAAATTATGCTGATGTCGTCAATACGGGTATCAAATTTTTCAATTATGCTGGATGGGTCGCTGGCTTTACTGAAGGCTGGAATCGAGGCTGGCGTAGGCAATTTCGTCTACCGCGCCGGTCTGTTGATCTACCGTGGAAGTTCATCCGTCGTCACTGTCGAAATCGCGGTGAACCCTATTCTATCAGTCCGGGAGCATCAGCGGTATGCTTTATTTTTTTCGCAGCACCTCCATACTGATCAACACTTCCACCTCCCTTCCGACGACACCCATGTCGACATATTTACCGCTACCCACGTTATATGCCAAACGGTCGAGAGTCATGCGAGCCTCGAACCCGGCAACTTCAAGTTTCTGATCGAAGGGGAAATCCTTGCTGCCGAGGAATGTAAATGGCACCGACAGCCGTTTGCTGACATCCTTGATGGCCAATGTACCGTCGACTGTATATTGATTGTCTTTGACGTGGGTGACCTCACGACTTGTAAAGGTCATGGTCGGATATTTCTTGGAATCAAAAAAATCGGCAGAGTTGAGGTGCCTATCCCGCTTGCTGTTGTTGGTATTGATACTTTTTATCTCGACCTCGAAATCGAAACGGCTGTTCGCCAGGTCATCGGGAGAAAATTTTACGGTGCCTTCGAATGTATCGAAATGTCCTCTCACAACGGAATAGATGTGATCGATACTGAAATATAGACCTGTATGGTCAAAATCCAATTTCCACTCGGGGGCCGCTGCCTGTGCGGGTGAAAGGATAAAAAAAGCAGAGAAAATTACAATCAGGTGCTTGATGATCTTTTTCATGATGGGCCTCCAATCTGTGGTTACGGATATGGCCGACGAACGGGCCGGCGGTATATGGTAAAGATGGTTCTCGAACCTGGTGTCTAAAACCCGAACACTTCCGTAAAAATTGAATGTGCAGGAAATCCGAGGGCCTTCAGGTCTGCTTTCACCTGCATCATCATTTTGCGAGGGCCACAGATAAATACCGCTGAATCGTGACTTTGATGACCGACCAACCGTTTCAGCGTTTCCCGATCCAGTCTCTTCACCCGGTTGCCAGTCTTTGTATTGCGTGTAAAAATTAAAAACCGGCGCAAACCCGCCAATCTTTCTTGTACCGCATCCATCGCGTCTGCATGAACGACCCGTTCCGGGCTGCGACTGGACCAGATCAGCGTGACAGGGCGCGGATCGCGACGGTCGGCCAGGAAACGCAACATGCTGAGCATGGGTGTGATGCCGATGCCACCAGCGATCAGGATCATCTCTCGACCGGGAATGGTGAACAAGTGACCGAATCGCCCGAAAGGCCCTTGAATCCGAGCCCGATCGCCCTTGGAAAGATGCGCGACGGTTCGGGTCCAGTCGCCCCTGGCACAGATGGTGAACTGCAGCGTCCCGGGCCGGCTTGGCGTGGATGAAAGGGTGAAGGGATGGGGCTCCCTGCCAACCTGTTTCGACCGGAAAGAGACAAAGGCGAATTGGCCGGGGGCATAACCAAAAACAGTTGGGTCCGACGGTGTCAATTCAACACAGGTGCAATCGACTCCCACAGGCTCGACGCGGGCGACCGTATAGGAACGGCTTCGCCAAAACCAACCCGTGCGGATCCACAGAAAAACGAGTAAAAATAAACCCACGGCGGTCAGCGCCGCTGTGCGCGGCAGGCCTTCAGCTTCGAACGTTTCGCTTACGTACAACATATGAATGATCAGGAATATGACTATCAGCAACCCTGCAGTGCGGTGAACCCGCATCCAGGTGTGAAAGGTGATCTTCAACCGGTTGCGCCATTGGCTGGTGAAAAATTGCAGCAGGACCAAGACAAGCAACACCACACCGACCCATTCGGGCCAGTAGCGTATCTCCAGCGGGATGAACAGCCTGTCCTCGGGGATGGATACGCACACCGGGTGGAGCAGGGCCATGAGGACGATGATCCATGCATTGTAACGGTGTTGACGGATCAACCCGGGCAATGAAAACAGGCGATCTAACAATTTGATTCGCCCGGCCAGGGGCACTTGAAGCAGCACCAGTAGCCCGGCGAAGATACCCACCATCTTGCCCGTGCGTAGCAGGCTCTTGTCGATTCCAATTTTGTACCACATGGACGGTGATTCGAAGAGAAAGGGGATCGATAACGCACTGGCCGTCAACAATAGGAACAATAAGAAGATAGACCCTATCAAAACGTAGCGCGTTCCGGGAGAGAAAATAGTGCCAACCGAAACGGCATCGCCTGAAGAACGGTTGTTTTGCATCGGTTCGGCCCCTGCTTTCAAGGTGGAATGCCCGTTCGGGGTCATTCCCACATGCCGTTGATCTAAGGTGTACCGCTCATTTTGGTTGAATCTGTCCTTCTTTTATTGCAGTGTTAGAATAAATTGCCAACAAATTTATGAATCCGAGCCTTTCCCAAGCCTAAACTTTAGCGTGGCAAAAGTCGGAGGGCTTTAGCGCCAAGGCGTCACAGGCGAAGCCGTCGTAATTTCCTGGGATTCCTTGACAACGCAAAATCTGGGCGCCTCCGGCTTTCCCGGTAGGGTAAAATGTTTATCTGAACGCTGCCATGGACCACTTCATCACAACTCGGCCCGTATCCGCAATCCGCCTTCGGCAGCGCCGGGTCATCGGCCTGCTCGTCGTTCAATGGACGGCATTGACGGGCCTCTTCGCGCTTTTTTACCTTCTGGTCGGGCTGCCAAAGGGGCTCCAGGGGTGGCTGGCGGCAGCGCCGGTATTGGCGGTTGTTCATTGGGTGATGTGGAAAAATCTGGCCGCGCATTTGCCGCCGCCCGATCAAAGACCATCCTACGGATTGGGAGCCGCCAACATGATCACCATGGTCAGGGGATGGTTGATCAGCGTGCTGGCCGGCGTCGCCCTTGTCGCCGCGGGAAAACCCGACCAGGCGGACTGGATCATTTGGCTGCCGGCACTGTTGTATCTGACCATCGGATGCGGTGATTTCTGCGATGGTCTGGTGGCGCGTCTGACCCGCACCGAATCGCTGTTGGGCAAACGGCTGGACATGTCCATGGACGCTTTAGGACTGCTGATCGCTTCGGCGGCGGCCGTCTTGCTTAAGCGCTTGCCACCGGCTTTCCTGCTGGTCGGACTGAGCTACTACCTTTTTCATTTGGGCCTGACCCATCGCCGCTTTCGCGGAAAAATCGTTCGGCCGCTGCCGGATCGTCCGTTTGGAAGGGCCATGGCCGGCATACACATGGGGTTTGTCGCCTTGGCCCTCTTGCCGGGACTTTCCGCAACGCTGCTGAAACATGCAGCGATACTGTTCATGGTACCGCTTCTTTTGGGGTTTGTCTGGGATTGGCTGGTGGTGACAGTCCGTCTCGGCGATGAAACGGCCCACCGGTGGCGTCTGTTTTTCGCAAGATCCGGTACCATCGTTGCGGCTGCGGCGAGGCTGGTTATCCTGCTGGCGGGGTTCCACGCATGGCAGGCCGTTTTTGCCGTCCGGCCGTCAGGTGCCGTGGTCTGGGTTGTATTGTGGTGCATGATGGTGTCGGGGTGGCTGGGTCGATCAGCGGCCATGGCAGGAGCCGTCATCGCCGCAGCACTCCTGCCGACTGCAACACCTGTCGCTTTGCAGGTGCTCGTTTTTGACTGCATGGTCGTGCTGATCATTACCGGAACGGGTCGCGGGTCGCTGTGGCGGCCGGAAGACACCTTGTTCAGGACGAAAATCGGCGCAAACGGCACCCCAACTATCCACTCGTCCTCCGAAGGGGCTCGGACAGCTGCATCCCTGCTGCACCTGCGATGGATCCGGCGCCGCCATTTGAGCGGCCTTTTTCTTATCGTAGCCGCGATCCTGTATTGGAGCGCTTTCAGGAACTTTTCGCTCAGCCGAGCACTTTCGCCGTTGCTTCACTGGCATATTGAACACCTGGCCGTGCTGTTCATCCTGAACGCCGCCATTATTTGGGCGATGAGCCTGCGGTGGAAGCTAATCCTTCGGAGCAGTGGGTACCCTATCGGCATTCACCGATTGGCCGCCTATCGAATCGGGGCCAATGCGATCAGCTACCTCACCCCGGGCCCGCAATTCGGCGGTGAGCCCTTTCAAGTGGACATGCTGATTCGCCGGCACAATACCGTCGCCCAGGATGCAACAGCCTCCGTCGCCGCGGACCGGCTGATTGAATTCTGCATCAATGGCATCGTTCTGCTCGTCGGTTTGATCGTTTTGCTGCAGGCCCGACTTTTGGCCGCATCCGCAACCATAGACGCCATTGCCGGCATCACAATCCTCATTCTGCTGACGGGATCGATCCTTTCGGACCTGGCGATCGGTAAAACGCCGCTCAGCCATTGGCTGGAGGCCCTATGCAAAAGGGTTGGCCATCGGCCGGGTTTTGCCTGTGCGCGCACATGGCTGCAAACCGCCGAAAGACGTACCGGCGAGATGCTGCGCCAGCCCCCTCGGGTCATCGTGCTTTACATCGCCGCTTCACTGGCCCAATGGGCATGCATGATCGGTGAATTTTGGCTGATCTATTTTGTTTGTGGATTGCCGTTGTCGCTCACACCGTTAATAGGCGTCGTCCTGGCAGCCCGGCTGGCGTTCCTGCTGCCCCTGCCGGGGGCGCTGGGCGCTCTGGAAAGCAGCCAGGTGTTGATGTTGGGTACATTAGCGCTTGATCCGACAATTGGTTTGACAGTATGTTTGATCATGCGGGCTCGGGATTTACTGCTGGTCGGTATGGGAGCGGGTTTGGTGTGGTCGTGGTTGCGCGTGAGGCCAAAAACTCCGTCCCGCTCCTTTCAGGATCCGGTTTAAAGGGCGAATCGAATGGCATCTTCCCCCTCAATCAACTGCATCGATGACCTTGATCGCCACCTGCAAGCGGTGCACGCTGGCGGCAACCATAACGGCCGCCCCTTTACCCTCGTCAGCTATGCCCAGTGCCTCGACGGCAGTATTGCCACCATCGATCACCGCCCCCTGGCCATCAGCGGGCGTGCCTCCATGACGTTGACCCACCGTCTGCGTGCCTTGTTCGACGGCATATTGATCGGAATCAACACCCTGCTGGCCGATGATCCCCGGTTGACGGTTCGCCTGGTGGACGGCGCCAATCCCCGCCCAGTCGTACTGGACACCCATCTTCGCACCCCCACTGCCTGCCGGCTCTTGCAGGAAAAGGATCGCGCCGTATGGCTGGCCAGTGCCGCCAACCGCCCGGAGGACCGACAGGCGGCCTTAACCCGTGCCGGGGCGGTCTGCCTGCCGTGTTCGCTGGACGGCAGGGGCCGGATCGACCTGCATGCACTGCTGCAAAAACTCCATGACCGCGGGGTTCACAGCTTAATGGTTGAAGGCGGGGCCCAGGTGATCACCAGTTTTATTCGGGCCGGACTGGCTGACCTGTTCATCATCACCGTTTCACCGGCGTTTGTCGGTGGCCTGCAGGCAGTCGATGGCCGCTCGACCGCTCCCCTATCCAAGCTTTCGCTGACGGACATCAATTACGAACGTATGGAGGACGATCTGATCATTTGGGCCAAACCCGGCAATGTCAAAGAATGAACCAGTATCGCCTGATATTTGAAAAACCGCGGCGCACAACCATCGAACGCCGAACGGTTCCCCAACCGGAGGAAAACGAGCTGTTGGTGGCCAATCGCCTGTCGGCCATCAGTGCCGGCACCGAAATGCTCATCTTCGGCGGGCACTTTCCCGAGCAAATGGCCGTGGACAGTAAGATCGCGTCGCTGAGCGGGGCGTTTCGATATCCGCTCGCCTATGGATACAGCAGTGTCGGTGAGGTGATCGCCGCCGGGAAGCCCGACAATGCTGGATGGCTCGGCAGACGCGTATTCGCCTTTCATCCCCATGCCAGCCACTTCACCGCCGCCCCTGAGTCCCTGCTGCCATTGCCCGACGATATCTCCATCGATGACGCTGTTTTTTTGGCCAGCATGGAAACGGCCGTAAACCTTTTGATGGATGGACGGCCGCTGGTCGGCGAGCGGGTTGTCGTTCTGGGGTTGGGGACCATCGGCCTGCTGGTGACCGCGCTGTTGAGCCGGTTTCCGCTTGCAGCCGTGATAGGTATCGATCCCCAGCAGATACGACGCGATGCCGCAGCCGCCTTCGGGGCAACCGGTCTATTTTCGGGCGAAGAGGCGGATCTGGCAGTTCAAACAGCGGCCATTATGGGAGAATCCAATGGCGACAGCCGGGCAGACTTGATCTACGAAGTCTCCGGCAAACCCGATGCCCTGAATGTCGCCCTGGCGCTGGCCGGGTATCACACCCGCCTGGTGATCGGGTCCTGGTACGGCACCAAATCCACCGCCATCGAGTTCGGCGGGCCTTTTCATCGCAATCGTGTCAGCCTTACTTCAAGCCAGGTCAGCACCATTGCACCGGAACTCAGCGCCCGATGGACATCCCAAAGGCGCCTGCAAACAGCGTGGGAGATGCTGGCCCGGTGCCGCCCCGGACGTCTGATCACCCACCGATTTCCGATTCAGCAGGCCCAGGAAGCCTACGACCTGATCGACCGGGCACCGCACGAGACAATCCAGGTGGTGTTGACCTATGCTTAGCCCGGCTGTCCACAAGCCATCATTCGACCACGGCGCCGGTTCGCGGCACTGCCCACAACCCACAGGGGAAAACCATGTACAGTCTATCGCTTCAACGTGATTTCATTGCCAGCCATTATCTTGTCGGCGGCGATTGGGGGCCGGAGAATGATCCCCACGCCCACGCCTACCGGGTCGAAATTTGCCTTTCAGCCGCACAACTCGATCATCACGGCTATCTTGTTGATCTGGACGTGCTTGAACAGATCATCGACGCCTGCGTGGACGCCTATCGGGACCGCCTGCTGAACGATCTGTCGGAATTCGATACGATCAACCCCAGCATCGAACACTTCTGCCGCCGGTTTTTCGAGCGATTCACCGCGGCGCTGGGAGCCAATCGATTCAACCGGGTGGCCGTTCGAATCTGGGAAAACGAAAAGGCCTGGGCGGCCTATGAGGAATCCGATTAGTGGTGGTCTGTCTGATCATTTACGGGTCCATCGACACGCTCACCGGAGGATACCGGTATGACCGGCAGTTGATCAAGCATCTCGAGCGCAATGGCCACAGCATCCATATCTTGAGCCTTTCCATGCGCCGGTATCCATTGGGTTTGGCCGACAACCTGACACAGCGGCTGAAAAGGGGGCTTCAACGTATCAAACCCCATCTGTTGTTGCAGGATGAATTGTGCCACCCGTCGCTCATCGCGTTGAACAGGGGGGTGAAAAAGAACCGGTCCCTGCACATTGTCTCCATTGTCCATCACTTGTATTGCAGGGAAGAGCGCCGACCGCTTTTCAACATCCTTCCCACCGGGATCGAAAAGTGCTATCTCGATACGGTAGACGGTTTTATCTTCAACTCTCGGGCCACGTGTGATTCGGTATTTCATCTCAGCCCCCGCCCCCGCCCTTACGTGATCGCCCCGCCGGGAGGCGATCGCTGGCCCCTCCCGGCACTGCGGCCCACGAAACGGAGTATGGCTGAGGATCCCATACGTCTGATCTATGTCGGGCTCGTTATCCGCCGCAAGGGATTGCTGCCCCTGATCCAGGCGCTATCCCAGGTTCGCAGGCAACAGTGGCGACTCGACGTGGTGGGCAGCTTGAAAATGGATCGTGATTATGCAAACCGGTGCCGAAAGTTGAGCGACCAATTGGGCTTGGCGCCGCGTATCCGTTTTTGGGGCCAGATCACGGACAGCGGCCTGATGAAATTGATGGCCGAGGCCCATTTGCTGTGCATGCCGTTTGCCTACGAGGGGTTTGGTATCACCACGGCGGAGGCCATGCGATGGGGTGTGCCGGCGATGGGGTCCACAGCCGGCGCCACCCGGGATTTGATCAACCATGGTGAAAACGGCCTTCTTTTCGACCCCGGCGACATACCGGGCGTCGCGGCGGCATTGTCGCAACTGGCCGCCGATCGAGAGCGATTGCACGCCATGGGAAGATCCGCATTTGAAAGGGCGCAATCGCAGCCTTCGTGGCAGGCATCCATGGGGCAGGTCGAAGCGTTTGCGAGGCGAATGGCGCAGCACAGAACCTTGGGACAGGCCGGTCCGGTAACCGTTGACATCGAGGAAAGTCGAGGCAATGCCGCTGCAAACCGATTATTCACAGGACGACATCCGTTATCTGGCCGTGAAAAGACAAATCGATGACCGCTCCCTCAGTCGGTCGGTGTGGCGAAAACTCCACGATCATCTGCGGCAGGCCAAGCGGCGGCGACCGCTTGCCGTGATCGAAATGGGCGGCGGCATCGGCACCATGTTCGAACGGGTGCTGGATTGGGCCCTGACGCCTCGTCTGCAATACACCCTGATCGAGGCAAACCGCGCCTACCTGGACGAATTTGAATCCCGTATCGAGCGTTTGCCCTACATCGCGGCAGGTTCGGAAAAGCTGTTCCAGGGCCAAGCCCCATCCGGTGTTAAGTTTGAATTGGAAGCGATATGCGCCGATATCTATGCGGTCATTGCCGAGCCGAACCTATTCAACCGATGGGATGTGGTGATGGCCCATGCCGTTATGGACCTGGTGAACATCCCGGATACCCTGCATGGTTTTCAGCGACTGCTGAGACCCGGCGGCCTGCTCTATCTGACGCTCAATTACGATGGTTTGTCCTGTTTTCTGCCGCCATGGGAGCCCGAATTCGAAACGAACCTCGTGTCCCGTTACCATCGCAGCATGGACCATCGCATGATCGAAGGCCGATCCTCGGGATCGTCGCAAAGCGGTCGCCGGTTGATCCAGCATCTCTTGTCAGCCAAGCTCCCGTTGATCGCTGTGGGCAATTCCGACTGGATCGTTGTACCCCAGGATGGCGGCTACCCGCGGGGCGAGGCTTTCTTCCTCGAAACGATCGTCCGCACTATCCGGAGGCAGTTGCAGCCGGACAATACCGTCGATCAACACAAATTGGCACAATGGACAAAACACCGAATCACCCAAATTGCGACCGGGGAACTGGTCTTTATGGCACGCAACCTGGACATTCTATGCACGGGGACATCGGACGAACATACCCTGGATTGTGGTAGGGGCTTGGGAAAAAATGCGGGCAAGTAAACGGGCTATTGAACACCACGCTCAGCACGGCGCCATATAGTATTGGAGCGTTTTGCCGGCCTGATGGTTTTTGATCATATGCCTTTGTGTGCCCACCATTTATTTGACAGTTTGACAAGGTTCGATAGGAAAAGCTATTGTCTTAAACAAACGTGAGAAAGGAGAGTATCATGCAAAAAGAAACGGAAAAGGAAACGAATCACGACGGCTCCGAAAGCAGTGGACCAGATAAGGCGGGGAATGAAAATACTTCCGAAGGAAAAAGTGGTGGAAGGGGTTTAGGACGAGGTGGGGGTAAAGGTCGAAGGGATGGAACCGGAGGCGGCCGCGGTCGAGGCGGAGGCGGCAAAGGGGGACGCTGGAAATGACCTTCACCGGGTTTCCTTCTCAACGGGCATCTCGTGTCATTCCTTCGGCTGTCGGAAATAAATAATTCCACATCACTCTTGATTCCTGAGGAGGCGCCTCATGCTTACGAATACCCACGAAAAATACGGCTTGGTGGCCCGTATCCTGCATTGGCTCGCCTTTTTGGTTGTGGTCGGGATGTTGGCCGGTGGACTATCGCTTCGGGGGTTGCCGGATGGCGGCATCAAATCCATCGTTGGCAGCGTCCACAAATCATTTGGGGTATTGGTTTTTTTCTTAATGGCCGTGCGCTTGCTCTGGCGTCTCGTAACTCCTCGACCAAAGTTTCTGGGTACCAATCTGGTGTTACGCTACCTTTCAGAGGTTATGCATGTCTGCCTCTATGCCCTCCTGCTGATCCAGCCGATGGCTGGCATCCTCATGTCCCAAGCCTACGGTTATCCCGTTGTCGTGTTCGGCTGGATCGAAATACCGACGCTCATCTGGCACAGTCCATCTCTCGGCGGGATTTTTAGACAGCTCCACAGCGTAACCGCAATTATTTTGGTGACGGTCATCGTTGTCCACACGGCAGCAGCCTTAAAGCATCATTACATCGATGGCGACCGGACGTTGATACGAATGCTGAACGGCGGTTGATTCGTCAAACCATTGATTTTCATAGTTGCTTCAATCGTCATCAGATTGAAGGTCTTGACTCTGGGTCAAAAAACAGCCATAAGGATTCAATCTTCTGAGTCGACAATATTCAGCTGTCCTGCGTAGCGGCCGACCACATCGCCTTCAAAGCATTCTTCCAGTTCCTCATCGCTGACGTTCTTGACATTCCGCAACTCGTGCAGCGGACAGACAAATTCGTTTCCGGCCATGTCCTTTACTTTGACGAACACGTCATCTTTTTTTTCCGTATTCATTTGGCGGTCTCCTTTCCATCGTGAAATTTATGCTAAGCATGGTTTCTCAACTTCAAAGCCGTTGGGTGAGGATTAAGATACGTCTGCTGTTTCAGATAAGGCTGATCGTATTTTCGCACATAATGGGAAAACAAAGTCAATGGCACAACTAAAGGCACTATCTCGCCACGGTAAGCCGTTATGATCTCCAGAATCTCCTGTTTCTCATCAGCGGTCAGGTCTTTTTTGAAATAGCCCAGCATGTGCATCATCACATTGGTGTGTTTGGCCACCGTAGACTTCAAGCGCAGCGCGCCAATTAAAATTTCTTCATATCGATCAAAAAGGGCGGAGGGAGACATCGACTTTGCAGCGGCCACCAGTTTGCCCATCGACCGATAGTGATTTTCGCTGTGAGACCGTATGAGCATCTTGTTGCGCGTGTGAAATTCAACCAAGTTGCCGCGGGTCTTGCCTTTGGCCATCGTGTCCCGCCACCGTTTCAAGGCAAATATCTGCTCGATGAAATTTTCGCGAAGTTTGGGGTCGTTCAATCGTCCGTCCTCTTCCACGGGAATCAAGGGGAAACGCTGCATGAACATACCTGCAAAAATACCCCGCCCTTGTTTTACCGGCTGCCCTTTTTTATTGAAAACCTTAACGCGCATCATTCCACTGCTTGGAGAATCTTTTTTGAATATGAATCCACAGAGGCCCTCGTTAGCCAGTTCCTCCAATCTTTTATTCGTCCATGACATCATACGCTCGGTGTGATCTTCGCCGGTTTTGGTAGTGACCAGTCGAGGATTGTCCACTTCCCCCTTTAGATGCATCGTCAGCCGAGGCGTACCCAACCCGCACTCCACCTCTGGGCAAACCGGCACAAATTCGACGTATTCACCGAGTGTTCCGGTAATGAAGCGATCATGGGCGTGCCCACCGTTGTACCTCACTTTATTTCCTAACAAACATGAGCTCACGCCGATTTTAATGGGGCTTGCCATCATCTTTTCTCCCATTGCACTCTGGAATTGAAGCGTGTTCCAAGAATATGATCTAATTGATTATTTATAACATGAAATCATCATAAAGCCGACTATTTTTACCTTTACGGTTTGCACCTTCTGTTTACGTGTTGTTGCGTGCCTGTTAAGGTAGTAAGTGTGATAATATTTGTAACGGCAGTCACGTCCTGCGAAACAAACCCAAAAAGACTAAGAATAATATCGATATGATCGATAAAATAAATGCGCTGCTCATGCGAAAAAGCAGTTGTGTCCTGGCAACTACGAACGGCAATAAACCGTATTGCTCACTAATGGCCTATATCACCTCGGAGGCTGGAGACCGACTTTATATGGTTACTCCGATTAACACCAAGAAATACCGTAATATCAAGAACCATCCTGAGGTGAGCCTGCTTATCGATACGCGAGGCGAACAGGTACTCGAAAATACCCAAGCACTAACCGTGTCGGGCACTTGTACCATTCTGAAGCCTGACGAGGAAATCGATAGGGTGAAAGAGGCCTTTAAACGGCAGCATCCCGACCTGCAGGACTTCATTCGCAAAAGGGGTGTCGCATTCCTGCGTGTTGAATTCGATTCTTTTTTGTTGGCAGAAGGCCCGGAGCGCACCCATCATGAAATCGTCCGATAAAAAGAGATTAAGAGGATATTCGTCGAATGACAACGAATAGATCCATTCTTGTTACCGGTGGTACCGGCTATGTGGGAGGCCGTCTTATCCCAATGCTACTGGATCGAGGCTATCGCGTTCGGGCAATGGTGCGCTCCCCGCAGAAACTGCTGGCCCGGTCGTGGGCAGGCCATCCAGCTTTGGACATCTTGCCGGGTGACGCCCTCGATCAGGCCTCGTTCATTCAGGCGGGCGAGGAGTGCGACACAGCCTATTACCTTATCCACTCCATGAACGCCCATAAACGCCGGTTTGCCGAGGCCGACCGCAAGGCGGCCGAAAATATGGTGGCGTGCGCAGAACAAAATGGCATGCAACGCATCATCTATTTGGGAGGACTGGGGGACAAGGACCACGAAAACCTGAGCCATCACCTTCGATCGCGCCATGAGGTAGAGGGCATACTGGAGGCGAGTCGTGTCCCCGTCACCAATCTTCGGGCAGCCATGATACTGGGGTCGGGCAGCGCATCGTTCGAGATGCTGCGGTACCTGGTCGAACGATTGCCGGTCATGATTACACCCCGTTGGCTGCGAACGCCCTGCCAGCCGATCGCCATTTCCAATGTACTTGACTATCTGGCCGGTTGTCTGTCCGCACCACAAACCACCGGTAAAACGCTGGACATCGGAGGGCCTGACGTTCTCAACTACCAGGACCTGATCGATATCTATTGCCGGGTGGCCGGGTTGCCCAAAAGAATTATTATCTCCGTTCCGGTTTTAACCCCCTGGCTGAGTGCCAAATGGATTCATCTGGTCACGCCGGTGCCGGCGTCCATCGCCCAGCCTTTGGCAGAAGGACTGAGCATTCCCGTGATTTGCAAAGAAAACGCGATTCGTGAATGGGTTCCGGTAAAGCTTTTTAGCTGTGAAGAGGCGATCAGAACAGCTCTCAAACGCGTTCAGCAAGAGCAGGTGGATACATGCTGTTTCGATGGCGGGGGTCAATTACCCCCTGAATGGACAACTTGCGGGGATGCCGACTATGCTGGCGGCACCATTATGCGTCGGGGTTACTGCATCGCGTTTGAAGGGGAAGCATTAAAGGTCTGGGAGGCCATCGAAGCGATAGGCGGTCGCAACGGATGGTATTTTGCCCAACCGCTGTGGCGATTGCGGGGAATGCTGGACCGGATGGCGGGTGGACCGGGTTTGATACGCGGACGGCGGCATTCGAAAAAGCTGCGCACCGGCGATGTGCTGGACTTTTGGCGCGTCATTGCCCATGAGCCACCGCGTCGTCTGCTGCTTTTATCCGAGATGAAGGCGCCTGGAGACGCATTGCTCGAATTTCGAGTTCACAGCAATCCAAAACGGCGTATAAGGCTGGAAATGGTTTCGCGATTTTTGCCACAGGGATTGGCCGGCATGGCTTACTGGTATGGCATGCTTCCCATTCACGATTGGCTGTTCAAAGGGGTTTTGGTGCAAATTGCGCGTAAATTTGGTGATTCACCAACGGGGCCTCCGCACACCTTTTCGGTCGAAAAAGAACTGGAATGCAAACTATAGCGATTTCCCTCAGGAGATTCAGCCCCCAATGCTCAAACTCAGGTATTGACCCAAGCATGATTCTGGTACTATTATTTAAACAATCGCTACAAGGATTGATCCAAACTAAATTACCGATCCTGTGATTCGCGCATTTCTTTGATCTCGTTCCTATCCTATCTTGCCGTTATTTTGAATTATAGTCTTCCTTGTAGTTTTTTTTATCTTTGTTTCAGTTTCTTATCATTCAACAAAAAGGAGGAATGGGAATGGATGTCAAAGACTTTTGTTCGGCAATGGAATCGGAAATGACCTCATGGAAAGCCAAGATGTACGATGCCATGCGCAAGATCGACAAGCTCGGAACGGCCGAAAAAGAGAAGATGCTGATGAATATTCAGGATCTTAACATGCTGATGGACGATATGGCCAAACGGGTTGAACAGCTTCGTACGGAGTGTCCGTCGGATTGGAGCCCCATCAAGAAAGAGCTGGAGCAAGGCTCCGTTGATATGCGCGGCAAGTACGAGGAGACCATGGAATACATTGGCAAGGCATCTCCGGTTTCCGTTCCCGGCTAATCGGTTTTCGGATAGTTACAAAAAAGGCCGAATGCAATCATTCGGCCTTTTGCTGTATAGATATATAACCTCATCGATCCTTGATGATATACCCTGGGCCGAAAAATAATGCGCCGGTGCCTAAAATTCATTTTGTTTGGACTGATTTCTATAATGATTTCGCTAAATGCCTGTACCCGATCATTGTCATCGTCAATAAAAAAAGGCCCTGCTGCCTATTACCAGCGCATGGATCTATTTACGGGAGGATTTCGTCGTTCCTAACGCGTATACATTCCTTCAGGATATGACGGCTTAACTCATCTGCCGCTGGTCGTCGTTATTCATGGAGCTTTCGATACCGCGAAATGCATTGAAAAATTTCGTTCTGTGCAAAATCAACGGCTGCGGACCTATTTGGCCGGGACCCCATTTCACTGGCAAACTATCGGAAGATGACCCCCTTTATAATTTTGATGCTGCAAAGGTGAAATGGTCATTCTTCAAGCAATTCCCTTGAATGAAAGCACTATCCACAGCCCAATCATACCAACAGTTCATCGTCCACAGCAACCACGGAGGTAATGAAATGGAAGGTAGGAAAGATATTTTTGACATTTTCGAAAGAGACGAAAACTATCGATACATTATGAAGCGGTTATTGGAAGCTTCCATGGAAGAGTCGTACAACTCGATCATCATATCGGAAGCGGGGCCAGGTTATCCCATCGTCTATGTCAATCCGGCCTTCATCCTGATGACCGGCTATGAACCCGATGAAGTCATCGGAAAATCACCATCGATCCTGCAAGGACCCAAAACCGACCCAGAAGTCATCGATCGGTTGAAAATGGACATTTCCCATGGCAGGGTCTTCCATGGACGCGCCATCAACTACCGCAAGGATGGTTCGGAATTCATGATGCAATGGAAAATTGCTCCCATCCACAACGAAAAAGACGAAACGACACACTACCTGGCGATCCAGCAAGCCGTGATTGAATGGGCGTCTGACAAGGACCGCAACGGTTGAAAAGCGGCATCACGCTATGCATGATCCTTGATGATCAACGTAACGGCCATTTGAACAATGGGTGCAATCAATTCATTGTTGAGGAGGGTTTATGGATCTGTCTACAAAGTATATGGGACTTGAGTTAAAAAATCCGATCATTGTGGGAAGCTCAGGAATGACCGGTTCGGTGGAGAACGTCAAGAGGGCGGAAGCGGCTGGAGCCGCTGCGGTGGTTCTGAAATCGATCTTCGAGGAGGAGGTGGCGTTGGAGTACGCCGACTTCATCAAGACGGCCAGGCAGTTTCCCAAGGAGAGCCAGTATTTCGATTACGACGGACGTAAAATTCCAGTTGAGTACTACGATTACCTGGTTCGCGAGGAAAATCTGAAAAAGTATGCCACCCTGGTCTCAGAGAGCAAGAAGTCTGTTTCGATTCCGGTCATTGCCAGCATCAACTGCTTTCTGCAATCCGTCGAATGGATCTCTTATGCCCAAAAACTGGAAGCAGCCGGTGCCGATGCGTTGGAATTGAATATGTTTTTTCCTCCGACAGATTTCAAGAAAACGCGCGTGGATCGAAAAAGCATCTATTTCAAGGTCACGCAGGAAGTCACCCATAAGCTTTCCATTCCAACGGCGCTGAAAATCAGCTACTATTTTTCCGATCTGGGTCCCATGATTCAACAATTATCGCAGACCGGAATTGCCGGCCTGGTGCTCTTCAACCGCTACTTTAGCCCGGACATCGACATCGATAATTTTACAATCACCAACGGATTTGTTTTCAGCACGCCGTCGGACCTTTCCATGTCTTTGCGCTGGATCGCCATTATGGCCGAGAAAGTCGATTGTGACCTTGCGGCTTCCACGGGGATCCATGACGGGGAGGCAGTGATCAAACAGCTCTTGGCCGGTGCGGATGCAGTTCAGGTCGCCTCTTGTCTGTACAAGAACGGAATCGACTACCTGGGTGAAATGATCGGACGACTTCAATCCTGGATGACCGATAACCGGTTCAAGACAATTGATGATTTCAAAGGCAAAATGAGCCAGGAAAAAACCGTAGACCCGTCCATTTATGACCGTGTTCAGTTTATGCGCTACTATGGCGGAAAGAAGAAACTCGTCACCTAAATGGCTTTCGTTTCGTCCCAAGCAAAATCGATATTGATTCACCGGCTTGATGTTTGAAAACGGATCGCTATTGACTTCTTCGAAAAAATGGAGACCACGCAAAATATGGCTATCCAGCAAGCTATCATTATATTGGCGTTAGAAGAGGATCCCAAGCCGTGAAAAACGGCACCACCCTCCGATTGATCCTCAGTGACCAGCTCAATGCCCAGCATAGCTGGTTCAAGCAGACGTCCTTTACACGCTGATGGAGGTCCGTCAGGAAACGGACGTCGTCAAGCCGCACATTCAAAAAGTAGCCAGTTTTTTCAGCGCCATGCGCCATTTCGCCGACGACCTTGTCCGCATGGGACATCGCGTGGTCTACCTGCGCTTGGACGATCCAAAAAACGAGCAATCCTTCGATGCCAACCTGATCCGCCTGATCCGCGAACACCGCATCGCGCGATTCGAATATATGCTACCGGACGACTACCAATTGGACCGCCAGCTGGCCCGGCTGGCCGCCCATCTGTCCATTTCCTCGGCGGTTACGGATACGGAGCATTTTTTGGCAAAACGCGGCGATGTGGCCAGGCATTTCCAAGGCAAAAAGCGGTATCTGATGGAATCCTTCTACCGGCAGATGCGCAGACGCCATGATATCATCATGGATGGTGGGAAGCCCGCGGGCGGCAAATGGAATTACGATCAAAGCAATCGCCAACGCTACGGCGGTGCGGTCTCGCTACCTGAGGCCTGCCTCTTCAGCAACGATGTCTCCGATATCGTCGCCATGCTCGATCGCTGCCAGGTGCCCACCTTCGGCCGGATCGAGCCCCAACGGTTGATCTGGCCGGTGACCCGAAAGCAGGCCCTGCAGCAACTGCAGGCGTTCGTGGATCAGCGACTACCTCATTTCGGTACCTACCAGGATGCCATGGCAACCGAAAGCGCCTTCCTCTTCCATTCCCTGCTCTCTTTTGCGCTCAACACCAAGATGCTCCATCCCATGGAGGTGATTCAAGCGGCCATGGACCGGTCCCGGTCGACTTCCGGCTATACGCCACGAAGTGCGGTGTGGTTTCATGGTGTTACCGCCCGGACCGCTCACCGGTGCTCCTTTGTTCGGTTCCCTATCTGCCGGGTATTCCGATAATTCTCTCCAAGATATACCGCACATGAATATGGGTAGGATTGACCTACCGACTACCGATCAGGTATTTCATATTGCAACCTTCTGGATCGACCCTAATTTTAATTCAACAATGGTAATGAATAAGCCGGTACTTCGAAGAGTATGATCGCCGGCAGGAGGTGAAGCCATGAAATGGTCTGTCAAAATCGGAAAATTCGTCGGTATCGACGTGTATATGCATCTAACCTTCCTTCTTCTTGTCGGATGGGTTGCGCTGCTGCACTGGCAGCGTGGTCAAAGTTTCGGCGCCGTGTTGGTTGGCGTTTTGTTCATTCTGGCCATCTTCATGTGTGTGGTGCTGCATGAATTCGGCCATGCCCTGATGGCCAGGCGCTATGGGATCGCGACCCGTGACATCATTTTACTGCCCATCGGTGGTGTGGCGCGCTTGCAGAAAATTCCGTCCCAACCCATGCAGGAATTGTGGGTGGCCCTGGCCGGCCCTGCCGTCAACGTCGTCATTGCCGCGGCCTTGTTCGTCTGGCTGCAGGCAACGGCCTCTTGGGAGCCGTTGCAGCGTCTGACGGTCACCACCGGCCCGCTTTTGGAGCGTCTCATGGCGGTCAATCTGTTCATGATCGCCTTTAACATGATTCCCGCCTTTCCCATGGATGGAGGACGCGTTTTGCGGGCCGCCCTGGCAACACGGTTGAACTACGGCCGGGCGACTCGGATTGCCGCTTCCACCGGTCGTTCGATTGCCGTTTTGTTTGGCCTGATGGGCCTGTTCTACAATCCGTTTCTTTTGTTTATCGCGGTCTTCGTCTGGCTGGGTGCAACCCAGGAAGCGGCGTTGACCCGAATGAAGGCCACTGTGGGCGGCATCCCTGTTCACCAGGTGATGGTCAGCGAGTTCAAGAGCCTTGCCACCGATGACAGTTTGAAGGTCGCCGCTGATCTGACGCTGACCGGCACCCAGAAAGATTTCCCGGTCGTCAGCGACGGCATTTTGGAGGGCGTTCTGCGGCAGACCGATTTATTCGAGGCGCTGTCCAGACATGATGCCCAGGAAACAGTAGCTTCCATCATCCGCAAGGACACCGTTTCCGTCGAATCAACGGAAATGCTGGACACGGTCATTACCAAGCTGAATGAATGCCGATGCGACCTGCTGCCTGTGACCCGGGAGGGAAAACTCGTCGGTATCGTGACGATTGACAATCTCGGTGCGCTCATGCGGCTTCGGGAAGCTGCGGCCAGCTAAGATAAGGATGAAAGGAATTGACTATGGATTTGAATATGCGTGCAATCGGCGAACAAGAGGTTCAACTGTGGGATAATTCGCGGGCGTCGCTGGGCGACTTCTGGCAGCAGGGTCCGCTGGTGCTGGTTTTTTTGAGGCATTACGGCTGACCGTTCTGCCGAGAACAGGTGGCGCAGTTGCGCCGCGAAAAAGATGCCTTTGACCGCCTGGGTGCGGCAATAGTGCTGGTTGGATTGGGCAATGTCGAACAGACGGCGGCATTCAAAGAACGCTTCGACGTCCCTTTTCCCATGATTGCCGACCCGGAAAAACGACTCTTCGAGGCCTTTCGCCTCAAACAGGCCGGCACTGGGGCGCTGCTCTCCGCCAAAATGGTATTCCGGGGGGTCACGGCCATGGCCAAGGGTCATGGCATTGGCGCTCCCCAAGGCGACGTGCGCCAGCTCCCAGGGGTATTCATCATCGGCACCGATGGCCGCATCCTGTTCAGCCACCATGCTTCCGGACCGGCTGATCATCCGTCGCCTGATGTACTGCTGGATGTGCTGAGCGGTGAAAGCGCTACATGATCATTTCGAAACGTTGATCGATGGAAAAGTGGTTCATGTCGGCGGCGATTACCTGAACATTCATGATGCCCCACTGCCGTCACTACATCTCGATGAAGCGGCCTTGTGCTATCGACCACAAACCCTATTGCCCTTCGCGGCGGCGACCGGTTTTCATCTCATCGTAGTCAATCACATCGGTTTGAATTGCCGACGGTATGTATAAGGTTGCTCCGAAGCCAATGCCCGAAAAAAATACAAGCGCCCCATAAGCCAACACTCCTCTTCATCTGTTCGCAAGGCGAACCCAGGACGGCAGGATGATGATACCGGTAAGAAAGTAAAGGAGCAGAAAAAATTCCGCATGGCTTGACCCGAGTACATACTCAACGTAGTAAAGTATAAGTGTGGCCGGCAGGTTAACGTTGACGGGAATACCTAACCTTTAAGGGCATGACATTTTCTGATTTGCACCAATCCTAGATTCAAACTCATGTGCCAAATTTCATCAGTATCTGCATAACGCCATGTTACGCGCTGTAATGGGAGACACACCATAATGAATCAGTTACCGATTTTCCATAAGTTGGAAATAATACCAATTCTTACCGTTCTTTTCATTCTGTCGACCATGCTTGATAGTATCGTCCCCCCGTCATGGGCGGCTTCAAAGGTGGATAACCGCCTATATGCAGAGCTGCTGGCCAAGCATACCCGCGACGGTCTGGTCGATTACGCGAGCTTTAAAATGGAACACCAGAAACTAAAAGAATACTTAGCGCATCTGGCGGGAATCAATCCGGACGAATTGAGCCGCAATGCAGCCTTCGCCTACTATGTCAATTTGTATAATGCCGCCACCATCGATCTTGTCTTGGAAAACTATCCCGGTGTCGATTCCATTAAGGATATCGGTGGTTTTTTTGGTAATCCCTGGAAAATCGAGTTCATCACGCTCAAAGGCGAAATGGTTCACCTGGACCATGTGGAGCACCAAATCCTGCGGCCCACCTACAAGGACCCACGAGTTCATTTTGCCGTCAACTGTGCCTCTTTGGGCTGTCCGCCATTGCACGACAAACCCTTTGAAGGCGAGACTCTGGACGCCACCCTGGACGAGCTAACACGTCGAAACATGACCGATCCGGCGCACACCCGCCTGGAGGGCGACGACCTTTATGTTAGCAAGGTTTTTAAGTGGTTCGGCGAGGATTGGGGTAGGAAGGAAGACAAAGTTGACTTTGTGCTCAAACATTCTTCACATGCGCAGGCCGCTCAAATCGAGCAATTGGGCAGTCGCCTGAATCTGAAGTACGCAAGATGGGATTGGGCACTGAACGATCCCACACGATGAACAAATCTGAAAAACAAACGAATTCTGCGGGCTGCATTGATCAATGAATCGAAAGGTCGTTATCTGTCACCAGGTCGCTTCAAATCCCTCGGGCGGATAATTCCACTTTCTTCCGTAAACGTGAATTCTCCGGGATTCCCCCTTTTCATCAACCACCTTCCCACCTTCGAGCACCCAGGCCAACAGCCCACCTCTCAGGTTGTAAATACGGTTATTGTTATCCATGGTTCCAGCTCTTTTTTTCGCAAAAATCCCACTTCGGTATCCGATGGTGCAGTATACAACGACGGTGTGATTGTCAAAGCGCCCTTGATTCGTTAGATATTCTTTTTGTGAGACCGCGCCCGGCAACATGGATACACGCATCTCTTCTTGGCTGCGCACGTCCACGAAAACGACTTTTTCACTTCCGGTCAACGCCATGGCCGCGAGCGGTGCAATGTCCGCAACCGTCTTGAAGTCGGACTTATAATCCTCGTACATGTCAATGACAATTTTCATTTTGGCGTCATCGTCCATCGCCAGAACAAGCGGTGGTTGGGATGCCGGCAGCAATTGGGATGCCGCGAAAGAAAAGATGATTGAAAGACGATGTATGAATCTGTTCATTTTTCGGTTTCCTTGAACTCCATTATTGCATGTCAAGCCTTTTATGTTATCAATTGTAATCCAGCACCGATCCATGCAGGACGCCAAAGGAGTGTAACCATCAAAAATCACCAACATATCTCAGTGATCATTCCCGCCATCAACGATGGCACCATCCATTGGAAAGGTTCTCAACGCCATTCCCCGTTGGGTTGACGAGATCATCATTGCGGAAAACGGATCAACGGATCGAACTGCCGACTTGGCCCGTGAGGATGGGGCCAAGGTAGTACTCGAACCCCGCCGGGGCTACGGATCCGCATGCCTTGCAGCCATTGAGTCCCTTTCTTGCACGGATATTGTGGTGTTTGTAGATAGCGACTATAGCGATTTTCCGGAAGATATGTTTATCGTCGGATTTGTACCGCCGAATACAAGCCGGTCAGGTCGGTCGGCCCACCGGCCACCTGTCCCCCAGATGACGCTTGACAATCTCGCGAGAATCGGCTGTGGATGCCCGTCTTACCAACGGATAGAGCCGCCGGCAATCGTAAAGGGACAGTTGATCGGTGACACTGCCGACCAAAAGTTCATCGCGGGTGTGGGGATAGGTGTCCAAATCGGCGGCAATCTCTTCCTTGAGGATCAGTTTGTTGTAGATCAGTGCCCGGGCCGCGAACAGATTCTGGGTCGGGAAACGGCCCCGGGAATGAAACCGATAATGGAGGGTCAGCAGATCCCCAGGGCCGAACAGATGGCGACGGTATCCCAGTTTGCGCACCACATCGCTCATGAGAAAATGCACCCGCAGGGGAAAACCGGCTGGTAGTCGCTTTCTGAGTTCGTGCCAAAGGGGATAATGGATTTGACCGGCCTCGATATAGGTTTTGCCCGGCCCCCGGAGGAGGACCACCATTGCCTCGGCCCGCAATTGATCACGCAGGGCGAAACGCCGGGCATCGGCCCGGGCAAAGCGTTTGACAGTATCGACCGTGGTGTCGAAGTTGTCGCTGCCGGATGCTCCGTAAAAGTCGAGTAAAGCTTTGGTAGCCAAGTGTTCGGCCCGATACACCCGATACAGGTCCGTACCCGCAGTCAGATCCTGGGGCCCCTCTCCGTTGGCGAAACGATCGTGAATGGATAGCAGCAGGTCGATAAACGGTTCGACCTGCACCAGACGGGTGCCGGCCTGACGGCGTTCCCGCAGAACCCGCGCCATCCGGCGGCTGAATTCTGGATACTCCAGCTCCTGATCTTCCAGATAGGCGCCAATGGGTACCTCACCAGCGAGCATAGCCTCGAAACGCTTGTCGGACGGTTCCTCGAGAAGGATCATGCCGTGAACGGCCATCAGCCGCCGGGCCAGGGGGATGGTTTCCGGGCGGTGATTGACCAAAACGAGGGTTGCGGAAGCGGTCACGTTCCCGTATCGACGATGTTCAGCAGTCCGGCATAGCGGCCAACCACATCACCTTCAAAACAGTTCTCCAATTCGGCCTCACTGATTTTGCGGGCATCTCTTAGTTCATTCAGGGGGCAGACAAATTCATTACCGGCCATATCTTTCACCTTTACGTGTACGTTTTCATTGGTTTCAGTGTTCATTTGCATGGTCCTTTCTTTTAATCTTTCCTCAGTATCAGTCGGCAGACTTTGCTTTCAGGTGCCGCAATGAACGTAAATGCAAGAATGAATAGGGGAACGGAAAAAACGAGCCCTACTACGGGAACGATCAGGAATCCTAAAAACCCGAGCGCCAGGGCCAGCGGTAAGATAATCATGCCGATGACGCGACTGGAATATTTTTCAGTCAAACAATTAATTTTATCCATGGTAATCCTCCTGTCTGTAAACTCAGCTTTACTTCAGGTGGGTAATTTATTGATTCTTCCTCTTTGTAGAGATTCAGGATTTCATCCTTGGACAGATAATCCAGATCCCAATGCGTTACCTAACGAATCTTTTCTTCCTCCTTAAGGAGACGAAATTTCTGTTTTTCTTTTTTCATCGGCCGCACTCCGCAAATGATTCCAAATTCTGGATATAAATTAAGGCTTCAAAAAACAAAGACAACGATAGTCGTTTAGTTGGTTGGTGGCAGTCCATAACTACCATTACTGACTTTTGGGTATTTCTATGCTACCATCAAACGATGATTCTACTCCTAAAAGATACACCGTTGGTCGTCGATTTCTATCCCAGAAACCTGGCTCTGATGACAGGAATCGAAAAACACCCGCCGGTTGTCAAACTGAAATGGTTCACCAGGGGATATTATGCCTTTTCTACTGTGGACGAGAATGTCATCATGACCGATTTGCGCATGGGCTCGGAACCCGATTATGTTTTCCGATTCAAGGTTGACAGGTTGAACAATTTACATCCCAACCCAATCGACGATCAAAGATTTAAAACCAGACAGGATTGGCGACGGCTGGCTTGGGTGTGGAAAAGAATCTGGAACGTGATGCCTGGACGCTGAAAAAACCCACTCTGAAATTCAGGTGAAATCTGGATTTTTGCATTTTCGCTATACCCATCCGAAGCTTGTGCAGCAAGGGTCATCCATCACCCTGTACTCTGCATGGCCGCCGCAATGCCGTTGATGCTGAGAAACAGGGCTTGGCGCAGGGGGGTCGACTGTTCTTCGGAGCCTGCGGCCCAGCGCTTGAGCAGTTCGACTTGGATAAGGTTGAGTACGTCGGTGTAGGGGTTGCGCAAAACGATGGATTGCTGAATGGCCGTGTGGTTGTCCAGCAGCCTCTCCTGGCCGGTAATCTTCAACACGGCTGATCGGATCTTTTCAAACTCCGCGGCGATGATGTCGTGGAAAGGATTCTGCGCGAATCCGCTATAGGCTTGGGCGATCTCCAAGCGGGTGCGGGCCAGTTCCAGCTGCACGTTTTCTATCACCGTGCGGAAGAATGGCCAGCGTTGCCACATCGCTTGCAATTGCTCCAACGTCTTTAAATCATGTTTGATTTCTTCTTCAATGGCCGTGCCGGCGCCATACCAGCCCGGCAGGTTATAGCGGGTCTGGGTCCAGGAGAAGACCCAGGGAATGGCCCGCAGGTCGTCGAATTGCAACTCGCCGGCCGAGACTCTGGAGACCGGTCGAGAGGCGATGGGCAGGTTGCCGATGTGCTCGATGGGCGTGGACTGCTTGTACCACGGCCAAAACGCTGGATCGTCGATGAGCTTGCGGTAGGCCTGCATCGACCGGGTGGCGATGCGTTCCATAAGGGCCTGCATGGGCGGACTGCATCCCACGTCGCATTCTTTGTCATGGGCGGTCAACAGCACGGCATTGACGATCTGCTCCAGGTGCCGACGGGCGATAGAAGACCGGGCATAGCGAAAGGAGATCACTTCGCCCTGTTCGGTAAACCGCATGCGGCCACTGCGGCTCTGGGCGGGGATGGCGAAAATGGCCTGATTGGCGCGGCCACCGCCGCGTCCCACACTGCCTCCCCGGCCATGGAAGAAGCGCATCCGGATGTTGTTTTGCAGGCTGACTTCCGACAGATCTTCCTGGCTTTTGTGCAGTGCCCAGTTGGCCATCCAGAAGCCGCCGTCTTTGTTACTGTCCGAGTACCCCAGCATGATCTCCTGGAAATCGTCGCGCGCTTTGAGATGACGCCGGTAGCATGCATTTTTATATAGGGCCTCCATCAGCGATGCAGCCCCTTCCAGATCTTCGATGGTTTCAAAAAGAGGCACCACATCCAGCGGTGTGGTGACGACATCGTTCTTCATACGCCACAGCCCGACCTCTTTGGCCAGTAGCAGCACTTCCAGCAAGTCACTCACCGAATGGGTCATGCTGACGATGTAAGCACCGATGGCCTGCTCATCCTTGTGCATCACACGTCTCATCAACTTGAACACATCCAGCATTTCGATGGTTAGATCCGAGAAGTCTTCCCGAACCCCACAAAGCGGTCTCGGATTGGCCAGCTCTTTTTCTATGAGAGAGACTTTTTCCGACTCCCGAAGGGTCGCGTAGTTTTTGCTGACACCGGATCGCTTTAAAAGCTCCGCGATCACGGCCTCATTTACCTGGCTGTGCTGCCGAATGTCCAGCGCGGCCAAATGAAAACCGAACGACCGGCTGCGCAGGATCAGATGGGTAAGGCGCTTGCAGGCGGAAAGCGCTCCAAGACCGCAGTCGGTCAGGCTGTTTTTCAGAAGGGTCAAATCGTCCTGAAATTGGGATATACTATACATGCCCTTGGCCGGATCCGCCTGGAATTGTTTGAGGCGTTCCAGCATATAGGCGATTTTAAGCCGAAAGGGCTCGAAACGGTACCGATGCCGTTCGTCCGGATGCAGCGCGATCATCTCGGCCTCGCGCTGAATATCTTTCATCAGGTCATGGGGCACAGCCACCCGCTGTGATGAGATACTCAACTCCTGCCATAATGCTTCGATGGATTTCCGGTAGCTGTTCAGCGCTGCATTTCGGTGGGCCTCCAGCGTTTGGTTCGTGATATCGTGGGTCACAAAGGGGTTGCCGTCCCGGTCGCCGCCGATCCAGGAGCGAAAGCGCAAGAAAGGCGGGGAATCGTTGATGTTGAAATAGGTGCTCAGCGCCTCGCTCAGATCATCGATGATGCGTGGCAGGGTCTCCCAAATGGCATGGGTCTGATAGTAGATGCCGTTATTCACCTCATCCTGCACACGCAGACGATCCGGACGTACGTCGTCCGTCGCCAATAGCAAGGCCACTTCATGGGCGATTTGGTCGATGGTGCGAACCTTGACTCGCTGGGAAAGCAAACGATCCTGGGGCAGACGCGACAGCAGCTCGGCAATGCGGTTTTGCTTGAACAAAATGGTCCCGCGGCGAACCTCGGTGGGGTGTGCGGTAAGGGTCGGTTCGATGTCCAGTTCGTCGACAAGGAGTTGCATCTCCTCGTCGGATATCCCCTTCTGCTTGAGGCGATGGATTGCTTCGAGAATCGATCCCTTGCGCGGGCATTCCGGCGTCTCCTTTCGCGCCGCCAGGCGATTGATGCGGATGATCTCCTGCCGTTCGGCTTCGTTGACCAAGTGGAAAAAGGCGGTAAAGGTGCGACAGATCCAAACCAGCTGATCCAGTTCCAGGGCCTCGATACGCGTCTGCAGATCGATGTGGGACCACCACTGATTTGAGTGGTTAGCGGCCTCGCAAAGATCCATCAGATCCTCGATCAATCGCGCGGTTTCGGTACCGGCCTGTTGACCGACCACCTGCCGAACGAGACGGCCGATGAGATCGATCTTGGTTTGCAGGGGTTCTGTAATTCCCCGCGTGCGTTTCATGCTACCAGCGGTCTCTTTGTCCGTCATGCTTTTGATTCCCATAATTAATGATCCTATGCTGCCGAACATATCTCATATTTCCAGATTTTTGGATCCGTGGCAAGGGCACAGGAATCGGCTGGGGTCATTTTTATGGAATCGCCAGCATGTATAGGCCTTTCGGTCCGATTCAGTTTGAATTGAATACCGTTTCCCGGCATCTTGTATTTTCCTACCAAACTGTTATGCCCAAAATTCACAATGAACGCTTATGTCGATTCCTGCATACTCGGCCCGTTTAAGCGCCTATGTTTACGGCCGTCGCCTCAGCGCCGGCATTGGAATCCGATGCACCACCATAAGGACGTAGTATCAACATGCCGATGTCCGTTTAGGGGGTTACGGCCTGGTGATGCTGATGACTCTGTTCGCTCCGAAAGAGATCATCGGGCTGGCCTACGATCTCGGTGGGGTGACGACCTCGACGGTGACCGTGCCTCTTGTGACCGCTTTGGGCGTGGGACTCGCCCGCACCATACGGGGTCGGGACCCGTTGACGGACGGATTCGGCCTCATCGCCTTGGCGTCGCTCACGCCAATGATTTTTGTCATGGTTTATGACCTGGTCATGCACTGACGGAATGGATCGAAGGCGGTCCCCGGATGAAGGCGCAAAAAGCGTCATTCGGAAATGCCACCCGTCACATCGGGAGATGACAACACCATGGAAATGCTTTTCAATCCGGTTCGACTGCTTCTTGCCACCGCCAAAGACCTGGTCCCGGTGCTGGCGCTACTGATCTTTTTTCAGATAGTCGTGCTTCGCCAGCCAATCCCCCGGCCCAGACGCATTGTTTTCGGTTTTTTTATAGTTCTCGTTGGAATGGCTTGTTTTCTGGGCGGCCTCGATCTGGCGCTTTTCCCCGTCGGACGAAGCATGGCCAGGATGCTCACCGAAAATACGGGCGGCGGCAGCGCGGTCTCCTGGACGGCTTACGGGTGGGTGTATCTCTTTGCCTTCATAGTGGGGTTTTCCACCACCATTGCCGAGCCCTCCACCCCACTTGAAACCGGATATGAAACCATACTGTTGGTGGATGATGAATTCGTTCGGATATTCCGATTATTTTGAGTACCGGATTTAGTGAAAAACTGATTTCCGAAGATCTTTCCGAGGAAGGTATCAGCCATGTATTGATGAAACCAATCGCTTTGAAGGACTTGGCCAAAACAGTCAGAAGTGCGCTGGATCGTGGAAACCCTAAAAAAATGAATGAGAGAAACGAAACGGTTTACAAAGGAAAAGAGCTGGGAATAACGGATCCGCTTGATATGGGCTTGGTTTCCTTGGGTGGAGCGGTTCAGGAAGGAGGGGGATGTGGTCAGATTGCCTTCTTTCATATCACAACAATTAGCCATGGGGATACCTCCTTGTCTGTGTTATTCTAGATAACTGGACCACCGACACCCGCATGACCTGCCTGCAAAAAGTCATATCCCAATCCCTCGCGCATGCCTATGCCCACCATATCCAGCGGCTCATGATCACGGGTAATTTTGCTCTATTAGCGGGCATCCATCCAGACGAAGTCGACCAGTGGTACCTGGGCATCTACACCGATGCCATCCAATCCCTGCTATCCGACTGATCCATGTTGCCAGCTTGCTTTCATCAACGCCGCTTACTGATGCAATTACCCTTATTTATTATCCTCGTGTTTCCGGTAATGAGTATGTGGCAGTAGATAAAAATGCTCATTACAAGGAGTACCCTGCCGACGACCCATGGCGTCGACGAGGGCTATGGCCTGACATCAAGATAGAGCAGTTGCAACAGGGGTTGATTTGGCTGTATAAAAAGAAACGAAATCGAAACAGGATCGCCTGCCCGCCGCCACAGTCACAAAACAGGGATGTCATGAAACAATTTGCCGGTGTCAGTCTGAAAACACGATTATACCCGCTGGTCTTATTAGCCTTCATCCCGGTGACGATGATCATTTTCTATGTTACTGAAGAGCAGAAAACAATTGAAAAAGATGCCATCCTGCATAAAACCAAGCTGATGGCTCAGATGGCGGCCGAGACGGAAAGCCTGCAAATTCAGGCTATCCGCGATTTGACGGCTGCCGTGGCCGAGACTTTTACCGCCGTGAATGGGGAAGCCGAACGACTCGCGCCATTTCTATCCCACCTGAAGAATTCTGCCGACGGGTACAAGGCCTTCGGCATTGTCAACTCTGCCGGCAGCCTGATTGCCGGAAGTCACCCCGACCGGATGGAGAGCGATTATGCAGGCCGAAAATGGCTTTCTTCGAGCCTAAAACGACAGGGTTTGGTGATGGGGTCCTACAGCGGCGAACGCATCGATGGCGAGCCGGTGATTTATTTTGCACGGTCTATTTTTAGCAGCAGCGGGGATGCCGTGGCCGTGGTTTTTGCCGCCTTGGACCTGAACTGGATGAATCGCGGTTTTCTCGATCAACTGGACGAACTGCCGGCAGGTTCCCGGCTGATCCTTGCCAACGAAAATCAGGTCATGTTGCGTTATGAAGTGGACAAAGCCCGCTGGGCCGCTTCCCAACCGATCGATCCGGCATTGCAAAAGCGGATCGAGAGTCAACCATCGGGAGTGCTCACCGCCGACGATAAGAACAAAAAGACGTGGATTTATGCCTTCGCCCGGTTGGAGAGTACCTTTCAACAAGGCAGGGTCTATGTCGTCTTGAAGATTCCCCAGTCGGTTGCTCTGGCGACATCCAATCGCATCTTTGTCCGCAATCTGATTCTTCTGATTGTTTCGGCGCTCATGGCCGTTATGGCCATCTGGTGGACCGCGGAAAAATTCATCCTTCGCCGGATCGGTGCCATCGTCCATGCCAGCCGCCAACTGACGGCCGGTGACTTTCGGGCGCGCATTGGCCGGATCGGCATGCGCGACGAAATCAATCATCTTGCCGGGGTATTCGACGAAATGGCCCAGACCTTACAGATGCGAATCGAACGCGAGGAACAGGCCAAGGCTTCCTTAAAGCAGTCCCGCGAGCAACTTCGCCGATTGAGCGCCTACCAGAACGATGTGCGTGAACAGGATCGCATCCGCATCGCCCGCGAGATCCACGACCAGTTGGGGCAGTCGTTGACCATCTTGAAAATGGATCTTGCCTGGATGAGAAAACATCTGCCGACGGTCGACACCTCCGTGGAGGAGAAACTGGCAGCCATGTTTCAGGCGATTGGTGAAGCCATGGAAACCCTGCACGCTGTCACTGCTGAATTGCGACCGGGGATTCTGGACGATTTTGGATTGGCCGCAGCTATCGAATGGCAGGCCGACACGTTCCGCAATCGCACTGGAATCAAATGCCGTTTGGTTAACGACGGCTACGAACCGGAACTGACCAAAAACCAGGCCACGGCCCTGTTTCGAATCTTCCAGGAACTGTTGACCAATATCATCCGTCATGCCGAGGCCAAGGACGTGATCGTTCGCCTGGAAAAGCAGGACGGTGAACTTCGATTACAGGTTGAGGACAACGGCCGCGGCATCACCGAGGATGAGATCAATTCACCGCACGCTTTCGGGCTGCTCGGCATCCGCGAGCGCCTCTATCCTTTGGGCGGACAGGTTGTTTTCAAGGGACGGGCCGGACAGGGAACCCGCGTCACCATCCATCTGCCCATGGAGAAAATCGATTAAAAAGGAGTCACTTCATGATCAACGTCGTTATTGCCGATGACCACCCGATCGTACGCGCCGGATTGAAACAGATCATCACCGAAGAGGCCGACATCTCCGTTGTCGGCGAGGCGGCCAACGGCATCGAACTGCTGAATCTGGTTCGTCATCATGATTATGACGTCGTCCTGCTGGACCTGTCGATGCCCGGGATGGACGGGCTGGACGTTCTCAAACAGCTGAAGATCGAAAAACCCCACCTGCCGGTGGTTATCCTCACCATCCACCCGGAATCCCAGTACGCCCTGAGAATCATCAAGGCCGGTGCGTCCGGCTATTTGACCAAGGCAAGCGCCGACGAGGAGTTGATCCGAGCCATCCGCAAAGTGCACCGCGGCGGCAAGTACATCAATCCATCCCTTGCGGAAAAGATCGCCTTTGCCCTGGACGAAGACGCCAGCAGGCTGCCCCATGAAACCCTGTCCGACCGCGAATACCAGGTGCTGTGCCTGATCGGCTCCGGGAAAACCGTCTCCCAGGTCGCCGAGTCCCTGGCCTTGAGCGTCAAGACCGTTTCCACCTACCGTGCCCGCATCCTCGAGAAAATGCACCTGCAAAACAATGCCGAGCTGATTCACTACGCCGTTCAGAACGGCCTGGTGGAATAAGGCCGGCGGAAACCGCAGCTATCCTTTTTCATCCTTTTCCCGCAAGCATCCGGTTGTCGGACAAACACCGACACCTTCTCCCGCCCCACGCCTACATCAAGATCAGATGATCGCCGATTTCCGTGCCGACCTATCGTTTTTATTATTGGCGTAACGAGAATAAGGAGCAAGCCAATGAAACAGGTACTGATTGTCGACGACTCTTCCACGATGCGAAAACGGATTGCCGCACTTTTACATGAATCCCCACTGATTCGCGTCGTCGGAGAGGCCGGAAGCGGTCGCGAGGCCATCGAGACGGTCGAGCAAACCCGACCCGATACGGTCATTCTCGATATCCATTTGCCCGATCAAAGCGGGATTATGTTGCTCAAACGGTTCAAGGCGGCTTACCCGGAAATGAAAGTCATCATGATGACCACCCTCGATGATCCGCGTTACCGGAAGGCATGCATGAACCTGGGTGCGGATCATTTTTTGAGCAAGGCCATGGAATTCGAACGTATCGTCGACACGGTTGCCGAAAACACGGCGCACTGAAAAACACTGTGTGCCACAACTAAAGGAGGTTCCCATGGAAACATTCAATAACATTCTTGTCGTCAGCCGTTCTACCAAAAATTGTGTCAAGGTGCTGCGCACCGGAGTTGCCCTGGCCAGAAAATTCGGGGCGCAACTGCATGTCCTGCACATCATCCACGATCCCTTCAACGTCAACGGATGGAATCTTCCGGTGCCCTCCCTGGACGAGGAGTACAAGGCCATGATTGCCAAGGCGCGCGAGAAACTGGATCGGATCATCCGTATCGAAAAAGCCGAAGGCATGTTGATCAACGAATGGGTCAAGGATGGCGATCCGGTGAAAGCCATTTCCCAGGCGGTAGAGAAGGAAGGTGTCGATCTTATCCTGATGCTGGCCCACCGGGAGGGGCGTCTGGAACACTTTCTCTTCGGCAAGACCAACGATGCCATTATTCGCCGGCTGCCGGCAAGCCTGATGCTGGTCCGTTAAGGAGACCTGTCATGAAGGAACATGATCATGGATGTGAACCCAATATCGATCAAAGACGCCCAAAAGACGCCCATCAAGAAACTGATGCAACAATTGGATACCTCCGACCAGGGCCTGTCCGCCGATGAGGCCAGCCGACGCATGGCGCAGTTCGGTGCCAACAAAATCAGCGAGAAGACGACGAGTGCACTGGTCAAATTTCTCGGCTTTCTGTGGGGGCCGATTCCCTGGATGATCGAAGCGGCGGCAATGCTATCACTCGTTGTCCGCCATTGGGTCGACTTCGGCATCATCGTCACCCTTCTGGCTTTCAATGCCGCGGTCGGTTTCTGGCAGGAGCACCAGGCCGGTAATGCCGTCGCCGCTCTCAAAAACAAACTGGCGCTGAAAAGCCGCGTGCGACGGGACGGCGCCTGGAAGCCAACCGATGCGCGCGAGTTGGTTCCCGGCGATATCATCCGCTTGCGGGCCGGCGACATCATTCCGGCCGATGCCAAGCTCATTGACGGCGATTACCTGAGCGTGGATCAGTCCGCACTCACCGGCGAATCCCTGCCCGCCGGGAAAGAGAAGGGAGACAGCGTCTACTCGGGGGCCATCGCCAGGCAGGGGGAGATGGTGGCCCTGGTGGTCACGACCGGCGCCCAGACCTATTTCGGGCGTACGGCCAAATTGGTGGCCGGGGCCGGCAAACCGTCCCATTTCCAGAAAGCCGTTCTGCAGATCGGTGACTACTTGATTTATCTCAGTCTCGGGCTGGTGGCGGTTTTGGTACTCGTGCAATTGTTTCGCGGTTCCAGCTTCACCGAACTGCTTCAGTTCGCGCTGATTCTAACCGTCGCATCGATCCCGGTGGCCATGCCGGCCGTGCTTTCCGTAACCATGGCGGTCGGGGCCATGGCGCTGTCCAAAATGAAGGCCATCGTATCCCGCCTCGAATCCGTTGAGGAGATGGCGGGAATGGACGTGCTGTGTTCGGACAAAACCGGGACACTCACGCAGAACCGGCTCACCGTCGGCGATGTGATGACCTTCGATACGGCAGAAGCGGAAACCGTGCTGATGACCGCGGCCCTGGCATCCAAGGCCGAAAACGACGACAGTATCGATTCGGCTGTAATCGGCACCCTGGAAAACCCCGGTGCGCTGGACAGTTACGACCTTCTTTCGTTTATGCCCTTCGACCCGGTGGGCAAACGCACCGAAGCGACGCTTCGCGCCAGAGGCGGTCACCGATTCAAGGCAGCCAAGGGCGCCCCCCAGGTGATCATGGACATGGCCGGACTCGATTCGCAGCGCCGTCGAAAAGTGCAGGCAGTCATCGACGACCTGGCCGCAAAGGGGCAGCGTACGCTCGGTGTGGCCCGCACCCGTGAGCCTGATGGCCCGTGGGAGTTTCTGGGCATTCTGCCGCTGTTCGATCCGCCGCGGGAGGATTCGGCGGAAACCATTGCCCAGGCGAAAGCGCACGGCATAGCGGTCAAGATGGTGACTGGAGACAACCTGGCCATTGCCCGAGAAATGGCCGGCAAATTGGGATTGGGGCAGGCCATCCAGGATGCCGATCGCCTGTTGGGCGACGACCGTTCGGCGGACGGGAACTTGACCGCACGAATCGAAGCGGCGGACGGCTTCGCCCAGGTGTTCCCCGAGCACAAGCACGGCATCGTCAAGGCGCTCCAGGACAAGGGCCATATCGTCGGAATGACCGGTGACGGCGTCAACGATGCGCCGGCCCTCAAACAGGCCGATGTGGGCGTCGCGGTCAGCGGGGCCACCGATGCCGCCAGAGCAGCGGCCGATCTGATCCTGACCGCGCCGGGCCTCTCGGTGCTGGTGCGCGCCGTGGAGGAGGCGCGCCGGATCTTCGAGCGCATGAACAGCTATGCTGTTTACCGCATTACCGAGACCATCCGCATCATGATTTTTGTCGTCCTGGCGATGATTGTCTTTAACTTCTATCCGATCACGGCCATCATGATCATCCTGCTGGCGTTTCTCAACGATGTCCCGATCATGACCATCGCCTATGATCGCACCGGCCTGGACCCCGGGCCCGTTCGCTGGAACATGCACCGCATCATTGCCGTATCGGCGGTCATGGGACTGACCGGTGTGGCCGGCAGCTTCCTGATGCTTTACATCGCTCTCGACGTGCTGCATCTGACCATTCCCCAGGTCCAGACCTACATATTCCTGAAAATGGCCGTTTCCGGTCATCTGACGCTTTTCGTGGCCCGCAGCAAAGGCTTCTTTTTGAAAAAACCCTATCCAGCGCCGGTCATGGTCTGGTCGGCGCTGGCCACCAAACTGATCGGCACCCTTCTGGCCGCCTATGGCTTCGGTTTGATCACACCCATCCACTGGCGTGAGATTGCCTTGATCTGGGGCTATTCGATCGTCTGGGCATTTTTGACCGATTGGGCAAAAACCTTTTCAAAAGAGAAAAACATTCTACTCGCCGCGATCCTCAACCAGATCGAAATGCTCTTCATTCTTCACCGCGCTGGCTGTATCAAACCGAAGCAAAGCGGCAGAAATAACGTAAAGGAGATCGTCCATGATACCAATTACTGAAATTCTCATCCCATGCGGGTGATGCATTACAGGTAAAAGAAATACGTCATTACCACCAGGATGATGATGTAAATGACCGCCAGCCCACCGCCGATCCTGATATAGTCCCGGGTTCGGTATTCACCGGGCCCCATGTAAAGCGCATTTACCTGGTGGGTCGGCAGGATGAACGAGTTGGACACCCCGAGCCCCACCACAATGGCGGCCACCCGCGGATCGACGCCGATCTGGTTGGCGATGGAGATCCCCAGCGGGATAAGCAGCGTGCAGGCGCCGACATTGGAGATGACCATGGTGAATCCGCAGCTCAGGATGGCCAGAAGAATCAACAGCAGCAGCGGGTTCATCAGGGGGCCGAGACCGGCGACGATGCCTCTGGCGATCCACTGGGCCGTACCGGTCTGGTTCATGGCCATTCCCAGCGGGATAAGCCCCCCCAGAAGGAAAACCGTCCGCCAATCGACCGCCCGATATGCTTCATTGATCGATATGACACGGGTGAGCACCATACTTACAGCGCCCAGCATGAGACAAACCGACAGGGGAATCGGATTGTAGGGCCGACTTTGAAAATAGAAGCTCGACAGAATCATCAGGCCCAGCGTTACCATGAAGCAGATCAATGCCCAGGCGGCTTTTTCGGGCTTGTGAAATTCCTTTTCAAACGGCGTGATGATGATCAGGTTTCGGTGAAGGTCTTCCAGGGCATGCAACTGCTCCCAGGTGCCGTGCAACAGCACCGCATCGCCGGCTTGAAGCGGCCGGTCGGCCAATTGCCGGTAATAGGCTTTATCGGATTGATGGATGGCCAGGGCATTCAGACCGAAGGTCTCGCGAAAGCGGATTTCCTTGATGGTTCGACCGATAAGTCCGGACCGGGGCGATACCACACCTTCGACAATTCCCGCCAACGAGGGATTGAACATATCGTTTTTGAAAAATTCCGGTTCCGCTTTCAGATCCAGTCCGTATGCGCTCACGAATCTTTCAACGGCTTTGGCCGGGCCGTAGACACACAGGAAATGACCCGGTTGCACAGTCATGTCGGGAAGCGGAGCAACCTTGCAGGTGCCATCGATTTCAGCCGAAGCCACGATATTGACAAGAAACCGTCTGCGTATCTGCATTATGGTAAGCGGAAGCCGGGCTGGACGGAAATTCTCGGGAACATGGATCTCAAAGGGTCCCTTGATCAGGGGGTAAGCGTCGAGGATGCCTTCACGGGCAGGGTCGACGGGTTGGTTTGGATCAGAAGCGGATTTCTCCTGTCGTCCGGCAAGTATGCCCAATCCTACCGTCGAAAGATAGGCAACCCCGCCGACCACCAATGCGAGGCCGATGGGCGTCAGTTCCAGAAATGCGAACTTGGGCATCCCGGAGGGAAGAATGTCGTTGAGGAGGATCAGGGGGCTGGTGCCGATCATGGTCAGGGTGCCGCCAAGGATAGCCGCCATGCCGATGGGCATAAGCACCCGGGAAATGGGCATTTTTAGCCGGTAGGAGGCAACCAGGCGGATGGCGGGCAGGAAGAGCACGGCGGCGCCGGTATTTTGCATGACGCTGGAGATTAAGGCGATCAGCCCCGAGAAAATGACCGTCAGCCGTCGTGAACTCCTGCCGACGTGCTTCAACAGCGGTTGAATCATGCGATTGACCAGCCCGGCCCGGTTCAACCCGTAGCTGATGATCATCACGCCGATGATCGCCACCACGGCGTTGCTGCTGAGACCTTTGAACGTGTCCCGGGCGTTTAAAAGCCCCAACTCGGGAAGCAGCACCATCATCGCAATGGCAACCACGTCCACACGTACCCACTCAACGATAAAGAGAAAAACGGCGACCGCGATGATCGTTAGCATCAGAACTTTGGTCTTGAGATGGGTGTCGATTTCGAAAGGCAGGCGGTAGACGCCCATATCCTGGATCTTGAGGCCTTTTGCATCGACCAGTTCACCATAGATGTCCATCCAGAAAGAGTGGCTGCCAGCACTGGTTCGCGGATTGACGATGTAATCCACTTTTGCGGTCAAGGGCTGTGAATCGGATCCGGAAGGGCGTTCGAATTTCACCAGAATATGGCGATAAGGCCGGTCCGGGTGGATCCTGTCGATAAATGCGATGCCGCTGGCTTCCGGAGCGGCGATATAGATGACCAGTGGAACCGCCGCTTCCCGGTCCCATTGCACCGGTTTGCCAACGGTGTTATCAGGCGCCGTCAGCCGTGTTTCCAGTTCGAAGCTGCCCGATTCCCCGGCAATCAGGGTTTTAAGGGGCTGTTTGATCCGTACGTCAATATATTTCGGAGAGCGGGAAGATCCGGTGCGCTCCGGTGCGGAACCCGGTTGCGGCGGTTGGGGCGATGAGGATGGTGCCCCCCATGCGTTGTGAGGAGAAAAAGGGAAACTCAGGATAACGGCCGCCGAAATTGCCAGGCACGTAATCCATAAAAACCAGTTTGAAATACGCATAAAAAAATCTACCATAAAACCGTTAAAAGTCAAATTTTTACGGTCTTAATAAACGCCATCCCGGAGCAAATCGTTCCATGGACGGCATTCCAGGTGCACAGCCGATGCAATTTTGATATTGCGAACGGCACCTGCGCTGGCTTTGACGTGTTACCGGAAAGGCTCCAGAATAAGATTGCCCCGCCGCCACAACCGGTAGGTGCTTTCGACGGCAAAAGCCAAAAGCAGCATGGCTGCCAAAACCCAGATCTGGGATGGTGTGTGCTGCCAAGTATAGTGCAGCAGGCTGTAAAGGGCGCCCAGGCATAGCAGAACGCCCACGATGGATATCCAGCGCCGGCTGCCGGTCCGCTTGGCCAGATGGACGTTGGCGGCGTTGACAGCGGCAAAAATGAGCAAGAAGCCGGTGCTACCCATGGTCGAGATGCTTGACAGGTCGAAAAGATTGGCGACCAGCAACGTGGCGCCGCTGGTAATCAAAAGGCCCTCCACCGGGCGGTTCCACAACTTACGTTCCAGGATTTCCGGCAGCTCGCCGTCCTTGGCAATGGTGTAGCTGAGACGGGCGGCGCCATACAGGGTCGCGTTGATAGCCGACAGGGTGGAGAGAAGGGCCGCTACGGTGATCAACAGGTACCCGAAAGATCCCAGAAAGGGTTCGGCCGCCTCCGCCAGGGCATAGTCCTTGGCAGCGACGATCTGTGGAACCGGTAAATTGCCCACAGTCACCGCAGCCACCAAGACATAAAGCAGGATGACAAACCCGACGGCCGAGTAGTATGCCCGCGGCAGCGTTCGGTTTGGGTCGCGGACATCCGCGGCGGTGTTGGCAATCAGCTCGAAGCCTTCGTAGGCCAGAAAAATGATCATCGCCCCCGCCAAAATGCTCGTGGCCTGGGGCCAGCTGCCCACGGCAATCCGCGAGACATCGACGGTCCAGGTGCCCACGCCAATAAAAAAAAGCAAGATCCCGATCTTGGCAGCCACGATCCAGGTTTCGGCACGGCCGATGGTTTCAACATTGAGAAAATTGAGGCCGGTAACCCCCAGCACCGCGACGCTGATCAGTACGTGCTTTCCTGCTGAACGCAAACCTTCCGGAAACATGGCTGCGCCATAACTGCCAAAGGCGTAAGCGTACAAAGAAAGCATGACGATGTAGCTGATCCAAAGAAGAACATTGGCTGTCCCAGTGAAAAGGCCTGCGCCAAATGCCTGGTCCAGAAAGACCACGGTGCCTCCCTGTCCGGGAAAGGTCACCGACAGTCGGGTGTAGGCGTAGGCGGTCGTCAGGGCCACCAGGCCGGCAACCAGGAACGCCAGCGGTGCGGCGCCATGGGTCATCTGCACGGAAAGCCCCAGGACGGCGAAAATGCCGCCGCCCACCATGCCGCCGATGCCGATGGCCACCACCGGCCAAAATCCGATTCTGTTTTTCGCTTTATCTTCCATATACGTTTGCTCTTTTCTCGTGATCCGGCAGGACTGGTTTAGTAAATGTGAAGCCCCCAACCAAGATCTATCAGGCGGCAGCCTGATCCTTGATGTTTTGATTTTCGTCCAAGATGCGCTTAATATCCTGTCCGTCGATTTTCTCCTTTTCCAGCAGCAGGGCCGCCATAGCATCCAGTTCGCTTCGATGTTCAGTGAGAATCTTTCGGGCCTCCTGGTAGGCGTCGTTGATAATCGTTTGGCTCTCCTTGTCGATGAGCGCCTCGAGGTCTTCCGACCGGCGTTGGGTTGACGGTCCCTGGCCCAGAAAAGGATTGGAGGATTTTTCCACCATTGAGCGGTTGGGCATCTGTTCGCTCATCCCATATACGGTAAGCATGTTACGAACAATGTCAGCCACTTTTTCCAAATCATTTGACGCACCAGTGGAGACATCGCCAAAGATGATATCTTCCGCCGCACGGCCGCCCAAGAGTCCTTTGATTTTTCCCAATAGTTCGGTGCGCGACATGAGGAACCGATCTTCCAGGGGTGTTTGCAGGGTGTAGCCCAGGGCACCAATCCCGCGCGGGATGATGGACACCTTCTGGACCGGGTCGGACCCTGCGGTGAGATGACCCACGATGGCGTGGCCGGATTCATGGTAGGCAACTACCTTTCTTTCGTGGGGATTGATCAACTTGTTTTTCTTCTCAAGCCCGGCGATGACCCGTTCAATGGCGTCCTGGAAATCTGCCTGTAATATGGCCTGGCGGTCCTTGCATGAAGCCAGCAGGGCCGCTTCGTTGCAGACATTGGCGATTTCGGCACCGGCGAAACCGGGCGTCTCCGCCGCCAGCTTACGGAAATCGACATTCGGGCCGAGGGCGAAATCCCTCGTATGCACCTTAAAAATTTCCATGCGCCCGTCAAGATCGGGCCGGTCCACCAGGATCTGCCGGTCGAAACGGCCGGGACGCAATAGGGCCGGGTCTAGTACTTCAGGCCGGTTGGTGGCGCCCATGATGATGATGCCGGATTGGGGATCGAATCCGTCCATTTCCGTCAATAGCTGGTTAAGGGTGTTCTCCCGTTCGTCGTTACCGCCGATGATGGCTCCCTGGGATCGATTTTTCCCCACGGCATCCAACTCGTCGATGAAGATGATGCAAGGAGCCTTGGCCTTGGCATCCTTGAACAGGTCGCGTACCCGGGCGGCACCGACGCCAACAAACATTTCTACGAAATCCGATCCGCTCAGATTGAAGAAAGGCACCCCAGCCTCACCAGCCACAGCACGGGCGAGCAGCGTTTTGCCCGTTCCCGGAGGGCCGACCAGCAAAATCCCTTTGGGCAGTTTGGCGCCTAAGCGGGTGAAACGTTGTGGATTCTCAAGAAATGAGACTACCTCCTTGACTTCCTCGACTGCTTCGTCCACGCCGGCAACATCGTCAAAGGTGACCTTTTGCGAGGGGTCCACGGCATAGATACGCGCCTTGTTCTTGCCCACATCCAGGAATCCGGCAGCACCCTTGCCCATGCGACGGGCCAGAAAACTTCCCAAGACGATGAAAAGCCCCATGGGCAGAATCCAGTTGGCGATGAAGTTGGACAGCCAGTGAGACTCGATCTTGCCCCGGTAGTCTACGCCATACTCCTGCAGATCGGCAATCAAATGCGCGTCGTCTAGTCGCGTGACCACGAACTGGCGTTCGACACGCTGAGAATCCTTCGGTCTATTCAGACCGAAATTGATATGCCAGGGGGCCTTTTTACGGGGGGGCTGAAATATCGGGGAATTCTTGTCGGAGTGGTTCTCGGCCAACGCCTGTGCCTTTTCCAGACCATAGAGGCGATCCGATTCAATAATGACGCTTTTAATCTGGTTGTCGGTTAAAAGATTACGAAATTGGCTGTAGGAGATCTCTTTGACTGCCGTGCCGCTGAAAAAGATCGACTCCATCAGAACAATCGATAAAAAGACAAGCAGATAATAACTGAGCGAGAACTTTTGTTGTTGTTTCATGGCTGACCTCCGCAAACGAATAATCGGTGGGACTCGAACCTGTAGGATTAAAAAGGATAGGAGCTATGACGGTTGTCCGTCCGGAAGCATGCCGCGGCTTACCGGACGGACGACCGATGATGTTATCCAATGGTTACCTGAACAAACCCGCTTTGCCCGGTTCGATTATCCAGGGCTTTTACCAGGACCTGTTGATGGGCAGGCAGGGATTTGATCAAGGCCACGAATCCTTCAACCCCTTCTACAGGCATGTTATTCACATTCAGGATGACGTCATTTTTCTCGAATCCGACAGTTTCCAACGGACCGCCCTTGTCCAGGGAGGCAATGGCCACCCCTTGGCCTGACTCAAGCCCATATCTGCTGCGCTCGTCGGCTTTAAGGGGGCGGACCACGGCACCAATGCGATCCTCCAGGGAAGCGGCGATGCTGTGCACCGCATCATCCAGATTGCCGATTTTTACCGTTAGGTCGACGGATTTACCGTCCCGTCTGACCGTCAATATAGCCGTGTCACCCACGGGGGTATCGCCTACCAACCGTTGCAGCGAGGACGCATCAGAAATGGCTTTGCCCTTGAAGTTGACGACCAGATCATCTTTTTTTAAACCTGCTTCGGCGGCCGGGCTGTTGGGGACCACATCGGTGATCACGGCGCCCTTTTTACCGTCCAGCTTCATGGATTTTATCTGATCCGGGGTCAGGTCTTTAATACTGACACCTAACCAGCCACGGACAACCTTGCCGTGGTCGATGAGGGCCTTGGCCACATGTACTGCCATGTTGCTTGGAATAGCGAAACCGATTCCCTCGAATCCTCCCGAATCGGTGGCGATGGCGGCGTTGACCCCCACGACCTGTCCGGCCAGGTTAATCAACGGCCCGCCGCTGTTGCCCGGGTTGATCGCCGCATCGGTCTGCAGGTAATCCTGGTAGGAGGTCGGGTTTAAAACGCCGCGTCGGTGCTTGGCGCTGATGATCCCTTGGGTGACGGTCTGGTCGAGCCCACGGGGATGGCCGATGGCCACGACCCAGTCGCCGACCTCCATATGATCCGAGTCACCGAAGGTCACCGATGGCAATGGCTTGTCCGCCTTAATGCGAATGACCGCCAGATCGGTTTTGGGATCGGTGCCCACCAGCTTGGCCGGGTAGGCGGTGCCGTCGGCCAAAAGGACATTGATTTCGGTTGCTCCGGTAACGACATGGTTGTTGGTCAGTATATTGCCTTCATCGTCGATGAGCATGCCGGTTCCCAGGCCCCTCAACTCCTGTTTGAATTTTTGCGGCGGTTGGTTGCCGTTAAAGAAGAAACGGAAAAACGGATCGTTTCCGAAAGGCATCATCGGGGCGGCTATTTCTCGCCGCTGGGTGACATCGATATGAACCACGGCCGGTATGTTTTCCCGCGCCACCTGAGCGATGGCGGTTCTCCAGCCGGTTGTCGATACCTCGGCGGCGGTGGGTTTAACCCTTTCATCTTTAGTGGCCGAGGCCACGCTGATATGGTCGGACTGGGATTGACACTGGGTCAAGCCCAGCGCCAGAGCAACGGTCAGTGCAACCAATAGATAGCGTAAGGGAGTTTTCGTGGAAGGATACATAGCTTTCTCCTTTGTCGATGAGTTGATGATTTAATTCCAAGTTTTAATTGAAACGTAAGTCTATCAATCATGAAAAGGTATAAGCGGGCTTCTTATTTTGGTGTAGGACGGGACAGGTATTTTTCGTCAGGTATTGTCCTACGAAATGATAGAAGCTACCTGTCGCAAAATTTGAATCTATATTTCTCAATATTTTCTTGGTACCGGAGGATAACTTTTGAAATAATAATAACCGGTAAACCCCCGGCTTTGCCGGGGGACTCACAGAGTTTGACAGTTCCTGGAATAAACGAAATCCTTCCGTCGTGACCCGCTCAAAGATCACAGAAAGGAAGGATTTCGATGAATAATAATAAGAGCTTAAGCCACACCGTATGGGAATGCAAGTATCATGTAGTCTGGATTCCCAAATATCGTAAAAGCGTAATATATGACAACTTACGCAACCACCTTGGAAAAGTTTTTCGCGAATTGGCACGGCAAAAAGAAAGCGAGATCGAAGAAGGACATTTGATGCCTGATCATGTACATGCACTGATATCGATTCCGCCAAAGTATTCAGTCTCACAGGTGGTTGGATACATAAAGGGCAAAAGCGCAATCCACATTGCAAGGAATTATACAGGCAAGTCTCGCAATTATACCGGTCAGAGCTTTTGGGCACGAGGATACTTTGTTTCAACAGTGGGCCGCGATGAGAAAGCGATCCGAGATTATATAAAACATCAACAGCAAGAAGACCGGCGGATTGATCAGCTAAAGCTGTTTACGTAACCCTTTGACCGCCTTCAGGCGGTTAATGGTCTTTAACACCGCTTTGAGCGGTTCACAATTCAAGCCTCCGGCTTTGCCGGAGGTTCGTGACTCAATTATGGGTTTCGGATCGTGGTCGCACCAAACAGCTTCGGGTGAACAGGGGCAGGCAGCTCAGATGCAATGTCAACGAATGCGGGTTCACGATGCACGCATTATTGACCGTTTGCGGAAAAACTTTAGCGATAGAACTGACGTTTCGCAGATACCGGAGTTCGTCATGCCAACAATTCGGGGAAAGTTGCCTTTTTTGCATAGGCAGGTTATTAGAAAAGGTTCAAGAACCATCCGAAATTGCCGACATTTGTTCTAATCGGGTGACGATTCGATTTTTATCTGGATTGGGGTGGAGTCAACGATGGTTACGGGTAATGCGCTCTTCTTGGGCATGTTTAACAACCTGGCCTTTTTTATTCTTCTCGTGGCTGTTTATGGTGTTCTATACAGCCATTTCAAGAAAGCATCCCCGCGATTGCGACAAGCCGCGGTGGGTTTGGCTTTCGGGCTTTTGGCGATTGCGTGTATGCACGTCAAAATCCCCGTCGCCGAAGGGGTCATTTTTGACCAAAGAAATACGGTCGTTGCGCTTTCCGGCGCTTTCGGGGGGCCACTGTCCGCCGTTCTGTGTGCTTTTTTAGCCGGTAGCTACCGAATCCATTTAGGCGGAACGGGCGCTTTGGCAGGCGTTATCGGGGTCGGTTTATCCGCTCTTGCCGGTGCGGTGTTTTACAACCGGCGCGATAAAATAGACAATATTTACAAGGCCGCACTAAGTGCGCTGGCAGCAACCGTCTTTATTCTTCCGGGGTTCCTTTTTTACAAAGACCTGCCGAATGGCTGGGTATTATTGAAGGCCATGGCGTTGCCCTATGGCGCTGCGGTTTACATCGGCCTCCTGTTTGTCGGCCTTTTGCTCGCCCGCCAAGAAAAAAGTCATTTGGCGCAGGCCGAATTGCAGGCATCCGAAAGACGCTACCGGGATAGCCAGGAGCGTCTTGACCTGGCGTTGTCGGGTGCGAATGAGGGGATCTGGGACTGGGATATCGAAAACAACACCCTCCATTTCGATCACCGGTATTATCGGATCGCCGGGTACTCGCCCGGTGAATTCCCCGCTGCATTCGAGGAGTGGGAGAAACGGGTCCACCCGGACGACGTCGATCGGACGAAATCAACCGTTCGCCGGTATCTGGCAGGCAATCTCGACGAATTTGATGTAGAATTCCGGTTCTTGCGCCAAAGTGGCGATTATATGTGGATTCAGGGCAAAGGGAGAATCGTCGCTCGCAACGATCAGGGAGAGCCCACCCGATTCATCGGAACGCACGCCGACATCACGCTGCGCAAACAATTGGAATCGTCGTTACTCGTCACCCGATTTGTTTTTGAAAAAGTTGGCGTGGGAATTTATCGGATTGATTCGGATGCGAGAATCATCGAGGTGAATGATAAAGCGGCTGAAAGTCTCGGATACACCAGAGATGAATTGGCCGGCATGTCGCTTTTTGATATCGATCCCACAATAAACAGTGGAAATTGGGGGGGAGTATGGCAAGCCTTGCACAGTCAGGGAATGGATAATTTTGAAACGACCCATCGACGAAAAGACGGCCATGAGTTCCCGGTAGAGATCAACTCCCACCTGCTCGAATATGGCGGGCAGGAATTCGCCATTTCCCTGGCCACCGATATCAGCAGCCGTAAACGGGCAGAAGACTCCCTCAAAAAAAGCGAACGATTGCATCGGAAGGCCCAACAAATCGCCCGCTTGGGACATTGGGAATACAAGGTGGGCGAAAAAAATCCCATGTGGTCCGATGAGATGTATCGCATCTTCGAGATGGAGAAGAGGCCATCAGGAGTATCCTTCGACGCTTTTTTTGAACGGGTGCATCCGGAAGACCGGACACGCATTGACGAGCATATCAATCGTGCAATCGAAAACAGGACGGGAATCGATATCTTCAATCGCGTTCTGCTTCCGGATGGAAGCGTCAAGTATGTCCATGGGTTGGGCCATGTCGAGTGCGACAACGATGGGAACCCGGTCAAGCTGATCGGAACGGTCCAGGATGTAACGAAGCTCAAAGAGGCGGAAGTCGAAAAAGAAAAAGCGGAGAGAAGACTCCTGCAGGCCCAAAAAATGGAGGCCATCGGCACCCTTGCCGGAGGGATCGCCCATGATTTTAATAATATCCTTTCATCCGTCATCGGTTTTACCCAAATCAGCATCGCTGATTTGCCGGAAGGCCACCAGACCAGAGGGCACCTCGAACGGGTCCTCCAGGCCGGATTGCGGGCCAGGGATCTGGTCAGCCATATTCTTGCATTCAGCCGGCAAAGAGAAGCGGGCTTCGAATCCGTCCAGGTCCACGCCATCATCAGGGAAGTAATCGAACTCTTGCGGGCGTCCATCCCCGCAAACATTGAAATCAATCAAAGGATCTCTCCCCACTGCTGTCCGGTGCTGGCCGACCCGACCCAAATCCACCAGATCATGATGAACCTATGCACCAATGCCCACCATGCCATCGGCAGCCGGAAAGGCCGCATCACGATCTCTTTGGAAGAGACGGAAATCGGGCCCCAGGATTTCCCGGGAATGTCGGATGTCCGGATCGGCAGGCACGTGAAGTTGGGGGTCAGCGATACCGGCCACGGAATGGATCAGGATACGCTCAGGAAAGTTTTCGATCCCTATTTCACGACCAAAAAGAAGGGGAAGGGAACCGGGGTGGGGTTGGCCGTGGTGCACGGCATCGTAAAAAAGCATGGCGGCCATATCACCGCCTACAGCGAACCGGGCCAGGGGACCTCGTTCTACATCTATCTGCCCTGCGCCAAGGAGGGGCAAGCGGTTAACCAGGACGCCGGCGAGATGGAAATCCCCGGCGGCACGGAACACATCCTGGTTGTGGATGACGAAAAATCGATCACGGAGATGCTGACCGAATTGTTGAGCCGCCTGGGGTATAGGGTTACGGCCTTCGCCGATGCAGACCAGGCCATCGACGTTTTCCAATCCCAACCGGACGCTTTCGACCTGATCATCACCGACATGACCATGCCGGCAATGAACGGAGAAGCGTTTTCGCGCCGCATCCGTGAAACAGATTCGCAGGTGCCGGTCATCATCCAGACCGGTTTCAGCGAAGATCTTGATGTCGATCGGTTGCAATCCATCGGCGTCGGGGCCGTGTTGAAAAAACCGATCCTGGAAAGGGAGCTGGCGCAATGCATCCGAAACGTCCTCGACAAAAAGAGCGCATAACCGGTTAACCGGTTTCATACGGAGATACAATGGCTCAGATTCTGATTATCGACGACGATCCCAATGCACGGTTGCTGTTGGAAAAAATTACCCACGGCATGGGGCATTCGCCCTTGTCCATCGACAACCTGCAAGACGGTCTGAGCGCCGCCCGGGCGAACGAATACGATCTGATCCTGTTGGACCTGGATTTCCCGGAAGGCAACGGTCTGGAAATTCTGCCGGACCTGATCAATCTGCCCAGCGCGCCGGAGGTGATTATAATTACCGGTACCGGTGACGCCGAAGGAGCCGAAATCGCTTTCAACTACGGGGCCTGGGACTACGTGAAGAAGCCTTTCTTGGCCGAAGAAGTCACGCTCCCCATCGCCTGTGCACTCCAATACCATGAAGAGAAGGCGGCTACCAGGACCCTCGCCGTCTTGAAACGAGTCGACATTGTCGGAGAGCCTACGGCGATGCTCAGATGCTTGGATGAGGCTGCCAAAGCCGCCGCAACGGACAGCAGCGTTTTGATCTGGGGAGAAACCGGGTGCGGCAAGGAGTTGTTCGCCAAAGCCATCCATGAAAATAGCCCACGGGCGAACAAGAATTTCGTTGTCATCGATTGCGGCGCACTGCCTGAGACGCTGGTTGAAAGCATCCTTTTCGGCCATGAAAAAGGGGTGTTTACCGGTGCGACGCATGCAAAGGAAGGGCTCATCGCCCAGGCGGAAGGCGGCACCCTCTTTCTGGGCACTGGTTCAGTTGAATAGGTAACAACTATAACTCACTATTTTGGTTAGTTAGTGTCCGTCCATAAATTGGTCTTTTCAGCGGCGTGCAGAGAAGTAAAAACGGGGCAACGAAGGGAAGAACTTCTCCAAGGCACTGCAGACTGAAAAAAGCAGGCAAATATGGACATATGCTCTATAAAAGAGCTCCTCTGGGCGCACCTTTCCCCTCGTTATCGATAACCGGCTTTTTCCTGGCTGCGCAGCTAAGCAGCAGCCAATTGCTTTCGCGCGATTGTCAGCAGGTTGGCCGCAACCACTGACGAAAGCACATAACTTTTGAAAGCACGAAAACCTTTCCAGGTGCACCGGGTCAAGCCGAAACTGCGTTTGAGCCAGGATATGCCCGATTCGATCCCGGCGCGGAATTGGCGAAGCTTTTTATACACATAATGACTGCGACACATGTCGGTTTCTTTAAGACCTCGCTTTTTGGCAAAGCAGACATCTCTGATCCCTTTGGCTTTGGCAATGCGCAGATTACCTTTGGATGCAAAGCCACCGTCCAGGGCTACTTTCAGTGGGTAACGTCCATAGACCTGATTCTGGCGGTCCAGCATCTGTTCAACCAGTGTACTGTCTGCGGGATTGCCCTCGAGAATGACACAATCAAGGATAAGGTTCGAGGCTCCCCCGGTCAGGCAAATCTTATGACCATAATGGTTTTCCCGGCGGTCTTTGATGATGATGTCGGTATGGTCTTCGAAAATTGAAAACACCTTTTGGTCGGCCGGCACGCTTTCGCCTTGAATAACCCGGCGGTAAGTCTGGTCGTAGACCTGACGGGCCAGATCACCATAATGTTTAATGGCGTCCAGTAAGCCGAGCAATTCAAAATTAGCGGTGCAGCGTCTGCTTATAATTTCCTCGGCTTTGATCGCGTAGCCGATGGTCTTTTTGGTGACCTTGAGAAGGTCTTTATACGGGGACAGTCGTTGTTTCTCCCCATTGGCGTATTGGATGGCGGTCATCCGCTTTTTCGCACGGCGACGGTGATCCGTGAAAATGATTTTGATTCTGAAGTCATCCCGGAGTTGGGTCAACAACCGCGTAAGCACACGCACTGAGTCGTACAACTGCATGGAATCACATGGCAGGTGGATGTTGCTCTCGACGACGGTACAATCAACCCGGGTCTTTCGGCCTTTTTCAATGTTGTTGTCTTTTGCATATGCCAACAGGTCCAGGGAGATCAGCTCCCAAGTCCCCGGACGGATCCTTTTGATATTTTCATTCAGGGCAGATTTCTTGAAACCCTTATCGAAAATACCAATTCTGCAAAATCGTCTGAGCGATCTGGAGTCAGAGATATGAAATGCCAAATCTTCATAGGTGAAGTTGAAAAGCTTCATCACGATCGCGGCCCGGGTTACCTGCTCGGCGCTCATCCCATTAGCACCGGTTCGGTGACGTTCTACCTTCAGATTACCGTTGAGATCTTGCAGAACATGATCGTAAATGGTAGAAGTATCGTCAAGGATGTTGCTGATCATCTCCAGCTCTATTTCTTTGGGATGACCTGTGGGAAGATCGATCAGCGGCATTTGTTTTTGTTGTTTTTCGCGCATTTTGTGTTGACCCTTTTTCTTGTTTATGTAGTTTTTTTAAGTGTTTGGCAAAATACTTTATACTACACATGGTGAGAAAATTCCAGCACAAAATGCGCTTTTTTTATTTATTCCAGTTACTTATTTTCGTGGATGGACACTAGTTAGTGTCCGTCCATAAATTGGTCTTTTCAGCGGCGTGCAGAGAAGTAAAAACGGGGCAACGAAGGGAAGAACTTCTCCAAGGCACTGCAGACTGAAAAAAGCAGGCAAATATGGACATATGCTCTATAAAAGAGCTCCTCTGGGCGCACCTTTCCCCTCGTTATCGATAACCGGCTTTTTCCTGGCTGCGCAGCTAAGCAGCAGCCAATTGCTTTCGCGCGATTGTCAGCAGGTTGGCCGCAACCACTGACGAAAGCACATAACTTTTGAAAGCACGAAAACCTTTCCAGGTGCACCGGGTCAAGCCGAAACTGCGTTTGAGCCAGGATATGCCCGATTCGATCCCGGCGCGGAATTGGCGAAGCTTTTTATACACATAATGACTGCGACACATGTCGGTTTCTTTAAGACCTCGCTTTTTGGCAAAGCAGACATCTCTGATCCCTTTGGCTTTGGCAATGCGCAGATTACCTTTGGATGCAAAGCCACCGTCCAGGGCTACTTTCAGTGGGTAACGTCCATAGACCTGATTCTGGCGGTCCAGCATCTGTTCAACCAGTGTACTGTCTGCGGGATTGCCCTCGAGAATGACACAATCAAGGATAAGGTTCGAGGCTCCCCCGGTCAGGCAAATCTTATGACCATAATGGTTTTCCCGGCGGTCTTTGATGATGATGTCGGTATGGTCTTCGAAAATTGAAAACACCTTTTGGTCGGCCGGCACGCTTTCGCCTTGAATAACCCGGCGGTAAGTCTGGTCGTAGACCTGACGGGCCAGATCACCATAATGTTTAATGGCGTCCAGTAAGCCGAGCAATTCAAAATTAGCGGTGCAGCGTCTGCTTATAATTTCCTCGGCTTTGATCGCGTAGCCGATGGTCTTTTTGGTGACCTTGAGAAGGTCTTTATACGGGGACAGTCGTTGTTTCTCCCCATTGGCGTATTGGATGGCGGTCATCCGCTTTTTCGCACGGCGACGGTGATCCGTGAAAATGATTTTGATTCTGAAGTCATCCCGGAGTTGGGTCAACAACCGCGTAAGCACACGCACTGAGTCGTACAACTGCATGGAATCACATGGCAGGTGGATGTTGCTCTCGACGACGGTACAATCAACCCGGGTCTTTCGGCCTTTTTCAATGTTGTTGTCTTTTGCATATGCCAACAGGTCCAGGGAGATCAGCTCCCAAGTCCCCGGACGGATCCTTTTGATATTTTCATTCAGGGCAGATTTCTTGAAACCCTTATCGAAAATACCAATTCTGCAAAATCGTCTGAGCGATCTGGAGTCAGAGATATGAAATGCCAAATCTTCATAGGTGAAGTTGAAAAGCTTCATCACGATCGCGGCCCGGGTTACCTGCTCGGCGCTCATCCCATTAGCACCGGTTCGGTGACGTTCTACCTTCAGATTACCGTTGAGATCTTGCAGAACATGATCGTAAATGGTAGAAGTATCGTCAAGGATGTTGCTGATCATCTCCAGCTCTATTTCTTTGGGATGACCTGTGGGAAGATCGATCAGCGGCATTTGTTTTTGTTGTTTTTCGCGCATTTTGTGTTGACCCTTTTTCTTGTTTATGTAGTTTTTTTAAGTGTTTGGCAAAATACTTTATACTACACATGGTGAGAAAATTCCAGCACAAAATGCGCTTTTTTTATTTATTCCAGTTACTTATTTTCGTGGATGGACACTAGTTATATGTATTGTGCACTGAAAAGCGATTCCGGAGTGGTCTCGCATTCTATTACTCCTAAACTGACAGCAGGCACTTCTTTGGTTGTAAAGTGAACTCTGAGGAAGTTATGGACAACCCAATAAACGTTCAACACACGTTGAAGACCGGTTTCTGATTTTGCATATGTATTTGTTTTTCTTCTATACGCGGAACATTTTCGGCGCATTGCGCTATTGTTGGCTTCAACGTGGTTGGCGTGTGTTTCCTTATCTGTAATATGGTTTGTGGTCTCAGGGTGTTGCGGACATGTTGTCTGGTATTTTGGCCTTTTGCGTCCTTTCTTATGGGCTTGGGAGCCTTTGTTTTTTACCCTGACGGTAACTCCCTTTTTCAACACTTTCCGAGGACGACCACGCATACCAGTTTGGAAAAGCTCGTGGCATATTTCAAAGAGAATTTTTCCATATCGACGTTCACCATCTGTCAGAAGGGTTATGTCTTCAGTTTGATTGATAAGTTCTGCCAGTGTCTTGATTGCTTTTTCAAAAAGGGATCTGTCCTTTTTGCCGCAGCTCATTTCCCAAATAAAACGGCTGGCTCTATCCATGAGAACGATAGTCCATCCGGAAGATTCTTCAGGAGGAACATTTTTCTGGACTTTTGTATAGAATTCATCTCCTTCGATGACTGACTGGATGAACGTGTGCGCCATTGAATAGATGAATAAGGCACGATAAAGATAAGAGAATTTTCGTTCCCAGGCAAGAAGGGTGTTTTTAGCGATGTCAAAAATCCGGCAGGTGGCATTGAGTGACGTTCCCTCAGTTCGGGCCTTTAAGACTTTCCAGATTTTACTGGCAGGCGTCCTGATAGATTGCAGGAAAGTGTTTCTTGTTTCTGAGAATGAAGATGAACAGTCTCGACAAAGGAGCATTTTTTTATAACCGTTAGAAATTGTGCTGTATACATAGTCATTCCGGATATTTTCAGACGAACAATTGGGACATTTGCATGTAAATAAAAGCATAATCTACTCCTTTTGATCATGGTTGGGGTAGATTACCGTACATCTTTTATTTGCTATTGTCCAGCTTTTCTATGTATTTTCTGCCAATTAAAGCACCTATTCAACTGAACCAGTGCCCGACCTGAAATACGAAACTGGTGCGGGTCAAATTCACGATGTCTTCAAGCCTGACGGCTGGTATCTCGGAGCTGCCTATCGGTTCACCGACTGGTTCGAGCTGGGCGCCTACTACTCCGAATACTACGCCAACAGAAACATGCGCGATGGGGAAGGCATAAATCCAGATACTGGACTGCCGTGGTTTATGCCAAGCGACCGAGCCTACCTGAAGGATATCTGCTTGACGACGCGCTTCGACGTCAACGAATATATGGTCATCAAACTGGAAAGTCACAAGATGGACGGAACAGCCCAACTGAATGGATTCAATAACCCGTTGCCATCGAGCTATACTATGGAAGACTTTAATACACAGTTTGAAAAAGACTGGTATATGTTTGCCGCCAAGGTTACCTTCAGCTTCTAGCCTGCGGCCATCAACACAAGCGCTTTTACGACAACCAAGCCTTCCCTGCGGAAGGGGCGCGCCAAACCTGCGCCCCTTCCGAAAGGGGCAAAAACGCCCGAAAACCGGCGATGTTTTTCTAAAAAAGGGTATCGCGTCTCGCAAAAAAACGATCGCAGGACCATCGGCAAGGAGACAACCAAACAATGAAATCACTCAGTATCGCTAAAAAAGTATGGATCAGCCTCGGCATCCTGGTCGTTGGCTATTTTTTATCCATGGCCATCGGGTTCCACCTGGGCCAAGAGACCGAGACCCGCCTGCAGGGCGTATCGGAAAACCTATTTCCGGCAAGCATGATGAGCAATGCCGCCGTTACCGCCTTCGACGAGCAGATCAAGCTGTATAACGACGCCGTGCTCATGGGCGAATCGGCCATTTTCGAAAAAACAAAACAAAAGGCGGATGAGGTTGCAAAAAACCTGGAAGCCATTGTCAAGATTCCGGGGATCGATAAGGCCAAAAAGGATGAAATTGCCCAGACGCTGCAAGCCCATGCTGCATTCAGCGCATCCGCGCAAAAGATATACGCGGCCATGAGTTCGGGCGACGGCAGCTTCAATCAAGAGAAGGTGTCGGCACTCGCCAAACAGACCCAACAGATCCAGGAAAAACTGGTTGCTTTCAAAACCGACCGCTCTCGACATTTGGAAGATGAGTTGGGGACCCTGATTGACAACTCGAAAATGCAGCGTCTGGTCAATGTTCTGCTGTTTGCCGTGGTCGTGGTCGTCGCCATGCTATTTGCCTGGTTCATAATCACTCGTGCCATCAGCCGGCCTCTAAATAATACCGTCAGCATGCTACGCGACATCGCCGAAGGCGAAGGGGATCTGACCAAAAGATTGGAAGTAAACACAAATGACGAAGTCGGTGAAATGGCGCGCTGGTTTAACGTCTTTATCGACAAACTGCAGGGCATCATCAAGGATATCACCGGCGGGGTCGAGACCCTCTCCTCCTCCTCTACCGAGCTGTCGGCCATCTCCGAGCAAATGACCCGGGGCATCCAGGAGTCGTCGGAAAAGGCCAATACGGTCTCGGCCGCTGCCGAGGAGATGAACGCCAACATGAACAACGTGGCCGCCGCCATGGAACAGTCCGCCACCAACACCAACATGGTGGCCACGGCCGCCGAAGAGATGTCCGCCACCATCGGCGAGATCGCCCAGAACGCCGAAAAGGCCCGCGGCATCTCCGACGAAGCGGCCCACAAGGCTACCAGCGCCTCCACCAACATGGACGAGTTGGGCAATGCGGCCAAATCCATTGGCAAGGTGGTCGAGACCATCACCGAGATTTCCGAACAGGTCAACCTGCTGGCCCTCAACGCTACCATCGAGGCGGCCCGGGCCGGCGAGGCTGGCAAGGGTTTCGCCGTGGTGGCCAACGAGATCAAGGAGCTGGCCAAGCAGACCGCCGCGGCCACCCTGGAAATCAAGGAGAAGATCGATGGCATCCAGGGCACCACCGGGACCGCCGTGATACAGATTTCCGAAATCACCCAGGTGATCAAGGATGTCAACGAGGTGGTAGCCACCATCGCCACGGCGGTGGAACAGCAATCGGCGGCCACCAAGGAGATCGCCACCAACGTGGCCCAGGCCTCCCGGGGCATCCAGGAGGTCAACGAGAACGTCAACCAGAGTTCCTCGGTTTCCGGGGAGATTTCCAGCGACATCGCCGGAGTGAGTGTCTCCATGAACGAGATGTCCACCAGCAGCAGCCAGGTCAACCTCAGCGCCCAGGAACTGTCCAAGCTTGCAGAAAACCTGAAAGGCATGGTTGATCAGTTTAAAATCTAAACAACGTTGCGCGATATCGAAGGGATGTCTTCAAACCCCTGAAGGTCGCCGAGAAGCTTGAAGAGCGCCTCATACCGCACCAGCTGCTGGATGGCGAGTTCCTTTCGGGGAAAGTTGCCTTTTTTGCATAGGCAGGTTATTAGAAAGAGTTCAATAACCATCCGAAATTGCCGACATTCGTTCTAATCGGGTGACGATACGATTTTTATCTGGATTTGGGTGGAGTCAACGATGGTTACGGGTAATGCGCTCTTCTTGGGCATGTTTAACAACCTGGCCTTTTTTATTCTTCTCGTGGCTGTTTACGGTGTTCTATACAGCCATTTCAAGAAAGCATCCCCGCGATTGCGACAAGCCGCGGTGGGTTTGGCTTTCGGGCTTTTGGCGATTGCGTGCATGCACGTCAAAATCCCCGTCGCCGAAGGGGTCATTGTTGACCAAAGAAATACGGTCGTTGCGCTTTCCGGCGCTTTCGGGGGGCCACTGTCCGCCGTTCTGTGTGCTTTTTTAGCCGGTAGCTACCGAATCCATTTAGGCGGAACCGGCGCTTTGGCAGGCGTTGTCGGGGTCGGTTTATCCGCTCTTGCCGGTGCGGTGTTTTACAGCCGACGCGATAAAATAGACAATATTTACAAGGCCGCACTAAGTGCGCTGGCAGCAACCGTCTTTATTCTTCCGGGGTTCCTTTTTTACAAAGACCTGCCGAATGGCTGGGTATTATTGAAGGCCATGGCGTTGCCCTATGGCTCGGGTGTTTACATCGGCCTCCTGTTTGTCGGCCTTTTGCTCGCCCGCCAAGAAAAAAGTCATTTGGCGCAGGTCGAATTGCAGGCATCCGAAAGACGCTACCGGGATAGCCAGGAGCGTCTTGACCTGGCGTTGTCGGGTGCGAATGAGGGGATCTGGGACTGGGATATCGAAAACAACACCCTCCATTTCGATCACCGGTATTATCGGATCGCCGGGTACTCGCCCGGTGAATTCCCCGCTGCCTTCGAAGAGTGGGAAAAGCGGGTCCACCCGGACGACATCCAGAAAACGCAGGCGGCCATGGAAAACTACCTGTCCGGCGACCAGGAAATGTTCGACGTGCAATTCCGGTTCTTGCGCAAGGACGGGGGCTACATGTGGATCCAGGGCCGGGGAAAGATCGTGGCCCGCAACGAGCATGGCGATCCGGTCCGCTTTACCGGCACCCACGCGGACATCAGCCAGTGGAAACGGATCGAGCAGTCCCTGCGCATCCACAAATTCAGCTTCGATCGGGCCGCCGTCGGTATCTACCGGATCGCTTCCGATGCACGAATTCTTGAAGTGAACGACGCAGCCGCCCGGATGATCGGATACACCCGGGCCGAATTGGCTGACATGTCTATCGTCGATATCGATCCGAATGTAACCGAAGAGAACTGGAGGGGGATCTGGCAGCGGTTGCTCGTTACCGGCGCGGACCGATTCGAGACGGCTCACCGGACCAAGGACGGTCGCAACATGCCGATCGAGATCCACTCAAATCTTCTGGAATACGATGGCCGGCAATATTCGATCTGCTTTGTACAGGATATTACCCAGCGTAAACAGGACGAAGAGAAACTCCGCAGTTTGCGCAACTACCTGTCCAACATCATCGACTCCATGCCCTCGGTGCTGGTGGGGGTGGATCGGGAGGGGGCGGTGACCCAGTGGAACCGCCGGGCCGAGCAGGTCACCGGGATTCGATCCGAAAGGGCCCGCTCCCGGCACCTGGACCAGGTCTTTCCCGGCCTGACGCATGAAATGGACCGCATCAGGACCTCCATCCGGGAGCGCCGGCTGCTCAGGGATTCCAAAGTGCCCCGCGAGGGCTTGAACGAAACCCGCTACGAGGATGTGACCATCTATCCGCTGATCGCCAACGGGGTGGAGGGCGCGGTGATCCGCGTGGACGACGTAACCGAAAGGGTTCGTTTAGAAGAGATGATGATCCAGAGCGAGAAGATGCTTTCCGTGGGCGGCCTGGCGGCCGGCATGGCACACGAGATCAACAACCCGCTGGCCGGCATCCTCCAGAACGCATCGGTGCTGGAAAACCGGCTGAGCGGCGATCTGCCGGCCAACCACAAGGCCGCCGAGGCCGCCGGAACGAGCATGGATGCCATCCGGCGGTACATGGCCGAACGCAAGCTTTTCGGGATGCTGGAGAACATCCGCTCCTCCGGAAGACTGGCTGCCGGCATCGTCAAGAACATGCTCAGCTTCGCCAGAAAAAGCGACAAGGTCGTCTCCAGCAAAGCGATCGGTGCATTGCTGGACCAGACCCTGGATCTGCTCAAGACCGACTACGACATGAAGAAGAAGTATGATTTCAAGCAGATCGAAGTCATTCGGGAATACAACGATGCGGCCGTACCGGTGCCTTGCGAGGCCAGCAAAATCCAGCAGGTGTTCATGAACATCCTTAGAAACGGGGCCGAGGCCATGGCCGATTCCAAAGACGGCCAAAAGCAGCCGACATTCGTTTTGCGGGTGCAGGACGACGGCGACTGGGTGCGGGCAGAGATCGAGGACAACGGGCCGGGCATGGATGAGGGGACCCGGCGGCGGATCTTCGAACCCTTTTTCACCACCAAACCACCGGGACAGGGAACGGGACTGGGATTGTCGGTCTCCTATTTTATCGTCACTGAGGACCACGACGGGGAGATGAGCGTCCACGCCACCGAGAGCGGCGGCACCCGCTTTGTCATTCGTCTGCCGAAGCAGGGCCGGAAGAACGCACCCCGATAGACGGCAGGCGTTGCGACCACGGGTATTCCATCCGAAAACGATTCTGTTACGCGTCACTGGCCGTCTGCTTATCATTGCAATCCTGTAGTCATTCCGGGAAACCGTCATCGGCCATTCCTCCTTTCCTGAACTTCCCTTGATCATTCAGCTATCCATTTTTCAGAACATACCGCTATCTATCTAGTGTCCATCCACGAAAATAAGTAACTGGAATAAATAAAAAAAGCGCATTTTGTGCTGGAATTTTCTCACCATGTGTAGTATAAAGTATTTTGCCAAACACTTAAAAAAACTACATAAACAAGAAAAAGGGTCAACACAAAATGCGCGAAAAACAACAAAAACAAATGCCGCTGATCGATCTTCCCACAGGTCATCCCAAAGAAATAGAGCTGGAGATGATCAGCAACATCCTTGACGATACTTCTACCATTTACGATCATGTTCTGCAAGATCTCAACGGTAATCTGAAGGTAGAACGTCACCGAACCGGTGCTAATGGGATGAGCGCCGAGCAGGTAACCCGGGCCGCGATCGTGATGAAGCTTTTCAACTTCACCTATGAAGATTTGGCATTTCATATCTCTGACTCCAGATCGCTCAGACGATTTTGCAGAATTGGTATTTTCGATAAGGGTTTCAAGAAATCTGCCCTGAATGAAAATATCAAAAGGATCCGTCCGGGGACTTGGGAGCTGATCTCCCTGGACCTGTTGGCATATGCAAAAGACAACAACATTGAAAAAGGCCGAAAGACCCGGGTTGATTGTACCGTCGTCGAGAGCAACATCCACCTGCCATGTGATTCCATGCAGTTGTACGACTCAGTGCGTGTGCTTACGCGGTTGTTGACCCAACTCCGGGATGACTTCAGAATCAAAATCATTTTCACGGATCACCGTCGCCGTGCGAAAAAGCGGATGACCGCCATCCAATACGCCAATGGGGAGAAACAACGACTGTCCCCGTATAAAGACCTTCTCAAGGTCACCAAAAAGACCATCGGCTACGCGATCAAAGCCGAGGAAATTATAAGCAGACGCTGCACCGCTAATTTTGAATTGCTCGGCTTACTGGACGCCATTAAACATTATGGTGATCTGGCCCGTCAGGTCTACGACCAGACTTACCGCCGGGTTATTCAAGGCGAAAGCGTGCCGGCCGACCAAAAGGTGTTTTCAATTTTCGAAGACCATACCGACATCATCATCAAAGACCGCCGGGAAAACCATTATGGTCATAAGATTTGCCTGACCGGGGGAGCCTCGAACCTTATCCTTGATTGTGTCATTCTCGAGGGCAATCCCGCAGACAGTACACTGGTTGAACAGATGCTGGACCGCCAGAATCAGGTCTATGGACGTTACCCACTGAAAGTAGCCCTGGACGGTGGCTTTGCATCCAAAGGTAATCTGCGCATTGCCAAAGCCAAAGGGATCAGAGATGTCTGCTTTGCCAAAAAGCGAGGTCTTAAAGAAACCGACATGTGTCGCAGTCATTATGTGTATAAAAAGCTTCGCCAATTCCGCGCCGGGATCGAATCGGGCATATCCTGGCTCAAACGCAGTTTCGGCTTGACCCGGTGCACCTGGAAAGGTTTTCGTGCTTTCAAAAGTTATGTGCTTTCGTCAGTGGTTGCGGCCAACCTGCTGACAATCGCGCGAAAGCAATTGGCTGCTGCTTAGCTGCGCAGCCAGGAAAAAGCCGGTTATCGATAACGAGGGGAAAGGTGCGCCCAGAGGAGCTCTTTTATAGAGCATATGTCCATATTTGCCTGCTTTTTTCAGTCTGCAGTGCCTTGGAGAAGTTCTTCCCTTCGTTGCCCCGTTTTTACTTCTCTGCACGCCGCTGAAAAGACCAATTTATGGACGGACACTATCTATATTAATTTTGATGAAATCGTAAAAAGCCGAAATTTTCATCGTTTCGTCATTCCGGCGTAGGCCGGAATCCAGTTGTTTCAATGGGTTCTGGATACCGGATCAAGTCCGGCATGACGACTCTGCCACTTTTTACGAGACCGTCAATTTTAAAAAGAATGACTTTTGGAATTTAGCACGATTTCTGCAATAGGACAGACAAAACGGTTTGCTGCAAGGTGTAGCAATAACCGATGAGGTTTACCATGAAAATCGTTTATTTCAGGTCCAAACTGGAACCACCCCATGAAGATGGTCTTCTGTCGGCCATTCGCCAAGCCATGCCCATTGTTGAGGTCAAAACATTCACCGATTGCCATAAGCTATCGGAATGGCTCAAGGTACCGCCCAGAAATTTTTTTGCGGCAATTCTTAATCCAGGCAACGATCGATCGCTGTCCCGACTTATTCCGTTGAGACGATTGCTTGTCGATCGAAAAATTATCATGGTCGTTCCCGATGACCATAAAGAGGCTATCGCCTTGGTCCACAAATTCAGACCGCACTATATCCAATGGATGCGGGACGACTGCCGTGCGTTGATATCTATTCTTAAAAACTGGTTGGCGGCCGAACAAGAACTGGATCAACAGATCGAGACTTCAACACCACCGCCACACTGACCGGCTTTTGAACAACAGGTATAAATAACCACTATTCTCGAAAGGAGACCATTGACCATGAACTTCATCAACAACATGAAAATTCGGACCAAGCTGTTGTCTGCATTCGGTATCATGATCGTCATCATGGGGGTCATCGGCTACACCGGTTACAATAGTGTGATCGGTATTCAAGGCGACTTGGAAAAGATCTTTTCCGTTCAGATGCCCAGCATCGATTATCTGATCGAGGCCGACCGCGACCTGCAGCAATTGCTGGTAGCGGAGCGGTCCATGATGTTCACCGATCCCAATACAAAACTATTCAAAGAATTCGTTGACGAATATGAAACCAACGCCAGGCAGGCCAATGAACGGTGGGAAAAATACAAAGCATTGGCCGGCACTATGGCGGAAAAAGAACTCTTCGACGTCTACCAAAAAGCCCGCATCGAGTGGAAGGAAGCTTCTCAAAAGGTGGTCGAACTGGCCGGGAGTGGAAGCCGGCAGGAGGCCATCGCATTGACCCTGGGAGACGCCAAGAAACACTTCGAACAGATGCGTGACCAACTCGATAAACTGACCGAAATCAATCTCGAGCTGGCCCATAAGGCCGAAAAAAATGTGCAGGCCACCTATAAATCGGCCATGGCCATGTTGCTGACGGCCATTGCGCTGGGGTTCGCAGCGGGCATTATGCTTGCGTGGTTCATTTCGCGTCTGATTACCCGGCCGGTCAACGCCATGGTTGCCGGGCTAAAAGACATCGCCCAGGGCGAGGGCGACCTGACCAAACGTTTGGAGGACGATGCCAAGGACGAACTAGGCGAGCTGGCAACCTGGTTCAATACCTTCATGAACAAGTTGCAGCACCTCATCAAGGATATCGCCGGCGGGGTCGACACCCTCTCTTCCTCCTCCACCGAGCTGTCGGCCATCTCCGAGCAGATGACCCAGGGCATCCAGGAATCGTCTGAAAGGGCCAATACCGTCTCGGCCGCCGCCGAGGAGATGAACGCCAACATGACCACCGTGGCCGCCGCCATGGAGCAGTCCGCTACCAACACCAACATGGTGGCCACCGCTGCTGAGGAGATGTCCGCCACCATCGGCGAGATCGCCCGGAACGCGGAAAAAGCCCGCGGCATTTCCGACGAAGCGGCCACGAAGGCGTCCAACGCCTCCACCAACATGGACCAGCTGGGCAACGCGGCCAACGCCATCGGCAAGGTGATCGAGACCATCACCGACATCAGCGAACAGGTCAACCTGCTGGCCCTCAACGCCACCATCGAGGCGGCCCGGGCCGGCGAGGCCGGCAAGGGCTTCGCCGTGGTGGCCAACGAGATCAAGGAGCTGGCCAAGCAGACCGCCGAAGCCACCGGGGACATCAAGGAGAAGATCGAGGGCATCCAGGGAACCACGTCCACCACCGTGGGCCAGATCGCCGAAATCACCCAGGTGATCACCGACGTCAACGAGGTGGTGGCCAACATCGCCACGGCCGTGGAGCAGCAGTCGGCCGCCACCAAGGAGATCGCCACCAATGTGGCCCAGGCCTCCACCGGCATTCAGGAGGTCAACGAGAACGTCAACCAGAGCAGCACGGTCTCCGGGGGAGATCTCCGGCGACATCGCCGGGGTGAGCGTCTCCATGAACGAGATGTCCACCAGCAGCGGCCAGGTCAACCTCAGCGCCCAGGAACTGTCCCAGCTTTCGGAAAGCCTCAAGCAGATGGTGGATCAGTTCAAAGTATAAACCGGATTCCGGGCAGCGGGACAGGGTCTGTGACCTCCCGCTGCCCGGCCAACAACGTAAGGACGTTGACATGGAAACAGCATCCCAACCGACTGAGGCATCCGTCAGCATCGATGTAAGCCTGCTCAATTCTCTGATGAACCTGGCAGGCGAACTCGTCCTGTGCCGCAACCAGCTGTTGCAGGCCATCAACAGCGACGACCGGCGGCTCCTGGAAACCACCGGCCAGCATATCGACCTGGTCACCACTTTCATTTACACGCCTTCGAAACGCCATATACGTTCCGGCTATATCAGGCGCATTTCAATTTCGCGAGGTTTATATTACTCCAGCTGCCCACAAGATTGAAGTACGGCCGATTAAGCTACATATCCAAACCGTGCCTCAAGAGAATGATTCGACATGAATCCTGTATACGGCCGTTCTATTCAAGCCGCAGGTTATTCCAACAGAGAAAATGCCAGCCTATGTTTATCGTCGGATTTGTACCGCCGAATACAAGCCGGTCAGGTTGGTCGGCCAACCGGCCACCGATCCTCCAGATGACGCTTGACAATCTCGCGAGAATCGGTCGTGGATGCCCGTCTGACCAACGGATAGAGCCGCCGGCAATCATCCAGGGACAGCTGGTCGGTGACGCTGCCAACCGCCAGTTCATCGCGGGTGTGGGGATAAGTGTCCAAATCGTCGGCAATTTCTTCTTTGAGGATCAGTTTGTTGTAGATCAGCGCCCGGGCCGCGAGAAGATCTTCGGCCTGGGTGCGGCCCCGGGAATGAAACCGATAATAGAGAGTCAACAGGTCCCCGGGTCCGAACAGATGACGACGGTAGCCCATTTCGCGCACCGCAGCGGTCATGAGAAAATGTACCCGCAGGGGAAACCCGGTTGGCAAGCGCCGTCTGAGTTCGTGCCAAAGGGGATAATGAATTGGCCCCGCTTCGATGTAAGTCCTGCCCGAATGCTGAACGAGGGCCGCCATCGCCTCGGCCCGCATTTGATCACGCAGGGCGAATCGCCGGGCATCGGCCCGGGCAAAGCGCTTGACAGCATCGACCGTGGTGTCGAAGTCGTCACGGCCGGATGCAGCGTAAAAGTCGATCAAGGCCTTGGTTGCCAGGTGTTCTGCCTGGTAAACGCGATACAGATCCGTATCCGCGGGAAGATCCTGGGGACCATCGCCGTTGGCGAAACGATCGTGAATAGATAACAGCAGATCAATAAACGGTTCAACTTGCACCAGCCGGGTGCCGGCTTTACGGCGTTCACGCAGAACCAGGGCCATACGCTGGCTGAATTCCGGGTATTCCAGTTCCTGTTCTTCTAGATAAGATTCGATAGAGATCTCTCCATCGAGCATGGGCTCGAAGCGCTGGTCGGGCGGCTCTTCCAGAACGATCGTGTCGTGGACGGCCATCAGCCTCCGGGCCAGCGGGATGGTCTCCGGGCGGTGATTGGCCAACACGAGGGTCGCAGAAGCGGTCATGGGTTCCTGCCCTTGGGCTTTTTCTCCGTCAGATATCGCCAATAGCGGCGCGGCAGCTGTCGGCGGTGCAAGGCCGGATTGCTGCGGGATCGGATGGCAGCAACGTCATAGTAGCGCTGCCACAAGACCTGGCAGAGCTGTTCTTGCGCATCGGCTTCCTGCTCAATCGCGGCCAGTTCTGCGCGGTCCAGGCGGATCTCTCTCGTCGCCTGCTGATGGTACCCAAGACCGTATTTTCTGACCGTGTCGTAGATCACCCAGTCCTGGTCGGCGTAGCGGATTTCAAAGTGGCGCCGGATCAGCGGCAGCACATCATAGCGGGGAGCGACCCGCGCCAGATAGGATCCGTTGCCGGTCTGCTGGAAGCGAATGAATCCCTTCATGCGATGGGCCTCGCGGCGAACCTTCTGGCTAAGCTGATCGATGCGGATGCCCACCGACAGATCGACGGCTGGAGACAGGCCCCTACGACCGGGAAGGGCCTCGACAATGCGCCGCAAAATCAGCGTTTCCACATCGGCGTGTCCCGAGAGATGGGCCTGGAACAGCCGCTGTCGCTGCCGGGCGTCCAAATGCCGCTTCAGCCCGGTCCACACCCGGTCGGCAATCGCCGGGTCGGTGTCGATGCACTCGATGTTGTCGAACAGGCCCCGCTGATGGGAGCCTGCTGACAAGATCGCATCGGGCATCAAGGACGTCGCGTAGGCACGAAAGATGGCGGTCAACAGCCCCTCGAAACTCCCGTCGGTTTCGAATATCGTCCGGCGGGAAGGCGTCGCAGCCCTCGGCAGGCCTTCGGGGACGCCACCCGTTTGGGCAGGATGCGGTCTGCGGCGCGGCGGGTTTCCCACCCACTGATTCGTTTCCATCCCGTCGCAACGGATGAATGGCTGGGCGCGGGAGACAACGGCGCCCAACTGCCTGAGGTGTTCGAATCGAAGACGTCCTTTTTTTCGCAAGCCAACGATTCGATTGGCCGTTTTCAGGCCAATGCCCGGTACCCGCAAGATCATCTCCCGATCGGCGGTGTTGATGTCCACCGGAAACAGTTCCGGGTGCCGGCGGGCGAATGCCTCTTTGGGATCGATCTCCATATCCAGCCAGGGCGATGAGCGGCTGATCACCTCGTCCATGGAAAATCCATACAGCCGCATCAACCAATCGGCCTGATAGAGCCGATTCTCGCGCCGGAGGGGGGGGGCTTCCACATCTGGCAGAAGACCACCGCCTGGCGGGCAGACCGGGATATAGGCCGAATAGTAGACCCGTTTGAGAGACCGCTGCCGGTACAGTCGATCTGCCAGGGACAACATTTCGAAGTCGGACTCCGGACTGGCGCCGACGATCAGTTGGGTGCTCTGTCCGGCGGGGGCAAAGGCGGGTACGTGGCGCAGCCGCTTGCGGTCTTCGCGAGTCTCGGCGATGGTTTCGCGGATGACGTCCATGGGGGTCAGCACGGCGGCAAAGGTTTTCGCACCGGTCAGCCGCTTGAGACTGGTTTCAGAAGGCAGCTCGATATTGACGCTCAAGCGGTCGGCAACGCTGCCGGCCGCTTGAAGCAGGCGGCGACTGGCGAAGGGAACGCACTTGAGGTGAATATACCCGTTGAAGCCCTGCCTGCGCAGCATCTGGGCGCTTCGCACCAGGCGCTCCATGGTCTCGTCGGGGCTGCGCAAGACGCCCGAACTCAGGAAAAGGCCTTCGATATAGTTGCGGCGGTAGAACTCGATGGTCAAATCGACGATTTCACGGGTGGTGAACGCGGCTCGCGGAATGTCGTTGCTGCTGCGGTTGACGCAATAGGCGCAGTCGTAGATACAGACGTTGGTGTACAGGATTTTCAATAAAGAGACGCAGCGGCCGTCTTCGGTGTAGCTGTGGCAGATACCCGCGGGGGCGGAATGACCCAGCTTCTGCCCGCTGTTGCGCCGCCGGCTGCCACTGGATGCACAGGATGCATCGTATTTGGCTGCATCGGCCAAGATGGTCAGCTTGTCTTCAATCCGCATCGTTCGACCTTGAAGTTGAGGTTCGATCCTTATCGTCGAATATAGGTATTGCAAAGCGAGGCGGCAATTTCAACGCGAAAGAAGGATTTGCCTGGCTGTCCTGAGATGATCCTGTGCCAAAGCCATCCATGGTGGAATAAAGGCCGCCATTTCGAATGGAATCGTCGCTGATCGGTCCATGATTGCATATTTTGAATGTGGACCCTGCTGTTGCAGGGGTAACTGAAACCGGTTGCAACAGCGTTGCCATTTACAAAACAGCGATCAACATGCGATGATTCATCATCCCGTTCGGTCTTCAGAACTTGCACGGTTGATCGGTACCCGCCCAGTCCGTTGCCAATCAAACCGGCAACCCATTGATCATGAACCGCCATCGATTGAAAACAGAAAGGGGGATCCATGCTGGAATTTACACTCTCACCGGAGCAGATTGCACTGCAACAAAAAGCCAGAGCATTTGCATTGAAAGAGATCCTGCCGGTAGCCTGGTATTACGACGCAGCCGATGATATGCCGCTGACAGTAATGCGGAAAGCCTACGATGCCGGCATCATGAACATTGACATCCCCAAAAAGTACGGTGGCCAGGGACTTGGCCTGGTGGAGGCGGCCATCATGACCGAGGAGTTGTCGGCGGCTTGCCCGGGGCTGGCCACATCGATTTTCGACAATTCCCTGGGCATGGAACCGCTGCTTCTCTCGAAAAATGAAGAATTGCGCCGGCATTACCTGCCAACGATTCTAAACGAATACAAGAAAATTTGCTTTGCCACCTCCGAGCCGCTGATGGGTTCCGACGTGGCCGGCATGCGTTGTAAAGCAACCGCGGACGGTGAGGATTTCATTCTCAACGGAACCAAATACTGGATTACCAATGGCGGTGTTGCCGACTATGCCTCGGTGTTCGCGACGATCGATCCCAACCAAAAGCATGAGGGTATCTGCGCCTTTCTGGTGGAAACCGACTGGCCCGGCATTCACGTGGGCCAACCGATCCCCAAGATGGGCCAACGCTGTTCGAACACGGTGGCGTTGAAATTCGACAACGTTCGTGTGCCCAAGGAAAACCTCCTGGCCCCCCCGGGCAAGGGGTTCGTCCTGGCCATGAAGACCTTCGGCCGCACCCGTCCAATCATCAGCGCCTTTGGGGTGGGGGCGGCACGCTCAGCCATGGAATTCTCACTGGACTATGCCAAAAAGCGCAAGGCCTTCGGTATGCCCCTGTCCGGCTTCCAGGCGATCCAGTTCAAAATTGCCGAAATGTATCAAAAGGTAGAAACGGCGCGTTTGCTGACCCTCAAAGCGGCGTGGGAGGCCGACCAGGGTGTCGATCCCACCTTGAATGCCTCCATCGCCAAATTCTATGGCACGGAAGCGGCCCTGGAAGTGGTCAACGAAGCCCTGCAGATTTTGGGCGGCTACGGGTACACCCGCATGTTCCCCTTAGAGAAGCTGCTGCGAGATGTCCGCCTGTTGCGGATCTACGAGGGGACCAGTGAAGTCCAGCGGGTGATCATCGCCGGATTTGTAATGAGCCATTACCAGCCGGTCATGCCGCCGCTGGAAGACCTCCCCCTGCACCGCGAGGTCGACCCTTTGGCCGATGGCGGTTCGGGACCCGTTTGGCGCTGCCGCATTTGCGGTCATGTGCATTACGGCGAGGAGGCACCCGACGAATGTCCATACTGCTTTTTCCCCCAATCGGTGTTCAAAAAAGTGGGCTGAGATCGACGGATTCCGTGTCTCTCCGCTCCGGCCGACGCGGCCACCATTCATCTGCGACCGGCCGGAGCCGGTATCGCCAAGGATGATACGAATCGTTCCCATGTCCGCCGCTCGTTGCCGATGGATACATTCGTCCGAAGGGTGGCGGTGGATGCGCGGCGTCTGATTGGGTAGGTTTCTCCCCTCACCAAACGGCCAGAAGGCTCGTATTGCTGATCACAACAGGAGCCCTTAATTTGAAACTGTTGTTACTGAGCGGTCATTAATTTCAAATAGCAACCTGGTATTGGGTTCTACCTCTCTAATCGCTTGAATGAACCCAAAAGGGGGGAATGATGTCCAGCGAAGAGAAAAATGTATTCAACGAAACCCTTGAAGTATGCAGCTTGCACCCGTTGACTGGTTTTCTGCGTGATGGGGATTGTCGCATGCCGGCGTCCGATCGCGGCCGACACGGTGTCTGTGCCCAGGTGACGCAGGCCTTTCTGGACTTTACCCGCAGCCGGGGCAACGATCTGACGACGCCCGATCCTTGGGGCGGTTTTCCGGGACTCAAGCCGGGTGACCGCTGGTGCCTGTGTGCCGACCGCTGGCAGGAAGCGGATCGTAATGGCGTGGCACCACCTGTGGTCTTGGCCGCCATACACCAAAAGGTGTTGGAGATAATCCCTTTGGAACGGCTCCAGAGGCATTCCTGGCCGGACCAGACCGATGCGGGAATGGATGGCGATTGATACGACACGCGCCGACCGATATTGGTGCAAAGGGTGTTCCGATGAATTCATTGCCTGGAAAGAGGTAATGGAAAACGGATGCCGGATATGAACCCCAAACGCGCTGGCAGGGCATTGTCCGCGCAACGACAAGGGAGGTCTTCATGGTCGAACTAAAATGGTTCATGGAAGGCCGCCGGGTCGTTGCCGATAGTCAGTCTGGAAATTGGCCTTGCCGGGGGTTTCCGGAACCCTGCAGCCGGCGCTGGGCAACGCGACTTCTTTCCACTGGCCGCCCTCCAGTCTTGACCGCGTTCGAATGATTTTCTCAGCTGTTCTCAAGCAAACGGGCCTGAACGGCATCGGCGGCTCGCCGACCGGACAGCAGCGACCATTGGATGCCCGGCAGGCTACCGTGCTCCCCGCAGACAAAAACCCCCGGCCGCAACTGGCTTTCAGGGCAGGTGGGATTGCGAGTCGGCGGCGACTGGTCCGGCAGGGCATGGACAATGCGATAGGTCTCAAGATGCCGCCAGCGGCGGACTTCAGGGCCGAACCAATCGGCGAGTTGATCCTGAATTTTCTGGAGAAGTGCGCCATCGTCCTCCTCCGGGTTGCCGAGAACGACAACGGAGGCCAGGGATTTACCGGCGGGCGCATAGGCCGATGATACGCGGCTGTGAAAGGCGATGTTGTTGACCGGGCCGCGGCCATCGCCGTTCAGCAGCAGATACGAGGGGTGCCAGGAGGAATGATCGCAGCCAAAATAGAGACAGGTCTCGGCAACTGACGCCGGCGCAGAAGGCAGCCCTAAAAGCCTGGCGGCTTCGGGCCCTTCGGTGGCCACAACGACCGCACGGGCCGGCAGGCTTCTGCCATCTTCCAGCAGCACATTTTCGTCGCCAATTCGTTGCACCCGCGTTCCGGTCTGCACCCATTCCGACGGCAAACCGGCAGTCAATTGTTTCGGGATCTCCTCCATGCCCATCGCCGGGATCGCTGCGTCACCGCTGGCAAACATGCGCAGAACGTAACGCAGCACCCGGCTGGACGCACGGATTTTCGGATCAAGGCAAACACCGCCGAAAAAAGGCACGAAGAAGCGGTCGATCATGGTCTTTGAAAAGCCCTCTGCCTTCAGAAATGCCATGGCCGTCGATTCCGGTTGCCGGAAAAGCGCCTCCAGCGACCGGCGGCAGACCCGGTGGGCCAGGCGCAGCAGCCGCAGCCGATCCTTAAAGCCGCCGATGGGCGCCCGCAGTGTGTCTATCAGCGCTTGGGGGCGACGCAGCGGGTCGGCTACGGTGTAGAAGCGTCCCCGAATGCGAATCATGGCGCCCGGTGCAAAGCGGCGCAGGTCCAGACGGGGAAAGTCGAGTACTCGTTGGGCTTCGGGGTAGGCCGTCTGCAGTACCTGGAATCCCCGATCCAGCCGGTAGCCGGCCCGGTGGTCCGTTTTGATGCGACCGCCGGTTCTGCCGCTGGCTTCCAGGATGCGCACCGGAATACCATGTTCCTTTAACCGGCGGGCACAAGCCAATCCGGCAATGCCACCACCGACAATAATCACCGGGTTTTCAGCGGTTGTCATGGCAACCTCCGTTATTCGTTTTGCATGGCCGTGGATGGTGAACTATAATATTAGGTATGCCAAGGCGCACCGAGCGGCCTCAACGCCAGCGGTTGTCGATGGCTGGGTTCTTCCAACCGCCATGATCATCCTAATCTTGATCTTCGGCAAGCGCAAAGAAAAATGATGGGACAGCCGATGCCTTTTCACCACCAGTTGCATGACCCTTATGCCGTGTTTCGTTCCAGTACCACGCCCGCCGACCTTTACGCCCGACAGAAGTGGCTGGGCGAGTCGTCGACGCCGCAGTGGAAAGAAGATTTTACCGCTGCGGTGACCGAATTGGTCCGGGGACAATCCGAGGACGGTCTGTGGCGGAAATCAGCAATCGAAACCATCCATCGCCTATTTGGCCTGCACCTTACCGTGCGCAGCCCGGATCCGCGCATCGACAAGGGATTGGATGCCTTGCTGAGCATCGCCTCGGTAGCGCTGGCGGAAACGCAAACCGATTGCGTAGCCGCAGAGCGTCTGCTCAGTCTTCCCTTTAGTCCGGGGCCGCTTGCGGCGATCCTTGTCCCGGCCACATTGTTTTTAGGTTCAATTTTTGTTTTGGCCGATCTGCCGCCCCGGACACCATTGCGTTGGTTGAGCGCACCGTCCAGATAGTGGATCACGGCATCGACCACCGGAAAAAACTTCCTGGCGGCACAATCTCCTGCGCGCCTTGGTGGTTCATCCCCAGTACGTCGATCACCCGGCGACCCGACGCATCGTTGCCTGGCTGGCCGACCGCCAGACCCGGCAGGGGGACTGGGGGCCTGATATTCCCTTCTATCAGGCCCTCAACGCGCTCGCCCACTTGGACAAACCGGCGGCCGAACGGCAGACCCAGCGCGCCATCGACCATCTGTGCGCAAGGCAGCATGCCGATGGTTCGTGGGGTGCATCGCAGCGGCAGTGGTGCACCTTTCTGGCTGTTCACGCGCTGCGCAACAAGGGCATCTTGTAAGGCCACCGGTTCTCGGGGCGCCGGGTCCGTCACGGGCAACCAGGACCATTCGGAGGAGCGGAATCCTTCGACCCGAATGATACCGGTGTCGGGCTGACGCACCTCGCCCACGCCCCAGAAGCGATGGGATTACTAAACCATCCAATCGTTAAAAAGGAGTTAGTCGGCATGCAGCTGAATTGGATCGAACGGTTGTTCATTCTCAGTCCCATTCGCGCCTTGTTGCAGCGTCACTGGGAAGCCCGGCAATTGATGGCCATGGGCGGCCCACTGACTGGGGCCCATGTGTTGGAAACCGGCTGCGGGCCCGGTTTCGGCATCGATCTGCTTTACCGCCGGTTCAAGGCGGCCCGGGTCGATGCCTTCGATCTCGACCCGAAAATGATTGCGCTCGTTCGCCATCGACAGCGGACCGGCAGCCGCAGAACACGGCTGTGGGTGGGCAACCTTCGGCACATTCCGGTGGCCGACGCATCCTACGACGCGGTTGTCAATTTCGGCGCGATCCACCACGTAGTGCGTTGGCGCCAGGCAATCGGAGAAATCGCTCGGGTCCTCAAACCCGGGGGCAGGTTCTACTGCGAAGAGATTCTCAGCCGCTACATCACCCATCCGTTGCTGGGCAGGCTCATGGATCATCCCCAGCAGGATCGCTTCGACACCCCCCAATTCATCTTCGCGCTGCAACAAAACGGGTTTCGCATCCGTGCCTACCGGCAGCTGGCAGATCTGTATCTCTGGGTGGTGGCGATCAAGCCCCAGGCTGCAGATGCAATCACCTCGTGATTCTTACCCGAACCGCTTGGCTTTCCCATTGGTTATGTCAGTTCGCAGACCGGTCTCTCCTCCCATGTCATTCGCGCCTGGGAACGACGCCACAAGGCGATTCTACCGCAACGATCAAAAGGCCGCAGGCGTTTGTATACCGCGTCGGACATCGATCGACTCATGCTGCTCAAACAGGCCATCCAACAGGGGCATCGCATCTCAACGGTCGCCGCTCTGGAAACGTCGGAGTTGATCGATCTGATCCACGCCATGCCAAAGCATCGCCCTGCGTTACCGGTGCCGTGCGAACCGCCTATCGGCTCCGACGTTCAGAAAGGTATCCATGCCTGCATGCAAGCTGTCGCGGCGCTTGACGGCATGGCGCTGAACCGGCTTCTGAAGGACGCGGCTGTTTGCTTCAGTCGCTACGTTTGGTTGCAAAACATCGTCAAGCCGCTGATGGTCCGTGTGGGGTGCCGCTGGTCGCAGGGAAAACTGCGGATCGTGCATGCGCAAATGGCCTCGGAGGTCGTTCACGCCCACCTCGTGCGCATGCTGGATTGCCCGGTCGATCACGGGACCCAGCAATTATGTTTGCTGGTCGCCACGCCGTCCGGTCAACACTGCTGTATAGGCGCCTTGGCGGTCAGCCTCATCGCCCAGGATCACGGTTGGCATCCGGTGTTTTTGGGGACCAACCTTCCTGCTGAGGAAATTGCTGCGGCCTGTTTTCTTCTCGTCCCGAAGGTGATCGCCCTGAGCATTACCTGCCGTTTCGATGACCGCTTCATGGCGAACGAGTTGAACCGCCTTTGCGGCTTTCTGGACGGTCGCTGTTCCCTTGTCGTTGGTGGGCGTGCCAGTCACGCCTATCGCCGGCAAGTGGAGGACGCCGGGGCCGTTTGGGCCACCACCGAAGCCTTTATCCAGCTTCTCCAATGACGCTTGTGCAGGCCGGTTGGCCAACCCGCGACTGGCGGTTTGCACGAAATACGGCCCGTTGTCACTCCGAAGCCAAACGGCATCAACCAACCGGCACCCCGAGCTTACGGGTTGCCGTTAATCGCATATAAAGGGGGGAACCCATGGATTACACCACCCGCCGATTGTCACCCATCCCGATGGACGATCGCATTATGCAACTGCCGCTGCAAATGAAACAGGCCGGCTTGCCATGGGAACCGGAGGTCGGATGTTTTGTCTGGGATCGCGAGGAGATCATCGCCCAACCGTCGTCTTTTCCCAAACGGATCTACTTCATTCTCAACATGAAGCGTTTTATCTCTATTTTTGGTGATGTCGAAAAAATGAAACTCCGTCTGGTATGGCTGCCCACATGGTATCAGGCCCGGCAGATCATCCGCCGCCTGCAAATTCGCGACACGGATCGAGGTTCGCAGCGGCATCCCAACCCGTCATCGAGCCCGGAAGCGGAACTGGCAGGGTTGTATCAGCACATCCTTCAGCACCTTCAGGCCTCTGACAAACTCGCCTCCGGCCATCGTGAGATGGCAGATGACGACACTCAGAAGGAATGGGTCCGTTCGGGGATGGCATCGGATTTGGGGGATGTGTCCCGGTTTCCCCGACCGGTTCGAGATCGGATTGAATCCATTTATGCCAAGGTCGGTCGGGCCTATCTGGGATGGCGACGCATCCAGGAGAACCAGACGCAGGATTGGCTCCCGCGGGAAACCGCTTTCGAGAAGGATCTGATAGGCGATTAAGGTCATTTTTACTCCGATTATCAACACGCGATCAAGTCGTTGGATCGCATTCGCAAGGCGATTCATTTGCTGCGTGCGGTCGATGAACGAGAAGATCGCGACAATTACAATCGGTTGGTCGCCCTCATTCTGGGAGACGACCACTCGCAGCAGCCCCAGCAAACGATCCTTGATGAACTAATAACTGGCGACACGGCCCATCCGATTTCCTGACACCGGCACCGCGCAGATTCTTTATTCTTGTTTCGATCTTCCTCCGGTCACTGTATCTGCGACTCCCAATCCTTGGTTTCGAACCAGTAGGTTTTGCGTTCTTTGAGCCAGCCTTCAGCGTCTACGTAGCCGATCCAGTTGTTGAAGAAATTTAAGGTGTCCAGATCGCCCTTGCGAACGGCAAAGCCGATCGGTTCCCGGGTAAACGTACCTTTCAGCGGCAGAAAAAGTTTATCCGGATACTTGATGGCCTGAAAGGCCGGCGTGGGCGCCGAGCCCACTACGGCATGCGCGCGACCGTTGATCACCTCCTGGTAGGCCTGTGCTTCGTCGTCGAACATGCGGATCTCGGCCTTGGGCAGGTATTTCTTGGCCGCGGTCACCGCTGTGGACCCGAGTCGGGCGGCGATGATGACGTCGGGAGCATTGAACGCCGCCAGACCCATCATGTCGGCAGCCATTTTCTTGCTGGCAACCATGGACATGCCGGTATAATCGTAAGGCTCGGTGAAATTCACCTTGAGGTTCCGGCTGGGCAGGATGCCCATGCCACCGATGATGACGTCGAACTTGCCGGTCAACAGGGCTGGAATGATGCCGGACCATTTGGTGGGTACGAATTCGACCTTAACGCCCATATCCTCAGCCAGACGAGTGGCGACATCGATTTCGAAACCAATCAATTTGCCGGTTTTATTCTTCATTGCCCATGGGACGAAAGTGGACATGCCCACCCGCAGCACCCCCCGCTGAATGACCTGTTCCACGACGCTCTGCGGATCCTCGGCTGCCGTGGCGCCGGGCAGCCCAATCAATGTAACGGCCAACAAGGAAATCAGCGATAGACGGGTTATCCGTTTGACAATGCGCATAATTCACTCCTTTCCGTTGTGTGTTAAAAGATCGAGGTTTGCCGGTGGATGAAGCAGCCCATCTACCCACGGTTTCGGGAAGGCCTGAGACCCGTTTGCCGCTCCCAGCAAAGCCCCCAAGACCGCACCCCGACCGGCGTTGTCCCCGCCGAGATTGGTATTGGCAATCAGACCTTGTCCGGCATAATGGTGATACTTCAACGCCAGATATAGGGTTGCCGGCAGGGCGTCTTCGACATAACAGGCGCTGCTGAAGCGCCTTCCAATAACTATCTCGTCGGGGTCGCCGAGCCAGCGGAGGAAGGGAAATCCCACCAGGGGATTGTCCTGGCGTTTGATTTTATCGACAAGTGTGTCTTTGAGTGAGGCGCCGTTCAGAACGGGAAGCAGAATATCCACAATCAGATTTCCCGCCGATGTCATCCGATCCCCCAGGTGGGTAAGCCGCAGGTGCTGAAACGCCAGCCGGCGGGCCGTGTCCGGATCTTCGGCGTAATGTACGATCAACGGGATCATGCCGATGATGCCGCTGATATGTTTTTCGACGACGCCGCAAGAACGGGGAGGCTTACCATTGGCATAGTGGGTAAAAAAATGGCGATGATACTCCTCGACATATGTATCCCGGTGGCGGCCCGGGGTGATCATAAAATCGATGTAGCGTTCCAGGTAGGCATCGCTGTCGTAGGTGCCATTTTCAACCAAGGTGTCGATCAGCAATTCGCAGAGCTTCAAGTTAAGCGTATTTTCACCGGCTTTGAGAAACTGATGGTAATGAATCCCATGTCGTCCCCAGTATTTTCTTTGATCGTGGAGAATATCGGCCGCCCCGCTATACACCGAGCGCCACAAGATGCTGTCGGGGTGAGGATTTCTGGGCGCCTGGTAACCGGTCACATGACCATAATCCCGGTAAAGCGCCTGTCGATCATAGTACCAATGCACCGGCATGGCCAACGCATCGCCGATGAACATTCCAAGAATCGCGCCTTTTTGCCGGGATTGAAAATCAGCGGTACTCTTCATTTTGACTCCTCAATACGCGGCACCCATCAACAACATCAGGACAGGTATCATTTAAATGTCCGTATCGCGCCCATCCCGCCATCCACGGCGATAATCTGGCCGGTGATCCACGAGGCTGAATCGTCAAGCAGGAATTTCGCCGCAGCAGCGATGTCTGCAGGGGTTCCAACTCGTTTGAGCGGGTGTCGCTCTGCAGCGACAGCTCGTTTACCGTCGTCGGACAACAATGCTTTGGCCAGACTCGTGTCCGTCAGCGACGGTGCGATGGCATTGACCCTAATCCTGGGCGCGAATTCGGCAGCCAGGGAACGGGTCAACCCTTCGATAGCGCCTTTGGCACTGGCGATCGATGCATGGAAGGGCATTCCCGTTTTCACGGCCACCGTGCTGAACAGGACAATTGAAGCGGGCGCATCGGCTTTTTTCAAACCCGGCAGACAGGCTTGGATCGCTTTGACCGCACCCAGCAGGTTGATTTCCAAGTCGGATAGAAAATCTTCCGCTTTGAGCCGATGGAACGGGCGCAAATGGATGGAGCCCGGACAATAAACCAACCCCTGGATTCGATCCGGAAGCGAACTCGCGCCGAGTTCATCGCGGGTAATATCCAGGGATACATGCCTCACCGCCTTCAGTTCGTTGATCGCGGGTATGGATCGGGAAATTACCGTAACGCGCTGATTCGATTGCGTTAGAAGCCGGACGATATCCAGTCCAATGCCGCTGCTGCCGCCAATCACGATGAATTCTTTTTCGCTCATTTTTTTTCCCCAAATTACCGTTATGATTTCGGGAATTCTATTCCCAAATGACGGTCGAGCACAGTTGACAATTCCGCAATGCACGCATCAACAGTTTCAAATTGGTATCCGGCCACCAACTGCCCACGCTCATACACGTCAATTGCAGGTGTAAACGGATGGAAAGCGAACAGGACGTTCACAAGGGCATCGAAATCGTCAGGATGACTTGCAATCACTACACCGGCGTCGGGCTGTCCGGAAGCGTCGTTGGTGACCTGCGTCCCACCCAGCATCTGTTCCCTGACACTGGGTGGAAGGTAGATCGAGATTGCTGACTGGGGGATGCGCACTTCATTGTTCAGACGCTCGAAAAAGGATCTTTCTGACGGTGTCAGGTGTTGAAATGTAACCATGACGCCGGAACTCAAAAACGGCTTCGTCCGGTTTAACAAATCCACCAGAATCGCCTGCCAACCAGAAACAATTTCGGTGATCCCGACTCCGGACCGTTCTTCAACCACACGCGCCATTCGTCGGTTTTCTGAGTGTTTGTCAATTTCCATAAAAATTGATCCTGTTCTAAACGCGTGCATGGTTCGATTAAGACCCAAGGTCTCTGTCGGGGTCAACTCAATAGATATGAAGCGCTGTGCTTTCAGCCCTCGGTTGAATCTTTTCTTAGTATCAGTCGGCAGACTTTGCTTTCAGGTGCCGCAATAAATGTGAATGCCAGAATAAACAAGGGCACAGAAAAAATGAGCCCCACTACGGGAACGATCAGGAATCCTAAAAACCCGAGCGCCAGGGCCAGCGGTAAGATAATAAGGCCAATGACACGACTGGAATATTTTTCAGTTAAGCAGTTAATCTCATTCATGATAAACCTCCTTCTGGTAGTCTGGGTTTGATTGCTTTTATCGATCGCATGTCCGATTCCGTTTTTTCGTTCAAGATGTCCTGTTTTCCTCTTGTACAGATCCAGGATTTCATCCTTGGGCAGGTAGTCCAGATCCCAATGCGTTACCTGACGAATTTTTTCTTCTTCCTTGAAGAGTCGAATTTTCTGATCCTTTTTTTTCATTGACCGTACCCCTCATTTGGCTGTTAAGAACCATAGAAAAAGTAAGGCATCAAAACATAAAAACAACGATGGTCGATTAATCGTATGGTGGCAGTCCAGACCTACCATTACGGGCCTTTTTGTCTTACTTCGGTTGACTCTTGATTCAAAAATAGAAAAAGAATCATGACGTGTGCATACATCGAAGCCTTGAAGATCAAACCTCCGACCCGATTGCGATTCAGGCGGTATCAAGGTCCTTAATGGGTAAGTTTACACCACCATTAAATGATTATCCTACTCATATTGCCGATCCCGCTTTGCGTATTATCTTTTGAATCGTCTGTGTGTTTTATCTGCCTGAACAAGGTTTAGGAATACGTTTAGGAATACGATGGACTCTTTGACCCAGCTGACTTTTGGAGCCGCTTGCGGCGAGGCCGTTCTTGGTAAAAAGGTCGGAAGAAAAGCCCTTTTGTGGGGTGCCATTTTGGGGACGATACCTGATCTGGATGTTTTTATCCCCCTCGGCGGGCCGGTCAATGACTTTGTCTACCACCGGGGCTTCAGCCATTCTCTTTTTCTGTTGGCCCTCCTGTCGCCTGTAATCGCCTGGCTTATCACGAAGGTTCATTCCGAAACGAAGCGGTATTACCGTCGATGGGTTCTGTTGTGCTTCATTGTGCTGGAGGCCAGTGTGCTTTTGGATCTGCTGACCATCTATGGGACGCAAATATTTTGGCCTTTTGACACGACGCCGATGGCAATCCCGATTCTATTCATCATTGATCCCCTGTTTACTTTACCGATACTGTTTGGCGTCCTGTCAGCTTTGATAATAAGAAGAAACCGTTTCTTGGGCCATCGATTCAATACGGTTGGGCTGACGCTCAGTCTGGCCTATATCGTTTGGGCGTTCGGCGCCGGTGAATTTGTCGAACGCAGGGTATCGGAAAAACTTGCGCGTCAGGGGGTATCCTATTCACGGATCATCTCCTCTCCCGCACCATTCACTACGTTGCTATGGCGGGTGGTGGGACTCGATAAAGACCAATATTTCGAAACCTATTTCTCACTGTTCGATAAAGATACACCGTTGGTCGTCGATTTCTACCCCAGAAACCTGGCTCTGATGACAGGAATCGAAAAACACCCGCCGGTTGTCAAACTGAAATGGTTCACCAGGGGATATTATGCTTTTTCTACCGTGGACGAGGATGTGGTCATGACCGATCTGCGCATGGGGTCGGAACCCGATTATGTCTTCCGATTCAAGGTTGCCAGGTTGAACAACCTACATCCCAACCCAATCGACGATCAAAGATTGAAAACCAGCCAGGATTGGCGGCGGCTGGCTTGGGTATGGAAAAGAATCTGGAACCCTATGCCTGAAGGGTGAAAATACAGAAGAATAAAAAACGTCAACGGATAATACCTGACAGGCATTTTCGTTCTACTTCTAAAGTTTTCATATGAGTTTGAAATAATAATGTATTTTTATTGTGATGTAAATTTTCATACAAAATTCAGGATACACATTGCAAATCCTACTGTTTGTCGTAGATTATTCCCATGATGACATACAACTTTCGACAACCCCATCCGTTACGCGGCCTGCACCCTGTTGTCGTGGTTGCCATGGCAGTTCTGTGGATCCTTTTCCCGGCGGCCCTCGGTTCCGCAGCCCAGCAGACCCTCCACCATTCGCTTGAGGTGGAAATCCTTCACGATACCAAAACCCTGCGTGGTATGGACACCATCCATCTCCCAAAGGGTTCGTCGCGCCTGCGCGTGGCCTTTCGCCCCGGTGCACGCATTCTTGGCGTGGAGGGTGCCACCCACGCACACAAAGAGGGTGTGCTGCATCTGACCATAGAAAAATCAGATCCATCTTCGAGGACCGTGGTCCTGCGTTACGAGCGGATCTTCGACGACACCTTCGAAGCCGAGCCATTTTCCATGGACAACCCTGGACAGGGGGTCATGGGGACCATCACCCCGGATGCCGCCTTTTTCCTGGCTGGCAGCGGCTGGTACCCATTGATCCTGGACGATATCCCCGAGACCTTTCGGGTGTCGGTGACCGCGCCTAAAGGCATCTATGCGGTGATGGAAGGCAGGCTCGAAGCCCACGTCGATGAATCCGAGAGGAGCCGTTCGATCTGGTCGGTGGCTCGGCCATCGGGGCCGCTGGCCATGTTCGCAGGGCGCTACGTCATAGGCGAACGCATGCATGACAAGGTGCGCATCGCCACCTACTTCTTACCGGCCAATACCGGCCTTTCAACCCGTTATCTGGACGCCGTGCAGCGTCACATCGACCGCTATGAAGCGCTTCACGGGCCCTATCCATTTGCCAAATTCGCCGTGGTGGAGAATTTTTTTCCCACCGGATACGGGTTTCCATCGTTTACGCTGCTGGGCAGCCGCGTGTTGAGACTGCCCTTCATTCCCGATACCAGTCTCAGACACGAGGTGGCCCACTGCTGGTGGGGCAACGGCGTGTTGGTGGATGCGACCGGGGGCAACTGGTGCGAGGGGCTGACCACTTACGTGGCCGATTACCTTTCCAGGGAGGAGCTTTCCTTGGAGGAGGCCCGGGGCTATCGCCTGCGCACGCTTGAAAATTACGCGCTTCTCGCCGCAGGCACTCAGGACTTTGCCCTGTCGACCTTCCGGAGCCGCACCAACCCTACCAGCCAGGCGATCGGCTACGGGAAGGCCATGTTCGTTTTCCACATGATGCGCCAGCGAATCGGCGACGCGGCGTTCTGGGCTGCGCTACGCGACATTTATCACGAAAGGCTCTACCGGAAAACCAACTGGGGCCACTTCATGGATGCGTTTGCCGAGCACGGCGGCTTGAGTCGCCATGCGGTGCGGTCATTCCACGATCAGTGGATCACCCGTCCGGGTGCCCTGCAACTATCCATAAATAGCCCCCGGGTGGTGTCCGCTGCAGGCCGTCCACTGGTGGAGGGGAAACTCATTCAAAAAGCCCCCCGCTTCAACGTCCGCGTGCCGGTGGTGGTGACCGGTTCCAGGGTCAGCCGGAGGGAAAACGTTACCCTGGATGATGCCACGGCGACATTCAGCATCCAGATGCCAGAGGCGCCGCGAACCGTAGCCGCCGATCCCGACTTCGATGTTTTTCGCCTTCTTTATCCTGAAGAAATTCCGGCCACCGTCAACGCGGTAAAAGGCTCCAGCGCCCTCGCCGCCGTGCTCACCGACGATAGCCCCGGACCCTGGGCGGAAGTTTTCCGAGGGCTTCTCATGGGCCTCAACCACGGTGGCACAACCATCTGGAATGAGGATAGATTCGCTGCCGAGGAGACCGCCGGCAAAGACGTGCTCTTCTTCGGCCTGCCCAAACGCGAAAAGGGCCGGGCCATACTGTCGGAACTGGGTGATGGTGTGGTGCTCTTCTCCGGGGCTTTCCGGGTGGCAGCGGGTATCTCCAGCCACAATGCCGACACGATATTTGCGGTCTTCAAACGGAAACAGCGGCTGGTGGCCGTTTTCCTTCCTGTGGCGGGCACCGACACCGAGACGGTGGTACGGACGGCCCGTAAAATCACCCATTACGGCCGCTATGGCCGGCTGTCCTTCAAGGGCGGTGTCAATATCGGCAAAGGCGTCGGCCAGGTGTCTGGATCGCCTCTTGTCGTCGATCTGGGAGACGACTCATGAGAACGCGCCTGGGTGTTTCAAAGTTGCTGTTTTTATTTCTGTTCATTCCCGGCAGCATCCTTCAGGCCGCGGACATTGCCCTATGGGACGTCGCCGGCAAAGCCCAAATCAGCCTGGACCAGGCCGCCGGGAAACTGCCGTCACCAGGCATTGTCTATGTTGGGGAATTCCACGACAATGCCGCCCACCACGCCGCCCAGTTGGCTGTCATCCAAAGTCTGGACAAACGCAAACGACCCGTGGCCGTGGGCCTGGAGATGTTTCAGCACATCGAGCAGAGCATCCTCGATGCCTGGATCGCCAAAGCGCTTAGCGAGGAGGAGATTCGTCGGGCCTTTGCCCGCAATTGGAGCGAGGATTGGAATTTGTATCGGGATATCTTCCTGTATTGCCGGGACCGAAATATCCCTATGATCGGCCTGAATGTGCCGCGAAGTATTACCCGCAAGGTGGCGAGAAACGGCTTCGAGGCCCTGACGCAAGAGGAGATCGGCAAACTGCCCCCCATCGTTTGTCGCGTGGACCGGGAATACGAGGCATTCCTGCGCCGTGTACTGGGCGATCACGGCTCGGAATCGGGCTTTCGCCGTTTTTGTGAGGCCCAACTTGTCTGGGACACCGCCATGGCCATTCATGCCTTGGCGTACCTCAAGAACCATCCCGATCGCACGGTTGTGGTTCTATGTGGCATGATCCACGCCTGGAAGAAAGCTGCGCCCGAGCAGGCCGCCCGTGAGAATGCCGAGGTCGAACAGGCCGTGATTCAACCCGCCGTGAAAGGCCGGTGGACGCCTGGAATCGTCTCAAAGGAGGATGCCGACTACCTGATCCTCGGTCTGGAGGAATAGACCCGGAGTCGGCTTGGGAGTCTTTTTATTGTTGATCAGAGGTGCTTTATGGATCGTGAGAAAACCGTCAAGCAAGCCGTTCACACGTTACTGCGACAGCAGCAGTTGGGCGTCCTTTCGACCGCCGCCGAGGATGCGCCTTACGCCAGCCTGGTGGCCTTTGCCGTATCGGCGGACGACCGCCACCTTTACTTCGCCACGCCCCGGGCTACCCGCAAATTTGCCAACATGGCGGCCAATGCCCGGGTGGCCCTGCTAGTCAACAACAGCGTGAACCATCCGGAGGATTTCCATCTGGCCAAGGCGGTTACGGCCGTCGGCAGCGCGCGACCGGTTCCTGAAGCGCGGTTGGATGCCGTCCGCCGCCACTATCTGGAAAAGCACCCCCATCTGGAATCCTTTGCCCACGCGCCGAGTTGTGTGTTCCTGGAGATTCGGGTGGACCGCTATATCCTGGTGGAGCGTTTCCAAAATGTCAGCGAGTATAGGATTGAACATGCAATGGATCCAACCCCTTGAGGCCCTGCCGGCGGGCGAAAGCCGCGATATCGGCGGTAACGGGGCCGCCCTGCACCGTCTGTGGGCCGGCGGCATCCGCATCCCCCGCACCCTTTGCATCACCACCCAGGCTTACCGGGATTTCATGGATTACGGGGGGCTGAGGGAGAAAATCCCTATGAATTCATGCAACTGCTGCAGCACCAGGACCTGATCAGCACGCGCAGAAACCGCGAGTTGACGGGTCTGGCTGCGGCGGTGCGCCGTCACCCCCGGCGGATGAAGTCGCTGGCGCAAAACGATCTGGAAACATTGGATACGGAATTTCGGAGGGACTTGGACGCGTTCGTGCTGCGCTACGGGGATTTGAGTTGTCCGGTGACCGGAGCGGTGGATTGCGCCCCCGATGCCGGTGCGCTGGCCAATATCCTCTTGGAGTTGGCCACGCTTCCGGAATCCGCGTCCACGGCTGACGGCGATGCAACCGCTGCCAAACGGGAAGCCGCGTTTCTGGACGCCTGCCCGAGCGAATCGCTGGATGACAGTTCAAAAAAGGAGAAATTATCGTCTGCGACGGCGTAGACCCCAACATGACTTTTGTCATGCCCTTGGCCGCCGGCATCGTCGAAAGACGGGGCGGCATGTTGATCCACGGGGCGATCATTGCCCGGGAGTACGGCCTGCCGTGTGTCACCGGCGTGGCCGGCGCCACGTCACGCATCACCACCGGGCAAACGATCACCGTGGATGGGTATCTGGGCATCGTCACCCTGGGTGATTAGTGCCCATCCATAAATGGCCAATTTGCCCGATATCTGCGTTGCGCGAAAAATTTTACCCTCGGAATATCAAACATATGCACCCCAAGGGCACTTCCTTCGGGGCGCCTCCGGTAAAATTTTTCGCGCGCCTTGATCTCGAACAAATTTTCCTATTTCTGGACGGACACTAGTTAACGCGCATCCGTTCCTGTCGTCCGGTGTTTTGGGCATCCAGTCTCCGGTTCGGACGGTTAGCAGAAGTTGCAGATCATGCTGTCCTTGGGAACAAAGGTCCGGAATTTTCGGCCGGCGGCTTTGGCCAGGTGTGCCGGAACGGCCATGCCGGATTCGTACTCGGCGTAGTTGACGAATGTGCGTCCGTCGATGCGGACTTTCATGCCCTGCTGGGGCGCGTTGAGGGGAATGATCGCACAAGCGGTCTTGTATTGATCTCCCAGGTCTGCAAACCCCAGCCTGCGGGCCTCTTCGGCAAGGCTCACTTCCATGTAGTGGCGTGCGCCGCGCTGAATTTTACTGCCATAGGTTTTTTCCACATGTTCAAGTATTTCATCAATGCGTTGATCCATTGCTGTTCTCCTTTTTTTTCATCCGCCTTACAATTTTTCGGTTGTCAGGACGGTTTGCGATATCCAGATCAGATCGGCTAGGAAAAATACAATCATTGTGATAATATAAATCTATGCATACGCTCTGATACGACTTTTCATGATGAATCTCCTCGGCGCGTGGGGAACGGACGCGTTCACGGTTTATAGATGAAAGATGCGCATGGATGGGAACGGTGCAATAGCAAAGACCCATGGGGATTATGGTAGGCGAAACCTATGATCCGGATCGCTTTTAATGGTGAACATTCGCATGACGCCGTCTGGACGTTACCGGTCTCCGCCGCTTCTGGGTGTTACTGTTGAAACCGCCCCGCAAACACCGCAATATCACGGTGAAGCGGCTGCTGCTGGATGCGTTGCAGTTCATCCGCTGCCAGTCGTGGATCAGTCAGTGCTTCGGCAAACCCTTTTACCCCAGTCGGCGCTACGTCGAAATCGATATTACCTACAAATGCAATTTGAAATGTACCAACATGATCGGAGGGTCGAACCAAGCTGGATGCCCAATTGGCGAGGGTTTAAGTTAAAAACAGGCCCATTTTTCGGCCTTAAACCAATGTTTTTGAACCCGAAAAGCACTGTTTAAGAAATCAACCCAATAAAGCGCCTAAAGGTGCGCCGTTTCAATTCAGGCATAAAGCATACGAAAAGATCGATTCATAGGATCGTGAGACATGAATATTCGCCTTGTTAAAACGGAAGAGGATTACGATGGTGCTTTGACACGCATCGAGGAACTATGGGGAGCTGCTCCCGGAACCGAGGAGGGTAATGAGCTTGGCGTGTTGCTTGTTCGCGTAGGGGCGTATGAGGATGAACACCATCCGGTCCCGCCACCGTCTCCCATCGAGGCTATTCGTTTTGTGATGGAACAGAAAAGGCTTAAGAATTCAGATCTCATTCATTAGGCAATCTATAAACATTCTTCAAAGCGCATTGCCATAGGCGGAATGAACGGCCTGTTCCAACGAGGAGACTTCTTCGTCAGTTAAAAAATCGAAGTGGCTTGCACGTTTCTTGGCTGACAGCCGGCCGTTGTTCTGGAGGCAGAAACGGATGAAAAGATCGATTCGACGGTCAGGCATGTCCACGATTTCCTGGATGGCTTTTTTAGTCTTATCGTAGTTGGCAAGGAATCTGAGTCCGCTGGCAAGTTCCGTTTCGATGGTCCGGTCGATAAACAAAAAAAGTGCCTCTGCCTGGGCCGTCATATCCATGAATCGATACCATACGGCCGTATCATTATGAACGGCCATACGCCCGTCTTCGTCGAGCGCGTATTGCACAAGAGGCATAAGTTGACGTGAGAACACTTCCAAAGAGGCATCATAGCTGACGGCATTTTTAAGCATGGCCGCCGAAATGGGAAACATGATGCCCTTGGGGGTGAATCCCTGTCGGGCGAGTATGTTGTGGATCAGGAAACGATGAATTCGACCGTTGCCATCATTGAACGGGTGCAGAAAAACGAATCCATAGCCGACGACGGCTGCATGAATTACCGCAGACACAGCCCCGGTACTCATGCGCCCATGAGCGGTTATCAGCCCGTCCATGAGATCAACCAAATCTTCAGGCTTTGGACATGCAAAATGTATTCTTTCCTCTTGCCATGCGACTGTCTCACCAACGTAGTTCTGGCTCGATCGGTAATCGGAATCACGGAAACGCGAATCCACAATTCTGTTTTGGACCTCTGTCAACCGGCTCTTTTGACAGAAGTCCTCCTGTTCGGCCGTTTGCAGTAAAGCCACGAAGCGCTCGGTCCTGGTCGAGGAGGGGGTGATATGTTCGATTTCAAAAGATGATTTTGTTTCCTTGGTATAAAGGTACCCGAGCGCCCGCTTCAGTAATTCCTTAGAATAAGCGGAAACAATCTTGCGGCATTGTTTGGGAAAGTCGGCGGATTCAAACTCCTGAAGTGCGCTGGTGCGGCGGACCACCGGACAAAAACGGCTGTCTCCCAGAAGATTGTCGTTGATCCGTTGCCTCACAACTCGGCGAGCCGGTGTAATCGTATAATATTCCTCCGGTTCGAGAAGATTAATATAATTACCCTGCTTCATATCTTCCAGCGGAAGCGTCCTGGCAGTCAGAAATTCGTAGAGGAACCACAATCGCCGGGCATACTTGCCAGTCGGTTTGGAACAAACATATTCAATAACATCTTCTTCTGCTGCCTTTTGAAAAAGGATGCGAAGAATGGACAGATTGGTCCCGTCATATTTCAGTGCGAATTCAAGATGGGCGCCAAGGCTGTCCCCAGGCCAATATTTTGAGGGGTAAATCTCTTCGAGAACCCCATCTTTGGTATTTATCCGATGGGTTCCGCTGCTTGTCACCAGGGAGGAATGCCAGTTTGGGATAACATCAAGATCGTATTGTTCAACAAGCGCCGCATACCCAGCGGGTTTGTATAACGTTTTATCCTGTTCCTTTTGAATCATGGGAGCCCCTGGAAAAACAGTTATGAAATAAGAAATATCGTTATTTTTAAGCCAAAATCAAGAAAAATAATTATGAGCGCGAAGATGACAAGCATTGCCACAACGAGAAAAACAGTTAGAAATACAGAAAAATTGTTAGAAATCGACCCTTACAGAGAATTTTCATTGCGCGCTTAACCTGGAAGACCGTTTTATCAATATTTTTCGCAAAACGCCGGGCTGGGTTTTCGAGACCTTTTCGGCCCAGAACATCGACCGTCTGGTGACGATCTATCGGGCCTGCAAACAGTCTCGTCGCATGCTGGTGGCCCATCTGTACACGATCGATGTATTGGAACAGCTCGGCCGCTTCACAGGCAGTCTGCCGCAGTTGGGCTGGCCAAAATTATGGACTGTTGTCACCTCGCGCATTAGATGGCTATACGATCAGGTGGACAGGCTGAATAGGCCAGAGTTTGTTGATCACTGCCGCAAATTAGTGCCCATCCAGAAATGGCCAATTTGCCCGATCTCGGCGTTGCCCGAAAAATTTTATCCTCGGAATATCAACCATATGCCTGTGGTAAAATTTTTCGGGCGCCTTGATCTCGACCCAATTTGCCTATTTCTGGATGGACACAAATTAGGGCGTGCATTCGGCGCCGCGACTATCGAAAACGGGCCGCACCATAATGTGATCATGCTGCGGCCATCTTTATTCCATGATTATATGACAAAGGGTATAGTGCTGACCCGCAACAACGCTTGGATTTTCTCCATGTGGTCCAGCTACCTCAAAAAACCGGAATACGATGACTTGCGCAGCGCATTTGAAAAAGCAGGTGCACGGTTCACAATGATTCACACCAGCGGCCATGCCTCCAGAAGAAATCTTCAAAATTTCGACGATCGTCAGGCCGAGAAAATCGCCGCCGATTACACTTGGCCGCAGGTATTTTCGCGCACCTTGTCCATTTACGATGAACTCGCGCAGCGTTCAATCGAACGGAATGACATTCTTTGAATGGCATCTCGGCGGGGAATAAAGGTCACGATAGAATGTCAGGGCTTCAACGGGTCGGCCGTCTCATGACCCTGCTTGATTAACGCGATGCCCTCTAAGATGCGCCGGTGGACCGTCTGAGAAATGGGAAAGGCCAACGCGATGGCAAAGGCCAGGGCATTGCATACACTGGGTACCAGGGCATAGAGGACCTTAAGGGCGTGGATGACCGCCGGCGGCTGGGACTCGCCGGGTTCATATCCCGCCATACCCAAAAGGGTCAGGCCCGCACCTACGCTGATGGCGGCGGATAGCTTTTTGACCACCGACCAGATGCCGATGTACCAGCCTTCCTGACGACGGCCGGTAAGAAATTCATCGTAATCGATCACATCGGCCTGGATGGCCGACGGCAGGGCCAGTGTGGCTCCGAAACCCATGCCGGAAACGGCCACCAGGATAGCGTACCCCCACTCGTCACCGGCTCCCAGAAAATAGACCCCGCTGAAGGCGCCGGTGTTGATTGCCATGGAAGCCAGCCAGGCCTTTTTCTTACCGATTCGTTTAGAAATGGTTATCCACGCAGGCAGCAACGCGATGCCGGAGGCAAAGTAGAGCAGCAGGAAAAGGTCGGCCCGGCTGGATTGAAGCACGTATTGGACATAATAGAGAATCAAGGCTGCCGGCAGATTGCTGCCCAAGGCGCCGATCGTGTAGGCGGTCAACAGGATCAGAAACGGCCGGTTTTGCAGGATGCTGCGCAGGCTTCCGGAAGAAAAGGCCGGGAACGAGTCCTTGCGGGTCTTTGGTTCGCGAATACGAAACACGCACCACAAGCAGGTGCCGACCAACAGCGGCGCATAGAGCAGGGCCATCCAGAAAAATTTTTGGCGTTGGGCCGCATCGGTGGATGCAGCCGGCTGGAGGGATTCGATCAGCACAGGCAGGGCAGCAGCAAATAGCGTGCCGGCAATGAGCAGCCCGTCCCGCACGGCAAATAGTGCGGTTCGCTCGGTATAGTCCCGGGTCAGTGCCGGTCCCAGGGCTTCGTAGGGCACCGTGATCACCGTCCAGAAGAGGAACACGACAACGATGGTCAGCGCAAACCAACTGACTGCCGCAGCATTACCTAAATTGGGGGGGACAAACAGCAGGAAGACGGCTACGGCCAGACAGAAACTGCCCCACAGGATAAAAGGCCGACGGCGTCCCATGCGGGTGTGCACGCGGTCCGAAAGGACTCCCATCATCGGATCGGAGAACGCGTCGAATACCCGAACCGCCATGATGATACTTCCCACCCAGGCAATGTTGACCCCGATGACGTCGGTGTAGAATTTGGGAATGTGCACATAGATGGGAATGCCGACCATTGCCAGGGCAAAGGCCGGTAAGCCATAGGAGACCTTGTTCCAAAGGGATAAATGGTCCTGGGTGCGGGTGGCGTTCATGAGACCCCCAGAAGCTGATCTCTGAACGTTTCATCGATGGGGTTGGTACCCAACCAGATGGAGAAGACCGCACGGGCGAAATCGTCTCCAGGGATGGTCCCTAAAAATTTATCATTGAGAGCAAGTCGCGTTCCCTCTCCGGGCACGTAGGTAAGAGCATACCGGTCCCCTGGTTGCACGTCACGGTATAAGGCGGCCAGGCGTTCAATGCGTGAATTCAGCCGCTCGGCCTCGGCTGCGTCCACGTTGTCCAAGATTTTCACGCGGGTGGACTTGGCCAAGTCTTCGCTGGATATGGGATGATAGTATTCAAAAACAAGGCATTTGGCGATCGGATTCAAAGCCTGTTCCGCAGGGGTGGATTCCGGTAGGTACAGGGCGCCGGCGTATACCCTCACGAACATCATGACCTTGAGCACACCGGCCCCCTGAACATGAAGCTGCTGGTCGTGCGTATCGACAGTTCGGGTAAAGCGAACGTTGTCCACTTGGATCGCAGCGGCTCCCGCCATCGGCGCTGCCAAACACAGCAGTGCCATCATCAACACCGTGACCATTCTATTTTTCATCATCGTCGTTGTCCTCCGGCTCATCATATGTGGGAAGATCCATGTTGTAGCTCTTAACATAGTTTCCCGAGTTGGTTTGACAAGCATGAACAGCGGTCAAAGATTGAGTTATTATTGGGATTAAAATGATAGGATTGACCAACCAATTAAACGAGGGGCGGGGGAATGACGAAAAGCGTGTGGCACATCAACAAGACCATCGACCTGGACCTGCCTGCGGATCGGGTCTTCGCCTATTTGTACCGGTGGGACACGGTGGAGGAGTGGGACCCCACGGTTTTCGCGGCGCGTAAACTCACGCCGGGAATGCCGGGTGCGGGCAGCCGCTTCGCGGTCATCCTGCGTATGGGATGGAAGCGGATCCCCATGACCTATAGCATCCGCGAGATGGACTCGCCGCGTCTGATCGTAATGGACGGCCAGGGGGCCGGCTTTCGCGCCGTGGATCGGATTCGTTTGGAGCCTCGGACGGTCGGCACCCGCCTGACCTACACGGTCGAGATAACCTTCGACCAGCGCCATTCCCCATTGGCTGAACGCATCGGACGGAGCTTCTTCGATCGCTATGCCAACTGGACCATTCGGCGGTTGCAGGCGGTATTGAACGGATCCCCCGGATCCGTGCCGACACTTACCCCCATGACCCGTTTGGCCGACCGGGCCATCCTGCCTGGCCTGCTCGGTTTCACCTCCCTGGGCTACACCCTGGGAAAACATCGCCGGCCGGTGGCGTCCGCCCTCTACGCCGGACGTACCATGGTGCTTACCGGCGGAACATCCGGCATCGGCAGGGCGGTTGCCCGCGAACTGGTCCGCCGGGGAGCCAAACTGGTGGTCGTCGGCCGGGATGCCGAAAAACTGAACCAACTGCGCAAAGAGCTGGCAGGGCTGGCTGCCGAGGGCACCATCGAAACCGAGCAGGCCGATTTGAGCCTGCTGGCCGAGGTGCGGGACCTAGCCTCGCGCTTGCTTATTCGCCATGATCATATCGACGTCCTGATCAACAATGCCGGTGCTCTGTTCAACCGCTACCATCGAACCCGAGAGGGTATCGAACGCACCATGGCCACGGATCTGGTTAGCCCTTACCTGCTGACCCGCCTGCTGCTTCCCCTGCTGAAAGCCTCCGGCGACGCCCGGATCATTAACGTGGCCTCCGGGGGTATGTACACCCAGGGGATGCGCGCCGATGCGCTGGCTCCGCGCCCCTCCGATTACGATGGTCCCACAGCCTACGCGCGTGCCAAGCGGGGCCTGGTCATGCTTGCCGAGACATGGGCCCGGAAGTGGGCTGCTTCGGGAATCAGCGTGCATGCCATGCATCCCGGTTGGGTCGACACCCCCGGTCTGGAGCGCTCCCTGCCGGCCTTTCACCGACAGCTGCGCCCCTGGCTGCGGACACCGGCGCAGGGCGCCGATACAATCGTCTGGCTTGCGGCTGCGCCTGACGCCCATCGTGCATCCGGACAGTTCTGGCTGGATCGAAAAATCCGTACGACCCATGTTTTTGGCCACACACACAGTTCATCAAAAGACAATCTTGAACTGGTAAAGGCTTTGGATGAAGTGTCCGGTCTGACTTAATCAGCCAACTGGCGATTGCCTTCGCGGGTCAGCACCAACTGCAAATCACCCAGCACCCGCTCACGGAATCCAGCTTCGCAGCTTCCCAGGTAGTATGCCCATTTCCGAAGAAATACACGGTCAAATCCTAATTGGGCCACCTGGTCCCGGTTCTCTTTCAATCGACGCTGCCATTGCGCCAGCGTGGTGGCATAATGGTTGCCAATGTTTTCCACATGGTCGACCATCAGGCTGGAGTGGCGGGTCATGGCGCGGGTCAGAACCGTCAATGAAGGCAACAGGCCGCCGGGAAAAATGTGTTTTTGAATCCAGTCATGGGTCTTCCGGTAGGTATCATAGCGCTGGTCGGGGATGGTGATGGTCTGGATGACCGCAATGCCATCGGAAGCCAGCAGGCGATCCAGCTGCCGGAAAAAGGTGCCATAGTAGGCATGACCTACGGCTTCCAGCATCTCGATGGAGACGATTTTGTCAAAGTGTCCATTTATTTTGCGGTAATCACGGAAAAGGATGTGGATACGATCCTGCAGACCGGCTTGGCGAACCCGCTCCCGGGCGAGATGGTATTGGTCTTTGGAGATCGTAATGCCGGTGATCCGGCACCCGGTTTGTCGAACGGCTTCAATGGCAAACCCGGCCCATCCGCAGCCGATCTCAAGCAGATGATCGTCGGCGCGCAATCGCAGTTTATCGATGATGGTTCGGTACTTATTTTTCTGAGCCGTTTCCAGTTGCTCCCCCGGATGGCTATAGATGGCACACGAATAGGCCATGGAGTCATCCAGGAAGGTCTGGAAAAAAGCATTGGACAGATCGTAATGACGCCCGATGTTGCGGCGGCTCCCGCTTAACGTATTGGCGCGCGACAAAAAACGCAATTTTTCCAGCGCCTTTATCAATATCCCTGCTATAAAATCGCCATCGTTGACGGATTGTCGGTTACTGATAAAAAAGGATAGAACCGAGGAGATATCGTCGGTATCCCATTCATCGAACATGAAGGCTTCACCCAGGCCAATATCCGATCCAAGCACCACCCTCGAAAAAAAACGGTAGTCGTTGATCGTCATTTGGGCCGGGTGTTGAAGGTCCGGTTCCCCGAACGCGACATGCGAACCATCCGGCAGGGCCATGCGCAGCCGACCGCGGGTTGATCGGGTCAGGTGATCAAGGATTAATTTCATGCAGTAGCGCTGGATCGTTGTGGGTGGCAGCCTCCCAATGGTCATGGGGCTGCGGGGTACCGGTTTGCTGAAGAAGTCAACCCTGCGAATGAAAAACAGTTTAAACGCTTCCCGATAGATTCTGGAAATGGTTAAGTGGGGCCTGATGGGGTGCCGGAGCACTGTTCTTATATGACTGTAAGGCGTCAGCGGCAGAGGATCTCCCTGCAGGTGGGCCTGCAGGATATGTTCTCCCTTGCGATGCAGGTCGATGCAGATGTCCAGTTTCTCTCGAATGTCGGCGAAAGTAAACTGGTAGGTCCCTTCCATATTGTTGAACGGCGATACGTGAAAGGCTTTTTTCGCTTGAAAACGGGCCGGAAAATCGCCGTCTGCCTGCAATTGGGTTGAGAGCACATAGACATGCTTTTCACCAAACGTGTTGTTGACCTCAGTCACGGCAGCCAGCAATCGACCGCTTGGTGAGAAACAGAAATAAAAACTCGCCGGATTGAAGATATAACCCATCCATCTCGGGGATGTTACCAAAATGATCTGTTGTACATCGCCTGTCGATATGTTTGCCGATAAATGATCGAGCACTTTACGACGAATACTTACCGATTGCTGACCCAGATAGTCCCGATCGTATAGCGAAACGGGTCGCAGGCGGTTGTATCCGAACAAGGGGAACCGGTGATCCAAGATCTCCAACTCTGACAGGTCCAAAGCGTACATATAAAGTTTGTAGGCCAGCCGATGACTGACCGGTTGGAATCGCTCATGCTCCACGCTTCCGGTATACAGCTTAGAGTTCATGCCGAACTCCCATGGCGGCAGCTGCCTGAACGCCGGACCGGGCCGCATCTTCATGGAAACCATATCCGAAATAGCTGCCGCAGAAAAAAGTGTTGCGCACACCGTTCAGGTCGGGAAGCTCGGGCTGGGTCCTGAGGCTCTCGAAAGTAAAAACGGGATGCGTATAGGTTATCTGAGCAATGACCTTCTCTTTGGCGATTGGCCTGAAAGGATTCAAGGTGACCAGGTATTGATTCCTGGTTTTTAGCTGTTGGAGGCGATTCATATGGTAGGTCAGGGTGACGGGCAAACGGTTGTCAGAATGGATTCCACGGATAATATTCCACGAAGCCCAGGCATTGGGATTGGAAGGCATCCATGCGAGGTCCGTATGCAGGTATATTTGATTGGTGCTGTATCGCCAGGTACCCAAAAGGCGTCGTTCGTCATCGGACGGGTCGGCCAGTAGCTGGCAGGCCTCATCCGCATGGGTGGCGATCACCACCCGGTCAAACGGTTGCGTCGAGCCGTCAGCATGGTTCAGGATGACGCCATCGGTATTGCGATCTATGGATACAATATCGGCTCGCGTATATACCTCGCCCTGGAATTGATCGAGAAACGCCTTGACATAGGTGTGGCTGCCGCCTGCCACATAATACCATTGCGGATGGCCGAGGATTGTCAGCAACCCATGATTGTCAAAAAAGCGTGCGAAGGTGAGCATGGGAAAACGGCCCACATCCACGTCCGGCGCCGACCAGATGGCAGCCACCATGGGGAACAGATACTGCTTTCTGAAGCGGTCCGAAAATCGAAACCGACGCAAAAACTGACCGAGGGTAATGCCTTCCAACAAGTTTTTTTTCAATCTGCGCCGTACCAGCCGATTGAACAGCAGAATTTCAGCCAGCATGGACCAGTAACCGGGGGCGAGGAGGTTGCGGCGCTGGGCGAAAAGGCTGTTGAGGTTACTGCTGGCATACTGGAATCCGCTCTTCTCATGGAAATAGCCAAAGGACATGTCGCTTTTGCGGCTGGAAACACCCAGCTCACGGAATAACCGATTCAAGATTGGATAGGTGCGATCATTGAAGACGATGAACCCGGTGTCCACCGGCGTACCGGCATCCGGTCCATCGGGTATCGTAAGGGTGTGGGTATGACCGCCAATATAATCATTTTTCTCATACAGCGAGACCCGATGATTTCGTTGAATCAGATAAGCCGCGGCGATACCGGCAACGCCGCCGCCGACAATTGCAATCCGCATTTGAGGTATCCTTTTAAAGGCATTAAATTATAAAGCGATTTTGAGGCTGCTCTATCGAGTATTCCCAATCATAGGCGGCCATTTAGAACGTAACAGATCGAAAGAAATCGTGCAACCAGCGGGCATATGATCCTTCGCTTCACCAAAGCAACGAAGATAGGTCTTCAGATCTGTTCATGCACATCACCTCCACGACGCATCCTCGTTTTCCATCAGTGGTTCAGTTGGTTCCGACTCAAGGCCTCCAGGGGGAACTCGGATACACGCTTTCCCTTGTCGACCCGTTTTTGCATGTCGTCAACGGCCTTTGCGTATGTTTCCATGACGTTATCCAGTGACTGGTAAAGCGCATCGTCTTTTCCCACCATGGCCTTGATATCGCCCACGAGCTCCTTTCCCTGATCGAAATGGCTGGCGATTCGAGACATTGCCTCGGTACGTTGCTGGTGCCGGATACGCTCTTTTTCGAAAATGGGCAGCAGCCGTTGAATCGACTGTTCGATCAGGTCGTTTCTCGAAGCCGCAGCGTGTTTGGCGACCTTATCTAGGACGGCCAACGATCGCTGGCTGACGACAAATGTTTTTTGAATGCGCTTTTGCTTGACCAAAGTGTCAGGCGGCCGCGATTTTGCAGTCGCATGCAAGGCATCCTTGTCTTCCATGAGGTAATCGAAAAGCGATTTTTGCTTGATCCCCAATTGGGCGGACAGAACACTCAACAGTTCGACAGCCTTCGGGTGCAGCCGGAACGTGGCCCGCACCGATTTTTTTCCCAGCAGATCCGCGATTCGGGTGGCTTGCAACGGCGCGTCGGTTCCATTCTCATTGATCAAATCGTTCATGTTGCGCCTCATATATTACTTTATTTATTATTAATTTTTTAGTAATTTAGAATTTAAGTATATTATCTTTAATTTCAAGATCAGAGTTGGGTTGAAAAACTGCCCTATATCTATCTGGGTGTCGGCCCATAAAGAAGGCGGCGTCGATGCCTTTATAAACGGTGTATTCTGGAATAAATTAGAAAACGAAACCATTCGTATGGTTTTCCAATAGGCATTTATCTGCCTTATCACCATGACTTTGAAGCGTTGCTAAAAAATGAATCCGCTGTATTGACAGTCAAAAAATATACATTACTATTTATTTAATAAATTATAAATAATAAATTGAAAATGAGGCGCATCATGGGTTTCAAAAATATGGATACCTTGGAATTGGTCTAAAAAGGAATGAGAGGATGCCGGCACGTCGGTACCGGTTCAGCGGTCCGTGGCCGACGAACAGCTTCCGGCTTTCAGTATGAAACAGATCGAAATCCAAAGCGCCTAAACGGTACCGAACATATCATGCATGGATATGTAGACGTAACATGAAAAATACAAAAAAAGGAGGATTAGCCATGGTTGCAAGAGGACTGTTTAGTTATCCAACAATGGGTTGGCGGCATCCGTTCGCCGAATTGGAGCGCATGTCTCGTCAAATGGATCGGTTGACCCAAGGATGGATTGGCAGACCAGATCTGGCCTGGCGTAGCGCCAGCGTTTTTCCGGCCATTAACCTTACGGAAGATGCGGACAACTACTATGTTCGCGCCGAGCTGCCTGGAATCAAGGCCCATGCGCTCGACATTCAGGCTGTCGGCAAGAACCTGACCATTTCGGGCGAGCGCACCATTGATTCCGAAGGGGAAAAGGTCCGGTATCACCGCCGTGAACGCGAAGCCGGCAAGTTTTCCCGGATCATCGGCCTGCCCGGTGACATCAATACTGACAAGGTAGATGCCAAGCTGGTCAATGGGTTGCTGACGGTGACCATTGCCAAAGCCGAAGCAGCCAAGCCCAAACAGATCACCATCAGTTAATCCATATCGTCTGAAAGGAGGGAAAAAGCATGAGTGATTCCAAAGCGCTTCGGGTAAAAGACAAACAAGAGGTGACCGCTCCGGCCGAGCAGACGCGTCCCGGCGTGGTATTTACACCGGAAGTAGATATATTTGAGAATGACGAGCAGATCACCCTGCTGGCCGACATGCCCGGTGTGGCTTCCGATGCTATCACCATTGATCTGAATGACAATGTGCTGACCATTTCGGGAGAAGTCAAGCCGTTTGAAAACAAGAATCAATCGGACGTGCTGATTGAGTTTGAAATCGGACGTTATTCGCGCCAGTTCACCCTTTCCGAGGTCATCGATCAAAGCAAGATCGAAGCCAAGCACGTAGACGGGGTGCTGCGTCTGACCCTGCCCAAGGCGAAAAAGGCCATCCCCCGCCAGATTACCGTAGCTGCCGGTTAATCGGTAGCGTTGTGGAGACCCGGGCCAACCAGCATCGGGTCTCCAATAGATCGATTCAAGAGAAGGGGTGCATGGCTCATAGAAAATCAAACATTCGACAAGTTCCTTCTATTTTGAACCGGAGGCGCAGGCGGGGCACGCGTTAACGCATCCCGGACACAGCAAATGCATCCGGTCGCAGAAATGGATGGTGGTCGCGGTCTGCCCGCAGCCGTCGCAAACCAAGGGGTCCAGGGATTTGTCGATGGGATTGTAAAACAAGGTGAAGGGTTTCTGGCGGCGACCGATGATGGCCTTGCAGAACAACTTGACGGCCGGTGTGCGGATCAGCATGGCCCCGCTGAGCCCGATCTTTATGCGGATGCTGTATTTTTTGAACAGGTCGTCTCTTTTCTTGGCCATTTCCTCGGGGATCAGCGCAATTTTTTCTTTTCTCTCCTCGATCAATTGCTTGGACAGGCCTGAACGCTTTAAATTATCGGTCATCTCCTGTTTCAGTTCGGCGTAGTACGCCTCCAGGTTGGCCACATCCCTTCTAAAACGGCGGTTCATGCTGTCGCGAAAGGGTTGAATCTGTGCCGCCACCCATTTGGGCGCGTGGCGGTTGACCCATTTCGTGATGGCATCGATTCTTTTCGCTTCGAACGGACTGCAGGGCCCGTCCGGCTCGAACTCCTTTTCGGTGGTATCCAGCATCGCCGCCAGGTTGCGGGCCGGGGCGCCGGTTTCAAGATTGAAGGCCAGGGGGAGCAGGCCTTCTTTTTGCTCGTCGCTTTGGGCCAGATAACGACAGGTCAGCAGCAGGTATTCGGTGACTACTTCGGCCGTGTTGTCCACCCGTACAATGGCACCCTGAAAGGTAAACCATTCCTGGATCAACCGGTTGAACCCCTGGCTTTTGAGATAGTGAAATCTTAGCCTGGCCATGGCAAGGGGGATGTTTTCACCCGCGGCCTGGGTGATTTTTTCCAGCAGGGGGGAACCGTAGTTGACGCTTAGGCTTTCCTTTGATTCGCCTTCGACGGAAAGGTGGCAATACTCCGAAACGCCGATCCGCCGCGCCAGTTTGCCGGGCACGAGAACATCCAAGCCCATGGCGCGTTTTTCGACGACCGCACCCTGGCAGGCAAAAAAACGGTGAATAAACGCTTCCAGGGTCTGGTTCGAATCAGAGCTCATAGTTTTCCCCGAAGAGTTTATCGTCCAGTTGCTTGGTGGTGTGGTAGCGCGTCGTGGATCGTTTGAGTTGCGTGGCCAGTTGATCGAAACCCTTTTGGCGCTCTTCCGGCAGGGCCGCATCCATCCAGATATCATACACCCGCTCGGAAAAATCCTTCTCGCCGTTGACACGGCCCAGGACCATTTCGATCTCGCCGATGACCATTTCGAACATGTTGATTTTGCGATCCAGGATTTCCAGGATATAATCCTCGATGCTGCTGGCCGCACAGAGGTTGAAGATGTGGACCTCTTTTTCCTGGCCGATGCGGTGAATCCGGCCGATGCGTTGCTCGATTTTCATGGGATTCCAGGGCAGGTCGTAGTTGATCATCTGGTGGCAGAATTGCAGGTTGCGCCCCTCGCCGCCGATTTCGGTGCACACCAGAATATCGGTGGCATCCTTGAATTTTTCGATCTGGGCATCCTTTTCCGCGTTGCTCATCTGTCCGTGAAACACCGCATGGGAAATACGCTTCCAGGCCAGAAAATCGGTGATATGTTCAAGTGTTCCCAGGTATTTGACAAAGATGATTTTCTTTCCCGGCGCCTTGCGAATGATACTGAGCAGCACCTTGTTCTTCTGCGTGTCCCCCATGGAGCGGGTCAAATTGCGTACGGCCAGAATCTGTTTTTCATGATCAAGCAGCAGTTCTTCGTTCACCAGCATCCGCGAAAGGGTTAACTCCACGGCCCGTGGGGAAGAACCAGCTTCGGCCAACAGATGTTTCAGCAGCAGTTTGTTCCCGGTTCCCTTGGCCTGGTTGATCGACCGAACCAGCTCGCTCACCCGTTCGTATAGTTCCTTTTCCGGACCTGTGGGCTCGACACGCACGGTTTCGGCAAAGCGCGGGGGGATGTTAATCTTGGCGACCGCCCGCGTGTTGCGAATCATCACTTGCCCCAGCAGTTCCTTCAGCCGACTGCGGTTTTGGGGACTGGTCGGATCCCCCTTGGTCATGAATCGCTCGCGAAAGGCCGTGGCCGTCTTGAGCTGACCCGGCTTGAGCAGGGTGATCAGGTTGTACAATTCCATGAGATTGTTTTCCACCGGGGTGGCGGTTAACAGGAGCAGGAAGCGTTTTTTGAGCGCGTTGACCAGCTTCCAGTTGAGGGTATTGCGGTTTTTCAGGTGGTGGGCCTCATCGACGACCACCATGTCATACTCTCGGCCGGTCACGGTTTCGAAATGGCGTTTGGATTTGGCTTGGTTGATGGAGGCCAAGAGAAACGGTTGCTCCCAGAACTCACCAGCGGATTTGCGAAAATCCGAATCGTCGGTGGATGGAAAATCAAGGGCGAATTTGGCCTTGAGTTCTTCCTGCCACTGGCTGACCAGCGGTGTGGGCGTGAGGACCAGGGCGGTTTTGACCATCCCGCGTTGGATGTATTCCTTCAGGACCATACCGGCCTCGATGGTCTTGCCCAGTCCCACCTCGTCCGACAACAGGGCGCGGCCGCGAAGGGTTCTCATGACCTTGCGGGCGGTCTCTTCCTGATACCACAGGGATCGCACGCCCATGAGGTGGGGCAGGCAGATCAGGTTCTCGAAGGATTCCTGGAAGCGGATGCGCTGGGCTTCCAGGGCAACCGCATATCGTTCGTAACTCGAAGCCATGCCGGCGGATAAGGTGGCTTCGAAGGACGCCCGGTCGATGGTGACGGTTACGGGGATTTCCGGTAGTGAGGGCTCTGGCGCGGCTGGCTTGGGACTCGCCACCGGCGGTGATTTTTTTGCCGCTGGCTGCTTTTTACTTGGCTTGGTGGCGCTAACCGCCGAGCGGGATGGCGGGGACGAACGTTCCACTGTGGTCTGCATTCGATACTGACAGTATCGCCTGACTTGTTCCGCATCGGACTTGAATTGGCGCTTGTTTTTGATTTCCATGGACGGTAGCCGAACCAGCAGGCGGTCGATTGTTTCCATGGCCAGTGCGAATTTTCCCTTGTCGACCAACAGGTTGGAAAAAGTCGGTAAAAGGCGATCCTCCAGCTGGCCTGCCTGATACAGTCGGGTCAATCCATCGAGCTTCACATCCACATCATCCATCGTGTAGCCCAAGTTGACCATGGCCCTGATATAATCAATATCACGCGGAGCCAGCTTCAGCGCTTTTTTGATGAAATGTAGCGCCTTGTCATAATTCCCCTGATCATTGTACCACTCGGATTCGGCGTAAAAAAAATCTGCCCTCTCCATGCGTGCCTCGGAATGTTGGGCTTTTTTGCGAGACTGCAGTTTGTTTTTGCGTTTGGCTCTCTTTTTTGTCGCTTTGGTGGTTGCCATGGATCCCTTTAACCCATAGAGGAATGACTGCTTACCTGGGTTTATCTCAATTAATGTAAGATGATTCGCCCTCCGCCGATTCCCGCTACCTTTTGCCATCCGCAAAATCGGTGATTTCGTTTGCGTGCGCCCTGGACAGGGATAAGGTGCACGACTTCATCAGCAAAACGACCTGGCGACCCCATTGTGAAAACCGGAAAACCATTGCCCGAAAACAGCCCAACACCTGTTGCTGGATCTGCTGCACCGGTTATGAGGGCCTGGCTGCCTCCCAGACCTGGTCCAACTGGAGTCCCTACCGTCTCGGGCACCCGCTGCCAGATGAAAAGCTGGAACGGGATGCGCTGTGCATCCGTCTGCAGAAGGCGGACCCCCAGATGAAGGCCACTGAAAGCAGTTTTAGTGACTATCGGCAGGCAATATTCGATCCTGACTGGTTCTATTACACCGTGTGCGGTTTCTGTTCAATACGGTTTTGATTGTAAAGGAGAATTGCCACGATGCTCGAATTCCCGGAACAGATCAATATGCCCCTCGGAGCGTGGGTGGATGCGGCAATGGACTGGGTCATGCAGAATTTCATCGGCATTTTCGATGCGCTTGGTTTTGTTATTCTCAAGTTCATGATCTGGGTGGAGGATTTCTTCCTGTGGTTACCCTGGCCGGTGCTGGTGGTCGGCGTCGGCTTGCTGGCCTGGCGGGTCATGGGCCGTTGGTGGATGGGGCTTCTCATGAGTGCGATGATTTTTTATCATCGGCACATTCGGTCAATGGGATTTGGCCATGATGACACTGTCGCTGGTGGTGGCCGCTCATCGAACCCACAGCGGGCCGCATCATCGTCGAGGGGCAGGATGTCTGCGAATTGAACACCCGGGCGCTGCGCAAGTTCCGCCAGAAACATTTCGGTATGGTGTTCCAGAACTTTGCCCTGTTTCCCCACAGAAGCGTCGTGCGGAATGTGGAATACGGATTGGAAGTCCAGAAAATCGACCCTCCGACGCGATACCGCCGTGCCATGGAGGCCCTCGAACAGGTGGGGCTCAAAGGATGGGAAGAATCCATGCCCGCGCAGCTCAGTGGCGGCATGCAGCAGCGGGTCGGGCTGGTCCGCGCATTGGCCCTGGATGCCGACATCATGCTCATGGACGAAGCCTTCAGCGCACTGGATCCGTTGATTCCCAAGAACATGCAGGACGAACTGCTGTCTCTTCAGGAAGACGTTCAAAAACTGAGCTTAGGAGAAGGTAGCGTGGAGTGATTTTTTCCAGGACAAACTGCTGATCAGCAATGGTAATACCTTTTCTGGCTTCTATTGCGCTGAATTCTTGCGGGTAGGTAACACTGGAATCCAGGCTTTGAATTACAAAATCCAAGCGGAAGCTATCCGATCCCACCATTCCACGGTAGGTTATTTTCAATTCTTCGGTATACAGTGGTTGATCAAGTGGCAATAAAATCCGACTGTCGGACTTTGCGGCCGGCCAAGGCCATGGTTTTTCACCATACTCGCCGGCATCTCGCATTGCCCGCTCGTAATCAATCTCCCAACCCCAATTAAACCCGGGTGAGGCGCTTCGGTATTCCATTGGAACCGCATTCGATAGTAGACACACGCGAACGAACAGATAGATTCCTGCTGCCAAAGCACAGGCAAGGATCGCTATTTCGAATGGGCGAATATTGGTCATTCCAAATCTCCACAATTAAGGCTTTATGTTCCTGAGAATAACGAAGCGGCCATAAAGGCTTACAGAAAGGTGATTTTTACTTTTTCCACATCTTGTATTTTCCACTAAAGCTGATATTCTAAATAGAATCAAGTTGAACCGCTGATGTTGATTCATGCCCACCCGAAACGCTGACAAATGTGATTTTGTCCGTGATCGACCTTAGGATACCTGTCCTATCGCATACGGGCTTTAGTCGGAATTTGGCGATCGGTTCAACATCTACTTGTTATGGGATACAAATGATTTGTAAGAAAGACCGACCATACAACACGGTTCGAAAAACCTGTTATAGCTGCGATTGACATTTTATTTCTTCTTAAACACTGACCGCCATCCGCCAAGTGGTGTGTGAATGGGTTTTAATACCTTACTCATATCACGCGCCTGCTCGACGATATAAAATACATTTTCGTCCAATCGCTTGACTTCCGGCAGAATCCATTTTAAGTCGCGGCGTCGGCAAGCGATGTATAATTCACTGACCGGGCCTTTCATGCCTTCACCCAAGAAAACGGTAACCGGTTGGCCTTTTTCTCTTAATAGATCCGTGATCTCCTTACCGGCACGGCGACTGATGACTCTCAAGATGATAATGACGAAAGCCAATTTTTTTTCAACAACGATTCCGATGACATTACCCGTGGCATATCCAAACGCATAAAAGACGATGAGAAGCGGTTGATCCTTCACCTGGTTGATAACCGTGCTCGCAACCAAAATCCAGATGGTGATTTCAACAAGCGCCAATATGAACGCGATAATCGTTCGCCCCTGAACGGTTACGATCGTTCTTATCGTACCGATGGATACATCACAAATTCGAGCAAAAAAAACCAAAATTCCGGTCAACAAGATGCTGCTTTCGATCATTTCATGAGACGCTTCCGTTTAAATGGTCAATGTGTTTCGCTTCCAATCGTTTCAGTCCTTATCATGCTCGAAACACCAAAACGCCTATATAGCCGATGTAAAAGAAGACGAACAGAAAACCCTCCCAGCGGTCAAGCGCATGGCGGCGCCCTGTAAACATAAAAACAAAAAGCAGGATCGTGGCCAGCAGAACGGTTCCGATATCGATATTGCTGGCGGCCCGAAGCGGCAACGGTTGAATAATGGAACTGATACCCAAAACGAAAAGAATGTTGAAAATATTCGAGCCGACAACATTGCCGACGGCGATGTCGGTTGTATTTTGTGTCGCGGCCAGCAGGTTGACGGCAAGTTCGGGAGTAGATGTCCCGAAGGCCACGACGGTCAGGCCAATGAGCATGTCGGACACGTGAAACCGTTTTGCCACGGCCGAGGCACCGTCCACCAGAAAGTCAGCCCCCTTGATCAGAAATGCGAATCCGGCCAGGATTATGAGATATGGCAGCGAGTATGCAATCACGGGGACTGTGCTATTCATCCCAGCGCTCTTTTTTCGGTTTCTTTTGTTTCGATGCAACTCCTGAAAAGATAGCTGTACTAACACTACAGCAAACTTATGCACCTATAGAATCAATCCAGCTTGTTGAGGATCGTTGACGCTTGGACGGTCTTCAAGTACTCACGGTTCAGCAAAAATGAATATCCACGACGGTACTAAAATCAGTTCAAGCAACGTCGGAAAATGCTGTTGAAATATAAATAATGTTTTATTACATTCGGTTAAAGAATATTGGGGCACCATTTTAAACCGGTTATAAAAATTCTTCGCAGAAATCGCTCAAGATGTCAAACAGAGGATGCAGCAATAACAGACGCCGGATGTCCGATGGCGTTGAGCAGGGGAATCTGGCTGTCCGGTTTGGATAGCGAGGATCCCAGCGGGTAAACCGGATCAACGATGATATCGGATTTCGTAGCGTCAAATATCCTAAACGAATAAGGGCGAGAGGATGGGCAAATGTCGCGATTTGTTGAAAAGAGCCGGAAAAAAGCCGGCAGCGCGCCGGGCACCCTGGTTTACGTCGGCGAGAGGAAAATAGATCAACCTCGCATCACTATAATGGATTATGAGAGTGATCAACTGTCCGAGCGCACTATCAAGACGATCGATGAACTAATCCCGCTTGTGGATTCACCCACAATGACCTGGATCAATATCGATGGGATCCACGACTTACCCATGATCGAAAAAATCGGTGCCCATTTCGGGATCCATCCGCTGACCTTGGAGGATATCGTCAACACCGGTCATCGGCCCAAGGTCGAATCGTTCGATAATTATCTGTTTATTGTAATCAAAATGCTGCACCACGATGAAACAGAAAAGCGGGTGACTTCCGAACAGGTCAGCCTCCTGCTCGGCCCCCGCTGGCTGATCTCTTTACAGGAAGCGCCGGGAGATACCTTCGACCCGGTTCGTGAACGCCTGCGCAAGGGCAAAGGCCGCATCCGACCATCAGGTTGCGATTACCTGGCCTATGCCCTGATGGACAATGTGGTGGACCACTATTTTACGATTTTGGAGAAAATCGGTGCACAGATCGAGGAAATCGATGACGCCGTGACCGAAAATCCGCAGATCGATATTCCCCATGACATTCATAACCTTAAACAAGCTGTGATTTACCTTCGTAAGCAGGTCTGGCCCCTGAGGGAAATCGTCAACCACCTCAAAAAAGAGGAGACGGACCTGATTCACGACAGTACGCGACTTTTCCTCAGTGACGTGTATGACCATGTGGTGCAGGTGATCGACACCATCGAAAGTTATCGCGACCTTCTGGGGGGCATACGCGATCTCTACCTTACCATGGTCAGCAACCGCATGAACGAGGTCATGAAGGTGCTGACCATCATCGCCACCATCTTTATCCCCATGACCTTCGTGGCCGGAATATACGGCATGAACTTCAAGTACATGCCGGAGCTTGAGTGGCCTTGGGGATACGGGCTGGCCTGGGCCGTCATGGCCGTGATCGCCATCGCCCTGCTCGCCTTTTTCAAAAAAAGGAAGTGGCTGTGAGGACAATGCCAGTTGGTTGATTAGATCCAAAGCCTGTTTTTGTTGGCGGTTTCTGCGCTTCTTCAAGGCGCTCCGCCAATACCGTCTTTGGCAAAATCGTCGAAAAAAAATCCATCTTTGTTGGCCTTTTTGGTTTCAGTCATACCTACTGGAAATGTTCTCGATGACCAGTGTCGAATCCCGCGTGACCGATTCTCTACTTTTTCGATGAGTCAGACGTTTTTGTTAACCTGACGCTTAGTAGCGGAAAAGGACAGTGCCGAAACATCTTTTCGGCCGTGGAGCCTAACATGACGTCGGCCAGGTTGCTGCGTCCTTTTGTTCCAATAACGATTATGCGGGGGCTTTCAAGTTCAGCCACTTCGATCAGGCGTTTAAATGGTATCCCCGTCGCAATTTTGATCTCGAATTTTGGCTTTTCGCCATCGATTTTCGCCACGATCTCGTTGATCTCTTTGGTTCGTTCCGCTTTCAATCCCTCAAGATACCCTCCAATGGTCGCCGGAAAATTGTCGATTTCGGCCTTGATTTTACCGATTGCATTTTCCATGGCCTTCACATCGCGCTGGTTGATGATGTTAACGATTGATAAATCCACACGGAGGTCGTTGGCCAGTGAAATGCCGCAACGTATCGCCTCGCGTGAATGGTCGGACAAGTCACATGCCACCATGATTTTACCGTCGTTTTTCATTTTTTCTCCTTTTGATACTTCTTCATTTTGTTTCATATTGTCTCGACGCATCGGATTGGGGCTGTCATGATGTCCGTTGACAGCAACCCAGATGCCAATTCTAAAGAAAAATGGATTAGACTTTTCAGAACAAAAGCGATGGGTGGATAATTGATAAAATTATGGCATATTAGATGGAACTTGTCGATATCTGCAAAATATAGCATTCAAGATTATGTTTTTGGGCTGCGTTATCGGTCGTCGCAGTATTCATTATACAGCTTCCTCCCACTGGCCTTGCCAAAAAACATAGACAAATCGGAATGATGACGTCTGATTTTTTAACGTGAGGAATTGGAATGTTACATGATTTGGATATTTGGAAACTCCTGGCCGGGTTGGGTATTTTCCTGTTTGGGATGCTCCTGATCGAAGAATCGGTGAAAGCGCTTTCGGGCAGAACGTTCAGGCGCATCATCCGCAAGTATACCAACAGCACGATGCGGGCCATCGGCAGCGGCACCCTGATCACAGCCTTGTTGCAGAGCAGTTCGGCCGTATCGCTCATGGTACTGGCCTTTGTTGGCGCCGGTGTGATGAATATGTCGAACGCCATCGGTGTCATCATGGGGTCCAATATCGGCTCCACGCTGACGGCATGGATCATTGCCGCCATCGGCTTTAAAATCAGCATCGAAAGCTTCGCGTTGCCTTTCATCGGTATGGGCGGCCTCGGTTTGATTGTTTTCCGGCCGGCCACCCGACCATTTCTGGTGGCCAGGCTTCTTATCGCTTTTGGGTTCTTGTTTCTGGGGCTCGATTTCATGAAGTCCAGCGTCGAAAGCCTGGCACAAACCTTCAGCTTGGAACAACTGCCCAGATATGGCCTGTGGTTTTACCTGCTGGTGGGATGTTTTCTCACGGCACTGATGCAGGCCAGTGCCGCCACCATCGCCATCGTGCTGGCAGCCCTGAACAGCGGATTGGTTACATTCGACATCGGTGCGGTCATGGTCATCGGTGCCAATATCGGGACGACAATTACCGTTTTGCTTGGCGCCATCGGTGGGGTACAGGCCAAAAAAAGAGTCAGCTTGAGCCATTTGGTATTCAATGTGGTTACCGGTGTCGTGGCCTTTATCGGTTTGCCGTTAATAATATGGGTCGTCGCCTTCCTTGTGGATATCAATTCCGATGGCCTGATCGGACTGGCCTTATTCCATACGCTTTTTAATCTGCTGGGGGTTGTCATCTTTTCCCCATTTCTCGGGATGCTATCGCAACTGCTGGTTAAAATTTTTCCGGATCACAAAACCATCCTCACGGTTTATTTGCACCAGACGCCTCCGGAAGTAACGGATGCGGCAAGCGCGGCGCTAAAAAAAGAGATCGAGCATTTGTTGCGCGAGTGCCAGCTCTATAACCTGAGGTTGCTGCGTATCGATGAGAAACTCGTGTTCGATTCGGATCTGCCCTTTATATCCAACAAAAAGAAAAAATTCACACCGGAACAGTTATACGAGAACATCAAGATGCTGCATGCTGAAATAATCACTTATTATTCCAAAATGCAGGCCATCAAGCTTCATGAACCGGAAGTCAAGGATCTGGAACGCTTGATTTATGCCTCTCGCAATATTATGAACGCCCTGAAGAACTTCAAAAGCATCCGGCACAACATGGATGAATTCGACGGTTCAGACAATGTCTACCTCAATACCCAATATAAGATATTCAGCAAGCGCCTCGTGGCACTTTATCTTAATATGGGCCGCATTTTAGACACGGAAGCCATGGAAAACAAATACCGAGCCCTATTGACCGCCTTCGAGCAGGTCGAAGCAGACGATAATGCGTGTATCAAAAAGGCGCTGAAGGCAGTGGCCGAAAAAGAAATTCAGGAAATGGAGATCGCGTCGCTCCTGCTGGTGAACCGGTTGTATACCCAGTCGTGCCGTATGCAGATATATGCCATGAAAGACCTGCTGCTCTCCCATGAGCATGCCAGTAATTTCGATCGGGCGCTGGATTCAAGAGAACTCCTCAATCCAGCCAATGGATAGATCCAAACGGGTTCGTTCGGGGATCCGTCCGTTGGAAGCAACCGTCCCGGTTGAAGATGGTCGCATCCTCCCATCGGTTGCTTCCTGGGGCGAAGCGAAAAGCATGTCAAATCGACGAAAATAGCCGTCAATTGGCGGTCGGCTTTTTAGAGACGGTGTCACTTATTCGACGTCCTGATAGGCTCACGGAGGTTCAGTGCCGAAAAAATTCACCATCAGCGTGTTTAGCCAGCGGCGCAGGACCGCATAGGAATAGTGTCGGGCTGCAACTTCGAAATTGTGATGAACCATACGATGTATTCGTTGCGGTGATCGGAGAAGCGCCTTGACATTGTCGACCGTCTTGCTATCCAAAAATCCATCCATTGCGATGAGATCGAACCCTTTTGGTTCGATGTCACGCACGAATATGGCATAGCGGTTGATTAGCACCGGCTTGTGAAAATAGACCGCCTCGAGGAAAGCGTTACCGAATCCTTCATAGAGGCTAGGATAAGTGATGAAATCGGCACACGGGTAAATGTCGAATAGTGATCTGGGGGGCTGGTCCACATGCGCGTCGTTCCATGGGTCCCGCATGCTGGTGTTCAGTATACGCAGGTCTACTCCCATCTCCCTGGCCTCGTGCTGGAGCCAGTTGGCGTATTCATAACCCTCGTCGCCAGCCTCATGTGAGATGAGCAGTTTGCAGTGCGGGTTTTTGAGTGAGCGGATCAGGTCAATGGCATGTTCGATCCCCTTGCGCTGAACGATTCTGGTCGGCTGAAGAAAGACCATGTCGTCTGGTTCGAACCCCAACTCGGAACGGATGGTGCGTCTGGCCGTTGGAGAATCTTTCGGCGGGTGCTCAAAGTCCAGAATATTGGGGATGATCGTCGATGAACATCCCGTGCGCAGGGCCAGTTCCTCCTGAGCAGCCGAATTGATTACCACATGCGCCATGCTGGGCAGGTTAGGCGGAAACGCCATTCGCAGGCAGTCGCCTATGGCGTTGACGCTGAAGCGCGTGCGCTCCCAGTAAAAATCGTGATGATGCGCGATCGTGGGCATTTGTGTTTCGGCGATGATTTCGGTAACGGCCATCCCCAATGGGACATGCATGGGGATGGTCAATGCGTTCTGCGAAATGATCAGGTCTATATCGAACCGCTTGATAAATTCCCGGATGCGCTGTTTGAGCAGCAGCTTGACCTCATGGATGGCATCGGTAACCGCATGGTCCCGGTGTTTGTGTCCAAATATGTGGGCGTTGATCCACAGGTTTTTTTTGTCCTGGAAGAAGGCTTCGGGAACCAGCATGCTCCTGGATGGGGCTTTGTCCAGCAGGCCGGCAAACCAATAACAGGCGTGCCCCAAGTCTTTGAGCACCTGGGCCCATTTACTGGCTTCCAAGGTGACGCCGTCCGTGCCGGCAAACCGCGTCGAAATGAAACCAATATTCTTTCTCATAAAATCTCCATATCCAGCATGGTGCCGATGCTTACGAAGCGGCTGAAGCCGATCTGCTCCTTGAAGGCCATATCGAGGATGGCGGTACAGATGGCGCCGCTCTGTGAGATAAAAGCCAGCCTGCCGGGATTGGGCATGTCGGCGGCAAAGCTGGCATTACGCTTGCGGGAAGGGCAGATGATTCCCAGGCAGTTGGGCCCCATGATGCGCAGGGCACCTTTTCCTGCTTCGGTCATGATGTCCTCTAAAAAGTGGAAATCCAAGTCAATGCATCCATGTCGACGGCATTGATTTCATAGCCATCCTTAAAAAGCGCATGGCAGGCATCGACGACATCTTTTGCGTACCATTTGCCGGCCTTCGTGTTCACTATTTGCAGCACTTGGCCCAACGGGTAGGCGGGGCGATAGGGCCGATGAGCCGTCAGGGATTCCACCACATCGGCGACACATACAATACGGGCTTCGAGTATAATTTCTTCGCCTCTGAGCTTCTGGGGATATCCCGAACCATCCAAATGCTCATGATGTTGGAGTGCGATTTGGGCCACCGGCCACGGGAAACTAACCGGCTCCAATATTTCGTAGCCCTTGCGACTATGAATTTGAAGATATTTGATATCTTCCTCCAGGAGTTTTCCTGGACGCGCAAGAATCTCGGAGGGCACGGCAATTTTACCGATATCGTGGATCAGCGCGCCCAGAAAAACGCCTTCGATAAACGTTTCAGAGAGCTTTAGTGTCTCGGCCAGTGCGGCTGCCAAGTGGGCCACCCGATGCTGATGGCCAGCTGTATAGGGATCGCGGATTTCGACGATGCGCGATATGGCCAAAATGGTCTGTACCAGTGTCTTCTTTATGTTTATGGAGTAATTGCGATGCTCCTGTTCAGCCTCTTTTTGACTGAAAATGTCGCGGATGTAGGCGATGAAAACCGGTGAACGCTCTGGATTGACCGAAATCACCCACATTTCTGCAGGAAATACGGATTGATCCGACCGCATTGCCCGTACCTCCACCCGGCGGCCGATCATTTTCTTTTCACCGGTACGCAGGAAACGGGCGAGCCCGCTTTCATGGGATTTGCTCAGTTCCTTGGGGATAATCATATCGGAAACCAGCCGGCCGATTACCCTGTCGCTACGATAGCCGAATATTTCTTCGGCGGCGGGATTAAAGTCGATGATGCGACCCTTATCGTCCATCGTAATTACGCCGTCGAGCGCCGATTCAACGAGCGCGTATAGCCACTCAGACGAAATGTCGCGTTTTCGATCCGGAGGATCTGACGTTTTCATCGCCAAGCTACCCCATCACGCGTTTGATAAACGATTTGACCGGACCTTCGTGACCCCGCACGATCATCACCGGCGCATGTGCGTAACGGCAATCTTTTCCTGTATTTTACCGAATAAAACATTGGACAGGAGCCCCGCGAGTGGACAGGGCAACGCCGATAACCATTTGGGCTAGGTTTTCATCATTTGGCGGTAGACGGCTGAATCAACACATCGATACGCCGGTTAATGGCCCGCCCTTCAGGCGTCGTATTCGGCGCCAATGGCCGATCTGGTCCATAACCGGCTGCAAGGATACGATCTTCGGGCAATGTTTTATTGGCAACCAGATAGGCTTTGACGGCCTCGGCGCGTTTCTGGGAGAGTTCCTGGTTCACTTGGGTGGATCCGGTGCTGTCGGTATGCCCCTCGATCTTCACCATTGGCTGCTCGAAGGTTTGAATGGCCTGCTGAACCTTGCTGAGCAGCGAAAAGTTGTTGGGCGTCAGGATGGCTTGTCCCACCGGGAATTGAATCCCCCGCATCCGAATAACCAATTGCTTGCCCTGCTTGTAAACTTCCGCCTCATCGGGTTGGAAATATTGCTGAACTTGATTGAACTGTTCATTGAATGCGCTCTCGGCGGTCAATTTTTCCTTAACGGATTCCTGTTCGCGTGAATAACCCTCTAATCCAGTGAGTTTTTGCTCAAGATAGGCAACCTTGGCGGTGTAATCCTGATTGTCTTTTTCCAGGGATTGGCGCTTGCGGTTCATGGCGGCGATAGCATCGGTCAGTGCGTTGACCTGGGCCTCGACGCCGAGGTTCCTTTGATCACCGACATTTACTGACTTCCCCAGCCCCATGAGCAGATGTTCCATATAGATGGCGGATTCTTCAGGCGTCATTTCCTTAAATTTGTTGCTGCTTTCGCTGACCGCTATCAATCGTTGCGCCATGAACGCCGCATGGTCTGCCTTTTGGCTGATCATTTCCGACGCGTAGGGGGCTTGGTCAATATACGCATCGGCATCATTCAACGCCTGTAGTGCTTCGTTGTAGACCGTTGGGGCGAACTTCTGGGCATTGGCTTTTTCCGCTGAGGCCATTACCTGGCGGATATTTCCGAGGGCGCTGCTTTTTATGGCCATGATCTCCACATCCCGGAAGGCAGTCCGTACTTTGTCGGCATATTTTTGGGCATAGCTCAAATTGTCCCTTTCGATGGCCGCAGTAAGACCCAAGTATTCCTTTTCAACTTTATCGTAAGGTTCCCCCAGTTTGTCGGCTTTCACTTTTAGGGCTTTGTCTCTGGCCTCGTTCGTATCTCGCAGGATTGACCGGGAGATCTGGGCGATCTGTTCTGCTTTTTTCAAACTGGCATTTCCTTCGGCGATATACTTGCTAATAGCGGATATTTTGGAGCCCTTCTCCAAACCTTGCTTTGCCTTCATCAAGGCGGATTCTGATTCCTTGTAAAAGTTTGGCGACAGCACGTCGACCTGTTTGGATTTCGCAGCGGCCAGATTCGCTTCCAGTTTGATTGACAAGTTGACCAGGGCTCCCTGAATCGTCTAACATTACATAAAAAAACATCACTTTTCAAATTATCTTTACGATTGGCGAGCCTGTAGCTGTAGCCTTACCGCTAACGATTTGTCTTTTTGGCGCAGAGATTGCCGATAAAGAGCGATATAGAAAACAACACCTCCTGAAAGCCTTGAATGAAGTGCAATTATGATGTGCCTATGCGTAACACGTCGAGATTAAAATTCAATGCAGCAACATTCGATAGGTAGACGTCGCGGTTGGTACCGACTTTCTTAAAATCCTTATATCAGCGGTTCATATGCATAAGGGGCAATCCACGGGAAATTTCACTTGGTTTTGCCCTGGGTCTTTTCATCGGCTTCACCCCGACCATGGGGGGACAGATCCTGATCGCCGTTTTTTTTGCGTCGATGTTCAAATGGAACAAAATTACGGCTGCGGTCGGTGTCCAGGTCACCAATCCATTCACGGCGCCCTTCATTTATGGGTTCACCTATCTTATCGGAGCCAAACTGATTGGATTGCATAACCATTTGAATTTTAAAATTACCTTCGACTGGCAAGGCCTCGTCAGCATACTTGACCAGGCGCCGAGCATAATCCTGGCATTGACCTTTGGTGGTGTAATAGTGGGTCTACCCGTGGCGGTCATCGGATATTTCGCTTGTTACGCTGCGGTCGAGCGCTATCAGGAGCGTCTCAAAGAGAAATTGGCGCGCCAGAGGGAACGACTCAAACAGAAAATCGACCAAAGAAAATCCCGAAGGAAAAACAAAAAGCAGGTCAAGCGTCGATGAGCGCGGGTTGGCGGTTGGCATTGGTTTTCTCCGTCCACCACGGGCGCCGCAAAATAACGCCTTTTGGACAGTTCGAGTGCCGCCGCTTTCACATCGACGAAACAGTGCAAGGAGAAGACGTCCGTGACGATGATCGTTTCTACGGTATGAAATTACAGCGATGAATTTCATTATCGATTGAAGAAAAGCAAGCCACACAAAGATGATTTCAATGAAACGGGAATTTTTTCATTATCGATTTTACCCCATAACGGGCAAGCTCCTGCGCCGACAGCCAGTAAAGTCCCATCCCGATTTGTTTCAAGCCGCCGAGCACATCTTCCGTAAGGGCCTTTTGCGTGCCGTCGAAACGGTCATGCCACAACCGTTGGCCGGTCTCGACTTGAACGAGGTAAAGGGCGAAACCAACCGATGCGGGATTGTCTGGCACACTTCCCTTTTCCCTGAACCGCCATACGGTTCCGACGATTATCATATCTGCGTCAAGCGCCTCTCCCAGCCCGACTGCCAGTTTGCGCGGCGTATCGTTGGCCGGATTGTCCGACACGTCTTGGTAGGCTGCCGCAATGAGGTCAGGGACAACCAGGCGATCGGGGAAACGCTGTGGGCGGTGAAATTGATGCTTCTGGCGGTGGACTTTTTTCTGGGATTTTTTAATTTTACCCTGGCGATCCGCTATTTCAATCACGCCGGCTATGGACTGGGCCTTCCGGATCTGCATCGGGGCGTCGCCAGCCAGGAATTCGTCGTGGAGGTGGTGACTCACGCGAGCGTGCATTATACCATCGGCATGCGGTGCTACTACCTGGCGATTCCCCTGGGCCTGTGGTTGTTCGGTGCGACATGGCTGCTGATCGGATCCATTTTGTTATTGACCGTGCTCTATCGGCTGGATCGGACGGTCTAATGCGCTTATCGAAGACTGTGCGCCTGACCGAGACAGGCGATGGAAGGATAACCGGATTTGGATCTTTTGCGGAGTAAAATGATGGACGAGGAATCCAAGGGCTTTGTATATGGATATCGGTATGGCAAAGAGAGCGTCGAACCCATGCAAACATGATCAGAAATCGATCGCTGGCGACCCGGTCAGGGCATCATGTGGATTCACCTGAACACCGATGACGAAACAGCCGTTTCCTGGCTTGGGGAAAGGAGTGGGTTCGATCCCGTAATGCAGGATGCCCTGCTGGAGCAAGGCACGCGGCCCAGGAGCCTCGTCTCCGAAACGGGGACGCTGATCATTTGGCTATAGTTCTGGACGGATTAAATGAACTGGAACACACTTCTCTTCGAAACCCCTTTTTTCACCCGTCTGCTCAGCACATTGGTGCTCATCGCCGTGGCTGTGAGCATCCGGAGCATCGTCGTGCGCCGATTGATGCAGAAAGAGGAGGTGGATGCCACGATTCGCCGCCGGTGGATCGTGACGGCCAGAAACATCACCTTCCTCATCGTTTTCATCGTCGTGGTGGTGATCTGGCTGGAACAATTGCGGGCCGTGGCCGCCACCATCGTGGTCATCGCCGCGGCCATCGTCGTGGCGACCAAGGAGTTCTTACTCAACATCGTCGGGTTCATTTACCAAAGCACAGCCAAATTCTCCGATGTGGGCGATCGCATCGAGATCGATGGGATCCGTGGGGACGTCATCGATCAGAGCATGCTGGGCTTCACCTTGATGGAGATCGGTTCCGGTGAAAAAACCAACCAATACACCGGATTGACCATTCACGTGCCCAACGCCCGGTATCTGGCAAGCATCGTCAAGAACGAGACCCGGATGTGGGGGGACTACGTTTTCCACCTGGTTACCATCCCCATCGAGAATTCACCGGAATGGGTCTTTGCTGAAAAGGCCCTGCTGACGGCCGCCGGGGAGGTCGTTCGGCCATACCTGCATGTCGCCAAACAATACATGACCACCAGGGCCAGGCACCAAAGCCTGGACGAACCCAACGTGGATCCCCGCGTCAACCTTCAAATGGCCTCTCCGGACCGAATCAACCTGATCCTCCGGATACCCGTTCCCACGCGCCACCGCGGAAAACTGGAGCAGGAGGTGACGCGCCGTTACTTGAACATATTGGAAGAAATGAAAAAGCCGCCACCAGATTCCTCTAAAGACGAGGCATTAGTCGAGCCGCCGAGTCCGTTCGACGCCACCGAACCAGCCTAACGACGCGGGACGGGCGTTATCCACGTTGCCGTCTCCACGGATGACCGACGACAGGTGCTTTTCATCTTCCTGACCTTTTTAATCAATCGTACGTATTTGAAAGGAGAAGTCAATGATTAGTGAAAAAATGAACCAAGCTTTGAACGAGCAGGTCAACCGGGAGATGTATTCGGCCTATCTGTACATGGCCATGTCGGCCCACTGCAATCAGATTGGTCTCAAGGGGTTTGCCAATTGGTTTATGGTCCAGTACCACGAAGAGATGCTGCATGCCATGAAGATATTCGAGTCTGTGCAGCGACAGGGAGCGCGCGTCACCCTCGCCGCCATTCAGGCGCCGCCCGCGAACTTCGATTCCCCTCTGGATATGTTCACCCAGACGCTGGCCCACGAGCAATTTATCACCCGCTCCATCAACGACCTCATGGAGGTGGCCATCGCCGACAAGGACCACGCCACCCAGATTTTTTTGGAATGGTATGTAACCGAACAGGTCGAAGAGGAGGAGAACGACAACGATATCATCGCGCAACTGAAATTAATCAAGGACAATCCCCAGGGCCTGATGATGCTGGACCGCGAACTGGCCACCCGCATGACCACGGTCCCCACGGATTTCAGCAAGGGTGTTCAGGCGGCGATGGATGCCGCGGCCGTACCGGCGCCCTAGAGAGGGACTCAACCATGATGGCGCGGAAGTGGAAATGGTCCCGGTTGGATTTCCTTCTGCTTGGCGAAAAAGGTGATGCATTGGGGGCATTGGTCATTATCAAAGAGCTTTTAACGTGGCGAGCCGCCGCGGACATTCTGATGATCACGAAACTCTCCTTGAAACCGGACAGCGTGATGGCCCTGTTGCCTGGGACCGAGATGGACAATCCGGCACCGTCCATTACCACGACACCGATCTACCTGGAGAGTCTGAAAGAGACCACGACCTTGTTTTGCAAAATCATCGCACCGCCTGCGATTCAACCAATGGAAAAGCGCTGGCCCGATGTGGAAATCACGGTCGAAGTGGAGATGTTGCCGTAATTCATAGCGACTGTCCGATGCTATCGTTGATTTCCATGAATCAGCTGCACTCCTCCCGCTTAATTGAACAGGCAGACAATATTTGATTTTCCTGGGATTGGTCACGATAAACGGTTAGGCCTTTAACAGGCAACTCGATCGCCTTACAAAATAGTCTTCTAATATCGTCGACAGTGGCGCTTTCAGGAAGATTCACCGTCTTTGAAACCGCATTATCAGTATATTTTTGAAATGCCGCCTGAATTTTTAAATGCCATTCAGGCTCAACATCGTATGCCGTCTGAAAGATATCTTTCAATATTGGCCTGCCCTCGTTTACAAAGCGTTCGTAAATGGGGTGTACTTCGTCGTATATGGTGTCCACAACCCGTCTCTTTATGCGATACGAATAAATGGGTTCAATACCACTGCTTACACCCGCAATCAAACTGATGGTGCCGGTTGGGGCAATGGTCGTTAAGGTTGCATTCCGGCGGTGTTCGATTCCCTTGGATGGGAAAATACTATGGTCAAAAGATGGGAAATTACCTCGTTTTTTGGCCAATTCAGCAGAAGCCAATTCGGCTGAATTTTTAATTCGAGCCATAATTGTTTCGGCCAGCTCAACTGCTTGTCGACTTTGGTATGGAATATTCAAGAGAATCAGCATATCGGCAAAACCCATGACACCGAGCCCGATTTTACGATTTGTTCGGCTGATTTCTTCTATCTGTCTTAAAGGGTAACGATTAACATCAATTACGTTGTCTAAAAAATGTACTCCCAAGCGCACCAACGCCTCCAGCTTTTTATAATCAACCGTTTGACCATTGATCACTTGAGTCAGGTTGATTGAACCCAATGTACAGCATTCATAGGGCAGTAGCGGTTGCTCGCCACAAGGGTTCGTGGCATTGATGCTGCCCATGCCGGGAGTGGGATTGTTGTGGTTGATCCGATCCATGAACAAAAGTCCAGGATCTCCTGTTTCCCACGCCGCCCCTGCCAGCATCTCAAGTAACGAATCGGAAGAAATATGATCAATAATTACACCGGTCCGGGGATGGACGAGGGGGTAGTCATTTCCCGATAATACCGATTGAATAAAAAAGTCGTCCACCGATACTGATAAATTGAAATTTCTTAACCGATCATTGTTTTTTTTTGCCTGAATAAACGCAACAATATCCGGATGGTTCACATTCAAAACAGCCATATTTGCACCTGGCCGTACCCTGTTTCGGTCAATAATACTGGTCGCATTGTCGAAAAGGGATATAAAAGCCAGTGGGCCTCCCGCAACACCTGTTGCCGGAAAGATGGTATCGCCTTCGGGGCGAATTCGAGTAAAGCTGAAACCCGTGCCGCCACCCGTTTGATGTATCAATGCGGTATTTTTCAAAGTATCAAAAATGGATTCAAGACTGTCCTCAATGGGAAGCACAAAACAGGCTGCCATTTGCCCCATTGGCCGGCCCGCATTCATCAAGCTGGGAGAGTTGGGAAAGAAGGCTTTCGTTATCATCGCCTCTTCAAAAGCATTTGCGGTGGCACCAACATCTGCTCTTGCTTCATAAAGCCGGTCGGCTTCTGCAACTGCATTGGCAACACGGTGGAACATGTCTGCGGGTTCTTCGATTATATCTCCGCGATAGTTGCGGGCCAGATATCGTTTTCGCAATACTTCCTCGGCCATCTTGGTCAATTTTATGGGCATTATCTTACCTCTCCATGTTTTGAGACCGATTCCCGGTGCCCTGTTTGTGGACTTGACGGTTGATCTGCCCCGGACCAGAGAGCGCACGGGGGCTGGCAAGGCTGGACCTGCAGGAAACCTTGCGTGACTGTCTTGACAAGCAACCGTGCTGTATTCAACCGCACTGTTAGTTGTCGACGATGCGTACCAGACCAGAGAGAAACAGGAAAGATATGTGACCCGGTTCAAACAAGCAGGCCCAACGGGCCGGTGGATGATGGTGGCGCTTTTTCTTGATTTGGCAACCACTCGTCTGGCCATACAACGTCATCGTTACCATCTGTGACTCGATGATGAGATTCTGTCCAGCCTCGAGCAAACCGCCTTGTTCCTCAAATCCCAGCGAATCATATCTAATTTGCCGGATTTCCAGAGGTGTACGGATCTGGCCTTTCTTTTTTCAGCGCACTGATGCGACGAGCACGAATTGGGGAAAGCACCATAAGCCGCGATCCTTTTCACGCCACGTTAGGGGAACGTTCACATGCCAGCATGGAGTCACCGACGAATTCAAACACATCACTGAGTCTCAACACGCCGAGGATTTTACGGGGATCATGGTCGGTGGTCACCAGGAGGGAGTGATGACGGCCGATGATCAGCCGGTGAATGGCTTCGTCCATGGTCGCGCTCTCCTTCACAAATTCCCCCTTGTCGGGCGCGTACATCACATCCTTGACCTTGAAATCGACGGCTTTCCGACACAACCCCTCGAGGGCATGCTCCCATAGGTGGTACTCTTTCAGGGTCGATCGAAAAAAAGCGTCGCTGAGGCCCAACTTATGGATCGATCCATCCTCGGATTGCGCCCGCATTTTTTTATAATTCGGCTCGAGCGCCTCGATCACGTCATGCTGGCTGAGCTTACCGACAAAATGGCTATCGTCGTCAATTACCAGAATGGCCCGATGCCGGTCGCGATTTTCATAGAAAGCCGCCTGTGCACTGCGCAGGGCCCTGACGGCTTCCAACAAGGTCGCCGTGGCCGGCACGGTGGCATACTCGGCCAATGGAACCATCATCTCTTTGACGTTTCTGGATTTCATTTCACACCTCCGTTGATTCACCTTGAGGTTGAATGGACGATCGATCTGGCTTTTCCAGAGCAGACCGAACGCTACAGGATGCCGATCACCTATCTTATCATAAGCATGCCCATTGATATCGGCAATGACCGCTTCACTCGGCTCGCAGTGCCTCGATGGGGTCCATATCGGCCGCCCGACGGGCCGGCAGGATGCCGGACAACAGACCGATTGCCGCCGCCAGAATTTCGGCCAGAATCGCATATGCCATCGGTGTGTGGGTAGGCAATTGAGGGACCAGCGTTTCTATCAGCCAGGCGCCACCGCTGCCAAAAATGATGCCGGCCACGCCGCCAATGGTCCCCAGCAGGGTGGCTTCGATGGCGAACAGGCCCATGATCCATCGCCGTCTGGCGCCCAGGGCCCGCAACAGGCCGATCTCCGATCGGCGCTGGCGGACGGCAATGGTCATGATGGTGGTGATACCTACGCCGCCCACGATCAGCGAAATACCGCCGATGCCGCCGACGGCAAGGGTTAGCACGCCTAAGACCGAGCCGAGGACATCCAACATCTGGGTCTGGGTTACGATGGTGAAGTCCTGGCTGCCGTGGCGGGATATCAAAAGCCTACGGCTGCGGTCGGCGATTTTATCCGCGTTACTGCCGGCGGCAAACAATACATCGATTTCCATGAGGCTCTCACGGTTGAACATGGCCAGGGCGCGGGAGGCGGGAATGTAAACCGCGTCGTCCAGATCGAACCCCAGCATTTGGCCCTTGGCCGCCATCACGCCGATGGCGCGATAGCGTTCTCCGCCAATGCGAATGCGGCGACCTAATGGATTGGCCGAGCCGAACAGCTCGCGGCTGACCTTGCTGCCAAGCACCGCCAGAGCCCGCGCACCTGATGTCGTGTCATCGGGCAGAAAGCGACCCTGGGCCACATCCAGCTGCCAGACTGTCGTGGCATCGGCATCCACGCCAAACACATAGGTGCGCCGGCTGCGCGGCCCGAATTCCACGGCGGCATTGCCTTGCAGCACCGGTACGGTGGCCAGCACCCGTGGGATTCGCGACAGGGCCTGCGCATCATCGATGGATAGGGGCCTGACATTGCTGATTACCGCGCCGGACATTCCCTTGGTGGTGGTTTTTCCGGGTGTGACGGCGATCAGATTGGTGCCGAATTGAGTGAATTCGGCCAGCACGAAACGGTGGATGCCTTCCCCCAGGGATGTCAGCAGCACCACGGCCCCAATGCCAACGGCAATGCCCAGGATGGTGAGGAAACTGCGCAGTCGTTGGCCGGCCAAGGCCGTCAGCGACCATTGGATAGCGTCACTAAAAGTCATAATGGGTCAAGCTGTCACACGTTAGGCATGAAGTGGATTGCTTGCATGGGTTATTTCCATAATAGAACTAAAGAATTCAGGAGTCAGAAGCCAGAATGAGGTTATCGCCCTCGGCTCAATCCGTTAATAAAATAGACGGAGCGTAGCGACTTCCAGTCCCTTCTGACTTCTGACTTCTGACTTCTAAAAATTGCCCGATCACCAATCCTATCAATCCCCTTCCAGAGAAACCCGCCCATCCCACTGGCCACGGGTCGTTATTTCCCCGCCAACGCCATCACCGGGTCCATGCGGGCGGCCCGCCGAGCCGGCAACATGCCGAAGAGGATGCCGGTGAAAAGAGCTGTGAAGACCGCCGCCGCCAAGGACCACCAGGGCGCGGCCATGGGAAACTGAGGGAAGATTCGTTGCAACCCCCATAAACCCATGGCTGCCAGCATGAGGCCGGCAGCGGTACCGGCCAGGGAAAGCAGTGTGGATTCCACCAGAAAAAGAGCCATCACTTGTCCATGGGTGGCGCCGATGGCCTTGAGCAGGCCAATTTCCCCGGTGCGCTGAGAGATGGCGATGAGCATGACATTCATGATCAGGATGCCGGCCACGGCCAGGCTGATGGCGGCGATGCCGGCCACGGAAAGGGTGAGGGTGCGCAGGATGCGGTCGAAGGTGGCCAGCAGCGCATCCTGAGTGATCACGGTGACATCGTCTTCGCCGTCATGGCGGTCGCGGATGATGGAAAGGATCTCTTTTTTGGTACGGTCGATGGCCTCCCGGTGCCTGGCCTGAACCAGAACGCGAAACAGGGTGTCGGTGTTAAACAGGGCCGTGGCCGAGACCACTGGAATGATGGCCACGTCGCCGATGTCCATACCCAGGGACTGGCCTTTTTTGGCCAGTGTGCCGATCACGCGGAAACGGCGCTCGCCGATGCGTACGAAGCGGCCCAGGGGCGATCGGTTGCCGAAGAGCTCTTGCTTGGCGGTATGGCCCAATACGCAGACCGCCTCGGCCCGGGAAATATCGCCCGGGGGAATGAAGCGCCCACCGGCCAGGGTCAGGTTGCGGATCGGCATGAGTTCGGCATTGGAGCCGAGGATAGCGATTTCACGCTCCAGGCTGCCCACGGAAACCGGTGCCGAGCCGACCACGATGGGCGCCACCCGGCGCACCCCGGTGATGCGCGTCAAGGCCATGGCATCGTCGACAGTCAGATCCCGGGGGGTCTGTCCCATCATGGGAGGCGGCCCACCAACGGTTTCCGAGCGGCCCGGCAGGATGATCAGCAGATGGGTGCCCAGGGAGCTGAACTGGGTGGTGATATAACGACGGGTACTCTCTCCCAGGCTGGCCAGCAAAACCACTGCGGCCACGCCGATGGCCATGGCCAGGAGCATCAACCCCGAGCGCAAGGGATAGCCGGTCACGGCATGGCGGCAGAATCCGAATGCGTCCGTCAATCTCATTTTCATTGCTCCCGATCGCTTACGATGCGTCCGTCCACCAGACGAATGGATCGCCGGGCCCGTTCTCCGATTTGCGGATCATGGGTGACGATAAGCACGGTCATGCCTTCCTTGCCCAGGGATTCGATGACCTGGATAATCTCCTCACCCGAGGTGCGGTCTAGGTTGCCGGTGGGCTCGTCGGCCAGGATAACGCCGGGGTTCATGATTACGGCCCGGGCGATGGCCACGCGTTGACGCTGGCCGCCCGACAACTGGTCCGGCCGGTGGTGGCCGCGGGCCGCCAGACCGAAATGCGTTAACGCCTGGTTGACCCGTTCCCGGCGCTGTCGGGCAGGGACGCCGGCCAACATTAGTGGCAGGCCGATATTGTCCGCTGCGGTCAGGCGGGCAATCAGATGAAAGAACTGGAAAATGAAGCCGATGCGATGCCGCCGGATCGCTGTCTGACGGTCATCGCTGAGGCGGGTGGTATCCTGGTCATCGATAAGGTAGGTGCCTTGATCCGGGCGGTCCAGGAGACCCAGGATATTGAGCAGTGTGGATTTGCCGGACCCGGACGGCCCCATGATGGACAGGTATTCGCCCTTTCGCACGGTCAGGTTCACATTGTCCAGGGCGTGCACGCGTTCTCCCCCCACCGTGAATATGCGGCTGACATTCTCCAGGCGAATCACGGCGTTTCCTCCAGAATTGTGGCGGGTGCGCCGTCTTTCAGACCCGGGATATCGATGTTGACCACCACCGGTTCGCCTGGGTTGACGCCCTCCAGCACTTCGGTGAAGTCCCAGTTGGCCAGGCCGCTGCGGATGCGTCGCCGAACGATTTTCGCCGGGTCCGCCAAATACACGTAAACATCGCCGTCGGCCATGAGCGCTTCGGTGGGAATGCGTACCACATCCGGACGTGCATCCAGGATGATTTCAATGTCGGCACTGTAGCCGGCAAGCAAGACGGAGAAATCGTCCGAATTGGTAAAGGCGACCTCCACGTCCACGGTACGGGCCTGCTTCTCCACGTCCAGCACATAGTCGGCAATCCGTCGCACACGGGCTTCGAACACGCGGCTGCCGTGGGCGTCCATGGTGATCCGGGCCGGCATGCCGACCCGAATGCCGGCCACATCGACCTCATCGATGGGCGCGATCACATAATAACAACCGGCGGCGATAATATCGATTACCGGCGGGGTAGGAACGCCCAGTGGGGAGGGGGTGACATATTCGAAGCGTTCGCCGTTGATCTCACCGATCACCCCATTGAAGGGGGCCACCAGGCGGGTGCGATCGAAGGTGGCCCGGGCCACGGCCAGTTGCGCCTCCCGCACTTGTACTTCGCTTTGCGCGCCGTTGCACTCAGCCGCCAGGGCCTCGGCTTCGGCCATGGCATTCTCGGTGCGTTCCTGGGTGCCTACATTGGATTTAAGCAACGCCGAGAGCCGGGCGGCATTCCTGGCCGCCACGTCGGCCCGCGAACAGGCCGAGCGGGCGCGTGCCCGGGCGGCCATGACCTCTCGTTCGGCCAGAAGGATCTGGGCGGCGATATCTTGGTTCCAAAGTTCCAGGAGCAGGTCGCCTTCCTTGACCCGGTCGCCTTCGTGCACCGGCAGCCGGGCGATCTGACCCCCGATGCTGGGTGAAAGTTTGGCCCGGCGGCAAGCCTTGACGGTGCCCGCGCGTGTGTTGGCCACCGTGCGCTCCACCGTGCCGCGGGTCACGGGCTCGACTACCACGGCCAACGGCGCGGGCCTCGTGAGGTGCCGGAAACCCCCTACCAGAGCGGCCACCACGATGACCGGAATCATCCCTTTGATGATTTTTCGAAAAGATATGTTTTTGCTTTTCTGGTCCGCGGTCATGTTCACCTTCACATTTTACCTTGACCGTTGTATTGATTGTCCAGTATTAATCTTTATTTTTGTTTCAATGCATAGAGCAAATAAATTGAACCCAATTTGCTTTTTACAAGCTGCCAGCGATTTTGCTTGGAATCCGATAGCGCCAAGGAAAGTTGAACGGGAATTGTGGTCAATACCCATTTTCTGAAACGGATCGTCACCATTATTTTTTTCGCAGCCGGTTTTCATTCTGCCAATGCCGGCGCTTCGGATACGATTACTTTTGCATGGCAATGGAATGCCGGCGGTACGGGCTACGTTTCGGGACCCAATGGAGATATTGCCTTCCACCTATATATGCGTACCGAAGACGATGCCGAATATGATTTTGAATATCCCGCCATCGAGGGCATTGACAATTGCTGGATTGAAAATGATCTATACTACTGCCAAACCACGTTGACCCACGCCTTTGAACCCGGCATTCGCTATTTTTTTTCCGTCGCTGCCTACCTGGTCAATGATTCCACTTCCGTCAGTACACTCTCCAATGAGATCGCGTACGCCGTCGCTTTGCCCGATGAAAAAATCAGCACGGTTGACGACGTCTCAGGCCACGACGACCCCGTCGATACCGGCCAAGACAATGCCGACGCCGATTCATCCACTTCGGAAGGCGGCGGCGGGGGCTGTTTTATCGCCAGCAGCCTGATTCCTTTCACCCGGACCCAGTGAAAACATGGATTAACCGGTCCTTTTCCGGGTGCTGTTCCTCGGGGACGAGACCATCCCAATGCAATAACACCGCCGGATCGGTGATGACTGCCACGGGACAGGCGGTGCGGTAGCCGACACGTTCCACCACGCTGCCCGGATACCATTTACCAGATGATTCCTTGGTGTGGGACCCCATGACGATCAAATCGATGTTCTCGCTGGCGGCGCATTGCAGGATTTCCAGATGGGGCAGGGCCCCGGCCCTGACCAGGTATTGATGATCGCTTTTCTCCAGGACCGATCGGTATGCACCGGTCAGACGATCACGCGTTCGCGCCTCATCGGCCAGGTAATTCTCGCGGGTGTATTTGGGAACCGGCGGCACCGGCAGCATGTGAAAGACAGTCAAATGGCCCGCATACCGAGAGGCCAGCCGCGCTGCGAAACAAACCGCGGAGTCACAGGAGCGAGAGAAATCCGTGGCTACCAGAATGCGTCGTAAACCCAACTGGTCCTTGCTGGCCGGCTGGTTGACAATCATGACCGGACAGGTTTCGTGGGTGATGACATTCTCCACGGTGGACCCCACCCGGCCGGCGACTCTCACCACACCCTTTTCTTGTGCCCGACTCGAATGGGGACCCAACAGGATCACATCACTATCGAGAGCCCTGGCCCAGATCAGGATCTCCTGCCAGGGGTATCCGACGGTGATGCGGATGTCGTGAGTCACAGTCGCCAAGGCATCCTGGTAGGTCGCCGCCAAGGCCTGCTGAACGACATTGGCATAAGTCATATCGGCGAGCATTTCTTCACCGGTTTCGAAATGACGGATCAATCGGCGATCGTCCGTTGAGGATGATTCCATGACATGCAAGAGATAGAGGTGTGCATCGTGCTTGCGTGCCAGACGGGTGGCCGTAAGTACCGGTGCGTCGACCGTAGACACCATGTCGGTGGCAACCAAAACGGTTTTAAACATTATTTCTGTCTCCTTATCTTGAATGCGAAAAAACGTTCCACAGTGCATTCCCCAGCAACACTTGACGCAGGCAATCCGCTACCGGTGCGTTTGTATCCACCGGTATATGGATTGCCGGTCCAATGTCGGCGATGGGTTCATACCGCTGTTTGAAGCGTTCCAAGTGGGGCAGCCGGGCATCGGAGATCGATGGCTCGGTTTCCCGTTTGCGCAGCCGTTCAGTCAGCAGCGCATCCGTTGCGCGGCACTCGATGAAAACCGTCAGCGCCTGGCGCTGGTCCGCTAATCGCAGAAGCTCACGGCGATGCCGGTTCCGGCTGAATGTGGCATCAATAATCACGTCATGACCCTTTTTCAGGGGTTCCTGGGCCACACCAAGCAGGTGGTTGTAAGTCACCTCGGTGGCATAGGGCGAGTAGCGGCCTTTCTCAAAGTCTCCATTGCTGGATGGAGCGTCTTGCCGGGCAAACAGCTCCTTGCGGACCACATCCGAGCGGAGCACCTCGATGTCATAGACGTCGCCCAGGGCTTTGGCCAGGGTGCTCTTCCCCGAGGCGGGAAGGCCGCATACGACCCATAGCGTGGGGCGGCTGAACACCAGGGCATATCCGTATGCCAGAGACAGGTAGGCATCGGCGGCCGCTTGCAGGGACTGACGGTTGGCTTTCGAGAGACTGATTTCGCGAAGCAGAAACGCGCTCACCTTGCAGCGTACCATGGCCCGGTAGCAACGGTAAAAATCCAAAAGGGGCAGGGCCCCCAAATCGTCCATGCGCGTGATCAACTCGCGGATCAATAGCCGTGCCTGATGCGTAAAACCGTTATATTCCAAGTCCATGGACAGAAACGCCAGATCGCTGATGGTGTCCAGAATACGCAGGCCATCGCTGAACTCGATGCAATCGATGATTTGGATGCCGTCGGCTGTAAAATAGATGTGGTCACATCGCAGGTCGCCGTGGCCGTCCCGAATTTTGCCGTTTTCGATGCGCCGCTGAAACAGGCGTTTCTGGCGGTTGTAAAAGGCCTTTGCCGCCGAGCTGACAAAGGCAAAGCGTTGCCGGTCGATGATGCTGCCGACGAACGGTTCCATCAACTGCAGGTTCTCCTCCCAGGCGGACTTGCCATTGACTTGAGGCGGGTCGGCGATTGGTGTGCGGGCGTAGAAAGCGTCCAACCGATCGACCAATCTCATGACGTCCGTATCCGTCAGCCTGGCTTGCTGCAGGCGTGGCAACATGGCGTCCGCCTCTCTTAGCTGACGCATTTTGACCACGGTTTCCACCGTCTCACCGTTACCGTTCAAGGCATATGTACCCTCCTGGTGCGTGATGGGCAATACCTCCAGGTAAACGTCGGTGGAAAGGCGACGGTTGAGATTGAGCTCCTGCCGACAATAATGGGCGCGCTGATCGAGGCCGGTAAAATCAAGAAAACCCAAATTGACCGGTTTTTTCACCTTGTATACATAAGGCCCGGTCATAAAGACGGTCGATATATGGGTTTCGCGACGGTTGATGGTGCCTGTCCGGTGGGGGTAAAAACCGGGATCCATCATGGCGGCAAGAATGGCTTTTTGGTGGTTGTTTGGCATGGGGCGTCATCCCGTCATCGTTTCGGTACGTTAGGGGTGGCTGTATGGGGTAGATCTGGCAAGAGGGCCAGGTCGAAAGCTTCCGCCACCCGGTCCACCAGCCGAATGACGATTTCCTGGCGCACCGATGATGGCAATTCGTCCAGGTCCGGTTCATTGCGCCGGGGTAGAATTACTGTGCGCAATCCGGCCCGATGCGCGGCCAGCACCTTGGTTTTGATGCCGCCCACGGGTAAGAGGCGGCCCCGCAAGGTCACCTCGCCGGTCATGCCCACATCATGGCGCACCGGCCGGCCGGTATAGATGCTGGCCATGGCCAGGACCATGGCCACACCGGCCGATGGACCATCCTTGGGAATCGCACCGGCCGGCACGTGCAGGTGGATGTCGGTGTCTTTAAAGCGTTTGGCCGCAATCCCCAGATCCGAGGCCTTGGCCCGCACATAGCTATGGGCGATGCGGGCACTTTCCATCATTACATCGCCCAGATGGCCGGTGATGGTCAGCTCCCCCTTGCCGGCCATGCGTGTGGCTTCGATGAAGAGGATTTCTCCGCCATAGGTGGTCACGGACAGCCCCGTGGCGATGCCAGGTACGTCTATGGTTTCGGAGATTTCGGATTCGAAGAGCGGTTTTTTCAATAACTGTCGGATGCGTTCCGGCGTGACCGCGGCCGGTGCCGGTTTCCCGGAGGCGATGGACACGGCCGTCTTGCGGCAGATGGTGCCGATCTGGCGCTCCAGGTTGCGGACGCCGGCTTCGCGGGTATACTCGCCGATGATCATGGACAGAACCGTATCATCGAAGGTGATTTCCTTGGGCCGCAACCCATTGGTCTTGATTTGGCGGGGCACCAGATGGTTGGTGGCAATGTGAATTTTCTCATACTCGGTGTAGCCGTCCAAGGGGATCACCTCCATACGATCCCGCAACGGAGGCAGGATGGTCTCCAACTGGTTGGCGGTGGTAATGAACATTACTTCGCTGAGATCAAAGTCCACATCCAGGTAATGGTCGCGGAATGCATGGTTCTGGGCCGGATCCAGCACTTCTAATAGGGCACTGCTGGGATCGCCGCGCCAGTCGCTGCCCACCTTGTCGATCTCGTCGAGCATGAAGACCGGATTACGCGTACCCGTCCGCTTGATAGCCTGCATGATGCGTCCGGGCATGGCGCCGATATAGGTGCGGCGATGCCCTCGAATCTCGGCCTCGTCACGCATGCCACCCAGGCTCATGCGAGTGAAGCGGCGTCCCAGAGCCCTGGCAATGCTCTGGCCCAGACTGGTCTTGCCCACGCCGGGCGGACCGACAAAACACAGTAGGGTCCCGGTGCCTTGGGTTTCTTCCGACGGACCAATAGCATCTTTTTCTTCCTTACGCTCTTGGACAAGCTTCTTGACCGCCAGGTACTCGATCAGACGGTCCTTGACCGTATCCAGATCGTAGTGGTCTTCATCCAGAATGGTTCGCGCATGAACGATATCCAGACAGTCATCGCTGCGCTCATGCCACGGCAGAGCGATCAGCCAGTTGAGGTAGGTCTTGATCACCGAATGCTCGGCCGAGGAGGGATGCATGCCTTTCAGGCGTTTTAGTTCACGCATGGCCTCGTCATACGCCTCCCGGGGCAGGGCGGCTTTCTTGAACTTTTCCTCGTATTGATCTGCATCATTGGCATTGTCGTCCTCCTCGCCCAGCTCTTTTTGAATGGCTTTCATCTGCTGGCGAAGATAGTAATGACGCTGGGCCTTGCCCATTTCTTCATTTGTTTCGGTGCGGATTTTATGATCCAGGGAGAGAACTTCCTTCTCACGGGTGAGCAGGGAAACCAGTGCCCGAAGCTTGTCGTTGAGATTGTCGATTTCCAGGATTTTCTGGCTGGTGGGGGCCTTGATGCGGGAGTTGGCAGCCACCAGGTAGGCCAGGTAGCGTGGATCCTCGATGCTTTCCAGAAACGTCCCCGCTTCTTCAGGAACATTGGGCATCAGGGTCACGACCTCCTGAGCCAGGATCTGGAGTCGTCGTTTCAGGGCGTCCAGTTCTACCCCCTCCGCAACGTGCTCGGGGCTGAGCTGAATCTCGGCCATCAAATACGGATCGGTTCGCCGCCACAGCTTTACCCGGAAGCGTTCGATGCCCTGAACTAAGACATGATAGTGCTTGTTGGGCCCCTTGACGGCCCGGTGGATGCGGCCCACAGTGCCCACTTCATACATCTGCCAGGGCATGGGCGTGTCGGATGGCATCTCCTTGGCAGCAATCAGGCCCAAAAACCGGTTCCCATCAACTGCATCTTCGATTAGTTTGATGGCGCCGGGTAAGGCTACGGCAAGCGGTAATACCATATAGGGGTAAGCCACGGTATCACGCAGGGGCAGAATGCCGACTTCATGGGGAATGGCTTGACTGTCAGCTCTATTGATCGCAGGGGAGACCATTGGCGTTTCCTTTCCGGCGACTTTTCCCTGAACCATCCCAAAATTGAGCCGGTTTGGGGATTTTCTTGCGCTTGAAATCCTCCGGTTGATGAATGTTATCATGCAAAGCTAAAACCAACTTCAGGAAAGCGTTGTCAGCGGTAAGTGGAACGACAGATCAGATCATGTGCATGTAATCAGTATATCAGTTTTGATTGGTGATTCAATGGGCTAAAGCGACGAATATTGATCAGATGATCGATCTGTGACATTTTTTATTTCAGGACGGATACCGACCAAGTAGTAACGTTACGTAAAGTTCTGTTGCATCGGTCAAATGGTTACCCCCTTTCCAACCTGTAAAAAAAAATAACACCCAACGCGCTAAAATGTCTTCATTTGGTGCAGAAAAATTGAATTATCTTCTGATCATACAGATAATCTGATCCCTGGTATGCCTTTTGCTGATAAAATAGAAAGATAAAGCCGTTTCGTCCACATTAAAAAAGGAGATGATATGGCCAAAAATTTTCGTGTTTGCACCAAGGAAATCAATCCCCAATCCATGGCCGTGCAGTTGTTCGGGGATTTTGACGCCACGTCGGCCTGTGAATTGATTGATATTTTGGACGATGCCGTCAAGAAAAACGACAGCGTCGCGATCGATACGAACGGTTTGAAAACCATCAATGCATTCGGCCTGGACGTGTTTCTGCCCCGTATGAGTCGGCTGAACCGAAAATGGCCGGAAATCCATGTAACGGGTCGATATAGCAATGTTTTCATGGAGGCTTGAGGTCTTGCAGACGGAATGAGAAAGAAGATTGGGGCGAGTGTATTTTCCCAATATGCAGGCTGCATGGCGATACACCGACTGAGGCACCGAATATGAAAAGGGAGATCCCACAAGACGGAGGGCAATGATGGCTATTCGCAAACAGTTTCTCAAAAGCAGACCCGTATGCAAAGTTACTTTTAAAATACCCGGAGACGTCGATCATTCAGCAAAACACGCGTCTGTGGTGGGGGAATTCAACGACTGGTCAACTTCGGCAACACCCATGAAACGACTGAAAAATGGGACGTTTAGTGTGACAATGGATCTTGAAACCGGCCGTTCCTATCAGTTCCGCTATTTGTTGGGGCAAGCCCACTGGGAAAACGATCCCGACGCAGACGATGAGATGCCGACGCCGTTTGGAGACAGCCGGAATTCGGTGATTCATCTGTGATGGAAAATCGATCCGAGAACTGGAAACGGTTCGGCCGGCGATTGGATAGACAAGGGGTCTATGGTTGAATAGCTGAAACCAATTAACCAAGGAGGAATCACCATGTTTGATCTGATGCCCCACCGAAAACGAAGTGGCAGGGAATTGGTTCGTTTTAGAGACGAAATGGATAATTTGTTCAACCGTTTTTTTGATATGGATTTTCCCATTTCGCGGCGGCTTTTCGGTGACACCGAATGGGCACCGCGGCTGGATGTGAGTGAAGGCAAGGGTGAGATTACCGTTAAAGCTGAGATTCCCGGCTGCGACGCCAAAGACATCGATGTCAAACTCGAAGGGCGCCTCTTGACCATCAACGGTGAGAAAAAACAGGAAAGTGAAGAAAAAGAAGAAAACTACCACCGCGTGGAACGGTCCTATGGCAGTTTCAGCCGCATGGTCGAATTGCCTGGTGAGGTTGACCCGGAAGCGATCGATGCCACATACAAAAAAGGCATTTTGAAGCTGATATTCAAAAAGACTCAGGCATCGGAGGCCAAAAAGATTCAGATCAAGACTGGATGATAAGGTCGAATCCATCCGGTTCTTAGGCAGCACGCCGGTTTTTAAGCCATGCTGCCGGCAGGCGGCGTGCTGCCCAGCTTATGATGGGTAATCTTGCCGCCATCGCAAAGGGACTCCATGAACAGAATGAATAAGAAGTCCGGCAACGAATATAGAGATGATGAACGATTTATCGCCGAGGTGGAGATCATCTGTCGGCCATACACCAGTGCTGGCAACGTGCGCTCGGCCCAAGGGGTATTGCGTAATTTTTCCAGCCGGGGGTCCTATATTGAAATTGATCGAAATTTCAAATCCGGCACGATATTGATCGTCCGCACGGTCGGCTGCCTGCCAGAGCCATCATCCACGGGAAGCAATGATAATCCGCGTTCCATCTGTCTGGGGGAAATCAAATGGGGCCAGGAGCTGACCGATGCGATGGAACCGCGCTATGGGATGGGATTAAGATACCTTGACTGATCTGAATTTTTCTGCGATTAGTTCAGCAGTTGTCAATTAACACCATTCTTGTCCCTATTCCTTCTTCCCATAAGCAGTTGCGCGGCGCAGTATTCACATTCTCTCTCGAAGCCTTGCTTTTATCACATCCATCGTTGCTAACCGATCCAACGAAGGGATAACCAGTCGACTGACTTGCCTGTATTTCGGGCAAAGGAGGCTACGATGATCAGCCAGGCGAAGCATCCTCGCGTATTGGTGGTCACACCGGAAGTGACCTTCGTCCCTCGTGGCATGGGGCCGGGAGCATGGTCGATTTCAGCGCGGGCCGGCGGACTGGGCGACATATGCACGGCCCAGATGCATGCCTTGGTCGAGGCGGGGGTCGATGTTCACCTGGCCATGCCCAACTATCGTAACGTGTTCAAAATCAATACCCATCGCATGCCGGGCGTGGATCTGCATACCCGTATGCGGCAGTTGCCCGAGAGTCGTATCCATTTGGCCCAGGATCGGTCTTTCTACTACCATCCCAAACTATTCTTATCCACCGATTGGGAGGCCATTCGCATCGCCCTGGCGTTTCAGCGTGAGGTGATCAACCTGATTATCCCGGAAGTCCAACCGGATCTGATCCACTGTTATGACTGGATGACCGGATTGATCCCGGCCATGGCCCGGCGCATGGGGATCCCCTGCGTTTTTAGCATGTATCGGCTCGACTCTCCCCGGCTGCTGCTGTCGACCATCGAAGAGCGGGGGATCGATGCCGCCGCTTTCTGGCAGGAATGCTATTATTCCCGCATGCCCGTCAACTACGAGGAGACACGCACCAGCAATCCGGTGGACATGTTGACCACAGGGGTGTTTGCCGCCCATCGGGTCACCGCCTTCAGTCAGACTTTTCTGAACGCCCTGATGGATGGGCAGGGCCGAGGGGGCCCTCCCCTGTTAACGTCCGCGTTGGTCAACAAACTGGACGCCGGGACGCTTTCGGTCATCGCTCCGGCACCGGATCCATCCTTCAATCCGTCTTTGGATCGCGCCTTGATGCGGCCCTACGGGCCAGATTCCCATGCCATCGGCAAGCCATACAATAAACTATACCTCCAGGAAACCCTGCACCTGCCCATGGACTCGACCGTCCCGGTTTTTTTCTGGCCCACACGCTTGGATGGGGCGCGACCCGGATGGCGGCTCATGGCCGACACCCTGGGAACGATGTTGGAGCGGTACCGTGAACAACGCTTGCAAGTCGTGTTTGTGGCCGAAGGCGATTGCCAGGATCAACTGCGCGCCCTGATCGATCGTCTGCAGGCCAGGGATCGGGTGGCGGTATGTGATTTCGACGCCCGTCACTACCGGCTGGCCTTTGCCGGTTCGGATTTCGTGCTTATGCCCCTGCAACTGGATCCCTGCGCACTGCCTTGCAGGATCGGACAACGCTATGGATGCCTGCCCATCGGTCATGATGCGGGCGCTATTCACGATTGCGTCGAGCAATTGGACTCAGGGGCGAACCACGGCTCTGGATTTTTATTCAAGTATTTTGATGCCATCGGTCTGCTTTGGGCCATCGACCAGGCCATGACTTTTTATGCACAGCCGCCTGAGTCGCGGGCCGGTCAGGTTGAACGGATCATGACCGAGAGTCTGTCGCGATTTGATCCCGATGAAACGGCCCGCCAGACCATGAGCCTCTATGGATGCACCCTCGATCGACCGCTGGTTAGACCGGAGGCGGAGTCGGATCTGGCGCTTGAACCGCAGATTGCCGCTTGATGCGCTATTGCCCGTTTACTTCTAACGCTTTTCCGGTCCGGCGGCCCGAAGGTACGTAGGCCCCGGTCCACCCTTCGCTCAACCGTTCCCAACCTGCCCGATACCCTCGCGGGACTGGCCATCTGGCCGATAACTTGTGGTGGCGCTGGCGTCCCCGGGTACGAATACTTCTCAACCATTTTATTTGCTATGGTAAGGAAAAATGACGGAAAGCCGTGGGCCTGGATAACGGATTGGGGGACGGACAGAAAGGGCGCCGTCAGGTGGGACAGGCGAATCGGAAAACGGTGCCATCTGCCTCCGAGGTGGTGAAACTTACCTTGCCGTTTTCCGGGGTGGCTTCAAGGGCGTTAATAATCATGTTGCAGAGCACGCGTAATACCAGAAAAATATCGCTTTTGAATTGAAGCCCGGTATTTTTATCGGAGAAAAGGATATCACGCTTTCGGGCAACCGGATGGTTGGCAAAAAACGCGCGCAACTCGTCTACAATCTGTTCGGCAGTCAATGGCTGCCACTGCGGCTCATAGTTTGCGGATTGACTTTGGGACAATACTTCTCCCGGTCGAAGCCCCAGTATTTGAGATGGATCGTCAATGCCCAGCATTTGCAGAAACGTGTCATTGATGGCGACAACCTGTCGATGTTCGTCCAGGACAGCCAACAGCCCATTGATTGAATGGAGCATGCCGGACATGACCGGGTTTTTGCTCACGAAATCAATTTCAAAGGCCAGTTCGGCGTCGGTTACGCGTTCTGGGGAAGCGAAGTAGGTCTCCATGGCCCTCCTTGGGATCATACTGATTACTTAAAACATAGAATTCGTGGATTGGTCGGGTCAAGAAGAAAATCAGTATGACAGGCAAGTAAAATATCTGCCCCAATCATACTCTTGCGCGGCGTAATGATAGTTGATACACTAAACAAAAAACCATTGATGAGAACTAACCGGTTCCAATGCACAACCCATTGGAGGTGACTGTTGCGCCTGCGATTCCACTGATAACTCTTACACAATAGCCAGAGTGACGCTGATTTCTATTGAATGCTCTGTATTCCCGCCATGAGGCTGCACTTTAAGATGGTTTTGCTGCACCGATAAAACCGCTCATCCGCTACCTGATATTTCGATGGACGCCTGTATGGCGTTGATGCGTCACTGAATTGTGATTATGGAGTATGCCCATTTATGAAACCAGGCCAAGAAATATCATCTAACGAGACTTTCTATAAGTTCAACCTCGTCAACGGCAGTTACGATTACATTTTCCCGGTTTCTGAAGAACCATTCCCCCTGTTTTTTCACATGGGATTAGGAAAAGATGACAATCACCTTTTTCAGGCCGTCCACCCCGATGACCATCTGAGAATAAAAAAACATTTCGATCAATTGCGACGCCAGTCGTCTAAACCGATGCAACAGGCGTTCCTGGATTATCGTATTCGATCATCGGGCGAACGCTTCCGATGGTTCAGGGACCGGCACGTCCTTGTCTTCAACGGTGATGATCGACCTCACGCGCTGATCGGTAGCGTGCGTGAGGTCACTTCGGAAAAGGAAGCCGAAAGCACGCTTCAGAATTATGCACATATTGTTTCCGCTTCCAGTGATTATTTGGCCCTCATTGACCGGCAGTTTGTCTATCGGGCCATTAGCACGGCCTATGCCCGACAGCTCCAGAAGGCGCCTGATGATATTATTGGTCGCTCGGTTGCCCATATCATGGGAACAACGGTCTTTGATGGATTCCTCAAACCCATGGCCAGGCGATGTCTTGCCGGGGAAAAAGTCACTTTCAGACTCTGGCATGACTTCGCCGACGGAGATCGGCGGCTTCTCGATATCGTTTATACCCCCCATTACGAAAAAGGCCGGACCCCCAAAACCATATCCGCCTATGTCGAGCGGACTCGGGATATCACCGATATCACCAAGCTCGAAGAACAGCTGCGCCAATCCTGCAAGCTGGAAACCATAGGCATGCTTACCGGTAGTATTGCTCATGATTTCAATAACATCCTTTCCGCTATTCTGGGTTACTCTGAAATTTCATTGAAAATGACCACCCGGGATTCCGAACTTCACGGTTACCTCAACCGCATTCTCAGTGCCGGTAACAGGGCTTCCAATCTGGTCAAACAGATTCTCAACTTCAGCCGCAAAGGGGAACCGGACGTCCGTCCGGTTCAGGTCAAGCATATCGTGGACGAGGCCCTGGCTTTGATCCGGGCCTCCCTGCCGGTGACCATTAGCATCCAGCGGGAGCTTGAATCAGACGCTTTCGTCCTGTGCGATGCCACTCAAATTTATCAGATATTGATCAATCTGTGCAGCAACGCCGGCTATGCCATGCGGGAAAAAGGCGGTGTATTGGCGATCAGCTTGACGGACATTACATTGGAGACATCCGTTATCGACAAACAACTCATTACGCCCGGACGCTACGTCCAATTATGTGTCAGCGATACCGGCATCGGCATGACGGCCGAAGTCAAGAAACAAATCTTCGATCCGTTTTTCACCACCAAGGAAAAAGGCAAGGGGACTGGCATCGGGCTTTCCCTGACCCATGATATCATCAAAAGTTACCGGGGGGCGCTGACCGTCCGAAGCCAACCCGGTGAAGGGGCGGCGTTTACCGTTTATTTACCTGTTGTCGATGACCCGTTGTTTTTCGAAGGCAAGACCGCAGAATCCCTGCCGACCGGCCATGAACGCATTTTGTTCATCGATGATGAAGATGTCTTGGCCGATCTCGGCAAACAGATGATCGAGTCGCTCGGCTATCGGGTCACGTCACGCGTCAACGGCCTGGAGGCGCTGCGCTTGTTTGAAAGCCAACCCGAAGCGTTTGACCTGGTGATCACGGATCTTATCATGCCGGACTTGAACGGCGATGCGTTGATCAAAAAAATTCATGAAATCCGCCCAACCATACCGGCGATTCTGGTCACCGGGTTTATGGAGCAGATGACGCCGGAAAAAGTCGCATCTCTGGGAATAAGCCGTTTAGCCATCAAGCCAATTGTTATTAAGGATATGGCGCGATTTATCCGACAGGCCTTGGGTCGTGATTGATCCTTTTGCCAGCGGTTGGTGGCCTGTTTGCAGGGTGAGTGGTTTCTTCTCTGGATAAATCAGTCCTTCGGGTACCACCTTCATGTCTATAAAGCAGATTGTTTTATGTCCTCCGGATAAAGCCGGACACATCCCCGGGTTACGGCGTATCCGATCGACCATGAAAAGTTTGTTCCATGGATACCGAAATGCGTTCTTTCAAGACCCAGCCAATAACCGCCGAGGGGCTTGGTCGGACCTGGTGGGGTCATTGAAAATGAAAATTTATGTCTCAATGAGGGGGGGCATGCCATGCGGGTCGGTTGATTTTTGTATTAATATTGTTTCTGACCTAATAGACGATTGGATTTGGAAAAAGATAACCAAAAAAACGCATTGCCAGACTATTTGCTTTTTCCTATAAGGGGCGCGGGAAATAATAATTGGGCAGGATTACGCCGGGCTTGGGTTCATCGGCAAGGCGCATCGACGGTCGCATATTAAACCCCAAGAGGAATCATTCCATACCATGGCCGTTAAAAAATATTATGCTGTCGCCGTGGGCAGACAGCCGGGAATATATACCCAGTGGTTCGGAAAAACCGGTGCCCAAGCCCAGGTGGATGGATTTCAAGGCGCCCGTTACAAAGGCTTTGCCAACATCGAGGAAGCCCGTGCCTTTGTTCGCGAGCATGCGTCGGAAAATGGCACGGCCCAGCGGAAAAAAAAGCCCGTCAAGCGTTCGCCTGCCCCCGCGATGCCGGGAACAACGCCGGATTGTTCGGAGCGACAGGCAATTTTCACGGATGGGTCCAGTTTGGGTAACCCTGGCCCCGGGGGCTATGGGGTGGTCATCCCGGACAATGGGGAAACGCGCGAATTTTCTGGTGGTTTTCGCAAAACCACCAACAACCGCATGGAATTGCTGGCCTGCATCGTGGGCTTGGAGCAACTCGCGGCCCCATCGGCTGTGGCGCTTTACAGTGATTCACGTTACGTGGTGAATGGCGTGACCAAAGGGTGGGCAAAAAACTGGCAGCGTAACGGTTGGCGCAAGAGTAATGGGGAGGCGGCGTTGAACATCGATTTATGGCGGCGGCTACTGACCCTTTTGGATCGGCATGATGTTTGTTTCATTTGGGTCAAGGGGCATGCGGGCAACGCGGGCAACGAGCGTTGCGATCAGCTGGCGACCCGGGCTGCAGCCCAACCAAAACTGCCGCCTGATACCGGATACGAGGGATAAAGGGCGGCGCCGATGCAATGAATGCGGTTTACCTGGCACCCACTTTGGCCGATTTTTAATTCAAGCTTTTATTATTATTGGCGATATATTTGAGCAGCATCAATTTTTTGGAACGGGCAATTGCTTAGGGTGGTTCAATGCAAAGAACGGAGGATGGTCATATGGGACAGAGGAACAAGGATGGCCATACCGCTCGCCCGGCAGAAAAACCCATTTCGGATAAGACCGAAAAACGGGTGTTCGTCAACGCTCGCGGTGAAGGCACCTTTATTTGTCCGGCATGTGATAAGGGTGTCATCAGAGACTTGAGTGATTTCACGCAGAACCCGTCGGCGGTTCGACTCAAATGTAAATGCGCTTGCGGCCATGTTTACCGCGTGTTGGTGGATCGCCGCGACCACTTTCGGAAACCGGTCAACCTAATGGGCAGGTTCTTTTTCAAGACCAGCCAAGGCCAGCCCTCCCAGGGACTGATCAAGATACTGGACATTTCTCTGACAGGCCTGCGTTTTTCGATGAACAGCGCTCCTCTTTTCAAGGTCGGAGATAATCTGACCGTTGAATTCACCTTGGACGATGGTGATCGGACCCTCGTCCGTGAAATGGGAACGGTCCGCCGTATCCAGGGGGAGACCGTCGGCCTGTCCTTTAAAACGGCCGACCCAAATGGCAAATTGGCTCGGTATCTATTCTTGCATGGCCTTTGAGTCAAGAAAGCGGGGCTTGATCAATCGAGGAGAGATCAAGACATATCCTTGACCAGGCGATGCGCAACATCCTTTTTCTCCTTTTCGGTACCCATCCACCGGTATTACTTTTTGAAGGCATACGGCAATCTTACCGTTGGTCTCCCCGGCAGGGGCTATTGGTAGAATGCAGCCATGGCCGCGGCATGCCGACTGATCATTTGATACAACTCATTGGGAGCCAGCACCTGTGCACCGGCCCCCCAGCGAAGTACCCAGTGGCTGATCTCTTCGATGCCGGCCACGGTGGCGGTAAAAATGACAGAGCCGTCCGCCTGATCCGCCAATTGTTGACTGGGGTGCCAGATCCGTTCGCGAATATAACCGGCCACGGATTCTAAGAAACGAATCTTCACCGTGACCGGTGGACCCTGGAAAATACCGAAACTGTCCCGCAGGAATCCTTCCAAATCAAAGGTCTCAGGCACCTCGAACGCCTCATCGGTCACCGTCACCGCTTGGATACGATCCACGGCAAATGTCCGCACCCCTTTGCGCAACGCGCAGTAGCCAATCAGATAGAGGGTGTCTTCCACATGGCGTAGCCGGTAGGGATGTATCGTTCGCCGGGTCTTCGTTTGCCGTCGTATGGAAAAGTAGGTCAAATCAATCTTTTTTTCCTCGATAATGGCGCGATTGAGTTCGGTAATCGTCGGACCGAATCGGGTATAGTTCTTCCGGGGAGCCGGACCGGCATCGAGCCGGTTGCGGATGCGGTCCAGGTAATCGGTGTAGGGCGGCGGCAAGGTGGCCTTGATCTTTGATAGAAGCGATTCGATGGCATCATAAAAAACGGTGCCCCGGTAGGTCCGGAGCATGTCTTTGCCGAAATACAGCGCCATCAATTCAGAAATACTAAACGCCAGGGGGACATTCTGGCGGTGGGCATTGAGAATCATCCAACGGCTGCGGTTGTCCCGGATTTCGGTGGTAATGGGGAAGCCGCCGGTTTGAAGGGCTTCCAGATCGCGATAAACGGTGCGTGTCGTGCATCCCAGTGTCTCGGCCAACTCGGCCACGGTTTTTCCATAGGTGGATGCAATCAGGGTGTGGATAATTTTCCACTGCCGGCTAAGTTGGTCGCCTCTGGCCATTTACGTGGTACGGGAGAATAGAAATGGTGGGGTTAGGGCTGCGTTTGATAAATGAAAACATACTGCTCGTCATTGATATCGACGGTCATGTCGCAATTGCGGGATTCGGCGTAATCGAGCCAGCCCGGCTTGCCTGCACTGCACGCTTTTTTATTGGGATGGCATTCACCGGTGGCTGCATTATACCAAGATATGAGCGTGGGATACGGGCATAGCGTTTTTGCCTTTTCATCTGCCATGGACTGGGCGGCTTCGAAATCCAAGCCCTGGTGATCGGATTTGATTTTGACTGGATTAATCAGATGGTATTTCAGCGGCGCTTTTGGCATTTCCGTCTCCTTTGGATGGGTCAGTCATCACAGGGGGAAAGCTACTATGGGTTCGACAAAAAAGCAATACCACGAAAGCAAATGTGCACGAAAGAGAACAGATCTCTTTTTCAGCGATGAAAGCGCAAGGCGCCTAACACGGACCACAATAAAACACCGGCCGTGACGATCAGGCAAAAGTTTCCCATAAACCGATGGAATCGGTTTTCCAGGGATCGTTCGTGGTAACCCAAGACCGTTCCCAATAAAGCACCGGCGACCATGCCACCGCCATGGGCCCAGTTGTTGATCCCCGGCACCATCGCCCCGATCAGGAAGATTCCCAGCGCCCAGCTCCCCACCTGGCGATAAATGACCTGCCCGTAACGACCGCCACTGCTTTTCCCGAAATACAGGGCCGCCCCGATCAAACCGCACACGGCAGCCGAAGCGCCGATGGTTAGTGGTACGCCGGCCAGATAGGAGATTAAAAATCCGCCCACGCCACTCAAGGTATAGATGACGACCATCCGGTAGGTGCCGTATTCGGCGATGATCAGCGAAGAAATCTGGCGCAAGGCAATCATGTTGAAGAGGATGTGTAACAAACTTCCATGGAGATAGGAGGCGGACAACAAGGTCCACCAATGCTGAAGGCGATCGATGGGAAGGGTGCCGGTGGCGCCCAAAAGGAGCAGTGCCTGACTGTCCGGTGATAGAAACATCATCGGGTTTCCGGATACATGCAGTCCACGACGGCTGATGACCAGGCACAACAGGTACATGAGGACGTTCACGACAATCAGCATATCCACGAGCCGATTACCGTCTTTAAACATCCTCAGCCAAACCGCCTGCTTCAACCTTGATCCAGGGGCCTTCAACCCACAATGGGGGCACTTGGATTCATCGGCGCTGATCAAGCGATGACAAGCCGGGCAGAGCAGGGGACCCTTGGTTACCATTTCCACTGCACCGGGTTGTCATCAATCAGCCCGTTGACCGGACGGCTGATGTGGTCCATGTCGCGAAGGTCTGCCTCGCTCAGCTGCACCGCTGCCGCGTTGGCGTTAGCAACGGATTGGTCTGCATTGCGGGCACCGGCAATGGCGCAGACCCCCGGCTTGGCGATAATCCAGGCCAAGGCCAGCTGGGCCAGGGTGATGCCTTTTTTTTCAGCCATGGGTCGCAGCGCGTCCAGCGCCTTTTGGGCTTGGGGATAGACATCGGGGCGGAAAAGGCGATTGGCGCGGCGATGATCTCCTTTCTCAAAGTGGTGGTCCGGGCCGAATTTACCGGTCAGCAGGCCCTGGGCCATGGGGGAATAGGCCAGAACGGTCACCTGATTGGCCTGGCACCATGCCAGGGTATCAGTCTCCACGTGACGCCAAAACAGCGAGTAGGGGGGTTGTAGACTCTCCACCGGGCCCAGGGTGCAGATTGCCTTGAGCTGATCGAACGAAAAATTGGATACCCCTATCGCACGAATTTTTCCCTGCGCTTTCAGTTTCACCAATGCGCTCATCGTTTCTTCCACGGGAACCGGTTTGCTGCCATAGGATCCCGACGGCCAATGAATTTGGTAAAGGTCGAGATAGTCGGTCCTTAAATTTTTCAGGGAACGGTCACAGGACTTGATCACTTGGTCGTGGGCCAAGTGGTTGGAAAAGACCTTGGTGAGGAGGGTCACCTGATGCCGGCGATTGCCGATGGCTTTGCCTAATACACGTTCAGAATGCCCGTTTCCATATGCCTCTGCGGTGTCGAAGGCGGTGATGCCGGCGTCCATGGCTGCCTGGATCGCTTTTGTACTTTGCGCGTCGTCGATTCCCGTCCACATGGCCTTGCCGGTCTGCCAGGTTCCCATGATAATGGCCGACAGCTGAATATCCGTTTTTCCAAGCGTTCTTGTTTGCATGATCAATCCTTCATTTGACAGTTGGGCGTTGGCATTTGGCATTTTTCCACTTGCGGGAATGGTGCTTGTTCCGGAATGGCCGGATTTTGATTTTACTTGTGGCTGCCTTGATGCGCGGTGGCTCTCGGCTTGACCAATTTCTTGTTGCCCTCTACAGTAGCTTTCCATTGGATGCTTGGCAAGCAATTAGTGCCAAATGGATAAAGGGTCGCTTTATGAAGGAACGTCATCAAATTGCCGTTAGACCCCTGGTCGAATATGTGTTGCGAAGCGGCGACCTGGACATGCGGTTCACAGCGCCGGGACGGCCGCTGGAGGGAATTCGTGCTCATCAGCGGATTCAGCGACAGCGACCGGACGGCTATCGGGCCGAGGTGCCGGTTTCGATCGAATTTGAGACGGCCGACATGGTTTTGGCGATTGGCGGGCGCATTGATGGCGTTCTCGAGACGGACACGGGCACCATTGTCGAAGAAATCAAATCCACTACCCGGGATCTGGATCGACTCGAAAGCAAACCCGATCCATGTCATTGGGGCCAGGCCAAAGTCTATGCATACCTGTTGGCCAATGAGCGTAATCTGGATGCGCTGACCGTTCAGTTGACCTATGTTCATTTGGATACCGGAGATGTCCGGGAAATCGTGGAACCATGGCGTCGTAATGAACTGAATACGTTTTTTCAGGACCTGATCCGGCGATACCTAAAGTGGGCCACAACCCTTTCCCACTGGCGGCATCTTCGCGATCAGACGCTGGTGGCGATCGATTTCCCGTTTTCACACTATCGGCCCGGTCAGCGAACCATGGCCGTGACTGTGTATCGTGCCATTCGGGATGGACAGCAGGCCCTCGTCCAGGCATCCACGGGAATCGGCAAGACCATGGCGGTGCTTTTCCCGGCCGTGAAGACAATCGGCGAGGGGCTTACCGATCGTGTATTTTTTCTCACGGCCCGCAACACGGGCAAGGCCCCCGTTATCGAGGCGTTCAATCTGCTTGGTGAAAATGGGTGTCGTCTCAAACGGGTCAGCCTGACCGCCAAGGAACGGATCTGTTTTTCTCCAGAGGCCACCTGCAATGCGGATGTCTGCGAGTATGCCAGTGGCCATTTCGATCGACTGACCGCGGCCATGGAGGCGGCTTTCAAGCATGACAACCTGGATCGTGAGACCATCGAGGCCACGGCTCGAACCCACCGGGTATGTCCCTTCGAATTTTCTCTGGAACTTTGCCGTTGGGCGGATTGCATCGTTTGTGATTACAATTATGCGTTCGATCCACGGGTATATTTGAGACGCTTTTTCGACGAGGAAAACGGTGCGTATGCGTTTTTAGTGGACGAGGCCCACAATCTGGTGGATCGATCTCGGGAGATGTTTTCCGCCGAGCTTCGCAAGATCGATTTTCTTGAACTGCGTCGGGCGGTGAAACCTCAGCTCCAGACCGTTTACCGGGCGGCCGGGAAGATCAACGCATGGATGCACAAGGCGGGCAAGCAAGCTCTGGAATCTGGCGGCTTTCAAGCCGATGGGCATTCACCCGAAGGAATCGAACCCTTATTACACATGTTCGTCAGAGGCGCGGAACGGTGGCTGGCCAAGAACCAACCGGCGCCTTTCCGTGACCTGCTGCTGCAACGCTATTTTGAGGCCAATGGGTTTTTACGGGTATTGGATGGGTATGATGATCATTATGTGACTTGCCGCCAGGCAACGGGTAATGATTTCAGGCTCAAGCTGTATTGCATGGATCCCTCCAGTCAGCTGAAAGTGGCGTTGCGGCGCTGTCGGGCCACCATTTTCTTTTCCGCGACCATGACACCGGCGCATTACTTCCAACACATTTTGGGCTGTGAGCCTTCGGCGGTGAAACTGGCCATTCCGTCCCCCTTTCCGCACCACCACCTGAAAACGTTTATCGCCGACAACGTATCGACCCTATATGCGCGTCGGGCCGACAGCATTGATAGGGTTGTTGAGTTTATTCGGGTACTTGTCGGGTCAAGAAAAGGCAACTATCTTTGTTTTTTCCCCTCCTATGACTATATGGCCATGGCCGTTGAGCGACTAGAAACATCAACGCGTAACATGTCCATTCTGGTTCAAGAACGGGATATGGACGATGGTGGGCGCAGCCGTTTTTTGGACCGTTTTTCCGTCCACAACCAGGCAACGCTGGTCGGTTTTGCCGTGATGGGCGGGATCTTTGGTGAAGGCATCGATTTGGTCGGTGATCGTCTCAGTGGCGCGGTGATCGTCAGTGTCGGATTACCCGCGGTTTGCCCGGAAAGGGACCTGATTCGAAATCATTTTGATCAGCAGGGCAAGGGCTTTGACTTCGCCTACCGATTTCCTGGAATCAACCGTGTCTTACAGGCCGCTGGAAGAGTAATTCGGTCTGACCAAGACCGGGGTGTGGTCCTTTTGGTGGATCAGCGCTTCTGTCGAGGTGATTACCATGGTTTGCTGCCGTCCCATTGGACGATCCAGCGCATTCGTTCATCACGCCAACTGAAGACAAGCCTCGACCAGTTCTGGTCGTCAGATAGTTAAGCGATCAGTCACGGGAGCCTTGGGGGCTATTTTTTATGCGGTGAAACCGGTTTCCCCAGGCAGTAGCTTCGCCAGTCACAGTCGATGATATCGCAATCCACATTGCCCATACGGAAACAGTCTGTCATACCCGCCGTTCGCTGAAGACTGCGTACTAGGGCAATAATATCCACATGGCCGGTGGACCATTTTTCCACGTCGCTTCGGCTTTGGATCGCGTTATCGGTTTGATTGCTTGAATCAAACGGTTTCCGGCGATTTGAAAGGGTTGATCGATGTTGATCTATCATCGTTGGCTCGATTGTACTGGATTAGAGGTGTTTGTATACGAAAACGTGGTATGAAAGCGATACCATCGCTTTCCTATGGCAAAATCCAACTCACCGGCCTTTGAATGGAATGGTTAAAACGTACTTTATATACCGGCTACCAACTCTGTCGCTGGTTACCGCAGATCATCTGCCGGTATCATTAAAGGCCGCAAGCCTTCTACCGGTCTTGGCCGAATCATTGCTGAGATCCTGACCATCGCAAACCGGAATAACGAGCTGTTAATACGGGGTAATCATGGCCGCAGAGGGCGATTTAATACTGTAGCGGCTTTCCTCGGTGCAGTCAATAGCACTGTAGCAAATGCTTTTCGCTGTCATCAGATGAAATTCTTGAACATCGTGCAGGATTTTACAGTTCTTCAAGCATTCGTCCTTTGGATCGTTCCTTCTCTCACAATTCTTGCACGGAGAAGATATCATCTTCGGCTCCTTTCCTGTCATGAATCCTTCGATCATTTATCTGACCGCAAATAGAACCCGTAAACTCAGCCACTTTCTTAGAACAGGCGCGGTTGTTATCGATCCCTTGAGATCATCAACTTCGCTCTTTGTACTCATCATATCGTCAAAAAACGAAAAGTCTATAGGGTGAGTCTTTCATTTTATTAGGTATTTTTACCATTTCCCGGGAGAAATTCCCGGTTTGTGAGAAGTCCACCGAAGAAAGGGGTCGTTTGCCGAAGATTTTACAAGATTTCAGCAGATTGTAAGGCGGGAGGATTTCCGGGAAAAAGGCCCGGTTACTGGAAAAAGAATTGCTATTTTTTCATAAAAAATTCATTCTTTCCACAAATCAATATCGATCAGGCCCAATCTGGCGGCATAGCGGACCAGATCCATGGCGCTGTGCAGATCGAGTTTTTTCATAATATTGGATCGGTGATTCTCGACTGTCTTGATGCTGATGCACAACCGCTCGGCGATTTCCGACTTAGAGAGGCCTTCGGCCAGCATGCGCATGATTTCCTGCTCTCTTGAAGTAAGACGGCCGTAATCACTATCGCTTACCCGTGCTTCCCGGACCGGCGATCTCATCAGACGTTCGACCACTTCGTGGGAAATCGAACTGTCAAGAAAATATTCCCCTTCGGTCACCGCGTTTAGCCCTTGCACCAATCTACCAGCAGCCGATTCTTTCACAACATAGCCGGTTGCGCCGGCCTGAAAGGCTTCGACGATATAGTCGATTTTTGAATGCATGCTTACGATCATGACTCGGGTATTCGGGAGCGTTTCCCGGATTTGACGGGTCAATTGCATGCCGCTCTGATCGGGTAATGAAATATCCACCAGAGCCACATCGGGCTTGATTTTTTTAGCCATGTCATACCCGTCGCGAGCATTTCCGGCCTCGCCTTCGACGACAAAGTGATTGTCACCGGCGATAATGGATTTCAGCCCCTCCCTGAATAGCGGGTGATCATCGATAATCAGAATGCTTTTTTTGGAAGTCAACGGCTTTCTCCTTCAACGGTATTTCAATCAGAATATAGGTCCCTTTGTTGGGTCGGGATTGGATGTTGATTTTTCCCTGCAGCAGACGAACCCGCTCAACCATGCTCTGCAGTCCCATACGCTTTTCCTGCAAGGCCTTCTTGCGTCGGTCGTTTACATCAAAACCCTTGCCATTGTCTTTGATGCGCAGCACGATATCCGGTGAGGAGGCAACCACACGAATCGTCACTTGGTTGGCCTCGGCATGGCGTTTGGTGTTGTTCAAGGCTTCCTGAATCAAGCGGTAGATGTTGATCTCCGTTTCGTATTCCAGGTGCAATTCATCCATGCCGGCGGCCGCAAAGTCAATTTCCACGGCGTTGGATTTGGAAAAATCCTCACAATACAGATAGAGCGTTTTGACCAATCCCAACTGATCCAATCCGGGGGGGCGTAAATCATAGGCCATATCTCTGACCGCGGCGATGGATCGATGCAAAATATCCGAAAGCGATGCAATCTTTTCCTTCGTTTCCGCTTTTTGATCCTTGAACACGGTTTCCAGGCTGATCTTCAGTGTCGAAAGATCCTGGGCGATGTGGTCGTGAAGATCCTGCGATATTTTCAGTCGCTCATTTTCTTGGGCCTTGATCAACTGATGGGTCAAAAACTGGACCTGTTCTTGTGCCTGCCGGCGCTGCGTCACATCCATGCCGACGCTTAATATCTCGACAATCCGGCCTTTTTTATCCCGGATGGGATTGTTCGTCCAGGCGATCCAGACGCGGGAGCCGTCCCGGCGCACATTCTCGATTTCATAAGTCGGGTAGTGTTCGGGATGTTTTAAGAAATCAATCGTCAGCGCACGATAGTCCCGTCCAGCCGAGGATCGCCAGGGGATGATGCTTCCCAGGATGTTCAGGCCAATGATTTCACGCTCGGAAAATCCAAAAAACTTACGTGCGTATTCATTTAAAAAAATCAAATGGCCAAGCTGATCATAGCGCACGATGATGCTATTGGTGTTTTGAACCAAATGCCTGTATTTTGCCTCGCTTCGGCGCAGCGCCGCCTCAGACTTTTTACGGGCCGTGATATCCCTGGCAATCGTATGAGCACAGGCCTTGCCGCCGACGACGATCTTGCGGCTGCTAAACTCGGCGAAGATGGTTCGACCGTCCTTGCGGGCGATTTGGACTTCGCCGGAGATGGATTGGCCGGACGACAGACGCTTGAAAAAGCTACTATGCCGCTCGAGATTGACCTTGGCGTAGAGGTCGAAGATTCTGAGTTTCTTGAGCTCATCGGGGCGATATCCCGTCAGTTGTGAGGCGCTGCGGTTAAAGATCATCAAGGCCCCATCGGCGCCGCTAATGAAAATGGCATCCCGGGACCCATCGAAAATGATTCGGTGGCGCTCCTGGCTTTCCCTTAGGGATTTTTCTACTTTTTTGCGTTCTTCGATTTCATTGAGTAAATGCTCATTGATCAGCGTCAAGTCACGGGTTCGGGAGCGAACCAGTTCCTCGAGATTGCGTCGGTGCTGCTCGAGTTCCTCCTCTGCTCGCTTTCGTCGATGAATGTCGATAATCATGCTGAACTTGGATATGCGGCCGTTCGTGTGAAAGATCGGGGTATCGATGACATAGTACCAGTGCTGATCCTTGGGGCTTTTTACTTCCCAGTGTACGGCTTCGCCATTGAAAACATCTTGGATGCGGCACCAGGGGCAGACGTCGTCCAAATTGTGCAAAACCTTGTAGCACGGCTGGCCGGTGCCATCAAAGCCCGTGCGCTCGATCAGGCGCTCATTCATAAACTCGATGCGGAAATCGTTGCTGCATACATAAACGAAACCATCATAAGCTTGAATGATCGCTGACAATTGAAGGTCCCGTTCTTTCAGAACATCTTGCGGTGGCCGGTGGTCGGCGGACGGTGTTTCCAAATGATAACCGAGGGCACCGGCACTCGGGTAGGCTTTGGCCGGCATGGCGAGATGCTTGAGTCTGCTTGGCGCATTCATCCAGTTGTTTTCCTGTGATTGGTTCCGCTGATCCAGACTTGACGGATTCGTAAAAAGCCCGATATCGGGTGATATAACAACAAACAAAGTTATCCCACAACCTTGATACTGAAAAGAAAAAACTTTGACAAAAACCAAATATTCGATAGAACAGCCTTTTCAAAAATGCGCGGTGTCGGTCAAAAAAGGGTAACAGCCGGTGGCCATTGATGAGCCAAATGACATGGGTGTTGACAGGGCCAACGATATTCGTCAGGCTGTGGTTGCCTACGCCCAAAGCGAGAAGGTAAAATCCGGTTTGATTTGGGTATGCCAGGTCTCTGAACAGGTGGCTGCCATGGATGACACCGCCAGGCAACACGGGATAGGTCTGTTACGGACCCTGGTGAACTTGCTTGGCGATGAAGCGCTTATAGCGGGTAACGTAACCGGTGACAGGCGTTGGCGTGAAATCGCCCAGAAAATTAACATGGCGATGGTGATGATTCAATCCGGTGTGCCTCAGGAGACCTCTTTTCACCTGACCCAGGCGTTGACACGGGTTACCCGGCTTGGCGGACAAGCCGCGGCATTGCTCAAGGAAAAGAAGCTGTTTTAGGGCCTTGGGCAGACCATCCATTAGTCAAGGACGATTAACCGTATGAAAGATAAAGTTGGTATCTACTACTATCCCTTCCCCGAGAATAAACGTGTTCGCATGTATGTACGTGAAAAAAACGGTGAGGTGGAATTCAGAATGAGAAATGATGATGATTCCAGCATTTGGAATGATCATGGATGGGTTCCCCATGGGGCCATTCTGCAAGCCAAGGTGCTTTATGGGAATCGGGGACATTTCGATCCCAACCGAGCCTATGACATCGAAATCGCCAAAGCGTTGATTCGTGACCATGGATAGGCGCTGAGACGATACAGGGGGAAGGATGGTTTTCCAAGGATTAGCCGGCTTGGTGTTTTTTGTTATGCTGGCTTGGCTGATGAGCGAAAATCGAAAACAGGTCTCGGTGAAATTGATTGTCCTGGGGATTGGATCCCAATTGCTTATCGGCCTGATTCTCCTAAGAATCTCGTTTTTCAGGTACGTCTTCCTGTTTCTCAATGATATGGTCATGATTCTGGAGGCGGCCACGACGGCCGGGACATCGTTTGTTTTCGGTTATCTGGGTGGCGGCAGGCTCCCTTTTGCCGAAGCTTATCCCGGATCAGCCTTCATTCTGGCCTTCAGGGGGCTGCCACTGGTGCTGGTCGTCAGCGCCCTTTCCGCGCTGCTGTTTTATTGGCGTATTCTGCCTCTGGTGGTCAGTGGTTTTTCCTGGTGTCTGCGTCGTACCATGGGCTTGGGAGGCGCCGAAGGGTTGGGTGTATCGGCCAATGTATTCGTGGGCATGGTCGAATCGCCGCTTTTTATCCGCCCCTACTTGGAACAGATGACCCACAGCGAACTGTTCACGTTGATGACCGCCGGTATGGCTACCATTGCCGGCACGGTAATGGTCTTATATGCCAGCATATTGGGGCCGGTGATAGCCGATGTCATGGGGCACATTCTCACGGCATCCATTATCAGCGTGCCGGCGGCCGTTACCGTGTCCAAGGTGATGGTGCCGGAGACAGGCGCACCTACGGGAAACGAACGAATGGTGGGCCATTCGGATGAGGGCAGTATGGATGCGATCACCCGGGGAACCCTCCAAGGGGTCGAACTCTTGATCAATATCATTGCCATGTTGGTGGTTCTGGTGGCGATGGTGCATTTGATCAATTCTTTGCTGTCGATTCTTCTCGAAATTGGCGGTCACCCCATTACCCTGCAATGGGTATTGGGCATCCTTATGGCACCCGTTGGCTGGTTGATGGGGGTGCCATGGCAGGAGTGCCAGGTGGCTGGCAAACTCATGGGGTTGAAAACAATTTTAAATGAGCTGATGGCCTATTTGGAACTCAGCCGTCTGTCGCCGGGAACCTTGAGCGATCGTAGCACACTCATCATGACCTATGCCATGTGTGGATTTGCCAATCCAGGCAGTTTGGGAATTATGATCGGCGGTCTGGGAACCATGGCACCGAACCGGCGCGGCGAGATCGTTGGCCTGGGGCTGCGCTCGGTGGTGGCCGGTACGCTGGCCACCTGTATGACCGGCGCCGTGGTGGGACTCTTGATGGCTTGGTGAAAGCGGCTTGATGTGATTTAACGAATCCGTCAAACTTCAGGCGGAAAAGTCCTGCAACACCTTCTTAACGAGATTGCCGTCGGCCGATGCACCAAAATGGCCCATAATCATGCCCATGGCCTGCATTTTGTTTTTAAACCGCTTGAAATCGACGTTGGCCTCGATCCACTGGCGGATTTCCGCTTCGCCGGCCATTTGCGGCAGATAGTCCTCGATGACGGTGATAAATGCAGACGTTTTTCCCTGGCCGCTTTTGGTCAACATCTCTTTTTCTGATTTTACTAATTTTTTCAAGATGTTTATTATTTCATCATCAGAAAATTCTTTTTTGTCCAAACGGGCCATTTCGCCCATGATGACCCGCAAGGCACTTTTTCTTTCCTCGTCGCGGTCCTTCATGGCTGATTTCAAATCGTCTTTGATTTTATTCTGCAATGTCATTGAAATGATCCTTCCCAAAAAAACGCGGTTTCAGATATTCGATTTTCCCCCAAGTGAATCGGGCATCATCTTGGCCGTCATAATCCATATCGATGAGCACATATCCATAATGCGCATAGTGGATGAATGAGAGGGTGAAAAGCGTGGGATCAAAGGGTGGCGCAACGTCGACGTCCAGCTGCATTGCCGCCTCTCTCAAGGTCCCGTGGCAGAGGATCTGATCCGTTGCCGCCAATGGATTTTCGATGGTTTCCGGCGCATAAAAGCTCAGTTGCAAGGCATCCGGGTCGACGGTCACCGGAACGCCGTCCAGGGTATAGCGAATCGTCGACAAGCGGTTATCGAGAACCCCCCGGTCACTGAAAACGAGTCCCATGGAATGATCAATGTTGTCAACAGACCACCAGTTCTCTGCGCCGAAAAGGGACTTTAGAAGGAATACGTTGTCATACCAAGCGGTTTTGAGCTTTTCGCCGGACGTTGTCAAAACCGTATCGATTCTATCCCTCTCTGCCTGGGTGACGCGATTCATGCATAGCTCGATAAAGGTTCCCTTCCATTTCAGAGACAGTGGTTTCGTTTTCATGACTTTCCCCGATCCATTTTTCACCCTATCGTTTCTTTTTGGCGTCCAGTTGTCTCAGCGGCCATCAATTTTGTCAAGAAAATTGCACGTGATGTGCTAAGATGCCGCATTCATTTAACGTTTCTCTGAATCCATCCTTGCCAAGAAAGGCCGCGGTTATTATATTTGGTATTTACCTGTGCCCTTGTATTTAAGAGGATCAAACAATGCGAATACTGCTGATCGAAGACGACGAAAAAATTGCTTCTTTTATTGTCAAAGGGTTCAAGGCAGAGGGATTCGCGGTGGATCATGCGTCGGATGGTCCCACCGGTTTGGATTTGGCTTTGAGTGAACCCTACGATGCCGCGGTGGTGGATATCATGCTCCCCGGATTGGACGGCTTTTCATTGATTGGCCGATTGCGTCGGGAAAAGGTCATGACACCGGTGATTATCCTCAGTGCCAAAGGGGCCATCGATGATCGTGTCAAAGGCCTGCAGATCGGGGGGGACGATTACTTGAGCAAACCCTTCGCCTTTTCGGAGTTGCTGGCTCGCGTTCAGGCGCTGATTCGTCGTGCAAGCGGTGCCAAGGAGCCCACGCGCCTGTCGGTGGGTGACCTGAACATTGATATGCTGGCGCGGGAGGTTCGGCGGGCCGGCGAGAAAATCGATTTGCAGCCGTTAGAGTACTCTTTGTTGGAATACCTGATGCGTAACGCGGGGCGGGTGGTGTCCAAGACCATGATTATGGAACATGTCTGGGATTACCATTTTGACCCTCAGACCAACGTCGTCGAGGCTCGTATCTGCCGATTGCGGGACAAAGTCGACAAGGCCTTTGACGAGAAGCTGATTCATACGGTACGCGGGGTGGGGTATGTTCTTCGGCAGAACGATTAGGCTACCCCGTACGCTCACCTTTCGCTTGACTCTATGGTATGGCCTGATTTTCACGATTTCTTCCTGTCTCGCCTTTTTATTTTTTTACGTGTTGATCACGGCCAATCTGAAGCAACGTTTGGATACCCGGCTGTCTGAAAAGATTTCCGAATTCGAGGCCATTTACAACCTTCAGGGGATCGATGAAGTCAAAAAAGCGGCCTTGATCGAATCCCAGGCGGCTGGTGAAAAAAAAATTTTTTTTCGGCTTTTGTATGCTTCCGGTGTGGCGTTTTCTTCTTCCAACATGTCATATTGGCGGGCCATCGGAATCAACCGCGGGGCCGTTCGAGAATTGATGAACAATCGGCCCCGGGTATTTGAGACCTTATCCATTCCTGGACGAACGGATCGTGTGCGAATCGCCTATGGCGTGATCGGCCGGGGGATCGTGGTTCAGCTTGGCTATACCATGGAGAGTGACATCGCTTTCGTCTCGGTTTTCAGGAAAATTTTTCTTGTCACCATGTCCGCGTTGATTTTTACGGCGGTACTAGTGGGGTGGTTCATGGCCCGTCGGGCGGTATCGGGAGTGGAGGCGATCACCCGCACGGCGCGGCAGATTTCCGAGTCCGATCTCAGTCGGCGCGTTCCACTCATGGCCCGCCACGAGGAGATCGATCGGTTGGCGGTCACCTTTAACCAAATGCTGGACCGAATCGAAAAATTGGTTGTCGGCATCCGCGAGATGGGAGATAATATTGCGCATGATTTGAAGAGTCCAGTGGCCCGGATTCGAGGCCTGGCAGAAATCAGTCTGTCTGGGGCAATGGGGGACAATGATGAGCTGATTTCCCTGGCCGGTAACACGATCGAAGAATGCGATCGGCTGCTGGATATGATCAACACCATGCTCATGATTTCAAAAACCGACGCTGGTGCCAGTGATCTCAACATTGAACCGCTGAATATTGCCGATGTGGCTCGCGGTGCGGTTAATCTCTTTTCTCCATTGGCCGAAGATAAAGGGCTCCTCCTTTCCTGTGATACGCCTGACTCCCTGATGATGGAAGGGGACTTGAAGATGCTTCAACGGGCAGTGGCCAATCTGCTAGATAATGCGATCAAATATACACCACCACCGGGACATATCAATATCCGTGTGTTTCACGATAATGGCAATGAACAGTGGCTCAACGTTTCCGTAGCGGATAGTGGCATGGGGATCGACAGCCAAGATCTACCTAAAATTTTTAATCGCTTTTTTCGCTGTGATCAGAGTCGAACGGCCGGTGGCTCCGGGCTGGGATTGAGTCTTGCCCGGACCATTGCCCATGCCCACCACGGTGACATCCGAGTGATCAGCACCAAAGGCAAAGGAAGCGTTTTCACCATCAGTCTACCCGTTAAATATTTCGGGAATCAGGGCGATAAACATTGAAGAACCATGAATTTGACAAAGAATAAAATCGATATCGCCATTCCCTACAGTATGCTGCGGGTCAGCCTAAACCCCGTTACGTTGCGATTTTCTGGAAATCACAGGGCGTTGGAACAACCGTTTCGCGAGGCTTATTTTTCGAACTCGCTGGACCATGTCCGCCGATGTAAGCTCTATGCCATGCTTTTCTTTGGCATTTTCGGTCTATTGGATGGGTTTGTGTTTCCCGACCAACTGGTGCCGTTGCTGTTTATTCGTTTCGGCATCGTTTGCCCGATTTTCCTGATCGGTCTGCTTTTTTCATACACCCATGCCTACTATCGGGTGTGGCAGCTGATGAACGCGTTTTACATCTTGGTTACCGGTTATGCTTATGTGGCCATGGTGGTCATTACGCCGGCGCCCGAATCCTTTTTTTATGGCGTCGGCACGATTTTCTGTGTTTTTTTCGGGTATACCTTCATTCACGCCCGCTTCATTACTGCGTCTATCGCCGGTTTAATGGTGGTCGGTGGTTATCAGCTGGCCATGATGGTTTTGATGGATGTGTCGGGCGTGATTCAATTGATTTCCGGGGCCCATTTCCTGGGCATCAATGTTTTGGGCATGCTGATCTGTTATTCAATCGAAACCCAGCAGCGTAAAAGTTTTTATCTCAATCACCTTCTGGAAAGGGAAAAGGAAAAGACCGAGACCATCAATAGCGATTTGGAACGTCTTGTCCAAGAGCGGACTGCCGCGTTGCAACGGATCAATCGGGATCTGAACAGGGAGGTCGCCGAGCGCAAACAGGCCGAAAAAAGATCCCAGGCAAGTCGAGAACGGCTTGAGACCATATTGGACAGTATCGATGCCGATATCTATGTGGTGGATGTTCAAAGCCGCCGCATTTTGATGGCCAACCGCCACACCAAACAGACCTTCGGAGCCGATATCGTGGGGCGGATTTGCCATGAAGCCCTGTTGGGAAGAAAGACCAGTTGTCCGCAGTGCAATCCCCAACTGCTGATCGGTGAAAATGGACAGGCGGGTGAAAGCCTTACCTGGGAGGGTAAAAATCCGATCAGCGATCGCCATTATGTTATTCTTTCGCGGGTCATCCGATGGGAGGGAAAGCACCAGGTTCAACTTCAAGTGGCAACGGACATCACAGCCATGAAGGAGATGGAGGCGCGCCTCCAGCGGGCTCAGAAAATGGAGGCCATCGGTACCCTGGCCGGTGGCGTTGCCCATGATTTGAACAATATCCTTTCCGGACTGGTGGGCTATCCGGAGCTGTTGCTCATGGATATTCCCGAAAATAGTGAAACGCGTACCCTTGTCGATAATATCAAACGGGCCGGAGAAAAAGCGGCCGCTATCGTTCAAGACCTGCTAATGCTGTCCCGGCGGGAACTGTCCGCTGCGCATGGCCTTCATTTGAATCAGGTTATCACGGAATGCTTGCGTGGGGATGAACTGGCCCGGTTGAAGGCCGACTATCCCTTTCTGACCATTCGTACGAATTTGGCTTCGGCGGTTCTCACCATTGCTGGTTCGACTGATCATTTGCGGCGGGCCGTGATCAATCTAATCAGAAATGCCGCCGAGTCCATGCCCCAAGGGGGGGTGGTGACACTTAACACAAAAAATGTTTACCTCGATCGCCCGCTGATGGGATTCGAGACGATTCCTGAAGGGGAATATGTCAGACTCCGGTTAACGGATACCGGCCGCGGGGTTGCCGGGCATGATTTAGAACGACTTTTCGAGCCATTCTACACCACCAAGATGATGGGGCGACGGGGCACTGGATTAAGCATGGCCGTAGTTTGGGGCACGGTGAAAGACCATCGGGGATTCATTGACGCCCGCAGTATTGCAGGACAGGGGAGCGCCATCGACATCTACCTTCCGGTCATGCGACAGGATGTTAAAAATGAGGTCGATGAACCGTCCATTGACCGTTACCGGGGTAATGGTGAATGGGTGTTGGTGGTTGATGACATCAAGGAGCAGCGAGAACTGGCCACCTTTATGCTTAAACGTCTTAATTACCAGGTCGATGCTGTGGCCAGTGGCAATGAGGCGCTCGATTACATCAAGAATAATTCCGTTGCGGTGATAGTCATTGACATGATTCTGGACGCCGAGATGGACGGCCTCCAGGTCTATCGAGACATATTGGCCATCAATCCGGGACAAAAGGCCATCATTACCAGTGGATTTTCGGAGTCGGAAAGAGTCGTGGAAGCCCAGCGTCTGGGAGCCGGTCGATACATCAAAAAACCCTATCGAATGGAGCAAATCGGAGCGGCGATCCGTGAGCAACTCGATTTCGACGCATCGGAAAACTCGATATGTTCATTCACCAACCCATAGCCGTTCGCCGATGTCATTTAACGTTAAAAAATTACCGTTTGATAATCTTTGCGTAACTTTATCGTAACCCGCTTTGGTTATCTTGCCAGTTGTCAACTGAGGTGTGCGTTAACATTATTATTGAAATAATTGAATTGCCTACAAGCATTAACCAGGAGATCGAGAATGATCAAAACCAAAACCGTTCTATTTTCTTTGCCCGCACACGTTTTTCTGTTCACCGTCATCGCTTTGCTTTTGACATGCCCGTCGTTCATCCACGGGGCATATGCCTTCTCGGCACCCGAAAGCTTTAGTCAATTAGCCGAAGAAGCCAAACCTGGGGTGGTCAATATCCGCACGGTGAAGATCATAAAGGGTGGTAGCCCCGTCTTTCGGCATTTTTTCGGCAATCCTTTTGGCGGCAACCGCAACCCATTCGAAGAATTCTTTGGCCCCTTTCAAGGCGATGGCAATCAACGTGATTTCAAACAGCGTAGTCTTGGATCTGGATTTATCATCGATAAGGATGGGCTTATCGTCACCAACAACCATGTGATCGAAGATGCCGATCAGATCAAGGTCATCTTGTCCAACGACAAAGAATTCGATGCCGAATTGGTCGGGCGGGATCCCAAAACCGATCTGGCTTTGATCCGGATCAAAGGTGCTAAGGATCTCAAACCCCTTGACCTCGGCGATTCCGATAAGCTGGAAGTGGGAAAGTGGGTTGTGGCCATCGGTAGCCCTTTCGGACTCGAACAAACGGTTACCGCTGGTATCGTGAGTGCCAAGGGACGTATCATCGGGTCGGGGCCATATGATGATTTCATTCAAACGGATGCGTCCATTAACCCGGGTAACAGCGGCGGACCACTGCTGAATATGGACGGTGAAGTCGTGGGAATCAACACGGCCATCATCGCCAGTGGGCAGGGTATTGGGTTCGCCATTCCCATCAACCTGGCCGAGGGCATCATCACTCAACTCAAGGATAAGGGCGAAGTTACCCGTGGTTGGCTGGGCGTGGGGATACAGGACCTGACACCTGAACTGGCCGACTATTATGGGCTGAAAGAGGAAAAAGGCGTGCTGGTTACCCAGGTGTTTGACGGTGATCCGGCAGATAAGGCGGGAATCAAAATCAACGATGTGATTTTATCCATCAATGACAAAACGGTGTCCACGGGACGCGAACTTTCTTCGATGATCGCCAACACGCCGGTGGGCCATCAAACCAAGGTCGATCTGATTCGCGACGGAAAACGAAAAACAATGACCGTGACCCTGGCCAAACGGGATGACGATCAAAAGACCGAACTATCCCAGGGTCGGGAAAACGATGAGTTGGGCATCGACGTGACGGATTTGGACTCTGACATCGCCCGTCGTTTCGGAATCGATGGAAACGAAAATGGGGTGCTGGTGACGGATGTCAAAGACGATAGCCTGGCCCAGAATGCGGATGTCCGCCCTGGGGACATCATCAAGGAAATCAATCGTTCCGTTGTCAAAGATCGTAGCGAATTTGTTCAATTGATGAAAAAATACCATACTAGCGACAGCATTCAGCTGCTGATCAAACGCCGTAATGCCGGATATTTGGTGGTAAAGATCGAGCAGAAGTGATGTCCCCTTGCGATCCGCTCAATGCCATAGGGGCATTCGAAGCGCCGGCACCGGCTTCCCTTATTCTGATTTGTCCTGGGGGACAGCAAAAGCCTGATTTTCGGGGCTTGACATGTGCCATAAACAGAACTAAGTTGACAAAACAAGATCATCAGCGATCCTCTCAAGCGCTTCGGCTGAGACAGAAAGGAATTTGAAATGCCGGTTTACGAATTTCAGTGTGAATGTGGCCACATTACCGAAAAACTGGTCCGTATGGATACCAAGACCGTTGAGTGCCCCCATTGTCATAATGAAGCAAAAAAAATAATTTCCGCCTGTAGTTTCGAGCTCAAAGGTGGCGGGTGGTATGCCGACGGATATTCCTCGACCAAAAAATAAATGAAATATCAGATTTTTACGCCAGGCAATCGGGGGCCGGCCCGATTGCCGGTATTCAATTAACGAATTGAGGGTTAACTAAAAATATTTCTATTTGAATTCGTTCTCATCACTATTTAGCGTTATCGCGTTGATTATCCTGCTGATATTTAATCCTTCAGCGGCGGCAATGATTAATACCGGTCTATCCTAAGGATAGGCCGGTTTTTTTTCAGCCATATCCAATTGTCAGATAAACCGTCTTTTTAACGACCAGGGGGTGATATGACAAAAGCGCCAACGCATGGAATCGAATCCTTGACGGCTTTTGCCATCGGGGCCATAGAAAGTGCCGGTCAGGTGGCATTGGAGCGTTTCGGACAGGGAAGGGGAACCGCCAAATTCGATGAAGGATTGGTGACCCAGGCAGAGCTGCAGGTCAGTGAACATTTTCGCCAGAAGCTGGACAGACAGTTCCCCGATCATTTGGTGTTTACCAGCAAATCATTAGATACCCATTACACTCATGACAGTCGGCGATATCTGTGGATATTCGATTCCATCGACGGGGTCGATAATTACCAGGCCGGGATTCCCATATGGGGCATGTCCTTAGCACTATTGGAAAATTTTTGGCCGGTGTTCGGCGCCTTTTACATGCCTGCCACCGGTGACCTCTTCCATGCCCGTGCGGGTGGAGACGCCTATTGGGGGGGTAAGCGCATTCATGTGGCCACGGACCGGATCATTGATGATGAAAGCTTGATGTTCACTTTCTCCAGATTCCATCGCTATTATATTTCCCAATTTCCCGGTAAAATCAGGAACCTGGGCTGCACCGGTGCCCATCTGTGTTACGTGGCCATGGGCAGGGGGGATGTGGCGGTTACCGCCAACGAAAGCTTTCAGGATTTGGCAGCCATACGCATGATCGTGGAAGCTGCCGGTGGGAGACTGTATAAGGCCAGCGGTGAGCGGTTTTATCTGAATGACCACCTCAATGGTGAACGGATTGACGAACACCTATTGGTCACTACGCCGGGAAATTGTAAGGCTGTCCTCGAATATTTAGAAAAGCGGTGAGTTGATCGCGTGGCTTATTCGTTGTCTTTGTTAACCGTTTGGTAGGGATTTTCCATGCGGTAGATGAAAACGCAAACCCACAGGGCGGTGGCAAAAAGGGCGCAGAACAGCAAAAACGGTTCGGTGAGTTTCTTCCAAGCGAAAAAAAACGACATCGCAATGATAAACAAGAATTTGGTGTTCATGGCCGTCTCTGTTTAGACATCCCTTTCGTGTCGCACGGTTTCGGTTGATGATATCGGCATTTGACCACCGATCTTGAATGGACGACGCGTGATAAGTAAAATAAGTAGGGGAATGATCATCATGGAACCAGCGACCCAAAAGGTCTTTGACTATTTCGAACAAATTACCCGGATTCCACGCTGTTCGAAGCAGGAACAGCAGATTTCCCGATGGCTACGGCAATGGGGTGCGGAGAGGGCCCTCACCGTCAACTCCGACGCGATTGGCAACCTGGTGATTCGCGTGCCGGCCAGTCCCGGATTCGAACAGGCGCCGACGATTATCTTACAGGGCCATATGGACATGGTTTGTGAGAAAAATGCCGATTCTGACCATGATTTTTCCACCGATCCCATTCGCGTGGTTCAGGACGGTGACTGGCTGACCGCTGTGGACACCACTTTGGGGGCCGATAATGGTATCGGACTGGCATTGGGGCTTGCTCTGGTGGATGATCCGGAAGTCATACACCCCCCATTGGAGCTTTTTTTTACGGTGGACGAAGAAACCGGGCTGACGGGTGCGATGCAAATGGACCCGTCCCTGCTATCCGGCCGCATAATGATCAATCTCGATTCCGAAGACGAAGGCGTACTCGTGGTCGGCTGTGCCGGCGGACGGTCAACTACCATCACGCGAGCATTTGAAGAACGAGGCTTGAGCGACGACGATGTCTTGCTGGAGGTGACCGCCACTGGCATGCAGGGGGGGCATAGCGGCGTCGACATCGCTAAAGGGCGCGCCAATGCCAACAAGATTATGGCCCGATTGCTCGGCGCGGGGGGCTCGGCCAAACCGATCTGCATCATTGAGCTGGTTGGTGGAAGTGCTGAAAACGTAATCCCCCGGATGTGCCGAGCACGCATTGCTTGTGACCGGTGCCATGTGGCCGCCGTGAAACAGGCCTTAATGGACTGCGCACAGATGATCGGCAACGAATTTCGGCAGACCGAACCGGGCATGAGCGTCCATATTGATGAGGCGCCCCCGCATGGTGGTAATCGTTACCGCCTTACCCACAAGGACACGGCCAAGGTGTTGGATTTGTTGATGGCCCTGCCCAGTGGACCGGTTGAAATGGCGCTGTTGAACCCGTTGTTGGTGAGCACATCCGTCAACCTGGCGATGGTTAACTTACAAGGCGGCCAGCTGGTGGTGACTTGCAACCAGCGCGGTTCGATCCCTTCCCGTTTGGATGCGATCTGTATGACCGTCGAGGCCACAGGCCGCCTTTTGGGTGCCCGGGTGCAAACGGGTACAGGGTATCCGTCTTGGCCCATGAATCCTGAATCCGACCTGCTTCAGCGCTGTACGGCATCATATCGGGAGCTGTTTGGCCAAAAACCGGTTGTTCAGATCATGCATGCCGGCCTGGAATGCGGCGTGATCGGAGATCGGTGCCCCGGGATGGACATGATTTCCCTGGGACCGACCATACAAAATCCCCATTCACCATCGGAACGGCTTTATCTGCCGTCTTTGGAAAAGGTGTGGTGCCTGCTGGTCGGCGTGCTGGCCGCTTACCAGCGGTGATGAAATTGGCGGGAAATATATAGTCTTGAATAATCTTTCGCTGTTGAATGATCAGCGGGACCTGCCAATCCCCCTCACCCGACCCACCGGTTCGACCGGTCCCTTGCTTTGCATGGCATCCACCTCCCCGACCGTGGTGCCTTGTCGGCGATATCGTTTATATACCTCAGCATAGCTGTAGCGGGTGTGTTGGCCCGCGGGAGCACTCGGTTTTCGACTGGATATGGGCTTGCCACCAGCCGTCTCATCGAGAACCTGCCTGAATGTCGGTCGCCGCTTGGCATGGGTTTGATCACCTGAAGTGGTGCTTGAATCATCGGGTTGGACACCGGCAAAGGCATTGAGTGTGTCGAACAGATGATCAAACCAGGAGCGCTCTGACCTTTTTCGGCGCGGCGCATCATTCTGCGGGGGCTCATTTCGAGATTGCTGGGTGGACTCGGTGGCCGGCGTGCCGATGGGTTCATGGCGGCGGTGGGCCAGATCGGCTTTGATATGGGTATAGGCGATGTTGATCTGTTTTAACTGCTCTTCGGCAGTGGCCTTGAGACGCGTTCCTTCAGGAAACTGATCCGGATGCCACCGACGTACCTGGGCCTTGTAGGCGTGCTTGGCGCTGCTTTCGTCAGCTTGGGGGTCAATCCCCAGAACGTTATAGCTTGTTTTTAAATCCATGCCCGTTTTCCCGATTGTTGTCCCTCACCATAAGTGAAAAAAACACTGGCGTCAATCTGCTGTTGACCCGGCTGGAAAAAGCAATTATGCATGACACGTCTATGCATTGACGGGCCGAGCGCTGGCTTCGGCTATTCAGGACATCATCGGTCGGGCCGAGGGGGGCGAAACCCGACCCAAACGGGAACGCCGGGAGTAGACATGCCCAATCGACCGCTTACTTTTTCATACTTATTTTTTTATCTGCTTTTATCACCCGATACGTGGCGCATTCTGATCGGTTTTGTCGCTGCCGTGGTGTTGGGCCCCAGGTTGACCCAGGCAAGAAATTTCAGTCAGACCGGAGAGGTCATGATCTGGCTGATGATCATGGCTATCGGATGGACGGTGACGGCCTGGCCGGCCAAGAAAATCACCAGCGCCCTGCAGCGGGCGGTGAAACGCGCCGCGCGATAAGCAGTGGCGTCAGATTTTTTCAGTCCCAAGGCGTGATTCTTTTGCGCTCAAGTATTTTGGGTCGCTTCGGCTGGTCCCCGGCCATTTCAACAATTGTATCCAACCGTGCTATCCGCCTGTCATGGTATCGCGGCGCTTTGGATAATTTACGACTTTTTTTCTGAGTGCTATCGTGTATCATCCTCATCCCACCCCATTTCTATTTGGGGATTCTGCTTTCTTTTCAGTTTTTTATGGTTTTGGAGTGTCGCTGCTAATCACGTGCCGGATCAGTGATGCCAAAAAACACTTTCCCTTACCAATGAGTTCAGGTATAATTATTTATTATTGATAATCAATCTGTTTTCACCAATCCATTCTCCCATACTCATTGGCCTGACAAAACAATCGACGTTTGAACGAATCTTCTATACCTTTCGATGCGTTGTGTTGATCCCAACCCTCTGCCGTTACGGCCGAACAGGACCTGATCCTTTTTGTCTATCCGTTGTTTGATCTGATTGGCAGTAATCGTTTATCTGCGACCGGTGAGGTATTTTTACTGGCATTGTCCTCACCTGTCACCGGGTAGGGACTATCTAACGGAATATAAGTAAGGAGGAATGTCATGGACGAAACATTAATTGGAAATGTCATCAACGCCCTTCCACTGGATCGTATGATCGGAGGACCATTGCGTGCCATGATCGAAGCCCAGATCCAGGCCAGTCAAGCCTATGCCGAATTTTTAATGACCGTTTGTGTCAAGGACGGAAAAGCAATTACGGTTCAGTTCGATTACGATGAGACGTTAGTGGACAGCGAGGGAACATTGCAAGGGGTGCAGAAAAAGACCATGCGCATCCCCTTGATGGCGGCCATCTCCCATCCCAATATATGTATCGAAGAGGGAACCATCGAATTTGATTTGGAAGTTTCTCAGTCAGAGAGCAAGAAAAGTGAAACGGACGCTAACGCCGGAATTGGTGGAAGCATCGGATGGGGGCCGTTCAGTGTCAAAATGAGCGGGAAAGTGTCGCATAAGTCCCAGCAGACTCGTCAGACCGATACCCGCGCGAAATACAGCATCACCACATCCATAAAACGCCAGGGACCGCCCGAGGCGCTGAACCGCGTCATTGATTTTCTCACCGATGCGGCGACCAAACCTGTGAAATTACCGAATGTTAACATGGGACCGGCGGAACTGCCCAAAGATAAGGTGCCCCTGCTTCAGGAATAGGGATATCCGCAACCCGGATGCGATCGCTTTTGTCGCCGCCGAATGTCCGTGTGACGCCATGTATTATCCCGTCAGTAAATTGTCGGTTTATAACCAGGGCAACGTTGTTAAGTAAAGGGTCCCATCATTGATTGAATGGCTGAAAAGAAAACTATCCGGTAGGGGAAAGGCACCGAAAATGAGCCGAGAGAGCCTTGCGGCACTGACCCGCGGGATTCATCATGCCGCGTCCACCACGTACAGTATGCTGGCCCAGCAGTACATCCAGATGATTTCCCAGTTCTTTGAACAAAAAGAGGACAAGGACGGAAATCTCAAACTCTTTGCTAAAATGGCCTACATGAAAATCAACGAGGAGACGGAGACCGCCATACCCTTGATTTCGCTGGTGTCCCCCAAGGGACTTGCGTTGGAGCGGATGAAAGTCAACATGTCGGTGAAGATCGAAGAGATCGAATCGAAACAAGCTACTATCGATGAGGATAAAATCGATGTCGATCGCCTCTCCTTCAAGGTGACCGTCTCTCCACGAACCAAGGACGGGGCCCGACGAGCATCGGATGTGACCGATATTGAGATGGAGTTTACCGCTGGTGATCCTCCGGAAGGGGTGATGCGCCTAATCGAAACCTATACGAACCTGCTGGATCCGAAAAATCTCAGTGACCCAGGTCGCAACAAGGATTTCCAAAAATTTATCAAACGCTTCCCGCCAACTGATTTGCAGTATACCGGAAAGAAGAACAAAACAAGCCAAACCTGAAGATGATAAATAGGGCATTGACAGCGATTCTAACCATGTAATCCGATCGGATGATCGTTTGGGCGATTATAGGATCAACCTCTATATCCATTTTTTATAACGATGCGGATCAGCCGATGAGAAAAAAAACGATCTATATTGGATAGAGATCTTCACCCGCATGGGAGCCGTCGTGGTTGTCATCTTACTGATGGGATGCGCTACCGGACACGGTCCGCCGACTGGCGGTATTCCGGGGGAATCTCCTGGGGGATCTCCTTATGTTTTGGTCATCGATGCCGGCAGCACCGGGTCTCGGATCTACGTGTATCATGTCGGACCGGCCAGAGACGATCTGTTGCCGTCCATTTGTCTATTGGAGACGAGTAAAGTCGAGCCCGGTATTTCCCAGTTCAAAACAGATTCCTTTATGAGTAGAAAGAAGATCGGTCAACTCGTCGAAAAAGCGAAAAACATCGTGCCATCATCCAGCCGATCTTCCACACCTTGTTTCCTGATAGCAACTGCCGGGATGCGTATTATGGGTTCGGAGGAGCGACAACGTATTTTGGAGGGTATCAACGGTTTCTTCCGCCTGGAGGGTAGTTTTGATTACCAACAGCCGATCGTTCTATCCGGAGCCTACGAAGGGCTCTATGCTTGGCTGGCTGTCAACTATCTGAACAACGGGTTGGAACCGGACCAAGCGCGCGAGGGGATGCTGGAGATGGGTGGCGCTTCCACGCAAATCGCATTTGCCCTTCCTGCCGAAACAAAGGAAGCGGGGATAGCGAGACACATATTAGGTCGTTCATATCGAATCGCGTCCAAAAGCTATTTGCACATGGAGACCAATCAAGCGCGGTACACCACCGCCACACAATATTGCTACCCCGTTGGCTTGCCGACATCTGGCGGAGTCGGAGCCGGTGACTTTCAGCGTTGTGCCGCACTGGTTCGCGAGAGGTTCGACACTGTCTGTGATAATGCGTATGGTCATGATCCCCGCTGCCTGTTTGCGGTGCATCGCGACCCGGCCCCCAAAGGCGACTACTACGCTTTATCAGGCTTATATCATTTATACAGGTTTTTATCCGCGAACCATGATGAAGACGCTTTCCTAAGGATTCTTCGCCGCAAAGGCGCGGAATTTTGTGGCCAAAGCTGGGCTGATATTTCAGAGCAACATGGTACCGATGAGGCGGTACTTCGTTACTTGAAAACATATTGTTTCGCTTCCGCTTATTACTGGCTACTTCTTTCACAAGGATACGGGATGAACGAATCCATTCATTCCATCAATGCCGTGGATAGGATCAATGGGATGGAAGTGAACTGGACCCTCGGATTTGTGATCGACCGGATTCTCGGGCATGCTCCACAATCCTTTGTCTGTCTTTCTGGAGAAAGAAAATAGCTACTCGCCAATCTACTACCGGTTCCTAATTATTATCCAACCTATTGGTTGACGGAATGATTCTAAACACCATGCAGTGGTGATTGCCTCAAATGTACCCAAGGAAGAAGCAATGCAGATCAAGGGAAAGCCGTTGTCCAGTTCCAGGAGGATCACCATTTTTATGGGGACGGGATCGTCGGCCCGACAACGCGGAAGGGACTGTATAAAGCCTTGAAAATTCATGTGGATGAACAATTGAATCCTCGTATCGAAAATGAGCTTCAGTCGGATCTGATGAACTGGGTGCGTGTGCCGGCAGATCGATACCGCGATGGTTATGACAGATTTTTTCTAAGGGAGGATGCGGCTCAGGCCTATTTGCAGGTAAGGGAAAAAGTAGTCGAGGCGGGAGGGATATTGACCAGTTCAGGCGCTAGACGGTCACTGCATGCAAACGTCAGCGCTTCCCGTAGTGCCACATCGTTTCATTATACCGGAAGAGCTTTGGATCTGTTCGTCGGCAGCGGAATGGAAAATCGTACCAGAGACCCATTTGTAGTTGCGACTGACGGGGACCGATATTGGCGTGTGTATGTTCGCGCTCCCGGTGGAAAAAACATTGAAATCGATGCCGTCACCTATGGCTCCCGAAAATCATCTCGAACCGTAACGGACAAGTTTATCGACCTGACCAGATTATTTCAATCGGTTGGTTTCGAGCGAATCAGGTCGAGAAGATCTTTTTTTACCGGCGGTACCTGGCTTGGTGCCGAATGGTGGCACTTCCAATATGAAAAAAAACTTGAAAAAGGAACATCCACTTTTGGAGATCAGCTGCTGAAAGTATATCCCGAGGATGAGGTAAGAAGCACACCCCCTTGGGAGTACAAAGACCGCATCTTCGGTGTTAACTGGTTTTAAACTTGAAAATAAAAAGACGAAGTAGTCATCCCCCTCCGTGGCCACGGTCAGGCGACCGCAGTCGGGCATGGCGTCACGGGCATTGGAGATCAGATTCAGGAACACCTGCCGCAATTGATTCTTGGATGCATTGACATTGCCCAGATGGTCGGCGAAGCTGTGGACCACCTTAATGGAATGTTCCCATAGCTGTTTTTCATGCAGTAAAAGGATTTCATCAAGGATAATATTGATGTCCACCGGTGCGCGCTCCTCCTGATCGGGTTTTGAAAAGGAGAGCATTTTACGCAGCATGTCGGTCACGCGCACGGTTTCCAACAAAGACATGTCCAGCAGTTTGCGCCGTTTATTGCCCACCGGTATTTCCGACTTCATCAGTTCCAGGGTGTTCATGATACCGTAAAGCGGGTTGTTGAGTTCGTGGGCGATCTGAGAGGTGAGGCGGCCCATGGCGACCAGTTTTTTGATTGCAGGAGTTGCTCCTGGGTCCTTTGGAGCTGACGTTCGATATGCAGCTGCTCCTCCAGATCCACGAAGATACCCACCGACGCCAGTTCCCGTCCATCGTCATCATAGATGATATTGGCCGATAGATTGCCTTCCACGACCCGTTCGTCCTTGGCCTTGAAGGTCATGGGATAGGATCGCAACTTCCCCTTGCCGCCATAATCCGAACGGCGCATCAAGCGCATCACTTCGCGGGCCATGCCGTCGGGATAGGGGTCCTTCACATTTATCGCGCCGATCCTTAGCGATCCATGATCGCCTCGACTGTTGGGTGTCCATCCAGATATGGCCCATTTCATTTGATAGGCATAAGGTTACTCCTGTTGCGGGGGTAGGGGCACGGCGCGCCGTGCCCTTACGGTTTACGCTGCCAGAAAAAGCGCTTAGATCCTAACGATCAGCTGATCGTCGGTGTAGCGGGCCAGGGTGATGGCCTTGCCCGGGCATTCGGCCACACAGGTGCCCCACCCGTGACACTGGGCCGGATCGATGGTCGTGTGGCTGTGGTCGTCCACTACAGAAAACCATGCTCGAATTGACCGGTGATACTTATACGGCTGAGCCATGCCTGGAAAAGCTGAAAACCAATCCAAATGCGGCCATCCGGTGGTCAAGACGGTAAAGCTTTGACAATCGATTCGTTTGAATGTAAAAAATTCGGGATTCGACCCCTGATCGGTATCCGTTGTAAACTAACGGCGCTTCATCAATGGGCTTTCATTACGGCTTGAATCAAACGACGCCTGAGAAACGATCGATATGCCAGCTTACGAAGAACTCAAGAACCAACTCGCTCGGATCAACGATGACATGATCGGTCTCCTGGACGATACCGAGAAGATAAATGAGATCAGTGATCACGGCATTTCCCAATGGAAAGCCACCTGCCAGACGCTTCGCGAACAAATTCCCGGGGAAACCATGCGTATCGCCGTCGTCGGCGCCATTAAATCGGGGAAGAGCACTTTCGTGAATACCCTGTTCGGTGGGGATTATCTAAAACGCGGTGCCGGCGTGGTAACCTCCATCGTTACGCGGGTGAGAAGCGGCAGTCGATTGCGCGCCACCCTGCACTTGAAAGCCTGGGATGAAATCAACCGGGAGATCAATGAAGCTGCCGTGCTTCTACCCGGCCATCAGCGGGCGACGAGAGAACATGATTTCGATATTCGGCACGAGGAAGATCGTCGAACACTGGAGCAGGCACTGGGCGAGTTGGCCGCCGATCAGTTGATCGTCAATGACACACGCAGTTCCGGAAGCGTGCTGCTGAAATCCTACCTGGAAGGCTATGATCGTGTCCGACGACATGTGGAAACCGATTCGGCCACGGTCGTTTTCGACGCCGATCGTTTTTCCCTGCACCGTGACTTCGTGGGGGATGATGCCATGGCCGTCTATCTCCGGGATGTGATGGTGGAAATCGATCATCCCGGTCTGGGCGGGGGCGTGGAAATTGCGGACTGCCAGGGCAGCGACTCCCCCAACCCGTTGCACATGGCCATGATTCAGGATTATCTGACGCTGGCGCATCTCACGATTTACGTGATTAGTAGCCGCACCGGGATGCGCCAGGCGGATATTCGCTTCCTGTCCATGATCCGCAACATGGGCATTCTGGATACCGTGGCCTTTGTGGTCAATTGTGATTTAAGCGAACACGAATCACTCCGCGAACTAGAAGCCGGTGTCGGCAAAATAGAAGCCGATCTGCGATTGATCTGCCCGGATCCACAGCTGTTTACCTTTTCGGCATTGTTTTCACTCATGTCCCAGATGGAATCCGGGCTTCCCCAGAGAGATCGGGACCGGCTGAATCATTGGTGTCAAGAAACAGCCATGGTTGACTTCACGACCACCCAGCGGTCACATTTCCACCGTTTCCTGGAACAAAAAATACACGGCGAACGGCACGCCTTGCTGCTGAAAAATCATCTGGAGAGGCTGGAGATCGTTGCTGTCGGGGTTGTCAAGTGGATTGGTTTTCATCAAAATCTGTTGACCCGTGATGCCGGCGAGGCTCGGGAACTGGCCGATCGTGCCAACGATCAACGGGGACGCCTGGACCGCTTGAAAGTAACCGTTAAAAATACCCTGGACGGCGCCGTGAACCATATCAAGCGGGATCTGAAAAATGCCGTCGACCGCTTTTTCGATGTCCACGGTGACGGCCCGGTCGCCACCGTCGTCCAATTCGTACGGGGGTATCAGGTGGATCTTCGGCGTTACGATGAGAATCTGCGCTCCGCAGGCTTCGGCAATACGCTCTATTTGGTATTTCAGGAGTTCAAGCAGGCCGTGGATGCCACTATGGCGGAAACCGTCAACCCCCAGGTGATTCATTTCATCAAGGATCACGAAAAACAGTTGTTGGATTACCTGGACGAGATTGCCGGGCCTTACGGGGCCATGATCGATGATGCCCTGGCCCAGTATGAAGGCGCCCTGGAAAACGGCCCGACTACGGTACGACGCACATGGCCACGGATCAGTATCGCCTCGGACCTGGAGCGCATTCGCCTGGGCGCCGGCCTTTCGTTGCCCCCGGCCGACGCAACCATGCATTACACCACCCAGATTAAAACCGAGGCGGTCATGCGTTTGGGCGTCTACAAGATCATCAACTTGGTTAAGAAAGCCTTCAAGAAAACGGTGGACAAGGCGCAGCAGGAGCAATTTTTAGTCCTCGCCTCGAGTATCAAGCGGATGAAACGAGAGACCGAACGTTCCATTTTGTTTCACATGAAAGACTACAAGGAGAATATCAAGTTTCAGTATTTGCTGAAATTGGCCGATGCTGCCGCACAGGCCGTGCACGGGCAGATGATAGAACGCTTCCAGCACCAGGGAAGCGACCTGTCCAATCTGGTAGAACGAGTCAACATGCATCAGCTGGATAAGGAAAAGGTATCGGCAGGGTTGGCGGAGATGGAAGACCGCTCAAGCATGCTCAAGGAGAAGATTACCACACTCAAGGCGGATTTGGATCGACTATAGGCAATATATACATACGGAAGGAAGGGAGGTAGGATGGCCAACAAAAAAACTAGAGCGATTGCAATAGCCAATGAAAAAGGCGGTGTGGGTAAAACCGTGACCGCAATCAACTTGGCCGCGGCGCTTTCCCTATTGGACCGATCGGTGTTGGTGGTGGACATGGATCCCCAAGCCAATGCCACCAGAGGGCTTGGGGTAACCGTGGATGACGGTGATGCATCGGTTTATGATCTGATCATGGGAAATGGTATCGAAGACAGTCGGGAGGCGATCGTTACCACGCGATGGAAGGGCGTGAGCCTGATTCCCTCCCATGTGGATCTGTCGGGTGCTGAAATCGAGCTGGTGGATGCCGAAGGTCGGGAAAATCGTCTCAAGGAATCATTGGCACCGCTTTTCGGTGAATACGATTTTATCCTGATGGACACGCCTCCCAGCCTATCCCTACTCACCGTTAACGTTTTTAATTGTGCCTCGGAGGTGCTGGTCCCCTGCCAGACCCATCCTTACGCCTACGGCGCACTTGCCGAATTGTTCGATACCATCGAAGCGGTGCGTGAGGAAATTAATCCTGATCTTGTCATTTCCGGCATTATTCCCACCCTGGTGGACTTGCGTACCCGTGTGGCCAATGTGGTTCTGGATCAGCTCAAGAGCGATGAACGCTACCGCGATCTCGTATTCGATACGACCATTCGGTCTAATACGACCATCGCCGAAAGTGCAGAGGTCGGCAAACCGGTGGTTTTCTACCGCAGTGGCAGTTATGGGGCCAAGGACTACAAGGCGCTGGCCGAGGAAGTGATGTTAATGGAAAATTAACTATCACCGATTTCCGCCCGATACAGCCGCAGACTGTTTGATACCACCGACACACTGGAAAAGGCCATGGCCATGGCCGCCAGGATGGGATGGAGCTGGCGTAGCATCATGGGTAACCCTTCGAATGGATAGAGGGCGCCGGCGGCGATAGGGATCAGGACGGCGTTGTAGAAAAAGGCCCAAAACAGGTTCTGGCGGATGGTGGCCATGGTGGCCCGGCTAAGGGCGATGGCCCGCGGGACACCCTTCAACGATCCGGCCGACAGGATAACATCGGCGGCTTCGATGGCCACGTCAGTGCCCGATCCAATGGCGAACCCAATATCGGCCTGGGCCAGGGCCGGTGCGTCGTTGATGCCGTCACCCACCATGGCAACGCGTTTGCCCGCTTCTTGCAGCGCCTTGACTCGCGAGGCTTTTCCCTCAGGGCGAACCTCGGCATGCACGCGATCCAGCCCCGCCTGCCGACCAATCGCCTCAGCCGCCCGTTGGTTGTCACCGGTCAGCATCACGGTTTCCAACCCCTGTTTTTTCAGTGTGGCAATGGCCGCCGGTGAGTCGGCCTTGATCTGGTCGGCTACGGCCAACATTCCCATCATTCGGCCAGCCTGGGACACGACCATGACCGTCTTTCCCTGGGATTGAAATGCGGCGATTCGCTTCTCCAGATTCTCGGGAATCAATCCGGGTGGGTCGTCAAACCAGTGGGGCTTCCCCACCTTGACGTGGAGGCCATCGATGCTGGCCTCCACACCGTCTCCACCGTGGGCCTTGAAATCCTGCACCGGCAATAGCGCCAAGGACCGGTCTCGTGCCGCTTTTACCACCGCCTTGCCCAAGGGATGCTCGGACCCGTTTTCCACCGATGCGGCGATGGTCAGCAGCCGATCGCCGGTGACATCGTTTTCGGAGCAGGGAACAGCATCCGTGACGACCGGCTTGCCTGCGGTGATCGTGCCGGTCTTATCCAGGATTACCGTGGATAGGTGGGTGGCGCCTTCCAGGGCGCGGCTGTTCTTGAACAAAATTCCCCCCTCGGCGCCCTTGCCGGTGCCGGCCATGATGGCCGTGGGGGTGGCCAGGCCCAGGGCGCAGGGGCAGGCGATGACCAGGACCGCCACCATGCGGATCATGGCGGTCACGAAGTCACCGGCGGCGGCCCACCAGAACCCGAACACCACCAGGGCGATCAGGATAATCGCCGGCACGAATACGGCGGCCACCCGATCGGCCAAGGCTTGGATGGGCGCCTTGCTGCCCTGAGCCTCCTGCACCAGGCGGATGATCTGGGCCAAGGCGGTTTCGCGCCCCACCCGGGTGGCGGCAAAGGTCAGCATGCCCTGGCCGTTGATGGTGCCGGCGGCCACGATATCCCCTTGGCTTTTGTCGACGGGAATCGGCTCGCCGGTCAACATGGATTCATCCACGGCCGAAGTACCTTCCATCACCTGCCCATCCACTGGAATGCGTTCGCCGGGCCGCACCACGACCACGTCCTGCACCCGGACCCGATCGATGGGAATTTCCTGTTCTTTACCGTCCCGGATGACAAAGGCCGTCTTGGGGCGCAGACCCATGAGCTTGCGGATGGCGTTACCGGTCTTGCCCTTGGAACGGGCCTCTAACAGCTTGCCCATCTTGATCAAGGTGATGATTACCGCCGAGGTCTCAAAATAGATATGTCCGTCCAATGCCGGCAGGAGCAACACGGCCAACGAATAGATGTAGGCCGTGGATGATCCCATGGCGACCAGGACGTCCATGTTGGCGCTTTTATTGCGTAGGCTCTTCAGCCCGCTGACATAGTAGTCCCAGCCGGTGTAAAACTGCACCGGCGTGGCCAGTCCCAGGAACAACCAGTTGACCCATGCGTGGTGGCTCCACATGCCCACCAAACCAAAATCCCGGGCCATGCTGAGTACAAAAAGGGGCAGGGCGAAGACGACTCCCACCGTGAACTTGCGGGCCTGATCATCGATTTCCCGCCTGCGGGCCTCGGCCTCCGCGTCGGACGGTTCGCCTTCCTGTTGAATGATGGCACCGAATCCGGCGTTTTCCACGGCTGCCGCCAGATCCTCCACGGTGACCATGGCGGGAAGGTAGTCGACCGTTGCCCGTTCGGCCGCAAAATTGACCGCCGCACCGACCACCCCGGGCACCTTTTTATTCAAGGTCCGCTCGATGTTCATGGCGCAGTTGGCGCAGGTCATGCCCGTCACCGGAAAATCGACATGTGCCATGGTCACTTTGAAGCCGAGCCCTTCGACTTTGTCCACGAGATCCTGGGGGGATGCACTTTTGGGATCGAAGATGACCGAGGCTTGTTCGGCGGCAAAGTTGACATTGGCCTCGTCCACCCCGGGCAGTTTTGTCAGCCCCCGTTCGATGTTCATGGCGCAGTTGGCGCAAGTCATGCCGGTGACAGGCAAGGTGATTGATTGATGGGCCATCGGTTTGCCTATTGTGCCGGGTAATTGATTTCGATCAGGGTGGCCCGGATCTGTTCGATGGAGGCCGGCGTATCCCACTGGACGACGACGGTCTTGGTTTCGGCGTCGGCTTTTACCGAAGTTACGCCGTTCACCTCGCCCAGTTCAGATTCGATGGCCGATACACAGTGTCCGCAGGAAATATTGGGAATCGTAAACTTTTCTTGGTTCATGGCTTCTCCTTGGGCTTACATTCATGTGATGGGGACACAGGCCCCAATGGCAATTTTGCCTATCGTTGCAAAATCGCGAGGTAACAATGATTTACGCATCTTTTTATGCAACGATAGGGTTAAGGTAAGAGGTCGACGTGCGGCTGGCAAGGTATGGCCAGATAATAAAACAGGGGTGCCGCCATTGGCACCCCCGGTTGATAGGTCATAACGAGCGAAATCAGTGATTCGGGCTTTGGCTCGATAAAACGAAATTATTCGATCATGGCCAGCAATTGGTAGGTTGCCAATTGATCTCCGACATTTACCAGGATATCGGCCACTGTCCCGGCCACCGGCGTCACGATTGGATTTTCCATCTTCATGGCTTCAAGAAAAAGAAGCGTCTCGCCTTCAGCAACGGCCTGACCCTTTTTGACATCCAGTTTAACGATGGCACCCGGCATGGGGGCGACAATCTCTTTGCTCATTTTATTTTCTCCCTATTTTAAGGTAATGAATCAATCTTGTTGCAGCTCCTTGATATTGGCATAAAAATCCAGAATCTCCGGATTTTTCAGCGCGTCTTTGTTTTGCACGGTTTGGCCTTCGATGATTTTCTTGACGGCGATTTCCACTTTTTTCATGTTCAGCGTATAGGGAATGTCCGGCATCGCGATGATCTTGGCCGGGACATGCCGGGGCGAGGTATGGGTGCGGATTGTCTGCCGGATTTGATTGCAGATGTCATCGCTTAGGGCATGGCCATTGACCAGCTTGACAAACAGAATCACGCGGACATCGTTTTTCCAGTTTTGCCCCACAACCAGCGCGTCCTCGATTTCCGGCAGGACCTCCACCTGGCGATAGATCTCCGCCGTGCCGATGCGGACCCCGCCCGGGTTGAGGGTCGCATCGGAACGCCCATAAATCACCACACCGCCGTGGTCGTTGATCTGAATGTAATCTCCGTGGCGCCAGATGCCGGGGTAAACATCAAAATAAGCCGCATGATATTTTGTGCCGTCCGGGTCATCCCAGAAATAAATGGGCATGGAAGGGGAGGGGGCGGTGCAGACCAGTTCCCCTTGCTGGCCGATCACCGGCTGACCATTGCTGTCGTATGCCTCGACCTTCATTCCCAGTCCGCGGCATTGCAGCTCGCCGGCATAAACCGGGCCGATGGGATTGCCCAGGGCAAAACAGCCATTGATGTCGGTGCCGCCGGAGATGGATGCCAGTTGCAGGTTTTTTTTGATGTTGCGGTAAACGAAATCAAACCCCTCGATGGAAAGGGGCGAGCCGGTTGACAGAAGGGCCCGCAGCGGTGACAGATCAAATCGCTCACCGGGCTTCAAGCCGGTTGCGGAAAGGGCCGACAGGTAACCGGCGCTGGTGCCGAAAACGGTGATTTTTTCGGCTTCGGCCATCTTCCACAGGATGTCGGGGCCGGGGTGGAAGGGATTGCCATCGTAAAGGACCAGGGTGGCGCCGACGGATAGGGCGCAGGTCAGCCAGTTCCACATCATCCAGCCGCAAGTCGTGAAATAGAAGATGGTGTCCTCCCGTTTCAGATCCGTGTGCAGCAGGTGTTCTTTCATCTGTTGCAGCAGGATGCCGCCTGCACTCTGGACCATGCATTTGGGCAGCCCGGTCGTACCGGAAGAGTACATGATGTACAGCGGGTGGTCGAACGGCAGCTGTGTAAATTCCAGGGGTGACGGGTTTTTTATCTTGAAATCATGGAATCGGACGCTGTTGGGGATCTTGCTCAGGTCCGGATCATCCTGGGCGTATGGGACGACGACAACCTTTTCCACGGAATCGATCTGCTCGAGGATTTTCTGTACACGATCCAGGCTGTCGATACGCTTGCCCTTGAACCAATAGCCGTCGGCGGTGAACAGGACCCGGGGCTTGATCTGGCCGAATCGATCGAGGACGCCTTTGATGCCGAAATCGGGTGAGCAGGACGACCAGGTCGCCCCCAGGCTGGTTGCAGCCAGCATGGCGATGATGGTCTCGGGCAGGTTGGGCATGAACCCGGCGACCCGGTCACCGGTGGTTACGCCCAACGATTTGAGGGCCGCCGCCACGGCGCTGACCTCGGCAAACAGCGCGTTGTACGATAGCTCTCGGCGGATGCGATCTTCACCGTAAAAGATGATGGCGGTTTGCTCATCACGAAAGCGCAGCAGGTTTTCGGCAAAGTTGAGTCTTGCCCCCGCAAACCATCTGGCGCCAGGCATGGTCTGGTCATTATTGATGATTGTGGTGGGTTGGGTCGATGCGATAACACCGCCGTAGGCCCACATTTCCTGCCAGAAATCGGAAATGTTGGTCACCGACCATTGCCACAGGTCATTGTAATCGTTGATGTGTTGATTGTACTCTTGGTTGATGCCGTGGATAAACGCGGTCATGTTGGCGTTTTGAACCCGCGCTTCGGAGGGTTCCCATAACAGTTTTCCCATTTTACACCTCTTTTTTCGTTTTCAAAGGTGAGCCAATGTTATCGATTATTGATTGTACAGCACGGCCAGCACGTTTGCTGTATCGGATTTGGCGGTCAGCCAGTGGGGGGTGGTGGATGAGTAATACACACTGTTCCCGGGTGACAATTCATGACGCTCGGAGCCCAGTTCCAATACCACCGTCCCCTGAAGCACATAAATAAATTCCTCACCATCGTGTTGAGATATTTCTTTCTGTGAGCTTTCGATCAATTTGACGAGCAACGGCTCCATGTGGCGGCCTTTGACGTCTGCCGCCAGTCCTTTGTAAATGTACAATTGCTTCTGCCCGCCTTGGGTTGTGGAGCGGGAAATGGTTTTTTGTTCTCCCATGCGCGTGATGGCATAGGGTTTGTCGCCCTCACCGGAAATGAGACCACCCATGGCAGCCTCCAGTGCCTTGGATAGTTTCATCACCGTGCCCAATTGGGGCATGACCTCCCGCGTATCGATCTTGGACAGCAATTCGGTGGAAAACCCGGTCATACTGGCAAGCTCCTCGATGGAAAATCCCTTTTCTTCCCGAAGGGCCTGGATTCGATCGCCGATTCCGGTTATACTACTCGTCTCCGACTGGGCGATTTCTCCTGTCAGCTCTTGGAAGTAATCGACATTAATATGGGGCAGGGACACAGTTGAATTCATTTTTTTCTCCCTTCTTATTCACCATTGACGTTAGTTCGCTATTTATCGTCATTGAAAATGACAGATTACGGGCGGTACCGCACGGGCAGGATCGCCATTTCCCTCCATCCTTCAGGAATATTTTGACCGGCTGCTTCGCCAAGCGCCTCTTTGCGTCTGGTCAGCCCCGGACGGGCAAATTTCATATGCCCATCTTTAAGGGTCCGTCCATTGATGACCGCCTCACTTCTCAGGCGCTGGCCCACGGTTCGTTCCATTTGGCGACCCAGCCACAGCACCCGGTCCACATCATAGCCGTGTTCGATGCCCATTTCGTCAATCTGCACCAGTAAATCCTCAAGGCAGATCAGGCCCACATAAGGCGGATCTTCGTAATAATAGTCAACCGTTCCAGGCACCGGGCAGTCATCCAGAAAATTGGCCGGCTGCCCCCCCAGACCGCCCAATGTGCCCTCAAAATGAGAAATTCCGGCCTGCATGGCAGCCAATGCCGAAGCCGAGGCCATGCGTTTGGTTTCGTGAAAGTGAGCGATGTGCAGGGACGGATCAGGGATTTCATCCAGAACCATGGAAAAATAGCGATATACTTCCGGGGCCGATGCGCTGCCGTCATGATCGGCATGCTCGATGTCGGTGGCACCGATTTCAAGCCAGCGTTTGGTAAACTCCACGGCATCCTTGAGCTCGGTGGCCCCGGCAATGGGACTGCCCCAAATGGTGCTTACCGTACCGCACATCTGAAGGCCGGCGTCGCGGCATTTTAAAATGGCCCGTTCGCACTCTTTCCAGTAGTCGGGAAGGGTGGTGCCGGAGTTGGCGAAATGATGCTCTTCTTCTGTTGATACCATCATCAGGCAGCGATCTGGGCCGATGCCACGCTTGGCCAGCTCAATGGCCCGGTCCACGGCCGGTTCCCGGATGGTCACGGCGGTGATGGTCAGATCATCAGTGTTGATTCCTTTTTTCTCGCAGCGGGCCTTGAACCGGTCGCTGCGAAGGTGCCTCAGCACCGCTTCGGCATCGCTGAACTGGGGCATCAGATAGGCATTGCCCAGGTTGGTCCCCTCGATGTTGTGGCAACCGGCAAAGATCATATTCTCCGCGTAGAAAATCTTGGCCCGGGTGGAGATGAATTTTTCCAGGTGTTGAAACCCGTCTCTAACGGTGATGTCACCCAGGGTGACTTTTTTCGGCATCCGCGGGAAAATTTTCCAATAATCATATTCGGTCATGAATCACTCCTTCTTTTACTCGTGTTGATCTGTTACCTATATCGATTTAGAATCTAACATTACCAAAGGCCGGCTCCCCGATGGGCTCTATCAAACTCACCTCGAAGGCCATGCCAAGCCAATCACGAATCTCCGATAACTTGAGCACCCGGTCCGTGAGCAGGCGCGAGCCGCAGAAAAAGGGATGGGCCTCGCCATCGTATTTCTCGATCATTTTCTGGCTGAAGGCCTGCTTTTCTTCGGCCGTCATGGGCTTGCCTTTGGCTTCGCGCTTTTTCTCTTCGATGGAAAGCAGCACGCCGGCGGCGCTTCTGCCGCTCATCACGCCGGTACGGGCGCGCATGGTGCTGAAAAGGAAATGGGGACGGTAGGCGCGGCCGCACATGCCGTAGTTGGCCGCCCCGTTATCCGGTCCGATGACCAGCTGGATGCGCGGCACCTGGGCGCAGGCCACGGTTCGAACCATGTCGGATCCGTACTTGCCGATGCCCTGATGTTCCGACTCGGAGCCCACCATGTAGCCGGGGGCGCTCTGTACGAACAGCAAAGGCGTTTTTTCCTGGGAGCAGCGCACGACCCATTCGGCGGCTTTGCGGGCTGCTTCGGCAAAGATGATGCCCACTGAATTGGAGGCCACAACGCCCACGGGAATGCCCTTGATGCGGATCTTGCCGGTCAGGATGTTGTCCCCGCGGCCCGGGGCATAGGATTTCTTGTATTCGATAAAATAGGAATCATCGGCAATGGCCTGGATGATCCGTCTGCCATCGATGCCCTGATGAATCTGGTTTGGCATCAGGTCATAGATGGTTTCAGGGGGCGAGGTGGGCTTTGCTTCGGCATACCGGTGGGAATGAATCTTCTGTGGGGCGTCCAGGGCCAGAATTTCCCTTACACGGCCCACCGCCTCATCCTGGTTGGCGCAAAAATGGTCGGCCCCGCCGGATACCTGGGTATGTACCCTGGCCCCGCCTAGATCCTCGGCCGAGATGACTTCTCCGGTGGCCATCTTTACCAACGGCGGACCACCCAGAAAAGAATAAGACATCTTGTCGATCATGACGGACTGGCAGGCCATGAAAACGATGTAGGCGCCGCCGGCCGTATTCCCGCCGGTGCTCATGGTGATCTGCTTGAGCCCCTTGGCAGACATCCGGGCCATGTTGTAAAACATGGAACCGAAATGACCGTCATCGGGAAATACGTCGACCTGCATGGGCAAAAAGGCCCCGGCCGAGTCGGCAATGTAGACACAGTTCAGCCCGCATCGCTCGGCGATGGCCTGGGCGCGCATGTGCTTTTTCAACGTAATCGGAAAATAGGCCCCGGCCTTGACCCGGGAATCATTGCCGAAGATCATGGTCCAGTTGCCGTTGATTTTTCCGATGCCCGTGACCACACCGCCACAAGGCACATCATCGATCCCGTCCGGGTAGTTCACTCCGAAGCCGGCAAGCTGTCCCAGTTCGAAAAACAGGCTGCCTGGGTCGATGAGCTGCTGGATCAGGTCGCGAACCGGCTTTTTGCCCTGTTTGGCCAGGCGGTCCACTGCACGTTGCCCGCCCGGCCAGGTGGCTGCATTCACTCTTTCGTCCAGCTTTTTCTCTTCGGCTTCCCAAAACATCCGATTTTCTGTTATCGTCGAATCTTTTTGCAGTAGACTGGGCGTATCCTGCAGAAACATGGCTATTCTCCTTGGTAGACAGGTTTGCGTTTTTCCTTGAACGCCGCCAGGCCTTCAAGCCGATCCTTGGTGGGAATGGTGACCCAATAGGCGTTGGACTCCATGGCAAGTCCCGAGTGAAGATCTGTTTCCATGCCGTAGTTGATGGCATACTTGGCCTGCTCGATAGCGATGGGGCCGGTTTCACAGATCTGGCCAGCGAGTTCCCGGCAGGCTGCCATGAGCCCTTCTCTGGGGACCACCTGGTTGACCAGTCCAATGGCCAGGGCTTCCTGGGCGCCGACCCGCTTGCCCGTGAAAATCAGTTCCTTGGCCTTGCCTTTGCCCACGATGCGCGGCAGACGCTGGGTGCCCCCGGCCCCGGGAATGATGGCCAGGCGCGTTTCCGTCAGTCCCATGGTGGCATTGTCCGAGGCGATGCGGATATCGCAGGCCAGGGCCAGTTCGGTGCCCCCGCCCAGGGCAATGCCACCGACCGCGGCGATGACCGGCTTGTTCAACTGTTCAATGGATGTAAACAGGCTGCGGATGGTGAAGATATATTCCTTGACCTTGGCCGGCGGCAGTGAGGCGCGTTCTTTCAGGTCGGCACCCGAGCAAAAGGCTTTTTCTCCCGCCCCGGTGATGATGACCACGCGGTTATCGGAATCAAACCGCAGGGCGTCGATCTGCTCCTTTAATTCATGGAGCAACTGGAAATTAAATGCATTCATGACCTGCGGGCGGTTGAGGGTCAATGTCGTGACCTGATTCTCTTTTTCGATGTTAAGCATCGTTTCGGTCATGGTGTCTTTTTTTATATCAAGCATGGTTTTTCTCTCCAATCTTGATGAACTCGTAAAAAGTCTTCTTCCGGACGGATTCGTAAAAAGCCCGAGATCAAGGCTTGCGAATCCTGAGGAATGAGGCGTACTGCTTGTACTCCGCAGTGACGAAGGATGAAGCGTAACGCCGATATCGGGCTTTTTACGAATCCGTCAATTTTAACATCCAATATGTCGTGAGATTACAATGCGCTGAACCTCGGACGTGCCCTCGCCGATATCCAGCAGCTTCTGGTCCCGATAAAAGCGCTCCACACCGTAATCTTTCATCAACCCGTATCCGCCATGAATCTGGACTGCATGATCGGCGACCCGTCCCATCAACTCGGAGCAGTAGAGCTTGCCCATGGCGGCCTCTTTTTCATAGGGGCGCTTGTGGCTTTTCAGCCAGCAGGCTTTGTATAAAAGATTACGGGCACATTCGATTTCCATGGCGCAATCGGCAAGCTTGAAGGCGTTGGCCTGGAATTTACTGATCGGTTGGCCGAATTGTTCCCGCTGCTTGGCATATTTCAGCGCGGCCTCAAAGGCTCCCTGGGCGCCGCCGAGTCCCATGGCGCCGATGGACAGGCGGCCGCCGTCCAGGGTCTGGAGCATCTGGTGAAACCCGTCGCCCTGTTTGCCGAGGATGTTTTCATGCGGAACACGGACATCGTCAAAATACAGTTCCGCCGTATTGGAGGCCCGCCACATCATTTTTTTATGCATGGGGACCGCCTTGAACCCCTTTGTGCAGGCCTCGACGATAAAACAGGTGTATTCCGGCCGGCCATCCTCACGCTTGCCGGTCACCGCCTGAACGGTCACCCCCAGAGTCATCTCGCAGGCCGCATTGGTGATGAATATTTTAGACCCATTGATCACCCAATCATCGCCATCTTTGACTGCCGTGGTTTTACTGCCGCCGGCATCGGACCCGGCCGTGGGCTCGGTGAGTCCGAATCCCCACAGGGCCTCACCCCGGCACAGTTTGGGAAGATATTTTTCCTTCTGCGCTTCATTGCCAAAGTAGTATAGCGGTCCGATGCCCAGTGAGTTTCCGGCGGCCACGGTCGCCGCCTGGCTGCCATCCACGCGGGCAATTTCTTCCACGGCAATGATATAGGAAATATAATCCATGGCCTGCCCATCGTAATCTTCGGACACGAACATGCCGAACAGTCCAATTTCGCCCATCTTTCGCGTCAGTTCAGACGAAAAGGTTTCACTCTCATCCAATTCGGCGGCAACCGGTGCAATTTCCTTCTGAGCGAACGTGCGAACCTCTTTACGAATCATTTCCTGTTCTTTGGTTAAATCGAAGTCCACTTTTATTCCTCCTTTTTTTGCCGTCCATGCTTGGGCCAATGATCAATGCAAAAATGGTCTTTCCATCGATCATTCGTCCATCGTTTGTTGTTAAAAAGATCCGGTCATTGTTTTCTTGAACCCGATTTCCCTTCAGACTGATTCTACCGACCGGACGTTAGGGAATTTGATAAAAAAATTTTTAAGGTGTTCTGGCCGGTGATGATCCGGCCAGATTCGTTTAGGCGGTCACGACGGCGGCTGCCTTCTGGCGCTGCAGCGCTTCGATGGCTTGATCCCGCAGCTTGTATTTTTGGATTTTGCCGGACGCGGTCGTGGGATACGCATCCACAAAGAAAAAATACCTGGGTATCTTGTGAAAAGCGATCTTCTTGTCGCAAAAGTCATGGAATTTTTCCTGGGTGGCCTCGGCCCGATTTCCGTTTTTGAGTTGAATGTAGGCAACGACTTCCTCACCGTACTTCTCGCTCGGAACACCAACGACCTGTACGTCACGAACCTCCGGGTGGGTGTACAAAAACTCCTCGATTTCCCTTGGATAAATATTCTCTCCCCCGCGAATGATCATGTCCTTGCTGCGCCCGGTGATTTTGCAGTAGCCATTCTCATCCATTACGGCCAGATCACCCGTGTGCAGCCAGCCGTCGGCGTCAATGGCGTTTTTGGTTTCATCAACCATTTTATAGTAGCCCTTCATCACATGGTACCCGCGGGTGCACAGCTCGCCCTGCTGACCAGGGGGCAAGGTGATGGCACTTTCCCCGACATCCACGATTTTGACCTCAACATTGGGAAGGGCCCGGCCAACCGTGCTTACGCGCAACTCCAGTGAATCATCGGTGCGGGTCTGGGTGATTCCCGGAGATGCTTCGGTCTGGCCGTAGACGATGGTCATCTCACTGGCGCCCATCTTGTCCACGACTTTTTTCATGACTTCAATGGGGCAGGGGGAACCCGCCATGATACCGGTTCTCAAGCTGCTCGTGTCATAGGACTTCTTTTCCATCTCTTCCAATTCGGCGATGAACATCGTGGGAACGCCGTGAACCGCGGTGCAGCGCTCCTGCTCGATGGTTTCCATAACCACGTCCGGTTTGAACTGAATCACCGGTGACATGCATGCCGCACAAACCACACTGGTCAGCGTTCCCAACACGCAACCGAAGCAATGAAAAAATGGAACTGGAATACAAAGATTGTCCTTGGCGCTAAGGCGCATGCATTCCCCCAGGCTTTTCGCATTGCCGATGATATTGGTATGGGTGAGCATGACGCCCTTGGGAAAGCCGGTGGTTCCGGATGTATATTGCATGTTGATGACGTCATCTGGGGAAAGGGATTTCTGACGGGCGGCCAGGGCCTCGTCGCTGATGTCACTGCCGCGACTGAGTATCGTCTGCCATGCCATCATCCCAGGCGGGGTGGCTTCACCGACGAAAACCACGTTTTTCAAAAGGGGAAGTTTCTCAGATGTCAGTTTTCCCGGTTCACAGCGTATTAGTTCCGGACAGACCGCATTGATGACGTCGATATATTCTCGATCATCGCGAACGCCGCCAATCATTACCAGTGTGGTCGCATCCGATTGTTTCAGAAGATATTCCAGTTCTAAGGATTTGTAGTTGGTGTTGACCGTGACCAGGACGGCCCCCATTTTGCCGGTGGCAAATTGGCAGTACAACCACTCAGGAACGTTATTGGCCCAGATCGCCACCTTTTCGCCCGGCTCGATGCCCAGCGCCATCAGCCCCTTGGCCACCTGATTGCAGATGGCATTGAATTCAGCATAGGTATGATAGATGCGTCTTTCATGGTATCGGACGGCATGGTTGCTTCCGAATTGCTCGGAAACCTTGTCCAATAGTTCTCCGATCGTGATCTTTCCGACTTCAAACATTGGTAATTGCATGTATTCCTCCCCTTTACAGAACAACCAAAAAATTTGTAGGTCCTTCGATTGACCGAAGTGATGAAGTGAGAAACTAAAAGATGGAATTGTTTTAAGAATCGGCCATGGCTGAATATGATTTAATCAAACCACGTCTTTTTGACAATCGGCAGCCAACTCATTTTTTTGTGATGCAGATGCCGGCCGACGCGTCGGGTATTTTTTGACATCAACCCGTAAAAAAGCCTACACGTTCGACGCGAAGCAGCCCATCGGATTGCAAATGATAGAAAAAAATGGGGGAAACGATGGTTGGTGGGGCAGATTGGTCTAAACTTGCACCGATGGTTTGATCTTTCTGGAGTTTTCCCAGTGAACCGCCAGGCGGACCAGTTCCGTGGCATTTTTAAGCCCTAATTTCTCCTTGATTCTTTCCCGGTAGGTCCCGATGGTTTTGATGCTGAGGTTCAGTTTACCGGCGATATCGCGTGTACTGTACCCCTGGCCGATGAGACGGAATACCTCGAGCTCGCGGTTGGTCAGCCGTTTGATGGGATCCGCGTCGGCCGCCCCGGAATCTCCGCTCAACTGAAAAAGGATGTGTTCTTTGACCCGGTCGTTAAAATAGAGATTGCCGGCCAGCACTTGGCGAATGGCAACGACCACCGACTCCATGGCCTCCTCTTTCATGATGTAGCCCCGAGCACCGGCGCGCAGGGCACGTTCCGCATAGAGAAATTCGTCGTGCATGGAAAGGATCATCATCGGCAGGTCCTTTCGTAGCTTATTTTTGTGTAAGATATAAACCAACAGCGGATGTAAGTAGATGATATCGGCGGGTGTGGGTGAATGACCTACAAATTCGATGAAGGCAATAATCTTCCATTTTTAGCAGGCTTCTAAGCGGAATATGTTACCAAGAATATTATCGAGAACTGTTCAACCAAGCTTTTTAACCGGATTGGCCGCCCTAAGCGACAGCGTCTCCTTTCCGTTGAAATCATTGGAAAGGAGACGTGGGTCTTAATATTGATGGGATGGTGCTTGCACGCCGGATTTGGGCAGCAGGTTATTTCAAGATGGTGCCAAAAGTCGGCAGAACCATGCGCCCGAAAATGTGGTTGTTGACAATGGCGGCCACCAGATAAATGCCCACCTACCCGGAGGCGTAGAGAATATACCCGACCACGGGTTTCAGGCTCGCCCCCAAAATCCCCATGTCCAGGCCGACGATAAGCCACAAGGCCACGTCGAGCAAAAGGACCAGGATAAAAAGCGGTAGAGGACTTTTTGTGTAAGCTGGCGTTACTACGGTTAAAAAGGACGCCCCGGCCATCCAGCAAAACCCTTCGACCATGGATTCCGGTTTGACATTGCCGATCATCTCCGAAAGCATCAGGTATTTGGCGAGAACCGAAAGGGCTGCTCCGAACATGAAAAAAGCGGCAAAAAATAAAAATACGTTGCCACCGGTCATATTCTGATCCTTCAATTCCATAACGGCTACGGTGATTGGACGACGCCGCCACCGATTAGCCAGGCCGCGAGCAACGGAAGCCCGCCCAGCGTAACCTTGCCGGTAAATACCGCACCAAAGCCAAAACAAGCCACTGCCAGCGCCCCTAGTCCTGCCGGTCCGGGAGAAACAAACGTGTGTTCATTCGACATCGGAATACTCCTCTTTTAAAAAATGTTAAGGGAATGGAATCGAGCAAAACAGCGATAGGTTTGATTCTGATAGAGATAGATTCTATCCTGGCCGGCCTTAATTGACAATCGGAGCATCGCTGAAGTTGGTATCGGTGGGTTGCTGATAGGAGGTCGGTTGATGACCTATCGCTTTGGTTACCCAACTTCCATTTCAGACGTGGATGCTGGTCTTTTCGTATGCGCTTATGACATAATCATTCAGCCCGAGGTTTTTGCCATTTCAGAGTCCCTGATAAAGATCAAGGATCTGCGATGCCTTTTCGAAAAAGCTGGGATCACGAGTGAAAATCCAACTTCGATGTCGAACGGCCGGGGTTGGAAAATTTTTCGGCCTAGGTTTTATTTTTCAACTTCGAATGGCCGCCCGTTCAACCGTTCGAGATTGTCGCGGGCAAAATCAATGGACGGATCAAGCTCAAGCGCCAACTGGTAATAGTGATGGCCTCCTCTTTTTTGCCCAGTTCCCGATAATTGGAGGCGATATTGGCGTAATCGATGGCCGAGCCCGGATCCAGGCCGATGACTCGCTCAAAGCACGCGATGGCCGCCTCATGCTCCTTGCGCATGAAATGGCAGAAGCCCATCAGGTTATAGATGTCGGTACGCTGCTTATCCAGGGCTTCGCCCCTGGTCAGTACGTCCAGGGCGGCCCGGTAGTCGCCCAGCTCTTTATGGCAGACGCCCATGTAGGAATAAATGCTGGGAATGTCCTGATCGTTGGGCGAAAGATCCAGGGCCCGGGCGAAATGGGTCAGGGCCTGGCGGGGGTCGCCCAGTTCCAGATGGCCGTTGCCCAGGTAAAACTGAACATAGTATTTGCCGGGCAGTTGCCGATCCATGTCGAGCAGGCGACCGATGGCTTGGTCCATGGGAAACTGCTGCATGGTGAGCTTGGCCACGAACATGGCCACACTGGTACCGGCGGCCCGTTCTCGGAAATGGGCGCCGGGGATGATCGAGTAGAAGGCGGGGATGGCCAGTTCGGGGTGCATGGTGTCCACGACGAAAACCTTGAAATTCCGCTGGGCCAGGGCCTGGACGCAAGACGCTACCTCGATGCGGATATTCGGATTCGAGATATCGGGCAGGGACTGAAGCGGCACCGGCCCGGGGGCGTCCATTACATAGCCGGCCTGCTCCAGATGGGTGAACTTCGGCAGACCCGAGGCCTCGTAATTGGCGCCGGTATTAAAATCGCCGGCCAGCTGCGCCACCTCGCTCAAGGCTCGGCTGAGTGCCTTTTCGGGACTGGGCGTGGTGCCGGCGGTCCAGACGATTTCGCTGCGATCCGGGAAGGTGGTCGGATCGTAGGCCAAAACGCCCACCGTGGGGATGCCCATGTCAACGGAAAAGTCGCTGAGTACCACCTTCACGCCTGCACGGTCGTACTTGTCCAGCATTTCCCGGACCAAGCGGTCCGTGGCTGAATTCGGATCAATGGTCGGCACCGCCATCCGCTGACGACTGATCAACGATGATACGTGGCGCTCGACAACTTCGCAGATCCCCTGACATAGGGCCTCGGCCACACAATTGCCCGCCGAGGGGCCGTTGAAGGCGTTGATGGCGTAAAACCAGTCCAGGGGAACCAGTACTTCCCGTTCGTCGGTCAGGTTCCAGGCACCGGTCCACCGTAGGGGCAGGGCGTTAAAGAGATTTCTGGCAACGCCCAGGTCATCAGAATCGTCATGCACCGAGCGGGCAATCTGATCGAAGGCAATGGCGTCGTCACCGATCTGGTCACAGGTGGCCAGGCGGGTGTGCGCCGGATTTTTATAGAAACTGAAAAAACTGAACCGTTCGACCAGCTCCATGATTGCGCTGGCCTCAGCCTGGGTGGGCGTGGCGCCTTTGCCCATTTGCTTTTTGGTGCCGATGATGGCCTGAGCATCATGTCCACAGGTGCTGAAAAACACGGGAATATCCAGACGACCGTTATCGATGCGCAGGGTCTGATCCAGAATCTTGAGATCCATGGCCTTCAGTTTCTCTTTGACCATGGCCACGGTCTGCTCGGGCTTGATGCTTTTGTCCTGATCATCGGTTTCCTGTTTGATGGCGTCTGCTATGGTGATGGTGCCCGTGCGTTTCATTCGATCTCCTTGGTGTGTCGCTATTTGGTAGGGACCAATATCCCCGAATACTTACGATTTTAGCTTGCCTTCTATATGGCCCTGCCTGCATAAGGCAAGTTTTTTTTTCCGCCACCCTAACGCCCAATGTTGCCGCGTTGGGGTAAAGGCATGCCAAAGTCAATGTAATTATTACACGCTATTCATTCGGCTGTCAGGAGGGAAATACGAATGGCGGGATGGGACGAAAAGCGGTATTCTATGATCCTAAGTGCGGTCGAATCAACACCCCCCCTGAAGCGGCAGAGGGGGGTGACCCGTTTTCTTGCGTTTAGCAACACCCCCCGTCACCACAACTGCCGCTGCTGGAACAGTCGCAACCGCACCCGGCGGGTTGCTGGGTGGCGGTCTGGTTGATGCCAACGACTTTGATGTCGAAGGTCAGTGATTGGCCGGCCAGGGGATGATTGAGGTCGAATACGACTTTAGTGTCATCAATGGTGTCCACGCGGGCAGGAATCTGCTGGCCTTGGGGCGTGCTCAGCATCAGCGTCTGACCCACCTGAGGGGTCATTCCTTCGGGTATCTCAGAGCGGGGAAATTCGTGCGTCCGGCTGGGATCCCGTTCGCCATAAGCATCCTGCGGCGTAAGGGTAAATTTTTTGGTATCGTTGAGGGACATGCCCATCAGCGCCGATTCAAAACCGGGGATGAGGTTGCCGGCGCCCATCTGGACCTCCAGGGGCTGGCGACCCTCGCTGGAATCGAACACTTCGCCGCTGTCCAGGGTCCCCGTGTAATCGACGCTTACGAACAATCCGTTCTCAACTTTCTGCATGGTAAACTCCTTTAAATTTAAATGAATAATTCACAGCAACATGAGGACGATTCCCATAAAGTCAAGAAAATAAGTCGGAAAAGCCGCATTCATCGTGCTTGACAGCCGAGATAACAGGCCTAGTTTCGGTGGTTCAACACATGATTGGTGTGCAGATTTTCCTGAACCGTCATCAACCAGAAAAAGGACCCGAGCATGCGAATCGAAAAAGACTCAATGGGTGAGAAAGCGGTTCCCGAAGGAGCCTGGTACGGCATCCACACCTGTCGCTCTCTCGATAATTTCAATGTTGCCGATGAGACCCTGCCCCTGGAAATCGTTCATGCGATTGTCCGGATAAAGGCGGCCTGTGCCGCAGCCAACCAGCAGCTGGGCCTTCTCGATCAACGGATCGCCGATGGCATCACCACGGCGTGTGATAAGATTCGTGGTGGTGGGTACGATGACCAGTTCCCCGTCGATATCTTCCAGGCCGGATCCGGTACTTCCACCCAGATGAATGTCAACGAGGTCATCGCCAACCTGGCCGCCGTCCATCTGGGCGGCAAGGCCGGTGACCGGGGGCTGGTACATCCCAACGATCACGTCAACAAGGGACAGTCCACCAACAATGTCTTCCCGTCGGCGATTCGGCTTGCCGGTGTGCTGTTGAATCAGGCGTTGGTCGCCTCCCTGGATCGCTTGATCGAATCCTTCAATGAGAAAAGCGAACAGTTCGGTCGGGTTGCCAAGAGCGGTCGCACCCATCTGCAGGACGCGGTGCCCATTACCCTGGGCCAGGAATTCGGCGGTTATGCCCGCGCCCTTCAAAAAGCGCGCATTCGTCTTGAGGAGGCAGCAAAGGGACTTCTGGAAATCGGTGTCGGTGGCAATGCTGTGGGAACAGGCATCAACACCAAACCGGCCTTTCGGACCACGATTGTTGAGGCACTCAACAAGGCCACGGGGGTATCGTTCAAGATGGCCCAAAACGGAATTGAGATCACCCAATTCATGACCGACATGGGCCAGATGTCGGCCGCATTAAAACTGCTGGCCCTGGATTTGTTGAAAATTACCAACGACCTGCGCCTGTTGGCGTCCGGTCCGAACACAGGCCTGGGTGAAATCCGGCTGCCGGCCGTGGAGCCGGGCTCGTCGATCATGCCCGGGAAAATCAATCCCAGCATCTGCGAGGCGGCCAACATGGCCTGTGTTCAGGTGGTGGGCTACGATGCCGCCGTGGCCATGGCGTGCGCGTTGGGACAACTGGAGCTCAACACCCACATGCCGCTCATCGGCACCAACGTGGTGAAAAGTTTCAACACATTGACGCGCACCTGCGCCATGCTAGATGATAAGTGTATCCAGGGAATCGATGCCCGGGAAGACATCTGCCGACGATATTTTGAAAACAGTGCCGGTTTGGCCACGATTCTCAATCCTGCCCTGGGTTACGACCGGGTAGCGGCGCTGGTTAAAGAAGGGTTAGCCGAGGGAAAAAACCTTAAAACCCTGGTGCTGGAGAAAAAGTTGATCGATGAAAGGGCGCTTGAGCAGTTGTTGGAAGGTGCTTTTGAACCAAACCTAAAGTAATCGGCGGTTGCGCTAATAACAAGCTTGTTTTGACCCGTACGCTCAAATCGTTTATACTGTATTTAGCAAAATAATGATTGTCATGTTTGTGTTTCACAACCATCCGATTCTGTACCATGTTCAGCGTAGGAGGTTGGAAAATGTAAAATATCTTCTGGACGGCGTTAGCTGCCAGCACCGTGGCGACTTTCGTTACTTCGTTGGGGATATACACGATCCGGCGATTCACGAACTGGGGAAAACGCGATACAGCCTACTTTATGTGTTTTGCGGCAGGCGTGCTCGTCTCGGCGTCCTTTCTACCCATCATTGCCAAATCCTTTGCCATGCCCCCGCGCTTAGGGTGCCGGAAAGCAATAATTCCCCCATCTTGCTTGTTCTTGCGCTCGTCTACGGCGTTCCATCCACCGGCACATATCCTTAACATGCACCGGCGGATGCGCCTGGTAGACGATCACAATTCCGGCGCCTTCTGGTGGAATTATTGCCTTTCGCCACCCTTACCCGTCTGGCTGCTTGTCGGGTTTTTTGGATTGCGTTTATTCAACCGCCACCGGAAAACGCACTGCCAGCTATGCAGGGCACTTTATTTGAGAGGTAAACAACATGATCGCATTCGGACCGGTTCCATCCAGACGGTTAGGGCGCAGTTTAGGGGTTAACAACATTCCGCCTAAAATCTGTACCTACGCCTGTGCCTATTGTCAGCTGGGACGCACCCTTAAACTGCAAGCGCGTCGCCAGGCGTTCTATACACCCGAAGCGGTGTTGGCGTCTGTCCAGGATAAGGTCAAAAACGCAAGACAAGCCGGGGAAACGATCGATTACCTCACCTTCGTTCCAGATGGCGAACCCACGCTGGACATCAATCTAAAGACTGAATTGGAGCATCTGAAGAATTTGAACCTGCCCGTTGCCGTGATTACCAATGCCTCGCTCATTTGGCGTCAGGATGTACGAGAAGACCTGCTGAACGCCGACTGGGTTTCCCTCAAGATCGATACCGTACAGGAAGAAACCTGGCGGCGGGTCAACCACCCCCATAAAAGCCTGAAACTTGACGCCATTATGGAGGGTGCGGTTGAGTTCGCCAAGAACTATGCGGGAAGCCTGGTAACCGAGACCATGCTCGTGGCCGGAGTCAATGATAGTAAAGACCAGCTGACCGATATTGGCGATCACTTGGCGAGGTTGAAACCGAGCGTCGCCTACCTGTCGATTCCCACCCGTCCACCGGCGAAGCAGTGGGTGCATGCCCCAGGTGAACAGATGCTTAACCAAGCATATCAACGCTTACGCGAGAGGGTGCATCGCGTTGAATACCTAATTGGATACGAGGGCAACGCCTTTGCGTTCACGGGTGACGTCGAGCAAGATCTGCTGAGTATCACAGCCGTGCACCCGATGCGTCAGGATGCCGTGAGCGACTATCTTGCAAGGGCGGGGGGTGATTGGGCGGTGGTCGAACGCCTGCTTGAAAAGGGCCAACTGATCGAAACGGAATACGGTAACCATCTTTTTTATTTAAGAAAGCTCAGAAAATCCAGCAACCGTGGGTGACATCCAGTGTGGTGCGCCATTCGGAAACCACGGTGAAACCAATCATCGACACATACGGAAAGGAGCTATCAATGGAAACGACCGTCACGATCATGGGATCGTCAATTCATCTGATGATCCATCGAGTCATGGTTTCAGGCCGTTTTTCCGACATTCCACCTTAGTGTCATCATTTTTTTGCCGACTTAAGAAAAGGCCAAAGGAGGAATAATTATGCTGATCAGATATTGGATGAGTAAACCGGCGATAGATATCGATAAATCGGAATCCATGAACCATGCCATCACCCTGATGAAAGAGAAGGGCATTCGACGGCTTCCCGTGACCCATAAGGGTAAGCTATGCGGTATCGTCACCGATCGTGATTTGAAGCGGGCATCCGCTTCGGACGCAACAAGCCTGGATATCCATGAATTGCTCTATCTCATATCCAAGATTAAGGTGGACGATATCATGGCCCGGGACGTTGTGACGGTGAAACCGGACTGGACCATGGAAGAGACCGCCGATTTGATGTTGGATCGTAAAATATCCGGCGTCCCGGTGGTGGATGATGATGACCGGCTGTGCGGTGTGATCACGCAGACGGATATGTTCAAGGCCACCCTTTTCATTACCGGTTTGAAAAAGAGAGGGTTTCAAATGGCCTTCGTGCTTGAGGACACACCGGGTGCGATCATGGAAATCGCTACTGTGGTGCGGGAGTATGGCGGCCGCATGGCGAGCATTCTTTCCACTTACGAACGGGCACCGAACGGTTATCGGAATGTCTATTTCCGATTTTATGATGTCCCCCGGGAGCGGATCGATGATTTAATGACCACTGTGAAGTCTAAAGCCAAGCTGCGTTACATGGTGGATCATCGTGAAAACCGTCGGATCATTTTCGACAACAATTGAGTCGGTTATATTGCCGAGACGAGGAGGAAAAGATGGCACCCAGACAAAAACGCTTGTTGTTGACCGTGGATGGTTCGGAAAATGCGTTGCAGACAGTCAAGTATGCCGGAGAAGAGGACGCCTTTAAAGGCATGAAAATCGTCGTTTTTCATGTATTCAAAAGTATTCCAACGGCATACTACGATTTGGAAAAGGAGCCCAAGAGTGTTAAGGTCGTGGCGCATGTGCGCAGCTGGGAGGCAGAGCAGAAGAAGAAAATTGGCAAATACATGGATGATGCCAAACAGATGCTGTTGGACGCCGGGCACGCCGAAACGGCCGTGGATATCAAGATCCAGAACCGCAAAAAGGGGGTTGCCCGGGACATCATCACGGAGGCTCAAAAGGGATATGATGCCGTCCTGGTTCACCGTCGAGGCACCTCGGCGCTGCAAAACATCATCGTGGGCAGTGTCACCCTGAAACTGCTGGAGAAAGAGACCTTTGTTCCCCTGCTCATCGCCGGATTCAAACCGATCAATAAAAAGGTGGTGGTGGCCGTGGATGGGTCACCCTGCGCCACCCGGGCGGTCCACTTTATCGCCGATATGCTCGGCCCGCTAAAAGACTACAAGGTGCGGCTTTTGCATGTGGTGCGTGGCGGGTTCTTTTCCGAATTGGCAACCTCCGAAACGGACGTGATGGAAGAAATGGATTCGGTTCTCATCGAACCGGTCAGGATTTTAAAAGAAGCCGGATTCGATCCGGCAAACATCTCCACCAAAACCGTGACGGGGGTGTCGAGCCGTGCGGGAGCCATCGTCGATGCCGCCCATAGCGGTGGCTGGGCGACCATCGTGGTGGGGCGACGGGGGTTGTCTGAAATTAGCGAATTTTTCATTGGACGCGTGAGCAACAAAGTGGTTCACGCGGGCCGCAAGGATACGGTTTGGATCGTGACCTAATTCCCATTATTTGACCTAATCATTGGTGGGGAGCAATACGTCCGCCAATGTCGTCGATGTGAGCGGAGAATTGGCGGTGGTCGATATTGCGATACCGATCCGCAATTCCATAAAACAGGCTGCACCTTATGAAGAGGGCAGCCTGTTCTGCGTTGGGATGCTTCCCCCCCCCCCAAGCATGCTTAATTTGGAAGCGGGCCAAAACTGGGCAATCGCATCTAACTCGGCTTCATCGGTATCGACGGTTTATATTGGAATCTCTTCGGAAAAAATAATGGGTCGCAGGCGTTGCCCGCGCTTACGGGAGGCAAACCGCTGCCGGATATAAGAGCGGGGCGTGCCCGCGAAAAACTATAAAACGATTCAAATGCGGTTATCCTGCCTGCGGGGCAAATTTGATGCAATTACGGCCATCGTTTTTGGCGTGATACAATTGATTGTCCGCCGCTTCAATAAGGATGGCCGCCTCCGTATCGATTTTGGGTACGATGGATGCGATGCCAAAGCTCATGGTCACCGTCGCATCCACTGTTGATTGCGCATGAGGAATGGCCAAGCGTTTGATTTCGTCCTGCATCATGCGGGCGAGGTCGGTTGCGCCTTCGATATCGGTTTTTGACAGCACACACACGAACTCTTCTCCACCATATCTGGCTACGAGATCAAACGGGCGCCTGGCGGTATTCTGCAATGCGCTGACCACACGCTTCAGGCATTCATCGCCAGCCTGGTGGCCATATTCATCATTGTATCGTTTGAAAAAATCGATATCCATCATGATAAGCGATATCGGGCTGTTATCACGCATGGCTTGCCGCCATTGCCGATCGATGGACTCGTCAAACATTCTTCGGTTGGGAATACAGGTCAACCCATCGAGGGAAGAAAGGTTCTCAAGAACGTCACGATGTCGTTTCAGTTCGAGATGGGTGTGTACCCTGGCATTGACGATCGCCTGGCTGAAGGGTTTCGCAATATAATCCACGGCGCCCGCTTCCAATCCTTTGATTTCGTCTTCTTCATCAATTTTCGAGGTAATGAAAATCACCGGAATATTTCTGGTGAGCCGATTCGCCTTCAATCGGCGACAGACTTCATAACCATCCATTTCAGGCATGACAACGTCCAACAGAATCATGTCCGGCGGCGTATCCGAAGTCGCCATTCTAAGCGCGTCCGGACCATTCGTGGCAAAGCTGATTTTTACCTTGTCCTTCAATGTCTGACTCAGGATTTTGATGTTGGTCGGCGCATCGTCAACAATCAATACCCTCTGTTTTGGATGTGTATTCGACATGTCTATCCGATCTCCAGGGCGATGCCCATTTGCTTTGCCAAATGGCTTAGACGGACCCGCGCATTTTCAAAATCCAATCGGCGTATCCGCTTTTCAATGTCGTCGAGATCCGACTGGTAATCGGCGCCGCCCATGTCTTGCTTGATGGATGCAATACAGTCTTCGGCGTCCAAATCCTGATCCCGTAACAACCTGGCCAGTTTGTTCAACTGCTCTGCCAATCGGGATGGCTGAGCCGGTTGCGCAGGGGATATCTCGGATTCGTCGGCCGAATCCCTTAAGCGTGCCACTACCCGGCAAATCTCCGTCATCGCCCCTTCAAACGTGTCGATCAGCGGTCCAAGCCTTTCGATATTACCATTTCGTATGCCGTTTTCCAGCTCGCCGGAGGCAACCATCAAGTCTTTTGCAGAAAAATTCCCAGCTACCCCTTTGATCGTGTGGGCATAGCGCAGAGCCACTTCTGTAACTCCTGCACCCACCGCTTCACGGATATCATTCGCTATTCCGGCATAATCGCTATGAAACTCCAATAAAAGCTTTTTCAAGAGTCGGCGATTGCCACCCAGCCGCTGGAGGGCCGAAGCGACATCAATACCCGGCAAGCGTTGCCCAAGATCGTCTTGAGGGTCGGGTGCCTCGATATCGGGAACACGTTCATCGGTCATCCGCCGAGCGGCATCCTTGGGTACCCAATGGTCCAGGGCTGAAAATAGTTTGCCGACATCAATGGGTTTTGTGACGTAGTCGTTCATCCCCGCCGCGATACACTTCTCACGGTCACCCTTCATGGCATGGGCCGTCATGGCGATGACCGGGATTCCCGGTGATCGATTTTCTGCTCTTTCGGCATCCCCTGCCGCATCGGTATCATGTGTGCCAGACGCAGAAAAAGCCTCTGATTCAACTTTTCGTATGGCTTGGGTGGCGGCAAAGCCATCCATTACCGGCATTTGGACGTCCATCAGGATGATATCATATACTCCTTTTTTGAACATCGACACCGCTTTTTCTCCATTATCGGCCACCGACACAACCGTACCCGCTTTTTTTAGGATTCCCAAGGCAACCTGTTGATTGATGGGGTTGTCTTCGACCAGTAGGACATGTAAATCTTTTGGGATCATCGCGGGTTGTGTATTTGATGCGAGTTGACAGCCAAAGACGGCGGTGAATTGAAAACAACTGCCTCGGCCTTCATCACTTTCCACCCATATCTGACCTTGCATCATCTCGACGATTCGCTTGCAGATGGCTAAACCAATGCCGGTGCCGCCATACTGCCGGGTTGTCGATCCGTCTACCTGGGTAAAGGCCAAGAATAAATCCGGTAGCTTGTCTGCCGCTATGCCGATGCCTGTATCACGGACGGAGAATTTCAGTGTTGCCTGGTTGTTCATGTTTTCTATCAGTTCGACCGTTACCACCACCTCTCCCGAGTCGGTAAATTTCACCGCATTGCTCGTGAGATTGATCAGCACCTGACCGAGCCGTAGTGCGTCGCCAATTAAGAATCGCGGCACCTCCGGAGACATGTTGACAATCAATTCGATTTCCTTTTTCGCGCTCTTGGCGGAAAACATGTTCGTCAAATTGTCCATGGCCTCCCATAAATCGAAGTCCGATGATTCCATTTCCAGCTTACCGGCTTCGATTCTCGAGAAATCCAAAATGTCACTGATAATGCCCAACAAATTCTGTGAGGACATCTCGATTTTAGTCAGGTAATCGTATTGTTTCTCAGTTAGTTGGGTTCTCAGACATAAATTTGATAGTCCCAAGATGGCATTGAGCGGCGTGCGGATTTCATGGCTCATGTTGGCAAGAAATTCGCTTTTTGCCTCGGTGGCGGCCTCCGCGCGTCGTCGGGCCTCAATCAATTCATTCATGGTTTGTTTCAGGGGGGTGATATCGCGGATCGTTTCAATGGCACCCACTGTATCCCCGTTGGCATTGTGTAGTGCGCTGGCAGTACAAAACACATATTTCTCGGCACCTTCTGAATCATTGGATTGCACTTCTGCGGTCAATATGTTCTCTTCTCGTTTGAAAAAAAACGCAGTTTTTTTCATAATCGGTATCGGGGTGCAGCACTTGATCGATTAGCATCGGCTGTCGCCGGCCGTAAAATGGCTCGGCGTATTCAAAATCTCCCTTGCCCAGCATTGCCTCGCTCCTGACCCCAGACATTTTCTCCATGGCCCGATTCCATGCGATTACCCTCGAATCGCCATCCACGACCAGAGTCGCATCGGGTAGGAAATTGATGATATCAGCCAGTTTTTGCTCGGATTCGTGCAGTGCCAACGTACGCCTTTCCACCTGTTGCTCCAGTTGTTCGGTCGATTGCCGCAGACTGGTCACCATCATGGTAAAGGCTTCCCCCACATGCACCAGGGCCATGTTCATGCTGGTGAACGCATCTGCCATGGTTCCCAGTTCGTCACGGGTGGCAACCGGTACCCGCGTTTTCTTGAATCGAAAGGCTACGGTCAGGTCACCTTTTTTCACCCTCTCGATGGCGCTTAACAACATGGGAAGATCGCGTTCCGTCAGAGTTGTGGCCGCTCCGCTAATAACACGCAGGGTGTTTGCCATTTTGCTGGCGAAAAACCATATCAGCGAACCGCTAATAACAGCGATAACCAGAGCCACCATGCAAAACATGCGTATCATGGCCTTGTAGCCCTGATCGATGGCCAGCGTCGGTCCCCGTATTTCATCTTCGTACACCGATGATCCAATGACCCAATCCCAGGGTTCGTAATAGAGTAAGCTGGCAACTTTCCATCGTGGCGTCGACTCGTCCGGCCTGATAAATGGATATCGAAGGGTGGTTGCCTCTCCCGATTTGCAGGCGACGGCTTTGCCAATGGCCGCGCGAATAAAATAATTGCTCTGCATGTCCGTAAGATCCCACAAATTCTCCCCATCGCGCAGACCCTTTTCGGATATGATATAATGACCGCGATGGTCCCCCTTGCCCCCCAACACAAATGCGTAACCGCTTTCGCCGATGTGAACCTGCATGATGGCTTGGCGCAACGCTCCGATGTTATCTTGTTTAACACCCACATAGAGCGCGCCGATGATATTACCGTGATGATTGTAAAGGGGCTCATAAGCCGTGACGTACCACGCATTTACCACATAGGCGATTCCATGATAGGTTTTTCCTTGCATGACAGTGCTGACCACCGGGTTTTGAGTCCCATCCGGATTCACGGCGGGGATATACGTCCCGATTGCACGATTGCCATCCAATTTTTGCACATTGGTGGTGACCCTTAATATATCTCCTTGGTCGTTCATGCGTTGAAAAATCGTGGCGGTCCCACCGACCAGCCGCTTGATCATGTCGACAATCGGAGAATCGACCCCCATATGATTGTTTTGCCCCAGCCATCGGCTGCCAACCATCATTTTGGGTAATTCGACTCTTGATATCGGTATTCGGTCTAAAAAGTTGAGATCGCGAAATAATATTCATCAACAATCGCAGGTTGGACGGCAAAGCGATTAGGGCGGGTGGCAGGGCAATCCTGAATTGTATGCGCTTTTCCTAAAGCGGGTCTGAATAGATGACCGAAATGGTTTCAGTTATCTTTGGAAATGAATCTTCAATCGGCGTTTGCTGGGAAGGAATCTATGAGAAAACCGCCATATTTTTCTCCAACATGGATCCAGTCATGAGATCGATCATGGCCTTCTCATAATGTTCCCGTTGGATACCGGGTATGAGTTCACGGCGGCAGATTTCTCCCAGCACAACCATATTCTGCATGCGGATGTCGGACAGATCGTCACGGAAAACGGTGATCGCCTCGATCCCGCGTGATAGACACAAGGAACTGACGTCTTGTTCGCTGACCTCCTGTTTTTGGTTCAGACGTACGGAAAGGGGCTGCCAAATGGTGTCGTAGTAAATCAGGCAACCGTTTTTTCTTAGCATGGTCCCTGCGGCGCGCAGGGCCTCATGGCGCTCCAAAGAAACGGCCAGGTCGGCCTGCCCCAGTGGGATCAGGGGTGAGAAGGCCGCATCGCCAATACGAATTTGGGAAACAACGACACCCCCACGCTGGGCCAGGCCATGCGTGTCCACGCTTTTCACCGTGTGTCCGCCGTGGTCGGCAGCCCGTAAGATGGTTTCACTAATCAGGCCGATGCCCTGACCGCCCACACCCGTCAGATAGATGTTGAAGGCTTTCATGCGGCACCTCCTGGTTTTTTACGGTCGGCAGGCCCAATGGCCTTGGAAGGACAGGTCTGAATGCAACTGCCGTCACCAATGCAAAGGTCGGTGTTGACGGTGATTCTACCCTGAACACCGCGCGTGAAGGTAGGGCAGCCGAAGGCCGCAACGCAGGCATGAATCCGTTCGCATGCATCCTGATCAATGGCCACCTGCCGCCTCTGATATCCCGGCTTTTTGCGTTGCTCACGGGTGAATTTGAGCATGCACGGATGGCGGGCGATGACAACGGCAAAGTCATCGATGGCCGTGGCCTCGTTGACCAACGCGATCAATTTGGACTGTTGGTAGGTGTCCACCTCGAAGATATGCTTGACTCCCAGGCCATTGAGAACCTGGCGGACGGGGATTTTTTCCGTTACCGCATTGAAATTGTGGCCGCTGGCGGCATGGTCCTGATGGCCAGTCATGGCCGTGGTGCCGTTTTCCATCAGAATCAGGGTGATGGGATGACGGTTGAAAATGGCGTTGATGATGCCGGGCAGGGCGGCATGAAAAAAGGTCGAATCACCCATGAAGGCCACCACCTTGCGGCTGGTGTTGAACAGACGCAGTCCGCATCCCATGGCCGTGGAGGCCCCCATGCACATGAGCAGCTGGCCCATCTCATACGGGGGCTGAAAACCTAAGGTATGGCAGCCGATGTCCGCCACGGTGATATCATTTTCCGCGAGGGGCTGCTTGATGGCGTAAAAGGCGCTGCGATGGCCGCAGCCCGGGCATAACTGGGCCACACGGGGCGGTGCCGGGTCCGAAACAGCGGATGCTTCAGACGGGGATACCATGTCCGGCCAGATTTCGGCCATTATCTGGCGTACCTTGTCCGGCGTATACTCGCCGATCCAGTCATCCGTTTCGGTCTTGCCGATGATCTGAACCGATATGTTTTCGTCAAAGGCCATGGCCTTGATCTGGTTTTCCAGCACATCGTCGAGCTCTTCGAGAATTTTGACCGTTTGATGACTGGAGAGAAAATCGATGATGGCCTTGCGGGGCAGGGGATGGACATATGCCAGCTTGAGGATGTCGGGTTTGGCATTCACATCGGCTACCGTTTCCATCACGGAGAGAAACGGCAGCCCCATGGTGATGACCCCCCGCTTGGCATTGCCATTGTCGATAACCTGATTCAGATCACTTTCTTGGGCATGCTCTCGGACCCGTTCGAGACGGACCAGGGCCGTGCGTTTTTGTTCCAGCGCCAGGCGCGTGAGGGGAATGTAAGGACCATTTGCCGGATCGAAACGGGGGGTGTCATCGACCGGCTTCGGATTCCAGGCGCCGAAGGCCACCTTTTGCTTGGCATGGCATACATGGGTAGTCAAGCGCAGGATGATGGGCATCTGCAGGTTCCTGGACAGGCGGGCGGCTTCCATATAGAAACGGTATGCTTCATCCGGGTCCGCCGGTTCCAAGACAGGGGTGTAGCTAAGCTGCGCGTAGTGTCGGTTGTCCTGTTCGTTTTGAGAGGAGTTGGCGCCGGGATCATCGCCCAGAATTATCACCAGGCCGCCGATGATGTTCATCAGGCTCAGCTGCACAACGGTGTCCGCGGCCACATTGAGTCCGACGCTCTTGAAAAAGACGGTGGCAAGATGTCCGTTAAGCGCGGCACCATAGGCAAGCTCCGTGGCGACTTTTTCATTGGTGGAAAATTCAAAGTAAAAGGGTCTCTCGGCTCGGGAAATGGAGGCGATAGCCGTGGCAATCTCCGGTGTCGGGGAACCCGGATAGGCGCTGACCACACGGGTGCCGACCTCCACCATGGCTCTCACTAGAGCCGTATTGCCCATGACAATTTCCGCAAAGGCGTCTCGCCTGAGCAGCATCTCTCCCATTTTTTTCATTGCTATCCCTCCTGATGGGGTCTGTTACCACTGTAGGATTGCGGGTTGGGATTGTCAAATCATCATCGGCACGTCACCAGAACAATCGAAGGAACAATTGGAGCTATACCATCGATGGGTTGCCACCCGCCTGAAATAACGAATCGTTGTCAGCGCAGCGGTAGTCGTAATCGAAATCGAAAAAGAGAAAAGCCGATTTTGACAACGACAACGATAGCGATTTCGATATGGATTGTCAGAACAATCCGGCAATCCAATGCGGTCACCCTTGGTCGCTGGATTGATCTTCCTTGACAGGTAAAGTCCTCGGAAATAACCTAGTAATCATACCTGTTTGACTGGGGGGAATGGTCAACCAATATGTTAGGGAGGAAAAAATGGAGGAAAATACCAGGGCCCACCTGATCATCACCGGTCGGGTGCAAGGTGTCTTTTTCAGGGCCGAAACCAGGCGCGCCGCCCAATTGGTCGGCGTTACGGGATGGGTTCGTAACCGGCGGGATGGAACGGTGGAGGTGGTTATCGAAGGGCCCAAGAACGATGTCCTGTCCTTGATCAACTGGTGCAGGAAAGGGCCGCCCAGTTCCCGTGTCGACGATGTAACGGTGGGCTGGCAGGATTACGAAGGTGCCTTCGGCACCTTTGACATCAACTATTAGGCAACGGTTATGTGGCACCGTTTGCGTATGATTGCGGAGGGGTTTCATGGCAATGATTACATCGCTGCAAAAGGCAGAGAAGTTTGAAATTGAGAAGTACAAGGCGCCCAAGGATGCCCGGTCGCTTTCCAAAACGCATGTTCCCTATACCGGCTCCCCTCAAAAACATCCCCTGGATCCAGAGCAGATCATCTTGGTTCCTGATCCGTACAATGAAATCAGCCCCTATTTTGAATTCAGTAAAAATGATATCACCTATGTGGAAAAATTGGCCAATATCGTCAATTTGGACGGTGAAGCCGTTTCCATGGCGCGCATTTGGGTCAAGAAGGGCAGCTTCGCCGTGCAGTGCACACCGTTTCAGGTAGTGTCACGGTAAGTCGCCGGCTACCCACTCGAATCTTTTTATCGTTTCCGTCTCTAAAGGAGAGAGGGGCTGTGATACTTGTCATTGGTGAGATGTTAATCGACATTTTTCCGGATTACCAGCGAATGGGCGGCGCACCCTTTAATTTCGCATTTCATCTGAAAAAACTGGGATTTCCGGTGCGGCTAATCAGTCGGGTGGGTGATGATCGGCACGGACGGTCGATCCTGTCCATGGCAGAGCAAAACGGGTTCGATACAGCCGATATCCAGATCGATACCCAATATCCCACGGGTACGGTGCAGGTGACGCTTGATGATGCCGGTGTGCCACGGTTCGATATCTGCCAGGATGTGGCTTACGACCACTTGGCGCTCGGTCCCGATGTATTGTCCGGTGTTGACAATGCCAGATTGATCTATTTCGGCAGCTTGCTGCAACGAACCGACGCCGGTTGCCGCCAGATAACCGATTTTCTTACGCACCGGGGGAAAGGCGGGGTGCGTTTTTGCGATATCAATTTGCGTCCGCCGCATGTCAATCGTCGGGCGATCACCGAATCGCTACGGCATGCCGATTGGCTTAAGCTCAACGATGACGAACTATCGGAAATCCAGCGTAGATACGACGCACCGTCGGACGATGAGGCGCTCCTGCCATGGCTGATGGAGACCTTCGACATCCAACGCGTGGCCTTGACCCACGGCGGGAAGGGGAGTACCGTTGCCTGGCCTGGTGGGCGGATTCACCGCTCCGCCACGCCCATCGGCACGGTCCTTGATACGGTGGGTGCCGGTGACGGATATGCCAGCATCCTGGCCGCCGGATATCTGCGTGGATTGCCCTGGGAGGCGATCATCGCACAGGCATCCCGATTTGCCGGTCGCATCTGCAAAATTCCCGGTGCCGTGCCGGATGACGATGCCTTTTATGACGATTTCAACCCATTGAGAAACCCATAAGAAAGGACGCACCGATGACCACCAACGGACCCACCGTTCATCTCTTTAGCCTGCATGGCCTGGTTCGATCAAGCAATCTGGAAATGGGCAGGGATGCAGACACCGGCGGGCAGGTTAAATACGTTCTGGAACTGGGCCGTTGTCTTAGTGAACGCGATGATATTGGCCGTGTGGACCTTTTTACCCGGCTGATCGCCGACAAGCGTGTCTCCGATGATTACAGCCAACCCGTGGAGGTGATCAATGATAAGTTTCGCATTGTACGCATCCAATGCGGTGGGCGAAAATACTTGCGCAAGGAGTTACTTTGGCCGCATCTGGAAGAGTATGTGGACAAAACGATCAAGTTTATCCGGCGCCACCAGGACTTCCCCGATATCGTGCATGGCCATTATCCCGATGCCGGCTATGTGGCCACCCAATTGGCCGATATCCTTGGCCTGCCGTTTGTCTACACCGGGCATTCGCTGGGGCGGGCCAAGAAAGCCAGACTCCTTGAACAGGAAATGAGTGAAGCGGAGATGATCAAGCGCTTCAAAATCGACCACCGCATCCACATTGAGGAGCAAATCCTCGCCCGGGCGGATTTGATCGTGACCAGCACGAATCATGAAATCGAGAAACAATACGGACTCTATGACAACCGGGAGGTCCCCCATTACGAGGTGATTCCCCCCGGTATCGATATCGAGACATTCTATCCATATTATCATGACTTGCTTGATGATTCGGACCGGTCGGAAAATGCCCGTTATGCTCAGGCATCCATGCTTGGTGAGTTAAATCGGTTTTTTTCGAATCCTGAAAAACCCCTGATCCTGGCGCTTAGCCGGCCGGATAAACGCAAGAATATTTCCGGTCTGGTCAAGGCGTATGGCGAGGACTTGGAGCTTCAAGCGATGGCCAATCTGGCCGTATTCGCCGGGTTGAGAAAAGATATCGATGCCATGGCCGACAACGAGAAAGAGGTGTTGACTGAAATGCTTCTGGCTATGGATCGGTATGACCTCTACGGAAAGATGGCCATTCCCAAAAAGCATGACTTCGAATATGAAGTGCCCGCCCTATACCGTATTGCTGCCGAGAAAAGGGGGTTGTTCATCAACCCGGCGCTGACCGAGCCTTTCGGCCTGACCCTGCTCGAGGCATCGGCCACCGGACTTCCCATCGTGGCCACCAATGATGGCGGGCCCAACGACATTATTCGCAATTGTCAAAACGGCATTCTCGTTGATGTGGCCGATACCGTAGAGATTTCCACGGCCATTCGTAAAATCATTACGGACAAGGGGCGGTGGGAACAGTACTCCAAAAATGGTATCCTGAATGTCCGCAAACACTATACGTGGCAGAGTCACGCCGGTAGGTATGCGCAAAAAATAAGAAACCTCATCGACGGTAATCACAAGCTTGTTCTCAACACCGCCAAACCTTCCGATGCCATTGGCCGGCGGCTGCTTCGTCTGACCCATTTTTTAATCACCGATATCGACAATACGTTGATCGGTGATGACAATTCTCAATTGGAGATGTTGCTTCAACTGTTGGGGACGCATCGGAATCGCATTGGATTTGGGGTGGCAACGGGAAGATCGTCTGATTCCACCCGAAAAATTCTAAAGAAATACGGGATCCCAGACCCGGATGTAATCATTTGTTCAGTGGGCAGCGCCCTGTTTTATGGACAAAGCATGACCCCCAGCCCTGGATGGGCCAGTCACATCGCCAATCGATGGAATCGCGAAAAAATCGTTGCCTTGTTACAAGATTTCGATTTTCTCGAATATCAGGAAGCGGATGCCCAGCGTCGGTTTAAGGTCAGTTACTATATGGATCCGGGCAAGGACCAAATTTCTGCTATCCATCATCGTCTGCTTCAGCATCGTTGCCGGTACACGCTTGTTTATTCCCACGACCGCTACCTGGATATCCTGCCTTTTCGGGCTTCCAAAGGCAAGGCAATCCGCTACCTAAGCTACCGCTGGGAAATTCCTTTGGGAAACTTTTTGGTGTGTGGCGACTCCGGAAACGACGAAGAGATGCTGCGTGGGGTGCCTCGCGCCGTGGTGGTCGGGAACTACAGCCATGAACTGGAAGAACTGAGAGGCGGCCGGAATATTTATTTTGCCCAGCACGATTGTGCGGGCGGCATCATCGAAGGGCTCAAGCACTATCGCTTTTTCGATGATGCCAATCAAGGAAATTAGATCATGCCCCTAAAAAACCAAATCCAATTAATTGTTTACCCGGACAGCTTGGGCAGTGACCTGGTGGAACTCCACTATGTCCTGCGCCGCTACCTGAGCAGGGCCATTGGCGGCATTCACCTTCTCCCGTTTTATCCGTCTTCGGCGGACCGTGGATTCGCTCCCCTGACTTATGATGAAGTCGACCCCATGTTCGGGACCTGGCGGGATATCGACTTGATCGGTCGTGAATTCGACCTGACCATCGATTTTATGGTCAATCACATTTCCCGGCAATCGATCTATTTCCAGGATTATATGGAAAAAGGGACGGATTCGCAGTTCGCCGACATGTTCCTGAGTTTCAATAAAATCAGTGCCGACGGGGAGATCAGCGAGGCGGATTTGGCCAAGGTATACACCCGCAAGCCCCGGCCGCCCTATACCGTGATCCAGCGCGCCGACGGCTCCCGGGAAAAGGTGTGGTGCACCTTCGATTATGAACAGATCGATTTGGATTGGGCGTCTCCCGTTACCCATGATGTCATGCGGCGATATCTGATCCAACTGGCGCGCACACCCGCCAAGATGATTCGCATGGATGCCTTTGCCTATTGCACCTTCAGGCTCGGAACCAACTGCTTTTTTCTGGAGCCCCAGGTTTGGGAACTGCTCCAATGGCTGGAAGAATATGTGGCCCCCTTTGGTGTGGAAATTCTACCCGAAGTCCACGAGAGATATTGCTATCACGAGAAGATTTCGAGCCATGGATACTGGACTTATGATTTCTCGCTGCCCATGCTCGTCCTGCATACGCTATACCATCATACCAGCCGGGTGCTGAAACAGTGGTTGGCCATCTGCCCCCGTAAACAGATTACCACCCTGGATACCCACGACGGCATCGGTGTGGTGGATGTGGAAGATTTGATCCCTCCTGAAGATCTTGAGCGGACCCTAAACGGATTGGACGAAAAAGGCGCCAATACGCGTAAAATTTTTTCAGGGCCCGAGTATCAGAATCTTGATATCTACCAGGTCAACTGCACGTATTATTCGGCCCTGGCATGTAATGATGATTCCTACATCGCCGCCCGAGCCATCCAGTTTTTCACGCCGGGAATCCCTCAAGTGTATTATGTGGGCCTTTTGGCCGGCGAGAACGACATCGAGCTTGCCCAACTGACCAAAAACGGCCGTGATATCAACCGGCATAATTACTCCCTGCAGGAAATTGACCTGGAAATCAAGAAACCGGTAGTCCAGCGACTGCTTCGGCTCATGAAGTTCAGAGGAGCCTGCGAGGCCTTTGATGGGCGGTTTGCCATCGAGGATGCCCCCGACGACCAGCTGAAGCTTGACTGGAAGAATCCACCGCATCGGGCGACACTGCATATCGATTTAAATACCTATCAGACGCAGATCACCTATTATGATGTGCAAGAGGAAAAAATGGTCACCTTTACGGCTTGAATGTCCCTTAGCGCCGGTGGTTAGACATCCAAAACGATGGTGATGATTCTAACGCATGAGGATAGACCGATCCACGGATGCCGCGCAGGCGGTGCCGGTCAGCACCATGGCCGCTTTCAGTTCCATCTGAAGTTGCTGGATGTATTGGCGTACCCCTTCTTTGAGTCCGCCCATGGCCGCAATGGAAAACGGTCTTCCGACCATCACCGCATCGGCGCCAAGGGCCAACAGTTTTAAAATATCCCCGCCCGTCCGGACGCCGCCATCGACCAGGATCGCGACCTCACCCTTGACCGTATCGACAATCTCGGGCAGGACGTCGGCCGCCCCCGGCGTGTGGTCCAATACCCGGCCACCATGATTCGACACCACGATGGCCCGTGCCCCGGCATCGACAGCCAGGCGGGCATCGATGGCTGTCATGACGCCTTTCAGAATAAAATCAGCATTTACTTTGTTTATTATTTCAGAGAGCTTTTGGGGTGATTTGGGAGATACCGGCCGTCCCATTTTGTTTAACGTGATCAGACCGGCGGCATCGATATCCATCCCGATCATGGTTGCTCCTGCGGATAGTGCCTTCTCGGCTTTCCCGTAAAACTCGGCGTCATCCCAGGGCTTGATGAAGGGAATGCCTTGGCCACCGGCCTTGCGAATTGCGTCATATCCGGCCTCGTGAATGAAATCTGGTACACCATCCCCCACGCACCCCAGAATCCCGGCGTCTTTGCACCCTTCGATAATGGCGGAGATATAATCGTCCTCGGTGATCTGTCCTCCCATGTTAAATGAAACGCCACCAATTGGCGCAGCCAATAAAGGCAAGGCCAAGGGTTGCCCAAGGAAATCGACATGGGTCTTCGGATCGGTTACGTCATGAATCAGTCTCATATTAAACCGTAACCGTTCCAGGGCCTGCAAATTGGCTTTAAACGCACTGCCCGTACCCAGGCCGCCCATTCCGGGAACCTGGCCGGCACAGGCGCGGCCATCACAAACCGGGCATACCCGGCAATATCCTTCCATTCGCTCTCTGGCCACTTTTTTGATCGATTCCTTCATGTTTTCCCTTTCATCACCTGTTTTACGGACTGCATACGTATTAATGTCTATATCTATAAAACAAATTCCAATTGGTGTCGAATGATTGGATATTCTGCCCTGGCGACAGGCAGCGTTGCCAGAGAAGATGTTCCTGGAAAAAAAAGGAATTGGAACAAGGGCAATTCTTGTACATGCCTTGAGCAGGAATGCCGAACGCTTTTATGTAAAATATGGCTTCATTCCCGGACCGATATTGAACACCTTGTTTTTGCCCCTCGCATGAGGCCTTAACCATCGTTCCGGCCAGAAGGCTCCTGGTTTCCGACCATGATAAACACAGCGCTCCCACGCAGAGCGCAGCGCGTGGGAGCGAGACGAACGATATTTATTCATTCTACTTGGCGACTTCTCTCCTGTAGAAAAATGACCGATCACAACATATGGGGTCGAAGATATTTGAATTGAGATTTCGAAAATTCCGAAAAATTAGCTGTCTTTAGTCATCAAACGACTATCCTTCTCATATTGCCGATCCCACTTTGCGGATTAAGCTTTGAGTTAAGCGGATTACATTGGGGGAAATAACCAAAAAAAGAAATCCATTTTAAAATCTGGCTGGCATAAAACCCAGCGATCAAAAGTATTCACATTGCATATTCCACTGGCTGTCGTAGATTATTCCCAGGATGACATCCGATTTTCGACATCCCCATCCGTTACGCGGCCTACGCCCTATTGTCGTCGTTGCCCTGACAGTTCTGTGGATCCTTTTCCCTACGGCCTTCGATGCAGTGGCACAGCAGGCCATCCACCACGCGCTTGAGGTGGAAATCCTTCGCGATAACGGAGGACGCCGACTACCTGATCCTCGGCCTGGGGGAATGGCACAGAATTCTACCTGAGGTGAGTCATGAATCGTGAGAAAACCGTCAAGCAAACCGTCCACGCGCTGCTGCGACAGCAGCAGTTGGGCGTCCTTTCGACCTCCCTAGAGGATAAGCCTTTCGCCAGCCTGGTGGCCTTTGCCGTATCGAAGGACGACCGCTGCCTTTACTTTGCCACGCCCCGGGCCACCCGCAAATTTGCCAACATGGCGGCCAATGCCCGCGTGGCCCTGCTGGTCAACAACAGCGTTAACCATCCAGAGGATTTCCATCTGGCCAAGGCTGTTACGGCCGTCGGCAGCGCGCGACCGATTTCCGAAGCGTGGCTGGATGCCGTACGCAGCCGCTATCTGGAAAAACACCCATATCTGGAATCTTTTGCCCATGCGCCCAGCTGTGTGTTCCTGGAAATTCGGGTGGAGCGCTATATCCTGGTGGAGCGCTTCCAAAATGTCAGCGAATATAGGGTTGAACATGCAATGGATCCAATGGTAAACAGGCCACGATAGCGCGTTCTTCGGTCCCGGAGGAGGACCGCCGAGGGCACAGTTTTGCCGGACTGCATGCCTCCGACACCCATGTGTATGGCTATGAAACGGTCCTGCGCCACATCCGTCTGGTTTGGGCGTCACTGTGGTCAGACGCCGCGCTACTGTACCGACAGGAACTGGGACTGGATACCGTGATCAGCGCCATGGCGGTCCTGGTCCAGGAGATGGTCCCCGACCAGGGCTCCGGTATCTGCTTTACCCGGGACCCTATCCGGGCGGGACGCGGCATAATCGAAGCGGTTCATGGAATGTCCCCACCTTTGGTCGGCGGCCGGATCTCTCCCGACCGTTGGACATTGGACGGAGTCACCGTGGCAATCATTGAACACCACTCTTCCGAATCTCGGGACCAGTGGCAGCCGCCGGACGATGGGCATCGAGACGATAGCTCCAGCGGATCCCTATGAAGTCATGCAACTTTTGGGAATCAGGTCTCCCATTCGGCCGCTTCCAACCCTAATGCCGGTTAGCAGAAGTTGCAGATCATGCTGTCATTGGGAACGAAGGGCCTGAATTTTCGGCCGGCGGCTTTGGCCAGGTATCCCGGAACGGCCATACCGGATTCGTACTCGGCATAGTTGACGAATGTGCGCCCGTCGATGCGGGCTTTCATGCCCTGCTGGGAAGCATTGAGGGGAATGATCGCACAAGCGGTCTTGTATTGATCTCCCAGATCTGCAAACCCCAACCTGCGGGCCTCCTCGGCAAGATTCACTTCCATGTAGTGGCGCGCGCCGCGCTGAATTTTGCTGCCATAGGTTTTTTCTACATGTTTAAGTATTTTATCAATGCGGTGATCCATTGCTGTTCTCCTTTTTTCATCCGCCTTACAGTCTTTCGGTTGTCAGGACGGTTTGTGATATCCAAATCAGATGAATCAGTAAAAACACGATCATTGTGATAATGTAAGTCCGTTCATACGCTCTGATACGACTTTTCACGATGAGCCTCTTCGGCGCGTGGGGAACGGACGCGTTTACGGTTTTTGAACAAAAGATGCGCATGGACGGGAGCGGTGCAATAGCAAAGACCGATGGGGCTTATGGTAGGCGAAACCTATGATTCGGGTCATTTTACGATGAACTCGCTCAGCGTTCAATCGAACGGAATGTTTTTGATGATGTCGGATGGGGTCGCCCATTAAAGTGTGGGTCAAGTAAAAAAACACCATTTCGAATAATTTCTATCAATATACAGTGAACTCAGGCAAAGAGCGATGAAGGTGATTCGCTTCCAGTTCCAGACCGATGGCCCGATAATCCCGAAGGCGACCAGGACCAGAAACGAAAGGATCAGCACCAGCAGAAGAAAACGGGTAAACGAAGGCGAACGAAAATTTTCAAAAAGATTTGTTAACCGAAAAATGTCAGCAATCCTTTTCATGGGCGCCCAACTCGGTCCTGGCAGATTCGAGAGGTGCTAGATGCCATCGCCCTGGCCAAAAGGGCTGTGTGTTTGAAAATTTCTCTGTTTTAGGTTAAATAAAACCGGTCCCATCGTCCCCCAAATCATTACCAGCGCACCACCGCCGGAAGGCACCAATCACTGATCATCGGCGGCACTGGGTAAAATTGACAACTAAAATATCCTAAATGTGAGGATATCGATGCCACACTTTATTATAAAATGGCTCGCCGTGCAGGAAGATGAAATCGCGCTTTTTGGGTGGAGTTTGCTCCTGCTTTTTCTGATCAGCGGGTCGGGCATCATGCTGAATAATTATGCGGAAACCGCCTTTTTAAAACGTTTCGGCGTAAAACACCTGCCGGTCATCTACATGCTGAATTCCATCCTCACATTTATGATCATGGGCCTGCTGGCCGGGATTATGGCACGCCTGCCCGGGGTTCGGCTGCTGACCAACGTTTTGGTCTGCTTCGGCGGCTCCGTGGCCGTGCTGCGTTTCATCGTTCCTTTTGAATTCAAACTCCTTTACCCGTTGCTGTATATCATGAAGACCCAGTTTGCCATTCTGCTCGGTCTTCTGTTTTGGAACCTGGCCAACGACCTTTTCAACACCCGGCAGGCTAAAAGAATCTTTCCTTTGATTACCGCCGGCGGGGTCGTCGGTTCCATCCTGGGAAGTGCCTGCACCCCTGTCTTGAGCGACCTGACCGCCATGGACGACCTGATGATCGCCTACGCCGTCCTGACGTTGCTTGCGGCCCTGGCGACCCGCAAAATGGGGATGCGATTCTCCTCCCTGTTAATCGGCGAGCCCACGACCAAGCAACCCACCAAGCGGCCTTCAATTGTGAAACAGGTTCAGGATGTCATCCCCCTGGTGAAAGGCTCCAGCCTGGTCGGCGTGATGATCGTTCTGACGCTTCTGCCCAATGTGGTGATTGCCGTCTTGAACTACCAGTTCAACTTTGCCATTGACAGCCAGTTCGCCACCGAATCTGGCATGGTGCGATTTTTCGGTTTTTTCAGAAGCTTCATCAGCGTCATCAGCCTCTTGATGCTCTTTTTCGTCAGCAAGGCATACAGCCGCTGGGGCCTGCCCATCGCCCTCATGTTTCATCCGGTGAACTATCTGCTGGTCTTCGTCGCCTTCTTTTTACGGTTTGATGTGTTCGCCGCCATGTATGCCCGGCTTTCCACCAATGTGATCCGGACAACCATGAACAAACCCGTGACCGATATTCTAATGGGCGTTTTCCCCCCGTCCTACCGGGCGGCGCTGCGACCGTTTCTGAGAGGCACGGTCGTCAGGGTCGGGTTGTTCGCGGGTTCCGGCATCATTCTGCTTTCCGATAAATTCTTTCATCCCAAGTACCTTTCCCTGGTCATGCTGCCGGTGGTCGTGGTCTGGATACTGACTACCGTTTACCTGAAGCGAAATTATGCCCGCATTCTTGCCGGCCTGTTGTCTAAAAACATGGTCGATCTGAAATCCATGGAAGCGGCGGATGTAAGAGATCTTTATGCGGAAAAAAAGGCTCGGCAAAACCTCATGGAGAATTTTCTTTCCGCGCGAGGAGAAGATGCCCTGTGGTATGCCCGGCTGCTGAAATCACTCGCGGCCGAGGAGCTCGATGCCGGCATCTTGTCAATCCTGCCCGACCAGGATGACCGGACCCGCATCGGTCTTCTGGGACTGCTTTCGGCGAAACCCGGCGACGGGGCGGTTCGTGTCCTCACCAAAATCGCCCAAACCGAGAATATGGCGTTGACTTTGGCCGTGGTAGAGACGGCGCGGCGCATGGGCGCCGAAAAAGGTGCGGGCCTTTGCCGGTCAATCTATGAAACGACCCCTCATCCGGAAGTAAAGGCCATGGCGGCGGCCGGATTTCTCGGCAACACCTCCAGCCAGTACTTGGCAATGGTTGACGCCTGGCTGGCCTCCCCGGAAGACGATCATAAACTGGCCGGGGTTGTCGGAGCCGGTGAATCGGGGGCGCCGGTCTATTACGACACGCTTGAAGGCCTGGTGACCCACGGGCAAAATCCTGACCTGCAGCCCCATGCGCTCAAATCCTTGCATCGGCTGGCCGCCGGACCGATTAATGACATCGCCGCCCGCCATCTCACGAGCCCCCATGAATCGATTCGACTGGCCGCGCTTGACGCCCTGGAGGTCGATGGCGACCAGACCCTGCGACAGGCCATTTCCCTTGTGGGTGACCCCGTCGACGCCATCCAAGATCTGGCCATGCAAAAGATTGCATCCGCCCCCTACCAATGCGGCCGCCGATTGGTGGAAGCGCTCAATAATCCCCATAAGCGGACTCGGGATGGCCTTTTTCGCCTGATGGCAGAGCTGGAACTCAAAGGCCTCGACACCTTTCTCTACGCCAACGACCAGATTGAAGCCTGTTATCGTTATCTCTCACAGGCGGATGCCTTAAGAAAACGTCGCCATGACTCACCCACCCGCCTCCTGATCGACCACCTGGAGGAGCAAGGACACGAAAGGGTCGAAACCCTGTTGCGGGTGGTGGCGCTTCAGGATCGATCCGGCCAGATGAGAATCGTTTTCAGGAGTTTGTTTTCAACGGACGAACGGCAGCGCGCCAATGCCATGGAGGCCCTGGACGATATCGTCCAGCCGGCGCTGTTGACCATCTACCTGCCGTTGGTGAATAATTCACCGATCTCCGAACTCATTGATATCGGGAGGAAAAGATTCAAATTTCCAGACTTTCACAAAAACCTGGATGTCTTGTATCGGGATCTTTTCAACCAGGATAACTGGGTAACCGTCTTGCTGGCCCTGCATGCGGCCGGAAACGATGTCACCGCAACCGCCGATTCGGAGACGATCGAATATTTGGCAACATCGGAAAACAAGCATATCCGCCGGAAGGTCAGCCAAATACGGCAGAGCCAGCGGGAATCATCCAGACAAAAGGAGACTGGCATGGAACAGGAATTATCCATACCGGAGAAGATCCTGATGCTCAAAAAGGTCGATATTCTCAAGAATATGTCGGTAAATGAACTGGCGGCGATCGCATCCATCGCCAATAAAGTCGTCTATCCGGCCGGTAAAATCATTTTCAGGGAAGGGGATGTGGCCGATACGATGGTTCTGGTCATCTCCGGTGGAGTGGCGGCCCTTAAAAATGAAACCGAAAAACTGGGGGCTTTTCGTGCCGGTGACAGCATCGGTGCCATGGTTCTGATCAGCGATGATGTCAGGCTGTTCACAGGCAGGACCGAGCAGGAAACGCGACTGCTGGAAATCCATAAGCGCGATTTTCTGGAGATCGTAAGAGAATACCCCCAAATTTCCCTGGAAATCACCAAGCTGTTGGCCGGAATCGTCAAGGAGTTGATAAATAAAGTCGCCAACAAGAGCGGTACCCAAGAAGATCGTCTCTTTAATGGCTCGCTTGGAATCGATCGGCCTATCCAATGAAAAGACCGATGGCAAGCAAAACGGGGGTGGCCAAATTGATGATGACATTCATACCCATCGATGGAATCAACGCGGGTACGTTTTCAGCGTTTTGTGTTGCCCCCCGATAGACACGCCAGGCCAGGATACTCGTGAGAAGCGCCATTACACTGAACACCGGCAATAATGAAAGCAATACGCCAACGAGAATGGAGAGGTACGCCAGAATCAAAAAGATGCCGTATAGCCTACTGCTATGATTACACCCGATGGCAATGGGGAAATGCCTGCGCCCGATGCTCCTGTCGGGATCAACATCGGGGAATTGATTGAGCAATAATAAATTGCTGACCAAAAAAGTGGGTACAAGGGCTGCTATAAAAGCGGTCCAACTGTATGTGCCGGTCAGCGAAAAGTGTGTTCCCATAACCATCAGCATGCCAAAGCCCAATCCGGGGGCGAAAAGGCATAGTATCGGGTTGTAAACCCACCAGGTCGTGTAGGTGACTATGAGAAACAACCCAAGTATGCCAATGGGTATCAACTGCCACCCTTGCAGCCAAACGAAATATCCGCCAACGAAAAATGTTGCAGCCGTGGGACTCGGGTGTTGGCAAGCACCGTCAAAACCAAATGAAAACAAAGAAACCGGGCCCAAAGGCACGGTTTCTTTGTTTACAGCGGTTGATCCCGCCGAATGGAGCGGCAGCTGAGCTGGTTTAGATCAGCATGTTGGGAACTACCGTAGACAACCAGGGGACGAAGGCCAGGACGAACAACGCAACGATATATATCAACAGCGGAGGAATGATCGCCCGCGCCACCTGAACGAAGGACAGCTTGGTGATGGCCTGGGCCGTGTAGAGCAATAGCCCGAGCGGCGGCGTGATATAGCCGATGCCCAATCCGACGCTGAAAAGCAGACAATAATGGATGGGATCGATGCCCATGTGCTTGGCGATGGGCATCATGATGGGGATCATGATCATGATGGCGCCGATGGGATCCATGAAGGTGCCCACAATTAAAAGCGATACACAGGTGAATATCAAATAGACCGATGGATTGGGCACATATTTCATGGTGATTTCCAGCACCGTCTGGGGAATTTGCTGGAGAACGATATACTCGGAAATCACCCCCGCGCCGCTCACCGTGATCACCAGCGATCCGCTGATGATGCCGTTGGTGATGAACAGTTCCTTCAAATCTTTGAAAGTCACTGCTCTATAGATACACATTTCGACGATCAGGACCAAAACCGAGGCGACCACCGACGCCTCGGTGACGGTGAAGGCGCCGGAATAGATGCCGCCGAAAAGCACGACGATAATCACAATGGCGAAAAATGCTTCCTTCCCGGCGATCAGAAATCCCTTGAAGTCAAACTTTTCCCGCGCTTCCTTGCCCAACCCTCGGGTGTGCGATACATACCAGGCGTAAAGTGAAAGCATGAGCATGATCAGGGCTCCCGGCAGATATCCGGCCGCGAAGAGGCGCAAGACCGACTCGCCGGCGGTCAAGGCGCAGATGATCATGATGATGCTGGGGGGGATGATCATGCCCAGGATCGAGGCGGCCGTCACCAGTCCAACCGAAAAGTCCTTGGGGTATTTGTACCGTTCCATGTTGGGAAACAACACCCCGCCGATGGTGACGACAGTTGAAATGGCTGATCCACTGATGGCGCCGAAAACGCCGGAGGAAATGACCGACGTGATGCCCAGGCCACCCGGCAGCCAGGATACGATTTTCCAGGCAAACTGAACCAATCGGGTGGCCGATTGACCGCGGACCATCACCGACCCCATGAAGATGAAAAAGGGGATGCAAATGAGGGAGAAGTTATCGAGTTTTTGCAGCATGGTCTGGGCGACGAAAGTCAGGTCCATGCTGGTGAAGATCCAGAGGCCCAAAACACCGGTAAAGTAAAGGCAGATGTAGATGGGGATACGCAGCATCAACAGCCCGAACAGAATCAGGAGCATTACGAATATTTCCATGGATTAGATTCCTTTTTTCCGGTTTTTAAAGAACAACTGGCGAAGGCCCTCCAACGATCGAATCGCCAAAAGGATTCCAAACAGGGGAAGCATACAGGCGATAATGCTGGTTGGGATCTGGAGAATGGGCGTAACCGTTTCCATGTCAATCTCGATGACAATGAAGTTCCACCCCGCGAGGATGAAGGTGATACTGGCGGTAAGGCGCAACAGATTAAGGAAAAGATCGAGAATGAAACGAGAGCCGGGAAATGCCATGTAAATGGCATCGACTTTGAGTTCCGTGTCATTACCGATGGACGCACTTGCCCCAAGGAAGGTCATCAGCATGAAAAGATAGGTCGTCAACTCATCCGGCCAGGTCAAGGGTCGCTGGAAAACATAGCGGGTCGAGATGCTGATGGTCAACGCTACCAGGCAGATGGCGAAACTGACCAGAATCCCCCATCGCTCCAACCGATCGATAACGGCGATTATAGCCTTCATTTATACGCTCCTTGTAAGGCTGAGCCGTCCCCTCCGCGATGGATGGGACGGCTTTGTTCATTGGTGCATCTATCCTTTATCAGTTCAAGGGGGCGGTAAACGCCTTGATTTTATCCAACCAATCCTTTCCAATGTCGCCCTCGAACTGATCCCAGACCTTCATCTGGGCTGCCTTGAATTTGGCCATTTCCTCCGGCGCCAGCCGGGTCACGGTCACGCCTTTTTCCTTCAGCACGGCATCCCCTTCGATGGTCAGCTGCTTGCTTGCCTCGCGGGCTTTTTTCATGTTTTGGGCGATGATTCCGCCCAACGCGTCGCGGGTATCGGCATCCAGCTTATTCCACCATTTCTTGTTGACCACGAAGAAGAACAGGCCGATCATATGGTCGGTATGGGTGAAGTAGCTGCAAACGTCTGCCAGCCGCATGCGGGTGACGTTGACGGTCTGATCGGTGCCGTCCACCACGCCTTGTTTGAGGCCCGGGAACACATCGGCCCATGCCATGGGCAACGGATTCATGCCCAGGGCCTTCCAGAAGGCCAGCGGATAGCGGGCCTGGGTGGTTCTCATCTTGAGGGGTTTGAGTTCCTCCAGGGTGTTGAAGGGCTTGGTGCTGGCGATGCCGTACTGACCGAAAAAGCACAGATCAAGCACCAGCAGGCCTTTTTTCTCAAGGCAGGTGAACAGTTCATTGCGCAGTTCGTCGTTGGCCAAAAGGGCTTCCCATTTTGCATAGGTGTCCATGCAGTAGGCCAGGGTGCCGATGCCGAACTTGTCACTCAATTCGGGGGCATAGTTGCCGGTCAGGTAGGCACCGTTGAGCGCGCCCATGCGGACTTTTTTAATGATTTCGATGGCGCTGCCCACCTGTCCGGAATGGAAGAACTTGGCCGTGACCTTGTCGCTGATTTTATCGTTGACATCCTTTTCAATCCATACGCCCGACTCGGGGCCCGGTTCAATGGGGTTGATGAAGTGGGCGAACTTGAATTCGACGGGACCGGCGTGAACCGTGGCGACGCCAAGGCAGAACACGACAACAGACAGAACAGCAAACAGTTTAACCTTCATGGAACAACTCCTTTCGTGGTGATCGGGCAGCGCCTGTTAACGACATCCGGCCCGGTTAGGGGATTAACGAATGAATCATAATCAGGCCTTGTCAGTTCAATTATCCATTTGTTCAAAAGCGGACATGTGAATATCGTTCAGTAAAAAAAAATAACTCATTCAGAGCGCAAAAATATCTCGACTATCCAGCGTTTCATTGGAGTAGCGAGGCATTACCTTCTGTCTGCCAAATTTTTTCTTTTCGCACCGCCAAAATCGATCCGTAAAAATCGCCTACGGTCAATTCGCGTCATTGGCATACAGGTTGAAAAACAAAAAAAGCTTTCCTTAAAAAAGTAAAAAGCCTTTATATTTTAGTCTGATAGCTATCAATGCAGATTATCGTTAGCATGCTAAAAGTAAAACCATTAACAGTAAATGCATTATAGATCTTGATTCGTCAAGGCAAATTCAGGTGCCCAAACCGAGAATCCGCAGCTGTTCAGTGGGATGAACATAAAAGGTGCTTGACATGGTCAAACGTTATATGGTCTAACGTTTAGTGTCAATAGAAATGTGTGAACCACATTTAGTTACTCTGTTGTGTTGTAGACTGCGACAAACAAGGGACAGACATGGGTGTTTTTACTCCAATCAGGACACCAAGAGCATCGGAGGAGGTCTTTTCCCAGATCAAGTCGTCCATCCTCACCGGGAAGTTCCGAGCCGGCAGTAAACTGCCCTCCGAGCGCGAATTGACCAACGCATTTGGTGTCAGTCGCGGGGTTATACGAGAAGCTTTGCGCATGCTTGAGCTGAGTGGATTTTTAATGATCCGACAAGGTCATGGCGGTGGTGCCTATGTTATCGACCTGACCCTCAACCATGTGGGAAATTCCTTCCTTGATCTGTTTCAGACCAATACCCTTTCCATGGCCGAAGTGGCCCAGGTTCGTCTTTTTGTTGAACCCGAAGTGGCCCGACTGGCGGCCCTCAACATTAACGGAACCCATTTGAAACGACTCGAGGATGCCGAAGCCGGCGAACATATTTCCTTTAAATCAAAACGCGAGCGCATTGTACGACTTACCAATGTGCACAAGGTGTTGGCCGGTATCTCCGGAAACCAATTTTTTGAAGCCATCGTGCGATCAATGATGAAAATTACCGCAGAGGTTATTCTGACCGCCGTATCCGATCTCAATGTCCTGCATGGCCCTGGAGAACATCGCTCGTTGATCGAGGCCGTCAAGGCTGGCGACGGGCCGCGTGCGGCAGAGGAAATGGCGACTCATTTAAAGAATTTTGCAAAGAATTTCGTTGAATTGGAAAAAGTTTATCGTCAGCAAATGGCCATCGATGGTTAACCGTACAGAAACATTTCGATGGCGGGTGGTTGGTTCCACCAGGCGATGGGTATCCTGCCGGTCAGGCAAAGGGAATGGATACAAGATACATTGATGATGAGATTTCATTGAAAGGAGACGGTCAACGGCTATGGCGGAAGAAACATGGAAGGATTATAAGCAAACGAAACACGCGAAGCCAATGCCATTGCAAGGAATTCGTGTGTTGGAGGTGGGGACCCTCATTCTGGGACCGGTGGGGACGAGCTATGCCGCATCAATGGGGGCCGAGGTGATCAAGTGTGAAATTCCCCCCATCGGCGACACGGGGCGTAACATGACTCCCTTCGGGTATTTTTACAAGGGGTTTCCACCGGTATTCATCCATAACAATGTCAATAAATACTGGATTGGCCTGGATTTGCACAAACCGGAAGCCCAGGAGATATTCCTGGAACTGGCGGCCAAATCCGATATCGTCGAGATTAATCTACGGCCAGGTGTGATGGAGAAGTGGAACGTGGGTTATCATCACATCAAGAAAGTCAATCCCGGTATCATCTATATTTCCAAGACCGGTTTCGGGCAGTGGGGGCCGTATGCAACGGAGAACCGTCCATCCAATGACGGCGCCTCCCAGGGGCTCAGCGGATACGCCTGGATGTCGAGCTTTCCCGGCCAGCCACCACTCAAGAGCAGTATTTATCCCTGTGACGATTATGGCGGTCTGATGGGGGAAGTGGCGGTGTTGGCCGCATTGCATCATCGCAAGAAAACCGGCGAGGGCCAGTTCATCGATTTATCGCAGTCCGAAAACATCATGCGCGTGATGTCCTGGGTGTGGCCCTATCAACAACTGACCGGCGAGACGGCCATGCCCGCCGGCAACCGGGATGTCTCCATCTGTCCGGCGGACACGGTGGTCACCGCGGATGATCAGTTCGTGGCCCTGGCCGCACCGGCGCCCGATGAATTCGAAGGACTTTGCACGGCCATGGGAAAACCGGAGCTCGCGAAGGATCCCCGGTTCAATGATCATTTGACCCGTCTGAAGGAAGACAATGCCGTCGATATCCTTGGCATTGTCGCCGAATGGGCCAAAACCAAAACGGCCGCCGAAATCGAGACGCTGGCCGAAACGCACGGTTTCGCTGCATCGTGTGTCAAAAGCATCAAGGATGTCATGGAAGACGCGCACAGCATTGAGCGGGGGTATATCGCAGAGGTCGACGATCCCGTGCTCGGTAAATATCGCGACAATGATTTTCCGGTGATGATGTCCAAGACGCCTCCCCGGATCAAGTGGTCGGTCAGGCCGGTGGGGTTTGATAACGAATACGTGATGACCAAACACCTGAGTAAAAACAAGGACCAGATTAAAGCGCTTTACGATTGCGGCGCCATCGGTAAATGGGGAGACATTCGCGGCCGGCGGCCCCCTGAAGATTGGGACGGAAAGAGCGGGTTGATCATGGCACGAGATGCGGAAGAAAAGGAGTAGCCGATGAATACTGGGCAAAACTGGAGTGAATGGATTACAGCAAACAGTGATCCCAAGGACGCGCACGCCAAGCGTGAAGCGCTGGATGATATCATCGTCTTGGATCTGAGTTCCAAGAGCTATGCGGGCTGTTATTGTTCGTCTTTACTGGCCGAATTTGGTGCCGAGGTGATCCGCATCGAACCCCCCGAAGGGGATTTTATCCGGACCTGTACTCCCTATGGGATGCTTCACAAGGGTGAGGGGCTCAACTATTTGACCGAGGGGAGGAACAAATCCCACATTACGCTGAATCTGAGAGAACCCGAAGGGCGGGAACTCTTGAAGGGACTGGTGTCCCGGGCGGATATTCTCATCGAAACCTTCTTGCCCGGGGTCATGGATGATTGGGGGATCGGGTATGAGCAGTTGAAAGTCATCAACCCCCGACTGATTTTCGCATCCATCACCGCCAATGGGCAATTCGGACCGTTGAGTCGTAGCCGGATGCCGGACTACGACAACATCGCTCAGGCGCGCTCGGGCATCCAGGAAGCCACCGGAGAAGTCATGCCCGAGGGATCCACGGTGGCGGATTGCCCCTGGGCCGTACCGACCAAGGCCGGCCCCTGGATCGGCTGGGCGCAACCGGCAACCTTCATGGCCGCCGGTATCCTGGCCGCACTCCACTGGCGAGAGACCAACGGAGAGGGACAAGCGCTGGACGTATCCACTCACGAGGCCTACGCGAAATTCGATGACAACTGTCCGGTTTGGTATCATGGGTCGGGCGTGATCGCGAAGCGGTTCGGCAGCCTGGACAAAGGAGCCTGGCTTTACTGCTTCTCTCCGACCAAGGACGGGGCGGTGTTCCTGGGCGGGTTGCGCCTTGAGATGTGGCAGGCCTTTGCCGACATGATGGGGATGTGGGATGACTGGGGGGCCGCCGATTGGAAGGATCTAACGATTTTTACCGAAGAAGAGATGCAGCTGAAGTGGGCGCCCCTGGTTTTTGCCGAGACCCAGAAATATACCAATGCAGAACTGGTCAATATGTCGGTGGAATACGGCAAAACGGGTCGCCTGGCGCCCATTGCCCCCGTGGTCGCGCCGGTGTGTACCCCACTGGAGACCCTGCAGGATCAGAACTGGGCCGCAAGAGGGATGTTTACACCGGTTCAGGATCCGGTTTACGGGGAGGTTGTCGTGGCTCAGGCGCAGCACAAGATGACCGAGACGCCCATCCGGACCAAGTGGGTCTGCCGGCCGGTGGGGTATGACAACGGACACATCTATCTGAAATACTTTGGCTATGGTCCGAGTAAACTGGATGAATTAAAAAACGGCAACCTCGTTTAGAATAAGAAAAAAAACGGTTTCGAGACAATTTTAGGATCGTTTGACGTATTTTGGCCTATTGAAATTTATAATAGGAGCTTAAATCAGGCTGCCTGCCGTGCAGCGTTTTTGTCTAACTCACAATTTTACCAAAGGAGACGTATCATGAAAAAGCGTTGTTCACTTTGTTTCAGCATTGTAATGGGGATACTGTTGTTGTTTTTCTGTGACCCGCTCGCAGCCAAAACCGTTAAATTTAAATTTTCCAACTTCGTCCCCCCGGTTGAACCCCATGCTAAAGCGGGCGTGTGGATTGAGAAAGAACTAAATGAAACCGCTGGTGATAAAATCAAGGCAAAGTATTATCACAGCGGACAGATGGGCGGTCCGCCTGATATCGTCAAAAAAGCACAGATGGGTGTTCTTCAGGGTGCTTGGCTGATTGGTAACATCGCGCCAGATTTTAATTCCAAATTTGCCATTGGCACGTTAGCGTATTTAATGGATTCCTATGAAAAATGGAACGCTTTTTTGGAAAATGATGAGCTCAGAGAGGAATTGTTCAGCTCCCTTGAAAGCAAAGGGATCAGGGTTCTGGACATGTGTTTCTTCGGCAGATATGGAATAACCAGCACCAAACCGGCTAGAACATTGAGTGATTTGAAAAGTATGAAATTGAGGACCACCAAGGGTAAATATCCCCTGGCCTTCTGGAACGGCATTGATGTCAACCCGGTACCCATGTCATGGGGAGATGTAATACCTGCTCTGAATCAGAAGGTCATTGAAGGTACAGACCAGACCCTGCAGGTTGTAAACCTCCTCAAGGTATATGATCTTTGTAAATATTTCACTCGGACCAATCATATGATCGGATTACATTTCTTTGTTGTAAATAATAAATGGTATAAGAAACTTGATCCGGAAATTCGCGAAGTGATCGATGCCAGCGTTCATAAGAACTTTAAAAAGGCAAGAGAAATGAGTATGGCATTGACTGCCGAATCCGAAGCCGCGCTGATCGAAAAAGGTGTTGAGATCATCGATTTTTCGGAAGAAGATATGAACGCATTAAAAGAGGCTCAGAAAGCTGTCTGGAAAGAATTTGAGCCTGAGATTGGTAAAGCGTGGCTGGATAAAGTGAGCAACTTTGTATCCGGCATGTAGCCTGAATTTTGCATTATCCGTTTCAAGCCATCTTGGTTCCCGGGTGGCTTGAAACAACCCATCCGTAAGCGTTCACAGGGCACCTCATCTTAGGATTTTATAATTTAATATAGGACTGATCTTATGAAACGCATCGTTTCGATTATAGATTTCATAGAACAAAAAGGCATGTTCATTATCTTTTCGACCATGCTCATTGCTCTGACAATTTCCATACTCACCCGGTATGTTTTTCGGCATCCGTTGTCATGGCCAGATGAACTTTCAACTTATCTGTTTATTGCCATAACGTTTTTAGCAGCCAGCGCTTCCATTAAAACAAAGACAGAACTTAAGGTAGATGTGCTTTATGAACGATTCCCCAAGTGGCGAACCGGACTTGATTTATTTTTACACGGCATCCGTCTGCTGGTGTCTGTTTTTTTTATCGTCTACGGTTTTCTTTATGTTCAGGTAGAGATTGCAATGGATATCTACTCACCAATTCTGCAGATTCCTCTTTATCTGATTTATTGCACGCTGCCGATTTTCGGCTTATTAATGGCAATCCGTACAATCGATTGTCTTATCAATTTATTTAAAGGCGAGTAACAAAATGGAAATATTAATCATTTTATTCATCCTGCTTTGCTTACTATTTTTAAGAATTCCTGTATATATCTGTTTGTTTATAACCGGTGTTTTCGGGCTATTTTACTTTGCGGATGTGGAATTAACCTTTGTTGCTCAGACCCTAGTCAAAAAACTTGACAATTTTTCCCTGTTGGCCATCCCGTTTTTTATTCTTATGGGAACGGTTATGACAATGGGGAAATCTGCGGACCGGTTGATCATGTTTGCGCGAAAGATGCTATCGTTTCTTCCCGGCGGTTTGGCCATCACCGGTATTGCGTGTTCCGGTGTCTTTGGTGCGATTTCAGGTTCAAGCATTTCAACCGTTGTTACCATCGGCAGCGTGATGTTCCCCCATATGAAAAAGTATGATTACCCGGAGTCTTTTTCCATCGGCCTGATCACCAGTTCAGCGATTTTAGGTATCATCGTACCGCCCAGCATCATTATGATTATTTGTGCCTTGACCGCAGGTGAATCCGTTGTAAAACTTTTTTCCGCGGGCTATCTGCCGGCTATTTTGATCATGGGATGTCTTTGTCTGTATGCCTATATTGTTTCTATGAAGAAAGGACTCGGCGCCCTCGCCCTTGAAAAATTCAATACCATGGATTTTCTAACGGCCGGTCGGGATGCCATCTTCCCTTTTTTAATTATTATCATTTTGTTTGCCGGAATTTATTCCGGTGCATTTACGATCACCGAGGCGTCTGTCGTATCCTGTGTGCTTGCAATTATTGTGGAAACGTTGATTTATCGTTCGGTAAAGTTTAAAGACTTGCAGAACGCCATTACTTCAAGTGCGCTGATCAGCGGGACCCTTGTCATCACGGTTTCAGGTGCAGGCGTACTGTCAGAATATATCACCATGCAAGGCATTCCTGAACAGATTTTAAATTATTCCATGCAGTATCTGCCCAATGGATCTATTTTCATGATTTTCACTATTCTGCTCCTGCTGTTGGTCGGGACTTTTTTGGATCCCATTGGTGCGATCATGATTTTAGTTCCGATTTTGTTACCCATCGCTACAAATTTCGGCTTTGATCCGATCCATTACTGCTTGGTTGTCACTGTCGCCTTGGGGATCGGCTATATTACCCCACCGCTTGGTCTTTTACTGTACACCGCATCAGCCGTGACAAAGAGAGACTTTGTTTACGTGTCACGATCTATTCTGCCATCACTGTTTATATTTATTTTGTCCTTGTTTATTATTGCATTTGTACCTGCTATTTCAATGGTTATACCGAATATTCTGTTTTAATTTTCTTATTTCTACGTTCCACATTCTGACGAATATACGGCGCGGTTCTGTATGATTTTATTTTTCATGGGGGTATACTTGCCGCATGCGCGTCAACCTTGAGAAAGATACAGTTCCGTGAAAGGAGACGGTCAACGGCTATGGCGGAAGAAACATGGAAGGATTATAAGCAAACGAAACACGCGAAGCCAATGCCATTGCAAGGAATTCGTGTGTTGGAGGTGGGGACCCTCATTCTGGGACCGGTGGGGACGAGCTATGCCGCATCAATGGGGGCCGAGGTGATCAAGTGTGAAATTCCCCCCATCGGCGACACGGGGCGTAACATGACTCCCTTCGGGTATTTTTACAAGGGGTTTCCACCGGTATTCATCCATAACAATGTCAATAAATACTGGATTGGCCTGGATTTGCACAAACCGGAAGCCCAGGAGATATTCCTGGAACTGGCGGCCAAATCCGATATCGTCGAGATTAATCTACGGCCAGGTGTGATGGAGAAGTGGAACGTGGGTTATCATCACATCAAGAAAGTCAATCCCGGTATCATCTATATTTCCAAGACCGGTTTCGGGCAGTGGGGGCCGTATGCAACGGAGAACCGTCCATCCAATGACGGCGCCTCCCAGGGGCTCAGCGGATACGCCTGGATGTCGAGCTTTCCCGGCCAGCCACCACTCAAGAGCAGTATTTATCCCTGTGACGATTATGGCGGTCTGATGGGGGAAGTGGCGGTGTTGGCCGCATTGCATCATCGCAAGAAAACCGGCGAGGGCCAGTTCATCGATTTATCGCAGTCCGAAAACATCATGCGCGTGATGTCCTGGGTGTGGCCCTATCAACAACTGACCGGCGAGACGGCCATGCCCGCCGGCAACCGGGATGTCTCCATCTGTCCGGCGGACACGGTGGTCACCGCGGATGATCAGTTCGTGGCCCTGGCCGCACCGGCGCCCGATGAATTCGAAGGACTTTGCACGGCCATGGGAAAACCGGAGCTCGCGAAGGATCCCCGGTTCAATGATCATTTGACCCGTCTGAAGGAAGACAATGCCGTCGATATCCTTGGCATTGTCGCCGAATGGGCCAAAACCAAAACGGCCGCCGAAATCGAGACGCTGGCCGAAACGCACGGTTTCGCTGCATCGTGTGTCAAAAGCATCAAGGATGTCATGGAAGACGCGCACAGCATTGAGCGGGGGTATATCGCAGAGGTCGACGATCCCGTGCTCGGTAAATATCGCGACAATGATTTTCCGGTGATGATGTCCAAGACGCCTCCCCGGATCAAGTGGTCGGTCAGGCCGGTGGGGTTTGATAACGAATACGTGATGACCAAACACCTGAGTAAAAACAAGGACCAGATTAAAGCGCTTTACGATTGCGGCGCCATCGGTAAATGGGGAGACATTCGCGGCCGGCGGCCCCCTGAAGATTGGGACGGAAAGAGCGGGTTGATCATGGCACGAGATGCGGAAGAAAAGGAGTAGCCGATGAATACTGGGCAAAACTGGAGTGAATGGATTACAGCAAACAGTGATCCCAAGGACGCGCACGCCAAGCGTGAAGCGCTGGATGATATCATCGTCTTGGATCTGAGTTCCAAGAGCTATGCGGGCTGTTATTGTTCGTCTTTACTGGCCGAATTTGGTGCCGAGGTGATCCGCATCGAACCCCCCGAAGGGGATTTTATCCGGACCTGTACTCCCTATGGGATGCTTCACAAGGGTGAGGGGCTCAACTATTTGACCGAGGGGAGGAACAAATCCCACATTACGCTGAATCTGAGAGAACCCGAAGGGCGGGAACTCTTGAAGGGACTGGTGTCCCGGGCGGATATTCTCATCGAAACCTTCTTGCCCGGGGTCATGGATGATTGGGGGATCGGGTATGAGCAGTTGAAAGCCATCAACCCCCGACTGATTTTCGCATCCATCACCGCCAATGGGCAATTCGGACCGTTGAGTCGTAGCCGGATGCCGGACTACGACAACATCGCTCAGGCGCGCTCGGGCATCCAGGAAGCCACCGGAGAAGTCATGCCCGAGGGATCCACGGTGGCGGATTGCCCCTGGGCCGTACCGACCAAGGCCGGCCCCTGGATCGGCTGGGCGCAACCGGCAACCTTCATGGCCGCCGGTATCCTGGCCGCACTCCACTGGCGAGAGACCAACGGAGAGGGACAAGCGCTGGACGTATCCACTCACGAGGCCTACGCGAAATTCGATGACAACTGTCCGGTTTGGTATCATGGGTCGGGCGTGATCGCGAAGCGGTTCGGCAGCCTGGACAAAGGAGCCTGGCTTTACTGCTTCTCTCCGACCAAGGACGGGGCGGTGTTCCTGGGCGGGTTGCGCCTTGAGATGTGGCAGGCCTTTGCCGACATGATGGGGATGTGGGATGACTGGGGGGCCGCCGATTGGAAGGATCTAACGATTTTTACCGAAGAAGAGATGCAGCTGAAGTGGGCGCCCCTGGTTTTTGCCGAGACCCAGAAATATACCAATGCAGAACTGGTCAATATGTCGGTGGAATACGGCAAAACGGGTCGCCTGGCGCCCATTGCCCCCGTGGTCGCGCCGGTGTGTACCCCACTGGAGACCCTGCAGGATCAGAACTGGGCCGCAAGAGGGATGTTTACACCGGTTCAGGATCCGGTTTACGGGGAGGTTGTCGTGGCTCAGGCGCAGCACAAGATGACCGAGACGCCCATCCGGACCAAGTGGGTCTGCCGGCCGGTGGGGTATGACAACGGACACATCTATCTGAAATACTTTGGCTATGGTCCGAGTAAACTGGATGAATTAAAAAACGGCAACCTGGTGTAGAAAACGATGCCATATCAAGATAGGCTTTCCGGTTGACAGAAAAGGCAAAACCAACGCCCCGATGCTGCCCCGGAAAGCCTTGTTGGGTCAGCCTTGCTAATTTAGAGAAGCGGTCATGGCCTTGATCTTATCCAGCCAATCCTTGCCGATGTCGCCCTCGAACTGATCCCAGACCTTCATCTGGGCTGCCTTGAATTTGGCCATTTCCTCCGGCGCCAGCCGGGTCACGGTCACGCCTTTTTCCTTCAGCACGGCATCCCCTTCGATGGTCAGCTGCTTGCTTGCCTCGCGGGCTTTTTTCATGTTTTGGGCGATGATTCCGCCCAACGCGTCGCGGGTATCGGCATCCAGCTTATTCCACCATTTCTTGTTGACCACGAAGAAGAACAGGCCGATCATATGGTCGGTATGGGTGAAGTAGCTGCAAACGTCTGCCAGCCGCATGCGGGTGACGTTGACGGTCTGATCGGTGCCGTCCACCACGCCTTGTTTGAGGCCCGGGAACACATCGGCCCATGCCATGGGCAACGGATTCATGCCCAGGGCCTTCCAGAAGGCCAGCGGATAGCGGGCCTGGGTGGTTCTCATCTTGAGGGGTTTGAGTTCCTCCAGGGTGTTGAAGGGCTTGGTGCTGGCGATGCCGTACTGACCGAAAAAGCACAGATCAAGCACCAGCAGGCCTTTTTTCTCAAGGCAGGTGAACAGTTCATTGCGCAGTTCGTCGTTGGCCAAAAGGGCTTCCCATTTTGCATAGGTGTCCATGCAGTAGGCCAGGGTGCCGATGCCGAACTTGTCACTCAATTCGGGGGCATAGTTGCCGGTCAGGTAGGCACCGTTGAGCGCGCCCATGCGGACTTTTTTAATGATTTCGATGGCGCTGCCCACCTGTCCGGAATGGAAGAACTTGGCCGTGACCTTGTCGCTGATTTTATCGTTGACATCCTTTTCAATCCATACGCCCGACTCGGGGCCCGGTTCAATGGGGTTGATGAAGTGGGCGAACTTGAATTCGACGGGACCGGCGTGAACCGTGGCGACGCCAAGGCAGAACACGACAACAGACAGAACAGCAAACAGTTTAACCTTCATGGAACAACTCCTTTCGTGGTGATCGGGCAGCGCCTGTTGGCGGCATTCGGCCCGGTTGGGGGATTGAACTGGTGGATGAACACCGATCAGACCTTTCGATCTCTGTCTTTTAAATACGCGTTTACCACCACCCGTTTCAGGGTCTTTCCGGTGGGGTTCCGGAGCGAACAAAATTACCATTATCGACAATGATGTCTGATACATAAAATCAATTGCAGCATGAATTCAATCTTGACAATGTCAAACATTATATGGTCATATATTTGATGTCAATATTAAAAATTGAACACTATTTACTGAATTATGGCCAGTACGAAAACAATCGAATGTTTATAGGCCGGGAGGTGCCATGGCGATTTTCAAGCCCATTAAAACATCCAGGGCCTCGGAGGATGTGTTTGCCCAACTCAAGGCATCCATCCTATCGGGACTGTTTCCGTCCGGCAGCAAATTGCCATCGGAAAGAGAGTTGACCGAGGAATTCCAGGTCAGCCGGGGGGTCATCCGGGAAGCCATCCGGATGCTCGAGCTGAGCGGGTTTTTATCCATCCGCCAGGGACACGGCGGTGGTGCTTACGTCACCGATTTGACCCTCAGCCATGTGTCCAATGCCTTTCTCGACTTGTTTCAGACCAACACGCTCTCCATGGCCGAGGTGGCTCAGGTACGTCTTTTCATCGAACCCGAGGTGGCGCGCCTGGCCGCGATCAACTTTAACGCCTCAGATGCGAAGCGGATTGATCAAGCCGAAGCCAGGGAGCATATTTCCTTTCAATCCCTGACCGATCAGATTGCCCGTCTCACCACCGTGCACAAGATACTGGCCAGCATTTGCGGGAATCAGTTTTTCGAGGCCATCGTTCGATCGATGCTCAAGATAACGGCCGAGATGGTTCAGAAAGTGGTCCCGGATCCCTTTGCATTGCATGGTCCCGGGGAGCACCAAACACTCATCGATGCCGTGAAATCGGGTGACGGTCCGCGGGCAGAAGAAGAAATGCGGTTGCATTTGAAGGATTTCATGGCCAGTATGGTTGAGTTGGAAAAGGAGTATCGCCGGCAAATGACGATGCAACCCTGATCATGGTCTGATGATGAGCGGTTCATCACCACGGTAAATTTATCCCGTGCGAGGTAGCCCGAATGTATGCAACTATAGGGGTAACATCAATGACCACTTAGAAACCAGGAGAGAAAAATCAATGAGCAATGACCAGTTCCCGACAATCGTGCCGACCCTTCGCCTTCTGTACAGATCGGAGGTCGCCATTGACGCGCCGCTTTCGGTTGGCCACATGGATGTCGGAGAGCGTCGCATCATTAATATTACCGGCGGGTCGTTCAAGGGGCCTCGGTTGTCGGGGGTTATTTTGCCCGGTGGCGCCGACTGGCAGATCATCCGTCCCGAGGGCATTACCGCGGTCGAGGCACGTTACACCTTGAAAACCGATGATGGCGCCTTAATTTATGTTGATAATCGTGGCTTTCGCCACGGCCCGAAAGATGTAATGGCGCGATTGGCCGCCGGTGATTGCGTGGATCCGAGCCTATACTACTTCCGCACTACGCCGGTTTTCGAAACCGGTGCCGAAAAATACAAGTGGCTAAATGGAATCGTCGCCGTCGCCGTAGGTGAACGCCATGCCGATCGGGTGGTCATTACCGTTTACGAAGCTACGTGAAAGGAAAACCGTAGATGAAATTGGACCGTCTTCTCCGACCCGAACGGGTTGCAGTCATTGGTGTCTCCACATCCAATGACAACCACCCGGCCAACGTGATTTTCAAAAAGCTTCAGTTTCGCTATCCGGTGGATGTCTATGCCGTCAACAACCGCGGAGGAGAACTCCATGGCGTCCCGGTTTATCCCAGCCTAAACGCCATTCCCGGGGCCATCGATCTGGCGATCATCGCCGTTCGTGCCTCTTATACCCCGCAAATACTGGAGGATTGTATCGAAAACGATGTCGGCGGGGCCATTATCGTTTCCGGTGGATTTGCCGAGACCGGCAACGTTGACCTCCAGGACCGGGTGGCAGCCATTGCCAAAGCCGCCGGTTTCCCGGTCATCGGGCCGAACTGTCTGGGATATTTTTCACCCGGCAAGGTCGACACCTTTATCCTGCCATCCGAGCGCATGGAAACACCCATGGCCGGCGGCGTGGCCATTATCAGCCAAAGCGGTGCATTTCTCGTGGACCTGTTGGTCAAGTTCTCCAAGCATGGCATCGGTGTATCTCAGGCCGTAAGCATCGGTAACAAGGCCGTGATTCGCGAGATCGATTTGCTCGATTACTTGAAAAACGATCCATCCACCAATGTGGTCGTTCTTTACATCGAGGGATTCGCCAAAAACGAAGGCCGCGCCTTCGCCGAGGCCGCCACCTGCATCGGCAAGCCGGTGGTGGTGATCAAATCTGGCAAGAGCGCGGCCGGCAGCCGGGCGGTCAGCAGTCACACAGCCTCCATCGCCGGCGACTACAAGGTCTTTTCCGAGGTCTTCGCCCAGCACGGGATCATCGAGGCTCAAAACGAGTATGAGATCCTATCCTATTGCAAGGTCCTCAATACCTATCCCCGAAACATTCGCAACAACATCGGCATCATCACCATCAGCGGTGGGCATGGTGTGGCCGCCACGGACATGTGCGCCAGCCGGGGCTTTGTCTTGCCGGAAATTCCCGAGGCGGTCCGTGAGAAGATTTATCATCGCCTTAGCCCGTCGGTACGGGACATCGCCACCATCAGCAACCCGGTGGATCTGACCGCCAGTGCCATCGATGAAGATTTTATTGCCGCCTATGATGAAATGACCAACCAACCGGATTACGATGCCTTTCTCATGTTGGTGTTGCCCTATTCGACCGGTGTGTCGGTGGACATCGGGGCCAAAGTCAGCAACCCCTCCAAAAAACGGGTTCGGCCACTGGTGGCCTATATCCCCCATATGGCCAAATACCAAGCCTTCATCGAAGGTTTTGAATTGAATGGGGTGCCGGTCTCCGACTCCATCGAGGGGGCGGTCATGATGCTTGAAGGAATGAGGAGGTACCAGCCATGCTCAGTGCGCTAACGCAAAAGCTGTTGTCCGATTCAAAACCACGGGGATGGGTTCTCGAGCCCGATGCCAAACAGATCATGCGCGAGGCGGGACTGGTGGTGCCTGATTTCCGGTTCGTGGCGACAAGCCAGGAGGCGGTGGCATCGGCCAACACACTCGGTTATCCTCTGGTCGCCAAGGTCGTGTCCCCCACCGTACTGCACAAGACCGAAGTCAACGGCGTGGCGGTCGGCATCGACAGCGACCCGATGCTGGAAACGGTTGTGGCGCGTTTCAGCCAAATCGAAGGCTTCACCGGGGTCCACCTGGAGAAAATGGTCAGCGGCGTGGAACTGATCGTGGGAGCCAAGATCGATGACCAGTTTGGTCCGGTGATTCTCATGGGGCTGGGGGGGACAGGCGTCGAGATCTACCAGGATGTGGCCATACGCATGGCCCCGTTGGTCCCGACGGATGTCAAGTCCATGATGCTTTCCCTCAAAGGGCGTCAGCTCTTGGACGGATATCGGGGAGGGGAGGCCGTGGATCAGGTCAAACTCACCCAGATGCTCATGGCTTTCTCTCGGCTGGTCATGGACCTTCAAAAGGATATCGAATCCATCGACCTCAACCCCGTGTTTTGCTCGGCTAACGCCTGCGTGGTGGCCGATGCGCGGATCATACTCAAATAATCATTCTGTCTTTTATTCGACTCATCAAAGAAACGCCCAATCGTGAGGTATTGGGCAACCAACAACGCCAACACGCCCACCAATAATGATATAATACCCTATGGATGCCATCCATGGTCCGCATCGGATGGCGCCCAGACCAATGCGTCTCCGTTGTCTTTTTTCTTAGCCCTGCTTGACATCATTTATATAGTGAATATCAATTATTGATATAGGCGATTTGAGATTCTCCGACTTTATTTAAACGACCCAAATTGGCTGATGCGGAAACGAAAGCCGGTTGAGACTCCTTGACATCGTCTTCCAAAATAGATTCGACAAGAGGAAAACGAGTCGTTAACGCCCCTCTTTGAATATAATTCCTGTCACACCAATCACTGCTATTCCGCCGAGCACTTGCGGATTGTTGAATTCATCGAAAACAATTTTCATTCGTCCGTGATCTTCCACGGTTTTGCTGCGGCAGCTTTAATGATTTTCCGCCAGGGTGTCATTCTGCCCGTTTCAGCAGGTGATTCGGCGCCAAACAACGAAAGGACTATGCCAATGGCGATATTCTCATTCAAAAATGCATGTGGTCGGCATAATCATCCAAAATTCAAGATGACCATTACAAACGCAGGGTCGTATGGCATGCTTCGTCGGGTCGTCCTGGTTTTATCGATGATCCTGTTTTGCGGTTCCCACTTATCGCTTGCCGCCGATGGGTCGCCGGTCATGGAGATGTCAGACACGGTTGAGGCACTTTGCCCCAAGCTGGCGGCCCTGAATGCCGCTGGCCAATTATCCGCCGCCCAACAGGACGTGTTTTTGCGCTGTCGGGAGGTCAAGATTCAACCCGGCGAGGATTTCGATGACCTGACCGAAGACGATCTGAATGCCCTCGACAATATGACATCCTCACAAACGTCTTCCATCAACCGGGTGACGGTTGAATTCGCCGGACCGCAGGTGGCCACCATCACCGGCCGCATGCAGGCCTTGCGAACTGGAACGGTCGGCGGGCTGGCGCTACAGATGAACACCCAGCCATCCGAGCCCGTTTACTATGCCGGGCCGGTTACCGATCTGCCCGCCGATGCGGCGTCGTCCGCCAAAAGCAGCATGTGGGACTATGGCCGTCTGGGGCTGTTCATCAACGGATCCATGGCAACCGGTAATCGGGACCAGAGCGACTACGAGCCCGGTTTCGATTACGACGCTTACGGCATTACCGCCGGCGTCGATTATCGGATCACCAATAACATGGTGATCGGCACGGCTTTCGGTTATGCCTCCGCCGAGGCGGATATCGATAATAACGGGGGAACCATCGAGTCGGACGGGTACGGTGCGCTTCTATACGCGACCTATTACATCAGTGAGTTCTACATCGACATCATCGGGTTATACGGGAAAAAGGATTACTCCACCGTTCGGAATGTCGACTACACGATCGTTGAATTCGGTGGCGGCGACACCACGGTGGTGGACCAGAGCTTTAACGGCGATCCAGATGCCAACGAGTTCGGCTTCACCGCCGGTGTGGGTTACAGCCTTTTCAAATGGGGGTTCACCTTCCAGCCCTATGGTCAGCTCGACTATCTGGATACAAAAATCGACGGCTATACCGAAAGTCTCGACGGTAACAATTCCAACGCCGGATTCGGCCTCGCCCTGGAATTCGACGAACAGAACATTACCTCGCTAACCAGTATCTTTGGCGGACGGGTAGCCTATACCCTGAACACATCCCTGGGGGTAGTCGTTCCCCACGTCAGTTTCGACTGGCAGCATGAGTATGAAAACGACAGCCGCAACATACGGGCACGGTTCGTCAACGGCATCGATGATGCCGATAATTTGATTTTGATTCCCACCGATGATCCCGACCGGGATTTCTTCCGCTTGGGGATGGGATGCTCGGCCGTGCTGCCGCATGGAATATCGGCCTTTGCCAGTTATGATACGATTCTCGGGCTGGCGGACGTCAGTTCCCATTTGGTCAGTATCGGCATGCGTTACGAATTTTAATCGTCGATCAACGGGAGAATGCCTATGGTTGCACAATCAATCGGTCAATTTGTCAAATGGTACGCGATGCCGGCCATTGCCGTGGTCTGCTGTAGTCTTCTAATTGGCTGCCAGACCCCACGGGCTGTCGGCGGCCGGACCGACGCCGCATCCCCTCAAGTTCTCGCGGTCGACGCGGATGACGTGATGGTCGTGGACTGCCTGTTGCCGGGACAAGTCCGAAAACTCGGTCGCATGACCTACCTGACGCCCAGGCGTCCGCTGCGAACGACAGCTCTGGAGTGTGAAATCAGAGGGGGTGAGTATATTGCTTACGACCGGTCCGATCTGGCCACATCCTTGGCGGTGTGGCTGCCGGAGGCCAAGGCGGGCAACGTCGAGGCCCAGACCTATGTGGGTGAGATCTATCAACGGGGAATGGGATCGGCGCCGAATTTCAAGCTGGCCGCCCAGTGGTTTCAAAAGGCGGCCGAGAAGGGATATGCCCGCGCTCAGATGAGCCTGGGGTATTTGTATGAAAAGGGTCTGGGGGTGACGCAGGATCGGCTGATCGCCCTCAACTGGTACCGCCAGGCGACCGGTACGGATGAGTCGTTGAAAGTCGATACGGTATCGTCCGTATTAGCCGACAATACTGAATTGAACCGTCTGAAAGAAGCGGTCGAACGACAAAAAGAGGAAACGAGGAAGTTGAGCCAAAAACTGAAACAAACCCAAGCGGACCTGGAGAAGACCAGAGAGGAACTGGCGTTGCGGTCCGATCGTGTGCGTCAAGAAAGACAGCGTTTGGAGGAAACGAGACAGCAATTGGTTGCGGCCAGAAACCACTCGGCCAAAAAAAGCAGCCAGGAAATCAGTCAATTGGAGATGGCCCTGAATCAGCGGGAGGCCGAACTGGATACGCGGCAGCGAGAAATCGAACGCCTCAGAGAAAAACTCGCTTCCCAGAAAAATGAAGTGTCATCCTATCGGGCAACGGTTTCCAAATACCAGCAACAATTTGAAAGCCTGCCTTCGCCCATCGTCGAGATCTACGATCCAATCATCGTCGCCACCCGGGGCATCGAGGTCCGCAAGGCACCGGTTAGTCCTAAGTCGGTAAAGCAGCGCCTGGTGGGCCGAGTGTGGGCACCGGCGGGATTGCGCACTTTTCGTGTCGGCGATTCAACACAAACCACGGCTCCGGACGGGTCTTTTGCCGTTGAGGTGCCATTGACCGGCAGCCAGGATCGGACCATCGAAATCATTGCCGTGGACAGCAACGGAAAGGAGGGGCGGCTGTCCATTGAAATGGTGGCCCGGGGCGATGGCGCCGTGGCCAGTCCCCAGACAAAGAAGATGGAGCGACTGGACCTGGGGCGGTTCTATGCCCTGATCATCGGCAATAATGAATATCAACACCTTCCCAAGCTCAATACCGCCGTGAACGATGCCCGCAGTCTGGAATCGCTGCTGAAGAATCGGTATGGATTCGAAACGACACTACTACAGGATGCCGGCCGAACCGATATTCTGCTGGCCCTCGACCGGTATCGAAAGCAGCTGACGGAAAAGGATAATTTTTTAATTTACTATGCCGGCCACGGAGAACTCGATCAAAAGAACAACCGGGGCTATTGGCTGCCCGTCGACGCAGCCAGGGACAGCAGCATTCAATGGATACGAACCGACCAGATCACGGACACCTTGAATCTGATGTCTCCTCTACGGTCCATCGTCATTGCCGATACCTGTTATTCCGGGATCATGACCCGGTCGGCCATTACCCGGTTGGAATCCGGTGCGTCAAAAGACCTCCGGCTCAATCTGATCAAGATCCTGGCCCAAAAACGCGCCCGCGTAGTGCTCAGCTCCGGCGGACTCAAACCGGTGCTCGATATCGGCAGTCAGGGCCACTCGGTGTATGCCAGCTCCCTGATCAAGACATTGACGGCCAACAACGATATTCTAAAGGCCCAGGAACTGCACGATGAAGTGACCAAGCATGTGGCTTTTGTCTCCGAGCAGTTGGGGCTGTTACAGGTGCCCCAGTATGGGGGATTGATTCATTCCGGCCATGAAATGGGCGATTTTATCTTCGTTCCCAGGTCACCATTGTCATAATCGTGGGGTAACTTTCCTTGGCTTCGTCAGAAGCCAAGGAAAGTTAAGTCGACAAGGTCTTGACCAACTGCCCCAGGTAGAATCGGGCATGACTGATGGGCGCGGCCATGTTGGCCCGGTGGTTGGCGAAAACGCTGCTCAGGTCGCGGTCCAGGATGATCCATGGATCCATGGCCGCGGCCATTTGGCATGAGACCACGGCGTGGTGTAAAAGTTCGGTGGCATTGCGCGACTCCAGGGTCAGGAGGAAATCGTGGTGTACGGCCTCCAGCACCATGGCCATGGCGCTGGCCACCCCCTTGGTATAGTAAAAGTAGTCGTCAGCCTTGAAAAAACTCACCGGCGTCCCATCTTCGTTGGTATCCTTGACCAGGTTCTCGTCGCAGCTGCCGAGAAGATCCTCGAAGGAGGCCAGGATGGGAATCAGATTGTCGCTACGGATGAAGAAGGTGGCCTTGCCGGCCTTGAGTTTATCCAGGTAAGTCCGCATTTCGTCCATTGCGTCCTTATATTTGGATTCGGCGGAGGGAAACCAGTAGCTGCTGGGTTTGACCATCAGCCAGTTCATGGCTTCCTCGAGGTTGGGATCCAGGGCATCGGTCACCCCGTGACGGGAAATACGCTCGGCCAGGGCCACGACGGTGCGGCGGGTGATTTCCAATACACCCAGCTGAAAATTGTTGACGTTATCGGTGATGTTGATGATGTCATTGGGACGCCATCCCCACCAGCGTTCCTCCAACTCATATTCCATGGGCTGGATAGCGGCCTCGACAAACGCGACGCCTCTGGGGGTCGGTTTGTGCACCGGGGCCACCACCGTGGCAGGCAGGGGATGGCGGTCACTGGGGGGCGTCTCCACCGCTGCATGGCCGGTATCGCCATGGGTGTCTGTCGCTTTCGTCTGGTGTGTGGTGGCCGGGGAGGCCTGCGTATCATGCGTTGCGGCGGCGTGGCTGCTCGAAACCGGTTGATGGCTGCTTTGTCGGGTACTGGCCGTATGGGATGCTTGGCCATGATCCGCAGCGGTTGGGACCTTGGGCGCGGCGTGCGAGCTGCCATGGCCATCGTCGGCGGTCGACGTGTGTGCGGTCTTTGAAACGGTCGGTGCCTGGCCGCCGTGGCTGGAATCGGTTTCATGCCCGGCGGATGGTGCCGTCACATGGGTGGCATGCTGCGGTGATGATGCGGGCTTATCCGATGTGCCGAAAAGAATGGTCAGGGCCCACAGGACGATGATGATAACCACAATCCCACCGATAATACGGGGGGTAACAAATGCTTTGAAACTGAATCCCTTGGCGCTATCTCCGTTATTTCCCATGGCTGCTCCGTTTGTTAACGTGCCCCGTCCATCACCCGCCGATCGCGGCTCCGGTTTTATTGGCGTTTTCTGAGTTTACGAATATCCCCCACACGAATGGTAAGATTAATGGCATCAAAATACTCGATCAAAGGTATCACATATTTCCGGGAAGCTCCAGTCATATCCTTGAACTCGGGCGTGGTGATCTCTCCTTTGTCAACCAGGTGGGCGACCAGTTCCTGTTTGAGGCTTTCGATGGCCGCGCAATCATAATAAAGGTCCTCTTTGACCTTGACCAAGATGCCCTCACCGATCATCAGGGCCAACACTTCCTTGGCCGTTTTGGCATCAACATCCAGTTCCTTGACAATTTCCCGGAAATAGGGTGGCGTCAATTGCGTTTGCCGATAGCGATCCAGGATCTGTTGCTTCAATGCCTGCTGGTCCACCTGCAGGGCCACCCGGTGTGTGGCCAACCGTACCGTATCGTCCTCCAGCGCCAGTTGCTGGTCTTTGATCATACGGTTGAGAACCTGGGTAAACAGTTTGCTGTTGGCCTGACGCGGAAATTTGGATTTTAATTCCTCCTTGGAAATGCCCGGTTTCAGAGGATTGGCGGCATGGTAGCGTTCCAGCACATCGATACCAAGGGCTCTGAGCCCGACGAAAACAGCATGCTGCACATAGATGCGGTTTTCCTTGTCCACCAGAATCAGGGCCTGACTGCTGAGCAGGCTGCCGATGGTATTGGTCAGGGCTTTTGCCGGCAGGTTGGTCATCAGGAGCAGCTGGTCGAAGGATACCCCCGTTGGCCCGGCCATGCGGGCCTGGTAGTCGATGATCGCCTCGGGGGTGGCATCGACAAGTTTACGCAACCCATCGATGATTTCCTGTTGGAATCGTTTGTGCTTGACGGGGATGGGGTTGAGCACCTTGCCACCGCCGATGGTTCGTACCGGTGAGTAGCTGCGCACCACGAAATGATCGTCACGAATCAGGCTCACCGGTTCGTCCAGGCGAATCTGGGCCGGGCAAACGTCGCCGGGAAACAATTCATCCCGATCGAGAAGAATCAGGTTGCCCATGCTCTCGCTGGTACCGGTATGGAAACGGACCTGACTGCGGCTCTTGAGCGGTTTCTTATTGCTGGCCAGATAGCGGAGCTCCAGGTCCACCATATAACTGGGCGTCAACGTATTTTCCCGGGCGATCACGTCGCCACGGTTGATGGCCGCTTTTTCCAACCCTTGAAAGTTGATGGCGGTGCGTATTCCGGCCTCGGCGGTGGTCTGGCTTTGGTTGTGGACCTGGAGCCCCCTGACCTTGGAGGTGATTCTGCCGGGATAGATCATGATCGTCTCGCCGACGTCGATCTTGCCTGAAATCAGGGTGCCGGTAATTACGGTTCCAAACCCTTTCATGGAAAAGACGCGGTCCACGGGAAGTCTGAACAGCCCGCTCGAAGACCGTTCGGGAACGGTTTCGCTCAAGCTGTCCAACGTGTCGATGAACTGGGGCAGGCCTTGGCCGGTGACCGCCGAGACCGGTGCGATGGGCGCCCCCTCGAGAAAGGTGCCGATGGTGAAGTCGCGAATATCTTCGGTGACCAACTCGAGCCATTCTTCATCGACCATGTCGATCTTGGTGAGCGCCACCATACCGTGCTTGACGCCCAGGAGGGTGCAGATTTCCATGTGCTCGCGGGTCTGGGGCATGACCCCTTCATCCGCGGCGATCACCATGGCGACGATATCGATGCCGGTGGCACCGGCAACCATGTTCTTGACGAATTTTTCATGGCCGGGAACGTCGATGATTCCCAGGTGTCTGCCGCTGGGCAGGTCCAGGGAAGCGAAGCCCAGCTCGATGGTGATGCCGCGTTTTTGCTCTTCCTTAAGCCTGTCGGTATTGGTGCCGGTGACCGCTTTGATCAGGCTGGTCTTGCCATGATCGATGTGTCCGGCGGTACCCAGAATAATTTTTTTCACGATGGTTAGGCTCCGGCCAAATAGTTAAGATCACTGCTTCTTCCGATTCCGCAGGTACTCGGCAAAATAGGCCAGCCCCACTAAAATCACCCCCAGGCCGGCCACGTAAATGGCGCTGACCTGGGGATAGAACATGCGCGACAAGATCACGGCGAAAACAGCGCCCAAGATGGCCCTGATGATAAAAATATGAAATTGGGTCAAGATATTACCTCATACCAATGAAATGGGTGAATCGGGTGCGGAATACTATATTAAAGAGGCGATGCCGGTCAACACCTATGGGGAAAAGCTTCAGGGTTCCCGCATTTGGAAATGATTAGAAACAGATTAGGTCGCAGGCATGGCCAGCTCTTACAACAACCATGCTCGACGGAGCTATTGATGCATGTAAGAGCGGGCCATGCCCGCGAAGAAGTGCAAACCGATCCAAATGCGGTTACCCTGGGAAAAATCTATACCCGCACTGCTTTCCTGAACCGTTCGGGTCCAATGATAAACTGGACCGTGGTCAATGACCCCAAGATGGTGCCCAGGATACCGGGGGCCAGAACGCTCTGGCCGGCCAAATACAATCCCTTCAATGACGTCCGATTCAAAAGGGCCGCCGACATCAACTGATCGGTCGAGCGCATGACCCCATAGGCCGATCCGGCCGGGCTGGCCGACCAGTCCCGGAAGGTGAGCGGCGTATATACATCGATGATCTGTAATCTGTCGAATGAACCGGTGATGGGCGCCATGCCGGCGGCGATCTGTTTTGCAAATTGGTTTTTTGTCGCCAGATAATCGGGGCCGCGGCGACCCGTTTGGGTATGTTCCCAGGCCTGCCATAACGAATCATGACCCGAGGTGAGCAGGGTGAGCAGATTTCTCTCCGGCTGGCCGGAGGGGCGTAATTGCAGATAAATCAGATCGCGAATGGCGCCATTCGGCTCGGTTTCGATGGAAAATAGATTATGGGGGATGACGGGGTGGCTATCCGCCGGCACCAGGGCGTGGATGCCGACCATGGAATCCGTGTCGGCGAGACCCTGGATACGACGCCGGTAGGAGGTCTTGACATGTTGCGGTGCGATCAGCCCCATGGTTGTTTTGGGGTGGATGGCGGCGACGATGGTATCGGCCGCTATCCGCTCGCCCGAGGCCAGGCTGACGCCCACGACCCGTCCGTTTTGGACATGGATTCGTTCCACGGCCTGACCGGTGTGCAGCTGCCCGCCCAATGCGGCCAGACGATGCGTACAGACATCGGCCAACGGCTCGCCTCGATGGTCCATTCGCCAGGCCGAGAAAAGATAGCTGGCCAGGGTCATGGCATGGAAAAATTGCGGGCACATGGCGGGGGGAACCCCGATGAATACGGATGGCATGCCGAAGACCGCCCGCAAGCCGGGCGAGCAATCCAGTTCGTCGAAGATCGTTCCCAGGGCTTCGGTTTGATCGATCCAGAATGTACTGGGTTGATCGGCATACAGAAAATCCAGACGATCCAGGTGCCGGGCACTGAGATCTATCATGTCCATCAAGGCGCGAACCTGATTTTTCTGCTTGGGAAACGCCGCGTTTAAATGCTCTTTATAGGCGTCAAATCCGTCGACCAGATCAAATGTGTCCACGTCCAGTCGGCTGTCTTTGAAATGGTAGCGATCCACCGGGCCGTCAACGCCCATGCGGGTGAGGGACAATTGCTCCGTGATGCCCAGATAATCGAAACATCTTCGCAGCACCTGGCCATCGGCCAAGGCCCCCATGTAGTGAACCCCGACGTTGCAATGCACCCCATGGCGCACGAAACTGCGTGACATGCCGCCGGGATGCTTGTTTTTTTCGATCACGGTGACATCATAGCCCAGTTTGGCCAAAATGATGGCGGTACTCAATCCGCCGATACCGGAACCGATAATGAGAATTTTATCGCTGATGTTTGATGAACGGTGCATACGGTCTCTACTCGTTTTGTTGCCGGGTTTAGGCAGGGTGAAAAAATATCGGGTTCTAAACATAGCATACCAATGGCGAGATCAAAACCCTTCCAGCCTGCGCTGGGCAGATATATAGTTTTCTTGGTTGTAACTGAAAATCACGTAAGCCCCGGAATTTCTCTGGGGCTTTTCTATTTGGAGCACAGAAAGAAGGTATTTATTGAACTTTGAAACGTTTAACTTTCATCCTCTGGTAGCCGCCGGTATTGCCGCAGCAGGTTATGAAAAGCCGACCCCAATAAAATTGGTGTCACCGCTTCTGCCGATACAGTCAGCCATGCATTTTATCCGGTGGCCCATCATTTGAAAACGGCGTTGCTGCTAAATCTCTTGGAAAATACGAATGCTAGGTCGGTTCTGGTTTTTACACGCACAAAACATCGCGTAAAGAGCCTGAACAAAAAACTCATGACTGCAGGTTATCAAGCAGCATCACTACAAGGAAATCTTTCACAATCGCGCAGACAGGCTTCACTTGATGGCTTCCGCGATGGGAAATATAAAATTTTGGTAGCAACCGATATCGCAACTCGCAGTGGTGAAGCATATACATTTATTACTAAGGATTACGGAATTAACAACAACTGGCATCCGAACGACATAATGTCTATGTAAGTAAATCGGAGCATTAGGCGGGGGGTGGATATGGGGCCACCACGCGACCGTGGTCGCCCCATGGTGGGTCGTTATCATGCGCAAACGGACCGCAACATCATCCGACAGTCGGCCACCACCGCTCCCTTGCCTTCGGGGTAGACGATCAGCGGGTTGATGTCCAGCTCGCTGATTTCCGGGTGATCGTCCACCAGGGTCGATACTCGCAAGATACACTCCCGGATGGCGTCTATATCCGACGGTGAATTGCCGCGCACCCCCTGAAGGATGTTGAAGGTCTTGATGGCGCGGATCATGTTATCCGCGCTGACGATGCGCATGGGCGCCAGGCGAAAGGTCACGTCCCTCAAGGCCTCCACGAAGGTGCCGCCCAGGCCGAACATGACGATGGGACCGAATTTGGGATCCCGGGCGCAGCCGATGATCACCTCCACCCCCTTGCCGGCCATCTCCTGCATCAACACGCCCTCGATTTTGGCTTCCGGATTGAAACGCAAACCATTGGCCACAATTTCGTCAAAAGCCTGTCTGGCCTGAGCCGCATCGGTGATGTTGAGCCGCACCCCGCCGGCATCCACCTTGTGAATGATATCCTTGGAGAGGATCTTCATGGCGACCGATCCGTGCATGGCTTCCATGGCGGCGGTGATTTGCGTGGGATCGGAGATCAGCCGGCTGGCCAACAGGGGCAGGCCGTAGCAGGCCAGCAGGTCGGCGGCCTCCCGCTCGGGCAGGTAACATTTTGAATGATCACCCAGCTTTTCTTTAATCAGTTGGGCGGCCCGATCGCGCTCGACCGTGAACCGGGGCAGGACACGGTTGCCGATGCTGAGCCGTTCACCAAATCGCATCATGGCGGCCATGGTGCGCGAGGCGGCCTCGGGAAAGAGGTAGTTGGGGATGCCGTTTGACTCCAGGTGAGCCACTCCCTCGGACACATCCACGATCCCCATGAACGAGCAGAGGATCGGCTTGTCGGTCTGACGGGCCACATTGGGAACGATTTGGGCCGTCTCCAGGATATCGGTCATGGCCTGAGGGGTCAGCAAAACAATGGCCCCGTCCACGCCTGGATCCTGCATGACGATTTTGAGGGCGCTTTCGTATCGCTCGTGGGTGGCATCACCAATCACGTCCACCGGGTTGTGGATGTTGGCCGTGGGGGGCAGGCCAGCCTTCAGCTCTGCGATGGTTTCATCCGTAAAGGCGGCCAGCTTGAGTCCCTGGCGCACGGCAGCATCGGTGGCCATGATGCCCGGACCGCCGGCATTGGTTACGATGGCGATGCGTCGCCCCTTGGGCAGCGGCTGGCGCGAGAAAGCCATGGCATAGTGGAACAGCTCGTTGATGCCCTCAACACGCTGGATGCCGCTTTGCAGGAAGATGGCGTCATAGGCCGAATCCGAGCCCACCAGGGAGCCGGTGTGCGAAGCCGCGGCCCGGGCCCCTTCGGACGAGGTGCCCGACTTGACGGCCAGGATCGGCTTGCCCTTGTTCCAGGAGATGTCGCTGGCCACATCGATGAAGGCCTGGCCGGCGGTGAGATCCTCCAGGTACATGCAGATCACCCGGGTCTGCGGATCCTCACCCAGGTAGTGAAGCAGATCGATCTCGTTGACATCGGCTTTGTTGCCGAAACTGATGAACTTGGAAAACCCGATCTTGCGCCCCTCGGCGTAATCCAGCACCGAGGTGCACAGGGCACCGGACTGGGAGATGAACCCGATGTTCCCGGGACGCGGCATCAGGCGAGCGAAGCTGGCGTTCATGCGCACGTTGGCATTGGTGTTGATCACGCCCAGGCAGTTGGGACCCACCAGACGGATTTGGTGGCGGGCGGCGATTTGCTGGATCTGTTTTTCAAGACGTGCCCCCTGGCTGCCGATTTCCTTGAACCCCGCGGTAATGATCACTGCGCCGGTGACCCCTTTGCCGGCGGCTTCTTCCAACAGCCCGGGCACCGCCTCCGGCTTGACGATGATTACGGCCAGCTGGACCGGATCCGGTATATCGGAGAGGCTCGGATAGGTTTTGACCCCGTAGATGGATTTGAGTTTCGGATGCACCGGGTAGAGCACGCCCTGGAATTCACCCTGAATCAGATTGCGCATCACGGCCTGGCCCACGCTGCCGGACCGGTTGGTGGCGCCGATGATGGCGATGGATGTCGGGCTGAATAGCCTGTCGATGGAATCGATCATGAGATTTCCTCCTGTTAAAGTCTAAGACGATGCGAAAAAGAGCGCTGCAATTGCATGGGCTATAGCAGAGCAAGGGGGGTGCCAGGCGCGCAAGGGCAATTGTACAAGATGTTTTGCAAATCGAATCTAATGCTTGGATGAAATCGGGGTAGGGCGATGGAGCGCTGGTCGTATTCGTCGGCTGTCACTATTCTTTTCACAGTGTAAATGATGATTCGTGAGGAAAACGGCGGCCACAAGATCTTGTATAATGTAGTCAGTATTTTACTGAAACCATAGATGTAGAGGTTAAAGCCAGAAATTATAAGTTGACCATTCTGTGATGTTTGATCTGGCTATATGGATTTATACCGAAGCGGTGCTTATCCGACTAGTATATCACGCCCGGTCAATGTGACTAACTTCTACACGATATAAAGAAAGGCGACATCAGCCGCTAAAGCCCCCGGCGCCCTTAATCAGCATCATCGCGCCCAAAGCGAAGAGCAGAATGTAGATGGTACGCTTGTAAAGGCTCTGGTCGATGTGGTCGAATAGCCGCACTCCGGTGAAAACACCGGCCAAAAGGGGCAAAAGGCAGTGAATGAAGTGGTGAGTAACCTCCGTAGTAACCAAGCCGGAAAAGAACTGCATTGCAAGGATCAGCCCGCCGCCGATACAAAAAAACGTTACCAGAGTGGCCTTGATCTGGTGTTTGGACCATGGTTGTAAGGCCGTGTATATGATGACAGGCGGACCTGACGCACCGATGCTAGCGCCCAGGACTCCAGCACTGAAGCCGGCGGCAAACGTCCAATATCTCTTCAATTCAGCTTTGGACGCCCCGTGCTGCCAAGTCGCGACGGCCGTGCCGATGATAACGCCTCCCACCAGTAGCTCCAACCATTGCGGTTTGACCGTTTTGAGTATATAAACTCCCACCGGCACCCCCGGCAGTGAGGCAATCAGCAGCGGTAGCCATTTGCGGGTCTGAACGTGACGGGCGAGTTGGCAGATGAGGATAACGTTCATCACCAGGCCGAGCATCATGATCAGTGGGATGGCGGTCTTAATGTCTATGATCAACACCATGAGGGGAAGTGCCACCAGCATTACACCGAACCCTGTCATTCCTTGAATCAGGCCGCCCAAAAAGGCGATCAGGCAAAGAGAGACCATCTCAGCCATAGGACAATAACCATAATTTCTGTATTTCAAGCCTTCTGGCTATTTTTTTGAGCCTTTGATATACTCCCTGGTAAATGCTGTGCGTAATTCCTGTGGACCAAAAATTCTTTTCGGTTTTAGGTCCGACGCCTGGTATCTGTATGAAGGTTTGTTGTCGCATTTGACCGCTTTTACCTGAAATACGGAAAAAATGAAATGGCGTTTTCATGCAAAGCAGATCGTTTCGATCCTACTTGAATTCAACTTTTATGATCGGGTACGTTTCCACGTGGCAGATGGCGGGCAGGCGAGTGAGCCCGCAGGATAAAGCTCGCGGAGCCTGCGCTGCGCTATTCTGTTCTCATCCTTTTCACTAAATCTATTCTCGGTTGACCAATCCCAGATTTTTATACGGGATACTAAAAAAAGTCTTGAGCTTAAATCAGTGCTCTCGATATAACCACGATTGGTAATGGTCTGCTACTACTTCAGAAAAGGGTAAAAAAATGGGTGGTTTTTTTGGTTGCGCCTCACAGGAAGAATGCAATAAAGAACTTTTTTACGGAACAGATTACCTGTCTCATTTAGGGACAAAGCGCGGTGGAATGGCCACCGTGGGCAAAAATGGGTTTCACAGGAGAATCCATAGTCTTGAAAATGCATATTTTCGGTCAAAATTTGAATCTGACATCGATAAATTGATAGGAAATTTAGGCATTGGTGTGATCAGTGACACGGATTCGCAACCTATTCTCATTCATTCTCATCTTGGCAAGTTTGCCGTGGTTACCGTAGGAAAAATCGCTAACCTTGAAGAGCTGGTCCAAGAGGCATTTTTAAAGAACGTCCATTTCGCAGAATCCAGTCAGGGAGATATAAATCCCTCGGAACTCGTTGCCATTCTTATCAGCCAGAACGGATCTTTTGAAGAGGGCATTTCAAATGTACAGACAATAATCAAAGGGTCTTGCTCCATGTTGGTACTGACGGCATCCGGCATCTTTGCAGCAAGGGATCGGTTGGGTAGAACGCCTATCATTATTGGTAAAAGAGACAATGCCGTTGCTGCCAGTTCTGAATCAGCTGTTTTTTCCAACCTTGGTTTTGAAACTGATTATTTTCTGGGTCCCAATGAAATCGTAAAAATGACCCCTTATGGGTTTGAACAGGTTCAGGCTCCCAGCGACACCATGCAGATCTGTTCTTTTTTATGGGTCTATTACGGATACCCGGCCTCAACCTATGAAAATATTAACACAGAACAAGTCCGATACAATTGTGGGACTTCTCTCGCCGAAAGAGAAACCTCAGCTGCAGATCTCGTTGCCGGTATTCCGGATTCTGGCATTGGTCATGCCATCGGGTTTGCGAATAAAAGCAAAATTCCTTATATGCGGCCTTATGTTAAATACACGCCGACCTGGCCAAGAAGTTTTATGCCCCAGAACCAGCAAATGCGTGATCTCGTGGCACAGATGAAATTAATCCCCATCCGGGAAATCATCCAAGGAAAGCGCATTATCTTTTGTGACGATTCTGTCGTCCGGGGGACCCAGCTAAAAGACAATACAGAGATATTGTACGAATATGGGGCAAAAGAAGTTCATATGAGAATCGCCTGTCCATGTTTGATTTATCCGTGTGAGTTCCTCAACTTTTCAACGTCTCGATCAACGCTTGACCTGGCTGGTCGAAAGGCCATTTACAAAATTGAAGGTTCGGAGGATACCGATCTAACGGATTATGCAATTGATGGCTCAGATAAACACATAGCCATGATTGAGAAAATTACAGGTCAGCTCAGGCTTACCAGCCTCCGATATCAGAAATTAGATGATCTGGTGGCTGCCATTGGCATGCCAAAAAAAGATTTATGTACGCATTGCTGGGATGGTTCCAGTTACTTTTAGGGTACATTCAAAAAAAAGCGGTGCTTGTTCATTATTTACAACCGAATATCGTAAAGAATCAGAAAAGTTTGCCTCCAACTTTAGCGTTGACGGAAGGCGATACAAAGGTCGCCTCCCCGCTTTCGGCTTTTGGATATTGAACGCCGAGAACTAAAACTTCAGAGATAACGGGACCCATCTGTCTGGGTTCAAAATTCAACACACCCAAGACAAGTCTTCCTTTAACCTCATCAAGCGGATGTTGGGTAAAGCGTCCATAACTAACACGCTTGCCAAATTTTCCAAAATCAATAACCATCTTGTATGTGGGCTTGTGCGTTCTTGTTTCAAGCTCGGCTTCAATTATTCGACCAACTCGAATATCTAATTTTTCAAAGGAGTCCGAAAAAGATACCATCGGCTTTATTTCTTTTGCCATTTCTTTTTTCCTTTCCAAAGATTCCATTGGTGGAGTCGTTCGAGGGCAACTACCGGGAGTCCGAACATTACCGAATCGCCTTGCCGAACCAATGGTCCGGCAAGGCGTGGGTTGCCAATTACCTGATAAAATTGGTCGTGGTTTTGGCAAGCGGACCAGGGTAGGGGATCTGCTCTTTTCCGTGGTCGATAACGCTCATGATCCAGGCCATGTTTCTGCCCAGAAGTTCGATGATCTGTTTGCCTTCCGCATCCTGCTCCATTTCTCCAAGGTTAAGGCCATGGGCCACATTCCAGTAGTTTGAGGAGGGCATAATCATTTCATATAGTGTTTAAGATAATGTTTTTGGCAAGGCCAGAGGGAGGAAGCCGTATAATCAATACTGCGACGACCGATAACGCAGCCCAAAAACATTATCTTGAATGCTATAGTAGTTGATGTAATGCTTCAGGGAGTCAACCGTGGAAATCCATCCGGAACGCCTGACGGCGGCAACCGCGGCACCGACTTTGTGTCGGAACAGGCCGCCGTTGACCGTGGACACGAAAAAGGCTCTGTCGAGAAAGGCTTTCATTGTGCCGGCAACGCCTGAAAAATAAGATCGTTTTCATGTTTGCACCTCCAGTGTTTGTCTGATTGCCGTATTCCACAGGGCGTCTCCATCGATTCTGTCCGCGCCTTCGAAACTGCCGCTGCGGGCGTTCCGCGTGGGCAGTGCGCCGGCCATATTGGTGCCCTGCAGGATGCTGGCGGTGCCGTATTCCGACATGCTGCCGCTGCTGCGCTTGACATTGGCGGAGAATTGCTTTGCCGTCGCCTTGAACGCTTCAGGGTTAGCAATCGTCTGGCTGCATTTGCCGGATTTGCTGACGATGAGCGATTTCAAACCCTTTGATCCCATTACCGCACCCAGGCCGCCCCGCCCGACCGCCCGGCTCGGATGGCCCTCCGGGTCCGTGGTCTGGATGGACGCGCTGGAGAGCTGCATCTCTCCGGCCGGACCCATGGATGCAATGGCGTTTTTCTCACCAAACTCGCTGAGAAGCCGCTCGGCAAGCGCGTAGTTCCGCATTCCAGCGCAATCCGCCGCGTCCACCAGTGACACCTTGCCGTCCTTGTCGATCACCAGGTGGTGCAGCGACCCGTCCGGTGCCTTGCCTTCCACGATCACGGCCCGGATGCCGTGCCGGGAGAGGGCGCTACCCATCGTTCCGCCCACGTTGCTCTCCTTGATTCCGCCGGTAAGCGGACTTTTCGCCCCCACGGAGAGCCGCCCGGTGTTGACCAGGGGGGTGCCGCCCAGCAGACCGGGCGCGAAGATCAAGAGATTTCTCTCTCCCAGCGGGTCGCAGTCCGCAGGAACCCGGTCGTTGATCATGGTGGATGTCAACCCGCGCCCGCCGATCATTTGATGTCGCTCCGGTACCGGCGCGTCGGTAATCGTGCCAGAAGTCATGTTGATGTGTACAAGTTTCATTACTTTCCTTTTAGTGCTTTCCCCACATTCCAGCATTTACCCAACGGTTGGCCCAGGGCCCAGTACTGTTTGCTGGCCATGTCGAAGAGCAGTGGCTTAAGGCTGGCGATGTCGATGTTGCCGTTCACGACCAGGCTTTCATCGGCATGGGTTTGCACCAATTCGCCGACAAAGATATCGTGGGTACTGAAATCCAACACATCATGCAGCTTCAATTCCATGTTGACCGGACACTGCCGAATCATCGGGGCGGTTTTGAGATCGCCGTAAAAGACATCGAACAGGGCGGCCTTGTCTGTTTTTTCACCGGTCATGATGCCACAGTAGTCGGTTTCGACCATCAATCCTTCAGATGGCAGGCAGATACTGAAGGTTCGGTTTGCATGAATGCCGCTGTTGGAATAGTGGCTTTTATGCAGGCCGATGGAGAGATATTGCGGTGTCCCATGGTTTAAAATGCCCACATGGGCGACCGCCAGAAAATTGGGTTTGGCATTCACCATTGCGCCGACCAATGTTGTGGGCATGGGATAAAGGGCGTTGACGGCTCCGATGGGTTTCATTTTTTATTACCCCTTTTTTAAGATTATGAATTGGGTTTATGCTATATTGTTGTTTGTGCATACAAATAATAAAACTAAAAAATTATTCCGCTTCGCTGAGTTTCAGGCTGGCGTCATCGATCATCGCTGTCAGGGCTTCGCCGTACTTGAGCCCCAGGATTTTGGCGTAACGCTGGTGAAGCCTTTCCCAGGCGTCGGCAATATCCGCCTGAAGCGCCTGGCCGGCGTCGGTGGCATACACGCGCGAGAGCTTGCCGTCGGTCTGCCGCGTCAGGTAGCCCTTGTTCACCATCGCATCGATGAAACGGGTGACCGTCGAGGGCGCCAGATGAAGCTGTTCGCAGAGTTCCTTCTGGCCGATCCCGGGACGGCCGTTGACCAGCATCATCAGGAAGGCGTGCGAGGGCGAAAGGCCGGTGGACCGGAATTCCTCATCCGCCATTCGGGTGATCACGCGCGCCAAGGTGTTGGCTGTAAAGTAGAGACAGTGATGCAGGATGTTCGCTGTCTGTGTCATTTGCACCTCACTAATATTTGTATATACAAATAAAGTCTCCCGCATCGTCTGTCAACCCGATTCTTCACTTGCGTACCAAAACATGTCAGGGAAAAATTGTTCAAACGCGACTGCTCCAAAGGTCACCAATCGCTTCTGACCAAAGCTGTCACCCCAAATGCGGTTATCCTGAAATCCTATCGGTCTGGAATTGACATCCAACCATGGATGACGATAATGGAATCCAAGAGAAGGCCTGATTGGCGCCAGTGAAACGTGAGCTGAGGGGGGGCATAGCGATTCATCCCCAATCCTTAGGGCTCAACCCAAAAAAACAGGGGGGAATGAAATCATGCGTGACTTTTCACTGGAACGGTATTTATCCAAATGGGAGTTTAGCGCAAAATACCATATGACGGCGTCCGACATCCAGAGCTTGTCGTTGTCTGAACTCCTGGAACTATCCGCCGATGCGGATCGGGAAGCCTTTGAAAATCAGTGGCTGGGATATACAGAGACATACGGCCACCCTGATCTGCGTGAGGAAATTGCCAGAACTTACGACACCGCCAGACCCGAAGACATCCTCTGCTTTGCCGGAGCCGAAGAAGGGGTCTATGTTGCGATGCGGGTCCTGCTGGGCAGGGATGACCACGCTGTCGTGGTGGTGCCCAATTATCAGGCGGCTGAAACCGTCCCTCTGAACATCTGCGAGGTCACCGGTGTTCCCCTCGATGAAACGGACAACTGGTCTTTAGACATCGACCGGGTCAGGGATGCCCTCCGGCCCAACACAAAGCTGATCTCCGTTAATTTCCCCAACAATCCCACAGGTGCGGTTTTGGACAAGGAACGGTTCCAGGCCCTGGTGACCCTTTGCCGGGATAAAGGGATCTACCTGTTCAGCGACGAGGTCTACCGGCTGGTGGAACGGGATGACACCATCCGTCTGCCTCAAGCCGCCGATGTATATGAAAAGGGCGTATCTCTGAATGTAATGTCCAAGGCATATGGCTTTCCAGGACTACGAATCGGGTGGATCATGACCAAGGACCGGAAGCTTTTAATCCGAATGGAAGGCTACAAACACTATCTTTCCATCTGCAATGCCGCCCCAAGCGAGCGCCTGGCTATCATCGCCCTCAAAGCCAGGGACGTGATCCTCAAACGCAACCGCGCCCTGGTCAATTCAAACGCGGACAAACTCACTGCTTTTTTCAATGAATTTCCGGACTTGTTTCAGTGGGTGCGTCCGGACGGCGGTTGCGTGGGATTTCCAAGATATACGGGCCCTAAAGAGACCAATCAATTCTGCGAGGACCTGGTCAACGATACCGGCATCCTGCTCCTACCGCCGAAAATCTATAAGTCTGAGCTGTTGGAAACGCCTACAGACCGATTCCGGATAGGGTTCGGCCGGGCCGCCCTAGAAGCGGGTCTGGCCGTTTTCAGAGATTACCTGTTATCCTGAACTGGGTATACTGTTCGAACGGATCTGGGAAGATCATGACAGCGCATCTTGGCAGCTATTCATCGGAGAAAGCGATCCGGCCATCTGCTTTCGACGGGGCGTCTTTTTGGATTTCAATTTGTCGGCTGGCTGCAGAACGGCCAATGGCTAGATAGAAAAACAAGGTCGCCTAAAAACATGATAGCGACAGAAGCAGAGTAGCTATCTCCAGGCCAGGCAATCGTGTAGTATGGTCTGGCTATCGTTTCTCCGATATTTCTATCCTCACAGTGGAGTTAGTAAAACAATTGGTTTCCGTACCGATGAGGCATAAATGCCCGACGATTTCATCGCCCGAGGACAATAACGCCACCAGGTAAGCGCGATCTTTGTAAGGCAGAAATTCGCTGATTGCACGGTTGTGTCGTCCGGCAACCGGACGCTCGTTACAGCGCTGCAAATTCAAAATATCAGGATGAAATTCAAGTTGATTCAGTTGCTGCACCCCTTCTTCTGACAAGGAGACCGTTTCATCCAATGCATAGAAACGCTCTTGGGTCACCAGAAACAACAGGTGCAGGGCTCTTAAACGGGGAGCAAAGGTGTGCAGCGTCATCGCGTCGACTGGAAAATGCCGGGACAGAAAATCAAAAGTAGCCCGAAGAGATTTGGACAGATCCAGACTGCTGGAGATGTTGAGGACTACCTGACGAAAAAAGGAATAATCGTCCTGAACGGATACCGATTCAAAGGAATGGCTGATAAACGTTTCCATGGGACAAATTTACACACAATTTGCCGATAATTGTCAAGTTTTCCAATTAATTGCTTTATGTATAGATCCTTATTGTTTCCAACTTTTTGAAATATTTGATAATATAAAACATGGCACGTTACTTGTTTTCTTATTGACGGCAACGCATTCCAAACAAAATTCAGGACTAAAAGCTATGCTAAACACAATGATCGGTATGACGCTAGTAGGGCTGTTCATCCAAGCACTGATCGGCTTGGGTTTCCTGGTATCCAGCCTGTTTGAGAGAGAACGGCGGGCGTCCCTTCTAGGGCTCATCCAATTTCTGGTGATGGCGGGCGCTTTTATCGTTTACGCATATCTGGCGTGGATCGGTTATTTACATACGACGCCAAAGAGCGTTATCGTAACGGGTGGTTTTATATTGGGGGTGTTGATAATCGGTGTGATGATCAAACGCGATCCCCCCAACAAGCGTGCCGTGGCCGGTAGCAAAGGCTATACTTCAGGTCAAATCCATCGATTCGATGAACGGGACCATGTCTTTGCCCGCAATCGTTCTGTTGTCCCCGACACGGAGCAATATCGCACTTATTATGCATCGCACCCGGAGTATGAGGAATATGATGCCCAGCGACGATCAAAAGGAGGACCCACTGGCCCGATGGGTAAAATCGATTATCCGCATTCGGGATTCGAGGTTGCCATGGCCGCGGCGTGCTTGAGTATCCCCCACCATCTATCCCAGCCCGGCATGTATCATCCGGAGCAACATCCTGCTGCCCAACAATTCGTTTTCTTTGAAAAAGATTTTTCACCTGGGGAAGCCACGCAACGGATAAAAGGCTTTACCAGACAGCTCGGCGCGGATTTGGTGGGGATCGCGAGACTCGATCCGGACTGGGTCTATTCCAAAAGGGGTGAGATTTTCAGCCAAAACTGGAAAGACTGGGGGCAACCGATTGAACTTACGCATCAATATGCAATCGTTTTTGCAGAAGAAATGGACATCCATATGACCCAGACAGCACCGCACATGCCCACGCTTGTGGAGAGCATGCGCAATTATGCCAAGGGTGCGTTCATTTCGACTCAGTTGGCGGCGTTTATTGCCAACCTGGGATATTCGGCCACGGCAAACCATTTGCGCCATTACGACATCATTCTACCTCCGGTTGCGGTGGATGCGGGCCTGGGCGAAATCAGCCGCATGGGATATTTGATGACCAAGGAGTTCGGCCCACGCGTTCGATTGGGGGCCGTGACAACAGACATGCCCTTGATTCCGGATAAACCGGTAGACTTGGGCATTCAGTCCTTTTGCCGATTATGCAAAAAATGCGCAGCGTGCTGCCCCTCTCAATCCATTCCCAAAGATGACGAATACACGGAAACCAACGGCACGTTGCGATGGAAGTTAAATGCTGAAGGCTGTTTCGACTACTGGGCCAAAGCCGGGACCGACTGCAATGTCTGCATGCGGGTCTGTCCCTGGAGCCATGAGAGAACGTGGCCGCACCAATTGATCGTCTGGTTGACCCAGCGAAACCGGATCAACCAGCGTATTTTTACGTTTCTCGATGATGTCTTCTATGGTAAAAAACCGAAATCAAAAACGCACCCGCTCCTGCGGATCAATTAACACCGAACGCAACAATCTAAAGTAAACAATCAAGGACTGCGATGACAACCATTTTCTCCATCACCGCTCCAATCTATTTTCTGATCGCCGTTGGATTTGCAGCTGTTCGGTGGGGGATGTTGACGAAAGCGGATACCGGTCGGCTCGGAAAATTCGTTATCTGTTTCGCTCTGCCCGCCCTGCTTTTCAGGACGCTCTCGCAGCGTTCTTTTACAAAGATATTCCATGTGGGCTACCTGGCGGCCTATGGCGGGGGTCGCTACTGGTGTTCTTCACGGCCTTTTTCCTCGGCCGCATGCGGCAAAATAATGTGTTGCATGGGACCATAAAATGAGCACTTAATTTGTCTGCAATTAGTAAAATCCAGAAAGTCCGTTCCCAATCCCACCGGCCAGGAGGCTCCCGACGCGGTGGGTTTGGGGGAGGGACAGAACTGTCAAAGGGATCAAACCAGTCCCGAGCCATTAACTAAATCAAGACTATTTATTGCGAATTAGTCTGTAACTGTTTCTCTTAGTTTAAACCGCTGAATTTTTCCGGTTGCCGTCTTGGGTAGTTCATCGACATATTCGATGACGCGAGGGTATTTGTGGGGTGCCAGTTTCTGCTTGACATAGCGTTTCAATTCGCTAGTTATTTCGTCACCGGGTTGATGGCCATTTTTCAAATTGATAAATGCCTTGACCTTGATTAGCCCCATATCGTCTTCAGCTCCCACCACCGCACATTCGGCCACCGCCGCATGGCTGAGCAGGGCATCTTCCACTTCCAAGGGAGATACCCATATCCCACTGACTTTCATGGTGTCGTTGGCCCGGGCAGAATAGTAGAAATAGCCGTCATCGTCTATATGGCCCATATCGCCGGTTTTCATCCATCCGTCAACCAGGGTTTCCGCCGTTTTCTCCGGATTTTTCCAGTAGGCATGAAACAAGGTGTTACTTTTGACCCACAAATCTCCCAGTTCATTGGCCAGCAGAATGTTGCCCAGTTCATCGCGGACCTCGATGGTGTATCCTGGCAGCGGCAGACCACTGGCGTTCTCCCTTACCTTGCCGGGACGGTTGCAGATGAAAATCAGACTGACTTCAGACGATCCCAGTCCATCGAGAATGTCTATCCCGAATATGCCACGCCAACGACGAAGGAGCGAACCGGGCAATGCCTCACCGGCGGAAACGCAGAACCGCAGGCTGCTTAAATCCGGTTTGTTTTCAGCCGCCTCGATGTAGTTCAATTGTTGCCCGTAGGAGGTGGGCACTGAGAAGAGACCGGTAGGCCGATATTTTTCTATCATGGACAGAATCGTTTCCGGCAGCGGACGGTCCGGGTTAAGAATGACGGATGCGCCATAATAGAGAGGGAGATACATGGCAAAATTCAGACCGTAGGAAAAATACAGCTTGGAAGAACAGAAAACACGGTCCTCAGGCGTAAATTCGACTACGTGCTGCCCCCAGGTCTCGACGGCATAAACCAGGTCTTTGTGAAGGTGAATGACCCCCTTGGGTTTTCCGGTGGTCCCGGACGTGTACAGCCAATAGGAATGATCCATTTTAGATGTCGGATAGACGTCCAATTGATCGGAGGCATCGTTGATCAGCTTACTCAGCCCGATGCCCCCTTTTTCTGGTTGGCCATTCATCACCAATGTTTTGATTCCCTGGATATCCGTCAGCCGCGAAGAAAGCTTTGCATAAATCGACGGTTCCATAACGACGGCAGCCGCTTCACTATCGCGGATGAAAAAATCGAGATCGTCGACGGTAGCCAGCATGTTGATGGGTACCGGAACGGCACCGATTTTCATCGCTCCCAGGAAGGTAGCAAAATATTCGGGACTGTCGTCCAGCAAAATAACGACCCGTTCGCCAGGTTTAATCCCTTGGTTGAGAAGACCGTTGCCGAGTTGGTTGGTCATGCAGCCCAGCTGGCGGTAGGTGGTTTCATTATCCCGATAGATAATTGCGGTACGATCGGCCCGATTGCCTTCCAGGTGTCGTTCCAGCAGTAAACTGACCATGTTAAACGTTTCCGGCAAGCTAAACCCCTTTTCCCAGGGGCGTAACAACAGTTCATTTGCGAGCATTTATGTCTCCCTTTGTCTTTTGTAAGGCATCAATTGTGCCCGTGCATCTCGCACATCACGTGCTGATACATACCCCCATCCACGGGTATGTTCGCACCTCGGATCCAATCACTTCCGTCACTGCACATGAAGGCGATCACCGGCGCGATGTCCGTGGGTTTTCCGGGACGATCCATCACTTTGGCATCCTCTTCCGCCCGCTCGCCTAGCGTTTCCAGAAAATCTGGCAGGATCGGCGTTTCCACCGGTCCGGGGCTGACGCAGTTCATGCGGATACCCCGGTCCCGCCAGGTCCACCGGTTCATCATCGTCCAGACGATGAGGGTTTCTTTTGTTAAAAAATAACTGCGCCCGTCGCTTTGCCCGACACCTTGTTCTTCGCATAATTTTTCCGCCGCGTTAAAATCCCTCAAGGCGATCAGCGCCTTGATCTGATCCCCGGCCTCGGGCCAGCCGAGCCCGGCCAGGGAGGCGACGTTGACGATGGAGGCATTGTCATTGAGCTTGTCGATCATTTTCTCGGTAAAATCCCGCAGCCCCAGAAAATTGACCTTCAACACGGCCGCACGGTCCTTGGTCGGCGGCAATCCGGCAATATTGCAGATGGCGTCAATGCCCTTGGGAAGCTCCGCAACCGCCTGATCGATGGATGCCGGATCGGACAGGTTGGCCTTGACGAATTGATCCACTGGGGTATCGGGTTGGTTGAGGTCCACGCCGATGACGGTCGCTCCCTGGGCCTTTAACGTTTTTGCTGTTTCCGCGCCGATCCCCGAAGCCGCCCCGGTAACGATGATGGTTTTGTTCTTCAGCATAATGATTATCTCCTTTTGATGGTCTTATTTTACCGATAAGTTTCCGTCTATAATTGTCTACGTTGCTTCTACCGCCTCGACTTCTCGGGCGGCCCCTTTTCCTTTGCCGATGAGAAAGATCAGAACCAGCCCGCAGACAGCCGCAATGGAAATCATCGCCAGGGCCCAGAAAAATGTTCCTTGCGCGTCGATGGTCTTTCCTCCCAGATAAAGCCCCAGCGCCCCGCCGAATGTGCCGAATCCGAACCACCACCCCACCATACGGCCGACGATGGCTGGCGGATAGTTCATCGCAATGTATGCGCTCAAGGATGGATTCATGAACGGAATTCCCCATCCGGCCAGCATGAGGCAACCGACCAGGAGGGCCATGCTGCCCGTCACCGCATCCGCCAAGAGAAGATAGGCGAACAGTCCGGAGAGCACGAATCCGATAATCACGCCGGGCCGGGGATTGCCTTTGGCGACTTTGTCGAAAAACATCCCCCCTAAAAACGGTGCGAAGATTCCAACGGACGTCAACGCCAGGGACAACTTGCCGGCGGTGACGGCCGAGAGCCCTACCCCCATGGGAGACGGCGCGGCCAGGTAGGGCGGCACCAGATTGTAGAGGCAGTACATGCCCCAGGCATTGGCCACGACCAGCAGGGCGCCGATCCAGGTAACCGGGAGCGTCAGCGCCTTGCCGAACGTCATCTCCCCCTGGCTGCCGGCGGCGGCCATGCCGGCCTGCAGGGATTTAATAACTTCCGCCGACGGTTCTTGGCGGGTGTATATTAAAGCGAGTACAATCCCGATCCATCCTGGCGCCGACATGATGGCGACAACGGTTTGCCAGCTCCCCAGCGAGGCATAAAGGGCCGGAGAAAGGACCACGCCGATCGTCGATCCCACTGAGATGGAGCCGAACATGATTCCGCCTGCCAAGCCCTGCTCTTCCGGTGGGAACCAAAGCGCCGAAACCGGACCGATGGCGCCGAAAATGAACCCCACCGATGCCCCCTGAATCAATCGTCCCCAAAAGACAGCCGCATAACTCTTGCCGAGCACCGGCATCAGCACGGCAGGGACGGACGCACACAGCAGTCCCATAACCAGGGCAACGGTGATGCCATATTTATCACAGACCACGCCACCCCAGATCAGCACACAGGCAACGGAGAGCACGAAGCCCATCATGAGATTGGCCGCAGCCCCCATTTCCACATTCAGACTCTTGGCGATATCGCCGAGAATGGGGGCGTATACAATCATGTCAACGTAAATGGAACCGATGGCCACACTGGTGCACAAGAGCATCAGCCATCGGTGACTCGAATAAATTGTTTTGTCGGTCATTGGTCATCTCCTTCTTTAAAACTGGGTTGTGGTCTTTCTTAGCAAAAGTTGCAGGAAAGCCGGAGGAATTTAGAGCCTGTGTTGCAGGGGCTCACCGCAGAAGGCTGCGGCGTCACCCCTGGCACATTGGCGCTGAATCCCTTCGGCCATTGCTATGCTAATTATATAAATTGAATCAGAATGTTTTTCGGTTAAAAGTCTGATGAGTCAATTGCCTGTATTGTCATAGAGCTCTTCTGCCCTGAGGATTAAAAATTCATTCACATACTCGGCAAATCGAGGCAAGAATTCCTCTTTATAGGCTTTTGATTCCGCATCCTTCCCATAGGCCTCCAAACTGGTCAGATCCAAAACCGCAGCGATTTGATAAGGGGTTTCAACCGGACCAGGAGGCCCCCCTTTGGCCTTAAGGGCTCCTTTAACACGGGTTACGGTATCGCGTTTAACCGCCGATAATCTGGTAGTAAAGGGGCCTTTGAATTCATTGACGAATTTCATAAAATCCTCTTCACTAACACCATCCTTAAGGTTATAAAGAACAAATTGTTTTGGCATTTTCTCCTCCGCGTTTTTTCCTCCTACTCGTGCAAAATTCAGATTAAACCTTTATCGGATATGTCCCATATTTATGCGCCGAATCCACCATGGCTTTTACATTCTCATAGGGTACATCCAGAGAGTAGGTGCAACCCGGACCCAGTTGAAACCGGCCCCCCGGGCCACACTTTTCGATCAGTTCCACACTGGCCGCTTCCACGTCCGAGGGTGACCCGTGAAGCATGATGTCTACCGGATGGATGTTGCCCATCACCATGGCGGGAGCCAGTTCTTCTTTTGTCCGCGCCAGTGCGTCGGCGCCGCCGCTCTCCGCCATAAAAAACGACAACCCTGGGTTATGCTCCAGCATGGTTTTCCAGGCGTCCATTCCATCGACGAAGGGCCCCACTGTACACGCGTGCAGCGAGATACCGAATTGCTTTTCATCCCAGAGTCTTTTGTACAGTTCCGGCGGATAATCGGCCTGAACCCATTCGGGATGCGCCAAAAATTCCTTGGACCCCACCCGTCCAGGCAGCTCGGTGTGCGAAACGCCGAAGACCGCCCCGGCTTTTATCTGTGCAATTCCAAATCGGTAGGAGGATTCAATCGTCACCTCCTCGATCTTTTTCCACAGTTCCATGTCTTTTTCCATGGCCATGAACACCTGGGTCCATCCCATCAGGCCGCCCCCCACCGAAATGGGGTTTTCCACCATGGCTCCGATCGGCCATTCATCTTTTAATTCTTTTTTGGCCAGTTCAGTGGCTTTGATCAAAACCGGCAAGCGGCCGTGTTTGTATGGATCGGCGGGCACCAGTTTCTCGGCGTCTTTCAGCGTCTGGATAATGGGATTCCCATACGCCGGATCATTGACCAGATCGCCTTCATAAAGGGTATGGGCATCGGTGGGAATAAAATCTTTCCATCGCACGGAAGGCACCGGCAATCCGGATGCCTCGCAGATCGCCTCGGCCATGGGGTGGACATCGGGCAGGACAACCGCCGAATCACATCCCATCTCCTTACAGGACCATACCATGACCTTGGCCAGCTTCTCGGCATCCAGGCTGTAGTCCATTAGCGATTCTTTGCCGAACAGCTGGGCCCAGGCCCAGTCGTTGAATACCCCGAATACCGGAACCCGGTCCGGCTCTTGTCCCATGGCGGCCATCATGATTCTTTGACCTGCGGTCATCTTATCCATTTTCTTTACCTCCCTACCAGTGTTCGGGCCAGTTTCACCGCTTCGGCGGCATTGGGTGCATAGGCGACATTTTTTTTGTCGGCATACTTTTGTGTGATGACCGATCCGCCAACCATCACTTTGACCTTATCCCTCAGTTTCAGTGTGGCCATCATTTCCAGGATTTCTTCTATCCGTTTGAAATTCGAGGTTTGGTAGCAGGAGATGCCCACGATATCCGCATTCACCTCCTGGGCTTTTTGCACAAACCGGCTGGGAGGCACATCCCTTCCCAGGTATTCCACCTTGAAGCCAGCCGCCATAAGGGTAAGCGCCACAGTCTTGGTGCCGAAATCATGGGGGTCGCCGGACGGCACGCCGAGCACGACGGTCCCCAGGGAGCCATCCCCACCGTTTATCGATGGTTCGAGAACGGCGATGGCCCGGCGGGCGCTCTCCGCCCCCATTAAATGCCTCGGGTGCATCCAGGACTTATGCTCGCCGAACAGGTCGTGTTCCAGTTCCATCAAGGCGTCACACACCCCCTGCTGCATGATGACGGCAGGTTCGATACCGGCATCCAAAGCTTCCTGGGCGATTTCGCCGGTGGCATCGTAATCTGCATTTTTAACCGCCAGCTTCAGTCGATCGACGATTTTTTCTTTCGGGTTTGCAGTGGGCATTTTTTACTCCTGTTTTATTGGGTTATCTCCATTTGAATACCTCTGTCACGCTCTTGCACGCCGACCTTCGCATTTCCCAAGGCGTACATGATAATGGGCCAGATCATGGCGGCAACGAGAATCCCCCCCCAAATACTTTTAAATACGATAAAGGAAAATGGCGTCATCTCGGTTATGCCAAGGGCGAAGAACGGCAGAAGCGTCAGCGGAACAATAAAAACCAGGCTGATGAAGCCGAAGGTCAACGCGCCCAGAATGGGGTTACGGGGGAATTTGCTGAGCATCCGGTGGAATAAAAGACGTTGATCCCACTCTATCGCCGGTACCTTTCCATTACGGACACTCTTTTTCTTAAGGGGAACCACGACCAGTGCAACGATGGTGAGCAGAAAGAAGGTTGTGGCCACGATATCCTTGCCAAAGCTTGTTCCCCCATCCCATAAAACCAGCGTCTCCGCCGATCGTCCGATAAACCAGGCGATGATGCCATTGACGACAGCGTTAAAGAAGAAATTTGCAATCGACTCTTTTCTGATGTAAAGAAATATTTTCTCATCCATGCGGGGTCAATACCCTTTCATATAGAAGAAGATGCATTACCACGACTTGGTAAAAGTGACGACAAACTGAGAGCCTTCGGCTGTATTTTTAGCATCGAACTCACGCACGACCCGCAAATTAACCTGGAACAGCTGCGGCAGCCAGAAGTAGTTGATCTCTGCGCCTAACCCGTATAGCTCTTTGCGTTCATCGGCAACGGTGCCGGGACCATCGTCGCTGTCATCCTCGATCTGCCAATAGCCGAAACCGACAACCGCGGGCCGGACCAGGAATTTGTCGTTGACCGGAATATCCTTACCGATACCGTATTCGGCGATGAATTCCGAACCGGGCGTAACCTCGGTATCGTCCTGCTCGGTATGGATCAGCGTGCGCGTCAACACGCTGAAGGACCAGGACCGCTTTTCGTCAAAAAAATAGGTCCCCCCCAGGGTCAGCATGCCGGACCAGTAGCCCAGGCCCGGTGAAGCGGGCTTGTCGGCATCGTATTCACCGGTCGGCATCCACACACCCAACCCCGCAACCGCGTCCCAGCGGGGTTTGTGCCAGGCCAGAAGGATGGGTTCGATCAGAATATCTCCCACCGACAGCGACCTGCTATCCGAGACACCCAGTGCATCGATGGAGAGATCTTTATCCAGAATTGGCACGACGACATCGTAAAGGTAGTCGGCGCCGAGGATTTTCTTTTTGGTCACATGCACGAATCGATGCAAATTGCAAAACACATCCAGATCGAATCCGACTCCCAGATCTTCCCCGTTATCATCCGTCAGCGTCGTCGAGTTGTAGAACGTATTGTATATCTTATAATGAAATCCTGGCGGCGGTGCCGAAGCCGCGAGAGCGGTACTCTCTCCGCCAGGCACATAGTGGTTTCCCGACGTGGCCGCCTCTGATGCGTTTATATTACCCAATGAAAGCCCCAAGCAACTCAAGACAACAAAAATCCATTTGGTACGATTTGACATGATCGTCCATTCCTTTTTCGATTAAATTGTATAAAGTGACTAGCGCATTAGAAGAAGCAATACAGCTGATACAATTGCCGTTATATGTGGAGGGTGGTTTCAGCCGGATCGGTCACCCCCAACCCACATCCAAGGAAGGGGGCTGACCGTGTCTGACTATTTTTATAATCGCTGAGACCGCCTTGAATCTAAAACCAATCACCCCAGCTGGTCGGCGGCGTTTTCCAGCCCCAACTCGAGCAGTTTTTCCCGCGTGGGCGAACCGGTCTTGACGTCCCAGCCCCGCGCCGTATAGTACTCATCCAGCATCTGGTCGAGTTCCGCCCGACTGATAAAATGGCCTTCGGACGCCCCCCCAGGCACCGGTTCGGTCATTAGTCTTTCCGGCAGGTTGTCATGGGCCCGGGTAAAGCCCTCACGCACGTTGAACGCCCGCGCCAGATTGTTGATCCGCTCACCGGCTTTGAGGACCGCATCCGCGGTAAAGGAGAGGCCGGTTACCGCGTTCATCAACGCGGCCGTGTTCTCGGTGGCGATACCGACCACGGCCATGTCCAGGAGGAAGGCGCACATGGTGGGCGCATCGGTGGTGGCCGTGCGGACGTCCTGGTTCCACATGGTCAACTCTCCCTTTCCGTCGGCCGTGAAGCGATCCACTTCCTTGGGTACCGGAATGCCGAAGATCTCCTGGAAGGCGTAGCCCCGGCAATGATCCGCACCGGTAAAGGACGTTGCATAGTTGAGGCCGTGGGCCTTGGCACCGCGAACATCATAGGCCGGCAGTTCCAGCCCCTTGACATGCATGGCATATTTTTCGGCGCCCTTGCCGATCTTCTCGGCCGCCGCCTTGGTCCCGTCCGCCAGCAGATCGCCGATCCCTTCCCGGAAGGCCATCTTTTTGAGCAACGCCATCATGGCTTCGTCATTGCCGAAATTCAACACCAGCCCGTCCGTATCGGCCTCGGTGAGGATTCCCCTTTCGAATAGCTCCATGGCAAACGCGACCGTCACACCGGCGGAAATGGTATCGAAGCCGAGTTCATCGGCCATACGATCGGCGGCGATAATGGCATCGATGTTTTCCACACCCGTGACCCCGCCGAATGAATAATAGGTTTCGAACTCCGCCCCTCGGTCAGTTTGCCGCCATAGGGGCCCTCCTTGGCCAGATTCAGCTGACTGCATCCCACCGGGCAGCCATAACAGTGCTCCTTGCCCGTGTTGCGAGTGGCCTGCATTTCTGTGCCGATCTTCTCGATGGGGTCGTAGGTGCCGGTGGACTGATAATTCTTGGTCGGGAAAATTCCCATATGGCAAGTGTGGTCCACGACCATTCCAGTGCCCATCTTAGAAAAAGCCGGATAGAGGACCGGGCTTTCCTTCATGGCGCCGGTAAACACCTTTCGGGCCGCCTTCAACTTCTCTTTATCGGCGACGGCGACCTTGCCGGTCCCCCGGATGGCGATCGCCTTCAGGTTCTTGGACCCCATCACCGCGCCCAGCCCTTTGCGGCCCACGGCCCGCCATTCATTGATGATGGAGGCCATGCGGATCTGATTCTCACCGGCCGGCCCGATACAGGCGACCCGGATGTTCTGATCCTTGAGGCTGTTTTTGATGATCTGCTGGGCGTCCGTGGTTTTCATGCCCCACAGTTTGTCGGCGCTCTTGAATTGTACCTCGCCGTCGCGGATCCATACATACACCGGTTTCTCGGACCGGCCTTCGACGATCAGGATATCGTAACCGGCAAACTTCAGCTCCACAGGAAACTGGCCGCCGGTCAGCGCCATTCCGACCGCGCCGGTCAGCGGTGATTTGGCCGTCACCGCCATGCGGCTGGCGCAGGGCACGTTGGTCCCGGACAGCGGCCCGGAGGCGAAGATAAGCTTGTTATCCGGACCGAGGGCATCGGCCTTGGCCGGGACCTCGTCAAACAAGTACTTGATCCCGAATCCCGACCCGCCGATAAACTGCTCGGCCGTGGCCACGGAAAGGTCTTCCGTCGTGGCCACGCGATCGGTCAGGTTAACGCGTAGAATTTTTCCGGTATATCCCCCTTGAAACATGGTACACCTCCTTGCGGTTTTACTGGATCTAACGTCGGCGGCGTTCCGCCTATCCGCCACCGACGGGCGGCAGAATCAGCACCTCGTCGCCATCCTCGAGAATGGTCTGCCGATGATTCAAGAACCGGATATTCCGGCCATTGACCATGAACATGACATGCGACAGCAGGGTGGTCCCGTCCGGTTCGAACAGATGCGGCGTCAATTCACTGCCGTAGGTGTCTACCAGACGTTCAAGGAGACGGCCGAAAGTGCTTTTATCGGGAAGGGTCACCGAAAAGCGCCAGTTTCCGAAAATCTCCCTGAACATCATACTGGTGCGAATTTGTACCTGCATCAAACTCATTCCTGTCCGTCGGCATCGCCGTTGATTTCGTATTTGTAGTATCCACGGGCCACGCGGTAGCGGGAAATCTGCTGACCGCCCAGCCATATCTGCATGATTTTGGCGTCCCGCAGATATTTTTCAATGTGGTACTCCGGCGAGATGCCGTTGGCACCCATGAGCTCGACCGCTTTGTTGGTCACCCAGGCCGCCGTGTCCGCGGCAAAAATCTTGGTCGAACTGGCCCGTGAAACCATTTTAGGCGTAAATGGAGGGCCATAGGCTTCCGGGTTGTCCATCATGATCGACAGGTTGTAGACCGCCGCCCGGGTCATTTCGATGCGGATGGCCATGTCCGCCAGGATCCCCGCTGCCATGCTCCACTCGCGAACCGGTTTGCCGCCGCTTTTGCGGGTGCCCGTATATTCCAGGGCGATGTCCAAGGCAGCCTGGGCCACGCCCAGCGATAAAGCCGCCGAATGCCACTGGGTACCAGTCATGGCACCGTGATAGACTTGGGCGTCGATTCCCGGGCCGGCCAAGCGGTATTTAGCCGGCACCCGGACGTTGTCGTAAAAGATGCTGGCATTGATGGCTGTCTTGAATCCCATCTTGGGTTCGGGGTTGCCGAATCTGAGCCCCTCGGATTTGCGCGGGGTGTATATCAGCGCGATGCCCTCGTCCCCGAGATTGGGGTCCGTGTTGCACACCGTCAAGTACACATTGGCGATGCCGGCATGGGTGGGCCAGGATTTGGTGCCATTGATCACGTATTCATCCCCGTCCAGGTAGGCCGTGGTGGTGATTCCCCGCCCATGAAGCAAGGGATTTTCCGTATCCGCCCCGCCGGTAGCATCGGTCATGGACAGACAGGCGAAGCTGGCGTCATCACCGGTAAAATTGCTGGCCCAGCGGTCCAAAACATCCGTGTTGCCTACAACCATGGCCGGTCCCAGGATCAGGCCCGCATTGATGCCGACACTCTGACTGATTCCGGCGTCGCCCCTGGCCAGTTCTTCGGTAATGACGCAAAGGGTCAAATAGGAATAGGGACCGGTGCCGCCATACTCCTTGGGGTATCCGCCCTCCTGGATTCCCAGGTCGACGAGCTTCTGATGAATGGCCCGAACCAGGGTGAGGTCCTCCTCGATCAAAGTCCTGACTGGCATGATCTCCTTGTTTACGAATTCGCGTACCGTGTTACGAATGGCCTTGTCTTCGTCGGATAACAGATGTTCGAGATTCATTTCCTTCCTCCGTGCAGTGATTGATAGCGAGCCGCCGGTCATGACGAGGCCGGAAAGTCCGGCCCCCATCAACCGTTTCAGCGTCACCGGGAAATCGTGGGCTGAACCAACATCAATCGCTTTCGCCCTCGTAGACCTCCATTCCCGCCAGAACGTAAAAATCGGCGACCCATTTGGAAAACCACTGGGGAAAGAATTCGTCTTTGAACGTTTTTGAGTTGCGGTCCTTGTCCCACTCCTCGAGACTGGTGCTGTCCAGAATGCCGATATACTTGTAGGGCGACGGGCCCGGTTCCGGAGGCACGCCGTCCTTGCCATTGCCCTTCACGCCACCCAGCATGTTCACCAGGGTAAAACTTTTCACCGATCCCAGACTGAGCAGGGTCGGGCCTTTGTAGTCTTCGCACCATTTTTTGTAATCTTCGTCGGTCACATCGTCGCGCAGATTGTAGAGAATAATTTCCTTGGCCATTGCTTCCTCCTTTGCAAGGTAATTGAATAAAAAATACATGCTCACGGGGTAGAAATGACCAATTGCTCGTAAAGCACTGGCCCGTAAGCGTTTACAGGGTGCCTCAGATGTGCGGCGCCGGGCACGCCGACGTACTAGTCGTACTTCAAGTGCCCGGGAACAAAGCAGATGAGGTGCCCTGTGAACGCTTACAATAAAAAAAGCCCCTCTGGCCCGATAGGAGGGCCAGAGGGGCTTCGTCACCCCGTGGAGATGCACCGTTACATCTCACTGAACCTAATTCAATACATTTGAATCATTTTTTGTAGGATTATACAGTTGCTCCCATGATGTCAAGAAAAAAAATTAGACTTTGCATCGCACTTGACACCACCACACCGTTGTGGAACGTTAATCACTGCGCATTGAATTTAGTAACCATGGACGCATCCTCCAGCCTTCGTGAAAGTGAAAAGATAAAATGGGCAGGCATATTGAATTCGGGATCGGTGCCGCCAAATCGGCAAACGAAGAAAATATGGGCCACGATGCTGCCCGCATGGCGCTTTCTTATCTGAAACAGTTTGACCCCAGCCTGGCGCTCGTGTTTGTCCCCACGGACCTGGATATCCCTGCGGTGGTCCGCGGGATTCGGCAGGTCGTTGGCGGATGTCCCCTGATCGGAACGAGTGCCGCGGCGGAGATTGCCGATGGGTTGATCAACGGTAGCGTGGTCGTCGCCCTGATCGGGTCCCCCCACATCAAGGCCCATGTGGGCCTGGGCGAAGCCGTTTCCAGCGATTACCGCCTGGCCGTGGACAAGGCCCTGACCCGTGCAGGCGTTGAAAAATATTTCGATGCGAAGGAGCCGCTGCATCAGATGCTGCACATTTCGGCGGCCGGCAAGCTCGGTGTATCGCCGGCTCTGATCATGGCTTTCACTCCCGGCACAACCGTATCGCACTATTCGTTGAGCCACGAGATCCACAGTCTGCTGCGACGGTATACCAACAACCGCATTCCGATTTTCGGCGGATGTTCGGCCGACTACCCACAATTCACCCACAATTACCAGATTGTCGACGGTCGGGTCGTCGAAGATGGGATTGCCTTTGCCTTTATCGAAACCGACATGCTTTTCGGGATCGGCCTATCCCATGGGTTTTCGCCCACGACAAAACGTGCCTTGATCACCCGGGCCGAGGGCAAAACCGTGATGACGCTGGACAATCGTCCGGCTGCTGAAGTCTACGCCGAATTCATGGGCATGCGCATCGACACTCTGGCAACCAAACTCGAGAACAGCCCCTTTTTATTCCAGGGATCTCCTTTCGGCTCCATCGACTTTTATGGAAATTCCATTTTGCATGTTCCCGAAAGAGTACTGCCGGATGGATCGATTCTGCTCGCCAGCCAGATGCGCAACGATCAGGTTTTGACCCTGATGCGCAGCACGCCGGAAGATATCATCAGTGCCGGCTGGACTGCTTACAGAAAGGCTGTGCGCAACGGGGGGTTGGCCAACCCCGAATTCGCCCTGATGTTCTCCTGTGCCTTAAGGCTTGCCAATGGTTTTGGTGAGGAAGAAATCGACTATCTGCGCCAACGCATCAATCTGCCGATTGGCGGTTTCTACACCCAGGGTGAGAAAGGCATCTTCGACGACGGCCTGCCGGTCTTCTCCAACTTCTCGATTTCCACCCTGGTTTTCTCCGACGAGTTGAATCCCATCGCCTCGTTGATCAATCGCAACAAACAGATTTACAACCAATTCAACCGGCGCATCAACCGCAAGGCCTACCAGCTCAAGGCCATCAACCGGCTGAGCAAAAGAATCGATGACGCGAAAAGCCTGGAGGAACTGATCGGCGATCTGGATGACGTTTTGCCAAGCCTGCTCCCATGGGCCTATTCGGCGATTTTCATGGTGGATCCCCAAACAGCCACCCATGTATTGGCAAGCCCGACCGCATTAGCCGACTTTCCCGAAACCATCGACCCGGAAGCCCCTTCAGAAGAGCACATTTATCTGAGGCTGGAAAACCAGGGGAAACATTTCGGTTGTCTCGTGCTGAAAAAAAAGCACGCCGAAACAGAACCCAACGAAGACGGCGTCATGCTGGCCGAAACGGTAGCCAAAATGATCGCCAATGGATTTCACCGTCTGGCCATCGACAGCCAAATGATCGTCCGCATGCGGCAGCTGGACATCCTCAACCAGATCGGACACATCCTCTCCAGGCCGGTCAGCTTCGGCGAACAGGCCCAGGAGATCCTCAAGCATATCATCGGAGTTTTCAAACTCACATTCGCCACGCTCTGGCTGGTCGATGCGACCCATCGGCTGCTGGTCAAGGAAGCCATGGACTGCTCGGATGCATTTGCCATCGACGAACTGGCCTCGGAAAATGACGAACGCCTGGCAAGCTGGCAGTTTCAGCATCAACAGCTGATATTTCACAAAAACACCGACAGGCAGTGCCAAATGGTGGATCTTCACCAGCCATTTCCGTATACATTTGTGTCGCTGCCGATTTTCTCCAAAAACGAGTTGCGCGGCATGCTGAATCTGTACAGCAATGAAGAATACCGATGGGTCCCGCAACAGGAGGGTGTACTGGAAAACATCGACTTTTTATGGACTGTCTCCCACCAGGTGGCCATTTTCGTCGAAAACCGAACCTACCATCAGGACCGAATGTATTTCAAGGAAATCCATCACCGGGTTAAGAACAATCTGCAGAACATCGCCAGCCTGCTAAGGATGCAACGCAGGAGAGTCAACCACCAGGCGGCCAAGCAAGCGCTGTCGGACAGCATTTCGCGCATCATGAGCATTGCCCAGGTCCACGAGACGCTCTCGCTGCGTTCCGTGGGTATGGTGGAACTCGGTGAATTGATAGGCAGTATCAGCAAAATTCCGGAAGCCGGAGGGGGCCGTCGGCCGATGATTACCCTGGATGTTTCCGGGCCGGAAATTCTTATGTCTTCCAAAGCCGCGACGCCCCTGGCGCTGGTGGTCAACGAACTGGTCCAGAATGCCTTCGAACACGGTGTAAGGCCTCAAGGCAATGGCAGGATCGCCATCAATGTCGAATCTGAAGCGGAACGGATCCTCGTATCCGTAAGCGATGATGGGCCGGGGTTGCCGGATGGCTTTGATTTCGAGCAGCAAGGCCATTTAGGCTTGACCATTGTTCGAACCCTGGTGAAAGACGAACTGATGGGATCGTTCGAAATGATCAACGACAACGGCACCACGGCCCTCGTCAGTTTCCCTTCACTCATGAACCACAAACCCATCGCTGAGGAAGAACTATGAGCTATCGTATCATCATCGCCGACGACGAGTCTCTCATGCGGGCCGATTTGAAAGAGATGTTAGAAGAACTAGGGCATACCGTTGTCGGTGACGCCTCCAACGGTAAAGATGCTTTGCGGCTCGTGGAAACCCATCGGCCGGACATCGTCATTCTGGATATCAAGATGCCCCAAATGGACGGCATTGAAGTCGCCAGTCGTATTTCCAAACAGTTCCCCGTTATTATCCTGACCGCCTTCTCGGACAAGCAATTGGTCGAGCGCGCCCGGAATGCCGGCATCATGGCATATCTGACCAAACCGTTCCGGGAAGAGGACCTGTCACCCTCCATCGAACTGGCCGTTAGCCAGTTTCTGGAACTGACCAAACTGGCCGATCGGGTGACCCGCCTAAAAGAAAAGCTAGAAATCCGTAAACTCGTGGATCGGGCCAAAGGACTTCTGATGCAAAAAGACGGCAGTTCAGAAGCAGAAGCCTATCGCAAGCTGCAAAAAATCAGCATGGATAAGAACAAACCGATTCAATCGGTGGCTGAGGCCATTATACTTATGTATGGTGATTAACCCACCTATCGGATATTGTGCTCGAAAGGTTTTTATTCCATCGTCGGATCGCAATAGTACGCCGCCACCAGGTGCATCATTCGTCTTGGTGATGGCAAACCACACGGCGTCATGCTGGAAAGCCCTTAAATGTTATTCCATTGTTTTGGTCATATGGAAAAGCCGCCCAGCTTGGTTTCTAAATATTCGTCGATCCCCTCCATTGCCCCTTCACAGCCCAAACCGCTTTCTTTCATACTGCCGAAGGGCGCTGCCGCAGATGTAGGATTGATATCATTGATGCCGACAATGCCGAAATTGAGGCCTTCAAACAGGGCAAAGGCTTTTATTAGGTCACGCGTGTAGACATAGGATGCCAGGCCATAGTTCGTGTCGTTGGCCATGGATAGCAGATCCTCTTCGTTTTGGTACGGAATGATTGGCGCAACGGGACCGAAAGTTTCCTCACGATAAATGGCCATGTCCATGGTTACATGACTTAGAATTGTAGGTGAATAAAAGAACCCGCGATCGAGTCCGCCGTCTGTAAGTCGCCGGCCACCAGCAATCAACTCGGCCCCCTTTTTGACGGCATCCTGCACCTGACGATCGACTTTTTCCAGGGCCGCATCATTGATCAGTGGCCCGATGCTGACGCCAGGCTTAAGGCCGGAGCCCGCTTTCATTACAGACACTCTGTTGGATAGCTCCCTAAGGAAGGCATCCAATTGATCCATATGTACAAAGATTCGGTTTGGGCTAATGCAGGCTTGCCCAGTATTAAGAAATTCCCTCTGTAAATATTTTGACAAAACTTTGTGCCATTTCATCCAGTTTTATCGAGCCATCCAACTTAAACCAGTTAGCAGTATGGTGTGCCATTCCTATAAAAGCAAAAATAACTATTGTAGGATTGAGGTCCTTCATCTTGCCTTCTTTTTCCAGTTCATTAATAGTGGTTTTAAAGAATTTAAGTACTTCCTTCTGCTTTTCGCTCACAATTAGCTGATGATTTTCGTTTAAATATTTAAAATTATTGGTAAGCAATAAAATCCGTTCTGGATCACCGCAGAAGCGAGTAATATAAAAAGTGAGAATTTCTTTCAGTCTTTCCTCTGAAGAGATATCCTTTGCGGAAATTTTACTTAAGGCTTCAACTGCGTATTCCATACCGCTATATATTGTTTTAAAAAGAGCCTCTTCCTTGCTACCGATGTAATGATAAAGGGTTGATTTGTTTATTTTTAATTCCGGCATATGCAATACGGATTAAGCTTCCTTTATTTTCATACGGAATGAATATTTCTTATTTCAATTAACCTCAGCAACACGTCGTTGTGGTCAGTTCACTGCAAGTAATCGCAATGATTACCTTGCAATGATAAATATGTGAGTGGTACAGGTCATCTCAGCCAGCGGTCGATTCGATCAAATGCTTCATTGATCACCTTTTCTTCTGCGCCGAATGACAGACGCAGATGCCCCTCGCCTCCCTGCCCAAAGGCGCCGCCGGGGATGGTGGTCACCTTGGCCTCTTTCAGAAGGCGGATGGCCACCTCCTGGGAACGATCATCCGTAAAACGGTATTTTGCCATGACATAGAAAGCCCCTTTCGGCGGTACGTAGGAGAAGTAATCGCTCAGCTGATCGAGACGCCTGCAGCACAGTGCCCTTCGTCTAATCAGTTCGGTGCGCATGTCCCGCACACATTGCTGGTCTCCTTCCAGCGCCGCCAGGGCCGCGATCTGGGAAGGGGTGGGCGAGCAGATGGTGGCTGCGTCGTGAACTTTCATGATCTGTTCCATCCACCCGGCTGCAGCGATTACCCATCCAACTCGCCAGCCGGTGAGGGCATATTTTTTGGACAGTGAGGAAACGGAGATGACGTGGTTTCGAAAGCGTTCAACGGACAGTGGGTTGACCGGTATGTCGCCGTCGTAGACCATATAGTCGTAAGCCTCGTCGGTGATGACGACAAAGCCGTTGGCAACGGCCAGTTCACAAAGTGCCCATATTTGCTCGTCAGGAAAGACCGTTCCCGTTGGATTACCCGGGTTGCAAAGCATCAACGCGCGGGTCTTCGGCGTGATCGCTTTTGCGATGGATTCGAGATCCAGCTCCCACCGATCGGTGAGCGGTACATACACAGGCTCCCCGCCGGCAAGCAGAACCTGCTCGGTATAAGACGCGTAAGTGGGAGAAGGGAGGATGACCTGGTCGCCTTCGTCGACAACGGTCATGACCGTGGCCAACAGTGCCTCCATCCCACCGACCGTCACGCAGATTTCGCTTTCAGGATCGAAGACCACCCGTTTCTCCTCGAGGAAACGCCTTGCGATACAGTGGCGCAGCGCCGGCATTCCGGTTTGCAGGGAGTATTGCCCGCTGCCTGCATCCTCTCTCAACGCACGGCTGACCGCCTCGATGATATTCGCTGGGGTGACAAAGGAGGGTACCCCCTGACCAAGTGACACGCAGCCGCCGATTTGTGCAGCGATGATGGCCATTTCCTTGGTGGCCGAAGGCGAAATGGCCTGCACTCTGCGGCTATGGAGAAACGGGGTCGATGGTAGAGGCGATTTTTTCATAAGTGTTATCCATTTTACGGAAAAAGCTTGCCTGGATTGAGCACCTGGTTGGGGTCGAATAACGCTTTGATCTGTTTTTGCAGGTCGATGCTGATTGTCGAAAGTTCCATGGAAATATAGTCGCGCTTGGCCAAGCCGATCCCATGTTCACCGGAGATGGTTCCCTGAAGACGCAGGGTCAGTTCGAGCAGCGCCTTTGTCCCCTGCCAGGCCAGCGCTTCCTTTTCGAGCTGTTGGGTCGTGATGTTCAGATGAATGTTCCCGTCGCCGGCATGTCCAAAGGCAAAAACCTCAAGGCCGAACTTCTCCTCATAGTCGGGTAGCGCATCGACCAGTTCCGCAATCGCCGTGATCGGAACAGCGATATCTTCGGGGATGTAGATTTTGGCGTAATCGTGGATACGCAGGCTCACTGCCCGCCGTACGGACCAGATTTTCTCCCGCTCTTCATCCGTGCGGGCCATGAGCGTTTCGACGGCCGACTGTTTACTGACGATATCGATGATCGCCTGCATGTCCGCATTTACTTGGTGCTCCGGGCCGTCCACCTCAATGATCAGAACGGAGGGCTTGGGGTGGGTCAATGAAAAGGGCAGAAGGTCGCCAATGAGTTGAAGGCACCGATGATCGAGGAACTCGATGGCGCTGGGCAGATAGCCTTCGCCCATGACAGCGGCCACAGCGTTCATGGCCGTTACCATGTTTTCGAACACGCACATCATTGTTTTTGCGGCAGCGGGTTTGGGGATGAGCTTCAGGATCAGTTGGGTGATGATTCCCAGAGTCCCCTCGCTGCCCACCAGCAGATTGGTCAGATCGTAGCCGACCACGCCTTTCCGCGTTCTTACCCCGGTGGTGATTCGCTCGCCGCTGGGAAGTACGGCTTCGAGGCCGAGAATGTAGTCCCGGGTGGTACCGTATTTGACGCAGGCCGGCCCTCCGGCATCGGTGGCGGCATTGCCCCCGATGGTGCTCTGATCCATGCCGGCCGGATCCGGCGGGTAAAACAGCCCCGCAGCATCTGCGGCGTTGCGCACATCTTGGCTGATGACGCCTGGCTCAACCCGCATGATGAGGTTTCTGCGGTCGATTTCGATGATGTTGTCGAGCCGGTCCATGAGCAGTACCACGCCGCCGCAGGACGGCAGGCAGGCACCGGCCAAGCCCGAGCCCCCACCGCGCGGTGTCACCGGGAATCGGTGAACGTTGGCCAATCGCATCAGGGTCTGGATGTCGCACACATCTCTGGCGCGAACCACCAGTTCCGGTGGAAAGTGTAAATGGGAGACATCATTGGCGCACATGGATAGCGTGTCCCGATCGGTGAGCACACTTCCAGCACTCAGATGCTTTTTCAGGATACCTTCGATTTCTTCCTTGAAGGGCGTGTATTGGGCCATGGCAGTCGGATCACAGATTGGTTGATGGGGTTAATGGTGGCCGAAGCCGGGAATAGAAAGCCATCTTTCTATTCTTTTCAGCACCAGCATGGCCAGGGAGACCAGTACGAGATAGTAGATGCCAATGATGATGAACACTTCCGTAAAGCGGAAATATTCGGTGGCAATGGTCTTACCCTCACCGGTCAGTTCGATGCAGGTCACGATGAAAGCCAGGGAGGAGTACTTGATCAAATAGATGATCTCGTTGCCGCACCCATGGAGAGCCCGTCGTATGGCCTGGGGGACGATGATCCAGAAAATGGTCTGAAAGGTGGTGAACCCCAGTGCCTGGGCGCCCAAGTACTGCCCACGTTTGATCGAGAGCAGCGCCCCGCGGACATATTCCGACTGATAAGCGCCGCTGCAAAGGGTAAAGCCCGTAACGGCAGCCGCATAGGGCGTAAAGTAGATGCCCAGGTTGGGCAGTCCGAAATAGAGAACGAATAGCTGCACCACCAGCGGTGTGCCGCGGAAAACGGCGGCATAGCCGTCGCCGATGGCACAGGCGATCCTGCTGCCAAAGGTGCGGACAACGCCGGCAAGGATACCGATCAGCACACCGCCCACCGCCGAGGGAACAATGAGCGCGATCGACATGATCACGCCCCGGTTGAGGCTGGTGAACAGTTCCTGGTAGAAAGGCGACAGCTGCATGGCTACCCCTCCGTGGCAGACAGGTCGTTCAGTTTGTCGCAAAACCCCTGGGACCGGCTCGCATTACCGCAACCGAGCAGCATGGACGGCGTGCCTTGCTCGACGATGCGTCCCTTTTCCATGAAAAGGATTTCGTCGGCAATATTGTTGATGAGGCTGATCTGATGGGTGGCCATGATCATGGTCATCCCCTTGACCGCCAGTCCCTTGATCACGGCGATGACCTCGCCGATGAGCGTGGGGTCCAGGGCGGAGGTGGGTTCGTCGAGCAGTAGGATCTTGGGATCCATGGCCAGTGCCCTGGCGATGGCCACCCGCTGTTTCTGACCACCGGACAGCTGAGCCGGATAGAGTGACGCCTTGTCGGCCAGCCCCACCTGTTCGAGCTCGAGCAAGGCCCGCTTCCTGGCTGCCGGCGTGGCCAGTTTTTTGACTTTGCGCAGCGCGATGGTGATGTTCTCCAGCGCCGTGAGGTGGTCGAACAGGTTGAAATCCTGGAAAATCATGCCGATCTGTTGCCGAAGCCAGTAAAGATCCGGCTTGCGGTTCAGATCAATGCGTCGGTTTTCGACAACAATCTCACCTGCATCCGGAACCACCAGGCAGTTGATGCACTGCAGCAGGGTGCTCTTTCCGCCGCCGGAAGGACCGATGAGCACCTTGATTTCGCCTTTGGCCAGTTCAACGCTGACATCGCTCAAAATGGGTTGATCACCGAACGATTTACAAATGTCCGTGCATTTCAGTATGGGGGGGCTATTGTCGTTCATTGGTTTCCGTTGTATGCATATCCGGGTATGCGCACATGCTTCTCGAGCTTTCTTAATGCCATTACGCCCGCCCAGGTCAGCAGAAAATAGATAATTCCCGCGGTAATGTACATGGACAGGTGCTGATAGGTGCGAGAGGCCACGAACTGGGTCCTGGCCATGATTTCCGGAGCGCCGATGACGAAAGCCAGGGCCGAATCCTTGAGGATGATCGAAAATTCATTGGACCAGGCCGGAATGGAAATCCGCAATATTTGCGGAAGGATGATGCACCGGATCGCCTGACCGTCGGTCATGCCCAGGCCGCTCGCCGCCTTGAATTGGCCCTGGGGCAGCGAGAGAATGGCGCCCCTGAAAATATTGGCCTGATAGGCACCGGTCGTCATCCCCAGAACGATGGTCACAGACGTGAAGGCACTGAACCCCAGCCCTAAAAAATTAAAGATTCCGAAATAGAATAAAAAAAGAAGTACGACGACCGGCACCCCTCTGAATATCCATAGATAGACCGTCAGCAGGTACCGGACGACGGTATTGCCATAGACCAGCCCGACGGCCATGACGGTTCCGATGACCAGGCCGAGCAACATGGCGGCAGCTACAATGCCCGCTGTCAGCAAGGAGCCCTGCATCAGATAAGGAAAGGAGTCGATGACGACCGATAGTGCGTTTGGCATGGGACGACCTGTAGGGATTGTATTGGCAACCAACCGCCATGGCTGCTTCCGGCTGACAGGGTGAAATATAATTCTTCAACCGGTCTGACTGTCATTTTTTATTCGAGGCCAATCGGATCAAATTAAAGACGAAACGGATCCTGAAACGGTAGGTTACAGGACCCGTTTGGTCGAAAAAACTATTTGTTCAACTCATATTTTTCAATCAATGCAGTCCATTCGGGCGAGGCGATCAGTTTTTTCAGGGCGGCGTTGACCTTATCCAGCAGTTGCGTGTCTTCCTTGCGAACCGCGTAGCCGAATTCTTCACTGTGCATGCCGAAGGTGCCCACGATTTTGACATCCTTCTTGCCTACCGCATCCTTTGCCGGGGCGTCATCCATGGCGGCTGCATCGATTCTGCCGTTGAGCACGTCCTCAACGGCCAGCGGCGCGGAGCTGTAATAGTGCAGTTTCAGGTTCCAGCCTTTCTTGGCGGCCTCTTCCTTCAGCCATTTCGCTTCCGATGTGCCCTGCTGGACGCCGACGGATTTTTTGCCGTTAAGAATGTCGTCGATGGTCAGCGATGAATCATTTTTAACGACCATGACCTGCTTGATGACCCAGTAGGGGATCGAAAAATTGACCTTCTTTGCCCGCTCTTCCGTGATGCTCATACCGGAGGCGATAATGTCGATCTTCTTGGTGAGCAGGCTGGTGATGATGCCGTCCCACTCGATGGGTTGGTGGGTCACCTTCATGCCGATCTCTTTTGCCACCCAGTCCATGGCCTCGACGTCAAAACCGCTTGGCTGGCCGGTTTTGTCGATGAAGGCAAATGGCGGAAAGTTGGCGTCAATGCCGTTAACCAGTTTGCCGGCACCAAAGGCCTGCCCGCAGAATACCAGTACCAGAATGCCGCACAGAAGAAGTCGTATGTTCCTATACATGTCTTTTCCTTTCCCCTTGATTTGAAAAACCGATGATCCCATTTCAGAACGGTGAAACGCTCGACCTGGGTATAATATATTTACCCGATCGTGGGCAAGGCTTTTAACCTGGCGGGGGGGCCTCATCGCCATTGATATGAAAAATTATCGAATCGGTCAACTATCCAGAATTTTAGGGATAAATGATAGACGAATCGAATGAGAGCGTGGTATCATCAATAAATTTTAACAATCTGACCATCAGTCCATTTCAGTTGTTTTCATGATGAAACCACGATTGCGTATTCAGACAAATCTTGACCAGCATGAGCATGATTGGAACTTCGATGAGGACGCCCACAACCGTCGCCAGCGCTGCTCCGGAACTCAACCCAAAAAGCATGGTCGATGTGGTAATGGCGACCTCGAAGTGGTTCGACGCGCCGATCATGGCTGCCGGGGCCGCGTCCGCGTATCGCAGTTTGAGGAATTTTGCCAACGCGTATCCTATGCAGAAAGATACCTTTCGAAGATACTGGTCATCTTACGGTCGTTTGAATTCGCAGTGTGTGCACACATTGATCGATAAACTCCACGTATTGGTTAATCGGGTAAGGATTCCGGTAAGGTCTCTACAAATAGGCGGATTTCATCGCGTACCCGGCGGTAGTGAACCATGGCCGCTTCCTCGGTGGGTTCATTTTTGGCCAGTGCCGGGGGATCGTCAAATCCCGCATGCACGATTTGGGCGCTTCCTGGGAACATCGGACAGGTTTCATGTGCATGGCCGCAAACGGTGACGACATAGTCCCATTGTTCATCGAGAAGATCATCGACGCGTTTGGATTGGTGGCTAGAAATGTCCACCCCCGCTTCGGCCATGGCTTTGACCGCCATGGGGTTGAGCCCGTGGGTTTCGATGCCTGCCGATTGGCATTTGATTACGTCACCCTTTAAGTGATTCGTCCACCCTTCGGCCATTTGGCTGCGGCATGAATTGCCAGTGCATAAAAACAGGATTTTCATTTTGAGTCGATCCCATCTACAATTCTTTTTCCTATTGAATTTCGAACCATACGTAACATTACTATATTTCGCGAAAATACGAAGTCAAATAACTTCCCTGTTAGTTTTTTGTTAGGATCAATTGGCTGAATAATGTCAAGATGATACTTATCTATAGATGAAGGGGGAGCATAGGATGGAAACAAAGCGTGATTTTAATTTGTCAACGCAGCAGTAGTCGCAGCCAACTATCCGAATCCTACCTGAAAGTGTTGGCGCGGGACCGATCCTCAGTTGAAAGCGACGAACACTTATTCAGTCCGTCGCTTTAGGAAAAGGAATCCCAAATACGCATTGAGAATGAGGCTCAATCCGGCCACCGTTTTAATCCCCGTTGCCATGGTATTTGGACCGGCAGTGGCGGCAGGAACTGCCGGGGCTGCGGTCGGCCCGGAAGCCGTCTCCGGTTTGACCATGACGGTCGCTTGTTCCGCATGCCCCATGCCGTCACTGACCTTGACCACCCACTGCCCCGCTGCGTCGGGACAAAAAACAAACTTGCCGTGTTGATCGGTGCGTGCATATTGATGCTCCACCTCCGCGTCTTTGGGGCTGAATACCAAAGTCTCGGCATAACGCATGGGGGTTTGATCGGAATAGTAAAATTCCAATGCTACCACTTGTTCACCGGTTAAGACCCGGTGGCCGGTACCGTGGGCATCGGCCTGACCAGGCATTCCCAGGGCGGTAATCAACATCAGTGCAAGACCTCCGAAAAATATAATAACCGCTTTCATCATTTTGCCTCGTATATGAAAAAAGTCATGAATTTCAGGTGGTCGATTTCGGGATTATTGTTGACCGGCACGATGTGCTTAGCAGCGATCAGCTGCCGGCCCGATTGCTTCACGGCAAACCTGGCAATGCCCTGGTCATCCGTTTCGGTCCGGGTTTGATCGTTCAGGGAGACTGCGGCGTGCTTGAGCGGCGCTCCGTTAAAGATCAATTTCACCGCCAGTGGTTCATCCGGACCGAGCCGGTAAGGGCTCTTGAGCGGCACCACCTCGAAGACCAGGCCCAAAGGGCTGCTGATGGCGGTCGTTTCCGCGAACATTGTCTTCGATGTCTGCGTGGAGGTGAAGGCCTTGAGGACCTTGAACCCTTGCTTTTCGGCTTCTTGCCGGGTCATCAGTTTCTTGCCCCGGGTGGTTTCGACCCGGCCACCCCACTCGCAGCGCACGGCCGCCAGGCACGGCGGACGTTCCGCCCGAAATAAAGCCTTTTCTTTCTCCGCAATCCGTGTAATCGGGATCTCACCGCCTTCCCGGTCTATCGCTTTGATCATCTTTACCGCTGTTGGATTATAGGAATCCAAACGATCCGGTAGCGCGCCACGGGCCACCATGTATCCATCGCCATCCTGGATAATCCAGAGGTGATGTCCGAAGACAACGCTGGCTGAAATCAGAATACTGAGCATGGAAATACCTGAAACTACAAGTCGTGTAAATCTGGTCGGTTGTAACGGCATGGATCGACCTCCTTATTTTTGAGATGGCTTGTAAGCAGGTTATGTATTCAGCGGATACATTCGCCAATGACAACAAGTCCGAGCCATTTCTCATCTATTTGTTTTATGTCTGTGGCGATCGTTGCCAGTGTGCTGCGCAATACGAGTTCTTTATCTGCATAGCCGGCATAGTAGACAACAGCCACCGGAAGATCGGAAGGGAAGTGAGGACTCATTTTTGCAGTCAACTCCTTAAGATTTCGCAAAGACATGTAAAATACCATCGTCGACTTGTACTTGGACAGATCTTTGAGAATGTCATCGCTTGAACCATGTTCCTTCCCGAACAGTGATCGGGGGGAAGTGAGCAAAACGAATTGTGATTCCTCACATGTCACCGATCGTTTCAGGGCCGCTGCAGCGGCATTGAATGCACCCATGCCGGGAATGACCTCATAGTAGCGATCATCCAGCCCAACAAGCAGACGGCCCAATGTGGGACCGTACACGCAGGCATCTCCCCCGTCAATCATGGCAACGGTTTTTCCCTGCTTGATCTTTTCCAGAACGAAATTTTGAACTTTTTTTCTTTGCGCTTCGCGAGCGGACGCACGAGATTTCGGGCCCTTATTCTTGGCGTCATTGTCAAAGACGTTCTCCCAGGGATTGAAAGCTACTTTTGAAGGGTCGATATATTCTTTAAATTTATTGAAACGCTCCGGCAATCTCGGAGAACAAAGCAAAAAATCCGCTTTTTTGATTATTGTCAGTGCTCTTGGGGCGGTTAAATCGGGTCCTGCCGGTCCGATGCCAACCACGTACAGCTTGCCCAACTCTTCGGCTCCTGCCGGCAGCGATAATCCAATGGTGAAAAGCACAAACATCCAAACAATCATCACTGGTCGGTGGTAAAATTTTGCCATTTATCATTCCTTCCATAGTTAAAAATCGATCTGAACCGACCCGTAATACAATGTCCCATCCTCGATATACTCGTCTTCATCCGTGACGTTTTCCACATTGAGACGCAGGGTAAGCCTATTAAAGAACGTTCGCCAAACGGAAAGGTCAAGGGTCATGTAGTCAGGGACTGTTTCAGTGTTTTCGGAATCCACGTATTCATCGACATTGTACTTGAAAGCAATGGATGCATTGATAATGACGGGATTTCGATAAGTCAGGCCGGCTCTGTATTTGTGTTGGGGCTCCCCTGAAAGGTATTTCCCTTCGAGTTCCGGATTTTCCTCATCCTCGGCGATTTCGGAAATGTTGTAATTGTAGTTGAAAAACGTGGTCAGGCCATACCCGATATCATATTCCAGCTCCGCCTCGACACCGTGGATGTCCACATCGCTGATATTATCATACGTGCTTTCTCTATACGTTTTGCTGCCAACGGTATAGGTTCTCAAAGTTCGGCTGCCGATATAATCGGTCGCCCATGATTGATAGTAGGCTAGTCTTGCCCACAACTTGTCGAAGAAGAGTCGCTCGCCACCAATATCCCAGGTGACGATTTCTTCGGGATCCAAGTCAGGGTTGGGAATTCTCACGCTCGTCCCCCCACCGCGTACATGCAGTTTATATTGGTCGAAGAGACTGGGAGCTCTGAAACCTGTACCAATTGATGTGCGTAAACTTGAAACGCCGTCTGGGTGAAAGACGATCCCGGCTTTTGGGGAAACATTATCCCATGTTCGTGAGTCGTATTCCTCATTAAAATTTGTGTTTGAATTCCAGCTTCGACCATCGAAGTTACGGACGTAATCATAACGAATGCCTGCATTGACAACCAATTTTTCATTGATGAAGGTGGCCGTCATATCCAGGAAGGGAGACAGGCTCTCTTGCCGTCCGGAGGCGCCGACGTCGCGATCGCTGTTCAGATAATCTTCCTCATAATCCATAGCGATGCGCTTGTAGGCCAAGCCGGTTGTCAGCGTGAGGCGGCTGAACAAATGCGCCGTATTCTGAATTTCCGCGCCCCAGACCTGGTTCTCAGGAAACGTCTCTTCACGGTCAGGATTGTAGGAGCCGGTGGCATTATCAACTTTGTCCTGGTAGGCGGTTTTTTCGGCGCGGTTCAAGTACACCAGGCCCGACCAGTCCATTCGGTCTCCCCGATGGGTCAACCCCATGCGATACTGGTCCATTTGCAGATCGTCATAAAAAAATTCACGCCCCTTGCCCATTTCATGCTGATAATAAAGGGCGCTTAACGACAGATCGGTACGATCGCCCAAAGCATAGGTCATTTTTCCCAGCCCTTTGCCGACCTCTCGGTAACGCCTCAGGGTATAGTCTTCAATTCCCTCGGGATCCACCATGTAGAAGCCGTCGCTTTCTTCGTAACCACCAGACAACAGATACCCGAAACGGGATATGGTTTGGGAGTGAAAAGCCGTACCACCATAGGTATCTTCCGATCCCGCGGTCAATTTCAGACTGGTTTCCCGTTTCTCCGCTGGTTTTTTGGTAATGATGTGGACGACGCCACCCAAGGCCTCCGAGCCATAGGCGGCGGATGTCGGTCCACGCACGATTTCGATTCGCGCGATGCTTTCTTTGGGGATCAGGCCCCACGCCACCCATGCAATCGAATTGCTGAAATTGTCATTGAGCGGAACGCCATCAAGCAACATCAGCGTGCGGTTGCGGCCAACCCCTCTAAGTGAGAAGTGACTGGATACGCCACCCGTCTGTGTTCCATAATGACTGAAGTTCTGGAATCCAACGGTGTACCGAAGAATATCTTCGATTCTTTCAAAAGGCGATGCCATGATTTCTTCTTCCGAAACCACGGTAACACTCTGGGGCGCATCAAATACCGATGTTTCCGACCGTGTGGCCGAGATTACCACTTCATCGAGCTTGTAGTAATTGGGCGGCTCATCAGCACTAATTCCCTTGACGGGATTGATAATCTGGGCAATCATCCCAATCCATACAAAAACCATCCAACGCTTCATCTGACGCCTCCTTATGCGCTTCATTCTGACTATGTGATTATGGAATTTCAACACGCGTTCACGGGGTAGACATTGCCATGGAAAATAAAAAACCACGAAGCTGTTTCTCCCCTGGGGGAGAACGAAACCTTCGTGGTCCTTTATCTCCGGTTATTTTTGTACATCCTACCCTACAAGGCAGGATATTTGATTCGTCTCAGTTAATTATTTTTAAGTTATCGTAGGCAGCTTCGGCTGCAAATTGGAAAAACTTATTATCGGGTTTTTGCTCATAAGTCAAGGTATTCTTAGTATCTCCAATAAATAGGCTTAATGTATAAAAATAATAGGTTGTCACGATAACAAGACGTTTACCCATTTTGAATGAACTGACGCCGTACCATGAAAAAACAAGTTGGAATGACCCGTTTGTGAATCGCATTTTATCCCCGAAGTCAATACATGGTGACCGCTCCCCAAAAAAGGCCTCAATCTCGAACAATGTTCCCAATATCCAATCCGGCGCGACTGTTATTTCCGTATGCACCCATGACAGCTATTGGAAATGTTCGTATTGGAATGATATAGAGCGGGGTATTCGCGAATATGTAAGACAAGAATTGGAAAAAAACATGGAAAAAGTGCTTAGAAAGCTCACATTGAATTTTTTTGGTAAAGGGAAACACAAAATATCACCCAATAAATTTTTCGAAATGGAAAATGGTTTCTTGCTGGATGTTCGATCCAAGGAAGAAGCCGATTCTATTTTGACAGAGGCGTTGAAGCCTGGACCGGTTCTTAAGGCGCTTCAAGGTAAAAAATGATCGAGGATTCGAGGAATTCCTAAATGACCAATTTGACTATCACCGGTTCCCTCACCTTCATTGTCGCCGTTGCCATGACCATGGTCGGCAAGGGGGGCGGTAATTTTTATGTCGTGATTTTGGCGATAGCCGATGTTCCCATGCATGAGGCGGCGACAACCGGCCAGTTTATGCTGTTTTCAGCATCTGTTGCAGCGATGATCGTTTTCCAAAAGAATAAATCGGTATCCTGGCTTTTGGCTGTTTTGGTTGGTTCGTTCACCGCATTGTCTGCGCTTGGCGGCGGGTATTTCTCTCATTTGTTCAGCGGTTTCTCTTTAAAACTGATATTCGCTGTTATGCTGCTGATCGCCGGCATCGTCATGCTCATTCCTGTCTCTAATCGTCAACCGTCAACTGAGGAAAGCCATTTCGGTGTTATCCGGATTCGATCCGGCTCTGAAATATATGGCGTGAACTTGTGTATCGCCCTGCCGGTAACAATCCTGACGGGCTTTGGATCAGGGATGGTGGGTGTTTCGGGAGGATCTTTTCTGGTTCCCCTGATGGTTTTGGCCTGTGGCGTTTCCATGCATACAGCAGTTGGAACTGCATCAACGTTAATCGCGGCAACCGCTTTTATGGGATTTGCTGGCCATGCGGTCCAGGGAGATTTTAATCCCTCATGGGCCATTCCCTTGGCGATTATTACCATTATTGGGGGAATCCTTGGCGGAAAGCTGGCATTGAGAACGAAACCCAAACCCCTCAAAAAGATTTTTGCATATACGAACTGGCTTGCCGCTCTATTTATGATAGTAAACGCACTCATTTAAAAATTCGAAACTCGAGTTGGCCGAACAATGAATGGAGGTGTGATGAATAATAATTTGCCATCAACGATGCGTGGTGTTTGGTTGACCGGCCATGGTGATATGGACAAGCTGGACGTCCGCAAGGATATACCGGTACCGGTACCCGGACCTTTCGATGTGCTGGTGCATGTTGGTGCGGCGGGTGTCAACAATACGGATCTCAACACGCGGCTGGCCTGGTATTCAAAAAGCGGTGGTTCCAGCGAAGATGCCGGCTGGTCGGGGAACGCCCTGCACTTCCCGCGCATCCAAGGCGCGGACGTGTGCGGCCGGATTGCCGCTGTCGGGCAGCATGTGCGCCCCGAAAGGGTTGGTGAGCGGGTCTTGGTCGAGCCTTGTCTAAGGGCATCGAAAGGAAAAATACTGGATCCGCCCTGGTATCTGGGGTCGGAATGCGATGGCGGTTTTGCCGAATTCACGGTGGTGGCTTCACAGCATGCTCACAAAATCGATAGTGATTTATCGGATACGGAATTGGCATCCTTTCCCTGTTCCTACTCCACGGCCGAGAACATGCTGACCAAAGCCCGAGTTAGAAAGGGCGAGCGTGTACTGGTCACAGGCGCTTCCGGCGGCGTCGGGTCCGCTGCCGTTCAATTGGCCAAAGCCCGTGGCGCAACGGTATGGGCAATAACCACCCCCAGCAAGTCAGCAGCGCTGCAACAACTGGGGGCCGATGAGACGATTTCCCGCGATACGGATTTGATTGATACACCCGGAGCAAACAGTGTGGATGTTGTAATCGATCTGGTCGCCGGTGGTAACTTCCCCCAGTATTTGGAAGTCTTGCGCCCCAATGGTCGTTACGCAGTGGCCGGGGCAATTGCCGGTCCCCTGGTGGAATTGGACGTTCGAACGCTGTATCTGAAAGATCTAAGCCTATTGGGGTGCACGATTCTTGAACCTGACGTGTTTCCCAATTTGATTCGGACCATTCAGAACGGGGCCATCGCTCCCGTGGTTTACCGATCGTTTCCTTTGGAAAAAATTCGTGACGCACAAGCGCTATTTTTGGAAAAGCGGCATGTAGGCAAAATAGTATTAGAGATTTAAACAACCGCTGGAGAAAAGTGAGCCGGTTATATTTTTTACTATCATTCGTCTGCGCCTTGATCCGGTTCGCCGCAACGGTGCAGGATCACCTGCCGTACCTCGTCGCGCAACGCCAAGGCCGAATCCCAGCCGGGCGCCCGCCTCCGCAAGCGCGGGCTGATAAACAAATGCACCGCCCCCCGGCGCGGAAACCAGGACTCGGCACGCAACTTGGACCTCGTCCCGCGGATAGTAATCGGCACCACCGCCATGTCGTTTTCCGTAGCGATCAGAAAAGCCCCCATGTGAAAGGGAAGCAGTCCAGGCATTCGGCGAAAAGTGCCTTCAACGAAAAACAACAAGGATTGCCCGCCGCCGGCAAGGTCTCCCAACCGTCGGGCGTCCGCGATGGCCTGTTTGCTATCGAACCGCTCGACGAAAACAACATCGAGACGGGTCAGCAGATGGCGCAGTATAGTGTTCTCAGCCAGTTCGGCCTTTGCGATAAAAGCAACCCGCACCGGCAGCGCTGCCATTAGCACCAAGCTGTCCAGGTAACTCTGATGATTGGCGACCAGGATCAGCGGCTCTTCCAGCACCAGATGTTCCAGGCCGTGGACCACGATAGGCGTGCCGGTGAGTCGCGCCAGCAGCCGGACGGCGGTCCGGGCCACCCGCCAGCGAGCTCCGCTCCAGGGCAGAAGGAAAATCGGGGCAGCCGCCACTGCAGCCAGCAGGCCGGAAATCAACCAGCAGTAACCCGCATAAGCCATTGACTGCGATTGCCGCAACCCTTGACCGGTCCATCGCAACAATCCGCTTGCCGTCAGCCGCACGTACTGCCACCAGACCCGCCGGGGAGGCCGTCCGATCTTGCCCTGTTCATATTGTTCCCGGCTCGCAGATCGACGGATCTTGCCGCTTGAGGTCTTTAGGACCGTACCTGGCCTGGCCAGGATCACCTCGTCCGCCGGCACGCCGATGATATCGACGGAAAGGTTGACGATTTGCTTGCGCAGGCCGGCCAGTACCGCGGGGTCTTGGCTGCGGCTTTCTGCCAGCACCACCAGCTTTTCAGTGGCGGAATCCGCATCAGCCGCGCCAAAGACGGCCACACGGCCCTTACGGATGCCGTCGATCCCGCCGATGGCCACTTCAAGTTCATAGGGGCAGATATTGCGGCCCCTTTTGATAATGATGTCTTTGACCCTGCTGGTGAGATACAGGTCCTGTCCAGCCAGGTAGGCGAGGTCCCCGGTGTCAAGCCAACGGCCGTGAAACAGGGCCGCCGTCTCCCGTGAATTGCGGTAATAGCCGCTGGTTGCTGCGGGTCCGCAAAATTGCAAGCGACCCTCGTGGCGTTCGGGCAGCTCACGGTCACTATCGTCGGCGACCCGTACATGATGCCCGGCTATCGGCCGCCCGCAGGCCACAAGGCGCAGCGGGTTGGGGTCATCGTCAGCAGCGGGAACAGCGACGCCGGTTTTCATCAGTGTCTGGCGGCTGACACGATCGATCAGCGGCTTGCGGCCCATTGGCGGAAACGAAAGACCGACGGTACATTCGGCAAGGCCATAAACGGGCGTCATGGTTTCGGGCCGGAACCCGTATGCGGCAAAGCGCCGGGTGAAACGGGCGACCGTTTCCGGACTCACCGGTTCAGCGCCGTTGAATGCGATGCGCCAGGAACTCAGGTCCAAACCGTCGAGAAGCCGGTCATCGATTCTGTTAAGACACAACTCGTAACCGAAATTGGGTGCCGCCGACAAAGTGCCCCGGTAGCGGTGGATGGTCCACAGCCAGCGTTCCGGACGCGCCAAGAACGAGAGCGGCGACATGATTACCAGTGGGCACCCATGATAAAGGCTACCCAGCCAAGCCCCGATCAGACCCATGTCATGGTAGAGGGGCAGCCAACTGACAAAGACATCCTCCGGACCGGCGCCAATGCCGCGGCCCATGGCCCTGATGTTGACCAATAGGTTGGCATGGGTGAGAATAACCCCCTTTGGGATGCCGGTACTGCCCGAGGTGTACTGGAGAAAAGCGGTGCTATCGGGCGAGACTGACGGCAAGCTTTCGGCGTCGCCGGTGCCCTGCAGATCGTCGACGGTGACGATCCGGCTCAGAGAGGCCACCTGGGCCTTGAGTAACCTGGCCATGGGTCTGGCCTCGGCCACGGTGATCAGCATCCGGGCCTGACAGTTGTCGAGGATGTGCCGGTGGCGGCGAAGATGGTCCTCGAATTGGGAGGGCCGCGCGGGTGGGTAGAGGGGAACGGGGACGGCTCCCGCCAGGAGGATGCCAAAGAAACCGAAAAAATAGTCGATACCGGTGGGTAGCATAAGCGCAATGTTGGTGGCAGGTGGCAGGTCCAGTGCCCGCAGACCCGTGGCCACGTCGGTGGCTCGCGCGAGGAGCTGTCGGTGGCTGAGCGCAGCGGGTTCGCCCTCACCGGCAATCAGAAGAAGGTGATCCTGTTCAGGCGCCCGGGCTGCCTGCAACTGCAACACGTCCACCAGGGTCCGGGCTTCATCGGCAATCCCCGCGCGATCAGGGTCCCGCTGTGGAAGAACCCGACGGTGGTCTTCGGCGACCTGGGCTCGCCCCCCTTGCCCTAAGGCCCGGACCAAGTCCCTCAGGGTTTCGGCAGCGGTGATGATTTCTTCGCCCAGAGAAACACCCCGGGCCTTTTCCAGCCGCGATAGCAGTTCCATCCTAGCCAGGCTGTCAAAGCCCAGATCGCGCTCCAGGGAGCTATCCAGCTCGACACGCAGGTTCCTGCGGCGGGGATCGATCTCTCCAGCCAGTTGGTCGGCTAAGCGACAAACGGTTTCGGCTTTCGTTTCGATCCCTTGGTTGATTTGCCCGGAATTGTGCGGCGGTAACGATGACATTTCCATTTTCCCATAGTCATCAACCGTTAATGTGTCCCCCCATCAGTGCTCTGGGCTTACTAAATGATAATCTAAAATAATATTATAGAATGGAATGATTTCAAACGTCGATATAAAACTAGCCGCATCCATTTGTCTATAAGTACAGATTGACGATGGTTTCGTAATCGATAAACGGTTCATTGATGACCGGATTGAATGAAATCATCGGCCGAGTTCCGGATTCAAAGTGACCAATGGTTGCAATACCCTATCAGGAAACGTATATCAAAAGAATATGCCATGTTTTTAAGATGCCGAATTCCATTGCCGGAAACTCATTTGAAAGGGATAATCTTGCCGATGCTTTCCTCACAGCGATTTTCCTATGCATATCTTATCGTCGCCATTTGTTTTTGTATTCAGGCCCTCGGGGTGGGGACCTATATCGCTTTCGGTGTGTTTTTCAACCCATTGATGGAGGAGTTCGGCTGGTCGCGGGCTTCCATCGCCGGCGCTTCCTCGACCGCCTTTTTCTGTTGGGGACTTTTTGGGGTGATCGTCGGTCGGTTGAATGATCGTTTTGGCCCGCGTTATCTGATGACGGGTACGGCGCTTTGCCTGGGCACGGGGTGCGTGCTGATGGCACGTATTACCACCCTCGGTGAACTCTATCTCTTTTACGGCATCATTTGCGGTATTGGTCTGAGTTCAATTGATGTGATCGCCCTGACCACCATTGCGCGGTGGTTCTCTTCCCGGCGGGGATTCATGACCGGCGTTGCCAAGGTGGGAACGGGGGCGGGCCAGTTCGCCATTCCGCTTATCGCCGGTGGGCTTATCCTTGCTTACGGGTGGCGGTGGAGTTTTGTGGCCATCGGCATCGGCGTTGCCGCGACATTGATAATCTTGGCCCAATTCCTGCGTCGTGATCCCGAGGCACTGGTCTCCGGGCACCGACCATCATCACCCCGTCGCATTGATCCGATATCGACAACCGGCCTGCCGTTGGGCGCGGCCCTAAAAACGGTTCAGCTGTGGATGATCTGTCTTCTCAATTTTTTTCTCGTCTTTTGCCTCATGATCATCATGCTGCATATCGTCCCCCATGCTCGCGACATGGGAATCCCTCCTTTGAAAGCAGCCGGGGTTCTCTCCACCATCGGTGCGGTGAGCATGGTGGGCCGTTTTGTCAGCGGCATCATCATCGATCGTCGAGGGAGCAAAACGGTGATGATTGGCTGTTTCCTGTTGCTGCTCGTTGACCTGGGGTGGTTGCAGGTCGCCCATGAGATCTGGATGGTGTACCTTTTTGCCGCCGTCTATGGGCTGGCCCACGGCGGATTCTTCACTGCCATTTCTCCGCTGGTGGCCGAGTGGTTTGGTATCCACTCCCACGGCGGTCTTTTCGGTATCGTGGTATTTTTCGGCACCAGCGGTGGCGCGGTGGGCCCTTTGCTTGCTGGCCATCTGTTTGATCAGAGCGGCAGCTACCAATCCACGTTTCAGATCATCACCGCCATGGCGGTTGTCGCCATGGTACTGCTGATCAGCTTGCGGCCGGTGAAGCGCAGTGGGTCCTAACGTTGCAGAAGCCGGGATGCGTTGGAGGTAAGGCGCCAAGGGTGATGCGATGCGGTAAAGGCCTACCGCGAATCCTCGGCAACGCGGTATCTGAAGTCAGGCTTTCCCGACTTGCCAGGGCGTAGCCATGCGAAGCCTGGAAGGGCCGAGAAAAGTAATCTTTCAATAATTGGTGGTAGATATCAAATCAAAAATCCCATTTTTGAAAGGCAAGGCCTTCGCTATTCCCCGAACCCCACGAACACCGCGTTGATTCCTTTCATATCGACAATTCTGCTTGCGTATTTTCAGAGACGGGGATCGACGTTTCCCGGTCCGCCGCATTCGGGCAGATAGCAAGTGACATTTACAAATTCACATTTGGCGTGGCACTCCGGGCAGGCAACCGGGGGTCTTGCCGACGTGATGAGGAATCCGCATTCGCTGCATTTCCAATAGGTCAAACCACATTCAGGACAGATATCCCCGGCGAATTTACCCGAGGACGTGTATCCACAATGAGCGCATACCCATTTCGTTGGTTCATTTTGCATGGTTGCTTCTCCTTTTCAAGGCCTATCGGTGGAATCGATTTCACTCACCGACACGGTCGCTGTTTGTTTTGCAGCTCACAGCCCCACACCGTCGATTGTTCTCCCACACTGGGAACATTTTCCATCCTGCAGCCGATTATGTATGAGACTTAAACCGGAGCGCTCAATGACTACGGCCCCGCATCCATAACAGCAAGTGTTCTCACCCGCTTCAGCGGTCACGTTGCCTTCGTACACATAGCGAAGTCCTTCCGCCAAACCGATTTCACGCGCGCGGCGTAGCGTGGACACAGGCGTCGATGGCCGGTCTGTCAACTTGTAGGTGGGGTAAAACGCGGTAACGTGCCACGGCACCTCACATCCGACGCTTCTCAAAAAACGGGCCATCTCCCGGAGTGCCATTTCACCATCATTCAAGCCGGGGATAATGAGCGTTGTCACTTCCACCCATACGGCCAGGGTTTTCATGCGCTGAATGGTTTCAAGAACCGGCGCGAGGCGGGCGCCACAGACATCCTTATAGAATTCGTCCGTAAACGCCTTCAAGTCGATGTTGATGGCATCCAGATGCGGGGCGATTTCACGCGCGGCGTCGGCGCCCATATAACCATTGCTCACAAAGACGTTTTTGATGCCTTCCCGATGGGCCAGAACCGCCGTATCGTAGGCGAATTCATAGAATATGGTGGGTTCCGTATAGGTGTAGGCGATGGTTTTGCAGCCGGCCGCTTTGGCCCTTTCAACGATCTGTTCGGGCGTCCGATTTTGGCCGATGATCCTGCCCCCATGGGCATGGGGATACTGTGAGATCTCAAAATTCTGGCAGTGCTTGCAGCGGAAGTTGCATCCGACCGTGCCGATGGAATAGGCCGTTGAGCCTGGGAAAAAGTTGAAAAAAGGTTTTTTTTCGATGGGATCGATGTGTTCGGCGACTATCTTGCCATAGACGAGGGAGTAGAGCACGCCTTCCCGATTTTCCCTGACCCTGCAAATTCCACGTTTTCCCTCGCGGATTCGGCATCCATGATTGCAGAGGTTGCAATGCACCGTAGCATCGGTCTCGGTTTCATAAAGCATGGCTTCTTTCATGAACCCCCCTTTTGCGTGGTGAATATCACTGGACATCTGCAAGTCTGCCGCAGGTTGTGTCGGTGAGGCTTACGTTGGAATTGGCCTCAGAATCTTCTCATACCGCCTCCGCAGTGGGGACATTTCTGCGTGAAACAGGGGCCTCCCGCCTGATGGGGCACCCTGGCCCCGCAGTTTATGCAGACGCACTCTCCAGCCGGACCGAGTCCTCTGCCACCACCGTGGCCCCATCCTCTCGCGAATCCCATACCGCGTCCCATCCCTCGGCGAACGCCTGGTGCGTTGTCCCCAGCAGCACCATCGGCCGGCACTTCCCCCGCAGCCTGGGAAGCATCCTGTAACCGGCCTCTGTCGAATTGCTGCAGGGCTTCCCGCACCGTCCCCGACGCACCTAAGTAAACCTTCAGACCCGCAGCCACCAGGGCGTTTGTTGAGTTCGGCCCCAAACGTCCCGTAACCACCGCGTTAGCGCCTGCATTGACGACGGTCTGGGCGGCTTGGATGCCGGCACCGCCACTTTGCGCAGCAGCCTTATTGTCCACGACTTCAAATGCCGTGCTTTCGGGATCAATGATGATAAAATGTTGGCACCGCCCGAATTGTGGGTCTACCTGCGCTTCCAAATCGGTTCCTTTGGACGAGATCGCGATCTTCATAACGCCTCCTCAGAATAAGATTCCGAAAATGTCATCCATCTTCTCGTTTTATTCTTAAGGAACAGGCTACTTTTCTACGATTACTATGAGAAGCACCTTCTGTAGAAGTCGGCAAATTCCGACCTCGATTCATCGGGAGCAACACTGCATGGAAGTCAACGGCGGCATGTGGGGCAAAAGTTTCAATCAATCGGCAAAGGAAGATGGTTGACCGCTCTCTGGTCGATCCGTTTATCGATCACGTTTTTTACATATAGGTAACAAATTCTGGTTCGATCAAGGTGGTAAGAATATCGCATCTGGCGACGATCCCCACCAGCTTGCCTTCTTCCGTAACCGGCAGCCGGATAATGTTTTTTTCCTTCATGGTTTTAACCACCTCCGTCAACGCAGTGTCCACATCTACTGTTACCGGTTTGGTGGTCATGATATCCTTGACGATAATTTTCACCAACTCCTTTCCCGACAAAACAGCGTCCAGGATGTCCAGTTCGGTGACGATCCCGATGACTTTCCCTTCATCATCGGTAACCGGCATGCCACTGTAAAATCCGTTCAGAAACTGAAAGACAACATCTCTTGCAGGTGCATTTTTTTTCGCTGCCACCACGGGCCTGACCATTACATCTGATGCCTTCAGATTTTTCATTACACGCCTCCTTTGGTTAGCATGAGTATTTTTCGATAAGAATAACGCTTAATCTATTCTTCAAAAAAGTCGCGATGAACTGACAGAACAAATGGCGTATCTTTTCGCCGGCTTTTTTCCCGGCGGCAAATCCAGCCCACCGTGCTGATATAGGCAAAGCCCAAACTCGCCTTTTTTCGCCGGTCTTCCTTCCGCCGGATTTCAGCATCGTTGTTCGGCTTGGAACAGAGGGCGTTATTTTTTATCTTGTTGCCTGTTTTGTTCACGATCATAGCGCACCTCCCTTGTATACTACTATTTATCAGCAAAAGATGTGCCACTTAGCAACTCGTGAGTGTCAAAGGAAACGGAGTGACGAAGACGTCTGGCTTGAACCGAAAACCAAGGCGTCGGTTTCTCCTGTCGAAGTCTTCGTCACACCCGGTACAGAGGCGCAAATGAACCCATCCAAGTCATTTGAAATTCCAAAATAAATAATGAACATAACGGGTTACCGGTAAAATAAAAAATGTATTCGATGAGGAATCGGTATAGGCGCAAAAAAGATTCTTATGATCACTTGTGAACATGTGATGGGCGATGAAGTGCATGTCAACGAATGTACAGATGTGCCTTCAAGTTTAAAACGTGCAGCTGATATCGTTACAGTAACACTTCGGTAACGTTATATAAAGCCGCAAAAGGTTTCTGCTCATCATGCCGCCGTGTGTACCACGGGTTCGATCTTTTCCAGGTCCTTGAGCGGGATATGGCACAAAATGCGATGCCCGGCAGCACTTTGTTGCCAGGGTGGATTCTTTTCTTCACAGATCTTACCGCCATCGGGCAGCATTTCCCGACGACGGGGACAGCGGGTATGAAACCGACAGCCGTGGGGCGGGTTCAGTGCACTGGGCACATTGCCGCTGAGACGAATCGCTTTCTGCTCGGCTTCCGGGTACGCGATGGGCACGGCCGCCAACAGTACAGACTCACCACGGAATTGGAATCCTGGGTGTAGTAGAGTTTGAGATGCTCGGACTCCAAAAGGCTTTCCGCTTCGTCCGGGGACGATTGCAAGATGGCGGCCTGCGCGCGTTGACGGTCGGTGGGCGGATGCCGATCGATTTTACAGGCGTACAGGCAGCGGGCCGCGTGCGCCGGAGATAGCTGAACCATTGCAGGCAGCGCGTCGCGGCAGCGGTCAGTGGCGTAGTCGCAGCGAGGCGCGAAGACGCAGGCGTTGCGCGGCCGGTCCACCGGTGCCGGCACCCGGCCGCGGATGGGGTAGAGCATGGAATCGAGTTTGCTGTCGCCCAGTTTGGGAACGGCCGCCATGAGTCCTTGGGTATACGGGTGGCAGGGGCGCTTGAAAATTTCCACAACCGGTCCTTTTTCCACCAGTTGGCCGGCATACATCACGCAGACCTGATCATTGACCCGAGCCACAACGCCCAGGTTGTGGGTAATGAAGATGATGGCCGCCTTGAAATCCGCTTTGAGTTCCTCGATCAGATCCAGCACCGCAGCTTCAACAGTGACGTCCAGGGCCGTGGTCGGTTCGTCCATGATCAACAGGGCCGGATTGTTGAGCATGGCCATGGCGATGACCACCCGCTGTTGCTGGCCACCGGAGATCTGGTGGGAATAGCGGCGCATGATGGATTCCGGGTCAGGCATATTGACCCGCCTGAGCATGGCAATGGAGCGGTGCCACGCATCACTGTGAGACATCTGGCGATGGCAGATGAGCACCTCGGCCAGTTGGTCCCCGAGTCGCACCGACGGGTTGAGGGCCTGCATGGGGTCCTGAAACACCATGGCGATCCGGTTGCCGCGGAGTTTTTTAGCTGGGCCGCGCGCTTGCCGACCAGCTCGGTGCCCTGGAAACGAATCTGCCCGCTGGTGATTTTGCCGTTGGGGCCAAGGTGCTTGACGATTCCATAGGCGATGGTGCTCTTGCCGCATCCCGATTCGCCCACGAGCCCGACGGTTTCTCCCTCCCGTAAGGTGAAAGAGACATTGCAAACAGCCTCGACATCGCTTTTACGCGTCGCATAGGCGATGCTCAGGTGGTCGACGTCAATAACGATTTGGGCCGGTCTCTCGGTATCGTTGACGGTCATCACCACTCCTTGGATCTTTGCACGTTTCAGCCCAGACGACCGACTGAGCAATTAATAAGCGCTAACGGCTAAAAGCCAATCGCCCATCTTGGGTGTTATTGGTAGCGCATGGACTCCTCGCGCAACCCATCGGCGAGCAGGTTCAGCCCCACCACCAGGGAGGCAATGGCAATGGACGGCCACATCGCCGCCCAGGGACTGCCGGCCAGAATGAACTCGCGGCCCTTGGCCACCATGCTGCCCCAGTCCGGCGACGGGGGCGGAATGCCCAATCCCAGAAATCCCAGAGTTCCCATGGCGAAAATGGCATAGCCGACCCGCAGCATGGCATCCACGATAATGGGACCGCGGGCATTGGGCAGGATCTCCACGAACATGATGTACCAGGGGCTTTCTCCCCGGGTTTCGGCCGCGCGGATATACTCCCGGGTGCGGATATCCAGGGTCAGACTGCGTACCAGGCGCGCAATACCGGTCGTTCCCACGATGGTCATGGCCAGCACGACGTTAACGGCCGAGGCCCCCAGGGCAGCCATGATGATCAGGTAGAGCAGGATGATCGGCACGGCCATCATGGCATCCAACAGGCGCATGGTCACCTCGTCGATCCAGCCGCCGTAATAGCCGCTCACCAGGCCAAGGGTCACCCCCACGATCAGCGCCACGATCACGCCCCAGACGGCTGTTCCGCCGGGAATCCAGAAGCGGTCGGAAACCGGCAGGATTACCAGGACGACGCGCGCGCCGTAGATCAGGCGCGACCACAGATCGCGGCCCAGCTCGTCGGTACCCAGGGGGTGCTGGATGCTGGGGGCGCTGTTGGGGTGGTGCCAGTCCTGTTCCAGCGGGGTGTAGGGGGTCAGCAAGGGGGCGAAAATCGCCACGCCCACCCAGAACATCACGATGATCAGGCCGGCCGTGGCTGTTTTGGAGGCCAGCAGGACCGCCGCCCCGTCCTGCATGCGGCGCCACACGCCGCGTCGGGGGGGGAGGGCCTCGGGCGTGTCGACCAGCGCTTGATCGGACCGGTCGGTTGCGGTTTCGGTTCCGGACATGGTCTCTCTCATTATGGCCCATGGGCGCTCCGTCGGTCGACCGCCTAAAGGGTTAGGTGTAACGGATGCGCGGGTTCAAAAAGGTGTACAGGACCCAGGTTTGGGCCGTACCGATGGGTTTGATCTGCACCCGCCGGTCATCCTTTTATTCTTAGAGTGATTAAAACCGCACCGCCCTGGTGGGATGAACCTGTCACCAGAGAGCACATTTCAAGCGATCGCAGCAGAGCCGTCCATATGCACTCGTTCACAAAATAAAGGAAGCAGACTTGATTCGATGAGGGTATCAACCTCAAACACATTGCAGCACTGCGGCACCGATGGAAGTCAAATGGAAGGATGGGCGTTTCGCGAATTCGGGCATGAAAAATGACGGTAGACGAGAACAAGGATGTGATGCGTGCGGCGGCTTATATGGCGAGGTCGATAACGGATAGATCGAATCGAAAATCCGTATTTGTATGATGCTTCTATTCTTGTAAGTCTTTATTTAGAATGTTATTTGCTTTGAATATCGCTGTCAAGGAATTACGGCAGTGCGTTTAGGGGGTCGGCATCTGTTGGCTAAGGGTGTTTCAAAGAATTTTTAGGAAAAAAAATAAAACTGACTGCTATTTGTTCAGAAAAAAAGTCTCCTGCAACTGCGTGGCCCGATCGGCGCTGGAGGTGCGATTTAGTTGGTCTCTGTCCTTGCCGATGGTATTCCGCAATTCGGGAAAGTAGGGTTTCTTTGCGCTTGCATCGGCCAGTTTCTGGCGCCATTTGATAAATACGCCCACGTTGTTGAGGGTGTGATCTGCATTCTGAGGTCCACCTTTCTCCGCAATTTCGCGTATCCCTTTGATCACCTGCTTGTCTTCAGGGAAATAAAGCGGCAAAACAAAATCATGCCTGATTTTGAGCCATATTCTGCGGGCCGCTCTTTCTCTTCTGCAGTCTTCAATAAATTTTTCCAGACTGAAGTAGTTCAGACTGCCGAGGGCGCCCATGGCGTGGCGCAATATGTGGACACCATATTCTCTGAGTGTGTTGCGACTGAGTTCGGATTCCTCCACAGCGGCCGAAATATCGTCGATGATACTGGTACTGCCGCCCGACTGGGCCGAAGGAAAACCGGTTATCCACATGTTCAGACGGGCCATGGCCGAGTTGATGATCGGCTGTCCAGGATCACTGTAGTCTAAGACTCCACCAGCAAGCATATCCGGTATGCCGCCGTGCACGCAGGTCAGGCCTGGCTTGATTGTTTGGGCCAGCATCATCATGAATAATACCTGCGCGTGGATCTGAGTCAGCAGTGCCTCGGGGCTCAAGGGGCCGGTTGATCCGGCAATCGTCAAGTCCAGCAGCAAAAGGTTGTTTCCCGATCGAACGCTTCTTAAGAAAGGCGGGACCATGGAGGGCATGACGGTCATCGATGTGATCAGGCTGGTTCCATCAAGCCAGTCGTCCCGACCGCCGAAAAACTTAACCTCGGTATCGTTCATGTTGCGGGTGTGAGTCATTTTTAGATCCGGGAAACGATCCATCAATTTCGCACATTCAAAATCAGAAATGGATTTATCCGTGGCGACTGGTATGCTTAAAATACCCAGGCTGTCCGTATAGGCGCAAGCCGTATCGATAATTGCTTCAAATTCGGCCCGATTGGCGGGTGCCAGATCGTCGCTTCCGGGACGAAGTAAAAAAGGTGGTGTCGCGCCCGTACCGAACGCATTTTCACCCGGATCCGCGGGCATATCGGTGGGAACCTGATCCAGACAGTATTCGAGGTAGTCTTCTTTTAAAGGCACAAACACGGCATTATTGCTTTCAAGATCAACGGCGTCGGCTTCCATCAGAATATCCATCAGTACCTGGCTGCGGCTGAAATCGACACCAATTTCCGTCAGTATCCGCTTTGCGTTTCGGTCGATTCGACGGTAAATTCGTTTCTCGTTCCTGAGGGCATCCATATCTTCGATCCGCTCCCGAGCAATTTCCGCTTCAGGGCTGCCGGGATAAAGATCTGCAATTTTACCATAGTAATGCTTCGCGTTTTGAAATTCATACCTCTTTTCGGCACCGACAGCTTCGTCGAAAAGCACCAGTATTTTTTTCAAGCGCTTTCTCATGGACTTCAGCCTCCTTATTAAAACTTTAGGTGATCATGATTCCAATGATACCAAGTCAAAAGAGTTTATTGCAATATCAAAGCTAACTTTTGGGAATGGAAAGCCCGGGGATTGGCGTTATTCCGGTTTCAGCCATTATAGAGAACCGTCCGTGCGGGCCTCGCATACAGCGCCCGTTAATCCTTGTAGGCAAAGTCATCTCGAATCTAAAGGCGTTCGGAGTGGATGTTTTGTAGGCATGGGAATCCCTCCTTTGAAAGGGGCCGGGGTTCTTTATCGATCGAAATTTGACAACTGCATCCATCCATCGATATAAAGAAGAGTAAAATAATTGCAGGCATGAAAAAACGTGGATATTTAACGAGGAGATGATGATGAGTCGATTTGCCTGTTTTCGACCGGTAATAGCGGCAGTGGCTTTCTGCTTTCATCTGATGCTCGTATGGAATGCCCACGCTGATCCGGTAATTGTCGATCACCGGCACACCGACATCACCCAGATCCCTCAGACAGCCATCGAACAGGCCAAGGCCAATCTGCATATCGCCTATGGCCATACCTCTCACGGCAGTCAATTAACGACAGGCATGACCGGCCTGGTGGCTTTCGCCAACGGCGGCGGCCTGGGGTTGGCGCTGCCAACGGATATTTTCGAGTGGAACAACGGCGGTAGCAGTGGCGCGATCGATCTTCACGATTATGCCATGGACGGCGATGTGGGTTACTATCCCCAGTGGGTCAATAACACCCGGAGCTATCTGAACGCTAATTCGGATGTGAATGTGATTATCTGGTCCTGGTGCGGACAGGTGGGGGACAAATATGCTGCCGGCACCCTGGAAAGCGAATACCTGATACCCATGGACCAGCTGGAATCAGACTATCCCCACGTGACCTTCGTTTATATGACCGGGCATGTAGATATCTGGAACGATGCCGATAACAAAGCCGCCAACCAGATGATTCGCGATTATTGCAATGCCAACGACAAGGTACTATACGACTTCGCTGACATCGAACGGTATGACCCGGACGGCATCTACTTTGAATTCGCTAACGACGATTGCGGCTACTATGATGGAGCGGGTGGCACCCTTTTGGGGAACTGGGCCACGGAATGGCAGAACAGCCATACCGAGGGCGTGGACTGGTACAGTTGCTCTTCCGCCCACAGTCAGCCCCTTAATGCCAATCAGAAAGCCTATGCAGCTTGGTGGTTGTGGGCGGTTGTCGGTGGATGGGATGATGGCGATACGGGCGATTCGGACTCAAGCGATGATTTGGACGGTAGTGACGATTCGGACACCAGTGACTCCGGAAGTGGCGGCTGTTTTCTAAACAGTCTGCTAGAGCATTCAAGATAATGTTTTTGGGATGCGTTATCGGTCGTCGCGGTATTCATTATACAGCGTTCTCCCTCTGGCCTTGCCAAAAACATTATTTTAAACACTATAGATAGGGGAAGGCCGTATTTTTTCTGATGCGATGGGGTTGGGGGCGGGATCAGGGCCGCCAGCGGGGCAGGGCGCCTGTATCCTGGTAGAGGGGCTTGCTGAAGCGGTCTCGCTTCTCACTGTTCTCACCACGGTCAGCCCTGGAAGTCAGATTTGGCGAGCGCCTCCTGAACCAGTTCGGCTACGGTCAGGCGGGTAATGGTTCGTTGTCGATAGAGTTGCAGCGACCCAGGGTCGGCCCGGTGTGCCTGGACCAGGGGGCGCAACCGGCTGTCCAGGATCGGACCCGCCGCCCAAACGGCCAGGCCGCGCAAATACGGATCCGGTGAGTCGAGATAGGCCGGCAAGAAGGATGTTGCCGGCCGGGCCAGATCCGGCCGTGCGTGGGCCAGACGTCCCACCCCCCACAGCGCACCGCGTTGGAGCCCTTCGTGTTCCAGGTAATTGCCCGCCGGATCGATATAGGAAATCAGGATGCGGTGGAATTCCGTGGCCAGCCGTTCACTGATTGCGGTGATTTCTCCCATGGCTTCGGGAGAGCCCCATCCGATACCACCGGATTCGTCGTTCAGATTCCACATGAGCCGGCGCATGACCACGCGCGCCGATTCCATTTGACTCTCGGCCATGTGCCCGACCACCATGCCCATGGCCGTGATGGCCCGCCAGCGCAGTACATCCTCTCCCGAATAAAGAAAGGAGAAGAGCGGATTGATCGCCTGACGGCCGGGGATCTGGCGGATGGCCGTCAGCGAGGTATCGAAATCTTCAGACTGGAGCAATTGCGCCAGGCGAGTTTTAAGATCGCGGTATCCCATGGTTGCCTGCGACTTATTGGGCCCGGCATGCTGGATCAAGTCCGGCATGACGAGCCCGGTCGGTTCGATAAGGATTAAAAAGAGATAATTTCGAACCCTTGCTCGATATAAGCGGACATGGACGGGTGGCCGGACATATCGTCCAAAAGGGTCAGACCCTGTTTGACGGCTTCGTCAACGGTTCCCATTTTGTGAGCACACCCTTTGCAAACGCCGTCCACGATTCCCTCGGCCTTGGCCTTCTCCCAGAGCTTGTGAAGCGGATTGGTGTCTTCGGCCAGCTTGGGCAACAATGCCGTGGCCGATCCCTCCACGATGATGCGGCCCTGCATGCCTTTCTCCTTCATGTCCAGGCCATTGAGAAGAACATGAATGAAGCAAACCGGATCCCCATTAAAAACAAAAAGTGCAATCTTTTTCATCTTTTCCTCTTCAGTTCGTTTTATTCCCAGCTGATACAATCCTCGGGACAATATTTGATGGCCTCGTCGACCGCTTCCCGGGGATATACATCCATCTCCACGACCTCGATATAACCGGCCTGATTTTCTTGAAACACCTCGGGGCAAACCGCTATACAGCCCAGGCATAGGGTGCAGCTGCCAATGTCGACAACGGGGACTTTCATTTATTCAACACGGCCTCGCCAATCTGTTTACCATAAGCGACGCAGGCTTGGATGCCTTCGCCATCGGGCACGTACTGAATGCGCGGTCCCGAATCGATCATCTGAAATTTCATGGCTTCCAGTTCGGCGGCCACCAGTTTGACCGACTCACCGCTCCACCCATAGGAACCGAAGGCACCGCCGATGCGTCCCACCGGTTTCAAGCCTTTCATGTAGGTTAATACATCGGCTACCGTGGGGAACATCTGGTTGTTGAGGGTCGGAGAGCCCACCACGATGGCGGCGGCGTCCAGCACGTCGGTCATGATTTCGCTGCGATGGGAACTACGGATGTGGATGGGTTTGACCATGACGCCGGTGGCGGAAATTCCTTCGGCAATGGCCTTGGCCATGGTTTCGGTGCTTTTCCACATGGTGTCATAAATCACGACGGCTTTCTTCTCCGTCTCCTGCCGGCTCCATTTCAGATACATGTCGATGATCTTGGCGGGTTCCTTGCGCCAGATGACACCGTGGTCGGGACAAATCATATTGATCTGGATACCCGAGGCCACGACCTTTTCGATCAATTTGAGGATGCGGGGCGCATACAGCATGAGAATATTCGCATAATATTTCTTGGCCTGCACCATGGCTTCGCTGCCGGCCTGATCGTCAAATTTGTCGAACCCGGCGTAATGCTGACCGAAGCCGTCGCTGGAAAAGAGAATGTGGTCTTCGTTGAGGTAGGTGAACATGCTATCCGGCCAATGGATCATGCGGGTCTCGATGAAAGAGAGGGTCCGCTTGCCCAGGGAAAGGGTCTCGCCTTCCTTGACCGGATGGTAGTTCCAGGCATTGGGAAAGTGGCTGGCCAGGTTCTTGGCGCCCAGTTTGGAACAGTACAGCGGTTTGTCTTCGCCGACGGCACCCATGATTTTCGGGAGGGAACCGGAATGATCCATTTCCGTGTGGTTGCTGATCACGTAATCGATTTTTTGGGGATCGATAATCTGGGAGATATTGCCGATCAATTCGTCGGCGAAGGGGGCCTTGACCGTGTCGATCAGGGCGATTTTTTCGTCGACGACCAAGAAGGCGTTGTAACTGGTGCCGCGATAGGTGGAGTAGCCGTGAAAATCTCTGATATTCCAATCGATGACGCCCACATCGTAGACGCCTTCTGCGAGTTTTGTCGGTTTCATGTTTCGTTTCCTGTCATCCAAGTAAGCATTTACCAATCGAAATGCCCTTTTTCCCAATCTTCAGAAAAAGGGCATCCGCGCCAATTCATGACCATTCGATTCCAATAAGCAATTAGTCTTCTTTTTCGAAATCGTCTTTCGATGCGCCGCAGACCGGGCATTCCCAGTCATCGGGAACATCTTCCCATTTGGTGCCGGGTGCCACCCCGTTGTCGGGATCGCCTGCTTCAGGATCATACACATAGCCGCAGAGTGTGCAAACATACTTGTCCATGGTAACCTCCGTCGTGTTGTCTGAGTTAGTGCCCATCCAGAAATGACCAATTTGCCCGATATCGGCGTTGCCCGAAAAATTTAATCCTCGGAATATCACCCATATGCCTCCGGTAAAATTTTTCGGGCGCCTTGATCTCGACCAAATTTGCCTATTTCTGGACGAACACGAGTTAACAAAATTGATGCGTAAATGATGATATAACATTCAAGAAAATGCGGGACCCCCTGCATGGTCAGTCGAAATTACCGAACAGTCGGCGGGTCTATCCAAGGGGCCGGAACATCTTTTTGCCGGCGCCGCAGATCGGGCATTTCCAATCGTCGGGAAGATCGGCAAACGCCGTTCCCTTGGGGATTTTGCCTTTGCGATCGCCCTTGTCGGGATTATAGATATATCCACAATTGACGGTCTGGCATTGGTACATCTCGTGAGGTTCAGCCATTGATCCTCCTTTGCCTTTCAATGGGTTCAATCCATTCCTTCAACCAGTGTGTCGACGCGGGCCTCGATGTCACCGATCAACGGGTCCATGGCGGCGGCGTCCGAATCTGTAAGCGGTGCATCCAGTGGCCAGCAGTGCGTCGTTATACCGGGAATCGGATCATCGTTGATCGTCTTGTCCACGGCGATGACCAGGTCGGGCATGGCACCTTTAAACGCCTGATCGATGGTTGCCGGTTTTCGGTATCCCAGGTCCGTGCCGTTGGCCTGCATGGCCTGGAGCATGGAATCGGATAATTCGGATGCCGGTCTCAAGCCGGCAAAATCGGTGCGAATTTTCGAGCCATGGGCCTGTTGGGCCATGGCTGCCGCCAGGGGCGCGCGACAGGCCCCTTGGGGGGACACGAAGAGGACTTTTTTGCGGGACAGCATGGGGCGAACGGTTTTTTCGATCAGATCATCCAGGTCCGCATTCAGGCCTTCCCGCTTGCGAATATCCCCCTTGCCCTCTATGCCGCGATAGGTGAGGGCGTGCTCGTAGCGGGCGTCGATGGCGTCGAAAAAGTATTTGGCGGTCAGATGAATGCCATCGAAGAGCTGGCGGCCGCGGGAGGCAGCCATGCTCAATAAAATGCCCTGGCGGGTGGATGCCAGGGGGTCTTTGAGCTTGTACACGTATTTTCTCGACCAAAAGGTCTGGCAGCGATCGATCAGGCCCTTAATTTGTGCAGAGACACCGTAAAAGTAAACCGGAGAGGCGGCGACGACCAGATCGGCCTGCCGCAACAGCCCGAAGATTTCGGTGGCCATGGGATCATCGGTGATCACGCAGGTGCCGTGCGTTTCACAATACCCGCATCCTTTGCAGGCGGCCACGCCAGCCTTGGCCACCTGGATGGTGTGGGTGGTCGCTCCTGCCCGGTCCGCCTTGTCCATGAAGGCTTTCAGAATAATGTCGGTATTCCCGTTTTTGCGGGGACTTCCCTGCAGTCCTAAAATAAACATCGATAATAATCCTTCATTATTTCACATGGCAGGTTTTGCACGTCAGCGGGCCTGTGGGGTTGCCGGCTCGCTTTTCTTCCCGATGACACTTGATGCACTGCAGGTTCATGACCTTCTTGGGCTTGATGGTTCCTTTGGTCTTCATTTTCTTGATGGCGTCGGTCTCCTGGGGAAAGACACTGTGACAGACGTTGCAGTCATTAATGCGCTGCTGATGCTGGGCATGGGGGAAGGGGACGTTCCCGGATTTACCCCCAAAAATGTCGATGTCAGTCGGTCCTTTTTTGGCCGCCAACCCGATGCCAGCCATGGCTATCAGCATAAGCGCGGCCAGAGTGACGCTAACGATGTTGCGATTCATCCGATACTCCCTTGTTCGCATGGGTAAGTATTCTTGTTCATCGTCGCATCGACCTGGGTTGGCGGAATGGTCGATGCGGCGAGACAGAAAGGACTCGAAACCTAATAGGTTTCCTCGTGGGCCAGGTCATCGTCGGTGACTTTGACACTGAACAGCTTATAGGCCCAAATCTGGTAGGCCAGGACCACCGGAATAAAAAGTACCACCACGATGAGCATGATCTTCAATGTCAGCGGGCTGGACGAGGCGTTGAAGGCCGTCAGGTTGAAAGCCGCGTCGATGCTGGAGGGAAACAGGCTCGGAAACAGGCCGATGACGCCGAAAAAGGTGCACGACACGATGGTCAGTGCCGACGCTCCCCAGGCCTTGAATGCGGCCCCTTGTTGTAGGAAGAACCGGATTCCCACGAGGCCCACGACGCTGATCAATGGAACGATGAAGAGTACCGGGTGGGCCAGGTAGTTGTTGTACAGGGGGGTGAATATATAGGTGGCTACCAGAAAAACCACCGCCACGCCGGTGAGCACCGGCCACAGTCTGGCGGCCAGACGCTCGGAACGGAAGGCCAGTTCGCCATCGGTACGAATGGCCAACCACAGCGCGCCATGGACCAGAAAAAGGCAGACGAACAGAATGCCGGCCAAAAGGCCATAGGGATTGAGCAGGGTAAACAAGGTCCCCTGATAAATACCCTCCCCATCGATGGGGATGCCCTTGAAGATATTGCCGAAAGCCACGCCGAACAAGAGCGCCGGCAGAAAGCTGCCGATGAAGATACAGCCGTCCCAGACCCGTTTCCAGGCCATGCTTTCCACCTTGTTGCGGAATTCGAAGGAGACGCCACGCAGGATCAGGGCGAACAGAATCAGCATCAGGGCCGAGTAGAGAGATGAGAACATGACCGCATAGACCAGCGGAAACGCGGCGAAGGTAACACCGCCGGCGGTGATCAACCAGACTTCATTGCCGTCCCACAACGGGCCCATGGCATGGATCATCATGTTGCGATCCCGTTCTGATTTTCCCAGGAATGGATACAGGGATCCGATTCCCATGTCGAAACCGTCCGTCATGAAAAAGACCGCCCAGAGCAGGCCCCACAGAAAGAACCATACGGATTGTAGTAACATTTATTACTCCCGTGTTTTGTCAATGGTTGTCATCGGATGAAAGGATTCTATGCATTATCGGCTGCCGACTGAGGGCCTTTTTTAGCGAAATTGGCAATCAAATAGAAACCGGCGATGCCAAGCAGGCCGTAGACCAGAATGAATCCCACCAGCGTGGTCATGACCTGTATTCCCGCGACCGGTGAAGCGGCCTCGGCGGTTTTGAGCAAGCCATAGACGATCCATGGCTGACGTCCGACCTCGGCCAGGACCCATCCCATTTCCATGGCCAAGTAGGGCAGGGGAATGGCAAATAACATGATCCACAAGTACCAGCGGGATTCAACCAACCGTTTCCGAATGACAAAACCAATGATCATCAGCAATGGGAAAAGGGTTCCCAGGGCCACCATGGTACGGAAGGAGACAAACGTCAGCAACACCGGAGGGCGTTCATCCTTGGGAATGTCTTTCAATCCGGTCACCTGCGCGTTGACATCGTGATGTCCGAGAAAACTCAATACACCGGGAATGCTTCCGATTTCGATTTTGTTGCGTTCGTTGGCTTCATCCGGGACGGCAAACAGGACGATGGGGGCCTGGGACTGGGTTTCCCAATGCGATTCCATAGCGGCCAGTTTGGACGGTTGGGTCTCGGTCACATGCACGGCGTGCAAATCGCCGGTGATGACGACCACGATGGAGGCGATCAATCCCACCACGAGGCCGATGTTGAAGGAACGGGTGAAAAATTCGATGTGTTGTTTGCGGAGCAGATGCCAGGCACTGATGCCCATGACGAAAAAGGCACTGAGCAAGAAGGCCGACGGAATGGTATGGGCAATCTCCAGCAAACCGAACTTATTGGTCACGACGGCCAGGAAATCGGTCAGTTCCGCGCGTCCATCACGGATGGTATAGCCGACGGGTTGCTGCATCCAGCCATTGGCCAGAAGAATCCAGATTGCCGAGATGTTGCCTGCCGCGGCGACCAGCCACATGACCGTGGCGTGAGCCTTTTTGGATAGCTTTTTCCAGCCGAAAATCCAGATCCCGATAAAAGTCGATTCCAGGAAAAAGGCCAGGGAGGCCTCGATGGCCAACAGGCTACCAAAAATATCACCCACATAGGCCGAATAGCGGGACCAGTTGGTGCCAAACTGGAATTCCAGGGTGATACCGGTGACCACGCCCAGAGCAAAGTTGATCAAAAACAATTTGCCCCAGAATTTGGTCATGCGCAAATAGGTTTCATCTTCCGTTTGCACATAACGGGTCTCCATGTAAGCAACCAGCACCGACAACCCCAGGGTCAGGGGGACGAACAAAAAGTGAAACATCGTGGCGGCGGCGAACTGGAGCCTGGATAACATGACAACGTCCATACAAAATCCTCCTTGAGCAGGTGCCGGCAGCCGTATGGGGAAATGGTCGACTGCCGAAAATGAATTCACACGAAACATTCCACCAGCCGTCGACCGCAGGCGGACGGTGGGTGCCCCGATCCTGTTACCGCATTTTTAAGCAGCAGGACGGGGCATCGTCAATGAATGGGTCAGCTATCGATCGGCTGCATCAGCTAGTGACTTAGGCACCTGCTTCGTAAGTGCAGGAGTTAAAGTCGATCTGTTTGCCGCATTTTGCACAGGTGTGGGTCTTGTCGAACTCGTCGGAGAAAATTTCCTTGCTTTCACCGCATTCAGGGCATTTGCAGATAAACGATTTCAAGTTCTTGAAATTTTCATAACCAGGACAATGTTGGGGGGTTGACATAGCCGCCTCCTTTTTTCGTTACCAAACGTTAATAATGATGGAACCGTTGAACTATTGTTATCAGGCCATCTTCTCAGCAATTTCACGACCATAATCCTGGGCCATTTTTATACCGCCGCCCAGGCCGGATGACTTGAGCCGTAGTGCCGCACTGACCATGTTCATCTGGTAAATATTTTTCATGGTATCGAAGATTCGGTCCGGGGCTTCTCCACTCCATCCAAAGGCACCGAAGGCACCGCCGATTTTGCCGTTCAACTCGGCTTTCTCGGCCAGAAAAAGTAAGGTTTTCATTCCCTGAACCATGTCGCCGTGATAGGTCGGAGATCCAAGAACCACGGCGTCAAAGCCTTTCAGATCATCTTCTTTTTTAACATCGGTTACCTTCTTGGTTTCCGCTTCATGGCCGGAAAACCGAATCCCTTCCGCGATGAGATTGGCGATCTTTTCGGTTTCGCCGGTACGGGTCGCATACACGATGAGTGCTTTGGCCATTTTCTCTTCCCTTTCTTTCGTTGATTCAGGGGGATCTATTTTATCCGGGGATCCTTACCGTCGTATTGACAATCGGGGGTGTAACAGGTGTTGTCCAGAAATTCGCATTTTTCCTTGCAGGACGGGCATTGTTCCGGTGGCCGGTCAGCCTCCAGTTCATAGCCGCAATTGCCGCATTTCCAGTTCGCCATGGTTCACCTCCTTGATAGTTATGGGTCATGTGGCCGGTGGCCGCCAACGATAGGGGCTCTGGTGGGCACGGGTCACACGCAGTCTTGGGTGATCGACAAGACTGGGGGATTCGGGGAAGGCAGCCGGTGGGTCACCGGCCGCCTTCTATATTGGCTCAGCGCTCCTAAGCTTTCCATAATCCATGCAGGTTACAGTATTCCCTGGCGGAGACCGATGCGGCATCGATCATGAAAACCGCCTCTGGCGTCTGTCCCGGCTCGAGGAATTGAAAATACGATTTGCCGTCGGCAATCAGTTCGATCCACTGGATATAATGTTTTTCTTCCATGGGATGGGGCACGCTACCGACCGCGACCTTGTAGCCGCCATCGATTTTTTCGATGACCGGTACGTGTTTCTCCTTGGCCGCATCGACGGTGTTTTCGGTCAGCTTTTGCATGGGTTGCCCGCAGCAGACCAGTTCACCGGCGCCGCCAACAAGCACCTCGACGATATTACCACAAACATTACATTTGTAGACTTCGTACCTTTCCGCCATTGTTATCTCCTTTGTTTGACGTTAATCGGTTGTGGATTACCAGTTTTCACCCAAGAGCTCGAAATGGGCCTGGGGATGCGCACAGGCCGGACACATTTCCGGTGCCTCGGTGCCCTCGTGCAGGTAACCGCAGTTGCGGCAGCGCCAGGTCACGCTGGTATCGCGCTTGAACACCCGGCCGGCTTCGATGTTGGCCTTGAGATCCAGGTAGCGTTTTTCGTGTTGTTTTTCGGCCACGGCGATGGCTTCGAAGATGAACGCCACATGATCCAGACCTTCTTCACGGGCAACCTTGGCAAAATCCGGATACATGGTGGTCCATTCATAGTTCTCACCGCCGGCCGATTCGGCGAGGTTCTCTGTGGTGGTGCCAATTACGCCGGCTGGAAAGGCGCCGGTAATTTCCACCTCGCCCCCCTCAAGGAGCTTGAACAAGCGTTTGGCATGCTCTTTTTCCTGGTTGGCCGTTTCTTCGAAGATATCGGCGATCTGAACATAACCTTCTTTTTTTGCCTGCTTGGAGAAGTAGGTGTAACGGTTTCTGGCCTGGGATTCACCGGCAAATGCGGTCAAAATGTTTTTCTCGGTTTGTGTTCCTTTGATACTAGCCACGTAGCGTCCTCCTTTTTTAACATAATAGGTTTCGATTAAACGGTTGTTAACAGCTTTCGTCCCACCAGCCTTTGGCCTGATGTTTCGCCCTCTCGGCCTCGGCCAGTTGTTTGATCTTGTATCCACAATCTCGCAGTATCCCATAAAGAATGCCGCAGCCGATATCTTCTCGGTCAATGTCACCAATGTCGGCCAGTTGGATCATCTGTTGGGCCAGTAGAATGGTCTCCTTGATGTTGCGATCACAGGGTTTCACGGCTTGATATTCTCCGAAGGATTTGAGCACCGTTGTCAGGCAAAGGTCTCAACGGCTGTTCTTAGAGCTTTATCAAGTTGCGTGCCAAGTTATGCTTAGATGCTCAATTTTGCTTCGTGAATACGAAAAAACAGTAATACGGTGTCCGTATCAATTGTTAATAATTACAACCATTTGTTTGCCTGTATAGATGGCAGGCAGCAAGACGTTTGGATGGTCGGCATGCATGTTTTGGTCTTTGAAATCAGGGATGCCCAATAGTCTCATTCGCTTGGTGATACATGAGTGTCTCATAATACAAATGGCTGGTACGGTGATACATCGTGGTCCGGCTAAGCGCGAGCCGATTTAGTCGATTCAGAGTGTGTTTGAAAACCCTGTCTGAGGCCTGCTACCGGTGTTGGAAAACGGTTACAATGCTTACACATACAGCTTGAAGAACCTGTCCCTCGAATAACCGAAAACGAACCAATGGGGTACACGTGATGTCTTATACCATCAACTATGATATCCATGAATGAGCACTTGGTCAATGCTTGGATATCAATTGCAAATGCGTTGGCGGTCAATCAGAGGCAATTTAAGCGTTTCTTCGTTTCCCCTCGATCGGGTTTGCAGGGCATATGGAAATGCGGCGGCAACAGTTGACGGGCTCACCAAGAGCGCCACAAGGTCACCTTTCGTGGGCTCGTCAACTGTGGGATGCCGATTATTTCGTACCGACGAGGCGATGGCTGAGCAGCTTGATATGGGACATCTCTTCTTTGATGATGCTGTCCAGGTGGGACTGGCCAAAGTCTTCCGGTACCAGATCCTTCATCCCCAGGTAAAAAACAATGGAGTCTTTTTCAGCGAGAATGGCGGCTTTCAATATAGCCTGCATGGAGGATGTATCGATCTCTTTTTCAAAGAACACGCGTGTGTCGGCCAGGGCCTTGAGGTAGGCTGCGGCTTCGCCTTGCGGATCGAATACGGTTGTGGTTTTTTCTGTTTCGATGAGTTTTTTGCGCATGGTGGCAAAGGTTTTCTCATGGTCGTCTTCCATGGCTGCCAAATCGGAAAGGAACCGTTTCGCATCGGGATCGCTAACACTGTCAGCGGCTTGTCTATAGAAGGCGGCACCGTTTCTCTCGATCTGTTCGGCCATCTCGAATACATCGTCGGCGTTAAAATCGTAGCTCATGGTTTTGTCTGCCTTTCATTCAACTCAGGTAGGGTTTTATAAAAATGGGCATTTACCGGATTGGCTCGTACCCGATACATGCCCATTTCATTGGCTGCCTGTCAACCGAAAAACGAACCCAGCAGAAGTGCCTCAGGGGTTTCCTTCATTTAGCCGGCATTCTGCGTCCCATTCCGGGCAAGCGCTTTTGCGGTCGGCTTCGAATTTCAGCATGCATTCACCGCATTCCAGTTCGATATTGGGTGTATCACCGTATCGTTTTTTGATTTCCTCTTTGGACAATACCTGCGCAAAACTGCACCCGCATTGGGGGCAGGCGGATTTGATCTGATACCGTTTATCGCTCATAACTGACCTCCTTATGAAATGTTGTTGGCGTTGGGGGAACTGCTTTTAATCAGTGTTTAAGCAATTTTGATGCCACTGAATCGAGTGGGTAGAGTTGCGTTGGCACATTTGTTGATTATTTTATCCGTAGCCAAGCATCGGCATCGCGATAAGCGACTGCGGCCGGCGGTAGTACCTAACGGACCTCACCAATACCTAACAATATGAAGGAGGAAAACATGGCCCAAACTGCTTTTAAAGGTTCTCCCGTCCAGCTGTCCGGAGATTTGCCACGCGTTGGCGCGATGGCTCCGGATTTTACCCTTGCCGGCAAGGACCTTGCCGACGTCCGGCTCCGTGATTATGCCGGCAAAATCGTTGTTCTGAACATTTTTCCCAGCATTGACACCCCCGTGTGTGCCATGACGGTAAGAAAATTCAACACAGAGATCGGCAAGACTGACAATGCCGTGGTCATTTGCGTATCCGCGGATTTACCCTTTGCGCACGCCCGCTTTTGTGGTGCGGAAGGGCTGGACCACGTGGTCTCGGCATCGACTTTTCGCAGTCCTGAATTTGGCGATGCCTATGGTGTGCGGATTGCCGATGGACCGTTGGCCGGCCTCATGGCCCGGGCGGTGGTGGTGATCGACGGACAGGGCAATGTGGTTTATACTGAGCTGGTAAAGGAGATCGCCGAAGAGCCCAATTATGAGACAGCCCTGGCCTGCCTTGAAAACGAGGCGGTGCTGCAGACCTGTACGGCCAGTTTCACGGCGGAGCATTCGCGCAGCACGGCCGAGGATGGCCCTTGTGACGATGGCCGTGCCGGTGGCTGATAAACATTAAACTCGTAAAAAGCTTTTCCAGGCCCTGCATGGCCACCTATCCAGTAAAAGAAATTCGTTTTCTGGCTATCCCGGCGAATCGGATAAAATCAAGGAAAAGCTTTTTATAAAAGGACCTTGTAAGTGGTTTGGTTCAACGAGTTCCTTGGAAGCTTTTCCAGGCCATACATGGCCAAACAACCATGCAAAAGAAACTCGTTTTTCATTTTGCTGCGGCTACGCCAGTTAAATGGAAAAGCTTTTATAATTAATCATTTATAAACGGTTTTGATTAACGAGTTCCTTAGAAGTCGCCGTTCGGACGGATTCGTGAAACATGGTTTGAGGAATGTCTGCATGCCCCAGTATACTGGAATCAATCACCTGGCCATGGTCACCGGTGATATGGACCGAACGATCCACTTTTGGCGGGATCTGTTGGCCATGCGCTTAGTGGCCGGGCTGGGGCGCAAGGGATACCGGCATTATTTTTTCGAAATTTCCGACCATGATATGATTGCCTTTTTCGAATGGCCAGATGTGGAGAAGATCCCCGAGCGCGATCATGGGGTGCCGGTCAAGGGACCCATCGCCTTTGATCACATCGCTTTCGGTGTAAAAAACGACGATGACCTCTGGGCACTCAAGGACCGCCTGGAGGCGGCCGGTTTCTGGGTGTCTGAGGTGATCGATCACGGATTTATCCATTCGATTTACACTTTCGACCCGAATCATATCCCCATTGAGTTCAGCGCTCCGGTTGTCGGTGTGGACCTGCGCCGGCAACCCAAGATGCTGGACAAGCATCCGACCCCGGCGGCCTTCGAAGGGGCGGACCCTCGAGACGGTCGTTGGCCAACGGCTATCCATCCTACCGCTGAGGCGGACAGAATCGTCTACCCTGGCGAGGGAACGATGTTTGCAGACGAAGAAACATCGTGGCCATTTAAAAAGTAGGCAGATTGATTCGAAACCATAGAGAAATTATATAGCTAAAGTAGAGGAGTATCGATGACGAATGAAACGGTACTGATTCGCTGCCGCAATTGCGGCACTCGTAACCGGATTCCCGTGGCCAAACTGCAGGACGGTCCCCGTTGTGGGCGGTGCAAACAGCCTTTTCCGCCCATCCCGGTAAGCAATCGTCCGGTGATGGTCACCGATCAGACCTTTTCCAGTCAAGTGCTCGACAGCCCGCTGCCGGTGCTCTTGGACTGCTGGGCCGGATGGTGTGCACCCTGCGGTGCCATGTCACCCGTGCTGGACGATGTGGCCCGATCGTATTCCGGGCGCCTGAAGGTGGCCAAACTCAATGTGGATCAAAACCCGGCCACGGCCAGTCGCTACAACGTGATGAGTCTGCCGACCCTGCTTTTTTTCAGGGATGGAAAGGTGGTGGATACGGCCGCCGGTGCCTTGCCCAGGCAGGAGATCGATCGGTACCTGTACCGATTCCTGGCCGCATAAACGACAATTTTAGGAGGTGCCCATGAACATCACCATTGCCGGTGCATCGGGATTTGTCGGTAAGGCATTGACCCGCAAACTCTTGGATGATGGCCACACGGTCACCGGTTTGGGGACCTCGCGCTCGCATCCCCTCGAGGCCATGCCGGACTTCACCTGGGTTTGTGCCGATACCAGCCATCCCGGCGCGTGGCAGACGACCGTCGAGACCGCCGATGCCGTGGTCAACCTGGCCGGGCGATCCATATTCAAACGTTGGACGCGTGCCTACAAGTCGCGTATCGCTGACAGCCGACTGAAAACCACCGCCAATATCGTGGATGCCATGACCGGTGACGAAAAGATCCTGATCAGTACGTCGGCCGTTGGCTATTATGGTAACCGGGGGGAGGAGACCTTGACCGAAACCAGTCCGCCGGGAGATGATTTCCTGGCACGCCTGTCCGTCGACTGGGAACAGCAAGCCCTGGCGGCCGAACCGCGAGGCGTGCGGGTGGCCATCTTACGGTTCGGGGTCGTGCTGGGTGCCGGTGGCGGTGCCCTGGCCCAGATGCTGCCGGCGTTTCGCCGGTTCGCCGGCGGGCCCATTGGCAGCGGCAAGCAATGGTTCGCCTGGATTCACATGGCCGATCTGCTATCGGCGATCCGTTTTCTGCTGCAAGATGATCAGGCGCGTGGGCCCTATAATGCCACCGCTCCGGGGCTGGTGCGGCAAGGAGCGTTCGCCAGTGCCTTAGGCAAGGCCGTGGGACGACCGGCCCTGGTGCCGGTTCCCTCGCTGGCGCTGCGGTTGATACTTGGAGAACTGGCCGGTGTATTGCTGGCCAGCCAACGGGTTAAGCCGGAACGGCTGATGGAAGCGGGGTTTAATTTTCGCTATGCCGATATCGATTGGGCCCTGACTGATTTGGTCAGTAAGGTATAACAGAAGGTGTTGAGGTTAACGGCTGAAGGCTGAAGGGGTGGCCGATTTTTATCTTTTGAGCCCTTAGCCTGATTGAACAAAATCGACTCATCAAATCGGAGCGTATCATGCCCCCTCCCATCCTATCGGCGGCCGACTATCACCGCATCACCAGCTACGACCGGTTGCGAATGACACCCCACCACTTGGACTGGGCGCATCAACCGCGCTTGGACAAATCCTATCCGTCGTTGGACAGCCTGGCCCTGGACCGTAAGCCGGATGTTCCCACGCTTAATTACCGGAAATTGCTCGACGACGCGGGACGTGGAACGAAGACTGCGTTTTCCCCCCCTGACCTGAAGACCATTACGTCGCTTTTCTACCTGACCCACACCATAACCGCCCGCAGCATGCACGGCAGCCAGCCGTTCTTCTATCGCAGTGTGGCTTCGGCCGGGGCCCTGTACCCTTTTGAACTCTACCTGGCGGTTCACCACATCGGGGGACTGGCGCCGGGCGTATATCACTATAATCTTTTCGACTTTTCCTTGAATGTCTTGCGCCATGCCCCGGTACCAATGATTCCACCATCCGCTTCGGGTATGGCGGCCGCCACGGTTTATGTCAGCGGTATTTTTTTTCGCAGCGCCTGGAAATACCGGCAACGGGCCTTTCGTTACGTGCTGCTGGACGCCGGGCATCTGATTGAAAATCTGCGCTTGGCGTTATCTGCGCTGGGACTGGATTTTATCTTCCTGCTGGATTTCGACGATCATGATGCCGGTATCCTTTTGGGATTGGATCCTATAAGGGAAGCCTGTGTGGCCTGCGTCCATATCCTGGACGGGCAGGCCCATCAGGCGCCATCGCCGGAAGTGGGCGATCTCGCACCGCTGCCAGTTGAAATTCGCCGTGCGTCACGGGTATCGTCAGAAGAGACGCGTTATGAGCCGATTGAACAGGCTTATCGCGCGGGTGGCAAAGAAAACAAAACCACCGGTGATTCCCGGGACCTTGGCTATGGTATCGGGCGGCTACCGACGCATTGGCACCCCTTTTCATCAACATCTTCGTGGCAGACGCCGGATTACATGGACGTCCTCTGGCAGCGCCGATCCCGCCGTAATTTCGTTCCCGCACCGATTGCCGAGGCACAGTGGGCCGGTTTTCTTGAAGTGATCGCCGCTGCGAGTAAAGGGGCGGTCTCTCCGTTGAAAGGTTTGACCATTGGCATTCTGGTTGGCGATGGGGTGCCGGTTCCCGTTGGGTTTTACCTTCTCGACACCGTCGGACGACAGGTGGGCCACCTATCGTCCGGCCACCTGCTCGAATCCATGGCCACGGCCTGCCTCGATCAGATGTGGCTGAAAAATGCGGCCTTTCACCTGCTGTTCATTAGCGATCCGGCGGCGCTTGATCGTGACTGGGGACCTCGGGCGTACCGGCATGTGATGATCGAGGCGGGGCGATTGGGCCAGCAAGCCTATCTGGCCGCCGGTGCGCTGGGGCTTGGTGCTTGCGGAATCGGGGCGGTCTATGATCGCGAAGCCGCGGATATTTTGGATTTGCCGGATGATGGGGCATTGCTTTACTTGGTCGGCGTAGGGCCGTTGAAAACGCGTTAAAATCCCGACGGCCGGCAAAATTTCTACCCTTCAGCGGTTTTCGATGCTTGCGCCGGCGATTTTCCCTGGGTATAGGAAGGACCAACGTGTTCGAACAGCGACTTTTTATGGGGTCATCAATATTTCCAGGGAGTGAAATCATGTCCACCGATTTGAAAGTGTTTAGCGGCAGCGCCAACCCGAAGCTGGCCGAGTCCATCTGCCAGCATTTGGGGATACCGCTCAGCCGTCTGACGATATCCCGTTTTTCCAATGACAATTTATTTGTGCAGGTCCAGGAAAATGTGCGCGAAAAGGATGTTTTCGTTGTCCAGCCGTTCACCATGCCCGTGGGTGACACGATCATGGAGTTGTTCATTACCCTGGACGCCTTGAGAAGTGCGTCGGCCAGCCGCATCACGGCCGTGATTCCTTATTTTTCGTATGCTCGATCCGACAAAAAAGACGCGCCCCGCATCTCCATTACCGGCCGGCTCATGGCGGATTTGATCAAAACCGCCGGCGCCAACCGGGTACTGACCATGGATCTGCATTCCGATGCGGTGCACGGTTTTTTCAGTGTCCCGGTGGATCATCTGACCGCCATCCCATATTTCGTGAATCACTTCGAAAACCAACTGGACCTTTCCAATACCGTGGTGGTGGCCACCGATGCCGGCGGTGCCAAGCGGGCCGGACGGTTTGCCAAACGCATTCATCTGCCCATGGCCATCATCGACAAGCGACGCATTGCCGATACGAAGGTCGTTCAGGGGCTGGTGGTGGGTGACGTGAACGGACGCGATGCGATTGTTTTCGAGGATGAGATCTCCACCGGCGGCACGCTTACCGCATCGGTGGATACATTGATCAAAGCGGGCGTCAAGCGCATCCATGTCGGTGCCACCCACGGTGTGTTATGCGGCCCGGCTGTCGGCCGCTTGCAGGATAGTGCCCTCGATACGGTGGTCGTGACCGATACCGTCGATATCCCGTTGCAGAAACAAAAAGATAAAATTCATACGATTTCCGTGGCACCCCTGTTTGCCGAGGCCATACGGCGGATCCATACCGGCGAAAGTGTCGGTGCCTTGTTCGATTGACTTCCGTGTATTTACGAACAGGAGTACTAAGGATCATGAAAATTACCAGTGACATTTGGCAGGTGGGCGGCGATGGATTCACCGCTGACCAGGACGCCGCCATCTATCTGATATGCTTTGACGGAAGCGCCGCGATTGTGGATGCTGGCTGCGGTGGACAAATCGACCGCTTGGAGGCTAATCTCCGCGCCTGTGGCATCGAGCCGGCACAGGTGGAATATTTGCTCATCACCCATTGCCATTTTGACCACATCGGTGGTGCTGGGGAGATCCGTGATCGCTTCGGTTGCCCGATCGTGGCTCACGAAAAGGATGCCGTTGCCATGGAAACCGGAAATAGCCGGCTCACGGCCGCCAATTGGTATGGCACCATCCAACCCCCTTTGCCCGTGGACATTAAACTTTCCGGCAATCGTGAGCGCATCACCTTGGGTGCACGGCAGGTGACCGCCATTCATACGCCGGGGCATACACCGGGGTCTGTGGTCTATTTTGTTGAATCGGATGGTCTGCGGGTGCTGTTCGGACAGGATGTGCATGGCCCCCTGCACGATGATTTCGCCTCCGACCCGTGCGCCTATCGGCAGTCCTTGTTGGAAATGGCCGAATTAGAGGCGGATATCCTCTGTGAGGGCCATTTCGGCGTTTTTCGGGGGAAGGACAGGGTCAGGGAATTTATCCGTTCATTTCTCTAATTGTAATCTTGATGCGCCCTTAAATCTATAAATTCAAAGTCGCATCAAGCTCTTCATCGTCGATGGTAAACACCACGTTGTGGGGGGGCAACGGCTCTTTGTAAAAGAATTCCGGCAGCCGGTCGTCTTTTTGAGTGAAGCCGGCACGCTGATTGAAGTCCAGTTCCGCCTTAATGACCCGAATACCAAGCGCCTGTATGTCTTCAGGGCCGAGTTCGGTTCCACAACGGGCGTTAATGGCTTTCAAAAAAGCTTCAGCGCCTTCCCCGTCTGAAAGCGCCACAGCTGCCATAAAACACATCCCTGTGCAGTCTACAGCGGCAATCGCACATTGAATCGCCCGGGAGGTATCCATCTGGCCGTCATTGTCAAGTGGATTGAGTTTCTGCTCCAGATACTCCCCCACAAGGTTTCCAGCGGTGTGGTCAGCGCCCATGGGACAAGTGGCATAGGTAACGCCGTTGCTTAACATCGCTCGTGGATCATAGGCAGCAATGCTCTGATTTTTCACTGCGGGTACCCGTGGATTCCCAAAATGTTTCAGCCAAGGCCTCCCCACTAATTTTCTCCCATCCGTCCAACACACCTTTCCTGGCATTGTAGCTGGGAAAAGCGCCCATGGCATTGATCGGGGCCAATAGTCCTGCCGTGCCTAACGCCGGCATCATTTGGCCAGACATGGGATGAGACTTGATGGCATTGACCACTGTTTTTGCCGCTTCTTTGAATGCCGCCGGGTCGACGATGGCGTCTGCACGATGGCCCTGCGTTGATACCACCAATGCTTTAAGTCCCTTGGACCCCATCACGGCCCCCAGAACACCCCGTCCGGCAGCCCGGCATGGGCGGCCATCAACATCGTAGGCCTGAAATTAGGCGAAAAAGACAATGATTTGTAAAATCGTATTTTTCCAATACCATTTTTGTGGAATACACAATCTCTTTTGAAATGTTTGAGCTTGGATGAAACAAACGTTTATAACCTATAGTCAATACACATATTTTGTAATTTACCAATATAAGTATTGGGGAATCGGTATTCTTTATTCATTCATTTCGCGTTAATAAAAAATTAAGCGCAAATTTGAATAAGGAACAATAGGGAGGGAGAGGATGGCCGGCATCACATCATTCGGGGCTTATATTCCCATGTACCGGTTGGACCGGGATGAGATCGCCAGCATGTGGGGGACGCGATCAGTCGGTGGAAAAAAAGCGGTAGCCGGCTATGACGAGGACGCTGTCACCATGGCCGTGGCCGCGGTCCAGCAATGCCTGGTGCATCACGCATTGCGATCGCAAGGCCTTTTTTTTGCAACCACCACTGCACCGTATCAGGAAAAACAAAGCGCAGCCATCATTGCCAGTGCCGTCCAAATGGGGCGCCATACCGTCACGGCGGATATTACCAATTCCCTGAGGGCGGGCACAACCGCGCTGAGAACAGCCCTTGACGCAGTGGATTCTGGATCTGCCGGAAATGTACTGGTGGTTGCTTCGGATTGCCGCTTGGGGGCGCCCAAAGGAATGCACGAACAGCTTTTTGGTGATGCGGCGGCTTGTTTGGCAGTCGGCCGCGAAGGCGTGATCGCCGACGTGGAATCCAGTCACTGGTTGAACAGTGAGTTCACCGGTGTCTGGCGAACCACAGCCGATCGTTTTGTCAAATCCGGTGAAGGGCGCTTTGTCGAGGAGCAAGGCTATCAACCGATCATGATCGAAACCATCAGCGGGTTGCTGAAAGCCGGCAATCTACAACCGGAAAATTTCTCAAAAATTGTATTTCCGGCATCGGATTCCCGGACGCATGCCAAACTCGCCGGCAAGCTCGGTTTCAAAGCCGGGCAGATCCAGGATCCTCTATTTGACCGTATCGGCAATGCCGGTGCAGCCGGGCCAATGATCATGCTGAGCATGGCCTTGGGCGTGGCCAAGCCGGGAGACCGGATACTGCTGGCCAATTATGGTGATGGGGCAGACGCGTTTGTCCTGCGGGTAACGGAAGCGGTACGCCCATTTCAGGCCGGATTGGAGAAGCCCGTGGCGTCATCCCGGTCGATCCATTACGGCACGTATCTGAATTGGCGCAATCTGATGCCGCTCGAAGCGCCGAGTCTGCCTCCCAGGGGAGAACCCTCGCTATCCAGTCGATGGCGCCAGCGGCATGTCATTTCAACGCTGTCCGGCGTTAAATGCAGAAACTGCGGGTTGCCGCAAATTCACACGCTGGGCCAGACCATCAGAATATGCGTTGGCTGTCAGGCAAAAGACGATTTCGACCCCTATTGTTTTTCAGACAAAAAGGCGTCTTTGTTTACCTATGCCGTGGATCATCTTCAACCGACCAAAAACCCTCCAGGACTCAATGGTGTTATTGATTTTGAAGGCGGCGGCCGATTGATCTGCGAGTTGACCGATTATGATCTGGACCGCGTTGAAATCGGCATGCCTTTGGAAATGACCTTTCGCAAGCTTTCCCAGGGAGAAGGCATTGTCAACTATTTTTGGAAGGCCAGGCCAATCGCGCAACAAGGATAGATTCAGGAAGTAAAACGCATTCGCAGTCAAACCTACGCGTCTATAGTGTTTAAGATAATGTTTTTGACAAGGCCAGAGGGAGGAAGCTGTATAATCAATACCGCTTTCGACCGATAACGCAGCCCAAAACATTACCTTGAATGCTATAGGTTCGTGAAGAGGTGAATATGGAAAGCATCAGAGACAAAGTCGCCATCGTCGGCATGGGCTGCACGCGTTTTGGCGAACGCTGGGACATGGGTGTTGAAGATCTTCTCGTTGAAGCTGTCCATGAAGCGTTTGAAGATGCCGGTATTGTGCCGTCAGACGTCCAGGCCGCCTGGTTGGGAACCGTCTTTTCAGGGGTGACGGCCATTACCCTGTCGCCCTTGGGGTTGCAGTATATCCCCATGACGCGGGTCGAGAACATGTGCGCCACAGGTTCGGAGGCGCTGCGCGGAGCGGCGTATGCCGTTGCTTCCGGCGCTTGCGATATCGCCCTGGCCATCGGGGTGGAAAAACTCAAGGATTCCGGCCAGACCGGCGTGAAGGGGCCGGCGATTGTGGGCGATAACCCCGATGGCAGTTCCGCGATCGGTTCAGGTTTCAGCGCACCCGCTTCGTTTGCCTACCTCGGCACGCGCTATTTCCATCACTACGGTCTGGCGCCTGAATACGGGAAGGAACTGATTGCAAAGATTGCGGTAAAAAACCATGACAACGGCAGCTTGAATCCCAAGGCCCATTTCCACAACAAGCTGTCGGTACAGCAGGTCGTCAAGGCCCCAATTCTGGCTTGGCCGTTGGGCTTGTTCGATTGCTGCGGGGTCAGCGATGGCGCTGCCGCCGCGATTGTGGTGCGAGCGGATATGGCGAAGAATTTTCGGCCGGATCCGATCTATGTCAAAGGACTGGCCATCAGCGTGGGCGCCCGGCAGGGAGTCATGCGCCAGGATTATGACTACGTCCACGTGGAAGAGAACGTTCGTGCATCCAAAATGGCCTACGATCAGGCGGGCGTCAGCGACCCCAGGAAAGAGATCAGCCTCGCCGAGGTCCACGACTGTTTTACCACCCATGAGCTGATTCTTTATGAGGATCTGGGGTTCAGCCGCAGAGGTGGGGCCGGAGCGGACATCGAAGCGGGAACCTTCACGTTGAGTGGAGAACTGCCGGTCAATACCGACGGCGGGCTCAAATGTTTCGGCCATCCGCTGGGCGCAAGCGGTTTACGGATGATGTACGAAATCTATAAGCAATTGCAGGAAAAGGCCGGCCCCCGGCAGGTCAACAACCCCAGACTGGGGCTCGCCCACAACCTGGGCGGAAACGCTGGCATGGGCATCGCCAGTTGTGTGGTGCTGGGCAATGAAAAATCATAACCGGTGATGCAAAATGAAAATCAAAGGATAACCATGCAAACGTCTGATTTACCGAAAGTACTCGGCGAGCTTCTTGCCGACAGAGTAAAAGAAAATGCCGACAACGTCTTCATGCGATTCAAGGAAGAATCGATCACCTACAGAGAGCTCGATCTTTTTTCGAATCGCTGTGCCAACGCATTTACCGATTTTGGCGTCAAAAAGGGAGATAAAGTCAGCATCATGCTCCCCAACTGCCCTGAGTTCATCTACCTGTGGATAGGATTGTCCAAAATCGGTGCGGTCGAAGTCCCGGTCAATACCAATTACAAGGGTGAATTTTTGAGGCACATCGTGGACCAGTCCGATTCGAAGCTTTTGGTGATCGATGCACAGTATCTGGACCGGGTAAAGCTGATCGAGACCGATCTTGCCAAACTAGAGAAAATCATCGTCTTCGGTGACTCCGGTGAAGTCGACACGCAACAAATCAGCATTCCGGTAATCCCTTATGAGGACTTTTTCTGGGCATCTGACGCAGCCGTCGACATCAATGTCCTGCCCAGCGATCCGGTGAGCATCATCTACACATCAGGAACCACCGGCCTTTCCAAGGGGGCCTTGGAGCCGCACAAATTTTGGATCGTTTGCGCGGAAAAGATGCTCGAATATCGAAATGCCGGAAAGGACGATATCTTCTATACGTTCATGCCGTTGTACCATTTCAACGCCCAGGTGCTCACAACCTTGACGACTCTGGTGGCCGGGGCCCAGATGGTGCTTTCCGACCACTTCAGCGCGTCGGGCTTCTGGGATGAGATCCGCAAATACGGGGCGACCCAATTCAATTACCTGGGGGCGGTCATGCCGATTCTGGCCAAACAACCCAAAAAAGATGATGACCTGGACAACCCGGCGGTCATCGCTTTGGGCGCGGGATGCCCGGCGGATGTGATGGCCGAGGTGGAGGCCCGCTTTGGTATCAAATGCCTCGAAGGGTTCGGCATGACCGAAATCGGCATCCCCATCCATGTGAAGGTGGGGGACCGGCGAAAAGGGTCGTGTGGCAAACCCATGGATATCTATGAAATCAGGCTTGTTGACGATGATGACAATGAAGTACCGGTGGGACAGATCGGAGAAATCGTTTTCCGGCCCAAGGAGTCCTTTGTGATGATGCTCGAATATTACAATATGCCTGAAAAAACCCTGGAGGCGAGCCGCAACCTCTGGTTTCACTCCGGCGACCTATCCAAAAAAGACGCGGACGGATATTTTTATTTTGTTGACCGCAAAAAGGACGCCCTGCGAAGGCGAGGAGAAAATATTTCCTCCTTTGAAGTGGAACGGGCTATCAACACGCATCCCAACGTCCTGGAGTCGGCGGCGGTGGCTGTGAAATCCGAGCTTGCCGAAGACGAAGTGAAAATCTGCGTTGTCCTTCAGCCCGGCGCGACCCTGGATTATGGGGAACTGATTGCTCATGCCAATGAGCGGATGCCCTATTTTGCAGTCCCCCGCTTTGTCGAATTCATGGAAAGGCTTCCCAAAACACCGACTGAAAGGATCCAGAAACACTTGCTCAAGAAAGCCGGTGTCACGGATAGTACCTGGGATCGGGAAGAGGCCGGAATAGAGATAAGCCGAAGTTGATTACCAGTAACCTGGGATTGTCTCTTCTCCCAAGAAACGATTAACAACGGATGACGTCGAATAATGAAAATCAATAAATCAAGTCCAACGAGTGCTAACTTATTGTTTCTTTGCATACGTAACCGGGTTCGGAGTGTTTTTTCCGAACTTTTTGCAAGAGATCGGTTCAAGACACTTGAGGGGGATTTATCCAGCAAAATCATGGTCCAGTCTGCCGGTTTTTTCCCAAAGGAAGTCAAGGCATTTCTGGATAATCTCAACGTAACCCATCCAGATCCGTTTTATGGTTGTGATATGAGTAGCCAGGTTCGAAAGCTGTTGCTCGAAAAAAGGATCCCCGCTCCCGATGTCTGGCGGTCTAAATGCGTCAGTTTCGAAATGGTAAAAAAAGCGGACCTGATCGTGGTTTCCCTGCCTGAACAGAAAAAGGAACTATCGGCGCTGTATCCTGATTGCGAGCAGAACATGGTTACCCTTAAAGAGATTGCAAAATGGGAAGGCGCTGCGGTGAGCGAGGATGCTTCCGACGCCTTTAAACAAGACCATATCTGGGAATATTGGGAGGAAAATCCAATCCATGTTTCCAAAACAATTGAAGAGGTGGAAATGCTTTTAACGATGGCCATACCGAGAATGGTCAAACGGCTGGTTGATAATCCGAATGAAAGCGAGGGATGCCTCGGGCAGGTCACGTCTGTTTGAATGCAAAAATTACTGGCAGGCCGGCAAGCAAAGGGTAACCGTCGTTCCCTTTCCCGCAGTGGAGTCAAAGGCCAGATCCCCTTTATGTTCTTTAACAATGGCGGCGCAGACGCTGAGTCCCAGGCCGGTTCCACCGTTGTTTTTGGCCACGCCGCCGGTGACAACAATCTCTTTTTCCACCCCCACCCGGCGTGCCAGCGTATGCAGACGGTTGGCCACGGATTTATGCAGTCCCATTGACAATGGATGGCAGGGGAACTTCTTCATTTATCAAATTGATTACCTCTGACTCGGCAAATACGCTGCACATGCTGCTGATCAATGCCGGCGGCCCCTCGTCAAAGTGCAGCTGGACCATGTCCTTGATTTGCATGCCCATGGACCGGGCCATAAAATCCAGAAATCTTCCGGTCCCTGCCGCGCATTTGTCGTTCATGGCGAATTCACGGATATTACCCGACGCGTCGATGCTGATCGCCTTGACGTCCTGGCCGCCGATATCGATGATGGTTCTCACATCCGGCAGCAGATAATGGGCGCCTTTGACATGGCAGGAAATTTCCGATTTCTTCGCCTGCCGTTACTTTTTTGCCGGCCAGCGCCCGGGCTTTGGCATCGGCGGCCAGCTCAGCGGCCAGCCAGGTGCCCACCGGGGTGCCCGACAAGGTGTTGAGCAAAACAAAGCCAAAGGTCACCACCTTGCCTACCTGGGGACATGGGGTCTTTTTGCGTCACTCGGTCCATTCGATCAAATGCTCGACCATGCGGTTGTTTTCCTTGCAGATGGCTTGGAGTCGATCCCAGTCCAGCCGTTTGCCGGTGATCCGTTCCATGTACTTGATCTGCTCTTTTAGCTGTCCGGCGATGAATGCGATTTCCCGTTCAGTGGCATGATAAGGAATATCCACGATAAACGGCTCTTTTCCCATAATGGACCGGAACCCTTCGGCGGCCACCATCTGGCTGTCGCAGGGGGTGTTCACAAAAACGCCGCCCACCGGCGGCGGGGTGAGGTTTTTCAGCATGTACCCCAATGCCAGTTTGTCCGCGGAGCAGACGTCGGGCGCCAATGCGTTGGCCTCCACCAGGTCGATGGTGTCCATGTTGTGCTGATTGTCGCCGTATCAGGCCGGCAGGGCGCCAAGCGCCTCAAATCCAAGGGGCGCCACGGACCCTTCCTCACCCAATGCCAGGACCAGTTCCGGTTTGCATAGAACCTTGCAGGTCTCGCGGTTCCCGGGCGCTGGTCGCAGTCAAGGCCGGTCTCGCAGGCCATTTTCTCCACCAGGGCAGACTGGTAACGATCGCTGCGGGCCTGGGCCTGCTTTTCCGCCACCGGGCGCCACCGTTCGACATGATTCCGGTTGCCAACCACGACCATCATTTCGGCGCTTTCATATCGGTCGGGATCGGCGTGCAGTTGCCTGAGGATATGACTGCCTACCGCATTCAGGGTCACACCGTTGGTCAGCGCCGCTTGGCTGAACCGTAACCAGCTCCTGCCGGAAGTCATGCGTGCCATGACCCCGCCGAGTTGGTTGCAGGCGAGAACGTGTTTGTTAAGATTCCGCCGAGCGCACTCACTGATTTCATGGGGTTTAGCTAACAGAATCAGGGCCAGCGCATGTCGGCCCGACGGGAGTGCTGACAGCGGTGCCCCAAGGCGGGTGATGCGATTGTTTTCAATCAGACCATCTTTATCCGTCAGTTCGGCTTCAAACACAGGCGTCTCTTTTTGGAATTCCGCTGCGGCCGAGGAGATAAACGAATCCAGCAGCAAGGGCAGATCATCCAGGCGTTCCCGCAACGGGGGGATCTGGATGTGGTGGGTCTGGAGCCTGAAGAACAGATCTTTGCGGAACGTTCTGATATTTAAATAGATCGGGGAGGTCTTGATGGGTGGCAAAAATAAACCGGGCATCGGTGGCCTTGGCCATGTCCGCGCCCAGGGGAATGTATTCGCGCTTGTCCAACAGGCGCAACAGTTTGACCTGGGAGGCCATGGAGAGATCACCGATTTCATCCATGAAGAGACTTCCGCTTCCGGCCTTTTTCGATATAACCACTGCGAATGCTGGCCGCGCCGGTAAATGCCCCCTTGATGTGACCGAAAAGCGTGTCGGAAAAAAAGTGCTCGGTCAGCCGGGCGTTTTCGCGCCGCAGGGAGCGAAGTTCGATGGCTTTTTTTACACTGGCGATCAGCCGTTCCTTTTGTGGGAAAAGCATCATCTTGATCCCGTTGTACCGATTAGGGCACTGATTTGAACGAAATTGCTTGTTCTTGCGCCCGTCTTCCGCGTTGCATCAACGGCCACATACGTCGAGTATGCAACCGTTGATGCGCCTTGTCTGATTTTAGTAAGACTGGCGAACCCAAGCCCGGCGCAATTACGTCCAATTCATTTCATCCCCGATCCTAAGGAGGCAAACTGATGGTAAGACATGCAAGTCTGTTCAGTCAACTGATTGCTATATGCCGGCCAATAGTCCGAAACTGAAAATTTTTTATCGATTTGTTAAAATTCTGGAAAAGAAATGTTAAATTCAACCACTGAATTGTTAGCTTTTTGTCATGAAGGTGAAACGATATTGTCGGAAACCTGGCGGTGAGTGGTTGACAAAATGTAAATATGCTATCTGTTATCATTTGTGCAGGGGCGTTGCCGTTCCGGCGAACAGCCGATATATCACTCAACCAAATTGATATATGAAACAAAATCAATTGGATGTCTCTGAATCTGACCGAGCCATTATCGACGCTTCGTCGGCGATCCTGCTTTACAAGGCGGGAGTGATCGATTATTGGTGTCATATGGTTCAATTGCTGATGACCCGTTCCGTGTTTGCGGAGGTCACCGTTCCCCGGCATCGTGGTGCCGATGGGTTGGGCCAATTGGCACGCCGACAACCGGGGCTCATCCTGCTCGATGATCCACACCATCCGGATTGCAGTTGCGCTGCCGCTGATATCGACCGGCTCCATCGGGGAGAGCGAGATACGCTTTTTCACTATCTGAATGGTGTTGCCCGCTTCGTGGTCATCGACGATGGCAAAGCGGTGCGGGTATGTCGCCGATACGGGATCCCCCACGTCAACGCGTTACTGGTGCCCAAACTGCTCTATTATTCCAAACAGCTGTCGATGGACCAACGGGAGCACTTCTTTGCCCGCCTTCGATCGCTTGGACACTATTCGGAGCGTGTCGTCGACTGGGCCGCGGACTGTGACGCAAAGCAACTGGCCTTTTTTCTAATGCCCGTGACTGAGCAGCAGAAAAAATAGGGCGGATGAAATCCGCCCTATTTCCGGGAGGAGGATCAGCACTGAGGGCTATGCGCTGACGTCGATGTTTTGGCCGATACCGCCTTCAACGAGCAGTTGGGCGATCTCTTGCTGGCTTTCAGCCAGTTCACGTAGCATGGCTACTTGGGCTTCCATGGCGACTTGCATTTGCTGCGAGACGCTTGCAGTGGCCATGGTGCTTGTTGATACACTGCTGATGTCCATGCGTTTCTCCTGCGTTGATGTGTATAATCTTTATCGGCTTATTGCAGGGCTGACTTTAGCCAATTTTTGTTGTAAAGTGTATGTGTTCAGCAACCGATAGGATAATTAAGAGGTGACGAATACGCTGTCCGTCGCCATATGACCGGAGGTGTCGAAATGGATATTGTCGTCATTGGCAGCACCCAATTGAGAAATGATCGACAGGAAAAAAAGGTGGCACGGGTTCCTCGACAAAAGATGACGCTTGTAGAAAGGCGTCGGAATCGAAAGGATCGACGTAAAAGTGTCCAAGATGGTGTGGTGGTGAGCTTGTCCTATCGCAACGATCGGAGGACCCAACCAGACCGAAGAAGAGCTGATAGCGACTGATGTGTATTGTGGGCCCAACCTTTTTCCCATGGACGCTTGGTGCCTGTATTTTCCCCATCTATATCCTTTTCCCTCTTTACGTAACCAAAAAACGATAAAATTTTCCCTGCAAGGCATTGTACTTAGCAACCGTGATGCTAATATTGAGGGTGTCATAAAAAGTCCAATATCTGCGTTACGCTTCATCCCTCGTTACTGCAAAGTACTATAAGGACGCTGCCTAAGATAATCGGAGGTGAGATGATTACTATAGAAAAAATACGATTTGCCAGCACAGAAGATGAAAGTGGCGCCCAGGGCGGGCGAACCATCATTGATGGAATGGATTATACGTTTGAGAAAGGAAAATTTTACGCAATCACCGGACCCAATGGGAGCGGAAAAACGACCCTGGCCAAACTGATCATGGGGATCTTTCCGTTGACATCCGGAAACCTGTATCTGGATGGCGAGGACATCTCCGGGCTTTCCATCGCCGAGCGTGCCAAGCACGGCATTGCCTATAGCTTTCAGCATCCGGCGCGCTTCAAAGGCATGACCTTCCGACAGTTGCTTACCATTGCCGCCGGAACCGATGACGAAGATCAACTGGTCGAAATCCTTGCCAGGGTAGGGATCTGTTCGCTGGATTATCTGGAAAAGGATGTTGATGCGAAACTCTCCGGTGGTGAGATCAAAAAGATCGAACTGGCCACCACGATTGCGCGTAATCCCAAAGTGGCCATTTACGATGAGCCCGATACGGGAATTGATCTATGGACCATCGGCCCGATGGTGGAGCTGATCAAAAGGGAATGCCGCGATCAGGGTACAACCACCATTGTGATCAGTCACAACAAGTCTTTTCTTGAGGCTGCCGATCGGCTTTTGCTGATCAAGGCGGGAGAGATCGCCTACGATGGCGATTATCTGGGCGTTAAGCCGATTCTGGAAGACTTGAGTGTTTGTGATTTTACTCCAATCTGTGAAGGAGAAGGCAATGCTGGATGCTATCGATAAAAAACTGCTGTTTGAAGTCGCCGACCTGGAGAGCCTTCCCAAAGGGGCATATAACATCCGTAAAAACGGCCAGTTATTGAACCGCGAGGTAACAGCCAATATCGATATCCAAACCAATGACGCGGGCACTGGCATCATCATTGACATCAAACCCGGCACCATCAACGAATCGGTGCATATCCCGGTAATTTTGAGTCAGGCGGGTTTGCACGACACGGTCTACAACACCTTTAACATCGGTGCCGGTGCGGATGTGACGATTACCGCCGGATGCGGCATCCACTGTGGCGGCAAACAGTCTGAGGGCCACGAGGGGATTCACGATTTTCATGTGGGCCAAGGCGCCCGGGTGCGCTATGTGGAAAAGCATGTTGCGATTGGTGGAGGCACAGGCAAGCGTATCCTTAACCCCACTACCCGCGTGTTTCTGGACGAAGACAGTTATGCAGAATTTGAGTTGGTGCAAAACGGCGGTGTGGATATGGCCAAACGGGTCAATGAGGCGGATCTCAAAGCCCGCAGCACATTCATCATTTCAGAACGTGTGCTGACCGATGAGGCGCAGGAGGCCACGTCGCACAACCTGATCCGGATGCTTGGCACCGATAGCCGTTCCAATCTGGTTTCGCGGTCGGTTATTCGTGGTCAATCTTTACAAAACTTCTATGTGACCCTGGAAGCACATGAGAAATGCTTTGGCCACATCGAGTGCGACGCCATCATTATGGATCAGGGGAGAAATGAAACGGTTCCGGGCCTCAAGGCCTTGCACCCCGACGCGGAATTAACCCACGAGGCTTCCATTGGCAAAATCGCCAACGAGCAGTTGGTAAAACTGATGTCGTTGGGGTTGAGCTATGATGAGGCGGTCAATAAAATCATCGAGTGTTTCCTGAGTTAGTGCCCATCCATCCCGCTCAGCGGCGTTGCGAAAACACGGAATATGCCTGATATTCCTTTGTATTCGCGCCTTGCTGAGCGGGCGCCTGAACACTGACAATTTGCGAATTTACTTTTGCACGAACCCTGAGCACATCGGTCAGGGCGCTAAATGAACCCGTTCTGACGCGTGCCTCATTATCTATTCATGAACGGCAAGGCCGTTGCCACGGTGGTGATGAAACATCCGCTCGAGTCGTCATCGTTATCGGAATCCGAATCAGACGGCGAGACCAGGGATGCCACCCGCACGGCGATTTCCTCGTGGGCTTCGGTGGTCGGATGAATGTCATCCCAGAACAAGTAACCGTCGTTGTCGAAATTGTCCACTATCAGAAAGTTGGGGCAGATGGAATCCACGTTGCTCAATCCGTATGTTTCCGGGTCAGCGACGATGTCCTCGAACAGGGCAAAGATATCCATGTAGTAGACTGAAATATCAGGGTTGTCGGCCTCGAAATCATCCACGGTTTCCTTCAACTCGGCATTGTATGACTCTGCTATCAACGTGGCAAGGGCAGATTGCTGGGCGTCTGCGTTATTGCGCGGGATCGCCCCCAAATCAGGAAGGTTGAGCACCAGGATGCTTTTGGCCCCGAAGGTGGCCAAGGCGTCTAAAGCAGTCCGCACATTGTCGGCGGACTGCTTAAAATCAGAACTGCCATCCAGGAAATCGTTGCCACCGATCCAGATGGTAAACAGGGCATCGGTGGGTAGACTGCTCGCATCGGTGTAAGCCGCCACCTGTTGGATCAGGCCGGGTTTCGTGTCGCTACTTGTTTGGGCACCCCCATAGGCATTGTTGATCAAGTCGGCATTCAGATAATCCGCCTCGGCCAGGTAGTCCACCCATACGGGACCGTTGGAAAAGCGCCCCTCGTAGTATTGCTCTGCCGGGGCATACTTGTCTGGGTCCAGGTCGTGGAGATTGCCGTTGTCGGTAAGGCTGTCGCCAAAGGCCACGATCGTTTTGAAATCCGAAGCCAGCGTACCGATCGGCAGAAAAAGGCAAAGGGCAAGTACGACCGCTGTTATCCGTCTGATTTTCATGGCACACTCCTCATTTTTTATACCTCGTAGGGATTCAATAGTCTATTTCTTCTCCTATCAAATAACCCGGAACATGTCAAAAAATATGGAAGACTTACCTATTGCCCATCCATAAATGGCCAATTTGCCCGATCTCGACGTTGCCCGAAAAATTTTATCCTCGGAATATCAACCATGATTATGTACACAAAAAGACAAAGTGTATGATTTTTGTGTAACGTAAAAGGTATGATTTCGCTTCCGAAAATCTCACCGATCATTCTCGCAAGACGATATATTCTTTATATTCGATTTTTTACCTATTATCGGGTTGACCCAAACAGACATTATGCCATCTTTGGTATAAAAGCTGCAGAACCCTACCAAAAAATGAGCAGAGAAGTATTTTGTCGCTGTCCATTTTTAAAAAGTGAAAGAAGAAATATTGAGCGTTTTATGGCGCGACAAGAATTCAAATTTTAATCACCAAAGGAGGCAACCGTTGTTTTCCATACTTTCCAATGGCGGACCGTTTATGTTCGTGATTTTAGGCGTATCGATCATCGCTATGGCAATTTTTGTGGAACGAGCGGCATTTCTTTATTTTCAAATGCGCCTGAACATGGACACTGCATTCAGAAAAGTTCTCATTCCCTTAGAAAAAATGGATTTTAATAGCGCACTCAAAGAATGCGCCAAAATCGGCAAACATCCTCTGGGAAATATACTCAAGGCGGGCCTGTTAAAGGCAGATCGCAAGGATCAGGAAATTGAGCGGGCCATGGAAGAAAAAATTGTTTCCGAGATACCCCGGGTCAAATCTCGCATCAATTTGCTGACGCTGTTTGCCAATATCGCCACATTACTCGGGTTATTGGGTACCATTTTAGGCCTGATTACCGCCTTCCAAAGCGTCAGCGCGGCAGATGAAGCGATGAAACAAGAAGTCCTGGCAAGTGGGATCTCCATGGCAATGCTCACGACTGCTGCCGGATTGGTGGTTTCGATCCCGTGTCTGGGTGGATTTTACTTGCTCAACAATCGGGGCGAATACTTAGTCGATAAGATTGAGGAAAAGGCCTTGGGACTCGCCAACACACTATCCACCATGAAACAGAAGAGGACTGCCGATGGCACGTTTCAATAGAATTCGGCGGTCATCGGAAGAAGAACCGGAGTTGAATATGATTCCGATTATGAATCTGTTCATGGTGTTGATACCATTCCTATTGACCTCCGTCTCCTTCCTGCACATCAAAGCCATCAACACCTCCATCCCCGTTCATGCGGATCGCCCCGCTAAAACGGTGGAAGCCAACGATCCATCGAAAAAAATAACCGTTGTATTAGAAATAAAGGCCAATCAGGTTCGAATATCGACCCTTTCCGATACACCCAATGATCTTCAAGTTACCGAGAAAGAATGGGTCTTACCACGGAAAAAGGGAACGGCGCTGACCTTGTCGGCCGCGGCGGACCATTTGAAAAGATTGAAAAACCATTTCCCGGAAAGCGACACCATGATTTTGATTCCCGACAATGAAGTGACGTATCGGGAAATCGTTCAAGCCATGGATTGCGCACGCATAAGACAATCCGAGGTGCTTTTCCCCAACGTGGTGCTGTCCGGATCGTTAGGGTAGGAGGAATCACCGTGGCTTTAGGTCAACGAAGACGATCGGCAAAAAAGTTTGTTCCGCCGAAGCTCATGCTTACATCGATGATGGACATGTTTACCATCATATTAATCTTTCTTCTCTTTTCTTTTTCCGAAACACCGGAGAAGATCCAATTGGGAGAGGACTTGCAATTACCCCGATCCACCGCCGAGGCGAAGTACCAGCAGGCCTTGAAAATCATCCTGACCCAGACCGAGCTGCGGGTCGACGACCAATTGATGGCCACGGTGCACGGCCAAGAGATCGAGGGCTTAACATCCACGGATTATCAATCCTCGGCACTGTACAAACGGTTGAAACGGATTCGCGAGGATGTAAAGGCAACGGAGAACGATGAGCAGGAACCACCGCATATTCTTTTCCTGTGCGATAAATCACATTCGTTCAAGACCATCAATTCCGTCATCAAGACATCCGGATTGGCTGGATACCCCAATTTTCAGTTTGGGGTCCTTGAAGAGAAGAACAAATAGGGGACCGCCATGAATTTTTCAATATCTCGGATAATCGGTTCTTTGTTGGTCGTTTTCCTTTGCGTGTCATTTCGGGCATCGGCGATTGCCGGTGGTGGTCAAAAGACATCCGGTTCACAAAGGGTTCTCGAGCAGCGTATCGATTTCGGAAATGCGCAAATCCTCGGGCAGAGTATCAAATCCGGTGCCGTCTACCTGATGCATCGAAAACGAAGCGATATCCAGAATATGATCCAGGTGAGACAAGATTATCGCCTCGAAATCAAGGAAGACTATGATTTGGCCGAAACCGCCATCGCCAATGGGAGCGATGCGCACCAAGGGGCGAAAGACAATTAACGTTTATACCGAATGCCAGCGGTGGTTAATGAGATGAATGCAATAGAAGAACAATTCGCTCAGATCCAGTCCGATCTGCCCTGTTCGCCAAGCATGACGCATTTTCACGTCTACGAAAACCTTAATTTTATCAGCGAACTGAAATTCGAAAAGGATCGAATTACCATCGGTCGCAACAAAAAGGCGGACCTGTTTCTAGATCATCAGGCCGTAGCCGATATCCACGCGTTCGTGAATTTCAAAGGGCAGCAGCCGTTTTTGACCAACCGGTTTCCCCAAAACGGTTTGCGTCTCAATGGCATGCCGGTTCATACCGCCCCCCTTAAAAACGAAGATGTGATCGTCATCGGCCCCTTCGCATTGAAAGTGCAGGTCAAGGATGTACCGGCCGTCACCCTGGACGGGGGGCAGACCACCTACGCCCTTCGACTGGTGAATCGTTACGGCTCGCCTGAGATGATGCAAACGGCCGCCGAACATCTGGCAAAGATGCTTCGCACCGATTTGCAAAAGATAAAGCCGTTGCTGGCCAAAAAACATGTCGTTGTGAAAAGGGGCTTGCGGGGTCTGGAAGCCGCACAGATCCAAAATAGCCTGCTCAAGGCCGGCATCATTTGCGACGTGCAAGTCGAGGATCGAGATGCCGCTAATCAGATGACGGATGAATCCAACCCAGACCTGATCGAAACCACACCATCCGATCCTCCCCGGCAATCCTTTCATCCATCAGCGCCAACGTCGGAAGCAGCGCTGGAAGAAATACCAGAGCCGTCCTCACTAACGAATGCGGTCGTCGCTGATTCGGGGCCAATAGTTGCTTCCGAAGATGAACCGGTCTTTTTCCCCATGGATGAGGAAACGGACGAAAATGGGGATATCTGGGACGCGCCTTTTTCTTTGAACCAAATTCTTGCCCCCGCCGGTCCATCCAAAAATCCGGACAAAACAGAGACGCACCTGCAGGTCATCAAGACCATGGGCAACTCGGTGGTCGATGCGGCGCCGTTGACAACGGGGCAAACTTACCGCATCGAATCCGCCGGCCGCCGCCTGGATCTGATCCGCAATACGGGCGGTCAGGCCATGATTACTTTTTCAGACACCCTAGACGGCGTGATTTTGAATTCAGCGGGGAGCGTTACCGCCGACTTAAATGATTATAAGCGCCAAGATTATCGAAGCCCTAACGATCGATCCCGCTATGAAATTCCTTTTCCCGAGACAGGGGCCGTGGTCATCGACGATGGTGCCTGTCAATATCGCATCGACCGGGTTCATTATGCGGTCAGTCCCGATATCGCTAACGAACCGGCTGCGAAGATGTTGCTGTGGAAACACTGGGCATTTTCCTTGGGGCTTCATGGCCTGCTATTTTTAACGATTGCCCTCAGCGCATTTTTCAAGGCGCCACCAGTCGAGAAGCAGCCCCTCCACTTCGTGAAAATCGATCAATCGGCACTCCAGCAGATGGAGAAACCAAAAAAGAAACCGCAACCGAAAAAGCCGGTGCCTCCCCAGCCTCCGGTTCAGAAAGCCAAGCCAACGGTCAAGCCGCCGGCGGCCCAACAAACCAAGCAACCGGTCAAAAAAGCGGCCAAGCCCACTAAAAACACGAATAAAAAGAAAAAAGTCAGCGGTGGCGCACGAGCCAGCAAACACCCCAAAGCCGGTGGCGGCTTCGGCAACGGTAACATCAAAAACAGAAATATCAATCAAACCGGTTTGCTCGGCGTGTTGGGAGGGGCGTCTACCAGTGGGCCTTCCCAGGCCCTGGTGGCCGTGACCAATATCGATGCGGTATCGGTGCCCGGTGCAACCGAAAAGAACTTTAGTGTGGGGGGGCTGAAGGGATCTTTGGGCAATGGTCAGATTTCGGTGGCCACCGGCCAGATCGTGCAGACCAAGGGGTCTTCCCAGGTATTGCGCAGTGGCGGTGCCAGCGGCAAGGGGGATGTGGCGGCATTGGAGCGAGGAACCACCGGCAAGAAAAAAGTTCAGGCCATGGTGACGGCAAAAATGAATCGAACGGTCAAGATCGAAGGCGGGATGAGCCGCGAGATGGTCAAACGGGTCATCGATCAGCACCTGGACGAGATCACCTATTGCTATGAAACCGCGTTGATGTCCAATCCCTCCATCTTGGGTCGAATCGTCTTCGAATGGAAAATACTAAAGGACGGCCGTGTCGGGGAGATTCGTATCGTCGCCTCGAGTGTCAACTCTAACACGATTCATGGGTGTATCAAATCGGCGATAAAATCCTGGCGCTTCCCGAAACCGGTCGGAACGGAGGTCATTGTCAGTTACCCGTTTGTGTTCGACCTCGTTTCCTTTTAGCAACACTTGCCATGCAGAGAATTTAGGAGAAGGTAATGAACGTCAAAGTCGTCATCGGAATCTTACTCGCTACGCTTATCCTGGGCATCAATACAGGCCGATGCGAGTCATCATTGGACGAAGGAAAAGTCAGTGCCGTGCAGAACCGGGTGTTTCATCGAACCCACGAGCTCGATATCGACCTCGGTTATATTGCCGATGACGATTTTTTTCATGTCTATCCCATTGGCATTGGTTATACCTTTCATTTTAACGAAAGCATTGCCTGGGAAGTCGCTCGGGCCCAGTACATGTTCAATACCGATAAAGACCTCAAAGAAACATTGCGAGACGATTTTCATGTCCAGCCCGAATTGTTTCCCGAACAACGATACATGCTCCATACCCACTTCGTTTATAAACCATTATATGGGAAGCATGCCTTTCGCAACCGAAGCGTAATCAATAACGAGATCAGCTTTTTCGCCGGTCCCGGCATCGTCCATTATGAGTGGGAATACAGCACCGGTGAAACAACGACGGAAAATGCGCTATCGCTTAGTTTCGGTGCCGGGATGAAGTTTTTCTTGACCGACAGATGGTGCTTGAACGTGGAAGTCCGTGATCTCATGAACTTCAGGGAAGATGAAACCGAAAACAACATCTACTTTGGTCTTGGCGTCGGATTTCGTTTCGATCTGACTCCCCGGAAGGTCAAAGAGAATCCAACCTTGAAAAAGATGAAGAGAATTTTAAATGATGGCTAAACGGATTACATCGCCAATACGGATCATTACAACATTTGTGCTGGTTTGGCTTTTCGTGGGAGACGGCGGCAGCATCCTGGCGTCGACGGACGCTGCGGGTGTGCATTCCCCTGAAGACGTGCAGGTAAGCGATGATGCAACGATTTCCCATGCCAGCGATATGGATTCAGATTCCCTGAAGTCGCTGTTCAAGATAGGCTACGATTGTTACAGCCGCAAAAAATACCAGGTGGCGGCCGAACGTCTGCTTACTTTCCTGAATGCCACGACACCGGATGTGCAGGACCATGAATGGGCAGCGTTCTTTTTCGGCATGAGCCTATATAAAATGGGGTGTTCCCATGCCGCCGTGGATTCACTTACCCACCTGGTGACTCGTAAACCCAACCCCCAGATCGTCAACTACGTGCTGGAATTGTTGGAGCGGATCACCAGAACGATGCCCTATGACAAATCGATGGTCGTCGATCGGGCCTTGTGCGACCAGAGCTATGGGTTTGTCGACGGTCGGATTGCCGATTTTATCCATTACTACCAAGGGGAATACGATTGGGAGCACGGTTTCTTCGCATGGGGAGATGAACACTTTGAGAAGATCACCAAAGATACGTATTACCATAACAAGTATCTGTTTAAACGGGCGTTGCGAGAAATTTACAGTGATCGCATCGATTCGGCCATTTCTTTGCTCAAAACGGTCATCTTGAAGCTGGAAAATGGCGATCCGCTGAAAGACGATGCCCGGAAAACCCTTGCCCGTTTGTACTATGAGAAGGGAAATTTCCAAGATGCGGATACGCTCTACCAGCAAATCGAGATGAATATCGTAGACCAGGCCCAAAATCTTCTCGAGCGCGCATGGGTGCATTATCGATTAGGAAACCCGGAACGGGCCATGGGACTGCTCTATTCCTTCGAGGCACCGAGTTTCGTCAACGCTTTCACACCGGAATTCTACATTCTCAAATCCTTCATCTACAAGGATGTCTGCCACTATCAAACAGCCATGCAAGTACTGGGAAAATTTGAGCAACGCTATGGATCCGCCCTGGAACACATCTACCGGCGACGACCCGTTCATGACAATCAGGCCATGCTGCTGGTGCTACTCAATAAGCCGGTGATTCAACGGGCCTGGCGGTTCTTGAACTTGCTGGAAAAAGAGCACGACCTTGCCCGGGCCAATCCCAATGCCGAACTCAGTGCCTATCTGAGCCAATTGTATGCCCTCAAACGCGAGGAAATGGAACGCGGTTTTAAAAAACAAATCGATGAAAAATATGAGGCGATGGCCAATGCGATGCTGAAATTCGAAGAAGAGGCCCATCTGATGGAATACGAGATCGGCATCGACATGTATCAGCGCGTACACGATTATCATTATGAAGATGATGATGCGTTGCCCGCCGATGGGGGTGCCTCGCGGGCGGGAAAAGCGGTGTATGCCTTTCAAGGCGAGTTCTGGAATGACGAATTGGACGACTACGAGGTCGTCCTGCCCAACAAGTGCCAAAATGCCGAAGAATGGGATATCTTTTTCAAATGAAACCATATCAAAAAATCACGTTGCGATTGATCCTGGGCATGGTGCTGCTATGCGGGACACCGCACCCCCTGCCGGCGTCCCTCTTCTCCAAGGAGAAAGACGTCACAACGAAGACCGCGTCATACGTCTATGCCGAGAAAGACGCCGAGGCGGAAAAAAAACGTTACATCGTCAAGCTTGAACAGGACAAACACAAGTGTGAACTGGCCATCGGTAACACCCAGACATTGATCGGCAGATCAAAAAATCGTCCCTACCTGCCGGAACTCTTCTTGCGCCTTGCGGAACTGACCATCGAGAAGTCGCGTTTGGTTTTTTTTCTGCGACAGAGCCAATCCGATGCCGGCAAGCAGCGATCATTGGATCAATACGAAGCCAACTCGCTAAAGACTCAGGCCATCGAAATATATCAGCGCATCATCAACCAGTTTCCGGACTTTCAATACCTGGACAAGGTTCACTTCTTCTTGGCCCATGAGTATCATGAGCTGGGCCGAACCGACGAGATGATCAGCCATTACCAGACGATCGTCAAGCGATTTCCCGACAGCATGTATGCCCCCGAGGCCCAATTGCTTCTGGGCGACTACTTTTTCAATCAGAAACAAGACGTCGACACCAGTACCCGGCATTACGAGGCCGTGCTTGATTACCCCCAGAGCCCGGCCGTGGCGGCGGCACGCTACAAGCTGGCCTGGTGTAAAATCAACCGAAAGGATTTCAAGGGCGCGATAGCGCTCTTCGAAGCCTCCGTGACCAGTCCCCAGGCGGCCAAGGAACTCGATATCGATACCTATCGACGCGTGGATGTGCGTTTGGAATCCCTGGTGGATTTGGCCTTTTGCTATCCGGAAGTGTACAAAAAGGCGACAGCCGATGAGGCTTTGGCCTATTTCAAACACTATGCATGGTCCCGTCCGGTTTACACCACCGTGTTGGAGAAATTGGCCTATCGCTACTATGTGAAGAAGAAATGGTCGCTGGCGGCACCCATCTATCGTGAACTGGCTCTTGTACGGCAGGATCCTGAAAAACTGCTCGAATACGCCCGATATATTTTTGAAAGCGTCCAGGCCATGGGCACCTATCGGCATGCTCACCAGGATGTGGAGATCATCGTGCGAGCCCTTTCCAGCCAGGTCTACGCGGTTCGATTGACGAACGAAGAAAAGTCCCGGCTGATTCGCGACTACGAAATGTTCGCCCGCGATATTATCACCCATTTGCATGCCCGGGCGAGTCAGAGCCATTCGATCCGTGATTGCGAGATCGCGGCCGATGCATATGCGCAATACCTTGGCTTTTTCACTCAGTCCGACTACGCTTCGGAGATGGCTCACAATTATGCCGAAGCCCTTTTTTCAGCGGGACGCTACCTGGAGGCCGGCAAACAGTACGAGAAGGTAACGCCATCGGCGACGATCAATGCCAAGCTGCGCAAAGATACCCTGTATAGTGCGGTTATCTCATACTATCGTGCTCTGAAAGACAAGCAAAAACTCAACTTTTATCAGGCCGCCTACGCTCGTGATGGATTGCGAACGATCGGCCGAACATTCGTCGGTGAGTATCCCGACTCTCCATATGCAGCGGATGTGCAGTTCAACGTGGCCTGGGTCTCTCACGACGCCGGTGACTATAAACAGGCCATTGCGGATTTATCCGCCTTCGTCGACCGTTTTCCCCGCCACAAGGCCACGCCGGCCGCCGTTCATCTGATCATGGATGCCTATCACCTGATGGAAAATTATGACGGCATGATTCAATATGGTAACACCGTCTTGGCCAATGCCGCGATCCGCGATGCCAAACTCAAGGCGGAGGTGGCTCAGATGGTCGACGGTGCCGGTGCTCGGGTGGTCTCCAGCATTACCATGGCCGCCAACGATGACTGGGAGAATACCCGACGCGAATTGATTCAGGTGGCGGATCGTGGCCGGAAGACCCAAATGGGCGAGCAGGCATTAAACGCATTGATTCTATCGAGCAAGGACAAAAAAGATTTGGCAACCTTGTTCGATGCCGGTACCCAATTGATCGACCATTACCCGAATTCACCCAATGCTAAACCAACCTTGGGCATCCTGATCGACACCGCCATATCCATCGGTCAATTACGAGCCCTGGCCGGTCACCTGGAAACCTCGTGCCGCCGGTATCCCGAGGATAGCAATCGGGCAGACTTTCTGCTCCAAGCGGCGCAGATTCGAGATGGGCTCGATCAATATGGCCAGGCCAACCAGAATTATCGGCAACTGCTTGCATTGCCAAAACAAACGGTGGCCTCAGCGGATGAAATTGTTTTCGCCATGGTCGAGAATATGAAGCGCATGAATCAATCCACGGCGGCCATCAAGCTCTTGGCCGATCTGCAACATCGACTATCGGCACCCGCAAAGGTTCGTGCCAATGCTCAGCTGGCCGTGCTCAATATGAACGCCGACCGTCGATTCCAGGCCAACCGGTATTATCGCCAGGCAAAACGAGGCTACCGCGCCAATCTGGGCCAGGCAGATCCGATCCTGCGCGATCTGATGGCGGAATTGGCCTATGGCCAGGTGATCGGCAGCAGCGGACCCTATTTCAAGCTACGCCTGAAAGACCGGATCGACAATGCTATCGTTCAGCAAAAGGCGAATTTGCTGAAAAAGCTGGAACAGGATTATCAGCAGGTGATGACTTACAAGTCTCCGGCATGGGCCTTGAGAGCCTGCTTTCGTGCCGGCGAGCTGAACGCCGAATTTGCCGATTTTCTGCTCCGCTCACCCATTCCCCCGGGGCTGCCCGCTCAGCAGCAGGCACAGTACCAAGATTTGATCCGGCAAAAGGCCCAAGTATATGGGGGCAAGGCCGACGAGTATGTGAAGACCTGTGTGACCCTAGCCCGCAAGTGGGAAATCTGCGATCCCGACCTCAGTGGGTATTATTTTCCCCCCGAGCATCCCCAGGGGGACAAGGGCCCCCTGACGAGTATTGGCGGTGACCAGGCCAGCACGGAAATCGGTATACGGGCCATGGATCAACGATCGATTCTTGATTTGTACCAGAGACTGCTCGATGCGCCCGATGATGAAAATCTTCAACTGCAGTTGACCCGGGTCTACATGGAACAAGGAGACTTTCGGCAGGCTGGGTTGATCGCCAGAAACGCCCTGGCCAAGCTGGATGGAAGCAAGAAGAAAGAGAAAGCCCAACTACTCAATCTCTTGGGACTGTCCTACCTGCATTGTGGGATGGATCCGCTGGCCAAGGAAACATTCAAACGTGCGTTGGATGTCGACGCGCGGCTGGATTCCGCCCGCATGAATTTGGCGGGGATCTACCGGCATTATGGCCATGGGGAGAAGGCCGCCGTCCTGCTAACAACCCCCGCATCCATGAATCCGGACAAAGGCAGTGTCCATCCACGCTTGGGAGCCGCTACCAATGAACTCGTCATGGCAAATCAATAAACGGTTGGTCGTTTTCGGTGTACTGCTGATTCTTGCATGGATACCCGCTGCTTGTGGCGGGGGGCCCGACACACCGGTGGAACCATACGACAGCGAGGGGAGACCCAGTAACTGGCAGCGCATTACCATCGCCCAAGTGAACGAAAGCGGCACCACCGTTCCTTTTGTCGTGGCGCGGCCGGGCAGTGCCGACGATATCCATTTTGCCTGGTACGATGCCGTCGATGATGATGATGATGATGAACAGACAATCTACCACCAGCTTCATCACCTGGTTTGGAACGCTTCCACCCAAAGCCGGATTGCCCAGGTGGTCGCCAACCGGCCGGCACCTTCCGGTGTAGCGGGCTTCGATCGTTGTGATCAGTTCGACATGACCGTGGACGATCAGGATACACCGGTGCTGATCTATCCTGCATACGAAGTCAACGACGACCTTCAACAGGTGGAGGCCGATATCATGGTCAACCTTTTGACCGGCGGTACATGGCAAGAGGCGACCGGTGCCGTTGGATTCGTGGACCGCAACCCCGTTTATCAAGACGGCCACACGACCGAGAACATGTCCGTGAAAGTGGACAGACTGGGCGACATCCATTTTTGCTACCAGTACTTCACCGAAGGCATGGACTCGGCGAATTATCGCTATCCGGATCTTTACTATGCGCACCGGGAGCGAGCGAGCCTAAACGAGCCCATCACCGATATCGAACAATATGACCAGATCGAAGAGTTGGTGGATGGAAACACCTTCAGCTCTTACGGGGATCACAATACGGTCGGCGATCATTGTCAATTGATTCTCGATGATCAGGCTCTTCCCATCATCGTCTACGCCGAGCATGGTGAGAACTTCATGGGCACCTATGCGCTCAAGCTGGCATATAAGGACGAATCGGGTGATTGGCATCGACAGATCATCGACGCGCTTCCCGACGGCTGGGAAATCGGCGGCATCAGCGTCGCCTTCTACCCGCAAGACTCAGACGATCCCGAAGCCGACCGCCCACTGGCCATTGCCTATGCCGTCAGGTTGCCGAATCCCGAACCGGATGACGGGCATCATCTTCGCTTTGCCACCAATAAAGATGGCGCGTGGACCACCGAAATCGTCGACGAAACCACCTGGTGTGGCACCCACTGCGCATTGGCGTTTACGGCCGATGGACAGCCGGCCGTCGCCTATTTCGATGAGCAGTCCCATTCGGGACGGACGCACCAATTTTTGAAATATGCAGAATTCGACGGGCTGCAGTGGAACCACGAAAGTGCGGCCGAATATGGTGCCGTCGGTCGGTTCAATACGCTGTGGTTCAATGAAAACGGCGTGCCGACCATTTGCACCTATGCCGATGAGGACGATGAAATCGTCTTGATCCGGCAGGACCATTGAGGCACAACAAGGAGACACCATGATAACACGACTGTTGTTTACAGCGACGATCTTTGCATGCCTTCTGGCAGGCGGTGGAACAGCATTATCGGCTGATCCACCGGACTGGAATGAGATTTTCGATGAATGTCCAGAAAATGAATGCGGCGCACCACCCTCGGGCGGGATTGGAGGTGGCGGGGGAGGTGGCGGTCCGTTGATCGTCTCTTACACCTGGGGGCCGCTGTTCTCGGTGCAGGAAGACATTGATGCCGATGGTTACAACGACGCGATCGACAACTGTATCTTCGTCCCCAACGATCCCAGTGAGAACGACGACGGCGATGCTTTCGGCAACGCCTGTGATTACTGCCCTCAATTGGCCACCGAGAACAACATCGACTCCGACGGCGACGGATTGGGCGACGAATGCGACCCCGACCGGGATGGCGATGGCGTGGACAATGACGTCGATACCTGTCCGGATGTGATGAACGCCGAACAGATCCAATTTCCCGCAGAAGACGATCCGGACAATGATGGATTGGGGAATGTGTGCGACGCGGATGATGACAACGACGGCATCCCCGATTTACTGGACAACTGCATCACCGATGAGAACCCCAACCAAGAGAACAGCGATTACTACCTAAGCGGTGATGTTTCCGGGGATATCTGCGATAACGATTATGACAACGATGGCTTTGATGAGGCGCACGATGGTATTGCCGGTGTGGACCGCTGTCCCAACTTGCAAAGCGCGGAGAACGGAGATTTGGATGGCGATGGGGTTGGCGATCCGTGTGACAATTGTCCCCATGTGGCCAACGCCGACCAGGCCGATGCCGATCGAGATGGAAAAGGAGACCTTTGCGATGGATAGGCAATTGACCGTTCTGGCCCTTCTACTCATCCTATTGTCGGTAGTGATATCCTGCGACAATGCACCGCCCTTGGAACCTACAACCATCCGGGATACGGGAACCATCATGGCCGACTTCCATACCGAGAATCCGGAAAGCATCCAATTTCCCGTCAAGGTACTCTTCGCCATCGACTGTTCGCTGAGCATGCTCAGTTCGGATCCGCTCAATCCACCGGACGAGCCTTATGGCCGTCGGATCGCGGCGATCCAGCGGTTTTTGGATCGTTACAACACCGATGAATTCCCCAGCGTCTCTTTCGGGATCATTTTGTGGGCCGGTAGCGTCATCGATCAGACCCGAAACGGTTATGACGAGCCGGGATACACCCGTTCCAAGGAAGAGCTGAACCGGGTGCTGGACAATGTGCACAACGAGTCCTACACCGACTACGTTGGCGCGGTGACCGACATACGGGAGATGGTGGAAAACGATATTATGAATACCGCCTACCAGGAATCAGGCGAAAATGATTTGGCCCGTTCCAAATATATCGTGTGCTTCTTCAGCGACGGCATGCCGAATACGGATGCCGGCTCCCAGTTGCCCCAGGATATCTGGGACCAAGTGGAGGCCTTGACCGAAGTCACCGAAGCGCAGGGGGTGGGCCAGTTTAACTTTCACACTTTTTTTCTCTCCTCGCTGTTTCGAGATGCTTCCGGTGAGTATATTTCGGACTATGAAGATGAACGTGAGTATGCCGAGAACACCCTGTTCGGCATGGCCCAGGCCGGCAATGGCACCTTCCGTGATTTTGCTTCGGCCAGTGCCATTGATTTCATCAACTTCACCGACATGCGCCTGACCAATGCTTACAAGATCAAGTTTATCCTTGCTTATAACTACAATGTCCGTCCTGGCACCGATACCTTGCATTTGGACAGCGACGGCGATGGTCTGACCGATGACGAAGAGGTAACGGCTCATGGCACGGACCCCCAGATACGGGACACGGACGATGACGGATTGAGTGACTATTTCGAGATCCAGACTCAGACCCTCATGGATGATGGCAACATGTGGCCCGATCCATTGGTGGATGACAGCAGCTGCACACCGCCTCCCTCAGGCATCTGGCCGGACCAGGACAACGACGGCCTGACCGATTGTGAAGAATCCATCAAGGGCACATGGCGGTACGTGGCCGATTTCGATGCGGACTACATTCCCGATGGTATCGAATTTGCCGCCGGCACCAATCCTTTCGAGAATCTGTATACCGAAGACACCGACCTCGACGGCTGCCTGGACGTTTTCGAGGTGCAGCAACACACCAACGTGCTGGCCAACGATTCCAAGGTACAGGATCGATACGCTTACAGCTATCACCTGACCGACCATGGCAATCCCGATCCCATCGAGTTTCCGGATCTGCCCCAGGGCATTCGCCGTTACAGTCTCAAGGTCAGCAATATCAGTCTGATGGACACGATTGGTGCCGACGTGGGGGGAATGTTTTCGAATTCGCTCTTGGACCCCGGGGATAACGTAATCCGCATTTATATTGCCCAGGTCCCTGAAGATCGACCCAATTCACCACCGGTCTTTCGAATGGCGGAGGTGATCATCAACACCCTGGAAGACACTACCTATACACAGTCCCTTGGGTATAATCAATTTGAACTTATTGACTAATACATTAGGTGATTAAGATGAAAATCATCATGCGACTTATCGGGCGGCTTTTCCTTTTGTTGGCCATCACGGCATGCGGCGGTGGCGGCGATGAATCGACGGACGACGAAACAACGGTGCCGACGCTAACGATCGGCGAGAGCCAAACCCAATTCATTTCTACGGAAGGGGAAGTGGATACCTACCAACTGCGGGCCAATGAAGCCAATCGTTTCCTGCACCTCCATTGCGAAGAGCAGACCTCGGGATCCGGTGTGGATCTGTTGGTAACGATATTCGAGGAGACCGATGATGGCCAGCTTCGCCGGCTGTTTGGCAAACACAAACCCGACGGGGCATCTCTGGGCGCCGACCTGGACCTTTGGGTGTATATCGATGTGCCCAAGGATCTGACCATCACCGTACGGGATTTAATGGACGATGATGCCTCAAGCGATATCCCCTATCATTTACTGGCCACCTTCGAAGATGCCGCCGACGGCAACCACGACTTTTTCAACGCCCTGCCCTTGACCGTGGATGGGGCCGCCGTAAGCGATGCCATTGAACAAGTCGGCGAGGTGGACTGCTTTACCTTCGACGTGACCGACTCCGGTGTGTTTGCCGTGGATGTGGATCATCACCAACCGGTGGATGGATCGCCGGTGCAGCTGGCCCTTAGCCTGTATGATAACGATGGTAACCTGATCGAGCGCTTGGCCGATCCCTATCATCGGATTCTCGCCTACCTGACGACGATCGACGGCCCCTATTTTCTCATCGTCGAGGATAGCGACAGCCTGGACGGCGATGCCGGGGCCCCCTATGACATCGGAATTGCATCGGTGGCCGTGGCTGAAGCCCAGGAAAACGACGTCATGGACGACGCTACCGTATTGGACGCCGATTCCGTGGGGGAATTCACGGCCGAAGGGACCATCGACTATGGTGCATCGATCACCTTACCCGATCACGTCGGAGACATGGACTGGTACCAGTTTTCGTTCGGCGAGATCGGTGGCGCGACCACCTATCACCAAATCCAAATGACCATCGATGACGGCGACCTGGTCGAGGGAACCGCGCCCCTTCGGATCGTCGTTTACGATGACACGCTTGCGATGGTCACCGCCCATGATTTCACATCCGGCAGCCCGGCCTACCAGAACCAATTCAGAACCGAGAACGGAACGTATTTCATCGCCGTAGCGCCCGCCAACTCGAAACGATTGAATCAAGGGACGCGGTATCGGATTCGTCTCATGGAGTCCGAGTTGATCGATACCATCGAGACCACCGACGACAACACGGCCAACAGTGCCGTTGACCTGGTCGACGATCTCCCCACCGAGGGATGGGTGAGTTATCCTGGTGACGTGGACTGGTACGCCCTGGATGTCGATACCACGATTCCGCGGATCCTATCCGTGGACCTGATCGCCCAGGCCGGTATCGTCGACCACCAGTTGAGTATCTGGCGCGGCGATCAAATGCTCAAGAAGTTGACGGACCTGGATGGTGCCGACGGCCAGACCCATCTAAAGACGTCCATCCTGGTGCCCGAAGACCAGACTCAGGCAGTCGCCACCTATCATTTCAAGGTGGGCGATGCCCAGAACGACGAAGGGACCGGCATCTCCTATGAAATTACGGCGTCCAGTCTACCGGTGGCGGGCGATCCGGGAGAAATTGCCCAGACGACCGGTCAAACCAGACGCTATTACGGCGAGGTCGAGAGGGAAGACACGGAGAGTGAAACGGTCGAACTGGAGATTTTTTCGAGCCTGCAGCCTAGCTTCAAGGCCAACACCGAATGGCTTGACTTTCGGAATCCCGCGGCCCAGGGCATCGAAAAGACCGACCTTGCCGACGGCACCACGGTCATCACCTTTCCATGGGTTTGCGGGTATGTGGACTACCACGATGACCGGGATTTTTTTCGGATCGACTTGGGTAAACTCGATCCTGGAGGCGCGGAAACCAGTTGGTATTACGATGTGGCGATTCGGCTGGTGGTGCCCGATCCGGGAAGCGAGGTGGAAGTGGTGTGGAAGCTTTACCGGGACAGCAACCGGAACGCCATTATCATGGACGATCCTACCTCACCGGACGGGTATAAGGCCTGTGACGGGGACACGACCCCTACTGCCGTCGAGGCATTGGATCTGACGACACCGACTGGCGATGATACGTTCTGGATTGGCAGCCAGTGGGGCGAGGACGCCTATTTCTATCTGGGGCTGGGTGATTTCAATTATCTGCGTCTTCCCGAGACCAATGAAATCAACGACGAGGCGGACAACGATTGGGGGTATGATGCGCCTTACTATTTCACGATTACGCTGACGTATCATCCGGGGCAGGCCTATCCAGACTAAGAATAAATATGGCGGCAGGAGAAAAGCATACGATCACCATTCGCCGAGGGGGTAGCGACCTTATCGCCCGGTACCCTGGAAGAGTGCTTTTTGTATGCTTGCACTCCAGGCATCGGCCGGGCTGAGATCGTTGCGACGAATGAATGTTGATAATGCCGCTTTGGATTTTTTTCCCCATATACCATCAATTTTGGCAGTATAAAGATTCAATTCGGATAGGCGATGCTGAACCAATTTGGCATCGTTAGGATGCTTAAGGTTCAGCAAAAGGGTGGCCGTTTCCAACATGCCAGGGAATTGGGTTTTGGTCTTTCCGTCATGAGATATTTCTTTGATATCGATTTCTTGAAGATCATTTTTCAGATAAGCATTTTCCACCATCGCGGCTTGTTTGATCGGCAGCGTGAATGCATGGGTGGCGATCATTGCCCCATTGTCTGAATTTAGCATTTTAATGGTGATGATCGCCGTGGATCCACTGGTGGAATACGTCCCGACAATAATTGCCTGTGCCGATTGGGATTTGGATAGGGCGAACAAATCTCTGCTTAGGGCGAATTCTCCATTTTTGTTAACCACGATTGAGTCTTTTCGCAGTTTAAATTCAATTATTTTATAGCCATGTTGGGCTAGGCGTGTTGCAAAAAGATCGCTGACCATTCTACCAAAAGAAGATGATTCCCGAAAATTGTTGAAATTAACCAGGCTGGTCACGATTATGGGTTTGGTTCGATTAAGCGAGAATAAGATGTTGCTTTTCAGTATGTCCGTGGCGCGGTAGACGTCATTGATCAGATGTGCGTCCAGGATGACGTCACCACCCATGGGTGGGTTGTCGGCCAATGATCGGCCCGATGATTGAGCCAAGGCGAAAAGGCCGACCAAAGAGGCAACTTGCAGCGTCTTGATCCAAAATCTGTTCATGGTGTTCGTTTCCTATTGACTGACCAAACGAAAGGTTCTCGACGGTTGTTGGGGGCTATGGCCAATGGGCTCGTAGGGGGCGCCGATTTCGTAATGCCATTTTTCCAAGTCATTGATATAATAGCTGTAAGAATGGCGGGAAATGAATTCGTCACCATTTAACAAGGATACATTGAATATGATTTCATTTTTTGGCAATTGCGTGGTATATATGCCCGCTTCTGTGTACAGTTCGGCGTCCTGCACATCTCTTGCCGCTCGCCCCCGCAGCTCAGCATCGCGGTTGACGAAAAACCCTGGCGCCAGGGATCGATACATACCGTCGCCGTTTTTCATGATATGCCTAGTATGTTCAATGATTTGACAATCATACTCCAAAATGAGGGATGATTTGTCATTGCTCGACACGGGCATGCCCAGGTTTACGAATTCGGTGATCAACAAGTCGTGTAGCGCTCTTTTGAACACGGTCGTCCCAGATGGGGAGATGTAGATGGATTGACGGCTGCCATAAAATTCATCGAATTCGATTTCCGATTTCATTTGAGACGCGATATCGTGGGCCAGTACCATCCAGTGATTCACCGATTGCATTTGTTTTTGGGTGCTTAGACGATAATTCACGGGAATTGGCACTTGAGAGGTAACAGGCCCTTTTGGATAATGGGTGCATGCCGCACAGATCGGCAGGCACACCAGCAAACCGATTAACAATCGCATTTTTACGTTCTCCTTGTCAGATGCTTCTACATATTGCGTAACGGCAAGTAATAATATGACTTACTAAACTACCCCTTGTTATCGTGTAGAAACGAAAAAACTTTAATGTTTCACGATTGGCAAATTTATTGCAATAATCGTAACCGACGACGACGAGCAACTGCAAATTCGTTTGATAATTCCTTTCGAGGCCCTTGAATTTGGTCAATACGTCTGGTCTTTGACCTTCAAATATATCTATCTGGCGTCAAGATCGGAGGTGAGGTGTCAAATATATGTCTGCCATCCAAAAAAACATGAAGACGAAAAAAGGCCAGCCGGTTATCTTTTATTTTATGTGTCTTATATCGAGCGCAATAATCTTTTGCGGGTGTGGGGGAGGGCATGCGCATCAAATGGCGTGTGCTAGAATGCCAGAAGAAATATACATCAGCAGACCAATCCGGAATTATCACAATCCGCGAATCATCATCACCCGGTTCGAGACACCGGCATATGCGCCGGATATTGGCCGTAAGGCTTCCGTCCTCCTATACGCCGAGTTGCTGAAAATGAATATCAAGGCGGAAATCCTGCTCGAAGAAAGGATTTTTGAGGTCGACTCCCAAAAAATTATTGCTGCGCATAAACATGGATTTATCGTGGCCGGCGAGATCCTTTATTTTTTGAACGGAATGCTTTCAACGAATTCTCAGGTTCAAGAAACCATCAAGATTTACCGTGTCTTGAGGGGGCAACCCACACAAATCGGCTATGCCGAGGCGATCGAATCCGCCATGCCGAAACCGTCCAACTATCTTTTGTTTTCCGTGCGCCAAGGCAAGCCGGCCCCCCTTGCCGACGGATTACTTCGATGCAACGCGGTTAAATTCGCAAAAATGATTGAAAATATGTTTTCGACCGCTTCAGGCGGCGAAAAATCGCTCTATCGACAACCGGCTAACTTGTCAGCCCGTCAAAATTGATCAAGCAATCCGTTAAACGATGGAAATTCCATACTACATATGGCGATCATGAAAAATAAATCGATATCCACTCGCATCTTGGCAGATATTTCGTCGGCTTCATGCCGATGCTCCTGCGCACGACGTATGGTTATCCATAAAACCGTTACTTCACTGATCTGTCTTTTGGTCATAATGTCGGCTTGTATCGGTTGCAGCACCAATCCAACCAAGGTAGACACGAAGGCATCGGATTCGATGCATTCCGATAACACGATAATACCACTAACCGAACCGGTGGTTGATGTATTGGCGGGCAGCTATGTTGCCGCAGACGTTATCGCTGCCAAATTGATCGAAAAAGTCGATGAGCGTGCAACCCTTATCGCGGCAAGCTTCGTCAATATCAACAATCTCGAAGAAACGTCTCCGTTGGGACGCTTGCTCTCCGAGCAAATGTCGTCCCGGATGGCACAAAACGGTTTCCGGGTGTTGGAATTGAAATTGAGGCTCAATTCAATCTACATCAAAGAAGGCCAAGGCGAGTTTCTATTATCCCGGGATATTCAGAAAATCGGCGAATCCCATAGCAGTAACTTTGTCATTGTCGGTACATATACTGTCGCTGTAAGGAGTATTTACGTCTGTGTTAGAATTGTGAACACATTCGATAACACAGTCATTACAGGATATGACTTCCAACTGGCGCGCACTTTTGAAACGGATTCATTGTTGATTGAAGAATAGTACTTTTATCTTCCCCTTTCCCCAATACTAATCAAGAGTCAAAAAATCTTTTCTTCTGGACCGATTGCCAAGGCGTTACTATAGCCGTAAAAAACCATAATGACATGGCAAATTAAAGCATGGTGCCAACCAGGAACTCGGCCGGTTAGTAAATATGCGTCAAGGTGCTCAGTCGTTTAGCCGATGAATCATTGGGCGATTAGGGGATGGCGCCGGCAAATACGAGCGAAATGGTGCGGTTTTTATGTTGTCCTCATTAGTCTGTTATGGTAATTTCACGTTTTTTTCTATTTCACAGAAGGCCGATCGCACGGTTCGATTGGCAAAGACGTAAATGGAGGAACCTTTGGCGACCAGGAAAAACGGAGGCTAAAATCAAGATCGTTCCAGATATAAGAAACATCCTGGCGCTGATGGTCATATTCTTGTTGCCGTTTTGTTCGGCCGCTGAAGGGCTCACGGAGACCAGCGAAGCAGAATCAACCGATGATCAGGCGTATACGCTGGGTGAGGTTGTCGTTACCGGAAAAAGAGACGGGGTGGAGTCCATCGGAACGGTTCACCGCATCACCCAGGAGGACATCAGCATCTCCGGTGCGCGGAACCTCAATGAGGCCATCGATCTGCTTCCCGGAGTAAACGTCATGGTGGGGGGCGACGCGGTTCCCAAAATCGATATCCGCGGATTTCGGCCGCGTCACAATATCTTGCTGTTAAACGGAATCCCCATCAATTCCACCTATGACCAGCAATTCAACCCTTCCATCATTCCGGTGGAGAATATCGCCGAAATCAAGATGACGTCCGGTCCCAGCTCCGTGCTGTATGGCCAGGGTGGGCTTGGCGGCGTCATCAACATCATCACCAAAAAAGGCACCCCGGGCATCGATGGCATGATCGGCGCGGAGGTCGGCGAAAGCGGTTCCCACAGCGAGAAAGCCCATCTTTCGGGCCAAAAGGATAAATGGAATTTCTTTTCCAGTGCCAGCTACAGCTATCGTGACGCCTATCCCCTCGCCGATGATTTCTCAGACACGTCCCTCGAAGGCGGCCATTACAGGGACAATAGCGACAAGGAAAGCGGGGCGCTTTTTGCCAACCTGGGGTATGATCCCACCGATCAGCTGAGTTTGGGGCTGACCCTCAACACGCTTTTTGGAGAATATGGGATCCCCACTGGGGTTTACGACCCCGCCACGGATCCCTTTGCCTCAAAGCCCAAATACCGACGCATCGAAGATTACCGAGGATTTTCCACCCAACTGGCGTTTGATTTCTACCCGGATGCTTCCCCGTTCAACATGCGTGGATGGGTGTACTATAATCAGATGGGGGAAGAGAACAATCGCTACTCGGACAACGGCTACGATTCGTTTACCAACAATCTGAGCATCGTTACCTATGATCTTGACAATACCACGACGGTAACGGGCATCACCCTGCAACCCCAATACGAATTTGCCGATTTTGGAGCGCTGACCGTGGGGTTGTCCGCCGAACGGGATACCTGGGACAGCCGGGGCACGGCGTGGAACCACTGGTCCACAAACTGGCCTCCCGGATACGAGGCGGCGAATGTGGACGATTCCAAAACCGTATCCGTTTACGCTGCCAAGTTCGAATATGAGTGGACGGTCAGTCCGACACTCGGATTGACCGCCGGATATGCCTACCATTGGCAATTCCGTCATGATCACGACACCTATGTCGATACAGAAAACCCCGGCAGTATCCTTTCGTTGGACGAGGACTCGGCAGACGACTTCAGCTATCTGGTCGGAGGATACTACGACGTCGGCACCCGCGTGCGTCTCAAGGCCGCCTATCAGCGCAACATCCGCTTCCCATCGATCCGTCAACTCTACGATGTGGACGCGGGAAACCCCGAGCTGTCGACGGAACGCGTGTATCATTATTCCGCGGGCGTCGAGTGGCAATTGCCGGCCGACATCCGCCTGACCGTGGACGGATTTCATTCCATCGCCAAGGATTTTATCGAAAAGGATTCCCGAAAAAGCGAAAAATTCGAGAACTTCGATGAATATCTTTTTACCGGGGCGGAAGTGGCCGTCGATATCGAAACGTTCAAACGCTTTTTCCTGCGCCTGTGCTATTCCTATCTGGAAACCGAAGACAACGCCAATACCGGTCGGGACGATCTGCAGTATCGACCCAGGCACCGGGTGACGCTGGAAGGCAACTATAAATTTCCATGGGGGCTGATTCCCTATGTCTCGATGGTCTATGTCACTGATCAGTATTACTACGAAAAAGGCGGCAATCCCTGGAACCCGCCGGCCAAAGCGAAACTGGACGATTATCTGGTGATCAATTTCAAGCTAAACTACAAAATCAAGAAAAAGGTTACCCTGTATGTCGGCGCGGACAATGTGCTGGATGCGAACTATGAACAAAGCTACGGATACCCGCTGTCCGGCCGTTTCATATACGGTGGTGTGGAATTTCACTTTTAATGGACGTGCATACAAATGTTGTTAACCCTATTCAAGTAGAAGGAGAACCTCGATGAAAAAGTTTTTACTCTTGACCCTGGTGATGGTCGTGGGGCTTGGCGTTACCGGCATGGGACAGGCCCTGGCCTCTTTTACCATTGATTTCGATGATCATGTGGCCACGGACAATCGCGATTCCATTGACGGGTTGTACGATGATTATGGGATTTATTTCAAACCGGATACCACGGACCTGACCGACCCCGTCGTCTATTACTATGACTGCACGGTCTTGCCCGCCGGCAGCAACAACAACGTCTTCTGGTATCCATTGGACGAAGATGATTCGGGGTAGTGCCTAAGATGTATTGTTCATATTGACTATTTTTGGAGCCATTTCGACGTTGTAATGGTGAATGAAATTCCAGACAGCTCCAACATGATTTTCTAATTTCTTCGAAAAAGAGAGGGTTTTTCTTACAAGCCGTGAAATACGCTGCCTAACAGTAAGGTTGAATCTTTCAATGTAGCTGGTTTTCCCGGAGTCTTTCCCCACGGATTGATGCCGGTTAAACACCGATTTTCGCGTAAGCTTTAACCGTCATACGGATATAAGAATTGGATACCCACCACTACTGGAATTCCAACCCCAGTTCGGCCCCATCGAGCCAGCTTAAAGATCTGGGCACCCTGTGCCAGGGAACAGATCTTAAAATTGGGTTGTGGGCTCTTTTCGGATAGGTGACGATTATTTTATTACCGTCGATTGTTATTTTTCCTTTTCCTCTGACAAAATCCCGGTAGATTTTTGGGGCGTCGCAATCTTCAAAACCGCGCAACTTTTTCGCCAGCATACTGTAAAGCGTATCTGCGATCATTGTCATTACAACGTCAAAATGAACTTTGATCAGGATGGGGGATGACAACAAATTGAGATTGAAAAACTTCACGGCTTCCGAGATAACATTTTCCACCCGCCACCGCCTCGAATAATTGCCTACTAAAATTTCCACAGGGGTTTCAAGGTCGTTGGAAATCAGAAAGGTTGGCTTTTCACGGCCATTACCGCGAATAATTACCTGGCGCAGTTGGCCGCTATAATTTTTCATTTCGACCATCGATTCATATACCAAAGGCTTTGGGTATTTTCTTTTCGCATGCGGAATGTGAACGCGTTGCCATGGGCCGAGGTTGTCTATGGTGTCAATCAACTTCTTCCCTCGACGCCGGAGCGTAATGAACCTGATCCCCAGTTGAGTCAAGGTGGAAAGATTCGGGTAGCTGGTGAATTTTGAATCAAACACGAACGTCGGGGAAACACCCCGTTGCATCTTTTCCCAAAAAGAGAAAAAATCCAGGACCTGATCGTCGGCCTCTTGCTTTTTGATATCTGCGGCCGTGTATAGAATCAGCTTGGATGTGGCATCCTGAGCGAAAAGGGTTAACGCTCCTTTCATCACTTTGTTCCGAGCGCCTGCCCAGTGCTTTTGTAAAACAGATTCTTCTCCAAAATGCGGTATGGTGTGAAAGTCCAGATTGATCACCTGTTTGTCGTACAGACCAAGCTTTATCGCCTGATTGACGAATGCCTTCTGCAATTTCATCAAGTGAGCTGAATCGATGCTGTAAGAGTAGGTTGACATCGACGTGCACTTGGGTAGCACATTGAGTCCGGCAAAAAGGCCCGTTCCCGGATCAAATGAATGTTCCCCCATATGGGCGTATCGTTGGGTGCCAAGTAGCTTGAGAGCCAGAAATGAAAGAAAATAATTGGTTGCCGGAATCTTTTTGCTTCCTGGCAAACCAGCCTTCTTAACAATTTCATCAATCTTAAGACGCTCGATAAACGGTGCAAACAGGAAGACACCGGCAGCGTCACAGTCAATCTTATTGTATTCAAATTCGCTGATTTGGATACTGTGGGATACCAGCGGTACTTTAGCGCCCTTAACAGTGAGTCCTATTTTGAGGCGGCTTCTCCTTGGCAGTTTTGAGTAGCCCTCTTCCGCAAGAACACGCTCAACAGTGCGGACGGAAAGTTCAATACCATCCTCTGATAGTAGTTGTACAATTTCTCCTGCCGACAATCTATGATCTCGCATAGTGCAAATTTTGGAACGGGTCAGGGCATCCACTTTCCTGCGCTGGATCTTGCCTTCAGGGACTGGCTCAGAAAAATCGATTTTTTCGTGGATGAACTGGTGTCGAAGCAAATTGACATAGCTTTGGGAATACCCAAACCGCTCGGCGACCACTTTCGCTGGCAGCCGATCCACAAAAGAGGCTCTCAATGCTTCATACCGTTTTTGCCAATCAAAAACCGGGTGCAGGAAGTATTTTTCATCTCTCATACCCTTTATATAATATGTGACGCTTATAAAATCAACAACAGATTGTTTAATTTAAAATTACATCGAACCCACTTGGGCTGACACTATTGACACACAATCTCTATTATACTGTATTTACATAATATTAAAAATTTCATATCGGGATGTCCATTTTTTCAGAAAAAGATTTAACCTTCTATATATGTATTTATATACGTCATATGATATAATAATTTTGATAATGTAGGATACTGTATGATTCGTTATAAATTATTATAATCACAGAGAATTTCTTAGATCAAGAAAAGGCGATAACGGTGTCAAATTTTAGAGAGTTTTCAAAACGCGAAAATCGGTGTTAAAAGGAAATATTTCATCGTAGGCTCTCCAAAAATCCGTAAATGTGACGGCACATTGTCGATAGACTGGCGGTAAGGAATCCCATAAGCCCTTTGCACCGGAACGATCACGGCTTCCAATATATGCACCGACGATTTCTCTGGAGTCTACATCCAAAGCAAACCAGAGCCACTGTTTATTCCCTTTGTTTTGGACGAAAGACCACATTTCATCACATTGAATCGTTAATCGCCCTCTTTTTTTTTGATATCTATGACTTTTTCTGTATCTTCGTATTTTTTGTTAATGTACCGTTGCAACCATGGCTCAGATATTCCGGTAACTCTTGATATTCCTGCAATTGGGATCTTTTCTAAAAGTAATTTATCAACAAGTTCCCATTGCTCTTGAGTGATGTATTTCTTTGTGGGATTTTCAATGAATTGCCGACCGCAATCCTTGCATTTAAATTTCGGCTTTTTGTTGTGAATACTTCCATTTTTTTTGACGTTGCCTGAATTGCAACTTCAGAGCACTTGATTTCCTACAAAAGCATTGACGAGTAAAAAACTAAATTTTAGCTGGCATTTCATGCGCTTATTATTCCAAGTAAAAAAGAATGTTCATTTTTCTTCAGGAATATAATAATGATACCTTTCTGATAATTAGAGCTTTAAATTTTACTGCACTGTAGTTAAAGCAATAAGGAAGGTGTCATGCCCCAATTAATTCTTCCGCTGATACCAGAAGGCGTCACACAAATCAGCGATCTGGTGTCCGTTTATCGAAGCAAGGATCGATGGACTTACTTTATGGGGTTAACTCCGATCTATTCGCATGCTGCTGATGACCACCGGCTGTTCAGGATGGTTACATCGATGATGATCAACGCTGGAACGTGCCGTCACAAGGATATTATTGAGACCTTCGGTGTTTCCAAAAGCAACGTCAACCGGGCACTGAAAAAACTGCGAGAAGGAGGCCCAGAGGCTTTCTTTCAAAGAAAGCCAGGTGGCCGTAAAGGCCATATCCTGACACCGAAGATGCTCGAGCAAGCCCAGGCCCTTTTGGATCATGGCGTCACGCGTCACGATGCCGCTCAGCAATTAGGTGTTAAGCTCGATACCTTCCGCAAGGCCATCAACGACGGACGCTTGCACGAGCGCCAATCTGTCGAACTACCCACACCCAAGGCGGGCACGGATAAATCATCGCGCAGCGCGGTGGATGCGGCCGCGGCCAAGGGCATGGGTACGGCCTGCACGCGAGTTTTGGATCGGGCTTTGGCCTCAATGGGTCAAGGTGAAGCGCAAGTGCGGTTCGAGCCCTGCTTGGATGTCCCCAAAGCAGGGATTTTGTGTGCCGTGCCAGCGCTTTTGGCCAACGGTATTTTGGAAGGCGCTGAAACGCTTTTGGGAAAGATCCGCGGGTATTACACCATTTTCCAGATCTTGCTGGTGCTGGCCTTCATGACGCTTTGCCGGATCAAGAGCGTTGAACGCTTGCGCGAGAATCCGCCGGGTGAATTCGGTAAGCTTTTGGGTCTGGATCGCGTTCCGGAAGCACGGTGCCTGCGAAAAAAAATGGATACGTTGAGTGAGGCTAATGCGGCCGAGATATGGGCCGCGCATCTTAGGGTTCAGTCAAAAATAAGTTCACATTTTAAAAGTTCTTCTTATCTCTTGACTCATGCTTCGCCGATGGATTTGAGGGCTTGATCGTATAATTCCAATTGCCCAATTCCTTGTTCTTTGAAATATTTAGGCTTTTGAATTCCTTGTCTGAGACTTTTATCCCTTTGGCATATTCTCGCTCGTCAAAATATGTCTGGATTTGAAGCCCTGTTTCAGTATCGGTATCATTAATAAAATTGAGCATGATATCAAAGCTTTCTAAAGGTGTGCCGGCCCAATTTTTGCTGATTTCGCTAAACATTCGATGCTCCACCGGGTTCCATTTGCTTGCTCCTGCCGGATAGTGCGAAACTGAAATTTCAAGACCATGCCCGTCGGCAAGCCGGTGCTGAAGAAACTTTTTAAATGCACGTGGCCTGGCTCCATTGCTTCCGCCGCTGTCGGCTAAAATTAGAACGCGTTTGGCCCTTGGATAATGATGCTTGCCATAACTTTGCCACCAAGTGTTGATGGCGTTTACCGCAAATTCAGGTGTATCTGCCGACTTTCCGATCACCACAATACCCTTGTTGAGCCCGACGTCATATATGCCATAGGGGGCTGCTATCCCCAATGCCTCGGATCGGAAGTCGTGATCTTTGACCTTGGTGGCTTCGCCGCACCACACGCGACCATTATTTTTGAACAAGCCGATCAATTCCTTCTTTTTCGTGTCCACACTGATGATCGGATCTTTTGTCGCGCTGAAGTTTTCCCGAAGGCACTTGATAATGTCGAACTGCTTGTCTCTGTCTGGATGCGATCCGGCCGATAGGGCTTTGTTGTTGGCCTTCAATGAATAATCGAGTTCGCCTAATAGTCGCCGGACGGTTGCCGCTGACACGCGGATACCGAGACGTCTTTCAAGCAAGCGAGCTATCTTTGCCGGGGTTTGACGGGTCCATTTTCTTCCCGTCATCGGATCTCCGGCGGTATCGTATTCCAAAATATTTCTGATCTCCTTGATCACTTCCGGTGTTTTTTTTCCACCGGTTTTCTACCTGCCCCTTTCTTGCGGGTGCGATCGACAACAATGTCTTGATCAATGAGCTCCCGACGGCCCTTGGCGACGGTTTGGGGATGCAAACCCAGCAGATCCGCAATGCGTAGATCACCCCCATGGCCAAGTTTTAACGATTCAAGCCCGGCAAAAAGTCGCCGCTGCTGTTCATCAAGAATGCTGACGAACAAGATAATCGCTGCTTTGAGTTCGTCCGAGAAGTCTTCGGTATCCGAAAGCTTTACCCGACGAGCCAGCAATTGTTGCCTGCGCATAGAAGCATCGGCTGTGCAGTACAGGTAAAAGCCGGAGACTTTTTGCCTGTCAATTTTGCCTTTTTTTGTCAGACGTAAAAGCGATTCTTTGACACTAACGGCCAACAGCGCTTCAAGTTCATTGGCAAAAAAACCTGCTTCGGATCCTGCTATCAAGTGCTCAAGGGTTGAAAGCAGGTTGCCATGCTGCGAAAAACAGACAGATAAGTGACACCATAGGCCGTTGTCGTCGAACTTGGCGACTTTGTCCAGGGTGTAGTATCTGCCTCCATGTGAGTAACTTGATCGGTACGACAATTGTTTGAGCTTTCTAAAAGCCGTCATATCGACATCAGTGCCGAGCACTGCTTTAATCTCTTTTAACGTGCTGATTTTTTGTCGTATTAGAAACTGCTCCAAGTCTTTTGATTGATATTTTTGAATATTCATAATGTTATAGTGTCAGCTTTAAATTGTTGTATAGTTGACACTATAACATTTAAAACAACGAGCGTCAAACAATTATAATTTTATAATATACTAAAATATAATGACTTATTGTTGCTTATGCTGTTTTGAATATATATTTGGATAAATTTATAATGTTAGTTTGTCACCTACATTTACGAAGTTATTTATAGGCGGTCCCTTAGCAAGCACTGGATGCAGGCCCAGCCCGATGCGGCCGGCACCCTTTACGTCGATGGCCATGTTCGCGTTTATCACGGCAAGCTGACCAAACTACCGCGGCGCTATGTCACCCGGCAGCGGCTGTGTTTGCGAGGCACGACCGATTATTGGGTCAACGATGCCATCGGCCGGCCTTTTTTCCTGATCGAAAAGCCAATCGATCCCGGACTTATCCAAGTCCTCGAGCACGACATCGTGCCACGGCTGCTCGACGAGGTTCCCAATCAGCCTGATGAAAAGGCGTTGGCAGCCAACGCCCATCTTTGTCGCTTCGTTTTGGTTTTCGACCGGGAGGGCTACAGCCCGGACTTTTTTGCCAGGATGTGGCGCACGCATCGGATTGCCTGCATCACCTATCATAAGCACCCGGCCGAACCGTGGCCGGAGAGTTGGTTTGAGGAAAAAACCGTGATCATGCCCGGCGGCGAGACGGTCACCATGCGTGTGGCCGAAATAGGCAGTTTGCTGGGCTCGGGCAAGAACGCGTTTTGGGTGCGAGAGGTTCGCAAGCTGACCGATTCGGGTCATCAAACCAGTCTGATCAGCACTGCCTACGATCTGCCGCATACCCAGCTGGCGGTACGCATGTTTACCCGGTGGTGTCAGGAAAACTTCTTTCGCTATATGAAGCAACACTTTGAAATTGATATGCTTTGTGAATATGGCGTCGTTGAGATTCCTGACACCGAAAAAGTGGTCAACCCCAGCTGGCGGGAACTGAACCGTAGACGTAATCAGGTACAAAGCCGGCTGCGCTACCGCCGATCACGCTTTAGCGAAATGACCATGCACCCGGAAAGCGAAACCAATCCGGAGAAATACCAAAAATGGCTGAAGCGAAAAAGCGAGCTGCTGGAAGATATCGACCAGCATGAACATCAGCTGGCAACGTTGAAAGAACAGTTGAAACAGACGCCAAAACACATCACCTGGGGGGAACTTGAGGAAAAGGACAAGTTCAATCGTCTGCTACCGGGTCGCAAGCGACTGATGGACACCGTGCGCATGATCGCCTATCGGGCGGAGACGGCCATGGCGGCAATGTTGCTCGGTCCAACGGTGGATATGTCCGATGCCAGGCGGCTGTTGCAAGGGCTGTTCGTCACCGATGCCGACCTATTGCCCGATATGGAAAACAATCGTTTGCTTGTTCGGATTCACAATGCTTCGACGCCGGCGGACAATCGATCGATCGCCTCACTTTTAGACGAACTCAACAAGGCTGAGATAGAATATCCCGGAAGTAATTTACGTCTCACCTATGAGTTAGTGTCCGTCCATAAATTGGTCTTTTCAGCGGCGTGCAGAGAAGTAAAAACGGGGCAACGAAGGGAAGAACTTCTCCAAGGCACTGCAGACTGAAAAAAGCAGGCAAATATGGACATATGCTCTATAAAAGAGCTCCTCTGGGCGCACCTTTCCCCTCGTTATCGATAACCGGCTTTTTCCTGGCTGCGCAGCTAAGCAGCAGCCAATTGCTTTCGCGCGATTGTCAGCAGGTTGGCCGCAACCACTGACGAAAGCACATAACTTTTGAAAGCACGAAAACCTTTCCAGGTGCACCGGGTCAAGCCGAAACTGCGTTTGAGCCAGGATATGCCCGATTCGATCCCGGCGCGGAATTGGCGAAGCTTTTTATACACATAATGACTGCGACACATGTCGGTTTCTTTAAGACCTCGCTTTTTGGCAAAGCAGACATCTCTGATCCCTTTGGCTTTGGCAATGCGCAGATTACCTTTGGATGCAAAGCCACCGTCCAGGGCTACTTTCAGTGGGTAACGTCCATAGACCTGATTCTGGCGGTCCAGCATCTGTTCAACCAGTGTACTGTCTGCGGGATTGCCCTCGAGAATGACACAATCAAGGATAAGGTTCGAGGCTCCCCCGGTCAGGCAAATCTTATGACCATAATGGTTTTCCCGGCGGTCTTTGATGATGATGTCGGTATGGTCTTCGAAAATTGAAAACACCTTTTGGTCGGCCGGCACGCTTTCGCCTTGAATAACCCGGCGGTAAGTCTGGTCGTAGACCTGACGGGCCAGATCACCATAATGTTTAATGGCGTCCAGTAAGCCGAGCAATTCAAAATTAGCGGTGCAGCGTCTGCTTATAATTTCCTCGGCTTTGATCGCGTAGCCGATGGTCTTTTTTGTGACCTTGAGAAGGTCTTTATACGGGGACAGTCGTTGTTTCTCCCCATTGGCGTATTGGATGGCGGTCATCCGCTTTTTCGCACGGCGACGGTGATCCGTGAAAATGATTTTGATTCTGAAGTCATCCCGGAGTTGGGTCAACAACCGCGTAAGCACACGCACTGAGTCGTACAACTGCATGGAATCACATGGCAGGTGGATGTTGCTCTCGACGACGGTACAATCAACCCGGGTCTTTCGGCCTTTTTCAATGTTGTTGTCTTTTGCATATGCCAACAGGTCCAGGGAGATCAGCTCCCAAGTCCCCGGACGGATCCTTTTGATATTTTCATTCAGGGCAGATTTCTTGAAACCCTTATCGAAAATACCAATTCTGCAAAATCGTCTGAGCGATCTGGAGTCAGAGATATGAAATGCCAAATCTTCATAGGTGAAGTTGAAAAGCTTCATCACGATCGCGGCCCGGGTTACCTGCTCGGCGCTCATCCCATTAGCACCGGTTCGGTGACGTTCTACCTTCAGATTACCGTTGAGATCTTGCAGAACATGATCGTAAATGGTAGAAGTATCGTCAAGGATGTTGCTGATCATCTCCAGCTCTATTTCTTTGGGATAACCTGTGGGAAGATCGATCAGCGGCATTTGTTTTTGTTGTTTTTCGCGCATTTTGTGTTGACCCTTTTTCTTGTTTATGTAGTTTTTTTAAGTGTTTGGCAAAATACTTTATACTACACATGGTGAGAAAATTCCAGCACAAAATGCGCTTTTTTTATTTATTCCAGTTACTTATTTTCGTGGATGGACACGAGTTAGTAAATAGTGATGTTTGAAACCACGCTGGTGTCGTTTTATTTTTCACAGAGGTAAGGTGCTCTGAACTTGGACACTTCATATAGTGATATGCTCCTTTAGATATAGTGATATATCTTTATTTACAATATATCTAAAGGGTTGTCCAGTTATTTGTTTAGCACTACGTCTAATGCACTACCCCCCCGATCTTTATTTTGACAGGCTTCCGAGCCCTTGTCCAGTCATATTTGTAATTTATTAGAAATTTTTAATGGTCAATGGAATTTATTTGTTGTACGTTTCGAATTGGGGGCGGCCAGCTTTTAGAGCGTTGAAGGTTCTCGTAGGGACGAGACTGGAGCTTTATCTGTTGACTGCCCCCTCTCCCCTAAAAAAAACTTGATCATCGAGTATGACTATTGCGTATATGATAGCCAAAATATGCAAATTTTGGGAACCCTTAGCGGAGACAGAAGCTACGCATGGGGTATCAATGATTCAGGGCAGGTTGTTGGAGCTTCAACGATATCAAGCGGTGGGCGGCACGCTTTTTTGTGGGACAGCGTAAATGGTGTGCAAGATTTGATTCTCTTTGCCGGACATAATCGGATTGATTCATGATCCACAACAAAAAGGATGAGAAAAATGAGTAGAATAATGAAAACTACACTTCTGTCAATTACGATGGTTTTTTCTTTGATTTTCATGGTTATGACAAATTTTGTTACGGAGACTTCCGCAGGGACATATTTTTTATATCCAGATGATGACGCATTTATTAGCTCTGGATATCCGTTTGATAACTATGGAGATGAAGACGCTTTGATTGTTGGCAAAGGTTTTACGGGAAATGAACATGAAAGTAGAATTTGTTTTAATGATATACAACTCGGAGATACGATCGAAAGCGCAAAACTACGCCTATATATAGAAAGTGGCGCAGGCACTCATACCCTTTCGGTTGAACGCGCTGGTTCGGGCTGGTCGGAAGAAACCTACACATGGAGCTCCTGGATGTCATTATCTGCGGGTTCACCAATTACCACGTATGACCTAAATCTGTCTTCCGGATATATTACAATTGATGTCACTGAACATGTTCGAGGTTGGGCAAATGGTAAGTATACAAATATGGGTTTCCATTTGTCTTCTGATGGAACTACAGGAGAACGGCACCTTCTTTCATCCAAGGAAAATTCTAATGTCAATTATTGGCCAAGACTAACAATTGATTATACATCTCCCCCTATTGCACCAACTGTGTTTAATGCCATAACGGGAAACAGTACAGGTGAGGTTATCCTCAGTTGGAATACATCAACTGGCGCAACCAGTTATAAGGTGTATTATGATGAAGATTCAAGCAATCCCCCGTACACCCCAAATGACAACGGCAGTCCTGCAAATGGGGCTGACGTCGGAAACGTAACTCAGGTTACCATTAGCGGACTCGCACCCGGAGAAACATATTATTTTGCTGTTTCTGCTGTAAGCGATGTTGGCGAAAGCGATTATTCCACTGAAGATTCCGCTGTTGTGAATGACGACTCTATCCCTATTGCACCAACGGTGTTTAATGCCATAACGGGAAACAGTACAGGTGAGGTTATCCTCAGTTGGAATACATCAACTGGCGCAACCAGTTATAAGGTGTATTATGATGAAGATTCAAGCAATCCCCCGTACACCCCAAATGACAACGGCAGTCCTGCAAATGGGGCTGACGTCGGAAATGTAACTCAGGTTACCATTAGCGGACTCGCACCCGGAGAAACATATTATTTTGCTGTTTCTGCTGTAAGCGATGTTGGTGAAAGCGATTATTCCACTGAAGATTCCGCTGTTGTGAATGACGACTCTATTCAGATCCCTATTGCACCAACGGTTTTTAATGCCATAACCGGAAACAGTACAGGTGAGGTTATCCTCAGTTGGAATACATCAACTGGCGCAACCGGTTATAAGGTGTATTATGATGAAGATTCAAACAATCCCCCGTACACCCCAGATGACAACGGCAGTCCTGCAAATGGGGCTGACGTCGGAAACGTAACTCAGGTTACCATTAGCGGACTCGCACCCGGAGAAACATATTATTTTGCTGTTTCTGCTGTAAGCGATGTTGGTGAAAGCGATTATTCCACTGAAGATTCCGCTGTTGTGAATGACGACTCTGTTAATAATGACGATGGTAATGACTCTTTTAGTGAAGCCATAAATATTAACATTGACGGTTCAGACTTTGACGACGAAATTGATACAGAAGGTGATAGCGACTATTTTAAGTTTACAGTTCAAAATGATGGTTTTGTGACAATAAAGATCGCCTTTTCATCACCGGATGACTTCGATCTTTATCTATATGATTCCTCACAAACCCTCATTTTACAATCAGCAGTTCACGACTCAATTATTATTGCTGAAGAAATTGATACCGACCTCGATGCAGGAATATATTATATTCAAGTACACGGTTATAGTGGAACCGGGACCTACAGATTCACAACATTCTTTGATGATGGCGATGATGATGGCGATGATGATGATGATGATGATGATGATGATGATGATGATGATGATGATGATGATGATGATGATGACGGTGGCGGTGGCTGTTTTATTAAGACACTGATCCACTGATTTTAAATAAAAATAATGCTGGATGTAAAAGGCAGGACTGAAATAGTTCTGCCTTTTCAATTTATAAACGACTATTCTGAACCTCGAAAATTTGTATCTTCTCCAAATAATTCCTATTCTTTCATGATTGCAGATATTTTCATCCCGTCCGTCCAAAAATTATCCAGGTGGCCGGTGCAGATTTCAATACCAAATATCAATTTTAGATTATTAATTATTTTTCCGGTAGCGCATTAGACGTAGTGCTAAACAAATAACAGGACAACCCACTACATCTTAGGCACTATCCGGAATCCAACTATCTGGCACTGGATAAACCCGAGGATGAGCAAGAAAACTATATTCAAGGGGTGGCCATCCAATTCGATTACGCTCCCACGGCGATTGCCTTCAACTATCGACGGCCCGGTTCCAACAACAAGACCGCCAATATCCTGGTCTCCTATTTCGATACCACCGTCAGTCAGGAGCCGTTTTACGAGGAGACTATCGTCGCCTATGTCTACTCACCGACCACCGATCCTGGGGATGGATCGCCATACGACGAGGATGGTGACGGGTGGATCGCATATGCGTCGGACCTGGATGCATCCTTCAATATGGTCACCTTGTCGGGCGACAAGCAATTCGCCATCGACGATCTGACCGTCACGACCGTGCCCAATGACGACGGTGATTATCCGGAGGATCTGATCGGCGATTCCGACGATGATGATGACAGTGACGATGACAGTGACGATGATGATGATGATGATGATGACGATGATAGCGGGTGCTTTATCTCCACCATCCTGGGGCGGTTTTAGCATTGTCTGCACGAATAGCGTGTTTCCGTCCATACGTCGGTCTGAGAATATGATCCGCCCATGAAACACGTGACGTGGTATGCCGTCTTTGGCTTGGCACCGGTCATCTGCCTGTTGCTGTCGCTGTCCGTCGGGCGTTACCCCATCCCGCTTTGGGACGTGATCGGCGCCCTAAAAAGTCTCAATCCTTTGGATGGACCCGCAGCGTCTAGCATGACCCACACCATCATCCGGGAAATCCGGCTTCCGAGGGCTATCTTGGGGGCCATGGTGGGGGCTTGCCTGGCGGTGAGCGGGGCCGCCTTTCAAGGACTGTTTCGCAACCCCCTGGTCAGTTCAGGCATTCTGGGCGTCAGCGCCGGGGCCGGCTTCGGCGCGGCCCTGGCCATCTTGTTGGTGGGCAGCGTGTCGGCCGCCTATCCCTTCGCCCTGTTTTTCGGAATGCTGGCCGTTGCCTGCAGTTACCTGATCGGCCGATTGTATCACAGCACGCCGGCCATCATGCTGGTTCTGGGCGGCGTCATCGTCTCTTCGGTGTTCGCCGCCCTGTTGGCCCTGGTCAAATATGTCGCCGATCCCTATGAGCAGTTGCCTGCCATCGTCTTCTGGCTGATGGGCAGTCTGGCCTCGGCCCGCTACCGAGACATTTTTTTCGCGGGCATACCCATGGCCGTGGGCACCGCAGGGCTGCTGGCCGTCCGGTGGCAGATCAACGTCCTTTCCATGGGAGACCGCGAGGCCCATGCTTTAGGACTCAATACCGGCTTGAGCAAGGGGATCGTCATCGTTTGTGCCACCTTGTGTACGGCCGGTGCGGTGTGCGTCAGCGGCGTGATCGGCTGGATCGGCCTGGTCATTCCCCATATCGGACGCATGCTCGTCGGCAATGACAATCGTGTGCTGATCCCCGTCTGTCTCTCACTGGGCGCCTGCTTTCTGATCCTGGTGGATATTTTGGGCCGCGTGTTGACCGGTGCCGAAATTCCGTTGGGCATTCTGACGGCCCTGGTCGGCGGTCCATTCTTCGTCTATTTGCTGAAAAGGACAAAAGGGGGCGGGTGGTAATGGCTGTGTTAGCGGTCAACGATGTCTCTTTTGCCTATGCATCGCAGCCGGTTTTCGAGCAGATCAGTTTTCATGTCGACGCGGGGGAGATCTTTTGCCTGATCGGTCCCAACGGCTGTGGCAAGACCACCCTCCTCGATTGTATCTTGGGCCTGCGTCATTTTACATCCGGCACCCTGGAACTGATGGGCGAAAAGACGACCCGGCTGAAACCCGCAACCATCGCCCGCACCATGGCCTATGTGCCTCAGGTTCACGAGCGCACCTTTCCCTATACGGTGAGAGAAATCGTGACCATGGGAAGAACGGCCCATCTGGGGTTCTTTCAGTCCCCATCCCGACGGGACGGACGGCTCGCCGACGAAGCCCTGGAGCGCATCGGGATCCGCCATCTGAGCCGGCGACCCTATACCCAGCTCAGCGGCGGGGAGGTTCAACTGGTGATGATTGCCCGGGCGCTGGTGCAGCAAACCCCCATCATCATCATGGATGAACCCACGGCCCATCTGGATTTTCGCTATGAACTGGTGATCATGGAAGCGATTTGCGCGTTGGTCAAGGAAAAGCGCCGCTCGGTGATCATGGCCACCCATTTCCCCAATCACGCATTCTATTTCAAGAGCCAGCAGATCCAGACGTCCATCGCCCTGTTCCACAATGGGGGTTTTTTGGATATGGGCGATCCGGAATCTGTCATCGACAAAGCCAAATTGGAGACGCTTTACGGAATCAATGCCGATGTGATTTCCTTGACCAATTCAGAGGGAAATTCGATGAAACACATCATTGCGCTGAATACCACGCATCCACCCCTTGCCTGAAGGATGATAACCGTGAACACCATCATAAGCAGCATGATTCGATGGAAATGGGGATGGACCACGATCTTGTGCCTATATTTTGCACTGGCCATCCATCCGGCAATCTTGCCGGCCGCGGGGAGCGATCGGACCGTTGTCGATTCACTCGGGCGAGTGGTCGCCCTTCCGGACACGGTGGACCGCATTGCCTGCATGTATGCCTTTACCGGCCATGTGGTGGGCATGTTGGGCAAAGCGGACAAAATCGTTGCCGTCTCAAACGGGCTCAAGCGTGATGTCCTGCTCAACGACATGTATCCGGCGTTCAGAAAAGCCGTGGTGCCGAAGGTTCAGGGCGCCATCAACATGGAAGAACTGGCCGGCGCAAACCCGGATATCGTGTTCGTCCATTCTCAGACCGGCGGCAATTCGGCCATTGCCGACAAGTTCGATGCCATGGGCATTGCCTGGATTGCCGTGGATTTTAACAGCATGGCCGAGCAGCGCCGGGTCGTCGCCATCATCGGCAAGGCCATTGGGGCCTCAGCCAAGGCAGATGAATACAACCGTTACTACCTTGACTGTATTGAACGCGTCAACCGGGTCATGGCCGATCTTCCGCCGGACAAGCGTCTGCGGGTCTATCATGCCACCGTCGAGCCCAACCGGACCGCGCCCAAACAGAGCCTGTCATCGGACTGGATCGCGGCAACGGGGTTGATTAATGTCACGTCCCTTGACGCCGGTTATTTGCTCACCAGTGAGCACATGGTGGGCATGGAGCAGATTCTCCTTTGGGACCCCCAGGTGATTCTGGCCAATGAACCCGGGGTATGCGACTATATCCGCAACAGTCCCCAGTGGGCGCCTGTCACGGCCGTCAAGACCCACCGCATCCATCAACTGCCCATCGGAATTTCACGCTGGGGGCACCCCGGGTCGCTTGAAACGCCCCTGGCGATCCTGTGGACGACCAAGACCATCTACCCTGAAAGCGTTTCGGATATGGATCTGGAAGGGGAGATCCGGCGTTTTTATGGCCGTTTTTTCAACTATGACCTATCAGACGGGATGATGGATCGCATCCTCAGTGGACGGGGGATGCGGTTGAAGAAGGGCGCCGGCAAGAAATGATTGCCCCGCCTTTCGTTAGCGTCGTGACAAAAGTTGGCTTCCGATAGTTAAAAAACTAAAGTATTCCAATGAAATGCTGATACAACGGTTAAGTTCAATCCATTTCTACGTTTCACTGGCAAGGCCCTCGCGTGCATCGGGGGCCTTGTCACTTTTTAAGAATCACAAGCTGCTCAATAGTCTTTTCGGCCACCTTTTTGTTTTTGGTAAAAAACCGTTGCAACCGTTCGATAAGCTGAGCTTGTTTTATTTTATCATCGGAAGCGTCCATTTTGTCGATGATGGACGCGGCATCGAAATCGGCGTGCGTGGAAAAGGACTTTGCAAAACGAATTTCGTGTTTCAGAGATCACCTTGCAAGAGATACGGTGAGACTGAATCAAAATCGGTAAGTCATCCCGGCCTTAAGCACCTCGGTCTCGGCATTGAGTTCTTTTTTCATCCGGTCTATAGCGTGGTCACAGGTGTCGTGCCCCGAAAGATGGACTCTCTTGGGGCCTGCACTATTAATGGCCGCAATCGTTCGGCTCAAGTCTTCGTCGGTGATTCGCTGCCAAGGAGGCTTGCCCGTGCCGAAAATCCTTTGGAACTGGATGCCAGCGCGGTTGCCTCTCCCTCCAGTCACAGGAAAGTGAAGCCCGCCACCAATCGCGTAGAAAGGCTCATTGGATAAACGCCTCACCATCTTCAGAATAACCTCAATAGTCGGATGGCCACAGCCAGTGAAGACCACCAGACCCTTGCCCTTGACTCGAGCCAGTAAAGCCTGTTCTTCCGTGAAGCCAAATACAAACAGGCTCCTGGCCAAAGGACCGGTGGACGCTATACCGGCAGTCAGTAACTTTGGCCTGTCGACCAATTCGGCCTTGAATCCCGTGGCTTCAGCTCTGTCAGGAAGGAAGCAGGGTCTTAATTTCGATGACATTAGCTCATCGGGCACTCTCACTTGCCGTGATCGTTGGGCAGGGATTCCCCCCATGTGGTCACCGTGAAGGTGCGAGATGGTTAAGGCATCTACCTGATCGATATGAAAGCCAAGCTTTGCAGCGTTGTGAGGTAGGGCGGGACGGGTTGAGCCAAAGCCGATATCATAGAGCATCGAGCCTAATTCGGTTTTGAATAGATAGGACACACCGGCATCGCCCATGAATCCTTGCTCGGCTCTCCATTCCACCAGCACCGTCATCTCCAATGAATCGAGTTCGGGCATTTCAAGGAGCTTAGCCTGGTTTATGCGGTTTTGGTTAAGTTCTGCGACCCGGCTACGGTCTTCCTGAAAGTGACGATTTCTGACAAGTAACCAAGGGACGATAACTGGGGAAGCCACAGCCAAAAGCGGCCACCATGCGGGTGATATACGAGGTGCCATTGTCAAACAATACTCAAGCTAATGGTTAATGTGTCCAATTGTCTCCAACGCGCTTTAAAAAAGAGCAAGTTTCTGTTTCTTTTTCTCAAGGTTTGCAAAAAATTTCTTGGAGTCAATAATAAACCGTGTGTGAGTGCCCTCGGCTACCTTTTCAACTGAGTCGTGAGCTTCTACGTGATAGGTCAGTTTCCTTCCTTCGATGGCAGTTAATTGTGCTTTTGAGACAATCGTTGCTCCGATCGGTGATGCTGACAGATGCCTCATATTATTTGATATTCCTACAGTCAGGTAGTTTTTTGGCAGGAATTCATGGACGAAAATACAAGTGGTTTCCATAACTCCAACAAGGTGGGGGGTGCCTAAAACGGGCATCCCTTTATAACCGACGGCTTCGGCGCTGTTTTCGTCTGAAACAATGATACTTAGTGTGCTTTCCATTCCAATTTTCAATCCTGAAAGGTCAATTTCGCTCATTGATTCTTCTCTCACTTTAAATCGTTTTGAATTATCAGCTCTATCATGTCAATATAGTATCATTATTCGTATTAATATCAAGGGTTGACCTTCAAAGACCAAGGAATGGATTGAAAATGATTTAGGCGCACCACAACGTCGAACTCACCCATCTGGAAGGGGAAAAGGAATATAATTTTTATTCCGCGATTATCCTGAGAGCCTCGGGGGAGGCCATGGACATCGCTGCGTCCATGGATGAAGAAAAAAAAACGGATACTCTGCTGACCATGTCCAGGCACCAGGGAGTCCGCTAAAATAGACGCTCTTTCTCCGTCCTTCTCCTCTATGGCTTGTTTTTCGACCCAATCGATCGCCACGTTCCAGGACCGGTCGCCTCCACCGGCAGGACGGGATGGTCACCCCACAGGCGCGGCCGAAGCCAATCCTGGGTGTCCACCGTGTCTTCGCCGCCGGGCACCAGTGCGTTACGATCAATGGAAAGCACGCGGATGCCATGGGATTCCAGGTCGGCCACACGCACATATCGATCGAAGCGACGCAGGTCGCCAAACTCGATGAATCGGCCGCTCCACCCGTAAAGGGTTAGTCCCACGCCGGCCGCGGCACCGATGATGCCGTCCTCGGTGCCGCCATGGCCTGACAGATGAAACCCATTGACCGATGCCATGGCCTCTTTCTGGGTGACGATTCGGGTGCAGGCCAAGCGCCCGAATTCGATCAATCCATCGATGGTGCCATTGTCGATCGGAACGACACACAGCCCCGGATCGCTGCCCTCCACGAAATGCTCATGGATGTGGGCGGCCGCATTGTCGATGATCTGCTGAATTTGTTCGGGATGAACATGATCCAGGATCAGGCAGGCGGCGCTGTTCTGGGATGTATACGGAATTCCCTCGATTACCGGCAATTGCTGCCTCACGGCGCCATGCAAGGCAACGCCCTCGGGCAGTTTTTGCGTGAACCAACGCGCCAGCTTGCCAGTGCCGCGTCCGCATCCAATAACATCCGTGTCATCGAATCCAACTAGAACTTTCATGGGGTTTTCCTCGGTATTTGCTTAACGAAATTTACTTCAATAATGCATTAGTGATGGGTTGGTCAAATAAACGCGACTGATTTGATGAAAAAACTGGTGTGATGAGGGTAAGGATTACGAAAGAGAACCGATAATGACAGGTGGGTGGCTGCAGAAGATCGTTGATAGACGGTTAACGTACGGTAGCCAATCCGTCAGTTTGAGGGAGCCGTGTTTAGGTACAGGGAAAGATATATTGACAGAAATGATTGCTTCGCTTATCACCATAACGTTTTAATGATGCCTAAGCTCTATAAAATCATAGCCAATTGAAACAAACAGATTGTCCGAATCAATTATTGATGAACTCGTAAAAAGTCGACCTTTGGACGGATTCGTAAAAAGCCCGAGATCAAGGCTTGCGAATCCTGAGGAATGAGGCGTACTTACCGTACTCCGCAGTGACGAAGGATGAAGCGTAACGCCGATATCGGACTTTTTACGAATCCGTCAATTATTGCGATTCGTATCCCTTCCCCAATCAACCTTTCAACGATAAACTGCATCGGATGGCGGTGATCATGCTGAAAAATAAGAAGGCGTTTATCGAAAACATCCTGATCCTGGGATTGGGCGGGGTTGGCTCTTACCTGGCCAAACGTCTGGTCCACGAGGGGTACGCCGTCACCGCCATCGAACCTGACAGCCGCTTGATTCGTTACGCCGACAGCCATTTGGACGCCCGCCTGATTCAGGGATCGGCCATGGATATCGACTGCTGGCGTGGGGCCGGCGCCGAGGGTATCGACGTGCTGATTGCCGTCACCAACAACGATGCGGTCAACATGTTGTCCGCCATGATTGCCGACCGGTTCCACATCCCGCTGAAAATCGCCCGCGTCCGTTCCCTGGATTTCGGCGGCAGGGACGCCATCCTCACCAATGGCGATCTCAAGCTTGACTTGATCATTCACCCCGAAGAACTGGCCGCCCAGGAGATCGTGCGCCTGGTCAAACGCACGGCCGGCATCGAGATTATCGACATCGCCGACGGCCAGACCCAGGTCATGGCCACCCGGGTGACCGAGGGATCGCCCCTGGCCCACAAAAAACTCAGAGACCTTTCCAGAACCTACAACGATTTCCACTTTCGGGTGGTGGGCATCGCCAGGGGCATCACCACCATTTTGCCCGGTGGAGACAATGAAATTTTGCCTCAGGATCAGGTGTTGATCATGGCTTCCAGACAGCACCTTCCCCGGTTGATGGCCATCACCGGCGAAGAGCAGCGGAGACGACACCGGGTCATGATTTTGGGCGGTGGACTGGTGGGCAGCCGCGTGGCCGACTTGATGGGCAAGGACGTCAAGGTCAAGATCGTCGAAAAAGACGAAGCGCGGGCCGCTGAACTGTGCCATCGACTCAGCCATGCCGAAGTGCTGCATGGAGACGGCTCCGATGCCGAATCCCTCGACATGGCCGGGTTGACCGACATGGACACCTTTATTACCACCACCGGAGAGAACGAAACCAACATCATGAGCTGTATGCTGGCCAAGCACCTGATGACCACCAGCAATGGTGAGAGCCGCAATACCGAACGCAAAACCATTTCGCTGGTGAGCAAAGAGGAATATCTGGTTTTGGCCGCAACCAGCGGTTCGGACATCGCGTTGAACAAGAAAGTCCTGGCCGCCAATGAGATTTTAAAGTTCATCCGGCGCGGCGAACTGCTATCCGTAGCCCATCTGCACGGGTTTGACGCCGAGGTGGTCGAAATCAAGGCTACCAAGGGTTCGCCCATTACCCGCATCCCCCTTTCCAAAATCGATCCCTCCTTTCACGGTAAAATTCTCATCGGGGGCGTCTATCGAGACGACCAGTGGAAGATCGCCGTGGGAGATACCCGTATTCTGCCCGAGGAGCGGGTGATCGTGGTCTGCAAGTCGATGCATCTTAAGGACGTCCACAAGCTGTTTTTGGGATAGTGGCCGTTCATATCTTTTACCTTTTCCAGAAGGATGGATAAAAGATGACCAGCGCGGAAAACATTTCCAGGCGTCCCACCAGCATGTTGTAGGAGAGAAACCATTTGCCCGCATCCGAGATAAAGGCGTAGTTCTCGGACGGACCGATGGCGCCGAACCCGGGGCCGATGTTCATCAACGTGGCGATGACTGAACTCATGGCGGTGACATAATCCATGTCGTCCGTGAGCACCATCACGCAGCCGCCGACGAGTATCATGAAAATGTTGACGATAAAGTAGCAAACCGAGAGCTGGATGATGGTGTCGTCCACCGGGCGCTGGTTGAGGCGAACGGAGATGATGGACATGGGCTGGAAGAATATTTTTTTAATGGCTGCCGACATGAATTTGCACAGCACAACATAGTGAACGATCTTGATGCCGCTGGTCGTCGACCCGGCACAGGCGCCGATAAAGCATACCGCATACAGGAACATCTGGGCGGCCTGGGGCCACTTTTCATAGTCCGCGGTGGTAAAGCCCGTGGTGGTCAGCAGGCTGGTAACCTGAAATGTGCCGTAGCGGATGGCGTCCGTCAGGCCGTAGGTGTTTTCCTTCCACAGCAGCCAGGCGACCATGCCGCAGAAAAAGAGCATGAATCCGACATACCAGCGAAACTCCGTGTTGATCCGCAGGGAATGGAAATCTCCCCGCATCATCTGGTAGAACAGAACGAAGGTCATCCCGCCCAGAAACATGAACACAATGACGATCCAGTCAAAATAGGCGTTTTCGTAGTGCCCGATACTGGCATTGTAGGGCGAGTATCCCGAGGTCGACACGGTCCCGAAAGCGTGGCACAGGGCGTCGAACAGGCTCATGCCCCCGCCGCAGAGTAAAATCGTCTGGGCCACATTGAGCCCCAGGTAAATCAGCCACAAGCGCACCATGGTATCCCGGTTGCGGGCGTGAAATTTCTCCTTGGTAATCACTTGGCCAGGCGAGGACTCTGCCCGGAAAAGGCGCAGTCCTCCCATGCCGTGGGGCAGGAAGATCACCGTCAGGGTCAGAAAGCCCATGCCGCCCAGAAGGTGGGTTTCGCTGCGCCAGAACAGCAAGCCGCGCGGCACCACTTCGATATCGGTCAAGATGGTGGCCCCGCTGGTGGTATAGCCAGACATCATTTCAAAAAAGGCGTCGGTGAACGACGGGATCGACCCGTGGATCATGAAGGGCAGGGCGCTGAGGGCCGAAACGAACACCCAGCCGAAGGCGGCGATGAAGATGCCATCCTTGATGCCCAAATCATGGTGTTTTCTAAACCCCCACCACAGCGGCATCCCCATCAAGAGGGTCACCAGCGCAGAAATGGCCAAGGCCGCAGCGTCATCGCCGCCGTAGATCAAGGCACAGGCGACGGGCAGCAACATCGAGACGCCGGTGACCAGAAACAGGGTGCCGAAAACATTTAGAATCGGAAACAGGTGCATGGGAGACGTCCGCCTATTTCTCTATGCGCTTCGCCAACGGGGGATTTCATCGGATCAATGCGTTCATCGGTGTAGTCCCCGGCGTCATCGCACGACACCAATCCACGATAGTGGTTTTTCATAAGGTTCTGTTTTGGTGCGTCTGTTGATACATTTGGCAATGGCTGATCCAGTTCAGTACATCGTCATGTGCATACCATGAATTGAGCCGTCTTCCCAATACGAAAGCATGTCCGCACCAGCGATACCAATCCAGTTTGGGCAGGGTGTCCACCAACCCGGCTCGAAGCGGATTCAAATGGATATACCGCATGAGTTCTTTAAAGTAAGTATCTTCTTCACATACAATAATCAACAGCGTTATATATTAAAATCATTACAGAATAAACCGCCACAAGTAGTATAAAAATAGAAGCTTTTTCGCGTAGAAAAAGAGAAAACCTCCTGATAGATAATGAGAAAAAATTGGGCTTATAGGATTACAGGAGGTCCCTTAAATTTCAAAATAACAACCAAACACAAAAACCAGTTCGCCTTGTTGGCTACCGGAAATAAAAAACCACTCGAACGTATTAAAGACAAATAAAGCAAGTAAAAAAAGAAATCACCCGCACGCGGGTGGTTTCATTAAGCCCCCATGAAGGCGGCAAATGCTGTCTCATCCGGCTTTTTGCCGACTATTTGCATAATTATTCATATCAGGGGCTACCACGCCAAAGACTCTATAAAGCAACCACCTCCACCACCATCGTCGGATGAACCGCCAGAACCAGTGGTGATGGTCCCTTCGCTGCCATCTGCCACATACCAAAAACCGGAAACACTGGAACCGGAAAATGTTCATAAAAAAACTGGTCCTTTCAGAGACCGGTTTTTATTATGCCCAATAGCAGGTGGAGATCCGTTTAATTTCAGTTCATTAGCAGTATGGGAAAATCATTGAAAATAGCCGACTGCGCACTCCACGAGTTTGTTCTATGACCGATTAAAGGCCGTGGATGATCATTTATGGACGGTTGATGTCCGGTTGTGGTAATAGCCATAAAATCTGAGTGCCATACGATTATCATGGAAGCGACCCGGACCATGCAGCCACATTCACAATCCCCGATGAAGCAGATCGAAGCTGTTTTTAGATGTCAACCCGTGTTTCCCATCCCGCGGGGTGAGCTTTGGCTGGGCAGCGAGCTATTCGAGCGCGCCGGGCTGACGGATACGGTGGAGAATCATTTTCGGCTGGCCGAGCAATTGGGCCAGGCGGTGGTCTGCCTGCCCGTCACCACCGACTTGGGCCATATCCCCGATCTTGGGTATCGCTATTTCGAGAGCGGTGACCTATCCCATGCCAGGCGTCATGAGGACCTTTTTGTGTTTGCCGTCGTTGACGGCCCCTTCCAGTCCCTGGTCAATCGAAAAGGGTTGATGGATGTGCTCATGGGATGGGTTCGTCAGCGCCAGGCGCTTGTCGAGGCATACGCGGAGCAACACACGCAGACGATCGAATTGATCGGAAAATGTTTGCATGCCGGCGTTCGTGGCATCGTGATCGCCGATGATTTATCCGCCGATCGCGGGCCCCTGATCAGTCCCGACGATATCCAGGCCCTGTGCGGATCCTTTTACCGTCAGGCCATGCAGACCATTCACGCGGCGGGTGGCGTGGCCTTGGTTCACTGCTGTGGAAACATCAAGCCCCTCGCTTCCCTTTATAAAGTGTGGAAGATTGACGGACTGGCCGCGGTCCAACACCGCATCAATGATCTGGTGGTCTTGAAGAGGGAATGGAACGGGCCGCTGGTGATCATGGCCGGGATCGATGCCGGGATGCTGGAAGCAGACCGCGATACTCGGATTGATTACCCATCGTTCGAGCGATTGGTCACCGCCCTGGCCCATGACGGCGGGCTGATCCTCGGTTCCGATTGTGGGCTCTACCGGGGAAATTTTCTGCCTCGCATCCAATCCATTTACGACCATGTGGATAACCGTATCAGCCGTTAGTGGTCAGCTTCTGAGCCATTTTCCCGTTTGCCGGTCCAGTAGCCGATCGCCCGGGCAATCTGGGCGCGGGCCTTTTCACGGTCGAAAAAAGCGGCGGTTTGGTGCATTCGGGCCCGGCTGTAGGCCAGTTCCGATTCCAGATAACGGGTGATGTTGGCCGATCCGCCTTCGTACTGGCGTTTGACCAACGCATAGGTCTCCTCGGCGGTTTCGACGGTGGATGTGGCGACTCTTAGCCGCTCTTCGGCTTCGTCCAGATTGAGGTAGGCTTTTTTGACGTCGAATTTAACGGCCAACAGGGTCTTGCGGTCGGCGGCCAGGGCTTCCCGTAAGTTGGCGAAGGCTTCGGCGCGTTGCCCTTTGGTGGCAAACCCATCGAAAATATTCCAGTTCAGGTAGAGGCCGGCGGTCCAGTTGTCGCGATCGGAAGAATATTTCATCTCAGGATCGTCCACGTAATAGCGGGTTTGAAAGTTCAACTGGGGCAGATAACCGGCCCGGGCGGCATCCACAGCCATTTTGGATTGGCGCAGCTTTTCCCGTACGCTGGCCAATTCCGGTCGATTCACCAGCGCAAAGTTCAGGGCCGATTCGGTTTCATCGGGTATGTCGATGGTGTAGGGGTGGGTCTCGACGATACTGAACGGGACATCCGGCTCGACACCGAGAATTTCCGCCAATGCGGTCTGTGCCAGGCGCTGGCGATTACGGCTCTGGACAAGAATTTCTTCGGCTTCGGCCATTCTCACTTGCAGGGAAAGCAGATCGGTTTTCAGCGCGCCGCCGGATCGAAAGCGAACATCCATGATTGCTAACTGAGAGCGGTTGGTCTCGAGTGATTCCTTGGCCACGGCAGTGAAGTTGCCGGCGGCGAGGATATCGTAATAGGAACCGATAGCCGTGGCCATGATTTGGTTTTCGATGCCGTCGCGGTCCAGTTTTGAAATGGTTAGACCGGTTTCGGCGATCTCCCGGTTGAGGGTGTCTTTACCGCCGTTGAACAGATTGATACCGGCCCCCACACCGCTCTCATAGTTCTCGAACCAACCCGGATCGTTGAAATTGGTATCCGGTGGCAACCGGCGCTGATCGATGGTCTTGAACAAATAGGCCGACGGGGCATCGCCCTGAACGTACTCCGTGTAAACATTCACCTGGGGATAAAAGGGTGCCGTCGATTTCTCGAGCATTGCCTTGGCCCGGTCGATACGCGCCAACGCCATGAGCAGATCCGGGTTGTTGGCTTTGGCGATGACCAGGATGTCCGTTAGGGTCAGTTTGCTGTTAATGGAACACGTGACCTTGGGGGCATCGGTGGATTGCACAGGGCCCAGGTTGCAGGCCAGATGAGCATACTCGCTTTTTATATTCTCGTACTGATACGCATCATTAGACACACAACCCGATAGTGCTGCGGTTCCCACATAGGCGCACAGAATTAACAATACCACCCATCTCCTTGACATTCCAATCCTCCTCATCCATGCTTGTTGCGTATATCGTTCGCGTCGTCTTGTCTGTAGAGCCCTCTGATATGGGGCGGTTACAGCTGAATCCATTCCCAGTGGCCATTTAGGGTCTCTTACTGGGAGCACCCAAAGTTGATGAACTCCTAAAAAGTGCTGCTCTCGTCATGCCGGACTTGATCCGGCATCCAGAACTTATTGAAATTACTGGATTCCGACCTGCGCCGGAATGACGAACAGATGAGAATTTCGACTTTTTACGAATCCATCAATGTTACCCTCGCTGCCCATTGGATGCAAGATTGAATCTTGGACACCAATCTATTAATTAAAGGAAAGCCATGTCTCAAACCCACGCCAACGCGCAATTGCAGCACCTGATCGCCGAATCGAAACACATGGTGGCCTTTACCGGCGCCGGCATATCCGCAGAGAGTGGAATCCCTACCTATCGGGGCGACGATGGTCTCTGGAACCAATACGATCCAGCCAAGTTCGCCAATGTCGATTACTTTTTTAAAGATCCCGCCTATTACTGGAATTTCTTCAAAGACGTCCGTTATCCGGTTATTCACAAGGCGCAGCCCAATGCGGCTCACATGGCCCTGGCCCGGTTGGAGCAAACGGGCGTATTACAGTGCACCATCACGCAGAACATCGACGGATTACAGCAGGCCGCCGGTTCCTTCAACGTTTTGGAACTGCACGGCAACACCCGGCGGATCGTCTGCCTGCAATGCGGGCGGCAGTATTCCATGGACGGGGTGTATCGCCTATTAGAAAATCAGCTTCCGCCGCGCTGCCCGGATTGCGATGGCACCCTGAAGCCCGATGTGGTTTTCTTCGGTGAATCGCTGCCCGCCGACATACTGGAACAGGCCATCGCACAAACCCAATCGTGCGACCTGTTTTTGGTGGTGGGGAGTTCCCTGGTGGTGCAGCCGGCTGCCTCGCTTCCGTTGATCGCCCGCCAGCACGGTGCCAGGGTGGTGATCATCAATCGTGACCCCACGCCGCTGGATCAGATGGTCGATCTGGTTTTTCATTCCAGTGCCTCGGACGTGCTGGAAAGCTTGGGGTAATCCAAATCGCTATTGCTATCGAAATCGAATAGAAATGGGATTCCACCAATCAATCACTGAGTCGCCGGCAAGGCCAGTAAAAATTGCAGCAGGGACGGAGACGGATAGCCGTCCGGGGGCAACCGATGCTTTTGTTGAAAGGCGCGGATGGCGGCTTTGGTGCGGGGGCCTGGCACGCCGTCGATGGCACCGGCATTGAAACCCGACCGTTTAAGATACGCCTGGATTGTCTTTATTTCATCGCGTGAAAGCGGTTCATGCGCCGCCTCACGGCCGCTTGATAGGGGTGGCAGACCGACGATTCGGTCCGCCAGATGGCCCACGGCGATGGCATAATTGACGGATCGGTTCCAGTGTAGGATGACCCGAAAATTCTCATAGACTAAAAATGCCGGACCGCCGTGGCCCTGCGGTAAAATGATGGCGCCTTGCATGTCCGTGCGGGGCAGCGCCTGGCCGTTGACGCGCCTCACGCCCATGGATGACCACCATTTCAGGGGCTTTTGTTGCTTCAAGGTGGCCTGCGACAGGTCGAACCCTTCCGGCAGCCTTACTTCACGGCCCCAGCGTTCTTGCGGGCGCCATCCCATACTTGCCAGATAGTTGGCTGCGGAGGCAAACGCATCCGGGAGGCTTCGCCAGATGTCCTTGCGTCCATCGCCGGTGTGGTCCACGGCATATCCGATGAATGTGGACGGCATGAACTGCATATGCCCCATGGCACCGGCCCAGGAGCCCGTCATCTTTTTCGGCGGGACGTGACCCTCCTCGATAATTTGGAGTGCGTCGAAAAGCTGAATCCGAAAAAAAGATGCCCGTCGCCGGTCGTAGGCAAGGGTAACCAGGGCGTCGATCACCCGGAAACCGCCTGTATAGGCGCCAAAATTGGTTTCCAGTCCCCAGAAAGACACCAGATAGCGAGGCGGCACGCCATATTGGGCATGGATTTCGGCCAACAGCGGGCCATGCTCGGTCAGCAGCTTTCGACCCCTCTCGATTCGATGATCGTTGACCCGGTTGTGGAGGTAGGACCAGAAGGTTTGCGCGAACTCGGGCTGTTGCCGATCAAGGGTGATGATTCGTCTGATCGGTGTAATGTCGCTCAGGGTCGCGTCCAAGGTGGTTTCCGAAATCCCTTTGCCGTGCGCTTCTTCACGCAGGGCCGCCAGCCAGTCCCGAAAGGCGTGATCGACCGTTCCGTCGATAGCCGCCGACGGCTTCGTGGCATCCTGGCCTCGGGCATGCACCAACCACGGCGCGAGCACCACAACCAATGCGGCTGCCAATGCCGTCCATCGGCACCTATTCGCGATTCGCATTACCATCCCTTACGTTCCTTATCATCGTGGAATCCGGGAATCCATTATGGCGATGGGGTGTCGCCGGTCACTACCGCCTCGGCCTTGAGAATGACGACTGGCGTTTGGGGCACATCCCGCATTCCGGAACGGCTGGTGGTGGAAACATTTTCGATGGCCCGCACCACATTCATGCCGCTGACCACCTTGCCGAATACGCAGTACCCCCAGCCCTTGGTCGATTTCCCGCGGTGATCCAGGAAACCATTGTCCTTGACATTGATGAAAAACTGCGAGCTGGCCGAATGCGGGTCTGAGGTGCGGGCCATGGCAATGGTGCCCACCCGGTTGGACAGCCGGTTATCCGCTTCGTTGACGATGGGCGGACGGGTTGGCTTCCTCTGCATCGTGGCGTCGAATCCACCGCCTTGAATCATGAACCCCTTGATCACCCGATGAAAAATCGTACCATCGTAGAAACCGGCATTCACGTAAGACAGAAAGTTTGCCACGGTTTTGGGGGCTGCGCCGGCATCTAACGCGATGACGATCTCCCCTTTGTCGGTAACCAATTTGACTTGCGCCGGCGTATCGGCGGCCGACGCAGCGCACAGGGTAAAAAAGAAAAGCGTCAGTCCTGCCCAAACCATTCGTTTCATGTAATCCTCGCAGCGTTGAGTTATAGTTAATAGATAGCAAATACCCGCCGTGGCCTGTCCAGGCGGGTGAGACCGGCGGCTTTCGTCTCCTCCCGGGCCTGTCGATAGGCGTCTGCAGACAACGGGGCGGCCAGGGCCTTGACCGTTGCCGCCTTGCCGCAGGGCCGATACTGGGCCATGACATTGACATACGTGTTCCGGGAGATGTTGCGGGCGATCCAGTCCATCACCGGCGCCGTCCCGGCCAGCCCGTCGGGCAGGACCAGATGACGCACGAGAAGGCCTTTATAGGCCAGTCCGCTTTGGTCATCGATACACAAGTCGCCCACCTGGCGATGCATTTCTACCAGCGCCTGACGCGCCTTCTCCGGGTAGTCCGGCGCATCGCAGGTCTGCTGGGCAACCGATGGATCCCAGAACTTGAAGTCCGGCATGTAGATGTCGACGATCCCGTCGAGCAGATTCAGGGTCGACACACGATCATAGCCGCCGGTATTAAATACCAGGGGCAACCGCAAGCCCTGGTCGGCGGCCATCCCCACGGCGCCCAGAATTTGGGGCACCACATGCGACGGCGTGACGAGGTTGATGTTGTGGCACCCGGCGCGTTGCAGTTCCAGCATGATCTGGGACAGTTGCTCCTCCGTGACCAGTCGGCCCTCGCCATGATGGCTGATCGCAAAATTCTGACAGAAATTGCATAACAGGTTGCAATGGGAAAAGAAGATCGTGCCCGAGCCATTCTCGCCGACCAATGGTTCCTCTTCGCCGAAATGGGCATTGAATGACGCCACCTTGGCCAGACGGCCGGTCCGACAATAACCGGTTTCATCCCGGTTGCGATCGACCTTGCAGCGCCTTGGGCACAGGGTGCAGCAGGCCAGGGCCGCGAGGCTCTGCCGAATCCGTTTCTGCAAGGTGCCATTTGCCCATGCCTTCACATAGGACGGCTCTGGAATAGCCATATTCCCGGCTCCTCATATAGTATTTAAGAAAATGTTTTTGGCAAGGCCAGAGGGAGGATGCGGTATAATCAATACCGCGACGATCGGTAACACAGCCCAAAAACCTTTTCGTGAATACTATAATTAGCTGCCCAGCATATGCTCCAACTGACTTACACTTTTTCCCCGCCCCACCACCACCAAGGTATCGTCGACTTCGATGCGGGTGTCGGCCTGGGGGTTGAAAATCATGGTATCGTCGGCTTTTTTAATGGTCAGAATAATCAGATCCAATTGTTGGCGGATGCCCGAATTCTTCAATTCCACATTGAGTAGGCGTGAGGTGGATTTGACCTTGATTTCCTCCACCTGGATATCCGTGCTGTCATCGGTGAAGGCCAATTCGAGAAAGCGGATTACCGTGGGGCGCAGAATCGCGTGGGCCATGCGTCGGGCCCCCAAATCATAGGGGGAGATGACCTTGTCGGCGCCGGCGGCCTGTAAGGTCCGTTTGGCCGAATTCTGGATAGCCCGGGCAACGACGAACAATCGGGGATTGAGTTGTTTGGCGATGAGCGTGAGAAAAACATTGTCCGCATCGGTGGCCACGGCCGTGATCAGACCCCGGGCCTGTTTGATGCCGGCCCGTAGCAGAAGACTTTCATCGCTGGCCTCTCCCAGCAGGTACAAGACCCCATCCTCATCCATGGCCGGTTGGCGACCACTATTTTTCTCGATGATGACCACATCCACGTAACGTTCGGTCAGATATCGGGAAAGTACCCGCCCAATGCGACCGTAGCCACAGATAATATAATGGCCGTTCAATTTGGCGATCTGTTTGTCCAATTTACGTCTCCCGAAGATGAGCCGGATGCGGTCCTCCACCAAAAACTGGACGATGTTCCCGCCCACATACATGAAATAACCGACGCCCAGGATGATCAACAGCCCGGTAAAAATACGACCGTTGGCGCTGACTTGATGAACCTCCCCGTACCCGACCGTGGCCAGGGTGATCAGGGTCATGTACATGGCATCCCCAAAGTTCCAGCCCTCGATCAGCATGTAACCGGCGGACCCTGCACCGAAGAGGAACAGGGATAAGATGATGGACAGGGTCAGATGGTATTTGCGATCCACGATGTCGACTCATCAATATGGGGTAATGGTGCGCGTTCAGGAACTGCCGGTTCTTGATTTTACTTGCGATTGCCCTGTTCCTGGACCGTTTGGAGCTTGATTTGCCATCCGGTACCGACTATAAAAAAACGGTTGTGCGCTGTCAACCGGCACGTATATGCAACATCCTTTTTTTAAATAAGATTTTTACAGGTTACAAACGATCGTGGATAAATCCATGGATTTCCAGAACCAACCGTTGCTCAAGATAACCGATATCACCAAGGCTTACAATGGACTTCAGGCGGTCGATGGGGTTAGCCTGAGCATCGGGCGTGGATCCTGCTTTGGCCTCTTGGGACCCAATGGGGCCGGGAAAACCACCTTGATCGAAATCATGGAGGATATCATCCCGCCCACGTCCGGGACGATTTTCTACAAGGGCCGTCCGCGAAAGGCGGATTTCAAGCAGGAGGTGGGGATCATGTTTCAGCAGACCGCCTTGCTCTCATTTTTAACCGTGGCCGACACGCTCAAGATTTTCAGCCGCTTTTACGATCACACCGAACCCATGGATCGGTTGATTCGGCTCTGCCATTTAGACGATGTGACGACGCAGCTGAACGACAGGATCTCGGGAGGGCAGAAACAACGCCTGCTCTTGGCCCTGGCCCTTTTGAACCGGCCCAAACTGGTTTTTCTGGACGAGCCGTCCACCGGGCTGGACCCCCAGGCGCGCCGAAATTTATGGCGTATCATCGACACCGTAAAATCCCAGGGGCGGACCATCGTGCTCACGACCCACTACATGGAAGAAGCCGAAAACCTCTGCGATGACATTGCCATCATGGACAAGGGCCAAATAATCGCTCGCGGTGCGCCTGCGGCCTTAATCCAGCACCACTGCAAGCGGGCGACCGTGACGTTGCCCAAAACCGAAATGGTTGGTGGTTTCAATGATTTCAAGGCTGCCATCCGACACAGATCGGACCTTCTGGAATTTCGTACGGCAGATGTCAATGGGCTGATCGGACAATTGCTCGATCGCGGCGTGGATATGGGAACGGTCAATATCCGAACCCCTACGCTGGAGGATGTGTTTTTAAAGCTTACCGGGCGCAGTTTACGCGAATGAACTAGGAGATTTGATGCGTTTCAAACGCCTATGGGCGATTTTTCATGCCAGGAATTATGAGTTTTTCAGGGACCGTGAGGCGTTTGGGTGGAATTTCCTTTTCCCTTTCCTGATTATTTTCGGCTTCGGGATCATATTCAAAGGCGACTACCGCGCGCAGTTCAAGGTCGGGGTGTTTCCTGTGCTTTCCGGCGGTTCCGCCGTGGAGCAAGCCGCTAATCTGCCCGAGGCCTTTGTGAATTTCGCGCCCCTTTCGCTGGTGGGGTTCGAAACCCGGGAACAGGGACTCGACAAACTCAAACATCACAAGATCGATCTGCTGGTCGAGGCCCGGACCGTGCCCGTACGGTACTGGGTCAGCGACGGATCGCCGGCCGGTGCCATCGTCGAGCGGCTGTTGAAAGCGGCTCTGGCTCGACCGGACCCTGGCCGTTTCCAAAAAGCAGACATCCAGGGGGTTCAAATCCGCTACATCGACTGGCTCTTTCCCGGCATCCTGGGGATGAATATGATGTTCAGCGCCCTTTACGGTGTGGGCTGGGTGGTGGTGCGTTATCGCAAAAACGGCGTACTCAAGCGACTCAAGGCGACCCCCTTGACCGCCTTCGAATATCTGGCGGCGCAGCTGTTGTCGCGAATTTTCCTGCTCATGTTCACGCTGGTCATCGTGTGGCTGGGCTGTGATCTGATCCTCGATTTCAAGGTTTACGGCAGTCTGCTGAACCTGTTTGTCGTCTTTCTGGCCGGTAGTATTTGCATGACCGCCTTGGGACTGGTCGTTGCCGCCCGCGGAACCAGTGAGGAATTCGCCAACGGGGTGCTCAATTTCATCTGTTGGCCGATGATGTTTCTTTCCGAGGTATGGTTCTCCATCGAGGGGGCGCCGGCGTGGCTCAAGACGGGGGCCAAGATTTTTCCTCTCACGCATGTACTCACCGCGGCCCGCAAGGTGATGAACGAAGGACAGGGCATGTCGGCGGTGATGCCGGAGATGATCATTCTCATGGGGATGACCATGGTGTTTCTATCGGTGGGTGCGGCTTTGTTCTCTTGGAACAAATAGGGCTCATTTAGTTAGTGTCCATCCAGAAATGGCCAATTTGCCCGATATCGGCGTTGCGCGAAAAATTAAATCCTCGAAATATCAACTATATGCCTGCGGTTAAATTTTCCGGGCGCCTTGATCTCGAACAAATTTGCCTATTTCTGGACGGACACTAGTTGGTAAGACTATGAATCGGGGACGGAATCAAGCCGCCGCGGCGCAAAAATTGGTTTTCGCCACCGGCGTTGTTGACCGGCATGATGATCGATTCCCCCAGAAGACCCCCGAAGACGGCGTGGTCGCCGGCCTTCTTGCCGGGAACGGGAATCAATCGCGTGGCGGTGGTTTTCTTGTTGATCACGCCGATGGCCATTTCATCGGCGATAATCGCCGCCAGGGTCTCCGTGCTGGTGTCTCCCGGTATGGCCACCATATCCAGGCCCACCGAGCACACGCAGGTCATGGCCTCCAGTTTTTCAATGGATAGATACCCGTCGGCGGCCGACTGGGAGATATTCAGGTCCTCGCTGACCGGGATGAAGGCCCCGCTAAGCCCGCCGACCTTTGAACTGGCGAACGCACCGCCTTTTTTGACCGCGTCATTGAGCAAGGCCAGGGCCACCGTACTGCCGGGCACGCCGATGCTGGAAAGGCCCAGGCTCTGAAAAATCTCTCCCACGCTGTCGCCCACATTGGGTGTGGGGGCCAGGGAAAGATCCACCACGCCGAATTCGATGCCCAGCCGCTCGGCCACTTCACGCCCGATGAGCTCCCCGATACGGGTCACCTTGTAGGCGGTGTGTTTGATGATCTCGCTGATTTGACCCAGATTGAGGTCCGGATTGGCGGTTACCGCGCGATCGATGGCTTTCTTGACCACGCCCGGCCCACTGACGCCGACGTTGATGACCGCGTCGGCTTCGCCGATCCCCAGGTAGGCCCCGGCCATGAAGGGGATGTCCTGGGGAATGTTGGCAAACACGCACAACTTGGCGCAGGCCAGTCCGTCACGATCGGCGGTGAGGCGGGCCGCCTCCTTGATCGTTCGGCCCATGAGCATTACCGCGTCCATGTTGATACCCGCCCGGGTGGAGGCGACGTTGACCGATGCGCAGACCCGTTCGGTTTCGGTCAAGGCCGTCGGGATGGCCTCGATCAGCGCCCGGTCACCCTTGGCCAGGCCCTTTTCCACCAGCGCGGAAAATCCGCCGATGAAATCGACACGCGCGGCGGAGGCCGCTTCGTTGAGCGTCCGGGCGATGGTGGTCATCTGCTTGGCATCGAAGGGCGCGGCGGCCACGGCCATGGGACTCACCGAAATCCGTTTATTGACCACCGGAATTCCGAATTTGTCGCCTACATCATCGCAAACGGTCACCAGGCGACGCGACGCGCCGGTGATGCGGGCATAGATGTTGTCGGTAAAGCGGCCGATGTCATCGCTGGCGCAATCCAGCAGATTGAGCCCCAAGGTGACCGTACGAACATCCAGATTTTCATTTTTCAGCATCTCCACGACGGAGAGTATTTCTCGTTCGGTGAACATGGCAAGCGTATCCTATGTCAAAGGCGATTAATGGCTTCGAAGATTCGTTTATGTTGGATGGATATATCCAAAGACAAGGCACGGGCTTTTTCCCTCAGCGTCTGCCGCAGGGCCTGCTGATCGGCATCATCGGGGATATCCACTTCGTAGATCATGATGTTGGCGTTGGGATCGTCGCCACCCTTGAACACGGCCTGCAGATTGGTGACATTGACCCGGTGATCGGCCATGATGGCGGTGATGGCGGCGACCAGTCCTTTTCGATCGGGTCCCTTGGTGGTAATCACGAAGGGTTCGCCATTCACGCCGGGAGTTTCATCCTGATCCGACAGATGTTTAACGTAAACATGCAATGCCATGGGGCCAAGGCCCGCATCTAATTGTTGGTGCAGGCGGGTCTGGGATAAGCGGTCGGGCACCGCGACGATGAAAATGCCTGAAAATTCATTTTGCAGAATGGTCTGGCTGACATTTTCGATATTGCAGTCTAGCTCAAACAATATGCGTGTCACCGCGGCGATGATGCCCGGTCGGTCTTTGCCCAGCACTGAAATGATCATTTTTTTCATCGATGGGGCTCCATGGGAGGGTGTTCGATCCGGCCCGATGGTGGGGCGCTGTCGCCCGATGGGGGGGGTGCCTGTCATGTCCATTGTCTATATCTTCGTCTTATGAAACAATTCGTGATGGCTGTCAATATCATGGTCGCTCCCGGATAAGGGGGATCGCATGTAACATTGGTATTCAATGTGCCTGCTCATGGCTTATACGCACTACACAGGAGTCAGCGGAAGAAATCGATATCATCGATCCCGGTATAAATTGTCAGAACAATCCGGCCATCCAAATGCGGTCACCCTAATCCGGTTCACCCATTCCCGATGAACCCGGTTGCGTTGCAACAAGGTGAGGCCCTGTAAGAGCGGCCATGGCCGCGATGACGATGGCGACTGATGGAATGGGTCGCAGGCGTTGCCAGCTCATGCGGGCCGTGGCACGAAGGGACAATTGGCGTATACCATCGATATCGATTTGGAGCATCACAATTATCCAGTTGCCATTGCCCTGCGACCCCGGCCGTCGAGAAGCGGGACAAAAAGATTGTGCCCTCAACCCACGCTATGATAGATTGACGGCGTTATTTTAACCTTTTGCCGCTCTATCCACCGTTTTGCCGACGTTGGACGCCAGTGGCCAGGCGGGCGCCAGGAACAAGGAACGTGAAAACAACACAACTGAGCAATTTAATACAGGAAAATAAAACCCTTTTCATCATCATCACCGTCGGATTGTTCTTGCTGGAACTGGAAATTTTTGCTCTGGCGGCCATGAAATCAGGGCGCCAATCGTGGCTGCAGGTGATCGACGCCAACGGCCATGTGATCCATGAAACCAGTGGCAAGAATCTGAGCGAATTCAATAAGTATTATTTCGAGAAGACCTTTGGTCCCTTTGAAAATTACGACGTGCGGTTGAAAACCCGCGACAATCCTTTCCCTTTTCGTGCCTGGTTCGTGGCCGCCATTGGTATCCCCGTGGGTGCCATGCTGCTCTTTGGCTTTGTCGTCAAGGCCTATGTGGCCATTTTTCATGGCAGTGAAATGGCCGGCGACGACTCCCGGCCGAGCGGTGAGCCGGGCCTGGAAAACAAGCTGGAGTCGATTCTGTACCGTATCAGCCGCATGAATATTTTCATCATCGGCTTCCTGATCTTCGTGGGCGTCATCTCCTATTGGATCATTCCCAACATGATCACCTATTTGGGCCGCACGGGGATGGATTTCATCATCCGTTTCAAATGGATGTTTATCGGCCTCGGGGCAGTCGTCGTGGGGATCGCGGTGTGGATCGTTTATCTGCGTTATTTATTGGCCAGAAAAAGTATCGAAAGCCAAACCGAGATCGAGAAACATCGACTCTCGCTGGAATACAAGGCCCAGCATGGGGTTCCGCTTCAGTTGGAACAATCAACCCGCCAGAAAAACACCGCCATCGACTGGAAACCGGCTCAAGGCGCGTCTTCCTCGTCACCGGATTCGCACTGACAGCGTGTGTGTCAAATGGGGGAGCGGTTGTCGAAAAGGCAAAAAATGTCCGTTTTACTTGAGTCATTTCGAGTGGCGGACGATCTATGATTCATGACCCAAATCATCACCACCCATAAAAATACCGACTTTGATGCATTCGCTTCGATGGTGGCGGCTACGCTGATCCATCCCGAGGCGGTTCCCGCCATTCCCAAAACCATCAATCCCAATGTGCGGGCGTTTATATCGATTCACAAGGACATTTTCGATTACGTCGATCGATGGAAAATCGAAACCGGTAAGATTTCGCGTTTGATTGTCGTTGATACTGCCGATTGGACCCGGTTGGGACCCATCGCCAAGCTAAAGGATCGGCAGGACCTGGAGGTGTTGATCTATGATCATCATAGCGGTGGTGAAATAGACGCGACCTGGAAATGCCAGGAACCCATCGGCGCCAACATCACATTGATGATTCGAGAACTCAAGGCGATGCGCAAGCTGATTACCCCCATTCAGGCCACCCTTTTTCTGATCGGTCTGTACGAGGATACCGGCAACTTGAGTTTCCCGTCATGTACGCCCGAGGACGCCTATGCCGCCGGCTGGTTGCTTGATCGCAAGGCGGATCTGACCATGGTCAACAAGTTTTTACGACCGGCCTATGGAGAAAAGCAGAAGGATGTACTGTTCGAGATGCTCAAGAATGCCAATCGGTCAAAAATAAACGGCTACTCTGTCAGCATCAGCCGAATTGGGATTGACGGCCATGTGTCCAATCTGGCCCTGGTAGTACGCATGTATCGGGATATCGTCAACGTGGATGCCGCCTTTGGGATATTCGTCACCGAAAACAAGAAAGGCAAGCCAAAGTGCATGGTCATCGGCCGTAGTGACAACGACGGCCTGGATGTGGGGACGCTGATGAAAAGTTTGGGGGGTGGGGGACACCCCGGTGCCGGCAGCGCCATGCTGAAGGAGATCAATCCCGAGGCGGCCGAAGAAATGATCGTCAACCTCATCGAAGGCAATCAGCAGTCGTCGGTTCAAATCAGTGATCTCATGTCCTTTCCGGTCTATTCGGTTACCACGGACACCTCCATGGAGGCGGTGGCCGGGATTCTTCGCCACCGGGGGTTTACCGGACTGCCGGTGGTCAATGACGGGGGACTGGTGGGGGTCATTTCCCGCCGTGATTTCAAGAAGATTCGTCGCCAAGACCAACTCCAGGCACCGGTGAAAGCCTTCATGAGCACCAAAGTGGTCACCATCGATCCGGGGAAAAGTCCCATTCAGGCCGCTCAAATCATGGTACGCCACGATATCGGCCGCCTTCCGGTGGTGGAAGACGGCCAGGTTATCGGGATCATCACCCGCTCGGATGCGATGATGTATTTCTATGATCTACTGCCGGATTGATACGATAGCGTTCAAGATAATGGTTTTGGGCGGCGTTATCGGTCGTCGCGGTATTGATTATACAGCTTCCTCCCTCTGGCCTTGCCAAAACCATTATCTTGAACGCTCTAATGCGGCGAGCTAATCATCCCTGGCTCGCCGATTGCCAGGCTTCATCGAGTCGGGATTCCACGTATCCGATGAGCCCATCGTCCCATGCGTCGATATCGAAACAGATGGCATCTTCGCCAAGCAAGCCCTCGGGTACAAAATCGCCATTTTCTTCGGGATCGCTGATCATCGCCCCGTAGAAGCACACACTGAGCCAGCGGGGGGTGTCCTCGATGACGTCGACCATGGCAAAAAGGGATTTTTCTTTTTGGTTGGCGTGGGCGGCGCGCAGGGAATAGGTCACCCCGGGTCGTGGATTAAAGCTTAAGACCACGCCTTCTCTTTGTTCCAAAAAGGTCTTCAGCCGCTGAAAAACGGCCTTGTTTTTTTCTTCCGTGTCTTCCCAATCCGCCAAAAAAGCGTCCAGTTCCGATAATGCCATTTTATTCACAAATCCTCTCATCCCGTATCATTGGTTAAGCCGTTTAGACGATTTTTTTAAAACACGCGCTTAAAGGTCCAGGCCACATTTATTGAGGGTCACAATGCCGCCTTGGACGCTGCGTGGGTCATCCATGCCCATTTCCCGTAGATTAAGCTGAGCCTCGTAAGAGCGCACGCCGGTATTGCAAAGCAGGATAATCGCTTTGTCTTTGGGCACTTCTGCAATTCGTTGACGCAGCTCATCCTGGGGAATGTTGATCCAGCATTCCGGATATTTTTCGGCGAATGCCTCTCCATCCTGCCGGGCACGGCAATCGAGAATTACCTGCCCACCGTTACGGCTGTTCCATGCTTCGGCAAAGCCGTCGGCGTCGATGGGCTTGTAAAGGCCGTCGAGCATGTTTTCCGCCGTGTTGCCCAGGGCGTTGAGAACATCCATGGCCGATGAGAAGGGGGGGGAATAGGCCAGTTCCAGGTTGCTGATGCGATCGACGGTGGGATGGTCTTCCAGGATGGCTGCCACGGCGTTGATCCGGCCCACCAATGCGTCGCCTTTTTCGCCAAATCCCTGGATGCCCAGGACCCGGCGGGTATTTTTTTCAACCACCAGTTCAAGGTGCACCATGGTCTTATCCGGGTAGAAATGGGCCCGGTCGAGCTGCGCCACCTGAACGCTGACGGCGTCAATCCCGTTTTTGAGGGCCGTGGGCAGGCTCAGTCCGGCGCCGGCCAGGGCGGCCTCGAAAATTTTTACCACAAAGGAACCGACCGCCCCTTTGAATTTGGCATTGCCGCCGGCGAGATTGGTGCCGATCACCCGTCCCTGACGGTTGGCCATGGATCCCAAAGGAAAGAAGCCGGGGCCGCCGGTCACCAGATTGGTGACCTGGGCACAATCCCCGCCCGAAAAAATCAGCGGATCCGAGGTTCGCATGTGCTCATCGACGGCAATGGCGCCGTTTTGGCTGATCTCCAGCCCGGCCTCCCGGGCCAGTTCCACATTCGGTGTGATTCCTGCCGCCATGATGACCAGGTCTGCCTCGATGCGGCGTTTGTTGGTGACCACGGCTTCTACCGTGTCGGTTCCCTCGATGGCCTGGACCTGTTCGTTGACGAAAATTTTGATGTCATGGTCTTCCATTTGGCGCTGGGCCATGCGGGCAAACATCGGGCTGACAAAGCCCGGCATAATCTGATCGCAGAACTCGATCACCGTCGTATCCACTTCCCACATGTCGGACAAAGCCTCGGCCATTTCCAGTCCGATGAAGCCGGCGCCGATGATGACGGCGCGCTCCACCTGCCCTCTGGTGACCAATTCTTTGATGGCCTGGGCATCATTTAAATTGGAGGCCGTATGGACCATGGGCAGATCGGTGCCGGGAATAGGAAGGCGCCGCGGAGTACTGCCGGTACCCAACACCAGTTGATCGTAGGGCATCGTGTCCGTGCTGCCGTCTTTTCGGCGAATGTGAACACATTTTTTTTCCCGGTCGACCCGCTCGACCCGCGTTTCGGTGAGCACGTCGATGTCCTTGCAATTTTTGAAGAAGGCCTCGTCGCGCAGCATGTGAAAGCTGGTTTTACGCAGATCGTTGATATCGCTGACATCCCCGGAAACATAAAACGGGATGCCACATCCGCCATAGGAGATAAAGCGATCCAGGTCGATGATGGTGACCTTCGATTCTGGTTCCAGTCGCTTAAACCGGCAGGCCGCCTTTGATCCGAGGGCCACGCCGCCAATGATAATTATATTCTGGGCCATCTTAAACCTTTCCTATATCTGGTTATCAGTGAACTATCATTTGTATGTAACCGTATTTTTTCGCCTACGATATGCCGGATCTCATGGTGAAACACCTGTGGGAGGTGGTTGCCGATGCGCAGATTGTTGCTGTTGGTTAGAAAGCTGTGATGGCAACGATTTGATTCTACCCTTGATAACTACTGATCGGCAGCGTTCTTTTCCTGGTAGCGTTTCACATACTGTTCGATTCGCTCTGCGATGAAGGCCGCCATCTCTTTCGCATTTATATCGGTCATGGTTTCAATATCGGTGCACAGATCTGTAATTTCTTCAGTGCTCATCCCCGTGGATTTTTCGATCATGAACGTTTCGATTTCACCACCCTCCGGCAGCAGCCCGCAACCGCCAGCCGTGCCTAAGAATTCTTGGTCGACGAAGATGGGGACGGCGATTTTGATAAGCCCGGCATCGCATTCGGCAATCACGGGTTCGCCGGTCTTTTTGGCCTGGGCCAAAAAGTTTTGATTCCCAGGGGCACAAATTGCGGCCAGTGAGTCATTGTTGGCCTTGATTACCGGGCACAGGCGATTACACCAATGGGGTACTCCGGTAACCCCGATACCCGACGAATCGTATACCGTGCAATTGATGTGAAAGCGATCAAAGAGCTCTTTTTCGAAATGGCCCCACTGCTCAACGGTTAATATATCGGTCAATTCCATGCTTCACGACCTCCTGCTGAAGGGCATAGCCTAGCATTGGCGATCAACGCGTTCGCCGTAGCGTCATTCGCGATCATATGTTCAAATTACAAATCGTCTATCGCTTCCTGGTGGCGAAGTCAATGGAGAAATGCATTGATGCCGGCTTAAAAAGCGTCGATTTCCAGGCGATTTTATGGCCTTCCATGGAAATCCTGGGGCAAATGCCGATGGGGTGTAACTTTTTCTTGACCACCCGGATTTCCTTGTATAATAAGCCTTTTTTACTGTACCCGCGTGGTTTCAGGTGTAGTTTATCTAAATGCGAAAAGGAAGCGGTCCATGAACACTCAGGCGGTGATCGACCATATTGTCCATTGGCTTACCGACTATCAGAATCAATCCGGCCTGAAGGGTTTTGTCGTGGGCGTTTCGGGTGGCATCGATTCGGCGGTCACCTCCACCCTATGCACGCTCACCGGTGCGCCGGTGAAAGTGCTCAACATGCCCATTCATCAAGCACCCGACCAGGTCAGTCGATCCGCCGACCATATCGCCTGGCTGACCGAACGCCATGACAACGTCGAGGGCATCACCGTCGATCTGACCCCCGTATTCGAATCGTTGAAGGGGGTGCTACCCGAGGATGTTCAGGATGATCTGAGCATGGCCAATTCGCGTAGCCGCCTGCGTATGGTCACCCTTTACTCAATTGCCACCCACCACCGCATGCTCGTGGCCGGCACCGGTAACAAGGTCGAAGACTTCGGCGTCGGGTTCTACACCAAATACGGCGATGGGGGGGTTGATCTTTCACCCATTGCCGATCTGATGAAGTCGGAGGTCTACGCCTTGGCCAAGGCTCTTGGCATCATCGATTCCATCATCGAGGCACCACCGACGGATGGGCTGTGGAGTGACAACCGATCGGACGAAAGCCAGATCGGGGCCTCTTACAACGAACTTGAGTGGGCCATGGCCTTTGCTGCCGGCGCCGGGGATGAGACGACACTCGCCCCCAGACAACGCGACGTTCTGGCCATATTCAGGAAATTCAACGGCATCAATCAGCATAAAATGCTGCCCATTCCGGTCTGTGAGATTCCTGCCGACATCAAACTGGAATAGTATCCTTAACCAACGGGAACGGTGAAATACCCATATGCGAGCCACCGCATCAGACCGGTGGTGTCGTCCTACATGGAAGGGGTGATTTTTATTACACAAATGGCGCGCTCCCTCAGCGCCGCATGAAACCAGAAAGGGGGGCGGCACGATGGCCAAGCAAGGCGTTTCAGGCTGCAGCAATCTTGTCGATTTAGCAGAAATTTATACCCATGATCGATGGCCCGAATTTATTGACGAGCAACCCTGCGCCGTCAACAAAGATCATTTTGTCACCCACAATGGTCAGGTGTATGCCGGCAAGCACCTGATTCTGGATTTCTGGGGCGGCCGTGAACTGGACAATCCGGTTCTGATGGAAAACACCTTGAAGACCTGTGTCGAAAAAGCCGGCGCCACACTGTTGCATATCCACCTGCATCGCTTCTCACCCGGCGGGGGACTCTCCGGGGTCGCCGTTCTCGCCGAATCCCACATCAGCGTTCACACATGGCCCGAGAACGGTTTTGCCGCCTTCGACATTTTCATGTGCGGTGATACCCGTCCTGAAATCGCCGTGGAGGAGCTCAAGAAGGCCTTTGCTCCCGAAAATGTATCGATCGTCGAGCATCTGCGAGGTGCGACCCATGGCCGATGAATACCGGGAGAAACTCTATGACGGCTGGTATCAGCATCTGGCTGTCGATGAAGCCCTTTATGAACAAAAGACGGATTACCAGCATCTCGTGATCTTCAAGAATCGTTCCTTGGGCCGGGTGCTGGCCCTGGACGACATCGTGCAGACAACCGAAGCCGATGAGTTTATCTACCACGAAATGATGGCCCATGTGCCGATCCTGGCCCACGGCAACGTGCGTCAGGTCCTGATCATCGGCGGTGGCGACGGTGGATTACTACGGGAGGTGCTACGCCACCGGTCCGTCGACCGGGTCGTCCAAGTGGAAATCGACGAATCGGTGATCGATCTTTGCCGGCGCTATTTCCCCGACCATTCCCAGGGGGCTTTCGACGATCCCAGAACCGAGATTGTCATCGATGACGGGATGCATTTTCTGAAACACGCCGATGATCGTTTCGATGTGATCCTGACCGACAGCACCGATCCATTGGGACCGGCCGAGATCCTTTTCAGCCGATCCTTCTATGCCGCATGTAAAGATCGCCTGGCCCCCGGCGGGGTGTTGGTGACCCAAAACGGCGTGGCTTTCCTGCAGTTGGATGAGGTCCGTGCATCGGCCGTGCACTTCGACGCCTTGTTTCGGGACTGGCACTTTTATTCGGCAGCCGTTCCCAGTTACATCGGCGGCATCATGGCCTTCGGCTGGGCCAGCGATGATTCGGCCTTGCGGCGGCATGAACCGGCTGTCCTGCAGGAGCGTTTTTCCCATAGCCATCTCACGACACGCTACTACACGCCTGACATTCACCAGGCCGCGTTTGCATTGCCGCAATACGTTCTCGAGGCAATTGGTAAATCGGTCACGACCAAATAGATCGTGCCCATCCATTATTGTACATCAAGACTGTGCCTTGGCCGTGCATGGGCCCGATAAACCGTCTCGACCCGTTTGAATACGCCGCGCCATGTAAAGGCTGCCATGCGCTGGGCAATACCGGACAGGTCGATCCGAGGATGAAGCCGCGCCGCCCGAATCTGCCGCTCCAGGGTGACCCGCAAGCGCGTTTCAAAGATTTCCGCATCCTCATTGACGGGCTTGTCCACCTCCACCAACCGCGGCGGAACAATGAGTTCGATGAAATCCGCCTGACTATTCCCCAGGATCTCGTCGATCCCGGGCAGACGGGTGGCAATGACCCGGCAGCCGCAGGCCAGGGCTTCCAATACGACCAACGGCAACCCTTCGAAAAAGGACGGTAAGACGAACACGTGGGCCCGTTGCATCAATTCCGCCAGCCGGATTTGCGGCACCATGCCGTGAACCGTTACCCGATGGCCAAGCTGATCGGCCAGTTTCAAGCATTCGGCCTGCTCCACACCACTGCCGCCACCGACCAGGTCGAGATGCCAATCCAGTGCATCGATACGCGACAAGGCGCGCAACATCCACGGCACCCCTTTGGCGCGACTCAATTTACCGGCATATACGATATTCACCGGTGGCGGAACGGTTTTGGAGGTCTGAACGAAGTGGGTATCATTATATCCCGCACCCACGACGTGAACCTGATCATCCCGAAGGCCGTACAATTCGATGATGGTTTGTTTTTGTGCCCGGCTCAGCGCCATGACCGCGTCCACTTTCCGGCATCCCTCCAAGACCCGGGGGCGAAGATGCCTGCAGTTTTGAAATTGGCGCAAGTCGGATCCGTGGCAGGTGGTCACCAGGGGAACGTGGGGGAACAATTGCCGCGTCAATGCGGTAACGAGCCACAGGTGATGCGTGTGGATGATATCGGGCCTGAAGCATTGCACGGCGGCATTCAGGTAGTACCGGAATGCATTTTCATACTGCGCTAGCTGCGACGGCGTAAGATCGCAAAACCGATTGCTTTCATAGGGCATCACATCGCTCATGCCCACGATGGTAAAGGGAATATCGGTTTCACCGAAACACACGTAGCGGCAGTTTTCGGCATCGATGCAACCCAATTGGGGGGGGTGATGGTCCTGAACGCCGGCGATCAGATAATTATCGTGTCCATTTTTCGTGGACTCCCGCAGCATGGCCTGGATGTAAATGCCGCTGCCGGTGGAATCCGGCCGTTGGCTGAGCACGTGAAGAATTTTCAGGGGCCGTTTCGGGTTCATGAGGGTCGGTTTCTAATCCATGGCCGATTGCGGATGCTCTGTTTTTACATCATGATCGAAATCGCTGGTCGTCAGATCGACTATCGATGCGTAGTCGCGGTCGAATGTCGCTTTGATCTGATCGATGGGGGCATCGTCGAACTCGCCGCGATAGCGAATATACTCCATATGCGCATTCCCCATCAGATCGAAGGGCTGAAACAGGGAATCGCGGGTCCCATCGAATTCGAGTGGCTTGAGCCGAAAGCGTTCGCACAGCTCGATATTGAAGGCCGGGGTGGCTTTGACCCATTTACCGTCGATGAAGATCGTGGTGTAGCCATGCCAGAAGAAAATATCCGTATTCATCGCCTTTTTTAGCCTTGCGGTGGTCAGGTGGTTTCTGACATCGGCAAACCCCAATCCGGCCGGGATTCCCATGGTTCGGCAACAGGCGGCCAGCAGCACGGCCTTGGGCACGCACCAGGCCCGTCCCGCAGCCAGGGTGTGGCTGGCCCGCATCCCGTCGACGGTCAGATCGACCGTATACGGATCATAACGGATACCGTCACGGACGGCATAATAAAGCCGTACGGCCTGTTCCCGCACCGAGGCGATGCCGTCCCCATGGTGGTGGGCGAATGCCTTAACAAGCGGGTGCTGCCCATCGATAACCGGTGTGAATCGCAGTAAATCGGAATGATCGTCATTCATCGTTGGTCCAATCTCGCCGACGGCGTCGCGGGGCGTGGGAATCGACCTGATGGAGGTCCCATCGGCCGATATCAATTGGCCATACCCTTAGCATTGCTCGAGGCAAAAAGCGACTTTTCTTTGCCGGAAATGCGGGTTAACCGCATTTGGAACCAACCATAGCCCCCCATCGTCCCTGGTTCCCATGCTCTTGATGGAATTGATTTCATCGCTATCGGGATCGAATAGAACCGTTCGATTTCGATACCGTTTGAATCGGCTTTATCCAATAAATATAAGTCTTATGGCAATGCTACGGTTGCCTGGTAGGCGTGTTGACACCCTTTGGTTTTTGCCATATACGCATAAAAAAGCACCCGTTGATCTCCAATGGCAATGGGTGCTTTCTGGAATCGTCGAGTGGTTCTTTTTTCAACATCTTTTTCGAGGAGGGATGATCGTGATGCGCAAAATGCGAAGGGGAATCGTCATGGCAAGCTGTCTTTTGATCTTGTGCGGCATGGGTGCCACGGCCCATGGAGAACTGGTCGGCAACTGGACCTTCGATGATTGTGGAGCCACCGATGCCAGCGGTAACGGCCACGACGGAACGATCCATGGAATCCCCGTTTGCGTCGACCGCGCCGGCGGCAAGGCGTTGGAATTCGACGGCGGCGTCGGAAATGTTGAGTATATCAACGTTGGAACATCATCGGATTACACCATGACCACTTTTAGCATCTGCGCCTGGGTTTACCCCTCGCCGGAAGATACGGAAGGGGTCATTCTGGCCAAGGCGGATTCCTATAATTTCCGGGTAGTAAATCCATCCACCGAAACCGACGGGCATTTAAAACTCGGGATTTGGGGCGCTTATGGCCAGACAACCGTTTCGTCAGGTGCAAATACGGTTCCCTTAAACGAATGGACTTGCGTCTGCGGAACCTATAATCCCCAGGCAACGGAGGGCTATTTCAAGTTGTATGTGAATGGGCAACTGATCGAATCGGATCCCTACCACTATCCGACGCCCAGAACCAATACCAATCCCGTGACCATCGGTTGGGAAGATTCAGATAACTCTTTCTATAATGGCCGCCTGGACGAGGTGAGGCTCTACGATCACGAACTCTCCGCCGCCGAAGTGGCTGCGATTTGTGACTCCGGACCGGAACCGTGCAACTGCACGGACACCGACCAGGACGGGGTTCCCGACGCCTGGGACCAATGCGCGGACACCGCCCCGCATGCGGTGACGGATGCCGTGGGGTGTGAGAAACGAAGCGTTGTCGTGATACCGATGAATTAGCAGAAGGGCTCCTCTTTAGATGTACGGTGCTTTACCCGAGTTGTCTGACTCCTGGTGCAGTCGTTTTGCCGCCGGCATCGGTTAGGTTATTAAGCACTTAATCTCAAAATTTGTGTTTTTAATGTCAAAAAACAAATTGGTGATTAGAAAGAATATGTTCAATACGACGACGGTGACTGGATCCGGAACGCTGAACTTTTATTGGAAGGTCTCATCAGAACAGAATTATGATTTTCTTTATTTCTATATAGATGGAACAGAACAGGACTCTATCAGCGGTACGACCGACTGGGCGTCACAAAACGCGACCATTCCGTCGGGTACCCATACCTTAGAATGGGCATACAGCAAGGACGATTCGATCAGTAACGATTCTGATTCAGGTTGGGTCGACAAGGTCGTCTGGACCCCGGATGTGGTCAATGGAGGCACGCCTTTGCCGTGGTTGCAGCTGTTGCTGCTTGAGGGCGAGGAGTAAATGATCTTTTATGGTGGAGTTCGGCGGGTGGCTTTGCTGCCCCCCCATCCCCGATATCGAACCAGTGGACCGTAGCTAATCCAACAACTTACAGATATTCTATTATATTTCAATTCCATGGGTTATATAGATCGGCACCACTTATTTCCATATCGGCAATGTTTCTTGTTACAACGGTGAGATTGTTATGGATACCTGTTGAAGCAATTTGGCCGTCAATGATCGGCATGGATTTTCCAGCCATTTCTGATTTTGCTTGTATCTTTCCCCACAAAGAAGCCGTTGCTATATCAAAATCGAGGATTCTGTTATAAAATCTTTCCGGAAGATCGTGCGTAATCCAAATTTTGAGGCGTGATTTTCTTTCGCTATTTGGTAATTTTTCGACTCCCTTATGAATTTCGCCGATTGTTAATACACTGAGAAAGAAATTGTTTTCATTAATACTCGAAACCCAGCTTGCCACCTTTTGATCCGGTTGCTTTTTAACAAGCTCGGAGACCACGCAAGTGTCTAATAAAAACTTCATAGTGTTATCTCTCTTGGTTTTTCCTTGCTTCTCTCAATCGTAATATTCTCTTCCGCAAGAGGGGACTCTTGGAAAAACCGAACTAAGTTCTTTTTTGGTTTAACCAGCCTGTTGTATTCTTCTATGGAAAGTACGATGACAGCATCTTTACCATGTTTTGTAACTATTTGAGGCCCATGTTTTTGCGCGTGGTTTACCAAACGGCTGAATTTGTTTTTTGCATCCTGTAGTTGCCAATGATTGTCAATCATAATAACCTCCTACATTTATTATCTGGCTTGTCTAGACAGTATTTAGGTTTGGTATTTTTGTCAAGGCTGAACTAATTGGTCCCTTCACGGTAGGCCACGGCTCGGTGGGCAGGGATTTGGCGGACCTGAAAAATCTTGGCGCATCTGGGCCTGTGGGAAACGCGTCTTGTGGTGGCGAAACACAGTGTCTACTCAAACAATGATACGCCGGCGATAAAAGATTCCCATATTTCCTGACATTTTATCCTTACGCAGTGAGGGAGAGGCCATCAAAGTTGAGCCTCTTTTTGAACAGCCTGGGCCACCAATTTTACACCAAGTGCAGAGCATACACGGCTTATCGTATCGAAACGTGGGTGTGCGTTTGGACGCAGGGCTTTATATAGCGCTTCTCGGGATATCCCCGCAGCTTTGGCCACCTCGGTCATTCCTCTGGCTCGTGCAGCGATTCCAAGGGCGTGTGCCAGTTCTCCGGGGTCTCCGTCTTCGATAACAATCGTTATGTAGGCGGCTATATCCTCTTCGCTTTTCAGGTACGCCGCCATATCAAAATCCGGCATTTCTGATATTCTTTTTCCCATAATTTAATCCTCTAAGTCGGCGGCCATCTTGATAGCCTTTGCAATATCTGCCACCTGTGTTTTTTTCCCACCACCAGCCAGCATCACAATCAGGGTTTCGTCCCTTTGGGTGTAATACATCCGCCAGCCCTGACCGAAATGCTCCCTCATTTCAAAAACACCCGCTGCAACAGCCTTGATGTCTCCAAGATTCCCATTGTGAGCTCTGTCAATCTTTATCCCGTCGAGCCATTTATCGAATTACGGTGTTGTTTTGATCGCAATCATGAATCGATTGTAATCGAACGATTACGCTTGATCAACATCTTTTTGGTCGTAAAATCTTCTTTTCTCGCAATCCATCACTCGGCAAAGGTAAACGTGCTGTCCGAATCCCTCCAATTTGCATTATTTCCCCTATTATTATATGCTTCGCTCAATTCTGCCCCACCGTTAGCAAGTAAAGTTTTATTAACTACTTACAACCGAGGCGAACTTCGAATCGAGGAAAAGATGAATCGGCGAATCCAGCTTGAAAAGATACGATCCATTGTTATTTCAGCGATATTTTGTTTTTTTGGATGCCTGCTCAGCCTCATGCCGTCAGAGACGCATGCCGACACGTGAGGCATTACGGTCCAGGCCCGTACACGATCCGGCCCTGGACAAGGGTGACTTCGTATTTTTGCTGGCCAGTTCGGGTGCGGTTACCGACACGCCAACGCCAACGCCAACGTCCCCCCAAGGTCGCCTTTCCGTAACCGCCAACGTCACCGATGCCGAGGTGATCGTGGACGGCCGGTTCATTGGCAACACGCCGCTAACGGCCATGGAGCTGAGCACCGGTTCCCACCGGGTGCAGGTGAAGAAAAAGGGCTACGACACCTACCGCACCGATGTGGCAGTAAGCGCGGGTCGCACGGCCTCGCTCGAGGCTTGGCTGACCGAGCAAGGCCCCAAGACGGAGCGTCTTTACGTGAACACCGAGCCATCCAACGCCCGAGTGCGGATCCTCAACATCGGCCCGGTGTTTCAGCAGGGGATGGCGCTTGCACCCGGGGACTACCATGTGGAAGTATCGGCCACCGGTTATGGCAAGCAGACCCGTTGGGTGAGCCTTTCCGCCGGAGAGGACAAGCGCATCGGCTTCCGGTTGTCCGGTGCCGAACCGGCGGCGCGGCCGGTCCCGGTGGTTTCGCCATCGGCGACAGCGACCGGCCAATCCCGCATCACCAACAGCCTGGACATGGAATTCGTATTCATCCGGCCCGGCACGTTCATGATGGGCAGCCCGAGCAATGAACCGAAAAGGGATAAGGACGAACACCAGCACCGGGTGACCCTGACCCGTGGGTACTACCTGCAGACCACGGAGGTGACCCAGGGCCAGTGGCGGCGGGTGATGGGGAGCAATCCATCCAGTTTCAAGCGCTGCGGGGATGATTGCCCGGTGGAACAGGTCTCCTGGACCGTCGCCCAGACCTTTATCCAAAAGCTCAACCAGATGGAAGGCACCGACAAGTACCGCCTGCCCACCGAGGCGGAGTGGGAGTATGCGGCCCGGGCGGGAACAAAAACCCCATTTTCCTTTGGCGACTGTCTGTCCACGGATCAGGCGAATTACGATGGCAACTATCCCATGCCCGGCTGTAGTAAAGGCCGATACCGGAAAAAGCCGGTTGCCGTGGGCAGTTTCCCTGCCAATGCCTGGGGGCTGCACGACATGCACGGCAATGTTCATGAATGGTGCCAGGACTGGAAGGGCGATTATCCAGCCGGTTCGGTGACCGATCCTGAAGGCCCCTCATCGGGCGTGCGCCGGGTGTACCGGGGCGGCAGCTGGCGCTACAACGCCAGGCTTTGCCGTTCGGCCTATCGCAGCAGGCTCACGCCGGGCAGCCGGGACGACAGCCTGGGCTTCCGCCTTGCCAGGACCCATTAGTTTTACATTTTTGTTTTTACCCTTTTTACCTTTTGCAAAATTAGTGAGAACCGGCCGAGCCGACGCGGACGCCAGCGGAGGAACCAGCCCTGGCGGGCACGGCGTGCGCAGCCGCCAGGGCACGCCAGGGCGTGTCCGCAGCGGGTATGGGCCTCGGGCCGGTGGGCAGCGGAGTCCGGGGCGCAGCCCCGGTTCCCCCCGCGCTCCCACGCTCCGCGTGGGAGCGCGCACTTCGCCTGCCGTCCCTCCAATGCAGTGCCGATGCCGTATACGCGCCCGTGCAGCGCATGGGAGCGGGGGGCAAGGGGGGGCACAGCCAGCGCATCCATGGAAAGCCGAGAATAGGCGCACGGCCGGCTGTAGGAGCGGCCCTGGCCGCGATGGGTCGCAGGCGTTGCCAGCGCTTACAAGCCGCCGAGGCTGGAAATGCGGGCCAAGCCCAAAAAAAGTGCAAGCGCATATGGAATCCATTAAAAAAAGCTTGGTCGCAAGATGGACAAGCCGATTCGTGCTCGTGCTCAGCCGCTTGCGGCGGTGCTCGTGCTCGTAATCGAAGGGCATCGTCAATGAGCGAGAGCTTATTCGATCATGATCGATTCGATGTTTACCGGCTGGCGATCGAGATGCAACGGTGTCGTGGAATCGCCAGCCGAGTATAGTGCAACCGCCGATTGCGAGCACGAGCAGGAGAAAACGCCTGGGCAACGGCCTAATGCCGAGCGTTCAAGAACGTTCAGCCGGTCGTGAGGGTTCCCAAGCAGCGCTTGGGAACCAGGTGCAAATCGGAGCGACCACCACCCCTCCGCTCCCATGCTCGGTTTCCCTCCTCGCTCCCATGCTCCGCGTGGGAGCGGTAATGACGATAATTGAGGTATCGGCTTAATGGAAAAGGACTTGAGGCGTCAAGACCGCCGCCAGTCGCGGGTCGATAAGACGACAGTCAGGCTATTTTTTACGGAATGCCGGCGCTAAATCGGTTTCGGCCAGCCAGGCCTTCAGGCGCCGCATGCCTTCATCGATGGAAATCGTGGCCGTATAGCCGAGATCGCGTTTGGCCGCCGAGATATCGAACCAGTGGGCCGTGGCCAATTCGCGGGCCACGAAACGGGTCATTTTCGGCTCGCCGGACAAACCGAAGGTCCGGTAACTCCATTCCAGGATCGCGCCGATGGCATATGCCACACGCGGTGAAATCCGACCGTTGACCGGATCCCGGTCGCCGGCGGCCAGAATCCGGTTGATCATTTCCCACAGGGGGATGGGATCGTCGTCGCTGATAAAATACACCCGGCCCGAAAGGGTCGGTTTCTTTTCCAGGGCCTGCATGGCCAATACATGGGCGTGGGCGGCATTGTCGATATAGATCGTATCCACGCGGTTGGTCCCGTCGCCGACCCTGCGCAGAGACCTGGCGCGATTGAGGATGCGGGGTACCAAATGGTTGTCCTCGGGGCCCCAGATGAGATGCGGACGCAGGACAATCGTCTTCAAACGAGCGTCGGCCGCGGCGATGACCTGTTGCTCGGCCATGGCCTTGGTTTGTGGGTAGGCGGCATGGTAGTGGGCCGGGTAGGGGGTCGATTCATCCGTTCCCTGCATGTCCGATCCATCGAACACCACGCTGGGGCTGCTGGTGTGGATCAGCAGGGGAACCCCACAGGACTTACACGCGTAAATGACCGTTTCGGTGCCGGTAACGTTGACGCGATAGTAGTCCTCCCAGTCGCCCCATACCCCGGCCTTGGCGGCCACATGAAACACCGCATCCTTTCCCTGCGCCGCACCCGTGACGGCGTCGGCATCGGCGATATCGCCGTACCGCTGCTCGACCCCCAAGGCATCCAACGGCCCATGGCCGTGGCGGGAAAAACTGGTGACCCGATGGCCGTCATTCACCAGCCGGCGCACGATGGCCTTGCCCAGAAATCCGCCCCCGCCGGTGACCAGGATGTTTTTGGGGTGTGTTTCGGATGGCATCATTTTTTCCCTATGCGTGTTTTGCTTTTTTATTCGCCCAGACGGTCAGCTTTTCTCTGAAGATCTTCGAATTATGCCGGATATCCACGGGGAACGCCCGGTGAAAGAGGACCGTTTGGATGCCCTCGGTAATCGGGCTCTGTTGGGCCAATTTCAATAGTTCCTGTTTCAGGAGAGCCTGATCCTGACCGCCATCGCCGGGTACCCGTTCGATGCAGATCACCGGCCGTCGATCGTCTTCGGGGCCCACCCCCACCAGGGCGCTGCGAAATACACGCGGGTGGTTGTTGAAGATGGCTTCGCAGGGGATGGTGAACAGGGTCTTTTCGCGGGTGACCACCCGGTGGCTTTTGCGACCGCAGAACCAGATCCGGCCCTTCTTGTCCATCCAACCCAGGTCCCCCATGCGGTGCCAGAAGGCGTCGCCATCACTGATTTTCGATAGGGCGTCATGTCTGGGACGCCTGAAGTAGCCCCGGGTAACCTGGTCACCGCGAACGATGATTTCACCGGTTTCGCCTGCCGGCAAGGCCAGGTCGTCCCGCCAGGTCGCAATGGGGCCGTCGGTGATGCGAATGATGCGTACCCGCGTGCCGGCGATCGGCCGTCCCACACACATCCCGAACCCCCGTTCACTGAATTTGCGGGTCTCATGCAAGATGGCGTCACTGTTGAAGGAACTCACCGGCATGGCCTCGGTGGCGCCGTAGCCGGTATGGATTTGGGCGCCATCGACGAGCATACTGCAAAATTGTTCGATATTGGCCGGCGTGACCGGTGCGCCGGCCGAAATCACGCGCTTCAACGTCGGCATCTTGATTCCCTTTTGTTTGCCGAAACCGCCCACCCGGTTCAACAGGGCCGGCGAGGCGAACATGTTGGTGACGCCATGATTGACGATGGCTTCGATGATCCGTTCCGGATTGACGTGCGCCGGTTGGGTCGGGTCCATGTCCGGGATGATGGCGGTCATGCCCAAGGCCGGATCGAAAAGGGCAAACAGCGGGAAGGTCGGCAAATCGATTTCGTCCGGGGTGATGCCGAATTGTTTGCGGATGTTGCGGATCTGAGCATCGAACACCCCATGGGTGTAGTGCACCCCCTTGGCCGGGCCGGTGCTGCCGGTGGTGAAGAGGATCGCCGCGATTTCATCGCCACGGGTGTCGGCCATGCGGTAGGGGGTCCATTGTCGGCTGCGGATCTGCCGCAATGTTTTTCCTCCCCAGAACCAGCGGGTGCCCACGGTCACGGGGGTCTTGACCTGCTTGAAATACCGGGGGGCCAGGATGCGCAGGACGTGGGCCGGGGGAATGCCGATAAGGGCCTGGGCGCGGCTTTCGCGCAGGCAACTCAGCATGCGGCCGACACCCATTCCCGGGTCGACCACCACCGGCACGGCTCCCACCTTGAACAGGGCAAACACCAAGGCGAAAAAATCAAGGCTGGGCTTGACCATCAGGATGGTCCGTACGCCGCGGCGGATGCCGATTTCATCGAGACCCTTGGCGATGCAATCCGATTCGATATCCAGTTGCCTGAAGGTCAGGTGGGTATAGGCCACCCGTCCCTCACGGTCCCGGCCGCAGGGACAGACCACGGCCCGCTTGTAGGGTTGCAAACGGGCCATGTCCCGTAAATGGGTCGCTACATTGATGATGGGCTGATCCATAAAATATAACGTCTTATGGTTAATTGGTATAGCGGATCGATTCCTTAATCGATTGGATTTTTAGTTAAAAACGTGTCGACATGTCTGACGACGCGCTCGGGCACATCCTCCATCAGATAGTGTCCGGCATCGTTCCACAGATGGCAGTCGGCACGGGGAAACCGGCGACACCATTCATCGTAGTAATCGACATCAAAGACAAAATCATGCCGGCCCCAGAGGATCAGCATCGGCAAATGAGCCAATGTCTCGAGTCGCCGTTCGACTCGGCGGACGATTTCGAAGCCTGGATCGTCGGGTACGAGGGGAATATCCTGAACGAAGCGCAGGGTGGCCAGGCGATTTCGCGGACAGTTGTAGGGTGCCAGCAATCCGCGTTTGACTGGGCCGGGCAATCGTTTGTAGGGTGCCATGTGGATGGCTCCCCTGGCAAACAGGTTGGCGTGCAGCACGGCCGGTGTGGCAACGGCGCCGAGGTTGCGGATGATCCACAGCCGCCAGGGAATCGCCTTGTGTCGGGGGGGGGGGAATCCCGCCGTGTTGGTAATCACCAGGCGAGCGATGCGATGGGGATTGGCCACTGCCCAGGCGAGGGCGATCATGCCCCCCCAGTCGTGTACCACGAGGGTGATGCGTGCCAGGTTCAGGTGATCCATCAAGGCGCCGAAATCCGCCACGCGACGGCTTAGTCGGAACTCATAGGCGCGGTCATCGGGCTTGTCGGACAGACCGCAGCCCATGTGATCCGGGGCGATGGCCCGGTATCGGGTGGACAGGGCGCCGATCAGGTGGCGAAAGAAAAAGGACCAGGTGGGGTTGCCGTGGACCATGACCACCGGATCGCCACTGCCTTCGTCCACGTAGTGATAGCGGAGGTTGCCCAGCGCCAGAAAATGGGATCGAAACGGATAGAGCGCGCGATACTTATCGGGATCAATCGGTTTGCCAATGTCGGTCATGGTTACCCATCAACGGCCGCTGGAACCAGGGCCAGTTCGAAATTTTGCATGGTGTAAATCGGCAGGCCGTCCACGCTGAGCAGCCCATCGGCGCGTATCATCAAAGACGGCTCGTCTTCAACATGCGTGATGATCGCTTCGACGACAACATCCTTGTTTTTCTGAATGATTTGGCCGCGATACCCCCAGGTATGACGGCTGTTGACCGCCATCCGGAACTGGTGGGAACGGATCAGGTGCGGCCAGCGCCGCATGGCCATGATTTTCATCAATTGTAAGAAGGATTCCAAGCCAAGGGACCCCGGGCAGACCGGATCCTGATAAAAATGGGCCTTGAAGAACCACTCATCGGGATCCACCCGCTTGATGCCGCGAATGTATCCCAATCCGGCCGGGCCGCCGTCCGGAACAAGCGCATCGATGCGATCGACCATGAGCAGCGCCTTGGCTGGCAAACGCAGCCGGTCCACGACGGGCGATTGTCCCTGGGCATCTTCCGGCGCGAGGGGCGGCACTACCTCGAGGTCACCGCCGTCCGTGGGTTGGCCGGCATGGGAGGCCATGGCCTTGACCACCGGATCGCCGGCCCCCAGCCCTTTTTGCTGACCGAGGGCCGAGGCGGAAAAGAAACCGAAATAGGTGTCACCGGTATAGACCGGTTCATCGCCGGCCCAGACCTCGAAATCGAAATTTTCGATGATCATTTCCGCCGCTTCGCTCACCTTGGTCAGGCGGCAACGCATGGTGAGGGTGCCGCTGTCCGGAAATACCTGGCGGTGCAGGATCGCGCTGCCCCCCAGGTTCCTGAATTTCAGATCCTGCTGGCTATGCAGGGCCGAACCGGCATAGGCGGCCAGCCACCCGCAGGGTTGCAGGGCGATTTCTAGCAACACGCAAAAGGGCATCACACCGCTGGCATCGGCACCAAAATACCATTCCGATGGTGGGACGTCGTACTGGGCCGTGATCCAGCCATCGGGCGTGAGCTCCCAGGCCGGGGGGGCCACCTGGATCACCCGGTCCATGAAACAATAGGGTGGGCCGGGCAGGCGCGCGATGGTTCGCTCGCTATCGAAAATCCGGTAGGGCTCGCCAAAGGCCGCGGATGGATTGCCAACCGCAAAGGCCAGGATGCTCTCCCGGTCGTAAAGCACGCGCGGCACCGTCGTTCGGTCAACACCCTGGCGTGCCTGCCAGACGGCATCGATGTCCTGACGGGTAGCTCCCGTCATTTTCATGGACATGTCCTTGAAGAAGACGATGGGATGGCCGTCGGCAAACATGTGGGCGTCGGCGATCACATAGGGTTCCGGATCGTAGCCGATTTCACTGATCTGAATTTCGTAGTGCACGTGCGAGGTGGCGGGGGTCACCGGTCCGCGGCATTTGAGCCGCGCGCCGTTGCCGATCACCGGCTCGTAGCACACGCCCGGCTTGTCCGTGACCCAGCCCATGCGTTGCAGAAATACCCGCAGGGTGTGGGCACAGCATTCATACATCAGGGTTCCGGGCATGACCATGTCATCCACGAAGTGGCAGGTCAGAAACCAGTCATCCGGATGAATGTCGGCTTCGGCACGGATCATTCCCAGGCCGTAGCGGCCGCCGACGGGATCCAGATCCACGATGCGATGGATCAGGCGCATGTGGCCATCGGGCAGCCAGAGGGACGGGGCCAGGTGGATGCCGGCAAAGTGCTCACCAAAGCATGCCGCCAGGTCGCCGCGTCTGAGGGCATCCACCTGGGCGTCATCGTAGGATTCCCTGACCATGGGCACGGGCGGTTGCCAGTCGACCGGATGCGTTCCGGCCGAAGGCGCGCGCTCGGCCTCGGTGAGGATGATTCCCCCGGAGGCGGACACTTCTTCCTCGGTGAAAAAACCCGCGCAGCCATCGCGCATGGTGATCAGATGCGCGTCTCCGATATAGCCCTCGAAACGGAAGAAAAACATCCAGGTTTCTCCCTGGCGCACGAAACGGTCGATGGCGATTTCATAGCGGATGGTATCACCGGGCTGCGGCAATCCTCGGTGAAAGGTGACCACCGCATCCAGCAGACGGTAGGCCCGCTGGCCCTTGACCTGGTGGTCGATACCCAGATAACTGCACAGGAACAGGTCGGCCTGGCCGGCCTCCACACTGATGCATACCGGTGCGCGGTCGCCATCCAGATACCAGCTACCCGGTCGCACGTCATGTTCGGTGACCACCCGGCCCGCGTCCATGGAAAGCATGTCGCCATCCACGGAAAGAATGCGATCCACCAGCATCAAGGGCTCATCGGGAAGGCGCACGCGTACCCGATGGGTGTCTACCACATCGAAGGACGGGCCCAACACGCGACCGACACGGCCGATGGCAAACTCCATGCACATGGCGCGGTTGAAGGCCACCGGTGGATGGGGTGTCGCTGAACTGGAAGCGACTGTCGGCGGCGCGGTGGAGACTGCCTCGGCCATCTGCGTCTGGGGCCGGGCCCCCAACCCCAAGAGGCGGTTTTGCAGGTCAAACAGGCCGGCATAGCGGTCGGTCAGTTCCTGGGACAGGTCGAGAAACTGTTCATGGGTGCTGGCCGTGTCCGCCATGGTCTGGCGGGCGGTGTCCAGGAGGGATGACCAGATCGTGTCCGGTGATGCCCCCGGCGATGGTTGCGGGTGGGGGGGCTTGCTGGTGGTCCCCGCAGTTTTTGCAACGGTGGGCGGGGCATCCCCAGGCGCAGACGGTTGCAGTCGTTCCGGAGCTGCCTTTACCGGTGGTGGGACTGGCTGGAGGGCCTGCCCGCCGATGGGCACCGATACGGTGGAAACGGACGAACTGAGCGTCGGCTGATGGACCGCCTGTGGATCGGCATACAGGGTGGACAGATCCAGGGGCACGCGTTCGGCCACCAACCGGGCCACGCACCTGAGCAGGCTGGTGGTTTCGTCGTCCGTGCCGTGATTGGCCGCCACGGCCAGATGCGGCTGGTCACCCAAAATGCGGTCGATCATGCGGGTGCACGAGGCGCGCGGGCCTGCTTCGATGAAGATGCGCAGGCCATCGTCATAAGCACGCTGGATGGTACGGGGAAAGTCGAATCCCGCGATGGCCTGCTTTTCGATTGAATCGGCGGCCCCATCGCTCGAAATCGGGTAGGGTGCGCTGCGGCTGCAGCTGTAAACGGTCAGGCCGTCGATGGCCGTGGCCGGGAAAAGATGCAGATCCCGGTAGGGTTTGGCTACTGGTTTGGCCGCGTCACAGTGGACGGTGACCACCCCGTCCAGGTAGACTGCCTGACAGGCCAGTGCCTTGATGGTTTCCGCCACACTGGCCTCCAGCCCGCCGATCACGCATTCATCGGGGGTATTGACGATCAGCAAGCGCACATGGGCGATGCCGGCAATGATGCGGCGCACCCGATCGGACGGACGGTTGACCACCGCCACCCGCCAGATTACCGGCTGATCGTCGGACACCTGCCAGGCCTGGCGCAAGGACAGGCACGGGCCGGCAAGCTGGGTGCTGAACAGGTCGCTGGTCTGCATGCGACGAAGCATTTCGCCGCGATCGGGCCAAACCCCATGGGCGAACAAGCCGGCCGACTCACCCAGGCTGTAGCCGATGATCGCATGTGTGGGAACGGCAAACTGCTTGAGAATGCGGGTCATCAGGTCGCCAAACACCACCTGGGCAAAGATCATGTTCAGAGGATCGGTCTTCAGATGCGAAAGGGCCTGGTTTTCCCATCCGGTGGCCCAGGACGACCGCCAGGGCGTCAGTATCCAGGGTCTCACCTGGGTTTGCAACTGGTCCGTGTCCCGATCCATGTGGGCGACGATCCCGGGGAAACGCAGGGCCAATTGGCGTCCCATGCCCAGATAATGGTTGCCCGATCCCGGATAGACCATGGCGACCGGTGCATCGGCGCCCATGGGACGGCGGCGGTAAAAGACGAAATTGGATTTGGCGTCGACGGTTCCGGTTTCGACCGCATGGCGCGCCTCGGAAAGGACAGTCCGGACGCTGTCCATTGATTTTAAAATCAGGGCTACCGCCAATTTTGCGTCGTGTGCGATGGGTCGGCGTTTCATCCACGCGGCGGCTCGGTATGTGAGGTCGGCCTGATCCTGATCGGATTGCAGATGGGTTTCCAGGTCATCGAGGCCGCTCATCAGCAATGGCGGCGAATCCCCGGACACGACGAATAGGGCAGCCCCGGTCGAGGCCTCCGATGGCGAAGACACAATCGATGCCGTGGGGGGGCGGTCGTCTTCCTGTAGCAACACATGGCTGCAGGTCCCATCGGTGGTGATCGTCGCACAGCAAGCGGTTCGCGGTCCGTGCTTGCGATCGCGATACCAGGGCTGGGCCCGATGGGGCATGTGAAAAGGGATGGGCCCCTCGATGACCGGCGGGAGTTGGCTAAACCCGGAGAACGGGGGCAGAATGCGCCGGTGCAGGCACCAGGCGGTTTTGGCCAGGCCAATCAATCCATTCGCCGCACCGGTGTGACCGCAGATGGAGGCGGTGGCCCCCAGGGCAATCATGGGCGGCATTGCACCGGCGCCGTGGGCACTAAAGTAGCCGGTCAATGCGGCGAGTTCGGATCGGTCCGGTTCGGGCGCGCCGGTGGCATGGGCCTCGACGTAGGATACGGCATCGACCGGCACGCGCGCCTGACTGAAACAGCCGTCCAGGGATCGGCAATAGGTTGCCTGATCGACGGGGTCATGGATTTGGCCGCTGGCATTGCCGATTCCCCGGATCCGTGCGTAAATGCGGTCGCCGTCGCGACGGGCCTGTTCCAGGGTTTTGACCACCAGGGCCACGGCTCCATCGCCGGGCAGAGCGCCATCGGCGGCGACGTCGAAGGGGCGAATGCGGTTGCTGGCGGAAAAGGGCAGTAATTGGTTCAGCCGGGCCACGTTGCGTCCATCACCGGCCAGGTCTACCGCGCCGATCAGCATGGCGTCCACCGTTTGCCGACGAAGCAGATCCGCAGCCACGTCAAGGGCGTGAATACCCGAGGCGGCATCGGACGAAACCACGAAACTGGGGCCGCCGAAACGGAATTCGCGGGCCATGCGGCTGGCCACGATCCCGCCCAGGGCGCCCAATACACGGGGGGCGGTGAGGGGAGGGCCACAGCCATCGCGCAGTGCGGCCAGCCATTTTGCCAGATCGGCCTGGCCCAATCCCAACCCGTAGTCACGATTCCAGCGGGCCGCTGCCTGGGCCAGCTGCCAGCGCAAATGAAAATTGGTGGCTTCGAAATCAAAGCCGATGCCCATCACCACGCCCATGCGCTCTCGGGGTTCTCGCAATGGCAGACCCGCGTCGACCATGGCCCCGGCCCCGACCTTGAGGGCCAGCAGTTGCTGGGGCAAAATATCGGCGATTTCATTGGGGGGAATCTGGAACTCGCCGATTTCGAGAGATAGCCGATCAATATAGGCGCCATGGGGATCCGATGATGAGAGCACGCCGCGGAAGACCGTGTCCGCCCCTTTCCAGCGATTGGGGGGACGATCGGTCAATGCACTCTCCCCATCGATTACGGCACGAGTGAAGGCGCTCAGGCTGTTCAGCGTGCCGGCGATGACATCCATGCCCACGATGGCCAAGGCGTACGGTTCGTCAGGGGCCTGAATCGTGATTGGAGCAGCGTCGGGGGCCGATGTTTTCGCCCGGGGGGGCGACCATTCTTCGAAGAGGATGTGAGCGTTGATGCCGCCGAAACCGAATGCGCTCACGGCGGCCCGGCGACCCTGCCCGCCATCGGCGAGGTCCCATGCCGCCGGGGTGGTCTGCACCCTGAACGGACTGTCCGTGAGCGGGCTGCCGGACGGTGCTTGATTAAAGTTGATCGATGGCGGCAGCGTTCGGTGGCGCATGGCCAGAAGCGTCTTGATCATACCGGCGGCCCCGGCCGCGGTGAGCAGGTGGCCGATCATGGATTTTACCGACCCGATGGCGCAAATGCCGGCGGATTTCGGCTCGTCCTGCCACAGTTCGATCAGACTTTCGATTTCGGTGGTGTCACCGGCGCGGGTGCCGGTGCCATGGCATTCGATCAGCTGAACATCAGCGGGGCGCCAGCCCGCCGAGCGATAGGCCGCGTGCATGGCTCTGACCTGGCCGGCCCGTTCCGGGGCCAGCAGGTTTCCGCGCATGTCGTTCGACAGGCCGATGCCGCGAATGACGCCGTGGATCGTATCGCCATGGGACCGGGCGTCATCGAGCCGTTTGAGAACCAGGATGCCGACGCCTTCCCCGACCACGAGACCATCGGCGTGACGGTCAAAGGGCGCGCAGCGGCCGGACGGGGAAAGGGCCTGAAGTTGGCTGAAACCGGTCTGGGTATACAGACATTCCGGACGGGATACACCACCGGTGACGACCATGTCGGCCCGACCGTCCATCAGCCGGTCGCAGGCCAATTTAACGGCATAAATGGATGAGGCACAAGCCGCGTCCAGGGTGAAACTGGCACCCCCAAGCCCCAGTTCCGCGGCCAACAACGTGGCTGGCAGGCCGTCCACCCGGCTGGCCAAGGCGTCGTGGCGGGTAAGCGCCGATGGCAACACCGAGCCGTCGCCAAACAGTCGGGACTCGATGAGGCGTGACAGCAATTCGCGTGAGAATCGGGACGCACTGTCCGTGGGCAGCGCGATGGCCGCCAAAATGGTATCTACCCGGCGATGATCGATCGAATCGGTCAGACACCCGTCGACGGCCCGTTTACCGGCGGTGAGCGTCAGCTGATGGACCGGGTCCAGATGGCGGGTGAGATCTGGATCCAACGTGAACGATGACGGGTCAAAAGCAACGTCATGGATCAGACAGGCATGCCGGGAATAGGGACGGTCGGGGGCCAAGCCGTTGCTGAGCCGATCCGCGATCGGTGCAATCCACCGTTCCGGCGGCACCGGCGCGGATTGATCGATTCCGTTGACGATGTTGTCCCAAAAGTCATCCAGATTGGATGCCCCGGGGAAAATACCGTCCATTCCAACGACGGCAATTAAAGGCGTTGAATTCATAAGTGCGTAACTATCGTTCTATCGCATTCAAGATAATGCTATTGGGCTGCGTTATCGATCGTCGCGGTATGGTTTCATTCTTTTAAAAAAAGCAAACATACCTGCTTGTTGCAAGGAACGCAATGGCCAATGCGGTTTTATTGCCGAACCATCGCCGAACACGGATAAAAGGGAGGAATTTGCTTTGACAGGGGTGACTCTATACCGGTATTGTTTATTTATTAGGAGGTGAACCATGAAAATTCAATTTCAGCGCATTCTTTGCGCCACGGACCTCTCTGATTTTTCCAATTCAGCCGTTGTTCAGGCCATCGGCATGGCCAAGGAATTCGGCGCGAAACTTTCCATTTGCCATGTGATTGATCTTCCCATGGTCAGTATGCATGGCGCCGCCTTTGTTTACCCTGAGGAGCAAATCGAAGAAATGAAAGTGGGCGCCTTGCAGCAAATCAACGGGCTGGTCAAGGACAGCCGGTTGGAATGGGAAGCCGTGGTGGAAACCGGTCCGGTTTCAAGCACCTTGTGTCGCCTGGCCAGTGAAAAACAGGTCGATTTGACCATCGTCTCGACCCATGGCCGTACCGGATTGAAACGCTTGTTTTTAGGATCGGTTACCGAAAGGCTTCTGCGAACCATCGGCTGTCCGTTGCTGGTGGTTACCGCAGCCGAGAGACCGGCAGGTTTCCAGGCGCCATTCAAGGGGTTCGGCTTCAAGCAAATTTTGGTGGGATGCGATTTTTCCGCTGATTCGGGGCGGGCCGTTGGGGTTGGATTCAGCCTGGCCCAGGAATTCGAAGCTGCTATCCATTTGGTGCATGTGGTCGAGCCGTTTGTCTACCGGGAAACCACCATGCCGGATGCATCCAAGACGGAGACCTTCACCGATCTTTCGGCCGGCGTCCGTGATCGCCTGGAGGCACTGGTGCCGGAAGAGGCCCACAACTGGTGTGACATCCATATCGGCTGTGAAGCCGGCAAACCCTTTCTGGAGTTGAAAAAATACGCCGATGCCCATGAAATCGATTTGATCGTCTTGGGCGTCCGTGGGCACAGTCTGGTGGAGACCATGCTGTTAGGCTCGACCACAGACAGGGTTATCCGCGGGGTCGCTTGTCCGGTATTGTCGGTTAGCCCGCCTCATGAATAACAGTATCTAGTGCCCATCCAGAAATAGGCAAATTTGGTCGAGATCAAGGCGCCCGAAAAATTTTACCGGAGGCATATGGTTGATATTCCGAGGATTAAATTTTTCGTGCAACGCCGATATCGGGCAAATTGGTCATTTCTGGATGGGCACTATCTAAGAGTGGCTTTTCCGACCTAACCACCGACGCAGTGGCATGGCTTTCTTTTTCCTTTGGTTGTGCCGGGATGTTTTGGCCGCGATCAAGGCCAGCATGGCCTTGTGCGCCATTGCTTTCAGCTCTGGATTCTGGATGTCGAGAAGAATGGCTTTTCTCCAATTAATCAGCGACCACAGCAAGATCATCATGCCACAGCTGCAGAAAAGAAGAAGATATAGAGCCGTGTGAAGGGGAATGAGACTGGCGAAATTATGCGTCACGGGGCAATTTGAAAACAAACGGCAATCCAAGCAACCCAATCAGGGCGAATAGGACAAAGGTGGGTTTCAGACCGATCAGGTCTCCACAGATGCCGACGATGACCACCACCGCCGATCGTGCCAAGAAGGAGATCATCATGAACATTCCATTGGCCGCTGAAGGGCTATCGATGGCGTTTTCCTGAACCAGGGCCAGCATTACCGGCGTCGCGGACAGCAAGGTAAAACCGGTCAATACCAACATGACATAGGCGGCCCACCCATCCACATACAAAAACAGAAGCAAGGAAATCGGGGCGCCCAAGAGCGACAGCATCAACAGCCGTCGCCGGCCAAATCGGTCACTCAATGTGCCGGCCACCATTACGCCAGCCACGCCGGCGCATTCATAAATGGTCAATCCGGCTCCGGCCAGCCATAAATTGTCGGTGGTCATGACAATGAAGGTGGGCAGAAAGGCCGATATGCAGCCGTGCATGAAGCCCCTGGCAATCAGGATGCCGGTAATGGGCATCAGGATGTGAGACATCCGGTTCCAGGTTTTCTTTAGGGGGACCCGTGAAACCGAAGCGGAGGTCACGGGCAGGTCACGCGTGGCCATGAAAAGCAGGATCGAGCATAGAAAGCTCACCACCATGACCGGGTAGAATCCTTCCAACCCCATCAAGGCCACGGCGCTCACGGCGGCCATGGGACCGACGGCGCGCGCCGCCTCGCCGCCAACCATGAAAAAGGACATGCCCAGCCCCTTTTGATTGCCGGACATGCGGGCCACCACGACGGGGGCGGGGACATGAAATACCGAGACGCTGATTCCGGATAGAACCATGAGGACCAAAAGAATGGTATAGGACGGTGCCACGCCGATCAGGCTCATGGGCACGGCTGTCAAAGCCGGAGCCATGACCAGAAACCACCGCACGCTGAATCGATCGGCCATTGAGCCAATCCATGGGTTGATCAATGCCGGTAGCTGCATTACCGTGGAAAGAAGGCCCGCCTGTGTCAGCGTGAGAGACAGTTTCTCGATTAGCAGGGGGAGCAACGGGGCCAAAAAACTCGAATAGACATCGTGAATGAAGTGGCCGATGGAAATCGCGATGACGCCCGGCACATTGAACCGATACGGGGATGGCGACTTTTTTGGATTTGTAGAATTGGTCATCATTCTCACTAATCGATTTGACAGGCAGGGTAACGGTCGCATCAAAAGGTCGAATTGAATAACACAAAAACGAAAGATTGGGAAATAGGGTGTTTGCCCCCTTACCATGAAAGGTTCGTCTGATGTATCTTGCCCGCCCGCTTAATGAAAAAAACCGGCGCCGGTTTGTCATTCGGCAATCCTATGCCGACGGCGATTGTTACCGCTGCCGGGATCTTTACGATCTGGGAGAGGATCCGACGCGATTTATTAAATATCCCGGTGGTAACGGTTTTTACATCGACACATCCCTGGAAGCGGCCATCGCCGCGCAAGGGGTGACCGTTTCCCAGGATGATCTGGAGGCGGTCTTCATGCCGTTTGTCGATCCGCACATCCGGCGGGTGATCGACGGCTTTGATCGACGGGCGCGGTTTCGTCAACCCACCGGTACTTGCCTTCCGGCCGAGACGGTGCATCGGTTTGACCGCTATCGCCTGCACTATCTCAAGATGGGGAGGATCGATCGGCGGCGCATGGGATGCATGCCCGATAAATTTTATGCGAATCTTCACAATAAATCCCGCGATGAGATCGAATACGACTTCATCAGGGCGGAAAAAATTCTCAAGCCGCACGAGTTGGCCCGCTACACCTATCAAATTTTCGATTTACAGCGTTACTTTCGGGAATATTATGCGCGGAGCCATCCCGAAGCCCTGGATCAACAGCGCATGGATCGTTTCTTCTTGGAAAGCCTATGCCGACTGAACGCCGACGCGTCGTTTTGGATCGGTAGCAACGATGAATCGGGACTGCACCACCATTTGGTGCGCTATGCGGTGATGTACTTTGACGGCAGCTTTCCCACCCGCGATCCGTTTCAGAATTTTTTACGCGATTTCATGAACCGACATCGGGCTTATCGTCCACCGGAAAGCGTGCGGGTCAGTTTAGCCGAATCGGCAGGTCTGTTCGGTGTGACTGTCGAGGCGTTGAAAAAGATGGACTGCCGGGCGCTGGCCAGAAAATATCGAAAATTGGCCCTGACCCATCATCCGGACAAAGGCGGCGATCCGGAAACGTTTGTCAAGCTTACCGCCGCATATAAAAAGTTGATGAAACGCAAGACGCGCGCGTGACTATCGACGGCTCCGGTGAAAGCCGCCGATGGTTCCGGTTTTATTAGTGAGGTGGCCCTTACTGCTGCGGAGCAGGGGGCGGCGTGGTGTTGACTCTTTCCTCATAGGTGGACAACAAAAACAAGGTGGCCAGCGGTTGCGTAAAGAGAACGCCGATAAAAATACTTCCACCGATCATGGTAATGGCAAGAAAAATAATCACCAACGCCACATGATCCACGATTTCCCCCCGTCTGCTCATGGCATAGCTCTCTTTGACCGCATCGATCAGGCTCATTTCTTTATCGGTCATCAGTGGAAGCACATAGATACAGCAAAACGTGATAGCGACGGTGATAATGATCCCAGGCAGGAAAAACATCGCGAAGCCGATGGCAGTGATGACAAAGACGGCTATGCCAAATCCCAAGAGCGGAAGGAAGAGCCGAAAGTAAGAAAACAGGTCCTGGACTTTGGGTTCGCGGCCGTTGCGAACCAAGAGCAGCAGGCTCTGGGTGTAACCGGCCATGCCGACGGGTGCCAAAATGCCAAAGGTAATGGCACTCATTCCGGCGAAAACCAGGGTCAACAGGATCAGCGAGACAAGGTTCTTGAGGGTCAGATTCCAGGCATTTTCGATATGGCGCTTAAAATCCATGAATTCTCCTAATCGGGGAAATGTTTAAACGTTAGAATGTATCGGAGACCTTTATGGAACAAATAGTGGCCTATATCGGTTTTTGGGCCTGCTTGTCAACGTCTGACTCGACTCAATCGGCATCAGGGTTCCCGCATTTGGAAATTAATTGAAACAGATAGGGGTGCAGGCATGGCCAGCTCTTACAACAACCCTGCTTGACGAAGCCATGGATGCGTGTAAGAGCGGGCCAAGCCCGCGAAGAACTGAAACTCGATCCAAATGCGATTGCCCTGTAGCCAGTATGCAATGCCTATCGCTCCAGCCGGCCGTCGAGAATCCGCCGCATTTGATCCCGTTCGGCCTTGGCCCTGGCCAGGGCATGGTGCAATTCATCCCGTTTGTGGGGCGGGCAATCCAGCAACTGTTTTTCCAAGCCATCGACGGTCTGTTGAAGCCGGTACAAATCCTTTGCAATCATCCGCAACGACATGCCAATCTACTCCTTTTTGGGGGGTAGGGTCAGTGTTTTGAGTACGGCAAAAGGGCTGCCCTGATCCGGGGTGTCGCATTGGCAGGCGTGGTGGTTGAGATTGATGCCGCAACGGCTGCATAGCCCTTTACAAGCGTCCTGGCACAAGGGCTTGTAAGGTAGCGCCATGATGATCTGCTGGGCGATTTCGTCGCTAAGATCGATGCTGTCTCCCGTGTAGGGGATCACCTCCATTTCGTCCGCCGACAATTCAATTTCATCGTTTGAACGACCGTCGCCAGCCTCCTGATGGGTTGCCACGGCCGTAGCCGAAAAATCGGTGTCGATCATTAATTCAAAGGGTTCCAGGCACCGGCTGCAGGGCAGGCGCACGGTCGTTTGCACATGTCCCTCGATCAGGATCGATTCACCGGCCAATGTGGCGCGGATTCGGACCTGCACCGGGCGGGTAAACGCCATGGACCCATCGCGGGACAGGTCGGCAAGAAGCGGCAGCTGCGAGGCCTCTACCTGTTCATCCGTAATCCATCCGGCGTCCACGATGCTGGCGATATGAATTCGTAACATGGTTTCTCGACGCTCTCCTAATCCCATCGGGTTTGGAATACATGGTTTACCCGGATACGATTAATCCATATATCGTCCATGAGGCAAGAATAAAAGCAGGATTCTATTTAGTCATTAAGAACCGCTACCTATATCCTGAATTAAATCTTAACCGAATCCTAATCCAATTCGAACGATAGACGCCTAAAAATTCGTTTCACCTTTCCGATAGAAACTATTCCTGAGTGATGAATGAATTCCGCTTTGATTTTGAAACGGTTCTTTTAGAAGAGCAAACGGCCGTTAAGCCAATTACCGGATATCGACAGTCTTTCCAAGGACCCTACCAGAAAAGGAGTGTTGATCGTATGACATCCAATGATATCCAACAGGTCAAAGATGATCTCAACTGTTTGCTGGCCGATCTATCCCGCAATTCAACCGAACTGTTGGGACAATGGGCAAATATTTCGGAGAACTTTCCCGATGAAATAGACAAGGCAATGATGCATGCCGAGATGGATTTTGCCTTTACACGGCTTTTCAGAGAGGGGGTGAGCAAGGAAAACATCATGCGGGCCTTGCGCAAAATCGACGACGGTACCTACGGCATCTGCGAGCAATGCGAAGAAGAAATATCCGCGGCACGGTTAAAGGCCGTGCCGGACGCAAGATATTGTGTCGCCTGTCAAGAGGCGCTAGAAAAAGAATGGGTCGGAGCCTGAACTATGCTTCTCAGGCAGGCCTAGAACTGTTCCTCCTCGGTACTGCCGGACATGGCGCCAACGGAGGATTCCCCGGTCGTGATGGTGTCCATGAGCCGATCAAAATAGCCGGCACCGACGAATTTTTGGTGGGTCGTGGCCATGTACCCATCTTCGTTGCCGAACCGAAATTCTTCTTCCTGGAACCGCGAATAGGCCAGCATGCCGGTTTTGCGATAGTTCAGGGCCAGATCGAACATCCCCAGGTTGAGGGCGTGGAAACCGGCCAGGGTGACAAACTGAAACTTGTATCCCATGGCCCCCAACTCCCGCTGGAATGTGGCAATGGTGGCATCATCCAGATTGGCCTTCCAGTTGAATGATGGCGAGCAGTTATAGGCCAGTAGTTTGCCTGGGAATTTGTCATGAATGCCTTCGGCAAACTGTTTGGCTTGCTTAAGATCCGGCTTGGATGTCTCGCACCAGACCAGGTCGGCATAGGGCGCATAGGCCAAGCCTCGGGCAATTGCCGCCTCGACGCCGTTTTGCACATAGAAAAAGCCTTCGCTGGATCGTGGCTGGTCGAGAATAAACGGCTTGTCACGCGCGTCGATATCACTGGTGATCAGCTTTGCCGCATCGGCATCGGTGCGCGCCACGAGAACGGTGGGCACCCCGCAGACATCGGCAGACAGGCGGGCGGCAATCAACTTCGCCACCGCCTCCTGGGTGGGAACCAGAACCTTACCGCCCATATGACCGCATTTTTTTGCCGACGAAAGCTGGTCTTCAAAATGGACCCCGGCGGCGCCGGCTTCGATCATCTGTTTCATCAATTCAAAGGCGTTCAGGGGGCCGCCGAATCCGGCCTCGGCATCGGCAACGATGGGTGCGAACCAATACGGTCCGTTTTTTCTTCCGTCCAACACCTGAACCTGGTCCGCCCGCCTGAGCGCGTTGTTGATGCGCCGGATCACTGACGGTACACTATTGGACGGATAGAGACTCTGGTCCGGATACATCTCGCCGGCCAGGTTGGCATCCGCGGCGACCTGCCATCCACTCAAGTAGATTGCCTTCAGGCCTGCCTCCACCTGTTGCACGGCCTGATTGCCCGTCAACGCGCCCAACGCGGGGACATAGTCCTCGTTGTTGATCAGATACCACAGACGCCTGGCCCCAATGGTGGCAAATGTGTACTCGATGGCCAGGTTGCCGCGCAGTTTTAATACGTCTTCTGCGGCGTAGGGCCGGGTAATCCCCTTCCAACGGGGATCGTGGGACCAATGGCGTTCCAGGTCTTCCCGTTCATCGGCCACCACCTCGTGACAGGTTAGTCGGTCACAGGTCTCTTCGGCTTTTTCTTCGATTGTTTTCATTTTTCCTCCTCGGATGCGGCAGGCCAAGGCATCGATTGTTACCTCTCCAGATGCGCATAGGCCTTCAGGGTAAGAAACTCCGCCAAGGTCGCTGCGGAAATGATCTCATCGAACAACGCCGCGGCCTTCTCGTAGTCGATTTGCTGGAAGTGGGTGTCACCCACTTCAGCCTTGATTTTTTGCATCTCTTCTTTGAGAAACACATGAAACAAATCTATCGTGATCGACCTACCGTCATCCAATACGGCATGGGGGTGGTTGATCCACTGCCACAACTGGGCTCGTGAGATTTCGGCCGTGGCGGCATCTTCCATGAGATGATAGAGCGGTACGCAGCCCAATCCGGAAAGCCAGTTGGCCATGTATTGGATCCCCACGCTGATATTGGTTCGCATGCCTTGTTCGGTGATGGTCCCCTGGGGCAGCTGCAGCAAATCGGCGGCAGACACACGAACGTCGTCTTTCAAGCGGTGGATCTGGTTGGACGTGGGCATGGCCTTGTCGAACTCCTCCAAGGCGATAGCGACCAGACCCGGATGCGCCACCCAGGTGCCATCATGGCCGTCGGAGGCTTCTCTGTGCTTATCCTCCCGTACCTTGTCCAGCGCTTTTTGGTTCTCTTGCGGATTGTCCTTGATGGGGATTTGCGCGGCCATGCCACCGATGGCGAACGCCCCGCGACGGTGGCAGGTCTGAATCGCCAGCAGACTGTAAGAACGCATGCAGTGGCGGGTCATGGTGATTTGAGCGCGGTCTGGGAAAAGGTAACCCGGAACATTTTTGAAGCGTTTGATGAAACTGAAAATGTAGTCCCATCGGCCACAATTCAGACCCACGCAATGGTCCTTCAATTCATACAGAATTTCATCCATTTCGAAGGCCGCCAGGATGGTTTCGATGAGAACGGTGGCTTTGATGGTCCCCTTTGGTATTCCCAGTGCTTCCTGGGCGGCGATGAATACATCGTTCCACAATCGGGCCTCCAGGTGGCTCTCCATCTTGGGAAGGTAAAAATAAGGGCCACTGCCACTGGCCAGGAGTGTTTTGGCATTGTGAAAGAGAAAAAGGCCGAAATCGAAAAGACTGCCCGAAATGGGCGCTCCGTCCACGAGAACGTGTTTTTCCACCAGATGCCAGCCCCTGGGACGAACGATGAGCGTAGCGATGTTGTCGTTTAACCGGTAGGATTTCCCATCGGGGCTCATGAACTCGATGGTGCGGTTAACGGCATCGCGCAGGTTAATCTGGCCGTCGATGGTATTCGCCCAGGTGGGGCTATGGCTGTCCTCAAAATCGGCCATGAACGTTTTTGCACCGGAGTTCAGTGCATTGATTACCATTTTGCGGTCCACCGGTCCGGTTATCTCCACCCGGCGATCGAGGAGGTCTTTGGGGATGGGTGCCACCGTCCAGTCACCGTTTCGAATCGACTGGGTTTCCGGCAAAAAGTCCGGTACATGGCCGGCATCGATACGGGCCTGGATGTGGCTTCGGCGATCCATCAGCTCCAGGCGGCGGGACTCGAACTGTCGTGAAAGCATCCCGACAAAGGAGAGCGCCTCATCCGTCAGAATACTCTCATAGGCGGGGTTGACTTCAGCGATAATGGTGATTCCGTCTGGATGATGGACGTCGTTCATAACCCCCTCCTTTGCGCAAACAAATAACTGTCGCTTTGATTCCGAGATCATGGTTTAGAAGCAACCATCGATCATGCATTTGTTTTTGGGTGGACCGAGATCGAGAAACAGAAAGATAGATAAACAACTGAATGGGAATTAAAATATGAACTAAATATTTAAATTCAATAGGGCACGTGAATTTTTCTGGCCCAACATCCCGTACCGGTTGACCAAGGCTGCACCCGGACCTCGATTTGTGAGTAACTATAGACGGTATCGGGGATGATAGGGACGAATATGCCGAATGTTTCCGGAACGGATTTCGTTTTGGACAGTGGTCCAGAAGTCCGGCTCAAGCAGATCAGAATGCCAACGAAAGAAAACGTCACGGTGCGTTGGGGGCAGTCCCAAAAAATGGTCGAATTCTTCTGGAAAGACATCGTTTTCTTCAACCGTGTACCAGGGTTCGGCCGCCATCTCTTCCAAATGCGAACGGGGTGGCGGAATGGCTCGAAAACGGCAGTCCGTCAAGGGCACAATCTCATCATAATCGTAGAACACGACACGGCCGTGGCGAGTGACACCGAAGTTTTTCAGCAGCATGTCTCCGGTAAAAATATTGGCGAAAGCCAAATCCTTGATGGCATTCCCGAAATCGACAACCGCGGCCGCTGATTTCTCGTCGGACGCCTCCGCCAGGTAAATATCCAAGGGAACCACCCTACGCTCCAGATACGCATGACGGATGATCACCCGATCGTTATCGATAAGTACTGTCTGGGCGGCCTCTTGTTTGAGAAAGTCAAGTAACGAATCAGAAAACCAGCATCGATCGAAAGAGAGTTGTTCGAAGGTATGGGCTTCAATCAGACGGCCGACACGGTAATGGTTGAATACAAAATCATATTGCTCCATGACTTTTTGGCGAGTGGTCTTTTTGGGGTTGTCAAACCGGTCCCGGATCAGTTTTACGACCATTTCATAGCCGGCCATGTCAAACACCACCATGACCATTCCTCGCTTGCCTGGAGAGATTCTGAATCGGTCCTCAGTGCACTGTGCCGTATGTTGACAAACGGCGCGGTAGAGCATGGTCTTCCCGTGTTTGAAGTGTCCAATGGAAGAGTAGATTTCGGCCTCCGGTTTGCCGGGCATGATGGAGGCGAGAAAGTCGACGAGCATTCTTACATTTTGGATTTCCACATGAAAAGACGAACGGGTGAAGGAGAAGACAATACTCACCGCGTCAGAATCGAGTATCAATGCATCCACAGCAACGCCACGCTCAGGATTCAACAAGGCCAAGACGATGGGAACGATTTCATGGGCGGTGACGATACGCCCGATGATATAGGCACCTTGCCCACGGTAAAAGGGATGGCGAACCATCTCGAAACGAATCGATGACGGATCATTCAGATCGTTGGCTAACCGCGTTGTTATCCTTTCGACGATGATGGGCAGGACCTTCTCCAACCCATCGATGTCAAAATGGATGTTCGCGTAGTTCGATAGAACGTCGCGTATTACCGATTCGACATCATCCACGACCGGATACACCGCAACCTCGGGGTCGGTTGGGCACGTGGGCCGCAGGTCGATGGATTCATGCACGAATTCGATGTGTTGATTCACCCCGATGGTATCGAATAGACGACGGCTGATCGAATTGAAGAATGTTTCCGCCAGTTCCCGATCGTTGCTATCCGCGACACGGGTAGCATAAGCGGCTTTGACACGAATCCAGGTTTGACTATCGATAGTGCCTTTCGGGAAAAGGAGTCGAAGATGGGTGTTGGTCTGGTCAACGATCTTCTTGTATAGTTGCAGGCGCTCACCGGTATCGGATTGGATCTGTGGCCACTGGCGTTGCATGAACCTGGCGGGTGCCCGTTGGGTCAGTTGCCGAAATCGGACCTGATAATCGTAAAAACGGTCATAGACAAGATTCGCAAAGGATTCGGCCAATGGTTCGATGGTCATGCGCCAAGATTCTCCGTCGTTGGGGTGATCGTGAATCGCGCAGCAAGAAGGACGCTTCTTATCGTCTTGATCATTATAAGACATCCTAGTCTGTTGTCACGTTTGGGCACATGAACGGCGGATGACTGACGGTGCTTTGGTGAAAAGCTAACTACTCTGAAATGTTATAAAAATATTGACACTTATCCCATATGAACCTTAAAACAGTTATGGGATAAGCCCTGATTTATCTTTATCCCCCCTATTTCAGGCACCATACTCAACCTTACGAATATCTGATGATACCGGAAATCAATGGCGTCTTCTGAGGATAAGCATATAAGGCCAGAAGGCCATCGCGAGCGATTGCGCCAGCGGTTTATTAAATCCGGGCGTAGCGCCATGGCAACCGGTACGGGCAAAACCCGTTTGGCCATCAGCCTGATTTATCGTCTGATAAAAACAGGGCGTTTCAGGAGCATCTTATTTGTCGTGGATCGCACGGCGCTAAGCGAACAAGCGGGTGACAAATTCAAGGAAACCCGCAATGAGGAACTTAAAACCTTTGACCAGATATACGACATCAAGGAAATAGACAAAATCGAAATCGAGCCGACGACCAAGGTCAATATTTCCACAGTTCAGGGCCTGATGCGTGCCATCATGAATCCATCGGGAAAGCGGGCAACACCAAGTGTTGGCCAATATGACTGCATCATTGTGGACGAGGCCCATCGGGGGTATACCCTGGACCGTGAACTGGGTGAAGATGAGCTGCCCTACCGCGATCAGAGCGATTACCTGAGCAAATACCGCCGGGTCATCGATTATTTTGATGCTGTTAAAATTGGCCTTACCGCTACACCGGCGCCGCAAACCATCGAAATTTTCGGTCATCCCGTCTACACCTATATCTACCGAGTGGCGGTCATCGACGGTCGGCTGATTGATCACGAGCCGTCGCATCAACTGATCACCCATTTGGCCAAAGAGGGGATTAAGTGGAAAAAGGGGGAGATGATTCCCGTTTATGATCCTGCAACCGGTCAGGTCACCAATATCGAAAACATTCCTGACGAGGTGAAGCTGGAAATCGACCAGTTCAACAAGCAGGTCATAACCGAACCCTTTAATACAACGGTCTGCGAAGAATTGGCCAATTACCTCAACCCGGACGGCGATGCCAAAACCCTGATCTATATTTGAAAACTTAAACAATGGCCAGAGCGTTCAGGCTTTCATCAATGCTTTGAAAGGTCAGTCACCTGAGGATTGTCGCCAAACATTGGCCGCACGTCGTTCTTTACTGGCCTTTTTGGATGAAAATCGAATTGAACAAGATATTTCAGGGCAATTTCCAGGCGGTCTTGGATGAGATTTCGGCTTCGCTTTTTCCTAAAAGGGCTTGAAAATGAACCGCGGATGACACGGATGGGCGCGGATGAAAACAACATGTTATCCGCGATATCCGCGCAATCAGCGTAATCCGCGGTTAGAAAGTTTTTAAATGCTTCACGAAAGCTTAAGCGGCGAAATTATCGGGGCGGCCATGACCGTGCTCAACACCCTCAAACCCGGTCTGGATGAAAAACTCTACGAAAAGGCGCTATGCATCGAACTTAGTGGCTTTTCGGCGCGTAACATAAGGGTGACTATCCTTACTATGGCGCAAATGGTAAAGTTGATAGTATCAATGATTTTATTTTCGAAGGGGATTTTGTTCTTTTAGCAGAAGACGGAGGATACTTTGGAGATCCAATGCGTCCAGTGGCATATCGTGTAAACGGTAAATTCTGGGCAAATAACCCTACAACGACACTTATAACTATTTGATTTGAAAATTTGCTCAAAGTCTGCCATACTACGAAACAATCATGCAAAAGGAGGCAGACTATGTTACCCAGCATACGATCCGACGAATATCTTTATTCGGTTCCAAAATTTGACCTTGGCAAGGATGACATGAAAGATTTTAATAATGAACTCAATGGATTTCATCAACAGTTCGCGGATTGTTTTCAGCGCAGCGAATCACGGGAGCACTTTTTGAGGTACATGGCAGGGCAATTCAGTCCACTGGAGCGTAAATCAATTGAACCCATCGCTCTTTCTATAGAAGAAGGCAGTGTCAGGGCGATGCAGCGTTTTGTAAGCGATGCAACATGGGACGAAGACAAAATGTCTATCAAGTTTCGTAGTTTGTTAAATGATGATCTCGGAAGCCCTGACGGTGCCTTGGTTTTCGACGAAAGCGGTTTTCTTAAAAAAGGCCAGGACTCCATTGGCGTATCGAGGCAATACTGTGGGACCATAGGAAAAGTCGATAATTGCCAAGTGGGTGTCTTTGCTGGTTACGTTTCAGAATACGGATACGCACTACTTGATAAACGACTGTTCATCCCCGAGAAGTGGTTCGACGACGATTATTCCGGCCGGCGGAAAAAGTGCAAACTGCCGAAAGAGACGGTGTTTAGAACCAAGCCCCAGTTGGCCGCTGAGATGCTAAACAACCTCGCCGAAGAAGACATACTGCCGTTCAAGTACATACTGGCCGACTCGATATATGGAGAAAGCCCTGAGTTTATTGAAATAGCGGAATCAATGATAGACAAAACCTATCTGGTGTCGGTCTCCAAAGATACACAATGCTGGCTTAAACGGCCGATGACTATGGAAAAAACGTATCAGTGGGGCGGAAAAACCAAAACCAAAACGATCTTGGTCGATCAGGACAGCAAACCACTCACCGTTGAGGAGTTGGCCAAAAATATAAACGACTATTTTTGGTATCGTCGAAAGGTGTCAGAAGGAACGAAAGGTCCCATCGTCTATGAGTTTACGCGTCGTCGCATAATCCTGTCTGCTGCCGGACTCCCACAAAAGACCGTTTGGTTGCTAATCCGGAGAACTCTGGGGGATGCTCCGCAATACAGTTTTTTTATCAGCAATGCTTCTTCAAGCACGAGACTGAAAACGCTCGTTTGGCTCAGCGGTTTACGCTGGGCAATTGAGCAATGTTTCGAAGAAACAAAAACCGAACTGGGTATGGACCATTACGAGGTACGCAAATTTCCAGGATGGCATCATCATATACTCACATGCATGATGGCCCATTTTTTCCTCTGGCACCTAAAAATCAGGATGGGAAAAAAAAGCACCATCTATTACTCTGTCGCGGCTTAGAACGCTAATCGAGGTTATTTTGCCGATCAAACCTATATTGCAATGCATGAATTCGAAGCCATGCTTTTCAATGACCCAAAAATATTGGCAGACTCGATCGGCGTCCAGCGGCCTCAAATCGAAAAAATATTAAAGGAATGTGGCGAACCGGAGAATATCGACGACTCACCCCATTCAGCACCTTCTAAACGTATTGAAATACTCTCCACTCGGTTCAAAAAAACGGCAACCGGAATTGCCATAGCCAAAGCCATCGGACTGGACAAGATCCGTGAACAGTGCCCCATTTTCAATGCGTGGTTGATTAAAATTGAAAAGCTGAGTGCTTAGCTGAACATCTTTATCAACCCTTTTTTTTCTCATCACTCCATTGCCTATGGTGAAATCCTGGTTTTTGAAAAATGGGCGTCAAATCAGGGCTTCAGCTTGTAGGTCCGCTCGATGATTGTCCCGATATCCGGTCCTTTCCAGTGGGGGGGGGCGATCCAGCGCAGCCGCTGGTCACGCCATCCTGGTGCCGCGCGACGCCAGTGACCGCGTACCATGAAGCGATGAAGGAGCTAAGGAGTCAGGGACCGGATCGGTAACCGCCCCGCTTCGAATCGCTTCCCGCAGCTTCTTCTCCAGGTTTTCATGAACCGTTGTGTGATATCGTACCGAACCGGCGGCGAGGGCCTCGATCATCTTGTGACCGCGCTCGGCGCGCTGGGTGGAGTTGCATTCGAGGGTAAGGGTTTGGGCTTTCAAGCTCAAGTGCCCCCAAACAACCGGTTTTCCCTTTTGATTCTTGCCGCTCCAGATCCAGGACGATTCGTCCTCGCTTGTGCGCTCGATTGCCTTGGCCCCATCCAACGCCGCTTCCAGGCCAACAGGGTCATTGACAGCAAAGCGGACGGATGTTTCCACAATATCCTCACCATCGGTGTTGGTCATGTGGGGGATAGGAGGCTCAAGGATGCAGGAGATCCAGGCCTCGTGTAAAAAAGGGGCCATTTATGAAAAGCGCCCATTTCCATCTCCGGTTTACCCGATGGGCCGAAGGCGATGATACGCGTCGCAATCAGCTGGTATTAAGGGCGCCGGAAATAAATAATTCCCCCATCTTGCTTGTCCTTGCAACCGTCTACTACGTTCCATCCACCGGCACATATCCTTAATATGCACCGGCGGATGTGCCTTGTAGACGATCACAAGTCCGGCGTCTTCTGGTGGCATTATTTATTTCCGCCACCCTAACCGCCGACGGCATCGCAAGAAAAGTGGAGAGGCCCTTTTTTGCGATGCCGTCTTGTTTTTCAGTGCCTGTCCAGAAAATGGAAAGATCCACACCAATCAATGATTTGCTGATAGCAGCCGGGCTTATGTATTCACAAAGACACGGTGGCCATTTTTGTAGACGATCCACTTCACGGACAATTTTTGTCAGAGCCGCTGACAATTCTCGTAAAAACCAGCCGTTCAACCCTCTGTATGCCCTATCCAACTATGTGTGGTGACATTCCTTTCGTTGAAAACCGGCATTGGTATTTTCCTTGCTAACAATTTTGAGCGGGTAAAGGACGGGTGTGTTGATCGCCCCTGGTTATATATCGTTACAGGTGTTGGCTTAGTCGAATCGAGACAATCTGACCATGAATCTTGCAAATGAGATAATAAAAAAACTTGACGCCCTCCGGTCGGTTTCAAATGTAACCAACCGTATCATGGAATTGACAACCGATCCTGATGGTTCGCTTCTGGAACTTGCAGAGATCGTTCGATACGATCAGGCATTGACGGTCAATCTGCTTCGAATGTGCAATTCCGCTTACTATGGCTTCCCCGTACCCGTGGATTCCGTTGATCATGCGGTCAACCTGTTGGGCATGAATAAGACCGTAGAATTGGCATTGATCGGAAGTTTTGGACAGTGCATGGCCAACGCGCAGAAGGGCTATGGCCTTAGAAAAGGAGAGCTTTGGACATCGAGTGTGGCTTCGGCATTACTATCCAAATCTTTCGCCGAGAAGCGATATCCAAACCTAGACAAATTCCTGATCTACACGGCTTCTTTGATAAAGGACATTGGTAAGATCGTGATCGATGAGTATGTGGGAAAAGCACTGAAAAAAATAATGTATCTTGTAAACAAGAAAAAGTATAGCTTTGATGAAGCGGAAACGGAAGTGCTCGGGATCGATCACGCCGAACTGGGAGGCTTGATCGCGGAAAAATGGAATTTCAATCCCAAAATGGTTTTCCTGATTCGCAACCATCACCTCAATAGGCCCAATGCAACGGCGGACCGAGAAGCATCAATCATTCACATTGTCGATATTGTATCCAGAATGATGAATGTGGGTATCGGTGCCGATGGATTGGCCTACCGCGTGTATGATGAAATGTTCAGTCATTTGGTATTGTCCGAAACCGATGTCAAGGAACTAATGACCCAATTCAAGCTACACCTCAATATTGCAGAGCAGTTATTCCATGATCTGAGGTAACGAAGTATTGAAATGGGGACCTCATCAATGGGAATAGAGATGGGAGCAGGGACATGGGATGCAAGAGATTACCTGAAGCCACGCCCACGTTTTGTAACGAGGAAGAAACGTGGCTGGGATCCTTACCTCGATTCATCGCGATATCTGGGCAACGGCTTCACGCGCAATACCTTGAAAAACCGACGGCAACGCCTGAACGACTTGAGAAAGGGGCAGCCATTTCCTTTCTCTATCCGTTTCCCATTGGCCAACTTCGCCAATGACGGTGGCCAAGAAAAAAGTAAATCGTTTCATTTGATGATTGCCCTCGATTTGAAGGGCGGGGAGCCTTTTTCCGAGTTCGACCCGGTAGCCCGATTCTTCCCTGCATTCACGCATGGCGGCTGCCTCCAAGGTTTCGTCTTTCTCTACGGATCCAACAGGAAAAACCCATTGGTTTTCATATTTTCGGGCCGATACGACAAGCACGGTCGGCTCATTTTGATTTTCAGTACGATAGACGACGACGCCTGCTTTTTCTTTTTTCAAACCCATTCTTCTTTCAGTTTCCTGATCGTATTTTGCCTTTTCCTGTATTGCTTTTTCTGCCTGTCTTGCCTGACGGTCAATCGAAGTCATCCAATTGACATAAATCGGGCGTTTTGCCAAGCAGAACCTGTGGCTTTAAATATGGTATCATCCAGTCGGGGTGACGGAAAGAAATAGTGCCACCAAAAGGCGCCGGAATTGTGATTATTTACAAGGTGCTGATTTTGCCTTTAAACATGGCATCATCAACCGGGCGGTGAACGTGGGTAGCCTTTGCTGCCGGATTTGCGGTCGACCGAATGAATGGTGGGGCATAGACGCGATTGATGCGATACGTTCCACACGATCGCTGATAGGCGACCACCACTATTCAATGGCCAATGCTTTGTTGAACTGGTTTGAACGATTGAATGGTTGGGTCTGCTTGGCGGCCTGAACGGTATTGCGGCCGTTGCGTTTTGCCTGGTACAAGGCCTTGTCAGCTGTATCAATCAGCCATTGTTTCATACATTGCGTTTGGTTTGCCGCCTTGGCGCTGACTCCCAGACTGATCGTCACGCCTAATTTGTTGCCTTTGATATTTATCACTTCACTGGCAATCGTGCTTCGAATGCGTTCGGACAACTCGATGGCACCTTCAATATCGGTCTCCGGTAAAATTACCGCAAACTCTTCGCCACCGTATCGGGCAAGAATGTCTTCAACGCGCATTATTTTTGAAATTTTGTTGCTGACCACTTGCAAGACGGCGTCTCCTGCTGGATGGCCATAAGTATCATTGACACACTTGAAATGATCCAAATCCAAGATAACTAGGGACAGCGATCGGCGATGACGATTCGCTTCCCGTATCCGTTTTTCCAGAAGTTCCTGAAATGCGCGATGGTTGAATAATCCGGTCAGCCCATCCGTGGTCGCCAGTCTGCGAAGCTTCTGGTTGGCTTCTTGAAGTTCCCGGGCCAGTTTTTCGGCTGATTCTTTTGCATGTTTATATTCAAAGACCAATTGCTCATAGGTCAGATTCAATTTTCGCAGTTCGGTATTGGCCTCCTGCAACAATTGTGTGTAGGGCTTCATTTCCCCTGGTGATAGATCGAAAAATGAGAGCATGACCAGTGTCTTTTCCGCTACCTGATCAATAAGGGTGTCGACCTTCGACGCATCCACAGCATGGCGCTGTTTGAAAATGTCCTTCAGCTTTTGTAAATTTTTGGCGGACGATGTCCCATGATAGATTTCGGAGATGCAGTGGGCCATGGCCAAGATTTCACAAGCGGTTCGAAGGGCATCGGGCGCTTCTCGAGGGGAATGGTGAAATCGGATGGGTGAGAAAATCGTCTCTGGAAGTCCCCATTTCGCCAACACGGCAGCACCCAAGGCCTGGTGATTCAAGCCGAAAAAGTCGTATTCGATAAGGTCTGGATCACGGGGATCGATACGTTTTTGCTCCAGAAAACGAAGATAATCATTTTCTCGGCATCGATACAAGAACACCATACCGATGTCCTGGAGCAAGGCGGTAATGAAGATATCTTCTTGTCTGCTGCCGAATGGCGATCGTTGGCGGAGAAGGCAATTCGTTTTGCTCTTCTATGAATTCTTTAATGATTTTTTCCATGAATCAGCCTTGGTAGTCAGATGGGGTTCAAGCGCGAATAGGGGCTTTATCCATTTAAGACGCTTATCAGAATCAAATTCAGTCGACTTTTTTTTCGGTCAGACCATACCAAACTTTAGTGATTTATGGCTCTTTGGGCATGATGCATTTTTGGTATGAGACTTGCTTTTTGCTACATGGAGGTGGTTTGAGAATTCTGCTCGGAAACTTAGAACATATTATAAATATAAGAAAAAATCGAAGGTATGCAAATAATCGAGACGGATCAATCAAATATGGGCATCACAAACAACAACGGAATCGTCAACCGTCTGTCATTGATTTGTCAGTATGATGACGGGAACGATTGGCCGATCGGCTGCAAAATGTGCATACGGTAGGGGAGATGGAAACCAAACGTCAAACACGGGCGGTCGTGTTCAAAAGAAACATGATCCTTTTAAGAAAACGTTTTCCGCATATCAGCCAATATCTGGAAAAATGCCCGTCCGAAAAGTCGTTTACGGCATTTTTCGATGCCGACAGTAATGGGCGGCCGGCCATCCAAATCCGATGTGCGGATGGACGGATTCATCCCCTTTATGGGAAGGCAGACCATGAAAGGCTGATTTATAAAATTGCAGCCGCCAATCCTCCTGAACCTTATGATATTGTTTTTATTTTGGGAATAGGGGAGGGCGAGGCAGGTCTTGAAGCAACCCGCCGATACAAGAAAAAACCGCGAATCGTTATCATCGAACCCTATCCCGCGGTGTTCAGGCTTGCTTTGGCGACCCATGCATTGGAATCACTGCTGAGGTATGAACGGCTGATTCTCTATGTCGGCAACCAAGCCGATTCAAGGTCGATCGTCGACGATTTTGAACGAACCTTACCCGTGGGGCGAAACCTTTTATTTATCCATCCCTATCGGCATCCACCTGCTGGGAAGACATACCACGCATTGGAGCATGACCTGATCCACCAAATCCAGACTGTCCGGGACATGTGGCATACTGCTCGGCGTTTTGGTCGGCAGATGCTGATGAATTCAATTGCCAATCTGCCCAGTCTGCTCGGGGGAACGCCTCTGCGTGAGCTGCGGAATCGTTTCCGGGGCCGACCGATCGTCTGTGTTGCCGCAGGGCCGTCATTAAATCGTGCTTTACCGCTGTTAGGGAATGTACGCCAGGCACTGATCCTGGTCTGTGATTCCGCAGTGGGCAGCGTGTTGCAAGCGGGTATTCAGCCCCACATCGTCACCACTGCCGATATTCACCCTTCCAATATCAAAAAGCTCAAACCCCATATGTCTCGTTTGCACAATTCGGTTCTTGCTTTTGGGGTAGAGTCCAATCCGGAGGTTGTACAGACCTATTTGGGAGATCGGCGGGTAGGGATGACCGCCTACAGCCGATTGGTCGATTGGTTCGATCAAGCCTTGGATCTTCAATGCCGGCTGCCAACCATGACATCGGTTTTGCACCTTTCGGTTTTGCTGGCAATCGCCCTGGGGGGAGAGCCCATCATTCTTGTCGGCGTCGATCAGGCATACTTGGATGGCCAAAGCCATGCGCATGGATCAGTTTATTCCCATATCCCCAATAAGGAGAACTTGATACCGGTAAAAAGCGCCGATGGGGGCACTGTCTATGCGCCGCACCAACTGGTTACCGACCGGTTGATATTGGAACAGATCATCGCCCACCATGCGGTACGGGTGATCAATGTCAGCCTGAAAGGCGCCTTGGTTCAGGGAGCCGAGGTGAAATCTTTGGAAGATGTTATTGAAAATGAACTGTCGGCGAACCACGACGATATCGAACAACAATTGAACGCAGTCCCCTGGGAGGCATTGCCGGCAGCGGATGCCGTTCATTCTGAATTGCACAAGCTTATCGACAAGCTTAAAGACCTCAAAACGGTATGCCAACAACAACAAGAATCCATCACCCACGCCTTGGCGATGCGCAAGCAAAAATCTGTACCGGACATATTCGAAACGCAATGCCAACGATTGAGAGCGGATCACCTTTTGTTTCAACGGCAATACCGTTTTATCATCGAGGTTCTTCATGATGCCATGCTCAATGAATTGCAAACCATCATCAGAAAGGAAGAAATGACGGCCTTCGCGTCGGTCGGTGGCAACGGGGGAACCATGGCCGCTAGCTTGGAAATAATCGATTCTCATTATCGTGCGATTGCGAGTATTGCTGATTTGGTGATCCAGGCACTGCACCGCCCCGAATCGAATGTTTAGCGGCAAATGAAATGATGCCAAACACCATCTGGTATGAGAATTGCTGTGTTCGTAGGAAATGGCCGACAGAGGCAGGATATTATTGCAATAATCCACCGATTATTCGCACGAGCGTCAACCAGACGGCAAATCAGCGCCAGAAATGTGACGAAAAAGATTCAATTCCAAAAAAGGAGAAGAAAATGAAATCTTGTGAAGAGTTATACGCTAACGCGCGGTCGATAATCGATTCGGGTGACTATGCAACGGCGATGGATGAAATGGAAACGTTATTGAAGACTTATCCCGACTTTGCCCAAGGCCATTATGATTTGGGTTCATTGCACTTTGCATTGGGTGAAAAGCAACCGGCAGCGCAGGCATATCAGAAGGCGGTTGACCTCGATCCCCATAACACAACCTTCCTTAAAAGTTTGGCAGATTACTACTACGCGGAAGAAAACGATATTGAAAAGGCGAAAACATTCTACCATCGCGTCATCGATGAAAGCCCTGAAAATGTCGAATCCCTGCAGATTCTTGGAAATCTGGCCGTCGTGGAAAGAGATTTTGAAACCGCTCGGGATCTTTTTCAGAAGGTCCTGGATATCGAGCCCTGGAATCACGATGCGTTGATGATCTATGAAAAATTAGAGCAGCAGGCCAACAAATCCGATGGGGATCAAACCAGTGACGCAACCTATGCACACAGTCAACGACTGGTTGAGGCTGGCAAAATCGATGAAGCCATTCAAACACTGGAGTCGTTAATTGAAAGCCAACCGGAATTTGCTTCCGCATACAATGACCTGGGGGTGTTATATTACCAAACAGGTCAGAAAGAGAAGACGCTTGAATGTTATGAAAAAGCGGTTCAATTGGATTCAGACCAACTGAATTTCCAAAAAAATCTTGCCGATTTCTATTTCGTCGAGCTTGGCCGTGTGCAAGATGCACTCGAACTGTACTTTCGGGTATTGAGCCTGGAGCCAACGGACATCGAAACCTTGATGGCCGCGGGATATATCTCCCGGACACTCAATCGTAACGACGATGCGATTGTTTTTTTTGAGCGCGTCCTTGATATCGAACCATGGAATATCGAGGCCAGCGATAATCTTGACCAATTAAATCCGGTCCAAATTGATAGCTTATGAATGTCAATATGAGCGCCTTTCGAATCTTGATTGCGACGCCTTGCTACGGAGGGAATCTGCATTATCAATATGTTGTTTCGCTCTTTAAGCTTACCAAACAATTGGATCGACGGAATATCGATTACACCGTGTCCTTTCTTGGCAACGAATCCTTAGTTACCAGGGCCCGTAACATCATGGTGGGTAAATTTCTGAGTAACCCAAGTTTTACCCATCTGTTGTTTGTCGACGCGGATATCCAGTTTGGTGCCGAGAGTGTTACCACGCTTTTAGAGGCGCAAAAGGATGTGAGTGTTGGTGTATATCCAGCTAAATCATTCAATTTTGATCGTATCGAACAAGCCGTCAAGAAAAACGGCTTTACATCGGGTCTCGAATCATTATGCTTGAATTACATGTTGGAATTCGATTTGGATGCTGCGGGGCAGGCGCAGATCGATGTCGAACATAAAATGATCAAGGTAAAATTTGGCACGACTGGGTTCATGCTCATCAAAAGATGCGTGTTGGAACGGTTGATTGATGCCTATCCACATCTTCAATACGATAATCAAAAAACCTGTGCCGTACATAACATTGACCGCGATAAATTATATCTGTTTTTCGATTGTATTAAGGATCCGGAAACGAATGATTATCTGAGTGAGGATTACTCCTTTTGCCTGTTATGGCGAAAATTGGGGGGTGATGTGTGGGCGGACATGGAAAGCAAGCTTTCGCATTGGGGAAATTATGCCTTTCATGGAGACCTGCAGGCCTACTTCAAAGCCGGCATGCTCCAATATCCTTAGATGCAAATGAGTCGATGCTACCGATGACCCATACGACGCGCAGTCGGCGGCAACGAAACCCGTGAGCAATTTCAAAATGGTGGCCGGACAATTGAATCCAAATGCCTATCATGCCTGCTTCGATTTAGCCGAAATGCATCACCGGCGGAACAACGTGAAACTGGCCCGTGATTATTATTGCCGGGCGATCCAATTAAATCCGGGCTTTTTTCAGGCACACGTCAAATTGGCCAGACTCTACCATGAGCAACGGCAGTTGACCAAGGCCATTTCATGTTATCAGCGAGCCATCTCCCTGAATCCCACATTTGCCGAAGCATACTACTACTTGGGTTGCGCCTATCATGACCAGAACGCGCTTGGCACTGCGATTCGCTGCTATCAAAAGGCAATCGATCTGAATCCGAATCTTTTCAACGCATACAACAGTATGGGAACCGCATGGCAGGGGCTGGAAAAAAATGAAAAGGCGCTGCTTTGTTTCAACGCAGCCTTATCCCTGAACCCGGTATTCGATGCGGCATATGTAAACCGGGGCAACGTCTTTCAGGAGAAGCGGCAATATCTCCAGGCACTGAACTCCTACCGCGCCGCGCTGAAGATCAGCCCAATGAATGAAACGGCTTTTTTGAACATGGGAACGACGCTTATGCGCCTCAACAAGGCACATAAGGCAAGGGCTTGCTATCAGCGTGCGTTCAAGCTAAATCCACGGTACGCCAAGGCATGCGCGTATCTGGTCAACCGATTGTGCTATGAATGCGCTTGGTCGACGTTGGATGATTTAAACCAACGGCTCGACCATTTCACCGAAAGCGCACTGTCCAACGGTAAAAAACCGGCTGAAACCCCTTTTCAAAATCTATCCCGACACGCCGATCCACGGTTGAATAAGCTGGTGGCGGCTGCGTGGAGCCGCAGCATAACCCCGCCCAAAGGGATGCCGCCTGTTAATTATCATCACCAAGGAAAGGAAACCCGTATGATTAGAATTGGTTATCTTTCCAATACCTTCGCCAATCATCCTGGATCCCATTTAATATCCGGGATCTTTCGTTTGCATGACCGATCCCAATTCCAAATATTCAGTTTTTCCTATGGCGTGGATGATGGCAGCTATTACCGCAAGCGGATCGAAAAGGATTCAGACCACTTTTTTGATATCAGCCAGTTGAGCGATAATCAGGCCGCCGCTTTGATACGGCAGCACCGCATCGATATCCTGATCGATCTCAGAGGCTTTACCCATGGCCATCGATTGCGTATCAGTGCGCTTCGACCGGCACCCATTCATGTGGTTTATCTCGGCTACCCGGGAACAACCGGGGCGGATTTCATTGATTACCTGATCGGCGATAAGGTTGTCGTGCCCCAAGACCATCTTCAGTATTTCAGCGAAAAAATCGTATACATGCCGCATTGCTACCAGGCCAATGACAATACTCAACAGATATCCGGCAGAACGTTTCAGCGAAGCGAGTTCAACATCCCGGATGACGCTTTCGCTTTTTGTTCATTCGCCACCCATTATAAAATCGAAGCGGTGATGTTTGATTGCTGGACACGGATTCTGAAACAGGTTCCGCGAAGTGTCCTCTGTCTCGTGGAAGGTGGCAAGGGTGTGCAACACAATTTACAAAGAGAAATAATAAACCGCGGGGTCGATGAAAAACGGCTGTTTTTCGTGAATAAGTTGCCCAAGGATGAACATTTGGCGCGACTAAAATTGATGGATTTGTCCCTCGATACACGCATCTATAACGGCCACACAACGACCAGCGATGCGCTTTGGGCCGGAATCCCGGTACTGACCGTCAAAGGCGGACATTTTGCTTCCCGTGTCTCGGCGAGCATTTTACAGGCCATGGGATTGCCCGAACTGATCACTCATGAGATTGGTGAGTATGAAGCGTTGGCCGTCAGGATCGCCACTGATCGAGCATTGCTGAGAGAATTAAAGGAAAAAGTGGCCGCCAATCGATCGACTGCACCTTTGTTTGATACCCCCCGATTCACCAGAAATCTTGAACGGGCATACCGGGAGATGATTGCGATCCATCGACGCGGCGACGCCCCTCGGCTTATCGAGGTTCGGGACAGAGGGCCCGAATGAGTAGATCATCCACTGCAGCGATTGATATTGTCAGTCAATTAAAGACCGCTATCGCGCACCACCAATCCGGGAATCTCGAACGTGCCGAACGACACTATCGCCAAATTCTAAGCGACGATCCGCATCATCCGGATACCCTGCATTTGTTGGGGCTTGTCGCCCACCAACGCGGAAATCATGAACACGCCATCGCATTGTTTGAACGGGCGATCCGAGCCAATGGCCATTGCGCATTCTACCATAATAATCTTGGCGCTGCACTCAAAGCGACGGGGAAGTACAATGAGGCCATCGCCAGTTATAAAAAAGCAATTCAATTGCAACCGGGCTATGCCGAAGCAGTTTATAATCTCGGTTGCCTGCTGCTGGTCATGGGGCGTGTCTCAGAGGCAATCGAGTGGTACGAGAAAGCCATTCATATAAGGCCCGATTATGGTGATGCCCTTTGCAACCTGAGCGCCGCCTATATAACGCTAAAACGTCCCGATGAAGCGATTGACCTTTGTAAGCAAGCCCTGTCGCTCAACTCAAACAATGCAGTGGCGTTGAACAATTTGGGTAATGCCATGATGGCCAAAAAAAGACCGCAGCAGGCCATTGGCTGGTATCGGAAATCGATCATAGCGAAAGGAAATAATCCCGAGGCACACAGTAATTTGGGCAATGCGCTTCACGATGTGGGAGAACAGGAACAAGCCCTGGCCAGCTATCGCCGCGCATTGGCGCTTAATCCCAAGTATGGTGAGGCCTATACCAACATGGGCATCGTGTTGCGGGGACTGGGACGGTTATCAGAGGCGGCGGATTGCTATCGAAAAGCGATCCAACTGCGGCCGAAAGATGCCGAGGCTTACCGTAACTTGGGCAATATCTATAACGACCTTGGATTGTTGAATCATGCCGTGACCATGTATCGCCGGGCTATTGGCTGCGATGCAGCCGCCAATCATACCCATGTGAATCTCGGGATTGCCTTGGAAGCGCTTGGCAAAACCGAAGCGGCCATTCGCAGCTATTCAAATGCCCTTGAAATCGATGCGAATGATGCAAAAGCTTATAGCCATCTCATCCATCAATTGTTAGACCTGTGTGCCTGGCACCAGATTGATCCACTCAATGAGCAATTGGATCGGTTAACGGCGCGTGCATTAAGGAATGGAGAAAAACCGGATGAGATGCCTTTTCTTAATCTTACACGACATGCCGACCCGTCACTCAATGGTGAGGTGGCGAGGGCCTGGAGTAACGAGATAAAACGGCAGTTCGCCGGCATCCACCCGTTTTATCCAGCCGGTGAAAGGAAACCATCGGCCAAACAAAAAGACGCTCGCAAAATTGTCATCGGGTATCTTTCCAATAATTTCAAGAACCATCCCACCGCCCATCTTGTTCAAGGGATGTTCAAGCATCATGATCGAACACGCTTTACGGTTCATTGTTATTCATACGGAGAGGATGACAAAAGCAGTTATCGTCAAAACATAATGGCAGCCAGTGATCGATTCGTCGACCTCAGGACGATGTCTCACGTCGAATCCGCCAGACGAATTTTTAATGATGGTGTGGATATCCTCGTCGACCTGGTCGGCTACATGAAGGACCACCGTCTGGGGATACCCGCCATGCGTCCGGCACCAATCCAGGTGCGGTGGCTTGGCATGGCAGGCACCACTGGCGCTGATTTCTTCGATTATTTAATTGCCGATGCGGTTGTCTCACCTCCGCAGCATGCGTGTTTTTATAGTGAGGCGCTGGTTTATATGCCGGATTGCTATCAAATCAACGATAACACCCAGCCATTGGTCGACGGGGACATCACGCGTGACAGGGCCGGACTGCCAGAAAAGGGGGTCGTATTTTGCTCCTTTAGTTCGCGATATAAATTTGATCCGGTGATGTTTCGACTATGGATGCGGATCTTGAAACAGGTTGACGGTAGTGTGTTGTGGATGTTGGGCGGCCCTGCCAGGGCCGAGGAAAACTTGAAGGCCTTCGCCCGGTCTTGTGGTGTTCGTGCCCATCGGCTGGTCTTTGCCAAGAAAATTTCCCGGGAAGCGCACCTCCAACGATTGACGCTTGCCGATTTGGCATTGGATACACGGCTCGTGAACGGTGCCCTCACAACCAGCGAAGCGCTTTGGGCCGGCGTTCCGCTGATCACCCTGCAAGGGGCGCATTTTGCATCACGGATGTCATCGAGCATCCTATCGGCTGCAGGATTACCTGAACTAATCACCCATTCACTCGATGAATACGAAGCCCTTGCCATACGAATGGCAAGCAACCCTGAACAGCTGTTAACAATGCGATATCAATTGGAAACGAACCGGTTGCAGATGCCGCTCTTCAATACCCGGCAGTTTGTTCGCCACCTTGAATCCGCTTACCTGAAAATGGTCGATCTGTATGTCGCCGGGGAAAAGCCAAAGCCGATCCGGCTCTGAATGGCTTCTCGGCAGTAGTCAGTCGCTGACCACCACACTTTTGTAAAAGCTTTCCAAGCCGTCAATCGCCTGCCGATCTCCATATAATCGATGGATATTATTCTGCACCGTCGTTTTGCAGGCAGCGTGAAACGCAGCATCCGTTCCCAACCGAATAGCGATGTGCTCGTAGTCTTTTTTGTTTTTTGCGATGGTTGCCTGAATCCCGGCAAATTTCAAAATTGCATAGGTGTGACGACTGCGCATTAGATTCCCAGGCAGGGTTACAATCGGCAACCCACAGCTGATTCCTTCCAGGCTGGTCATGCCGCCGGACCATGCCGGTGGATCAAGCAAAACATCACTGAGGTAATTTAAATTAATGAAATCCGGATATGCCAACCGAGGTTGAAAAATGCAGAAGGCCTCGTAGTCGAGGCCCGCTTTTTTAAATGCAAGCTGCAAGCGGTGCTTGACGGATGTCGTCACCTGTCGGCTCTCATTCTCCAAAAAAACGAATTTTGACTGAGGGACGGCCGAAGCGATGTTGGCATAAATGGCGTCGTCTTCGGGTAAATACTTAAACAGTGATTGAGATGCAAAATATACAAAATCGTTATCCTTTAAACCAAACGCGTCTCTTTTTTGGGTGTTAAAAGGCAAATCCGGCTGCTGGTAGAAAATTGACAGATTGGGTAGCCGGATCAGGGTTTCTGAATAATGATCTTGGCCATTGGGCGGCTCCATCAGGTCGGAACTCAGGAAATAGTCCATCGAAGGCAAGCCTGTCGTCACCGGATGTCCCCACGTCACACACTGTACGGGGGCCAGGCGCAGTGCCGACAGCATTTGCGACGAATTGGCCATGCCAATATCCAAATATACCAATATATCGATGTCATCGGCGATGATTTGCTCGGCAACGCTTTCGATTCCAATGCTGTTTTGTCGAAACGTGCAATGGGCGGCCTTGTAGCGTTCGGTCATTTGATCCACCCGGGGGTGGGTATGGTAGCAGTAAATATCAAAGACGGATGGGTCCGCCTGTTCAACCCATCCGATGAAAAGTTTGCCGACGGTATGGTTGAACATGCTTTCGGATACATATCCGACTCTGATTTTCTTTCTGTTGCCGAGTGAGATGGTCTTGCGCGTCGTGGATTTGTCCGGGTAGTTTGCCCGCATTACCGATTCAAAATACCCCCCGGTCTTTTCTTGAGAACGCAGCACATTATCCCCTTGATAGGGAAGGTAGAAATTGTTCCATGCTGTCAACCCCTCAAGATGCAATCGGGGATCATGCAGGCGGCTGAGCTCCCAATCCGCGATCAAGGCATCGATTCCTTTTTCGTATTCCTTGCGGTAACCAATGATTTCATTCTGATTGGCATAAACAATGGGCAGTGATAGGAGGTAATGAATTTTGGCCGGTTTAAAATCGGGGTTCAGCGCCAACGCCTGTTTCAGCCGTGGCTTGCTTTCGGCAATCAGACCCTGCTCGATAAGATTCAATCCGATATGGTAATGCACCAAATGATTGTCAGGGGCCAGTCGCAGGGCCTTTTCATGCATCTCGTGGGCCGCCGCAAAGCGTCTCTGGAGACGGAGCGTATCACCCAGGCTGATGTAAATGTCGGCGCATTCCGGGTCGTTAGCCAGGGCTTTCCGGTAGTATTCGATCGCCTCGTTGAGCGCACCCATTTTTTTGTAAATATGGCCCAAATTGTGTAGTGCCGTGACATTGTTGGGCGAGATGTGAAGCGCCTTTTGGTAGCATTTAAACGCCTTGTCGAACATGTTAAGTGACCGATAACAGCTAGCGAGTTTCGTGTAGGCCAAAAGATGTTCAGGGGCACGGTTAATGGCTTTAAGATACCACCGCATCGCTTCTTTTGGCGACTGTAATAGCATGTGCGCATCGCCAGCTAAACAGAAGAGATCCGGGATGTCACCGCCGGCCGCGATTGATTCGTTTAAAAAGCCCAACGCCTTTTCGGGTTGGTGTTGGTCGATGTAAAATTGTCCGATGTGGATGTATCGGCTGACACACTTGGGATCGGAATTGATCGCGCCCCGAAGATATCGTTCCGCGCGGTCATAATTTCCCAATTCATTTTCGATCAGCCCAAGGATTTGCAGCAGATCGGCGTTGGTCGGGTCATGCTTTAATACCTGCAGATAGTTTCGTTTCGCGTTCGTAAGCTTGCCTTTTTCAAACAGACGGCTAGCCTTCTGCAATTTAGCAGAAAGGGTGTTGCCGTTGATTCGTTTTGCCCTTGATTTCATCGATAGCGATTGCATGACAGGCTCCTGAAGATGATATCATTAACCATCGCGGATTAAGTGGCTTGAAATGGCGCGCATGGTTGACAGGTGAATGTTACCGTGACCAACCGGTGTTCTATCTTTCGCATTAATTCAAATACGGTTCCAAATAGCCGCGTCGGTTCTGCTTTAATCGCATGCCAAATTTAGACGCGATGCGCATGAAATAGTCCGTGTTGTTACGAAATGCATTATAGGTAATGCCGCTTTGGACCAGTCCTTCGGTATAAAGGTGATAGCGTGCGCTTTCGATTTTAGGTGAGCCCAGGTCCTTGAGTTTTTTATAATGACCGTAACTCATGTCATCGATTCCTTCGGCGTCGAGCCGACTCTTGAGTGGATGGGGAATGCCGCAGTCGACACAGTATTGGTTCATCTGGGCGACGTAATCTCTGGGTGTTTTCTTCCACCAATCCAATTCTACCGGCCATCCGCCAGGGCCCTTGAGGACCATGTCAAAAGCAGCCGCCACTTCGCAAAAAAAGGCCCCTTTGGGCGTGATCGATGCGCTCCAACTGTTTTGGATCCAACAATGATCGATGTTATACCACATCAAGAAATCATCTCTCATGCAGTCTTTGCCCGCCACCAATACGGGGGCATGATAGAGGTCTTCAAGCGTATGATCATTTAACAGCACATTGCCGTATACGTCGGCAATCAAGGGCGCGTAATGTTTTTTGCTTTTGGGAAAGGTGCTCCACAGCCCGCATCGCTCCTTGGGCACTTTCGAATGAAGGTAGCGTGAAATCTCCTCAAATTGGGGGTGGAGGAGCGGTTCTCCACCCATAATTCCAATCATTCGTGGGAAATTTTTCAATGAATCGACAGCAGACCGGAAGAAATCAAGGTCCATGAAAAACGGTTTCTTGCTATGACCGACCAAGCGCGTGCAGTTTGAGCATTTCAGGACACACGCATTGGTGATCTCGATTTGGATCGTATCCATGTCTAAGATAGGGCGCATCGTTTCACCTTCCGTTGTTTTTAGGAAATAGAAAAATGCACGAAAAATGCCAAACGGAGAGTCATTAAAGCGCAGTGGTACCGAAAACGTTATGAAAAAACAGTGGTATAATTAAATGGAGACGACTGGCTTGCTTTAGCGACCCGGATCGCACCTGATGGTATAAGAATTGCTCTAAATGATTCCATCTCTATCGCCTTGGTGCATGTGAATTAGAAAAGCGGTTTTCCTCTATGTGATGTCAATTGTTCGGGTGCGTCGTGCCAATAATTTGGCATTTTGAAGATATCGTCATCGGGAAAATGCGATAAGCTCGGCAATCCCACAGGATTTCGAATTTGGAACGTAAGAAATGACTCAACACGCAGCAAACCATGCCGCTACGCTTCACCAGGAAGGGTGCCTGGCGTTGGTTCAAAAGGAATACCGACGGGCCATCGAACTCATCAAGCAAGCCATTAAGGAATATCCGCACGATTTTAGCTACTACAATAGCTTGGCCTCCGCCTATTATGACATCAACGAATACGCTAAGGCCATGGCGACCTATCAACGGGCTCTTACACTAAATCCCCGATCCTTCGAATCCTTGGTCGGCTTGGGTCAAATTTATAAAAAACACCATCGTTATCAATTGGCGATCAACCATTACGTGAAAGCCATTGCCTTGGATCCGAACCAGCCAATGGCCTACAACAATTTAGGGACTGCTTTCAGAGCTCAGGGGAATATAACCAAAGCCCTTTCCTGTTTTCGAAAGGCCATTGAATTGGACGCAAATTATAAGCCGGGCATCCTCAATCTTGGCAATGCATTGCAATGGATGAATGATTTTCGCGGGGCAGTCGATTGTTATCATCGCGCCTTATCATTGGATCCTGATTTTGTAACGGCCTATTTGAATCTGGGATTCGCCTATCAGGCGATGAAGGAAACCGATAATGCCATTCAGGCGTTTCGCAACGTATTGATCCGTGAACCGGACAACAGCACGGCGCTTGTATATCTTTTTCACCAATATCAGTACGCATGCGATTGGGAGCAAATGGACCGGCTCTCAAAAAAAATAGACCATGTATTACAAAAGGAAATTCAGCACGATCATGTGCCGGCGGAACCTCCTTTTTTGAATATTAGCCGGTGTATGGATCCCCATCTCAATTATTTAATCGCACGGCTGTGGAGTCGTGAGATCAAACGGAACGTAGTGATGGATCCAAAATAGGAAGTAATGGTGAAAGAGAGGCGATCAAAGTGGGGGCCTGCCATGGCATGCTTAAAGGAGAGGCAGAACGTGGTGATCCATTTTAATGAAACGTCCAAATCCGGTGAAAGATGAATCCTCGGTCTATAGCCCCCTCAATCCTGCGGAAATGTTTTCATTGATTTTAATGAGAATATCCAATTTATCGGGGGCTGGTGAACCCATAACCTGGAAAATGCGCCGATCAACAAAGCGGCTGAGCTGGTAAATATTATGTTTGATGGCATCAGGCAAGGGGTTGGCCCCATTTGCAATCTCGGCTTGAAAGATAGTCCAGATGCGTTGATTGTACCGCAGGGCCTCATGCAATATGCCTGTCCGTTTGGCCTCCGTCCATTGTTTTTGGCAATGTCTGAGTTTAGAAGCCGCCTCGGTTAACACCCGGGCTTCTGTTTCGCGGCCGGATACCGTTGTTCTTTCGGCCGTTTTATACGCATTGAGGGCTTGTTGACTGAACACTGGCAATAGCCTCCTCTTCGTAAGCAATGAGCTTTTTACAAGTTTTAAGGGCCCTGTAGTAATCGCTGTCCAGGATTTCTTTGCTGATTCGATCGATGATCGGTAATGCACCCGGCGCCGCGCTTAAGAATTCCCTGACGAGTTTCCAATATGTTTTATGGTAGCGGGACAGGTTATCCTCGTCGATATACATCAGTTGGATTGAAAAATAGATTCTTCGGGCCGGCGAATTTGCCTTCTTGGTACTGAGTATATCTTTTTGCCGAAGGATAGGGACTGTATTCTCCACGATAAAGTTCGATTTGGCATCGCCGTTGGTAATGACTGCACCGCTGATGATCATTCGTTCACCGGGTTTTAGCGTTATTTTTAGTCCCATTGGATACCGATTCGTTTGCAGAGCGTATCGTTGCCTGGATGGGCGTGACGTCCATCGCCTCATCGATTCGTCTTATATCTTTCGTTTTCAAGGTAATTTGGGCAAGGGACGTTGCCCTTGCCCATGGTTGACCTTGATCAACTGATCATCATTCCGTTAGAAGAGCTGCAGCACAGCCTGAGCAGCCTGAGATGACAGGGACAACGACGTGGTACCCAAAGACTGACGCGTCTGCAGCATCAGCATGTTGGCGCCTTCTTCGTTCATGTCGGCCAGCGTCAGATTGTCGGCGCCGGTATTCAAGGTGTTGGTCATCTGATCCGTAAAATCGGCACGGATTTCAATGGTTGAAAGGTTGGAGGCCAGTTTTTGTGCTTCGGTCCGCAAGTTCGTGACCGCGTCTTCGATGTCGGAGATATTCGCTGAAATCGTCGTGTTGTTGGCAAAGTTGGCGGCATTAACCGTAGCATTGGCGATCGTGCCGACGGTGGTGGATTTGGCAGCCGTTCCCGATACGGTCAGGGTGTTGGTCCCATCTTCGTTGAATTCCACCGAGACACTATCGCCATTGAGAAGATTCTGCCCGCCGTAGCCGGAGTCATCGGCCATTTCGGCAATCTGGCTGCGAATCGCATCGAACTGATCGGCCAGGTCGCCCGTGTTGTCGGAGGTTTTGGCCGCGGAGGCCAGAGACTTCATTTGGTCGAGCAGGTCATAGATGCCTTCGATTCCGGTGTTGGCCGCCTCGATCACCTTGATGGCCTCGGCCATGCCGTCTTTCTTGCCCTGTAAATCTTCTGCACGGTCGTAGTGGTTCTTGGACTTGAAGAAGTTAACCGGATCATCCAGGGCCGTATTGACCTTTTTGCCGGTCGATAGCCGTTTCTGGGTGGTTTCCATCAACGATTGGGTGTTTTGAAGGGCGTAAAGATTGGACCTCATTCCGGCGGTTAGTGTGATTCCCATAATGTTTCTCCTTTTCTAGGTTGAGTGCTGGCATTCTTGCCATGGTCATTTGGTTGGTAGGCACCTTTCATAAAGGATGGCGAATTGGATTGAGCCACCTTTCATCTTTATTGGCGCGATACAACCTTATTATCGATCGAAACGGGTTTGACTTTAGGAAAAATAGAGGCCCGGAAAAGGAAAAGTAAGAAATTGGTTTTTGATGAGTTGCAAATTGCAAAAAATTGCAATTTGCAACTATTGTTAAAAACGGCCGCTTTCTAACCACCGGGAACAATCATTTTCAGATTATCAGCGCCATGAAAACCAAAAAATGCCATTGACCAGAGTGGTTTTGGTAATGGTTTGAAAGAGGGCTATCATGAATAGCCGCAGACGAATATGCGTTTACCAGAAAACGCAGGGTTTGCAAATTGCAATTTTTTGGCTACCCGAATAACACAGAATGCAGACAATGCGACAATAATTCCCTCGCTAATCGGTAGCGCGGCTAAATTTCTGGTTGTTCGGATTATACCATCGGTGAGACCAAAGAACACGGAGATACCAATATATAGCGTTCTAAAGAAATGGTGGAGAGGGGAATCAATAATAAAGGAAAAATAGTCGGAGAATATCATTGAATCGGCAACATTTTTGCTACTATCTTTGTCACCCCGATAATGATGAATAAAACCGAAAGCGCAGGAGGTCTTAGGTGCATAATTCAACAATGGTCAAGGATGACGGAATTGTTGATAGATCCGTTCCATCGGCAGCATCACCCCATGCATTTGAAGGAATCGTTGGTGAAAGCGCGAAAATGCAGGCCGTGTTTCGCCTTGTCGAACGTGTGGCGGATAGTGACAGCACGATTCTGATCAACGGTGAAACCGGAACCGGCAAGGGCTTGATTGCCCATGCCATCCATAAGCAGTCCTATCGCAAGGATCACCCCTTCGTGTCCATCAATTGCGGTGCGATTCCAGAAAATTTGCTCGAAAGCGAGCTTTTCGGTCACGTCAAAGGCGCCTTTACCGGGGCCACCACCAATAAGATCGGCAAGTTCGAAGCCGCCAATGGGGGGACGATCTTCCTCGATGAGATCGGTGACATGAGCCAGGATTTGCAGGTTAAAATCCTGAAAGTGCTAGAAGAGCAGCAACTCGAACCGGTTGGTGGGTGTAAATCCGTTAGTGTCGATGTAAGAATCATCGCCGCCACCCATCGTGATCTCGAAGAGGCCGTTCAAAAAGGCGACTTTCGTGAAGATTTGTTTTATCGACTTTACGTTATACCCATCAAACTGCCGTCATTAAGAGACCGGCGGTCTGACATTCCCCATTTTGTCAATCATTTTTTGGATCGCTTGAATCAATCGAAAAATACCCATGTCGATACCATTGCCGATGATGTCCTGGATGTTTTTATGCGATATGATTGGCCGGGCAATGTCCGGGAATTGTCAAACTTGATGGAGCGGTTGATTGTAATCAAGGGTGAGGGACAGATCGGCATGGACGACTTGCCCGAAAAATTGAAAAACAATGTGCCGAAAAATGGTTTTTCATCCATAGAACTTACAGGAGACGGTCTTTGCTTGAGTACGGCTGTCAGTGAATTCGAAAAGCGCTTGATTTATCAGTCCTTGGAAAAAACCAAGTGGGTGAAAAACAAGGCCGCCCAATTACTAAATGTCAAGCGGACAACACTCGTTGAGAAAATCAAGCGCTACGATTTGCATAAGTGTGCCTGACCTTACATGTCAGCGGTTGTCAAGATCGTGACATGTGCCGATCAAGTTGACGCATCGAGGGCTTAAGATGCAGGGATGGAAAAGAGATGTGATGATTCACCAATATTGAAATATAGTGTCGTATAAACAAATTGTTATATAGTCATTGGGCGCCATTCCAGGCGCCTTTTTTTGTGGTGGCAACCAAATTGCAGATGAGTATATCGGTATCGATTTTTTTAAGGCCAACGACCGTGAGCGAACATCGTTGATGCCAATAACGGATTCAACCCACTGCATTAGGAATACGATGGACATTATTTCCGTACTCTTGGTTGCTAGTGATCCAATCATGCGCGATCATTTGAGCGACCTGCTCAAGGCCTATCGAGGATTTCAACTGGAATCCTGTTCAAGCGCAAAAACGGCTTTGGAAATCATCAAGAAACAACGTGTGCAGATCATCTATACCGACCTAAGGGTTGATGAAATGTCAGGTGTAGCGCTGATTGAAAAAGCAAAGCAGATACTTCCTGATGCATATCTTCTGGTTGGATCGACAGCGGGTCGTCCACAAGATGTGGTATCCGCCATGCAAGCGGGGGCTGAAGAATTCATTGTCGATCCCTATGACAAGCAATTGATCGAAAGCGCATTCGAAAAAGCCGCCTTGGATGTTCGCAGACAACAGGTGGCCGTTTCCGATCACCATTTTACGCCCAAAACAATCATCACACAGGATAAAGCGCTTCTCGGCATGCTCGATATCGCCAAGAAAATCGCGCCAAGTACCGCCAGCGTTCTGATTACCGGCGAAAGCGGAACGGGCAAAGAATTGCTGGCCTCGTTTGTCCACCAAAACAGTAACCGGAATAATGAATCCTATGTGGCGGTCAACTGTGCCGCACTGCCTGAACAACTGGCCGAGAGTGAATTGTTCGGTCACGAGAAAGGCGCCTTCACCGGAGCAATCAGTCGAAAAATAGGAAAATTCGAAAGCGCGCAAAAAGGTACCCTGGTATTGGATGAAATTACAGAAATGGCGCTTCCCCTTCAAGCCAAATTATTACGTGCACTACAGGAACGAGAGATTGTACGGCTGGGAAGCAATCTGACGGTTCCCATCAATGCCAGAGTCATTGCCATTAGTAACCGAAGTATTAAAAAAGCGGTTCAGGAGGGTATTTTTCGTGAGGATTTATTTTACCGGTTGAACGTCATTCCTTTGACGATTCCACCCTTGCGTGAACGAAAAAACGACATTCCATTGCTTGCCGACTATTTTCTAAAACGGTTTAGCGCCCAGAATGGTACATCCATGTCAACGATTTCCGATGAAGCCATGCAACGCCTAATCGATCAGGCCTGGCCAGGAAATGTCCGTGAGCTGGAGAACACGATTCAGCGAGGCGTGCTGATCGGGAGCGGTGATCGGCTATTGGCAGAGCATCTGATCCTGGAGGAATCGGTTTCCCAACCTGCCAAAAAAACACCAGTATCAGTTGGAATGACGGTCAGAGAGATGGAAAAAAAGTTGATTTTCAATACGTTGAGCAGCGTGAACGATAATCGCACGCATGCCGCCAAAATGCTGGGCATCAGCATCCGGACCCTACGCAACAAGTTGAATGAATACCGAGAGGAGATGGAAATACCCAATCGCTAGCCACTCGCGAGATGAATGGAAGAATCGTTTTTTGCCGCGATAATCTTTTTGATCTTCCAACGATTGGACAAGGGACTCCTGCACCGGATGTTGGCCATTAGTAAAACGATGTATCTTGTCAAAAATGGTCCATAAATTGCTAATCAGTAGACTATCCTCAATCAAGGGGCGTGGACAATGAACAAATCACTCGTCAATTTATTCAGCGGCACGATCTCGACGCTTTCTCGATCGATGAATTTACGAGCACGAAATCACGAGATGATCCTCAATAATGTGGCCAACGCTGATACTCCGAATTTCAAACCATTTAAGGTGAATGTCGAAAAGGCGATGCAAACCAACCCCATGGATGGCCATGCATCGACGCTTAGTCGAACCGATACTAAACATCTCGCCGGATTGGAAAGGGTTGGGGAACCGTCGGAAACAATCGAATCAGGCGGTGACAATCCGCTTTTGTTGCGTGGAGATAATAATGGCGTCGATATCGATGGCGAAATGGCGGCACTGGCCAAAAATAGTTTGCTTTACAAGGCATCAACGCAAATTGTGGCGTCAAAATTCAAAGGCTTGAAAAAAGCCATGGGTGGAGGAACACAGTAAAATGAATTTCATGGATAACCTGGATATCAGCTCAAGCGGGCTTTCGGCCCAGCGGCTTCGAATGAATCTGATTTCGAGTAATTTAGCGAACGCCAATACAACCCGCACAGAAAACGGCGAACCCTATAAACGCAAGGATGTCGTTTTTAAAGCCGCCCAAAACAATGAATTCGCCGATGTGTTGGATGAAAAGATGGATAGCGCCGTCGGTGGCGTGAAAGTCGCGAGTGTTATCGAAGATGAAAAACCATTTGTTGAAAAGTATGATCCCGGTCATCCGGATGCCGATGAAAATGGTTATGTGCAGTTTCCAAACGTGAATGTTATCGAGGAAATGGTCAACATGATTTCGGCAAGCCGCAGCTTCGAAGCCAATGCGACGGCAATTGGCACCACGAAGGACATGGCCAGCGCAGCCCTAAAGATTGGAGAAACGTCATGAATGATTTGACTATATCGCATCTACAATCCCTTTTGCCGAGAACGGACACGCCGAATCCGAATTCTTCTGAGGATGCATCCGAAACCCCGTTTAGTGATTACATCAAACAGTCCATAGAAGAAGTCAATGATAAAATGCTTGAAGCTGATCTGGCCATCGACGACTTGGTCACCGGCAAAAATCAAGATATCCACAAGACGATGATCGCCATGCAGAAAGCAGATGTATCTTTCGAGCTTGTGATGCAGATTCGCAATAAGATCATCTCTGCCTACGATGAAATTCGAAGAATGACAATCTAACAACCACGTCAACGATAGTGTTGAAGATAATGTTTTTGGCAAGGCCAGAGGGGGAAACCGTATGGGTATACTGCGACGATCGATAACACCGTCCCAAAACATTATCTCGAATGCGATAAAACGCTTACGATCCTGAGGAATCAAGATGGCTTTTTCATTTACGACGTTGCCTGAACAAATCAAACTGGCTTTCAAAGGGCTGTCGACGGGAAAATTGGTGATTATGGCCATTTTGGTCGGTAGCACGATTGCCGGGCTTGCCTTTCTGCTGACCTGGTCGGAAACGGATGACTTCCAACCGCTTTACAACAACCTGGCACCGGAAGATGCGGCGGCGATTGTCACCAAATTGAAAGAGAACCAGATCCCTTACCAACTGAACATGGACGGAACGGGAATTCGAATTCCCTATGAAAAGATTTATGAGACCCGTTTGGAACTGGCATCCCAGGGCTTACCCCAGGGGTCTGGTATCGGATTTGAGGTTTTCGACGAAACCAAATTGGGGATGACGGAATTCGTCCAAAATGTAAATTATCAACGGGCATTGCAGGGTGAATTGAGTCGTACCATCAATACCTTGATCGAAGTGGAAAGCTCACGGGTGCACATTGTCATGCCGGCTCGATCATTATTCATCGAGGAGGAAGAACCGGCGACAGCGTCAGTTATTCTCAAACTAAGAAGAGGTAAATATCTCAGTAAGGAACAGATCCAAGGGATCGTTCATCTGGTATCATCGAGTGTGTCGCGGCTGAAACCAGAGGATGTGACCATCATTGATCACAGTGGAAAAATGCTTGCCGGTATGAAAGAGAAGTCCACGGTCAACCAGGTGACGTCAAACCAATTGGTCTTTCAGGAAAAGAAGGAGCGACTGCTCGAAAATCGTGTGAAGACCATGCTGGAAAGCGTGCTCGGTCAGGACAAGGCCATCGTGCGCGTATCATGCCTGTTAAACTTTACACAACAGGAAAAGACGGAGGAACTTTTTCTACCCGATAATACCGTCATTCGTAGCGAGCAGGGATCCAGCTCCTTGTCCAATGCGGATGAAGGTAAATACGGCGTACCCGGCCTTCAATCCAACGTCGTTCCGGGAAGTGCAGACGCCACGGCGTCTAACGGCGTGAACAGAAATCAAAAGGAACAATACACCAAAAATTACGAGGTAGGAAAGCTAATCAATCGCCAGATCATGCCCATTGGCAGCGTTCAACGACTGTCGGTCGCCGTCATCGTGGATGGTACATACAAGGATCCCGAAGAAGGTGCCGAAACCGATCAGCCGCAATATGTTTCGCGGACACCGGAAGAGATGGCCAAACTCGAGAATATTGTAAAGAGTGCCGTGAATTATGACGCAAACCGGGGCGATACGATCGAAGTCGTCAACATTCCGTTCGAGGTCGAAGAAACCGACATGCTGGCTCAAGTCGAGCCGATGAGCTGGATGGATATGCTCAAAGAACATCAAGGTGTACTCAAATATTCGGCAACGGCACTGTTTTTTCTATTATCTTTTATGATGATCATTAAACCATTGACTCGCTGGCTAACATCAACCCCCATCGAGGAAATACAGATGCTTGAACAGCTTCCGCAGACCATCAAAGAGTTAGAACGTCGGTATGCAGAGGCGGACAAGGAGAACAGCTATACGCGTCAACTGGAAAGCCTGATTAACGAAAATCAATCCGGATCTACACGACTTCTAAAAGAGTGGTTGAAGGAAACGTAATTAGAGTAATATCATGGGACAAATAAATTTAATCGGATCATTGAAGGCCGCTATCCTGGTCCATGCATTGGGATGGGACGTTATTTCCCCACTCATGAGCCAACTTAACAAGGCGGAGAAGAATCTGGTTTTCAAGCTCCAGTCAAAATTGGGAGATATTTCTCCTCAACTCGTTGAACACGTTGCCCGTGAATTCTTGCAAAAGGCGATTCCGCCAAAGCAGATTGAAAGCAAGGAAGAGACCGAGGAGAAAAAACCAGACGACGGTACACCGGAAGGGGCAAGGCGTAAGAAATTAAATGCCATTCAATCGATTCCACCGGATGCCTTGATTCAATTGATTAAAAATGAACATCCACAGACCATCTCCCTGATTATTGCACATCTCCAGCCCGGTGTTGCCAGTGACGTAATGCGGTTGCTCCCCGACGAGATCCGGTCCGACGTCGCCTGTCGTATCGCAAATCTGGATAAGATTGCTTCCGGTATGATGGAGGAAATTGATAATGTGTTAGAGGAAATCCTTGCCAACAAGGATACGGCCAAGACTGAAAAGGCCGGTGGCGTACCCCGCTTGGCCGAAATATTGAATATGATTGATGGGACAACCGCCGAACAGATTATCGAAGAGATTGAAGAAGACGACCCCGACTTGGCAGACGAAATTCGACAGAACATGTTTGTTTTCGATGACATTGTATTGGTGGACGACAGAGGGTTGCAGAAGGTGTTGCGTTCGGTAGAGTCGCAAGAATTAGCCGTGGCTTTGAAGGCGTCGACCGATGAGGTGAAGGAAAAGATATTCCGCAATATGTCTGACCGGGCGGCCGAAATCCTCAAGGAAGAGATGGAAGCATCCGGGGCCATCAGAATCAAGGATGTTACCGATGCTCAACAAAAAGTCACCAAGATCGTTCAGGATATGGAACGTAAAGGCGAACTGGTGATAAGCGGAAGAGGAGGGGAGGAATTTGTTGGCTAACTCACAAAAAAATGATCATCTGGCCACCGTCGAGTCTTGTCCCCTTTACTATTTCCCTGAGATCCCGAATGCGTCCAATGTGAAAACTCAGGCGGACTGCCCCGCTCGGTTCAGCAGTGGTCCCTTTAAGGGCAACGAAGAACCGCCTCCACAGGAATTGGAAGAACCCAATTCGGAAGCGACCCAAATCGATGCAGAGCAAATTCAATGTTTGATCGAAGAGTCTTTTAACAAGGGGATGGAACAGGGACGCACCGAAATCGAAGCTGTACAAAAAGAGAAAATCAACGCCGCCGTGGCGGCGTTTGAGGCGAGCATAAAAGAAATGCATCGCATCCGGCAACACGACATCGAAGACATGGAGGCGGAAATCGTTCGGCTGGCGTTGGCCATTAGTAAGAAAATCATCGGCTATGAATCTGAACATGGAACGATGGTCCAGCACGTCGTTCACCAAGCCATGCAAAAAGTGAACGATACGCGCCATTGTATTATAAAATTGAACCCCGCTGATGTGGAAACGGTTCAGGATTTCCATCAGGATTTAATCCCGGCAGACGATTTGGGAACCACCATTCGTATCGAAGCGGATGAAGGGATCCAGCGCGGCGGCTGTTTCATTGAAACCAAACTCGGCGATGTGGATGCACGACTCGACAAACAGATTAAGATTATTGAAGAACTGTTGGCCGATCAGATTCGTAAACCCACGGCGCAAATATGATCAACGGGGTCAAAACGATGTTCCAGCCATTTTCCATGCACAAATATCATGATATCGTCGATACGGTCATGCCCATTCGTTCCAATGGCCGCGTCAAGAAGGTCGTCGGTCTGGTCATTGAGGCCAGTGGCCCCGCCTCCAAGATCGGCTGCGTTTGTGATATTGCCACGGAAAGCGGCAACGGTACGATCAGCGCGGAGGTGCTCGGCTTCAAGGAAGATTCTGTGCTGTTGATGCCGCTTGAAGATATCCGTAGTTTAGGGCCGGGCTGCAAAGTCATCGCCAGGAAAGAGAAGGCCCATATTGGCGTTGGGCCGGCACTTTTGGGACGGGTCATCGACGGGCTGGGCAATCCCATTGATGGTAAAGGCCCGATTCAAATCCAAGATGAATATCCCATCTATGCCAATCCGATCAACCCGCTTTTGAGAAATCGTATTTCGCAGCCTTTGGATATCGGTATCCGGGCGATCAATGGATTACTTACCGTCGGATGCGGTCAGCGGATGGGCATTTTTGCCGGCTCCGGCGTCGGAAAAAGTGTGTTGATGGGCATGATTGCCAGACAAACCTCGGCCGATGTAAACGTGATCGCGCTGATCGGCGAACGGGGCCGGGAACTAAACGACTTCATTCAGCGTGATTTGGGCCCCGAGGGATTGAAAAAATCGATTGTCGTGGTAGCCACATCCGATCATTTGCCGTTGGTTCGTCTAAGGGGTGGGTTCATCGCAACCACGATTGCCGAGTACTTCAGAGACCAGGGCAATCACGTCAATTTAATGATGGATTCGGTAACCCGCCTGGCCATGGCTCAGAGGGAAATTGGCTTGTGTTTAGGCGAACCACCGACCACAAAGGGATACACCCCGTCGGTTTTTTCAATGCTGCCAAAGCTGTTGGAACGTGCGGGGACATCTTCCCACCGCGGCACCATTACCGGGCTTTACACGGTGTTGGTCGAAGGCGATGATATGAACGAACCCATCGCCGACACCACCCGTTCGATTTTGGATGGGCATATTGTCTTAACGCGTGAATTGGCCAACCAGAATCATTATCCGGCGATTGACATTCTGAAAAGTGTCAGCCGCGTCATGGAAGATATTACCGACCTGGACCATAAACATCATGCCGGGCAGATCAAAGAGGTGCTGGCCACCTACCGCAAAGCCGAAGATCTGATCAATATCGGTGCCTATGCAGCCGGCAGCAATCCCAAAATCGACTACGCCATAACAATGATCGATCCTATCAATCGTTATCTTCAACAGGGAATCACCGAAGAAACCACCATCGAAGAAAATATCAATGAACTCAAGCATATGATGGGTTGATGGCTTACCTTTGCGTACGGATGGGAGACAGGAAAAATCATCCCTTGGCGGTAATTGTTGCCGGGAGATCCAGACCTGATCGAACAAAAGTCATCGGAAAATTTTAAAATTTTAAATTATATCAATAATATATGAATATTTTTCAAGGTGGCATGTGGATTGCTTTAATACGGGTAAATGAAACGGTGGAGTCGCGGAAGGCTCCTCCCGTCCACCGATAAAAACGGGCTTACCATGTACAGATTTAAACTGCAGTCGGTTCTCGATCATCGGCAACTGCTCGAGGATAATATCAAGAAGGAACTCGCCGAAATCCGGCAGCAGGTCATCGAAAGCAAACACGAATTGGAATTAATGAAAAAAAAAGAGATGAATACGATTTCCGAGCTTAGCCAGAAACAGGCGGAAGGACTTTCCAGTGACGGGGTCGTGGCCTATCAAGTTTATCTCATGAATCTCTCTCAACGGATGGTCGATCAAGAGAAGAAAATAAGCGATTTTCAGAAACAATCCGCTGCCAAACAAGAAGCGTTACGGGAAGCCATGAAGAAACGCCAGATTCTGGAGAAACTAAAAGAACAAGGTTTAGAACGCTATCATCAAGATCTTTTAAAGAAGGAGCGGGGATTCATTGATGAGATCGCGATCAACCAGTTTGTTCGTGCCACCCTCATTCATCACGGAGATGAAGAATAATGGATATTGGCCTACTATTGCAAGCCACGGCTGGCGAATCGATGGTGCCCGATGGAAACAGCGTGACCAATAATCCCATGCTGAACGGCCGCTGGCCATGCCGGTCGGGTGTCGCCACCGAGAATGCGAATGCTTCTTTTCTCCAAATCGTTCGTCAGCTTTTGGGATCGATCGATAAAATTGGTGAAGGTGAAGCAACCTGTGGTGTCGATTCGTTAACCAATGATTCCAAGGACGGGGCCGCATCGTCGACGGTTTCTATGGAAAAGGTCGTCTGCGCAAGCCGTGATGATATGGATCAAGAGGGCATAAGCGACACATATCTCGTGGACGAAGGAAATGGAAGCCTTTTACTGACCCTCTTGAGCGAGCAGTGGGACGCTTTGGACCCCGCACTCGCACAAGCCTTGCAGGAAGACACACAAGCGCAACGCGGCTTATTGGCATTGCTCACTCAGGATCAACCGTCGGCTCTGGAGACCCCAACGGCCGAATCCCCAACGGCCATCAATATTGAGAGCCAAACCGGTTCCCAGGTGACACGGCCCGTCCTTCGAAGCATGATGGAAGGGTCCCCGAACCAGGAACAACAACAACAAACATCACCGGCAAGCCGTAACCACCTGCCCATCCATGCTGAGTCAGGGGGAGATCAGGCCATCCAAGACGATATTATCTTTGATGATAAGCGCGTCGAAAGAACAATCAATCAAGTATTGCCAGTCAGGTCTACAACGGATAATCCAGACGCATGGATGGTGGAAGAAAAGGCAAACAAGGCGGACAACGGCGTCGGTTTAACGGAAAAAGTCCCTGCGGAAAAGGTTGCCGTCGAAGCGGAGGCCACTGAAAAAGCGACCATGAAAAAGGGCATGGCCCTCGATACCGTGAAGACACGCACGGTTACGGTTTCTTTGGTCGATTGGCAAAACCGGCCCTTGCGTCAGGAAACGGGTGGATCAACCAGTGACTGGGTCAAAACCGATAAGCCGCCTGTTCACGTTGCAGCCCAGGGCGATGCAACCGATTCCCAAGCGCTTGCCGATTCAGCATCGTCAGCGCAGCAAGCAGACAAGATGGCGAACCTCGAATGGGCGGGATTGAAAAAGGATCGGGCAAAAGGGACCGCAGTACCCAATGAGTCGGCTCAGGTCGCATCTTCCACTCTAGATCAAGACGAGGCTGTTTCGACCAACATCAGGGGCGTGGCATCCGGGGATTCGCTGTCGGACAAGCCGTCGACCTCCGCTTCGGCCAATCCATCGCCATCGCCGGCATCCGATGATACCGCTTTTCAAAAAACAGTGATGGACCAGATTGTGGAAAAGGCAGCCATTCGATCGATCAATGATCGATCAGAAATGCGTATTCAATTGAAACCGGAGCGCCTGGGCGACGTGCGAATGCGCATCGTTTCCGAAAAGAATGAACTGATCGTCGAGGTGGTGACCGACCGTCAGGAGACCAAGGAGATCATCGAAAACCAAATTCATCATCTAAAGGCTGAGTTGGATAAGCAGGGGTTGAGTGTCGGAAAGATCGAGGTGATGCTAAACAGCGCCAATGACCAGCAGGATAGCCGCGAGACTTTTTTCCAGATGTTTAAACAGAGCACTTCGGATTCGGGTAGAAGAAGAGGCGACCGGCAGCAACCCAAAGCGACCCCGTCGCACGCATCCGACGAGGAAGCAGAAACCGATCCATCCGAAGATGGGATCAGCTATTTTGCATAACCATATCCAACGGTAAGCATCGCCATTTGACTGAACGAGGAAAAATAACATGACCGTCACAAGCGTTTCCGAAGTATACAGCCAGGCCAGTACGACAACCAATACCACAGAGGACGTGTTGGGTAAGGACGATTTCTTGAATCTGCTGGTTGCTCAACTGCAGAACCAGGACCCGCTGAACCCGTCCGACAGCACTGAGTTTACGGCGCAGTTGGCCCAATTCAGTTCCCTTGAGCAACTTCAGAATATCAATGATGCGTTGGCCAGTTTCGAAGTCTATCAATCCACCTTAAACAATATCGAAGCCTCAAATTTTATCGGTACCACCGTGACCGCTTCGGGTGATAGCTTCTCGGTTACCAATGGTACGGCCGATCCCATATCCGTCGAATTGGATGCCGCCAGCGAATCCGTCTATGTCCAAATTTACGACGCCAATGGCGAATATGTGACGGATATCGACGCCGGAAGCCTGGGCGCCGGGATGCATGCCATTTCCTGGGACGCCACGGATCAGTATGGATCCACAGTAGCCGACGGCAGCTATACCTTTTCCGTCATGGCGGTGGATGCGGAGGGAAACAGCGTTGCCTCGACTTCATATATCACGGGGAAGGTAACCGGTGTCGACTATCAAAGTGGAGAAACCCTGCTGCTGATCGGTGACCAGTCGGTCTCCATCGCGTCTCTGGTTCGCGTCGAAGAAAGCAGCACCGAAGGTGACGATTCATAAGTAAAAAAATTTTAAATAAAGGAGTGTGGCCATGATTGGTTCATTGTATTCGGGGATTTCGGGATTAAAAGCAAACACCAACGCCATGGCGGTAATCGGGGACAACATCGCCAATGTGGATACCAACGGTTTCAAATCTTCAAAAGTCTCTTTCGCCAATATCTTCAGTTCGACGTTGAGCCGAACCGGCTTGGAGACCGGCAGGGGGGTGGTGCTCAATGGGGTGAACCCCCAATGGGAAGCCGGTTCGCTTGAAAATACATCCAATGTGACGGATCTTGCCGTCAACGGTACCGGGCTCTTCATTGTCGACGACCCAAGCACCGACCTGACCTACTATACACGGGCCGGTCAATTCGATTGGGATGCAGACGGTAATCTGGTGACCCCGGACGGTTTCCTCGTTCAGGGGTATCCCATCGACGCCAACGGCAACGTCGGTTCACTGGATACGATTGCACTGCCCAATGGCACCAGCGCGCCCTACGAGACCGACAATTTGACCTTCGGACTCAATCTGGACGCCGATGCCGAAGATGGAGAAACCTTCATGACTTCCATCACGACCTACGACTCGCTGGGGTCCGAAGTCTTACTGGATTTTACTTTCGAATATGACGAAACGGCGGCGCAATGGAATTGGAGCATCAATGTCGATCCGTCGACGGCCACCTGTGCCACCACAGGCACCATCGCCTTCGACGGCAGTGGCGCTCTCAACCCTGTGGCGTCGACGGCTACCTCGACTGATGCGGATGGCAATCCAATCATCCAGATAAGCGGTCTCGATCCGGCGAATGATATGGAAATTACCTGGACGTACCTGGATAATGCCGGTGATTCCGATGGATCGGTCACCGGGTATGGTTCCGATTCGACCAAGACCGCCCAGACGCAGAACGGGTATGCTTCCGGCACGCTTTATTCGGTGCTTGTGGATGAGACTGGAAATTTTACCGGTGTCTATACCAACGGGAAGATGATTCCCTTCGCTCAAGTCGCCCTGGCCGATTTCCCCAGTTATGCCGGGTTGAATAAGATGGGCAGCAATTTATATTCAGAATCACTGTCATCGGGCCAGGCACTGATCAGCACGCCCAGCACCGCTGGCCTGGGCGGGATCGCCTCCTCCGCGCTGGAGATGTCCAATGTCGATCTGGCCAGTGAGTTCGTGGAGATGATCACTACCCAGCGGGCCTACCAGGCCAACTCCAAAGTGATTACCTCAAGCGATGAAATCCTTCAGGAACTGATCAATATCAAGCGCTAATCCGAGTTTCCGGAAATCCCCTAACGGGCGGTACGCCTTGCTCCTCGTTTTCGGCGCATGGTTACCGCCCTCTGTTTACCTTTTACCTCACCCATGGCATACCCCTGTCCCGGATTCGACGTCTTCGAATGTCAACCGCTTGACTGTTTCCCAATAATTGACGCCTGACAGGATGCGCGAATCGCCATTTTGATCTTTTTTTTTCTTCCCTACCGATCACTAACGTCCCATCCCCGCACAAAGACTACGCCATGATCGACAATTTGGGGGCCTATCCTTCTGTTCGCTCAATCATGGCATGCAACATGCTTGAGTTCTTTGCACTAGCTCGTAATGGATAACCATGTGGATGAGCCCATAGATATGGCGGAGGTTGATGGATGTCAAAAAAATTACTGATCATCATCATTATCATTATCTTGCTTTTTTTGGGGGTGATTGGAGCCGGTTTTTTTATCATTTGGAACAAAATCTCGCAAATACCGCAGACGCCACCGGGCGCTGGAGCGATTCCCATCGAGGAAGAGGAGGCGGTCATGGGGCCATTGTACACCTTGAGTACCATGATTGTGAACTTGGCGGATCATGGCGGGAAACGTTATCTTCGCGTAACCATGGCTTTGGAGCTGAGTGATTCTGAAGCCGAGGCTACCATTGAAAACCGGTTGCCCCAGATTCGAGACGCCATCCTAATGATTCTACCGACGAAAAACTACGATGACATCAGCACGACCGAGGGCAAAATCGCCTTGCGGACCGAGGTGATGGAAAAAATCAACAGTCTGATGCCCCAGGGAAAGGTAAACAATATTTATTTTACCGAATTTGTAGTTCAATAGGAACGCGTTATGGCTGACCAGATATTATCCCAGGAGGAAATTGATGCGCTGCTTTCGGCCATGGATAGCGGCGAAATCGACGTTGTCGAGGAAAAGCAGGAAACCGTCGCCGAGGCCCGTCCCTATGACCTTACTGCCCAAAACATCATGGAACGGGGACAGTTCGATGCGCTGGAGGAGGTTTACGATAAATTCGTTAATCTATTCCAGGCGTCATTGGCCAGTCTATTCCAACGATCCATTTCGGTAAAAGTCGTCTCTCGCGAGACCGTAAAATTCGGTGAGTTTATCAAAGCCCTAACCAATCCGACCGGATTTGTGATTTTTAGCATGGATCCGCTGATCGGGTCCTCGCTTCTGGCCTTCGAACCCGATTTGGTCTTTTCCTTGATTGATTGCATGTTTGGCGGCAACGGTAAGCCGATGGATAAGATTCGCGAATTCACCATGATCGAGCGGCGCATTTTGGAAAAGCTGGCGACTGCCGTCCTCAAGGATTTGGAAGTGGCTTGGGACGTGGCCTACCCGGTTAAACTGGCACTGCGTAAGATTGAAACCAAGCCTGAATTCGTCTATCTGGTCAACCCCAGCGATCAATTGGTGATTGTGGTATTTGAGATCAGCACGGAACTGTTTTCCGGAAATATTCACCTGGTGTTGCCCTACCTCATGCTTGAACCCATCAAAGAACAGCTCAGCTCCAGCTATATGCGAGAAAAGGACCGGGCCAGCTCTTTTGGTGACGAAATTCGCCAATTGCTCGGCAGAACCGAGGTCAACATCGTGGCTGAATTGGGGACAATGGTCTATTCGGTTGAAGAAATCCTCAACTTTGAGGTGGGTGACATCATCCGGCTAAATACCGGGCCTCAAAACAACGTCACGATGAGTATTGAGCGGGTTCCGAAATTTCTTGGCATGCCAGGCGTGGTGAAAGGCAACAAAGCCGTTCAAATCAATGAATTGATCGATCCTTACCAGGGCAAAGGATAATCGATGGCTGAGAAAAATAATCAAACGACAACGGAACTGACTCCCACGGGAAAGTCATCCGACGCCAAGGGAGGCGATCCAATGGTCGATGGTGGCGAAAATTTAGACCTTCTTTTGGACATTCCCCTCGAGATCACCATCGAGCTAGGGCGAACCAAAATGCTGATCAATGATCTGCTCAAGCTAGGCCAGGGATCGGTAATTGAATTGGCGAAACAAGTTGGCGATACGCTCGATATCCTGGCCAATAGCCGCCTGATCGCCAAAGGCGACGTCGTGGAAGTCAATAAAAAATATGGTATTCGGCTGACCGAGGTCATCAGCCCCATGGAACGGGTAGAGAAACTGGGATGAATGCCACCCCGGATATAATGACTACTGGTTTAAAAATGGTGGCTGCACTGGGTATGGTGCTGGCACTGATTCTTTTCATGCTATATGGGCTCAGAAAAATCACCGGCCGACGATTGGGAGGGGGGCGCGGCAAGCATATCCAGGTACTGGAGAGTCATTACATGGGGGTCAAGAAAAGCATTGCCATGGTTCATGTTCCGGGAAAGGTACTGGTGCTGGGAATTACCACCGATCGCATCACCTTGCTGGACACCATCGATGACGATCGAATTGAAACACCGCCCGAAAAACAAGAGACGCAAGCATTCGGGCCGCTATTGAGTGAACGATTGAAAAAGATCGGTCTAAAGCGCAAGGGGAGGGACGCGTCGTGAAACCCATGATGGGAAGGCCCGCCATTGATCGGCGTGCTTTACGGCGGCGTCTAGTGACCCGATTCGTTGGTCTGGCGATCGTACTCATCGGTTTGGTCATGCTGGCGGGCAGTGCCTGGGGGCAGTCCCCCGCCCCTTTGATCAGCATCGGATTGGATCAGGAGGCGGATCAAGGCAAGGTTGCCATGGTCATGCAGCTGTTTTTGCTGATGACCGTCCTCACCTTGGCGCCTTCGATTCTGATTATGGTGACCTCATTCACTCGGATGGTCATTGTCTTCTCATTACTTCGGCAGGCCATGGGGACCAACCAATTGCCCCCCAACCCGGTTGTCATCGGGCTGTCGCTTTTTTTGACATTTTATGTCATGACCCCCGTTTGGCAGCGGGTAAACCAGGATGCCTTGCAACCCTTCCTATCCGAAACGATCGATCAGAATCAGGCCCTGGACAAGGCCATCGGACCGATCCGTGAATTCATGATTTCCCAGACACGGGAAAAAGATTTGGCCTTGTTGGTCAATATCGCCAAGATGCCACGTCCGGCCAATATCGATGAGGTCCCTACAACGGTATTGATTCCCTCTTTCATCATCAGTGAATTGAAGACCGCTTTTCAGATCGGTTTCATGCTTTACGTCCCTTTTTTGATCGTCGATATGGTCGTGGCCAGCGTACTGCTGTCCATGGGGATGATGATGCTGCCACCGGTGATGGTGTCGTTGCCGTTCAAATTGATGATTTTCGTGCTCGCCGATGGATGGCATCTGATTGTCGGATCCTTGGTAAAAAGCTTTTCATAAAGGAGTACTCCAGATGACCCCAGAATTTGTGACCGGTTTTTTTCTGCAGGCCATTAAAACGGCCATTTTCTTGTCGGCCCCCATGTTGGCGGTGGGGCTGATCACCGGTGTGCTGGTCAGCATGTTTCAGGCGGCCACCCAGATCAACGAAATGACGTTGGTATTTGTTCCCAAGATGCTGGGTGTGGCTTTGGCGCTGTTGTTTTTTTTCCCCTGGATGATGAAAGTAATCATTGGCTTTACCCATAACCTGATTGTCGAACTGCCTACCTATATTCGTTAGGCGCGTTCGATACACCGGGAGCACTCCGATGGCGACACTCAACATTCCCATCGACGCATTTTACGGCGTTGTGTTGATTTTTTTAAGGGTAGCGGCCATCGTCTTGAGTGCTCCGGTGCTGGACACGCAAACGGTTCCCGTGATAGTCAAGGCCGCCTTGGCCTTTGCCGTGAGTGTGTTGCTGCTGCCATTCGTGGATACGGTGGCGACCATCCGGGAGTTGAGTCTGACGGCGCTCGTCATTGGCGTGTTGTCCGAAATCGCCATCGGCGTGACGATCGGCCTGTCCGTCAAGCTGTTGTTCACCGGCATCCAGTTGGCCGGGCAGATCGTCGGCTACCAAATGGGATTTGCCGTGGCCAATGTAATGGATCCGGCGACCATGGCGCAGGTACCGCTTCTGGCCCAAGTTTATAATTTGACGGCCATGTTGATATTTTTGGCCGTCAATGCCCACCATATGTTCTTTTCCGCTCTGGTGGAAAGCTTTGAGATCCTCCCCCCGTTATCCATCGTCCTGTCGGCCCGGATAGTCGAGATGATGATGCGACTGGCAGGAGACATGTTCGTCATTGCCATCAAGGTCGGGGCACCCCTCATCGCCGTTCTCTTGATAACGACCGTCGCGCTCGGCTTGGTGGCCCGGACCGTTCCCCAGATGCATATTTTTGTCGTCGCCATGCCGTTGAAGATCGTCCTGGGGCTGGTTTTCATGATGATCGTGGCTCCCCATCTAACGGCCTTCCTGATCGAAATGTTTTCCGCATATCGGGTGACCCTGTTCCAGTTAATCCATGTGATGGCAATACGGTGACCTATGGCCGGTGATCAAAGTCAGGATAAAACCGAGAAACCGACCGGCAAGAAACTTAGCGACGCTCGCAGAAAAGGCAATGTGGCCAAGAGCCGGGAGGTGCCGTCGGTGCTGGTTCTTTCCGGAGGCATGGGGGTCCTTTTTTTCGGTGGCTCCTGGATGCTAGAACGGTTGACCCGCCTGATGCGAGGCCTCTACCAACAGGCCGGCAGCCTGAACATGATTCCCGAAAACATGCATCGCCTGTTCTGGGACCTGTTTGCCAATAGCCTGGTGACCCTGATTCCGTTGATGCTGGTGGTGATGATTGCCGGTGTGATCGGTAACGTGGCCCAGATCGGGTTCATGATTACCGGCGAAACCATGACGTTCAAACTGTCCAAGCTCAATCCCATCAGTGGAATCGGTAAATTATTTTCATTGCGATCGCTGGTGGAAGTGGCCAAATCCATCGTCAAGTTGATGATTGTGGGCAGTGTCGCCTATATCGTTATCCATCGGTATTTGGATCATATCCCCGGGCTCATCTATTTGAGCGTGGGGGAGATCATTAAATTTATCAGCCAGGTCTCCTTTCAATTGTGCCTGTACACCTGCATGGTTCTCCTATTGATGGCCATCGTCGATTTTTCCTACAACAAATGGCAGTATATGCGCGATCTCCGGATGACCAAGCAGGAAGTCAAGGATGAACGTAAACAAAGCGATGGGGATCCGGTGATCAAGGCCAGAATTCGTTCGGCGCAGCGGGAAATGGCCCGACGGCGGATGATGGAGGCGGTACCCGATGCCACGGTTGTCATTACCAACCCCACCCACCTGGCCATTGCCATCAAATATGAAGACGGCATGCATGCGCCCCAGATCGTTGCCAAGGGCGCCGGTCATTTGGCGCAGAAAATAAAGGCGCTGGCCGCTGAAAACGATGTCCCGTTGGTGGAAAACAAACCCTTGGCCCGAACCATGTTCAAATCCATGGAGATCGGGGATTACATCCCTGCCGAATTGTATCGTGCCGTGGCAGAGATTCTTGCTTATGTATACCGGTTGAAAGGGATGCCCGGGGCTTGATTGCCTTCCCGTCTCTCTTCTTAAGGCAGTGGGACAATAAATTGACGCTTCGCGTCGGCTTCTGCATGATTCACCCATGAGGTTCGGGGCCAACGGAGACCCAATAAAAAAAAGAATTTCAATATTATCAATTTTTTGGGTTTCGAAAGAACAAAACACGGGACTGCTGGCGTCAATAGGCATGGAATGTGCTAATTCTGATTACCATTAAACCGGAATGAAGGAGTGCCCATCGCCATCATGGAACTTGCCGACCACAAACAGCCTATTAACCGCTTGGCTTTCATCTCCAGTAATACCGATATTCTGATGGGATTTTCGGCCATGGCCATTCTCACGGTCATGATCATTCCCATTCCGTCGATGTTGCTCGACTTATTGCTGTCCTTCAACATTACCTTTGCCTTGATTCTCCTTCTGGTGGGCATGTACATTTTGAAGCCCTTGGACCTGTCCTCCTTTCCGTCTATCCTGCTGCTGGTTACCTTGTTTCGCCTGTCATTGAACGTGGCATCCACGCGTCTGATTCTTTTGCACGGCAACGAGGGCACCCAGGCCGCCGGAAAGGTGATCATGGCCTTTGGTAATTTCGTGGTCGGCGGTAATTATCTGGTCGGTTTCATCGTCTTTATCATCCTGGTGGTGATCAACTTCATGGTCATCACCAAAGGGGCGGGCAGAATCGCCGAGGTGGCCGCGCGCTTCACCCTGGATGCCATGCCGGGCAAGCAGATGAGCATCGATGCGGACTTAAACGCCGGCCTGATCGACGAGGCCGAGGCCCGAGAGCGGCGCCTGACGGTCAGCCGGGAGGCCGAATACTACGGCGCCATGGACGGTGCCAACAAATTCGTGCGCGGAGACGCCGTCGCCGGTATCATCATTACGCTGATCAATATTTTGGCGGGGTTAACCATCGGTGTGTTCCAAAAGGGCATGAATTTTTTCGATGCCGCCGAGACCTACACCCTGCTGACGGTGGGCGACGGATTGGTGAGCCAGATTCCTGCCCTGATCATTTCCACGGCAGCGGGTATCATCGTTAGCCGGGCCGGGGCGGAGAATAATCTGGGGATTGAAATCGGCGGGCAGTTGTTGGTTCAGCCACGGGCGTTCGTGGTTGCATCCGTGATTCTTTTTGGTTTCGGCCTGGTTCCCGGGCTCCCCACCATTCCCTTTTGGGTGCTGGCGATTACCACCGGAGTAATTGCCTACCTGGTTTTCCAGACCGAACGGGCCAAACGGGAAGAACTGCGTGAAATGGCATTGCAGGCAGAAAAGAAAGCCGATGAGAAGCCACCGGAAACGTTCAAGCCACTGCCCCCCATCGATGTGCTGGGCCTGGAGGTGGGGTATGGATTGATACCGTTGGTGGATGTGGAACAAGACGGCGAATTACTTGAACGCATCAAATCGATCCGGCGACAGATCGCACAGGAAATCGGCATTGTCGTGCCGTCCATTCACATTCAGGACAACATGAAGCTCAAACCCGGTTCGTATTCGATTTTGCTCAAGGGTATCGAAGTGGCCCATGGCGATTTGATGATCAATCATCTTCTGGCCATGAACCCCGGTAATACCGAGGCCGAGATCAAGGGCATCGCCACACGTGAACCGACCTATGGGCTGGAGGCCTTTTGGATCAAGCCAGCGGGTCGTGGCGATGCCAATGCCAAGGGCTATACGGTGGTGGATCTGGCAACCATCGTCACCACCCATCTGTCAGATATCATCCGCCGGCATGCACACGAGTTGGTGGGGCGCCAGGAAGTTCAGAAAATGCTGGATACCCTTAAAGTCAGTCATCCCAAAGTGGTCGAGGAGCTGGTCCCCAATCTCCTGTCTTTAGGAGGCGTGGTCAAGGTGATTCAGAATTTGCTTCGTGAGCAGGTGCCGGTGAGAGATCTCTTGACCATCATCGAGTCACTGGCGGATTGGGCGCCCACTGCCAAGAATGTGGATATTTTAACCGAGCATGTGCGGCAGTCTCTGGCCCGGACCATCACCAACCTTTATCAGAACGAAAACGGAATGCTGCATGTCCTGACCCTGAAACAACCGGTTGAGAAAAAAGTGTCTGAATCACTGCAGAAAACCGATCAAGGTATCTTCTTGGCCATCGATCCCGTCTATGCCAGGTCAATCATGGATGACATAACGGTTAAAATGGAAGATTTCCATTCCATGGGTGCGCAACCGCTGTTGGTTTGCTCGGCGCAGATACGGGGCCAATTCAAGAAACTGGCTGACCGGTTTGTCCCCGGTTTGATCGTGCTGTCGTATGACGAGATCGTCAGTAGTGCCAAGATAAAAATCTTAGGAACGGTGGAGGCCTCGGATGCAGATTAAGCGTTTCGAAGCGGATGACATGAATGACGCACTACGCAGAGTTAAACGAGAACTGGGGGAGGAAGCGGTGATTCTGACTGCCAAGGAAATCCGGCGTGGCGGATTACTGGGCGCCTTTCGAAAAAAAAGCGTCGAGATCACCGCGGCTGCGGATTACCCCCTGGACGAGGCTGGTGGCGAGAATGACTTTTCCAAGCAGTTGGCCCTCGAACTGGATACCGAATCGGAATGCGAGCGTGTCTCTTTGTCCGGCAACGCGCCATCATTCATCCCCTTGGCCAACTCATGCGAGCCATCCAACGATTCCGAACCGATCTTGCCAAATACGGAGGCAGCGCAGCCACCGGTAAAACGATTGTTCCCGCGACAGGTGATATCGGCCCCTTCCGCCGTTGAACCCGGTTCCACCAAAAGCAGGCGTAAGCGGCCCGGTCGCGTGAAAGATCATCTGACGGCCGAGCCTTTTTATCGATTGTCTTCCGCACGCCAAGTCATCGCGCTAGTGGGCGCGCACGGTACGGGAAAAAGCAGTGCCATTGCCAAATTGGCCAATCATTGCACGTTGGACGAGGGTAAGACCGTGGCCATGATCAGCCTCGACCGTTTTCGCATCGACGGCAATGGGACCCTGGAGAAAATATCCCAAATCATGGATATCCCCTTTATCATCGCCCATGACGCCGATCAGTTGCGGGACGCCTTGGACGCGCAGACGCAAGCGGATGTCATCTTGATTGATACGCCTGGGATGACGCATGCCGATACGGCCCTGGTGGCAGAAATCGCGTGCCTGCTTGAAACTGCCGATCCCCATGAAACCCACTTGGTCATCAATGCCACCGCCCGCCGTGCGGTTCAGGACATTTGGGTGGAAACCTTCCACAGCATGGCGATCGATCACCTGGTTTTTACCCATATGGATGAATATGATACCGATGCCGGTGTGCTGAACCTGATCAATGGGCACGGGCTGCCATCATCCTTTTATACCGACGGTGTCGACCTCTTTGATCACCTGAAGGAGACGACCCGCGAAGAACTCGAGCGCTTTTGTGGCCAAGGGTCTAAAAAAAGACCCCAACGACGGGAATTTCAATCCCCCCCGGTTGTGTCGCCATATCGACCGACGACCCGGCGCAATGATGGGGATGACACGCGCTTCGTGGCCAATCGGAATTCGGAACTGTTTCATCATCCGGATTGCAAGTCGGTGACGCGTATGCATGCGGATAACATCACCACGTTCAGTAGTATTGAGCAGGCCATCGAAGAGGGACTCAAACCGTGTCGGGCTTGTTGTAGCTTCGAGATGATCCGAAACGCTGGGCATGGCATTTCAGGGAAACGGCGCGTGGGTGCCGTATAAATTAGGGGAATAACGGGCAATGACAAACAATGAACAATCTGGCCGAATCATTAACCTTAATCAGAAAAGAAAACAGAGATTATCGATGTTGAACGCCAGCAACCCGCAACAGCAACAGGCTAGAGTGATCGCCATCACGAGCGGCAAAGGCGGCGTTGGGAAAACCAATATCGTCGCCAATATGGGATATGCGCTGTGCAAGGCCGGGAAACGCGTGCTGATCTTCGATGCCGACCTGGGACTCGGTAACTTGGATGTCTTGTTGGGGCTGACCCCTCAGTACAACCTGTCCCACGTGATCGACGGTCAGAAAAAACTTTCCGACATCGTCGTTAAGGGACCGGGGCGATTAAGGATTTTGCCGGCCTCATCCGGTATCCAGCAGCTCACTAAACTGACCCATACCCAAAAGATGACAATTTATAGCGAACTGAACCTGTTGCTATCGGATTATGATATCGTGCTGATCGACACGGCGGCCGGCATTTCCTCCAATGTCCTTTATTTTAATGCATCGGCCAATGAGATCATGGTGGTGGTGACCCCCGAGCCGACATCGATTACCGATGCCTACGCATTGATGAAGATTCTCTCGGTCAAGTACCAGGAAAAACATTTCCGGCTATTGGTGAATTTGGCCAAGGATGAAAAGGAAGCGGATGAAATTAGCCGGCAGTTGTGTTTGGTGGCCAATCGTTTTTTAGACGTGTCCATCGACTATTTTGGAAATGTGCTGGCGGATGAGAATGTGAAATTCGGCGTTCGCAAACAAAAAGTCGTCAGTGAAATGGCACCCATGTGTCAGGCCAGCCGCAATTTTCACCAATTGGCACGCAAACTCATCCAATTACCACCCATGATTGAGCGGTGCGAGAATCGACCGCTCATCTGGCAGGATATCGTGTAAAATCTTGAATACCATGGACCTGGCCAGAAAGGCCTTATGACAATCTGCCAGGGGGGCAATTCCCCGGCGGATGGTCCGCTAAATTGGAAGAATTCCAACTCGTGGAGACAACTATGAATTTGGCACAATCACGGGAAGCGCATTTCGGTAAAAACAGCCATCTGTTAAGAAATCAGATCATCAACGAGTACCTTCCCTATGTGAAACGGATTGTCAATCGCATTGCCGTGCATCTACCGGCCACCATCGAGGTGGACGACCTGGTCAATGTAGGCGTCATCGGGCTGATCCAAGCCATCGAACGCTACGATCCCACGCGTGATAATAAATTTATTACCTACGCCGTATTCCGTATCAAAGGGGCCGTGCTCAGCGAGCTGCGATCACGTGATTTCCTCGGCCGGACGACACGCAGAAAAATTCGTGACCTGGAAAAAGCCTACCTCAAGCTTGAGCAGCAGCTGGGACGCGAAGTATCCGATGAGGAAGTCGCCAACGAGATGAATATGGATTTGGAGCAGTTTTATAAGGTGAAACGCATGTCCAGCATCTCCTTCGTGAGCTTTGAAGAACTCGGCTATACATCGCGAAGTGACAGTGCCGCCATCCCCAGTTCCCTATCTAACGGTGATACCGATGACGCGCTTTCTCTCACCACCATGAAAGAATTGAAATCAACCATTGCAAAAAATATCGATTTGTTACCTGAAAAGGAAAAACTGGTTATCTCGCTTTACTACTCCGAAGAAATGACCATGAAGGAGATCGGTAAGGTGTTGAATATCACTGAATCGAGGGTCTCCCAAATTCACGCCCAGGCAATAATTCACTTGCGCGGCAAAATGCGCCGCGACGGAATGCTTGAGGATTAAATCGAGAAAGAGAGGTGGGAACGATGTTGACGGACGTCAATTATGTCATTTGGGGAGTGGCTTTCGATGCCACGATTGCCGTGCTGTTGGGCGTGCTGGTAATCAGTGTGATCCGGCTCATGAAACACAACGCCAAGATGTTGCATCATCGCCATGGTGAACCCGCCTCCCTCGATGCGCAGCTGAAGAAGGACCGGGAAGCGCTGATGAATCTCATGAACCACAAAACCGATTCGATGCTGGCCGCCTTGGCCGTCACTATTGAACAGGAGCGACAAAAACTGGGCGTGATTGTCAGAAATCCGTCGATAAACGAGGAAATTGACGCTCGTCGGGTGCCCGTGCCGAAATTGTCCGAACGACCGGTGATTGATCATGAACGGATTCTGTCCCTGGCCCAGAAGGGGACGGCTATCCCGGTGATTGCCCGCCAAATGAAGCTTTCTGAGGCGGAAGTCTCTCTGATCATGCGTTTCAAAGCCGCTTGACCCATTTGTCGGTTGACGCGCTGGCTATTGGAAAGAAAAAGCCGGTAGGCACAACTTGCCTACTGGTCTTTTTTTTAGGGATACTGAGATGGAATCTAATTTTTTGTATTCATTAATTAAATCCGTAATTGATGAGTCTTTTTACTTGGCATTTGGTTTGCATGATCAAAGTGCAGGATCGAAATTTTTTTTAACCCCTGGAGGAATGAACCCATGAGTGGTGGCATGTATCTCGCCGCAGCCGGCGCCCTGGCACAGCAAACACGCCTGGAAGTGCTGGCCAACAATATTGCCAATATCAACACCAACGGTTACAAGGGCGAAAAGACGGTCTTTCGGATCAACCCAACCGAAGATGGGCCCCAAACAGAACAATCTGCGGATGCAACCCAGTCCCTATCTCCCTATGCACCGCCATTTGAAACGCGGATCGATTTCAGCCAGGGGGCGCTTCGCGAAACCGGCAATCCTTTAGATGTGGCCATTAACGGTAGCGGCTTCTTTGCCGTACAGACCCCGGATGGCATCCAATACACCCGACAAGGCAGTTTCAGCCTCGACGACGGGGGCGTGCTGGTCACCTCGGATGGATTTCCGGTGCTGGGCGACGGGGGGGAGATTACCCTGGAAGCAGGGCAGGTCGAGATTGACTTGGAGGGGGGGATTACCCTTGATGGAGATGAGGTCGGCCGTTTTCAAATTACCGATTTCGAAAATCCCCAAGTCTTGCAGAAAGTCGGCAACGGCCGTTTCGTGACGACGGATCAGACGGTTGTGGGCGAGCGGCCGGCGGACACGACCTTTAGTCAGGGATATTTAGAGACCGCCAATGTCAATGCCATCTTGGCGATGACTGAAATGGTGGAGACATCCCGTGCATTCGGCGCCTATCAAAAGGTCATTCAAACCGTCGACGAGGCCACGTCGACGAGTATCAACAATGTGGGTAAAAACGGATAATCGACAATCGCCACTGGCGGTTAACCGGGGGCGGTCGACAACCCCCATGCCCGTCCAACGGTTGTACAGGAGGAAACCATGATCAGAAGCCTATGGTCTGCGGCGACTGGAATGCAAGCCCAGAACCTCAACATCGATGTTATTTCCAATAATCTGGCCAATGTCAGCACCTCCGGTTTCAAGAAAAGTCGTGCCGACTTTCAGGATTTGCTTTATCAGACCCTCAAAACGCCAGGCCTGGCGTCTTCGGCCGATACCGATGTGCCCACCGGCATCCAGGTGGGACATGGCACAAGGCCCAGCGCAACCCAGAAGATCTTTACCCAGGGGAATTTCCAAAACACGGAAAACGATCTGGACATGGCCATCGAGGGAAAAGGGTTTTTCCAAATCATTCAACCCGATGGAAATATCGCCTATACCCGCGCCGGGAGCTTTAAGCTGGATAGTGACGGGCGAATCGTGACGTCGGACGGGTTTCCCTTGGAGCCTGAAATAACCATTCCGGGCGACACGGAGGCGCTGTCCATTGGTACCGACGGCACCGTGTCGGTATTGCTTGCCGGTGAGTCGGAGGCAACCCAGATCGGCAACATCGAACTGGCCCAGTTTACCAATCCGGCCGGCCTGCAAAGTATCGGCAGAAACCTCTATCTTCCCTCGACATCATCGGGTGATGTCACCACCGGTACGCCAGGCCAAAATACTTACGGGACGATTGCCCAGGGGTATCTGGAACTCTCCAATGTGAGCGTGGTGGATGAGATGGTCAACATGATTGTCGCCCAGCGGGCCTACGAGACCAACAGCAAGACCATTCAGGCATCGGATGAAATGCTCCAAACGGCGACTAATCTGAGGCGTTAACCCATGATTATCCTAAACCGACAATCCATTTGTTCATTTGTCGCATGCCTTTGCATCTGCTTATTGCTGGGATCGGCCTGGATGGTGGCCCATGCTTCGGAACCGATTCGATTGACCCTCAAGGATAAGGTGGTCATCGAGACGGATACGGTGCGGTTGCGTGACGTTGCCAGCCTATCCGGCACGTCGACAGGCACTTCCTTTCCTATCATGGAGACGATCGTGGCCAAATCACCGCCGCCGGGACAAACCCGGTTCGTGGGAGTCGACTACATCCGCATTCGTCTCCGGCAGGCTGGTATTCATACCGACACCATGATTTTCAAGGGGGCCCAGGATGTGCAAATCAGCCGCCAAGCGGCAACCTTGCCGCGCGATCGGATCGTCCAGGCGGTGGAATCGGCCATCCGTCAGCAGATGCCCTGGCCGAATGAGGATGTCACCATCCAGGATATCGATTTTGATGAGGATCTGAGGTTGCCTACTGGAAGGCTCTCCCACCGGATTATTCCGAAACGTAACGAGGACTATCTGGGACAAACCATATTGGCGTTGCACTTTTTCGTGGATGGCGAACTGGTCAAGAAAACCTGGGTGAACGCGACCATAACAGTCATGGCCGATGTGGTCAAAGTGATTCGCCCCTTGGGAAAGCGCCAGACGATCGAAATGGGCGATGTCACGGTGGCGTCCTATGATCTTGCCACACTTCCCTCGGACACGGTGCGCAGCATCCAAGCGGTGGTGGGACAGCAAACCGCCCAGATGATTTACCCCCATACCGTATTGAGAAAGGGGATGATTCGCCAGCCAACGCTGGTCAAACGTGGCGATATCGTAAAAATTGTCGCCAATGTCGGTCCCATGACCATTACCGCCACGGGCCAGGCGAAGCAGCAAGGCGGCGAAGGCAAACGGATTCATGTGATCAACACCGATTCAAAACGCGTCATCACCGCCCGTGTCATCGGTCCGGGCGCCGTGGAAGTCGATTTCTAGGGAGGTGGGTTATGATTCAATCAGCAAGTGCCAACCGGTCACGTCGCCTTACCCGACTCATATTTGCCCTGCTGCCCGTGGTTGTCATGCTGGGCTGTGCGAACGGATATCAGGGCCTGAACCACCCCAGGCAATCCAAACCGCTCGCCTATGATCCGGACCTGCAACCGGACTATCCGCAAAACCGATCGGCGGTGTCCCAAGGACCCGACAGCGGTTCGCTGTGGTATGAAAATGCTCCCTTGGTCACCTTGTTCAGCGATCAGAAGGCACGCCGTGTCGGCGACATCGTGACCATTAAAATCGTGGAATCATCGACGGCCACCAACAAGGCCAGCACCGGTACGGATCGCTCCTCTTCCATGAGTGCCAGTTTGGATGCCTTTTTCAATGCGGAAAAACGCTTTCCCTCCGACCAGCCGTTCTTCAACCCGTTTTCCAAGGTGGCCGGTGGTTTGGAAAGCGAATTTGAAGGTGCGGGAACCACCAAACGAAGCGGCGACTTGAATGCTTATATCACCGCCCTGGTGACGCAGGTGCTGCCCAATGGCAACATGGTGCTGGTGGGATCCCGGGAGGTGTTGATCAACAATGAAAATCAGGTCATTCAACTTTCCGGGGTGGTTCGTTCTCGGGATATCGACGCCGACAATCAGGTGCTGTCCACTTATGTGGCCGACGCCAGGATTTCCTATAGTGGTACTGGAATCATCAACGACCGGCAGAAGCCCGGTTGGCTGACCAAGATCATGATGACGGTATGGCCGTTTTAATTCAACATCGGAGCCATCCATGCGTAAACCAACCTTTACAATCATCGGCCTGTTGTTGTGTCTGGGATGGATGAGCAACGCCCAGGCCGTGCGGCTCAAGGATATTGCCGAGATTAACGGTGTTCGAAAAAACCAGCTGGTGGGGTATGGCCTTGTCGTCGGGTTGGACGGTACCGGTGATGGGAAGAAGGCAACGTTTACCTTGCAGTCCATGGCCTCCATGCTCGAGAAGATGGGCGTTACCGTCGACAGGCAAGATATCCAAATCAAGAATGTGGCCGCCGTGATGGTGACCGCCACACTGCCGCCTTTTGCCAAGCGGGGCAACCGCCTGGATGTGTTGGTCAGTTCCATTGGCGATGCGGATAATCTGCAGGGGGGAACGCTCATGTTGACACCGCTCAAGGGGCTCGACGGCAAGATTTACGCCATGGCCCAGGGTCCTGTCAATACGGGCGGGTTCAGTGCCGGTGGACAGGCTGCGACGGTAACCAAGAACTTTCCCACCGTGGGTCGGGTATTGTCCGGAGCCATTATCGAACGGGAGGTGGCCAACGATTTCAAGGATCGTGCGACCCTGATGTTCAGTTTGCATAACCCGGATTTCACCACCGCGGCAAGGGTGATCGACACCATCAACGCCCAATTCCCTGCGCCGGTGGCCCGTGCCATGGATCCGGGTACCATCGAGATTCGCGTCCCGGATCGATATTTAGGCAAAACGGTTCCCCTGTTGGCGTCGCTCAGCGAACTCGAAGTGACCCCGGATGCCAAGGCCAGGGTGGTGATCAATGAACGAACCGGAACGGTCGTGATGGGGGAGCAGGTTCGTATTTCGACCATTGCCATCGCCCACGGTAATTTGAGTATTGTCGTTCGGGAAAACGTCAATGTATCCCAACCCCTGCCGTTCTCACAGGGGCAAACCATCGAATCGCCAAACACCACGATCGATGTTCAGGAGAATGCGGATCAATTAATGGTGGTCCCCAAGGGGGTTAATATCGGCGAAGTGGTCAATGCCCTGAACGCGCTGGGGGTTACGCCCCGTGATTTGATTGCCATCTTTCAAGCCATCAAAGCGGCCGGTGCCTTGCAAGCGGATCTGGAGGTGATTTAAATGACCGATTATGAGTCTACCGGTATGGACAGCACGTTACTTCAATGGCGGGCGTCCGGAACCGACGAAATCGTGTCCAAGGCGTCATCCCCTATGGCCAACGAGGGGGATGACAACACCGAGCTTGAAAAGGCAAGCCGTCAATTCGAATCGCTGCTGCTTCATTTCATGATTCGGGAGATGCGTGCCACGGCGCCTGAATCCGGCTTTTTACCATCATCCATGGCTCAGGATATCTTCACTTCAATGCTTGACGAACAGTATGCCGGCACGATGGCCGACAATGGCGGCATCGGACTGTCCAGGATTCTCATCGATCAGTTGAGTGAGGGGCAAACCGATAAATGACGTATCGATCCGGGTATTCGCAACGGGAAGCCGTATTAAAGTGGATCCCCAAAAGTACCGATGATACCAAGTAGGACAAACATCCACCGTGATGATTCATCGTGTGGGGATTGATAAAACGGCTCATGGGGCGGCCGATTCGGCGTGCCATAGGAGATCAATGGATGGAAATTTCCGGGAAACCCCCCTTGTTCAGCCTGCAGACGCCAAACCTGTATAAGGATGATGCCTTGCCTGTTGATGTGACGGCATCCGGTAGGCCGTCGATAGAGAACGATACCGTCGATTTGTCGGTGAATACCAATGAAATCCATAAAATGGTGCGCAAGGTCAACGAAATGCCGGACGTAAGGAGAGATCGGATTGAAGCATTGAAACAACGCATTTCATCCGGAACGTATCGAATCAAAAGCGAAAAGATTGCTTCCCAACTGATCGGCGAAACCCTAGAAAACAATACGATCCTCAGTCAATTGGATGCGAAAGAGGATTGACACCCATGGCGGAGGTCCCATGAACCAAACCCTGAACACGTTGTTGGAAACCATGACCGAGGAAACCGCGCAGTATCGCGATATGCATGCCATACTGGCCCAGGAACGAGAGGCGGCAACCCGGTCGAATCGGGATCAATTGATGCAGATCGCACAGGCCAAGCAGCGCATGGTTCAAATGATCGCCCATACGGAGCGCCGGCGTCAGACCTTGGTCGGCGAATTGGCCGGCCGGTATGGCATCGATGATCAACCGCTGACCGTGGGCAAATTGTGCACAAGGCTGGACGCGCCAGACGCTAATCGATTAACGGCGCTGGCCCATGAGCTGAAAGGGTGTGTTGAAACCGTCCAGCGGGAAAACAACGCCAACGCCAGGCTCTTTTCTCAAGCGTTGGAACTCGTTCATGGGTCATTGAAAATGCTCAATGAACTCATCTATTCCCATACCGTGTACGCGAAACCCGGTAGTGAGCAACGTCCGTCAGGCTATGGTGGCGGCAGGGGGCGGGTATTTTGCAGCAACGTCTGATGGGCAGTTCGGTATGCGTCGACATCAAGTAACGGTAGGGCCAGGAGACGACGGTTATGTCTAGTATCATATTCGGAATGTTCGAAGTGGCCAGCTCCGCCTTGCGCGCCCAGCAAAAGGCGTTGGACGTGACGGCCAACAACATCGCCAATGTCAATACGGAAGGATATTCCAGGCAACAGGTCAGCACGAAACAAGGCACCCCGATCCGCTACTATGAGGGGTCAATGGTTACGGGCGTTGAGGCCGAACAGAATATCCAACGGGTGGTTGACCGGTTCATCAACGCCCAACTCGCCGAATCTATGGCGCTGGCCGGTCGTTGGGGAGCCGAATTGGAAACATTGGAAAAAGCCGAGTTAATGTTCGACGAAACGTCCGGTTATGGCATCAACGACGCATTGTCTGAATTCTGGAGCGCCTGGCAGAATCTTGCCAACAACCCTTCGGGATACACAGAAAGGGCAGCCCTAGTCGCTGAAACCCAGAATCTTGCGCTTACCTTTAACAACCTATACGACGGACTGTCCGAAATCCAATCCGACAACGATCAAAATATCGTATCCGCCGTGGATGACATCAATACCCTGACCAGCGAGATCGCCGATCTGAATCTAAAGATCGCCGAGATCGAAGCCGCCGGGCGTAATGCCAATGAATATAATGATGCCAGGGACCTGAAACTCAAGGAACTGTCCAGCCTCATTGACGTCGAGAGCTTCGAGGATAGCGATGGCTATTTGATTGTGACCACGGTCAATGGCAATACCCTGGTCGACCAGACCAACTCATGGGAGCTGGCCACCAAAGAGGATGCCGATGGCCATCAAGACGTATACTGGGTGAGCAGCACTGGTAGTGAAAAGAATATCACCGACGACATCGAAACCGGCAAGCTAAAGGGCTGGATCGAAGCAAGAGAAACCATCGACGGTTACAAGACCCAACTCGATGAACTGGCGGAGACCATCATCACAACGGTCAATGACTTGCACAGCGACGGAACGACCCTTGACGACACGACAACCACGGGGGTCGATTTTTTTACCGGCACTGGTGCCTCGGATATCGCCATCAATTCCGATATCGCCAGCAATTACAACTTGATCGCGGCGGCGCTGGATACAGAGGCCGCTCCCGGTGGCAATGGAAATGCGACCGCCATCGCCAACTTGCAAACGACCAAAACCATGGGGTCGGCTACTTTCGATGATTTTTACAATGCCCTGGTCGGTGACGTGGGCAGTGGCGTGGCTCAGGCCCAGACCAACAGCGAGCACCATTCGGCGGTATCATTGCAGCTTTCCACCTACCGTGAGGAAATTTCAGGCGTATCTTTGGATGAGGAAATGGTCAACTTGGTTCAATTTCAAAGTGCCTACAATGCCGCTGCGAAGTTGGTGTCGACGGTCGATGAAATGATCGAATCCCTGGTTGCCATGGTCTGATGGCACCCTAACAGGAGCGTCCGATGAGAATCAGTTCAAGAATTATGGCGGAAAACATCAAGGCCAATCTGGCCAAGCAAAGCACGCAGTTGATGGAATCGCAAATCAAGATATCCACCGGTAAGCGTATCAATCGCATCTCCGATGATCCCACCGGCATGGAAAAAGTGCTGAGATATCGGACCACATTGTCCAGCATCGAACAATACCAGATGAACATCACCGACGCCAAGACCCGGGTGGAATACACGGAAACGGTATTGGATCAAGTCAATGACTTGATCGATGAGGCCTTCTCGATTGCATCGAATCCGGATGACGACAATGGGGAGGCCCTCGCCGAGGAAATCGGCAACATCCGCGATCAAATTATGACCTTGGCCAATTCGAAATACAACAACAACTATCTTTTCCACGGGCACTTGACGGATGTCCAGCCCTTCGACGAATCCACGGGGGACTACGATGACAGCAGCGGCAGTGATGGCACCCACAAGATCATGATTGGGGACGGCGTTGAGGTCAGTTTCAATGCGGACGGCAGCGACATGTTCATCGACGGTGGGGACAACGTGTTTGCCGTGCTGGATTCACTGGAGGCGGGGCTTCTGGCGGGCGATAACAGTGCCATTTCCGCAACCGTCGATCCCCTTTCCCGCATCAGTGACCAGGTGGAAACGGTGCGTGCCGGGTTTGCGGCAACCTATAACCGCCTCGAGCGAACCGACGAATATTGGGATGCGTTCAGCCTCTCGGTGGAAAACATGCGCTCGACGGTCGAGGATGCGGACGTCACGGAAGCGGCAATCGATCTGCAACTCCAACAATCATCCTATGAATTGCTGCTCAAGGTGGCGGCCGAGGTGATTCAGCCCACCCTGGTTGATTTTCTATGATAACGCCTTCGCGACGGAAAACTGATCCTCACTCTTCCATTGTGGGGTAATACGGTATTTCATCTCGGCTCGGAAGGGTCCCGACAATAATTTCAACCCGTCGATTTCTGCGGCGCCCGTCTGCGGTAGCATTATCCGCGATGGGCCGGTATTCGCCAAACCCCATGGTGGAAACCCGTTTGGGGGAAATCTTCGTATTGTCCAACAGGAATTGAGCGACCGTCGCGGCCCTGGCAATGGATAGCTTGAGGTTGGTCTGAAATGGCCCGCCACGCACCGGGACATTATCGGAATGGCCGGCGATGATGATCCCCTCGGATGATGATTCCCGAGCTAGAATCTGACCCATGCGCAATAAGAGCGGCTTCAGTTCGGGTTTGATATCCGCCTTGCCCGAGTCGAACGTGCTTTCTCCCATCAGGCGGATGACCAATTGATGTCTGTCGGCATTCATTTCGAAGTCTTGTTCGATTTCTTCGTAAACATCACCGAACTCTTGCTTCATTTCCATGCCGATGAATTCCTTGATGCGTGTGGCTACCACGGGCTGATCAAAGTCTTTGGCGATGATTTTGAGCCCCAAACGGGGCGAATCGACCACGTCTTTTTTTCGTTGCATGCCGAATGCCTTCTCCATTGATCCGGCCACTTGCTTGTATTTCTGACGATCCATTTCAGAGAAAGACAGCAAGAGCACGAAAAAGCAGAGCAGAAGACTCATTAGATCGCCGAAGGTGGCCATCCACTTGGGGGCACCCGCTTCGCATGGGGGACATTCCTGGATATCGTCGCTCATTTCTGACCTTTGTTATTCAGAGGCTTCTCCGGTGGACTCGATCGCCTGCCGTTTCTTCGGGTTAAGAAAAATTTTCAAAGATTCCTCCAGCACCATGGGTGAGACGCCCCGGTTGATGGCAATGGCGGCTTCGACGATGATGCTTTTGTTCAACTGTTCCTGCTCGCTTCTCAGTGCCAGTTTGTCGGCAATGGGCAAGGTAATGAGGTTGGCGATGACCGCACCGTAAAGGGTGGTCAACAGGGCCACGGCCATGGAGGGGCCAATGGCGGCCGGATCGGACATGGAAGACAACATTTGCACCAAACCAATCAGGGTCCCCACCATGCCGAAGGCCGGCGCGGAATCCCCCATGCCCTTGAATACATTCTGCCCTGTCGTGTGTCGCTGACTCATCAAGCGAATATCCTTGTTGAGCATGTCGGCGATCAATCCTTCATCATAGCCATCAGACAGATAGCGCAAGGCTTTGGCTGAGAAAGGATCCGATGGTGTTTCCTTTTCCAGAGCGATCAACCCTTCTTTTTTGGCGATACGGGTGAACTCTACCATTTCGGTAATGATGTTTTCCGGAGCCTCCATCTTGACCAGAAAGGCTTTCATGGCCACGCTGATGGAACCGATCACATCTGCCATGGTAAATTTGATGAACGTGGCCGCCAGGGTGCCACCCACGACGATCAGCAGACCTGGGACATTGAAGAAGAGCATCAGGCTGCCACCGATGAGGATGGAGAACAAAATCAATATTGTTCCACTGACCAGACCGATGATGGTTGCAAGATCCATTTATTTCCCCGCAGATTGGCGAATCAGCACTTTTTGGGCAATTGCGCCAATGGAATGGTATTGTTTTAGTTTGTCGATTGCGTAGTCGTCCAATTCGGTGCCGGCGGCCATGACAAAGGCGCCGGTTCGCATATTCACGTTGGTGGCCAATACCATGCCGGGTCGAAGCGCGTCGAGGGTCAGCTCTCGATTGATTTTGCGTGCCTGGTCATGCTGTTGGTCTACATTGATTTTCAACAATAGTTCGACCAGCTGGGGGGCGAGCTGGTAACCGCGAAAGCGTTGCAAGTGGTCCGGAACCTGTTGTAGGGGGATCTTGCCCTTGTGAACCAGGTTATCGTAGATGGATGCCGCGGCGATAATTTGCGCGCCGATGGGGAGCGCGTCACCGGAAATGCCATCGGGAAAGCCCTTGCCGTTGTATTGTTCGTGGTGCATGCGCACCAACAAGGCAGCGGGTTTCAAGATCTCTATTTCGCCAATGATGCGGGCACCCATCTCGGCGTGGGACTGATACCAGTCGCGTTCATCATCGATCATTTCCGTGCGACGCTTGTTGAGAATGGACTTGGGGATGCCCACCATGCCGATATCGTGAAGCAGGGCCGCCATTTCGATAACCTTTATTTCGGCGTCGCCAACATCGGGATGACGATGGGCCAGGTCGACGGCGATCTTGGCCGTGCGCCGGCAATGTCCCCCTAAATCTTCATCAAAAACCTCCATCATCTGAGAAAACACGCGGATGGTTTGGTACTGGTTGGCGGTAATGATCTCGATTTTCTGTTTGAGTGAGCGTTCGAGGGCGACGATCCGCACGCCTATGTTGATCCGTGCCCGCAATGCATCCATATCGATGGGTTTGGTGATATAATCGTCGACACCACTCTCAAGCCCTTCAATCATGTCCGCCTTGGAGCCCTGGGCACTGATCAGGATCAGGTACGTATAGGCAGAATCCCCAGTCCCTCGAATTCGGCGACACAGCTCAAGGCCGTCCAGACCGGGCATGAGCCAATCACTGATGACAATGTCGACCGGGTTGGCGCATATGTAATCCCAAGCGAGATTGCCATCTTCAGCCTGATGGACCGTATGGCCCCAGTTTGAAAGGTGTGATGACAAGAGCTTCACAGTAACGGGATCGTCATCGGCAATCAAAATTTTCATGGTGTCGTCGTTTTAATGCATTCTAATTTGGGTTTTCGCTCGTATCGGAACGATGCCTTCATGATCCACTGCTCAAGGAAACGCCTTCACGTGCGTGGGCACCGGTATGCATGGTCGGTGTTGCTGCCTATTCTTATCGGCTGCCGGAATTAAAACTTAAATGATGAATTTCAGTACGTTCATTGACATTTAGACGGACTTTCGGTGAAGGCTCAGAGAAGACGATGCGTTGAAAATGTCTTCTTGACAAGCTTGTCACGGAATCGGTAGGAACAGGGTGCCGCATCGGTGTGTCTTAGTGCCCCAGCCGATGGCTTCATTAGCGGATTGTTTGGCCCAACCATGCGAAAATCAACAGGAGATGCCCGCAATGGAAAAAGACTGCCTTTTTTGTAAAATTGCCAATGGCCAGATGGATACCCAATTCCTCTATGAGAATGAAACCCTGGTGGTTTTTCGCGATATCAATCCCCATGCACCGGTCCATTTGTTGATCGTTCCCAAACGGCATGTTAGAAGCGTGAACGATCTTGGCCCGGCAGACCATGCCATGATCGCCGAGATGATCATGACCGCCAAAACCATGGCCAAAGAACAAAACATCGACACCTCCGGTTATAAACTGCTCTTTAATGTCGAAAAGGGGGGCGGGCAGGTGATTTTTCATCTTCACCTGCATTTGATCGGGGGATGGCAAAAATAGACCGAATCGGAAAGCAGGTGGCATTATGCGGGTTGTGGTAATTATTCCTTCGCGTTATGGCTCGTCGCGTTTCGATGGCAAGCCTCTGGCACCCATTTGTGGCAAGCCAATGATTCAATGGGTCTATGAACGGTCCCGGGAGGCGACATGCGTCGAATCGGTCCATGTGGCCACCGACGATTCCCGTATCCGGGACGCGGTGGCTGGATTTGGCGGAAACGTCGTCATGACCGGGTCGGATTGTCGCTCCGGAACCGATCGCGTCGGTGAGGCTGCCGGGCGTCTCGGCTTGGAACGTAGAGACATCGTCATCAACATCCAGGGTGACCAGCCCCTGGTGGATCCCCGGTGTCTGGATGCATTGGTTCAGCCGTTTGCAGACGATCCAACGGTAAAGATGAGCACGCTGGCATTTGCCATCCAAGAGGAGCGTGAGATTACCGACCCCAAGGATGTCAAGGTGACTTTCGACAATCGGGGTGACGCCCTGTATTTCTCACGGGCGACGATTCCCCACGGACGCGATAGTCTTTCCGGATACGAGGTCTATAAGCATCTGGGGGTTTATGCCTACACGGGGGAATTCTTAACCTGTTTCCGATCTCTGAAACCGGGGCGACTGGAGGAAATCGAAAAGCTCGAACAATTGCGGGCCATGGAACACGGCTACCGCATCCGGGTCGTGGTCACGCCCTATGACTCCCCCGAGGTGGACCTGCCGGTGGATATCCAGCGCATCGAAAAGAAGATCAACAGTCGACCATCAGGGTAATCCCCTTCGATTCTATCAGCAGCCGTCCCTAGACGGGCTTTTGAAACAGCCGCTTAATTGATGGTCTGCTCCTCTAATCCAGTAGATTGATCCGGCTCCGCCGTCGATGGATCGGGCGCCGGAGCTGCAGACGGTGCCGATGGTTCCGCCGGTGGGGAGGGCGACGGGGATGGGCGTTGTTTGTGCTGGGATTTCAACTGCTGGTCCAGCGTGACGATTCGTTTGTCCATGCGTGCCAGTTTTGTCTCGACATCCCGAACCGTGTCCTTGACCAATTCCTGTAAAGCTAGCCGCTCCAGACCCAAGGCCAGATTCATGGACGCCTTGGTCAATTTTTCTCCATCCAGTTGATTGACCTTTTTTTCAAGGTCGACGAGGCGTTCACGATCCTTTTTCACACCTTGGGTCATCAGCAGAATTTGACCGGCCAATGCTTCGTCGAAGTCCGCAAAAGAGGCGTTCAGATCGGTCATATCTTTTTTTAGGACCTTCAGCGCGGTTTCGTTCGACTCGGCCAGGGTTGCCATATCGGATCGACTCGCCTTATTTTGAATATCGCCTTGCATCGCGGTGATGGCTTTCTTGAGCTTGACCTGCATCGCGGCCGTCGTGGTATCAAAGCGCTTGGTGATGTCGGCGAGCTGTTCCTCCAATTTGGCCTGTTTGAGCGAAAGACTCGAAAACCGGGATTCCAGATCCTTGGACAGATTTTGAACACCGATCGTTCCCGTGTTTTGGGTGCTGGCGACCCGGTTTTTTATGTCCAAATAGGCGACTGCCAGAACGATGACCAGCAAACAGGGAATCAGCACCGTCACAAGGGTGACCCGGGTGCTCAGTTTTTCGATGCGCAGGTTTTCTGCATCGGCCACATAGATGGAATCGGGAATGTCTGCCGTTTCATCCTGGATGGTGAAACGAGGGGAGCCGTTGTCTGTATTCATCGGTACGTTATTCCCATTCGATTGTGCTTGGCGGCTTGGAACTGATATCGTAAACCACGCGGTTGACGCCACGAACCTCGTTGATGATGCGGTTTGAAATCGTACCCAGCAATTTGTGGGGAAGCCTGGCCCAATCGGCGGTCATGGCGTCCTTGCTGGTGACGGCGCGGATGGCGACGATGTTTTCGTAGGTTCGGCCGTCGCCCATGATGCCGACGCTCTTAATCGGCAGCAACACGGCAAACGATTGCCAGAGCTTGCGATAATAGCCGGATGCGCGTATCTCTTCTTGTAGCACGGCATCGACATCCCGCAATACTTCCAATCGTTTTTTGGTGATTTCTCCGATCACGCGAATGGCCAGTCCCGGGCCGGGGAACGGTTGACGCCACACCAGATCCTCGTCCAGGCCGAGTGTTTTTCCCAATTTGCGCACTTCATCCTTGAAGAGGTATTTGAGAGGCTCGACCAGTTTGAGCTTCATCTTCTTGGGCAGTCCGCCGACATTATGATGGGATTTGATCACTGCGGTCGGACCCCCGAAGGCCGATTGGGATTCGATAATATCCGGATAGAGGGTCCCCTGGGCCAGAAAATCGGCGTCCTTGATTTTCATGGCTTCCGCTTCGAAGACATCCATGAAGACTTTACCGATGATTTTGCGTTTACGCTCCGGGTCCGACACCTTGGAAAGGGCCTTGATGAAACGGGATGCCGCATTGACGAAGCGGATGTTGATATCAAGGTGGCTTTTCAGCTTTTGTTTGAGCTGGGCCGCCTCGTCCTTGCGCAACAAACCGTTGTCGACAAAGATACAGGTCAGATGTTTGCCGATGGCCCGATGAATCAAAAGCGCCGTGACCGATGAATCGACACCCCCGGAAAGCCCAAGGATCACCTTTTTATCCCCGACAGTGTCACGGATCTGGGCGATGGTGTCCCGGGCAAAGGACTTCATCGTCCATGAAGCCTTACAGCCGCAAATGTCGAAGAGGAAATTACGGATCAGCTTACGTCCTTTGACGGTATGTTCCACTTCCGGATGAAATTGAACGCCGAAAAACTTTTTCTGCGGGTTGGCCATGGCGGCCACCGGTGTATTGTCGGTGACGCCCGTAATGGAAAACCCCTTGGGCAGCGATTCGATTGAATCCCCATGGCTCATCCAGGTGATCGATTCCTGTCCGATACTCTTGAGTAGATCCGTTTCTGCCGTTGCCGAAAAGGCGGCAAATCCATATTCTCGTTTATCGGCCTTTTTTACTTTACCGCCCAGCGCATCCACCATAAAATGCATGCCATAACAAATGCCCAACACAGGAATACCCAGATCGAAGATGCCGGCATCCACGCGGGGACTGTTCTTCTCATAAATGCTGGCCGGGCCACCCGACAGAATGATCCCCTCGGGCGCCAAGGAGCGAATTTCCTCGATTGGAATCGTCGGCGGCTCGATCTGACAATAGACACGGCATTCGCGTACTCGCCGGGCGATGAGCTGGTTGAATTGAGATCCGAAATCGATGATGACGATCATGGGCGTTCTCCGGGTTAAAGGGCGACAAATACACTAAATTTCAGTAGGTTGATAATAATTTTGGGGGTCATAGCACTATCCGGGAGAAAAGGCAACCAGGCGACGCGCAACGCCAGGGTAATCGCAAGCAAAATCAAAAGCTGGCCTTTCCTGAACAAGCACCATTCCCGAAAGTGGAAAAATGCCAAATACCAAAACCCAAATGTCAAATGAAGGATAAAATCAATTCTAAAATAGATAGAATGCCACCATTTGGCATTTTTCATTTGGCATTCATGGACACTCTAATTTTGGGCGGAAGGGCAACCTGGAAATCACCATGCGATTGCTCTGGGTGGCACAGACAACCCTGTTGATCATTTATCCATGAAGGATTATAAATCATTTCCAGCAGATGGCAATACTTGACGGTCAAGGGGAGGGACGCCTCTCTGTCATGCGGTGTAACCCATTGGGATCATAATTAAATATCAAGAAAATGCCTGCCTATGGTTATGCATAGCGGTAAGCTGAAGCGAATCGGTTACCTGTTGGCCTGGCCGGGATTGTTGCTGGTGATCGCAGCGTGTGATCCATCGGTCAGGCAAAATGATCTAGCGCTTATTCAATCCCGCGGTGAGCTCGTGCTGATCACGCGCAACAATACCGCCTGCTACTACGAAGGGCCGAACGGTCCCAGCGGTTTCGAATACGAACTTGCCAAGGCATTTGCCAACAATCTGGGCGTTACCCTCCGTCTTCATATCCTGGAAGGAGAATCCGAGATGATCACCGCCCTGCATGAAGGGCAGGGTGACGTCATTGCCGGCGGTTTTCCCTTTGGCAACCGGTCCGCCAAACAGCTTTGCCTGGGGCCCGGTTATATGGATGTCGAGCAGCAGGTGGTTGGGCGTCGCGGTGGACCCGACATACGGAATAAACAGGCGCTTGAAACCCATACGCTGTGGATGACCGATAATAGTGCCCGGGTAGAATATTTGTCGGCGTTGCGCCGTATCTTTCCGGGTATTGGCTGGAAAACCCTGGATGCCTACACGGCCGAAGATCTGCTTCAAATGGTGTGGAAACGGTCATTGCCCCTGGCGGTTGTCGATTCCAATATTTTAGCCATTAACCATCGTTATTTCCCTGAGTTGGTCAAACTGCTCACCTTGGGTGAACCTCGCCAGTTGCGATGGGCGACCGACCCGCGCAATCCCCATCTCACCCAGGCGATCAACGACTGGTTCGGCCAAGCGGCAACCCGGGCCCGCATCGAGGGGCTCGTCGACCATTACTACAGCCACCTGGAAGCCTTCGATTACGTCGACATGGCCAGGTTTCGCCGGCGAATCAAAATTCGACTACCCAGGTATCGCTCCATATTCGAGGCCGCGGCCGACAAATACAATCTGGATTGGCAACTCGTCGCCGCGTTGGCCTATCAGGAGTCCCATTGGGATCCTAAGGCAGAGAGTTATACCGGCGTGCGCGGCATGATGATGCTGACCCGAGAAACCGCAGCGGATTTAGGCGTGGGAAATCGCATGGATGTCGATGCTTCGATTCTGGCCGGAACCCGTTACCTGGCACGTCTGCATGGGCAGATGGACGATCGTGTGATCGAGCCAGACCGCACCCTGCTGGCCCTGGCTGCCTACAACATCGGTTTCGGTCATGTGCAAGATGCCAGAACCCTAGCCCGACGATTGGGAAAGCAGGAAAACAGCTGGCATGCCGTTCGATCCGTCCTTCCCCTGCTGCAACAGAAAAAATACTATCGCACGTTGGATCATCGCTACGCCCGGGGCCAGGAAGCGGTTGTTTTTGTAGACCGCATCCGCAACTACTATCGGATCCTTCAACTGGTATTCGGTCGGCAAATGGCCGATGATCGATCGAGCGGTTTACCTCGGCATGGGGCCGGGCTTTAAAATTGCACAAACGCCACGAATGTGATAGAGACGGCCACGAAAAAGAATCGATTGTTTATTTAGATAGTTAAAAAAGAGTGAAACCCATGCCGACACCCATCGTGCAGGTCTATGAGATCCAAAACCCGGAAGAAGCGCGCGCCATGATCGCGATGGGAGTGGATTATGTGGGCAGTGTGATTACCACCCTGGATGCTCGCCACGATGCGGTTGTTCGGGAAACCGTGGCGGTGGTGAGAAAAATGGGTGCCGTCAGCAGCCTCATCCCCCTGTACACGGATGCCGAAGCGATTATGGATACCATTTCGTACTATCGACCCCATATCATCCATTTTTGTGACCGGCTCCAAGGCCCCCATGATCCCGCCGTCGACACGGCAATTGGCTTGCAAACCATGGTGAAGCGCCGATTTCCCGATATCCGGATTACCCGGTCCATCCCCATTGGGCGACACGCGGGTGTGCAACGGCAGGCCATCTTGACGCTGGCGGCGCGATTGGAACCGGTCAGTGATTACTTTTTAACCGATACGGTGATCGACGGATCACCGGATACGGTGGATGATCGGCAACCCGTGGCAGGGTTCGTTGGTATCACCGGGCTCACCTGCGATTGGTCGGTGGCTGCCCGGCTGGTCGCCCAGAGCCAGATACCGGTGATTTTGGCCGGTGGTATTAATCCGGAAAATGTAGCCGAGGGGATTCGCCAGGTCTCCCCCTTTGGTGTTGACAGTTGTACGGGTACCAATGTCATTGCCGATGATGGACAACCGATCCGTTTCAAAAAAGACATGACGCGGGTGGCGGCGCTGGTCCGGCAGGCTCACCGCTTCGCACCGGTGTGAAAACCCGATTTAACCCCATTTTATTAGGAGGCGATAGGCCAAATGTATGAGAGCAGTGATTTACGCAAAGGATTGAAGATAGAGATCGACGGTGCCCCCCATGTGGTGGTTCAGTTTGAATTCGTAAAGCCCGGCAAGGGGCAGGCCCTCTATAAATGCCGATTGAAAAACATGATCAGTGGTGCCCAGTTCGATAAAACCTACCGCTCGGGTGAAAAATTCAAGGAAGCCAATCTCGAAGAAATGGAGATGGAGTACCTTTATTTCGACGGCACCAATTACTGTTTCATGAATACTTCGAATTACGAACAGGATTTCTTGAGTGAGGAGCAGGTGGGCGATGCCAAGGCCTTTCTCAAGGAGAATACGGTGTGCAACGTCCTCATGTTTGAGAAAACGGCGCTGGATATTTCACTGCCCAATTTCGTGGAACTGACCATTACCGAGGCCGAACCCTGGGCCAAGGGGGACACGGCAGCCGGCTCGACCAAGCCGGCCACCCTCGAAACCGGCCATGTAGTTCAGGTGCCGCCATTTGTCAATCAGGGTGAAAAAATCAGAATCGATACACGCACCGGGCAATATGTAGAGCGGGTCAAGGAATAAACAGCCATTCCGCCGCCATTATTGCGGATCCTGGGGGGGGGAGGACATCTGCTGAACCAGATATCGTTTGATGCGATTGCCGTCCATTTCCTTGACGGTCACTTTGTAACCGTCGAGAGAAAAGACTTCATCCTCTTCCGGGATTCTGCCGATGCGATCCAAGATAAAACCGGAGAAGGTGTCGTATTCCCGGGTTTCGGGGATTTGCATGCCGAGTTTGTCGTTGATTTCATCGATATCTGACTTTCCCAAGACCATCCATTCCTTGGGCTTTTTGCTGATAATGTGGGGTTCTTCCTTGTCGGTTTCGTCGCGAATCTCTCCCACTAGTTCTTCCAGGGCGTCCTCAAGGGTAATCAACCCGGATATCCCCCCATACTCATCGACGATAATGGCCATGTGATTTTTACGGGCCTTGAACTGGTGGAGCATCCGATCGAGTTTTTTGTTCTCTGGAACAAAATAGGGGGGGCGCATGATGGCGCGGATATCTACCGGCGTTTCCGATGTGGCTTGATGCATGAAAATGTCTTTGATATTCAAAATGCCAACCACATGGTCGATATCTCCCTCGATAACGGGAATGCGCGTGAAACCGGATTCGGCGATGGTCTTCAGATCAAGCGGTTCGTCGATATCCACGACGAACATGTCGGCCCGGGGGGTCATGATTTCCGAGGCGCTGGTGTCATCCAGTTCGAAGACGTTGTGGATCATTTCCCGCTCTTCTTCCTTGATCTCCCCTTGCTCTTCCACGACCTCCACGAAGGTGATCAATTCCTCCTCGGTCGCGGACGGTGTTTTGCTCATCTTGCCGGTAATGCGGGGAATGAAATTAAGGAACAGGATGATCGGAAAAAAGACAATCGACATCCAGTAAATCGGAAAAATGGTCAGTTTGGCAATCAGGATGTTGTTGCGCGTAGCAAAGGATTTGGGGATCACCTCGCCGAAAACGAGGATCATGAAGGTCATGACACCGGTTGCTAGCCCCACGGCATAATTGGAGAACATGTTGATGGTCAGCGATGTGGCAATGGCCGAGGCGGCCACATTGACCACATTATTACCGATCAGGATGGTGGTCAGCAGCTTGTGCGGATCATCCTTCATGCGCTTGATCAGTTGGTGGGAGCGGATGTTTTCCTTGGCCAGGTGTCTGGCACGGGTCTGGCTGATGGAGAACAAGGCGGTTTCTGCCGATGAAAAAAAACCGGAAAACAGCAACAACAAGAGAAGCAGAATCAATTGATTGGTTATCATCCATCGACTCCCGCACCGTTGATGCGGTCAGACCGACGATGACTGTTTCCGCGAATTGAATGGCAAAACCGATAAATGAGACAGAACTCGATGGTGCCCCGGTGACCAAACCCCGGGTCCCATAAAAAGGGGTCGTCCAACGCTATTGCCTTCCTCTTGCATTGTGAAATGGTGTCATGCGATATTACCCCTTTCCGGTAGCGGGCAGGGGATGGTGAGGTGTTATCAAATTCGTACTCAATTGTTGCCTAAAAGACCGAATAATCGCAAATATAACGTATTTTCCCAGTTTTTCAAGTCCATATGCGCATATTAAAATGCGATCCACATAAAGTTAAGGCCCAACCATGGCCCATGGAAAGTCTTTAGACAATTATATCAAAGCCCTGAGTGATTCTCAGGCATTCTCGGGACAAATCGTCTATCACCGGGAATTCGAATCCATTGCAGCGGTCCATGGTCGGGTGGGTGAGCCATGGCCACCGCCCATTGACGCGTTGCTGCGTCGGATGGAGATCCAGCGGCTCTATGCGCATCAGGTCCAAACCATGAACCGGGTGCGTGCCGGCGTCCACACGGTGGCCGCCACGCCCACGGCTTCAGGCAAGACCCTGACCTACACCCTGCCGGTCATTGAGGCGGTCCTGAAAGATTCGGCGGCCGCAGCGCTTTTCATTTACCCCCTCAAGGCGCTGGCCCAGGATCAGCTCAAAGCCGTCAACCAGATGGCCAACGAACTGTCGGAAATCACCCTTCAGGCCCAAATCTATGACGGTGACACCACGGCCTACCGGCGCAAGAAAATTCGCGAGCACCCCCCCCACATCCTGATGACCAATCCGGAGATGGTTCATCTGTCCCTTCTTCCCCACCATGACCGGTGGGGGAATTTTTTGCGCCGGCTGCGGTTTGTGGTGATCGATGAGGTGCATGTCTATCGGGGGGTGTTGGGTGCGCACATGGCCCAGGTCTATCGGCGGTTGGTTCGCCTGTGCCGGTTTTACGGGGCCATGCCGACGTTCGTGTTCACCTCGGCCACCGTTGCCAATCCCGATGGACTGGCCCATGCATTGACCGGACTGGATGTTGAAACCGTTCGTCGCAGCACATCCGGTACCGGTCGCCGGCACCTGGTGGTCATCGAGCCGGTGGATGGACCGCTGGTGGCCACGCTGAAACTGCTGAAGGCTGCCTTAAACCGGGGCCTGCGAACCATCGTCTATACCCAGTCGAGGAAGTTGGCCGAACTGTTGGCCATTTGGGCAAAGCAAAGCGCTGGACCGTTTGCCGATCGCATCAGCGCCTATCGGGCCGGATTCTTACCCGAAGAGCGGCGGACGATCGAAGGCAAGCTCGCTTCCGGCGAACTGCTGGCGGTCATCAGCACCAGTGCCCTGGAACTGGGAATCGATATTGGGGCGTTGGATTTGTGCCTGTTGGTGGGGTATCCGGGATCCATCATCGCCACCTGGCAACGGGGGGGGCGGGTTGGGCGCAGCGGGCGGGAATCGGCGGTGGTCCTGGTTGCCGGTGATGATGCCCTGGACAATTACTTTGTCAATCATCCGCAGCAGCTGGTCGACCGGCAACCCGAGGCGGCCGTGGTCAACCCATACAACGATCAGGTCATGGCCCGGCATTTGGTCTGCGCCGCGGCGGAACTGCCCCTGAAATCCGATGACCCCATGCTATCCCCCGAGCCGGTGCGTGCCTGTCTTCAGAGGCTGGTTGACGATAGCGAGCTCTACCTGAGCAGGGATGGAACGACCTATTATGCGCCCGTAAAAAATCCACACCGGCATGTTGACCTGCGCGGATCGGGATCCCGGTTTACCATCGTTGATCAGAAGACCCACATTACCCTGGGTGAAATCGATGGTGTGCGTGTATATAGAGAAGCCCATCCAGGGGCCATTTATCTGCATCGCGGTGGAACGTTCCAAGTCACCTCACTCGAATTCGATTGTCGCAAGGTTCATGTGGCAGCCGCGCGTGTCAACTACCATACCCGGGTACGATCCCACAAAGAGACCCGTATCATCGAGACCATCGACCAACAGCCGGTTTACGGTACCATGATGGCCGTTGGCCGATTGGAGGTGACGGAAACGGTAACCGGTTATGACCGCATTCAAACCCGAACGGGGAAGATTATCGACCGGACGCCCCTGGATCTGCCGCCGACGGTGTTTGAAACCCAGGGACTGTGGTTTACCGTGCCCGATGCCATCACCACCATGGCGGAAAACGCGCAGGTTCATGTTATGGGCGGGCTGCACGCTCTGGAGCATGCCGCCATTGGTGTTTTCCCGTTGTTGGTTTTGGCGGATCGTAATGACTTGGGGGGGATTTCTACGCCATTGCATCCCCAATTGCAGGCCTCCGCTATTTTTATCTATGATGGGGTGCCCGGCGGTGCCGGGCTTTGTATGCAGGCCTTTTCAGATGGCCGGGCGCTCATCGACGCCACGGTTGCCGTCATCACCCAATGCGATTGTGAAAATGGTTGCCCCAGCTGTGTGCATTCACCCAAGTGCGGATCCGGGAATCGACCCATCGACAAGGCGGGCGCCATTTTTCTGCTGCAGCGGCTGATCGAGAAAAAAGACCCCGTTGCCATGCCGATGGTGGCCCTGGCGTCCCCTGTCAACACACAACAAACGGCTGTTAAAACGGCTGAACATCCCTCAGCACAGCCCCAGCCCTCACCACTTCGCTATGGTGTGCTGGACATCGAAACCCAGCGCAGCGCCGAAGAAGTCGGGGGGTGGCACCATGCCGAGCGCATGGGCGTGAGTTGTGCGGTGCTTTACGATTCAAAAAACGACGACTTTTACGAATTCGTTGAAGGGCAGATCCCCATGCTGATGGCCCACCTCAGACAGATGGACATGGTGGTGGGGTTTAATATCAAACGCTTCGATTATCGGGTGCTGTCGGCTTATACAGACGACGACTTCAAGCAGCTAAACACCCTGGACATCTTGGAAGCGGTGAAAAGACAACTCGGGTACCGGCTGTCCCTGGATCATCTGGCATCGGTCACCCTCAACGCCGGAAAAACGGCGGACGGGTTGGATGCCTTACGGTGGTGGAAAGCGGGGAAAATGGCCAAAATTTTAGACTACTGCCGATCCGATGTGGCCATTACCCGCGATCTTTATCATTTTGGGCAAAAGCACCATTACCTGCTTTTTCGCAACAAAGCCAAAAAGGTCGTCAGACTACCCGTAAGATGGTAATATAGGCAGCCGGATCAGGGACGCCGGTGTCTGCGAACCCATTTTTTCGAAGAACGCAGGCATCATAACTTTTATTCAGGCTATAACGATGCATGAGCGAAGGTGATCACATATGCCGATCTATCGTCTCGAAAATGTCATTCAGCCCTATGCCTGGGGATCGAAAACGGCCATTGCAAAGCTATTGGGCCTTCCCGGTCCCCATGAGACGCCCCAGGCGGAACTGTGGATGGGGACCCATCCCAAGGGACCGTCCCTGGCGCTCGTCGATGAGCAGCGCATTTCGCTTCAACGGCTGATCGAAAAAGAACCGATGGCGATGTTGGGTCAAGATAGCGTGAAACGATTCGGCGTGACCCTGCCATATCTGTTTAAGGTGTTGGCCGCATCACGGCCGCTTTCCATTCAGGCCCATCCCAGCCGGCAAGAGGCGATCGACGGGTTTGCCCGGGAGAACGCAGCGGGCAAGGCCCTGGATGCGTCGGATCGCAATTATCGAGACGCCAATCACAAGCCGGAAATCATCTGTGCGCTGACCTCTTTTTGGGCGCTGAATGGATTCCGACCCGCTGGCGACGCCGTCCGCCTCTTGGAACCGGTCTGTCCCGACGACCTTAGGCATGCCTGCCGGTATCTGGAAGAACGCGGCGAAGCGGGCCTGAAACCATTTTTTGAAACCATGATGACGCTGCCCGCCGAAAAACGCAAAAAGGCCTGCACAGAACTGCTGAGCAAGGCAAGGCGCCTGGCCGATCAATCGCCGGTCTATGGCTGGATGGTGACCCTTGCCCAGGCTTACCCTGACGACATGGGGGTATTTTCTCCGGCCCTGTTGAACCTGATTTGCCTGGCACCCCGTCAGGCCATGTATCTTCCCGCCGGACAACTGCATGCGTATTTGGATGGCGTCGGCATTGAATTGATGGCCAATTCGGATAATGTACTCCGGGGCGGATTGACCCCCAAGCACGTGGATCTGCCGGAATTGCTGCGTGTGGTGCGGTTTCGCGAGACGGCCATTACGCCTATCGCGGTGACGACTCTGGCAACCGGCGAATCTTTTTACCCATGTCCGGCGGCGGAATTTTCACTCGGCGTCATCGAGGTGGAACCGGCACGCGCGTACATTTCCGCATCCGCGAGAAGCATCGAGATCCTCCTGTGCACCGAGGGTGCGGGGCATATCACGACCGACTCAGGCAATGCGATCAGGCTACGCAAAGGCCACAGTATCGTGGTTGGCGCATCCCTCGACCATTACACCCTCGAGGGCCGCATGACCCTCTTCAAGGCCGCCGTTCCGCTGGTCGATTAAATGACGGTCAATAATGATCGATATCGGCGGCAAACCGATCAAAATCCTTTTCGTGCAAAAATTTTGAGATCAGATCGGCGAGGGCGTCGGCGGTGTCGACTCGGTAATGGCCTTTTTCATTCATACCCACCTTCTTTTTCGAATTGGCCACCACGGCCTTCAGCGCTGCGGCAGATATTTCAATATTCACATGAACCCTGACCAACTGATTGTTTTCCGACATGCTTAATCCTCGCTGATTTTATCTGGGTAACCCCCCGGCCTTGCCGGGGAACTCATAACGTTTGACATTCCCGGGAGTATAAGAACGCCTCCCATCATCTGAACCGTTCAAAATTCGATAAGTTCGATCTTTGAGATAATTCCAAGACAACTGGTGAGATAAAGGCGGCGACCTTTGGTGTCGATAAGATCGGACATTTACCCGGATTGCATAAATACTGGGTAATCGCAAGTCAAAAGCAGATGGGATAAGGCTTTTATATCCTGTCCGGAGCGCTGCCGGCAGGGTGCCAGGTCAAGGATATTTTGCCCAGAATTACCAATAGTGGGTAAAGCGGTTTTTGACTGAGAAATCTACAAATGCCGCGTCGGTAACATGCAGTCGTGCAACACACGCATGATTTCAATGCCGTAGCTGGTCGCACGGTAGAAAGCAACATGCCGTTTAATCGGATACCGCCTGTAATTCTGCCGGATATGGTCACAAGCCGTTCCCATCTCTGGATTTTGCGCCAAAAATGTAAACGCTTCCATCATATCGTCAGTGTATCGTCCGGCTTGCTCCACTCCCCATTGCGTGAAAGAGTTTAGCCAAATTGCCTCCATATCTTCTATGGCTTTCGGCGCTAACCGATATTCAGCCTTTATGCTCGCCATGTTTTGCAATCATTTCCTGTTTGAATGCGTCACCATCAAATGGTTGCGGTTTCCCGCTTTGTTCAGCCTCGATCAGTGCCGAGCGGATTGCCTCAAGATCGGCGTGACGGGATTGGTCACGGCGGATCAGATCCCGAATATATTCGCTATCATTGGTAAAATCACCGGCTGCAATCTGCGCCTTGATCCACTTGTCTTGCTTATCGGTGACGGTGATCGTTTTTCGTGTCGTACCCATGAAACGGCCTCCAATAAAAAAGATGATAATATCATACTATTGGTGTAATATAGCATATTATCAATTTTCTCCAAGTTCAGAATTGCTATAGATAGCGCTGGCATTGTTTGATTTGGCAGACGGACAGATCGTCCATGTCCGGATCGATCTGCAGCATGGCTTTGAGCTGCTTAAAATCCGATAGTTTCTTGAAATAATTACGCACAAAGTGGTCGTTACGATCAACACCCAAAACGACCTGATTCATCAGGACTTCGGGTAATTGGGCGGCTGCGTGTCGGGTGATCCAGATTTCACCCTTACCGGCGATGCCTGACAACAGGTTGGCCTGAGCGAATGCCCCGCCAGGCATCACGAACGCCAATGCAGGCCGGACGTCTGATTCCATCTGTCCCGCCGCCCCATGACCGATTCCCATATTCAGGCAGATCTCGTCCGACCATCCATATTGGGCGTCAAGCTTTTCCTGGAGCAGGCGCATTTGATCGTTTAGGCGCGTGGCACAACAAATGGCGCCGAAAATCGGATCCCGACCCGCCGTTTCGGTAAAACCATAGCAGAGCTGGGGGCCATTGCAAGGGGCGCGTTTACCACCCAGGGAACGGGCGATCTCATCGGCTTCATGTCCGATCCGTTCCATCATGGTTAAAAAATGGTCGGGAAGCATGCGTTTGGCCATGCCATGGGCATGATTGAGCCGGGCCGACAATACACAGATGTTTTTTTCTTGAGCGACCGAGCGCGTGGGGGAGTGCCCAGGCAATTCGTCGACAAAGGCGGGACGCTTGTCGGGGCAGCGATCCTGACGAAGCATGAACAACATCCCCTTATCGAAAGCCATGCTGAAGACATGCAGGATCGCCGTATCGCCGCCCAGGCAACAGCTGTCGATCATTGGTGTTCGGCGCTCTGAACTGGCGGTGTGCTCCGGGGTATCTGAAAACAGCTGCTTGCGGACGAGGAAAGGCGGCTCGGCATTCGATTCAGATGGGGCGACCCCATGATCGTGCAGATTTTGGTAGACAAACGAAAAAAAAGATCGCCATTCGCTGATGGCATGTTTGATCGCCGGTCGGAGTAACAGATTAAAAACATTGCGCGAGTCCGTGGATCGCAGCTCATGAGCCAGCGCCGTTGAGAAGGGGTCGGTTCCACCGGTCGCCATCCAACGGATGCAAAGGTTGCCGTCCACGAAAAAGGCCGGCGCTTCGATTTGATCGGGCGACAGAGACAATGATCCGAAAATCATGTTTGTGGGCCGTGGCATGTCGTCATGGCGTGATGCCCGTGGGGCCTCGTGAATGGATTGCATCTCTGGCTTATGCATAAACAATGTTGTCCGTTCGCGGTCGACCGTCGTTGCCGGAGACCTTGCCGTTTATCGAAGAAATGCCATCAATCGTCAAGGGAAAAGATCCCCGGGCAATCGCATTGACAATCGGTGATGAATCGCATAGGAAAATCGCCCATTCGATTCTTACCGATCAAGGATGGTATGACACCAACCAACAAGGTAACAGACATGAATGATTATCAACGGGAACAATGGGAGGCCTTTGCCATCGTCAAAGCAGGGCTGTCACGCTTAAGCAGTCCGCAACGAGACCAATTGATTGAAAAAACGGCCGATTACATGCAATTCAGACAATCCGTGGATTGCTTCCTGGACCGCTATTTCCATCGAATCTGCGCCCAAACCTGTTATCGCAGTCAAACCAGTGCCTGTTGCAGCAAGGATGGCATCATTACCTTTTTTGCCGATGCGGTCATCAATGCCCTGCATTCTCGGCCATCCCAACTGGATCGGTTGATGGGGGTGTTGGAACGGGACAATACCGGTCACCGATGTGTCTATTTGGGCCAAAATGGGTGTCGGTGGACCATCCGGCCCGTGGTCTGCGCCATGTTTCTGTGCGACCGGGCGATGAATACGGTCTTTGACGCGGCACCGGCGGCAAAGGCCGAATGGGAGTCCTTGCGCGACCAGGAGAAACGGTTCAAGTGGCCGGACCGACCCGTGCTATTCGATTACCTGGAACAGGTATTCCTGGGTATGGGGTACCGCTCCACGCTGATGCATTTGAATTTGAGCCCGGGGTTGCTGCGTGTCAAACGTGATGCCGGGCTCGGCCAGACAAATCGCATTTAGCGTTGGTATCAAATATTCTTGGTCATGGTCTTCCCGGGTAGCGCGGTCGCTATCGGGATGAATCGATTTCATGATCATGGGATTCTCGAATCGTTGTCGTTGTCGTAATCGGTATCGAAAACGGAAAAGCCGATTACGACAACGACAACGACAACGATTACGATAAACCTGAGTTACATACGATTACCCTGCGGTCGCTGCTGATTGGCGACGGCCGTGGGCTCTAATCAGCCAACATCTTGCGGATCACGCAGGGCAGAATGCCACCATTTTTGAAATACGCCACATCCACTTCCGTATCCAGACGTGAAACCACCGTAAACGAGATTTGTGTGCCGTCATCCTTGCGGGCGATGACGGTAAGCTGCTTGCGGGGAGTCATGTCGGCGATACCACGGATCGTGAATGTTTCCGATCCGTCCAGGCCGAGACTCTGGGCGTTTTCACCGTCGCTGAATATCAGTGGCAGAACCCCCATGCCTACCAAATTATTGCGGTGAATGCGTTCATAGGATTCGGCGATGACCGCCCGGATCCCAAGCAAGTTCGTTCCCTTTGCCGCCCAGTCGCGGGATGATCCGGTGCCGTATTCCTTCCCGCCCAGCACGATCAAGGGGATGCCTTCCTGTTTGTAGGCCATGGCCGCCTCGTAATTGAACATTTCCTTGTTTTCCGGAAATTTCAAGGTGAAGCTGCCCTGTTTCGGATCCACCAGACGGTTCTTTATACGAATGTTACCGAAGGTGCCGCGCATCATCACCTCGTGGTTCCCCCGCCGGGAGCCGTAGGAGTTGAATTGGGCCGGGTCCACGCCGTGTTCGATCAGGTACTGGCCGGCGGGATAATCGGCCGGGATGGCGCCCGCCGGAGAGATATGATCCGTGGTTACCGAATCCCCCAGCAACAAGAATGCCCGGGCATCGTCCATATCGGCCGGTTCGGCTGGCGTCAGGGAAAACCCATCGAAGTATGGTGGGTTCTTGATGTAGGTGGAGGCCTCGTCCCAGGCAAAGGTGGTGCTTTGGGAAACATCCAGGGACTGCCAGAAACGATCACCATCGAAGATGCTAGCATAGGCTTTTTCATAGAAGGCCTTCTTGACATGGGCCTCGACCAACGCATCGATCTCCTCCTGGGCGGGCCACAGGTCGTCCAAATAAACCGGCCGGCCGTTGGGGTCGATGCCAACGGGCTCGATGGTCAGGTCGATGTCCACCCGGCCGGCCAGGGCAAACGCCATCACCAGCATGGGCGATGCCAGGAAATTGGATTTGATGTGCTGGTGGATGCGGGCTTCGAAATTGCGATTACCGGATAACACCGCCGCCACGTTCAGATCGTTGTCCTTGATCGTCGATTCGATGTCCGGGTGAAGGGGACCGCTGTTGCCGATACAGGTGGTGCAGCCGAACGCAGCCAAATGAAATCCCAGGGCATCGAAATAAGGGATCAGGCCCGCGGCTTCCAGATAATCCATGACCACCCTGGACCCCGGTGCCAGGGAGGTCTTGACGAATGGCGGTACCTTGAGCCCTCGGGCCACGGCGTTTTTGGCGATCAGACCGGCCCCCATGAGCACATGCGGGTTGGAGGTGTTGGTGCACGAGGTGATGGCGGCGATGACGATATTGCCGTCGCCGAGCCTGATCGGCTGTCCATTGAGCGCCATGTCGAACCGGCGCTGGGTCACCGGTTGGCAGCATTTGGCGCGAACGCTGGTGGCGCCCGATTCGTCATGAAATTCCGAGATGCGCCGGATTTCTTCGTCGCGGTCATAGTCGTAGCCCAGAATGTCGGCAAAGGCGCCTTTCAGACGGGACAGGGTGATGCGGTCCTGGGGGCGGGCCGGGCCGGCCAGCGATGGCTCGACGGTGGCCAGGTCCAGTTCCACTACCTGGGTGAATTCGGGGTCGCTGTCACCGGTGTAGAACATGCCGGTCGCCTTGCAGTAGTCCTCGACCAGGCGGGCGCGGCTGTCCCGGCCGGTCAACGCCAGATACTCCAGGGTTTTCTCGTCGATGGGAAAGAAGCCCAGGGTTGCGCCGTATTCGGGGGTCATGTTGGCGATGGTGGCCCGGTCGGTAACCGACAGACTCTTCATGCCAGGGCCGAAATATTCGACGAATTTTTCCACCACGCCCACCTGGCGCAGTTTCTCGGTAATGGTCAGCACCAGGTCCGTGGCGGTCACTCCCGTTGGCAGCTTGCCGGTTAGCTTGACCCCGATGACTTCGGGAATGGACATGTAATAGGGCTGGCCCAGCATCACCGCCTCGGCCTCGATGCCGCCCACGCCCCAGCCCATCACGCCCACGCCGTTGATCATGGGCGTGTGGGAGTCGGTACCCACCACCGTGTCCGGGTAGGCCAGGACGCTGTCGCCGTCATCCTGATCGATGACCACCCGGCCGAGGTTTTCCAGGTTCACCTGATGGCAGATCCCGGAATTGGGCGGAACCACCTTGAAATTGGAAAAGCTTTTCTGGGCCCATTTTAAAAGCGCATAGCGTTCGCCGTTGCGGTCGTATTCCAGGACCACATTTTTTTCCAGGGCGTCGTCGGTTCCAAAATTGTCCACCTGGACGGAGTGATCCACAACCAGCTCGGTCGGCACCAGGGGGTTGACTTTCTCCGGGTCCTTGCCCAGGGCGTTGACCGCATCACGCATGGCGGCCAGGTCCACCACCGCCGGAACCCCGGTAAAATCCTGCATGAGCACCCGGGCCGGGTGATAGGGGATTTCCACCGGTACGTCATAGGTTTTTTCCCAGCCCACGATGTTTTCTAAATCCGTTTCCTTGACCACCCGGTTATCCAATTTGCGCAGCAGATTCTCCACCAGGATACGGATGGAAAAGGGCAGACGGTCGATGGCCTTGCCATGGTCGGCGGCGTACTGGTTGAAATCGAAGAATGTATAGGTGTTGCCATCGACTTGAATCGCCTTGGCGTAGTCCGTGTTTTTCATGGTAAAATCCTCTTCTATGCTTGGGTTGGGTCAGGAAAACGATCGACCGTTTAAACGAGACAACGGGTCTGGAACCGTCGAACAGGGTTGTTGGGGATTGGCGATAACTCCGTTGATTTTGCATAAAATAAAGAAAATTGGCTGTCAGGGCAAGAAAAATCGAATCTGTTTACCCCTTGACAAAACCGTATCCATCCATCATGTGGAGGACCCAATATCGTTTTCCGGAGGGCGGAAAAGGCCTGCGGATCAGAAACAAACGTGTGATGCCAATGACACTCAAAAAAAAACAGATCGTTGAATGTGAGATTAGCGACGTGGCCTTCGGGGGCAAGGGGCTGGCGAAAATCGACGGAATGGCCGTTTTTGTTGATCAAACCGTTACCGGTGACCGGGTGGCGGCGCGTATCATTCGGAAAAAAAAGAACTATGCCGAGGCCGTGATCCATGAACTGCTTTGCCCCTCATCCCGGCGCATTAATCCGCCCTGTCCCTACAGTGGCTTTTGTGGCGGATGCAAGTGGCAATTCATCGACTATGACCATCAGATCGAATTGAAACGCCGCCATGTTTTCCAGTCACTGGAACATATCGCCTTGTTGACGGACATCCCCGTCTACCCCACGATTCCTTCGGAGCCGATCTACGGTTACCGCAACAAAATGGAATTTTCCTGCTCGGACCGGCGTTGGCTAATGCCCCACGAACTGGGGTCCCAAACCGACATCCATTTCGCCCTGGGTCTGCATGTGCCAGGCACCTATCATAAGGTGTTGGATACGCATGCCTGTCTATTGCAACCGCAGACCGGCAACCGCATTTTGCAAAACGTGCGCCGCTACCTGCGAGCATCCGACAAGCCGGTTTACGGATTGCGCAGTCATGAGGGGTTCTGGCGGTTTCTCGTGCTACGCCATTCCGTGGCTTTCGATCGCTGGATGGTCAACATCGTCACGGCCAGCGAAGATCGCGCCGCGGTGATGCCCCTGGCCGATGCCATCGTTGACGAATTTCCCGAGGTGGCCTGTGTGGTCAACAACATTACGGCACGACTTGCCGGCGTGGCCATCGGAGAACGGGAGATCCCTCTGACGGACGAGGCGGTGCTCAAAGACCGCATCGGGCCATTCACCTTTGAAATTTCTGCCAATTCGTTTTTCCAGACCAATACCCGGGGCGCGCAAAAACTATATGAAACGGTGGGGCGATTCGCCGACCTGTCCGGGCATGAGACCGTGCTGGACCTATATTGTGGCACCGGCACGATTGCCATCTGGCTTGCCGGACAGGCCGCCGAGGTAACGGGCCTGGAACTGGTGGAAAGCGCGGTGATCGATGCGCGCAAAAACTGCCAGGTCAACGGTATCGATAACTGCCGATTCCTGTTGGGGGATATCAAGGATACATTGCAAACCATCTGCCAGGCCCCGGACCTGTTGGTGATCGACCCTCCCCGGGCCGGCATGCACAAGGACGTGGTGCAGGGGGTACTTGACCTGGCACCCGAGAAAATTGTTTACGTTTCCTGCAATCCGGCCACCATGGCCAGGGATCTCCTATCCCTCAAAACGCGCTACCAAGTGGAAGCGGTCCAGCCGGTGGACATGTTCCCGCATACGTTTCACATCGAATCGGTGGCTAAGTTGAAAAAGATCGCTTAGCGGCGGTTTGAAAAATCGGGTGACGATTTCTTTAAATTTATGATTGTTAATCATTGTGAACTGCGTTAATGAAGTGGTTAGAACCCTCTCATTAAATGGTAGCTGACTCGAAACGGTAGGAGTCGATCATGTCAACGTTTCAAAAACTGAGGAAGGTGGAACGTGAGACACGCAAAAACCTAATCGTCGATGCCGCCTTGGAGCTTTTCAGCCAAAAAGAGTTTCACAAGGTCGGCATGCGTGACATCGCTAAACGGGCCGGGATCTCAGCCGCCGCGATCTACCGCTATTTCCCCAGTCGTGATGACGTATTCGTCGAGGCACTGGTGCGACACATGCAAAGCGTAGAGACGGAGCTCGAAAAAAAGCTGGCCTCGGGGCAGTCGACCCTGGAGGAACTCACCCTGGCGAGTGTCGATTATCTGTTGGAAAATGAATCGGTATTTCAGATGATGGGCCACTTCATGATCACCGGTCAAATCCAGCCCAAGGCCATGGAACGCTACAATTCCATGCAGCGCCAGTTTCTGGATGTTCTGGAAAAATACAACCGCCAATCCGGAATCGGACTCAACAACCGATTGGTTACCCATGCCATATATGCATCCATCATTGGTGTGGTCATGGCCTTCAAGAAATATCCAGGGCGTTCGCCCGAGGATATCAAACGTCATATTCACCGGTTGGTCCACATTGTCTGCAGCATGTTCAATACCGGCCAGGTACCCGAGATGCTGAACCCGTGAAACACCTGATTTGAAATGACTCAAGCGATCGAAAAAAGCCGCACGCAATTGAAAAAAGAGGCCAAGGCGTTGCAGCGGATCGGGGAGCGGCTGGCAGGGCTCTCCGATGAACAGCTGAAACGCATGGATCTGCCCCGGGCATTGCGAGAGGCGATCGAGGCGATCCGGAACATGACCTCCCATGGTGCCAGGCGCAGGCAATTCCAATACATCGGCACGATCATGCGCCAGGTCGATGTCGCTCCCATTGAAACAGCACTATTGGAAATCGAGCAGGGGGCCTACCAACAGGCTCGGGACTTTCATCGACTCGAATCCTGGCGGGACCGGTTGGTGGATGGGGATGATGCGTTGATCGGTGAGATCCTCGACATCTATCCGCAGGCGGACCGTAAACGATTGGGGCAACTGGTGCGCAGCGCCCGCAAACAGACCGCCGGTGATGCCAACCGCCGGTCCGCCCGCAATTTGTTTCGGTATCTGAAGTCGCTATGTAGTGCCCATCCATAAATGGCCAATTTGCCCGATATCGGCGTTGCCCGAAAAATTTATTCCTCGGAATATCAACCATATGCCTCCGGATAAATTTTTCGGGCGCCTTGATCTCGACCAAATTATCCTATTTCTGGACGGACACTATGTAGCTCTTAAAAGGCACCCAACTGGCATTTTTTGATCTTGATTCCCAGGGCCTCACAGGCCGAGGCCAAGGCCAGCCGGGTCAGACCCATTGTTTCGGCGACCTGCCAGGCGGATTCACAGGTCAGCCGATCCCCATCCAATGTCTCGCGAATGGCCTGCTCGAGTTGGGGATTGACTTCTTCGGCGGGGTCGACCTGCTGGGCGGAATTCGGGTCATGGCCGAAAAGCCCCATTTGGCAACGATGGAGTCGTTTTTCCAGTAAGTCGATGTTGATTCCCACCGTTTGCGGGGAGACGGCCAATGCCTTGGCGATGGCATGGGCGGCGGCACAGGTGATCCGTCCATCCTTCTCTTTTTCGGCAATGGCTGCGGCGATGGCCGGGTCGATTTTACCGCTGGGGTGTTTGGCCGCATAGTGTCCGGCATCTTCGTGGGTCATATTTATAATCTCCTCAATTGGGTTGTTATCGTGTCATATCAGCGGTTGGCCTTTGTTCCGGCGATGATCCACCGGATGCACCATCCGACGACCACCGGGGCGAGGCCCGCCAGGACGAATGCAATTCGGTTTTGCGGTCGCCAGGGCGCCAAGACCATTGCCCAGGCAGCCGGCCAGAGGATGGACAGGACGATGGCCAGGCGAAACGTCCACTTCAGCCTCTGTGCCAGACGATAGGGCGGCGTCTGCGGTGGGCGCGGTTGCGGCTTCAGCATGCGGGGCAGGATAATGACACCCACGATGATGAGACCGACCAAGACAATTTCCTGGAATCCGGAAAACATGCAAACCTTCTTTTTACCGGTTGTTGCAAGGGCAAAATTATGTAGCACAAAGCCGTCGCTTAGGCAAACGTTGAAGGCTCGCTGGCAGGGTTCCCGCATTTGGCACTTAACGGAAACAGATAGGGTCGCAGGCATGGCCAGCTCCAAGAAACCATGCTTGACGAAGCCATTGATGCCTGTAAGAGCGGGCCATGCCCGCGAAGAACTGCCAATCGATCCAAATGTGGTTATCCTGGCTCTCCGGCCAGGTGAATCCCATGGGATGGCACCGTGATCGAGCAATCCGTCTTGGACGGGTTTCATCCATTGGTGCGACGCTGGTTCGCCACCCGTCTCGGGCACCCCACGCCCATTCAATGCCGCGCATGGCCACGGATTGCCGCGGGTCGCCATGTCCTGATTACTGCGCCCACGGGCAGCGGGAAAACACTGGCAGCCTTTTTATGGGCACTGGATCAACTGATTGTCCGGCGACTGGACACCGGTCACACACGGATTCTTTACATTTCTCCCCTCAAGGCGTTGAACAACGATGTGCGGCGTAACCTGATGCGGCCGCTCAGTGAGATCCGTGGCCTATTTGAAACGCACGGCGATGCTTTCCCTGCGATCCGCGTGGCCACGCGCAGCGGCGACACGCCACCTGGTGATCGCCGTCGGATGATGCGGCAGCCCCCCGAGATCCTGATTACCACCCCGGAAAGTCTGCATCTGATGCTTTCTTCACAGGGGGGAAGACGCATGTTGGATCGGATCCGTACCGTCATCCTGGACGAGATCCATGCCGTCGTGGGCAACAAGCGGGGCACGCTGCTGATGAGTGCGGTCGATCGACTGGTCCCCCTGTGCGGTGAATTCCAGCGCATCGCCTTGTCGGCCACGATCCATCCGGAGGCGGCGGTGGCCGCCTTTGTGGCCGGCTTCACCATGCACGACGACCCGAATGATCCGCGCTATGCCCCGCGCCGGATCGATCGTTTGCGTGATCGGACACGGGTACGGGATATCATTCGCATCCGGATTCCTCGCGCCGTTACGGACGCCGATACCACTCGGGACATCTGGGACGACGTGGCCGAATCGTTGAAGACCCGCATCGCGGCCCAGCGTTCGACCATCGTTTTCACCAACTCCCGGCGGTTGTGCGAAAAGCTGACTTTCTTAATCAATGCCGACCGTTCGCGACCCATCGCTTACGCCCACCACGGATCGCTTTCCAAGGCCCTGCGCCTGGAAGTCGAGAACCGTCTGAAGGCCGGCCGCCTAAAGGCCATCGTGGCCACCGCCTCGCTGGAGCTTGGTATCGACATCGGCCAGCTTGACCAGGTGATTCTGGTCCAGTCCCCATCATCGATCTCATCGGCCGTGCAACGCATCGGGCGATCCGGTCATGGTGTCGGGCGATCCAGCCGGGCCGAATTTGTCGCCACCCATGCCGTGGATGTTTTGACCGCCGCGGCATTGCGCGAAGCGGTAACGGAAAAAAAGATCGAGCCGGTGCGGCCGGTAAGCGCTCCGCTGGACGTCTTGGCCCAGGTGGTGGTGTCCATGACCGGCGTTGAAACCTGGAACGCGGACGCGCTTTACCATACCTTGCGGTCTTCCTATCCCTTTCACGAGCTGACGCGTATCGCCTTCGACCTGGTGGTGGAGATGCTGGCCGGTCGTTATGCAGATACGCGTCTCGCCGCCCTTCGCCCCAAGATCGCCTTCGACCGCCTGGAAAACGCGCTGACCGCCAGAAAGGGAGCCTTGCTCAGCCTTTACGGCTCCGGTGGCGTGATTCCCGATCGCGGGTATTTCACCCTTCGCCATCAGGAGGGGGGCGCGCGGATTGGCGAATTGGACGAGGAGTTTGTGTGGGAGGCCAAGAAGGGGCAGGTGTTTACCCTGGGCACCCAGAACTGGCGCATTGCGCGCATCACCCACAATGATGTGTTTGTCAAACCGGCGCGTCCCAAGGCCCCGGTGCCGCCCTTTTGGCGGTCCGAGGACGCGGATCAGGACTTCTTTCTATCCGATCGGATCGGACGGCTGCTGGAGCATATCCACCGCCGCCTGGACGATCCGGGATTGGTCGATGAACTCGTCGATCGGTATGGCCTGGATGAAACGGCGGGGCGTTATTTGATCGACTTTCTGGTCCGCCAACAGGCACGCACCGGCTGTGCCTTGCCCCATCGCCATCACCTGGTCGTCGAGCAGATGCCGGCCCACAGCCGGGGAACGGGTATCGGCCAGATCGTCATTCACACGTTTTGGGGCGGCCGGGTCAATCGTCCCTTCGCCCTGGCCCTGAAAACCGCCTGGGGGAGGCATTACGGCCATTTTCCATCCATTTTCCCCACTAACGCGGCCGTCTACCTGATGCCTGCCCAGACGATCGTCGTCGATGAAATCCTCACCCTGGTGTCGGCCGACACCGTCGAGTCGCTGCTTGGGGACGCGCTGGAGGGTTCGGGTATCTTCGGCGCCCGCTTCAGGGAATGCGCGGCCCGGGCCCTGCTGCTGCCCCGGCGACCGTTCGGCCAGCGCATGCCCCTGTGGCTGAGTCGACAGCAATCCCAACGGCTTCTGGATGCCGTGGGTCGCTATGCGGATTTTCCACTGGTCGTGGAAGCTTGGCGTAGTTGCCTGCACGATGATTTTGATTTGATGGCCCTGAAGCGGGTGCTGGACGAACTGGCTCGGGGTGAAATCATCTGGACCGTCGTGAAGCCCCCTGCCGCCAGCCCCATGGCAGTGTCCGGATCCTGGCGATTGATCAACCAGCAAATGTACGCCGATGACCGTCAGCCGGGGCGGGTTAAGACCCACGTATCACCGGACCTGCTCAAGACGGCCCTGTCCACCCGGCAATGGCGGCCCATGGTGGCGGCCGAAACGGTTGCTGAATTCGAGAAAAAACGACAGCGCCTGTATCCCGGTTACCCGCCGGACAGCGCCGTCGAACTGCTGGAATGGGTCAAGGAACGCCTGATGATCCCCTGGCCGGAATGGCAAGCCCTCTTGAAGCGGATGCACCTCCGGGAAGAGAAATCCGTCGCGGCGATGCTGGACGCCATCGGCCACAAGCTCCTATGCCTGCGACCGGGTGGCGAGTCTTCGAATGGCGCGGCGAATGGATATCTGGTCGTGGCCGCGGAAACGGCGTCTGCCATCGTCAAGGGGCTTTACGACGAAGGCGCGCACGTCGGCTGGGTCACCCTGGCCGGTGGACCGGTGTCCACGCGGATCGCGAACCGGTCCGGCATCGCCGAACCGCGTCTAAAGGCAACGGATATTTTGGAACAATGGCTTCGCTTTTACGGACCCCTGAACGTGGATTGTATCGCCAATCGACTGGGCCTGCAGACCACTCACCTGAACGGTTTGCTGGCCCTGCTGATCGATGAACACCGGCTGGTTTCCGGCCCGCTTGTCGATGGGCAGGTCGACGAACAGCTTTGTCATGCCGACAGTTACGATACGCTCCTGCACATGGCCCGGCACCGGCGCCGGGCCGCTATCGACCCTCGGGACATCGATGACCTGGCGCCGATGCTGGCCCATTTTCAAGGACTCGTTACAACGGGTGGCAAGCCGCCGAAATTAATGGACAGCCTACAGTCCCTGATGGGGGTGACCCTACCCGCGGCCCTGTGGGAGACCGAGATCCTGCCGGCCAGAATCAGGTCCTATGATCCCCGACAGTTGGATTACCTGATGCAGGTCACGCCCATGATGTGGATTGGCAGCCCGGGGCGGCAGATCGCCTTTTGCCTTGAAGACGATCTTGATTTGTTCGTCGGCGACGAGCCCCAAAAGGACGATCAGGGGAAAAAGAACGCACCGACGGGCGCCGACATCAACCGGTTGTTCAACGACCCCTTTGGCCGCTACCCCCTCTCGGCCTTATTGGGCGATCCGCCCCGATCCGTCCAAGTGGTGCTGAGTATGCTGTGGGACGCCGTTTGGAAGGGGCGGGTGACCAACGATACGATGATTGCCCTGAGGCGGGAAACGGAGACGCCCACCCGTTCCCGGCAAGCACCCCGACCCCTTCCCGCCATGGGCCGCGGCGCCGTGCGGCGATTCAGACGGGATCGATCGGGTTTGTCGACGACACTGTCGGCGGTAACCATGGGAAACTGGCGGCTGGTCAACCCGCCGGCGCCACCCGATGGTCTGTTGGAAGCCGAGGAACTGGTCAAGGACCGGATACGTCTGCTGCTGGATCGTTACGGCATTGTTTTCCGCCAACTGCTCGATCGGGAAGCGCCACCATTCCGTTGGTCGGCCATATTCCGCGCCCTGCGACTCATGGAACTATCCGGCGAGGTCACGGCCGGCTATTTTTTCAAGAATATTCCCGGCCTCCAATTCGTCTCCCCGGCCATGCGCGAGCGATTGCGCCACGACACACCCGATGATGCCGTGTACTGGATCAACGCCCTGGATCCGGCTTCGCTTTGCGGCCTTAAAATCGACGCCCTCAAGGGCACGCTGCCGCGGCGCGTGGCCGGCACCCATCTGGTATACGCGGGCCGTCGGTTGGCCATGGTGTCTCGGCGCAGCGGGAAAATACTATGTATTCACCTGCCTGTCGATGATCCGCGCCTTTCCGATTGCCTCGATCTGTTCGACCATTTGCTGGGGCGCATCATCCAGCCCATGCGCTCGATTACCATTCAATCGATCAACGGCGCATCACCGACCCGAAGCCCTTTTCTTAACCTTTTCCGTCAACGGTTCGATATTACCATTGAACCCGACACATTAACTCTGTATCGGCGGTTGGCTCGTTGATCAGTGATCGCGGTTGATACGTTTGAAATAACCAAATAACGAAAAGTTTTGGCTATCAAGCATGGATGTCCAATGGCTGCTCAATCTATCCCATTTCTTAAAAGGTGGAGACCCATCGGTGACCGGTAGGGACCTATCGGCCAAAACCGACCCGGTGTTAAGGGCCGGCGACATGCTGACGGCCGCCGTGCTGGAGGTCGATGAAGGAAGGGATGCGTTGATCGCCTTCGGTCGGTTCAGGGCCTATGCACGACTGCCATTGCCCGTGGTCAGTGGACAGAATATCCAGATTCAGGTTCAGCAGGCCGATGAGGGGTTGCGCATGGTCATGGTGCCCAATCGACCTGGGCATGGGGCATCGGCACCGGCAGGCAGCGCCAATCCTCTGATCGGGGATCGACAGGTTGATCAAGGTTCGCCACAGACCTTTGGCCCAGAAAACCTGGCCGTACCCCCCAATGTGCCTTCAGGGAAGGCCGATAATCTCGAAATCCGTCTGTTCGAGCCCATATCCGATCGCCCGTCTCTAAAGGATCAGGCCCATATGCTGCGGCCCGGACAATCCATCCACGGACGCATCACGGGTTTTCGCAAGAATGAAATGATGCTGGTGGATTTCGGCTGCTTCAAGGCCTTTGCGAAGATCGACGTGCCGGTGCGGGAAGGCCAGATCCTGCCCCTGACCGTGGCCAAGACCGACCAGGGCATCACATTCACCATTGCGCGGCCGACCGCGACAGACACCGTCGGCCAAGCACCCGCTTCGCCGGGCCCCCAGGGTGTGGCGCCGGAAGTGGCCGGCCGCCCCGCTGAACCACCGCTCCCCATCCCGGATGCCAATTCCCCGGTCCCATCGGCGGCGGGTCGGCCGCACACGAAGACGGGGGCGGCACCCTCTGCAGTTTCTTTAACTCCGCCCACAGGGCCGGAAATGAATTCGCCCACGGCACCGGAGCTGGGGCGACTCCGGCATCAGGTCGAGCAACTCCTCAATCAAATCGGTCCGCCCGATCAAAAAACGGCTGCCCCGCTGCCCTCGTCCACCCAGGCGGCATTGACCCATTTACAGCAAATTTTGCGTCCCCTAACGACCAGCGGCGATACAACGGCCGTGATGGCTGGCATCAAGAACTTCGTCGAAAATTCCGGACTTTATTTTGAGAAACGCGTGGAGGCGGTCATTCGCGACGTCCAGGATCAAGGGCGGCCGATGTCTTCCCGTGAACTGGCCCAGTACCCCCCGATCCGTGATCTAATGGTCACGGACCTGAAACCCAATCTATTGATATTAAATCAATTTCTCGAATCCCAAGCCGCTGACCAGCAGGATCCTGACCACCATGTTTTGGAAACCATGAAACACGTGGTTCAGCGAACGCTGGCTCATATCGAGCAGCAACAGGTGGGCGCCACCGAAAAACCCGTCGATCCGGATGTTTTCCAGGCCTTTTCCCATCTGTTGATGCTGGCCGATCATCGACGGGATGCCCGGCTCAAGGTATACTATGCCAAAAAGGGGCGCCGGGAAGATGCCAACAGCACCCCCCGTGTGGCGTTGCTATTGGAAATGGATCGCCTGGGTACGGTACGCACGGACCTGTGGATGGTCGGCAAGGATTTGAACATTACCTTTTTCGTTCAGGAGGAAAACACCCAGGCCGCCATTACCGACGCCCAGGATGAAATTAAATCCGCTTTGAAGACGCGTTTCAACACCATCGCCGTGAACGTCGTGGTCAACAAAAAGAAGATCGAGCAGTTCGATGATGAAGATCTGCGGCCGTCACGGCAGCGATTATTGGATCTGACCATATGAACGACAAGCAATTGAAAAAAGCCGCCGCGCTCAAATACGACGAGGCTAAAAACATGGCCCCCCGGGTGGTCGCCAAAGGCAAAGGCCAAATCGCCGAACAGATCATCCAGGTGGCCCGTGAAAACAATGTGCCCTTGGTCGAGGATCAGAACCTGGTGAATGTGCTTGAGGCACTCGAACTGGAAACCGAAATTCCCGCCGAACTCTATCAGGCCGTGGCCGAGGTGCTGGTATTTGTCTATCGGTTGAACGGCCGATGCTAAGCGGTAAACAGATCGCTCTTAAAAAAGTCACAAAAATGTAATTTAAAGAACTATCAATTACATTTTTGGTTAAAATATTGTCGGCAATGGCCGATTGAAAAAATGGTGATAGTGAAGTCCATTGTTGAATGCTGATACTTGCTCCGGTGCGAAAAACCCATATCGCCGACGGTGACCACCGAATCTTCAATTGAATCCGAAAACAGGACCGATCATGGACCCGAATGTTATCCAGAACAACAAAGACAGGCTGATAAAATCAATTCCTGTCGTGAATCACTACCTATACAAATTTAAATCCATCAATACGCGCTGGGCAGGAGCCATTACCGCCGGAACGATCGAAACCGGATGCATGGCCGTCGAGGCCTCCCGCCTCTTTACGCCGCTTATCCAGGACATGGGTGCCACCATGACCAAGTACGGCAAAATTCAGGAGCGGCTGGTGGATGCGATCCTTTTCGAGATGGTCAAGAAAACCGTGCTCGAAATTACCGATGCGGCCAAGTTTGCCATCAATATCCTCAAACGCAATCTTTTCGAACGGACTGCGGATGTCGGCTATCTGGCGACAGATGCCGAGATTGTCGATTTTTTGAAACAAGTCAGGGATGGCAGCGATGCGGAGGCGATTGCCTTACGGGCCGACGCCATCCGCCAACGACTGACCGATTACCAATATGAATACACGGTCTACAACGAGATCCTGGTGATCGATATGCATGGTCGGGTCCAGGCCAATCTGGATGCGGCCAACATGGTCAGACGGTCAAGTGATCCCCTGTTGAAAGCCGCTCAGGCCGTCGATCTGCATCACCACCTGGACGAGGATAAATATGTGGAGACCTATCGGGAAACGGACCTTCGACCCGGCCATGGGAAGGTTTTGATCTACTCACAAAAGATCGAGGATCCCGAATCACACACGGCACTGGGAACCTTGTGCCTGTGCTTCGATTTCGAGGATGAGATGGCCGGCATATTCAAGGATCTGAATCAGGGCAACCCGCAGATCATTGTCGCTATTCTCAATGAAAGCGGCTGCGTGATGGGGGCAATAACACGGCGATCGTCCCCCCGGGCACGCGGGTCACCGTGGATCTGGAGGCCGATTTCAGGTTCTTGGCAATCAAGGGTCGGACCTATCTGGTCAGCATGGTGGAAACCGATGGCTATCAAGGGTTTTACGGCCTGACCTGGTATGCCATGGCCATGATCGACATCGAGGCGGCATTCAAGATACAACCGTCCGACAATGCTTTGGATAAGACAATCGTGAGCAAGCTACAGAATTTCTCGGGAGAGCTTTCCGTTATCAAGCATTCATCCGAGGAACTGCTGGACGACATGAAACTGGACAGTATCAACGGCCGGGTCAAGGCCACCAAGTTTCAGGCCAAGGCCTTCGTGGAGGTGTTGCAATACGTCAAATGGATCGGTGAGGAGATCGACGACCTTTTCAAGGCGGCCATCCACAACCTTCAGGAAACCATCGTGACATCTACAGCACCGCCGTGAGGGATCCCGAGGATGATCGACAGGCCGTGGGCGTGATTCAAATCGTGTTCGATGCCCAGCCTCAATTTGAGGCCATGCTGACCGATGTTTTACCTCGGGATGAAAAAAAGCAGATCGTGGCGGGCAGTTTCGCCATCTTCGCGGATCGGCAAAAAATCATCATCTCATCCACCGATCCCAACTACCCCGTGGGCAGCCAACTGCCCCTCCAAGACGCCCTGTTCGGCCTTGAGAACGGCCAACGCCAGTCCACCATCGTGGATTTAAATTCACATTCTTACGCCTTGGGCCTGCAGGTATCCGAGGGCTACCGTGAATACAAGCGGGGTGACGGTTATGTCAATGACGTGATTTGTATGATTTTCGTTCCCCTTTGAAGGACCCATTCCCTATCGTCCTCGCGACCTTCATCGCCGCCGGAGCCGTTACCCATTTTGACCTCCAATTTGGTTCGAATCTTATTTTCTGTGCCGTGGAACTTTTTCCCCGGCCGGTTGTATACTATTATAGAGCGGCACTAAGGGGATGGTGATGCAGGTTTTAAGATCCGATCAATGGGCTTTCGTGGATGTGACGCCGCACAAGCGGCCGGGGATTGCTACGTGTTAAAGGGACCTGATCTGGAAAATACCATCATTGCGCGTATCCAAAATGGTGCAACCGATGAATTCGCCTACCTGGTACGCCGCTACCAAGGCGCCTTATTCAGAATCGTCGGCAACCTGCTGGACGGCCCGGTGGTGGAGGATATCGTGCAGGATGTTTTTCTGGCGGCCTTTGCCGGAATTCGAACCTTCGATTCCCGGCGTGGATCATTTAAAACCTGGCTTTATCGTATCGCGCGCAACCATGCCCTGAATGCCAGGAAGAAAAAGCGCGAACAGCCGTTGGGCGAGGCGCCCGTAATCGCCCATGGACCCACAGCATATCAGGTGTTTTTATTTATGCGCTGATCGATGCCGCTTTTCTGGCCCGTCGCATCGGAAATGGATATCGACTCAAAGAGTATAACCGCTGGTATGTATATCTGCTGTTTGTTGTGGTGGCGATCAGCTACCCGACCAATCTGGCCTCGAGCATTCGTGATGACGTCGTACAGGCCTTTAAAATTCCGTCCCAAAGTATGGCGCCCGCCATCCTGCCGGGCGATCGGGTCCTCCTCAACAAGGCCCGTTACAAGATTGCTCCTGTTCAACGCGGGGATGTGGTCGTGTTCCGCTTCCCGGATGATCGGCGGCGTTATTATCTCAAGCGCATCGTGGCCTTACGCGGTGAGTGGGTGGAGATCCGGGACAATGTGGTGGTGGTGAACGACCGTCCCCTGATTCAACATCTTGCGGAGAATCAGAGTACTCTGAATTTCGCCCTCCCGGACCAGGCCCGCGTGGTGATAGAAGACGATGGTCGTCGCCGTTATGCTGTGATTGTCGATCCGACCCGACCGGTCAACATGGCCAGGGTGAAGGTGCCCCACGGGCAATGTTTTGTGCTCGCTGACAACCGGCAACTGACTGCCGATGATGAAAGGCATTTTGGTGACAGCCGTTATTTCGGTCCCATCCCTTTGGTAGACGTCATGGGACGGGTGGCCTACGTCTACTGGCCGGCTCTGAACTGGCGTCGGTTTGGAGAATTCCATTATTGATTCCCCGGCGCGTCTAATTACGGTCCCAGCGATTTTCTAAGACTAGATACAAATTAATTACTAACATGAATCAAACAATTGCCTAACACAGGGTCGATACGCCTAATGCGTTATCAACGAAAGGGATATCGCCCCATGGCTCTATTTAGCGCGTTTAACCAAAAGATTTTCAACAGCGTTCATACCAACAATTTGATCTACAACACCTGCTGGGAAGATCCCCGATTGGACCGACAGGCGTTGGAACTGACTCCTGAAGACCGCATCCTAATGATTACCTCCGCGGGGTGTAACGCACTGGACTATGCCCTGACCGGTCCCGCCCATATCCATGCGGTGGATGTCAATCCTCGCCAGAATGCGCTCTTGGAACTGAAAATAGCGGGTATCCGAACCTTAACATTCAACGATTTTTTTCAGCTTTTTGGAAGCGGGCATCATCCGGCGCGCCACGCGCTTTACCATCGGCGACTGCGGGAAGCCCTTCCTGCCGAGGCCCGCGCCTATTGGGACCATCACCTGGACTTCTTTAACGGCTGTGGGATGCGCAAGTCCTTCTATTTCCGGGGGACAGCCGGTTTTTGTGCTCACATGGTCAATCTCTACATTAATCATGTGGCCAAATTGCGTAGCTGTATCGATGCGTTACTGGAATCGGAGGACCTTTCAAATCAGAAGAATCTATACTTCAATAAGGTTCACCAGACCTTTTGGAAGCGCTGGGTGACATGGCTTGCCGGTCAAAACGGCACCATGTATCTCCTCGGCGTGCCCCAACCCCAAATCGAGCAGATCAAACACCATTATCTGAGCATTTCTGTTTTTATCAAGGAGTGCCTTGACTCGGTTTTTGGCCATTTGCCACTGGTGGACAACTACTTCTGGCGGGTTTATCTCAAGGGACGGTACACGCGTAACTGCTGCCCGGAATACCTGAAGGCCGAGAACTTTGCTCGACTCAAATCCGGCTTGGTGGATCGTATATCCACCCATACCTGTACCGTGACCGAGTTTCTTAACCGGAATCCGGAACCCATTTCCCGTTTTGTACTCCTGGACCATATGGATTGGCTGAGTACTTTTGGACACCACCTCCTTCAGGAGGAGTGGCAGGCCATTGTGGATCACGCCGCCGCTGATTCCCGGATTATCTGGCGCAGTGGCGGACTCAAGATCGACTATGTGGATCCCGTGGAGGTCCAGCTCGGAGGGAACCGCTGGCGGGTGGGGGATCTGTTGAGTTATCGCAGGGAACTGGCCGCGGAACTGCACAAACGCGATCGGGTACACACTTACGGTAGCTTCTATATCGCTGATCTCAAGATCGCCTAAAGGAACCGATATGACGGTCATCCAGGACCTTCACACCCTCTACCGGATGGCGTTGGCCCCCATTCGGGGCGAAACCCATGCCCAGCGGCTGGAGTCATTTTACGAGGCCCAGGCCAAAGGCTATGATGACTTCCGCCAGCGCCTCCTCCAAGGGCGTCAGGCACTGATCGACGAACTGAATCTCTCCCCTGGGGAGGTATGGGTGGACATGGGTGGCGGTACCGGGGCCAATCTGGACCTTGTCGCCCACCGGGTGCCGGATCTTCGGCAGGTTTACCTGGTGGATCTGTGTTCCGCTTTGCTATCTATGGCGGAACAGCGCATCGCCGCTCATGGCTGGTTCAATGTGGCCGCCATCCGGGCCGACGCAGCCAGTTTCAAGCCCCCCCAACAAGCCGATGTAATCACTTTTTCATACGCTCTGACCATGATCCCCAACTGGATCCAAGCTCTAATCAATGCGCGTTCCCTGCTCAAACCCGGAGGTCGGATCGGCGTGGTGGATTTCTATGTGTCGCGAAAACACCCGGCACCGGGACGCGTGCGGCACAACTGGTGGTTGCGCCATTTCTGGCCCATCTGGTTCGAAACCGACAATGTTCATCTTTCTCCGGATCACCTCCCTTTCCTCAGCGACACCTTCAAGACCCAAACAATCGGTGAAGCCATGGCCAAGGTTCCCTATTTGCCGGGCATCCGTGTGCCTTATTACCGATTTATCGGTCGAGGGCACGTTTCCTGATATCGATACATCTGTGTTTGTGAGGAGTCATGATCGAAGAACTCAGACCCAATCTGTTCCGCATTCAAATCCCGCTGCCAGAAACGCCGCTTAAATATTTAAACGCTCGTTCAACAGTGGTTCGCCACCGGGGAGGCCATTGCCCACCTGCGCTATCTGGAGGGAGTCGATCGGGTTGACCGGAGGACCGTCGATGGGGTGGTGCATTTTTATAAAACACCCTGACGATCGCCTTCAAAAAGACAAATGCCCAGTAGGGCACATTGAAAATGGACGTGGTAGAATCGTATAAAAAATTGTTCAATGCTGATTCTCAGGTCAACTTTTCCAGAAAATAATTCATTTGTTTGAACCACCAGGGCCAGTCGTGGTTAACGTCGTGCCCCCAGACGTCGATCCAGGCGGGTACCGCCTTGGCCTGCAGGATGTGTTCGAGATCGCGGGTGTCGGCCAGGGACTCCTCATCCCAGGCGCCCTGACCACAACAGACCACGATTTGGCTGCGGCGGTAGGCATATAAGCTGGCGCCATCGTCTATGCCTGGCAGGTAGGCCAGGGGGGAGTTGAAATAGACGGCTTCAAGCTCATGGCGATGTAAGCCGAACTCGGACCGATCCAGGCGATAGAGGCCACTCAGGGCAAGCGTACCGCCGAAAAGACCGGGGTGCTTGAAGAAGAAGTTGACCGCGTGATACGCACCCATGGAGCACCCGTTGGTCAGAATGTTCACCTGGGGTGACTGGCAATGGTCGTGGATGAAAGGCACCACCTCGCCGGTGACATAGTGATCAAACGCCTCGTGGCGGGCATTGCGCGCTGTCGGTGATACATCGAAGTCGTACCACGACTCGGCGTCGATACTGTCCACACAGAAAAGCTTGATACGCCCGGCGTTGATGAAACCGGCGATGGCATCGATCATTCCCATGCCCTCATAGTCGAAATAGCGCCCTCGCGAGCAGGGGAAGACGATCAAGGGCCGCCCCCAATGACCGTATACTTTGAGTGACATCTCGCGCTCCAAGTGGTGACTGTGCCAGCGGTGTTCTTCGATATGCATCGGTTCTTTTCTTTCCTAAGTCGTTGCGTGGATAAAGGCCGTGATTTCCTGCACCCGCCTCATTTCCTCTGTACGGAAGATATACCCCACATCCCCCAAGGCGCTGCTGAAGACGCCCGGAACGTTGACCACATTGACGATTTCAACATTGAAACGCGCCATGATATCTGCGTGACGGTTCCGGTAAGCAATGCCGTTTTTACGGCTGGCATAGGTGCAGTGATATTTGCGTGAATAGTCCAGTTTCCGTTCGTCATGCACCAGCAGTCGGGCCCAGGTGCGGTAGATGTCAATGTCGCAGGCGTAGTTGAACATGTCGGTGGTATACCCGCCAGGAGGGCGCATGTTGATTTCAAGGCCCACGTAGTTCTCTCCACCCTGATGGAAAAATTCGATATGGAAAAATCGTTCGCGCGCCTCGAAGGCCTCAACGCAGCGGCGGCCCAGTCCCTCCAGGCGGGGCGGGATTTGGCGCAAGGAGGTGTAACTGATGTGGCGCCCCTCGTTAACCGTCTCCATGATCCCCTGGCTGAAGGTATGGGCCGTGGCGAAGACCAGCTTGCCCTCCCGATCGGCAAGGCCGTCAAAACTGACGATGGTGCCCGTCACGAAGCCTTCTAGGATATAGTCCATCTGGAGTGGAGATTCGAATAGGGCCGCAAGGTCCGCATCCGAGTCCAGACGGAAGGTATCCAAGGCTCCCACGCCGGCGTCGGGCTTGGCTACCACCGGATAGCCCGTCTCGGAAATCAGGGCCCGGGCCTCGGTCAGGTTGTGGACCACCCGACCGGGAGCCACCGCCACCCCTGCCTGGCGAAAGCGTTCCTTCATCTGTGACTTGCGCCGGATGGCGTCGATCTGGTGTCCGCGGATGCCCATGATGTTGAAGTCGTCCCGCAGGCGCGCTTCGGTGGCCAGCCAGTATTCGTTGAGGGATTCACAGCGGTCGAGCTTTCCATATTTGTGTGTGAAATACCCTAACGCGCGTAACATCTGATCGTAATCGTGCATATCGTCGACACGATAATACTCGGTGAGGGCCTCTCGAGTGGCAGGGCCAAGGGCGTCATACGGGGCGTCGGCAACGCCTAACACCCTGGCACCGGCGGCCTTGAGTTGCTTGCAGAAGGCCGTATAGTGCTCGGGAAAGTGGGGGGATACAAAAACGATGTTCATGGCACGTCCTTATCTGTTCACCATTTAAGGTCCATTTTTATGACGGGCAGTTCTTGCTGTTAGCGTTGTGCGTTATAAAATGCGACGGGTTGCTGTTCTGTCAACCAGTTGAATCGGCGCGTGGCGAACGCCTGTTTCGTAATGATGGCTAAAAAGAACGGTTTGAAAACGGGGGAACCCTAACACCGATATGACGATCGGTCACTTCGCTTGGCCTGACTGATACATCCAATGAATTATGAATAGTTCTATGAACCAAAAAGATGATCTATAATTTGTCCATTATGAGCCAAATATTAATTCAAAGCTGGTAATATAAAGGTGGTTATAATGAAATCAATGACTATCCACGGTGTGGATCAGCAATTGGCAAATTTGATCAAGGCCAAAGCCCAGGCCGAGGGTATGAGTGTGAACAAGACCATCAAGTTGATCCTTGAAACGGCGACATCCGATACGCGCGCTGTGGACCAAGAGGATTGGCGATGAAACAGATTGTTATCGCACTAAACATGTTGAATCCGAATTTTCAGCATCATGTCTCCCCGAGTACCGTCGGCCTTGGGCTTGCCCACCCCTTTGAGGCGCAGCACCTGGCCGTCGCCGATGCCCTGGGGCACGATCACATGGTAGAGGCGATTCTGTAGCCCCCATGGGACGGTCACCAGTTTGCGCGCTCCGACCATGGCTTCGTATTGGGTGATGGTGAGGGTCCCGTAAAGGTTGGCCGCCTCTTCGCCACGGGCGGTCTTGACCACCTGGAAGCGGTGAGAGTGTTTCCTTTCGGTCGCCTGTCGTAAACGGCCGCTGACGCCGGAGGAGGGGATGCGATCCAAGAGCTTAAGAAAGACGACGCCGAAAATGAATCCGCCGATATGGGCCCACCAAGCGATTCCGCCGGCCTGTCCACTGCTTCCGGCGGCGTTTAAGAATTGCAGTATGAACCAGAACCCAAGGAAGATAAAGGCCGGAATCTCCACAAACCAGGGAATGATGATAATCGGGATCAGGGTCAGGATGCGCGATCTCGGATAGAGAACGAAATAGGCACCCATGACGCCGGCGATGGCGCCGCTGGCGCCGATGGTGGGAATGTTCGAATGCGCGTTGAAGACGAAGTGCACCAAGCCCGAGGCGAGGCCGCAAAGCAGGTAAAACAACGCGTAGCGTGGCGAGCCCAGCCGGTCCTCGACGTTGTCGCCAAAAATATAAAGCGACCACATGTTGCCGATCAGGTGGAGAAATCCACCATGCAGAAACATGAAGGTGAAAAAAGAGATGATCTGCTGGCCGATGGAGAAGTAGGCGGATACCCGGGGATCGGTGAGTTTGGCGGGTACCAGTCCGTAAATATAGACGAAATGATCCTGGCCCGGCCCCTGGGCCAGTTGCACTAGAAAGAACACCACGTTGATCCCGATGATGGTGTTGTTGACCACCGGGACGGTTTTGGATGGGGTGGTGTCGCGAATGGGAATCATGACGTCGTTATTCTCATGCTCAGGTCTACCGCCACGGCCGAGTGGGTGAGGGCGCCGATGGAGATCAAGTCCACGCCGGTTTGAGCCAGAGCCTTGAGTCGTTCGCGAGTCACGCCACCGGATACTTCGACCAACGCTTTTTTGTTGATTTGGCCGACGGCCTGACGAATCTGATCCAGGTTCATGTTGTCGAGCATGATGATATCCGCACCGGCGGACAAAGCCTCCTGGACTTCATCGATGGTGGTCGTCTCCACCTCTACTTTGACCAGGTGGGAGATGGCCCGGCGAACCCGCTCGACGGCCGGGGCAATCCCCCCGGCTGCGGCAATGTGGTTGTCCTTGATCAGCACGCCGTCGTACAGTCCCATGCGATGATTGTAGGCCCCGCCGACACGGACGGCATATTTTTCCAGCACCCGCCACCCTGGGGTGGTCTTGCGGGTGTCGACCAGCTTGACCGATGTCCCGGCAACCGTTTCGATATAGCTGCGTGCCTGGGTGGCGATGCCGGACAGGCGTTGCAGAAAATTGAGGGCCGTGCGTTCGCCTTTTAAAAGCGTACGCAGAGATCCGTCGATGGTGACGACCGTCGTGCCCCTGGCCACCAGATCGCCGTCCTTAAAGCTGCTGGTGAAGCAGACTGCCGAATCGAGCGCCTTGAACACCTTTTCGGCGACTTCGAGGCCGGCGATGACCAGGTCCTGCTTGGCAACGATGGTGCCTTTGCCGTTGATCTTGTCGGTAACGATATTTTCGGTGGTGATGTCACCGGGGCCGATATCTTCCTTCAGGGCCAGGTCGATCAGTTCTTCTATGGAATGCATTTTTTTAATCCATCATTTGCTTGATGCGTGATTGAGTGGCTTCCAGGGCCTGCTTTTTCTCCAGCATGGCGGCATGTTTTTCCCGCACCCCATCGACCACCGCGGGGGGGGCCTTCTTGAGGAAATCCGCGTTGCCCAGTTTTTTATTCATGCCACCCAAATCCTTTAAAAGCTTACCGATTTCTTTTTCCAGGCGGGCGTGTTCCTGGGAAAAATCGATAATGCCTTCGAGGATCACGAATACCGTGGCGCCACCCACCAACACGGTGGCCGCCGCCTTGGGGCGGGTCATTTGGGCATCCACGCTGATGCGGTCGAGGCGCGCCAGGTTTGAGATCAGCGCTTGGTTAGCGTTGATTAGATCGCCCGTCTCCGCGGCTTCCGGCAGTACCGCTACGGCAAGGGCGGTTGAAGGAGAAATATTCATCTCTCCGCGCACGTTGCGCACGCCGGTGATTACGGCCATAACGGTTTCCATCTGCGCTTCGGCGGCTTCATCCTCGCCCGGTGCGATCGTTCCCGGCCAGCTGGCCTTCATTATAGAGCCATCCGTTCCGGGAAAACCGTGCCAGATTTCCTCGGTCACGAAGGGGGCGAAGGGATGCATCAGCACCAGGGCCTCCTTGAATACATGCCAGAGAACGGAAAGCGTGGCGGATTTCTTTTCGGGATTGTCGCTGTCGTACAAGGTGGGTTTGATGGCCTCCAAATACCAGTCACATAATTCATGCCAGACGAATTGATAGACCGCACCGGCGGCCTCGTTGAACTTGTAGGCGTCCAGGGCCGCTTCAGTCTGCCGGGTCACCCGGTTCAATCGGGAGATGATCCAGCGATCCTGAAGCGATATGTTTTTTTCATCAATGGCATCGAATCCCCGTTCCAGGTGCATGAGCGAAAAACGAGCCGCGTTCCAGAGCTTGTTGATGAAATGGCGGTAGCCTTCGACCCGTTTTTCGCTCATCTTCACGTCCCGGCCCTGGGCGGCAAAGGCGGCCAGAGTGAAACGGAAGGCATCGGTTCCGTACTTCTCGATGACATTGAGTGGATCGATGACATTGCCCTTGGACTTGCTCATTTTCTTGCCGTCTTCATCACGCACCAGGGCATGTACGTAAACATCGCGGAAGGGGATCTCACCCATGAAATGGATGCCCATCATCATCATACGCGCCACCCAAAAAAAGAGGATATCGAATCCGGTGACCAGCACGGAGGTGGGGTAGTACTTCCTGAGCAAGGGCGTTTCTTCCGGCCACCCCATGGTGGAGAAGGGCCACAGGGCCGAGCTGAACCAGGTGTCCAGCACATCGGTTTCCTGGACCAGGTCACTTGATCCGCAGTCTGGACAGACATCCGGCGTTTCCATGGCCACAATCATGCGACGGCAGCCTTGGCAGGTCCAGGCCGGAATCTGATGCCCCCACCAGATCTGGCGCGAAATACACCAATCCCGGATGTTGACCATCCATTCATAATAAGTCTTGGTCCATGATTCCGGAATGATGCGGGTTTTTCCCGTCTCCACGGCCGCGATGGCTTTTTCGGCCAGGGGTTTGACCTTGACGAACCACTGGCGGGAGAGGTTGGGCTCGACCACGGTCTTGCACCGGTAGCAATGCCCGACACTGTGCCGGTGGGGCTCGATACGTTCCATCAGCCCCTCGGCCTGCAATGCCTCGACCACGGCCTTGCGGCAGTCAAAGCGGTCCATGCCGCTGAACCGGCCGGCTTCCTCGGTCATGGTGCCATCATCGGCGATGACCTTGATGCTGGGCAGGTCATGCCGTGTGCCGATTTCGAAGTCATTGGGATCATGGGCCGGGGTGACCTTCAGGGCACCCGTACCGGTGGACAGATCCACATAGGTATCCCGGATGATCGGGATTTCACGATTCATCAGGGGCAGGATCACCGCGGTGGCCGACAGATCGGCGTAGCGTTCATCTTCCGGATGGATGGCGACGGCCGTATCGCCCAGCATGGTCTCTGGACGGGTGGTGGCCACGGTGACCGAACCGGACCCATCGGCAAAGGGGTAACGGATATGGTAGAAGTGGCCGTCGAGATCTTCGTGTTCCACTTCCAAATCCGAGAGGGCCGTATGGCAGCGGCAGCACCAGTTGATGATATAATCGCCCTGGTAAATCAAACCTTCATCATAAAGCTGAACAAATACTTTTCTCACCGCCTTGGACAACCCTTCGTCCATGGTAAAGCGTTCCCGATCCCAGTCACAGGAGGCGCCTAACCGCTTGAGTTGGTTGATGATGGCGCTACCGTATTCCTTACGCCATTCCCAGACGGCTTTGATAAAGTTCTCCCTGCCCAACTGGTGCCGGTCGGTTCCCTCGGCGGCCAGTTTTCTCTCCACCACATTTTGGGTGGCGATGCCGGCGTGGTCGGTGCCGGGCATCCACAGTACACTGTCGCCCTTGAGGCGCCGATAGCGGCACATGATATCTTGCATGGTGTTATTCAGGGCATGGCCCATGTGCAACACGCCGGTGACATTCGGGGGCGGGATGACAATGGAATAGGGGGGACGCGCGCTGTTGTCATCGGCAGCGAATAATTTTTCCTGCTCCCAATAGGCGTACCAGCGTTTTTCTACATCTTCGGGGAAATAGCTTTTGTCCAGCAAATCACTCATGGGTTAAACACTCCTTATACCAACGGCCCGGTCGGAGAACCAGGCCGCATAAAAAAGGAAAAGGGGATTACTAAAATAATCCCCAATGAACTTAATCGGTTAACGTGGATTGACGCTCAATCCGCTCCCCCATCGTCATTCTCCATCAGGGCGTGCTTGATTTTTTCAATTTCTCTCCGGATCGTCTTTTCAATGGTTTGAATCAACAACTGTTCGATTTTTTCCGCATATACTTTGTGGATGGTATGCTCAAGGGCTGCTTCGATCTGTTGCTCGGTTACGGCAAGCGTGGCGGCCGCAGAGGACGAAGCGGTATCGAGAACGTCCGTTTTATCCATGGGCCGCATGGCATTTGGGACGTCCTTTTGATCATCCGCGTCAATTGGAACGGCATCTGAATCGGATGCGGCAGTGGGAATGACATCCGCCGGGGGAACGCTTTCAGCGGTTTCGTCCACCCCGCCTGACGGCAGGACAGGCGGCACGGCATCCATCAGATCGATGACGTCATCCTGCATGTCTTCATCTTCCTCGATGACGTCATCCGCGTCGCTTGTTTCATCCAGAGGACGGGTCGGGTCTGAAAGGTCGTCGGATTCCACAGTGTCCAGCAGGTCGAGGATATCCTCATCATCGCTGGTTGATGATCCAGAAAGATCGGCCTCAAAGGTGGTTTCCATTCCCTCGAGATCGATGACCTCATCGTTTCCCGCATCCTCGTCGTTAACCGTTATCATGGGCGCGGAAAGCTCTATAATGGTGTCATCCGCCTCCGTCATCCGGTCCTCATCGTTGGTTTTCGTGTCGGGTTGCTCCAGAACGTGGGTCAGATCGATGATGTCGTCGTCATTTTCTTTTTTAATGACCTGCTCCAGATCGATGATTTCATCATCGTTGGGGTCTTTTTTGCTCTCTGGTTGCGCCTCGAGCTTTTTGCGACCGTCCATTTCGATCCCTTTCTTGGCGGTGATTAACGATCCGAAATGCCAACTTATCGCAACCGAGGCTACCATAAGGCGCAAACCCTGTCAAGTTATTTGGATTCTTACAAAATTTCCAATTTGGAGGGGTAATTTGACGGTGTTTCAAACCAACGCAGGTCTTATGGGTGGAAATGAAGCAACGCGTGGGTGCCAAGGGGAAGCCTGGCATGACTGGCCACCACGGGGCATTTGACCTTGAACAAAAAGAATAGGTTTGCCGGATGGTGGCTGAGACTTTCGAAATTGCCTTGGCCTTTGGCGATGATCAGGTCTGCCTCGGCAAATCGCCGCCGAAAAGACGCACTGCAATCATCAAGCAATGTGCCTGGCGCATCGGAGCCATTGTCGATCACCGGGCAGATCTCATGAAGACCCGCGGCCGTGGCATCGGCCATGGTCGCATCATTAATCACGGCAGCCCCGCGCACGGCCACGGTGGCCTTTTGCGGACCGAGTGTTTCGATCAGCAGACGATCGAAAACAATCTCACCCGCGTTGTCCGCTAAATAGAGGATTCGGCGTGCCTGTGCAACCGCCCGTTTAAACCGTTCCTGATCACCGCCTATCGGATGCGCCAACACCTCATCGACCGAACGGGTCACATCCTTTTCGGTAACGCTTTCACTGGCTCCCAGATCAATGACATTGCCGGCGATGGACAATTTGACGGCCGTTGAAATGGGGTCGTCGGCGTTGGCAAGCCGTTTTCGATAACGGGATGACACCCGGGTGGCCATACGATTCAACTGGACCTTGACCGACTGGTAGGGATCGGCCACACCGGTGAGGTCCCGCAAGCGACGATAAACATGCTGGGCAAAAACAGGCGGCGGCTGATTAAAATCCATTTCGGCGATCCATGGCAGCATCTCGCGTACCATTTGTTCATGGACCGACACATCGGATGACACCATACGCGCCGCCTGTAAAACCTGGCGCACAAAACAGGGGACACAATCGAGTTCGGCTTTCATACGCTGAACGTTTCCAAACAAACGCTAAGAAAACACCTGAGGCTGATACCCCTCAGGAAGGTGAGCGGTTCCCTTGACACAGGTGATCTGCGCCTCCTTGGATATTTTTTCCATCAGGGCGTCCACATCCCCGCAAAATCCGTTCCCTTGAATCCATTGCCCATCATTTTTGCTGGCGAAGGTACACGTGCAGATGTGAATGGTATCTGCGCCCTTGCTTTTGAGAATCTTGGCTTTATCGATGACATCATCACCCGGACAATGGCAGGTGAAAACACCGACCAATTCCGTATTTTCGTGACTGGCAAACCCCTGAACGCGGTTTTCCAGACTTTTCAGGCACCCTGTCAGTGGACAGCGGTTTTCGTTTTTTGCACAACGAATCAATCCGATTGCGGCCATAATCTTCTCCTCTTTTTCACTTTTATCCAATAATGAACCGGTATTTGATAATCAATGGCCACCCGTGATAGTTTCTTGATTGCTGGTGACAATCGTTGTCCGCAGCGTCTTTTCCGACGGGTACCAGGACCCAGATTCCAGCACAGGTCATGCCAATCGATCCATCGTTTCCAAAAGGGGCCGGTTTGGGTAATTATCCGCAAATGAACCTTTACGCATCGCGGGATTAGCTGGATGGGGCGGATGTGGGCGCACGTTCCACCAAACAAGACGGCAGTGTGTGATAGTCGCTAATGTGCGACTACCTTTCTCGAGAACGGGAGCTTGGATACGACTTTTTATGGCTAAAAACCGTATCCCAGGAATAGATGGCCAGTGCCAGCCAGATCGATCCAAAGGTGACGATCTGGATTCGGCTGAACGCCTCGCCGAAAAGCGTGATCCCCAGTACCAGCATGCCTGTCGGTGCCGTATACTGAATGAATCCCAATGATGCCATGGTAATCCGCTTGGCACCGAGGTTGAACAGCAACAATGGCGTGGCGGTGAGAATCCCCGTACCCATTAACAACAGATCTGTGGAAATGCCGGATTGCAAAAAAGCCCCGGTGTGGGTCTGGTGGAGATGAATCACCCAGATGCCGGCGGGGATGGTCAGTAATAAGGTTTCCGCGGCAAGACCGACCAGTGGACTGATTGCGGCTGTTTTGCGGACCAATCCGTAAAAACCGAAACTGAACGCCAGTGCCAGTGATACCCATGGGAATACACCGAGTTGCAAGGTTTGGAATAAAACCCCCAAGGCTGCTATAATCACCGCGATGGCCTGAGCCCGGCGTAACCGTTCGCGCAGAAAAAGCATGCCCAGAAAAATATTGACCAGCGGATTGATGTAATACCCCAAGCTGGCCTCCAGCACCCGGCCATTCTTGATTGCCCACACGTAAAGGAGCCAGTTGCCTCCTACCAGAATTGACGTGGTCAAAAGGGTCACCAGCAGTTGGGGATTTTTCAGTGCATCCCTGAAGACTGACCACTGGTGGTTGAGAAATACCAGGGGCATGAGGAAGAAAAAGGACCAAAGGACCCGATGTAAGATGATTTCGAACGCACCGACGCCGTGAAGGGCCTTCCAATAAATGGGGCTAAGCCCCCAGATCAGAAAGGCACAAAAGGCAAATAGACCGCCGGCAAAGGATTGGTGATCGGTTTTATCTGATGGGATAGTCATGGGTGACGCACCGGCACATATCTAATGGGTCGCAGGACGAAACAACGGCTCACTGGCCTTAGATCATAACCGTGCCATTGGTCAACAATGAAAAAAATATCTGTGCATGTTCACGGGGTTGAAATGACAAATTGATTATAAACCACTGGCCGGTAAGCGTTTACAGGGTGCCGCAGATGCGAGGCGCCGGGCACGCCGACGGTTTCGACATACTTCAAGTGCCCGGGAACAAAGCAGATGGGGTACCCTGTGAACGCTTATAAAGATGCCCGTTTGCGAATCGGAATAATCGACGACTGAGGGTGAACTCAAGTGGTCGTCGAGGCTTTACAATCCTTCAACATCGTATTGAGCTGCTGATACTCGATGGCATTTTGAATGGCCACGCCACTTTGCTCGGCGATGGTCATGGCAAAGTTGATATCCGCGGCCGTGAAGCGACGAACATCGGCGGTCAACATCCGCAGGATTCCCAACGGCTCTCCCTGAACCGTAATGGGTACGGCCAGGATGCTGCCCACCCCCTCCTGGGCCGCTTCCTTGTGATACAGCGTATGGATATCGGTCGTGGCATCGGGAATGACCACCGGGTCACCTTTCAAAAGAAAATAGGTGGCCAGTTCATCATCCAGCGGGCCGCGTTCGAGGTAACTCTGGCTCAGCCCGTACGCGGCTTTGAGTTCCAGCTTGCCCGTCGCCGACTCGATGAGGCGGACGGTGCATGCCTTTAGATTCATGACTTCGGGAAGTGTGGTGACGATCGAATCCAGAATCGAATCCAGCCGTCGGGTGTCATTGATGATACGGCTGATGTCGCAGACCGCTTTGAAGTAGTTTAACTGGCGTTGTTGTTCGGCATAGATTCTTGCATTTTCGATGGCGATGCCGCATTGCTCGGCCAGGGCGGCGGCCAATTCAATTTCCAAGGCATCGAATTCACGGCGGGTCCGGCTGAGCAATCTCAGGATTCCGCTGACCTTCCCGCGAATGGGGATCGGTGCCACCAAAATGCTGTGAATGCCTTCCCGACGTGCCGCTTCCGGGTATTGGATGCGGGTGTCATTGGCCGCATCGGCAATCGCGATGGGATTGCCTGCCAAGGCTTCCAGCACGCTTTTTTCCGCATCGATGGGACCCCGGTTGAGATAGGTGTCGCTGAGTCCTGAGGCCGCTTCGAGGACCAGCTTTTTTCCCGATGCGTCCAAGAGACGGATAGTCGCCGCGTCCACTTGAATGACTTCCGGGATCTTGGCAACCATCAGGTCAAATACTTCCTGGGTGTTCAAACTAGCGGTAATGGATTGGGTAACATCCAACAGCAGTCGTAAAAAATGGCTTTGTCTTTCCACGTGAAAATCCTTCATTTTCGTTTTTGATTACGGTATGCATGCCGTGACGATCGGCAGTGAATCATACACCACCGAGGGGGGTGTCTCATCACCAGGAAAAGTATTAAGCAAAAACAATTCCACCGTGATATACTATTGGGAAGAAATCATGGTTCGCGGTCTCGAATACTGGACTGCCGTGGATGAGTTGCCCTTTCTAACGAATCGATCAGGGGGCTTTCGGTCATTATCCGTATGATTGTTGTGCAATAAAAAAGTAGCGTCTAGACTGTTTTTTCTTGCACCGAAAAATCATGGCCAATAGGCGGCCAACGCAGCGTTCACAGGATTTATTATTGGAACACGATACCGTTACCCGACAAAATATTGCCATTGATCAGGTGCAGCGTCTGACTGCCCAATCGACACTGGGTATCAGTGCGACGGCTCTGAATTCGACCATTCTTGCCATTATCCTCCTTTGGGTTTTGCCACGCCAACGGGTCTTGGTATGGCTCGGTATCGTCCTGATCGTGTGTATTGGACGCCTATTGATGCAATTTTATTTCAAACGGCATCCGCTGACCATCGAATCGGTTGGCACGCGCAAGCGGATCCTGACGGTGTCACTGGCCTTTTCGGGCGGGTTGTGGGGCGCGGTTCCCATCTATCTTTTCCCTGAATCGTCACTTGCCCATCAGGTGGTCATCACCTTCGTATTGGGGGGAATGGTGGCTGGATCGGTAGGTGTTTTCGCCTCTCTTCTGGGCAGTTTTTTTGCCTTCAGTCTCCCGACAATGATGCCGTTGATTGCCGTCTTTTTATTGTATGGTGATAAATTCCATCTGGCCATGGCGGCGATGCTGATTCTTTTCAGCGTTTTCATGTTTACGGCCGCCCGCCGGCTCAACCGGGAAATTTATGATTTCCTGACCGCCAAGCACGAAAAAATAAGCCTGATCGCCAACCTTGAAGCGGAAATTGGTCAGCGCCAGCGGACCCAGAATGAATTGCTGATCAAAAATCAGCAGATCGAATCCATCGTGGATGAGCGTACGGCCGAACTGCGTCAGGTCAATGATCAGCTGCGCTTGGAGATAGACGATCGCATCGAGGCAGAAATGGCACTGCGTGAAAGTGAACAAAAATACAGGGAACTGGCCAATTTTCTGCCGCAAATTGTCTTCGAGGCCGATTCCCAGGGGATTCTTCTCTTTGCCAACCGCAATATGACCAAGGTGCTTGGTTTCTCCACGGAAGATATTCAGCGGGGTGTCAGTGTTTTTCAGCTGCTTTCCTTCGAATCCTCGAAAACCCTCCATGATCGGTTTCCCAACCTCTTGGACGGTGAGAAACTAGACGGTTTCGAGGCCATGGCCTGCACCCGAGAGGGACGCACATTTCCTGTCGAAATCCATTCCACACCGGTGGTCGAATCCAATCGAACCGTGGGAATGCGGGGCATCATGATCGATCTCACTGAAAAAAAACAGGCCGAGGAGGCCGAGCGGAAGCTTACTCAGCAATTGCAACGGGCGCAGAAGATGGAAATGTTGGGAACCTTGGCCGGTGGCGTAGCCCACGACCTGAACAATATTCTGTCCGGGATCGTTAGTTATCCCGACCTGTTGTTATTACAACTGCCAAAGGAAAGCGCCCTCCGCCAACCGATTCGGATCATGCAGGATTCTGGTAATAAAGCGGCAGCCATCGTTCAGGATCTGTTGACACTCACTCGCCGAGGTGTCGTGGCGAACGATGTATTGTGCCTGAATGAGATTGTCAGGCAGTATCTCAACAGTCCCGAACATCAGAAACTGATGTTGTTTCATCCTGCCGTGCGTGTCGAGACCACCCTAGAAGACGATTTGTTGAAGGTTGCCGGTTCGAAAGTGCATTTAATGAAATCGCTAATGAATCTTGTTTCCAATGCTGCCGATGCGATGCCAAGCGAAGGCGGAGGCGCGATCGATATTCGCACCTCCCAATGCTTTTTGGAGCGCCCGCTGAAAGGGTATAGTCGTATTGTACCTGGAGAATACGTGGTGCTGACCGTAAAGGACGATGGGGTGGGCATTGCGTCCAGTGATCTTGACCATATTTTCGAGCCCTTCTTCACTAAAAAGCGCATGGGCCACAGCGGGACCGGCCTCGGCATGGCGGTGGTCTGGGGGACCGTTAAGGATCACCAGGCATATATTGATGTGGACAGCATTGAAGGGCAGGGCACACGGTTCAGTCTGTACTTCCCGGTTTCGCGCCAGCCTCTGCCGCCATCAGACACGGTCGATCAGGCGGAAACACTTGATAACTGCCAGGGGCGCGGAGAAACCGTGCTTGTCGTGGATGATCTCGAGCAGCAGCGTCAAATCGCATCGGAACTTCTGACCCAGTTGGGCTATCGGGTAACCGCGGTTGCCAGTGGAGAGGATGCCATTGGGTATCTGGGGAAAAATCGGGTCGATGGTATCGTGCTGGATATGATCATGGATCCCGGGATGGACGGTCTGGATACATTCAAACAGATCCTCACACTTCACCCAAAGCAAAAAGCGGTTATCGCCAGCGGATTTTCACAGACCGAGCGTGTTAACGCGGCCATCCGTCTCGGTGCGGGGCCGTACATCAAAAAACCGTATACCCTGTACACGTTAGGGCAGGCGGTGAGGGCCGCGCTGGATAGTGCCCATCCAGAAATGGCCAATTTGCCCGATATCGGTGTTGCACGAAAAATTTAATCCTCGGAATATCAACCCTATGCACCCCAAGGGCACTTCCTTCGGGCGCCTCCGGTAAAACCCGAGCTAAGATTGGTCGCGCGCCTTGATCTCAACCAAATTTTCCTATTTCTGGATGGGCACTATATAGATCACCCATGGTAGAGCTAACCGTGAGGCGACGTTTCTTGCTGCGCATTTTCCTATTCTCTCACCCGGGACGGTTGTTCTTTCAACTGCGAATTCAGGTTGATCAATTCAGTGGCAATTTTCTGTGAAAGATCCGCAAGGGCAAGGCTGAGTCCTTCGACTCTGCCGCCGACACCAGACCCCACGGCTGTCTTTTCGATGATGGACTGCCGTTCCGTTGACCGGTGGCGATCTTCGCCAATCACAATGCGCCAGGTCGCTTTGAGGCGGACCTTGCCGTCTGCATCGGCATCAAAACGCAAAACATCCATGGATAGCCGGTAATCCAGGCGTGTGGATGAATTCCAGGGGAATGTCCGGATTCGGCTGCTACCGGTAAGTACCGATAGGTTTTCTCCCATGATGCGGGGGATGCTGATCTTCAGGGGCTCTAACCATTGGTTGAACTCATCGGATAGAAACTCCTGCTCGTTAAGGCGGGTTAAGATTTGCGGTCGGTCAAGATAGCGGGGAACCCTTACCGGACCGATGCCGATGGCAAGGCGGGTTATCAGTGGTGTCTGAGCGAAGCCTGGTGGTGCCGTTGATTTGGCCTCAAGCAGAAAATACCGGGTTTCGGGTGAGTTTCCACCGCCTACGTTTACACAAGCGCTACTGACCATGAGGGTGAAGAGCGCGATGATGGCCCAAAAGAGTCCTGTTCTCACTTTGTTCCTCCACGTGCTTTCTTCCCGCGCAATAGGGCCTCCGGGTGTCGGTTGAGATAGTCGGCCAGTATGGCCAGGGTGCGGGCGGCTTTTCTCGTTTCGGTGAGCGTTTCATCGATCCGGTAAACGAGGGCAGAATCCTCACCCGACAGATATACCAGATTGGTCAGCAGAGCGTCGGCCTGATGGAACGTATTTTTAGCGGAAGCGGCCGCTGCATCGATGGATGTCATCGCCGGTTGGAGCCGTTGTTCCATGTGATCGATGGCTGTTTTAAGGCCGGCAGCCGTATCGACAATTCCCCGGGCCATCGGTGGTATTTGGTTGTCGGTGGTCTGGATCAGCTGGCGCGCATCGGCCAGCATTGCGACCGCTTCGATATTCAGATTTTCCGCCAGCTGGCGATAAACCGACAGGGTCTGGTTGGCGTTGGCGGCCAGGGTTTGCATGGCTGTAGAATTAATTAGCTTGTCGATCCCTTTGGCGATGTATTTTAACGATTCGACCAGCCCCCCAATATCCAGATCTTCCAACGTCTGTTCGATCGCCTCCATATCGGATGGAAGCGTCGGCAGTTCATGCAAATCGTCTTCGATACCCACCAGATGGATGGGCGTATCTGGATAAAAATCAAAATCGACCAAGAGTTGGCCGGTGAGAACACTTTGGATTTTCAGTTTGGCCCGTAACCCCCCATTGACCAGATTGTCAACGGTTTCCGTCATCGTGGATTCATCATTGAGATTTTTTACTTTCATTGACGATCCGGCGATTTTGATCGATCCTTCCGTAACCTCAAAAGCGACACGATTGAGAAACGACTCGTTTTCCAGATCGTAGACCAGATTGATGGCCGTGACCTTGCCCAACGTCACCCCTTTGAGCTGGACTGGTGCGCCGAGCCCCAACCCTTTCACGGAACCGGGGAAATAGAGCACATAGCTGTTGGACGGCTCAAACAGGTTACGGCCTCCCAATGTCAGGATGACGGCTATAAACAGGGCCAATGCACCGATAATAAAGGCACCGATCAGTGTTTTGTTGACTTCTTTTTTCATCGATTAGGTTCCCTTGCGTGGATCAACGGTTGAAGCTCCGCGAGTGAGAAAACGAATTACCGCCGGGTTACTGGCGGTATCCAGCATCTGTTGGGGGCTCCCGGTCGCTGCGGCGGTTCGTGTTTGGGTATCCAGAAATACGGCATTGTTGGCGATGGCAAAAATACTGGGGAGTTCATGGGTCACGATAAGGATCGTGGCTCCCAGGCTCTGGTTGATGGTCAAAATCAGATCGTCCAGGTTTTTGGCGCTCACCGGATCCAAGCCGGCGGATGGCTCGTCAAAAAACAGGACGTCGGGGTCCAACGCGATGGCTCGTGCAAGGCCGGCCCGTTTACGCATGCCGCCGGAAATTTCCGACGGATAATAATCCTCAAAACCGGACAACCCCACCAGGGAAAGTTTGAACCGTACCATGTCTCGAATCGCCGCGGGACCATGATTCGTATAAAGCTCCAGGGGTAAACCGACGTTTTCTGCCAAGGTCATGGAACTCCATAATGCTCCGCTCTGGTAAAGCACACCGAACCGGCACAGCATGCCTTGCCGCTCCGTTTCCATCAACGACCAGAAATCGATTTTACCGTAATGCACGCTGCCGGCAATGGGCGCCTTGAGGCCCATGAGAATTCGCATCAGTGTGCTTTTCCCGCATCCGCTGCCGCCCATGATGGCAAAGACGTCACCGCGATTGACGGAAAAAGCGAGATCGCGCATGAGTACCACGTTACCGTATCCCATGGTCAAGCCGCGGACGATAATATGGGGAGCCGTGGAGTTGGCGGTTTCCATGTGATCGTATATTCCTCTTCTTTCGTTTTAGATGCCGAGTGTATTGGTCAACACGGCAAACAGCCCATCGGCGACTACGATATAAACGATGGCAATAACGACGGCAGACGTCGTGGCTTTGCCTACGTCGGCCGCACTACGTCCGCAGTGCATTCCCTGCATGCAGCCGCAGAAGGCGACGATCAACCCAAAAAAGCCGCTTTTCACGACACCGATGCTAAGATGGGTGACCTCGAGCGCCTTTTGGGTCTGAGCGAGGTATTGGGTGGCGGAGATATCAAATACCCCTACGCCCACCAGCATGCCGCCTAAAATTCCCATGAAGTCGGAATAGATGCAAAGCAGTGGCATCATCAACACCAAGGCGGCGGTACGCGGCAACACCAGATAATCGATGGGTGAAACGCCCAGGGTTTTGAGTGCGTCGATTTCCTCATTGACCTGCATGGTGCCGATGTTGGCGGCAAACGCCGCTCCCGTACGTCCGGCCATGATCACCGCGGTCATCACCGCCCCCATTTCCCTGGCCATGCCGATGCCCACCAGATCGGCGATGAAAATCTGGGCACCGAACATTTGCAGCTGTACCGCGCCCATGAAGGCCAAAATCAATCCGACCAGGATGCTGATCAGCGACACGATCGGCAGCGCCTCCCAGCCGCACTCCTGCACGACCCGCCAGACATCTATCGATCGAACCCGTGCCCTACCGGTGATCAAGCGCAGGCCTGAAAGGACCAGCTCACCAATGAAATCAAGGGTTCGACCAATCGCTGCAATGGCATCGATCCCCGCTGCGCCGATCCGAGCCAATTGAGACGGGGTGGAGGAGGAGGGGGCGGTTTCAAGGCTGGAGAGACCTGATTTTGACAGATCGAGTAATCGCCGTGCACCGGATGGCAAGCCTTGCGTATCGATGTCGATATTGGCCGCAGCACAACGGTCCACGAACGTGTTCATGAAAACCACCAGGCTGCTGTCCCACCCCTCAAGGCGGCTGCTTTCGAAACGGATACGCGTGGGCGTCGGGTTGTCGAGCAGGGCCGTGATATCGGCATTGGATGGAATCTTCTGATCGAGGGTCCAATGACCGGAAAGGGTCACTTTCAGAACCCCGTCAGGCAGACGATGGTTGTCTATGGTCGCTTGCATGGCTTGCTCTAAGGTCTCGACGGTTGTCGGTAGTGCCGATTGGCGCAACATCGCCGACGCAAAGGCTCATTTTCCCTGTGGTGTGAACGTAAATTTTTGTCCGCCCACGGTGGCTTCGTACATCAGTCCGCCCTTGGCGTGGACGAAGACGGCCATGCCTTTGTAGTAAATGGTCTCGGCCTGGGTAGCGGTGGCCGGCCCCGCGCTTATCCCCGCGGTGGAACCATTGGTCCCGGCTTTGGCCTGCACCCCGGCAGTGATGGCCACGGCCGACACACCCGCATCGAGTTCGAAACTCCCTTGGGTGAAATCCCGATAGGCACGTTGATCCTGAAAGAACAGGATCTGGCTGAACGCCTGACCGCCAGCTTGGAGACCGAAGGTCGCCTTGATCAATTTGGCGGTGCCAGTGACCTTATCCCCGGCGTAGACCAGGCCCGTTCCATAGGCACCGCCGACCACGAATCCGCCTTTACCGACGGTTGGAAAGACCGCATAGCCATAGCAGTTATCGAAAAACGTGCGCACCACCGGAGATTGCTTGAAAATAGCAAGGGTGTCAGCGTATTGATCGGCCAGGGCGGAACCGGCAGGCAAGATTCCCAAAACCAGACCGGCCGTTAACATGAGTTTCAGAATGCTTTTCATCGTCAGTTCTCCTTTAGCATGGAAGGTGTTTCAGGCACCGTTTGTCATCAAACTAAGCGTTTGAAAATATTATATGAATATTTTTTGTCAGGCAACCCTTATCGACAATTCGGGGATGGGCAGCCTGCCTTCGATCCATGCCCGGAACAAAGGCTACAAGGCCGCACCACAGTATTTGCAATGCCGGGCGTCCACATCATGTCCCTCGGCGCTGCATTGGGGGCAGGCCTGGGTGGATATGCCGGAGCCAAAGGCATGCGACATCTCCACGGTTACGATACCGGTGGGAACGGCGATGATGGCATACCCCAAAATCATTACCAGCGCGGCCACGGCCTGGCCAAAACCGGTTTGAGGAGAAATGTCGCCATAGCCGACGGTGGTCAGGGTAACGATAGACCAGTAAATGGCCCGCGGAATGCTGGTGAAGCCGTTGGTCTCACCCTCGATGACGTACATCAGAGAACCGAAGATGACCACCAGTGTCAGGACCGTGTAAAGGAAAACCGCGATCTTGCGGCTGCTGGCCTTCAAGGCTTTGACGAGAAGATGCGCTTCCTTAAGGTATGCGGCCAGCTTTAAGATTCGAAAGATACGCAGAATACGCAGGATGCGGATAACCAGCAGAAACTGACTGCCTGGGATTACCAGGCTGAGGTAAGTGGGAACGATAGCCAGCAGATCGACGATGCCGTAAAAACTGGTGGCATAGTGAAGCGGCCGGCCCACGCATGCAAGGCGCAAGACATACTCGAGGGTGAAGAGCAGGGTAAAGAACCACTCGATACCATAAAACAGCCCTCCATAAACAGAACGCACCTCGCTGATGCTGTCGAACATCACGGCCAGAACACTGGCCAGGATACTCACGATGAGGATCACATCAAACCCCTTGCCGGCTGGCGTGTCGGCCTCGAATATCACTTCGTGCAGCTTCCGCTGCCAGCGCGTCTGCGACGACGGGCGCTCCCGGTTCCCTGCGCGTGGCTTGTTCATCACCTTGGCTCCCTCGTGATTGGATCAGTGATTTGTAAAACTTTTGTCAGCTATTGGCGCTTCGCTTGTCGATCTCGGGTCAGTTTATTAAAAAAAATCGATCTTTCAACCTTCGATCTCTATTTTTTTCGCCGGAAAGGGGCGGGGCGCCATTTTTCACCGGCGTTGGCGAGGCATTCAATGATGAAAGCGGTATTTGAAGGTAGTCGCGGGGTTTTTTCCCTCTTTTTCTATTTGCTCAACACGATTGTCTGCTGTATCCCGTTGTATATCGTTGCCTTGATCAAACTGTTACCCGTGGCGTCGATCCAAAACGGGTGCCGTCGGCTGCTGACCGTCATTGCCACGGTTTGGATCGCCGGGAACAAACTCAACCAAAAATGGCTTAACGGTATCCACTGGGACGTGAAGGGTCTCGACAACCTTGATCCCAACGGTTGGTACATGGTGGTGGCCAACCATCAATCCTGGGTGGACATTCTGGTGTTGCAAAACGTTTTCCATCGCAAGATTCCCTTTCTAAAATTTTTCTTGAAAAAGGAGCTGTTTTGGTTTCCCTTTTTAGGTCAGGCCTGGTGGGCATTGGATTTTCCTTTCATGAAGCGTTACACACGGAAATTTTTGAAAAAACATCCCCATTTAATCGGCAAGGATTTGGAAATCACCAGACAGGCGTGCGAAAAATTCAGGACTCTTCCCGTGTCGATCATGAACTTTGTCGAAGGCACCCGGTTTACCCCCGAAAAGCATGCCCGCCAGCGATCGCCCTACACGCATCTGCTGCGTACCCGGGCCGGCGGCATGGCCTTCGTGCTGGCGGCCATGGGGGACAAGCTGCATGAGGTGGTGGATGTCACCATCGCCTACCCTCAGGGTGCCGCAAGTTTCTGGGATTTTGCCTGTGGCCGGGTTAAGGAGATTAAAGTCCGCGTGAAAACCCTGCCCATCACCAACCAAATTGTGGGCGATTACCTGAAGGATGTGCAGTTCAAACGTGATTTCCAGACCTGGCTCAACGGCCTGTGGCGTCAAAAGGACCAGGACCTGGGCCGTCTGCTGGTCGGTTAACTGTTTCGTGTCCATCCAGAAATAGTTCCCTATTTCTGGATGGACACTATTTAATGCCTTGACAATATCAAACCCTGCCCAGTAAGTTAATTTCCTTCATTTTTGCATTTCCTGACCGGCCAAGCACCACTTTAAGAATACGTATTGTATTATATTATAAATAGTTAAAATCTTAAGGAGGAACCCCATGGTAGAATTCAAGTATACCGATCTGCTGCCCCTGGGTGAAGACGATACGCCTTACCGGCTGCTGACCACGGATTACGTGTCCGCGACTCGGTTTGACGGAAACCCCATGATCAAGGTGGCCCCGGAAGGATTGGAACGGCTTGCCGAGGCGGCCTTTCGGGATGTTTCCCATCTGTTGCGGCCGGGGCATCTAAATCAGCTGCGGACAATCCTGGATGACCCGGATAGCTCGGCTAACGATCGCTATGTGGCCCTGGAGATGCTGAAGAATGCCGTCATCTCCGCCGAGATGGAATTTCCCATGTGCCAGGATACGGGCACGGCCATCGTCATGGGCAAGAAGGGCCAGCAGGTATGGACCGGGGGAGATGATGGGGAGGCGCTTTCCCGGGGCGTGTTCAACGCCTACACCAACGGCAATTTGCGCTACTCTCAAAATGCACCGTTGAGTATGTATGACGAAAAGAACACCGGATGCAACCTGCCGGCTCAAGTCGAAGTCTATGCCACCATGGGCGATGCCTATAAATTTCTCTTCATCGCCAAGGGCGGGGGATCGGCCAACAAGACTTACCTCTATCAGGAAACCAAAGCGGTACTCAATCCGGGTACCCTGGTGGATTTTATCATTGCCAAAATGAAAACCCTGGGAACCGCGGCCTGTCCGCCTTACCATCTGGCCGTGGTGGTGGGCGGCACATCGGCTGAGTTCAACCTGAAAACCGTTAAACTGGCCTCGGCCGGTTATTTGGACAGCCTGCCCTGTGAGGGGAGTGAGCGCGGACACGGTTTCCGGGATGTCGCTTTAGAGGCGGAGCTGCTGGCACAATCCCGCGATCTGGGAATCGGCGCCCAGTTCGGCGGAAAGTACTTCTGTCACGATATCCGCGTGGTGCGGTTGCCGCGCCATGGGGCCTCTTGCCCCATCGGCATCGGCGTGAGTTGCAGTGCGGACCGCAATATCAAGGGCAAAATCACCGCCGAGGGCATTTTTCTGGAACAATTGGAGACCGACCCGGCAAAGTATCTACCCGAGCCGTCGGGTGATGCGGACGACGCCGTGGCCATCGATCTCGACCAGCCCATGGACGATATCCGGGCCATCTTGACCCGTTACCCGGTGGCCACGCGGCTTAAATTGTCCGGTAAAATCATCGTCGGCCGGGATATCGCCCATGCCAAACTCAAGGAACGGCTCGACAGCGGCCAGGGGTTGCCCCAGTATCTGAAAGATCACATCATCTACTACGCGGGGCCGGCCAAGACGCCTGAGGGATATGCATCCGGATCCTTTGGCCCCACCACGGCCGGGCGCATGGATTCATACGTACCCCTATTCCAGGCCCAGGGGGCATCCATGGTCATGCTGGCCAAGGGCAACCGCTCCCCAGCGGTAACCGACGCCTGTAAAAAATTCGGTGGGTTTTACTTGGGATCCATCGGTGGCCCGGCCGCACGCCTGGGCAAAGAATGTATTACCTCAGTGGAGGTGTTGGAATATCCCGAACTGGGAATGGAGGCCATCTACATGATCACGGTCAAGGATTTTCCCGCCTTTATTCTGGTGGACGACAAGGGGAATGATTTTTTCGAAAACCTACTTTAATCTTACTAATTAACCGAACTTGAATATCACGCCGGTCATTTAAATTCAAGGGGTTTGATTCTTTGTGCTTGACAGTCTGGATGCCCATTGGATATTAATGGTTAAACCATGTCGAGCATGGGGAGGGGGCGGTGAGAAACCGGCTGCTATTTGAAAAGACCTCGATTCATACCCACGTACTCAAGGTCGAATAGAGGCACAATTTAGCCGGGATAGTGAGACGGTCGTCGGTTGACTACCGACGACCGAGTTGATCGGGACGCGTGTGTGGCTCGAAGCCAATACGGTCCCTTTTTTATTTAACGAGAAAAAATAGGTCAACTATCCATGGAAGGTCTCGATGCGTTGTTTAACCCATCATCCGTGGCGGTGGTGGGTGCCTCCAGCACACCTGGGAAGGTGGGCCATGATATTTTTGTCAACATCCTAAAAGGGGGCTTCACCGGTACGCTCTACCCGGTCAACCCCAAGGCGAAATCCATCGCCAGCGTGCGTGCCTACCCAGATATCAAGGATATTCCCGATCCCATCGAATTGGCCATTATCATTTTGCCCCCGCGGTTCGCCGAAACCGCCATCGCCAATGCGATCGAAAAAGGAGTCAAGGCCGTCGTCATTGTTTCTGCAGGCTTCAAAGAAGTCGGCGGAGAGGGACTCGAGATTGAGCGGCGCATCGTGGCCATGTGCCGTGATGCGGGCGTGCGCGTGGTGGGTCCCAACTGTTTGGGGGTCATTAACCCCAATGCCGATGTGCGGCTCAATGCCAGTTTTTCGGCCAGGATGCCGGCGGCGGGAAACATTTCATTCATTTCCCAAAGCGGTGCGTTGTGTACGGCGGTACTGGACTTTGCGGCGGACAAGGATTTCGGTTTCTCCAAGTTTGTGTCCATCGGCAACAAGGCCGATGTGGATGAACTCGATCTGTTGCGCTATTTTCACGCCGATCCGGAGACCGAGGTGATCATGCTCTATATCGAAGAGCTGCAACGGGGCCCGGAATTCATCGAGGTCGTCAAGGAAATCACCGGGGGGGATCGGCCCACGCCGGTTTTGGCCATCAAATCCGGTCGCACCAGCGCCGGTGCCGAGGCCGCCGCCTCACACACCGGTTCCCTGGCCGGTAGCGAAGCCGTCTACGACGCCATTTTTACCCAAAGTGGAATTATCCGTGTAGAATCCATCAATGAACTTTTCGATTTCGGAACCGCCTTCGCTTATAAAAACGAAAGTGCGCTGGGCAAAATGCGACGTAAGGTGCCGCTGGGCAACCGGGTGGCCATCGTCACCAACGCCGGCGGTCCCGGGATCGTGGCCACGGACATGACGGTCACCTCCGGCCTGGAACTGGCCAAATTCAGCGAAGAGACCGTCGAGGTATTGAGAAGTCATCTGCCCCAGACCGCCAACCTCAACAATCCGGTGGATGTGATCGGTGATGCGGCTCAGGATCGCTATGAAAATGCACTGTCGGCCGTGATTAAAGATGAAGGTGTGGACGGTGCCCTGGTGATTTTGACCCCCCAGAGCATGACCAATGCCATCGGCACGGCCGAGGCCATCGTCCGTATCGCCCGCCGTTCCCACAAACCGATCCTGTGCTGCTTCATGGGCATTATCGATGTTAGCGCCGGTGTGAAATACTTGCAGGAAAATGGTGTGCCGGTGTATCGTTTTCCCGAGAGCGCGGCCAAGACATTCGGTGCCTTGTACCGCTACTCGCGCTGGCTGAATCGGCAGCATCTGGCCCCCTTTTCGATCAAACACGATAAACAACGGGCCGGGGAAATCACTGCCCGGGCCTTGGAAAAGGGCCAGACTTATTTGGGGGAAATCGGCGGCACCGAACTGCTCAAGTGTTATGGATTCAATGTGTTGCCGACAGTGCTGACCACCACCGCCGAAGCGGCCGGCGACGCAGCAGAGCAAATGGGGTACCCGGTGGTCATGAAGATCGTCTCACCCCAAATCATCCACAAGTCCGATGCCGGCGGTGTGATCGTGGGGCCGGATAGCCGGGATGCGGTGATGGCCGCCTATCAGACCATCGTGGACAATGCCGCGAACTACAGCCCGGATGCGGAAATCACCGGTGTGCTGGTTCAGCGGCTGGCGCCCAAAGGGCACGAAGTGATCCTGGGAATGACCCGTTACCCGATTTTCGGACCCTTGATCATGTTTGGCATCGGGGGCATTTTCGTGGAGATCTTTCAGGATGTGGCCTTTCGGCTGGCGCCGATAACCCGCAATGGCGCCCGCAATATGGTACGCAGTATCAAAGGCTATAAACTGCTTTGTGGGTATCGTGGTGAACCCAAGACCGACATCGCTACCATCGAACGCATGTTGGTTGGGCTTTCCGACCTGGTACTAAACCATCCGGAAATCAAGGAATTGGACATCAACCCGCTGCTGGTTCACCCCGACGGAGAGGGCGGCACCGTGGCGGACTGCCGTTTTATTCTGGAATCACCACAGTAGCCGGGCGCAATACGGACACAAGCGGATGATCGGATTAGACGATAAAGGAGGCGGAGCATGACACGGTCGACATATTGGGCGGACAGCTATGTGGAAAAACGCAAATCGGCGGCGGCGGCCATCGCCATGATCCGTCCCGGCCAGCGAGTGTTTATCGGCAGTGCCAGTGGCGAGCCCCAGGCACTGGTAAAGGCATTGTCCGAGGCTTCCTTGAAAATCAGCGGGATCGAGATCGTTCGGCTGATGAGTCGGGAAACCACCTCCTTGTCCGAAATCGCCGACCGAACCCAGGACCACAGCCTGAACATTCGGACCATCTATCTGGGATCGGCGGATACGGAGAGCATTGCCCGGTACATGCGTTTTATTACGCCCATGAATATGTCCGAGGTTCCCGGTCTATTCTTGTCCAGGAAAATGCCCATCCATGTGGCCCTGATCCAGGTGGCGCCACCGGACGATTTCGGTTGGTTGAGTCTGGGGGTTTCCGTTGACATCACCCTGGCCGCGGCCCAAAGCGCCGATCTGGTGATCGCCCAGGTCAATTCGAGGATGCCCCGCACCATGGGCCAGAGCTTCATTCATGTCAACCGGGTGCATGTCATCGTGGAGCACGAGGAACCGATTCTGTCGGTCGACTTGCGCAAACGCTCCGGCGCCGCCGAGTGGGCCGGCAAGCATATCTCGCGTTTGATTGAAGACGGATCCACCCTCCAGATGGGGCTGGACGCCGCTTCCCAGGCCACCATCAAAGGACTTGTCGACAAAAACGATCTTGGCTTTCATTCCCAGTATATCACCGACGACATCATGCACCTGTACGCCAAGGGCGTGATCACCAATCGCAAGAAGGGCATTAACGAGGGAAAACTGGTGGCCTCCTGCGCCATCGGCAGTGCCAACCTCTACGAGTTCCTACACGACAACCCAGGCGTGGATTTCCGGCCCTCGGACTATGTCAACGATCCGTTCATCATTTCCCAGCACAACCGCATGGTTTCCATGAACGTGGCCCACACCATCGATCTCACCGGCCAGGTGGCGGCCGAAGCGTCCGAACATACCTTTTTCGCCGGTGTCTCCGGCATCCCCGATTTCGTCCGCGGGGCCAAACGATCCAAGGGCGGCAAGTCGATCATCATGCTCTATGCCGCGTCACGGGATGGCAAGCGCAGCCATATCGTGCCGTCTTTAGGTAACGTGGCCGTCGTGGTGCCGCGGGGCGATGTGCATTACGTGGTTACCGAGTATGGCGCCGTCAACCTGTTTGGCAAAAGTTTGCAGGAGCGTGTGCTGGCCTTGATCGGGATTGCCCATCCGGATCACCGTGACTGGCTGTTCAGTGAGGCCAAAGAAGCTCGGCTGATCGGTGGGGATCGCCGCCTGGGCGAGGCAACCAAGGGTATTTATCCCATCCACCTCGAGGAGACCGTCGAGCGCGATGGTGAGCAGATCACTATCCGGCCCTCCAAACCGGTGGATGAACGTCGAATTCAGGAACATTACTACAGCCTGGACAAGGAAGATGTCCAACTGCGCTTTTTTCATGATAAGCTCAGCTTTGACCGTAACGACGTGGAGACCCGTTCCCAGATCGATTACATCAAGGACCTGACCCTGGTGGCGGTGGTGGGTGAGTTCGGCTTCGGCCGCGTGGTTGGCGTCGGTGAGTATTTGTTGCTCATCGAGAGTAATATAGCCGAAGTGGCCTTTTCCATTTCCAAAGACTATCAGGGCAAGGGCCTGGGCAAACTCTTCTTGCGCAAATTGGCCCGGGCGGCCCGGGAAAACGGCATCGCCGGCTTGGTGGCCTATACCTCACCCAAAAACAAGGCCATGATCAATCTGTTCAAGACGCTTCCCTATAAGGTAAAAACCTCCTTCGACGGGGAATCGCTGATGCTCAAGTGCCGGTTTGACGAGATGGCAGATTAGAATCCAGCCACAAGGAAAAATAAACGAGTATATTTTCATTATCATTCTGGACGCCAACGGCAACCAAGCCAGCTTCAATTTAGACTTGTCAATTTCGCATTAATATGCTTTAAAATTTATCTTTTCGTCTGATCGACAGCAAAACCGGTGCACCCTGGATCGACCCCCTTCCCGCCGTTTGCTAACTGGTACCAGTTGTCCGTGGCAGCCACTATCAAAGCCGGCTGCGCGGAGTCGATGTCATCTTCAACCCCCGTAACAAGGAGCAGTTATGGCAAAAAAAATGAAAACAATCGACGGGAACACCGCTGCCGCCCACGTGGCTTATGCCATGAGCGAGGTGGCCGCCATCTATCCGATTACCCCATCATCACCCATTGGTGAAATCTGCGATGAGTGGGCGGCGAATGGACTCAAGAATGCCTTCGGCCAAACCCTTTTGGTGCGTCAGCTGCAAAGCGAGGCCGGCGCGGCCGCCGCGGTTCACGGCTCCCTGGCCGCCGGTTCACTGACGTCTACCTATACCGCCTCTCAAGGCCTGCTCTTGATGATTCCCAACATGTACAAGATGTCCGGTGAACTGCTGCCCGGCGTGATGCATGTGACCGCCCGCGCCATCGCCGCGCATGCGCTTTCCATTTTCGGCGATCATCAAGACGTGATGGCCGTGCGTCAGACCGGTTTCGCCCTGCTGGCCTCCGCGTCGGTGCAGGAGGTCATGGACCTGGGATTGGTCGCTCATCTGGCCGCCATCGAATCCAGCGTTCCTTTCCTGCACTTTTTCGATGGTTTCCGGACCTCCCATGAAATTCAAAAGATCGAATTGATCGATTACGATGATATGGCCAAGCTGATCAACCGGGAGGCCCTGGAAAATTTCCGGTCCCGGGCGGTCAATCCGGAAACGCCGGAGCTGCGCGGCACGGCCCAAAATCCGGATATTTATTTCCAGGGACGGGAAGCCGTCAATCTGTTCTACAACGATGTGCCGGACATCGTCGCCGATTACATGAAGAAGGTATCCGTACTGACCGGCCGCAAGTACAAGCTGTTCGACTATGTAGGCGATCCGACGGCCGACCGGGTGATCATCTCCATGGGCTCCTCCTGCGAGACCATCGAGGAGGTCGTCGATTATCTCAATGCCCGCGGCGAAGCCGTGGGGCTGGTCAAGGTGCGACTCTTCCGTCCCTTCTCCGCGCAACACCTTCTGGAGGCGATCCCGGCCACGGCCAGCCGCATCACGGTTCTCGACCGCACCAAAGAACCGGGTGCCCTGGGCGATCCGCTCTATCAGGATGTGTGTACCGCCTTCATGGAACGCGGCGACATGCCCACCATCGTCAACGGTCGTTATGGATTGGGTTCCAAGGAGTTCAACCCCTCCATGGTCAAGGCGGTGTATGACAACATGAACGCCATGGCTCCCAAGAACCATTTTACCGTGGGTATCGTGGATGATGTCACCCACACCAGTCTGGAGGTGGAAACCGGTTTCGATGTGGCTCCGGAAGGCACGGTGCAGTGCAAATTCTGGGGCCTGGGTGCCGATGGAACCGTGGGCGCCAACAAGAGCGCCATCAAGATCATCGGCGACAACACCGACATGTATGCCCAGGCCTATTTCGCCTACGATTCCAAGAAATCGGGCGGCGTGACCATCTCTCACCTGCGCTTCGGCAAGACGCCCATCAAATCCACCTACTTGATCGACAGCGCCGATTACATCGCCTGCCACAATCCGGCCTACGTGAACACCTACGAGGTGCTGGAGGGCATCAAGGACGGGGGCACGTTCATGCTCAACAGCCCCTGGAGCCTGGAAGAGATGGAAGAGAAACTGCCGGCTGCCATGCGCCAGACCATCGCCCGCAAGAAGCTCAAGTTTTACACCATCGACGCGGTGAAAATTGCCGGCGACGTCGGGTTGGGCGGTCGCATCAACATGATCATGCAGACGGCATTCTTCAAGGCCGCCAACGTGATTCCCGTGGACGACGCCATCGCCTACCTAAAGGATCAGATCAAGCAGATGTTCGGCAAAAAGGGCGACAAGATCGTCAATATGAATAACGCCGCCGTGGACAAGACCCTCGATCACTTGGTGGAGGTCGACGTGCCGGCTGAATGGGCTGACGCCGGTGGCGTGGCCGAGGTTGCCGTGGACGAGCCTCAGTGGGTGACCGAGGTGATGCGGCCCATGCTCGCCGTGCAGGGGGACAAGCTGCCGGTCAGCGCCTTCACGCCCGACGGGATTTTTCCAGTGGGCACCACCCAATACGAAAAACGTGGCGTGGCCATCAACGTTCCCGAGTGGGTCATGGAAAACTGCATTCAGTGCAACCAATGCGCCATGGTCTGCCCCCATGCGGCCATTCGGCCGGTGCTGGTTACCGACGACGAACTGAAAGACGCGCCCGAGGGGTTCGAGGCCAAGAAGGCCCTGGGCAAGGAACTCAAGGAGTACAAATTCCGCGTGCAGGTCTTCGCCGAAGACTGCATGGGGTGCGGCAACTGCGCCGACATTTGTCCGGCCAAGCAGCCGGCCCTGGTCATGAAACCGCTGAGCACGCAAATTGAAAAACAGGTTCCCAACCAGCGTTTTGCATCCAGCCTGCCGGTACGCGAAGGTCTGGTCAAACGCGACACGGTCAAAGGCAGCCAATTCTACCAGCCCCTGCTGGAGTTCTCGGGTGCCTGTGCAGGATGTGGAGAAACGCCGTATGCCAAACTGCTGACCCAACTTTTCGGTGAACGCATGGTGATTGGTAATGCTACGGGGTGTTCCTCCATCTGGGGCGGGAGCGCGCCATCGATTCCCTACTGCGTCAACAGCGAGGGTTGTGGTCCCACCTGGGGCAACTCCCTGTTCGAAGACCCGGCCGAATTTACCTACGGTATGCTACTGGGCGCCCTTCAACAGCGTAAGCATTTGGCCGAGCTGGTCGCCGAGGCGATCGACTCCGATATTGATGACGAACTGAAATCCGCCATGCAGGGCTGGTTGGATAATATGAAGGATCCCGACGGGTCCAAACGCTACGGCGACCAGATCAAGGAGATGCTTTTCACCTATGCGGGCAATCCGGTGCTGGAGAAAATCGAAGGCCTGGCCGGCCATTTTACCAAGCGCTCCTACTGGATCTTCGTGGGTGACGGATCGGCCTATGACATCTCTTTTGGCGGCATCGACCATGTGCTGGCCTCGGGAGAAGACATCAACGTGATGGTTTACGACACGGAGGTTTACTCCAACACCGGCGGACAGAGCTCCAAGGCCACGCCGACGGGCTCCATCGCCAAGTTCGCCGCCTCTGGTAAGAAGACCGCCAAGAAAGATCTGGGTGGTATGGCCATGACCTATGGCTATGTCTATGTGGCCAATGTAGGCATGGGGGCCAATAAACAGCAGCTAGTCAAGGCTTTTACCGAAGCCGAAGGGTACGATGGGCCGTCACTGATCATGGCCTACGCCCCCTGCATCAACCATGGAATCAAAAAGGGGATGGGCAAGAGCCAGGAGGAGACCAACCTGGCGGTGAAGAGTGGTTACTGGCCGCTTTATCGCTACAACCCGACGCTCAGGGAAGAAGGTAAGAACCCGTTCGTGCTGGATTCCAAGGAGCCGGACGGCAGCCTGCAAGAATTTTTGGCCGGCGAAGTCCGCTACGCCGCCCTACAGAAGCTCTTCCCGGATGAAGCCCAGAACCTTCATACTCGGTTGGAGGCTGAATTTGCCCAACGCTATGCCAAGCTCAAGGAGATGGCCGACGCCGAATTCAAGCCGGCCCAGGCCTCCGGCGAGCTGGCCGCGGCGGAAGAAGGCTCCGATGCCTGTACCCTGGCCGGTACCGCCGAACATGCCGGTCGGTCGGGGGCGGACGATGCTTGCGACGATGGCAGAGCCGGTAATTAACGCCTAACGCAATCATCTATTAACGAAAAAGGGCCGGTCACCCCTCGGGTGACCGGCCCTTTTTGTTCTGGTGTAGCCCATCAGGCCGCTCAGGAAACATCCCCGCGGTCCATCGCGACTGCTTTTCGGCTTACCGCAAAGAAGGGGGAGGCGTTCCCGTTCGTTTTTTTTGAATTAGTTCGCAAAATGTCTTGACAGGATAAACGGGAAAAGTAAACATAGCGTTCCATTTGTTACATAAAGCAGATACTCTCCTGAATTGTTACATAAAGCAGATACTCTCCTGAACTGATCTCCAGCTGAATAATAATGTAACAGAAAACAGCCGGGCACCAGTCTAATGACTGTCACCAATTGTTACGGATTGGTAGGGTCATCCATTTTAATCGTTATAAAAATAAGTATTTACAGACTGTTATCCGGTACGAAAAATGATTCCAAATTGGCATCGTTTTTGTAAATTAAGCATCTCTTACATCAAAAAAAACGATAATTGGATTTCGGGAGAGTCGTCTGATGCGAAATATCGAAGTGCTGATTGAGGATTTGCCGCTTCCTGTTTTCTTATGGCAGTGCCGACACGATCAGGTACAGCTATTCCAATGCAATGATGCCGGGGCTGCATTGAACGGCGCGGGCCATGATCAGATCATTGGTGAAAGCGGCGGCAAGCTGTTGGCCGGTCCCCCGGACATTTATTCCTCTATTCAACGCTGCATGGAGGAAAAGCGAATCATTACTACGGCGGCCACGCGAACGGACAAAAGCGGGAAAAAGCATAAAGTTACCAATACGTTCGTTCCTTACCTGGATGATCTCGTCATCGAATATGTGGAGAATGAAACGGTCCCTACTCACGGGTTACTATCATTGGTCACGGGCCAGGTGCCTTGCTCTCATAAAACCATACGCCAGCCCGAATTGATTTTGCAGGCCTTGCCCTCCGGAGTCTACGAACTCGATGCCCAAGGAATTATCACTTACGCCAATCCCACCCTGCTGAATATTTTCAAACGCACATTGTCAGAGACTGTCGGAAAATCGTTTTTCGACCTTTTCACGGATGAAACCTCTCGTCGCGAGGTCCGACGCTGCATGCGGCAGGCCAACAAAAACAGCTCCCAACCGACGCCCTTGGTCCTGGAAACACATGCTGCGGATGGCGAAAACATCGTGATTCACATGGAATGGCGGCAAAAATATAACGGAGGCAATGAGCAGGAAGGCTTCATCGGTGCCATTAGCGACATAACGGAACGGCACATGGCGCAAAAAGAGTTGCTGAACGCGCATGCGTATCTGGAAGCGATGGTGAGAACGCGCACGCAGGCACTTGCCAGGGCGAATGTAGACTTGAAGGCATTGTCGGCCGAACTCGAGGAAAGCAGAACCCAATTGTCACGCAGGGAATTGGACCTTTTGGCCATCAATCGAACCATTTCTATTATGGCCCAGAATATGGATAAGAGCAAACTCAGCTATGATCGGGAGATCGCCTTGACTATCTCCACCAAGCTGCTTCCTCTCGTCGAGAACCTGGTTCAAGCCCATAACCTCGAAAAACGGCGATCGGATCTATATGCGCTCAAAATGGCCCTTGAAGAATTGACGCAACCACTGGAACAGGAAGATTGCCTTACTACCTTGTTTTCAATAACGGAAATGAAAATCGCCATTCTGATCAAAAACGGAATGACTTCTGCTAAGATTGCCAAGAAACTCTGTGTGTCCGAAGATACCATCAAAACGCATCGGCGGAATATCCGGAGAAAATTAGGCCTAAAGAATGCCAAGGTGAATCTCAGGCACTACCTCGAATTCAAGTGGGATGTCATTGCCGAAGCATCGATGCACCCGTGTTCGGGCCGCCCGGTATCATTGGCGACAGCGAGCCGCTAAAGGCGGGCCAAGGCTAGGGGGGATCATGCCGCAGGGTGACGAAAAAGCGTGCAATCGGGTCGGGATCGCCTGTGAACCGAATGCCTGACCGGTATTTGCCCTGGACGTGGGGCATGGAGTAAACCAATAGAGCATCGACTTTTAAGGTGCCGCCGTCGGTGCGGGAGGCATGGATGGATAGTTGGGTGGCTTCGATGGGTTCGCTCGACTCAAACATCATCCCATCCATGCTGATATCCAAAGCCAGGCCGATGCCTTGAGTCTCGACTTGCCCGCTGTCATTGACGACCACATAAATGATTGGATAACTAATAGAAAATCTTTCGTATTGCCTTCGTTCGTTCATGATTCCCGTCTTTTTACATCCGATGATGATTGTCCGGAGTCCGTTCAAATATTCTGAAACAACAATACCCGCCGCAGAGTCGATACGATCTTGTTTTGTTTTAACGATCGTTCAGGAAGCCCCCCATGAATATGGTACATTAGCTTCTCTGCAAGACTTCCCCAAAATTCGACCATTTCGTTGTATATCTGTTTTTTCTGACGCACCGACCACGCCAGCGGATTCCTGTCAAAGGGAGCGGATACGACCGGGCAGGGGAGGATGGTTTTTCCAGACCCCACCAACTCCAACCAAAACAGCAGGTAGGCGCGGGGCATATGGATGTCGGTGGTGACCAGGATGATAGACCGCATGCCATGCTGGGCTGTCAATCGACTGACGAATAATGCGTTTTGAAAGGTTGTTTCGGCCTGGTCTTCGATTATATGACGTACGGAAGGTAATCGACCGTATAGCCGATCGTAAATTTTGATGCTGTGTCGGGACGCCGGTGAGATGACAATGGATGGGGCGGCGCCGGCCCGGGCAAGATCATATCCTTTTTCGGCCCGTCCATTTGCACCGGCAAAAACGGCAACCAGATCGGCCTGTTGGTCGGTCCATGGCCGATGAAGGAGGGTGTAAAAAAGGACGAATTCGGCGCAGACGGCGAATAACAAGAGTATCGGAACCACAAGAAAAAATTTCCACTTTGACCGCGTATGAGGCATGGGCACCGATTCGAGTCGTGGATGTTTGCAAGAAAAAATGAATACTCGTCGTCAACAGCCCAAGAGGGTGCCGAAGACCAGATCGATCTTCCTTGAAAGTCTTTGATTATATTGACTTAGATCCCAACTTTAATCCATGTTCGATTAGAATGCAATCCTAAAACAGGCCCAAGGCGATTTCCATAGCGTAGTGATTCAACAGATCATGATTCTAAACCATTTGACTTCATCCATCGTGTCGATTAGATTTAACTATGAATAAATGCTCGAAAAGAAAATAACAAAGGAGGTCATGATGCCAATCTCCGTCGTTATTCAACGAAGATTCAAGGAAAAAGAAAAAGCCGAAAAACTGGCACCATTGATCGTCAAGCTGCGATCCATCGCTACCAGCCAACCGGGTTACATCACGGGCAAGACGTTCCGTTGTCTGGATTGTGAAGGGGAATACCTGGTGATAAGCACGTGGAGCAGCGTTGAAGATTGGAACCGCTGGCGTGACAGCGAGCAGCGCATGCACCTTCAAAAACAGGTCGATGACCTCCTGGGTGAAGAAACGCAGTACCGGATCTACGAACCCTTGGTCGGCGGAATCGTGCCGAAATTTTAGTTTTTAAAGCGATCGGTTGTGGTGCTCGGCTCAGGGTTTCCGCATCTGAAAATCATTAAAGAAATTGGACGATACCATCGGCATTTGCCTCGTGATGAACGCAAATCATCACAGTCCGTCTGCCGATAGGCACGTTTCTATCATCTGATTCAGCTTTTGGCTGACACGATGGATGAAATCCAATCTGCAAAACGTGTTGTGTTCTGGGTCTGTGATTTCCTCTTTGGTTTGCGGTATTTTTTTTGATGCCCCGGCAGGCATGCGTAGACTTTTTGAATGACGCCCCTCGGTTAATTGGGTTGAATACATGGTTTGAGGGGGCCGATGCCCGTTGGCAATTTCGTGTCGTCGTTACCGATGTCTATCCGACGTTCCCGTCTCATCACCCTTTCGGTAAACTCTCTGATCAATACGCATTGGCGATGGTATAGCCAGCGCTGGGTGTGCTGGCTTAAATGTACGCTATTGTAATTTGTCCCACAGCTATGCATGTCGATCTCTCCAAGCAGATGATCGAAAATGGTTACGGGCTCATAAGAGATGATTGATGGTGGCGTTAACGTTGAATTTTACCAACGGTGGGCTCAAAAAAAGTTTGTTTACTAAAAATTTTATGTTGCAATAATTAAACAATATGTTGTATTAGGGAAATTACGAACCAAATAGCCATTGGAAGGAAAAATGGAAAATCATTTTCAATTTTTTTTCGACCGTGTGTCCCGTGCCTTGGGCATCAAGAACCTCTCCGAATTGGCAACCATTTTGCGCGTCAACCGCAGTTCCATCACCCAGGCGCGTAAAAACAATTCTGTTCCCGCCAATTGGCTGCTGACCCTTTTACGCAATCATGGCTTGAATCCCGATTGGTTGGAAGGCGGTGGGGGGCCGAAATGGCTGAAACCCGGCGATACCGACGGCAATGGCTTTTTCCCGGTGCCGAAAGTTCAGGCGCGGCTTTGTGCAGGTGCTGGATCTTTCGAGGTCGAGAATCGAATCGAAGACCATTATTCATTCAAAACGGCATGGCTGCGAAGTAAAGGGATCAAAGATCGCATGGTTTTAATGGATGTATTTGGCAACAGCATGGCGCCGGAGATCAAAGACGGGGATACCGTGCTCATCGACCAATCCCAGACCGACATTTTCGCCGGCACCGTCTATGCCGTGGGTGTTGAAGATACGATAATGGTCAAACGGATCGAAAAACATCCGCGAAAACTCGTTCTATTGAGTGATAACAAGGAATACGCACCAATCTTTTTATCCGATACGGAAATGGATCGTGTACGCATCATCGGAAAGGTTCTATGGATCTGCAGAGAATTGAGGTAACGCATGCATAAGACCGAACAGATGATCATCGATTTTCAATCCCCGATGGTAAAATTGAATCATACCCCGCCGTGTTTGACCGGGCGCAGGCGATCCTTGCATTCGATGGGCGATTCTCAGGAGCTGCAAGCGATTCCATTTCAGCGCCTTGACATGATGCCTCGCACTATTTTTCGGCGCTGGGATATGCATCGTTTATCAAAAATTACGTTCAGGGCCGCTGTCGATTGTTTGGCAATGGCCGGATTCGTATTATCAGGCGCGCTAGCCACACTGTTATTGGGTTTCTAACGTGCAATTTATCCTGTTCTGCAGACCACCCCGTCTCTTCTTCCCATCTTCGGTTTCATATGTTGAAGGGTAATATCTGCGTCGCTCCTTTAAGATGTAACGACATATCGAAAACGCCAACATTTGAAGCATTCAGTTTCATGAGGCTTTCCACCGTCGAAAAGCAAGGGCCACAGCCATCAAGGGACAAAATGTCAGTATCTCAAAAATCAAGATGCGAGTCACCGGCGCGTCAAACGGAGGTGGCACATGCGGAAGGGTCTTCAGCCAGGGAACGGGAACGGAAACAGTTGCTTGACTAAAGGGCCAGAAGATGGCCAGACGGGAATCCACATAAAAAGCATCCAACAAAAAATGGCTTAGCCAGGAGATCATCAGGCCGATAAACAATCGTCGATACGTTTGCCGGTATAATGCGCCTTGCAGGCCTAACCCAATGGCAAGACACACGATGGCCGCTCCGTTTACCAGGATGCTGTGACTGACGATCAAACGATCGTGGCCCCAGCCAGGAATGGGCCAGTCGGGCAGGTTGGCTACGGCAATGAATGCAATGAGAATGATCAGTCGCCGAGGTAACCTGTCCGATATCGGCATGCAGAGGATACCCATGGACGCTCCCACGATTGAATGTCCCAGTGATGTCATTACAAAAAGAATCCCTTGGTGTTTGTGTCAGTCAAGTTGGGGCAGGACATCCCGCAGGACAAATCCATAGTCTGGAACCAGGCTCAGCGCCAGGGCGCTATAGTGTTTGGCCTGGGACGGCCTCTGGCAAAGAATTTCGAGCTGTGCCAGGTGGGCGAATATTTCCGCCTGGGCCGCCCAGCGGACGATCAGCCGGTCAGATTCGCGCCAATCTGGTGCGACCGCCAGTGCTTTTTCCAGAAATTGCCGTGCCCGTTTTTTCCCTCCTCCAAAAATGACTGGCGTCCACATCGTCTCGATGCCGGCGATCAGATAGGGTTTGGGGCAGCGTTTATCAGCCATTCGAAAGGCCTTTCGTAGATAAATCCCAGAAAGATTTCCATAATAGAACATCTTCATCGTCCTCAACGATGCCAGCTTTCCATACACATCGGCCAGTACGATGGTGCTTTCTGCGTTTGAGGATCGCTCGTGCGCAACCTGAATGGACGCCAGTGCGTCGGTGTAATACTGATGGGCCATGGCCTTGTCACGATAGCGTACGATATTGCCTAATTGAACATAGATCAGGCCCGCGTAGTAATGGGGATGCCAGGCAGCCGGATGCTGATCGACCAGGTCGAGGACCTGCGTCAGGAGGTGCTGGATCGTCGTCTCATCATGCGAATAATAATTTGCCTCGATCTGTGCTTTAATTTCGTTGCATTTAAGGCATGTCGCTGATGGATTCATTTGTGCGGTGACGACCATCTCCAACAAATGAAACGACAAAAAGACTGCTATCGCTATAATAAGCCGTTTCATGCTTTCCCGACTCCCCCGGGCGTAGCCATGCGAAGCCTCGATGGGAAAAAAGGTGAAAAAAAATTCGTCCTATCCAACGAATGCACCGGTGGTCGATTCCAAGAAATTTGGCCTCCGATAGTCAAAAAGCTAAAGTATTCCAATGAAATGCTGATACAAAGATCAAGTTCAATCCATTTCTACGTTTCACTGGCAAGGCTCTCGCGTGCATCGGGGGCCTTGTCACTTTTTAAGAGTTACAAGCTGCTCAATGGTCTGTTCGGCCACCTTTTTGTTTTTAGTAAAAAACCGTTGCAACCGGTCGATAAGCTGGGCTTGTTTTGTCTTATCTTTTGAATAATATTCATGCGTCAGCAACTTTTCGGCCCAATCTAAATTGGATTGCACTTCTTCAGCGATTCGTTCTCCGTCATGACGAACCGCATTCTCTTGGCATACATCGTGACAAACTGCGCATCTTATGCATTCGTCATCATTGATAACGGCAATGTTTTCTTTTATGGAAATTGCCCCGACAGAACATTCATCGATGCATTCTTGACATCCCGTACACCGGTTTTTATCGATCCATGGCATTTGGCGTTATCTCCTTTTTTTCCTTGCTGAATGCTACTATCAAACGAACTGTGTCCAGAACAACCTCAATCGTCGGGTGGCCACAGCCAGTAAAGACCACCAGCCTCTTACCCTTGACTCGAGCCAGTAACGCCTGTTCCTCCGTGAAGCCAAGTATAAACAGGCTCCTGGCCAAAGGACCGGTGGACGTTATGCCGGCAGTCAGTAACGTCGGACTTTCGATCACTTCGACCTTGAATCCCGTGGCTTCAGCTCTGTCAGGTAGAAAGCAGGGCTTCCGTTTCGGTTTTGAATAGATAGGACACACCGGCATCGCCCATGAATCTTTCCTCGGCTCCCCATTCCACTATCACTGTCAGCTCCAAAGAATCAAGCTCGGGCATCTCGAGGCGCTTGGCCTGATTGATGCGCCTTTGGTTAAGTTTTGCAATCCGGTATCTTTACAAGAGCGGAAAACCTCTCGACGAGAAGGTCATCCGCAGATTGTCTTGGCCTGGCCGCGTTCCGCCGATCAGGGATCCAGCAAGACGGTCGTTCCACCGTCCCCCACGGCCATGAATTCGGATCCCGTGTACACGATGTCGTTGAGATAGGTGTTTAGGGAAAGCATCTGCTCGCGCCAGGTGACACCGGCGTCAATGGAATCGTAAACCGTGTCGAATCCAACGGCGATCAGTCGATCGTCAAGCACAGCCAAGCCCACGCCCTTGAACCAGGAAACCGATCCGGGCGACAGGTCAGACCAGCTCGATCCCTTGTCGTCGGAAACCACTACCGTGCCCTCATATCCCCCTGAGGCGTAATAGCTGCCCCCGGACGCGACGATGGATGCCAGGAAATCATCATTGCTGGTGCTGGTTTGCTCCGTCCAGGTATCGCTCTCGCCGTCCGGCGACGTCATGATCTTGCCGTAACCGCCCACGGCCACGAACTGGTCGTCGGCATACATGATGTCGCCGAACGTCTGGGTCGTGCCCATGGACACCGCGCTCCATACCACGGCATCGGTGGACCGGATCGTTTTCCCGAACAAGCTTTCATAGCCGACAGCCACATAGACGCCGTTGCCGCAGGCAACTGCTCTCAAGTCGATTCCGTCCGGCACCAGGGTTTGCGCTGTCCAGTCCGTGCCGTTGGCAGAGGTCAGAACGGTGCTGTCGTCTCCCACGATCACGTACAGGGATTGATCGTCATCAAAGACCATGTCATACAGGTCTGCGGTGATTTGGCTTTGGATGCGATCCCAGCCGTTCCCGTTCCATGAAGCGATGAAGCCGCGGTCGCCAACGGCGAAAAGGGTCTGGCTGTCACCCATGGCCAGGTCGTTGATGTCGTCGTAGGGCCCGGTGGATTGCTCGGTCCAAAGGCTGCCGTCGCTGGAGGTCAGAATCAGGCCGTTGTCGCCCACGGCCACGAACCGGCCATCGGCATAGATCACTTTGTTCAACGGTGGCAGGATGTCGACAGCTTCCTCGCTCCACACGCTGCCGTCGGCCGATGTCATGATCCCCGCATCGAAAATGTCGTCGCCGTCGCTGTCCTCGCCGCCGACGATGACATAGCGGCCGGCACCAAAGGCAACGGCCGTGGCCTGGAAATTCGGGATGGTCTGGACATCCCACTGGCTGCCGTCGCTCGAGGTCATCACCTTGCCCTCGTCGCCCACAGCCAGGAAGGTGTTTTCACGGTAGATGACATCCTGCAGCTCGGTGTAGCCGGCGCTGAAGATTTCATCGGCGGCAAGCTGTTCTTCCCAGGTGATGGTGTCTGCCGAAGAAAGGATGCCGTGTCCCACGACCACGCAGAGGGCGTCGCTGCAGGCTGCCGCGTGCCAAGCGTTGGATATGCCGTTTTCACGCACCAGCCAGAAGCCGGCGTCCTGGGAGGTGAGCACGGATTTGCCGTTACCCAGGGCGATGAAGCGCGCTTTACCGTAATCGATACCGGTCAGTTCGATTTCCGGCGGCGGCTGGACATAGGGCGACCCATTGTTGGCCACGGCGGGAAACCAGGCGGCGGCGTCCCCACTGGATGTTAAAAAGAGGCCGTTCCCCACCGTAAGAAAGGTGTCGTCCTGGAAGGTCACCCCGGAAAGTGTCCGGTCCGTGCCGGAGAGGCGCGGTTCCCAGTCGACCCCGTTGGCCGAGGTCAGCACCGTGCCGCGTTCGCCCACCGCGATATAGCGGCCGTTGCCGTAGGTGATGTCGTACAGGTGGTTGCCCTGGGGAAGCGGCCGGCTGACCGTGCCGCTGATGTCCAGAAACACGCTACCGCAGCGGGTTTCGTCTTGGGCGCCGGACGATGTGGTGTAGAGCAGCAGATGGGTGGCGCCTTCGGGGACCGGCGTGTCCGCGTTGAAGGTGTGGCTCAGGTCGCTGCCATCGGGCGTCAGGCTGGCGATTTCCGATCCGGATGTGATGGGGGTGTACTCGTCGGCACCCCAGTGAAGCGTATACGCGGCGATGTCGCTTTCGTCATCCGCATGGGTGATGACGGCGGTCCCCTGTATCTGGCCGGGATCGGTGTCGACGTCCCTGAAAAAGAGATTGGCATAGTCCATGACGGCGCCACTCATGAGGGTCAGCCCGGCCCCGGTGATGGTTATGGTGTAGCGCTCTCCGGCATGCAGCGTTTGCCCGGCGAGTGCCTGGGCGGTTTCCGATTCGGTGTTGGACCACATGTTCGAGCTGTTTGCCGGCCGGAAGCGATAGGCTAAAAAAGCGGTTGCGGAGGTCGTCGAGGATGCGCCGTCATTGATGTCGAACCGGCCGGATGACGCGCCGTAATCGAGTCTCTGGTCCCCGAGATCGATGGTTCGATTACCGTAGACAAATCGATCCAGCACGATCTCAGATGACTGGTCGTGGTACACGTGCTGATTGACCAGCTGCACCAAAATTTCAAACGAACTGCTGCCATCTCCATCATCGTTTCCGCCGCCACCCCCACCGCCGCCGCAACCGAAAAGCATGAGCAGGGCTATAAAAACGAGCAGCCATCCATGATAGCGCTTCCGGTGTAATGGTGTGATTCTCGAGCGAGTCGATTTCAGCAGGTTATCCATGTCCGATCCTCATCAGCTGATTGGGTCATCAACCAAGATTAAAATCTTTTTTTTAAGAATTCAAACCATTTAGAGTGCATATATGTCCTTATGTTTGTAGAGCTAACGAGAAGCTCAGCCGAACGGAGGCAAATTGCCACGTGCTTTGTAAAAGCCAAATCTGTTCAAAAATACAGGACTTTCAAGAATTCGCAATCCCTCTGGATCGGCTGGAGTATTTTGTCGTGTGCCGGACACGGCACACATATTGATAGTGAGCCAAGCATATCAGCCGGTTGCAAGGCTTGGCAAGTCTTAGACGCAGTCCGATGGAGGCGAAGGGTGCCGCGGTATGGTAATTGAGTGCTGGACCCTAAAAAAAAGACCCGCCGTCCCCGATTACCCACCGGCTGTCACAACTGATCGAAAAGAAACTATTTACAAGTGGGAGCAGCGGGGATTGTCCGCCCTGCTCGAGAGTGTGACCGGTCAGGATCCGGGACGCCCGCCCCATCCTCCGGCCGACGGTTGCCAAATCATGGAGAAGCAGCTGGCGGCAGCGAAACGGGAAATCGAGTTACTGAATCGCAAGAAGGCGTTAAAGATTGGAACACTGCAGTTGCTTCTTGGTGATTGATAAAGTATTATATCTTTGTAAACAGCTATAATACCGAAAACTAAATTTCCGGTTTTTGAAGAATCCAATTTTTTTCATTGATTTTATAGGTTTATAATGTATTATTAAATGATTTATCATTCATAAACATAAATGTTTATTTTTGTCAAAGGCTATGGCATAATCTTTTAGTGGGTAGAGGCGGCCGAAAACACCCAAAAAAAACGCAGAAAAAAATGAATTCCAAGAAAACATCGCTATTATCTACGAATGAGGTCTTCCTTGAAGCCAAGTTGACGATAGGGGCTCGAGGAGGAGCATACCCGATTACTGAACGACATAAGCGTTTTTCTTATTCCCTTCTCTCGTACAAACTCTTCAACATCGCCCTGTTAGTTGTCATATCTTGTGTAACTACAATTGGTCACACGGCACCTATCGACCTAAAAAATCACCGCAGCATCGTAAACTTGGATTTGGAGGATAAGGATTTCAACCAGGTCCTATCCGCCATTTCTGATCAGGTGGGTATTGAAATCGTCTTTCTCGGCGAACCGCCTGCTGCAAAAAAAAATATCAAACTCTCCAACGTCACCCTCGACCAGGCCATTGCTAAAGTTATTCGACTTTATAATATCGAGAATCATGCTGTTTTATATAACGCGAAAGATGACACTATTTTGCAGATTGAACTGCATGGGTATGCAGGAGGCTCAGGTGAGAGTCACTCTTCGTCTTTAGCAATTCTTAAAGAAAACAGCAAAAGAATTGAAGCAGAGGAGAGAAGGGCCTTACAGCCGCTAACAGAAGAACAATTGGTAATACTTAAAGAGAATAGCAAAATAATAGAAGCAGAGGAAAGAAGGGCCTTACAGCCGCTAACAGAAGAACAATTGGCAATACTTAAAGAGAATAGCAAAATAATAGAAGCAGAGGAAAGAAGGGCCTTACAGCCGCTAACAGAAGAACAATTGGCAATACTTAGAGAAAATAGCAAAAGAATTAAAGCAGAGGAAAGAAGGGATCGATAAAATAGGTTCTATAATTTTCATTATTAACTTTTATCATTTATTCACCTAAAATAAGGAAAGGGGATTAAAAATGAAAATTAAGTCTTTGGTATCGGGAATTCTTATTGTTTTGGGTCTCGTATTCGTTGCACCTCCCGCCAATTCCTATGCTGCAGATGTATTGGCGGATTGCACAATAGTAGCGGTAGTCCAAAACACCGCCGTTTCTAGAGTAAGGCTAACAGACACTGGTGGCGCATTCACTGACAAGAACTTTGCCATTGCAGCTGGCAAAGAGAATCAAATGTTGGCGATTTTTTTAACCGCATTGAGCTTGGAGAAAGAAGTTCGAATTGCTTATGACGATACAAATGATACTATTACTAGAGTACAGGTACTTCAGTAGAACTTTTTTTCTTACAATCTAATTTTTGTGAGCATCTTTTAAAGGGGTTGAGTGACAATATAATTGTTTCTCAACCCCTTTGGATTTAAAAAACCAAGACAATTATCAACTTTTTAATTCACTATAGTGAAATTGTTTACACATTAGATCCCCACCTCCTTTAAGAAGATATCGCCACGATTCGCTTGATTCTGTTAAAAAAAACCCTAAAGTCTGTGTATATTTATTAACGAAATGTTTCACCATGGATTTTGCGGCTTCGCTTTCGTTTCTGTCTCAAAATATACTTGACGGATTTTAAAAAAAAGAAAAAATCAACCGGAGCTAACAGAGATCCCTCATATATTTGCTTACTAAGTAAAGATTTTGCTACTCATCGTCAAACTTTTTCTGGAAGAAGGTACTGCATAGAAATAAGTACCTGTCTCTGTAGGTCGTTTACAGGCCTAATGATATAGTCAAAGAGAATTTTCGTAATCTAAACGGGCAATGATTCCTTGCAATTTACCTCAGTTTGGCGATATAAAATCCATGACTTGACTGACGGCATCAATCGGCACTGTTCAACAACATTTTATCCATCATCCTTTTCAGTTTAATTTTTACTACCTTTTTTTCTTGACATGTCGTCGCACTGAATTTTTATGTTTGGACGATGGAGAAAGTGCTATTCGTTGGGCATCTAAATAAAGATTGTATTTTGAATGGGGGGTAATACTAATGAAAATTAGTGGTGATACTGCACTAAAGAATGCGATAAAAACAAAGCCAATGAACCGGTACCCAAACCGTAAAGATCCTTTGCGCTCTCGCGACGGATTGCTGTTTCCGTCCATCCAGCCTACCTTCTCACTGGAACCTGGTGCAAAGATATTCACTGTGGGCTCCTGCTTTGCTCGTAATATCGAAGAAGAACTCGATGAATGGTTTGATTTGCCGACATTGAAGTTTTCCGTGCCAAAGTCGGAGTGGCCTAACCGGGCTAATAGTTTGATCAATGAGTTCAACCCGGCTTCAATGTCGCAAAGATTACTTTGGGCGGCCGATGGAATAGATACCTCGCGTATGACGGAAACTTTTTTTGGTTCTAATGGTAAATATATTGATCTTTTATTGGCAGGTTCTAGTGCAACACCAGTTACGCTTGATCGTGGAATCGAGAGGCGTCAGGAGATCGATAAAATCTATTCAGAACTGCGATCAAGCTCACTTCTGGTGATTACCTTAGGGTTTGTTGAATGCTGGTACGATCAAGAGTTGAAAACCTATTTAAACAGATCCCCCAATCCACTGGAGATTCGAACCAACCCGAAACGATATATTTTCGAGAGATTTGATATAAATAGAACCTTTGAATTGCTGGAGGCAGGAATTTCTGCAACCTTAGATTCAGGCGTGAAAAAAATTTTGCTTACAGTGTCCCCAGTGCCATTGCATGCAACGTTCGCGGGGGATGATTGCATTGTTGCCAACTCCTATTCCAAATCGGTCCTCAGAGCTGTTGCTGAAATGTTACGTGTACGGTTTCAGGGCAACTTAGATTATTTTCCTAGTTACGAAATAGCCTTGTCTGGTGGACTTAGTGCGTTCATAGATGATCAAATTCACGTAAAGCCCGAGGTTGTGAAGAAAATAGTTCAGTACTTACGAGATGCATATGTGGATGGTGGTGCGGTGTAAGAAGAGTAGGGATCCGACAGTAATTCACATAATAAGCGTTCTATTTTGATTCAAATAACTGAGGAGAAGTTATGGATATTGAGAACAGAAAAAAAATGATAAATTCGGTTGGATACTGGAGACACCGTATTGACCTTGGTGATGGTTTATATACTCCTGGTACTAAACCGTTGAATTATTTTGACCTGTATGGATTAGGAGAGGCTGAAATAAAAGGTAAATCATATTTAGATATCGGCGCATGGGATGGCTATTATAGTTTTAAAGCTGAATCTTTTGGTGCAAGTCGTGTCCTTGCTACGGATGTGTGGCGTGGAGATTCAGATAATAAAAAGAGATGGACTACTATTAGAAATGAAGACGAGGGAATAATTACGGCAAAAAAAATTCTTGGTTCTAATATTTCTATACAAAACTTAAGTGTCTATGACATTGTAAAAGCAGGCATCGGTAATTTTGATATTGTCAACTTCACTGGTGTTATTTATCATTTAAGAAATCCCTATCTCGCACTTGAGGCGATTAGCCAAGTTTGTAAATCTTTTATGGTGTTTGATACGACATGCTTTAGATTTAAAAATCATAATGATGAGTTAGAGAACATTCCTTTATCTACATGCCGACAAAATGGTGCTGGTTGGTTCTACAATGAAGCCTGTGTCAAGGAAATGATTTTCAATACTGGTTTTAGAAAAATTGTTGAATTGCCAATGCAAGTGCCTTCATCTGACCAGGAGACTCAAGCTGGATTATTAGGCGAAGGTGTTAAGATTCGAAAATATTTTGAAAATGATGAATGTTTTGATATTGATCTTTCTGGATCAAAAGTTATTGTTTGTGGTACTGAACATTGTAATATGGATATTGATAATCCTGATGCAAATTGGCTTCGCATCCAAAATAAACGCTTGGGAAGTATTCAAGGATGGGTACCAAAAGGTTCGGTTTCTATATTAAAAAAGCCAATGCCATTAAAAAAGCCAATGCCATTAAAAAAGCCAATGCCATTAAAAAAGCCAATGCCATTAAAACATTCTGGAAGCTTTTTAAAAAAGAGATTTATCCTTCATAGCACAGATAATTTAGAATTCTATAGATATGCTGCGATTTTCTATAAATAATTTGTAAGCGTTCACGGGGTCTTTTCAGGGTAAGCGTTCACAGGGTACCTCATCTGCTTTGTTCCCGGGCACTTGAAGTACGATTAAGTACGTCGGCGTGCCCGGCGCCGCGCACCTGAGGCACCCTGTAAACGCTTACCGGTCAGTATTTTACAATCCGTTGGTCATCTCAACCCCGTGAACATGTACTTTTCAGGTCGACACCATGCTGCCTGACCCGTGGAAAATACAGAGTAAATTGAAAAATACATAACTGTATGAAATGAAACAAAATAAGTCTAAATTTTTTATTTTTTCTATGATAGAGTGCTTTTTATGGCACTCTAAAGACCATTTTTGGAACTCGATTGGCAACTGACACCAGAGGTGGTGAGAATTTACATCCTGTATATGGAAAAAACGCTGCATGATATGCAACAGTGGGTTGAGACCCACGAAAAGAGTAGGGAGCCGAAAGTAATTCACATACGAAGCTTTCTATCATTGATTCAAATAACTAAGGGGAAGTTATGGATATTGAGCACAGAAAAAAAATGATCAATTCGGTTGGATACTGGAGACACCGTATTGACCTTGGTGATGGTTTATATACTCATGGTACTACAATGTTGAATGCTTATGACCGGTATGGATTAGGAAAGGCTGAAATAAAAGGTAAATCATATTTAGATATCGGCGCATGGGATGGCTATTATAGTTTTAAAGCTGAATCTTTTGGTGCAAGTCGTGTCCTTGCCACGGATGTGTGGCGTGGAGATTCAGACAATAAAAAGAGATGGAATACTATTAGAAATGAAGACGAGGGAATAATTACGGCAAAAAAAGTTCTTAATTCTAATATTTCTATACAAAACTTAAGTGTCTATGACATTGTAAAAGCAGGCATCGGTAATTTTGATATTGTCAACTTCACTGGTGTTATTTATCATTTAAGAAATCCCTATCTCGCACTTGAGGCGATTAGCCAAGTTTGTAAATCTTTTATGGTGTTTGATACGACATGCTTTAGATTTAAAAATCATAATGATGAGTTAGAGAACATTCCTTTATCTACATGCCGACAAAATGGTGCTGGTTGGTTCTACAATGAAGCCTGTGTCAAGGAAATGATTATAAATACTGGCTTTAGAAAAATCGTTGAAGTGCCAATGCAAGTGCCTTCCTCTGACCAGGAGACTCAAGCTGGATTATTAGGCGAAGGTGTTAAGGTTCGAAAATATTTTGAAAATGATGAATGTTTTGATATTGATCTTTCTGGAGAAAAAGTTATTGTTTGTGGTACTGAACATTGTAATATGGATATTGATAATCCTGATGCAAATTGGCTTCGCATTCAAAATAGGCTTTTGGGAAGTATTCAAGGATGGGTACCTAAAGATTCTGTATCTATATTAAAAAAACCAACGCCAGTAAAGAAGCCAACGCCTTCAAAACATTCTGGACGCTTTTTAAAAAAGAGACATATCCTCGACAGCACAGATAATTTAGAAACCTATAGATATGCTGCGATTGTCTATAAATAATTTCATCTGTCTACTCGTTTGATTTAATGACATATAATGGTTGACAGTTCAGCCCAGAAACCCGGGATGTTAGTGTGAGCCACCAGCGAAAATTCATCGTGTCCTCCGACGAACATTTTAGGAGCCCATTCTCGGCCATGATGAATTTCGCTGGCCTCCGCCCTATGCGAAAGACCCGACGATATCAACGTCGAACAAAGCCCATGTTGTCAGACCTTCAAGCCGCATCAACCGGGACCCGCTCAAGGATTTGATGGCCGACATCAACGGTATCCGCCATCTCATTATTTTGGAATACATCATCGAGCAGGTGATTAGCCTAAAGCGCACAGTGTTTTTAAAGTGCATGATTTATGCAAAATATTGTTTTTTAAATTTTATTGACCGGACCTATAACAAGTTTAACCGACATAGCAGTGCCGCTATCCTATCACTCAACGATCAGCATGCGTACGCCAAAGGGTTCCAGCTCAACGGTAAGTTTTTCGGGTAGCGAAGCGATTTTTTTTTCAACGGAATTGTCTACTCGGCATAATTTTGCGGGCAATCCCCGGCCGGAGTTTATAATATATGCCGTCTGCTGCTGCGGAGTGGTATTGACGAGTACCGAACCTCTGGTGCCATCCGGAGCTTTAAAGCGACCTGACACTACCACAGGTAAAGGCCTTGTCTTACGCTTATCAGGTTTCTCATCCTTTTTAGCAGCGCCTTTCTTCTTCGGGATAAACCATTCTTCACGTGTTTTGCAATTCACTTTGGGTGGATGAAGGGTTTCACCCATAATGAGATATTCCGGGAAAGCTGCGAAAGCACGGCAATAGGCGAAATATGCCTCTGACACCTCTTTGGTCCAATTATTCTTGGCTTTCAGAGGCACCTGATGGGCGAATGGACAAGGGATCAGTCCTCGAGTGACATTATGCGCCAGGGCTTGACAGCGTAGTCCAGGGGAAACCTCAGCACTACGTGGTCCCTGCCCCTGCGTCATGGCAACGCCGACTGCCGTTACATATTCGTGGTAAAGATAGGAGAAGAGGCCGATGGGTCCTTCACCGGAAGATCCATGATCCAGAACTCCGAACTGACGACTCCAGTAGGTGGCCATCACTTGTATAATCATCTCACCGCAATTCTCTACACTAAGCCCGATTTCAGGATTAATCTTGCTTCCCTTGCTTCGGATGTCCTTGCACAGTTTTTGAAAATCGCTCCACATCCATGCACCATACCCCGGTGGATGTCCGTGATTGACCGCATAGCAGGGAACACTCTGCCCACCTCCGATCTCCTGGTCGAAACTTATCAGCGATGCGCCGATTTCCGCAGTCTTTAAAAAGATATCGAACATGACCCGACGTGCATCCGCACTGCCATTGCACAGCTTGGCTGAAAGACCGCGCCATCTGCCGAAAGAAGCGGCCTTATGGGTTTTATCAACCAGCCAAGGGGTTCCGTCAGCGTTATGGATAACCATCGCCTTCTTTCGCTCAAACTGGGGTGTATCGTCAAATGCCGGGCCGAAAAAGGTGGTGGGTCGGCGGACGACCCACCAGGGGCCCGACGTGAGCAGAGCGCTGCGGTTGCCCTGGGCTCGCAGGGCTGCATTGGCTTTGCGCCATGCGTCATCGGATGGACGCGCGGGGAAATAGTTGATGCCGGCCCAGGTTCCGCGATTTTCCCATCCATAGGGCACCGCTATCATATGTGGAACACCGGCACGTTTCCTGTACGCCTCGGTAATCTCCGGAAGACGCTCAAGATCGGGCCCCATGGAACCGTTATACCCCTTCGGGCTACCAAGGCGGAAAATGATTCCCGCCGGACCCTCTTTGAGGAAAGCGGGGATATCTTCACGCTGCGTCAGCTTGCGGGCACACCAGGGCTGTTGACGTGCCCAGCGCTTGTAAAGATCAGCCGCATCGTGCCAATCCCCGCTGAAGACGCCCATGACCGTGGTGTATGGTATGCCGCCATTCCCGGGAACCTCGGGTCTCAGGTGGTTGACTTTGATTTCTACAAAACGGTTCGCGGCCATCTCAACTTCAAAACTTTTGCAGTGCCCCTGGCTATCCTGCGTAGCAAGCATCAGCCCGGATAAGGAGTCATACAAGGCCATCATCTGGACAGCGGCACTTCCCGGGTATAACCCATGCAGCCGGCGGTTAAGATGGCCGGGTGCATTGACCACAATGCCGTCGGTATGGTGTTGCGGAAAGAGGAGCCTGTCATCCAAGGCATCCTCCCCGAGAGCGACAGGAGAGACGAAACACGGGTATTGGATGAGTGCCACCGCCTGATCAGTCTGGTTTTTAACGGCTAATCCAAAATGAACTAAACCATCTTTGCCAGCTGTGATGGTCGCGACTACTGATATCCCGGGTTCAGATCCTTCAGAGAACGCCATATCCAAAGTGTCTGCTGCAATTATCTTCAGGGAGAGGCGAGCAAAATCGTCGGATGTGATTTCAACAGCCTTTCCCTTGCGCCAGCGGGTCAGGAGGATGCGAAATAGCGGGCGTCTTTGAATCGCGCTGGCAAAGGATTGCCCGGTACGGCGATCAACCAAGTGACGTAGCGAGCCATTACTGTTGTCGAAAGCCACAACCAGACGGTCAGAAATAATCCCTGCATGAGGCCCCGTCTCAAAGATACCCGTCTGTTTTCCTTTCGGCATTTCCAGTGGCATCGCCGCAACAGCCAGGACGGGAATGCGGTCTTTTTTTTCGACCGGACGGAGTGTAAGGTCATCAAAGAGCATAGACGCGCGGGAATCTTTTTTCGGTGAAAGCCAGACGCCCAAGGCTGCCTTCTTGGCAGAAATATCCGGCAGGTATCCGCTGATCATCCATCCAGGTTCACGATCGCCCTCGGGCCATACTTTGGCCGCCACGGTTTGACTTTGTAAAGCCAGCTTAACGTGTATCCAATGACTGGTAAAGGATGGTATTGCAGCCTGACCGTAACTGATTGATGGTTTTTCTTTGCCACGCCAATAAAAGAGCCGTGCGTTGGCTGAACCAAGCGTAAGTGCGATAAAACCTTCCTCGGTAAGCCCGTATAAATACGCAATCGGCGGGGCTCCCCGCGAGCTGTGAAGGCGTACCCGTGTTTCAACCACAAAAGAGGTGGGCAGGGCCTCCGGCACCGTTACCCTGGTGTCATGAGGTCGTTCAGCATCGATTTGCAGAACACGGTTCGCGTTTACTCCGGGCTCATTGCATATTTTCGGGGCCCAAGGAATACTTTTTTCATCAAAACTCCAGCTCTTGGCCATTGCCGGGGAGAGCATAAAAAAGAACAGGGCCAAGTGCGTTATCAAAAAGAATCGAAACCTCATTGGCAATTGTAATCTCCTCATTATCAACACTCTAACTAATTCATTCCTTAGACAATTAGATTAGGTCGTTTCTGGAATACAGGCAACTTTAATCAACTGACTTTTGGATTGTTCAGAGTGAAATAATTGCCTATCGTTTCATCACTATCGCAACTCAAACCCATTGAAATTTCGATGACCGTCAGACGGGTTACGAAGACGACTTTTTTCATTGCATCATGGATCAATACTACTATCTGGGATTTAATTTTTCATGTGTCAAAATAATTGTACTAAGTACCTGACCCTATTATTCTTTATTTTAACTCGGAATCAATTGTAATTATATGACCTATCAGACATCATTAGAGACATCTTTCAGGATATTACATGCCAGGTTATATGACCAAAGAGAATTTTTGTAATCTAAACGGGCAATGATTTCTTGCAATTTATCTAAGTTGGGCGATATAACATCCAAAGCTTGACTGGCGGTGTAAAGCGACTCTGTTCAAAAAAAATAGCCGCACCATTTTTTGCCGGTGATTCAAAGCTTTGCGCGTCTAAAGAAAGATTATATTTTTTATGGGGGGAATACAATGAAAATTAGTGGTGATACTGCACTAAAGAATGCGATAAAAACAAAGCCAATGAACCGGTACCCAAACCGTAAAGATCCTTTGCGCTCTCGCGACGGATTGCTGTTTCCGTCCATCCAGCCTACCTTCTCACTGGAACCTGGTGCAAAGATATTCACTGTGGGCTCCTGCTTTGCTCGTAATATCGAAGAAGAACTCGATGAATGGTTTGATTTGCCGACATTGAAGTTTTCCGTGCCAAAATCGGAGTGGCCTAACCGGGCTAATAGTTTAATCAATGAGTTCAATCCAGCTTCAATGTCGCAAAGATTACTTTGGGCGGCCGATGGAATAGATACCTCGCGTATGACGGAAACTTTTTTCGGTTCTAATGATAAATATATTGATCTTTTATTGGCAGGTTTTAGCGCAACACCGGTTACACTTGATCGTGGAATTGAGAGGCGTCAGGAGATCGATAAAATCTATTCAGAACTGCAATTAAGCTCACTTCTGGTGATTACCTTAGGGTTTGTTGAATGCTGGTACGATCAAGAGTTGAAAACCTATTTAAACAGATCCCCCAATCCACTGGAGATTCGAACCAATCCGAAACGATATCTTTTCGAGAGGTTGGATATAACAAAAACCTTTGAATTGCTGGAGGCAGGAATTTCTGCAACCTTAGATTCAGGCGTGAAAAAAATTTTGCTTACAGTGTCCCCAGTGCCATTGCATGCAACGTTCGCGGGGGATGATTGCATTGTTGCCAACTCTTATTCCAAATCGGTCCTCAGAGCTGTTGCTGAAATGTTACGTGTCCGGTTTCAGGGCAACCTTGATTATTTTCCTAGTTACGAAATAGCTTTGTCTGGTGGACTTAGTGCGTTCATAGATGATCAAATTCACGTAAAGCCCGAGGTTGTGAAGAAAATAGTTCAGTACTTACGAGATGCATATGTGGATGGTGGTGCGGTGTAAGATGAGTAGGGGTTTGACAGTAATTCAATACTAAGCTTTCTATGATTACTGATAATCCTCATGCAAATTGGCTTTGCATTCAAAATTCGCTTTTGTGAAGTATTCAAGGATGGGTACCAAAAGATTCTGTTTTTATTAAAGAAGCCAACGCTTTTAAAACATTCTGGAAGCTTTTTAACTTACATTTCGCACGAGTGAACAGTATTTCTTGATGTTTTAACTTATTGATTTAATATAATAATTTAACACTGGACAATTACAGTCTCAAATGTTATGTACATAATGTATGAGGCTGGCAAGACGAATCCTGCATCTATATCCAAACGCCTCATAATCGCGACTACGGAGGCGTTAATGGAGCAATTTGATACCCGATTCAAACAAGTTGATGTATTTCCAATGGTCAAATATTTTATGGACAAGCTCGACCTATTCAATCTTTTTTTAAAGTACGTTCCGGATGCCACCAGCAGTCTAACGGAACATGCGCAGAGTCTGTGTATTTTAGTCGCGAACATCATATGTGACAACAAGCCCTTATACAAGGTTCAGGAATGGTTACGTCAATATTCCGATGGGCTGGTTACAGAGCCTGTCGAGCCAGGCTTTTTCAACGACGACCGCCTTGCCAGAGCACTGACGGCGCTTTTTCGTGCCGACCGCCATTCGTTAATGACGGAGGCTTCTTGTAACGCCATTTCAGTTCACCGACTGCTTACAGAAGAGATCCACAATGACAGCACCTCGGTGACCTTCATCGGCAAATACAATACTCCCGATCCGCAGGCAGTAAAACTCAAGCACGGACACAACAAGGATTTTCGGCCTGACTGCAAGCAGGTCGTATTTGGTTTGAATATCACGGCTGACGGACATGTTCCACTCAGCTATCAGCTATTTGACGGCAATACCACCGACGATGTGACCCATATCCCCAACTGGAACGGCCTGCGCACATTGTTGGGTAAAGAGGATTTCATTTACATCGCCGACTGCAAGTTGAAAACCGAAAAAAATCTAAGGCACATCGCTGATGAAGGCGGGTTGTTTATCACCATCGTTCCGAAGAATCACAAGGAATACATACGGTTCATCAAATATCTTAAAAAAAACGAAGTGCCTTGGGAAGATGCTTTTAGTGTTGAAAACTCACGGAAGAAAGGCGAGTTTAACGTTTACCGGACCTATGAGACCGAACTGACCCCGGAAGGCTTTCGGGTCATTTTTGTTCACAGCAGTTCCAAACAAAAAGAGGATGAAGACAGAAGACAGAAAAAGATCGATAAGGCTATTGAGCAGTTAGAAAGCCTTTCACCTAAACTCAATGCGTATCACTTGAAAACCAAAAAGGAAATCAAGGCTGCGATCGATAAGATTGTCAAAGATGTTAAAGAGTTTGTAGATGTCCAGATAGTAACCGATCGCAAACAAATCAAGGTAAAAGTATCTCCCGGCAGACCGTCGTTGAAAAGCGTTTACAAAAACAAGTGGGAATTCACCCACCACATTGAATGGAAGCTAAACGAACAATCTTTGGCCGAAGCATCGCGAACCGATGGTATTTTTCCCTTGATTACCAATACGCAGCTTGAAGCCAGTGAGGTATTACGAAAGTATAAAAACCAGCCGTTCCTTGAAAAACGGATGTATACTAAAAAATGGCTATATTCGAAATTCCCAAAGAGTAAAGATTATGTAAGCTCAGTAGATGCAAGCGTTTAATAGCACTTTAAAGTGTGCGAAATCCCGTAGGAATCTGTTCAGGGATATCGAGGTCGCCGACTGAGAGAAAGATCATATCCATAAATGCTTCCAAAGTCCGAAATCCACTTGCACGATTTTTTATGATTTTGACGATTCTGTTTAATCCTTCAGCGATGGCATTGGTTATCCGACTTTCGATAAAAGGAATGATCCGATGGTAATTGTTTCTTAATGTTTTTACAAAATTCCTGATGGGTTCAAGTCGACTTTTTAGCGCCGTGGTCATCCATCGTTTCAGAAATCGTTCCGCTGCCCAGGTTTTCTTGTAATCCCAAAATTGTTCGAATTCATCTTTTAAAATCCATGCTCGATGAATCCGTCTGTTTCCTTTTCGCAACTGATTCAAAAGACGGGTTTGTTGTTTTGAACGGGTTGATGAATGTCGAAAAAGAAGCCATCTTAGCCCTTTTAAGGCTTTACGTTCATCAACAGAGGCTTCACGCCATTGCTCTTTTCGAACTTCGTCAACGGCTTCATTGAGCTTTTTAACGATATGAAATCGATCCAGAACCAGTTTGGCATTCGGACAATGGGTTTCAATGGCCCCGATATAGGCTTGGCTCATATCGCATGTCGCCCATTTGATATGCTTTTTTTGGTAATCGCTGAGCATTTCGGTAAAGAACGCATCGATTGTTTCACGGCCCTTTCCCTTTCCGATCCAAACGACACAGGAACGGTCCAAATCGTAAACTAATGTGGCGTATTTACGGCCCTTACAATAGGAAATCTCGTCGATGCCGATGGTCTTGAGCCCTCGAATGCGATGGCCTTCGCGTATACGGGTAATCGTGCGATGAAGCATGTCTGAAAGCGTTGACGCCGGAATATTCAAAATCTTGGCAGCGGCCTTTTGCGTCATGATCTGACAATAGATCAGCATGGCGTGTTCAAACCGGTAGGTGACTCTGCCATAGGCGTATGCCCACGGAATATTTTCCTGCACCCGGCCGTGAGTTCGGCATAAGATTTCTTTCGGACAATACCAAAGCATAACGATACATCCGTAAATTGGTAAATCTTGCCATCGTCGGTATATCTTGGTTTCATTAACGATGCGGCAGCGCCGATTACATTCCGGGCAACGGCAACCATTTTTATATGGTTTAACCCATAGATTCAAAGCCCGGTTTCGAATATCCAATTCAAAATGGGTTACAACCAGTTCTTTCAAGTTCAGTAGGTTTCTGATAAATTTATTCACAGTCATGGGTTTCACTCCTTTTCTAAAAAGATCCATCAAGAATCTTTATTTAAGGATGAAACCTATGACGATAAACCCCTCATGAATTGGAAGTTGTGTTAGGTTCCGATGCCTGTTTGTAATGCAGGGCTACGCCCTTTGCCTTACAAACAGGCATCGGCTAAGCCCTATCAACCAGTTTTATTATTTTTTTGTTTGTCCTATACTTTCTGTGTATTAAAGCCTTTGGGAATTTCGGATAGACCCTAAAAAATCGATACTGGAAGTAGCACCTGTTTTTATTAAAAAGGAGCACCGTATCGAAGCCATGCTCTTTTTATACTTCATCGCCTTGATGATTGTATCCCTTATCGAGCGAAAGATAAGGATGAATATGGCAGCCGAGGAGATAGACAAGTTGCCCATATTACCCCAAGGGATGAATACAAAAAAGCCGACTTGGAACAATATACGTTACTTCTATCGCAATGTCCACTTTTCGCAGATAATCCGGGATGGAACGTGTATACAATCGATGGTTCAAGGAATCAGCGCCATGCATGAACAGATCAACCGATTATTGGAAATACCCGAAACGGTGTACAAATGCCTTAAGGATGGTTGGTGGCAATTTAAGACAACTTGATCGATTGGAAAACAAGGCCCAAAATAAATTGGACAAATATTCTCCGGCCATGCGAAATGTAAGTTTTAAAAGAGACATCCCTTAAATAATTATAATACGTCGTTTAGATATAGAGGCAACTTGTAATCTGCAACTAATAGTGAGAGGGTTGATTTCCGCTTGATAAAAAAGGGCTTTTTCTGATATCTTTATAAACTAGCTTATCTTGATAAAAAGGAAATTCCTATCGTCATGATGAAAAATCTGTCCCCTAAGCTGAATGATGGACACCCCCCCCGTGAAATTTTCGCTGGGATCAATGATGTGGTTTGGCGTTGGTTGAATTTGGAAGGGATCAATCTGATAAACGAGCTGGGAGACTATCTACCTTCGATACCGCAACCGGCCAATCAAAACGCGACCGCCTCGAAAGGCCAAAGCGATTTGGCCTATGGCTTTAATCTCTATCAAGCCTATCGTCGGTTGTTTCTGGAACATGGCGGTGAATTCAATGATCACACAAAGGTTCTCGATTTTGGCTGTGGCTGGGGCAGATTGATTCGATTTTTCATACGGGATGTATCGCCGCAGAACCTTTTCGGTACGGACATCACCGAACAGGACATCAAGACCTGCCAGGCAACCAACCGATGGGCTTCTTTTTCTCTCAATGATGTCTCCCCACCCCTGAATTACTTGGATCAGTCATTCGATTTGATCTATGCTCATTCGGTTTTTTCCCATTTGCCGGAAGCATTAACCAATGATTGGGTAAACGATTTTAATCGTCTGTTGAAACCCGGTGGCATGCTGATCTTCAGCACCTTAAAGCGGGATTTTTTCGGAAAAGTGGCAAAATGGCTCCACCAGGACAAGCTCCAGAAATGGCAAAACAGTGCCTGTATCGCATTTGACAACGTAGGACGACACATCGCCGCGTATGACCGGGGCGAATTCTGTTATGGCTCGGTGGATCAGCCGAATTATGGTTACGCCGCCATCCCTCAGGCCTATATAGAAAAGCACTGGACGAGAATTTTTCAAGACGTGCAATTCCTATCCCAGGTTAAAGGCTGTGCCCAGGCGATGATTGTGTGTAAAAAGGTAGGGGATTGACGCAATCCGTCAGCGAACCACTTCTGCCGTGTTTGGTTGTTTGCGCTTATCCGATAATGCCAGGGACGCAAAAAGTAATAATTTTTCTGTTTTCCTTGGCCAATCTTAAAAAGTAAACATACGAAGGATCCGGTGCAGGGACACCCCACCATATAGCATCTATTCAGAAATATGAAAGAGATCAATTCAACACCTCCGGCCGTGAAGAAAACGATTTATATCCATATTGGTACTTACAAGACGGCGACCACTTTTCTCCAGAGTGTGTTATGGCAGTCATACGATAAACCCGACGGCGATATTTATTACCCCCGGGCCGGCACTTTCGGTATTGCTCACCATTACCTGACAAAAGAGAGCTTTCCGGCTTGGACGAACGGGGTGACGCCAGAAGAATACGCGCAAGCCTGGAAGAACTTGCTGGCGGATATAAACGGGAGCACGGCCTCGTCCATTGTTCTCAGCTCCGAAATCTTCTGTTCGGTTTCTCTTGCCAGGATCCGCTATATAAGACAGGTGCTATGCGACTATCCGGTACGGGCGATTGTTTATTTAAGACGGCAGGATCAATATATCTCTTCTATGGCTGCACAAGTGGTGAAAGGGTGTAACGGTAAACCCAAATATTACAATGACCTGAACCGTGCCATTCAATTCGCACGTTTTGGACAACATTTTGATTATGAGAACATATGTGACAAATGGGCAACGGTAATCGGTAAAGAAAACCTGGTTGTGCGTCCTTTCGAGCGGAAACAGCTGCATGAAAAAGATATCCTGGCCGACTTTTTCTATCATTTACTGGGCATACCCGTTCCGGACAGGCTAATTCTACCGAAAAAACACGCTAATCCAAGGCTATGCCGCGATGCGCTTGAATTAAAGCAATTGATCAATCGCCTTCCGGCAGACAGGGATACCAAAAACGCCATCCTGCCGGGCCTCCGTGATTATTCACGGCGAGTAGACGCCCAAACACAAAAAACGTATCAGGAGCATGTGATGCTGCCGCCGGCCGAGCGTCGGGAAATCCTTCGACAATGCGCGGATTGCAATGCCAATATCGCGCGCAAGTACCTGGGGCGAAAAGACGGCGTGTTGTTTATGGAACATCTGAACGAACCAGCAGTTGAATGGAAGCCTTATCCCGGGTTAAGCGTCGACACGCTCCAAGCCATGGTCCGTTATCTGGACGAGAACAATCCCGGTGCCATTGAGTTGTTGGCACGGGCTGCATCATCGGCCGATCAGGGTGATGCCCAACTGCAGCGACTGGTTAAGGCGTTGAAAAAATACTGAGGGTGTCGTACTCACGGCCGATCTTCCTCTCGAGCACCCAGCATAAAATCCTTGAGCAAATCCAACTGCGCTTCGGTGCGCATCAGTTCTTCGCGCATTTTCTCTACCTGCATCGACTGCTCGGCAATGGTTTGATCGCGCCGGGCCAAACTGTTCTTGAACAGGGAAGCAATATTTTCAAGATCACTGGCTAACTTCAGCATTGAAGTGTTGGAACCTTTGGATAATAAACGAGTCCCGGGCGATGGGCTCTTCAGCAAATCGCCGCACGATTCGCATTCCAGGCTGGCAACAGCTCCCACTGGGGAGGATGCGGTTTTGGAAAGCGCAGCCTGCAATGCATCAATTGCCTGCATCCAGTCCGTTGAGCGATCAAATTCACTGCGGAACCCGGTCATTAACGACCGCACATGTTCGACCACATCAAGGGTAAGTCCGCCAGGCAATTTAGCCAGCTTCAGTAGCTCGCTGTAAATTTCAAGGCAGAGCGTCTTCAATGGAAACGCCCCCGAATCTGTGGTTTCGGCCGGGTAGCGATAATGCCGCAAATCATCGTCAAGGAACTCGCTTTCGAATTTTGAAACCTCGTCCGCATCAAGCTGAGCCTCCACGCCAAGAAAACGCGCGATCCGTTGCAACTCCTGGCACGGCCGGTCCATCATCAGGTCGTATTCGACGACCAAACCCCCATGTTTCAGAAGCGCTTCTATCGCATCCAACTGGTGAACCGCCCAAAGGGCCAAGGCCTGGGCCTCGGGCATCTGATCCCGCTTAAACAGTGAGTCGGCGACGCTGTATGGATGGCGATTAGCCATGATAAAGATCGGTTCGATACCCGCTTCCACAAAGACTGGAAGCCAATAAGACCATAAGCGGCTGATACGAGGGTCTTTCAACCCCCATAGCAGTTTGTCCTCGAAACGACTGAATACTTTTTTCTTTAGACTGTTCTGATAAGCGGAAATAACTTCAGAGTCGACTGGGTTCGGCAACAGAAGCGAATTCCACTGCCTCTCGATGCGGTTCAAAAAACGATCATCTATCTGATTGGTAATCTGATCCTCAAAAAAACCTTTAGGATTATCGGATCGCGGTCCATACAAATCCTCACCCAAAAAAACACCTACAGCGACCAGCGCTCGCGACAAAACGGATGTGCCAGAGCGATGCGAACCTAATACAAGGGCGCAGCGTTTATTAGTGTTCATTAATAGTCCCGTTAAAATTGTAAGGCATTAATTAAATGGACCTTTTTTGAATGGACAGATATCTGCTCAAACCTATTATGTTCTTCGATTGTCAAATTTGCGAATTTACCGCGCCAGTGATTGAATAAATTCTCGTTTCAGGCTTTCGTAGTTTTGCTTGACGTACGAAAACAGTTTCTTGTCGTCATGAATAACAGGATCAAGCCGATCATATTTTGGGTCGTCGGCATTGAAGGAGGTCTTATACTGGGTAATATTGCGGTGAATATTACCCAGAGGTGTTCTTAGCAGACCGGATAAAGTATCGATAAGGTCCTGGTAATATTCAAGCGGCACAACAAAAATATTATTATTCCTGATGGATTCAACCGCGAGTGCAAAACTGGGTTTTCCGCATAAATGCCAGCATTGCTGATTGATTACTTTTTTAGACAACTTATCCTGCAGAAGCTGTTCAATATTTTTATAAACAACCCCCTGATGTTCTTTGAGGTTACTATTGGTTAGGTAGTGCTGCATTGAAATAAATCTCCTAACCGGCTCACGCAGGATTGAAATAGTCGGATAATGGATGCCCTTTTGGGATAATTCCGCAACGGATATATGGCCTGTTATGTAATCATACTTCTTCAGTTGCTCCGGCTCCATGGACAAAAATAAATCGCGCCGCTCTTTACTCCCAAATCTTATGGATTTCTTCTTGCCAAAGTGTTTTTGTAACTCAGTATGCAGAGACACGCCGGCAGTTTTGGGGATATGGATAAAAGACAGTTTGTTTATACTGCAATTGGAGTAATTCATTATTTCTTACCATTGATTGTTCTTAGTGTCGTCTCAAGATACGCCCGTCCCCACCTCAGATCGGGCTCCAGGTAGTTCTCCTCCGCCCATTCGTTCCATGACTTGACGAAAATCACCCTTTGGTCGGGAGCGTTGTTTTTCACCAGACGGTATGGGTCCATTCGGGGAACCCTTTACCCCACCAAAAATCATTTTCCAATATGGGGGTGATATTGCGGGAGGTAATGGGCAATAGGACGGGCTTTCAATTTTAACTTCCTTTACTGATTATATCAGTTATCAATGAGGCAAAACATGGACTTTGTTTGCCCAGATTATCGATAAGATTGCCAGAACATTTCGCCATTTCTTTTGATGACAACAGTAATATTGTCATTCGGATCAATTTGCTTGGTCAAGGCTTCAAAGCCCGAGAAATCATAGTTACACCCATTTTTAAAATGGGCCGTTATCTCCTGACGTTTTCTCTTCGCGGGTATGATCACACGAACCTTGTCACCAGGCTCATGGACCAGAATCAGGATATCGGTCCCCTCCGTGCTGACCTTGTCGTTAATGGCGGCCCATCCTTTAAGGTAAGTGAGATTGCCCAGATTGTAAAATTCTTCAAAACTCATTATTATCGCTTTGGCGGAATCCTTTTCCGCCATGAGTTTGACCAAAGAGGCAGCCAACTCAAGGTCTCCTTCCTTACCGATCACATTGGAGGATGAGTTGGAGAAATGATCTGATAAACGACCGGAATCATTGTATATGGTTAGACCATTTTCGATTCCGGATTTGGTCGCCTTGAGGTAGGAGCGTCCCCATTTGATGCATGGCTCGAGGTGAGTGCCTTCTGCCCACTCATTCCAGGCATTGATAAAGACAAGACGTTCACCCGGACGATTAGTAACCATTGTCTTACTTATAACATTCTCGAGCCATTGCTGATATATCGGCGGAGATGAGCCAAGCAGGATAACAGCCTTTTCACTACGTCTGGCTGAATTGTCCCATGCCGGCGTGACGCACCGGAACCAGGGATAGGTCGGTTGATCCTTTTTTAACATTTGTTTCATTAGTTCAACGTAGTCGCGAGTGTAATTGTTATCATAAACGTCACTCGGCAAGTCGATAATTTCCGGCAATTCAGGGTCATCAGGCCCATAGGACTTAACCATCGGTCCCATTCTATCCCAGTCGGGTGCAAATTCCAAGGACGCATCAAAGCCTATTTCGTGTGGGTTGACACATCCAGCACTTTCAACACGCACAAGGTAAAGGTCGCCAATACCTGCTTTAAGCGCTTCTTCACGCCAGACCGCTGCCGTCCTTGCCGGGTCAGGCATATTTTCGGTTCGATAAACAAGGAACAGCGGCTTACCGTTGACCCGGATATAGCGGGAATCCGTGAAAAATCGGAACAGATCCTGGATATGGGCTCGGTCGTCGGCTTCGCTGTACACCTGCTCCATCAGGATGGAGGAATCCTGGCCATCCCAGCGACGTGTCCAGTTCTCGTTGGCCCAGCAAAGGCAGAAGGGGAAGTCGGGTTTCCCAGATGCCAGCATCTCTTCTGCAGGACGTTCGAGAAGCCGTTTACCGTTAAACCAGTAATGGTAGTAGCAGAAGCCATGGATTCCATGCTTCCGGGCAAGGTCGGCCTGGGCGATGCGAGCTTCTTGCAGACGAAGGTCGTAAAAACCGAGATCGGCAGGGACATGCGGTTGGTAGTGCCCAGTAAACAGGGGTTTGGCTTGGGACACATTCCGCCACTCGGTAAATCCCTTCCCCCACCACTCGTCGTTTTCGGGGATCGGGTGATACTGCGGCAGGTAGAAAGCGATCATGCGCAAGGGATTCTTCTCGAAACTCGCCATTGCTGGATTGCGTCGTTCTGCCGCAGATGCCTTGGCATGTGACTTGGATTCCTGGACTTTTTCTGACAAGTTTTGCTTTAGCCGCTCGATTTCAGCCTTCCGGTCGGCTGCCAGTTTCGCCTTCTCGTCACGGGCGTTGGCGAGTTCTGCGATTCTGTTCTGATGAGCTTTTGATTCCTCGACCTTTTCGGCAAAGGATTTTTTTAACGTTTCGATTTCAGATTTCCGGTCGGCTGCCAGTTTCGCCTTCTCGTGACGGGCGTTGGCGAGTTCTGCGATTCTGTTCTGATGAGCGTTCGATTCCTCGACCTTTGCGGCAAAGGCTTTTTTTAACGTTTCGATTTCAGATTTCTGATCGTCGGCGAGTTTCGTCTGCTCATCACACGCTTTCGTGAGTTGCTCCACTTGGGTTTGGAGATCTGTGAGCTGCTTGATTTTTTCGTTTCGGTCCTTCATCAACGCTTTTAGTCGGTCCTGACAGTCGGCTGCCAGCTTTTCGTCAAGTTTTCGGATAAGCTCTTTTATTTTATTTTGTGTTTCACCCCTTTTTTGGATCAGCTCATGAACAATGGGAGCGGTTACCCTCAAGGAGCAAAATTCGATGTAAAATTGGAAGTATTTGGAAAATTCCACCCGGTCCTGATGGGTTGCCGAACCCACATTGAAATGCTTTTTCCCTGGCCGAATCAAATTAAGCATATCCCTGAAAACAAATTGCAGATCATAAAGATAATCCAGGTTCAAGACAGATTTGACGCTCGCAAAAACCGACAGGGAATCGGCAATCAGTTGATCGAAGGTCATCAAAACATATGGATAATCGGCCCCAATCGATGCTGCCTCACGATTATAGGTCATCCACGTTTGATGCCCGGTTTCGATGTCTATCTTTTCCACATCGGCCAAGGAGAAGGCTGATTCCCAGGGATGCCGGAGCAGGTGGACGAATCGGGGCCCTATCTCCAGTTCTTCAAAAACATCCCTCCATAAAGGATAGATCCGACATAGAAATAAATCGGCTATCACCCATGGTTTCCCAATTGTTTTGTAGGAAATTAACAGTTCTTTGATTTTCAAGCGAGCGTCGATAGCCGCAGAGGAGTTCAGCCAGCCTTCGGGCAATCGATCCGGTAAAATCGGGTTGATACCAAGATTCCGGCAAAATGACCGATGAATATCCAGCGCACCACACTTCTCACTATCCCCCCCATCCATGCCCAATAAACGGAAACAATCGTATAGGAGTGATAAACCGCATCGTGGCGCGCCAATGAGTATCAATCCTTTGGATTTTTCCAATGGGCCAGGTGATGATGGAGCGGTGTTAGGCATAAGTGTTCAACAGTTGGTAGATTAATGAATTAGGACCGATAGAAAATGAAAATCGAACGTCCAACACTGAACGTCGAATTTGGTAAACGCCAAAATACAGCGCCAGGGTCACCCAAGCGGGTAAATGGTGATTCGCTGCAAAACGTGCCCCTGGGCAAAACTTGCTTACCCTCCCTCTTTCCCACCCCAAAGCATAAAACCTTCATTAGCCCAGTTCAATCTGCCGATTTTCTTGATGTAAGATCTGGCATCTTCCGGATTGAGAAAGCGCGACAAAATGTGATTAGTATTTTGTTTTCTCATTCGAGTTCTTAACACTTCGGGCTGAGTCAATCCGAGAAACGCGAATACCCGGCGAAAAAAAGATTCGTTAACAAAATCTTCGTAGGTCGTTAAGAGATAGTTTTGTCCAGTTTCATTCAACACATCGATTGCATACCTGTAATGTTCCTGGTAGGCAGACCACCTACGGTTGAATTCCGCTTGATCAAAAAGGGCTTTTTCTGATGTCCTTGAAGCGTCATAGGCGCAAGCATCAATACTGATCTTATTATCATCCTCTTTGATCAAATAATTGTTTTCAGCCTCGGCGATTTTTTCAGAAGAGTAAACCGCTAAGTAATTGGGTCGATACAAGACAATTTTTTTTATAGCGGGGTCATGGAGAACGTTATCAAGCACTACAGAATTATGCTCTCCAAAGATTTTAAAGCCACATGCCCGGGTTGGACTTGACGCATACAACTCTTCCAAAAATGCCAAAGGATCCCTATCTCGCTTCTCAAGCAAGTCGTCCCTGGACCCTCCATGTAAGTATACTGAGTATCGATGAAACACTTCCCGATGACAGGTAATCTCCTGATGGGAAATAAGAAGATCAATATAATGATTGGTACCCGTTCTTGGATTAGCAATAATGACAAATTTTATTTCGGCCATCAATACACCTCTCAGCGTTTGATCGTTTCTATAGTTGTTTCAAGATACGCCCGTCCCCACCTCAGATCGGGCTCCAGGTAGTTCCCCTCCGCCCATTCGTTCCATGACTTGACGAAAATCACCCTTTGGTCGGGAGCGTTGTTTTTCACCAGACGGATCGCCTCCTCAAGGTGCTGGCGATACAGCTCTGGTGTCGACCCCTGGAGGACGAAACCGTTCCGGCCCGAGCGCGGGGTATTGTCCCAGTTGGGCATTACGCATGGGAAGAACTCACGCCGCCGGGTGGCCTCCGGGAAAGCGTTCTTGACAAAGGTTTCGTAGGTGTAGATCTGTGGCAGTTTTGGAACGACTGCCAGGTCGGGATCAGCCGCAAGGATTTCTTTTTCAACCTCTTCGTTGATCGATTTGATGCCCTGGTAGGGAAGTTGACCGACCGGCGGGTTGGTGGTAAATCCGTCGTAGCCATCTTCCGGCATCTGCCAGGGATAGTCGGTAATCGCGACGAAGAAGAAACCAGGCGCTCCTTCCCTTTGAGCCATTTCCCGCCAGGTGTCCATGAAAATTCTCGCATCCTTGAAGTCGGTCGGCCGATAGATGCAGAAGATATTCCGGCCGTCAATCTTCATGTAACGATGATCGCAGAACGCATCGATCATGCTGTAAAAATGGGCCTTGTAGTCGTTGACGCCTGGATAGGTCTGCTCGATCAGAATCCGGTCCGGGCAGCCGTGCCAGATGCCCGACCAGGTCATGTTGGCCCAGGCAAGGCAGAAGGGGAAATCCGGCTTCCCGGACTTCAGCACTTCGTTAAAGGGACGCTCTATCAGCCGCTTGCCGCCACCGAACCAGTAATGCCAGTAGCAAAACCCCTCGATGCCGTATTCTTTTGCGAGGTTAGCCTGCTCCTCGCGAGATTCAGCAACGCGTAAATCGTAATAGCCGAGATCTGCCGGAATGTTCGGAAGGACATGCCCGGGGAAAAGCGGCTTGGCCTTGGCGGTATTGGTCCATTCGGTGAACCCTTTACCCCACCATAAATCATTTTCAGGGATGGGGTGATATTGCGGGAGGTAATGGGCAATAAGACGTGCTTTCATTTCTTAACTTCCTTCTCTCATTCGATCAGTTATCAACGTGGCTGTACACGGACTGTGTTTGCCCAGCTTATCGATAAGATTGCCAGAACATTTCGCCATTTCTTTTGATGACAACAGTAATCTTGTCATTCGGATCAATTTGCTTGGTCAAGGCTTCAAAGCCCGAGAAATCATAGTTGCACCCGTTTTTAAAATGGGCCGTTATCTCCGGACGTTTTCTCTTCGCGGGTATGATCACACGAACCTTGTCACCAGGCTCATGGACCAGAATCAGGATATCGGTCCCCTCAGTGCTGACATTGTCGTTAATGGCGGCCCATCCTTTAAGGTAAGTGAGATTGCCCAGATTGTAAAATTCTTCAAAACTCATTACTATCGCTTTGGGGGAATCCTTTTCGGCCATGAGTTTGACCAAAGAGGTAGCCAATTCAAGGTCCCCGTCCTTACCGATCAGTTTGGAGGATGAGTTGGGGATATGATCTGATAAACGGCCGGAATTATCATCTATAGATAAACCATTTTCGATTCCGGACTTGGTCGCCTTGAGGTAGGCGCGTCCCCATTTGATGCATGGCTCAAGGTGATTGCCTTCTGCCCACTCATTCCAGGCATTGATAAAGACCAGACGTTCACCCGGATGATTATAGGCGACTGTCTTTTTTATAATATTTTTGAGCCATTGCTGATATATCGGCGGAGATGAGCCAAGCAGAATAACAGCCTTTTCACTGCGCCTGGCTGAATTGTCCCATGCCGGCGTGACGCACCGGAACCAGGGATAGGTCGGTTGATCCTTTTTCAACATTTGTTTCATTAGTTCAACGTAGTCGCGAGTGTAATTGTTATCATAAACGTCACTCGGCAAGTCGACAATTTCCGGCAACTCAGGGTCATCAGGCCCATAGGACTTAACCATCGATCCCATTCTGTCCCAGTCTGGTGCAAACTCCAGAGCCGCATCAAAGCCTATTTCGTGTGGGTTGACACATCCATCACTTTCAACACGCACAAGGTAAAGGTCGCCAATATCTGCTTTACGCGCTTCTTCACGCCAGACCGCTGCCGTCCTTGCCGGGTCAGGCATATTTTCGGTTCGATAAACAAGGAACAGCGGCTTACCGTTGACCCGGATATAGCGGGAATCCGTGAAAAATCGGAACAGATCCTGGATATGGGCACGGTCGTCGGCTTCGCTGTACACCTGCTTTATAAGGATGGAGGAATCTAGGCCATCCCAGCGACGTGTCCAGTTCTCGTTGGCCCAGCAAAGGCAGAAGGGAAAGTCGGGTTTCCCAGATGCCAGCATCTCTTCTGCAGGCCGTTCGAGAAGCCGTTTACCGTTAAACCAGTAATGGTAGTAGCAGAAGCCATGGATTCCATGCTCCCGGGCGAGGTCGGCCTGGGCGATGCGAGCCTCTTCCAGGCGCAGGTCGTAAAAACCGAGGTCGGCAGGGACATGCGGTTGGTAGTGCCCAGTAAACAGGGGTTTGGCTTGGGACACATTCCGCCACTCGGTAAATCCCTTCCCCCACCACTCGTCGTTTTCGGGGATCGGGTGGTACTGTGGCAGGTAGAAAGCGATCGTACGTAACGGATTCTCCTCCAAGCTGGCTATTGCAGTGTTGCGTCTGACTTCCTCAGATGTCTTGGCGGTGGCAAAGATTTCCTTAATCTGTTCAGCGGTCTTTTGTTCGGTAAAATGATCGGCCACCAGTTTTGCAGACAAAGCGCTCTTTTTTACCCAAAGCTTCATATCCTGATACAGAGCCAGGATCTCGGCTGCAAAGGCTTCCGGGTCATCCTTGGGAGTGGTTACCTGTCCGATGCCAGATATCCCTTCCAGGCCGATGGATGTCGAAACCAGAGGGATGGCATGGTGCATGGTCTCGATCACCTTTCCCTTCACCCCGGCACCGAATCGCAAAGGGATTACCGTCAGTTTAACGCTGTCATATAGCGCCTGGAGCCCTTCTTCACTGACCTTGCCGAGGATTTTGACATTGGCAGAGCTCAGTGCTTCAATTTCCTTGGGTGGATTTGCGCCGACAACATTAAAAACGATGTTGGGTAAACGACGCAGGACTATCGGTAGTACTTCCTGGCAAAACCATTTAACAGCATCCCGATTGGGGGCATGATCAAATCCACCGACGTAGAGCAGATCGCGTCGCTTGCTAAAATCATATTTCGGCTTCGGCTTTTCTTCGTAAAAGAAAAGGGGAACTGTATATACTTGTTTGTGTGGAAAATCTTTTTTTATAATGCCTTCTTCAACATTACTGAATGTCAGCAGGGCATCACTGGCAGAAAAGAGATGGGTCTCCTTCGCCCAAAAGAAATTGGCCTCATCAAGTAGGCTATGGTCTCCTGTCAACTCAGCCTGCCGTTGCAGCCGGAGATAATGGAGGTCATGGCACTGATAGACAATGGCCGCATTGGTGTGGTTGAGAATTACGTCCAGAAACCGGCAGCCCGGGTCTGGCTTGTGAATAAAAGCGTAATCGATTTCCGCTCCCTTTTCCTTGAACCACGCTTTCCAGTTATTCCGGAACCAGTCCCCGGCCAGAATTTCAACGCCAAGATTTTTCAGTTCGGTTGAATAGGGCTCTACGTGTTTGAAATCGGCAGGGAGGTACATCACCTTCAGTCCCATCTTGAGCAGTACCAGAAGATACATGTAATTGGTCCGCGAACCGGCAAATCTGTCGTACAGGGGTAAAGCATAATCGACGAAAAGAAGCGTTTTCCCATTAAGCCCATTCGCTTGAAAAGTCAGCACATTTCGGTGTGCTCGGCGCAATGCTTCCAACCATGCATAACCATAACGCTGATCGGGTTCCAAATGTGCTCCCTCGGCCCACTCATTCCAAGCATTGATGAATACAATCTGCTCATCCGGATTTTTTTGCCGACGCCGGGTATCTGCAAAGGCATTGGTCAGCCATTTTTCAAAGAGCGTCGGACAATTGTTATGGAAGATGGTGCCTTCGCCCTTGTTTTTCTTTCTTGCCGTGTTGTCCCAGGAGGGGGTTGCCCCTCTAAACAAGGTGTAGTCAGGATCCTGATAGGCGTCGCTTCGGTCAAGAAAAACCCGCCAATCATAGACCTTGGATTGAAATCCCGCTATTTTCGAATTGACTTTCTGCGTGATGTTAGGTGGCTCAGACTTGTTTGGCGGGAACTCGATGGCAGCATCGAAGCCATACTCGGCTGGATCAACACGCTCGAACGACTGCGGGTAGGCCAGATAGATATCGCCGATCCCATTCTCGCGGCACCATTTACGCCAGCGCAGTGCCGTGTCTCGCATCGAGGGTACGAGGTTGGGCCGGTAGACCAGCAGCAGCGGTTTGCCATTGACACGTATATAGCGCGCGTCACGCAAATACTTGGCGGCATTGGCGATGAAGTCGATGTCGTCTTGTTTTGAGTAATGCTGGGTCATCAGCAGGTCACTGTCCAGGCCGTCCCAGCGCCGGCTCCAGTTTTCATTGGCCCAACAGACACAGAAGGGTAAATCGAGAGTAGGGTCGTTTAGGTAGTTGTCAACCGGTTTCTCCAGCAGACGTTTGCCACTGAACCAATACAGGTAGAAGCAGAAGCCCTCGATTCCATATTGCCTGGCAAGCGCGATCTGCTTTTTTTGGGTACGCCGGTCGAGCAGATTGTAATAGCCGAGGAAATCATCCGGCACGTGTGGCTGGTAATGCCCTTCAAATTGGGGCGTGGCGTGCCTGACGTTGGTCCATTCAGTAAACCCTTTGCCCCACCACGCATCATTTTCAGGGATGGCATGAAACTGCGGCAGGTAGAAGGCGATGACCTTAACGGCCTTCTCCACCGGGGGGGTGTCTAAGGGTAAGCGGGGGACGTACTGCGGCTTCGAGGGGGTATAGCGGGGAAGATAGTCGGGCGCTGGTCCAGGGCTGTGCAAAACCGCGTCGATCCAATCAACGCACAGTGGTTTTATTAGGCTTTTGGCAAATGGCGTCATTGGTCGGTTGGGTCGGTTGGCGTGCCGAGAAACCGCCTGCTGCAGCTGTCTCGTGCTTTCGCCATTGCACACGGTAACGCCATCGAATTCTTTTGCCATCCCGGCCGCGATCCGGGTCCAGTCCTTACCGGTCAGGTCACGAATTTCAGGCAACTGGCCGTGCTGTTTGAGGTAATCGTCAATGCTGATCGGCGTTTCTGCTTCCACGAAGGCAAGCTCTTTATCCTCGATATCCATCAGCACCTTGGCATCCCATATCAGTTTGTACAGGATGCCGAGGAAGATATTGGGCGCGCGGGGACTAATAAGATGGACGATGTCGTAGGGATGGGCGGCCACCAGTGCGATCGCCTGCTCGATAAAGCGGCTTTCGTCTTCAACAATGAATGCGTGCTTGGCGATGGGCGTTTCACGAATCGGTTCCCATATCTTGCGTCCCCAGTTGGGGAACAGGCAGCCGATGATTTCAGTCTCGGCGAAGGTTTCATAGCACCTAGCCAGGGTATGGACCCGGTCGGCGGTGTCGTGGGCAAGCTCCCAACCGCAGACGGCCACTCGCTGCTTTTCGACACTTTGGCGGCTGGTATGGTATTTTTTCTTGGCCAGCGTCAGGTTAATGGATATGTGCTTGCCAAAGTCGGGCATATCGATCAGTACTTGCGCGTAGTTCCGGATCGCTTCGGCATAGTGGCCGGTGCGCAGGGCGGCATTGCCTTTCGTAAGCGGGGTTTGGGTTTGCTTATCCATTGACTACCTTATCGAATTATTCGTTGTGTTCATTGGGTTCTATTCCGGAAAGTCTGCAGTCAGGTGCGCCCGGCTTTTCGAATTGCGTTTTCATACGAATCGGCAGCAACAGACTGGTATCGGCACCTGGAGTGCCCGCCTCGATAGCGGATTCAATATGATGAGCGGCTCTCTCGGCTTGCCCTAGCACGGCGTATGCTCGACCTATTGACGTATGTATTCCTGCAACGAGAAATTGTCTTATCAATCCTGTATCACAGCCCCAGTATTGGGCCATGCGGAAATATTTTTTGGCCTGGTTGATTGCACCCAACTGAATATGACCTGCTGCAGCCAGCAAGGCAAGTTTGGAGCGGTCAGGATGATTCTTTAAGCTTTCGTCGTCCAACTTGGAAAGTCTCTCCCAATCGCCAAATTGCCATTGCATGCGTGCCCTTTCCAATAAATTTTCATCATATTGAAGGGGCGTTGTCTTGGTTTCGACTGTTTCGTCACTGTAACTTGAATTGGGTTGTGTGCTTTCAATTTTGAAAGGATGACTACCATGGATGTTTTGCCGTTTGCCAAAGCATGGAAGCCTGACGGTTCGGAGTCTATTCTTTCTTTTAAATCTTGGCTGAATGCACTTTTTTGTTTTGGGTTTCACAGTTCCGATTCCTGAAGCAGCATTTCCTTGATAATTTCGATCTGGCTCTCTACCTTGATCATCTCCTCAGACATTTGATCGTTCTTTTGTTGTGTTTCAGCCAAAGTAGTTTCAAGTTTATTAATCTGCAGTTCTCTTTCCCTTACAAGCGTTACCTGCTCATCATGGACTATTTTCAGTTGATCAAATTGGTCTTGCATATCGGAAAGCTGTTTGGCCTTTTCGTCACTTTTCTTAACCAGGTTCTCTTTTTGACCTTGCAGATTATTTATTAATTTAGCTTGATCGTCGCACGTTTTGGTGAGTTGCTGCACATGGGCCTGGCGCTCGGTTAACTGTTTATTTTTTTCGTCTCGGTCCTTCGTCAGGTTCTGTATCTGGATTTGCCGGTCAGTGGCCAGTTTAGCTTGATCGTCGCACGTTTTGGTGAGTTGCTGCACATGGGCCTGGCGCTCGGTTAACTGTTTATTTTTTTGGTCTCGGTCCTTCGTCAGATTCTGTATCTGGATTTGCCGGTCAGTGGCCAGTTTAGCTTGATCGTTACGCGATTTGGTGAGCGCATCGATTTGCGATTGACTGTCGGCAAGCTGCTTGGCCTTTTCATCCAAAGCCTTTTTCAACTGGTCGATTTGCGCTTGCCGATCACTGGCCAGCTTCATTTGTTCATCACGGGCCCTGGAGACGGATGCCAAATGCTTTTCGGTTTCTGCCAGGCGGCTGATCTTTTCGTTGAGATCCTGGGTGAGTTGGTTTAGCTCTGCCTGTATCTTATGTATCTTACTCTTTTTATTTGCGGTTTTATCGGCTACCGGGGCTGTCAATCGCAGGGCACAAAATTCATTGTAGAATTGAAAGTACTCGGCGTGCTCCGATCGATCCTGTGGGGTGGCTGCGCCTACATTAAACCGCTTTCCCCCTGGCCGCATTGAATGCAGCATCCTCGAATAAACCGCGCGTAAATCGCAAGGGTATATCAGATCCAAAGTGGATTTGACCTTTGAAAAAACCGACAGGGGATCGGCAAGGAGTTGGTCGAGTGTGATCAGCATGGACGGATAATCGGATCGAACGGAAGCCGCTTCGCGATTATAAGTCAACCAAATCTGGTAGCCGGTGTCCGCATCGACTTTCTCAACATCTGCTAAGGAGCGAGCCGTTTCCCAGGGATGTCGAAGAAGGTGGACGAACCGTGGCTCTACCTCCAATTCGTCGATGACATCCCGCCATAAGGGATAAACCCGGCACAGGAATAGATCTGGGATCATCCAGGGCTTTCCGGTCCGTTCAAAAGCGACCAGCAGTGCTTTGATTTTCGACCGAACCTTTCGGGAGGCGGAAGAATCCTGCCAGCCCTCGGGCATTCGATCCGCCAGAAGGGGGTTTACCCCCAGCTCCTGGAAAAATGCCCGATGAAATTCCACGACGTTTTTTATTTCTTGCACACCCCCGTTCATTCCCAGTATTCGGAAACAATCGGCCAACAGGGATAAACCGCATCGTGGCGCACCAATTAGAATGAGTCCCTTTTCTTTTTCCACTGAAGCTGGTGAAGAATTAGCTATTTGCATTTTTCATTCTTGTTATGGAAAAATATGAATTCTCGATTTTATATCCTCTTTCCTTCCATTTGATTCTTCAGTTCCTGATACTTAAGATAATAGGATTCAAGTTCCTCCTGTACTTGATGGAGTTGCAATAACAAGAGCTCATTTTCTTCACGCAGCTCCTTTTCTCCCAAAAAGAGATCGACAAATTCCAAGTTAGATCCATCTGATTGGTTTTCTTGGGGGGGGACCGTTTTGTGCCCTTTGGATTTTCCTATGTCAATGTAATAAATAAGTGGGTTGATGTCAGATTCGGCAGCATCCGGGTACGATGTTATGTAAAACGATGTTTCAAAGCATGCAGAAGGATTTCTCCGTAGTCGAGCACCCAACCAACAATAGTGCTCAATCGGATCCATATTTAGAGCTGCTATATCAGGGTATTGTTTCAGGTACCAATCGGGGTCGAACAATCCGGATTCTTTTATTTTTTTAATTTCTGCTTCGTATTTGGACATAGAGAAGAACCTATAAATAATATTTAGTAGTCAGTATACAGAATTCAGAATAATGAAGATTATCTGATTCCATAAAAAAAACCAAATAACAAGCACCAAAGATCAAATAAATTGAACAAATAGTATTCAGAAGTCAGTAGTCAGTAATCAGAATTTTTTGGATTTAAGCCTATTTTAAATTTTAAATTCCAACCATCAAGAAATCAATATTCAACATTCAGGAACCAGCATTATGGAACTAAATTACAAATAACAATTATCAAATTACAAATAAATCACAAGCACCAGATATCAAACAAATAAATTAAAAAAATAGTATTCAGTAGTCAGGAGCCAGTAGTCAGAATTATGGAACTAAATTATAAAAATAACAAGAAAACATAAATAAGTATCCAGGAGTCAGTAGTCAGTAATCAGTAATCAGAATTTTTTGGATTTAAGCCTATTTTAAATTTTAAATTCCAACCATCAAGAAATCAATATTCAACATTCAGGAACCAGCATTATGGAACTAAATTACAAATAACAATTATCAAATTGCAAATAAATCCCAATAATCAATCACCAAAAAACAAGATAGCATATAGAAGACATATTCACCGAGCTAAAAATAACAAATGACAAATACTAAAGATCTAAAAAAATAAATAACGATATCCAAATGTCAAATAAATTTCAATAGTTTAAATTTAAAAAATCAGGCCTTATTTTGATTTTTCTAAGATAGACGATAGAATTTTTGTTAGTTCGTTTGCTTCTTGAATCAAACTCTTTATATCCTCAGTATTATTTAAATTATTCGTCTCGTGAATCAATCTAAGCCAATATGAGCTTTCCTTGGCTTCTTTACGGCTTATTTTGATTCTCATTATAAAATCTTTCTTGCTTAATGATTCATTGGCTTCTCTATAATTGGCGCCAACTGATCCTGAAGATCTAATTAGTTGTTTGCTGTCTCCAATGTTTGCGATTGTTTTAGGTAAACTCTTTATTAAAAGCCTTACAAGTTTGGCGAACTGAAATGTTCTTTCTTCAAGATCATAGGGTTTGTTATTTGAATATTTGGTCATTAAGATTTGTTTGTATTTTGTTATTTGTTTATTGGTATTTATTTAATTCTCCAGCTTATCGATAATTATTTTGATGGTCAATATTTAAGGTTCGTTGTCCTCTACACTCCTATGGTCTCCGGCCTTGTTTTCCGCCCCTCAATTTTCCCAATGGTAAGGTAATGCACAAGCGGGTTGAGTCCGGATTCAACGACGTCCGGATAGGTTACCTTATACCAATTAGTATCAAAATTCGGGCCCGGGTTTCTTCCTTCCAAGGCACCGTAAGATAAATAGTGTTCCACTGGATCCAGATGGTTTTCCTTGACATCTTGATTTTGAGAGAGGTACCAGTCTTCATTGAACATCTCGGACTCTCTCACCAAATCGATATCATCAGCAAATGGATTTCCGGCATTGGGGTTGCGGCCTTCTTTTATTCCGAATCTCAAATAATGAATGAGGGGATTTATCCCTGATTCAACCACATCCGGATAGGCCTTCAGGTATCCAATCGAATTAAATTTCGGGCTGGGATCTCTTCCATCCAATACTCCAAACTCAAAGTAATGCTCTGCTGGATCCAACTTTTTATCTGCCACATCCGGATATTGACTTAGGTACCAATTCGCGTCAAAAAAATCTGATTGACGAATGAGTTCTATTTGGTCTTCAATGGCGACCTTTTTTAAAGGTGATTTTTTAAATGGGGTTGATAGACCTCGAAGAGGAGCCATTACTTTCCATGTTGCGCTGGATTTGATAATTTCTAATTCTTTTTCTTTTCTTTCAATGGTATTTTCTTTAATCAAGATCGTTTTCGTCTGTTTCAATAACCGCCGATTTAGAACTGACTTCTCATCGTTTGCCGTCTTTAATGCGACCGAAATTTTTTCCAAGTCAAGTGTTAATTTGGCTATGTTTTCTTTTTGATTGTCAGTTTCCTTCTTTTTTTCTTTCAACTCATCGGAAAGATGGTTAATTTTTTTTATTTGTGTATCAGCTTTTTTGTCTTTTTCAACAAGTGCAGTGGAAAGCTGTTTAACGCGATCATCTTGAAAAGTGATCCGTTTGTCTTTTTCGGAGAGTTCATTGTTTAATTGCGTTAGGCGATCCTCCAGCGATTTAACCTTTGCTCCCCTCAGGTTCAGTTCGTCTTCGTGATTTTTAAGAAGCTGAGTAATCGTGACGAGTTCCTTGAAGCGGGTATTGATATTGTCCTTGGCAGAGGCTAACGCATTTTCCATTTCCCCGACCTTCTTTTTAAGCAGGTCAGCGGCTTGATCAGATTTTATTTGGGATCGTTTTGCGTTTTCAACCTCTGATTCCTTGTCTTGCAGTTTATTATTGGCTTCTATTATGGAAGCCTCCAAATCTGACACCTTATCCTGTAATGCTTTGTTGGCTTCGACTTTTTTAGCCAATTCAGCATCCAAGGAATTATTTTTTTCAATTTGCCCATCAAGTGTGTGCTTTAAATTTTTGTTGACTGTATTTTTCCCATTGAGGTCATATTGCATCTGCTCCAATTTTTCGGAAAGCTTAGCGATACGGTTTTGGCTTTGGGTTATTTCGTCATTGGATTTCGATAGTTGTTCTTCAAGTCGATTCTTTTCATCGCGAAGATCGTCTGTGGTTTGTGTCAGATTTTGGATTGTTTTTTTATAGACACCACTCTTTTGTTTCGCAGTTTCGGACGCATGACGCAAAGCATCGAGCTGGGCCAAATCCTGTTCAAGTTCCAGCTCGATTTTCTCGATCCATTTTTCCTTGCTGGCAAGATTCGCATTAAGGTGATCGATTATTGATCTGTGTTCGTCGAGTTGCTTGTTTTTTTCTATTAGTTCTGTTTTTTTCTCAGAAACCTTCTTATACAGCTCAACCCTTTTCCCATTGACGTTGATCAGCGCTTTCTCTAATACGGCATTCCGAGCCAGCCTTGTCTCCAGGGCCTTGTTTGTCTCATATACCTGATTCGTGAGGGCTTCTACTTGTTTCTGCCGCTGGGCCACCTCGCCATTCAGGCTCTGGATCTCTTCCTGTTGGGCATTGATTTGGCTGTCTTTTTCAGCTCGAACTGCATCATTTTCAGAAAGCTGTTTTTGCAGGGTCTCTTTTTGGGATCGCGTCTGGTCCAAAGCGCTTTCCAGATCGGCCACACGTGACTGGCTCGCGCCAACGGCCTTTTTCGCTTCCTCCGCCTGATTGGCGAGCGTGTCGATCCTGTTCTGGCGCTGGGCCAGTTCTGCATTGAGGTGTTGAATCTGTTCCTGTTTGTTGTTGATCTGGTTTTCTTTGTCAGCCAGGCCGGCCGCCTTATCGGCGAGCTGTTTTTGCAGGGTCTCTTTTTGGGATCGCGTCTGGTCCAAAGCGCTTTCCAGATCGGCCACACGTGACTGGCTCGCGCCAACGGCCTTTTTCGCTTCCTCAGCCTGATTGGCTAGCGTGTCGATCCTGTTCTGGCGCTGGGCCAGTTCTGCATTGAGGTGTTGAATCTGTTCCTGTTTGTTGTTGATCTGGTTTTCTTTGTCAGCCAGGCCGGCCGCCTTATCGGCGAGCTGTTTTTGCAGGGTCTCTTTTTGGGATCGCGTCTGGTCCAAAGCGCTTTCCAGATCGGCCACACGTGACTGGCTCGCGCCAACGGCTTTGTTTGCCTCCTCCGCCTGATTGGCGAGTGTGTCGATACGTTTCTGACGCTGAGCCAATTCCTCATTCAGCTGTTGGATCCGCTCCTTCTTGGCGTTGAGTTGGTTGTCCTTTTCCGACAGCTGCGACTGGATGGCTTGTTGATCCGCCAGGGACGTTTCGACCCTTTTTTGCAACTGGTTTTTTTGATTATGGATGGCTTGCCATGCGGCGGCGACGACGTGTTGACTGGTGTCCACCTTTATCCATGCCTGAAAGGCAAGCGGGCAATCCGGCAGATCGGCAAGCACGGGAAGGGATAGGGTTGCATGGTCGCTGGTGGTCATTGCCACTAACGCATCCTTGACGGACAACCGGATGGCGTTTTTCAGATCGATGGCTTGAAAGTCTTTCGCCGTGGCCGCCGTCCAGTATTCGCTTTCTGTCGCTGCATGAACCAGGCTCATGGCCGAGATGGATACGACACCGCGGGTGTTCAAGGGTGAAAAAACGAGTCGGGAGGTTTTAAGCTGTTCGGGATTAGGAATGGGGAAACGCACCTTTTGCCACTCGTGTTTGACCAACAGGCAATCGGTGTTGTCGGTCGATACTTCTGATTTCTCTTTGTCGGATGAGAAGTGGAGCCGGGCAAAAAGGGTCTCGGCGACGCTGGTACGACTCAGGATCCGGTGTAGCTTTTGCAGCTCGAGGCTCCGCTGATCGCGCTCATATTGGCCGATCAAGTGCAAGAAACGGTAAAAAAGTTTATTGCCCTGTTGACTGGACTCCTTTTGAACGTTCCCATTGGATTCAAGGATCGGGAAGGGCGTCGGATAAAACCGCGTCGGCAGCGCTTCACTGGTGATGGTATCCACATCGACATCGGGTGGGGCTTCGTTGACCAGTAATTTCAGTGCCGACCGGTGATTTGAAATCTGTTCGTACAGCCACGAAAAGGGCGAGAACGTGTTCCATTGATCGTTGGTTGCATTAAATCCGCTTAGGTGGTGATGCTTATGCTCCGGCCTCACCACATCCAGTATGTTATAAATTTGTTTGTCCAATGGATTAACATAGGCCAAATCGAATTGGGAGGCGATATCGTTTAGGATGGCTGCAGGATCGGCCACCAATTGGTCGTAAGTGGTCACCGTGTAGGGTCCTGCCTGGCATGAATCGAAAGCCTCCTTATTTAGCGCCAGCCAAAGCAAATGTCCCCGTTCAAGTTCCGTTTGGCTGTTTTTCTTCAGTGACTGCGCCACTTCCCATGGATGGCGGATGGTCAAGATTAAGCCTGGATTAACCCCCAAATCTTTCAATACAGAATGCCATAGCGGCATGAGACGGCAAAGCCGCGGGTCGGCGACCGCCCATAGTCCATTTTTGGAGAAGCGGGTCTCGACAATATGTCTGATGCGCTTCTTTGCGCTCTCGGCCGCCTGGGTGTCCACCCATCCGTCGGGCAGGGAACCGACCATGTCCCACCGGCACCCCAAATCCCTGAGCAGAATGTCGTGGGTGGTGGTAATTTCATTCATGGCGTTGGCATTCGGGGAATTGCCAGCGTCTTTATTCCATTGGCCCCTGCCAATATTTACGCCGAGCAGATCGAGGCATTCCAACAAGAGCGACATGCCGGAGCGGTGCATGCCGGTAATCAACAAACAATCGATAGGATGTTTCTCAGTCATGAAAATCAAATCTCGAAAAAAGTTTTGGGTTAAGACTGATCATCTACAGTGAGTCGACAATTCCGAATAGGCGGCTATAGCGAAAGGCCATCTTCCTTGTACCTGCGGCAAGCTCGACAACCGCTCAACTTAGGTTCCTTATTCGCGTAGTTTCAATCTGGTCCGGAGTAAAATGGCTTCCACATTATTAAATTGCATTCTCGTGATTTTAACTCGTTAGAAAAAAGAATATATTCGAGGTGGTTGTTTGGCCATTGGTGGCGTGATTGATGGATCATTATCAGCCTGGGAAATTTATTCATAGCATTCAAGAAAATGCATTTGGGCTACGTTATCGGTTGTTGCGGTTTGGAGTGAAAGCAATATATCTAGATGGTTACAAAATTTCAACCACAAAATGGAGTTTATTTCCTTGCCCGGTCCAGGGTAATCGCATTTTGAATCTCTTCGTTAGTGTCCATCCAGAAATGGCCAATTTGCCCGATATCGGCGTTGCAGGAAAAATTTTATCCACGGAATATCAACCATATGCCTCCGGTAAACTTTTTCATGCGCCTTGATCTCGACCAAATTTTCCTATTTCTGGATGGACACTATTTAAAAATGGGGTCGCAGGCGTTGCCAGCTCTTTCGGTGACCACGCCACAACCAGATGTAAGAGCGGCCCATGCCCGTGAAAAAAATAGAGAACGATCCAAATGCGGCCGCTCTGGCCCGGCCATGGCTTGGTTGTACGCAACGAAGAAAACATGATATAGGGCGATGATCGAAAAGAAAAAATCTCAACTAACAAATTGCAAATAACAAAAAAACAAGGAATTAGTATTCAGTAGTCGGGAGCCAGGAGGCAGTTTTATGAAACTGAAAATTCCAAATCACAAGCACAAAATATCAAATAAAATTAAATAGGTAAAGGCAAATAAATGGACCCCTACCAACAATATCGCAAGGATATCATCGCCTGCTGTCAGTGGTTGTGCCGGCATGGTTTTTTCGGATCATTGCTCAGCGCGGGTGGCAATGTTTCTGTGCGCGTTCCGGATGAACCGGTGCTGGTGATCACGCCGTCGGGGAGACCGTATATGGATTTGGTGCCCGAGGAGATTTGCGTGATGGACTTCGACCTTAATCGGATTGACGCCCATCTGGCACCTTCCATCGAAACCGCCATGCATGCCGGCATTTATCAAACCCGAACCGATGTGGGGGCCGTGGTCCATACCCATCAACCCTATGCAAGCATTTTCGCATTGATCAATCAGCCGATACCGGCGCTTTTCGACGAGGTCTGTCTGGCCATCGGTGATACCGTCGACATTGTGCCATATGCTTTTTCAGGAACGCCCGAGTTGGTGGAGAAGGTCCGGCAAACCGTGGGCAACGGCTGTAATTGTTTTGTCATGCAAAACCACGGGGCGTTGAATCTGGGACCGACCCTTGACCATGCCTGGAAAAACGCCGAACTGCTTGAAAAGACCGCCCAGGCCTATTACCATGCCTTGACCACCGGAAAAGCAATAACTACGTTGCCGCAGACGACCATCGAGCGGATTCGGGGGTTGCGAAACGGATAGGGACGGGCTGGAAAGATCAGGAGTTAGGAGTCAGGAGGCAGTTTTATGAAACTGAAAATTCCAAATCACAAGTACCAAATTCCAAATAAGCTCCAATAAACAATAATCAAAGAAAAAAATAGAATATAGAAGTCAGAAGTCAGAATTATGAAACTGAAATTCCAAATCACAAGCACCAAATATCAAATAAATTCCAATAAGCAATAGAGAACGACAGAATTCCATATTCGATGTTCGAAGTTGGATGTTCAGTGTTCGATGTTCATTGATTTTGTTTTCATCCCTTTCGAGGTGGCTTCATCAAATTGTCGGGCTTCGCCCGAAAAACCAAAAACAGACCCATGCTGCCATCGCTCTTCATCTAACTTCCCCTGCGTCTCCGCGTTCTCGAGCGAAGCGGGCGAGAGAAAAAAATGGCCTCTCGCAGAGTCGCAGAGCTCACAGAGAGGAACAACAAATTGTATGGGGCTTCGCCCAATAAAAAGGCTCCTGATCCTTCTCTGTTTGATTTCGTCGTTTGAAATCAAACATTCTCTGCGCCTCTGCGTCCTCGAGCGAAGCGGGCGAGAAAAAAAGATGGTTTTCAGCCCCCTTCGAGGGGGCTTCATCAAATTACCCGCTATACGGGTGGTCGGTGATTTTTTGCCGTGCAAAAAATGAACTTTTCAAGTTTGTCAAGTTCCTTTTTTGCACGCGCGATAATTTCATTTCCCCTCATTTTCCCCCCCCAACAATCCACCAAAAAGATAAATAACTAGTTATCTTAAGCAGTTGATTGGACCTTTAATCGCTTGGCTTGAGTTCTGGCATGATGTTTGCCATTTTTGTCAGACATCGAAGAGAGAACTGAACTGCCTGATAAAAGCAAACCATCTGTAAAGATGGGACGCAAAGTTTCTGGCCCCCCTTCCAAATACGAAGGCGAGGTTGCAGAGCCGCCGAAAGCAAATGGTTGCATCCTACATGGGTTCAACGGTTTGTTAAAAATGACCATGGAGGATTGCAGCTTGCTCGAAAAGTTGTTCAACCCGATCACCACTCCCGCTCTGTTAATGATTGCTCTGATTGTACACTTGGCAGTGACGGGTACTGCTTTTTCGCAAGACACAGACTCAGTTTCACAGACAAATGCGTTGACGCTGACATGGGATGCGAACATCCCTGAGCCGGAGGGGTACCGTATTTTCATGCGTACCGATAACACCTCCTACGATTATACCCAACCGGTTTGGACGGGTACGGATACGACGGGAACCGTATCCAGCTTGGCCTACGATACGACCTATTATTTTGTCGTACGTGCCTATGATGGGACTCAGGAGAGCGTCAATTCGGAGGAAGTCTCTTGCAACACACCAGAGCCGGATACCCAATTCTATACCATTGTGGTCACTGCTGATGAACATGGATCGATTTCTCCTGTCGGCATCCAAACCGTGGTCGAAGGTACTGATCAGACATTCACAATTGCGCCGGATACCGGCTATCAAATTGCCGATGTCGTCGTCGATGGGTGGTCGGTCGGTGCCGTCAGTACATATACCTTTAGCGGCGTTGACGCAGACCATACCATCTCAGCGACCTTCGCTATCAATGAATATTCGATCATTGCAACAGCCGGATCCGGAGGAAGCGTGAGCCCGGCCGGCGAAACGGCAGTTTCTGCCGGAGGGACTCAGACCTACACGATTTCAGCCGATGAAAGTTACCGGATATCCGATGTCGTCGTCGATGAGTGGTCGGTCGGTGCGGTCAATACTTACACTTTCAGCGACGTTGACGCCGACCACACCATCTCAGCTGTTTTTGTAATCGATCGATATACCATCAGTGCGACGGCCGGATCGGGAGGAGAGGTGAGCCCCGCCGGGGTATCGGAGGTTTCTGCCGGCGGCAGCCACACATACACGATTACCGCTGATGAAGGCAACCAGGTTGTAGATGTAGTAGTGGACGATGTTTCCATGGGGCCTCTGGAAACCTTTACCTTTGCTTACGTTAGTGGCGACCACACCCTCAGCGCAACCTTTGCCGAAGACGAAATTGTTGCCATCCAGATCGAAGCCGAAGATGGAGATCTTTATTCACCTATGGAAATTGGTGATGACTTGAGCGCCTCTGCCGGTGGATATGTATGGGTATCCGATGAATCACCAGCTGTGGATGGAGAAGCTGTGTATTCTGTCGATATTCCGGTCGCCGGTGACTACTACATTTGGGGACGGCTGATCGCCAACGATACCAACGGCGATTCCATCAGTATTTCAATAGACGATCAGGCGACAATGGTCTGGTACACCAGAATCAGCGAAGATGGTGCGTGGACCTGGGATGTGGTTAGCCAGCGCACGGAAGACGAGGTCCGTGTGACCACAAATCCACAGTTGGTTTCTCTCAGCGTAGGTCCCCATAAGTTCGTCATTTCTACGGAGGAAAAAGGTATAAAAGTTGACAAGCTGCTAATCACCAACCAGCCAGACATGCCCTCACAGGACGTTGATAGCGATCCAAAAAGAAAGGCGATGATCGCTTTAGCGTTTATTCCACTGTTGTTGCTCAGCGATTGAATCTTATCTTGTTCTAAACACATTGGTGTTTGAACATATCGATTTCATTCTTCAATTGACAGTTGGGCGTTGGCATTTAGCATTTTCCCACTTTCGAGAATGGTGCTTATTCAGGCACGTCCGGTTTTTGATTTTTCTTGCGATTGCCCTGGCCGGCGGTTTCGATTGCTTGACATTCGTTCTATACATGTATACATGATCAGATATTCATATATTTCGAATGGGAGATCACATGCTAAAAAAGAGCCGGCTATTTCCATCACCAAGTGAAACCTGTGGAATACGCGTGGTCCATTTGGAGCGGGTGGCCCGGGCCAGGGCCGGAGCCATTGGTGAAAAAGAAATGGACCGTCTGGCCCTGACATTTAAAATCATGGGCGATCCCACCCGCCTGACCATCATCACGGCCCTGCGGGGTGGTGAAATGTGTGTCTGCGACCTCGCCGCGCATGTCGGGATCAGTGAGTCTGCCGTTTCCCACCAACTCCGGCGGCTGCGTGAGCTGAGTCTGGTCCGTTCCCGTCGAGATGGTCAGGTGCTGTATTACAACTTGGATGACGACCATGTGCTCGATTTGATCAACATTGGATTGGAACATGTTAGGGAGGGGTAGAGCGAAGGATGACCACGCTAGTTAATATTTTACTCCAATCCTGGAATATTCTTCTCGAATCCTCGATTTTCATTCTGTTCGGGTTGCTGGCCAGTGGACTGCTCCGGGTATTTCTCAGTCCCGGGGCGGTATCCGCTCACCTGGGCCAGGGACGGTTTCGTTCCGTGTTCAAAGCCTCCCTGCTGGGAATTCCAATTCCATTATGCTCTTGTGGCGTGTTACCGGCCGCAGCGGCACTCAAAAAACAGGGGGCCAACAATGGCGCCGTGACCTCATTTTTGATTTCCACCCCGGAATCGGGAATCGATTCGGTTGCCATCACCTATGCCCTCATGGACCCGATCATGACCGTAGTCCGGCCGGTGGCGGCTTTTTGCACGGCCTTTGCCGCTGGAATCACCGAAAATCTGATTGGCCGACCCGATCTGTCGCGGCCCGTCATTCCCGATCTGGCCTGCCCGGTGGACGGTTGCTGCGATGGCCAAGACTGCGATCCAAAAGTGCATCGCAACCACCACGGCATGGGGGAAAAGATCGTTGCCGGGTTGCGGTTTGCCTTTACCGATGTGTGGGGGGACCTGGCCATCTGGTTTTTATTCGGCCTGTTACTATCCGGCATGATCACCGTGCTGGTTCCCGAATCGTTTTTTAGCCGGTACATGGGCGGCGGATTCAGTGCCATGTTGATCATGCTGGTCGTGGGGATTCCCATCTACATCTGCGCTACGGCATCTACGCCCATCGCCGCAGCCCTGATTTTGCAAGGCGTTAGCCCTGGCGCGGCCCTGGTTTTTCTGATGAGCGGTCCGGCCACCAACATTACCTCCCTGACCGTGTTGCTGCGTATCCTGGGCGGCCGTGCCATGGCCATTTATTTGGCTGGTATCGCCATCTGCGCCGTGGGGTTCGGATTGCTGGTCGACCGTCTTTATTCAGCTTTGGGTATGTCGGCGCGCGCCATGGTCGGTCAAACAGGCCAATCCATTCCCTTTGGGGTCGAACTGGCCGGCGCCGTGTTGATTCTGATTTTGTCGGTCAAACCGTTGGTGCGGTTTCTGCGCAGCCGGCTTTCCCGTTTTTCCGCCAGTCATACCCACGGCTTGCCACCCCATGCGAGCGAATCAATATCCTCCCCGGAGCATTGCGCCGGCAGCACCTGAGGGTGCAGTCACTGAAGTCGACCCGGCGGGGCGGATTAGTAACAATTCGGGGTTACAGAACCGGTGTTGTTTTGTTCAGGGAAGGAGGCGCTGCGGTCGTTCGACACTAAAGGAGTCAGTAGCCAGAATCCAGGCGCCAGAATGAAGTTGATGTCGCTTCGCTCCGTCGATTGGATAGAATGGATCGAGCCGGAGGCGAAGGCCTGATTCTGAATCCTGAATCCTGACTTCTGAATTCTTGCTCCAATATTAAGGAAACGCCATACTTACGTGAGCGGACCCAGCGATTCTGGTTTTGCCGGCGGAATAATTAAAATCTTGTTGACAGCATTGAAAGTTTGGAATACCAAACTTTTTACGAAGCTTAAAATTTTCAAAGGATCCAAAGAACCCAATGGCTAAAATCAAAATCCGTAACATGCAGGTCAACCAGGAAGGCACCATTTCCAGCGTAAAGGTCGGCGGAGAGCTGGGACGCCGGATTCGTGATATGGGACTGGTGCCGGGGACATCAATCAAGATTCAAGGCCGGGCGCCGCTCTACGATCCCGTGGCCCTGCGGGTCAAAGGATTCACATTGACCCTGCGCAACAGCGAGGCGGATCATATCGAGGTGGAGGTCGGCGGATAACCCATGACTTTTTGTGTCGCTTTGGGTGGTAATCCCAATGCCGGGAAAACCACCCTGTTCAATTCGCTTACCGGTTCACGGCAACATGTGGGCAACTATCCCGGCGTAACAGTCGATCGGAAAGAGGGTCGATACGTTCGTAATGGCCACGAGATGCACATCGTGGACCTGCCCGGTACCTATTCCCTTACCGCATACAGTGTCGAAGAGGTGGTGGCCCGGGATTTTCTCGTCAATGAGCGCCCCCGGGTGACCATCAATATCATCGACGCATCCAACCTGGAACGTAACCTTTACTTGACCATTCAGTTTCTCGAGCTCGGCATTCCCACCTGTGTGGCCCTGAACATGATCGACGTGGCCAGAAACCGGGGCATCGAGATCGACGAAAAAAAATTATCCCATCTATTGGGGGTACCGGTGGTTCCCATCATCGCCCGTTCTGGTTTCGGTACACCGGCCCTGATGGAAGCCGTGCAACGCACCGGCCAGGCGCCTGCCAATCCGCCGTTGCGGGTCTCCTATGGCCGTGACCTGGAAACCGCCATCCAGCAGATGGAGAAGCTGATCGATGATCGACAATTTCTGACCGACCTTTATCCCTCCCGCTGGATCGCTATCAAGTACCTGGAAAACGACACCCAGATCCTCGAAAAAGGACGCGGCGCCGATTCGGCCCTTTCCGATCAATTGGAGGAAATTACCCATGCTGTCGGCGCCCACATCGAGGAGACCTTGGAAACCTATCCCGAGGCCATGATCGCCGATCACCGATATGGTTTCATTAGCTCCATGCTCAAGCAAGGGGTGGTCAAGGAACGTCAAGACAAACACCGTTTGTTTTTATCCGACCGGATCGACCAGGTGCTGGTCAATCGTTTCGCCGGCCCCATCATCATGCTGATGGTGCTCTTTGGGCTATACCAATTCGTGTTCACCTACAGCGAGATCCCGGTCGGGTGGTGCGAGAAAGCCTTTGAATGGCTGGCGGATCTGGTTTCCATGATCATGCCCGACGGTTTGCTCAAGTCAATGATCGTTTCCGGCATTATCGATGGCGTTGGCGGTGTGCTCGGTTTTGTGCCATTGATCCTGTTCATGTTTTTCGGCATCGCCTTCTTGGAGGACTCCGGTTATCTGGCACGGGTGGCTTTCATGCTCGATCGCATTTTTCAGATGTTCGGACTGCATGGCTCCTCGGTGATGGCCTACATCGTTTCCGGAGGCATTGCCGGCGGGTGTGCCGTGCCAGGGGTCATGGCGACCCGTACCTTGCGTTCCCCCAAAGAGCGCATTGCCACGCTGCTTACGGCGCCGTTCATGAATTGTGGTGCCAAGCTGCCCGTTTTTGCCCTGCTCATCGCGGCCTTTTTCCCACGCCACCAGGCGCGCATGATGTTTATCCTCACCCTCATCTCCTGGGCTGGGGCCCTGTTGGCGGCTAAATTTCTGCGTATGACTGTCGTAAGGGGGGCATCGACCCCCTTTGTCATGGAGCTGCCCCCCTACCGCTTGCCGACCGTCCGGGGGCTCATGATTCACACCTGGGAACGAACCTGGCAATACGTCAAGAAGGCGGGGACGGTGATTTTGGGAATTTCCGTGTTGCTATGGGGAGCCATGACCTTTCCCCGGCTGCCGGAGACCCAATTACAGACCTTTGATACCCAACGACAAGCAATATTATCGGCTGCCGATCCGGCGGCGGTACAGGCGTTGGAAAACGCCGACCCAGAGCAACCGCTCTCGATGGCACCGGCGCAATTGAGAGCCGATCTCACGGCCGTGGATTCACGGCAGGCAAGGGCTGCCCTGCGCTATTCCATGGCCGGGCGCGTCGGCACCGGCATCGAGGCACTTACCCATTGGGCCGGGTTTGACTGGCGTACCAACATTGCCTTGTTGGGTGGTTTTGCCGCCAAGGAGGTGATTGTTTCCACCCTGGGCACGGCCTACTCGCTAGGGGCCGTGGAAACGGATGCGGCCGATTCTCTTGCCGATCGCCTGGTTGCCGAACCGGGGTGGAATTCCCTGACCGCTTGGAGCATGATCGTATTCGTCATGTTCTACGCGCCCTGTTTCGTTGCCGTGGTGTGCATCGCCCGCGAATCCTCCTGGCGATGGGGCCTGTTTTCCATGCTATTCAATACGACCGTGGCTTTTTGCCTGGCCGTGATTGTGTATCAGACCGGTATTGCAATCGGATACTGATCAAATGTGACGGATTCGTAAAAAGCCCGATATCGGCGTTACGCGTATCCTTCGTCACTGCGGCGTACGATCAGTACGCCTCATTCCTCAGGATTCGCAAGCCTTGATCTCGGGCTTTTTATGAATCCGTCCGAACGGCGACTTTTTACGAGTTCATCAAATGTATGAATCACACTTCGGTTTAAACAAAAAGCCCTTCCAGATTACCACGGACCCCCGTTTTTTATGGCTTGGAAAATCCCACCGCGAGGCGTTGAATACCTTAAAATTTGGTGTCATTGACAACAAAGGGTTGATTCTGTTGACCGGTGACATGGGGACTGGCAAAACCGCGTTGATCAATCGGCTGCTGGAAGACATCAAAGACAAGGCCTACACCGCTAAAATACCGGACCCACGGCTCAGTAAATACGATTTTTTCCGCATGGTTTCCCGATATTTCAAACTACCCATTGACGTGCGGACCCAAAGCGATTTCATTAATCCTTTCACGCGATTTCTCCGCGACGCGCATCTGGAGAAAAAACCGGTTCTGCTGATCGTCGACGAGGCCCAGCGTCTGAAACAAGACCTCATTGAGGAGATTCGTCTGCTGGCAAACCTGGAATACCAGAGCACCAAATTACTGAATATTTTTTTCGTCGGGCAAAAACAGATTCACCGTACTTTGCTTCAACCAGAAAATCGGTCACTGATGCGCCGCATTACCATTACCTGTAGCATCGATCCCTTGACCCTGGATGAAACCGGAGCGTATATCCGGCATCGACTCGAGGTGGCGGGCGCCGGCCACGACATTTTTTCGGCGGGCGCCGTGGAAGAAATATATGATTTTTCCGCTGGCCTGCCGCGGAAAATCAACATCATCGGTGATTTGGCCATGCTGTTTGCTTTTCAACTGGATCAGCGTATCATCACCCCCGAGGTGGTCCGGCAATGCAGGGAACGCATTTCTTTCAGCCCCGACGACGCTGCTGATGCGCCGCGCAAGCCGATACCGACATCCCACAACCATCTTCCATCGGCCGGCACAGCCTCGTCCCGGCGGTTTCCCTTGACCGTTCGATGGGTAACCATTGCCGTGGCATTGCTGTTGGCATGCGGTGCCGGGATCTATTTCAGTGCGCCCAAATGGAAAAATCGGGTCCGTCAATGGATTCAGCACATGAATTGGTCCACCGGACAGTCGTCCAATGCACCGGCCGTCCCCTCCACAATCGATCATGATGCCGGCGAGACTTTTGATTCTCATTGACCATAACTAAATATAACAGTTACCTGAAAAAATAGTCTCTCACAGAGTCGCAGAGCTCACAGAGAGGAACAACCAATTGTATGGGGCTTCGCCCAATAAAAAGGCTCCTGATCCTTTACCCTGCCTGCGTCTGGGCTTGTTGTTGACAAACCCCCACCAACCCTCTATTATCTGCGCGCCTTATTAACATTTTAAATGAATTTGGACGGTTGCATATGCCTAAAATAGCAGTTCTATCTGGAGACGGAATCGGGCCCGAAGTGATGTCGCAGACCATCGCGGTGCTTGAGGCAGCCCAGGATATATTCGATTTCCGTTTAACCTGCACCCATGCCGATGTCGGTGGCATGGCTATCGATCGTCATGGGAAGGCGCTTCCCGAGCAAACCTTGCGTGTGTGCGAAAACAGCGACGCCATTCTCTTCGGTTCCGTGGGCGGTCCCAAGTGGGAGCATCTGCCACCGGCAGAACAGCCCGAGCGTGGTGCCTTGCTGCCGCTGCGCAAGCATTTCAGCCTCTTCTGTAACTTCAGGCCGGCCAAGGTCTTCCCCGCCCTGGCCAGCGCCAGTCCGCTACACCCGAGAATCGTCGGCAGTGGATTCGATATCCTGTGTGTTCGCGAGCTAACCGGGGACATCTATTTCGGCCAGCCCAAGGGGCGGGAAGGCAGCGGTCCCGAGGAGCGCGCCTTCGATACCATGGTCTATACGCGCTATGAAATCGAACGCATTACCCGGGCGGCTTTCGATGCCGCCAGGCTAAGGCGTAAACGGGTCGCTTCCGTTGATAAGGCCAATGTCTTGACCACCATGGTCCTGTGGCGGGAAGTCGTCACCGAGACGGCCAGAGACTATCCCGACGTCGAACTCAGCCACATTTATGTGGACAATGCCACCATGCAGTTGGTAAAGGACCCGCACCAGTTCGATGTACTCCTGTGCGGCAATATGTTTGGAGACATCATTTCCGACGAATGCGCCATGATCACCGGGTCCATGGGTCTACTGCCATCGGCCAGCATCAGCGAGAGCGGGTTCGGTCTTTACGAGCCGGCCGGGGGCAGTGCTCCGGATATCGCCGGTAAAGGGATTGCCAATCCCATTGCCCAGATTTTGTCCGCGGCCTTGATGTTGCGGTACAGCCTCAATCAGGCCGGTGCCGCCGACGCTATCGAAAATGCCGTGGCCCAGGTCCTGGACGAGGGGTTACGTACACCCGATATCGCGGCCGGCGGCCAGGCGGTGGGTACCAAGGAGATGGGCGACGCCGTGATCCGTTACCTGAAGTCCGGTAAGTAAGCGCCTTACGCATTTCGGCCGTGAGCGGTTCATCGACCATACCACTGATTACCCTTGACAGGATTGCCATTCGGCAGCGGGATCGCTGGCTGCTCTGTGGCCTGACCTGGCAGATCAATCAGGGGGAGCAATGGGCGGTGGTGGGGGCCAACGGCGCCGGCAAGACCACCTTGGCCAAGGCCATTGCCGGCCTGTTGCCTGTGGTTCAGGGTAAGATTCACTATCATCTGCTTGAAAATGATTCACCGGTGCAGGCAATCGCCTATGTTGCCAGTGATGCGCGACGGGACATATGGTATCGGGAACGACGTCTGGATCAATCCCGGGATTTCGCCGGCAAGGTCAATGATTTCACCACGGTCAGGCAGGTGATTCACCCCGATGGTGAAGCTCCGCGCCAGGGATCGCTGGAGGCAGAGCGCCTGGACCGTTTGAGCGGTCAACTCGATCTGCAACCGTTGCTGAACAAACCGATTCTGTCCGTTTCCACGGGTGAAATCAGCCGGGTGATCATCGCCCGTCAACTGGCGCGACAACCACGGATGCTCGTCTTGGACGAACCGTTTGAAGGCCTCGATGCCACCGGGCGACAGGAAATGGTGGCCATGCTCGATCGGCTGGCCGGCAGCGGCCTACCCATGTTGCTGATTACCCATCACCAGGACGAGTTGTTCCCATCCATTACCCATGTATTGACCCTCGCGGACGGGCATGTGCGCACGGCCGGTCCCATGGACACCAACCGGCAGCCGTTAACGATGGCGACCGCAAACGCACCCACCCATGATCAACGGCCCCTTGTCAGGCCCCCTGCCCGGCGGATCACACGTTACGCTTCCCGTGACCCGCTAATCGAGATGCAATCCGTATCGGTGTTTTATGGCCATACAACGGTACTGGATCGTGTCAACTGGTCGATGCAGGAGGGTGAAAACTGGATCATCACTGGTGCCAACGGTGCCGGCAAGTCTACGCTTCTCAAGTTGATTACCGGCGATTGCCTGCAGGTTTACGCCAACCGAATTCGGCTATTTGGCAAAGATCGGGGTCCCGATCAGACGCTGGGGGAAGTCCGCCAACAGCTGGGGGTGGTGAATCACGACTTGGCTACGGCCTATCAGAAACGGATGACGGCCCTGGATGTGGTCTGTTCAGGATTTTTCGATTCCGTCGGTCTCTACCATACTTGTGATGCCGGTCAGATGACCGTTGCCCGAGGCTGTTTAGAATCACTGGGTGTCGCCGATCTGGCCCGAATGCCTTTCAACCATCTTTCCCAGGGACAGCGTCAGATTATTCTGATTGCCCGCGCCATGGTCAAGGCGCCGCGATTGCTGATTCTCGACGAACCTTGCAGTGGCCTGGATCAGGAAAACCGATCCACGGTTCTGCGGCTGGTGGAACGGGTCGGTTGGGAGCGGACCGGTCTGATTTTCGTATCCCACCACGAGAATGACATTCCCCGTTGCATGACCCATCGGCTGGTTTTGGATCGGGGGCGGGTGGCCTTCTGTGGGGCGGTTGGTGATTGGTGATTGGTGAAAGGTGAAGAGTGATCGGTGAGCGGTAATCGGTAATCGGTAATCGGTAATCGGTAATCGGTAATCGGTGAACGGTGAACGGTGAATGGTGAATGGTGAATGGTGATGAGGGATGAGGGGAGGATACCGTAAAGGCGCAAGAGCGTGAGTGCGAGTATCGCCTTCCCCCTGACGCACTCCCGCCTTACGATTTCGTTCCGTCCCGAAGACCATCGGCATAGCGGCGGTCACCATAACGCCCGATCTGGCGGCAGATGCCGCGGACGATGCTCGCCTCACCGGCGCGCAGGGCGACACGTGTGAAAAACCGACGGATACGGATCATCCAATAATCTGGGTTTTGTGGGTTGATGTAGCCGATATCGACCAATGACGCGGTCAGCTCGGCGTACATCTGATCCAATTCGATGCGCTTGGCCAAACGGGGGGAACGGGGTGGTGGTGCCGAAAGGCCGGCAACGGAGAGGGTGTAGCAGATCACCATGACCGCCTGAGCCAGATTGAGAGAGCTGAAATCGGCGGTGGGAATATTGACCAATTGATGGCAACGCCTCACATCCTCATTGGTGAGCCCACGATCCTCGGGGCCGAAAACAATGGCCACGCGATTGGTTTGGGATAGGGGAACGAGGTGGCGCGCCAGAAGTTCCGGTGATTTGAGTACCGGACGTTGCCCCCCCAGCCGGGCCGTGGTACCCACCACATGGCCGAAGGGCGCCAGGGCGTCGTCCAGGGTATCGAAACGGCTGATGGTGTCCACCACGGATCCGGCCGCGTGGGTGGCAAGCCGCCGGATTCGTTCCAAATCCCATATGCCGGGATCGACCACGATCAGGTGGCGGAATCCCATGTTATGCATGGCCCGGGCAGCGGACCCGATATTTTCAGGATAGCGGGGCCGCTGCAAAACGATCGTGATGTTGTCGCGGTGGATACCGACGGTCATCGCGGGTTGATTTCAAAGGCATTGAAAAAATAACCCATCTCGAAGGCGGCGGTTTCCGGGGCGTCGGACCCATGGACGACGTTTTTCTCGATGTCGGTGGCGAAATCACGACGGATCGTGCCTTCGGCGGCCTCCTTGTAATTGGTGGCGCCCATCAGCTCCCGGTAGCGGGCGATGGCGTTTTCGCCTTCAAGCACCATGACCACCGCCGGCCCCGATGACATGAAGTCCGTCAGGCTGCCGAAAAAGGGGCGCTCGCGATGCACGGCATAAAATCCTTCGGCCTGGGTCTTGGTCATGTGGATCATTTTCATGGCCAGGATGGTGAGACTATTTTCCTCCAAGCGCTTGACCACTTCACCGATCAGACCACGGGCAACGCCATCCGGTTTGATGATTGACAATGTTCGTTCCATATTGCATTTCCTTTCCTAACGTTAAGTTGACAATTGTCGAAGTTCGAGGCTGCCATAACAGAAGCCCATTTTCAAGTCAACGATCCGCTGTCACAGGGCAGGATAATCGCATGTAACTCGGGTTCATCATGATCGCTATTGCTATCGGGATCGGTATCGTCGGGCAGGTCACGACTCGCTTCCATGCTTTCGCGTGGGAGCGTTCACGGTTTAGGGCTGAGGGCCGATCGGCATGGTTGACAGGCATGGGTGGCGGTTCTATTATGCGCTACACGCAAGTCCCATTCTTTTGATACATTAATAAAATGTTAGCATAAATTTGTAATTTACCATATCGATCATGATGAATTCGTAAAAAGTGCCACTCTCGTCATGCCGGACTTGATCCGGCATCCAGAACTTATTGAAATAACTGGATAGCGCTAAAGCTTCACTTCGTGCCCGGCCTTCTCCGGAATGACGAAAAGATGAGAATTTCGACTTTTTACGGTTTCATCGATCACGGTGGAGTGACTATGCCGATCTATGAATTTTATTGCCCGGACTGCAATACCCTGTTCAATTTTTTTTCTCGTACCATCAATACCACGAAAACGCCCACCTGCCCAAAGTGTCAGAAGCGTCAACTAGAACGACAAATGTCCGCCTTTGCCTTTACCGGAAAGGCCAAGGAAGGCGGCGAGGATGATGATCTGCCCTTTGACGAATCCAAGATGGAAAAAGCCATGCAGATGCTGGCCTCCGAAGCGGACCGGGTCAATGAAGACGATCCACGGCAGGCCGCCAATCTGATGCGTAAACTGACCGATATGACCGGTATGGAACTGGGATCAGGCATGGAGGAAGCACTCCGTCGCATGGAGCGCGGGGAAGATCCGGAGCAGATCGAGGCGGAAATGGGCGACCTGCTGGAAAGCGAAGATCCCTTCGTGTTCAATGAAAAAAAGGGGCGCGGAGGGCGGGGGGAACGGCCGGCGCCGATTAAGGATGAGACGCTCTACGAGCTTTAGATCGTTTGGAACGTTTGGATCGTTAGGAACGTTTGGATGGTTTTGAACGTTAGGATCGTTGATGGTTGAAACTGTTTTGGGAAACCTTCTTAACGCTCAAAACGCTCCCAACGTTCTCAACGCCTTGAAAGGAGGCTGCCCAATGAACTTGCGAGACCGCATAGAAGCCCGCCAGGGAGACATTACCCAGTTGGACGTGGATGTCATTGTTAACGCAGCCAATTCATCGTTGCGCGGTGGGGGAGGCGTCGATGGCGCCATCCACAGAGCCGCCGGTCCTGATCTTCTGGCGGAATGCCGGACCCTTGGGGGATGCCCCACCGGAGAGGCCCGCCTGACGCATGGCTACCGTCTGCCGGCCAGATTTGTGATCCACACCGTGGGGCCGGTTTTTCGGGGACGGCCTCAGGACAGCCGGCTGCTCGCCGATTGCTATAGCAACAGCTTGATCATCGCCATGCAAAAAGGCTTTCGTCGCATTGCCTTTCCCGCCATCAGCTGTGGCGTTTATGGATATCCGATCGAGGAGGCCTGCCGCATTGCCGTTGACACCAGCATCGATTTTTTGCGGCAGCATGATCGGCCAGAACAGGTCATTTTCATGCTTTTTTCGGCGGACGATTTAGCGGTCTACACCCGCTATTTGCAAAACAATATTGTCATCGCCGATGAACGGCTGAATAGGGATTGACAAATCTGATATGCGTCGTTAGTTTCATTTTCTGAAACCATCCAGCGGTTATAGGCTCTGAATAAGAAGTAGCCTAAATTTAATTTCTTAAGGAGGACAATCATGCTCGAAGTCACGAAGCCGGCAGTCGAACAAATTGCCGAATATTTTAAGGGGAAAGATGTTAAGCCCGTTCGTATTTTTCTGAACGAGGGCGGGTGAGGCGGCCCCGGCCTGGCCATGGCTCTGGATGAGCCGCTTGATACAGACACCACCTTTGACGTCGATGGCTTTCAATTCATCGTCAATACCGACTTCTTGGAAAAAGCCAAACCGATTAAAGTCGATTTTCACATGTACGGATTCAAGCTGGACTGCGGTATCGATTTTGGTGCCGGATGTACCAGTTGTGGAACAAAGGGCTCCTGCTGCGCCTAATTAGCTGCAACCATCCAATGTAAAGGACGATCTCTTGTGACGATCGTCCTTTTTTTATTCGGTTCAGAAAACCTGGTTCTTTGGGCCAGGTCAGAACAATATGGCTCTGCCGTAATATGGTCACGAGAATCCAGTAGTCAGAATCCAGAGTTCAGAATCAGAACTTCGCCTACGGCTCGATCCATTCTATAGTGTTTAAGATAATGTTTTTGGCAAGGCCAGAGTGAGGAAGCCGTATTGGTATACTGCAACGACCGATAACGCAGCCCAAAAACATTATCTTAAACACGATATTAAATCGACGGAGCGAAGCGACATCAACTTCATTCTGGCTCCTGGCTCCTGGATTCTGACTTCTGACTTCTGAAGTCTTGCCTTGATAACAGCGTATCCCCTTCCAGGCGTGCCCAACAAAGCCGGGCTCTCTGGACCCGAATCTTTATTTCAACGCTACGTGGCGAAAGACCATGGCTTCGAGCCCTTTGGTATGCTATGGTCATCGACATCGTCAATCGCCCCCTGCCTACCCAAAGGAGTCCCATCATGACACTGGTGGAGTTTAGCTTAAACGAGCATGTGGCCATGGTACACATGAATGATGGCGAAAATCGATTCAACCCCGATTTTTGCAATGCCTTCTTGACTGTCCTGGATGAGATTGAAAACGAAACCGATGCCACGACCCTACTGGTTACATCTACCCATGAAAAGATTTTTTGCAATGGTATCGATCTGGATTGGTTGGTGCCCATTCTTCAGCAAGACGACATGCCGCGCGCCAAGGATTACTTCTACCTCCTCAATAGGATTTTCAGACGTCTGGTTACCTATCCCTTGCTGACCATCGCGGCGATTTCCGGGCATGCCTTTGCCGGCGGGGCGATTTTTTGCTGTGCCTTCGATTTTCGGTTCATGCGCTCGGATCGTGGCTATTTCTGCTTGCCCGAAGTTGATTTGGGCATTCCCTTTTTGCCGGGGATGAATGCCTTGTTAAAGAAGGCGATGCCCACGTACATGGTCGAGTACATGGAGTATACCGGTGTGCGTCTGACCGCCGAGCAATGCATGATGCACCATATCATCCATAAGGCCTGCCCCATGGAAACACTGATGGAGGAAACCACGGCCTTTGCCCTGGCCATCAACAAGCGGCGGCCGGTGGTGGCGGAAATGAAGAAACGGCTCAATCATCCGATTGTGCATGCCATCGACATCGAGGATATCCCCTATATCGAATCGGGTAAGTACACGATCCCCTGACCCGCGCCGTCCGGGGTAACCGCATTTGGATCGTTGCGATCATTCAAATCGCTATCGAAATCGAAAAGAATTGAATTAACCAGCAAAAAAGACGTTGACGACCGTTTTCGAAAGGAGAGCATGACAGATGACGGATCTGCTTGAGATCATAAAAAACAGACGTAGTGTGCGGCACTTCGAATCCAGAGAGATACCCACAGAATTAGTGGATCAGGTTTTGGAAGCCGTTCGTTGGGCTCCCTCATGGACCAATTGCCAATGCTGGGAAGTGGTGGTTGTTCGAGATCAAGCCATAAAGGCGCAGCTTCAGGCGAGTTTCCCACCCAAAGGCAACCCTGCGGTCAAGGCCATCGTCGAAGCGCCGGTGCTGCTGGCCCTGTGCGCCAAGACCAATGTGTCGGGTTTTTACAAGGGACAGGCCGCCACCAAATTCGGCGATTGGATGATGTATGACTTGGGGCTGGCCACCCAAAACCTGTGTTTAATGGCCCATCAGTTGGGATTGGGGACGGTGATTGCGGGTCTCTTCGACCACGACCGGGCCCGACCGGCAATCAACGTTCCCGATGGATACGAACTGGTTAGCCTGATCCCGCTTGGGTATCCGGCAAAAACTGGCAACGCTCCCAAGCGCCGAGAAATCGATGCCTTCACCCACCCCAACCACTTTTGAGCAAAACGCGCCAACGAAAAAGGAATCGGCCGACAGCGCGCTTTCGAGCCCATTGACGCGTTTTTCGGGAAAGGCCGCCCTGCCAGGGGTTGAGCCGTTTAACTCTCTTTTTTATAACTCCGCCCTGGGCATAGCGATTGCCTATCCCAACGGCGATCTTGGCCGGGTTAACCCCGCATTGTGCAAGCTTTTGGGGTACCGAGAAAAAGAGCTGCTGCAACGCCGTCTACAAACCATTCTGGCACCGGATCAGTGGTATCGACTGGCCATAGCCTTTGAAAACATCTGCATCGGCAAACAGAAAAATGCCCAGTTTTCGGTTGCCTTTCGCCGTCGTGAGGGGAAAACCATTCACGGGCTTCTGGATCTTTCACGTGTTGTCGATGATGCGACGAATCCGTGTCCCATCCTGATACAGATCAAGGACATCAGCAGCCTGATTCGTGCCGAGAGCGAACTCGAGCAAAACCTGCAGTGGTATCGGGCGCTCTATAATTCAACCCTCGAAGCGGTATTTATTTTTAGTAAGCATGTCTGTATCGATGCCAACCAGACCGCATCGACCATGTTCGGCATTCCCCAGGAAAATTTGATCGGGATTCTGGGTGCCGACATTATTGCTTCCGAGTATCTGGAGCGATTTAATCAACCCATCATTTCCGATGATGAGTTGCCTTACCGGGCGATCGCCATCAAAAAAAATGGCAGCCGTTTTCATGTGATCATTCAGAGCAAACGCGTCCGAATCCGTAATAACAACTACCGGGTGACGATGATACGGGATATCGATGCCCAGGTGAAGGTCGAGGCGGCGTTGAGAGAAAGCGAACGTCATCTCCGATCATTGATGGAAAGTGCCTCCAATTTTGCTCTTTTTCGTTTGCGCAATAATCTGGAGAACCCATGTCAGCCTCAGTCGATTTTTATCAGTCCGTCCATCGGAGAAATCGCCGATTTAGATGAGGTGACTGACTTCCAATCCTGGCTTAAGGTGATTCATCCGGATGACACCGAACCGTTGTTGGACACTGCCAGGCAGATGCTCGAGACGCATCGCATGGATCGGCGGGTGCGAATCCAGGGGAGTGGGGGGCGCGGATGGCGATGGCTCCACATTATCTGTGTCGCCGTGACCGATGAAATCGACAATAGTCTATTTTTCAACGGCATTATTCTGGATATCACCAGCGAGGTGGAAGCCACGGCTGCGCTAAAAGCCAGGGAGAGCGAACTCAAAGAACGAACCGAAAGCCTTTTTGAAGTCAATACAGCTCTTGAAGTCCTGCTGCGCAAGCGTGAGGCGGATCGTTTCGATGTTGAAGAGAAGATGCTGAGCAACGCAAAAAACCTGATCCTGCCATATCTGGAAAAGCTCAAGGCCAGCCGCTTGGATGATCGCCAGCGGACTTATCTCAACCTCATTGAGTCCAATCTCAACGAACTGATTTCACCGCTCTCCCAGCGTGTATCGCACCACTATTTCAATTTGACGCCTCTCGAGATTCAGGTGGCCGATCTGGTGAAGGAGGGCAAGACCACCAAAGAGATCGCCCAGATTCTGGGGCGGTCCATCCGTACCATCGAATCGGTGCGCTACACCATTCGTCGTAAGCTGGGCCTCAAGAAAAAACGATCCAGTCTACGATCACACCTGATCTCCATCGATGGCGCTAACGCAATGGGGCGTTAGCTCAGGGGGCCCGCATAAAGTCGCAGGCATGGCCAGCTCCTACAAAAATCCTGCTTGACGAAGTCATTGATAACGGTAAGAGCGGGCCATGCCCGAGAAGAACTGTAAATCGATGCACATGCGGTTGTCCTGTGCGTTAGGGTGGCGGAGAAATCATTTCGCCTGAGAAAACGGTTCCCCGCATTTCTAATCGGCCGCCAGTTCGCGGGTTTTATGAAACTGGATGGCCGGCCACTCTTCCATGGCATTTTCGAGGCGCCACAAACTGGATGCCAGAAAAGTCAGTTTGCCTTGGGAATCATAAGCCAGGCTGTTGTATTTTTCTTTTTCAAAGGCCTCCAACTGCTTCTTGTCGTCGCTGGTCACCCATCGTGCCGCAGCGAAGGTCACCGGTTCATAGACGGCATCCACACCATATTCGGCCTTGAGCCGAGCCATGGTCACATCAAACTGGAGAACCCCCACGGCCCCGAGGATATAAGCATTGCCCGACAAGGGGCGGAAAAATTGGACGGCACCCTCTTCGGCCAGTTGGACGAGCCCCTTGAGCAACTGTTTGGCCTTGAGCGGACTCTTCAGTTGAACCCGGCGGAAATGATCCGGGGCGAAACTGGGAATGCCGGTAAAACTGAGGCGTTCCTTTTCACCAAAGGTATCTCCGATGCTGATGGTACCATGGTTATGAATACCGATGATGTCGCCTGGATAAGCCTCGTCCACATTCGTACGGTCCTGGGCCATGAAAATGGTGGCATTCGACAGGGTCACCGGCTTGTCCATGCGGGTCTGGAAAACCTTCATGCCGCGGGTGAACTTGCCCGAGCAGATGCGCACGAAGGCGATACGGTCACGGTGAGCCGGGTCCATGTTGGCCTGTATCTTGAAGGCGAAACCGGAAAAGGCGTCCTCCTCGGGAGCCACCATGCGCGCCACGGCGGGGCGTGGCTGGGGGCCGGGGGCCATCTCCACGAAGGCCTCCAACAGTTCCCGAACGCCGAAATTATTGATGGCACTCCCAAAAAATACCGGGGTCTGGCTGCCTTTAAGGTAGGCACGCAGTTCGAACGGGTTGGCTGCGCCTTCGAGCAGTTCCACATCCTCACGCAGATCATCGGCCTGACTGCCAAGCAGTTCGTCCAGCCGCGGATCCAAAAGATCGGAGATCAGAATTCCTTCCTGATGTCGGGTCTCTGCTCCGGCAGTGAACAGATGCAGTTGTCGACGATAAAGATTATAGATACCCAGAAAGCGTTTGCCCATGCCGATGGGCCAGGAAAGCGGGGCGCACTCGATTTGTAACTTGTCCTCGATGTCGCCCATGACGTCCAAGGGAGGCATCCCGTCCCGGTCCAATTTATTGATAAAGGTCATGATGGGGGTGTTACGCATGCGGCACACCTCCATCAGTTTTTCGGTTTGGGGTTCCACACCCTTGGCACTGTCGATTACCATCAGCGCGCTGTCGACGGCGGTCAGGACCCGGTAGGTATCCTCCGAGAAATCCTGATGTCCAGGCGTGTCGAGAAGGTTGACCTCGAAGCCATCATAATTGAATTTCATGACCGACGTGGTTACCGAGATACCGCGCTCTTTTTCAATGGCCATCCAATCGCTGGTGGCATAACGGCCCGCTCGTTTGGCTTTCACGGCGCCGGCCATCTGTATCGCACCGCCGAATAAAAGCAGTTTTTCGGTCAGTGTGGTCTTTCCCGCATCGGGGTGGCTGATAATGCCGAAGGTGCGTCGTTTCTTCAATTCTTCAAGAAAATGTCGATCCATCGTAGTGTCTTCTTTTAAAAAACGCGGTTCTTCGGAAATCTAAGTCGGAGATGAAAAGTGCCCGACAAAGTTGTTTTGTAAAAGTGTTAAGTTTCAAGTGTTAAGTGTTAAGTGGTGGATCGGATCCAATTTTATATAGGAATCGATAGTATACCTTTTCTTAACACTTTAAACTTAACACTTAACACTGACCCATAGACCAGGTAAAATCATGCGACTATGCTGAAACAGATATCAGCTGGAGCTTTCTGGATAATCGGATAAAAAAAAACAGGCCGAAATCGGCCTTTGTTAAATAGTGTCTATCCAGAAATAGGAAAATTTGTTCGAGATCAAGGCGTCCGAAAAAGTTTACCACAGGCATATGGTTGATATTCCGAGGATAAAATTTTTCGGGCAACACTGATATCGGGCAAATTGGCCATTTATGGATGGGCACTATCTATCGCAACGTTTCATTTTTCGTATATCAGCAATATGCAATGGCACAGTTTGCCGCCACCGACAGAACCAATTCACGGGCCATCGGAAAATCGGGGCCATCATCGGAGATAATGCCGTTTTCCTCGATTTCCTCGATAAATGTCTCTACATATGTCGCGCAAAAATAGCTGTTACCCCCCTGACGCAGGATGGCATAGGCCGCTGGGATGGATTGCCCGTTTTGGTAAGGCCGATCGGTGGTTACCGCATCGAAACAATCGGCGATACTGATGATTTTGGCGCCCATCGGTATTTCCGTCTCCTTCAAGCCAAACGGGTAACCGGTGCCGTCTTCACGTTCATGATGAAAGAGGACAAGATCCACCGCCGGCTTCAAAAAGTCGATATCTTTCAGCAGTGCCGCGCCGATCAGCGGGTGACAATTCACTTCTTGGCGAAGGTCGCTGGAAAGACGGGCCTCACCATTGGTAAATATTTGATCACTCAAGGCCAGCTTGCCCACATCATGAAATAACCCGCCGATTCCCACATACCGGATCTCATCTTCCGCAAGACCCAACCGTCGGCCAAGACGCATGGCGTAAACCGCTACCCGATGGCCGTGCGCCTGGGTATAACGGTCCTTTTGGCCGAGCGCCGCGGAAAGGTCGCTTAATAATTTGAGGTGCTGTTCACAATGCCGCTTACAGCTTACCCAATCAATTTGCATGCTTACCCTTGGTGGCCTGCGTGACCACGTTTCATCTATCGGTAGTTACTCGATATCGGCGCTTAATCTTAATTTAAAATGGGAAGTAATATACGGCAGGGAATGTACGGTGTCAAACCTAAAAAAGTGTTAAGTTTAAAGTGTTAAGTGTTAAGGCGTGGATGGAATCTATCCTATATCCAAATCGGTAGAATTCCTTCTCTTAATACTGTTTCGATCGACGAAGGAGGTGGTGATAAACGTCCAAGGCTTGTCTACGGGTATCGGCCAAGGATCCGCTGTTATCGATCACGATGGTGGCCCGGCGGCGCTTTTCTTCGATGGGCATTTGAGAACGAATACGGGCCAGGGCGGCGTCCGCGTCAATTTGATCCCGGGTCATCAGACGTTGCAATTGAAGACGTTCGGGTACATAAACAACGATCACCGCGACCAGGTTTCGATTGTTTCCGGTTTCCAGGAGCAGAGGAATGTCCAAAATGACGACTGCATCGGGGGCGTGCAGACGGATTTCGGCAATCCGCGCTTCCGTCCGCTGATAGACACGGGGATGAACAATTTTGTCGAGGTGAGCTTTTTGCTTCGCATCATGGAAGATAATATCCCCCAGTGCACGGCGGTCGATATTGCCATCTGCCAAAAGGATGCCGTTACCAAAGCATCCAATGATATCATGGTAGGCAGCGGTGCCCGGTTCGACCACCTCCCGGGCGATCTTGTCGGCGTCTATGATTTTCGCACCGGCTTGGGCGAGAATAGCAGACACGGTCGATTTGCCGCTGGCGATGCCTCCGGTGAGGCCGGCGATAATCACGAAAAGTCCTTTCGGATGGCGTTACTTGACGGTGACAACCGGGCAGGGGGCTTTGATAATGATATACTGAGCGTTGGATCCAAAAAGCAGCTTGCCGACTTTGGAACGGCGCTTGATACCGATGATGATTTCATCCACCGTTTCGTCTTTGGCAAAACGGACAAGGTCTTCTCCGGGTGTCAGGCCTCGAACCAGCAGCTTGGTTACGCAGGCGATATTTGCTTCTTCGAGCATGTCTTTAGCGAATTTCAGGTCTTCATTGGCATGCTCGACCTCCACGGCGTGGGTGACGCTACTGCCAGTCAGGGACGCAATCACAATCACCTGTGCCCCGAAGGCGAGGGCGTGTTGCTTTGCCAGGCTCAAGGCATCTTTGGCACAGCTGGACCCATCGTAGCCGACTAGTATTTTCATTGTTTCCTCCTTTGTGAACGAATAACCGGGAAGGAGCCACATAAAAAGCAATCCATCGCCCTGGTGGCGCCTCCATACCGGCAGCTATTTAGTGTCAGCGGACCCTAAAATCATATTTCAGGCCGTTTTGTCAATGGATGCTTTTCAATCGTTCTCTGCGGCTGACTACTTCACTGATGCGGATACCGTATTTTTCCTTTTCGACCACCACATGCCCCTTGGCAATCAACGTTTGATTGATCAGGATATCGACCGGTTCGCCCTCCATTTGTTCCAACTCGACGACCGATCCCGGTCCCAGGCGAAGTACATCATTGATCCGTTTCCTGGAACGTCCCAATTCCACGCTTACCTGCAACGGGATATCCATGACCAATTCGAGATTTTTAAACGGGTTCAGTTCATCGGCGCTTTCGGAGGCACCGACGGGTGGTGCCATCTTAGCGGGCGTGGGCGTCTCGCCGGCGGCCACGTCATCAGTGGCCCCGTCCTCGGCAGCGGAATCATCGGCGAGGGAGGGGACTTCCGTCGCGGCCGGTTCGATCTGTTTTTGTCCGTCAGAATCATCGCGTTTGACACCGGCTTCGACGATAATGATGCTGCCTTCATAGGCAAACAGGAAGCGAGTCGGTTTGATGACGTTGGTGGGGCTGACCCTGAAATCGCGACCATTGGTGATCGATGGTGTGGAGAGCACGCAAGAGAGTCCGGCATCGACAAAATTGGATTTCAGATTGCCGCCGATAATGTTGCTGACCTCGCGAATGACATCATATACTTCTTCTTCGCTTTCAATTTCATCCGGTTCGATTCCAAGCATGGCGGCGGTCATCTGTTTGCCAAAGACGTCATTGACCTGGATGTTGAACATGCCGTCGACCTCCCCGGCAAAGGTGACCGAACCGACCGTGCGCATCTCCTCGACAAAATTATCCGGGACCTCTTGAATAGCCTCCACCTCCATATCCAGCATGGTGTAAAAGACATCGATAACGGAGTTGATGATGGAATTTTTAATGTCGACACCGGCAATGCGCTCCATGATGATTTCGCTGGAGAGCTCGCTCATGATGTCTTCTTTGGAACCGATTTCTTCCTTGGCACAGAGTTCGACCAGGAGATGATCGTCATCGTGGCGGAAGCTCATTTTAAGTGGTTTGCCGATGTTCACCGGATCGATCTTAAAGTCCGTTCCCAAGGTGATGGAAGGTGTCGAGATGACGCAGGTCAACCCGGAATCGAGAAACTCCGTCTTCAAGTTGCCGGCCACGATATTGGACATTTCACCGATGACATCCTTGATCTCCTCCATGGAGTCGATTTCGTCGATCTCAATGCCCAACATGGAGGCCGTGACCTTGCGAGCGAAATCCTGGCTCAGGCTGAAGCTCATCACGCCGACGACTTCCCCTCCGAAGTGGATGGCCCCCACGATCCGATTATCAGGGAGGACGGGAGGTTCACCGCCGTCGATGTTTTCGATGGTCATGGACATCATGGCGTCAAAGGTTTCAATAATCGTGGATGAGATCGATTGCCGAATGGCCTCGTCGGTTATTTTTTCCATCGCGTGCCCGTGATTGCTGAGGTTGTCGATTGCTTCATCTTAAGTGTAATTTTCAAAATTTGTCAATGAGTTACGATAAAAAAAGGCCCGGGCGAAACGCCCGGGCCATTGATTGTAGCGTGACTTGGAATGCGACTTAGAACAGGCCGCTGACCTTTCCGGTGGCCGGATCCACATCGATGCGGCGGAACGCGGGGTTGGAGCCGGTTCCCGGCATCAGGCTGATGGTACCCGCGCAGGGGCACAGGAACTTGGCGCCGGAGTAGATGAGGACGTCGCGGATGGGCAGACGCCATCCCTTGGGCACGCCCTTTTTGACCGGGTCGTGGGACAGGGACAAGTGGGTCTTGACCATCATGGTGGCGAAATCGGCGTACTTGGGATCGTTTTCCAGCATTTCGGCCTTGGCGTTGGCTTCCGGAGCCCAATCCACGCCGTCGGCGCCGTAAACTTCGCGGGCGATGGTGTCGACGCGGTCGCGCAGTTTCATTTCCAGCGGATAGAGGAAATCGAAATCGTTGCCTTCTTCGCAGGCGTCGACGACGGCATCGGCGAATTCCAGTGCGCCTTCGCCGCCCTTTTCCCAGTGCTTGGACTCGGCGCAGCGGGCACCGGCAGCCTCGGCAGCCTTACGCACGATGGCGCACTCGGCGTCGGTATCGGTGTAGAAGCGGTTGATGCAGACCACGGGGTTGATGCCGGCCTTGCGGATGACGCCGATCATGTGAACCATGTTCTCGACACCCTTTTCGACCAGTTCCAGGTTCTCCTTGGTGTAGGCATCGTCCAGGGCCTTGCCGGCCACGACCTTGGGTCCGCCGCCGTGCATCTTCAGAGCGCGGATGGTGGAGGTCAGGACGGAGACGTGGGGTTTGAGGCCGGAGAAGCGGCACTTCACGTTCCAGAATTTCTCGAAGCCGATATCGGCGGCGAATCCGGACTCGGTGACGTGGTAGTCGAACAGCTTCAGACCGACGCGGTCGGCGATGATGGAGCTCTGGCCCACGGCGATGTTGGCGAACGGTCCGGCGTGCACGAAGCAGGGCTGATACTCGGCGGTGCACATGAGGGTCGGGTTGATGGTGTTGCGCATGAACGCGGCCATGGCGTTGCCGACTTCCAGGTCACCGCAGGTCACCGGTTTGCCGCTCTTGTCGAAGGCCACGGTGATGTTGTTGATGCGCTCTTTCAGGTCGGCCAGATCGGTGGCCACGGCCAGGATGGCCATGAGCTCGGAACCGACGGCGATGCCGAACTTGCTCTGCATGGTGAAACCGTCGAAACGGCCGCCCATACCGATGACGATGTTGCGCAGGGCCTGGGCGCAGAAGTCGATGATCCAGCCCATTTCCACGCGGGTGGGGTCGATGTCCAGACGGCGCATGCCGGTCAGGCGGGCCAACTGTTCATCGTTGTAGTTACGCTCATGCTGCATACGGGCGGTCATGGCGACCATGCCCAGGTTGTGGGCGTTCATGATGTCGTTGATGTCGCCGGTGAGTCCCAGGGAGAATTCGGTCATGGGAATCAACAGGGAGTTGCCGCCGCCGGCCGCCGTTCCCTTGACGTTCATGGTGGGGCCGCCGGAAGGCTGACGCAGGGCGCCGCCGACGTTCTTGCCGCGCATGCCCAGGCCTTCCATCAGACCGACGGAGGTGGTGCTTTTACCCTCGCCCAGGGGGGTGGGGGTGATGGCGGTGACTTCGATGTATTTGCCATCGGGTTTGTCTTTCAGTCTGTCGATGACTTTCAAAAAGTCGACTTTTGCCAGACGCCCCATGGGAAGCATTTCTTCTTTCTGGAGCCCCAGCTTCTCCTGCCATTGTTCTGGTGTCGGCATGTTTTCTTCGGCTGCTTCAGAAATCTGCCAATCCGCCATGTTAACCGCATCGTAAGCCATCTATCCAATCCTCCTTGTAGTTAATGATTAACGATGGGGGGCCCTGATTGCCCATCATCAGGTGCCGTTATTATGTTGGGTAAAAACGTAAATTGGATTGATAAAAGATTTGAACAATCGAAATTTCCCCGAGATCCGGCAAAACTCGGCTAACCTACCACGCTTATTTGGATTTGGCAAGACTTATATAAGTTGCCGGCAGGGCAATCGTAAGCGTTCACAGGGTACCTCATCTGCTTTGTTCCCGGACACTTGAAGGTCGTTTAAGTACGTCGGCGTGCCCGGCGCCGCGCACCTGAGGCACCCTGTAAACGCTTACCGGTCAGTATTTTACAATCCGTTGGTCATCTCAACCCCGTGAACATGTACCATGGACGCGCTACTTTTGGGAAGAAAGGCAAGCCGGAAATCTACATGGGATTGCCCTGAAGCTGATAGAGCCGATAATAGAATCCTTGCCGGGCCAAAAGGGTGGCATGATCGCCGTTTTCAACGATACAGCCGTTGTTCAGGACCACGATCTGGTCGGCACTGCGGGCCGTGGTCAGGCGGTGGGCCACCACCACGCAGGTGCGCCCCTGCATCAGGTTGGCGATGGCCTCCTGCAACTGCATTTCGGTTTGGGAATCCACGTAGGATGTGGCTTCGTCGAGAATGATGACTTCCGGGTCGGTGGCAAAGGCGCGCGCCACGGAAATCAGCTGGCGTTCGCCGCTGGACAGGGATGCGCCGCCCTCGCTGATGCGGGTGGCGATGCCATCGGGAAACCGGTCGATCATCGACCGGCAGCGGGACGCCTCGATGATTTCCGCGCGCCGCTGGGCGGAAAGACCGTTGCTGGCGAAAAAGATGTTTTCACCGAGGGTGCCGGTGAACAAATACGGATCCTGCATGACCAGGGCGATGCGGTGTCTGAGGTGGTCCGGCGGGATATCGACGCAGTCAATACCGTTGAAGGTCACCGCCCCCGACGTGGGATCGTAAAAACGAATCAGCAGGTTGACCAAAGAGGTCTTCCCAGAGCCGGTGGCTCCCACGATGGCCACGGTCTGCCCGGCAACGATATTCAGGTTGATGGACTCGAGTACGGGGTCGCCCGGGTTGTAGGAAAGGGTGACGTCTTGGAAGCGAATCGTTTCCAGTGGCCCCGGCAGGGCCGGTTGGTCGGACCGTGTGACGGCGGCCGTAGGCGTGTCCTGGAGCAAAAATATCCGTTCGGCCGAGGACATGGCGTTTTGCAAGATGTTGTATTTTTCGGCCAGGTCACGAATGGGGCGAAAAAACATGCGCATGTAGGCCAGAAAAGCCGCCAGCACACCAATACTCACCGATTGATCCAGCACATGACGCCCACCCACGTATACGACAATGGCGATGCTGGTGACGCCAAGCATTTCGATGATGGGCATGAAAACGGCGAAGATATTGATTTGACGCATACCGGCCAGATAGTTGTCGTGATTGAGACGGGCAAAGGCAATGAAATTCTCATGCTCCCGTCCAAAGGTTTGGATCACCTTGATGCCACCGATGGTTTCCGAAAACCGGGTATTGATTTCCGCCACCTTGACGCGCAACTCGCGAAACACGTCCCGTACCCGTTTTGAAAATCCAAATGCGGCCAGGGCCACCAGGGGCAGCACCAGAAAGGAAAGTATCGCCAACCGCCAGTCCATGGCCAGAAGCACCACGGCAATGCCCAGCAGTAAAAACAAATCCTTGAATACCATGGAGATAAAATTGGTGAACAGCTCGTGCATGTTCTGGATGTCGTTGGTCACGCGCGTTACCAGGCGGGCCACCGGGTTGCGGGTGAAAAAACGCAGCGGCATGGCTTGAATATGGCTGTAGAGTCCGACACGCAAGTCATGCATGATCCGGTTGCCGGCCAGTTCCATGATCAGATTCTGGATGAAGGTGAGCACGAAGATGGAAACGACGACAGCCATGAATAAGAGGGTAATGCCCAGCAGGCCGGACAGATCCTCATGGCGCAGGGTTATCAAATCCTCACGGTCGATGCGGCGCAGATCTTCCATCAGAATGCGCGCCTGATCGTCCTGGACACGAAAAAGATGGGCATGCCGCCGCACCACCGCCGCGGCTACCGGATCATTCAGGTCGATGACCAGCCATTGGCGTTGGTTGTCGCCAGCCTCTTGGGGGCTGCTGGCAATGTGCGCGCGCGGCACGATATGGCGGTCGATGATTTCCTTGGTGATATACGGAATACTCAGTTCCAGGAAGGTGATGGCGAGGACCAGCACGGTGGATAGGATCAGCGTCCATCGGTGTGGTGATGCGTAGGGTAGAATGCGTCCGATCAGCCTGAGATCGTAGGCCTTGCCCAAGCGCTGCTCTTCATCGTAGCCGTAATCAAAACGCATCTTCCAACTCCTGGAGATGATAGGCGTTGGCGTAGTATCCCCCCGCAGCCAACATTTGATCGTGGGTGCCGGCCGTGATGATGCGGCCGTTTTCAAGCACCAGAATCTGGTCGGCGTGCCGTAGGGCGGATATCCGATGGGACGCAATCAACAGCGTTTTGCTGCCGGCCAGCATTCGAAAGGTTTCGGTAATGTGCGCCGCGGTCTGTGTGTCTACCTGGCTGACCGGATCGTCCAGAATCATGATTGGCGCATCTTGCAAGAAGGCCCGGGCCAGCGCCACCCGTTGTTTCTGGCCACCGGACAGGATTACGCCTTTTTCTCCCACTACGGTGTCGAAGCCGTCGGGCAATTCGGCAATCGTGCTGCCCAACGCCGCACGACGGCTGGCCTGCTCGAGAGCCGCGTCATCGATGTCCGTGCGGCCGAAGGTGATATTCTCGCGAACCGTACCGGCAAACAGAAAGGGTTCCTGGGGAGCATAAGAAATCAATGCGCGCCAATCGGCGATTTTAAGCTGCCGCAGATCCATGCCATCGACACGGATGCTGCCGTCATCCACATCGTAAAGACGCGCCACCAGCTGTAACAGTGTGGATTTGCCGGATCCGGGTGGCCCCACAATTCCCAGTGTCTGCCCCTTATCAACCCTTATTGTGATGCCATGCAGCACTTCTCCGCGCTGGGAATCGTAGGTGAAACTGACCTTATCCACGGTCAGCGTTTGGGAAAGATTGGCAATCGGCCGGGCATCCGTGGCTTCCACCAATTCCGGTGGCGTGCTTAATATCCCATCCAGACGGTCCAGTGAGGCCCGGCCGCGTTGAATCAGATTGGTCACCCAGCCCAGGGCCATCATGGGCCAGGTGAGCAGTCCCAGATAGCTGATAAAGGCCACGAAATCACCGGGAGTGATGCGGGCGAAAATGGTTTGTCGGCCACCCTGATAGAGCACGATGGCCAAGCTGAGGTTGGTCAAAAATATCATCATCGGGAAAAATGCCCCGGTGATTTTCACCAGGTCGATATTCTCTTGGACATAGGCGCCGGAAATCTTCTCAATGGCGCGGCTCTCAGCGGCCTGGGCATTATAGGCCATGACCACCCGAATGCCGGCAAAGCGTTCGCGAACCGCTTCGGTCAGCTCGCTGAACGCGGCCTGCACCTGCTTGTATCGCTGATGCATACGCCGGCCGAAATAACGACTGCCCACCACGATCAAGGGCATGGGAATCAGCACGTAAAGGGTTAGTTCCAGGTTGATGTAAATCATGAACCCGATGGCTGCCGAACCGAGAAAAATCGCATCATTGAGCGCCACCAGCCCCATTCCCGAGGCCATGCGCACCTGTTGAATGTCGTTGGTGGCATGGGCCATGAGATCACCGATGCGCATGCGGTCGAAATAAGCCGGTGAAAGGGTTTGAATGTGGGCCAGCAGCCGGTTGCGTAGTGCCTCCTCGGTTTTACGGGCCGTCCCCAAAAGGCAGCGGCGCCAGAAGAAACGGAAAACACCGATGCATACCCCCAGGGCCAGAATCAATCCCGCGTAAACCAAAAGCCCTCTGTTATCGACCTGCAAAAGGGTCAGGTCGTCCACCACCCGTTTGATTACCCGGGGAATGAAAAGCTGCAGCAAGTCGACGATGATCAGGCACAGCAGACCGAACAGGATGGTGGCGCGATTGGCCAGCAGATAGGGTTGAATGAGTTTGAAGGGTTTCATTTATAGCGGGTTAGGCTGAAGGTGTTTAGGCTGAAGGGTGGAAGGCATGCTACCTTTTAATCCTTGAGCCGGTTATCAGTGAACAGTGAACAGTGAACAGTGATCAGTGATCAGTGATCAGTGATTGGTAATCGGTAAACCGTGAACCGTGAACCGTAAACCGTAAACCGTAAACCGAGTACTATCGTTCGTCGGGCAGCAGGTTCATTGCCTGAACCTGGTATCCGGTATCATGCAAATCAATGAGCGTCATGGCCCCATACCCCAGGGCGATGCGAAACAGATTCTCGACCGGCATACCCAGGATATGGCACAGGATCATGCGGATCACGCCGGCATGGGTGACGATCAATACGGGTGAGGAGGACTTTTCCACAGCCGCGTCAAATGCCGGCACGACGCGCTTTTTCAAATCAAGAAAACACTCTCCACCCGGCGGTCGGAATCCGGCCAAATCCAGTCCACGCTGCCGGTAGGCATCCGGCCAGCGCGTTTTGACTTCGCTGACCCGCTTTTGCTCCCATTGACCCAAATCAATTTCGCGCAGTTCGGCGATGGTTTCAAGATCGCCATTGCCACCGGCGACGATGCTGGCCGTTTCCTGACAGCGGGCAAGGTCGCTGGTGATGATCGATTCCAGCGGTACCGAGGCCAGGCAGGACTGCCAGTAAGTCGCCTGCGCTTTTCCGGTATCGCTCAGCGGTAGATCGGCCTGTCCGATATAGCACTTCTCACCGCTCTCGGCTTCAATCGTGCCGTGGCGCAGGAGAAAAATTTTCTTTTGGCTGTTTTTCCTCAACCAGGTGGCCAACCGTTCTCTCATTGAGCACCGCCGGATCCCGCCGTTACCAGTGCGCCAATGGATCTGGCTGTTGCACGCTCGATCTTGGCTTGAATCGCTAGCGCCGCTTGACGACGGCGTTCGATTGTTGCGGCCACGATAGGATCGTGGCCATATTTTTTGTGCGTGGCGTCGAAACGCTCGGCCAGGCTCACGATCGTGCTGCCGGCGACGAGTTTGTCGGCCAGGTGCACCACCTGGGCTTCATCGATGGGGGCTTGGTCATCGACCTCGATGTGCATGTGAACCCCGACGATATCGGCCAGGTGTGGGAACCCCATTTGGGTGAGCAGGTCGGCGCCGGCCGTCGCATGATTTTTCTCGAGACGGCACACATCGTGGACCAGCGCCGCCGATCGGATGCAGGGGATGTCGAGGGTGGCGCCGACCGTATTGAGGGCCTCGCCCAGTCGGACAGCCACGCAGGCCACCTGGCGGCAGTGATCGGTGATTTTGGCCGGCAGCCGTTTGATCTTTTCCATGAGTGCCCGGCATTCGTCATCGTTCAGTATGGCCGACCGGTCCGATCGGTTGACCAATCGCGCATAATCGTCGGGTGTATCCATATCCAACACCACACCGTTGTCCGCCACCGGGATTTCCCTGGCATCCTCGTCAAAGCGATCGAGCAGGGTGCGTAGCCCGCCGTCACCATTATGGGCGCGGATGGCTTTTCTTAAATCCCCGCGAATCAGCGGTGGGTGTCCGCGACGATCATTAAATGTGGGATAGACAATGGCCGGTGAATGGATGCGTCCGGCCGCTAGGAGCAGGCTCAGGGTGTGGGCGCGAACCAGGGGAATATCCACGGGATGAACGAAAAAGGCCGGTGCCTTGTCGGGCAGAGCCGCGACGCCGGCCAGGACAGACGAAAACATGCCGACATCATGATCCGCATTGTATACCAGGTGCACCCGACGGCTGTCCACCGCCGCTTGGATGGCCGTCGACCGAAATCCGGTGACCACATGGATGTCGGTAAGGCCCACGGTTCGATAGATGTCAATTACCCGGTCGATGGCCGCCAGGCCGCCCAATTCCAGCAGGGGCTTGAATTCTCCCATGCGGCTGGAATAGCCTGCGGCCAGGATAATCGCTGATGGGGGGGCAGTGGATTGCATGCAGGTTACCCTTTGTCGAGCAGGATTTGGTATTCGGCTTCGCTTAGTACGGTCACCCCGAGTTTGGCGGCTTTTTCCATTTTCTTGGCGCCCACTTTTTCACCACAAACCAGATAGTCGGTATTACCGCTGACTGCCGTCTGCACCCGTGCACCCAGGGCCCTGGCTCCGGACTGCATGTCCTCCCGCGACCCTTTCGTCATCTTACCGGTGAAGACAATGCCTTTGCCGGCAATGGGACTGTCCGAATCCGCCACTTCTGATTCCAGGGGGGTGCGGCGAAGGTTGAAGCCTAACCCCATCATGTGAGTAATAAGGGGCGCCAACAGTTTCAGATCGTTGGCAATCGTCGGGCTTGTGATATCACCAAATCCTTTGATTGTTTTGATTTGCTCTTTTGTTAAGGTAGTGACATCATCGATTGAATAATGGCTAAGAAGTTTTCTGCTGTCGCCGGTTCCCAGATTACTGATACCAAAGGCGGCCAGAAATCGCCAGTCCTCTACCGGCCGGGTGCGGCTGATGGTAATCGCCTCGGCCAGATTTTTGGATTGCACCGGACCGAATTCCATATCGATGAAATCTTTTTCAGTGAGGCCATAAACCGCTTCCAGGCTCCGATAGCCGTTGTCGACAATACGGCGGATGGTCTTGATGCCGAACCAGTCGGCATTGCCCAGGATGCGGAACCAGTGGCTGATGCGTTGTTCGATCTGAGCCGTACAGTCTGGGTTGGTGCACTTGAGAAAATCGTTCTGCCAAACCAACGGATTCGTACACGACGGACAATCATCCGGCAGGTGAACCTCGCCGTGGGATTCCAACACCGCCTCCAGTTTGGGAATCACTTCTCCGCTACGGATGATTTCGATGCGCGTTCCGGGGCCGATGTTTAAATTGCGGATATTGCCGGCATGGTGGGCGGTCACACGCCGGATGGTGGCGCCGGAAAGCGGCACCGGATCCACGATCATTACCGGCGTGATGTTGCCGGTGCGCCCCACCTGCCATTGGATGTCCGTCACGGTCGTCTCGGCGGTTTCTCCCTTGGCTTTGATGGCGATCTGCCAACGGTAGTGGTGGGCCGTGGCACCCATTTTTTCTTTCACCGTTTCGGCGGTGACTTCAGCCACAATCCCGTCGGTGGGATAATCCACCCGGGTCAAAAGGGTATCGGCCAACTGCCGGCGCTCTTCGACCAGCCGACTCCCATCGACGATGATCGACGCGACTTGGGAATAGGGCAGGAAATGGACCATCCCGTCATCCAAGGCACGTTTGGCGTTTTCGTTGAGTGTGTCCGAGCTGATGATGCCGACCACCATGTTGCGCGGGTGTTCGAAAAACTCGGCCATGTATGCATCGAAATAGGATTTGACCACCACGATTTCGCCAATCCCCTGGCCGCGGCCGCCAATGGGAACCACGCCCTTGGCGAAGGCGTTGGAGATTTCATATCCGACCTCGCCGTTTCCCCGGGTCGCGAAGACCTGACCGTCATCACGGCCGGCCAGGCCATCCAGCTTGGGTGTCAGGCGGTAATCTACCGATGCAAGACCCAGGGCCTGGGCTTCTTTTTCTACACGGGAAACAAACCGTTCCAATTGTTCGCGGCCGTATGCCTTCTCGATCGAGAGCATCGGTGCGGGATGGCGCACCTGCCGGCGGCCGGTAAACTGTTCGGCCTCGACCGTGTGCAGAAAGGGGTGCTCCGGCGCCATGGCGCGCAACTGTTCGACCAGCGTGTCGTATTCAGCATCGCTGACAATGGGCGCACCCTGGCGATAGGCGGTATTGTAGGCCTTGAGCAGGTCGACCAGTTCGTCTATGGATTCTTCGGGCATGCCTTTCGTTTCAGATCTCTGATTTTCAGTTTCAGAATCATACATCGTTGGTCGTCGTGAGGCGTGAGCGCGAAAGGCGGAAGGCGTTTTTTCACACTTACGCGCTCATGCTCTACCGTCCTTACGGTTTTCATCCGTCGTCAGTCCGTTCCCAGCGTCCTTGCCACCAACAGGGCCGCCCGACAAACCTGTTCCCGCGCGTCTCTGAACGCCGGGGTCTTGAAACCCGGCCGCCACTGGTAATCGGATAATTCGTCGGATACCACCAGGATGCCTGCCGCCTGAACGGTTCGGAAATCGGCCACGCTGCAAATGGCTGACAGTTCCATTTCCACGGCCAGGGCGCCCTGGGACTGGTAATGTTTCACCTTTTCCACGGTTTCACGAAAGATGGCATCGGTGGTCCAAACGGCACCCTCGTGATACGGAGCCTGATAATGCTGCAAGGCCAAGCGGGCTTGCTCCGTCAGTTGCCGGTTGGGCAAAGCCACATGGCATGACGGTGAGCAGTAATGGCCGGACGTGCCTTCGTCGACCATGGCGCTGCCAGGCACGATGATATGCCCCGCCTTGACGAGGGGAGAAATGGCGCCGCACCAGCCGACGAAAAGAATCTTGTCGACTCCCCAGACGGCCAGGGACTCCACCAGCATGGCGGCGTAGGGGGCGCCGACCAGGGGCCCGGCCAGGCTGAAACGACGATGATCGTCCCCATGGACCTGCAGCTGGCTCATGTAGACCTTGCGCTGTTCCCGTAGTGGCGTTTCGGAAAGGCGGCCCAGCAGACGAAGATCACTCTCGGTGGCGGCAAGTATCGCTATGGATCCGGTCTCGGGTGGTGTTTTACCCTTAACGGGATTAACAATGGCACGACGGTCGTCAGGCATGGCGGTTTTTATTCTGGCGCCTGCATATCGGTGAGATCGTCTTTCAGTTCATCCATGATATCGTAAAGCCAAAGGATATCTTCGATGGTCAGGCGACCGGCCTTGACCGGTGCGCGATCGCTGCCATCCTGTTTCTTAAGGATCCGCGGGCCGATTTGTACTTTGGCCTCGCCTTCGCCATAGCGGTTGATGGATACGATCAGCCCGGTTTCCGGACACTTCCACTTTTTAAGCACTTTATCTTTACTGGGATCAAAAGGCATGCTGATTTCCTATGAAGGTTAAGTCGATATCTGTGAAAAGTCGGCAATCTGGCCGAAAATGGCCGAGATGGATGCCAAGAGTGCCAAACGGTTGCGGCGAACGGCGTCATCGTCGGCCATGACCATGACGTCGTCGAAGAATTGGTCCACCGGGCCTTGCAAGGTGGCGATGGTGCCCAGCGCACTATCCAGATCGCCTTGATCCAAAAGCTGTTTCACCTGGATGCCGATCGTTTGGCAGGCGCTGAACAGATCGCCCTCCGCAACCTGGGTAAACAGGCTTCGATCGACGGCCGCAGCCGATGGCTGGTCAGCCTTTTTCAGAATGTTTTCTACCCGTTTGAAGGCGGCGGCAAGCGGTGTGAAGTCGGGCTTGCCCTTGAGTTTCTCCAATGCCTTGGCCCGGCGCTCCACATCCGGGATTTGGTCGGCCGACGCGCTGATGACGGCGGCAATCACATCCTTGGAAAGCCCCTCGTCGGCCAATAGACGAGCAAGACGGTTGTTGAGAAAGGTCAAAACGGCGGTTTGGGTTTTCTCCGGCATTTCGGTCTGTTTGTCGGCGAACAGAGCAATGCTTTTCTCGACCAGTTGCGTCAGGGAAATGCCGATATGGCGACTGCGCATGATCTGCAGAATACCGATGCTTTGCCGCCGCAAGGCATACGGGTCTGCGGCACCGGTGGGGATCAGGCCCACGCAGAAGCAGCCGCAGATGGAGTCTATTTTCTCGGCAATCGATAGCAGCGCACCGGTTTCCGTCTCGGGCAATTGGCCACCACTGTGGGTGGGGCGATAGTGCTCCTCGATGGCTGTTGCCACATCGGCCGGTTCGCCCGCCTGCAGAGCATATATCCGTCCCATGATGCCCTGCAATTTGGCGAATTCTCCCACGACCTGGCTGACCAGATCGGCTTTGCACAGGTGGGCGGCACGGGTAACGTTCTCTTTAATGCCCGGATTAATGGCGTCTGCCAACCAGGCCGCCAGGGTTTTTACGCGCAGGACCTTGTCATGCATGCTGCCCAGTTTGGCCTGGAAAAGCACGCGTTTGAGTTTCTCCACCCAGTCTTCCAGGGGCACCGCAACGTCGGTGTTGAAAAAATAACGGGCGTCGGAGAGTCGCGCCCGCAATACCCGTTCATGACCGGTGGCCACCAGGTTCATGTCTCGCGTGCGGGTGTTATTGACGGCCACGAAACCGGGCATCAACCGACCGTCATCGTCGACCACGGCAAAATACTTTTGATGTTCGCGCATGGCCGTGATCAAAATTTCCTTGGGAACTTCGAGAAAAACGTCATCGAATTTACCGGCCGTGGCCACGGGGATTTCCACCAGATTGGTGACGATGTCCAAAAGCTCCGCGTCGGGAAGCACTTTGCCCCCCAGACGCGTGGCGGCCGTGGCCACGTCGTCGGCGGTCATCTGACGACGCTTGGCGATATCCACCACCACGTTGGCTGCCGCAAGCGCCGCTTCATACGCTTCCGGCGAGGCGATGGAAACCTTGCCTGGATTCATGAACATATGCCCCAGAGACTGGCGACCGCTTTTGATTCGTCCGCCCAAGGTGAACGACACCACCTTGGTGCCCAACAGCGCCACGATACTTTGGATGGGACGAGCAAAATGAATGGACAGATCGGCCCAGCGCATGCTTTTGGGAAACGGGGTGGCCAGAATCACGTCGGGTAATATGGTTTTCAGCAGGTTGATGGTGGCTTTGCCCCGGCTGGTCTTGCGGGCACTCAGGTAACGGCCTTTCTCCGTTTCCACGACCTTCAGCCGGCCCACGGCCACGCCGGCCTTTTCGGCAAATTTGACGGCGGCCATGGTGGGCTTGCCCGTGTCGTCGAAAGCCACTTTCTCAGGGGGCCCCATGAGCTGTTCGCTGATGGTTTCCTGCTTGGGGGCCACCTGATCGACGACCACCGTCAATCGCCTGGGGGTGCCACAGGTGCGCGCCTGACCATGGCCGATGCGGGCCGCATCCAGGCGCTGCAGCAGGTTCTGGGCCATGGCGTCCAATGCCGGCTGAATGTAGCCGGCCGGAATTTCTTCGGCGCCAATTTCTAAGAGTAGGGTATCCATGTTCACCTCAATAATATTTAATACTTAACACTTGGACTTTGAATTGAGCACCCCCACGGTTTCTTTCCTGTGAGAGCCTTTATGGTGTCTATCGATCTTCACTGATCAGCGGAAACCCCAGGGTTTCACGCTGTTTCAGGTAGCCCACGCCGCAGGCCCGGGCCAGGTTGCGGATGCGGCCGATGTAACCGGTGCGCTCGGTGACGCTGATGGCGCCCCGGGCGTCCAGCAGGTTGAAGGTGTGGCTGCATTTGAGGGTGAACTCATACGCCGGCAGCACGATTCCTTCTTCAATCACCCGCTTGGCCTCGCTTTCATAGCGGTCGAACAGATCCAGCAGCATGTCCACGTCGGCTTTTTCAAAATTGTAGGTGGACTGCTCCACCTCCTGCTGGTGATGAACCTGACCATAGCTGACGGTATCGTTCCATTTGAGATCGTAAACGTTGTCGATCCCCTGCAGGTACATGGCAATACGCTCCAGACCGTAGGTCAATTCCACGGAAATAGGCGACAGTTCCATGCTGCAGGCTTGTTGAAAATAGGTGAACTGCGTGCACTCCATGCCGTCCAACCACACTTCCCAGCCCAGGCCGGATGCACCCAGGGTCGGTGATTCCCAGTCATCCTCCACGAAGCGGATATCGTGATCCAACGGATCGACACCCAGGGCCTTCATGCTCTGCAGGTAAAGTTGCTGAACGTTGATGGGAGACGGTTTGAGCAGCACCTGATACTGATAATAGTGCTGCAGGCGGTTGGGGTTCTCTCCGTAGCGCCCGTCGGTGGGACGCCGGGAGGGTTGAACGTAGGCCACGTTCCACGGTTCGGGTCCGAGGGCCTTCAATGTGGTATGGTGGTGAAACGTGCCGGCGCCCACTTCCTGATCGTAAGGCTGAGCCACCACACAGCCCTTGCGGGCCCAGAATTTGTCCAAAGTCAGAATCACATCCTGAAAATTCATCTCGTGTTTCCTCGATTGTTTGCTCCGACCTCGACGAAGGTCTATCAACCAGTTGAATCAATTAATTATCGAATGGCATTGGCGGACACTTCCGAAAAGAGTCCAATAACCGCCTTACGTAGCATTTAAGATGGGGTTTAACAAGAGTCAGGTTCGGGTAAGGTCAAAATGAGGCCGTAGGGGCACGGCGCGCCGTGCCCCTACTAGTCAACCCCTTGTGAATCGACCCGGCAATCGATCAGTCTTGCCGTCGGCCGCTTGGCCAGCAGCCCTTGCCAGACCGGCCGCAAGGCCGCGATGGCATCGGCCTCGCCCATGGCCCACAGGCAGCCGCCGCCACCGGCACCGGTAAAACGGGCCCCGCACCCCATGTCCATGGCCGCGGTGGCCAGCCGCTGGCCCATGGGTTCGAGCACCTGGGGCGTCATGTCCCTGCGTATGGCGGTTTCTTCATTCATGGCCTCGGCGGCCGTGAGAAAGTCTCGGGCGGTTAGGGCATCGGAGAATTGGTGGGTCAAGTCGATGATCCGTTGCCACCGATCACGGTCCTTGCCGCCGATGAAACGCCGGATCCAGGTATGGTTGACATCCTTGGATACATGCGTCATCCCAAGATAGGCGACGATCAGATGCGGATCCAGGTCGGCGCATCGATCGGCTGCCAGCAGATGGCGCCGGGTGAACGGCGCACGACCCGGATCCGCCGTCCAATGCCAGCCGTTGACACCACCGAAGACGGCCGCCAACTGGTCCTGGAGACCGCAGGGTACGCCGGCGACACCCTGTTCGATGGCATGGGCCAATAGGGCGATCTGTTCGCGGTTGATCGCTGGCTCGCCCGCCCTGACCCGCAGTTTGGAAAAGGCGCCGATCAGGGCCACGGCGGCCACCGACGATCCGCCCAGGCCGCTTTGCGGCGGGGAGGTGGAATGAATGTCGACGTGTACCCCATGAACGCTGAAATAATCGGCCACCGCGAACATCAATCCCAGCGGATGGGAATAGGGTGCCATGCCGGGGGCAAATTCCGCCTGGTCAATGCCGCTGGATGAAATCCGAATGCGACCCTCATCAAACGGATGCAGACTCACCGAGGTGCGCCGGTCCAAAGCGATGTTTACCGTGGCGGGCTTCAGATGCCGTAGTGGATAATGAAAGGTGCTGATGTCCAGCGTGCCGCCGAAATCGATGCGACAGGGAGCGGAAACACAGATGGGATCATTTTTCAGCAGTGATCCGATATGGCCCAATGCCATGGTTTGAGATTGTTGTGTTGGCATAATAATGGACTGTAAAGTTTTAAGTGTTAAGTTGTGGAATACTATCGCATTATATATGTAGGGGCGCTTTGAAGATACCATAAAATCGGATCGGATTGCATCCTTCCCTTAACCCTTAACCCTTAACCCCTTTTTCGCTAACTTCTTTCTCACCGCCCGCAACACCTTCAGACTCTTCGGCGATTTGCCAATATGATAGGGCACGAATGACTCCAAAAAGGTCAGTCCCTCGACCACGGCCGTGGGGGTGAAGCGTACCCGGGCGGCACGGTCGAGATCCGCGTTGTCGGTCCATATCAGCTGTTTCAAGGTTCCCTTGGAAAGCCGCTGGCGGCTTCCCGACAGGCCACCACAGGCAGGGCAGATGATGCCGCCGTTGGCAAGATCGGCGGTCACCGAGGCGGATTGAATCTGATCCAGACCCGTCTTGCAGGTGTGGCAGTGATCGAAATTAGGGCGAAAGCCCGCCAGGGACAAGAACCGCATTTGGAAAAGGATGCTGAGCATTTCGACGCAAATCTCGCCGCGATCGAGTTCGGATAATACATGGGTGGTCAGCCGGTAAATTTCCTCATGGGGTTCGCCATCGGCCATCCAAAGGTAGATCAGCTCAGCCCAGTAGCTGGCGTAGGCCGTTTTGAGTATATCTTCACGAATTTTAAAATAAGGCTCTTCCAGCGCGGCTTCCTTGAGAACCGGCATGCCCTTGCCTTTGCCCTGGGTGAGGACCACGTCGATCAGGGAAAACGGCTCCAACACGCCGGGGAATCGTTTGACGCTTTTTTTTGCGGATTTGGCGATGGCGCTGGTCTTGCCCTGGACTTGGGTAAAGAGCGTGACAATCAGGTCATAGTCGCCAAACTCGATCCTTCGCAGCAAAATGGCGGACGTACTCTGGTTAGCCATGGTTTCAGATGCCGAGAAATGCGGTGGCGATGGAAAAATAGAAATACACGCTGATGATATCGATGGCGGTGGTGACAAAGGGGCCGGTGGCCACGGCCGGATCGATGTTGATGCGCGCCAGGAGCATGGGTACACACGACCCCACCAGGGCCGCAACGGACATGGAGCAGACCACTGCCGTGCAAACGGCCAAGGCAAGCATGATGGCACTATACTTGAATTGAGCCACCGAACCGATCAACAGTCCATAGACCAGACCGAGGATCAGCCCCACGGCCAGCTCCTTGGCCACCACCGACCACCCATCGTGGATGTCCAGGCGGCCTGTGGCCAGTCCGCGCACGACGATGGTGGATGACTGGGTGCCGATATTGCCGCCCATGCCCATGATCACAGGGATGAAGGCCGCCAGGTAAGTGATCCGGCTCAAGCTGTTTTCAAAGTGGCTGATGACGTAAAAAGCGAAAATGCCCCCCAAGCAGCTGGCAAAGAGCCAGGGCAGGCGAATGCGCGTGCTTTTGAGAATGCTCTTGGTTTCCACGAATTCCTCGCCTACGCCGGCCATTTTGAGGATGTCTTCGGTCGCTTCTTCGCGGAAAATATCGATGACGTCGTCCACGGTAACGATACCGACCAGCCGGTTACTTTCGTCGACTACCGGCACGGCCAGAATATCGTAACGGGCCACCAACTTGGCCACCTCTTCCTGGTCCATGTGAGTCTGAACGGAAAGCACATCGGTAGTCATGAAGGCCTTGAGGGGAGTCTGCGGCTTGACCACGACCAGTTGCCGCAGGGAGCAGACCCCCACCAGTTTGCCATGTTCGTCAACGGCATATAGGTAAAATGGCATTTCGACATCGGCAAATTCCTTCTGGATTCGCTCAATGGCGTCCCTGGCCGTAATTTCCTGGTTCAGGCCAATGAAATCGGGATTCATGATACCACCGGCGGTATCGTCCGCGAAACGCATCAAATCCTCGACTTCATCGGAACCTTCCTTATTCATGCGTTTGAGCAGACCGTTGGCGACATCCTCGGGAAGCTGGTTGAGCAGGTCGGCCACATCGTCATTGGGCATGTCTTCCAGAACCGTCACCACCGAATCCGGGTCCATGGCGCCGGCCAAGGCCACGAACAGATCTTCATCCAGTTCGCTAAGCAGGGTGCCTTTTTGCTCGTTGTCCTCCATCATTTCGAACAGCAAACGCTGGTTTGGGAGTGACAAATCCCGAAAGAGGATCGACAGATCGGCCCCATGGGTTTTGTTGACCAGTTTGCGTAAACGGCTACCGGCCCCTCGGCGCAGCAGGCGTTTGATGCTGATCATCAGAATTTTTTGTCGATCCTGTTGCATAAAAATAGCGTGTTAAGTGTTAAGGTTTAAGTGTTAAGTTATGGAATGCTGTCGTTTATAATTGAATCGGCGGGAATTCTAAGCTTAAACCTTATGCCTGATTTTTACGGTAGTTTCAGATTCACCACCTGATCACTGCTGCCGAAAATCTTCACCGGCGCATCATTGAAAAATATTTGCAGCCCCTTGGCATTGCCGATCATTAGATTAAACGTCTTGGTTCCCTCCAATTCGAGACGATCCTCGGGCTTCAGATCATACGAGCGGACATGTTGATTGTCCACGATGATTTTGAGCAACGTCCGCTCCAGGGCGACCACCCGTAATTTTTGTTTGGCCGGCGTCTCATTATCGGCTTGGTATCGCCTTGTCGTCTGATTCGGCAACGACGAGAAGTTGGACGAGGTGGCACGGTCTGGCGAAGCGGAGCCTGGCGTCGGTTTTGATTCAGGGAAAATATCCGCATAGCGAACAAACAGCAAAATGCTCGTGATCAGGCCCGCGACCATCAGCCCCCGACGCAGGGCGACCAATTTGGCTTGACGTTTGAGAAGCTGTTGCCGGGTTGCGGCCTGGAGCTCGAGATCGGCCAGGTAGAGGTTAATCGCCACCTCGGTATCGGCGCCAACACTATCGGCATAGGCGCGAATGAAACTTTTCACATAGGCCCGCGGCGGTAGGCGGTCATGGGCATTTTCTTCCATGGCCATCAGGCAGTTGACGGTGATTTTGGTTTGTGCGGCCACCGTTTCGATTGCCATCTGCCGCTGTATCCGGAACCCTTTTAAGTAACTTCCAAACGAATTCGCTTTGCATTCCGATTCCATATCACAACCGCCGCATCATGGGATGATGGATGATATCCGTTGCTCGTATATCTGAGCGTTCCGCCGTTATCGAGTGGGTTGCAGCGCCATCAGTTGATGACCTTGATATGCGACTGGCTCCGTAACGTCTCGAGCCACGAGAGAAATTTTTTATCGATGCTTTCCGTGAAAAGCGTTTGATGAATTTCTTCTTTCACACTCTCCAAAGATTTGCCCTCGTCACGACGAATCGCCTCCACGTAAAACAGTTGAAATCCTAAATCGGTATCCAAGACGGCGGTGGTCTGTCCTGCAGACAAACCGTCCAGGGCGGACTGGATCTGGGGAGAAAGAGACGATGTTTCAAACTCGCCGATATCTCCGCCGCTGGATGAGGCGGGCCCTTCGCTATGGCTGCGCGCCAGATCGGCAAAGGATTCGCCGTTTTCGACGCGTTCCCGTAACTTTTCGATTCGCTTGCGAATGACCGATTTTTCATCCGTGGATGAATACTCGGGCACCCGTATCAAGATGTTTCTCAAATGGTAATGGCGCTTTCCGCCGTAGAGTTCGGGATGATGATCGTAATAGTCCTGGATGTCCTGATCGGTGATCACGATTTTGGATTTGACCTGATAGTTGACCAGACGGGTTCTCAAAATCTGTTCCTTGATCTGGTCACGGTACTGTTGCATGGTCATCTGTTCCTGGTCCAGGAAATGGCGCAAATCCTCATCGGTAAAGTAATTGGCGGCCTTGATGCGTTCGATGGTGGCGTCGATCTGCGCCTCATCCACTTGAATATCGTTGCGTTTGATTTCCTGATCGGTCAGTTTTTCGTCCACCAGGCGATTCAATATGTCCTCGCGGACCTTGAACAGCATTTCGCGTTGTTTGGCTTCATCGTATCCCTGTTGCCGGATACGTTCGGCATAGGGGGCCATCCGCGCGTTGAGCTCGGAGAGCAGGATAATGTCTTCGTTGACCACGGCCACGATACGATCGAGAACCTTGGCGGTGGCCATTGCCGTTGCCTGGATGCTAATGACGGTCAGGATCATGCCGATCCATGCTGCCATACGATGAAATTGTTTCAAGTTGATCTTATTCCTGGACCTTAGCGGCCGTTTGGTTATCGGGGCCTGCGGATATGTTCCACAACGCCCAATTGATGGTTACCTGGTAACGGTTTCGCAGACCATCCATCCACTGGGGGTAGGCGGCTTCCACTTTTTCACGGCGCAATCGTTCAACGATTCGATGTTTTAGATCCGCCTGGGGAGGATTTTCCCCGTCGACGACGAAATCATCTTCGTGGGCATTGTAATAGTCTTCCATATCCTGGGCCGATATGGTCACCGATTCAGTCAGGTCGCGATCGATGACCTTGTCCATCATCAACCGAACCCGCAACCGATCGCGCCACAACGAATAGGGGATTGCGCTTTCCAGCAGCATCTGTTCGAATTCATCATCCGGATAGTCCTTCTTGATATCCTGGATGGCGGCGTCCAGTTCCCCGTCGCCCAAAACAATGCCCAACTCCTGGGCCCGGCGCTCGATGATCAGTTCTTCGATCATTTGATTCAGCATCCGCACGCGCGCCTGTTTCATCAGTTGCGGGTCCACGACGCGATTTTCGCTATAGGCGATTTTGGCCGCCTCGAAAGCGCGCTCGAATTGATCCACGGTGACGGCTTGGCGATCGGTGCGTATGAGGACCGTATCGCCGGGGCGTTGCGTGGCCGGCGTGTCGCATCCACCGATAATCATCACCATCAGACAAACGATTAGGCAGCCCGCTACGCATTGGTCGTCGCGTCTGTTGCGACGTCGGTTCCATATCGGCCGATGCCATTGATAACATATTGCAAATTTTCTAAATATGCTTAGCATAAACGTTCACGAGTTAACATGTTGCGCTATTTCGATCAAGATGTTTTTCGTCTCGGCCAGCATGGCCCGGGGCGCACTCTTGGTCAATGCGGTCTTCAATTGGTGATCCGGCGTCAGGCGATAGCGTCCGTTGCCGGTGTTGATGACTTCGACGATTCCCAGTGGTCGCCGTTGGTGCAGGTCGCTAAAGCCCAGCACCAGGTGTTGGCCGAATAGATCCAGGCGCCTGACGCCGGCCCGGACACAGAGTACCCGCAGCATGATTTTAAGCAACAGGTTCTCGGTCTCTTCGGGCAACGGCCCGAAGCGGTCGGCCAACTCGGCCTTCATGCCCGAGATTTCCTTGAGGTCGCTCATCTTGGCCAGGCGGCGGTAGACCAGTAGACGTTGGTCGATATCGGGCACATAAGACTCGGCGATATAAGCGGACATGGGCAGGTTGATTTCCGGTTCCAACCCTTCCGTGATCGGTTCGCCCTTCAGCTGGGCCACGGCCTCTTCCATGAGCTTGAGAAACATGTCATATCCCACGGCGGCAATGTGACCCGACTGACTCGCCCCAAGAATGGCCCCGCCGCCGCGGAGTTTCAAGTCGTTCATGGCGATTTGGAAACCGGATCCCAGATCACTGTGCTCCATGAGCACCTTGAGGCGTTTTTGCGCATCGATGCCCAGACGACTTTCCTCGGGGATGAACAGGTAGGCGTAGGCCTGCTCGTCCGAGCGGCCCACCCGGCCACGCAGCTGATACATCTGGGCCAGGCCGAAACGGTCGGCCCGGTTGACCAGAATCGTATTGGCCGTTGCCACGTCGATGCCCGACTCGATGATGGTCGTGCACACCAAAAGGTCGATCTCGCAATCCATGAACTGCATCATCACCGTTTCCAGTTCATCCTCGGCCATTTGTCCATGGGCCACGGCCAGGCGCACCTCAGGAACGATCTGCTTCAGACGGCCGGCCATTCGTTCGATGGAGTTGACAGTATTATGGACGAAGAAGATTTGTCCGTCACGCGCCAGTTCATTACGGATGGCGTCGGCCACCACGGCCTCGTCGAACTCGCATACATAGGTGATGATGGGGTGACGCTGCTCCGGCGGCGTGGAGATCACGCTGATGTCCCGGATTCCCATCATGGAAAGATGCAGGGTGCGGGGAATCGGTGTGGCCGTGAGGGCCAAGACGTCCACCGTGGCACGCAGGCGTTTGAGTTTTTCCTTGTGCCGTACGCCGAAGCGTTGCTCTTCATCGATGATGAATAGTCCCAGATCATTGAAAACAACATCTTTTTGCAGCAAGCGGTGGGTGCCGATGACGATGTCCACGGTGCCTTTCTTGATTTCTTCGACGATCCGACGTTGCTCCGCTTTGGAACGGAAACGGCTCAGGCAGGCCAGCCTGACCGGATAATTGTCGAACCGGCGCACGAAGGTGGCGTAATGCTGTTCGGCCAGCACCGTGGTGGGCACCAGCATGGCCATCTGTTTGGCCTCGCTGACCGCCAGGAAAGCGGCGCGCAGGGCGACCTCGGTTTTGCCATAGCCGACATCGCCGCAGACCAGGCGATCCATGGGGCGGGGGGCGCGCATATCGGCCAGCACGTCCTCGATGGCCTGCATTTGATCGGGGGTCTCCTCATAGGGGAAATCGGCCTCGAAGTCGCTGAAATGGCTATCCGTCGCGCCGTAGCCATGACCGGCGTTCACCTTGCGCTGGGCATAGATCTTGAGTAATTCACCGGCGATCTTTTCCGCCGATTGGCGCACCTTCTCCTTGGCGCGCTCCCATGAGCGACCGCCCATCTTGTCTAAGGTCGGGATGGTGCCCTCGACCCCCATATACTTTTGAATCAGGCCCAGACGGTCGACGGGCAGGTAGAGCCGATCATCCTCACGATAGACCACCAGCAGGAAATCATTGACCATGCCATCCAGCGTCAGCTTGACCAGCCCCTCGTAACGACCGATGCCGTGTTCGTCGTGGACCACCAGGTCACCCTGCTTGAGGTCGGAAAAGGTAAGCAAATCGGTATGCACGCGTTTGGCCGAGCGGGTGGACCGTTTGGTTCGCGGGCCGAAAATTTCCGCTTCGGTAACCACCGCCAACCGATCCGACGGCCAGACGAAACCACCGCTCAGGCGCCCCTGGCAAATGAAGACGCCCTTGGGCCGCCGTGTCAGGGGAAACGGTTCCTTGACGGTGGTCGCGATTTGATAAGGGGACAGGATCGCGGCCAGGCGGTCGACCTGCCTTACCGTCTCGCAGACCATTACCAGGGTGCGGCCGCTTTCCTGCTGGGTGCCGATCCATTGCACGAGCGGCAGGGCGGGTTGCTCACCCTTACGAGCCTGGGCCATGGTGAGGGCCAGGTCGCCGTTATCGGTCATGGTGGTCTCGATGGTCTGACGATGGCCGGCATCGGAACGGGCCAGTTCGGCGAGGTGAACCGCATGATGCGCGGTCAGGGCGGCATCGATTTCCTCCCAATCCAGAAACAGTGCGCCGGGGTTGACACAAATTCGTTGATCGGCCAGGGCCTTTTCATAGTTGACCTGGGCTTGCCGGGCGCTTTTGTCGGCCGCCTGAGCCAGGTCAGCCGGATTTTCGGCGATGATGACCGTATCTTTCGGCAGATAATCAAAAAGGGTGTCCATGCGGGTGTAGATCAGGGGCGTCAAATTCTCGATACCCGGAAAGACACCCTGATCCTTGATCCGCTGAACCAAATCGCGGACCGTGGTGGGGGGCAAATCCAGGTGAATGGCTTGGGCCCGCAGCCGGTTGACGATTTCATCCAGGCGGTCCTTTTCCAGGGTCACTTCTCTGGCGGGCAGGATCACGGCTTCATTTACAGCGTCACGACTGCGCTGGCTGGACGGCGAAAAAAAACGGATGCTTTCGGCAAAGTCACCGAACAGCTCGATACGCAACGGGGTGTCGTATAGGGGCGAAAAGATGTCGATGATGCCACCGCGCACGCAAAAATCACCGGGTTCTTCGACCACCACGGTGCGGGTATACCCACCGGCCACCAGTTTGGCCACCAGACGATCCGGTTCGATTTCCTCCTCGGCGACGATCAGTTCGGCGAAGTCGGCCATGACGGCCTTGGGAATCAGCCGCTGACGCAGGGCCGCGGCGGTCGTCACCGTGATTTGGGGACCCGATTCGGAAAAACCGGAAAAAAGGCGGTAAAGGGTGCGAATACGACGGGCAGCGGTTTCGTTGTGATAGGCCATGAACTTGAACGGAGAAAGGTTGTAGGCCGGAAAATAGGCGGCCGCCTGGCCGGTTTCACCGTTGAAGCAGTCGATTTCGGCGCGCCGCTGGTCGGCCAGCTTGGCCGAGGCGGTGACCAACAACACCGGACGTTCCAGCTGACGGTTGATCGTGGTGGCCATATAGGCCGCGGCGCCGCCGGCAAGACCCGTGAGGGTCAGGGGGCCGGTACGCCGGGCGATGGCGCGAACCCGTTCCCGAGATGCAATTTCCTCTTGATTTTGATCGGTAAACACTATACTTGATCTTTCTACTTTATTGGCCACCGTAGCTCAGCTGGTAGAGCAGCTGATTCGTAATCAGCAGGCCCGCGGTTCGAGTCCGCGCGGTGGCTCCAGTATATATCGCGGGTTCCCCCATTTCGATTTGTGGGAACCCGTTCCTTTTGGGCCGCCTTTTTAACGCAACACGCATTGCTTTTGCAACCGCCGTTTGCGATTATGGTAGGGCATGTCGCCCCGATCATCGGCCGCCGGACCAACCCCATCATGACAGGAGACAATCAAGATATGCAGCTTTCCGCCGAGCAGCAAGCCGCTGTGGAACATACCGGCTCCCCGGCCCTGGTCGTGGCCGGCGCGGGTTCCGGAAAAACCCGTACCCTGACCGCCAAGGTCGCCCATCTGGTAAAAACCGGAACGGCACCGGAACGGATTCTGGCCATTACCTTTACCAACAAAGCCGCCGACGAGATGAAGGGGCGCCTGCTGCAGATGACCGGCATGGCGTTGGGCCGTTTTCCCTGGGTGCGCACGTATCACTCGGCCTGTCTGCAGATACTGAAGGTCCATTGTCACCGTCTGGATTACCAGCAGCCCCTGCAGATCTTTACCGCCTACCACCAACAAAAGACGCTCAAGGAGATCCTGATCGGGCTGAATTACGATAAAAAGCACGCCATGGGGGTGCTCTCGCAGATTTCGAACGCCAAGAACAGTGGACATCCGCGGGCCTACTTCGATCGCCATCCCCGTCAGGGCAACGTCCGATTAATCGATGTCTTCGATCGCTACGAAGAGACGCTCAAGACCGCCAACGCCGTCGATTTCGATAATATCTTGCTGCTCACCCGTAACCTGTTGCGCGACCACGCCGACATCCGGGAGCAGTACCAGAATCAGTTCGACTACATCCTATGCGACGAATACCAGGACACCAATGACCTTAATGAGGAGATCACCGCTTTGCTCCTCAAGAATGGTAACTTGTTCGCCGTGGGGGATGACTGGCAGTCCATCTATTCGTTTCGCATGAGCAACGTCGATCATTTTCTAGCGTTTAAGAAAAAATACAAAGGGGCAAAAATTTTTCGATTGGAGCAGAATTACCGCTCGGCCGATGAAATCGTGCAATTGGGCAACCGGATCATCGACAACAATGAAAACCGTATGGAGAAAGCCTGTTTTTCGGAAAAACAGGGCGGTGTGGTGGAGATCCATGAATTCGACAGCGATCAGGAGGAGGCGTGGTGGGTGGTGGACAAGGTCAGACGCCTGTCGCGCATGAATGTGCCCCTCGAAAAAATGGCCGTGCTTTACCGTACCAAATTCTGCTCCCTCCCATTCGAACAGGCCCTGCGTCGGGCGGACGTTCCGTATCACATGATGGGTGGCAAGGGCTTTTTCGAACGACTGGAGATTCTGGATTTGAATTGTTATCTCACGGCGGCGGCCTTTGAAAAGGACGATACGGCCTTCGAGCGGATTCTCAATACGCCCAAACGGGGCATCGGTCCCGGTACGGTGAAAAAGATCGCTCAGATGCGCAGTGGTTCCATGAGCCTGAAAGAGGCCGCGCGCCAAGCCGTTGCTGAGCGGGTCCTCACCCCCAAACTGTACCAATCACTCAGCGACCTGTTGAGCCTGCTAGACGATATCCGCGACCTTAAACCGGACGAGGCCATCAAGCGAACCATCGCGCGTACCGGTTACATGGATCATCTGGAAAGTTACACGCGCAGCAACAGCATGGACCTGACCGCCCGGCAGGAAAACATCGACCAATTGATCCATGCCGCCGCCCAGAAAGAGACCATCGTCGACTATCTGGAGGAAGCGGCCCTGATCCGGGAAGACAAGGATGATGAGGAAGCGACCCGGGGCGTGAATCTGTCCACGGTTCATGCGGCCAAGGGCTTGGAATTTCACACGGTATTCGTCGTCGGCTGCGAGGAACAGCTGTTTCCGCACTGGCGCTCCATGGAACGGGCCGAGGATTTGGAAGAGGAGCGACGGCTGATGTATGTGGCGGTCACGCGGGCCGAACGATGCCTATTCATCACCACGGCCAACTTTCGAAAAGGACAGTTCAATATGCGCAGTCGATTCCTGGAAGAGATTGAAACGGTTCTGGTGGACCAGGAACTTTAGCAGAGGAACCGCATTTGGATCGATTTGCAGATCTTCGCGGGCATGGCCCGCTCTTAGTGCGCATCCATGGCATCGTCAAGTAGGGTTGTTGTAAGAGCAGGCTATGCCTGCGACCTTACCCGTTTCTAATCAGTTCCAAATGCGGGAACCCTGGGAAGCGTAGCTATTAAACTTGACATCATCCGGTCTTGCGGTTATTTAATAGCTGTATGATTTTATTGAACAAAGCGATGCTCCAATGGCATTTGCGAATCGCGATGGATTCGGGATGTGGCAATGGGGCGTGGGACTGATAATCGATGAACTGTATTGAGGCCGCCGAGGGAACGGCAAAGGCGATACTGATCAACCTCCTTGATCTTGCCATGGAATACCGGATGGACGTCAGTGAGTATATTCGCAATGTCAAGGCAGCCGTCGATGCGGCCGTATCGTTTGTCAAGAACAATCCAGAGATCAGTGACACACCGGATATCCTCAGGGATATCCTCTATGATTTTGCGCGGCAGTTGTGGTTGACGCGCACCGAAAAAGGCACCGATCCCGATCAGACGGAAGCCGAAAAAGCCGATGTCGAGTATCAAGCCTATTGCTACGATTATATTTATGCCCATGGCAACTATCCGCGCTGACCGGCATCGGATATCGTGAGGCGAATAAAAAATGTAACCATAAATGCAATGGATAATTGAGAATTGAAAATTGAAAATGGATCATTAAGGATTGGGAATGATAAGTGGTCAGCATTCATTGTCCATCTTCAATTCTCCATGTTGCATTAAATAAAGGGGCGTGCCCGATGACCGAAGCAGACGACCAAACCCTAAAAGCCGAGATTGATGCAATCATGGACCAAGTGGATGAAATCATGGAAAAGGTCGCCCAAGTCATCCCTACGGACAAGAAAGAATCAGACGACCCGGCGTGACGAGACCAGTTCCATGATCCGATCGCTTAACCGTATCACCGATAGGCAACCGGAAATCATTTTTTTAGGAGGCGCAATGGCATTGACCAAGAACGATATCGTCGCAAAGGTGAACGACCTTGGCTTCACCAAGAAAAAATCCATTGAAACCGTTGAGTCCTTGCTCGAGATTATCAAGGATACGCTTACCAGCGGTGACGATGTTCTCGTATCCGGATTCGGTAAATTTTGCGTCAAACAAAAACAGAAACGGCGAGGTCGTAATCCGGCCACCGGATCCGACCTGATTCTTCGCGAACGAAAAGTGGTAACGTTCAAGTGCTCGGGTAAATTGCGCAATAAAATCAACCAGGATTAAATGCAACCCGCCGACCCTGCATGGGCGCGAAAATGATACCATCATGTTTCCCACCCATGCGGTCCAATGACCGTCCTTTCATTTCATATGGATGATGACCGTCCTAATTTGCTCAATTGCGTTTTGCACCGTAATTTTGCCAGGGTCTCATCCTCTTCCACCAGATAATAGACCGGATTGTTGTCTTCATCATAACACGCGTACAACGCGGTGTACCCTGCCTGATCGGTCGCATCCGCAATACGCCGCACATCGTTGTCAAATTGCTCGCAGACCTTATCCCACGGCTCCGCTGTCGCGCCTTCAATCCGTGAGATGGCCCCGGTCGCATCGTCGTAGTTGACATGGAGGGATTGCATGGATTCTCCGTTGCATGGATTCTATCGTGAACGATTATCCGCACCTTTAATCAGGTGCTATTGCATTGATACTATATTCATCATATCATTTACCCACCACCCCCTCAATGCCTAAAGGAGGAGTCATGCGATCGCTGATACAAAAGGCAATCACGCTTCTGTTTCTCGTTACCATCCTGGGCGCCTGCACCGGTGTCCGGGTGAGTCAGGATTATGATTCCCGCACGGCTTTAGACCGGTTCGAAACCTGGCATTGGGAGGAACCGGAGCAGCCGGTGAGCGGCGATCTGCGGGTGGACAATCCGCTGCTGAACAAGCGCATCCGCCGGGCCATTGAGACGCATCTGGCGGACCGTAACATCGAGATGCAACCGTCGCGGCCGGATCTGGCCATTGCCTACCGTCTGGTCATTCAACCGAAATTGGAAAACCATTCGTATCATTCGTCGCTGGGTGGGGGCGGATGCTGCTATCCGTGGTCATGGGGGGGGTATCCGGATACGTATATCTATCAGTATGATGAATGTCAGATTATCATCGACATCAAGGACGCCGTTACCCAGACCCTGCTATGGCGGGGCACCGGCATCTATCGCTATCAAACATACAAGAGCCCTGACACGGCCGCTCAGGCCATGCAACGCACCGTGGATCGTATTCTGGCCCAATTTCCGCCCCAAACCCATTGAGAACGTCGATATTAACGCCTGCCACTATCACTTTCTTCTTATTTTTTGATTTAAAAATCTGAAAAAATACGACATTCGGCTGATTGAATGAATCCCTTGAACTTGATATTGATAGAATACCTGTAGAATCTTTCGGAAATGGATATCTATCTATTATTCAACGGAGACGGATGGCAAAAAGGAGGAGGAAAAATGAAAAGAATTTTAATGGTCGCGGCGGCGTTGGTTTTTTTATTTGGCATGGTTGTTCCGGCTGGGGCTATTGTTATTCTGGATTACGATTCGGATGGCATTTTCGAATATACATATAATGCCAACCACGATTATGTTTCTCATGAAGGCAATCAGTATATGGATTGGTCGTCGATATTTACGCTTTATCTTCCCGAATCGTATGATTCGAGTCTCGTTACGGTGTTTACCATCACTTTACATGGATCCGATGCCGATAATACTACACAGACCATCGAACTGTATATGAATGACGGTGGAGACTCGTCCAATTATACTGATATTGGGGGCAAGTCGATCCCAAATAATAATCCTTTTTCAATTCAGTGGGATGTTTTTCAATCGGGCTTTGATTTGAGCTCACTTGACGGTGATTCGTATTTCAACGCCGGCTATGGGTGTCATTTTTACCATGATTCCACCACGGTTCATATCGAGCAGTCCGCGGTTCCCCTGCCGGCCGGTATTTTTCTGTTAGGCTCCGGTATCCTGGGCTTGCTGGGTATCCGCAGGAAAATAAACGGCTGACGAATAGCACGATCGGTCCGCCGGCGGGCTTCACCCGAGCCTGACCGACGGACCGTGGTCGACCGGCGAATGGAACCAAACGACAAACCGTGAAAAGACGACGGACGAGGCAGGACCGCTTCGCTCGGGCGAGGGATGCGTGCGGTCCTTCGGCGTCCGTCGTCCCTCATCCATCTTCCATCGCTTTGTCCCTTGATCGCCTGTCTAAAACGCTATCCTTCAATCTGTTACCCATCATCCGCGACACCCCACCCAAAAACAAGGGGGTGTCCCTCCTAACCATAGCGGCTGAATAAAAATCATCTTGATGCGCAGCCTGTCATGGGGTAAGTGATCGTTTACTCATCGAACATTCCTGACCAAAGGACTGACTCCATGGAATTCTGGCGCGAACCTCTGGATGCGAAAGTGGTCGATATCACCCGGGGTATCGTTCACATTCTCGACGAACGATGCAAGGGATGCGGCTATTGTATCGAATTCTGCCCCCGCAATATTCTGGCCTTTGCCACCCGGTACAATAAAAAGGGCTATCACCCTCCCGAAGTCCTGGACCCCGACGGGTGTGTCAATTGCCACTATTGCGAAATCATCTGTCCGGAGTTCGCCATCTATTCGATTGCCGATTCCTAACCCTGCGCCATCCAGCGGGAATGGATTTCCCGTTTGGCCTTGTAAACCCATTAACCCTGGAACCGTTGTCTCATGAGCAATAGACCCGCTGTCCTGACTGGAACCCATTACATCACCGGTGACGAAGCCTGCGCCGAGGGCGCCCTGGCTGCCGGCTGCCGTTTCTTCGGTGCCTATCCCATCACCCCGGCCACGGAGATCGCCGAGCGCATGTCCATCCGCTTGCCCGAAGTGGGCGGCACGTTTATTCAGATGGAAGATGAAATCGCCGCCATGGCCTCGATTCTCGGGGCGGCCTGGGCCGGTCAGAAAACCATGACCGCCACGTCGGGCCCGGGATTCAGCCTGATGATGGAAAATATCGGCCTGGGCGTGGTTACCGAAACGCCTTGCGTGGTGGTGAATGTGCAGCGTGGCGGTCCGTCCACCGGTTTGCCGACCATGACCGCTCAGGCCGACATGATGCAGGCGCGGTGGGGATCCCATGGGGATTATGAAATCATCGCCCTGGCGCCATCCTCGGCCCAGGAGATTTTCTACCTGACCATTACCGCCTTCGACCTGAGCGAGATTTACCGTACGCCGGTGTTCATCATGACCGACGAAGTCATTGGCCACATGAGCGAAAAGGTGGTCATCCCCGAGGCATCCGACATCAAACCCAAAAGTCGCCCCACGCCCAAGGGGCGTAAGGACCGCTTTCTGCTCTACAAACCGGATAAAAACGGCGTGGCGCCCATGCCGGCCGCAGGCGACGGGTACCATGTGCATGTGACCGGTCTGACCCACGATGAAAAGGGTTATCCGGTCATGGCCGTCGATGCCCAGGAGCAGATGATGCAGCGCTTGATGCACAAGATCGTGGACAACCGTGACGATATCATTCTGACCGAGCGCCACAACCTCGACGATGCCGAGATCGTATTGATTTCCTATGGGATTTCGGCCCGCACCAGTCAGGCGGCCATGGTTCAGGCCCGGGCCCAGGGAAAAAAAGTGGGCCTGCTGCGCCTGATTACCGTATGGCCGTTTTGCGAGGACCAGATCCGCGAATTGGCCGAACGGGTGCGCGGTTTTATCACCGTGGAGATCAATCTGGGACAGGTTCATTATGAGGTTCAGCGGTGCGCCGCTGGCCGGGTGGCCTGCCATCTGGTGGGGCACGCCGGCGGTACGGTGATCACGCCGGAGCAGGTTCTGGCTAAAATCGAGGAAATTCTATAGTTTGTTGAGTTTTCTGAGCTGTTGAATCGGACCCCATGAACCAACAAACCAACAAACCAACAAACCAAACAACCAATTAACCAACAAACCCAAAAGCCCAATGAACACACTCCAATCAAATGCCCTTGAAAAACAGACGCCTGAGATGGATCAACATCCCCTGGACAATCTGATTCGTACCGACCGGATTCCGCATATCTGGTGTCCGGGTTGCGGGATCGGCACCGCCTTCGCCGCGTGCCTGCGGGGGATGCAGGCCAGCGGAATCGATCTTGAAAAAACCTGCATGGTCTCGGGGATCGGCTGCTCGGGCCGCGCCGCCGGCTACATCAATCTGGATTCCTTCCATACCACCCATGGCCGGGCGATCCCTTTTGCCACGGGGCTCAAGCTGGGCAATCCCGAACTCAACGTGGTGGTTTTCTCCGGCGACGGTGATCTGTTTGCCATCGGTGGCAATCATTTCATCCATGCCGCCCGCCGCAACATGGACCTGACCGTGATCTGTCTCAACAATCTGAACTACGGCATGACCGGCGGTCAGGTGGCGGCCACCACGCCGCACCAGGCCAAAACCACCACCACCCAGCGCGGCAACCCCGAGGCGCCGTTCAATTTGCCGCTGCTGGCCTTTGCCTCCGGTGCGACATATGTGGCCCGCTGGACCATTCTGCATACGCGGGAGATGACCAAATCCTTTGAGAAGGCCCTGCGCAAACCCGGCTTCTCCTTTATCGAGGTGCTGGGACCGTGTCCGATCAATTATGGCCGCCGCAACCGTGAAAAATCCATGGATACCCTGCGCCTTTACCAGGAGCGGACCATCATCGCCAATCATCCGGACATCACCGACCTGGACATCGATTTCAAGAAACGGGTGATCCTGGGTGAATTCGTGGACAAGGACCGGCCGACGTGTATTGAGAATTATGATCGGACGTGTCGGTTGTTATAGGCTGAAGGTGTTTAGGCTGAAGGCTGAAGGTTGAAGGAAAAAGGATGAACAAACAAATCGTAATCACCGGTTTCGGAGGCCAGGGCGTGGTCCTGGCCGGGCGCATCGTGGGCAAGGCCGCGGCCATTGTCGACGGGCTGGAATCGACCCTGGTGCAATCCTATGGACCCGAATCGCGGGGCGGGGCCTGCAGCGCCCAGGTGACCATTGCCGACGGCGAGATCCACTACCCGTACGTTCAGCATCCGGACATCCTGGTGGCCATGTCCCAGGCCGGGTACGAAAAATACCAAGACGCGCTGGTCGAAGATGGCATCCTGATCGTGGATCAGGATCTGGTCAAACCCGAAGCCGAAAAACAATCGTATTTCAGTGTGCCCAGCACTCGCTTTGCCGAAGAGATGGGACTGAAAATGATGGCCAACATCATCATGATTGGCTTTTTTACCGCCATTACCGAGGTGGTTACCCTGGCGGCGGCCCGTCAAACGGTTCTTGAATCCGTCCCCAAGGGCACCGAGGAAAAAAACCTGAAGGCCTTTGAAAAGGGGTGGGAATACGGTCGCGCCACTCTGAAGGCGCGCGCCAAGACCGCTGCCGGCCAGACAGGAGTGTTTGCATGAAGACCCCCAAGAACCGGCTTCACAGTGTACTGGTGGTCGGCGCCACGCCGGCTGGCGTGGCCGCGACCAACAAGTTGGGCGAGATGGGTATCTCCGTGACCCTGGTGGATACGGTGACGGACCTTAACCAGCGGCTGGCCGACGACGTCTATCGGATGCCCAATGGCGTTCCCCTGAACGTTGCCCATCGTCCGGGGTTGATACGGATTCTGCGTAACCCGGGCATCGATTGTATCATGCCGGCCACGATCGATGGCGTTCGGCACAATCAGCAGGGGTTCAGCGTCAAACTCCGGCGGCGGCAGACCTTCGTGGATTCCACACGCTGCATCTTGTGCGGCCGGTGTGTGGAAATTTGTCCGGGACAGGGCGATGACGGCAATAAACCCATTGGCTTTGAAAGTCGCCTGGCCCTTCCGGGACGGGCGGTGATCGACAAACGGCAGGCACCGCTGTGCCAGGCCCATTGTCCGCTGGGGGTCAACGCCCAGGGATACATCGCGCTGACAAGGGCCGGACGCTACGCCGAGGCCCTGGAATTGATCAGGCAAGATAATGTCCTGCCCGGCATCTGCGGGCGGGTGTGCACCCATCCGTGCGAAAGCGCTTGCCGGCGGGCAGAAGTCGATGGGCCGCTGGCCATCCGCGACATTAAACGTTTCTTGGCCGACGTGGAGGCACGGGACGGCCAACCGGTCCCTGGGCCGGATCGTCAATCGGTTCCACACCGCGGGCAGACCATCGCCGTGATCGGTTCAGGTCCTGCCGGGCTGGCAGCGGCTGCGGATCTGGCCCGTCAGGGATTTGGGGTGACCCTGTTCGAAAAAGAGGATCGAGCCGGTGGCCTGTTGCGCTACGGCATCGGTCCCCATCGACTGCCCAGGGAAATTCTCGATCGTGAGATAGACACGATCCGTTCCTTGGGGGTGGAAATCGTCACCGGTCACCCGATCGATCTACAGGGTGATTTCTCGGATCTCAAAGAACGCTTCAGCGCCGTGCTGCTTACCGTGGGCTCATGGGCCGACCGCCGATTGGGGGCGCCGGGCGAGGATTTACCGGGGGTGGAAGGGTGTCTTTCCTTTTTGCATCGCTTTTATCGTGGCGAGATTGATTCTCTGGATGAAACGGTGGCCGTTATCGGCGACGGCAATGCGGCCGTTGACCTGGCCCGCGTGTTGAGGCGTCTGGGCGCCCGGGTGACCTTGCTCTCCTGGTTTCCGGAAGCGATGATCCCGGCCGATGCCGAGGAGGTGGAAGCGGCCCTGGCCGAGGGGATCACCATCGTGGATAACCGCCAGGTAACGGCATTTAACGGTGCCGATGGGCGACTCGGGGAGTTGACCGTGATGCCGACCCGCCCCGGCGAACCCGATGCCAATGGTATCCCCTGGCCGGTGATTGCAGAGGGTGGGACGTCCGATCGACTGACGGTGGACCGTGCCTTTGTGGCCATTGGCCAGACCGGTGCCCACCTGGGGCTCGAGGGCGCGGTAACGACCACTTCCCATGGCTATCTGGCGGTGGACGAGGATGGGCGAACCACCGTCGACGGTGTCTATGCGGCCGGCGACGCGGTGAGCGGGGCCAGCTCGGTGGTTCAGGCCATGGCCGGTGGCCGACGGGCGGCGGCGATGATTTACACGGACCTGACCGGTGAGCCGGCGGCCTGGCTTACCGCCAGACCGGTGCGTCCGGCGGATCGGGATTTCACGGCCATCGATCCGTCCATGCCCACCTGCATGCGCACGCCTATGCCGGAAACACCGCCCAGCGCCCGTCATAACAATTTTCAGGAAGTGGCGCGGGGATACGATGAAACCCAGGTGCAGCTGGAGGCCGCCCGCTGTCTGCAATGCAGCGTCTGTGCCGAGTGTCTGGCGTGTGTGGAGGCCTGCGGAGAAATCCAAGCCGTGCGGCACGATGAACCGGAGGTCCAGACCACCGAAAATGTGGGCGTGCTGATCGTCGCCGATCCGTCGTTGACGCCGGCCATCCGTGGCGAGGATGTGATCCGGGCTTACGGGCCGCCCTCGGCCAAAGCCGATGTACAGGCCATGATCCTGCGCGGGCAGGCTGCCGCCGCCAAGGCGTTGGTGCTGCTCAAAGGCACCGCAGCCGGCCCCAAAGGACACGGCATTTCGTTCAGTCCGCCGGACCCGGGTCTACAATCGGCCATCCGAATGGGCGTATTCGCCTGCCGGTGCAACGATTCGCTGGGTTGGTCCGATGGCATGGACGACTATTTGAAACGGCTTACCGATCGCCCCATGATCGTTCATACCGAATCCCTTACCGCGGCTTGCACGCCGGCGGGCATCGCCCATATTCTGGCCGAGGTCCGGGAACGGGGGCTGACCCGGGTGGTGCTGGCGTCTTGCGTTTGCTGCCCGCTCAATTTCGTTTGCAGCGCGTGCACGGATCAGCGCAGTCGGCTCAAGGAGGGGTTGTTCAATGGTACCGGGATCAGTCGGTCTATGGTGCAGACCGTCAATTTGCGTGGTGAAGTGTTGCGACTGGTGAAAACCGACCCGGATCTGGCCCTTCAGCGGTTTACCGGCTTTCTGGACCGGGCCATTGGTCATGCCGCCCACTTGCTGCCATTCCCCGCGCCGGCTCGCAACTACAACTTCACCACCGCCGTGATTGGAAACCAGGAGTCCGCTTTGATTGCGGCAACGATGCTGGCCGAAACCGGGCAGGATGTTTTCCTTTTCAACGGCGACACTTCGAGCGGCGGCAACGTCGTCAGCCATCCAAACATCACCGACTTTAGTGATACCCGGGTGATCGGCATCAGCGGCACCATCGGCAACTTCAAGATCCGCACCCGCAGCGCATCCACGGAGCGCAGCTTTCGTGTGGGCAGTATCATTCTCGGCGAGCATACGCGCAGCCTCGCCCTCTATCGACGCCACGAGGGGCATCCTGAGCGCACCGTGCACGCCGCCGTTCAGGATGGCGCCGAGAGCGGCGCGCCGTTTCTCTATCCGGGAATGACGTCCATTTCCGGTTTGTTTCTGGCGGATCCACCCGGGATTCAGATTTCAAAGCGCACCACGGGCGCTGCCGCCGCCGTTCAGGCCGCCGCGGCCATGCCCCGCGGACCCCGCCACAGCCGGGGATTTTCGGTGAAGGTCAAGGAAAACCTGTGCCGCGGTTGCGGTCGCTGTCTGGACGTCTGCCCATACCAGGCGATTGCCTTCCGGCCCAACGATGTGGGCGGGTATTATGCCGAGGTGGACGATGCCCTTTGCAAAGGCTGCGGTAACTGTATCTCGGTCTGTCCGTCGGATGCTGCCGACAGCCCCTATCGGGACCATGTTTATCTGGAGCAGACGTTGGAGCGGTTGTTGGTGGGGCAGGAAAAGAACGTGAGGGCGTGAGCTCGGGAGCGCGTTAGCGTGTTGGGGCTTAAGCGCACGTGCTTTTCACCTTACGCCTTGCGCTCTGACGACTTGCGACAGCCATTCTAACGTGCCGACATGGCGTCTAACATTTAACCATTGGAAATATTCCGTAATGCCCGAATTCAACATCATCGTTTTCCTATGCAACTGGGGGCCCCATGCCGCCTTTCAGGCCCTACAGGATCAGTGTGCGGACATCCCTCGGGAGATCAAAATGATCCGCATTCCCTGCAGCGGCCGGATCACCAAAGCCTTGTTATTGCGCTCCTTTGAAATGGGGGCCGACGGGGTGCTGCTGGCGGGGTGTGAGCCCGGTACGTGCCGCTATGGCAGCGGCACCCACAGCGCTCGGGACAACACTTCTGAAACCCGCCGGATTCTGGACCTGATGGGAATCGGCGCCAGGCGTTTGCAGCTGGGCAGTGTGCTGCCCGATCGTCCCCAGGCCTTACTCGATTTTCTGAAAGATTTTACCCGGCAAATCAGAGAACTGGGCCGCAGCCCGGTTGCCCGACGCCCCGCAAGCGATGACGCGGATACGGCGGACCTGACCCCGGCGGCGATTGTGGCGGCCCATGACGTCTATGCGTGCCAGGATTGCGGCAAATGTACCTCGGCCTGTTCCCTGGCCCTGGCTGGCAAGCCCTATTCGCCCCGCGATCTGGCCAATCGGATTATCGCCGGGCAGGCCGATGACCCGGATGTGCGCCAGGCGGTCAATGCCTGTCTGACTTGCGGGGTGTGTTACGAGCGATGCCCGTCGGCAGTCAATTTTCCGGAATTCATTCGTTCCATGCGCACCTATTATCACAGCCGCCAGTTGGCCGAAGCCCCGACCCATGGTGGTTTCTTTCAGAGCATGATGCGGGCCATGACCGCCGACGACCTATCACCCCGGCGCTGGCAGGATCTGCCCGAGAAGATCCATACCCGTAATGGCAAGGGGGAAATATTGTTTTTCGGCGGCTGTGCGCCGTATTTCGATATTTTTTTCAGTAAATTTTTGGGAGTGCAAACCGCCCGCATCCTCGAGGACAGCTTGCGTTTGCTCAACTTTTTCGATGTGCAGCCGGTGGTACTCGAACAGGAGGTCTGCTGCGGCCATGATTTGCTCTGGACCGGTGACCGGAAGAACTTTTTGCGCCTGGCCCGACGCAACGCACAGGCATTTGCCGAGACCGGCGCCAGTGAGCTGATCACCGCCTGCCCGGAGTGCTATCGCACCCTTAGCCATGACTACCCGGAACATGGCGTGACCCTGCCGGTGACCGTGACCCATATGCACGCGTTTCTGGAACGTGAAATCGACAGGGGCGCCGTGGGATTCAACCCCTTGGGCCGCACTGTGACCTTCCAGGACGCGTGCCGCCAGAGCCGTTTTGAAGACCAGGCCGATCTGCCGCGCAAACTGCTGGCGCGCATGACCGGCACCCCGCTGGCGGAGATGCCCGAATCGGGCAGAGGGGCCGTATGCTGTGGCAACAGCGCCTGGACCGGCTGTGACGCCTATTCCAAGGCCCTGCAGGTCAAACGGCTGACCAGTGCCCGACAGACCGGCGGGGATCTCATGGTCACTGCCTGTCCCAAGTGCCAGATCCACCTGCGCTGCGCCATGGAAGATACCATGCGGGCATCCGAGTTGCAGATGGAGACAATGGATTTGGTCAGTGCGATTGCGCAGACGATTTATTGGGAGTCGGTTTGATGCATCAATAAAGAGTGTTAAGTGTTAAGATTTAAGTGTTAAGTGTCTGTATTCTATCGATTCTTATGTGAAATCAGATTCAATCCATACCTTAACACTTTACACTTAAAACTTAACACTTGTCAGAAATAACCTTGGGACCCAAGCGCCCTGTTTAGCTTGTGAAATATTGATAACTAATTAGAATGTATAATTGATAGGTATCCCCATGACGACGAAAGCCTCTTTGTCAACTTCAACCGCTGATGTGGACGCTGTGCAGGATGCCACGCGAGTGGGCGTTTATGTATGCCACTGCGGCCTGAATATCGCCCAGACCGTGGATTGCGACGGGATTGCCGCCCGGGCCGCCGATCTACCCGATGTGTGTGTGGCCAAGGGCATTGGCTACGCCTGCAGCGAACCAGGTCAGCGGGAAATTCGCGATGATATCGCCGAGCACGGCCTTGACCGCATTGTGGTGGCATCCTGCTCACCACGTCTGCATGAACCGACGTTCCGGCAGATGCTGACCGACGCCGGCCTCAATCCCTATGTGCTGGAGATCGCCAACCTGCGCGAGCAGTGCAGCTGGGTGCATATGCACGATAAGGCTGCCGCCACGGCCAAGGCCTGGGACCTGGTCAAGATGGCCGTGGCACGAGTGCGCCGGTTGACGCCCTTGAGCGAGACCCAACTGCCCATGACCCAGCGCGCCCTGGTGATTGGTGGTGGCGTGGCGGGCATCCAGTCGGCGCTGGACCTGGCCGATACCGGCTTCGATGTGGTCATGGTGGAGAAGCAACCCTCCATCGGCGGGGTGATGGCCCAGCTGGACAAGACCTTTCCCACCATGGATTGCTCCATCTGAATCCTGGGACCGAAAATGACGGATGCCGGTCGGCATCCCCGCATCACCATCCACACCTTGAGCGAGGTGGTGGATGTCAATGGCTACGTGGGTAATTTCAATGTCAAAATTGTCAAAAAAGCCCGCTATGTGGATGAAACCGCATGCACCGCGTGCGGTGAATGTGCCAAGGTCTGTCCGGTGGTTCGGCCTGACGAATTCAATATGGGCCTTAGCTCGCGGCGGGCGATCTACTCGCCATTTCCTCAGGCCGTACCATCGGCCTATGTGCTCAACCCCCATGAGTGCCTGGGCAACAACCCCACGGTATGCACCAAGTGCCTGGATGCATGCGAAAAGCAGTGCATCGATTTTCACATGTCCGACCAGACCCTGACCGAACGGGTCGGTACCATTGTCGTGGCCACCGGCTTGTCTCCGCACGACCCGCGGGTGCTGGACGAATATGGTTATACGCGGTTCGAGAATGTTCTCACCAGCCTCGAGTTCGAACGTCTGGTCAATGCCGGTGGCCCCACACAAGGGGAACTGGTGCGTCCCACCGACCGGCAACCGCCCAAAAGCGTCGGTTTCGTGCAGTGCGTGGGATCCCGGTCGGCTCGCAGGGGCAAGTCCTATTGCTCCAACATCTGCTGCATGAATACGGTCAAAAGCACATTGGTGCTCAAAGAGCACTATCCGGACATGGAGATCAAGGTTTTTTATATCGACATGCGCGCTTTTGGAAAAGGCTTCGAGGATCTTTATACCCGCAGTCGGCGCAAAGGGGCCCATTACGTGCGCGGCTTGCCCGGTCATGTGGAGGAAATGCCAGACGGTAGCCTGCGGGTGGCCGTGGAGAACACCGCCACCGGACGCCTGGACACCTATGATCTGGATATGCTGGTGCTGGCCGTGGGCATCGAACCGGCTCCCAGTACACAGCGGTTGCAGGAGATGCTGGGCCTTCAGCTGACGTCGGACGGATTTTTTCTGGAGGCCCATCCCAAGCTGCAGCCCGTGGATGCCGCCACCCGGGGCGTTTTCTATGCCGGCTGTGCCGAAGGGCCCAAGGATATCAAGGAGAGCGTCACCCAGGCCTCGGCCGCCGCGGTGCGCGCCATCCGGCTGATGCATGCCGGCCATATCACCGCCGAAGCCATCACCGCCGAGGTGATCCCCGAGCTGTGCAAATCCTGCGGTAAATGCGTTGATGTGTGTCCCTACAACGCCATCAGCGTGGATGTGAAGTCCAAGCAGCCGGCGGTGATCACCACCGCCGCCTGCAGTGGCTGTGGCACTTGTGCGGCCGAGTGTCCCTTTGGTGCCATCACCACCAATCATTTTACCGATTCCCAGATCACGGAGCAGATCGACGCCCTGTTGGAAGAGGCGCCCGAGGAGAAAATCCTCACCTTTGCCTGCAACTGGTGCTCCTATGCCGGGGCCGATTATGCCGGGGTATCGCGACTGCAGTATCCGCCGAACGCGCGGTTGATCCGCACCATGTGCTCGGGGCGGGTGGATGACGCCTTCATCTGGCATGCCTTTAAAAAAGGGGCGCCGGTGATCCTGGTCAGCGGATGTCATATCGGCGATTGTCATTACATCGATGCCAACCACTGGACGGAAAAACGCATCAAAAAGGTCCGCACCAAAATGGAAAAACGCGGTATCCGGCCCGAGCGGCTCCAACTGGAGTGGATCAGTGCCGCCGAGGGCGTGCGTTTTGCCGAGGTCATGAACCGTATGGAGATGTTGCGGCAGACGGTCAGCATGGATGAAATCGCCACGACGGTCGAGATTCTTACCACGAAAGGCTCAAAGCATAAATCGTAAGGCGCGAGGCGTGATGAGAGATATAAGGTAGAGGTTCCAAAGAATACTGTATATGGTGGAAGGTCTTAGGGGGGGCTGAGCCCCATCGGCGTTTCCGCTCTTGCGTGCTAACGCCTTTCGCCCTCACGCCCTCACGGCTTCCACCCCATCCACCGTCAACGTCGCCACCCCCCAATTCTCATCCACCGTGCCGGAAAGCAGGTAGGGCCGGTGGCGGTCCAGCATATGGCAAAACCGCCGGTAGGCCTCGGGAAAAAACGTGGTTTCCACGATGCCGGTATCATCTTCGAAAGTCAGAAATTGCATGGGATCTTTGTTGCGGGTGTGCACCACCTTGCCGGTGAGCAGCCAGCCGGCCAGACGTACCCGCCGGCCGACGTGCCGGGCCAGTTGACTGGCCGGGACCGTGCGTCGGGATTCGAAGGAACGCCTGAACAGGGTAATGGGATGCCGGTGACACAAAAACCCCAGCGCGGCATACTCCCGACGCAGACGGGCGGTAATCGCTTCCGGCGGAAATACAGGCGGTGGCGCACCGTCTGGAAGCGCTGGCCGGGAGGAGAAAAGATCGGCCTGACCCCGTAAATTGCGCCGATGGGCCTGCCAGCGGGCCAGGTCCCATTGCAGGCGAGGGCGGGCGCAGTCCGTGTCCAGGGGGTCCAGTGCCCCGCAGTGGATCAGGGCCCGGGCCTCGTCGACGTCGGGTTCGACGCGGGTCAGAAAATCGGTCATGTCCGTGAACGGTGCGGCATGGCGGCAGACGATGATGGCCTTCTGGGTCGTTTCGCTCAGCCCATTGACGGCCATCAGCCCCACCCGGAGACGCTGGCCTTTGCCGGTCCACTGGATTTGACTGACGCCAACATCCGGCGGATCGATGAAGAGCCCCAGGCGGCGGGCTTCGGAGACATAGGCGAAGGTGCCGTAAAATCCGCCTTGGTTGCTGATTACCCCGGCCATGAATTCCGCGGGGAAATGGGTCTTGAGAAAGGCCGCCTGAAACGAGACCCGGGCATAGGAGGCGCTGTGGGGCTTGCAGAAGGAGTAGCCGGAAAAGCTCATCATCATCTGCCACACCGCTGCGGCCTGGTCCGGTCGGACGCCCTTTCTTACCGCACCGGCCATGAACCGATCGTGGTAATCGGCCAGTTGCCGCTGGCGGTCCTTCTTGGCGATGATCTTGCGCAGGCCGTCGGCCTCGGCGTCGGAAAATCCGGCCAGGGCCACGGCGGTCCGCGACACATCCTCCTGATACACCATGATGCCGAAGGTTTCGTCCAGCACGTCGGCCAATAACGGATGGATCGGGTCCCAGGGGGCGCCATGCAGGCGCTTGAGGTACGCCTGGATATACGTGTTGGCGGCCGGCCGGATGATGGAGGAGTGGATCACCAGGTGATCGAAGTCGCCGTTGCCGGCTTTCTGATGCAACAGACGCATGGCCGGACTTTCGATGTAGAAACAGCCCATGGTCGACCCCCGGGCAACGGTACGACGGGTATCCGGATCATCTTCGGGCACCCAGTGGGTCTCGTCGAAGACGATGCCGTTGGCCCGCATACCGGAAAGGGCGTCCCGGATTACGCCCAGGCTGCGGTTGCCCAGCAGATCGATCTTCACCAGGCCGGCATCCTCGGTACCGTCCTTGTCCCATTGGACGATGGGAACACCCTTGGGCGCGTCTTCGATGGGCACGTAGTCCTCGATGGCTGTCGGAGTGATCACTATGCCGCCGGGATGCACGGACAGGTGGCGCGGGATGCCGATGATCTGTTGGGCCAGGGTCATGATCTGCGGCCAGGGGTGGGCAAAATCCAGATGGCGGGTTTCCGGACGCTGGCGCAGGTTGTCGAGCAGCCCCGCATCCAGTTCTCCCCGATGCCAGAACCAGGGCAGGCGGCGGGTGATCTTGCCGATTTCGGCTTCGGGCATGCCGAACACCTTGGCGGTTTCGCGCAGGGCCATGCGTGGCTGAAACAGAATGTGGCTGGCTACCATGGCCGCGCGACCGGCAAAGCGGTCCAGTACACTGTCGATGACCGCATCGCGCTCATCCCAGGCGAAGTCCACGTCGATATCCGGTGGGTCGCTGCGGCCGGGGTTGAGAAAACGGCCGAAGTAAAGGTTATGTTTGACCGGGCAGACATTGGTGATGCCCAGACAGTAAGCCACCAGCGAGGCGGCGGCCGATCCCCGGCCGCAGGTGCGGGGGCTTTGGGAGACGATTTTCTCCACCACCAGGAAATAGGCCGAAAAATTCATGCGGGCGATCGTGGCCAATTCGTGCTCCAATCGTTCGACCACGGCCTCGCCCAATTCCGGCCCGTATCGCCGGTGGGCGCCGGCAAAGGCGGCCCGGCGCAGGCAATCATCGGCACTGCGGCCTTTCATATCTTCCCAGGGCGGCATGACCAGTCCGAAGGTCGGACCGGTGAAGGTCAGTTCCTTGGCCAGACGATGGGTTTGGTCCAGGGCCTCCGGCAAGGGGGCGAAACGCTTATGGTAAGCCTCCGGCGGGGCCAGGCAGGCATCGGCCGGGGCCGTGTCACCCCTGGGCAGCCGGGAAAGGGCCGTGTTGCCGGCAATGGCCCGCAGCAATCGGTGAACCGCGTATCCGTTCGGGCTCAGAAAAAAGCTGCCGGGTGTGGCCACCAGCGGCAAACGCAATTGACGGGCCGTTTGCACCAGGGGATGAAACGGAGAGGGCGCCCGGCGAGGCAGCGTGGCACAGGGCTGAATGCCGGCCCGGTGCCAGGCGGCGAGCAACTCGCTGTGACCGGTAAGCACCCGCAGACCATCGGCCAGGGGCGGCAGACCGGCCGCCAGATCAAAGGCCGGATCCCGATGGCGTCGGGTGATCAACCGGCACAGGTTGGCGTAGCCCATGGCGTTTTTGACCAGGCAGACGGCCCGCCGGCTGGTCTTCGGATCGGTGATTTCCGCTCCCACGATGGGGGTGAGTCCCTCCTCCCGGCAGGCATGTAAAAACGGCCACAGTCCGTAGAGGTTGTCCGTGTCGGTCAGGGCCAACCGGTCATATCCCATCTTCCTGGCTGCCCGGCAGATGGCCGCCGGGGAGTCGGTGCCCCACAAGAGGGAGTAGTGGGAGCGGACGGTGAGGGGGACGATAGAGACGTTCATGGTGTACCGCTAAAATCCGGACGTTTACCGCTAATTTCGAGTCTGAAAAGACGCGCAGCGTGAGGGCGTGAGAGCGCAAGGGGTAAGGGCGAGGGGACGAAAAACGCCTTGCGCCTGCCGCTCTCACGCCTGACGAAATCTGTTATTTCCCAATCCACGCCGCGCCAATCACACCGGCCGAATCGCCAAGCCGGTGTTTTAAAATGGGGGTCTGGATGTGCCCATGAAAGGCGTAGCGGCGCACCTGTTCCACGCCCAGGGAATAGAGTTCGTCGATGTTGGAGACGCCGCCGCCCAATACCACGGCGTCCGGGTCCAGCACCGAGATCAAACCGCCCAGGCAGCGGCCGAAATCGTCCAGGAACTGCTCGAAGGCCGCCGTGCACTGGGGATCCCCCTGCCGGTAGCCGTCGGTGATCTCTTCGAGGGGGAGCCGCCGTCCGGTGCGCTCGAAAAAGGATCGTTCTACGCCGCCGCCGCTGATTTTGGTTTCCACGCAGCCCCGGTTGCCGCAGTAGCAGCGTGACCCGTCAGGATCCACGGAAAAATGACCCCACTCGCCGGCGATGCGATGCTGCCCGCTGTGGATCTTCCCATTGATGCTGATGCCACCCCCGCACCCCGTTCCCAAAATGACGCCGAACACCAGATCATAGCCCTTGGCGGCCCCCTGCCGGGCTTCTGCGAGGGTAAAGCAGTTGGCATCGTTTTCCATGGTGAGGGGCCGTCCCAGCCGCGTTTCCAGATCCTGCTGAAACGGATGGCCGATGAGACCGGTGGTGTTGGCGTTTTGCACCCGCCCGGTTTGGGCGTTGATGGTGCCGGGAATACCGATGCCGATGGTGCAGGCGTGTCCATGGGGCACCTTGCCCAGGGCCGTGTTGATCAACATATAGACCCGGTCGCGGATGCGGGCGTATTCGGTGGGGCCGTCGGGATCACGCGGTGTGGCCGTGCGCTCCCGCCCCAGGCTGTGGCCGGAAGGATCCAGCAGGAGGGTTTCGATTTTTGTGCCGCCCAGGTCGACGCCGAGGCGGTAGGGGTGTTTTGTGGGCATGGTTTTGTCCGTTTTTGGTGTTTTGATCGTCAAACGTCAGTTGCAAGGCGTCAGGGCGTCAGGCGTAAGCGCGTAAGGCGCAAGGCGTTTTTCGCTCTCCCGCTCTCCCGCGCTCCCGCTCTCCCGCGCTCCCGCTCTCCCGCGCTCCCGCACTTACGCGCTCCCGCTCTCCCGTTTTTCTTGCTTCGTTTACGGTCAGTCCATTTCTTGACACATAACGAATATATGTTAAAGTATAATTGTTTTCATAACAGGAGGCGCTCCATGGGACAAGTTACCATTTATCTGGATAATGAAACCGAAAAAAAGCTCAACGCCATCATTGGCGATGCGAAAATATCAAAAAGCAAATGGATTGCTGATCTAATCCGCGCCAAAACAGCAACCTCCTGGCCGGAAAGTGTTGTCAAGCTGGCCGGCGCCTGGAAGGATTTTCCCACGGCGGAAGAAATACGGGGCGCCATGGGAACGGATGCGGACCGGGAGCCGCTTTGATGATTGTGCTGGATACCAACACATTAATCTATTTTTTCAAAGGTATGGGGCGGGTCGCGCAAAAACTTCTGGCTTGCCCCCCAAAAGATATCGGTCTTCCGACAATTGTTTTGTTCGAACTCTCGGTCGGTATTTTAAAATCAACCTCACCAGAAAAAAGAACACAGCAGCTTGAACAAATATTCGAAGTGGTCAATATTCTCCCTTTTGGCAGTGATGAGGCTATGTGTGCGGCGGGCATTCGTGCCGACCTGGAATTAAAAGGATGTCCGATCGGTCCATACGATATTCTCATCGCCGCTACGGCACTATCGCACAATTGTACGCTGGTGACCCATAACGTTAAGGAATTCAGCCGGATAAAGGGCCTCCAGGTTGAAGATTGGTATTGATTGTCGCAAGGTGTGAGGGCGTTAGGCGCAAGGCGTTTTTCGCGCTCCCGCACTTACGCGCTCCCGCTCTCCCGTTTTTCATGCCGCCAATGTCCGTCCCACATTCACGGCCTGATCCCCGAAACGCCGGCGGATGCGGTCCATGGCCGTCACCAGTCGCTCCTGCTTTTCCATTTGGCGGCGCTCCGTGGCAAACAAAAGGCGCTGGGCCGGTGGATACGTCAGGCGGTCACCGATCAGGGTCATGCGCCGCAATCGCACCCGGCGGGTCCAGGCCCGATCGAGCACCCGCCGGGCATGGGCGAAGAGGAAAAAATCATTGGCCGTCGCCGGCCGGACCGCGGTCTGCCGGATGCGGCGAACCCCGTCGGTATGTTCCAGGATCAGGCCGATACGCCGGGCCGCCAGGGTTTTTTGCCGCAGCCGTCGGCCGGCTTGTTCCACCAGCCGATACAGGCGATTTTCCACCTGGGGGCGGTGGTTGGTATCGTCGCCGAATTCCGTGGACTCGACGATTTTGGGTAGTGGCTGGTCGACCTGACGAACAGGTGACGGATCAACGCCCTGAAGAAGGTCATGGAGGAACCCCGCCCGATGGCCAACGATCGTGTGCAGTTGGTCGGCGGTGAGTCGGCGGGCCTCGAATACCCGGGTGATATTGAAATCGTTCAGACGGGCCAAATCAAAGGGCTCGATGCCAGGAATCAGGAAAATGGGCAGGGGGGCCAGAAACGCCGCTTCGTCGCCGGGGTCCACGATATACTCGCCCAGGGGCTTGACCAGACGGGAGGCGGTCTTGGCGACGAGCTTGTTGGTGGCCAGGGACCAGATCGGCGACAGGTGCATGTCTTTTTGGATATGGCGACCCAATCGCCAGGCCACATCCACCGGCGGTCCCAGTAGACGGCTGCTGCCGCTGACATCCACGAACAGGTGGCCGTCATCATCGCCCGGTTCGATGCGCGGCGAATAGGGCAGGGCGGTTTTCAGCATGCGGGCCATGGCTTGGCGATAGCGTTCCGGCCGGGGACGCAGCATTCGGGCGTCCCCACATCGGCGCAGGGCCCGTCCCAGGGGCATGTGTTTGCGCACACCGGCCTGAAAGGCTTCCTCGCTCATGTCGTATACGACGGCCCGGGCGGCGCCTTCCGGGGCCATGATCACCGGCCGACCGTCAAGCCGGTGGTCCAGCACCCGTTCCACGGCCACGGCGAAGTCGGTGACATTGATATGAATGATGGATCGATCCATTGACTTTCGTAAGGCGTTAGGCGGGAGAGCGTAAGTCGCAAGGCGTTTTTCGCACCCACGCCTTACGCACTCCCGCTCTCACGATTCCTTCAGTTTCTGAGAGCGGATGAATGCGGTAAGCATTTTATCGACGCGAACGAGTAACTCATCCAATCCAGCCCGCTCCGCAGCTTCCAACTACCCAAGATTTAAACTGATATCCAGCTGTGTGTCGAGTTCACTCAATGACCCCTGAGCAATATGAAGAAAGTTGATGAGCTCCTTTTTTGTCTGACGGGCAGCACCCTCGGCAATATTACTTGGAATACTGACGGCTGCCCGTTGAATCTGCTTTGTCAATCCATAGGCTTCGTGCTTGGGAAATCCTGATGTCGCCAAATAGGTCCTCTTCACCAGTTTCATGGAAATTTTCCAGACATCCAGTCTTTTATGGGGCTTGTCCATGGCGTCCTTCCGTGTTCACGCCTAACGTTCTCCCGCGTTCACGGTTTTCCCCTTCCCCCAACTGTTCCATCAGCATCTGCGCATTCCGGGGCGCCTGGCCGCGGACGTGATTGTTGAAAAAGATGATTCCGGTGCCGGCCTGTCGGGCCATGGCGGGAATCCGCGATTCGCTCCACTCGCTCAGTTCGGCCTCGCTGTAATCGTAGTCGAACTGTTTTTGCATGCTGCCCGACCGCCAGCCGGCGGCGTTACGGCCGTGAAAACGGACATAAAACAGCGCCGGATGGGTGACGATGGCCAGGGGTGGGAACAGGTCCGGCAAATCCGGGACATCCACACAGGCCAGGGCTACCCGGCGTTCTTCAAGGGTGGCGAATACCCGGTCCGTAGCCCAGGAGACGTGGCGGAACTCCACGGCCAGGGGCAGGCCGGCAAGGGCGTCGAGCAACCGGGCCAGGTAACGGCGGTTTGGCGGGGTGCGCCGGAAAAAGGGCGGCAGTTGGACCAGTACGGCCAGCAATTGTCCCGATTGCATCAGGGGGGCGATTCCCTCCCGGTAACGGGCGGCCTGGGCCGGCCATCCGCAGGGATCCACTTCGTGGGTCAGGGTGCGGGTGAGTTTGGCGGCGAAAAAAAAATTTTCCGGTGCCTTGCGGCGCATGCGGTCCATGGCCGGCGTTTTGGGCATCTGATACCAGGTATAGTTGATTTCGGTCACGGGAAAAAAACGTGCATAGTGCGCCAGCATCCGTGCCGATCCCGTTCCCGGTGGGTAGAAACCGGCATCCACCCATTCGCTGTAGGCGTATCCGCTGGTTCCGATTAGAATTCGATTTGCATTGGTGTATTTGCTTTGCATGACCGATGATTGCTGATGGACGCGATCGATTTAAGGACAAGCGCATGAGCAAGGCCAGAGGGAGGAAGCCGTATGCTTGTATGCTTACTACTGCGACGACCGATAACGCCGCTCATGCGCTTGTCTTTAAATCGATCCTTTGAATACCGATGACTCTCCCCTGAACCAACACCTCGTCAAATCCGTAATGCATCACCGGATAATCCGGATTCTCCGGCCGCAGTTCCACGTGGTCGCGGTGAAGAAAAAACCGTTTGACCGTGGCATCCTGTTCATGGATCAGGGCTACGATGATTTCGCCGTTTTGGGCATACTGGCGCGGCGTGCAGATGGCCAGATCACCGTCCAGGATGCCCGCCCCCCGCATGGAATCGCCCTGTACCCGCAGGGCGAACAGATACTCTCCACGGAACAGGCCGCTGTCCAGCACCAGACTGCCTTCCCACTCCTGCTGGGCGTACAGGGGCAGGCCGGCGGTAATGCGGCCCACCACAGGTACCTCCCGCCAGCGCTGGGCCGCCGCCTTGTCGCCGGTGGGACCGATCAGGTGAACCGTCCGGCTGTAACGCCCCTGGCGTTTGAGCACCCCTTTTTGTTCCAAGGCTTTGATCCCTTGGGAAACGGCGGCATGGCTGACACCCAGGTCACCGGCCGCCTGGCGCAGGCTGGGGGTGTTGCCGGTGCGTTGGATGGCTTTTCCCAGATAATCGAAAAGGCGCTGCTGGCCGGGTGTCAGTTCGGGTGTCATCCTGCCTCTCTATCCATGGTCGGTGGTCTGAATTTCATTATAGAAAAATAAATGTAAATGTCAATGTAAAGATTTTGTATTTGATTTATCTTTACATATTGGGGTGGCATCGTGATCTCTGTAGGGGCCTGCCCTCAGGGTAAACGCACTTGGTTGAATTAACTTAGAGTACCGTAGAGAAACAATCGTTGTCGTAGTCAGCGAAGCGGTTATCGTAATCGTAATCGAAAAACGGAAGGGCCGATTACGATTACGACAACGACAACGAAGAGCTATCAATCTGCCACCCTAAGGTCATAAGAACGTGCAGGAGCGATCCCTGAACGCGAAATATAGAAATCGATCCAAATGCGATCACCCTCGCCTGCCCCTACAAGGGGCTTTACCCCAGCGGCCGGTCAGTGTATGGATAACTATTGTCCATTCAGAAATGGCCAATTTGCCCGATATCGGCGTTGCAGGAAAAATTTTATCCTCGGAATATCAACCATATGCACCCCAAGGGCATTTCCTTCGGGCACCTGTGGTAAAATTTTTCCTGCGCCTTGATCTCGACCAAATTTTCCTATTTCTGGATGGGCACTAACTATGGTTCAAAACCCATAAAATGACAGAATCCCTTATTCGACGTTCGATGTTGGACGTTCAGCGTTTGATGTTCAAGGTGCTTGTTTTCGCTCCCTTTAAGGGGGCATCCTGATATCCCCTGCCATGCAGGTGGAGGACCTCATTTCGATTGCCGAGCCTGCCATGCCCAAGAAGAACGCCGTTGATATCGATCGCTTTGTGGATGCCATCGAGGCCAATTACCGTGAGTGGAATCCACCGATCATTACCTTTATCGCCAATCGCGGGGCCACCCCGTTCGAAGTGCTGGTTTCCACCCTGCTTTCCCTGCGCACCAAGGACGAAGTGACCGGCGAGGCGGCCCGGCGTCTGTTCGCCGTGGCCCGGACCCCGCAAGCCATGGTCGAACTTAAGCCCGCAACCATCGAGCGGCTGATCTATCCAGTGGGATTCTATCCGACCAAGGCCAAGCGTCTGATAGAAATCAGTCGCATCCTGCTGGACCGCTACGACGGACAGGTGCCCGACGATCTGGATGCGCTTACCGCCCTGCCCGGCGTGGGCCGCAAGACGGCCAATCTGGTGATGGTGGAAGGGTTCAAGGTCCCGGCCATCTGTGTGGATACCCATGTCCATCGCATCAGCAACCGCATCGGTTACGTGAAGACCAAGAATCCGGACCAGACCGAGATGGCCCTGCGCAAGAAGTTGCCCCGGCGTCATTGGATTCGATACAATGAACTCCTGGTGGCCTTTGGCCAGGTTTTGTGCCGGCCCGTGTCTCCGTTTTGCAGCCGCTGTCCGGTGAGTGAGATGTGTCCGAGGATAGGGGTAGACCGCCACCGCTAAAAGCCTGTTGGAAAACGCTGTCTAAGGCCCGCTAACGGCGTTGGAAACCGCCTTAAAATGCTCACATACTACGTGTATGCTCCGCTTTTAAGACGCTTTCCGCCTTGTTATCGGGCCTGATCCAGCATTTTCCAACAGGCTTTGGGGCATGCGTTTTCTGAACAAAAACTGCCAACTTAACTGGTTCCCAAACTCCGTTTGGGAATCCTCATCATGTTTCGTTGAACAGCCGTGCGCGCTCCCATGCGGAGCATGGGAGCGAGTAGATATCGTTATCGTTGTTGTCGCCGATATCGTCATTTCCTTTTCTCGATTACGATTACGACAACCGCTTCGCTGAACACGACAACGACCACGACTTGGGATTACGTTGTCCCTTGTCAACAACTTGAGCGTTGTGGAAAACTGGATAAACACAAATAAGCAGGAGGTTTTCGTTCATGTCTGAGTCCCAAACCATCAAACTGGTTTCTTGGAACGTCAACGGCTACCGGGCGGTCATGAAAAAGGGTTTTCTGGAGTCGATCGGCAGTCTGGATGCAGATATTTTCGGGCTCCAGGAGACCAAAATCCAGGAAAATCAGCTGACCCGGGCCATGAAAACCATCGACGGATACGCGCCTGCGTTTTCCTTTTCAACGGTGAAGAAGGGTTACAGTGGTGTAGCGACTTATTCGCGCCTGACGCCCAAGGCGGTTCGCCACGGCATCGGCATCGATCGTTTCGATGACGAAGGCCGCATCGTGGAGATGGAATTCGATGCGTTCACCCTGTTCAATGTCTATTTCCCCAACGGCCAGATGAGTGACGAGCGTCTGCAGTACAAACTGGACTTCTACCAGGCCTTTTTCGACTATGCCGAGAATTTACGCAAGGCAGGCAAGAGCCTGATCATCACCGGTGATTTCAACACGGCCCATAACGAAATCGATTTGAAGAATCCCGGTCCCAATTCCTCCCGCTCCGGATTCCTGCCCATCGAACGCGAGTGGTTGGACCGCATCATCGATATGGGCTATGTGGACACCTTTCGTCACCTTTATCCCGATATGGTCAAATATTCATGGTGGACCTACCGTTTCAACGCCCGTCAGAACAACGCGGGATGGCGTATCGACTATTTTTTCGTTTCCGATGACATCATCCGCGAGGGATGGGTCAAGGACGCCTTTATCGACAATGACATTTTCGGCTCGGATCATTGCCCGGTGGGGTTGATCCTGGAAATTAAAAAATAGTTGACGGATACAGGGCGTAAGTGTCACTTAACGGATAGGGAGCCGAAATAGGTTTGGATTGGATGGAACCGGGGGGAGCCAGAATGAAAAGCAATTATATCGACGACCTGATTCGTGCGGTCGCGCGGGTCGTTGTGCCGAACGTCCCGCTGCTCAAGGAAGTTCTCGTTATTGGTGGCATGCCTGAACGGACACAGAATCTGCAGTACCTCAGCTATAACCGCAACACCACCATCGCCAAGGGACGGTCACTCGAGTTTTCCGCCGTGGCGGTCCTCAACAACCGGCGGGCTGATGAATGGCGGCTGACCGGGTATTCGCAAAAGATCAGCCGATGGGTCTTCAGTAATCGATGGACGCGCAATCCGCTGGACCTGTTTATCAACAACCTGAGGTGTGACCATGCGGTCATGACCGTGTTAGATCGTGCCGTCGGCAATTATACCTTGCTGGGCATCCTGAGCGTGACCGATCTTCAAGCCTCCGGGCTGATCCATCGGCGGGGGCAATACATCTGCCCGGTGGTGGCGATACCCGATGTCGATGTCGATGACTTAAAAACAATCCAGGCTTTCGAGGCGAACAACAAAATCAAAAAGGCCGGCTTGATCGGCTTGCATGTTTATCATAAGAATGGCAATCAGATGGCGGGCGTCTAAAACAATGCCTCGACGAATTGCTCTGGATCGAATGTCTGCAGGTCATCGACGCCTTCGCCCACGCCAATGTACGTCAACGGGATGTTCAGGCTGCTGCAAATGCTGACCACGATGCCGCCTTTGGCCGTGCCGTCCAGTTTGGTCAACGCGATGCCGGTGACTCCCAGGGATTCATTGAACATTTTGGCCTGGGATAGGGCATTCTGGCCGGTGGTGGCATCCAGCACCAGCAGGACCTCGTGGGGTGCGTCGGGAAGTCGCTTGGTCAGGGTGCGCTGGATCTTCTTGATCTCTTCCATCAGATTGACCTTGGTGTGCAGGCGGCCGGCCGTATCGACGAAGACCATATCGCTGCCCCGGGCGATGGCGGCGTCGATGCCATCGAAGGCCACGGCGGCCGGGTCGGCGTTATCCTTGTGACGCACGATATCCGCACCGGCCCGCTCGGCCCAGATGGCGATCTGTTCGATGGCCGCGGCGCGGAACGTATCGGCGGCCACCACCAGCACCTTGCGCCCCTTACGGCTCTCGTGAGCGGCCAGTTTACCGATGGTCGTGGTTTTGCCCACGCCGTTGACGCCCACGACCATGACCACGTGGGGTCGGGTTGCCGCCGATGGTGGTGGTTCGGGCAGTGCCTCGAAATAAGATAGAATTTCTTCCTTCAAGGCCGTTCTCAGTTCCCCGGCTCCGGCAATGCGCGAGCGCTTTTTGGAGATCCTTTCCATGATCTGCATGGTGGTCTGAACCCCCATATCCGCGGTGATCAGACGCTCTTCCAGCTCTTCGAGCATATCGTCGTCAACGATCTTCTTGCCCAGAAAAAGATCATCGATATCCGTGGTCAGGATTTTGCGCGTTTTGGAAAGTCCGGATTTCAGGCGGGCAAACAGACCGCCGCCTTTTTCGTCGGTCGGTGGTGTAGACGGTGGCTTCGGCGTCGCTTCCGCTAAATGTTGCGTGTCATCTTCAGCTTCAGCAGGGGGGGCCATTGCTTCGATGTCAGGGGACGTTGCGTCCGCAGCATCCGATGGTGATACCTTAAGAGGCGTTTCCGCTTCGGGTTGCATATCGGCGGAATCGGTCTTGTCCTTCTTTTTCTTAAACCAGTTAAGTGCCATGAATATCCTACAATAAAAAATGGTTATATAGTTGTTGTTCAGGTTCTACATTAACCCTGGAAATCAACCCCGCAATCGAGCCTGGTTTCCACATAACAAATCCCGGCCTTGTGGGCCAGGATTCTTTGCAATTCCACGATGATTCGTTTCCCCTAAGCCGCGGTCAGTTCCCTGGGGCTGTCTCCCGGGCTCAGGTTGACCGACACCACCTTGGACAATCCTTTTTGTTCCATGGTGATACCGAAGAGGGTGTCGGCGAACGCCATGCTGCTCTTGTTGTGGGTGATCATGATGATCTGGGATTTTTCGCCGATTACCTTCATCAGGTTATTGAAACGGTTGACGTTGGCGTCGTCCAGGGGGGCATCGATTTCATCCATGAGACAGAAGGAGGCCGGCTTGAGCAGGAAGATGGAAAAAATAAAACTGATGGCCGACAAGGCCTTTTCGCCACCGGACAAAAGGCTCATGCGGGTCAGTTTTTTGCCGGGAGGATGCACCATGAATTCCACCCCGGTCTCCAGCGGTTCGCTGGGATTGGTCATCTCCAGGCGGGCCGTGCCGCCCTCGAACAGGCGCGGAAACACTTCCTGCAGTTTTTCGTTAATGCGGTTGAAGGTCTCCAAAAAACGTTCCTGAGTGATGCGGTTGATCTTGCGAATGACTTTGTGCAGGCCGTCGATGGCCTTTAAGAGATCGTCGCGTTGCTCGCACAGGAAATCATACCGCTCCTTTTGTTCCTCGTATTCCCGGATCGCCTCCAGGTTGACGTCGCCGATGGTGGTGATTTTCTGGCGGAGGGTGGCCAGGACTTTTTCCAGATCCGCGGGGCTGCGTGGGTCCGCATCGTCGGCCGGCTTTGCGTTGCCGGCCAGTTCGGCGATCGTGCAGTGATAATATTCCTGACTGCGGTTCTCCAGGTTCTCGCGCTTGATGCGCTTTTCGGCCAGATCCATTTCCAGCATGCGGATTTTTTGGTTCAGGGCTTCGCGGCGATTCTGGATTTCGGAAACCTGCGTATCGTTTTCCTTCAGGTGGGCATCGATTTCGCCAAATTCCCGTTCATCCACGCTGAGCCGGCTTTCCAGCTCTTTTAGGGCCTCGTAATGCGCTGCCAGATCGCGGTTCAGGATCTCATTGCGTTTGCCCGTACCGTCGCGTTTTTCCGTCTTGGCGGCGATATCCTGGGTGAGCTGCGCCAACCGACGGATACCGTCGGCCTGAAAATCCTTCAAGCGCCGCAGGGTACTGGTGCAGTTGTCCAGGTTGGCCGTTGAAGCGGTGAGATTGAGTTTCAAATCCACGGTTCGCTGGTTATAGGCCTCCAATTGAGCGGCGGTTTCATCGATCTGGACCGATGTGCGGGCCACTTTTTCCTGAGCCTGGGCAACATCGGCGGCAATGGTTTCGAGCAGGGTGTTGGTGCGTTCGATTTCCTCGTCCAGGTCCATCTCCTCGCCCATCAGCTGTTCCTGCTCCAGGCGCGCGATTTCCAGGTGACGGCGGGCGTTTTTCAGATCTTCATCGGCCCGATAGAGGGCTTTCTCCGCCTCCATGGCATCCTGGGCGGCAACGCTGTGTTCACCGATGGTTTCCTGCAACTGTTTTTCCAGGCCGCGCACCCGGGCCTCCATCTCGGCCTGGGTCTTGTGCGCTGTCTCTACTTGGGTGTCCAGGCCTTGGCATTGGGTGTCCAGGGCCTTGATTTCCTGTTTCTTGGCCAGGATGCCCGACAGCTTATCCGGGCTGCCACCGACCATCACCCCCTGGTGGGATAAGAGATCTCCGCCACGAGTGACGACGGTTTGCACCCGGCCGTTGCGATTGTAAAGTTCTTGGGCGGCATCCAAGGTGTCGACCACTGCCACGTGGCCGAGCAGGGCCGTGGCCACCGCCTCATAACCGTCCTCGATGGTGACATGATTCAACAGGCGCCCCTCGGGCAAGGGCCGTTTGTCCGGACGGTCGTCCACGGACCGCACGCCGCCAACGGGGATGAATCCGCATCGTCCTTCCTGGCTCTGCTGCAGATAATCGATGGCGGCGGCACCGGCCGGCTGGTCTTGGACCAGGATGTACTGGAGTGATTCGCCCAGGGCGGCCTCCACAGCGGTTTCGTATGAGGGGGCCGGTTCGATCACATCGGCCAGCAAACCAACGATGCCGTCCAAGGACGCCTCGTCACCCGACGCAGCGTCATGGCGGGCGGCCTTGAAGACGGCCTTGACCCCGTCCTTGTACCAATCCAGGTTGGCTTCCATTTTTTTCAGGGCCGCCAGGCTGCTGCGGACCTTGTTACGTTCCACCTCCAGTGTCTGGGTGGTTTTGACCTGGGCCGAAAGATCGGCGATGGCCTGATCCAGCGCCTGTTTCAGGGCGGCAATTTGTTCATCGAGGTCGCGGATTTCGTTCTTGATCTGGATCAGCTCGGCATCGGCGGTTTCTCGGCGGATGGTGGTTTCGCGGACGGTTTTGTCGGCCAGCGCCACTTCTTCGTCGGTACGTTGGAGACGCCGCTTGAGATTGTCGCGGTTGTTGGCCGCGTTCTGGTAGGTGTTCTTCACGCGGGCCTCTTCGGCCACCATCTTCATCAGATCGTTCTTGCCGGACTCCAGGGTCCGGTTCAAGATATCGATGCGGTCGCGCAGCCCGGACGAATCGGTGTTTTCCCGCGCGATGGTCGCCTTGATATCGTTGATCCGCGCCTGGAGCACCCCATGCTGCTCTTGCACCTGGTCGATTTCCGTGATCATCGACCTGTTTTTTTCTTCCAGATCGGTCTTGGCCGATTCGAGTTCGGCAACCTCACGAATCAGCCGTTCGCGGTCCGTCTTCATATGTGCCAGATCGGCTTCCATGCGGTCGATCTTGCGTTGAATCTCGAATTTACGGGATTTGTGAGTGGCGATGGTGCGGTCTTTTTCAAACCGCCGCAACTTGATCGATTCGATGGCCGCATCGATTTTTTTCAGCTGAGCACTGTGGCCGATGTCTTCGTCCTTGAGCGATTCGAGCAGATCATCGGCTTCTTTCATCTGGTGAGCCATTTCCCGGTCCTGGTGGCAAAGCAGCTGAACATCGATCTTACGAGCCTCGGCTTTGAGGGCTTTATACCGTTCGGCCTTCTGGGCCTGTCGTTTGAGCCCGGCCATTTGGCGATCGATTTCGATGATGATATCCTTGACCCGCAAGAGGTTCTGGTTGGTGGCGTTTACCTTGCGCAAGGCCTCGGTTTTGCGCATCTTGTAACGGGTCACGCCGGCGGCCTCCTCGATGAACACCCGCCGCTCTTCGGGGCCGGCGTCGGTAATGGCGCCGATGTTGCCCTGCTGAATCACGGCGTAGGTACGGGCACCCACGCCGGATCCCATGAAGATATTGTGGATATCCTTGAGCCGGCAGGGGTGTTTGTTGATCAGATACGCCGTCTCTCCACTGCGGTATAACCGGCGGGTAACCATCACCTCGCTGAAATCACGGTATTCCTCGGGCATGCTGCCGTTGTCGTTGACCAGGGTCAGGGAGACTTCGGCCAGATTCAGCGGTGGCTTACCACTGGCGCCGGAAAAAATGATGTCTTCTTTGTCCTTGCCGCGCAGTTGTTTAATGCTTTGCTCACCCATGACCCAGCGTAGGGCATCCACGATATTGCTTTTACCGCAGCCATTGGGACCGACAACCGCGCAAATTCCCGGGGGAAAATTGATGCTGGCTTTTTCGAAAAAAGATTTGAAACCGACGATGTCCAGTTTTTTTAGTTTCATCGCTGCCGATACTCTCCTCGAGCGAATTTCACGGAAACAATCTTACGACCGTTATATTGCCCGAAGGCCTCAGGGTGATGGATCGAGTCGATCGAAATTGACTTATTGATTTACGGGTTGATTTTTAAAAACGCGGTCCGCTTGTTGATGATGATGGTTCGATATTTAGCATCAACAATGGGTGCTTGTAAAGGGCAAAGCACAATTTGAGGGATAGTTGGATGATTTTTATACTACATGTGGTGGTTGAGGTGGATTATTCAACAGTAAATACAGCAGCGCCATACGAATATAAAGCCCATTCTGGGCTTGCTCAAAATAGCGGGCCCGGGGATCGCTATCCACGCTTTGGGGGATTTCGTCCACCCGGGGGAGGGGGTGCATGATAATTGCCTCGGGTTTCATGTGGCTGACCCGATCCGGCGTGAGAATATATTTCCCGGCGGCGGTGCGATAATCGTCGGGGTCGTGAAAGCGTTCTTTTTGGATGCGGGTCATGTAGACGCAGTCGACCTCTGGGACGATGCGATCCAGGTCGATCTCTTCCCGCCAGGGTACATCGTACTTGTCCAGGTAGGCCTTGATGTCGCCCTCCATTTTACACACCGGCGGGGATACGAATATGATTTCCACCTTTTCATATTTGGTGAGCAGATAGGACAAAGATCGCACGGTCCGACCGTAGCGCAGATCACCAACCATGGCGATTTTCAGGCCATTGATGCCCGAGAAGGCATCGACGATGGTGTACATGTCCAAAAGCGCCTGGGTTGGGTGCTGACCGGCGCCATCACCGGCATTGATGACCGGCACACTGGAAATGTCGGCCGCTCGCGCCGCGCTGCCGGCCTCATTATGCCGCATGACGATTATGTCGGCATACCCGTTCATGATACGCGTGGAATCGGCCAGACTTTCCCCCTTTGCGGCACTGGAAAATTCGCGGGCGTTTTCCGTGGTGATGACGGCACCGCCCAGGCGCAGCATGGCGCTCTCGAAAGAAAAACGGGTACGGGTTGACGGTTCGTAGAAAAGCGAGGCCATGATTTTACCGTCCAGGGCTTTGGCAAAACGACGTGGACCGTAAAGATCGGCTTTCAAAGTGTTGGCTGTCTGAAACACCAGATCCAACAGATCTCGATCGAATTGTTGGGATTCGATTACATGCGCCAAAGGGAAAGCGGCCATATGGGAATGCTCCTGATTAATTGCCGTGAATTAAACCTCGCGCTCTGCCCGAGCGCCCCGAAAAGGTCGTTTTGTAAAAGTGTTAAGTTTCAAGTGTTAAGTGTTAAGTGGTGGATCGGATCTAATTTATATAAGAACCGATAAAATACCTTTTCTTAACACTTTAAACTTAACACCTAACACTGGCCCATAGACCATTTAAACTCATGCCACTACAATGGAACAGATATCAGCTGGAGCTTTCCGGATAACCTCATCACCGTTACGCCTTGCCGCAGATTTTCAATAAAATCGCATTTTGCGCATGCATGCGGTTTTCGGCCTCGTCGAAAATGATCGATGCGTTGGACTCCAGCACGCCATCGGTCGTCTCCACCCCGCGCTCGGCAGGCAGACAATGCATGAAGAGACTGTCTTTTCCGGTAGCAGCCATGAGCGACTCGTTGACCTGGAACCCGTGGAAACGCTTTTTGCGCTCCTCGGCCTGATCCTTCTGGCCCATGGATGCCCAGACATCCGTATAGACGATGTCGGCCCCCTTGACGGCCGCATGGGGGTCGTGAAGGATCTCGATTTGTGACAGACCGGCTTGTTTCGCATCGGTCACGGCCTGCGTGTCCGGTGCATACCCTTCCGGACAGGCGCAAACGAAATGAAACGCCAGTCGTCGGGCCAGATGCAGCCAGGAGTGAACGATATTGTTGCCGTCACCCACGTAAACCACCTTTAAATCGTTTAAATGGCCACGATGTTCCAGGATGGTGAACATGTCGGCCATGACCTGGCAGGGGTGGTTGTAGTCGGTTAGGCCGTTGATCACCGGCACCGATGCATATTCGGCCAACTCCAGGATGTGGGCGTGGTCGAAAAGCCGAGCCATGATCACATCGTTGTACCGGGAGATGACCCGAGCAATATCTTTGACCGCCTCCCGTTTACCGATGGAAATATCCGACGGTCCGAGATAGAGGGCGTGGCCGCCCATGCGGAAAAAACCCGTTTCAAAGGAAATGCGCGTGCGTGCAGAAGGCTTGGCAAAGATCATGGCCATGCTGTGATCTTTGAATGGCCGATAGTCTTCGCGTCGTTTGAAGCGGTGTTTGATTTCCTTGGCCAGGGCAAAGGTGGCATGGATTTCATCGGTCGTAAAATCGGTGATGTGCAGAAAATCGCGTTTCACGGGGGCTCCTTTTTATTGGCAAGCACCTGAAGACAATACTTATTCTTTGATACCGCAAGAGGCTTGTGAATGTCAAACAGGTATTGCGTGACGCAGCGGATTACAGGGTAACTGCATTTGCGATCTCGTCACAAAAAACAAAAGGTCGCAGGCGTTGCCAGCTTTTACGGGGACCGAGCCACAGCCGGATGTAAGCGCGGGCCATGACCGCGAAAAAATAGAAAACAATTTAAATGCGGTTACCCTGGGCGCGGAGCATTCCTGTCATTGAACTTAGCGTCGGATGGTGATACCTAAAAATGACCGATTCGTAAAAAGCTTTTCCAGGCCATACATGGCCAAACAACCATGCAAAAGAAACTCGTTTTTCATTTTGCTGCGGCTACGCCAGTTAAATGGAAAAGCTTTTTATAATTAATAATTTATAAACGGTTTTGATTAACGAGTTCCTTAGAAGGTCGATATCTGCGTTACGCTTCATCCTTCGTCACTGCGGCGTACCTTGTGTACGCTGCCTACGGCACCCGCGTTAGCGGTATTCCTAAGGATTCGCAAGCCTTGATCTCGGCCTTTTTACGATTCGGTCATATGAATCGATTTCACGATCACTCAAATCATATTAACCGGTAACTTCGGAGCCAACCCAATGGACAAGGTTCAATCGCAGGCACTCGATTACGGCGTGGAGGAGATGCTGGTCGGAGACAAGGATCACCTGTGGCATCACATCAAGCCCCACAGTTGTTTCCAAACCCAGGAGCAAATGATCATCGTTTCTGGTAACGGGCTGATGGTCACGGATATCCGCGGCCGGGAGTACTTGGACGCCACGTCGGGCGGCGTGTGGTGTGTCAACGTCGGTTATGGGCGGGAGAGCATCGCCGATGCCGTCGCCGCCCAGATGAAAAAGATGGCTTATTACGCCGGCAGCGTGGGCACGATTCCCTCCATCAAGCTTTCCGGTAAGTTGTTGGCGCTGCTGCCGGCGATGGGCAAGGTGTATTATTCCAACAGTGGATCCGAAGCCAACGAAAAAAGCTACAAATTGATTCGCCAGGCGTCCACCATCGATCCGAACCGCCAGGGAAAAAATAAAATTTTGTATCGGGACCGGGATTATCATGGGACCACCATCGCCGTGCTGGCATCCTCCGGCCAGGCTGAACGTAAAAGGGACTTCGGTCCGTTTCCGGATGGATTCATTCAGATTCCCCACTGTCTGTGCTACCGATGTCCATTTGAAATGACCTATCCGGCCTGCGACGTGAAATGCGCCCGGGTGGTCGAAGATATCATTCTTGACCAGGGACCGGACAGCGTCGGCGGATTGATTGTCGAGCCCATTACCGCCGGCGGTGGCATCATCGTTCCCGTGGATGACTATTTCCCGATCATCGAGAATATATGCAAAAAATATGGCGTGTATCTGGTTATCGACGAAGTCGTGGCCGGATTCGGCCGCACGGGAAAATTTTTCGGGTATCAGCATTTTGATGTGGATCCGGATATGATCACCCTGGCCAAGGGTATGGCATCCGCCTATGAACCCATTTCCGCCACGGTGGTCAAACAACATGTCTTCGATCTTTTCCTCAATGATCCGAGCGATGCGGACAAACGGATGAATTTTTTCCGGGACATTTCCACTTACGGGGGCTGTACAGGCGCCATGGCGGCATCCTTGGAAAACATCCGCATCATGGAAGACGAAAATCTGGTCGAAAACAGCCGTATCATGGGTGACTACCTCCTGGACCGGTTGCGGGAGCTGGCTGATCATCCGGCGGTAGGAGAGGTTCGCGGCAAGGGACTCTTCTGCGGTGTGGAACTGGTTGCCGACAAGCACACCAAACAGCCGGTGGGCGAGGCCCAAACCGGTGCCGTGGTCGACGCCATCAAAGCCCTGGGGGTACTGGTGGGGCGCACCAACAGCAGCCTGCCCGGTCTGAACACGACATTGTATTACGCGCCATCACTAGTGATTACCCGCGATCAGGTCGATGAGATCGTTGACGCGACTAAAAAAGGGATTGAGACCGTATTCGGCGCTTAGCCTGGGAAAAATGGTCGATTCGTTTTGACAGTGACACGTAACTTGGTTACTATATAACAATAAAGGCAGGCCTATCGAACAGGTTTCTGTTCTTATCCCCTGCGCATCACCGCACTGGCTACCCGCTCTTCCACATGGCTCACTCTCGAGGCCGCCGTTTTTCCAATTTTCATCCGGATAGGCTAAATCATTCAGCGAGGGAGGCGCCACATGGACAAAAATCTCACAGCCATCGATTTGGTGGACAATGGTGGAAGAAGACGTATCCGGGATCGACGTTTCCTGGTCACCGTGCCATACGAAGATGATCGGCGCACCAACTGGGAACGCCGTAGCGGCTACGATCGCCGGTTGCGACGCGTCTTGGTCAGCCCTGAAGACCGTCGCCTGGTGGGGAAACGATCCGTGGGATCTATGTGAATGATTCATCCCCCCGCATTGAGCTTGGCGTTGACACTTTCCACCTTCTCGGCCATGTGCTGATCGCGATCCGTACGCGTTCCGAATTTCAGGGTCGTCGTGATGCGCGGCGCGCCCATGCGATGTATTTCTTCGTGGCAGCGACGAATGGCGGCAAAAACATCTTCCCATTGACCCTCGATGTTCGTACCGTAGGCATGCAATTGAATATCCAGCCCCGCGTCCATCAAAATGCGCTCGCAGGCGGCAATGTAGGATGAAACCGATACCCCCACGCCCATGGGGACGATGCATAGGTCGGCGATGACGTTCATTAATAAACTCCTTGATTAGCTGTTTAGGCTGAAGGGATTTAAACTGAAGATTGGAAGGTATTCTGTCTTTTCAACCAATCCAACCAACAGACCAACAAAACCAACAAACCAACAAAACCAGCCCAACCAATAAAACCAACCCAACAAACAAACTACTCAACGACCAACCGGTTATTGAATCAACAAATGGCACGTCGTCTGACGGCAGACTCCCGAAATTTCCCCCCCGTTGCTCTGGTGGTCGCGGCGCAGGTGAAAGTTTAGCCAGGAGGAGGTGTGGTTCAACTCCCACATGCGCGGTGGCACACACCCATGACAAAGCTGGGCCACCATGCCGTGCGTGGCGAGGCGATTATGTGCCCGAAACCAGACACAGCGGCGGTCCGGATTGATTTCGCACATACCCTGGCGGCTACCGCCACAGGCCCCATTGCGAGTGTGTTTCGGGCATCCGGACTCTGGGCAAAGAAACCCCACATGCTGGATGGCGCAGTCGCCGCATTGCTGGCAGCCGAGAAACATGCGCTTCATCGGATGCTCGGCCAGGTGGAAGAACAAGCGGCCGAGTATATTACCGTCTATCATCCGGCCAGCGGTTTTGAACAGGGGGGCCATGGGGGATTCGAAATTAAAAAAGAAGTCGTGCATGTGACGCATCAAGGGATAAAGCACCCGATCCCTAACCGGCACGGTTGCCGGTTGGCGACCGAAAACCGGTGTCGTGACGGCAAGGGGTGGTTTTTCACGAAAGGCGTAAAATCCATCCGGCTGAGGGTCGTCAAACTGGGGCAGAAACGCCTGCCAGTCATCCCCGATTTCTTCCATGCGGTCCAGAATCGTTGCGACCGTTTTAAAGTCACGGTGAATCCCTCCGATGTGAATTCCCCGATATCCCAGCCCGCGCAGAACCGCGCCAAGGCGGGCGGCGCGTTCGATGGCGGCCTGGCGACCATTTTTAGGGTCTTGCCATTCCTTCTGAACGATGGCCAGCAGCCGGTCGGTGACGACGGCACCGGGCACGCGACCCTGATTCATCAATTGGGCCGCCTTGGGTGAAAGCAAGTAAACCGAACCGATGGTTGGCACATCGAGTCCCATGTGACGCTGGATTCCGATCAATTCGCCGAACTTACGAGCATCATATCCCAGCTGAGTGATGATAAATTGAGCGCCAGCCGCCACTTTGCGGCTGAGCTTGGCATACTGGGCCACACACTCTCCCTCGCTATGTTTGAACGGAGAGACCGCACAACCCGTAAAAAAGGAATCCGGATCGCCGGCGGCATTGATGCGTTTGCCGATCATCATCAGCATGATCTGCAGATTGACCGAATCCAGGTCGAAGACCGGTGCCCCCTGACCGCCAAATCCTTTTCCGGCATAATCGCCTGTCAGGGCCAAGATATTTTTCATGCCCATCATGGCCAGTTGCAAGGCTCGGCTTTCCATTCCCACTCGGTTCATGTCGCGACAAGTAAAATGCACGATCACATCCATGCCGAGGGAAAAAATCCGGTAGCCGATCGCATCGGGGCTCAGCGAGGGATTTCCACCGGGGTTGTCGGTAATCGATACCGCACTGATCCGTCCGTCGGCAAAGGCGTCTTTGGCGATGCCCATTACCGTATCGACCGATCGACCGGTGGATTCACGGCCGGGGACGAGCTCCAGGGTGACGACAAACCGTTTTGGATCCAAAATGTCGTTTTGAAAAACACGTAGCATCAATAATCCTTTCCATGAAACGAATAAAATGAACCCGTCGACTCAGGTTTGGGCAACACGATTTTGCTTGAAAAAATGAACCATGAAAAATATGTTAACCGTTTCTCTTATGGCCGAGAGCTATCAGCCGCTGAAGTGAAAGGATAAACGTCGTGAATGATGATCGAGAAAGAAAATGGCCCGCCATCCTGTTCTTCTTAACCTGTGGACTGTTTTTTTTCGGATGCGTTTTATATCTGTATGCGGGTACCATGAATCCTGAATTCTATTGGTCCAAAAGCGGACCGGCATGCTGTGCTCGGAACAATTCAGAGCAGGTTAAAAGTGGACGCCTGCTTTTAAAGAAAAACCAGCCGGTGCGGGTTGACGACGCGTGCATCGTTTATCGGGGAACCCAAGATGGCGATTTGGTCATGGATTTGTTCATCCTGGCGCTGGACCCCCATTATGGATATTTGCATCGAATCGATGAGAATTCAGCCCATCAGGGCTTTTCCATCGGTGCGTACCATTTTCGTGTGCTGGCGGTCAGTGATGACCGAATCAGTTTGAAACGTCTGTGATTACCGATTAGGGACCCGGCTGATGGCGGCCGGTGTCGATGACTTCACGGATGGCATGGGAGAGTTTTTGAATACTGAAAGGCTTTTGGATGTATCCATTGCACCCTTTTTCCATCGTGGTCGCCGCATCGACCTTGCTATGCCCGCTGGCCAACAAAACCTTGATACTGGATTTTATTTTTTTTAACTGGTCGTAAAGCTCATCCCCGCAAATGTCGGGCATGATCATGTCCATTATCACCAGGTCGATCTCTCGATAGAAATCAATAAAAATACCCACCGCGTCTTTTCCCGAACGGGCGCGGAGGACCGTATAGCCCATTTTGCTAAGCATTTTTTCGCCGACATCCAGGATATAGGTTTCATCATCCACCAATAAAATCGTTTCCGGGCCCTTAATGATGTTTCCCGGACACGAGGGCGTTTCGCTTTGGGTTTCATTGGAGACCGGCAGATAGACATTGAATGTCGTTCCTCTCCCCGTTTGGGTGTCGAAATCGACAATGCCATCATGGTTTTTTACGATGCCGAACACGGAGGCCAAACCGAGACCTGAACCGCAGCCAATTTCCTTGGTGGTAAAAAACGGATCGAAAATACGGTGGGAAATGCTCGGATCGATACCGTTGCCCGTATCGGTGACGGACACTCTTACATATTGTCCGTGACGCACATCAAACGGTTTCGCAAAATCTTTTCCGATGTCGACAATTTTCGTTTCCAGATAAAGATCGCCCTTTTTGAACATGGCTTGCCAAGCGTTGAGATAAAGATTGATCAACACTTGTTCAATCTGCCCACGATCGGCTAAAACCGTGCAAATATTGGGATCGTAGGCTTCATGGATACGAATGGTTTTGCGCGTTCTGCCGAATAACGCGGCAGTCTTGGCCACCACTTCATTCAGATTGATCGGCTTGATCACATACTTGCCTCCCCGGGCAAACCCCAGCAATTGACGTGTTAGATTGGCCCCGCTATCGACCAATTGCTCGATGCTACGAATATTTTCGTAAAGGGGATGGCTGTCGTCGACATCAAGGTCCATCAATGAAATATTCCCCTGGATACCCATGAGCAGATTGTTAAAATCATGAGCAATTCCACCGGCCAGGGTACCGATTGCTTCCATTTTTTGGGCTTGCTGAAGTTTGTTCTCGAAATCTTTTTTTTCGGTAATGTCGATGACGATACTTTGGTACTCCATGGCATTCCCCTGATCGTCGAACAGGGCGCGATCGGTCCACTGATGCCACCGCAGCTCACCGCTATTCATATGGGTGGATTGCTCATAAGTCACCATGGGTTTTGCCGGATGCAGATTGTTCAGACGTTGCTGTTTCCAACGACGGCCAATCGCCTCGGATATGCTAAAAATATTTATTTTTCCAATATCTTTTTCGTGGATTTGAAAGTAATATGCGAAGCGTAGGTTGGCAAACGTGAGGGTGCCGTTGGGCAGATATCGGCATACCATGGCCGGCATATCACGCGAGACGGAGCGATACCGATCTTCACTGTCACGCAGTGCTTTTTCAACTCGTTTGCGTTCTTCGATTTCGTTACGCAATTGCAGGTTGGCTTGCTCGAGCGCCGCGGTGCGTTTTGCCACTCGCCGCTCGAGACGATCATGAGCCTTTTTCAGGTCGGCTTCCGTTTGTTTCCTGGCCGTGATGTCATGGGTAACGACAACGGCATGGGTGACTTGATTGTTTTCGTCGAAATAGGGATTATAAGCCACCTGGTAACAGCGACGTTCCTGGCCGTCGAATGCAAACCAGTGTTCGGAACTGGTCAGCTGTCCATCAAAGCAATGGTCGAGTTTGGGTTTAATGATCGAACGAAACTGTTCGTCGCCCCAAACCTCGGCGACAGTTTTGCCCACAACGTCATTTCGGCATTGCCCCCTGGCCCGGCAGTAGGCTTCATTAACGCTTTCGTAGATATAGTTACGATCGATCATGGTGAGTAACTGGTCGGCCGCATTGGCGATAAACTGTGTTTTTCGCCGGACCTGCTTCTCTTTTTCGAGGCGCCGTATGGTTTCCCGGAGCCGCTTGTTTTCAGCTGCGAATTCGTCCATGGCCAAAAATCGTTTCATAGGGGGCTGTCTGATGTCCGTCGTTTAATTGCATTCAATTTTTTATCAATAAACTGTATCCATCCGCTTCGTCAACACAAGGATGCCGCAAGCGCAGGGTAATCGCATTTGGATCGTTGTGGTGATCCCGATGAGACCGATTTACATGCGATTGCCATGGCCAACCTCGCGCGGCGGTTCCGATTTTCCGAGAAAAAAATGCCAGCCCAGGTTCGTTTTTGGGCAAGGCCTACCTACCATTGGCCATGGTCGAGAGGAAACGGGACAAGCGTTGGACAAAAAAAGTTGACTAGAAATTGATTAAAGGAAGAATTTGTATTGACATCCGTTGCATGGACACTATATTAGCGCCCATACGAGCTTGAACAGTTGACAAAGGTCCCTCATCTGGTGTGCTGATTGCCAAATGCGGGATCTTTTTTTTACCGTACCGTTTATTTTGAAAATTCGTTAATTGAGCGTATTGGCCCGCTTTGGGCCGCGCTCCCATTAGAGGACATCATGGCAACACGTATTGACAAAATCAGAAACATCGGCATCAGCGCCCATATCGATTCGGGGAAAACCACGCTCACCGAGCGGATTCTTTTCTATACCAAACGGATCCACGCCATTCACGACGTCAAGGGCAAGGATGGCATCGGAGCGACCATGGATTCCATGGAACTCGAGAAGGAACGTGGCATCACCATCGCTTCTGCAGCCACCTATTGTGAGTGGAACAAGTACCAGGTTAACATTATCGACACGCCGGGACACGTGGATTTCACCATCGAGGTGGAACGTAGCTTGCGCGTGCTGGATGGCGCCATTCTCGTTCTCTGCTCAGTGGGGGGCGTCCAGAGTCAGTCCATTACGGTGGACCAGCAAATGAAACGCTATAAGGTCCCATGTATCGCATTTATCAACAAATGTGATCGCAGCGGGGCCAATCCATTTCGCGTGGTCGGCCAACTCAAGGAAAAGTTGGGCCATAATGCCGTGGCCATGCAAATCCCCATCGGACTCGAGGCTGACCATGAGGGGATCGTCGATCTGGTTTCCATGAAAGCCATTTACTTTGACGGTGATAACGGCGAAACCCTGCGTGAAGAGGAGATTCCTGTCGCGCTCATGGATTTGGCCATGGAGAAAAGAGAAGCCTTGATCGATGCCGCCACCATGTTTTCCGATGAATTGACCGAAGCGGTTTTGGAGGAGCTGCCCATACCCGAAGACATGCTCATCGACGCCTTACGCAAAGGGACCCTCGCACGGGAAATTACACCGGTGTTTATGGGCTCGGCATACAAGAACAAAGGGGTTCAGCCACTGCTCAATGCGGTTACCCAATTGCTGCCCTGCCCGGCGGATGTGGAGAATCAGGCCCTGGATCTGGATCGGGACGAAGCCCAGGTGTCTCTGGTCTCCGATCCCGAGAAGCCGACCGTTTCCTTGGCCTTCAAACTGGAAGACGGCCAGTATGGCCAATTGACCTATATTCGCGTGTATCAAGGTTCGCTGGCCAAGGGGGATACGGTGGTGAATGTGCGTACCGGCCGCAAGGTCAAGATCGGCCGCCTGGTGCGCATGCACGCCAACCAGATGGAGGACATCGATGCCATCCCCGCCGGCTATATCGGCGCGTTGTTTGGCATCGACTGCGCCTCGGGGGACACCTTCACCGATCCGGGCGTGAATTTGACCATGACCTCCATGTTTGTGCCCGAGCCGGTGATTTCGTTGGCCATCGTCCCAAAGGACAACAAGGCCGAGATCAACATGTCCAAGGCGCTGAACCGATTCTCCAAGGAAGATCCGACCTTCCGTACCTACGTCAGTGAAGAGACGGGAGATACCATCATTTCCGGCATGGGCGAGCTGCACTTGGAAGTTTATATCGAACGCATGCGCAGGGAATACAAGGCCGAAGTCACGACCGGTGCGCCGCGTGTAGCGTATCGGGAAACCATCACCCGTCGGGCCGAATTCAACTATACCCACAAGAAACAGACCGGTGGATCGGGGCAATTCGGCCGGGTGGCCGGTTACCTGGAACCCTTGGAGGATGAAGATTTCGAATTTGTCAATGAAGTCACCGGTGGTGCCATTCCAACACCGTTTATCCCTGCTTGTGAAAAGGGGTTCAGAAACTGCCTGGCAAAAGGACCCAAAATGGAGTTTCCGGTTACGGGGGTGAGGATCGTCATCAACGACGGCGCCTCCCACAGCGTGGACTCCTCGGACATGGCCTTTCAGGCCGCGGCTCGGGGGGCATTTCTGGAAGGGTATATGAAGGCTGCGCCCGTTATTCATGAACCGATAATGAAGGTTGCCGTGGAGACGCCGACCGAATATCAGGGGCCGGTCATGGGATCCTTGAACCAGCGCCGCGGCATGATCGTCGGTTCTCAGGAGGAAGGGCCCATGTGCGTGATTGATTCCCAGGTGCCGTTGTCAGAAATGTTTGGATACTCGACCGTTTTGCGGTCTTTGACCCAGGGCAAGGCCCAGTTTACCATGGAATTTGCCACCTACCGCCAGGTCCCCCAGTCGATTGCCGAAGAGATTGCCAAAAAGCAACAGGAAGATAAGAAGAGCGTCGCCTGATCGTCCTATGGGTTCGGTGATATACACGGAAGATACGGATGAATGGAAGATGGCCCGGAGACGGGCCGCGAATCAAGCAACACCACCCCCGACCATAAGCTCCCCTGAACGTGTTTCGACAACCGATCGATGGCGCACGGGGTCGCTTACCCGGGCTCGGGTGATCAAGTTAAAGGAGAGGAACCTGCGTATGTTAAAAAACGATCTCATCCTCCGTAACCCCTTGAGGTTGATGGGCCGGGAAAATGAAGCCATTGTCCCGGAAGGCGGTTTCGGTGCCGTGTTGGCCAGAGCCGGTGTGGGGAAAACTGCCCTGATCGTTCAGGTGGCCCTCAATACCATGCTGCAGAACAAAAATGTGCTTCATGTCAGCCTGGATGACCCGGTGGAAAAGGTCTCCCTCTGGTATCAGGAAGTGCTCAATGCGCTGGCTCACCAATATCATGTTCGGCAGCTCAAGGAACTATGGGAGTCGATCCAAATCAATCGCTTCATCATGACTTTCAAGGTGGAAGGCTTCAGCGTCCCCAAACTCGAAGAGCGCGTGAAAGACTTGACTGAGCAGCAGATCTTCAATCCTCACATGGTGATCATCGACGGTCTGCCTTTTGACGAAAGCCTGAGAACGCCCCTGGAGGGCTTGAAAGCCTTTTCGGAAAATCATCGCCTTCATCTGTGGTTTACCGTCACCACCCACCGGCATGAAGCGCCGGGAACGAGCGGATTTCCGATTCAGTTGGAGCCGGTCGCCGATCTGTTCGATGCCGCCATTCAGCTTCAGCCGGAAGGAAAGAAGATTCATATCCGTTGCTTGAAAGGCGGATCCGGGGAGCCTGAAAGTTCCGATCAGCTGCTCGACCCGTCGACGATGCTCATACAGGAGAGTTGAAAACGCAAGTCGTGAGGGCGTGAGGGCGGAAGATCGGAAACGCAGAAGTTAGGAAACGACTGCATTTTACGACTTCCCCCTTACGACTTCCGACTCCCGCCTGACGTTTTTAAACCTTCACGTATTGATATTCCATCCCTCCGATTCAAGCTGAAAACCGCTTGACACCCATCTCTGCATAGGCTTTATCGCCTCACGCCTCACGCCTCACGCCTCACGCCTATCGCCTCAATCGCCGCAATGCGCTGCAACACCGGTGGATGGGAATAATTCAAGAAAACATAAAACGGGTGGGGGGTGAGGTTGGACAGGTTGTGAACGCTGAGCTTTTTCAGAGCGTCGATCATCGCATGGTGATGGCCACTGGTGGTGACGGCAAACCGATCCGCCGCATACTCGTGCATGCGCGAAACGTGTTGCAGAATCAGTCCTAAAAAAAAATCGACCGGCGCGTAGAGCAAACCAAAAAAGATCAGACCGGCATGAATCGAGGGCCGGTCGACGAAAAACGCTTCGAACAAGGCGGGCGTGTGAATCACCAGTGACATGAGGTAAAAGAGTAGGCCCGTTTGCAGGATGCCCACCAGCATCATTTTCAAAATGTGCCGCAATTGGTAGTGGCCCATTTCATGGGCCAGGACCGCCACCAGTTCATCGCTGGTATGATTTTCGATCAGCGTATCGAACAGCACGATACGGCGATGGCGGCCAAAACCAGTGAAAAAGGCATTGGATTTGGATGACCGCTTGGAGCCATCCATGACAAAGATGTTGTCCAGGGAAAAGCCGATCGAGCGGGCATAGGTCATGATCGCGTCTTTCAGTTCGCCGTCCGCAAGGGGCTCGAATCGATTGAACAAAGGCATGATCCAGGTGGGGGCGATAAACTGGACGATCACCATAACGACGGTGAACAGGACCCAGCACCAGATCCAGGCACGCGTTCCGGTATACTGAAAAAAAACCAGCACGCCGGCAAGCAGTGGAATCCCCAGGATCAAGGCTAACATGAGCCCCTTGATGCGGTCTTTCAGCCAAGTGGCCAGGGTCGTCTTGTTAAATCCGAATCGCTGCTCGATCACAAAAGTGGCATACAGGCCGAACGGCTGATCAATCGCCGCTTTCAAGCCTGCTAATACGCAGATATACACGATTCCTGTCGCCAGCAGGCCCCATCCCAATGACCGGGTCCACCGGTCGATGAAGGCAAAACCACCGGAAAACCAGAAAATGAGCAGGATCAGCAGGTCAACGGAGCCGACGATTTGACCAAATCGCGTATTGGTGCGCAGATATGATTGGGCTCGGCTGTATTTCTCCGGATCGAAAACATCTTTAAATGATGTTGGAATGCGATCGCTGACTGACTTGAGGTTGAGGTGATCAGATGTCAGGTTGAGGAAATAATCGGCCAATAGAAAAAAAAGAATGATATAGGTGATCCAGTTCATGGGTATGGGTATCGTCCGTATGCTGGTTTAAGGTAGAAGGTATAAGGGGGACAACGCAGTCGTTTTCGCTCTCCCGCTCTCCCGCTCTCCCGCTCTCCCGCCATCACGAGTGTCCGTTTTCCGTTGGTAGCTCTTTTCGCTCTCGTGTTTTTTCCCTCCTGTCGCCTGTCTTTTTTCTCCTTTCCACCGTGCTCCATCGTCTGTCGATCAGTTTTCGTCTGCGTTCCTTCATCTTCACGTCCGGGGTTTCTTTTTCCATTTCTGGCCCACTGATCATCGGAGGCCTTACCGACGGGGGATGGCGGCGGATGTGATCCAGAAAATCGCCTACCGCCCGGTACACTCGCTGGGCGCCTTCCCCCAGCAAGATGCCGTGGCGCTGGAAACTGAACATGACCATCTGTTTGTCGGCGGATCCCAATGCCTTGAAGATCATTTCCGTGCCTTTGGGGTTGACCACCGGATCCTCCCGGGATTGAATCACCAGCGCCGGGGTCGAGATGGCTGACAGTCTCGGTTCCAGCGATGCCATGAGACGCTCCAATTCGCGGACGCCTGAAATGGGATTTTTATAATAATTGATCCCTGGATTTTCCGGATGATTATCAATAAAAGTTTTTTTAGCGTCTTCCAAGTGAATTCGTTCCATCAGGCGGTTCCATGCATCCACGGCCGGAACAAAACGGGCGGCCATGTCCTGCAGTCGGAGGGGCGCTGAAACGGCAAACACCCCTTCCACCGCCGGAATCCGTTGGGCCAAATCCAGGGCCAGGCCTGCCCCGGTGGAAAAGCCGCCGGCGATGACGCGTCGGCAAAGATGACTGATGATGGCATAGCCGATATCCATGGAATCGATCCAATCCTGATAGGTGCAGTCGGCCAGGTCTTCCGGTGCCGTACCGTGTCCTTTCAAACGTGGGGCGTAGACCCAAAACCCCATTTTGCCTAAATACTCGGCCAGGCCGCGAACTTCTGCCGGTCCCGCCATGTATCCGTGGGCCAGGACCACGCCCACCCGGCGGTGATCCCCCCGGATCAGAAATGGGCGGCCAACCGCACGGGGTTTGGCGGTTTCCAAAGCGGCAAAGCGATCGTAGGCACGATGGAATGCATCCCGTTCACTCTTGATGAGATGTCGGGCCACTTTACGTCGCAACCAGAAGCCAGGACACCAGGACAGCCATGAAATGCGGCGTTGCAGCGTTGTGAGCGGCGCCACTTCATTGGCCATCACCCCAATGGGATTGTCGATCCGGGAACGGTGAAAATCGAATATCGTCCTTAGCCGGCCGGCATCTTTGATCAACACGTCTCCATCCACGGCCACGACGTTCTTTTGTATGGCGAAATCGATAAATTCGCTGAATTTATGATAGCGGTCATCGGTCAGCAAGTGAACCTGGCTTTGATCGAAGCTGTTATGGAAATAGACGTCTCCGGGTTTCCCGTCCATCTGCGATGCCAAAAACGCCCGTCGCTTGAGATTCAGTGGGTTGATGCGATTGCCCGGTAATTTTTTTATACACGAGGCCAATACATGATCGTGATTGACCGTGGTCATCCGATAGATGGCGGACATATAGCGCTGCATGATTTTAAGCGCTTCCCGGCGCATGAATTTGCGCGAGGGGATTGCATCGTCAGGGCCGATGGGGGCGGTGGATCGAATATCCGCTCGAATGGCACGGCAGGAATGACAGGCCGTGAGATGGATGGGTTCACCGAAACGGACGTCAATGTCCACCCCTGAGAGCAACATGGCCCCCTCGGTCATGATTTCCTCCGCGACCCGTTCCGGCAGATCCTCCACCATATATTCCGCCATACGGCTGAGTACATTTTCCCTGGCCCGGAGCGGATAGTAGGTCAGGTTTACCGGAACGATACAGGTCGGGTGGGGGCTAATGGTGGTAGTCGACGGCAGCTGGAATAGGTCAATGAGCCGCTGTGCTTCTTCCGGCACGGTAGTGGCCATTTCGGCGATGCGCTGGCGATAAAATTCGGTCCTCAGGGCCAGGGCCGCGGCGCCGGTGTGCGGCGGGTGCTTCCCCCCGGCATATGAAATCATGAAACGACCCTTTTCCATGATTTTTTTGTTTTTTACCATCCGGCCCTCGGGAAAGATCAACCAATTGGCCTCACCGGTGAGCAGGGTTTTGACCATCAATCGATCCCGGTCGGGTGATTGGGTGGAAACCGCCCCGATCTGCTCTATATAGCGGCCGAACCGGCCGACAAACAATTCAGCGGCAGCCAGTGCCCACACCGGCTTTCCGGTAAGTCGGTGCAGGTGATAGGGTAACAGAAACGTTTCGATGCGAGTAAAATGATTGACCACATAAATGGTGGGCGCGTCGGGGATGTTTGCCGTTCCATGGAGATTAAGCCGGGCACGGGAGATACTGGAAAGGGTCTTAATGGCCAGACCTGTGGTTCGGTATGCAAATCGGTTCATCGCTTAGCGTCGGTGACTATTTCCCTGGTTCAGTCACGAGTTGGGGTTGACACCCCGTCATCGAACTATTAGATTACACGCCTTATGGTTTAAAATAAAGGGAATTTACGGAGGTAAACGGTGTATTCGAAAATCCTCAAACTGCGTTTTCCAATAACAGAAGTACAAAAACCCATCGTTTGCAATCTGGCTCGGGAATACGATCTGCTTTTCAATATCCTCAATGCCGGAATTTTGCCCCGCAAGGAAGGGTTCATGGTGCTGGAGCTTTCCGGCAGCCGAAAGAATTTCAACGAGGGCGTCAAATATCTGAAACGTCAGGGCGTGGGGGTTCAAAACGCCTCCCAGGAGATCAAACGCATCGAAAAAAAATGTACCCATTGCGGTTCCTGTACCGCCGTTTGCCCTACGGGTGCCTTGTCCGTCAAACGTCCTGAGATGGAAGTTGTTTTCGACCAGCAAAAATGCAGTGTGTGTGAATTGTGTGTGACCGCATGCCCGCCACGCGCCATGGAAGTGCGTCCCACGAATCAGCTTTTTTTTGAATGAACAGTTCCATTGCCATTGCCGTATCCGGTGGAATCGACTCCCTGGTTGCGGCCTATCTGCTCAACCAACAGGGCGACGACATATTTGCCGTCCACTTTCTAACCGGATATGAAACGCCGCTACCGCCGGGTACACAAACCATCCAGGACCAGTGTAAGCAACTGTCATTGCCGCTGGTCGTCGTGGACCTGAGAAAGTCCTTTCGTGAGGTTGTGGTCGACTATTTTACAAATGCCTATCGCAACGGAGAAACACCCAATCCCTGTCTGCTCTGTAACCCGTCCATCAAATTCGGCGTGCTTTTTGAGAAGGTGCGTCAGCTGGGGGCGACAAAGCTGGCCACCGGGCATTACGTGCGGGTGGAAAAAAATGGACAGGGCATCTATCGGCTGCGCAAAGGCCTTGATGGCAGTAAAGACCAATCCTATTTCTTGGCTCGCCTGACCCAGGACCAGCTGGCGCGGTCCTTATTTCCGTTGGGCGACTGGACCAAACAAGCGGTCAGGGATTTGGCCGCGACAGCGGGACTGCAGCCGCTAAACAAGCAGGAAAGCCAGGATGTTTGTTTCATTCCGGACGGCTCCTACGCGGATTTTTTAATCCGAAACGGCCCAATGGTCCCCTGCCCGGGTGATATTGTGGATACCACCGGCCGCCGGGTGGGGACGCATAGCGGCCTGCATCAATTCACGATTGGCCAGCGGCGGGGTATCAATTGTCCGGCCAGCCAAGCCTATTATGTGGTGCGCCTTGATACCCCCAACAATCGTCTGGTGGTGGGATTCAAGGATGAATTGGCTACCGACAGTTGCCGCGTGAGGGATATCAGCTGGATCGGCGCCGTTCCACGGGAATCGCTAACCGTTGAGGTCCGCATCCGGTATCGCCACCGGGCCGTGGCGTGCGTGGTCACACCCATTGGCGATCATGCCGCAGACGTACGCTTTGACCAGCCCCAGACGGCGGTCACGCCGGGGCAGGGGGCGGTGTTTTATCAGGGGGATCAAATACTAGGCGGCGGCTGGATTGAAAGATAGCTGGCGACCAGAGCGGGCATATTGGAGCCCATACCGGCGTTCTCGGGTTTTCGCAATCCTCAACGTAGCGCTGCTACGCCTGCGGTTGCAAACCCCCTGCGGCCTTGGTCTGAACTCCAATCTACCCACTCTGGCCGCCAGCTGCTGCGGTAAAGGCCGTGGTGTTTGAACCAAAATGCTCTATTTGAGAAGATTTCTAATTGGAATGGAAATGGCCAGATTTCGGCGTTGGACGGCAGACTCGAATCCTCGAAATATTACATATATTTACCCCAAGGGCACTTCCTTCGGGGCGCCTCCGGTTCGAATCTGCCATCCGCCTTGAACTCGAGCAAGAGCTACCATTTCTGAATAAACGCACGGTTGATTTGTTGAATTGGTTGGTTAAACCAAAACAACCAACCAATTCAACAAATAAGACAAACGAACCAATTCAACCAACCAAACCAAAAACAAAAAATTGAAACGCTTTATCATCAAAACATTGGGCTGCAAGGTCAACCAGTGCGAATCCGAAGGCATCGGTCAGGCCTTGATCGCGTCGGGTCAGGCGTTGCCTACCACTGAGGATGACATGGCTGATGTCGTGATCATCAATACCTGTACGGTCACCGGGAAGGCGGGGATGCAGAGTCGTCAGGCCGTTCGCCAGGCCGTACGCGCTTATCCCGGGGCCCGTATTGTGGTCACCGGCTGTCATGCCCAGACCGCGGCTGCGGAATTGTCCGCCATTGACGGCGTCGATCGGGTGGTTGGCAATGGAGATAAACACAAAATTCCAGAAATGCTGATAGATGATATCGGTTCCATGCCGTCCATCGATCAACAGATGATCACCTGCACCGATATCGCTTCCGTTGATCAGTTCCAGACCACTCCCGGCGTTTCCCATGGCCATCGGACGCGTCCGTTCCTGAAAATTCAGGACGGATGTGATGCATTTTGCACGTACTGTATCGTCCCCCATGCCAGAGGCAGAAGCCGCAGTCTCCCCCCGGATCAGGCGATAGAGCAGATCGCCCAACTGGGGCGCCTGGGGTACCGGGAAGTGGTGTTGACCGGTATCCACATCGGCCGTTATGGTCAGGATCTACATCCGGCCAGTGATTTGTACAGCTTGCTGTGCCGCATTCGCGATGCCGGTGCGATTGATCGCCTGCGGATCAGTTCAATCGAACCCGCCGAGTTGACCGACGCGATTATTCATCTGGCTGCATCCAACGATGCATTCGCCGGAAGGCCTTGTCGTCATTTTCATATCCCTTTGCAAAGCGGTGACGACGATATCCTTCGACGGATGCATCGGCCGTATGACCGTGACTATTTCCATGCCCTGGTCCAGCGGATCCTCAAGACAGTGCCTGATGCTGCCATCGGAGTGGACACATTGATCGGATTTCCTGGAGAGACAGACGCGGCCTTTGAGAATACCTATGATTTGATCCGATCGCTACCCGTCGCATATCTGCACGTTTTTCCCTTTTCGCCCCGCAGGGGAACGCCCGCCTTTACATTCAAGGATCAGGTCCCCACGCCGGTGATCAAAGAACGCTGCCAACGCATGCGTCGACTGGGTGCCGAGAAAAGAAAGGCCTTTTATCGGCGGTTCGTTAAAAGACCCGTGACTGTGCTGGTCGAAGAAACGCGGGATCGCAATGACGGCCGGTTGAAAGGGCTTACTGACAACTATATTCCCGTGCGATTGGACGGGCCGGATAGTTTTTACAATACCTACCAACCGGTTACGATAACAAGGCTATCTGACGATGGCGTGCCGGAAGGGGTGAAGGGGTGAAGGGCGGAAAGGCGGAAGGGCGGAAGGGCGGAAGGGCGGGAGAGTGGGAGAGTGGGAGAGTGGGAGAGTGGGAAATGGGGAAAAAGAACATCGAGCATCGAATGGTGAAAAAAACAGAAAGCATTCAGGAGCCAGGAGTCAGAATGCAGGAGCTAAAATACAGTGATGGGTGATGGTCGAGAGGCGAGGGGAAAGCGGGAAAGGGTTAGAACATGAGCGCGGAAGTTGGGAAGGGCGATTTCGAATTTTGAATTTTTAGTTTTGAATTTTGAATGGTGGTGTTGCCATTGATTTTATTTATCGGAAAGGCAAGGGGCGGGCGTGAGCGTGCAAGGATGAAAAACCCTAACACCTTACACCGTCCGCATGCATCCGTGTGTGCCCCGGGCAGAAAATCGATCACCATGCAACAAACCTTTGTTGAATGAACCCAAGCCATGAAGATACACAAGATGCACAGATTACTCGACCAGCTCACCGATAGTGAGATAGAACAGTCGCCCAATCGAGCTCATGAGCTGCTCCAGGTTCTTTTTAATGACCTTCTTAAAACCGCATATTCAATGGTGCGCGGTCTGGCGCCACCGCGTATCGTGCACGGCCTGATGGAACTGGAGATCGAGTTGGGCGGTGAAGACGCCGATTACAAGACGTTCAACCATCTCCAGATGTTGGATCTGTTCAATCGCGGGCAGATCGTTGATATGCTGTCCACCTTAACCGGGAAGGGCGAGCATCTATCGGCCGCCATGGATTTAAACGCAATCGACCGTTGGCTGGAAGCGTCGGACGGTGACCTCAAGAAAATGAGTCGGGCGGCGGTGTATTTTGTTCATTCCTGGTTGGTGCTTTTTGCAGAAGAAGCCGGTCTGATGGATTCGGCCAAACCGGTGTCATTGATTGGGACCGCCTCGGCTGGGTTGCCACCAGAAGAAAGGATAAAGCTCCCACAACCTGGTGAGCCTTTTTCTGATCCGGTTACCGGGATGATGTTTGTTTACATACCTGGGGGAACGTTTTCCATGGGCGATTGTTTTGGTGACGGTGCCCGGGATGAACAGCCGGTTCATGAGGTCTCTCTTTCACCGTTCTACATGGCCATTCATCCGGTAACACAGGCCCAATGGATGGTACTGATGGATAAGAATCCATCCAGTTTTTCCGGTGAGCAGCTTCCGGTGGAACAGGTTAGCTTCAATGATGCCATGGCGTTTATCGATCGATTAAATGGGGCGTCGCCAAAAGGATTGGTTTTCGACCTGCCTTCTGAAGCGCAGTGGGAATACGCAGCCCGTAGCGGCGGATTGGATGAACGGTATGCCGGTGGATCGAATCCTGAAGATGTCGCATGGTTTGAGGACAATAATAACGGCAGCACGGCTCCGGTTGGGACTAAATCGCCCAATGGACTGGGAATTTATGACATGAGTGGGAATGTTTGGGAATGGTGCCGAGATATCTATCTTGAATCCGCCTACAAGCATCACGCTGGTTTGGATCCGGTCTGGTCGACGGGTGGTAGAGACCATGTCATTCGCGGTGGCAGCTGGCATCTGGATGCCTGGAGCATGCGCTGCAGCCGACGATTTTCCTTCGACCCGGAGTTGTTCGGACCGGCGTTGGGGTTTCGGGCGGTGATGGTTGGGACGTAAAGGCGAAAAGCGTAAGGCGTGAGAGCGAGTAGGATCGAATAGCTTGCGCTTAAGATTTATCGATCCAATTGGATGAAACACTCATTCGTATAGATAAAATGCTAACCGCATTACTCCGGTCCCTGAAGCTAAAAAAGGCTGATAGGAAGGTTTTCGGTCTATCGCCTTACGCCCTAACGCCTGACGCGCTCACGCCCAAAACTACTTCTCCGGCGGCACGATATCCAGGTCACTGATCTTATAAAGCAGGGTTTTGTAACTAATCTTCAGTATTTTCGATGCCTTGCTACGGTTCCAATCGGTCTTTCCCAGAACGTGGGAAATAATCTCCCGTTCCACCATTTCGACCGCGTTTTTCTTGGCGTTTTTCAGTGAAAAGGATGGGCTTTCAGGAGAATTCACACCGTTCAGGTCGAGGAGCTGTTCGATGGAGGTGTGCGGATTGGGCATGGCAGTAGCCGTTTCGGCCACCATAGCCTCGTTCACTAAAGTTCCCCCTTCGCCGTTTATGAGTTCATCGATAATTTGAGAGCAGTCACCCAACACCAGCATTCGTTTCAGCACATTCTGCAATTCGCGGACATTTCCAGGCCAGTGATAGGCACACATGCGATCGATGACGGCGGGACTGGGCTTCTCGATATGCTGATTATTCAACATGGAGGTGTATTCCTCGATGTAATAATCGATTAGGGGCGGAATGTCCTCGGGACGTTCCCGAAGGGGGGCCAAATATATTTTGATGATGTTAAGCCGATAATACAGATCTTCGCGGAAACGACCGGCTTCAATATCTTTTTTTAAATCGTGGTTGGTGGCCGCGATAACCCATGTGTCGGCCTTGACCTCTTTTTCAGATCCCAGGGGGGAGAATTCGCCGCCGCTTTGGAGTACATGCAACAATTTTGCCTGGAGCGGAAGCGACATGTCACCGATTTCATCAAGCAACAAGACCCCACTATGGGCGAGTTGGAATTTGCCTTTTTTTTTCTGCTCCGCACCGGTAAATGCACCCCGCTCATATCCAAACAATTCGCTTTCCAGCAACCCTTCGGGCAGCGCGGCACAATTGATTTTAACAAATGGCTTACCCACGCGTGGCGATCGTTGATAAAGATTTTGAGCGACCACCTCTTTACCCACGCCGCTTTCTCCGAAAACGACGGTATTCAGGCCGGTGCCTGCAACATGATCGATCAATTCGCGAACACGCTGGATGTTTTTGCTTACACCGACAATTGGCGGCCCTGTCATAGATTTTGATTTTTCGCTCATCGGTTCAATAGTTTCTTAACCAATTGTTCCAGTTCAGGTAGTTTGAATGGCTTTTCGAGAACGATATCGGCATGGGCTTCTTTGGCCAACGATTCAGGATGCTCTCCCCATCCGGTGATGGCAATAACCGGTGTGTCGGGAAGTTTCTTTTTGACGATTGAGATAATCGCTACCCCACTGATATTGGGCAATACCAAATCGGTTATGATCAAATCGAAATACGCGTCTTTGGATTCAATATGCTTCAAACCGTCGAGGCCATTCGCCGCAGACACGACGTCATAATTTTTTTGAATGAAAAAATTGGTCAACGCCGTTAAAATCTCTTCGCTGTCGTCAATGATCAATAGCTTGAAGGACGATTTCATTCCTGCCTCTTGTTTTTTCCTTAAGGGAGGGGACCGCATGCGGTATTTATCGGCATTTATATATGAACGTTAACAAAATGGCAAGTTTTTCCACACTTTTCATCACCCAAAGGATTGCTTGCGCCCAATGCTTTGCTCATTTAAAGTCGATAAGAAGAGAATATAGTCAGACTGTCGGATGATAGCATTGCGATTGTTGATGACGAATATGAGTATGGTAGAATAAACCGGCAGACGCCGCTTGGCTATCGGTACCCCAACGCCTTGCTTAAACTCGGTTTAGGTGATAACTATTGGCCTTCAAATTAAAAATCAAAAGTTCTTGATCTCGTGTTTTTAAAATATCCAACTTTTGAAAATTCAACCTCGAAAGGGGCACCATGAACTTAGAATATAACACCGCACTGATCACCGGTGCCGCCGGTTTTATCGGCTTTCATCTGTCTAAGCGACTTCTCGATGATGGGTATCGCGTATTTGGACTTGACAATCTCAATGACTATTACGATCCACGGATCAAACAAGACCGCCTTGCCATTTTGAAGAAATATGCGGCCTTTTCATACCATTGTGTCGATCTTTCGGACGCCGACGGAATGGATTCCCTATTCAGGCGCCATGCCATCGATGTCGTGGTGAATCTGGCCGCCCAGGCGGGGGTACGCTATTCATTGACCAATCCTCAGGCCTATGTGAACTCCAATTTGGTTGGTTTTGTCAACTTGTTGGAATGTTGCCGGCATTATCAGGTAAAGCATCTGGTATTTGCCTCATCCAGTTCCGTTTATGGGGCCAACACGAATATGCCGTTCTCGGTTCACCACAATGTGGATCATCCCGTCTCGTTGTATGCGGCGTCAAAGAAATCAAACGAATTGATGGCCCATACCTACAGTCACCTATTCGGGTTACCTTGCACGGGACTACGCTTTTTTACGGTATACGGTCCCTGGGGACGGCCGGATATGGCCTTGTTTCTGTTTACCAAGGCAATTTTGGAGGATAAACCCATCGATGTTTACAATCATGGCAAAATGAAACGCGACTTTACCTATATCGATGATATAATCGAAGGTGTGGTGCGGGTCACCCAACGCATTCCCGATCCGAATCCCGATTGGAGTGGCGATGCCCCAGATCCGGGAACGTCCTATACCAAATATAAAATTTATAATATCGGAAACAATCAACCGGTTGAATTGATCGACTTCATCGGCACGATAGAAAAAGCATTGGGGAAACGCGCGATAAAAAATTTCATGGATCTGCAACCCGGCGACGTACCCGCCACCTATGCCGATGTGGATGATTTGGTTAAGGACGTGGGCTTCAAGCCGAGTACCGCGATTGCCGACGGTATCGGGCGGTTTGTAGACTGGTATAAACGCTACTATGGAAAATAATCAACTGACATAAGGATTTTTCATGAACGTCTGTATTATCGGAACCGGATACGTCGGGCTCGTGGCTGCAGCCTGTCTCGCGGAGATGGGCAACGATGTCGTCTGCATCGATGTTAACCCAAAAATCATCGATAATCTTAAAGCCGGCAAGATTCACATCTTCGAACCCGGGCTGGAGCCGTTGGTCACCCGAAATACGGCTGAAAACCGCCTGAGATTCAGCACCGACCTGGCCGAAGGCATGCAAGATGCCCTGTTCGTATTCAGTTGCGTGGGGACGCCGTCGCGGACGGATGGGTCTTGTGATTTGTCCTATGTGGATAGTGTGGCCAGCCAGATAGGAGAAATCATCAGCGATTACAAGATTATCATCAACAAATCCACCGTGCCCGTGGGAACGGCAGACCGGGTCAAGGGGATCATTTCCAAAGCGCTTGAAAAACGAGGCGTAACCGTGGAGTTCGATGTCGTGTCCAACCCTGAATTTCTCAAGGAGGGGGATGCGGTCAATGATTTTCTGAAACCCGACCGTGTAATCGTGGGCACGGATAATGTGCGAACGGCCAAATTGCTGGAAACGCTTTATGCGCCCTTTGCCCGCAGTCGTGAAAAAATGATCGTCATGGGTGTGCGCAGCGCGGAAATGACCAAATACGCGGCCAATTGTATGCTGGCCACCAAAATATCGTTCATGAATGAGGTCGCCAATATTTGTGAATCGGTGGGTGCGGATGTCCGGGATGTCCGAGCCGGTATTGGTTCGGATCGGCGGATTGGTTATCATTTTATTTACCCTGGCGTCGGGTATGGTGGCTCGTGTTTCCCCAAAGATGTTCGCGCCCTGATCCATACAGCCAGAGAATACGGCTGTGAGCCCGACCTGGTATCTGCCGTGGATGCGGTAAACAACCGCCAGAAGATGATGTTGGCGCAAAAAGTCAAACGCCATTTTGAACCTCTCGGCGGCGTCAATGGCAGGACCCTGGCTCTGTGGGGGTTGGCATTCAAGGCGAACACCGATGACATGCGCGAATCGGCGGCGCTTGACATCATCCGGGATCTGACCGCTGCCGGTATGATCATCAATGCCTATGATCCGGCAGCCGGGGACAACGCTCGGCAGATGCTGGCCGATAATGGTTTGGTGAAGGTAATGGACAGTCAATACGATCCCATCGACGGTGCCGACGCACTCGCGGTGGTTACGGACTGGAACCAGTTCCGCAACCCGGATTTCGGGCGCATCAAAAAAGTGCTCAAAACTCCCGTTGTGTTTGACGGCCGGAATCTGTTCTCACGAGCTTTTATGAAAGAAATGGGGTTTACGTACATTAGCGTTGGACGGCGGCCGGTTGTGACGGATGGATGAGAGACGATTATGCACCGGCGGATGGGCCATATAAACGATGACCCATCCGTTGCTTTCTGTTGGAATTATTTATTAACGTGTCCCTAAGGGCGCTGAGGAAATCTACACTTTCCAAGAGAAACGAGTAGTTTGATTGAAACAATCGCACAACGCAAAAGAGCAGGGAGCGTTCTTGACCCTGCTTTTTTTTGCATTATATCAAAGCCGATATGAGAAATAGGGACGTCGATAAGAATGCGCATAGCTAAAATGGTGCTGTTGTTTATCACGATAATCCTGATCATGGGGTGTACTAGCGATAATGAAAAAAAATCCTCTCATTTCGAAAAGGGACAGACCTATTTTGCCCAAGGCCAGTATAAACGTGCCGAGCTGGAATTTTGCAATGCCATTAACCCTACAACGACACTTAGACTCCACAACCAAGTTCGCGCAACCGCCTTTTTCTATGCGACAGATAAGCGCGATGATTGCGGACCTGAATCCAAACGGTCTTTTCAAGTAAATATTCAAAAGTATGTCGTTTGATCGGCAAAATAACCTCGATTAGCGTTCTAAGCTGCGACAGAGTAATAGATGGTGCTTTTTTTTCCCATCCTGATTTTCAGGTGCCAGAGGAAAAAATGGGCCATCATGCATGTGAGTATATGATGATGCCATCCTGGAAATTTGCGTACCTCGTAATGGTCCATACCCAGTTCGGTTTTTGTTTCTTCGAAACATTGCTCAATTGCCCAGCGTAAACCGCTGAGCCAAACGAGCGTTTTCAGTCTCGTGCTTGAAGAGGCATTGCTGATAAAAAAACTGTATTGCGGAGCATCCCCCAGGGTTCTCCGGATTAGCAACCAAACGGTCTTCTGTGGAAGTCCTGCAGCAGACAGGATTATGCGACGACGCGTGAACTCATAGACGATGGGACCTTTCGTTCCTTCTGACACCTTTCGACGATACCAAAAATAGTCGTTTATATTTTTGGCCAACTCCTCAACGGTGAGTGGTTTGCTGTCCTGATCGACCAAGATCGTTTTGGTTTTGGTTTTTCCGCCCCACTGATACGTTTTTTCCATAGTCATCGGCCGTTTAAGCCAGCATTGTGTATTTTTGGAGACCGACACCAAATAGGTTTTGTCTATAATAGAGTCCGCTATTTCAATAAACTCAGGGCTTTCCCCATATATCGAATCGGCCAGTATGTACTTGAACGGCAGTATGTCTTCTTCGGCAAGGTTGTTTAGCATCTCAGCGGCAAGCTGGGGCTTGGTTCTAAACACCGTCTCTTTCGGCAGTTTGCACTTTTTCCGACGGCCGGAATAATCGTCGTCGAACCACTTCTCGGGGATGAACAGTCGCTTATCAAGCAGTGTGTATCCGTATTCTGAAACGTAACCAGCAAAGACACCCACTTGGCAATTGTCGACTTTTCCTATTGTCCCACAGTATTGCCTCGATACGCCAATGGAGTCCTGTCCTTTTTTAAGGAAACCGCTTTCGTCGAAAATCAAGGCGCCGTCAGGGCTTCCGAGATCGTCATTTACCATACTACGAAATTTGACAGACATTTTTTCTTCGTCCCATGGTGCATCACTTACAAAACGCTGCATCGCCCTGACACTGCTATCTTCTATAGACAGAGCGATGGGTTCAATTGATTTACGCTCCAGTGGACTGAATTGCCCTGCCATGTACCTCAAAAAGTGCTCCCGTGATTCGCTGCGCTGAAAACAATCCGCGAACTGTTGATGAAATCCATTGAGTTCATTATTAAAATCTTTGATGTCATCCTTGCCAAGGTCAAACTTTGGAACCGAATAAAGATATTCGTCGGATCGTATGCTGGGTAACATAGTCTGCCTCCTTTTGCATGATTGTTTCGTAGTATGGCAGACTTTGAGCAAATTTTCAAATCAAATAGTTATAAGTGTCGTTGTAGGGTTAAAATCGATTCCGAATTTATCGATGCTTACGAAAAGTTGGGAGAGACCTACCTGAAGTTGGGGGATCCCCGCAGTGCCTTTAGGGAATATGCCAGGGTCGCCAAACTTGATCCTCAAAATGTGAATGCGGCCCTCAAACTGGCGACATTCTATCTGTTGGGCAGGCAAAGCGCGGAATCACGGAGAAAGGTCGAGGCGGTACTCGAAGCAGACCCCAACAACATCGAAGCCCTTTTCTTGTTGTCCGGCGTTAATGACCTTGAGAAGAACCCTTCCGAATCGGCTGCTATTTACAAACGTATTCTCGAACTGGACGGTCAACAGCTTCGAGCATACATGGGCCTGGCGCGAATTTATGCCCACCAGAAAAAATTCGAGGCCGCCGAATCCCTTCTGATGCAGGCCGTTCAATTGGATCCCACCAACGCCAAGCCGCGTGTAGACTTGGCCCGTTTTTTCATGGATCGCAAGGCTTATGACAAGGCCCAGGCACAACTTGAGAAAGCCATTGAACAGAACCCGGACAACGCGCAACTGTACATTATTTTGGGAAATTTCTTTTTTCAGCACAAAAGACCCCAGGAGGCTGAAGCTTCCTATCGGAAAGCCATCGCGATTGATCCGGAAGATGTGAATATCATGACCACCGTCGCCGCCTATCACGTCAAACATCGCCAACTGGAAGCGGCTGAAATACACCTGAAAGCGGTTTTGGAAAAAAGACCCAATTTTTACCCCGCTCGCATGCTGAAAGGAGAAATCGCGTTTCATCGAGAAGACTATGCGACGGCGATTGGCATCTTCGATCGGCTGATCGAGGAAGAACCCAAGGCGGTACAGGCCCATTACCTGAAGGGGACGATCCATCTGGCCACGGGCGAAATCCAACGGGCCAAAACCGCGCTCACGAAAACCATCGAACTCAATCCCAATCACCTTGAAGCCCAATTGTTGTTGGCCGGCATCGCCATGAAAGAGAGAGATTTTGCACGCGTTCAGAAATTGTGCGCCTCGGTATTGGATATAAATTCCAAGAATTTTCAGGCCAGGGTGATGCTGGGGAATGCCTTGATGGTTCAAGGAGATGTCGTTGGAGCAAAGAATGCCTTTCAAACACTGATCGATGATGATCCAGAGAATCCGGTGGGCTATTTCCGAATGGGGGTACTTCAGCGGGCCACGAAAAAGTATGATGACGCGATCAAAAGCTTTGACACGGCCTTGAAATTGAATCCCAACCTGATGGACGTGTTCACCAATCTCATTTTGGCATATGGCGCCAAAAGGCGGCTCGATACGGCCCTGGCCAGGTGTGATGCCCAACTCGAAGCGGTTGGCGATTCGATGATGCACCGAGCGATCATCAACAACCTGAAAGGTGGTGTGTTGCTGGCGCAGAATAAACCCGATGCGGCAGAAGTGGCGTTTCAGACGGCCATCAATGAAAATTCGGGATTCCTGCCTCCTTATTATGCGTTGGCCAAGCTTTACCTTTCGAGCAAGCAGCCGCAAAAAGCCATCGACCAGTATCAGGCGGTGCTGGCCAAAAATCCCAATCAGGTCCAACCGCATATGCTTCTCGGAACCATTTACGATATGCAAAAAAAGTTCGATCTGTCCGAGAAACACTATCGTGCCGCGTTGGCCGTCGATCCGCAGTTTGCCCCGGCGGCCAACAATCTGGCTTACTTGATTTCAAAAATGGGCGGTGATATCGACGAGGCCTTGAAATACGCACGCATTGCCAAGGAAAAATTGCCTGAAAACCCCAGTGTGATGGATACATTGGGTTGGATCTATTTCAAAAAGGGGCGCTATGAGCAAGCCGTTCAGGAATTATTCGCTGGCCTTGAAAAAGCGCCTGATCATGCAACGATCCATTACCACTTGGGAGCGGCCCTGTTTCATAAAGGTGACAAAGAACAGGCCAAGACGATGTTAAAGAGGGCCTTATCCCTGGATGAAGATTTTGATGGCGCCGATGATGCCAAACGGATGTTATCGGAGATTTAAGCATGCGGCATTTCCCGTTTAAGATCCTCATCCTTTGCGTGTTGCTGCCGCCTTTTCTGTACATTTATTCCCTCCAATTTCTGGAACGGGCCATCCAAACCCACTGTGAAGGAGACTTGGCTTCAAGACTCATCGGTGATGTGACCCCATTGCTAGAGGGCACCACTCGCCTTCGAGATGTCCTTCAAAAAAATATCCACGCCTTTATTGCCCGCCACAAGCTGGTCAATTGGGGAGTCGAGATCGATGTGACCATTACCACCCAAAACGGTGATTATCTATTTCCCCATGGCTATGAGGAAACAAGATCGGATTTTGGCACCGTGAACACCTTTGCCCTGGCGCAAGAAAACTATCGCTTGCTTTCCGACGGAATGATACCTTCCGTAAAAGTAAAAATTGCGCATAACACATTGATCGCAAATGGTATATTATTCGCTTTCGTTTTGCTTTCCCTCTCGGTCCTCTTTCTGTTCTACCGGCGTGGGGCAAGAAAAATACGTGCCGATGAGCTGGCAGCCAAAAAGATGATCAAAGGCCTTGCCGATGAACACCAGCGACACCTAAAACGACTCGGTGCATTGGAAAACCAGCGCAGTGAGTTGAACGAGAAGATCGAACAGATGAAAGAAGCGCTGGCTGCCGAACGCGAAAAAATATCGGCAGCCGAGGATGAAATGGTGGAAGAGCTGGTAGCGCTCGAGGAAAAGATCGACCAACACGAGGCTGAACAAAATCAGCGATTACAGGAAATCGATGTCCTTAGGAATGAGATTAACCGGTACGAAAGAGAAAAAACCAGCCGAAAGCGTCACGTTATCAAGGGGGGGGAAACATTTAAAAAAAGATTCAACGTGTTGTACAAGAACCTTGCCGTTCATGACAAAGCCATACGTGGTTTTATAAACCTTACCGAAGAACTGCAAATCAAGGCCGAGGAAGTGATTCACCAACTCAACGATGATGTAAAAATGGTTCCGGTGAAACGAAAGGTGTTTGGAAAGAAAAACCGTGAAACCGTATTCGAAGTGATCTTTGCCTACAAGGGCCGATTGTATTACCGAACGATTGCGGGCAGTCGGATCGAGGTTTTGGTCGTCGGAACCAAACTGACCCAGAATAAGGATCTTGCCTTTTTGGATAAACTTTAACGGGCCACGCTATTTTACGCTGGTCTCAATTTTCAGGTTGTATTTATCAATTTTGGCATGCAACGTCGGCCTGGACATGCCCAGTAATTTTGCCGCCTGGGAACGGTTGCCGCCGGTTAGACTCAACACTTCCCCCACCAAGAGGCTGCCGAAGTGATCCATGCAGTTCTCAAACAGGTTGTCCTGCCCCCCATTGGATAAAAGCGCGCGAATCCAGGACCGAATGCTCTCATCACAGATATCTTCGTTCAACGGGTGATTTCTCGTTTCGCTGCCGGTGGCCTGGGTGATGTCGGAAATGCTCAACGGTGCTCCACGGTTAAAGATCAAGGCTTTTTGCAGGGTGTTGGAAAGCTCGCGAATATTTCCCGGCCAGGGGCTGGAGACCAGCATGGACATGGCTTCACGGGTGATTCCCGGATTTTCGATCCCCAGTTCGTTGGAAAAACGGGTCAGGAAATAATCGGCCAAGAGAGGGATGTCGCCGGTGCGTTCGCGTAAGGATGGCAGCCAGATCGTGATCACCTTGAGCCGGTAGTAAAGGTCTTCTCGAAATTGTCCTTTGGCAATCTGTTGCTCGAGGTCCCTGTTGGTGGCCGCGATGATGCGCACATTTACCGGAATGGTCTCCCTGCCGCCCAGTCGCTCGATGCTTTTTTCCTGGAGCAGGCGCAGCATCTTGGCTTGCAAATTCAAGGGCATGTCCCCGATTTCATCCAAGAATACGGTGCCACTACTGGCCTGTTCGATTTTGCCTACCCGGCGATGGGTCGCTCCGGTAAAGGCCCCTTTTTCATAGCCGAACAACTCGCTTTCAAGCAGTGTATCGGGAATGGCCACGCAGTTGATCACCAGAAACGGCTTTTGGGAGCGAATGCTGTGCTGATATAACGCACGCGCGACGAGTTCTTTTCCGGAACCGGATTCACCCCGAATCAACACCGTTGCATCGGTGGCCGATACCCGGCCGATCGCCTTGTATACTTCCTGCATGGCGGGGCTTTTCCCGATGATGGCCTCACCTTCGGTTTTGTCCGGCGAAACATCCATATCCACCGGGGATCGCATGAAGCGGCCGGCTTCCAAGGCCTGCCCGATGGTGGACAACATTTGGGGGATGTCGAAGGGTTTGATGACGTAATCGAAGGCCCCCATCTTGGTGGCTTCGATGGCCGTCTCCGTCGTGCCATAGGCGGTCATGATGATGACGGGCAGTTTCTGCTCGATCATGTGGATTTGCCTGAAGGTCTCCAGGCCGTTGATCCCTGGCAGACGCACATCGAGTACCACCAGGTCGGGCAGTGCCTCACTGACCATACGGATACCGGCCTCGCCAGATGCGGCGGTGCGAACCTGATATCCCTCTTCATTGAGCAGCCGCTGGAAACTGATACGCAGCTGGTCGTCGTCATCGATAATCAGGACGGTGTTCACAATTTCACTCCTTCCTTGTATCTGTTGCCACCGCGACAATCGCTCAAGTCGTGCCTTGTGTCGGTAGAACAATGGTGAAGGTTGTTCCCAGGCCTTCAGTGGACACGAGATCGATCTGTCCGCCATGTTCCTTGATAATTCTTGAAACGATGCTCAGACCCAATCCGGTGCCGTCTTCTTTGGTGGTAAAAAAGGGATCGAACACTTTTTCGGCAAGTGGCGGTGCGATTCCGGAGCCGTTGTCACGGATACGAATTTGGGCTTGCAGACGATCCGGCGGACCGATCACCTGTTCATGAATGTCGATGCTACCCCCGCCGGTCATGGCTTCGCAGGAATTGATCATCAGATTGACAAACACCTCCTTGAGCTGATCGGGATCGGCATCGATGGCCGGCAACAATTGGTTGCGATGCAGATCGACCTTTACATTATAGGATTCGAGGCGATAGCAGAGCAGTTGAATGGCCGTATCGACCACTGTTGAGGGGCTCACGGGCTGCATCTTGAGTTTCGGTGGGCGGGAAAACTCCAGAAAGTTTTGAACGATGGTGTCGATGTGATCGATTTCTTCGGAAATCACATCGAAGTCTTCCTTTTGCACCCCGGTCATCTTAAGCGATCGGCTCAGGGAAAAGAGCCGCATTTTTACCGACGTGAATGGATTGCGCACGCTGTGGGCCATGCCGGCCGCCAGCTTTCCCACCATGGCCATTTTTTCCGCCTGCAACAGGTTCTCACGGCTTTTTTCCAATTCCACCTGCGTCTGTCCCACGTCTTCAATGAGTCCGCGGACGCTTTTGCTCAGGGTTTTGACGTCATTTCCCGAAAGCTCGATGTTGTCGCTACGACTGGTTTCGAGGATCAAGGCGCGGACCGGGTTGAGGATCTGGTTGACCAACAGGTACGCCAGTAGCAGGACCAATAAAATGTGGGTAACGATCACGGCCATGGCCGTATCGCGCAGCCGGGCGGCTTCGGTCAAGGCATTCTGCTTGGCGTTGATGATCGATTCGGTCTGATCTTTTTTGTAGTCCTCGCACATCTGCAGGATGGAGAAAAAACGGTTGCGTACATCCTGATGCAGTTGAGAACCATATTGGTCCTGGCCGGACTTGTAATATTCGATCACTTTATCCTTTTCGCGGATATAATGATCATATTCCAGGGCAATATCGCGAATGGTTGTCCGTTGACGCTCAGACTGAGCCAATACCTTGGCCCGGCCCAGTTGCTCACTGAAAATGCGGCGGTATTTCTCTAGCTGGATCAGCCAGTCCGGGTTACCGTCGAGAAAATAGTAAGATACAAATCCTTTTTGGTTGACCAAGGCGATTTCCAATGACTCGGCACTCTGGAAAGCGACCAGATTTTCATCGGTGATGGTGGTGAGCACCACCTCGATGCTATAGGAATACCAGACCATTACCGCGGCCCCGGAAAAGGTCACCAGGAAAATAGCAGTCAGCAGGATATAGATGCGATTTTTCAGGCTAATGCGTGTCCACATGCAATTTCCTTTCGCTCTTCGAGGCAAAGGAACCGGTCGGAAATATCGGAACAGAACATTACCAGAGGAGATTCTCCGCTCGGCGGCAGGTTCTCCCAATGTCTGTTTGAAAACGCCATCCAACGTCCGGGAAGGTCAAACAATCGCTCAAAGGGGTGAAGAACGGCTGGATGGCCGTCAGTCCTTGGCAACACGTTCCGAGGCCATCCAGAATTGACAAACACAATCATGACCCGCTGTCCGTTTTAGTCTTTTATCGCGTGCAAGTCAGGGACATGGATTGAAATACGGCGGCAAAGACGTCGGTCAGGCGCAATATACCGATAATTTGCTTGTCACGGGTAACCAGCAAGGATTGGTGATTACCCATGATCAGCATGTGGATGGCCTCGTCCAATGTCGCATCCTCATCCAGAAACTCACCCTCGGTCATTTCCTGCATGAAATCTTTTACTTTCAGTTTGGCGGCTTTTTCACAGATGTGGTTGAGGGGTTTGTCAAAGAGACGATATTGTTCCTGCATGGATTTAAGAAAATATTTGCTGAAATGGCGGAATCCGGAACCGGGTGTCTCCCCCTGAATATCGTTGTATTTGGGCTCGAGGGCCTTGAGCGCGTCGAGCTGGCTGATCTTGCCGATGATCTGCTGGTGTTGATCCAATACCAGGATGGCGCGGTGGCGGTATTTGGTGTGATCGAAGGCCTGCTGGGCCTTCTCCAGGGAAATGATGGCATCTGCCAGCGTGGCATCTTCCGACACGGTGGCATATTCGTTAAGGGGTACCATCAGTTCGTTGACGTTCAAGGTTTTCATTTTATTATTCTCCCATTGGCTCGCTGTACATTTTGATCAGGCGCTCAGATGTTGCCTCGTTTTCTCAACAGCAATCGGGCTTCGGCCTGGCGAATGCGCTCTTCCTGTTCATCCTTTTTCTTGCGCGCGCCAACCAGTTTGGTGGTCAAATCCTCGAAATCCGCTGGCTTGAGAAGATAATCAAAGGCGCCCAGCTTCATCCCCTCCACGGCCGTTTCGGTCGTTCCGTGACCGGTCAACAGAATCACTTCCACCAGGGGATAGCTGTTCTTAATGTTTTGTAATGTCTGGATGCCGTCCATGCCAGGCATCTTGATATCCAGAATGACAACATCGAATTCATGGGCAGCCAGTTTCTCGAGACATTCCTGGCCATTATAGGCCGCTGTGACCTGTTCGCCGGCTTCTTCCAGACGCATCGCGAGCATTTCCACGAAATCCTGTTCATCATCGACCAGTAGCACTCTGGTGGGTATCTTAATCATGATCCGGGTCTCCTTTTGCATGTTGGGCGCTGAAGGTTCGGCGCCGACGATCGACAGCTACTGATGCCCGACGTCGTCGCCGCGTTGTGGTTTACCTTCCAGGTGTTGAATGGGGATGTGTACGGTCATGGTCGTGCCCACGCCGACACGGCTATCGACCTTTATGGAGCCGTCCAGCTTGTCGACAATTTCCTTGGTAACGAACAGACCCAATCCGGTTCCTTGGCCTGGCGGTTTGTCACTGAAAAAGGGTTCGAAAATTTTATCCAGATTCTCCTTGGGGATCCCCTTGCCGGTGTCTTGGACGGCAAGGGTGATACCGTTGGGTTCTCGTTTTTTGACGCTGATGGTGATTTGACCATGGGGTGCCGTGGCATGGATTGCATTGGCGATCAGGTTGATGAGGACCTGACGAATCTGGTTGGCATTGATCCATGCGGCCCTCACATCATTTGCGCTTTCTCGGGTAATGCTGATTTGTTTGTCCTTGGCTTCCTTGCTCACCAATTGAATGGACTCATCCACTAAATCATTAGGGTGCATGTGAACCAGGAGCGGTTCCGGTTTACGGACGCTGCCAAGCAATTGGTGGGTGATGGCCCGCGCCCGCTTGACCCCTTTTTGGATTTTATCGACGGCCTTTCCCATCTGCTCCTTGCGGGGAATATCGGCCAATTCAGGCTTTTCCAGCAAGCTAGATAAATATCCGGCGGCTTCGTTGATGATGGCCAGCGGATTGTTGATTTCATGGGCCACGCCGGCCGCTAATGTTCCCAACGCCGCCAGCCGTTCCGTCGCGATCATCTGCTGTTCGATATGCGCCTTGTATTCGGCTTCCAATCGACGCTCTTCGGTGCGTTGCTTCTTTTCGAAAGCCTGTTTGATCTTCTCCAGCAGGTGTTCGAATTCCACCGGTTTGCTCAGATAATCGAAGGCCCCGGCCTTGATCCCTTCGATGCCGTCGCGGGTCGCGGTATGGCCGGTGAGCAGGATTACCTCGGTTTGGGGATACCGTTGTTTGATGTGACGCAGGGTTTCCATTCCGTCCATGCCCGGCATTTTCACATCCAGCACCACCACGTCCATGGGCTGGGTGACGAGAAGGTCAATCGCCGCTTCACCGGTTTCCGCCTGGTGGGCGTTGATTCCCCGTCGGCTCAGGCGCTTGGTCAGCGTGCTGCGAAAATCCGTTTCATCATCGACCAACAACAATTGGAAATTAGCGGATTGTCCGGAATCCATGTGGCCTTTCCTTTTTAAATGATAAGCGTACTGCTTGACTGTTGTGTCGCATTCTTGAAGTGATTAAACAAGTCCCAAAATGTTCCACCACACTGCCGCCACGACTACCAGGATCAAGAGCAAGACCGGGGTCGCCACCAGGCCGACCTTGGTGATGTCCGAGGCCTTGAACTGCCTGAAGCTGTAAGCGATGGCATTGGGCGGACAGCCGATGACCAGCAGCATGGCAAAGGATGTGGCGGTGCCCAGGCACAGGGCCAGCACCCTGGGATCGACCCCCTCAAGCTGCGCCATGGGGATCACGATGGGCAGAATCAGGGCTGCCGCGGCGACGTTGGCCATGGCATTGGTCACCAGCGCACCGAAGACCCCCACGCCGACAAACATCAGCAACCATCCGCCACCCTTCACAAAGGGGAAGAACAGGTTGGCAAAGTAGTCGGCCGCACCAGAGGCACCCATGGCCAGGCCCAGGGAGATGCCGCCACCAAAAATGAACAGGGCCGTGCCCCATTCCAGGTTCTCGTGGATATCGTCCCACTTGAGAATGCCGCTAAACACCAGCGCCGCCACGCCGATCATGCCGGTGACGGAGTAATCCAGTCCGTGGAACCCCTTGGTCAACCAGGCGATGAAGGCGAAGGCGACGATGGCCACGGTGATTTTTTCCTGAAACGTCCAGGGCGGCAGTTCCTCGTCCAGGCTAGGCAGGTTCAGGGTGCGATCCGGGCGGAACACGAAGTAGCAGACCAGTACCGATGCCGGTACGGTGACGATGGCCAGAGGCATGGCGTATTTGATCCAGTCCATGAACGTGATCTCGATACCGGTGAATTCCTTGAGGAACGCCGCCGACACCATGCACCGGCCGCCGCCGACCAGGGAGCCCATGCCGCCGCAGGAGCAGGCAAAGGCCAGAGAGATGAGCATGAATTTGGCCGTATTGCTGTGCGGTTGGATGCCGGCCGCGCGCATCAGCGGCAGCATGGTGACAATGCCGATGGACACGGCCGCGGCATCGTGCATGAAGGAGGAGGAGATCCCCAGCCCGATGCTGATGAAAAAGGTAAACCGGACGACGTTGGTGCCGGCCTTCTGGACGATGAAGTGACCCAGGCGCTTGGTCAGGCCGGCCTTGTCCAGTGCGATGGCATAGATCAGGCAGCACATGATGAAGACCACCACGGGGTGCATGTAGGGGGCCCAGGCGGACTTCACGTCCATGATCCCCATCAGCACCAGGGAGACGCCGATGAGGGTGGCGGTGATTTCCAGAGGAATCGGCTCCACGAGGAAGAGGAAGATCAGGACCGCCAGCACCGCCAAAAAACGCATGGCCTTGGGGGACAGCCCGTTAAGGTAGTCGATCTGGATATCGCCCTTTCCGGAGGCCAGGGCCTTGTCGTGAAGTAACGTTCCAAACGATTGGACGGCGCCTTTATCGACGGTTTCGACCACATAAGTGCCGTCATCGGGTTTGGCCGGCGTGACCAGGCTGAACTGATCCCGTATGGTTTCGTAAAATTCTTTGGCTGAATCCCCCGTGATCTTGAAACGGTCTCCTTCGGGCCTCGGTGCCATGAGAACGATGGCACCGAGAAGAAGCGCAAAGAGAATCTGAACATTTTTTGATTTTACCAAGGTTAGCATTAATCCCTCTCCTTTTACCATTCCTCGATGAAATAATTGACCAGGTTACCCGCCATCGGTTCCAATGGAACCGATGGCGGGCCACAACACCCGTTGATCCCTTTTTAATTGAACCGCATAATGCGACGTCGATATTTAACTGGGGTTGATTATTCGTCGGTTTGCTGATTTTTTCCTTCGCTGACGGCAGCATGGATCTTGTCGATTAATTCGTCCAATTCATGCGGCTTGGTCAGGTAATCGTAGGCCCCATGAAGCAGCCCCTCCTGGGAAGCTTTTTTTGAGCCATGGCCGGTAAGCATGATGACCGGCATGTCTGGGTCCATTTTTTTAAAGATTTTAAGGATTTCAATTCCATCCATGTCTTCCAGTTTAAGGTCCAGCACAGCGATATCGAAGTCCCTTTTCCTGAGCAGACGGATGCCTTCGCTTCCCGAGAAAGCTTGTGTGGTCTTGATGTTGCGCTTGGCCAGACGCTTGGATAAGACGTCGACGAATCCCTTTTCATCATCCACCAGCAGTAAATGAATCGGCTCTGGCCGTTGCTTTATCGGGTGTTTGGGTTCCATGGCTCCTCTATGGGCGTCTGGCCGTTATCTCCTGGATGCGGGCATTGATGATTTTTTCTTCATGTTGACGTTTCTTGGCGGCCGCTTCGGACACCTTGGCGATCAGGTGATCCATCTCGCATGGTTTGAGCAGGTAGTCGAAGGCGCCCAGTTTCATGCCTTCGATGGCCGATTCGACGGTGGCATGGCCGGTCAACATGATCACTTCGACGAGCGGCACCTTGGCCTTGATGGCCTTGAGGGTTTCGATTCCGTCCATGCCCGGCATCTTTACATCCAGGATCACGACTTCGGTCTTGCTGTCTTCGGTCAACTTGTCGAGGGCCTCCTGGCCGCTAAAGGCCTGTTCGACCTCGAGATCCCGTCGCTTCAAACGCTTGGTCATCGCCTCGACGAAGGGGACTTCGTCGTCGACGAGCATGATGGTGGCAATACTCATTGATCATTCTCCTTTCCTGAAGATATTTTTGATTTCAGACCTTGTTACCAGTTGAACTTCACCTTCCGTGGGTTCATCTGTTTGGACCGGGATGCGGATACTAAAGGTGGTGCCCACATCAACTGTGCTTTTCACAGTGATTTCACCGCCCATTTTATGGATGATGCCGTAGCAAATGCTCAATCCCAACCCCGTGCCGCTGCCGACCGGCTTGGTGGTGAAAAAAGGATCGAATATTCGGGCCAAATTGGCATTGGGAATGCCGGGGCCATTATCAGCGACGTCGATGACGATGGATCCATTCTCCTGCCGGCCGATGATATCGAGGGTCCCGCCGGTTTTGTCCATGGCATCCAGGGCATTGTTGATCAGGTTCAGTAAGACCTGCTGCAATTCCGATTGCGATGCGGAGATGGCGGGCAATTTGGGGTCGAGATGGGTGTTCAATTCGATGTTGCTGAATTTGGCCCGCTGGGAGGCCAGGGCCACCATTTCTTCGATCAGGGGGCTGATTTCAAAATCTTCGATGCGCGAGTCTGTTTTGCGGGCAAAACTGAGCAATTTGTGGGTGATTTCCTTACAGCGGCGGCCCTGGATGCGGATTTGATTCAACGCGCGTTCGAACTCTTTGATATCCTCTTCGCTATCAAAGGCACCGTCTTCCATCAGGTCCTGCAGCCAACCGGCTTCTTCGACCATGATGGCGACCGGGTTGTTGATTTCATGCGCAATACCGGCGGCCAGTTCACCGACCGAGGCCAGCTTTCCGGTTTCGATGACCTGCTGATTCATGATCTCCTTTTCACTGTCCGCCTTGGCGATGCGATTGACCACATTGTTGGACATCCAGACGGCCAGGCACACGATGATGATGCCGCCAAGCAAAATAAAGATCACCGCTCCGGTCTGGGCATTGCGAAGATCCGAAAAAGCGTCGCTGCTAGATTGTTTATAGACCAACAGCCAATCCCCCCCTTTGAGCAGGGCGCTTACATAGATGCTCATCACGCCGGCACCATCCGGACGTTCCTGGATTTCCACGTCCTTGCCAATACGCTTCAGGGTGAAAAAGTAGCTGTCGTATATGTCCAGGGTGGGGGTGAAGTCAAAAATCGGCTTGGTTTGAAACTGCCCCTCCCGATTCAAGATGTAGGCAAAACCCGTTTCGCCGATGCGTACTTTTTCCACCAGGCGGTTGAATGAGAGAAAGTCGATGGTGGCGCGAATGATCCATTTCTGACCATGCCAGTTTTTTTGCACGGCAATGATAAAATGCGGCGATCCGCGCAGGCCCAGGAATACGTCGCTGGTAAAAAATAAATTTTCCGAGGCTTTTTTAAACCAGTCGGCATCGGCATATCGGGCCTTTTCCAGTTTGAAGGGGCCGGCATACGCGACCTGCTGTCCCTTTTCGTTGATCACTCCCAAATCAACGAAAACCGTTCCATAGGCACTTTGCAAAAGCATAAGCTTCTCGGCAATATCGCCATTTTGACCGATACGGTCGAATTCCATGGTGTCGGCCAGAAATCTGATATTGTGAATGCGCTCTTCGAGAAATCCGTCAATGTTCTGTTTATGTTTGAGCACCAGTTCAGCGAGATGCGCATATATTTTTTCATGATGGGAGGTACTGAACTGGTTGAGAATGATTCCGGTGAAGATGATCATGGGGGCGAGGGAAATTAGCATGACCACCAACACCATTTTTCGAGTGAGTAGAAGATAGTTTGCACTCAGGGGTTTCATTATTCGCTTTCTGCCTTTATAGGTGCCAGAGTTGTATGAAAATGTGGCAATTCTATTATAATGACTTTACAATCAAATTTGATGCCACAACATATTTCTTTTTCGTCATTCTATAATATATTGAATTTTATAGTTTAAAAACATTAATCGCGGTAAACATGACAAATTGTAAAAAAATATGACTGTCAGGATTTTTTACAAACTGTAAAGTGATTGCTTGGGAGAGAACGGTGGGTGTCAGGAATTTTGACGGGTCTGTGAGTGGTGATGGGCGGGGGGAGAGGGTAAGAAGGGAAGTCGGGAAGCGCGGCAATTAGGAGGTATAGGGTGAAAGGTATAAGGTATAAGGCGGAAGAGCGGGAAAAGCGGGAAAAGTGGAAGGTGGACGCGGGGACGCGGGGACGCGGAGAAAGGCGGGAGAGGCGGGAGAGGCGGGAAAGGCGGGAAAGAGCGGAAGCGCGGAAGCGCGGAAGAGACGAAGAGCGGAAATTAGGAAGATAGGAAAAGCGGAACGTAAAGATCGAAAGGTGAATCATCTCGCTCCCATGCTCTGCATGGGAGCGCGCACTGCTGTTCATCTGAACGTTATGCGGGTTCCCAAGCAGAGCTTGGGAACCAGTTAAAATCACCAATAAATTTGAGCTCATCGTGGAATTGTGTGGAAGCGCACGATGAGCAGTTATTAGCCTTTAGCCATTAGCAATTCGCTTATATTCGGAAAATCCAGGCATCTTAATGACTAACTGCTAATGGCTAACAGCTAAAGGTTGTTTTTCTTTCCTACCCGCTTCTTTATCCCCCGATCATTCGAATCCCCACCGCCTTGCGGATGTCGGCAAGAAAGGGGACGCTGTATTCCCTGGCGCGACGGGCGCCTTTTTTCAGGGTTTGTTCGATGTACCCTGGATCGGCGATCAACTCCTCATAACGCTTGCGGGGTTCGGCAAGCACGGCATTGATGGTTTCGAAGAGAATCTGTTTCATTTCTCCCCAGCCGATGCCCTGGGCATACCGATCGCGCATGGCGGCGACGGCATCGGTGTCGGCAAAGGCCCGATAGATGGCAAACAGGCTGCTGGTTTCCGGATCCTTGGGGGCTTCCGGGGGCGATGTATCGGTCTTGATTTTCATGATCAGTTTACGCAGCTTCTTTTCGGGGAGAAATAAGGGGATGGTGTTGTTGTAGCTTTTACTCATTTTGCGTCCATCCAAACCGGTCAGAATCGCGGTGTTTTCGTCGACCACGGCCTCCGGCGGAACCAAAAGATCTCCGAAGTGATGGTTGAATCGTAGGGCGATGTCCCGGGCCATCTCGAGGTGCTGAATCTGGTCCTTTCCCACCGGTACCTTGGTGGCCTTGAACATCAGAATATCCGCGGCCATGAGGATCGGATAGCAAAAAAGTCCCATGGTGATGCCCTGATCCGGATCACGGGTGCCGGCGGTCTCGTTGTCGGCAACGGCGGCCTTGTAGGCATGGGCCCGGTTCATCAACCCTTTGGCGGTCATGCAGGTCAGGATCCAGGTCAATTCAACGATTTCCGGAATATCGGTCTGCCGATAGAAAATAGCGTTATCTGTGTCCAGCCCGAGTGCCAACCATGCGGCCGCCACTTCCATGCTGCTCTGGTTGACCCGCTGGGGATCGTGGCATTTGATGAGGCTATGATAATCGGCCAAAAAATAAAAGCTGCGCACATTTTGATCCCGGCTGGCCTCAATCGCCGGACGGATGGCGCCGACATAGTTTCCTAAGTGTGGTGTCCCGGTGGTGGTTATACCGGTCAATACGATTTGCTGAGCCATGATTCCTTCCTGATCTTAAACACGATACGTTTTAGGTAAGCGTTCACAGGCCACCCCATCTGCTTTGTTCCCGGGCACTTGAAATACGTTAGTACGTCGGCGTGCCTGGCGCCGCAAATCTGTCGCACCCTGTAAACGTTTACAGGCCAGTTTTTTACAATCAATTGGTCATTTCAATCCCGTGAACATATACCGTTTTAGGCTGTCCCCCGGGTTACCATCGAAAAGGGGAAAAAATGATCCAAGGAGGGGTTATACGGCAAACGTTTCCAAGAAATCAAGTCATGATGACAGAGCAATTGCCAGTAAAATCAAAAACCGGCCGTTCCGGAACAAGGATTATTCCCGAAAGTGGGAAAATGCCAAATGCCAACGTCCAAATTTCAAATGAAGGATGAAATCGATTTTAAAATAGATAGAATACCACCAGTTGGCATTTTTACGCCTCGCTCCCATGCTCTTGTATGGTGAAAGAAAACAATACAAGGCGGAATTAAAAACATGAACTTTGTTGGTAAAGCATTTATCCTGTTGGCTGAGAAGGAAATTAAATTTTCGCTTCGTTTCTATGATAATAGTACTTAGGATATATAAGTAAAAAATCAGTGAATATGCGGTATTTACATCCGTGGAATATCATATTAGGAATCTCTTGTTTTGCATTATCCGTTGCCTCCCAAAACAATCAAATAAGGAATGTACCACTGGATGCAGGTTGGATATCATCTGTCACCATGATGCGGAAAAGGATTGATCCATGCTATTCAGCCAGGCCAATTGTGAGAAAACAAACCAGTCCATCTTGATTGCGGACGATGATCAAACCATCGTCGAAATGCTTACCAGCCTTTTTCAAAAATATGGCTTGAGGGTTTTCCAGGCCGCCAATGGCTTGGAGGCCTGGAAGCTTTTTAACAGCCAATCGATTGATTTAGTCCTTACCGATATTAAAATGCCCGGTTTGGACGGCAGCGAATTATCCCGACGCATCCGTCGCCGGTGTCCACTGATTAAAATCGCCGTGATGACCGGTGGTGAAAGCGAAATTGCCATCGACCTGTTGAATGAAGGCACGGCCGACTATTTTTTCTCCAAGCCGTTCAAACTGAGCAAACTCTGTGAGTTAATCGGCTAGAACGGTCATTTCTCCTGGTCGAATACCCGACTGGGATAGCGAATCAATTCCTGGATCTTGGCATCCCGAATTTTTTTATCGTGAGCGGATTTTTTTTCAAACGCCTGGGCCATTTTCATGAGCAGGTCATCGAATTTCATGGGTTTGAGCAGGTAATCAAAGGCGCCTTGCTTCATTCCTTCGATACTGGTTTCCACCGAGGCATGGCCGGTGAGCAGAAGGACTTCCACCAAGGGTTGGATGCGTTTGATTTCTCTTAAGGTTTCGATGCCGTCCATGCCTCCGGGCATCTTGATGTCCAGCAAAACGACATCGAACAGTTCTTCTTTGAGTGCCTCGACTGCGGCCTCGCCACTGCTTACTCCTTTGGCATCCAGCTTGCGCTTGTTGAGCCGATTGACGATAGTCTCCACAAAATCGGTCTCGTCGTCAACAACCAGTATCCGGAAGGTATGCATGGTGATGTCTCCATTCTTTTAATTGGGTGTTTAGGTCTAAGGTTAAAGGAATAAGGTATCGGGTTAAAGGTTGAAGGTGGAAGGTTGGAGGGCAGGACACATCTGACCCTCTTACACCTTCCACCTTACCGCTTTCACCTTCCTCCCCTCACTTCTTTTCCGGCAGCACAATCGGCAAGGCAACCACAAAGGTGGTTCCTTGGCCTTCACTGCTCTCCAATGTGATGCGCCCGCCCATTTTTTCGATAATGCTGTAACTGATGGACAGTCCCAGCCCGGTTCCCTTGCCGGCATGCTTGGTGGTAAAAAAAGGATCGAAAATTTTTTTTTGGATCGCCTCGGGAATGCCGGGACCATCGTCATGGATGATGATATCAATATACGATTTTCTCAGTCGGGTGGAAATATCGATTTTTCCATCGCTGCCGATGGCATCGATGGCATTGTTGATCAGGTTCATGAAGACCTGTTGCAATTGCGACTGGTCGCTGGCGATCACTGGCAGTTGCTCGGCAAAATCGGTTCGAATGTCGATGTCGTTGATTCGGGCATGATTGGATAGAATCTCAATGGTTTGATCGAGAACCCGGTTGATCTCAACATCGTCCAGGCGCGGCTCCATGCGCCGAGCAAAGCCCAGCATATTATGGGTAATTTTTCGGGCCCGATCCACATGCTCCTCGATCTTGGCAATGGAGGTGGCAAATTCCTTGTAATTCTCGCTGTCTTTGAATTCCTCCTCGGCCAACAGGTCCTCCATCCAGCCTGCTTTCTCGCCGATCACCGCGAGCGGGTTGTTGATCTCATGGGCAATACCGGCAGCCATTTTTCCAAGCGCGGCCAGCTTATCCTGTTGAATCAATTGGGCATTAAGGTTATTCATCTCCCTGTCGGTGGATTCCAGATGGCGAACCAGGGTATTGGAAATCAACACGATGGCCAGAAAAATGATCAGGCAGCCGAAGAGGATGATCAGGATTTCCGTGTTGCGGGCATTGACCAGCCACCCGTGTTCCTGCCCGGCGATCTGGCTGATCACCAGCATCCATTCATCATTTTTCAGCCAGGATCCCCCAATATAGCGAGTATCGCCGTTTTCATCCTGAAACACGATGACCGTGGCCCCTTCGCCGAACTGGTGGGTATCGATTTCCCAAAGATCCAGTGTCGATCCGTCAAACCGCGGGCTGGTTTGAAATATCCCATCTCGGCTGACAATGAAGGCATCACCACTGGTACCGACCTGGGCACTTCTGACCAATTGATTTAAAATGTCCGAGTCAATGGTGGCGCGAAGGATCCAGCTCCCGTACTCATAGACGCCCCTGACAGCGATGATGACATGGGGAACCTGCCGGAATCCCATGAATACGTCGCTGATGAACTTGCCGCGGCGCACCACCTGATCGAACCAGGGTTGTTGATAATAGTTCAGCCCTTGAAGGTTATAAGGCCCGGAATAGGCAACTTGGTTGCCTTTTCGATCAATGACCCCCAGATCTATCAGTCCTAACCCATCGGTCCGTTGGTTGATCATCTGGAACAAGCGAGTAAGATTTCCCTGATCCTTGAGTTGGTCGAAGGACTGGGTTTCGACGATCATGGCCAAAATGGTGGTTCGCTCCCTTAAAAACACATCCACGGCATTGCTTTGGGAGTGGGCTAGATGGCGGACCTGTTCCTCGATGCGGTCCCTGTAAAGTTTGCCGAACTGGTAGTAGATCGCCGCCCCCAGGAGAACCAATGGCACGACGGATACCACCAGCGTGATGGTGATCAATTTCAGTCTCAGATTTTTGTAAAGCGTGCGTTTCATGGGATTGACTCCGCTGCTGTTGGTGCACTATCCGTTACCGCTGCAGGTGCGACCGCTACCAGGAAAGGAACCGCCAATACCCAAAAACCGACCAAAACCAGAGTACGATCCAGGCCAAAATGGTGATCGGCAGGCCGAACTTGACAAAATCCATCACGTCCAGCAGACGCTCTCCGGTTTCCGGATCTTTTCCCATACCGAAGCAGATGGCGTTGTTGGGGGTGCCCACCACCAGAAAGTTGGCGAATGAAGACGAGAAAGAGGTGATGAGGCCCACTTTCCATACGCTGACATTGGCCAGGGTGGCCATGGGGAGGACAATCGGTCCCAGGGCGGCAACGGTCGCACCGTCGCTCATGAAATTGGTCATGGTGCCGGTCAGAAGACTCACGCCGATGACGAGGCCGTCCCCCTGGGTAAGAAAGTCCGGTAAGAGGTTCACGAAGGTGTTGGCCAGCCATAAGGCGCCACCGGAAAATTTGAGCGCTACACCCATGGCACAAGCGGCGGCATAGAGACCCACCACATCGAAGGCAACACCATTTTGAATATCATCCCAAGTGAGGATGCGGCACAGGAACATGGCCATTACCGCATATAAGGTAGGTCCTCCCAGGCCGGCATGTTCGCCGAGGATGATCCAGGCCGCCACCAGAACCACCAGAATGATCGCCATGACGGCTTCCTGGCCGCCAAACTTAGGCATGTTTTTCACTTCTTGTTTGACGATTTCACTGGGATTGACATCCGTGACCTGAAACTTGGGTTTGAGGCGCAGGTACATGAACAGACCGATCACCCAGGACATCACCGGCACGAACGGCATGCCGATTTTCATCCAATCCAAGAATGGGATGGGCATGCCATATTCCGCCAGGTATCCGACCATGATGGCATTGCGACCGCCGGCGGCCGGTGACCCTGGACCGCCATGGTTGGCGGCGAAACAGACACCTAACAAGAGGAAAACGGCCAAAGCGCGGTCTTTTTTGATGCCATACATTTTGCAGGTAACCTTGTAGATTCCCATGAGAACGGGAATCAACAGCGCCACCAGGGCATGTTCGGATAGAAAACCGGCCGAAATTGCCAGCATGGGCAGGAAAATAAAGGCGAAGGCCTTGGCGCTTTTGATACGCGAAAGCAAAATCAGACCGATGCGTTTGTCCAGACCGGTTTTGGCCACCCCTACGGCCACGGCCAGGATGCCGAAGATGAAAAACACGGCGTCTTTCATGTAGGCTTTGGATATATCATTGATGGGCAGGATGGCAAACAGGTACAGCATGACGCCCACCAGGATATCGGTGGCACCCAATGGCAGGGCTTCGGTGCCCCACAAGAAAGCCGCCAGGAACAGGATACAGACGGTCAGTTTGGCCATCTGGGCCACCTGATAATGGGTCAAAAGGGGCTTTACATGGTTGTGGTTGCCTTGTTTTTCAGCATCGACCGGTTGACCGGCCAGCTGGGCATTGAACGCCTCGGGACGGAGTTTCTTGTTTACCGTGTCGGTAATGGTCTTCGCTCCCGATGCCAAGCTGTAACCGGCCGGTTTTTCCTTCTGGACCATGTCCAACATGCTTTGGGTCGGGGGCATCATGACAACGAAAGTAAATATCAATGCGGCGATAACAAAGAAGACGGGCTTGTATCCGGGTCTGTTTTTCCACGTCCATCTTCGATCCTCGAGTCCTTCAGCCAGCAATGGGTCGAAACCGGGGTCCACTGCGGTGTGATGTGATGACATGCTGCCTCCTTAGCGAAACTGTTTTACTACGCCATGGCACGGTTTGTGGTCGTGCCGTAAATTTGCCGATTCGTATTTGCCTTGTTATGTTTAGACAGCTAACCAACGGTTGCTTTGTATTGAGCAATGCACATGCCAGGCGAGAGGATAAGTGAATGACACTATAATATGCTGAATAAATAGGTAATATTGTTGGGGTGAAAAGATCCTCGACACCCGTTGCAGGGACCGCCTGTCAGGTTGTTTTACAGAGTGAAAAGATCTTATAATGGGGGACAGCGCACATTGATCCAGGCAAAAGGACAGAATTCATGGACAGAATAAAACGGTGAATTTGGGTTGTCGGTAAAATTACTTGCGTTGCTGCTCGATTGGGAAATAATACAGGGGGGACAGTAAGGGCGCCGGAAAGCAATAATTCTTCCATCTTGCTTGTTCTTGCGCTCGTCTACGGCGTTCCATCCACCGGAACATATCCTTAATATGCACCGGCGGATGCACCTGGTAGACGATCACAATTCCGGCGCCTTCTGGTGGAATTATTTCTTTCCGCCACCCCAAGGGCCGCGGAAAAAGAGGAGGGTGGGATCGGTTGGATAATAGAAGTTACCAAAAATCATTCATTCTTGATATGGACGGCGTGGTTCATACGGGTTCAAAACTACTTCCTGGGGCGCAAGAATTTGTGAACCGTTTAACCAAAAGGAATTACAAGTTTCTATTCTTAACGAACAATTCGTATCATACCCCATTGGAACTCAGAAAGCGTCTGCTGAGCATGGGAATCGATGTTCCCGAGGATTATTTTTACACGTCCGCCATGGCGACGGCCAGTTTTCTAAAGAATCAGAAACCAAATGGTTGCTCAGCCTATGTGATCGGCGGCAAGGGCGTTTTACTCGAGTTGAGACAGGCGAATATAGAAATTACGTCCCACAAGCCGGATTATGTTGTCGTCGCCGAGACCGAGAAGTATGACTACGCAAAAATTACCGAGGCCACACTGCTGATTCAAGAAGGGGCAAAATTCATCGCCACCAATCCGGACTTAACCGGTCCCAGCCAAAGAGGACCCGTGCCTGCGTGTGGCGCTTTGGTCGCTCCCATTCAAAAAGTAACCGGTGTGAATCCATATTTTCTTGGAAAGCCAAATCCGACGATGATGTTCTGGGCACGCAAGAAATTAGGCGTCCATTCAGCCAACTGTTTTATGATCGGTGACCGGATGGATACGGATATTGTAGGGGGCTTGGAGTCCGGGATGACAACTTGTCTGGTCCTGTCCGGCGTAACCACCCGGGCGGGAATGAATCGCTTTCCTTATCAACCCGACTATGTTTTCAACAATCTGGGAGAAATCGATCCAGAAACCATCGTTTCAAAACGGGCAAGAGTAGAAGACGCAATTTAATAAAGATCGGGGTCCAAAGAGCCCGGCCGTGGGCACCCCCTGGAAGGGGGATACGCTGTGATCCAGGCAAAGCGACAGGCGTCAGAATCCAGGAGCCAGTAGCCAGTAGCCAGTAGCCAGAATCGCTACCATGCTCCGCGCATCTCCGTCAACTTAAGCGGTAAGATAGTAGGTCGGGTCGAGCGCGGCGATACCCGACAACCGACAGGTAGCGTTCATTTGCCCTTCAATCTGTTGGGTTTCGTACCGCCGCCCAACATAGGATGCTGACAAGGGACAATGCAATTCCAAGTCGTTGTCGTGGTCAGCGAAGCGGTGGTCGGTATCGGTATCGCGAAAAGGAAATACCGATACCGACGACGGCAACGATAACGACAACGAGGATATTACGCCAAGGGTTTTGATCACGCTTCCATGCTCAAGTGTGGGAGCGCGCGCCGATGTCCACTTGAACGTGATTAGGGTTCCCAAGCAGAGCTTCGGAACCCGTTCAGTTGCCGGGGATGCGCAGAGCATGGGAACCAGCGGAAAACGTTTGGTCTGATTCGGATCAGCGCAACACCCGCTCGAGTTCGAAAAATAGATCCTGTTCACGAATGACGCCGACCACCTTGCCATCCTGAACAACGATCATCCGGCGGCAGCGGTTATGCACCATCATATAGGATGCCTCCATGAGATTGGCCGTGGCATCGATGGTGGGGGGGGTGGGTGACATGAGATCCCCCACCGCAGTGGTCGCCAGATTTTGGGCTTCACGGGTGAACATGCCGGTCCAGAACATGGGGGAGTACTGCAAGCTGTCTGCCGTAGAGGGTTTCGGCGCGGAGAGATAGCCCGGCATGATTCCCTCCAGCAGATCCATGATTGACAAAATTCCCTTGAGTTCTCCGGCCTTGTCGAATATCAACAGGCTGCGGTGGCCGGTTTCCATGATGCGGCTGGTATGAATCTGAGGCGTGAATGATTTCTTGAGTTCGGCGATCCCTTCGGCCACGGTCTGATCGTCGTTAATCGTCGTATAATCGGCCAGCGGAATCATGACTTCCTCGACCGTCCGTTCTCGATCCGATGGAGCATCCACATCTTGGTGGCGCATGGCATCCAGAATGCGTGATGCCAACAGGTCGATATCACAGGGTTTGGAGAGGTAATCCACGGCACCATGGGTCAAGGCCTGTTTGGCACTGTCGTCGGCGCCATGGCCGGTGAGCATGATCACCGGCATTCCCTGGGATTGTTTATTGATTTCGGCCAGGGTTTCGTTGCCGTCCATGTCCGGCATCCGCACATCCAGGACTACGACATCCGGATGCTTGTCCAATTGGTCCAATGCCTGCCGGCCATTGGCGGCCATAATCACTTCAAACCCCTTTTTCTCTAATAATTTCCGAGTGGTTTCCCGGAATTGGGCTTCGTCATCGACCATTAACACTTTTATTTTCTTCGTCATGTTGTCTGCCTCCCTTAAGGCCTTGCCAAAAACTATATCGTAAACACTATAATCGATGGTATTCTTCAAATGGTGACGATTCCGATTCAACATGCAGGTACACGATTCACCATTCAACCGTATGAATCGCCCCATGGGCAGCGATGGGCAAAAGGGCATAAACGAGAATGACCATCGCGGTAAAAGTAACCAATAGGGTAATCGCGGCCCTGGCTTTCGACATTCCCAGTCCATTGACCATGCCGGTTCCGATCAGCCACCATTTCCACGGTTCGGTAAAAAAGAAGGCCGAGGGGACCCAGGCGATGAGCAATACGGCGCCCGAACTGAGTGAGAAAAGGGTAAACAGCCGGCTAAATGCAAATTGGTGCCTGGCCGTGGTGGCAAGCGCAAGGTAACAAGCCATGCTACCCACGACTACCATGCCGAGGGCATTGGCGAACAGGATCAGTCCCACCGTCAATGCCCCACTGCCTGGATTGAGCAGCGCTCCGGTGGTGGCAAAGAAGATGCCTGATATCGTCAGCACGGTCAGGGCCTGAAGGGTGGTAACCTCTCTGAAACGCGTGGCATAGAATCGGCTTGGCCGAGTCAACAGCGCCACCACCGTATCGACATAAAAGGTAATCTCACGCGGTTGCATTTATAATACTCCTGTTTTGTAAAGCATGCCGACGACCAGCATGATTAGTGTGAGGATGAAGTAAAACCGGCGTTCCGCCTCACGGGTAAACCATAATCGTCCCGCTTTTTCCATCAGTTGCGGCCGTTTGGCCATGGTCCTCTCATCTTTGCGTCGCATGGGGTGCCCCCTTTCAATTCTATCAAATAGCCTTTTAGAAAGGCGGAAGGCCGCCGAAGCCCCTGAACATCCAGTAAACACCGGTCAACAGCAGCAGAACGATGTTGGCAATAAACCATATGGGCAGCCCTACCCGAAGGTAATCCTTGGGCTCCAGATAACCGCTGGCATAGACGATGGCATTGGGTGGCGTGCCGATGATCAGGCAATAGGCAAAAGATGACGCCGCAGCCGTTCCCATGGCCATGAAAGGCAGAAATGTGGTCCCCGGATGGACTAACCCAGCCATGTTCAAGGCGATGGGGCCGACTGCGGCAGCGGCCGGACCATCGGCCATGAGGTTCGTCAGGATGGCGGTCAGGCCGTTGCTGGCCGCCATGAGTGGCAGACCGGCGTCCATGCCCAGCGGGGCCAGGGCATCGATGGCGCTTCGGGCCAACCAGTAGGCCGCACCGGTGTTGTCCAGTGTACGACCGAAGATGATCGCGCCGGCATAAAGCCAGACCACCCCCCAGTCCACCTTTTCCTGGTAATCCCGCCAGTTGACAACACCGGCCAGCAGATAGGCCACCGCGCCGGCCACGGCGATGACGCCGATGCCCAGGCGAACCGGGTAGATTCCCAGGTTGTAAAACTCTTTTTCGGTAAACCAGCCGAACACCATGATCAGGAAAATGACCAGGGCGATGATTTGCTTGCGGTTCCACCCCCCCATGCGGCCGATTTCATTCTGCAGATGGTTCATGGCCGGCGCCAGAGATGTGATGGTTGGCTTGAAGCGCCAGTTGACCATCAGCCACGTCGCCGGGATCATGAGCAGCAGGAAGGGGAAACAGTAGGTGATCCACTGGAAATAGCCGATGTCCAGGCCGAACATGTCCGCCAGATAGGTCATCATGATCACGTTGCGGGCACCGCCCGATGGGGCGCCGGGCCCGCCGATGTTGCAGGCCATGGCAATGGCGATCATCAGCATTTTACCCAGTTCGGGATCTTCGGGAACGTCCTTTGTCAGGCTGTTCTGATAGAGCAGCATGCCGATGGGCAGAAACATGGCCGCCAGGGCATGGTCGGAGATGAACGCCGCCAGTGGCGCAATGATGATAAAAAAGATCAGCGTAATCCAGCGCACGTTGGGCACGGCCAGTTTTTTGAACATCATCAGGCAAACCCGTTTGTCCACCCCGGTTTTAACAAATGCGGCGGCAAACATCAGACTGCCCATGATGAACCAGCAGGCATCATCCCAGTACAGCATGGCGACTTCCTTGCGGGTGACGACACCGGTGAAAACCAAAATCAGTCCGATGCAAAAGGATACGCCCGGCAGGGGGATGCATTCGGTGAGAAAACAGAGCACCACGAAGGCCCCCATGGCTATGGACACCTTGATGAACCAGGCCCCCTTGTCCGCTGCGGCGCGGTCTTTCTCGGAAAGCGTTTCGTATTTCAATTTGTCCTTGCGCAGGGAAAGGGATTGTTTCATCAACTCGGCGTAGGCCGCATCGCTGATTTGGGTATCGATATAGGCATGGGCCTTGTCAAAATTGGTTTTGTCGGCCGTGATCTTGTTCTTCTGGCACCATTTCATATCCCGTTTGAGATAACGACCGCGAGTCATCGCGCCCATGTTCAGGTTATGTTCCATGATCTGGGCGGTTAACAACTGCCACTGCTGAACATCCGAAGCGTTGGCATTGAACAGGGCCTGGGTAATGTGACCGATGACCGCCTTCGGACCGACGCGGTATTCGGTTCCCACATCCTTCATGCCGTATGGGGTAGGCATCAGCAGCAGCACAAAGAAGAGTACGACCGGAATGCTGAACATTTTCCAGTCCACGTACTTGTCGTAACCGGTTACTTTTTTTTCTTTCTTGGCCATTGGAGAACCCCTTTTATCTTACGTGTTGGTGTGGCCGGGCAGCGGGTACAAAAATCCTGTCTATCCCGGCACGGGCGATAGCGTGGAAGCGCATCAACGGACCAACTAATTCTATTTGCAGAAAAACGCCGTCAGCTTGTCATTGGGCAAATCGATTGCGGCCATGACGGCGAGAAATCGACCGTCAGGCATGCCTCAGCATCTCACGCGGTGTTTTCATCAAACCCCGCATGCGCGCCACGCGGATTTTCTCTTCGAGATCCGATCGTCGATTAAAGGCTTGCGTGGCTTTCTCGATGATCTCTTCCAGGTCGGCTGGCTTCATCAGGTAGTCCACGGCGCCGGACTTGAGGCCGTCGATGGCTGATTCCACCGTGGCGTGCCCCGTGAGCATGATGACTTCAACCATGGGGAACTGCCGTTTGATCTCGCGCAATGTGGCCACGCCGTCCATTCCCGGCATCTTTACGTCCAGGATCACCACATGGACCGGTTTGATTCTCAGCATTTCCAGTGCCTCGGATCCACTGGAGGCGGTCTCCACCTCAAACCCTTTTTTTTCTAAAAGCTTGCGAGTCGTGGACAGGAAACGTTCTTCATCATCCACTAGCATCATTTTTACTTGTTCCATTTTTACTCCTGTTTTCTGTAATCTGGCGCATCGGATTTGGATCCCATCCGACGACGCGGTTTATAATCATTTCCTCCCACCCACTTTGATGGGGAGGGGGACCTTGTCTGTTTCACGAATCCAGTCAAGCTACGATTTGGGATACCGGAAGCGTAATCGAGAACCGTGTACCCTGGCCGATGTGACTGTCCACCTCCATTTTTCCCCCCATCTGCTGAATGATACCGTAGCAGACAGACAATCCTAAGCCCGTGCCTTTACCCACCGGTTTGGTGGTGAAAAAAGGAGAAAAGATTTTCTCCATGTTTTCGGCTGAAATGCCGGTTCCGTTATCCTGGACCGAGATCGTTGCCGATCCGTTACTTCCACCGGACAACGTAATCGCGATGACACCGCCCGCGGTTCCCTGATGATCGACGATCGCATCCATGGCATTGTTGAGCAGATTGAGCAGGACCTGCTGCAAGCGGGATGCATCGGCAACAACCCGAATCGGCACCTCTGGCATGCGACGTTCCAGATGGATGCCATGCACTTCGGCTTTTTTCGTTATCATTTGGATGATTTCGGGAACCACTACCGTTAGATCCAGATCTTCTTCCCTGGATTCACCCTGCCGGCCGAATTTCAGTATGGCAGCGGTGATACGCGAGCAGCGGTCGATTTGTGTTTTGATCTGATCGACACTATCCATTATCTGATCAACGTCTTCGCCGGGAGTGAGATCTCCACGTTCCAGCATTTCCGTCTGCAGTATGCGAATGAGCGATAATTCGGAGCTGATGATTTGTAATGGGTTGTTGATTTCATGAGCAAACCCAGCCGCCATCTCACCCAGTTCGGCCAAGCGTGAGGCCCCGATCAGTTGTTGGCCTAACAGTGCTTTTTCCGCATCGGTGCGCTCCATTTTCCTGACGATCGCATTGGTCAGGGTAAAGGCGGCGGCGACGATGCAGCCACCACCGATCAACATGATGAACAGGATCGGCATGCGCGCTCTTTGCAGGGCCATGAAGGCATCTGCTTTTTCCTGGCGGATGACCAGGATCCAATTGTGGTCCTTGAGCCAGGTGGTGGCGTAAAGAAACGGTTCGTCTTCGTTCTGTCGGTGAATGAAGGTATGGATATCCTGGCCGTCAGCCGGTAAGGGGATTTTTTCAGGGGGTTTCTCCATCAGATTGCCGCCGCTGCGTCGATCGGTTTGCAAGATACCCTGCCGATTCAGCAAATAGGCCTCACCGGTTTTTCCGATGCGGATCTGTCTGACAAGGGTGTTGAATCGCTGGGAATCCACCGTGGCACGGACGACCCAGAGCTTGCCATTTTCACTTTTGCTGACGGCGATGATAAAATGGGGTATGTTGCGAAAGCCGAGAAACACATCGCTGATGTAAATGCCGTTCTCTACGGTCTGCTGGAACCAAGGGGCGGCATGGTATCGTTTACCCGCCAGATCATAGGGGCCGTAATAGGCAACGTGAACACCGTTATTGTCGAATATGCCCAAATCCACGAACGCGCTGGATGTCCGTTGGAGTTCCCTAAAGGCCGATGACAAATGCTGGGTTTTTATTAGTTCACCCACGCTGATTGTATTGACGATCAGTTCGAGGTCGTTTTTTCGCTCTGCGAGAAAGGATTCGATCATCTGCCGATGATCCGCGGCAATCCGCTTCATGGTGGAAATCGTACTGTTTTCGAGGGATTTTGAAAATGAGTGGTTGCCGATATAAAGTGCCAAGAGGAAAGGAATAAATGGTACCAGAATCATCGTAACGAGGATAAATCGTCGAATACCAATATATGGTTGGGATGCGGCTTTCGAGGATATCGATGAACGGGTCATTTTTACTCCACTGCAGTCATTGTTTGGGTTTTTGTTCAAGTGCGCTTAACATTCCGGCGACGGTTTCTTTTAGATTTTCCACACTGTTTCCGTTCTTCTCGACGAACTCAGCAGGAGGCTCACAAAAACACTTGAAAGTCGTATCCGGGTCCAGGGTATGCAAAATAACCGGCAGCGGAGGCACGCGATCCCGTAGCCGTTGAGATAAAATGGCAACATCCACATCTGGCAGGTCCGGATCTAGAATCAACAGATCAACCTTGGATGGCCCATAGATGAGTTTAAGGAGCGCCGCCGTGCTATCCGCCAGACGAACGGCATAACCGGCCAACGACAATTCCCGTTTGAGGAATCTCCTGATGCGGGGATTCCTATCAGCAATCAGGACTCGATATCGCTCGATCACGATGCTGTCCTTTCACGATGCGCCGGCATCTTACCGATGATTGCCGATCAATGCTGGTGGGCATGTTTCCATAAATCAATGGATTTCAAAAATGGTTCGGCGGTTTTCGCGATGGTCCACCATGTAACGCAACCTGGCTTTGCCCCTTAATACAGTCAGCATGTCCTCGATGCGATCCCTCGGAACCTCGTAGAAACGCAGATAGACATTGCGATATCCTTCCGGGGCGCGCTCGTAGGTGGAAAGGATACTGGCCATCCGGCCACCGAAGTCACGGATGATATTGACGATTTCCATGATCGACCCGGGCGTGTCCTCGAGAACAAAGGCCAGATGAAATCCCCGTTTCTTTAAACCGGTGATGTATAAGGTCGCCTTAAACAAGTCGGTCTGGGTAATCATTCCGCACAGCTCGCCGTCGTCATCCACGACCGGGGCGCCTGAAATTTTCCGGCTGAGCATGAGATCCGCAGCCTCTTCCACGGTCCAATCCGGGTGAACCGTCACAACCGATTGGGTCATGATATCCTTGACCTTGATTTTTGAAATCAGATAAAGCAGTTCATGAACATCGAGGCTGGTGGCATCGGAGGCGGAGGCCCGCTTCAGATCACGGTCGGAAACGATACCGCACAGTTTGCCTTTATGGGTTACGGGAAGCAACTTGATGCGTTTTTCTTTCATCAGGTTGATAGCGTTCTGCATGGAATCCGATTTATCGATAACGATGGCCGGTTTACTCATCCAGTATCTGATCAGCATGGCGTCCTCCTATGGTGTTTTCTTGAATAAGAGAAAACCGAAACGTTAAAAGGGAATATCCGAAAACGAAGCCGGGATCGTGATCAGTGGTATGGGAGATCGGCGATACATTTTTCTTGCTGTCGACCCGACGACAACATCGGCTAAATTACTACGGCCCTTGGTGCTGACGACCAACAGGTTGGGGTGCGCTTCCTCGATTACCGCCAATAACTCCAGATAGGGAACACCTTGGCGAACCGTGCACGTGCAGTCAATCGCTTCTGGCGATGCCGCTTCGACAAGCTCATTCATCAGTGTTTTGCGATCCCTAATCTGTTCGTCGAGATAGTTGGGGAGCGAAAACGCTTCATAACCCACCATGGCGCGACTCACCATATCCAAGTCCCGCTGATTGATAACACTGACCAAAAGCAATGCTGCATCGATCTTCTTGGCCAACCCTAAACTGTACCGTACGGTGATCGCGGAAAAATCAGAAAGGTCGACGGCTGCCATAATTGTAAATTGCTGGGTCATGGGATGCTCCTTCCTATTATCGGATGGTGGTTGTCTTAAGGGACTGTCCCCGTGAACAAGGGTTGAGCAAGCGTTATGCCACTTGATAAGTCCGGCTTATTCTGTAATATATCTATAAAAACAAATAGATAGATGGCTATTAAATGAAGGCTGGTAACCTGGGTAAGTAGCTGACGTGTCGGACCTTTTGCCAGGGTGTAAAATTGAAATGATGCAAAATTGGGGAAAATGGAAATGGTCGGGGAAACGGAAAGTCGGCGCTGCCGACTCCGCCTAATGGAAAAAAAAACGCAGACTGCTGGTCAGCCTGCGCTTTTCGGTGAAGCGATGCGTATGTCGGTCAGGACGCGATGCGATGGGATCAACCCGCGGCGGTTGGCATCCCCATGAGCGGCCATAGCACCTTGACGGCGAACGCCGTGACCACCATCAGAATAATACTGGCCGGGATTCCCCAGAGAAAAAACTCACCGGTCGTGAACTGTTTGGAGTCGTAGGCAATGGCATTGGGTGCCGCACCCACCAGCAATAAAAATGGCATACCGGCAACAACCAGCGACGCGAACACGATGATCTCTCCGGACACGCCCAGGTAGGGAGCGATGACCAGGGCCACCGGCAGGGAGATGGCGATGGCCGCGACGTTCATGATGAAGTTGGTCATGATCATGACGAAAAAGGCGATGCTCATCACGAAAACAAAGCCAGTGGATTCCTTGAACATGGTCAGCCAATTCACGGCCATCCATTCGGCGGCCCCGGTTTGCCAGAGGCAGAACCCGATGCTCATGGCGCCGGCAAAGAGCAAGATGATGTTCCAGGGAATGGATTCCAGATCATTGATATCCAGAAGCCCGGTGGCAAAGAAAAGAATCGTGGACGTCAGCAAGACGGCGGTTTTATGGGGCGGCACAAAACCGGGAACGGTGGATTTCATCACGGCTGACGCCCCCAATACGAAGATGGCGGCGCCCACGATGACGGCCGCGATAACTTCGTTTTTGGAAATGCCGCCCATCTCTTGGCTCAGTCGTTTGGCCCTTTCACGCAGACCGGGAATGGTCTTCTTTTCCGGTTTCAGGACGATCATGAAAAAGCCCCACAGCAGAAAGGTCATCAACCAGCCGATGGGGAACATGTAGTAGGTGAGCTCGAAGAATCCAACGGTTTTGCCGGCCACCTCGTTGAAAAAGCCCAGGGCCACGGCACCCCGGGCGGCACCCAGGAGGGTGACGATGGAACCGGCGCCGGCGATGTAAGCCATGCCGATGAAGAGTCCCTTGCCGAACTTGGTAGGCTTGTCACCCTCGCCGTACATGGCGTAAATGGCCACAAGGAGTGGGTAGATGGTGGCGGCCACGGCGGTATGAGCCATGATGTGGGTCAACGCAGCGGTGAGGACGAAGCAGCCCAGATAGATCATGCTGGTTCTTTCACCCACGATGCCCAGCATCTTATAGGCGATACGCCGGGTCAGTCCGGTCTTGGTGAACACCAAGCCGACGACGATGGATCCGAAGATAAACAGCACGCTGGGGTCCATGAAATCCTTGAAGGCGTCTTTGGCCGGGCGGATAAAGAAGAGGACCTGCAAAACGCCGATGGTCAGACTGGTCACGCCGATGGGCACGACTTCAAACACCCACCAGGTGGCGGCCAGCAAAAAGACCGCCAGTGCACCTTTGCCTTCCGGAGAAAGAACAAACGCCTTGCCCTCGGGATCCATGGCTTCCGGCCAGGGTGGGGAGTAATACACAACGATAAACAGAACAATCCCGATGGCCATGAACAGATATTTTTTCCAGCTAAGCCCCACGGTTGGAACCGCTGCCGCGTCACTACTCATAGATATTCCCTCCAATTAAAATGGTTCTTTTCAACAGATAGTAAACAGGCGAATATGGCGACATGCAGAAATTTTAATGTTATCTATGGTGCGATAATGATCCGCAAGCCTAAAGGTTGCAGGTTTTCATAGCATGGAAAACGGCGGCAAAGACATCGGTGAGCCTCAGCACACCGATGATTTGCTTGTTTTCCCTTACCATCAGCGATTGATAATGGCCCATGACCAGCATGTGAATGGCTCGGTCAAGCGAAGCGCCAATATCGATGAATTCACCCTCCGTGAGTTTGGACATGAAGTCTTCAACCTTGGTTTGAGCGGCCTTTTGACAGATGTTTTCCATCGCGCCATCGAGTAGGCTGTACTGGTCCTGAAGATCCTTTAAAAAAGAGGTACTGAATCCGTACTGGGAGGCAGATGAGCTGGCTGCCATCTTCAAATACTGGGGCTCCAGGGCTTTGAGCGCCCTAAGCTGGCTGATTTTACCAACGACGTCACCAGTTTTGTTCAATACCAGCACGGCCCGATGCCGATATTTGGTCTGGTCGAACTCTCCCTGAGCTTTTTCCAGGGCCAGCACGGCGTCAAATAGGGTGGCCCCGACGGTAACCGTGGCGTACTCCGACAGCGGCACCATCAGGTCTTCAATCTTGTAGGTTTTCAACGCATACCTCCTCTGAAGTTATTTATTCATTGGGTACACCGACCCATTTATTTTCAATGCATACTTGTTCTGCGGGGAAAGAAAATTCAGAAACGCCAGCGGGTTGTCTATCACAGGGACTGGCTAAGATCAAGAGTATGGTGTTCGTATTCGAAACGTGCAATCGATAGCAATCAAGGTGTTCGATTTCGGACATTAAATGGGGTTGTGATTCAATTTTTAATACTCCCCATTTATTCCGTTTAAGTTGCATCGGTTTTAATTGCTTTAGATGTCTGATTCATGATAGTTACGCCGGGATTACAATAAAAAAGAGCGCGGCGAGGCGGGTTCGTATTGGATCAGTTCTAACTGAAATGGCGCGTTTTACTCACGCAACAGTCCTTATAAATATGGTATTTAGCATTCAAGCTTGCTGAGAACCCTTAAATAATCACCGACAGGGAGGCTTGCAGTGAAAAATTATTTAGTCAAGGAGTTGATGGTACCCCTATCGGAATATGCGACCGTTCCGGAAGAGGCGACGCTATTCGAGGCCGTACTGGCCCTGGAAAAGGCCCAGGAACAGTTTCAGCAGAACCGGTATTCCCATCGTGCGGTATTGATCATGGACAAAAACAAGCGCGTGATTGGAAAGCTCAGCCAAATGGATTTCTTGACTGCCCTGGAGTCCAAGGATGCCAACCTGGAGCAAATCCGCAAATTCACCCAGTTCGGTTTTTCCCGCAAGGCCATTGCCCTGCAGCAGGAAGAATATCTAAGAACATCACCGCCGATCCTGGATGTCTATTCCAAAGCCGCCTCCATGCGTGTGACCCATTTCATGCAGCGCTCCACCGAAGGTGAGTATGTGGACGAAGATGCGACGTTGGACATGGCCTTGCATCAGCTGACGGCAGGGGCCAACCTGTCATTGTTGGTGACCCGGAAGACAGAAATTGTTGGAATTCTCAGGCTTGCCGATGTTTTTGCCGCGGTTTATCATTCGATGAAGGAATCTCAAAAAGCCAATGGAGAGACAGGATGAAAGAATTAGAAAAACTATTTGACCGGATTATCCAGCGCGTCAATATCAACCTGCGGGAATTGGAGTTCGATGTCAACCCGCTGGTCAGCAAGCTCATTCCCACCCGGCAAATGACCCGATTCTATGCCTTTTATGGTCTGACTCCCCATCATCCCCTTAATTTCGTGTTTCGGCATTCCAATCTATCGGGCAGTTATTTTCTGGGCAAAGTACGGGTAACCAATTCACTACTGTATAAAACTGATGTTCGTGGGGATGAACTGAAACAAAAAGGGGACCTGTTTCAATATCAGGATTTCAATATCCCCGTGGATCAGGACGAAGAGATCTGTATCGACGACAGTTTTCTGATTAAAACCCTGGTCCATAATTTTTCCCATGATCCCGAAACATTGGAGACTTTTTTCGTCCGTGATACCGTGTCCACCCACTATGCCAATATCCATGGCTCGCCATCCGACGGATGCTTCTACGGGCCTTTTTCCACGGTGGATCTGACGACGATCAGGGACTGTGTCGTGGGGGCCTATTCCTATGTGCAGGCTGGAGAGGTCAGCCATTTGAATATCGAACCGGGCACGGTTTGGGTGCGGTTGCCGGATGAATTCAATTTCATGTACCGTCATCCCAGCGATCAACTGACCAATTATATCTACTTTGCGCCGGGCAATATCCCCCAGGGCGTTTTCATGGATTTTGTAGAAGATCGCAAGGCGGCCTTCGAACAGGTCTTTAATATCGTTAACTTCAAGGCACAGGTAACGGTTCCGCCCAATGCGTCGGTGGATCGGTTCGCCGTCATCAAGCCCAAAACCAGCATCGGTGACAACGTTCTGGTTGCCCAGCGGGCCTTTTTGCAAAACGCGACCCTCTGTAAGGGGGCCAACGCCCAAGAAAACTGTTATATCATCAACTCCGTTCTAGAGGGCAACAACGTCACGGCCCACGGCGCCAAAATCATCGAGGCCGATATGGGCAAAACCGTTTTCGTCGGGTTTAACAGTTTCCTGAGAGGACGGCCCAACGCCCGTCTCAAAATCGGGCAGGAGTGTGTGGTCATGCCCCATACGATCATCGACATCAGCAAGCCGTTGGTCGTTCCGCCTGGCCACCTGGTCTGGGGATTGATCAAAAATGCCGATGATTTACAGGCCAATAGCATGTCGCTTAAGGATTTCTCGAAGATTGAAAGCCGGATGAGCAAGGGGCGCATGCTGTTCGAGGGCAGCGGCAAGAGTTTTGTTACTGGATTCCAGGAACGGATTCATCACATTTTAGAGGCCAATGGCGCCTTCTATAACAATGAGAACAATCGCGGACACGCCCAGCGTAACCAGAATATCTCCTTCAATACGATCCAGCCATATCCCAAAGGGGGAGATAAAGAAGGGCTTTATCCGACCATTATCATCCAGCCATAAAATCAAGGCGGGCCTGTCTTGGGACAGGCCCGCCTTGATTTTATTTTGTTTTCCTACAAGATGTTTCCGATTCACCCGTTTTCGGTGAACCCCGTTTCCGTTGAAAGATGGCGAGGCTCTGTGCAAGGAGCGGCCTATGGCCGCGATGACGATGGCAACTTCGATTCCCACCCGCCCTTCGGCCTTCAGCCTAAAAAACTACCATTCTAAAATCGCAGGCGTTACCAGCTCAACCGGGTCGTGGCACGAAGGGACAATTCAAGACCCAAATAGAAAAGCGGCTTGAAGATCCTCATGTTACCGCCTGTCGGTTACGGGGCTACACCAATTATTACAAAATCAAGTTGCGCTCGGTTGGCTATCGCTTGGTCTATGAAGTCGACGATAACGAGATAACGGTTTACGTGATCAGTGTTGGGCGGCGGGACTCGATTTATAAAATGGTGTTAAAGAAACGTAAACGATAATGTTTGGAAGACGTTTCCGATCCGTTTGGGTGACTATTCAGAACTTGGCACATTGGCCCGAGATCAAGGCTTTCGAAAAATTTAAGCTGTGCAATTAGCCATTAGCATTTAGCTGTTAGCATGAAAATGGCACGGAATTATTACGTTTTTAGAGTATTTAATCCACAAATCAGTGAAAAAAATGCTTTAGGCGCTTTATTCAAAAGCGAATTGCTAACGGCTAACAGCGAACTGCTAACGCCAATATCGGGCCAATGGGTCTGTTCTGAGCACTATTTAAAAAAGTTGAGCAGCGCGTGCAAATTACTCATGGGATGCGGCGGGCAACCGGGGATGAACAGGTCCACCGGTAAAATTTTATCCAGTCCGTCGGTGATTTCAGGGCTGCCCCGAAATGGCCCACCCGAGATGGTGCAGCTACCCACGGCGATCACCACGCGGGGTTCGGGGGTGGCCTCAAAAGTTTGCAGCAAGGCGGTTTTCATGTTCCGGGAAATGGGCCCGGTGACCACGATGCCATCGGCATGGCGGGGAGACGCCACGAAGTTGATGCCGAACCGAGCCAGGTCGAAAAACGGGGTGGCCAGCACGTTCAAATCCGCTTCACACGCGTTGCACCCGGCTGCCGAAACCTGCCGAAGCTGCAATGAGCGGCCGAACAGCTTTTTGAAGTGCTGACGTGAATGGGCAGCCAAATCCGGGATGTCGCCTTGGGTGATCAGATGCTTCTTTTCGGCCACGGCCACGGCAAAATCCTGAGTAAAGGAAATCGCGCGCCCCCCTGCCACCCGCGCGCAGGTGCCGCAGAACACACAGCGGCCCATATCGATGGTTTTCGCAATGCTATCAATGGCGTTCTGGGGACAGGCGGCGGCGCACTGGCCCACGATATCGGACGGTGCATCCGGCTGGATGATGGGTCGCCCCCGGTAGCGAGGCAACAGCTGAACGTTTTCCTTGGGGTAACGGGATGTCTTGCATCCCTGCTCAAACCTGTTTTTTAGCACTTTTAGCATAATCGGTCGCCCTGTGGGTTGCCGTGATCATGTTCAATGCATCGAGCACGATTGTGTGTTTTCTATCGATCCTCTGCAATCACCGCCAATGCCGTTTACAAATCAAATCCACAATAGGACAGGTTATAACTTTTATTGTTCAGCGGAAAATCTGATATTCCCGTGTCCCTCAGGGACATGGACAACCCATTCCAGTTATGGAAAGATGGATCCTTGATTTTGTAGTGCCGTATGCCGCCCTTGGCATCGGTCAGGATGCAATGTGACAACTCTCCGCGCCAGGCCTCGTTTATCGTCACCACAAACGAATCCGCTGCAGGCGCAATATCATCGGGCTGGTCCACCACCTGGGTTTCCACCGATTGTGCAATCAGTGACTCGATGATGGCAATGGATTGCATGACTTCATCGCCCCGTATCTTGGCCCGCGCCCACACGTCACCGGTAGATTCGGCATGGGCCGGGATTTCGATCTGGGGATAGTGTTCGGTCGGAAAACAGCGCCGGACATCGTAGGCCAGACCGCAGGCCCGACCCGCCGGCCCGACCAGCCCCAAGGCATCCGCATCGGCCAGGCTGACCGCACCGCAACCCTCGAAACGGGATCGCACGCTGGAGGTGGAAAAAATGAGTTCGATGGTGTGGGCCACCTGGGGCTTAAGTTCGCCGATGCGCGCGGCCAGGTCGCGACGGTTGTCGTCATCCATGGGAAAACGCACGCCACCGGGCCGCACCAATCCCTTGCCGAAGCGGTTGCCGCACAACAGCAGACTCATATTGAGAAAGTCGCCACGCATCCGGCCGCAATAATTGGCTGGTGGCAGGAAGGCCACATCGCCGCTCAGGGCGCCAAGGTCGCCGACATGGTTGGCGATACGCTCCAATTCCAGACCGACGGTGCGGATGATGGTTGCCCCCGCGTCGATGGTGATCCCGCCCAGCGCTTCCATGGCCTGGGCATGGCACAGGCTATGGCCCACCGATGTATCGCCGGCGGTGTTTTCGGCGATGAACGGCAGCCGTTTGCGGTCGGCATCGACAAGCAGTGGTTCTACTCCGCGATGTTGATAACCCAGTTGAATTTCCAGGTTCAGCACCCGTTCACCGATGCAATTGAAACGGAAATGACCGGGTTCGATCACCCCGGCATGGACCGGCCCCACGGCGACTTCGTGGATTTCCTCGCCAGCAACCTGATAGTAGGGGTAACGGCCAGGGATATCCTCGCGGTAGTCATTGCCAAAGACATCCGCGACACCGCGGTAATTGGGATGGTAACGGACCATTTTCAGCCACGGGTGCCCTTCGGGACGGATGCCGTACTGCTCGGCGATTTCGCGCTCGAACATGTGAAATTGGGGGCAGGTTACGGTCAGTGAGGGATAGGATGCCGGCGCCTCACAACCGGCGACCAGAAGCTGGTCCGTGCGCAGGACCGCCAAGAGGCGGATGCCATCCTCAGCCGGATAGGCGAAAAATTGGACCACCTTGCCGCCCTGGGAGACTATCTGTTTGGCTTGATCGAAAAAATCGGTACCGGAGAGCCGGGCGATGTCATCCATACGGATCGCTTGGCCATTGGCAATGGATGTGAAATTCGTCGTCATTTAGAAACCTCCACCAATGCCTTTGATCGCATGAATGAGTGTCTGGTACAGGGTATCCGGCATCCAGAAACACAGCACCAGGGATGTTAGCAACAGCACATATTGGGGCAGGACCATACTCACATGCTCCTCGACTCGACCGGTCGCCGGGGACCGATCAAAGGCGATTTTCAAGATGTTGTTGGACAGGCCGGCCAGAATGACGCACAGGCTCAAGATAAACAAACCGACCATGATATAATGCCCACTTTGAAAGGCGGCAATGATGATCAAGACTTCGCCAATAAAGATGCCAAAGGGCGGGAAACCGGCGATTCCGGCAAAGCCACCCAAAAAGGCCACGAACGTCTTGGGCATGCGACCCACCAGGCCGCCGGTTTCGTCGATCAGACGGCTGCCGAAACCCAGCAGAATATTGCCCGAGGTGAGAAACAGACTGGATTTGATCAGGCTGTGATGGATCAGGCAGATCAGCGCCCCATATATACCCAGCCCGCCGATGCCGGTCCCCACGGCAATGATGCCCATATTCTCGATGCTGGAATAGGCCAGCATGCGTTTATACTCGGTCTGCTTGAGAATGAAGGTGGCGGCGGCCATGATCGAGAGAAGGCCGAATACGATCAGAATTGGGCTGGAAAACCCGTCCAGGCCGGCGGCATGCATGATTTTGTTGGTTTTGAATATGCCCAGGTAGGCACAGTTCAGCAGTACGCCGGATAAAAGCGCCGATGCCGGGCTGGGGGCCTCGCTGTGGGCATCGGGCAGCCAGGTGTGCATGGGGGCCAGTCCCATCTTGGTGCCGTAGCCCACCAGAATGAACACGAAGGCGGCTTTCAGCCACATGGGGTTCAACTGCCAGGCGACGCCGGTGAGGGCCGAAAAGGAGAGCGGCGCGTCCACCTTGCCCACATCCATGGCCACGGTGATGAAGACCGAGCCTAGAAGCGCCATGGCGATACCCACCGAACAGATCAGCACATATTTCCAGGTGGCTTCCAGGGAAAGCTTTGATCGGTGGGTGTAGATGAGCGGCGCGCTAGCCAGCGTGGTGGCTTCGATGGCGATCCACATGACCATGATATGGTCGGACAATGTGACCATGGTCATGGTGGAAAGGAAGAGCAGCATGGATCCAGTGAAAACATTCTCGCGCTGAACGTCGGATGCCTTGAGGTAGGCGATGGTGTAAATGCCGATCAGGAAGAAGAGCAATGAAATCACCAGCAAAGAGAGCAGCCCTTCCGGCGTGACCGCAAAATATTCCGGAAACAGGGACGCCGGGCGCTGGATCCAGACCATTACGCTCAGGATCAGATGGGCGGCGCCGGTGAGCACCAGGAGTGTCCGTCCCAACGCCTGCGGTGAGAAAAACGCTACCGTGCCGGTAAGAAAAGGGAGTAGAAATACGATTTCAACCATGAAATGATCACCTATTCCTTTAAGGTTCGCAAGCGTGCCGTGTCGACATCGTCAAAGGTCTGTTTGATATTTTGCAGGATGACGGCCATGATCATCACGCCGGCCAGCACATCCAGAAGAATGCCGAATTCTACAATATGACGGGCGCGCATGGAAAATGTGGTGCCCACCAAGTAGATGCCGTTTTCCATCATGATATAGCCCAGCACCATGGCGATGGCATTGCGTCGGGCCATGAGCATAAACATCCCGGCCCCCAACAGGGATATGGCCGTTGGCAGGAGCAGGGCGCTGATATGGCCGTAGGGAACATCGAAATGGTGGCTGGCAACGGTGGCGCCGACGATGAGCAGCAGCCCGGCCAAAAGGGAAGCATGATAACCGACAATGGGCTCCACTTCGCGTCCGATGGCGACGCGTTTGATGGCCAGATAGATGCACCCGGGAATGATAATGCCACGGATGGAAAGGGTGGCAATGGTGAACACGAGGCCGCCGGTGGACATCTCATGGCCCATGAAAAGCGGGACGACGCATACCACCAGTCCCTGAAAACCCAATATCTTGATCAGGATCGGAAGGCGACTGGATCCGAAAGAGAATAGAATCGACAACAGCGCCAGGGATAAAATCGTATCGACCGGATGAATCATTTCAAAAACTCCAGGGTAATCACGGTTGCGAAAAAGGCCAAGGCGAAGGAGGTGAGCACGAATTTGGGGACGCGGTCCATGCGGTAGCGCGCCATCACCGATTCCATGACCCCCACGGCGACGACCACGAACAACACCCCGAGGGAGAACAGACCTAAATTGAGCAACGGATGGCCCAGTTCGAAGGGGAGGGCCAGGCGAGCCACGATGGACGAATAGAAAAACAATTTCAGAAAAGCGCCCATTTCGATGAGGGCGAAGTCCGGACCACTGTGATCGAGCACCATGACCTCATGGATCATGGTCAGTTCCAGGTGAGTGGCCGGATCATCCACCGGAACGCGGGCGTTCTCGGTCAGCAGGATGATAAACAGGGCGATGACGATGAACAGCAGGGGGGATCCGGCACGTTGCCAGAGCCCGAACGGCTGGCTCCCAGACAGGTAGGCGGAAAAGCTCAGGTCGCCGGTGAGCCGGTAAAACAAAATCAGGATCATGAACATGCTGGCTTCGCACAGGATGGGAAAGTACGCCTCGCGCGCCGCGCCCATGCCCTCAAAAGGGGACGCCGTATCCATGGCCGCGGCGATGGTGAAAAATCGTGCCAGACCCAGCAGATAGAGGATAAAAATCACGTCGCCGTCGAAGGAAAATACGGGTGTGTGACCGGCAATGGGCAAGAACAAGAGCGCCGTTGCCGCGGCTGCCAGGCCGATCACGGGACCCAACTTGAATACGAAGGTCGTACTGGAGCTGTAAACCGAGCCCTTTTTGAGTAGTTTGAACAGGGTATAGTAATTGATCAGCAGCGGACTGCCCTTACGGCCGCCGAAGAATGCCTTGACTTTGAAGATGACGCCCGCGAAAAGCGGTGCCGTGAAAAGGGCGACCCCCCACAACAAGATAGATTCAATCATCACCACGTCCTAACCAGTGCCCATCCAGAAATGGCCAATTTGTCCGCTATCGGCGTTGCCCGAAAAATTTTATCCTCGAAATATCAACCCTATGCACCCCAAGGGCACTTCCTTCGGGCGCCTCCGGTAAAATTTTCCGGCCGCCTTGGTCTCAAACAAATTATCCTATTTCTGAACGAACACTAACCAATGAGGTAACTTAAAATCCAACATAGATTTCATTTGCCATCCATTCCCGACCGTTATGACCCGGCCCCATTGCCGATCAAACGAAAAACAACAGCACGATGATCGCCAGCAGGATATATCCGATATAAAGGTGGATGTCTCCGTGCTGAATCCAGCGCAGCTTGTCAAACAGCCAGAGCACGGGCGTTACGATCACCCGATTCAAATGCAACGCGACAATGTCATGAACATGGCTGTGGTAGCTCGAGGCCTGGGGGAAAACACCTTTCAGCGCTGCATGGCGTTCTTCAAGCGGTGCCGCGGGTTTGAAGAAATCCAGGATCGACGCTGCGTAGGACGAACCCGTATACTGCATGCGCGGGGTCGGTTGGGTGAACCCGCAGCCCCAGGTACCGCTGCGGCCGATGGGTTTTCTCTGGTAGACGATGCTGCGCAAGGCCAAGACGGCCAAGCCGATGCCCAGAAACAGGGCCGCGCCGAAGGTGATGTTGGCCGACATCTGAGCAAACGGCGCCAAGGGAATACGGCCGTAGTCCAGACCCAAGGCGGTGACCCCTTTGAGAACCATGAACATGAATGCGCCGGGATAGATGCCGATCACCGCGCAAGCGGCGGCCAGAATGATCATGGGCAGCAACATGGTCGCCCCTTTTTCACCCTCAATCTGAGCAACATCGGTTCGGGGTTCTCCCTGAAACACCACCCCCACGACTTTGCTGAAACAGGCCAGGGCCAACCCGCCGATAACGGCCAGGCTGACAATGGCCAACAGGCAGGCGGCAAAAACCGGTGTGTCTACCCGTACGCCCCGGAATCCACCCAGATAAATGAAGAATTCACTGACGAACCCGTTAAAGGGCGGCAGTCCGGAAATGGCCAGGGAGCCGATCAGAAAGGTGGTACCGGTAATACGCATCTTTTTCAGCAGGCCGCCGAGGGCGTCGATGGAACGGGTACCGGTTTGATGCAACACCATACCGGCGCCCATGAAAAGCAGGGATTTAAAAATGGAGTGATTGAGCACATGCAGCAGGCCACCGCCAAAACCCAGGACGGCCATGATCGGATTCTGGGCTTCTACCCCGATCATTCCGATGCCGATGCCAATCAAAATGATGCCGATATTTTCGACGCTGTGATAGGCCAGCAACCGTTTGATGTCATGCTGCCCGAGTGCATAGACGACCCCAAGGATACCGGAAACGATGCCAAAGAGCAGCACCCCCATACCGATGCTGGTCCCCTGCAGATCAAGGACCGCATACATTCTCAAGATGCCGTAAATGCCTGTTTTAATCATTACTCCGGACATCACCGCGGAAATATGCGACGGGGCGGCCGGATGAGCGTGGGGCAGCCATACATGGAACGGGAACACACCCGCTTTGGACCCGAAACCGACAAAGGCCAGGGCAAAGGCCGTTGTTTTGGCGGCCACGGAAAGTCCGCTGGCGTCAAAGGCGAAGCTGCCACTGCCCGCATACACGATTCCAAAGGCCGCCAGGATGAACATGGCTCCCACGTGGGAAAAAATAAAATACAGGTAACCGGCATTTCGATTCTCCTGGATGTGATGATCATAAATCACCAGGAAGAAGGACGACAGGCTCATGATTTCCCAGGCCAACAGGAAGGTCAACATGTTGGCCGCGGTTACCACCAAGGCCATGGAGACCGTTAACAGACTGAAGAAAAAATAACTGGCCGACGTGGCCAGTTTTCTGTCTGTTTCGTGCAGGTAGTGAAAACTATAAATGGCGGCCAGCATGCAAATGGCGAAAATGGCCAACAGAAAAAATGCCGACAGTCCATCGATGGTGAAAGACAATGAGAACGTCTGCAGGTAGTCAATCGTATGGCTGACCGGATCACCATGGGTAAGCTTGGACAATGCATCAAGCATACCCAGACAGCAGCCCGTGCCGATACCCAGCATGGCCACGATTTTCATCAAGGTAAACGAACGACACAAGATCAAGGCGAGTGTGCCGCTGGCGGCAATCATCAGAATTGACAAGAAAAATAGGTTCATGCCTTCGCTTTCAAACCTCCGCATCTTGATTGCCGAGTGATACGGCAAGTGCGCTAAGGCACCGGTATCCTGGATCATCAAGGCGTTTATCGGGATGTTGGATTGGTGAATTTCTGGATGAATGTCTACTGAAAAACTGAGGAAACTTAGTCAAAACTGACCATCAAGTCAACCATTGAATTCAGCCAACGCTTTTTACTGAATTGTCATACCGACCGATGCACTTGTTTTACAATGGATTTGTGATAAAAAATCAAGTATATATCATAAAAAAAAGGTAATGGTCTGCTACATTGTTTTCCAATCAATAAAAGGGGAATGATCATGCAGGAAAAAGACGGACTATTTCTATCAACCCAAGAGGCCGTTCAGGCCGTGAATATCGCACTTTCCCGTTATTCATCGCAATTCAATTTGATAGCAAATGTCTGGCCACTCGTATTCGGCCGTGATGCCTATGTGATTCGAGATTCAACACCTCGTCTTTTTTGGGTCAAGACGTCCAGCCGATCAAAACTGGTTTCAGCCGATGAAGATGATCTAAAAAGGTTGATGATGGAGCGATTGAAGCGGTCTCCACCATCGTTATCGAAACTGGCAACCATTTGCCGGCAGGTATTCGGTACCCCTACCCACCACGTCTCGGATCCATCGGCAGCAGAGAAACCAGCGGGTATCTGGATCAAGACGGATATGGCGGATTTTCAATGTATTCGATGTGGACAATGTTGTCAGACCCTGAATTATCATGACGGCTGCAGCCTCGAAGACTATCGTCGCTGGCAGGAATTGGGACGCGACGACATCCTGGCCTGGGTCGGTACGGTTCGCCAGAACGAAGTGGTGATCACCTGCCGGATTTGGATTGAGCCGGGTACCAACCATTATGCCGAGGTCTGTCCATGGCTGAAACAGATCGACCAATCCGGTCGTACCCTATGCACGATCCATACCGTCCGGCCGACGGTTTGCCGGCAATATCCGGGAACCCGCAAACATGCTCGACTGACTGGATGCCAGGGGGTTTGAGTTTGCACCATGGCTAAAACTAGCGTATGCCTATGGCCCATGGCCAAAGCATTTTTTCATATTATAGTAAAGTGCCCATCCAGAAATAGGCAAATTGGGTCGAGATCAAGGCGCCCGAAAAATTTAACCGCAGGCATATGGTTGATATTCCGAGGATTAAATTTTTCGCGCAACGCCGATATCGGGCAAATTGGTCATTTCTGGATGGGCACTAGTGTAGGAGGCCGGGGATGAACGATGGCACATTTGAAAGAGTCCAGCATTCCAATAATCGCATGTATGGCCCTGCCAAGCTTCTGCTTTGTGGGTTCTCACCATCCGCCCAACCGAAATTCATGACTGTCCTCGAGATGGCCGGCCTTGAAACGATTCCTGTGGTATGGGTCAACGACTGGTTGGCGAAACAACGCTTATCCGCACTGCTCGATCTTCCCAATGGCAGCGGAAGTGGTAAGGGATCGGCGCTTCCCCGCGCCATCATCGTTTCCGGGATCACCGAAAACCAGCTGCACACGCTGATGAATCTCTGTCGCCAAACCGGCATGCAACAGACCCTGTGGGCCGTATTAACGGCCACCTCGGAAACATGGCCCATGGATCGGCTGCTTAAGGAGTTGTTAGCCGAGCGAAAAGCGCTCGCTAAATCGTCGACTCAAACCGCGCAATAATATCAGACATAGGGCTCACCATTCTCATGGATACGAAAAAATACACGATCACCATGCTGGTGGAAAACGAACCTGGCGTCACCGCCCGTGTATCCGGGCTTTTCGCCAGCCGTGGATACAATATCGAAACCATCTGTGGCGCTCCCACCGCCAATCCGGAGATGTCCCGCATCACGATTACCACCAATGCCACGCCAGAACAGATGGAGCAGATCATGAAACAGGTGCGTCGATTGGTCAATGTGATTAAGGTCCGGGACATGACGAGCGATAATGCAGTAAAAAGGGAAATGGCGCTGATTTGTGTAAAGGCAAACGAATCGCATCGGGCAGAAATTCAGCGCATTGTTGAAAATTTCAGAGCTTGCGTGATCGATACCGGTATAACGCATTACATTATTCAAGCGACCGGAAGAATGGAAAAAATTGAAGCCTTGCTCAGGCTTTTGGAGCCGATGGGAATAAAAAAAGTCGCCCGCTCCGGGTTGCTTGCGCTTTACCGGGAACCGGATTAGAATAGGACCGTAAAGCGTTCAAATCTGTGAACTCCCACGTTCTATCATTGGGGGTAGCCAATTGGGCTTAAAAAATAAAATGGAGTTCGGTTCAATGGGGGATGCTGAATTAAGAAGACGATATGAACGCAAAAAATATAAATCCGATATCCTTTTTACCGTGATGGGCAGAACCTATTCCGGAACCCTCAAGGACATCAGCCTCGGTGGTGCTTTTGTGGTGACTTTATCTGTCAACCAAGTCAGCAAACGGGATATAATTACGATAGATATCCCCTTTACCGATGGAAAGCGAAGTGTCAAACGACGGGGAAAGGTCGTTTGGGTTACCGGAGCAGGCTTTGGTGTCGAGTTTATCTAATGTTACGAATTCGATGCATCGTTTTCATCAGGTCCGAATACAACACGATGAAGCTTTTGGCTAAATTCAACCATCTCATAAGGCTTGGCCACGACTTCACAAAAACCGTATTCCTCGTAATTGGCGACAACCGGATTGTCTGAATACCCACTTGAAACAATGGCTTTTATATTGGGGTCGATTTGCTTCAGCGCCTTGATGGTTTCCTGCCCCCCCATGCCCCCCTTAATGGTTAGATCCAAGATAACCGCATCATAGGGGGCTGATGTTTCAAGGGCGGTTTTATACTTTTTTATGGCGGTTCTTCCTTCCTCAGCAAAATCAACATCATAACCGAGATGGCCGAGCAGATTGCCCGTGAGTTCACGAATCATCGGCTCATCATCCATAACGAGGATTTTCCCATGCCCGGGTACCGGCATATTCGGAGCGGGTGGTGTCGGATGAGCAATTGGGGGCTGGACAGGCTGGGGAACGTTATCAGATGCAGGGAGCAGTACATGAACGCTTGTCCCGGCGTCAACCCGTGAGCAAATCGTGATATCTCCGCCATGTTTGGTGATAATGGATTGGGATATGGATAGCCCCAGGCCGGCTCTTTTTTCGTCTCCTTGCCCTTTGGTGGAAAAATAAGGGACGAAGATTTTTTCGATCTGTTCGGCAGGTATGCCGACGCCATTATCCTTGATGGCGATATCGACGTATTTCCCTGGTGATAGAATGCTGTTCGGGCTGTCGATGGTTGTGTTTTCAAAACCGATACAGATGGTACCACCGGCTGGCATGGATTCTGCAGAGTTAATGATCAGGTTGTGGATGGCCTGACCAATTTGTTGCGGATCAACATCGGCGGGCCAGATCTTTTCCGATGGGGCGAAGTCACAACTGACGTTTGATCCGCTTAGGGAGAATGAAACGGTATTTCGAACGAGTTGGACGATGTTTGTGGGGGATTTGGAAGGAGGACCGCCTCTTGAAAAGGTAATCAGCCGTTGCGTCAATGTTTTGGCGACCCGAGAGGCCGACAGCGCCTGGTTCAAAAAAGGAGTGATTGTGTCGTCGGGGGTGATATGTTCCAGCGCAAGGGTAATGTTTCCCATGACTACCGTTAATAGATTGTTGTAGTCATGCGCAATCCCACCTGACAGCGCGGTAATTGATTCCAGCTGACGAATTTGTCGTTTAAGATCCTGGATGGAGGATTGGATCTCGGAAACACGGTTCATGATAAATTTCCATTTCCTTACACAAGTGGAAAATCGTGCCGTCCTAATGCCATCGATGCAATAATGCTATCGGTTGAAACGAATGGCAACTTAAGGGCGGTGCCTGTGTTTAAGTTTTTTAAAGCCGGGACCGATATAGGAAACAGAGAAATAGCGGACCCGTTACTTTGGACGCGATACACCATCGAAAGACGGATATACGATCATGAGCAGTGGCATTAACACGATATTGCAAAATTCCATGTTACCGGTCGCCAAGGCGGGGCTGTTCGAAGAAAAAGAGCCGTCCGACCTTTTCAACGCCTTGACGCTTCAGCAAAGCAGACTTGAATCGATTTCCAATCAATTCCTGCAGACAGGAATCGACCAATACTTGAACAAAGAGTATGAAAAAGCCGCCAAATCCTTCGAAGCAGCCCTGAGTATCGCCCCCAACTCCAGTTACAGTCAAGCAACATCCCAGCATCTCGTTCAAGCCTATCTGAAATTGAAAAAACCGGACAAGGCCATCGAGACTTATCAACAGGCCATCCGCAGCAATCCAACCGACGACCAATTGCACAGTGCATTAGGGCAACTTTTTTACGCCGAAGAACGCTACGATGAGGCCGAGGAGCAATATCGTCTGGCCATAGAAATCAATCCCAGTGCCGAGAACCGGTATTCTTATGGTGAATCACTGCTGAAGGTCAACAACACCAACGAGGCCGAATACCAGTTCAATCAAGTCAAACGTCTCGATTCTGAAAGCTACGCCGGTGATTATGGGCTGGGGAAAACATTCGCCCAGAGCGGGGACTACGAGAAGGCCATCGAACATTTCGAAGCCGCTTTGAAACTTGATCCGACCTTTTATGATGCCCTTGCCGAAATGGGATATGCCTATGCCGACATGGGCAAAATCGATGAAGCCCGGATGGTTCAGGAAGAGCTTCAGATAAAAGACGAAGCGCTGGCCTCGACGCTGCAATTATACATCGATGAAAAAGAACCCCCTCGAATTGCTTTTGCCTTTGCCACCAGTTCTTTCCCCTATACTGCGCCCAAAGCCTACCCCGTATCGGCTATCGATGCCTACCTGGAAAACGCCAACGCGGAAAAAACGCTTACCATGGAGTTTCTATTCACCAAACCCATGGACCGGGCGTCGGTGGAAGACCGCTTTAATTGGACGATTTCAAGAGCCTCAGACAGCAATCTCGCCAAGTCATATAATTTTGGTGACACGATCCCGGATACGGAAATCACACTTGACATCTATCCCGATTACGTCCTTTACGATAAGGATTCCCAAACCGCTACGATCGGTTTCACGATTTCTCAGAATGAAACGGCGGACGGCACCATCGACCCTTCCCATATCGTTTTCAAATTCGATGGTGAAGATATTTATGGCGTATCCATGGATCCGGATGCGGACGAGTTCAGTGGTTTTTCAAAAACCGTTTAGGGTTTCATGATCATATTGCATGCGGATGCCCCCCACGTATCAACCCTCCTCGACATGCTTTCCTGAATTATCCGGTATGCCTTTTTAGATTATCGTCACCACAATAAATAAAAAAAAGATGGCCTGATACTTGCTTGATATTTATGTTAAGCAAACGGTTGCCGGCAAAACAGTGCCTCTGGTGCGATTTCAAACGGCTTTGATACGAAATGGTGATATGGATATTTTCACCATCGCCAACGCCATGGCAGAAACCGTCATGAATATGACAGGTGACTTAATTTCTTACAAGGACGCCAATAATATGAGCCTTCAACAATTCCCATCGCCATTGACGCAAACGCTTCTCAAGGGTAAAAAGAACACCTTTGCGGTAACCCTGCCACGCAATGAACGATTTCGTGTTAAAAATATTTTTGTCGATCATGAATACGAAATCAGCCGGCATTTTTTGCCTAGCACACCCATAACAGTCGTTGATATCGGCGCCAATGTCGGATTGTTTTCGCTTTACATGGAGATGACCCAGTCCATCGCATCGATTCATTGCTTCGAACCGGCACCTTCTTCGCTTGAGCTGCTGAGGCACAACACCGCCGGTCTCAATAACATCCACATCCATCCATATGGGCTGACCGACCGAAATGGGCGTGCCGCAATGCGGTTACATCCCAGGAATTCGGGTGAGAACAGAATCGTCAAGGCTCCTTCCGATTCCGAGAGAACAATTCAGGTGCAGGTCCGTGACGCCGCGCAAGCCTTTAATCACCTGGGGTTGACTTACGTTGACGTACTGAAGATTGATACCGAAGGGTGTGAAGTGCCGATCCTGAACAGCTTGATGAAAAGGCTCGAGTATGTCGGTATCATCTTATTGGAATATCATAGCAAAGCCGACCGGCGCCAGATCGATCAGTTGCTATCCCGGTTTGCTTTATTCGGTGCCAAGGTGGGAACGATTGATGTGGGGACGCTTAAGTACGTCAACCAACGCTTACTGGGTGCCGATGATGTACGGGACACTGTTTTCAGAAGTGACGTTTTTGAACATCCGGAATTCTACTCCGAAAATGAACCATATGGCGCTCATTTCTATCCTATTCGGTTTTCGGACAATAATGGCGAGGGTAGAGCTCCTGCTGAAATCATTTTTTTCGATTACTATCGCAAATACGGAAAAGTCCTCAAAGAGGATGATAATGAAGAATATTTCAAGGTCAATTGATACGGCATTAGAAATGGTTCTTGCTTATCCATAAATAAAAAAGGAAGAAATTGTGTTTCTTTGTCCGGGATGTTCGACCGTAATTGGCCTGGAAAAACCATTTCGGAATCCGTCATAAATGGTTGCAATGGACCAACAATCATCTTGACAAGATTTTTACTGGGTGATTTATTGAACAAACTATCCATTCAGTGAATGGTTGATTTTGCACCCAAGGAGAGCCCTCCGACCAGCGGATTGCAACACTGATTTCATCCATGACTCGCAAGGTCAACCGCCGCCCCGACTTTAACGATGTAACGGCTGAGAAACATCTGCCGTCAGAAAAAAATTTTTGGTTGATGAACCATGATCAAACCTTTTCATCTGAATTTCCTGAGCCCCACCAAACAGTCGCGGCTGCTCTCCATGCTCTTTTCTATTTTTGAAGAACCCGATGCCAGCCAACATAAAATTGCGGCAAATACTGATTTGAGCAGTTCAATGGTCAACAATTACATCAAATTGTTGAAAAAAGAGGGGTTGATCACGATAGAGGGAAATACCAATCGCACCAAGCGATATCATCTTTCGGAATCCGGGCGAGTCATGCTCAGAACGTCGCTTTTGGATTATTCGGCAGAAATCGTGCGTTTATATAGCAGCGTGAAAAAGGAAATCGCCAACATTTTAAGGGAATTTTATAACGAGGGGATTCGAACCATTATGCTGTTCGGCGTAGCGGAAACCGCGGAAATCGTCTATGCCGCCGCGAAACAAACTTCCCTTGAAATCATTGGTGTCGTGGACAGCGACAAAATGAAACAAGGGGCAATGTTCAATGGACTAGAAATCCGGTCGCCCGGTGCAATCCAGGAAATTAAACCTGAGGCCGTAGTGATCACTTCTTTTGGCAAGCAGGAAGAAATTTATCAACAGGTCCAGCGCATATCGGGTAACACCATCAAAATAAAAAAACTGTCCGATATATAGTAGAAACATCATTACGTGGGCATTCAACCCATTTTACTCGGAAGACACACGTGGCTGAACGGCAAGCAAACAATAAAAATACGAAAGTTCATTCTTCATTGTTGAACATTGGCCCAAGATACGTTGGCAACGGAAAACCCGTTTACATTGTCTCCGAGATCGGCATCAATCACAATGGATCCCTGGATACGGCATTGCAATTGGTTGATATGGCCGTTAAGGCGGGCTGCGATGCCGTCAAATTCCAGAAACGCTCACCCGATCATTGTGTCCCCCTTCAACAGCGCAATGTGCAACGCGACACCCCCTGGGGGCGGCTGACCTATCTCCAGTATCGACACCGCATGGAATTTGGACGTCATGAATTCGACATCATCGATAAACATTGTCGAAAACAGGGCATCGACTGGTTTGCGTCCTGCTGGGACAGGCCGTCTGTCGATTTTATGGCCCCCTATGATCCAGTCTGCTTCAAAATCGCCTCCGCTTGTCTGACCGATGACGAGTTACTGAAATATATTTGTCGTCAGCAAAAAACGGTGATTCTCTCCACCGGTATGTCGACCATGGATGAAATCCGAGGTGCCGTATCGACATTTGATCGTGAGCGACTGCTGGTGGTTCACACCACAAGCAACTATCATGGTAATCCCGAAGAATTGAATCTATCGATGATTCAAACACTCAAGCAAGAATTCGGATGCAATGTGGGCTACTCCGGACATGAAGCGGGGACGGCTGCAACCATCGCAACGGTTGCCCTGGGGGCATGCTATGTGGAACGTCACATCACGCTCAATCGCGGCATGTGGGGCAGCGATCATGGCATATCCTTGGAAGCGAAGGAATTGGACCAGATGGTGCGCGATATCCGATTGGTCGAAAAGGCTCTCGGTGACGGGATTAAGCGCGTCTATAAAAGCGAGCAAGCGACACGGGCGAAACTGAGAAATTACCGGACGGCTATTTCGTAACGGATTGGACGTAGCGCAGTTATTCAATAGGCCATTCCTTCCAAATGCGGTTACCCTGGTTCAGTGAGGAATCATTCAGAACATAAAAAAGGTTGTCGGTAATCATTCGAATTGTAATCGAACGAGCGGAGCTATGTTAAGACGAGGTGAGGGGTTGAGGGTAATAGGCCTTTGAGGGAAGAAAATTTAGCGATGCCTGAGCAAAACCATACGATAACGACTGTGTCTGAAAAAATCAGAGCGATTATCAAACAAGATGAAAAGATTCAGGCGGCATATCTGCTTGGTTCCATCGTGCACGGCAATTTTCATCCACATAGCGATATCGACCTGGCCATTTTACCCATCGTTCCGAAATCATATTCGACAATGGATCGATTGATGCTGGCTTCACGGCTGAAAGACGAATTGGACCGTGAGATCGATATCGGCATTCTTGGAACATATGATCTAATCTATTCGTCGCAAGCCATTTTGCAGGGAGAATGCATCTATTACCGGGATCGGTTCGCGAAAGATTTGTTTGCCGCTACATGCCTCTCCCTTTATTTTGACCTGAAACGACAACGAATCGAGGTCGAGCGTGCCTATCAAGTCCGATGACGTACTCTTAAGCAAATGTGCCATTGTTCAGCGTTGCATTCGCAGGATAAAAGAAGAGTATAAGGCGGATCCATCGCTTTCTTCGTTCACGCATATGGATGCGATGATTCTGAACATCGAGCGTGCGTGCCAGGCAGTCATCGATGCCGCCATGCATCTGGTTGCACAGAAAAGATTGGGGGTCCCGAAAAACAGCGGTGATGCGTTCACATTGCTTTATCTCGCCGAAATAATCGACCCGAAACTCGTAAAAAAATTAAAAGCAATGACCGGTTTTCGAAATATTGCCGTACACCAGTATCAGGAGATAGAGAAGGATATTCTCCATCATATCGCCGAATCAGGATGGAAGGATTTTGTTGAATTTTGTGAACGCGTCGGAGTGGATATAGGCGAAATATGAACATCCTAATGATCGCCATCAACGATCCTGCCGGAACGGCCATCGCCTTCACCAAGGCGATCAACCGATACACCGAGCACTCCTGCCGGCTGATCACCAAGGAGATTCGTTACAACTTCATGTTCGAGAAGGATCTTCATTTGCCCTGGCTCGATGCGAATGGGTGGGAAACGGTGGAAACGCTGCTTCGTACCAGTGACGTCTTCCACTTTCACATGACCGCCGACGAGGACATTGAACTGGGTCCTTTCCAACCGGTTGATTATCTGCGGGGCAAAACGATCGTCCATCACCACCACGGTCACCCCGATTTCAGAGGTAATCCCCAAAAATACAAAAACAAATACAAGCAGCGTAACCGGCATAATCTACTGGTCAGCACGCCGGACCTATTGAAACTGTTACCCGACGCACGGTGGCAACCCAATCTAGTGCCCATCCATGACCCAATGTACACGCCCTTGGAAAACAAACCCCATGAACCCATAATCATCAGTCATTCACCGACGCGGAAGGATTTGAAGAATACCGAAGAATTCGTTCATGCCGTTGAAAAATTACAAAAAACGTCTGCTTTACCCATCGTCTTGCGGTTGATCGAGAATACCCCCCACAAGGACTGCCTGAAGCTAAAACGGGAGAGCAATATCTTGTTCGACCACCTGCAAGGGTATTTCGGCGTGAGCAGTTTGGAGGGCCTGAGTCAAGGATTGTGTGTCATTGCCGGAATCGATCAATGGAATCGCAGGCATATCGAAGCGTTTACCGGGGTAACGGAACTGCCATGGGTGGTGACCGATGATTCGCACCTTGACGTGTGTTTGTGTGAATGCATCCAGGATATTCATAAAACCATCGACATTGGCCGACGTTCCCGGGAATTTATGGAAGGGTGTTGGAACGATCGAAAAGTTGTCAGTCGACTCGTCGAAAATTATCAAAAAGCTGAAGCAATGACATGAAAGATGGGGCGTTCGATCTAAATGTCTGTATACTCAACGGGGAGCCTTCATGAATATCGGCATCATCGGCTATGGGAAAATGGGGAGGTTGCGACACGCTGTTATTGATGAAATGGGCGGGCATGAAGTGGTGCACATCTGCGATTTAATCCCCAATCCGGTGAATATTCGACAGTCCACAGATCCAGAATGCCTGATAAACGATAAGTGCGTGGATGTGGTCTTTGTCTGCACACCCAACAATTTGACCAAGGAGATGGTTATCGGGGCGCTGAATTCTGGAAAACACGTTTTTGCCGAGAAGCCGCCGGGCATCTCTGTGGCTCAGGTGAATGAAATGATCGCTGCAGAGAATCGAAATCGCCAACAAAAATTAATGTTTGGTTTCAACCACCGACATCACGAAAGCGTCAAAACGGCCAAGCAACACATCGATACCGGTGAATTCGGCAATATTTTATGGATGCGCGGAAGATACGGTAAAAGCGTCGATCAGACATTTTTTGAGAATTGGCGAGCAAAACAGAGCCATGCGGGCGGCGGCATTCTCATGGACCAAGGAATCCATATGTTAGATCTGTTGATGTTCTTTGCCGGTGGTTTCCATGAGGTGAAAAGCTTTTGCTCCAACCTATATTGGAAGCTCGATGTGGAAGACAATGTGTTCGCGATACTAAAAAACAACAAGAACAATATCGTCGCCTCTCTTCATTCAACGATGACGCAATGGCGGCATCTTTTTGCGCTGGAAATTTTTCTGGAGCGTGGGTACATGGTCTTAAATGGTTTAATCACGTCATCCATGAGTTACACGACACCTGGCGGAAAGGAAGTGCTTACCATTGCCACCAATCGAACACCACCGCCCAGGGCAATGCATGCTTCGGAAAAACGACTCGTCTATTCCGAAGACGGCTCGTGGCTGGCGGAGATGACAGAATTCTTTAACGCCATCGAAACGGATGCCCCCATCACGAATGGAAACAGCAAGGACTCATTGGCACTGATGCGCATGATCGAGCAAATTTACATCGATGGTAACAGTATGGGGAAAATACATTGAATGGAAAGATCCTGATCGGCACGTCTTCATTTGGAAAAAGAGATCCCGCACCCATTGAACTATTACAGGATCACGGTTTAGAGGTAATGCCAAATCCCTATGGTCGGAAACTCATCTGTGAGGAACTTATAAATCTTCTTCCAGGAGTGGATGGCCTCATAGCCGGCCTTGAAACCGTGGACCGCAATGTGTTGGTTTCCTCGACCCTCAAGGTTGTATCACGATGCGGTTCCGGTATCTCCAATGTGGATGTCGATGCCTGCCGGGAATTGGGTGTCGTGTTCAAGTACACGCCGTTTGGCCCAACCCAGGCCGTGGCCGAGCTGACCGTGGGCATGATGATTTTGCTGCTTAGAGACGCCTGCGCTATGAATTCGAGCCTGCATGGTGGAAAATGGGACAAACGCGTTGGTTTTCAGCTCAAGGGGAAGACCGTTGCCATCATCGGTTATGGTCGTATCGGCCGCCGAACGGCATCTCTTCTGGCGCCATTTGGCGTCAGGCTCCTTGCTGTCGATCCTTTTCAGAATGCCGATGAAGAATCCGTTACGGTAATGGCGATGCAGGATGCGCTTCCCGTTTCAGATATTGTCGTTATCCATGCAAGCAGCGAAAAAGAGATCCTCGGTGAGGGAGAATTCGCAATGATGAAGACGGGTGCTTTTCTCTGCAATGCGGCCCGGGGGCAAAATGTCGATGAAATCGCTCTGAATAGATATCTGGACAACGGCAAACTGGGAGGGGCCTGGCTCGACAGCTATGCAAAAGAACCGTATGCGGGGCCCCTGTGTGGGCATCCAAAGGTCATTCTGACGCCCCATGTCGGGTCATACACCACAGAAGGGCGGTTGGAAATGGAAATGACATCTGCACAGAACCTTATTGACGGCCTGGTTGAATCCGGGAAAACACCGCAAATCCGATGACGAAGGAAAATTCTCGCGAGAAAAAACGGCCGAAAGAAGTGATCGCCATCATCCCTGCCAGGGGGGGGTCCAAGGGGGTGCCAAGGAAGAATATTGTCGAGCTGGCCGGTAAACCGCTTATCGCATACTCCATTCTTGCCGCCCGCCTATCGAAAAATGTGACACGGGTTGTTGTTTCAACGGAGGATGAAAAAATTGCGGCGGTCGCGGAACAATGGGGGGCTGAAATACCGTTTTTGCGGCCCCATCAGATGGCGCAGGATGATTCCTTGGTCAGCGATGCGGTTTCATATACGATTTCAGAGCTGGGCGGGCAATCCTCTGACAAGGCATTTGTGATCCTCTTCCCAACATCACCATTTCGAACACCGGCTTTCATTGATGAAATGCTTGAAATTCTTTTCACCGGGTATCAGAGAGTTATTACCGTCAAATCAATTAAAATTGACCCGGATTTGATTTTTATCAGGGATATGACAAAAGGCGGGAGTTTGGTTAGACTCCTCGAAAAAGACGAAACCACTTTTCTCCGCAAACAATATTACCGCCCCTATGCTTCTCTGTATGCAAATACAGTTTGTGAAAATGATAAACATTATTACCATGTACTGACGGATAAATGCATGTTGATTGATATTGACAGCGCTGCCGATTTGAAATGGGCGGAAACTGTAATTTGTGAAAATTTGTTTGATTTTGGGTTTTAATCATGATCACGGCGCTCATACCCATACAGTCTGAAAGCTCCTTTTTCTGGTCTTCGGATAAAGGAAGGGCGCAAACGGATACTTTTTTGAGGTGGCTGGCGGCTACACCGGATATCGATCGCATACTTATTTTATCGACGGGGAGCCGTATTTCCTCTATGGCCGAGAAACAGGGGATGCAGTTTCTCCATGCCGAAGAAACGGAATGCATCGACGGACCGTTCACATTCTTGCAGTCGGTTGATTTCGCAAATATATTTAGGCGCCTGTGTTTTGGGCAGCATGCCGACATGATGGTTCTGGATCATCGAAGCCTGTTATTTTCCCAAAGAGATCTTAAAAAGGCTCTTTCAGCCTACAAAAGGTACGGAGCGTCGGGCTTGGTCAGCGTGGCGCCCTGCATTGATCATCCCTGTCAGTTAAGATCTTATCATCGCTATCTGGGCTGCCGTCTTTTTTATTTTAATAAGCACAGTAATGGGGGGGCGGCCGTCGTATCCCCGTGTGTCAGTCATTCTTTTAATTCCGTTTGTGCCGGATCGATGGATATCGTCGTCACATCCCGATTAAGAAATTCTAGACTGGATGTCAGTTTCGAATTCAATAATCCGATTCGTATCAGTCTGACGGCCCATGTGCTACCTTTTAACGAGGAGGGGCCTATCTATAATTTTTTCAAAGATATATCTGTCGGGTGGCATTCGACGAATACGACGATCGATGTGGCTCCTGAGGGGCTTTCCGGTGTGATAATCACGCTTTTGGCGAATGACGAATCCGGCAGCTACGACACGGAGGTGTTTTTTTCACCGGCAAAGGCAGATTGGGAACTTGGAGACAGCAATACGACTGTTGTTAACAAGAAAGATCAGAAACCTGTTCAAGGCCGACAGCAGTTCACACCGACGTATTCGTATGATGGAACGTTTTTCATGATTTGTTCAGAACGGCTTGATCGACCAGAGGAAATAAGACCTGTTCCGTTCGAACTTGACCAATCCTGCATTGTCACGGACTGGGTGGATTATCACTATTGCTCTACCAGATCCACCGGCAGTGAATAGAAAAATATGCTTACCGTCTCATCATTTCCCAATGACGCGTATGTTTTGCACCTCGCAGAGTATCTGCTGCGGCGACACATTCCGTCAAAGGAAGAAGCCATAAAACTTGTCGGTATGACTGCCAGTTCGCGGGAATCATGGGCTCAGCGTCTGCGTATCGCAAATATTCTTCTGAGGGTGGGCTCGATTGATGAGACGAAGGCTGTCCTTGACGCAGTCGATGTCGGCTGGGTTGTTCGGAAGACAGTCAACTCTTCGGTTATAAAACAGTCGCTGTGCACGTTAGCGGGGATAGGTCGAGTCGATTCGGCGAGAGAGCTTCTAAAATGGGCTACTGCCGAGCATCGTCTGACGTTTTCAGATGGTCTTGATGTTAGGTTTGAAATAGCCAACGAAATGATGAGACAAGAGCTTTCGGGGGAGGCTGAAGAATATCTTCTGAAGATCGATGTCCAAGAGGCCTATTCAAAGAATAAGCATTTGATGGATCTAAATGCCAGAATAGGATGGATCTTGTTCTGGCCGCGAAAAGACTACGACCGGGCTATCGATTGGATCGAAAAGGATCTTCGCTTTGATGAAGGATGTTCCCCGGTTGCTGAGGGCAGTCCCGTCATCTGTCGCCTGACCAGCCCCTGGCGGCTCAACTATGCCCATGCACTGGCGGCAACAGGCAACGTGGAGGCGGCGGCAAAACAGGTTGAAATTGCATACAATGAAACACCGACGTTGAAGGATGGTTATGCCAGGATTGGGTGGGCGGCATTCGGGCCTCAAAAAGATTATATGAAAGTCATCAAATGGATAGAAAAAGATTCATCCATAGGAGAGACGAATAGCACGTTTGTAAAAAATGCCGTTTTTTCACCCAAATTATCACCGGAATGGCGCTTAAATTATGCCCAGGCGTTGGCTGAAAAGGGTGACCTTACGGCAGCAGAAAAACATGTGTCCATTGCATATAAAGAGAAACCGGCTTTAAAAGATGGGTACGCAAGAATTGCCTGGGCGTATTTTTTAAAAAATAAAGATTATCAATCCATCGTGACATGGATTCGACGTGATGAGCATAAAAATCGTCTTTCTCCAGTTTGGCGGATTTATCAAGCGAAAGCTATTGCAAAAATCGAAGGAATAGAAGCGATCCGTCCCATAGTCGAAAAGGTTTATCGTGACAGTTCGGAACTGAAAAATGTTTTTGGACAAGTTGCATGGTCCATTTATATTCCAGTAGATATGGCATACGAAAAAGTAATTCCCTTTTTTTTATTGGACAAACAATTCAATCGACTTAACGGAGAATGGCAACTTAATTACGCCCAGGCATTGATGGTAGCTGGATGTCACGATGAAGCTGAACAGCAAGTGAAAGATGCTTACCATCATAATACAAAATTAACCAATGGTTTTGCTCGTTGTGCGATTGCACGTTATTTTATGTTGAATTTTGAACCTGAGAAGGCATTGGAGTGGTTTGATCGTGATCGAAACTTAGTGCGTCTTAGCTATTCATCCAAAATCGAATACGCTGTACTACTTGCATCAATTGGAGATATAGATGCGGCGTCCTACATTATAGAAAAAGTATATAAAGATAACCCAAACGCGAATAGTGGAAATGCACGAATCGGATGGTATTCTTATGTGGTTTATGAATATAATCCTCGTAAAGCCTTATCGTTTTTTGAATATGATGAAAAAAACAATCGTTTGTCACCAGAACAAGGTACTAACTACGCAGGGTTATATGCATATTTAGGTGATCGAAAACGAGCTGAACAAATGATTTCGAAATTATACGATAAGGGAGAAAACTTTATTGGCGGACATATTTTAGTTGGCTTTTGTGACTATGCCTGCAATAAAGATATAGAATATTTGATCAGAATGATTAAGAAAGATGAGGAACTAAATCGCATTTCTAATATCTATCTGGAATGTGTCTGTGCAGCCGCAAAATTTAAAACAGGCGAATTGAAGAGAAACTCGGAAAATGTTGAAAAAATTGCTGAGCGATGTGGAAAAGTTGTCAATTATACAGAATCCTGGCTTAGACGGATAGGGATCGACGATAAAAAAGACATAGAAATGTTTTTGTCACAAGAATTCAAGGCAATATTTTGATTTTACTGGGGCGCAAAACTATGTATTCAAGAAATTTTTTCGTTGTGATTCAATTCCTAATAATCATTCTAAAGGTTGGGCGTAGGAAGTAAGAATGACTTTTACATATCCAGAGTCTAATAAAGATCTATCGAAGGCGATAAATCGAGCGATATCTGGCAGGCAAGACGATGCGGTCAGCATCGTAGAACAGATTTACCGGGAAGATTCGCATATAAGGGATGCGTTTGCGATAATCGGTAATGTCTATTGCTTAGATGGAGATTATGATACGGCTTTAAAGCTGATGGCGCGTGACGGAGCGTGCGGTCGTATTTCACCGCCGTACAGGCATGTCTATGCCTATCTTTTGTCAAAGGACAAAAAATCAAAAGAGGCCATATTTGAATTAAACAGGGCATGTGATGAGGATCCCTCATTACGATATGGGTATCTACTAATAGATCCATTGACTGGAAAGGAAAGGTTTTCAATAGGAGATTATGACGACGATTTCATATCAGTAGCGGACAGTATCAAAGATAATGGAAATGATTTGTTATTTCGATCCAGGTGCCTTGCTCAGAGAGGACGATGGGATGAAGCGGAACTACATGTGAAAAAGGCATATGATGCTGATGTGAATTTGCGGGATGGATTGGCACATATTGGAAATATACTCCTATCGTTTGTCAGATATGAAAAGGCTTTGTATTATTACAAGGCCGATAAAAGCCTGAATCGCTTGACCCCAGCAGGTCAGCTCATCTTGGGCAAATTGCTGGCCTCCAAGCAGCAAGAAAAAGAGGCAAATGAACAAATTCTGAGCGCATATGGAAAAGATAATTCGTTGCGTGATGGATTCTCAATGATAGGCGCTGTCTGCCGCAACACCCAGAGGTATGATGATGCTTTGACTTATTATGAAAGGGATAAAGCATTAAACCGCCTCTCACCCGCACAGCTTCACATATTCGCAGATCAGCAGGCAAGAATAGGAATGCTGGATGAGGCCCAAAGGAGTGTGGAAACGGGGTATGCCGACGAGCCATCACTTAGGAATGGATATGCACGCATTGGTAACATATTACGTGTAAAAGGAGATTATAGAAAGGCTCTCGACTATTACGAACGTGATTGGCGCAGGAATCGATTATCACCTGCTCATCAATTGATTTATGCTGAGATACTATCCCGAACGGGGCATTTTAATGAATCAATAAGGATTGTTAAAACAGCCTATGCCGAAGATCCGTCAATCACTGACGGATACTCCCGTTGTGCTTGGTATCATTTCTTTCAAAAAAAGAAGTACAGCAAAATAATATTATTTTGCGAACTGGATAGAATAAGAGGCAGGTTGTCACCCAATTGGGCCATTAATTATGCCCAAGTTATTGCTAAGAAAGGAGATTTAAAAAAGGCAAGGGAGTTGGTGCAAGACGCTTATAAAATGGATCCTGGACTTACATCCGGATATGCAAGATGCGTTTGGCAACATTATTGGCCTAAAAAGGAATACCGTCAGATAATTGAACAAATAGAGTCGGAAAAGAAAGACGGCCGATTGTCTCCGGAATGGGAGTTGAATCTTTCCCAAGCATACGCTGCCATCGGAGAATATGAAACAGCAATGAGGGGTGTTGATGAGGCGTATAAAAAGAAAAACACATTGAATGACGGGCGTGCAAGATGTGCTTGGCAATATTTTTGGCCGAGAAGGGAATATGATCACGTCATCGAGCAGTTGGAAAAGGAAAAAACAGACGGCCGATTGTCTCCGGAATGGGAGTTGAATCTTTCCCAAGCATACGCTGCCATCGGAGAATATGAAACAGCAATGAGGGGTGTTGATGAGGCGTATAAAAAGAAAAACACATTGAATGACGGGCATGCAAGATGTGCCTGGCAATATTTTTGGCCGAGAAGGGAATATGATCACGTCATCGAGCAGTTGGAAAAGGAAAAAACAGACGGCCGGTTGTCTCCGGAATGGGAGTTGAATCTTTCCCAAGCATACGCCGCCATCGGAGAATATGAAACAGCAATGAGGGGTGTTGATGAGGCGTATAAAAAGAAAAACACATTGAATGACGGGCGTGCAAGATGCGCTTGGCAATATTTTTGGCCGAGAAGGGAATATGGTCACGTCATCGAGCAGTTGGAAAAGGAAAAAACAGACGGTCGGTTGTCTCCAGAATGGGAGTTGAAGCTTGCCCAAGCATATGCCGCTATCGGAAACATGGATAGGGCATTGACTAATGTGAGAAATGCGTATGAAAAATCACCATTGTTAATTGATGGTTACTGCAACTGCGCATGGCAGAGATACTGGATAGATAATAACTACAAAGGTTTCATGGTCCTATGCGAGAAAGATAAACAATCAGATAGAATGTCGCCCAAATGGGATCTATATTTAGGCTTGGCTTATGCCCATGAAAAAGAAGTGAAATCTGCGGCAGAATTGCTCAATAAATCAAGTTGGGCAACGCCGGTAAAAACTTTTATGGAAAATGGCAGGTCTAAATGGGCGAACAAAGAGCTTCACTTGGGTTTATATATTGGTCATGACCCCGGCGTTTGTCTGGTTGATGACGATGGAATCCCGCTTGCTTTTTACGAAGAATCAAAGTTTTGTGGCCGTAAAACTACTTATTTTCACCCGAATCTCGTACTTAATGAGCTAAGGAAACAAGGCCTAAAAAAATTAAAAACATTAAGTTGGGCTCTACCGGAATCAGTGCAATCTGGTTGGTATCACCATGCTTTTTATACGCATCTGCAAAAAGTTCGTATAGGCCTTACCGCCTATCTGTCGACATTTTTAACGTGGGAAAGTGAATTTTTTCTCGCTCACCATAGGGCTCATGCGGAGACCGCATTTTTCCCATCTCCTTTTGATCAAGCGCTGTGCTGCATCATTGATGGTAGTGGAGAAAATGAATCTTTTTCAGTTTTCGAGTGTGATCGGTATGCTGAAGAACCTTTAATTCTTAAAGAGTCATATAATACAGAACAGTTTTCATTTGGTCATACTTATGACGCGTTTACTCGTTATTTGGGATACAGGACCGGGCGCGGTGCTGAACATTGTGGGAAAATAATGGGGCTGAGCAGCTACGGAAAACCACTTTATGTTGATAAGTTAAAGGATGCTTTCTGCTGCGGGAGTAATATGTTCCCCCGTGATCCAAAAGAGGGTATTGTCAGGCTGTTAAATCAATTTGGAACACCCTTTAAAAGGCCTACGATAAATGATGATCAAGAACAAATTAATGTCGCTGCATCGGTACAACGGTTTACTGAAGAAGTGATTTTAGACATTTTAAGAGGGGTTAAAAAACGTTATCCTCGGAAAAGCAGGAATCTCTGTATCGCGGGCGGCGTTGCAATGAACAGCTTGGTTAATGGGAAAATTATCAAATCTGGGCTTTTCTCTGATATTTATATTCAGCCCGCCTCGTCAGACAACGGTCTGCCTTTGGGTGCAGCGCTATTCGGATGCCATAAATGGCGACGCTTGCCTCCGAAAACCCGATGGACGACAGCCTATTGGGGGTATAATCACGAGTCAAACACCGATGAACTCGATGAAATCCTAAATAAATATAATTTCCCTGTTAAAATCCAGTATGAAAAAATTGACGCGGCTCTGTTAGCGGAAATAGTAATTGAAGGGAACATTGTAGGATTGTTTCAGGGAGCGCAAGAGATAGGGGCACGTGCTTTAGGTAATCGGTCGATTATTACCCTTCCTACTGCAGTGCAACGGGATAAAATTAATAGCAAGGTTAAATTCCGCGAGCCATGGCGACCCTTCGCACCAATTGTAAAGGAAGATTCGGTTGGAAAATACTTTTGCAATACACGTCCTGAACCATTTATGACGGTGATATATGACGTGGAAAAGAAATACCATAATAGTCTTGATGGTATTACACATGTTGATGGTACCGCCCGAGTGCAGACGGTCAATAGGAAGCAAAATCGATTGATATATGATTTGCTGGACGCAATAGAAAAAAGAGGGCTTCCGCCGGTTATTTTAAACACCTCTTTTAATATTATGGGACAACCCATTGTCCGCACAGTTTATGATGCCATTAATACTTTTTGTTGTTGTGGTATTGATGAGCTTTTTATTGATGGACGTTGCTTGGCCAAAACAATTGAAAAGGAGTTGCCCAGTAAAAATATTGATCCTGTCGATCGTAGCGTCGAACCTTTTCTGCGGCATTGCAATACGCTTGATATTTTTCTTGGGGCTGTAAATAAAGGCGTAATGAAGCAACTTAAAGAGATAACAAATATTCCGGCAATAATATATCGCCAAAAACCAATAAAATTAAGACAACTTTCATATAAAAATATATCGCTGACACATGAGCTTGAACTCAAAGCTGAATATGGAAACCTGTTTGACAAGATAAGTTCATCTCCAGTTTCATCGACTCCTTCAGAGAATCATTGCATGCTTGTGATTACGGGTTCGCAACTGTCAATGGATACATTGGCAAGTGGCATAGAAGAAGATGAATTTGGTTTGCAACTACCTAAATTAAACGACATAATAGGGCTTCACGAAGTATTTCAAAAAATACCACTGAATGATATAATGGTGATCGATAATAAAATGCATACTGTGCAAGGCGCATATTTTACGGGTGTTGTGACTCCAGTTGCTAGTGCATCTTAAGTCAGAGTAAAGAATCATATTTACTCTGAGACAGGCATCATTATATTGCTTAGAAAAAGTACAAAAGTTTCATAAACTATATTATCCTTATAGTATAATTATCGGGAAAAGAAAATGGATATAAACAAATTTATTGAAGGAATTATAGAAACGCCTCCTACATCGGCCAATCATTATCGAGGGGGGAAAAAAGCATGCGGTGAACGTTTGTTAGATGAATCAAACATTGTAATTGGCGATTTAGTGTCTGACCCTAACCATTCGGGAGTGTCTTTTCAGGATCCAGATTTTCAGTACTATTATACAGACCTGATGTCGCCATTTTCACGAAACGAGGATGATTTCGATTATGTTGGTACATGTATAATAAATTTCTTATTACAACAATCATATGTTTCAAGAATTGATTGGACTCACGACGATACTTTTCTCAGATTTGGAAGACCTTCAATCAATACATTTCTTTCAGAAACTGCTGACGTTCATTTTACATCCTGCTATCTCATTGGCCAACAAATTAAAAAAAATTTGGAACTGCCGCCAACGAATGGATTCAGTCAGAGGTTTGTATTAAAAGACTCTCTTTCTCAATTACTTGAAAAAGAGCAAACCCTTCGGATATCAACGGTATGCTTTTCGCATATTCCTTCGTTTCAATTTATTCTGAATACACTTAAGCTACTTACTCCATTTTTTCAGGATTGTGTTTCAATTGCTGTAAAAGGAACTACAAATGAATTGGACGACATCGAAGCTCTAATGGATCGCCGATTTCCAATCAAATTTACAGAAAAGCGAACCTCGACCTATCGGAAAAAAAATACGGGTATTCTGATTTTCCAATTTACTACTTGATTTTATGAGGCTTATCTTAAATGCCATTATCCACTTTGAATGCTTCTACGGAATATAATCCTATCCTATTAAAATCTATATGTACAAAGAAGAATGTTTCCTTGTTGAGCGAACTGAGAGATAGGGAAATGATTTTAAACAGAGAGGCTGTTACTATAGAAAAGAAGCCAGCCTTTATATTTGATGATGCAAATCGGGATTGGGCTTATAAAAACCGCTATAAAATGAGTCATTTGAAAGCGCAAAACTCTTTAGGTCTGTATATTGGTTGTGTAGAGGACGCATATCTGGTGGGTGGCTCCTCTGTTGTGACAAAAGATCAATTGATGATTGCAGAATCTCTTAACCCTATTGTTCGACATTCTGTAATTAATAAAACTCCAGAAGTTGTATGGCGAGAATCATTTGTAAGAACATCTGACAAGCAACATTATGTATTAAAAAAAGAATATAATGTTCGTGAAACGATACACGATCCTGTATTTTTGCTGACAAATTCAAGTACTGATGGATGGTATTTTTGGCTGATGGATCTTTTTCCATTGCTTTTTTACTGGTTGAAATACGGTGCAGAAAAAAATATCAAATTTATCATTTCAAGACGTGTGATGGCACAATATGAAATGAATTTTGATATATTGGAGATGCTTGAAATATTAAATATCAGTAAAGATAATTTATATCTATATGATGAAAAGGAAAGTGTACATCTTGATCGAATATATATTGCAAATGGTATGAGTACTCTCCATAGCCATATAGAGCCAGAGCTAAAAGACTTTTATAATGCGTTCATAGAAAAATGCTTTAAAAAGTGGGGAAAGCCACAGCAGATTCATAAAAATATCTATTTTTCTAGGCATGCTCGATGCCGACATCGTCCACTGGTTAATGAAGATAGGTTAATAAAATATTTAAAATCGCGAGACTTTGAAATACTTGAAACATCCGAACTGTCTGTCAAGGAAAAAATTGATGCAATGTATGGTGCGGATGTTGTTATATCCGCCGTTGGAATGGGTGTTTCAAATTTGCTTTTTAGCGGAGAGGGTGGGCAATTCATAGGCATTTGGCCTCACTACTACGGTGATTTCTATATTATTGACTTATGTTCATTGTACAATAGGGAATATGGCTTTTTATTTGCCGAGGGTTTCCAAAATTCATTTAGACATTCTGACGGGAACCACCGCTATAATCAGCCTTTTTTTGTGAATATTGATCGGTTGGACAATATAATGAGCAAAATTGGCCTATAATGCTGAATACTTGATTCTGTATTCTCGGTTCAGCTGTTGAAAAAGACAACAACACCTGTCATCCTCAACCCAATACAAAAACTTCGTGAAAACATCGCTTCGTATCGCGCTTCCTATGATCATTCGAAAGCCCGTTGAGCCCATAATATGATTGATCGGTTGATACAGAGAATGGTTTCCATAGCTCGCCTCGCAGATAGTTGGTTCACGAATGCCTGCCGTGCAAGTAGCGAAGTTTCAGCCTACGGCACACAAGCGCCGCTTGAAATCGGCTGTCAACGGATAATCATCCAGATCTTTGAGACGACTGCAGCCTTTGGTTTGTCCCAATTTTGCCAATTGGCAGTCTGATTACAGGTCCCTGCAGAGCGGGTAAGAGTATGCCGAAGTGTGGAATTTCTGGCCGAATGATGATGGGGTTATTGCTGTTATTGCTGTCGTGCGAAAGGTGCAGGGGATTTGGAATAAAATAGATTATTACGTCAATCCGGACGCCTCCAAGCAATAGGAAGACGGTATATTGAAACTTGATTCATCAAAAGCTCGGATGATATTGGGATGAAAAAGTGTTTGGGATATCGAAACCGGCATCGCCGAAACGGTGGAGTGGTACCCACGGTGCTATGAAGAGAAAAAGGTCATGACGAAATTTCAGCTTTATAAGTATTTAAAAAGTATGAAAGAGGGGGCTGTCTATACGGCAAAAATGGATAGACGCGGCGTATTTAAAAAGGTGATGCCACGGCAAGGAAACATCTGATGTCTGATATTGGTGATCTCGTTTCGTTCTGTTGTGAGAAGTCGGGCGAACAGAAAAATAGGGCTTTGGTGATCGGTACGTATCAGGATGACTATGAAGTGGTCCTGATATTCGAGGGAGAAGGGAGGCAGGATCAGGAAAATACGGCGGTAATATTGCGCCGTGACGACCTGGTGATGGGGACTTTGGATGAAGAGGGGCGCATTTGGGGATACAAGACGCTTTGGGTCAAAAAGAGAAAGTGCAAGAAAGTCGGAAGACTCAAAAATGAGGTCACGGACAAAATCCTTCGTTGCCAGCAGCGGCACTTTGTAAAAAATTATTTTGATTTTGCGCATCAAAGGGCACCCTTCATCCCCGGAATATCCCGGATTAATTATGCCGGCCGGGTCTATGACGAAAAAGAGATTCAAAACCTGATTGATGCTTCCCTGGACTTTTGGCTGACCAATGGCCGTTTTTCCAAGAAATTTGAAAGTCACCTGGCTGAATATCTCAATGTTCAATACGCAATTCTGGTCAACTCCGGTTCTTCTGCCAATCTCTTGGCCTTCATGGCGTTGACCTCACCTCTGCTGGGAAATCGACATGTTAAGAGAGGCGATGAGGTTATTACTGTTGCAGCGGGCTTCCCCACGACCGTTGCTCCCATCATACAGTATGGGGCTGTGCCGGTTTTTGTCGATATGGATCTTGAGACAGCCAATATCGATACCTCACAGCTCGAATCGGCCCTTTCGAAGAGAACAAAAGCAGTAATCCTGGCTCATACCCTGGGGAATCCATTTGATATTTCTGTAGTGAAAACCTTTTGTGATAAGCACCAGCTATGGTTGATTGAAGATAATTGCGACGCGCTCGGATCTATTTACGGCAACAGATATACGGGGACTTGGGGGGATATTGGCACGAGCAGTTTTTACCCGCCCCATCACCTGACCATGGGGGAAGGCGGGGCAGTATATACGAATAACAAGCTACTAAGAAAAATAGTTCTATCCATGCGTGACTGGGGGCGGGATTGCTGGTGTGACAGCGGAGATGACAACACCTGCGGCTGTAGATTCAGCAGACAGGACGGTAAATTACCATTTGGGTATGATCATAAGTATGTATACAGCCATTTCGGGTATAATTTGAAAGCCACTGATATGCAGGCAGCCATTGGCTGTGCACAGTTGAAAAAAATAGAAGAATTTTCAGCGAAACGAAGAGAGCATTTCAATATGTTATACCAGGGGCTTGCGGATTTGGATCACTTTTTTCATTTGCCCCGTCCAACAAGTAATAGCGTCCCAAGCTGGTTTGGATTTCTAATAACTCTTAAAGATAACGCTCCGTTCACACGCAACGCTATTGTCCAGTATTTGGAAACCAAAAATATTCAAACCCGCAGTCTTTTTGCTGGTAATATTACAAGACACCCATGTTTTATGGCTTTGGAGGAGGGGGAGGATTTCAGAACTGTTGGAAGTCTTACAATAACGGAAAAAATAATGAATAATAGTTTTTGGATAGGGGTTTATCCAGCTATGAGTAAGGAAGCCTTAGACTATATGGTAGATATGATAAGAAATTATGTCGCGAATTGGCGGTAAGGAAATATTTTGGTAAACAAAAAAATACTTCTATCAGGTGCGACCGGTTTTTTGGGAAGCCATTTATTAAGAGCTTTTTTAGAAAAAGGGTGGGAAGTCTCAATTATTAAACGCAGCTTTTCAGATGTGAATCGTATTCGCGATATGTTATCCATGGTGGATTATATAGATTGTGATAAAATGCCGATGGAACCCATTTTTGAAAAAAATGCACCATATGACGCTGTAGTTCATACGGCGACATGTTATGGACGAAACAACAAATCTTTCTTGGAAGTAATTCAATCGAACCTTCACTTTCCGATAAAATTACTTGAAAACTCCATATCTTTCAACACACCCATCTTTTTCAACACATCCACTTATTTTAATAAATCCATGATCCAATGCCCCTATTTAAATGCCTATACTTTATCTAAACAGCAATTTGAAGATTGGGGAAAATTGTTTTCAACAGAAAATAAAATCGGTTTTACAAATTTGAGATTGGAACATATGTATGGACCAGACGATAGTATGTCAAAATTTACAGCGAATATTTTCGACAAGCTGAAAAAAAATATCCCAAAGATCGAATTAACTCCTGGTAATCAGAAGAGGGATTTTATCTATATTGATGATGTCGTGAGTGCATATATTCTTATGATGGAAAAAATAAACGATGATGCTATGTACTCAGAATATGATATTGGTACTGGCGAGGCGACTTCCATAAGAGAGTTTGTTGAATTAGCAAAAGAAATTTCAGGGTCCCGGAGTAATCTTCTTTTCGGTGCTTTACCCTACCGTCAAAATGAGATCATGTTCTCAAGGGCCAAAAATGAGCCACTTAAAAAAATTGGATGGATTCCCAAATATTCCCTCAAACACGGATTGTTTAAATCTCTTTTAATATAAAATTTTAAATTACCAGTAATTATTGATAGGCTTGCTGGCTATTATCCATTTAAATCTTTGCCTGCCATTCTTAAATTTATAGTTTTTAGTTTCGCTTATAAAGCCTATTTCTTGGTAGTTTCTTATTCGGTACGACATTTTGCTTTAAAATATAAGGAGTAAAATTTTATGATGGACCAACCATATTTGAACGAAGCTAAAAATCTGTTTCTATCTATTAAAGAACAGAATCTTAGCTATGCTATATACGGATTCGGTCGGTTCACTCGAATATTGATGGAATTTCTTTGCAAAAACGGATTGGCTCTTCCAAAATTTATTTTTGACGACTCGCCAAAAGAAAAAACATACAATGATATTCCAGTGGTCTCTTCCCAGTATGCGGAACTTGGGAAAGTAGATAAAGTTATCTTGGGTACAGACACCTATATGGTGGCCATGCGAAGACAATTAAGGCGAATTGATCCTATCCAAAGGAAATATATATCAATTACAGAAAACAGTTTTTTTGAGGACACAAACATAAAAGTTCCTTTAGCGACCATCGCCATATGCCTGCACCGGCGGTGGAAATATTTAAACGACATCGTCACCATCCTGGAGGCGTCGATTAATCCGCCCCCTTTTGAACTGCTGTTTGTATTAAATGCCTGTGACAGGGAAACCGCTACGGCGGCGGGTCAGATTGCCGATCAATGTGGATTCACATGCAGAATCGTTGTTGAACCTGAGATGGGATTGTCATTCGCCCGAAATCGGGCTATTGCATCCTGTACAAGCAAGTGGTTGATATTTTTGGATGACGATGCCATTCCAAAAAGGGATTGGTTGCATAACCTCGTGTCAGAGGCTGAACGGGTCGGCGCGACGGTGGCCGGCGGCCGATCCGTCCTCCGCTGGGATTTTCCGCGGCCGCAATGGTATCCGCCTTCGTTGGACAAGATCCTGTCGCGTCTGGATTATGGGGATGATACGTTCGCACTGACACCGGGCAAAGGGCATCTGGTCGGTGCAAACCTGATGTATCGTCGGGATCTGTTTGATGACGGCGTCTTGTTTGACACCGAGCTGGGGCGGAAGGGGGATGGGCTCATCAGCGATGAAGAGACCGCGCTCAACAACCATCTTCAGGCGAAGGGCATACCGGTTCACTATGTGGGGTCCGCAGTGGTGGACCATGTGGTCGATCCGGGACGTATCTGCAAGGAGTGGGTGGCAAAAAGATCCTTTGCCCAGGGGCAAACCCGAAGAATCCGCTATGACCGGTTACCCGACGATGCGGCATTTGAAAAGGAGACCCTCGACCGCGTCGGTACCTTCTGGCGCTTTTTAAGCAACTTCGCGAATTACCGGTCTGTCGATAGCACCCAGTGGCTCGACGAGTTCGCACTTGCCGCCGGTTATGTCCATGAGCATTTCTGCCGTCCGGGATTGTCGGGTCATGAAAAAAGCCCAATGCAATCCGAATTTTGGGGCAGACGGGAGTTTGAGGCGCATTTTGGAAAAACGATATCCTCATTGCCGAAGCGTGCCAGAGTGATCATTGTCGGCGGCGGGGTGCCGAGCCGGTGGATATACAGCCTGTGCGTCGATACCGGCCATGACGTTGTTGCGATTGTGGATGATGCGAACAGGGAGAAGCTGACGCCAATGGCGGTGCAACCGTTTCAATCGGTGCCGGAGTACCCTGCAGACGTGGCGATTCTTGCCACATTGGCAGATGAAGACAGGCTTCGAAATCAGATTGAGAATGCCGGGTTCACGGGGCGGGTGATCTCATGGAACTCGTCCAAGCCATTGGTGACGGCGAGGTTTCCGACGACACCACCCTCAACGGAGCCTGCGGCACTGGATTGGCCGCCCAACCTCGAACCGACAACGGCGCACCTGGATAAATTTGCATTTTCCCTAAAAGAACTTTCATATCTTGATTGCCGAACGGTTGCGATAGTCGGCGATAATCGTCTCACCGGCCCTCTTCTCAAATACTGTAGGGACCGTGATTACAAGCCATCGGTTGTGTTTAGTATCGGCAAACCAGAAAACACAGAGATTGACCGTGTGCCGGTTGTCCCCCTTGCAGACCTCAAAAAGAGCCGTCCCGATGCGTTGATCCTTGCGACCATATCCCGCCGGAAATGGATGAAGGAGAAAATCATCGGCATGCGCCCGATATATGACGGTCCGCTTGTGATTGCAGACGGTAGTGATTCGTACGAGCAGTTCAACGACTATTTTTTACCGAACCGGACCATAGCGGCAATGCACAACATCCATGCGGGGCAGCGGGCCTTCGTGATCGGGAACGGCCCTAGCCTTCTGAAGACAGACCCCCGTTTGCTGGGGGGGGATGAGATCACCTTTGGAAGCAACGCTATATACATGCTGGACGGATTTAAGCCGACCTACTACTTCGTGGAAGACCGGCTGGTTGCGGAACAGCGAAAAGACGTTATCGATGCCCTGCCCTGGACAAAATTCTATTCAGGGGATCTTGATTACTGTCTGAAGAACGGCTGTTTTATCAACGCCAACCGGGTGCCATGGCTCAATTTTTTTTCCACGGATCTGTCCATGGGGATTGAGGTCGGGGCAACGGTCACCTATACCATGCTGCAAGCCGCCTTCTATTTCGGTTGTGATCCGATTTATCTCATCGGCGTCGATAACACCTTCAAAGTGCCGAAGGCACCGGATTCAAAGGGGGCAGCTCATATTTTCAATGCCGCCACCGATCCAAACCACTTTCATCCTCAATACTACAAACAGGGCGACAAATGGAACAAGCCCAGGGTTGACCGGCTTGAAGCCGTATACAGGCTGGCCCGGCGAACGTTTGATACGTATTCCCGCAGGATATACAACGCCACACTGGGCGGAAACCTCAATATCTTTGAGCGAAAATCTTTCAACAACATAATATGATCCCCATTGAAAGGATCGTTTAAAAATGAGATCGCCATCTGAAATGGCCGTCATTCAGATTGAAATAACCAACGCTTGTGTGCACCAGTGCTCCAACTGCACACGGTTTTGCGGACATCATAGAAAGAACTTTTTCATGGACCGGGAGACGTTTATGCGGGCAGTCAATTCGCTTGCCGAGTTTCCCAATACAGTGGGCATGATGGGTGGTGAACCCACGCTGCACCCGGACTTCGCGGAATTGGCCACCTATTTCAAAGAACACTTCGGCTCCAGGGAAACCATGAAGCGGGGTCGGCTTCCTATTCCAGATTTTTCAAAATACATTGCCGATGAGTTCCGGTTTCCCGGCCCGAAGGAGCGGGGGCTCTGGACCATCGGGGGGAAGCATTATTACCGGAATTTTGAGCTGATTCAGGATACCTTCAATACCCAGGTTATCAATGACCATCAATATGACAGCTTGCATCAGGGAATTCTTCTGGCGCGAAAAGATCTTGGCGTGCCGGATGACAAGTGGGAAAAAATACGGGATGCCTGCTGGCTGCAAAATATGTGGAGCGCCAGCATTACACCCAAGGGAGCCTTCTTCTGCGAGATAGCTGCCGCCCTGGACATGCTTTTTGACGGCCCCGGCGGATGGCCCATCGAACCGGGGTGGTGGAAACGAACACCCGAAGCGTTCGGCGATCAGTTGAACTGGTGTGAATTCTGCGGCATCGCCCTGAAAGGACCCACGTCCTTGGCGAGTGAGGCGACGGACGATGTGACAATCAGCATCCTGGAACGATTGGAAAAACTGGAAAGTCCCAAGGTCGCACGAAAGAAATATCGTCTTTTCCACGCGGAGAGTTTCGGTGGTGAAGGCTCAACGTTTGTCCACTACGTGCCGGAGGGGGGCAAACGCGTCGAAATAAACACCCTCAAACTCTATCCAAGAAAAATCGATGCTCTGACGTATCCGTCGCCATCGGGCGATCACGCCTTTTTGGGCGAAACACTCTCAAGCTTCATAGAGGACAGGACGGAGACAGACTGGATTCTGCTTCATCCGACATCGGTTGAATTATCGTCGGAAATTGAAGGCCTTCTGAAAAAAATAGTGTTTAATCCGGGATGTCTTTACCTGTATCATGTCACCGCTGGAAAAGCCCCGACCCTGGCATCCGTCCGTTTTGGGGAAGTAAATATGGCCACCCCCCTATTCGTCCTGCTGAATCCCCTGGCACACAGCTTTACGGATATTGACCTGATGCAAATACGGGACTTCGACGAACTGGTTTCGGCGTGGCAGTCCGAAAAGGTCATCTCCATCACGGATGCCACGCTGATGCTGTAGTGCCATTCCCAGTGGCCCGCAACATATCGTGACCATTCGCAATGCGAAATGAATATACGCATGGATGTTCAGAAAGAGAGTCTCTTATGGAAAGACAAGTCTGAAGCGGATGCGGTCTGGAAAGAGGCACTGTCGGTGTTTCGCGCATCTGGCTACCATCTGGTGCGTTCATGCAGCCATGAGTATTACATGAATCTCCGATTTCTTTGACGGGGGCGTACTTAAATTTTTATGATCGTTTATATTAATCTGGGCCGTTGAACAGAAAAGAAGGCTTATTTAATAATGGCTGTCTCAATAGACAAATTACCTAAATTATCCGTTGTTATCCCGAGTAAAAATCGTTGCGATGTTCTTTTAGAGGCGCTGAATCGGCTCAATGAGGGGCGTTGCCTTCCGGAAGAAGTCATCGTCGTGGACGACTGCTCGGACACGCCGATCTCTCGGGAAGTCCATGCTGACGGGTATTCATATGAGCTGAAACTGATCAGGAATGAACCGGGCATGGGCGCCAGTGTCGCTCGCAATCGCGGGATACGAGCCGCCAAATATCCTGTTTTGCTGCTGATGGACGATGATGTATGGCCGGATCGGGAAATGGTCTACTATCATAAGTACTATCACCTCAAGCATGACGATCCCGGGTATACGGTGGTCGGTCGGGTCATTTTCGATCCGATGCTGCCCTATACACCGCTGCTCAGGTTCCTTGAGGCGTCCGGGCCGCACAGTGTCATGGCGTCCCAACAAGAAGGGCAATCCTGTGCCGTGGTAACCGCAAACATATCCCTGAAACGCCGTTTTCTGGAAGGCAAGCGCCTGTTCGACGAGTCTTTCCCCTTCAACAGAAACGAGGATACGGAGTTCGGCCAGCGATTGATGCTGTCCGGGCTCCGTTCCTATTTCCATTTCGCCCCGTGCGCGACGCACCATTCTCCGCTTCAGATAGAGGGGTGGCTGCGGGTCTTGAATCAGTCGGGCCAGTGCAAAGCGCACTGGTCGGCAATCGGACCCGATGACTGCACCTTCACCACCGCGCTTCCCCGGGTGCTTGATATGCGGCACCGGCGGTCAGCATTCGAGGCGGCCCACGATGCGATGTTGAAACGCTGGGGCCCTGATTTCCTGGAAGCGGATGTCGGCACGCTCTCCTGGGACGAACTCGAATTTTTCGACCGTTTTATGGAATTCAGTCAGGGACGACACGTGGAGTATGGCATGTATGACTACTATGTCCAGCACATACCCGGTTTCGGAGATATGGCAGACCGTTATGACCGGGCCGCGCGTTCTTCCAAAGAGGCTTTCGACGGCATTATTTCAGAATACATGGAAAGCTGCAAAGCGTTTGTCCCCGGGCTGTATGCCGGCATGGAGCTGTGTCACCTCAAACAGCGTCACGACCTGATTACGTTGCAGGCCCTTCCGGAGAACCGATGGTGCGGCGTGCAATATGCACGGGCACAATTGAAAGTCGGCAATACGAAGAAGGCCCTGACTCTCTTTAATCAGATCCTGGAAACCACTGCGCACCGCCGGTTGGTCGATGTGGCCCTGCACCGGTTCATTCTGGAAACAATCGACCGCGGACTCCATGAAAATCAGCTGGGCCAGGCTGAAGTTCGCAGCGCGATTGACAATGTTTTCTTTTTTGAGGAGTTCCGGCGGATACCGTCCCTTCGAAACATCGCAGGCATAACAGATGGACTTTTGCCACGCGTTAGGATTGGGGACGAGCGGTTCAGTCAGTTGCATTCGCATTGGGGGCTGCTTTGCCAACAATGAAGAAAACAGGAGCTAAAGGAACAACCATGTCGCCCAACAAAAAAAAAGAAAATGCCGTTTGTGAAAAGAAGCCCCCCCCCCAAGAGAGCTTTGCCGGCGATCTGGATGAGGATGATTTTCTGTATGGCTGGCGTCAGGGGCCGGCTTACCAGTCGTTTCAGAAGAACCTACTTTCCCATATCAAAAAGAAGCTTGGGGACGGCTGCCCCCTGGAAAAGGCTCTGACCGGGTTCAACGGGACCATGTGCAGTGAACGGGTTGCGGAGTATTCATTTGCTGTCGATTGGCTGAACCGATGGGCGCGGGATACGGATCTGCTGGACATCGGTTGTGTTCTTAACAATGAAATCGTTGCGGACGAATTGCGCAGGCTCTGCAGGCGGGTATGGTTCTGCAATCCTGCGCAAGAACCCAATCGGCTGGGGTTTGAGGTGCGGTATGAGTTGAATCCGATTGATAGGGCGGGGTTTTTAGCGGAAACCTTTGACCTCATCACCTGTCTGTCCACCATTGAGCATATTGGTTTTGACAATAGCCAGTATGGTGATACAAGCCCGCCTCGGTACACTGCACCGACCATGGAACCCATGGATGAGGCTCTTTCGCATATCCTCAAATGGCTAAGGCCGGGAGGGCGTTTCCTAATCAGTGTCCCCTATGGCGCAAGATGTGCGGGCACGCACCGGGTAACCAAAAAAGTGGCATTTCAGATTTTTGACCATGCAGCCATGGAACATATAAAACGGTTTGTCGAATCCAGAGGACACAAGCTCAGTATCACAGTTTTGGAAGGTACCCTCAAGGGGTGGTCCCGGGCCGAAAATCCGGTGCCCGGCACCCAATTATACGCACATGGATTTCCGGCCGCCCAAGCCGTGGCCATGCTGTCGGGTGTGAAATGATATCCGGCTTTCGAAAGTATCCCGTATGATGAAAAATAAGCCCTCCGTCGCCTTTTTTGCCAGATTCCATCCAACAAATTATTCAGGCGGTCGAATTCATGCGATGCTGATGGCGGAAGCTTTTTCGGCGATGGGGTATGAAACCCACATCTTCTGTAATGTTATCCCGGTGTTGGCATCTGATTTTGAAGCGTATGTTCATCATAGGGATATCGTCTGGCATCAACATCCGGACATGCGGTTTTCCATCCCGGAGCTCCGCTACAAATGGGTAGTGGTTGTTCCCCACCGTGGTTCCGGATGGAAGGAGTACGATTTTTACCTTCTGGCTGCAAGGACGTCACTGAAGTCGGGTGCAGGCATCATTTTCTTGAATTTCGAATCGTCCTCTTTCTTTAACAGCTGTTCCAGATTCTTAAAGGACCCAAGGGAATGGGAACTCTGGTACCGCTTTGCCAAATACGCGGATATCATTCTTTCCAGTACACAACTCAGCAATCAATACGCGGTCGGCGATTATTGCAAAAAGACGTCAATACAAGAATTTGAGTATTGTTATCCATCCATCAATTCCGTCGTTGCAAAAACGGCAATTACCGGCGACGTAAAGAGGCAGGTGATAATTTTTTGCCGTTGGGTCGACCCCCACAAGAACTCGTTCGGTATACTGAAGGTGGTCGGCCGTGATCTTGAAGGGTATGAAGTGGTCATTGTCTCGGGTAACGAAGGGATTCCACAAATATTTATTGATTCGATCGAACAAAAGTCCATCGAATACAAGTTCGGGGTGAGAATCGCAGAGTGCGTGGGCGAGCATGAAAAATACAAACTGATTGCCGAGTCTCGGGCGATGATTTACCTCTCCGAGTTTGAAGGTTTCGGTCTGCCACCGGTGGAGGCGCAATATTGCGGTGTACCGTGTGTTTGTTTTGACCTGCCGGTGCTGAAGGAAGTGAGTCAGGAGGGGCTTATCTATGCGAAATGTGGCGATTATGACGGCGTAAAAAGCGGCTTGAAAAAAGCGCTTGGCATGGGTGCCGCGGCGCGTGCGGAGCTGAAAAATCACATTGCCGATGTCGCTGATTTTGGAAACTACTGCCAGCGGTTGGAGCAAATCCTTGAAAAAAATCGTTTTCGGCAGGACAATTCGAATCCGAGCTTACTAAGATGGATGTCATATTTTGTTGAAAATGCCATCTGTCGCGCAAGTCACATCCGAAAAAAATACAGCGTCCGGACGGGGCGCGGCCAGCCTGCGAACAGATGCGACGTCGATTTAAGTGTCGCTTTTCTGGAAAACTATGTGAAGACCCGATGGGAGAATCTTTTTTTCCGGTATGGGGATAAAAAAATATTGGTTTATGGCGCCCTTGATTATTGTATCTGGCTGTATGGCCTTACACGGGATATGAACGGACTGAGAGTGGCGGCATTTGTCGAAGGGAATAATGATCAGGACCTGATGCTCTGGGGGGAAAAAATCCTTTCAAGCGCTGCGGAGCTCGATTCCGGGGTTGAGGCGGTTATTCTTGCAACAGAGTGTTTTCAAAAAAAATATGCAAAAAGGTGTAGGGAGCTTTTCGGCAATGTTGAAGCGATCGACCTGTACGCCGGAATGCCACTTGGACCCTACAAAAAGAAATTGGGCTGAGTATGACGTCAGACAGGATAATAGCCATGATTCCGGCCCGTTTGGGAAGTAAACGGGTAGTCAGAAAAAATATACGTTACCTGTGCGGAAAACCCCTTATTCAATACGCCATCGAAGCGGCTGTCGGTTCCGACTGTTTTGATGAGATCTGGGTGAACAGCGAAAGCGACATTATTGGCGAACTGGCGGTTTCATGCGGTGTGAATTTTCATAAACGGCCAGTCGGCCTGTCCGTCGACACGGCAACCAACCAGGATTTCACAGCTGAGTTTTTGCAGGCTCACGACTGTGGGTATGTGGTCATGGTAAATCCTACCTCTCCACTGCTTCAGGTGGATACAATAAGGCGTTTCTGTTCCCTTCTGCGGGACGGGGAATACGATACCGTCGTTTCGGTCATAGAGGAACGAGCGGAGTGTTTCTTTGACGGGATGCCAGTCAACTTCACTACACAACGAAAAATCAACAGTCAGGACCTGACACCCATTGAGAAAATTGTGTGGGCGCTGACCGCCTGGCGGCGTTCGGCTTTTCTGGATGCGGCGAAGAAAGGGGCGTGTGGCGTTTTTGGTGGACGCCTGGGACGTTTTCCCATCCCGCTTAACCAATCGTGCGATATTGACACGGAAGCGGACTGGACACTGGCAGAGGCTTTGCTGGAGAGAAAAATAAAGAGAGGGCCGGGAACGCCTGAAGAACGATTTATCCCAACCTATTGGTGGAGCCATGCTGAAAACAGATAAGATAGATGAGCCGGTGGCATTCTACAGGGAATATCTGGCGGGTATCGCCAGTGCCATGGAGAATATGTCGGTGACGGATCGGAATGGGAATGTCGTGTCCCAGGAGAAGGCGATCCTTATGTGTTGCGAACTGTGTCAACAGGCCAAAACGTCAAAGAGTTCCCTGTTCTTTGTGGGCAACGGTGCCAGTGCCACGATGGCGTCACACATGGCCGCTGATTTCAGCAAAAATTGTGGGTGCAGGGCAATGGCGTTCAATGATATCGCCCTGATGACCGCCGTGAGCAATGACATTCACTATGATGAGTGCTTTGCAACACCGCTGTCACGATTCGCATCGGAAGGCGATATCCTTGTGACGGTCAGCAGCTCCGGCAACTCTCCCAACGTGGTCAAGGTGATCGAGCGTGCCCGTGACATGGGCCTTGCCGTTATTACACTTTCGGGGATGCGGGCGGATAACCGTTCCAGAGCGATGGGCGACATCAATTTTTGGCTGCCGGCGGACACCTACGGCCTTGTGGAAGCGGGACATCAGGTGCTGTTGCACTGCTGGTTGGATACGTTTCTTGAAATATACGGAGGGTAAGGCAGATGACCCATATGGAAGAGAAACAACTGCAACCGGCGGTTGATGCTATTCGGCAATCAATCGTGGTCCTGATGAAGGAAAAGGCAAAGGACGGACGGGTTCATCGTGAAAATGGGAAAGATATAAAGCTTGAAGCGGATCTGTTGCTCAGCCGTGAAATATGCGAGCGGATTACGACGGCGACGGGCATACGTGCCATCAGCGAAGAGGATCTTGATAGCCATTCGTTAGAGGAAGGTGAGTCCGTATGGATTGTGGACCCACTGGACGGGAGTATGAACTTCTCCAGAGGCTTACCCCTTTACTGCGTTTCGGTGGCCTTATGGCAGGAGGGGCAACCCGCTATGGGAATTATTTATGACCTGGAGCGGCAGCGGACTTTCTCCGCCTGTGATAACCGGGCGTGGGTTGACGGAAACATAATCAGCGTCAGTGCCATCAATGATTTGGGCCGGGCGGTGCTGGCCACTGGATTTCCGCTGCTGACGGATTTCTCTTCTGCAAAGATGACGGGGTTTCTTGAATTTGCCGGAAGGTTTAAAAAAGTGCGGATGCTGGGAACTGCTGCTCTCTCACTTGCGTGGGTGGCCGAGGGGCGGATGGACGTCTACTTCGAACGAGATGTTATGATCTGGGATGTCGCTGCCGGTGTTGCGCTGGTGAGGGGGGCCGGCGGAAACTGCATCCTCCGTCCTGGCCGGCACCCCATGAGCATGGATGTTCTGGCTGCCAACGGTATCCTGGCCGGATGTGTTCAAGAGGTGCTGGGGTGGTAACATATTCTTCTCAAATTTCACTGGGTGAATTGAAAAATTGTCATGCCGGAAGGCGCGCCTTTGTGATCGGAAACGGACCGAGCCTGCGGATCCGTGATCTGGATCACCTGCAGGACGAGATTACCTTCGCCGCCAATAAAATCTATTTGGCCTTTGACAGCACCCATTGGCGTCCCACCTACTATGGCGTGGAAGATAAACTCGTGATGGTGCAAAATTACCATACGATTAAAGCTCTAAAAGGGCCTGTGAAGTTTCTGCCGCGCTACCTCAATCGCTGGGTCGCGCCTATTCCGGATGCGGTCTACTTTGACCTCGAGACCGTGCCTTTTTACCCCCAACGTCCATGTTTCAGTCATAATGCGGCAACCCGTGTCTACTGGGGATCGACCATTACCTACACACTGATTCAGTTGGCTTGTTTCATGGGCATTCGTGAAATTTTTCTTTTAGGTGTTGACCACGATTTTAAGATTCCGGACGAAAGAGATCCAGACGATCCGTATATTTTGATTTCTCAAGGTGAACGTAATCATTTTCATCCTGACTACCGCAAACCAGGAGAAAAATGGTTTGTTCCTAACCTCGAGATGTCAATCAAATCCTATGAGTCAGCCAGGGAAGGGGTGGCGGCCGTGGGTGGCAAGATTTACAATGCGACCCGGGGCGGTAAGCTCGAAGTCTTCCCTCGTGTAAATTTCGAATCCCTTTTCTAAACGATGCCATCTGTATCCGTAGAATTTCAGATGGCAATTGCTAAAAGCTGATCGCTCACCTTGGGTATTAGTTAGAATGAAAAAAATTAGCATTGTCGTTCCCACATACAACCAATCAAAATATGTTCCCATTTGTTTGGACTCCATCTGGTTTCAGGATTATGCGGATATCGAAATAATCGTGGTAAACGACGGATCTTCGGATGCGACCCGGGAGACTTTAGAAAGATATTCGGCAGCTCTATGCATGGAACAGGTCTCCTATGCCTGCTATTACAACGAGGATTCAGACGGGGTGGAGCGTTGTTATCACCCCCGTTATGCGGGTGAAGGTCGCGAGTTGAAGATTATTCACCATGAAGAAAATAAAGGCATGGGCGCCGCCCTCAACCGTGGTCTGCTCGCAGCGACGGGCGAATACTGTACGTTCATCGCTTCCGATGACACGCTGCTTCCCTCAGCGATGACGGAGCTTTTCAACGCCTTGGATGAGCATGATGCTGACTTCGCCTATTCCAATATGCACATCGTGGATGATTCAGGACGAATTCTGAGACGCTTTTCCCTCCCGGACTATAGCTTCGAAAATGCCTTTTGCCATTGGTACTTGTGTGGTGTTTGCAAACTGTACTGCCGTTCGCTCCATGAACGGTTTGGATACTACGATGAAAAGATCAAACCCCAGGATCACGACATGTATCTTCGGTTCGCCATGGGGGGGGGGCGGTTCGTCCATGTTCCCAAGGTATTGGCCAATGTGCGCATTCACGATGGTGAACGTAATGTTCACAACCACTCTCCGGCCAACTGGAATCAGCTCTACGAAGAATCCGCAGCATTGGTTAAGAAGGCGCGGCGGTGGCTGAAATCTCACGCATGAGACAAGTCGATTACCTGATTGTCGGCGGCGGAATGACCGGGATCGGTGCTGCATACCGGCTAAAGCAAATGGGTGTTTCATCCTTCGTGGTATTGGAATTCAGCGACCGAATCGGCGGTCTCGCGGCGAGTTTTCAAGACGATGCGGGCTTTACCTGGGACCTTGGCGGGCACGTATTGTTTTCCACGGATCAACGATTCATTCGTCATATCGATGATGCCATGGGGGATGATCTGCTGACGCATCGTCGCCGGGCCAGGGTCCGTGTGGCGGGACAATGGACGGGCTATCCATTCCAAGACCATGTTCATGAGCTTTCACCCGATCTTGCAAGATTATGCCAGGACGGACTGGCGGATGCTTCCGGACCGGGTGAAAATACACGGTCGTTCAAGGATTGGATGCATCGCAGTTTCGGCGACGGGATATGCCGACTGTTCATGGATCCGTATAATGGGAAATTATGGCAGTTCCCATTGGACCAAATTGGGATTCAGTGGGTCGGTGATCGGGTAAGCACTGCCCGGAAAAAACCGTTGGGATCCGTTGAACGAACCGCCTCCCAACAGAAATGGGGGCTCAACAGTGAATTCCGGTATCCCCTTTGGGGGGGCATCGGCGCCATCGCAGACAAGTTCGCCGCTAGGTTTTCCGATCATATCCGCTTGCAACACGACGTCCGTGAAATCAATCCCATAGAAAAGGTGGCATTGATCGAAGGGGGAAAGGCCTATCGTTACCAATGTCTATTAAGCACGGTTCCACTGGATCGGTTGATTAAGAAGATGATTCGGGCACCTCAAAACGATTTGCTTGCCGCCGCGGAGCGCCTGAAACACAATCATGTAGCGGTCGTCGGCATCGGCCTGAACACAGAGGGTGATCGCCAATCGAGTTGGATGTATTTTCCGGGTCCTGAATGCCCGTTTTACCGCTTGACCCATCTGCATAACTATTCGCCGAACATCACACCCAACGGCAAACACCAAGCCGCCTTGATGGCCGAGGTGGCCTTTTCCCAAGGCCAGGTGGAGGACGAGGCCACGTTGGTTCCCAAGGTGATCGATGGGTTGACGGCCACCGGCGTCATCGACCGATCAGACGAAAACAGGATCGTGTCCACATGGTGCCAACAGATCCCCCATGCATACCCGATTCCGACGCTGGAACGGGATCGGGCGCTGGCGGTGATCCAGCCTTTTCTTGAAAGCCATGACATTTACTCCAGAGGCCGGTTCGGTGGGTGGAAATATGAGGTTGGCAACATGGATCATTCGTTCATGCAAGGATTCGAGTGGGCGGAGAGAATGGTTGCCGGAAAAAAGGAAAGAATATTTTCTTGATTAAACGGCGTGAACAGGCTCCCCACAAGCAATATTGAATGAATTTCGGCTTGAAAAGATAGTTGCATAAACAATAAGGGCGATACATGAGCAACATGTTTGACTGCACCATTATCTTCGCGCAGAAAGACCATGCCTTTTACCATGTTCCCTCCATCGCCATCGCACCGGACGGAAGTATCCTGGCCTTTTGCGAGGAGCGCTGGCGATCGCCGTGCGACGATACCGGTGAATGCCATATCGTCATGAAAAAAAGCACGGACGGAGGAGATACGTGGAGCGAATTGATCCATCTGCGCAGAAAAGCAGGCGCCAAATACCACATGGGGTCGGCCGTCACGGTCCCATCGGCGGGACAAATATTACTGATGTGTGGGGGCGGCTTTTTAAAAAGTGGGGATAATGGTGAAACGTGGCAGGTTTGGCATCCCGCCATTCACACCACGGCCGGCGCCACGCGGGTGGGAACCCATGGCAGTGCTCCGGGGATTGTCGCCAGATACGGGATGCACAAGGGGCGGATCGTCTGGCCGGCGCGCGCCATCGTCTCAACCGACGGATATGATGATCTTTCCATTCCTGACCGGCAATCCAAATGCTACAGCCTCGTGTTATACAGCGATGACCAGGGCGAAACGATTCACAGTTCAAATTATTTCTTGCAGGGAACCGGCGAGGCCTGCCTTGCCGAGCGCACCAATGGCGACATCTATTTCAATGCCCGGGCCTATTGGATGGATCATCAACGAAAGACAGCCATCAGCCGTGATGGTGGAGAACGTTTCGTCGAAACCCAACCCGCCAGAGCGTTGCGCGAACCCGGGCAGGGGTGTAACGCCAGCATGGTTCGATATCCGCCGGAGCTGTGTGATGAAAGCGACATCCTGCTCTTTGTCAATCCGGACACCAAAGGGCCATATCGGGAGCATGGCGTGGTGCATGTTAGTTTAGATGGGGGGGAAACATGGCCGCTTGCCAAGGCGATCAGTCAATGGGGCACGTGGTTTGATTATTCTGCCATGGCCGTCACTCACGATGGCACGATTGTGGTGATGTATAAAACGACGTCTACGATGCAAGGCCTTCCTTCCTCTCACGATGAATGTTGCGCGATGGCCCTGGCGCGCTTCGATCTCGCCTGGCTTGGTTTGTAGCGATGCCACCATATTGAACGTCGAGATATTTCTCCTTTGTTTTATTTCAGACCTATCGGATTATAACACTCAAATCCCGCCAGCCGATAATTTCAAACCCTTCTCGATGGTAGCTGTCATTCCCGCCATATACAAGGCATTAACACTTGATGGCATTGGTCATTTTTGCGAAATACCGAATAATAACTTTTTTACCCGCAAACGATAAAGTGCACAATGGAATTTTACAAATTGAATATTTTATATTCGATTTGTAAGTATTGGTATGAGCACAAAAAAAACAACAAGGTGGTGACTATCAAGAGGGGAAAAGGTCTACCGTTACCAATTCTCCAGAGGCCGTTTCGGCGGATAGAAATATGAAGTCGGCAACATGGATCACTCATTCATGCCAGGCGATGAGTGGGCAGTGAAAATGGTTGCCGGAAGAGCGGAACTAATTTATTCTATTTCAAGTTGAGGACGTTTCTAAATTTATATGGCTGAACCAGGGGGTGCTGATGCCGGATCGAGCAAGAGACTGGTTCGAACAAGCACAAAGGGATTTGGAGCAAGCGAAATCATCCAAGAGGGAAGGGCGCCATGAATGGGCGTGCTTTGCGGCGCAACAAGCCGCTGAACTTTGATTTAAACGGCGTGAATAGACTCCCCATAACCAATAACAGCGACATCGACCGTAAGAAGGCGCATCCCTTCGCTACGTGCCTGGGCAATTAACATTCGGTCGAAGGGGTCTTTGTGCAGTTGGGGCAGGCTGTCGACTCTCAAGACATGCTCGGCCGTTATGGTTAATTCGTTGTATCCATTGATTATCAGCATCTTCCTTAGACGATGCGGATCGACTCTAAAATCGTCACGTCCAAGGCCGTTTTTAATGACAATCTCCCATATATTTGCAGAACTGAAAAAGAGGATGTTACGTTCATCAAGCAGCATTATACGGGCAGATTCTGAAAGCTTTTCCGGTTTTCCAGCAGCCCAAAGGAGGATATGCGTATCAAGTAGCAGCTTCACTTATCTTTTCCTTCAAAAAGATTGGTCACACACGACGCATCCAGGGTGTCAAAATCATCCGGTACGGTAATTTCTCCAGACATAAACCCAAGCCGTTTTAGTCCGGATTGTTCCTCTTTGGTTAATGGAGATACCTTGACCATGGGTTTCCCGGCTTTGGCGATGACAAACACATTGCCTTTGGCGGCCTCTTCAACCAAACGAGAAAGGTGGGTTTTAGCTTCATGAATATTGATGGTTTGCATCGGTATTGTCCAAATTTAGTTTAATCAAATTAGTTTAGTTTAAATTAATCTAATCGTTTGGCTGGAATATGTCAATATACGGCAAAATAATCTCGACACAATTTGATGTGATTTGCGAAGCTGAAACATATTTGCGGACGATTTGTACGAACCATTGAAAAGGATGCGGTGTGGATATGATATTTACAAATTGAATATACTGTATTCGATTTGTAATAATTGGGGTGGGCATAAAAAAACTAACAGCTGATTGCTAAAAGCCTATGGCGATTCCATTGTTGAACCAGTCGATATATCAAAGCCCAAAATATTCCGCAGGACACGATCCACCAGTCGTCTTGCCGTCGGAATCAAACCATGATTCCGGTAGACCCAATCAAATGTCGCTTTTCTTCTCTCGATTATTTTCCGTTTTCCTTCCCTGATCAGACTCACCATCGTATTTTCAAGCGCTTGCGCCGACATGATCGATCGTATCGGACAATCCCCAAATTCCTTTTGATATCGATCCATGCGGGGAAATCCGGTGACGACCACGTTCCCCAACGCAGCACTTTCCATGATCGAGGTCGACCCTTCTATCATTTTGAAGCTATTTACGGGGCACGATTCGATGTAGATATCGCAACGCGCCATGCGCCTTAAATTTTCCGGCCGGGGAATCAATCCGGGCCGATAAGCAAATCGATACTCGAAGAGATCTGAAAATTCACTGTAGCGAGATAGCTTTTCCATGACCGCGTTGATGACTGGCGAACCTTTATATTCCGGATTGCTTGGAAAATGCCCAATAACGATTTTAGGATTACCATTTAACAATACGGGATGGTAGTCAGCCGGATCAACCGCGGGTAGAATCCAAACTTCATTCTTCGCTCCACGATCCAAGAATTCGCCTTTTTCCATAATGGTGAAATCAACGAGGGCGTTGAAAAATCGGTTCTGCCGTTCGACATCGTTTCGATAGGCGATCCCCCCATGTTGAACGCCGAGATATTTTCCCTTCGTCGAAACCGGCAATTCGACATGCTGAGAATGGGTCCAAATGATTATATCCGAAGCTTCGGCTTGCTCACATAGTTTTCTTTTATTGAGAACAGGTGATTGGTTTCTATATCGAAAGGGTTCGTAAGGCCTCGGACGGGAAACCAGTGATTTGGCGTTCAGCCCCAGTTGATTCAAACCCGCAGCATAGTTAAAGCCAATCAGGCAATAATCACTTTGACATAGAAACAAAATGGCAGGATTTTTTTGAGGTGAGTGCTGTTTCAGGGGGTTCTCGTCAATGGTTATTATGGGGGCGTTGGATGCCAGGTGTGGGTCATTTTCTTTTTGGTAACGGACATTGACCTGATTGTTTTCAATCTCAGTAAACACGAACCTGAATTTACCGGACTTGCTGACCTTGATTTCGTCAACGACATGAACGCTGATCTTGAGCCCGCCTAAATGAATGGACAGTGTTTCGAAAATGGCATTAATCCCTGACGCGACCGGTTTATTTCCCTTGACGAGGAGAACATCCACTGAATCGTCATGCCGTTGAATCACCTGGTATTGAGCAAAATCGATTCTATTTTGCTGATACAACAGATTAAACAGGTGGATTATCGATTCACCGGAATATCTCGTCCCGTCAGATAATTGGATATAATCCGAGGATCTTCCTTCAATGCTATCGATTACCGATAAACCGCGACCACATGGGCAGGTTCGGCCGTGGGCAACCGCCACATCACCCACATCATAACGAATAAAAGGCATACAATAGTTATGCAAATCGGTCGAAATAATTCTTCCGGGCCTTCCCGGAGGTACGGGCGCGTCATGCTCATCTACTATTTCAATAATTCCCCGCTCCATCGCTTCGTGGTAGCCCGAATGTTCTTCGCACTCGAATGCACCTGCGCCACCATCATAAGCGCCGTATTGATCAAAAATTTTACATCCAATGACATCTTCGATGAAGTTCCGTTGAAACGTGTACAAATTTTCTGCCGTAGTAACAATGGAATCGAATTTCACCTTTTTATTCGTGTGCTTGAGAAAACGGCAAAATTCATACAGTGCTGAGGGATACGCCCGCATATGTTTCGGCTCAAATCCCGTGATTGCATCATAATACCTTCCCATCACCGTGTTATCACATATACCAACGGCCGGTATTTTTAGCTTATTTTCATCGATTTCGATCTTATTGGTAACGCCTAAACTTCCTCCCGCCAAATAGACTACCCGATCCTTCTCTTCATTGAATCCCGCCCAATGGTATCCTCTGTTTCTGCATCCCAATCCATAGTAATAAACCTCTGGAGTAATGAAGTATTGCAATGCGTGTCCGGTAGAGCCCCCGGTGCCGGTGAAGTGTTTTTTAAGGTTAGCATGATTCTCGTGCACCATATCGCCATAATTTTTACGTATGATATCCTTGGTGAGAATCGGGAATTGTTTCAGATCGTCTAAGCAGCGTACTCGGTTTGGATTGATTCCGGACTGGTCCATCAGCCTTTTGTAATAGGGAACATGGTAGTAGGCTTCGATAACCAGCCGGGAGAGTAACATATTTTGCAGGGCGATCAATTCATTGTTGGTAAGCCATTGGGTGCGGTTAAGATCCAAAAGCGGGCGGTGCTTGGTCTGGCCGACTAATACTTTTTTAAGAATGTTTTTTAATTCTGATTGCATATTCATCAATCAAATAGGCTGTGCTTGGGATTGGTTTAATGCCTGATTTTCATTTGTCGAAGAACTCCAAAAGATGTGCGGCAATTCGATGCCCCGCATCTGCGTTGCCATATAGGCGTGGTACGGCGGGAAATGCTTGCAGCGCCCATTCAAATTCATCCTGAATCGCTTGCTGCCTCGACCCGACGAGTCTGTTCACGCCGTGTGCGACCAGCTCAGTCCATTCGGTTTCTTCTCTTGTCGTGATGCATTTCTTTCTCATAAAGAATGCTTCTTTTTGCAATCCTCCCGAGTCGGTGATCACGAAAGAACAGCTTTGCAAATGACCCAGCATGGTTAAATATGAAAATGGATCGGTGATCGTTACCGTGGCGCCGACGGTCGTGCCATGTTCTTTGATGACCTTGCGAGTGCGGGGATGGAGGGGAAGTAATACGGGAATCGGCGAATGTCCCAAGGCGGCTAAAATGCTTTCTAAGCGAAGGATATCGTCCGTGTTTTCGGCGCGGTGAATCGATGCCAAAGCATAGGGACGATCGATGGATGGCTTGCCGGCCTTATCAAGATAGTAACGTGCCGCATCGACCATCACATCACCAACTAGAAGTGCATGTTGATGCCCGTTGTCGACGCCTATTCCTTCTCTTGACAAATTATCCATGGCCTGCTGAGTTGGACAGAATAATAGCGTCGATGCATGGTCAGTCAAGACGCGGTTGATCTCTTCGGGCATGCCACGATTGAAGCTTCGAAGTCCGGCCTCGACATGGGCAAGGGGGATGTTCAGCTTGGCAGACGCAATGGCACCGGAAAGGGTTGTGTTTGTATCACCATAGACAATCACACAATCGGGTTTCTCATCCGCCAGTACATCGCCCAATTTCTTAAGCATATTCCCGGTCATGTCACTGTGGCTTCCTGAACCAATTTGAAGATTGTAAGCCGGCTTGGGTATCTCCAGCTCGTCAAAAAAGACTTGGCTCATGTTGTAGTCGTAATGTTGGCCGGTATGAATGATTGTTTCGACTACCCGTTTTTTATCTTGAGAAACTGAATTTTTTGCCCACAGCGCCCGTGAAACAACGGCCGCTTTTATAAATTGCGGGCGTGCACCGACAATGGTAGCGATTTTTAACATAAACCTGTCACATTCATTAGAATAGTATCGGAGTCCGTGTTGTTTGTTAGTTCCCAAACAATTGCTTCAGCAACGATCAAGAATCGCATGGTATAGTTGTTCGACCTTTTCTATCTCCTCCTCAAAGATCATCGGTATGCCTACGGGAACGCCGTGGTTGGTCGATTTTATCCCCTTTATGATATCATCGACTGAATCATATAATATCCCGGGTTGAAATTTTTCAAAAAACGTTCTCAGGCTGTAAAGATTCCGGGAGATCACCGGTATTCCGGCTGCCAGGTATTCAAAAAGTTTGTTCGGCATTGCCGATTCAAGATGTCTCTTATTCTCCTTGGTAATGATAAAAGGGATGATACCATAATCATATTGAGACATCTCATACACGATTTTTTCTGGAGAGACCGGGTGGTGATAATGAACGAATTCATTGTCTTTGCATATGGTCTCGAATTGTTGACTATGAAATGATGGATAAATGTGAACATTCAATTTTCTGTCAGCCAGTTTCTTGAAAAGCGGCCAATAATATCGGTGAGATTTGGGATCGAGACTCAGACCGCCTTCATAGACAATGTGAATACCTTTTTCCCCGAGCGATATCTTTTTCCGTGTGCCACTGGGAATCATTTTTTTCAGCACAAAATTGGGGATCACAATACTCGTTGAAAGATTGATGTCATATAGTGAATGGGCCATTTTTTTTTGATACTCGGATACATAGACGCGACCGGATGCCCCCCGGTTGGCAATGCCTTCAAAAAAACGTAACATTTTATTATCAGCGTGACGCAGCGATATCAGATCATGGGTGTCATGAACCACCGGCGCATCGCCCGCTAATGCGGCCACCGTCAGATGATCCGGCTCGTTGTGACAATGAATAAGGTCAAATTGCTTGGAAAGGTCCCAGAGCTGGCGATGGTTTTTTAATTGAATGCAAGATGAATAGGTATCATCTTTCAGATCTTTGTACATTTGACTCAGACGGGCCCTTTCATAGGCAAGGGTTACCTGGTGACCCTTTGAACGAAGGGCCGTGGCCATCTTATAATTGCGTATGCATGGTGCATCCTGTACAAAAAGGATGTTGAGTGATCCATTGGGGGGCTTATTTTGGCTTTTCATCTATTCTCCAGTCGGAATAAACGCAAATGTTTGAAGCGCTTTGGCGGTCATAGACGGTGCGCAGTTGATCATGCGTAAATCGTGGATGGCTCCTGATATTCAATATATCGTATCATTACACCCATTACATTCACTACACTTTCCATGCCAATTAGCTGTAATTCATATAACTGCTAACACTGGTGGGGTCACATCGTTGAGAGGTCTTATTCAAATGAACTGGTGATCGGAAGATTATCGTGTTGATGCTGACAGAAGGCTATTTACATAAATTAAAATAGGATATCGATTCTTATCCGCCTTTTCAAAGGGGTGGACGGATCTATATAACGATAGGTTGAGGAATCGCGATCAGTCAATTACCGGTTGACTGTTGGCCCGATGTCTCTGAAGTCCCCTATTTTTTTTCGCGTAGCGTCTTCTGTCAATGGATTGACGATAATTTTGCTGTATTTGGCGGCCGAATATCGACCGTGATGGCATCCTGTACGCTTAAGCGATCGGGAGAATACGTTGAATATGGGTCTCCCGAACCCATGCCGTATTGATCCGCACGGCATCGGGTAAATGCCGCTCACGCGATTATTCCAAACCAAAAAGCGGCAATTGGCCGCTTTTGGATGGAAAACATTTTTTGTCGTCGTCTGATGGCGGATCAACCGACTCATTCGATGGCCACTCATAATCCACCTGAAATTGGTTCGATCCGACCTGGTCGACAGCCGTCGGCAAGGGGAGCACCAATTCCCTTTCCTGCCGGGTCACCACCGGAAACCCATAGACGGTATTGGTGTGCTTCATGGCCTTGCCGGCTGCCTCCCGATCCCTGATGAATTGACGGTGGGCGCTCAGGCGTTCTTCTATGCGGTCGCGGGCCATGGCGATGGCCGGCTTACAGTGGGTCTCAATCGATGGCCAAAAAGCATCGTCCAATTCATATCCGATGCTGTTGCGTCCGGTGGCCATGGCGGCGAACAGGGTCGTTCCGGTCCCCAGGAACGGATCCAGCACGACATCCCCCATGACGGAAAACATGCAGATCAGGCGATAGGCCAATTCAAAGGGATAGGCCCCGCTACGCGTGCGCAGCTTTTTGGATTGGGTGTTCTGCCGCGAGCCTTTCAAATCCATCCAGACATCGGAAAACCACAGGTTGCGTTCCTCCCAAAAATAGGCGCTTTGTCGGCGATTGGATTTTTCCGCTGGGGAATTGAACAGCCGCTTATCTCCCTTGCGAAAAATGAGGATATACTCGTGCTCGAGGGTCACATAGGCACCGGGTGGCATCATCCCGGATCCCATGAATTTATTGGGCGCATTGGTTTGTTTGCGCCATAGAATATTGGGCAGATTGGAAAACCCCAAGCCCAGCATCTTGGTGCTGATCCGGGTGTGGTTGGAATAGAGCGCAAACCTGTCCTTGAGCGTGCGCGTGGCATCGCCGATATTGATGCATGCGATGCCGCCAGGCACCAACACGCGGTATATTTCATCCCATACCGCGTCGAGCATGCGATGCATGAATCCAAATGCCCGGTTGCCATCCCCTGATCGAAGCGCCTTGTTGACCGTATTCGACCGGCAAAACAGCGCATCCCACATCTCGATCATGGGGTAGGGCGGTGAGGTAACGACCAGGTGGACGCTTTGGGATGCCACTGCCCCCATGTCGCTTGAATCTTTAAAATGTAGCCGGTGTTCGGATTGCATCGTTTTTCCTTTACAAAATTGACGGATTCGTAAAAAGCTTTTCCAGGCCAAACAACCATGCAAAAGAAACTCGTTTTTCATTTTGCTGCGGCTACGATAGTTAAATGGAAAAGCTTTTTATAATTAATAATTTATAAACGGTTTTGATTAACGAGTTCCTTAGAAGTCGAAATTCTCATCTTTTCGTCATTCCGGCGTAGGCCGGAATCCATTCATTTTCAATATGTTCTGGATACCGGATCAAGTCCGGCATGACGAGAGCGGCACTTTTTACGAGTTCATCAAAATTAGTACCCGTTCACGGGGTAAAAATGACCAATTTGTTGTAACACACTGGCCTGTGATCGCTTTTTCCTATTTCTGGATGGACACTAAATAGTCTCCGCCCGCGCATACACGACCATCTCGTATTCGCATAAAATGCCACTTTTTTCAATCGTTGTGGTGTGTTATTCTATTTTTAAATGCGACTGTGACGATCTTTTACGACGCGATTTGGCGATTTTTTCTGGAAAGAAAGGGATGGTCCATCGAATGCGAGCGTTCATTCATCGTGAGCACCCGTCCATGGCTGCTGGAAACAACCGAAAATGGGGTGTTTTTTCCCTGGTGGCCATCGCTATTTTCATGACCACCCTGGACAGCAGCATCGTCAACATTGCCTTGCCGGAAATAATGGTTGATCTAAACGCGTCTTTCGAGACCATCCAATGGATTGTTGTCATTTATCTCTTGACTATCTCATCGACTCTACTTGCCTTTGGACGGTTGTCCGATATCAAGGGGCGGCGATGGGTCTATTGCAGCGGCTTCTTTTGGTTTGGCGTCGGATCACTGCTATGCGGCAGCGCCGGTTCGGCCCCGATGCTAATCGCTTCCCGCGCCTTTCAGGCCATCGGTGCGGCCATGGTGATGGCCTGTTCCCCCGCCTTGGTGGTGGACGCCTTTCCCCACCAGGAGCGCGGCAAAGCCCTGGGACTGGTGGCAACGATTGTGGCCACGGGGCTCACGACCGGACCCGCCCTTGGCGGCTTGATCCTTCAATATTCAACGTGGCGTATGATTTTTTTACTCAATATCCCCATCGGCGGCACCGCCCTGGTGGCGGCCTGGCGAATTCTTGAAGGGACGGCCTCAAATGGGACTGCCGATGAGCCGTTCGACTGGCTTGGCGCCGTTTGGCTGACCGTGACGCTGTTCAGCCTATTGACTTTTTTGCTCCATCTCAACCAATGGGCGCTTTCATCGCCACGTATGATCACATTGTTGTTAATCACTGGCATGGGATTTTTGCTGTTTGTGCTTGCGGAGCGCCAAACCGCCTATCCCATTGCCGACATTCAGATCCTGAAAAATCGTTTTTTTGTCGTGTCGGTCATTTGTGCCATTATTTTATTTGCCGGCCTGTTTACCATCGCGTTTCTGATGCCTTTCTACCTGATGCGGCCGGCCGGCATGAACGCTCGAGATGCCGGATATGTCATGATGATACCCTTCGTATTCCTATTTTTCGTCAGTCCGTTATCGGGATGGCTCTCCGACCGGGTGGGCTCTCGGGTGCTATGTTTTGCCGGTATGGGCGCGCTAGCGACGGCGCTATTTTCCTTTACCACCCTATATCCGACTGGGCAGCTGTTCCCGGTCGGCTGGCGTCTGGCATTGGCCGGCACGGGTGTCTCATTGTTTTTGCCGGCTTATAATGCGTCGGCCATGAATTCTGTACCGGTCAAAAAACGGGGAATGGCCTCCGGCACCGTCGCCGCAGCGCGTAATTTCGGCATGGTTTGCGGCGTGGCCCTGTCGGGTTTGGTTTTCAGTCGGTGTTTTTCCGTGTTGAGTGGTGGCAAAAATGCCAATGTTTACGATTCCGGCCTGCGGTTCGTCTTTGTCGAGGCATTTCACGCCGCCATGCTGGCCGGTACCCTACTGGTCCTGGCGGGATGGATCCTTACCCTATTTCGTGGACCGGCACCTGTTGATCGATAGTTCCCCAGTAAAATCCAAACACGCCAATCATTGATGAAATCATCAATATTTTAGTTATTTTCATCTAAATTCATTCAATTCCATTTTTAACATCTAGAATATAATAGAAAAATAAGATTGATGAAATACGCATCAATGCGCTTGAACCTTGACTTTCTCCTAAAAATTGAACAAACATACGCTTTTTAGAAAAAACCAGCTGAAGAGGAGGAGGAATTCGGATGTTCAAGGTACTAGTCAGCGACGCCCTCGGCGAGGCAGGCGTCGAGCTGTTTCGCAAAAGCGATGGGATCGAAGTGGATGTTAAAACAGGACTCTCTGCCGATGAACTTCAAGCAATTATCGGCGATTACGATGCCTTGGTGATCCGTAGTGCCACCAAGGTGACCGAACCAATCCTGGATGCCGGGAAACAACTAAAGGTGGTCGGGCGCGCCGGGATCGGTTTGGACAATGTGGATATTCCCGCGGCGACCCAGCGGGGCGTCGTGGTCATGAATACGCCTACCGGTAATGTGGTCACCACCGCCGAGCACGCCATCGCCATGATGATGGCCTTGACCCGCAACATCCCCCAGGGGACGCTTTCGCTCAAAGCCGGCCGGTGGGACAAGAAAAAGCTTCAGGGACGCGAGGTGTTCAACAAGACCCTGGGGGTGGTCGGTTTCGGAAAGATCGGTTCCATTGTCGCCGATCGTGCCAAGGGCCTGCGCATGAAGGTGATCGTCTATGATCCGTTCGTGACCCCGGAACAGATCGAAAAGGCGGGATTTGAAGGTGTCTCGCTGGATGAACTCTATCGTCGTGCCGATTACATCACCGTGCATGTGCCCAAGCTCAAGGAAACCACCGGGCTGCTGAACAAGGCGGCTTTTGACCAGATGAAGGATGGGGTCATGATCATCAACTGCGCCCGGGGAGGAATCGTCGACGAAGACGACTTGGCGGAAGCCATGCAATCGGGCAAGGTCGCCGGTGCGGCTCTGGACGTATTTGCCACGGAACCGCCTGGCGAATGCCGCATTTTTGAACAAGACCGAATGATCTGTACGCCTCATCTGGGCGCATCCACCCGAGAAGCCCAGACCAACGTGGCCGTGGCCGTCGCCCAGCAGATTATCGACTACTTGATCAACGGGACGGTCGTCAATGCGGTCAACGTGCCGTCGGTGGCCGGAGAATTGCTGCAGAAAATCGGACCTTACATGGCCGTGGGCGACCGCATGGGATGCCTGCAGGCGCAGCTGGCCGATGGTCCGGTGAAATCGGTGGTCATCGAATATACCGGTGATTTTAAAGGCATGGACATGGCCCCGGTATCCACGGCCATTTTAAAAGGTCTGCTGACCCCCATGGTCAAATACGCCGTCAACTTCGTCAATGCACCGATCGTGGCCAAAGGAATGGGCATCAAGGTGACCGAGTCCACCACCGCCGATGCCGAAGATTACACTCACCTGATTACGCTGCGCGTATCCACGGACAAAGGAGAGAATGTGGTGGCCGGCACCATCATCGGGCGCAATGATTTGAAGGTGGTCAAGATCAACAATTTCCGCCTCGAACTGGTTCCCGAAGGACACATCCTACTGATTTTCAATCAGGATCGACCCGGTGCCATCGGCGGTATCGGCACGACGCTGGGGCGGCACGAGATCAATATCGGACGCATGCATGTGGGGCAGGAAAAAGACGGTGATCGCAACATCATTTTCCTGCAGACCGACACACCGGTTCCCGTCGACGTGATCGAAGAATTGCGGGCGGCGCAGATGGTCAATTCGGTGACGCCACTCGAACTTTAGTGGGTAAGCGGCAGTAAACGATCGAATAAAATTAATACAAGGGCGGCTATTGTCGCCCTTTTTATTTATGCCCAATCTAAAGCAAAGAATCGAACTTATTTTGCTGATCGCTAACAGCTAATGGCTAATCGCTCAAATCAGGTTATATCAAACCGTTTCGTCCACGACCGTGTTTTTCAATACCCCGATTTCTTGGATTTCAACTTCGACGGTATCCCCATGAGACAGCGGTCCCACGCCGGATGGGGTGCCCGTTAAAATGATGTCACCAGGCATCAGGGTGAAGTTTTTTGAGACGAAGGCAATGATCTGCGGAATCGTGAAGATCATCTGGCTGGTGTTGGCCTCCTGAACCGTTTTGCCGTTCAATCGGCAGCGAATAACCAGATTCTGCGGGTCGGGAATGTCCTGGGCCAATACCACCCGGGGACCGATGGGTCCGAAGGTGTCCAGGGATTTGCCCCGAAACCAACCGGTTCGATCGCCGTTTTGCAGGTTGCGTTGGCTGACGTCATTCATGCAGGTATACCCGAAAACGTGATTCATGGCCATGTCAACAGAAACGTCCTTGCATCGGTCACCGATGATCAGGGCCAGTTCCGCCTCATGGTCGGTGCGTAAATTCTTAAACCCATAATCCTTGAGAAATCGTGGAATCACGATGTCCTGATCCGGACCAATGAGTACGTTGGTGGTTTTGGGAAAAAGCAGCGGCTCAGATGGAATTTCATCGCTGAACCCCTGGACTTTGACCGACACACTTTCGGAGATGTGAGCGCGATAGTTGAGCCCCAAGGCAATCAGCTTAGTCGGATTGACAGCATAGGTTTGCCGATGATTTTTGATGGGCAGTTCGATCATGGTCAATCCCCTTTGAATGCGTTTGGCAGTGCGTTGTTTTTAAAGGCATGCATGAGTGATGCATCGATGATGGCCTCGTAGCCCAAGAGGGTCGCCACCACCTTGTCCTGGTCGTCGAGAAAGGTGAAATCGGCCACCATTTTGCGGTTCGCCTGGGCGGTGACGCGCATTACGGCTTTTGCGCCTTCGCTGGGGAAGGCCGAGCGATACTGTCGAAACATGCGGGCGTAACTGGGCAGGCACACCTTGCCGGTTTGCTCGAAACACCAGGCAATGGCCATCTGAAAGGCCCCATCCAGCACCATCGGATCGGCCATCCAATGTGATTGGATGGCGTCTTGCATCCACGCCTCGGGCTTTGGCGCCGCCACCAGTCGGGCGGTCATGCCGTGGTCGGAGTAGGCCTCGATGGCCTTGATGGCCCGCAACTGCTCTCCATGGAACAAAATGTCTTCGTAGATGGCATCCACCTGCCGCGGATAGGGCCGGCTGCCGTTTTTTTGGTTACCGGTAAAGGCCGGCGCATCGGGAAAACGGTCCACCAACAAGGCCTTGGCACGGGAATGAATGACATCCTTGCCATTTTTTACTCCATTGCGCAGCTCGACCTCAACTTCCCAGGCGTCACCCGTCTTTTTGGCCTTGCCGGCCATGAGCCGGACCAGTTTGCCACTTTGCTCGACACGAATGCCACTGAGCAGACGAAAATCATCCAGACCGTGCAGGGCAAATCCGGGATTTTCCTTGAGTGCGCCATGGCCGATCCATTCGCCGATCAAGGCAAAGGGCACCACCGGCCGGCCGCCGATAATATGCGATCCCAACACCGGGTAGCGACTGAGATCCAACTCACGACGCTCTAACAATGCCAGGCTCTCCTCCGGTGAAGTATCGGCGGATGCCGATACATCGGTCAACATGCTGCCGATCAACACTTCGATGGGGCTTGGCTCGGTATTGGCCATTTCAGCCACCATCATGTTGGCCCCGATGTCGAGAGGGATCAGGGTGATGCCCACATTGGCGAAGGCGTGCTTCAATGACGGTGTGACCATGCCGCCGTCCCATGGCCCCCAGTTGATGGCCGTTACCCGGCAGGACGGACGACGCATGGATTCCATGTGCGCCAACTTGTTGAGCACTTCGTTGGCCATGGCATAATCACATTGACCCATGTTCCCCGTTCTGGCGCTGACCGAGGAGAACAGCACCAAATGACGAAGATCGTCCGCTTCCAAAGCGCTCAGTAAATGCATGAGACCATCCACCTTGGTGGCGTATACCTGATCAAACTGGTGGAAGGATTTGTCGGCGATCAATCGGTCATGAAGCACACCGGCGCCGTGGATGAGGCCGGTGATGGCCCCCCACCGCTTTCGGATACTGGCGAGGGTCGCGGTGAGCGCCGCTTTATCGGTTACATCGACGCTATAATAGGTGGCCCTCGCACCGGCGGCTGCGAGGGCGTCCAGGGTCTGGTTGATTTCGCGGTTGGCCGTTTGCCGACGATATTCCGCCTCCAGTTCCTTGGGTGTGGGAGGGGTGCCGCCGAAACCATACTTGATGATGGCTTTTTTCATGGCTGCCTCACCATTCACATCCTTGAGCCACTCCGGGGCATCGACGGGTGAAGCACTGCGGCCGATCAGGGCCATGGCCACACCGTTGGTGTGTTTGGCCAGTGCCAGCGCGCAGGCGGCGGTCACGCCACGGGCACCACCGGTAATGACGATGACATCATCTCGACCCAACTGAAGCGGGCCTTCGGTCACTTCTGCCGGTACCGGACACAAGGTCATGCGACGGTCGGGCCAAAGGCCGATTTCAACGGGGTCATGCTCGGCCACCGTCAGGAATTCGTCGACAACCTGTCTGGCCGCCACATCCGCGTCTGCAAAATCGGGTGAGAGGTCAATAGCCCGGCAAGTGACGCCGTTCCACTCCAGGGCGGCGGTTTTGACCAGCCCGTGCAGTGCGCCTTGGACCGGGTTGTCAAACGCATCGCCAGTAAATCCGAAGGCACCGTCAAGACGGGAAAGGCTGACAAACAACGCATCGCCTTGCCGGGTCGCCTGCATTAATGGGCGGGCGGCGTGCTTGGCCGCGAAGAAGGCGGTTTGGGGAGATGTGGACGGGCACAGGATCAGCCCTGCCAGATCGTCGAATCCTTCACCTCGATGGACGGCATCCGTGGCTATCATCCGGGCGTCAATGCCCTTGTCTTGCAACGCGGAGGCGATAGATGGTGCATACACGCCATCCTCCTCAAGCACCAAAATCTTATGCCCCTCCTGGATGCGAAGCGTTCGTCCAGGGCCTTTGGCCGATGGTCGCACATCGATGATCTGACGAGATATTGCCGGTGAGTGGCCTTGTTGTGTCGGGCCAGCCGCTGACGGTTTGCTTTCTATGGGCGCTTTTGGCTCTGGAACATCGCGACTGGCCAGGAAATCGCAGATCTGGCCGAGGGTTTTCAGCGCTCCCACCATGTCCGGTGTAACCTGGGGCAATTGGGGCATCTTTTCTTCCATGGCGGAAAGGATTTCGACGCGTTTGATGGAATCGATGCCCAGGTCGGCTTCGATATCCATTTCCAGTCCCAGCATTTCCACTGGATAACCGGTCAGTTCGGCCACCACGCCCAACAGGGTCGCCTGAATGGCATCGGCGTCTTGGCCGGTAGCCGGGGTCGGGGGTGCCTGGACCGTGGTCTCATTCACCGTGCCTGGGCCGGCCGTTTGCCCCTGGGCCAGGAAATCGCAGATCTGGCCGAGGGTTTTCAGCGTTCCCACCATGTCCGGTGTGACCTGGGGCAATTGGGGCATCTTTTCTTCCATGGCGGAAAGGATTTCGACGCGTTTGATGGAATCGATGCCCAGGTCGGCTTCGATATCCATTTCCAGTCCCAGCATCTCCACCGGATAACCGGTCAGTTCGGCCACCACGCCCAACAGGGTCGCCTGAATGGCATCGGTGTCTTGGCCGGTAGCCGGGGTCGGGGGCGCCTGGACCGTGGTCTCATTCACCGTGCCTGGGCCGGCCGTTTGCCCCTGGGCCAGGAAATCGCAGATCTGGCCGAGGGTTTTCAGCGTTCCCACCATGTCCGGTGTGACCTGGGGCAATTGGGGCATCTTTTCTTCCATGGCGGAAAGGATTTCGACGCGTTTGATGGAATCGATGCCCAGATCGGCTTCGATATCCATTTCCAGTCCCAGCATCTCCACCGGATAACCGGTCAGTTCGGAAACGATCACCAACAAATTGTCCGCTACGGACGTTAGGGTTGCATTCGTTTTCGGGCTGGCGGTTGGCGTGGACGCCACGGATCGCGCCGTTTCTACCCCATCGGCAACCGCAGGGGGTGGTGATGGCGGTGCCTCCGATTCGAAGGACGGTTGATGGACCGGATGGATTGGCGGTTGTACAGACGGGATCGGTTGAGGCGTCATCGTGGCTGAATCGGCAACCATCAGAGGACTGGGCACGCCCGACAACGATTCCACCATGATTCGGGTACTCTTCATCATTTCTTCAAGGGTGCGGCTGGCCTGGGATTGGGTCTCCAGAAACTTCTGGTGAGCCTGAGCGGTTTGCTGTTGCAGGGTTTGGATCGATTCCAATCCTTTTTGAACGATCGACAGGGCGGCATTCATGTTGGCCGCCGGTGGCTGGACGCTCGGTGACGGCGGGGCAACCGGCCCCTGGGGGCTGGAGGGGGAGAGTGCGTGCATTGGCTTTTTCGGTTCCATGGTCCCGGGTCGCGGTGGCTGGCTCGAGGGTGTCGGACGCGGGGGGAGCAGGACAGATCCTACCGCTGTCGTCGAGCGCTCGGTGGTCTGCTTTGTTTTCATGACTTTTCTTGCCGGTTCAGGTTTTTTAGGGGATCGATAATTGGCCCCGGACAGCGGTACGACCATTTTAGGCGTTCGGCTGCAAGGCGATACACACTCCCATCGGTTCAGGTCCACATCGACGCCGAGGGCTGCCAGTTGGCCAATGGCATGGGCCAGGTCCAGAATGCCAGCGGCGTTGCCGGCGGAACGGTCCAGGGCGATGGCGGATGCGTCTGTATCACCGAGGATAGAGCGAACCAACCCGCATAGCACCGATTTAGGACCGACTTCGACGAATGTACGGACCCCGTTTTCATAAAGATGGTGGATCGTGTGTTGAAACTTAACGGTAGACGTCAGTTGACGACTCAGTGTTTGTGCGATCGCATGGGGCTCAGTGGGGTACGGGGCGCCGGTCAGATTGGCATATACCGGTATCGGTGACGGCGTGAAACGGGTTTCGGCCGCGGCTTGGGCAAAGGGTTCGGCGGCGCTTTCCACCAACGGACTGTGGAACGCGGCCGATACCGGTAGCGAGACGCATCGCAGGCCTTGTCGGGTACAGGCGTCCTTGAGCGCATGGATGGCATCCGATGGCCCCGAAAGCACGCTCTGTTCGGGGCTGTTGATATTGGCCAGCACGACACCGGGATGATCGGCCAATCGATCGGTCAATGTCTCGGCACGGGCGTTGACCGCCAACATGCTCCCGGCGTCCTTGTTGTTGCCGGCTTGAGCCATCAAACGGCCGCGGGTGGCGCTTAACCGTAAAAGCGTGTCACGGTCAATCCAACCGGCTGCATAAAGGGCCGGCAGTTCCCCATAGCTATGCCCACAGGTGGCCTCCGGTCGCAGACCAAAATAGTCCATCACCGCGAGCATGCACAGGCTAATGGTGCCGATCGCCGGTTGGGCAATGTCCGTCTGGCGCAACGTGTGGGTCTGCCGTTGGTGTTGGTCGTCATTTAGGGCCGGTCGCGGAAAGAGTCGCTCCCAAAAGGGGCGCGGGCCTTCCACCACACGGGTGGCTGCTTCGACGGTCTCCATGGCGTCGGGAAACATACAGACCAGGTCCCGTCCCATGTTGACGTATTGGCTCCCCTGACCAGGGAACATAAACGCCACTTTGCCCCTCGGGCAATCGGGCGTAACAAAATAAATACCCTGGGCAGCAAGGCTTGCCGGCTTACCCGCCCGGGTAACGTCCATGGCAACGTTGAGCCGTTTCGTGATGTCGGTTTTTCCCGAGGTGGTTTCCAACACCATCACCAGTCGGAAAGGGTATTTTCGGGAAAAAGTGGTACGGAGATCTTTGGCGAGGCGGTGCCATTGCACCGGGGTGGTAAAATTTTTCGAGGCGTCCACCACCTCTTGAACGGCGTCGGTCACCACTGTTGCGGTGTCTCCCGAAAAGGCCAGAATCTCAACCGAACCATCCCAGGCGATTTCGTTTTTGTGGGGTCGGTATTCCTCGAGCACCACGTGAAAGTTACTGCCGCCGAAACCAAAGGAGCTGACGCCGCACCGTCTTGGGGTTCCATTGGGGGTAAACCACGGCCTGGCGGTCGTATTGAGGTAAAAGGGACTCGCTTCGATACCCAGCTTGGGATCGGGGGGCTCCGCCTTGATCGTGGGGGGCAACACCTTGTGGTGCAGTGCCAGGGATGCCTTGATCAAGCCGGCGGCGCCGGCCGCCGCCTTGGTATGGCCGATCATCGATTTAACCGATCCCAACGCACACCGGTTGGGCGGACCACCATTGTTGCCAAAAACGCGTTTCAGGGCCGTGAATTCAACCTCGTCCCCGACACGGGTACCGGTGCCATGGGCCTCCAAAAGGGTGACCGTATCGGGGGAGAAGCCGGCCTGGCGATAGGCGCCGACCAGGGCGCGGGTCTGGCCCTCGGCGCGAGGGGCGTAAATACTTTGGGATTTGCCATCACTGGCGGCACCGATGCCGCGAATCACCGCGTAAATGCGGTCTCCATCTTGCTCTGCATCTTCGAGGCGTTTGAGAACGATCAGGCCGATACCTTCACCCAGAACCGTGCCGTCTGCCTTTGCGGAGAAGGGTCTGGCATCGCCGGTATGGGAAAGCACGCCGGTCTGTGAAAAGCACATATGCATGAAAATATCATTGATGGTGTCCACGCCTCCGGTGACCACCATGTTGCTTTTACCACTGGCCAGTTCCAGCAGCGCCAAGTGGATGGCGCTCATACTGCTGGCACAGGCAGCGTCCACCACGCAGTTGGTGCCGCCTAAATTCAATCGGTTGCAAATACGGCCGGCGACCACATTGCCAAGCAAACCGGGGAAAGAGCTCTCCTGCCAGGGTACATACCCGGCTCCGATATCATCGACGATAGCATCGATCTGTTTATCCCCAAGACCGTTTTGCATCAGTGCGCGGCGCCATAGCGGATGGCCCAGGCGGGAGCTCAATGAGACCACCAGCTCCTGGGTGCCGGTAACGCCGATAATGACCGAGGTGTGTTCGCGGTCGAAATCGCGCCCATCATCATAACCGGCATCGGCCAGTGCCATTTTGGCGCCCACCAGTCCCAACAGTTGCGACGTGTCCGTGGCTTCCAGCGCGGTTGGCGGGATTCCGAATTCGGTCGGATCGAAGTCAATGGTGGGCAAAAAACCACCCCGGTTGCAGTAGATATGGTCTGGCTTCTTGGGGTCGCGATCAAAGTAGTCGTTCAAATGACTGTGGGACGCCGGGGGATCGGTGATGCAATCCATCCCTCGGAGAAGGTTGTGCCAGTAAGACTTTAGATCGCGGGACTGCGCGAACATGCCGCCCAGGCCGATGATCGCCACCGGTGGTTGGGAAAAGTTTATATTTGATGTCATGGCCAGATCGTCGTTTGAATGGTTTGGTTCTTTGATTTGTGTGGCATACACGGCTGTGATCCGTTAATGATGGAACCGCCGGTTATTATCGGTACGCCAATATAATCCATTAGACTTGAAATTTCAAGGGATTGACATTGGGATTGGTAGTTGTTAAGTAGATATATCAACTTATCAAGCAATGGAAAAATGATTCATTACTTTAATAATCGGGAAGTAGCCGAAAAACTTGATATTAATCTTGCGCGTTGGAAACGCTGGTCAAGGTCCTTCCTTCCACCTGACCCGCTGGGTGGGTTGCAATCCGGATACGCCCGGCAGTATGTATTCAAGGATTTGTTCAAGGTTTACCTGGGAGGGCATTTGGTATCCCATTTAAAATTATCCATTCCCGATGCCCAAACCGTCCTGGCTGATTTGTCTCCGTGGCTGAAAAAAACGGGTTTCCTCGATCTCAATGGATCGATTGAAAGGTTGAAAGAGAAGGCTGGAGACGACCGTCCGTATCGCATATTTTTGCGCGCTCTCGGCGGGGTCGATGGTAAAAAAACATCCGCTTTCTGCTATTTGATTTATCAAATCATTTCCAGTCAGGCGGTAGAGGGCGTCGACCACCAGTTTCACCAAACCATCGAGGAGACGATCCTAAACTGTCGCATCTCCGATGGCAACGCCTTTTTGCAGGCGCCGGAGGTGCGCATGATCAATATCAGCGCCCTGTTTCAAAAGCTCATCGAACGATTATCGTCAAATGACTGAAGTCAAAACTATTCGCTATAATACCCGCTCATGGATACGGGCTTCATCCATGGGGGCCAGTTCGTCCAGTGTCGACGGCGATTGGATTCCTTGGCTCTTCAAGGTGTTGATCCGGTCCATTACCGCTGCGCCATATAACAGGTTAAGGGCTACGGTAACGGTACGGCGGTTTTCCGGGTTCTCCATAAATGACCCCTTCACCCATTCGTTAAAGGCGCCCATGGCCGGCCCGCACCAGATTTGATAGTCGATGGCCCGGTCGGCGATTCCGCTTTTGGCCCACAAGGATGCGCGCCCCAAATAGGAACGAAAAACCAGTGCCATCTGGTGTTTGGGGTCCTTTTCGGCCCGCTGGACTTGTGATGGATCCCGCCGCATGAAAAATGCGCGGGTATGTTGCCATTCCTCCTCGAAGGTGCATTTGAGCATGGTTTCTTCCACTTGCTTGCGTTGACTCGGCGGCACATCCGCGAACCGGTCATAGGTACGGTAAATCTCATAGAGCTTGTGGCCGCGCATGGAAAACATGGTGCCGCGTTTGAGCACCTGAACCTTGACTCCCATTTCGAACATGTCGGCCGCCGGTGCCATGGTGACATCCGCTTGGCGGGCCTCGGCGAGCATTTTTTTTACGAACGACGAGGTGTCGGCCTCCACGCAGGATTGATTGACCGATCCCGTGAGGATATAGGCCGCGCCCATGGCAAAGGCGGCAGCGGCAGATGCCGGCGTGGCAATACCACCGGCTAACCCCACCCGCAAGGGAATCGGGTAGGCGTATTGTTTGGCGAGTTCATTGCGCAGCGCCGTTATGGTGGGCAGCAGGCACAGGGCCGGACGGTTATCCGTGTGGCCACCCGAGTCGGCTTCGGCGGTCAGATCCTGGGCCATGGGGATCTGGCGTGCCAGAGTGGCCTCATCGGCGGTGATTGTTCCCTGCTGGAGCAGAACTCGAAGGTATTTTTCCGGTGGCGGAGAGAAAAATTTCCGGGCGACCTCCTCCCGGGAGACCTTGGCGATGACACGGTTGGGGCAGACGATGCGTCCGTTTGGGTCACGCTGGATGCCATGCACCCGGTATTGAACCAGGGGGGGGGTCAATTCCAAGTAGGCGGAGGCGGAGATCAGTCGCACACCTTTGGCAAGGTATAGATCGACGGTTTGTTGTTCCAGATCCGGATCATTGGGACTGTGTATCAAATTGAATCCAAAGGGCAGGTTGCCGAGTCTGCCTTGCAGGGTGTCGATGGCCGCTTGGATTTGATCCACGGACAGGCCACCGGCACCAAAAAAACCCAGCATTCCCGCACGACCGGCTGCCTCGACCATGGCGGTCGAGGTGATTCCATTGGCCATGGCTCCGCAAATATAAGCATATTTCAAACCATGATCGGCCTTGAATCCCGGATCTCCCAAGGATCCCAGGCCCATGGGCGGTGCCCATCCCAAAAGCGGGTAACTATCGGCGGCGGACGAGTCCGATGGTCCGATGGTCGCCACACCATCCTGAGCGACGCCCACATGACCGTCCACATCCAAAATATAGATCGGGCATGAAAGATCGGTCAGGGACTCGTAAAACGCCTTGTTGCCAGTCCGGGGGAGATGGTCGCTGGGTACCCAACGACCCGGGGGAACGACGGTTGTTTTGGTGTGGGACATATTCTTTCTCTATTTTCGAATATTCGTCTGTAATTGTTAAGGATAGTCAGCATTCCGCCGCAGCCAGTTTATCCATGACCGTCCATACGGCCTGCTCCAGGACGGGGTCCGCAGGCAGGGTGCCGGCAATGGTGGCGAGGTCGCCACGTTCGCGTGCCAGGACGGCTGTGGCAGGAAAATTAAGGCTGAACACCCAGCTGAGCTGAAACAATTTAAAATCATGGATGGTTTTCATATCCTTAAACCGCGCCGGGCGCTTTTCAAGGATGGCCGCGACCAATTTTTGCTCCCATGTTGGCGCATCGACAAGATGCTGGACAATGATTGGGTTGTGGGGGGCGTCACGTCGAAAATAATCGGCAAACACTTTCCAGATATCCAGCTTGTCGGCATCGCGAATCAGGCGCATAAAAATCATGCCATCGGACCCATTGTCATCGGGAAGGGCCGGAGCATTATGAAATCGCACCGCGTCGATAATTATTTTTTTCTCACGCTCCGAAATTGGATCCAGGACGTTTCGCTGGGTGAGGACATCGACGCTTTTTTGGGCATGGTTGACCGATAAACTGTCATTAAAGGTCTGATACTTGCGATACTGTTCGAATCGGCCGACGTCATGAAACAGGGCGACGGCCTCGGCCAAGTTTACGTTTGCTTCGCTAAAGATTAGACTGCGGGCCAGATGCCGGATATTTTCACAGACTCTTGCCGTATGATCGATCTTTAGGATCATCGGACCGTCCACCACCCCATCGCCGGATAAAAAAGACCGGGTATACCCATCAAACCAAACTTTCAACTGCTCTAGAGATTCTTTTTTCACGATAATTTCTTCGCTTTTCTTGAAAACGCCATCTATCCCTTATCCACGAGGATGAAATTTTTTATGGGCATCCAACAGGTGTTGATGGATCACATGCGTATAGATTTGTGTCGTCGAAATATCGGAATGGCCAAGCATCATCTGAACGGCACGCAAGTCGGCCCCCCCTTCGAGCAAATGCGTGGCAAAAGAATGCCTCAAGCTATGGGGCGTGACCCGCTTTTTCAAGCCTGCCCGCCTGGCATGACGACCGATCAAATTCCAAAAACTTTGGCGCGTCATGGCGCCTCCACGGCGGGTGACAAACAGATACGGGCTGGATCGGTTGCCGAGTAGTAAGGGACGCGCATCTTTTAAATAGTGTTGAACGGCGACCAACGCCATGCGTCCCACCGGAACCACGCGTTCTTTGGATCCTTTCCCCAAAACGCGAACGAATCCAGCCTCCAGATTGATGCCGGTCATTGCTATGCCGATCAATTCCGAGACCCGCAATCCTGCGCCATAAAGCAATTCCAGCATGGCGGCATCCCGTGTCCCCTCAGGCTTGTTTTGATCGGGTGCGGCGATCAAGGCCGCCACTTCGGCCACCGATAATACATCGGGCAATTGTAGTCCGCTCTTGGGCAGATCGATCTGCCGGGCCGGGTCGCTGGCGATGATCTTTTCGTTGAATAAGAATTTGAAAAATCCTCTCAAGGTGACCAGATGCCTGGCCCGCGACCGAGCACTCAGGCCCCGATCTCGCAAGTGAATCAGGTAGCTCAAAAGGGTCCCCCGATCGATATCGACGACCGTGGTGATTTTTTGATGTTCCAGAAACAGGCCGAATTGCGTCAGGTCCGTGCCGTAGGCGGCCAAGGTTTTTTCGCTGAGTCCCTTTTCCAGGCGTAGGAATGCATGATATTGATCCACGTGCAATAAAAAATCCGTCGTTGGCGACATGCCTAAACATCCACGCGTGGATTGAAGGGGGCTGGATCGTTGAGCACCTGGGCATGGTCCTGGCGAACCACGACTTGATTTTCCATGCGGACGCCCCCCCATCCGGACAGGTAAATTCCCGGCTCGACGGTAACGATCATACCGGAAGCCAGCTGTTGATCCTTGACCGGACTCAGCCTGGGGCTTTCGTGGACCGCCAGTCCGGTTCCATGGCCCAGGCCGTGTCCGAATTTACCGGCAAAACCATTTTGCTCGATATGGTCCCTGGCGATTTTATCAATCTGTGTGCCGCTGGCACCCGCCTGAATGGCCGCAATGGCCATGTCACGGGCCTCGACCACCGTCGTGAACACCCGTTTGAAGCGATCGTCGGGTTGCCCCATGATTACCGTTCGGCTGGTGTCTGAGCAATATTCGCGGTATCTGGCACCCCAATCGAAAAGAATCGGTTCGCCGTGTTTCAGTTTGCGATCCGTCGGGATCGCATGGGGCAGGGCACTGTTGGGACCCGAGGCGACGATCACAGGAAATGAAAGCCCCTGGGCGCCAATCTCCCGCATGGCTTTTTCCATGGACCAGGCCACCTGTTTTTCGGTCATTCCCGGACGAAGGCTGGCCAGGACTTGATCGAAGGCTTTTTCCGCCAAGCGCAGGGCGCCAAGGGTATGCTCGATCTCTGCTTCGGATTTGATTTGACGAAGATTTTCAACGAGGTCGGTGGTTGGAACCAGGGTCACAGGGGAATGATTGTTGGTCAGGGTCTGAACGTAGGCCGCATAATTTTTGTGAGAAAGGCGTATGCTTTCGAATCCCAGATGACGAATGCCCAGCGGGGCAATAATACCGGGCAATTCTTGATCGAGTCCTTTTTTGTAACACACGATATCATATCCGATGGCCTCGTCCCGGGCCTGTAATTCAAAGCGGCTATCGGTGGCCAGAATCAAGTCCCGCTCGGTGATGATGAGCACACCGGCCGATTCATCGAACTGGGTGTCCTCACCGGTAAATCCGCTCAGGTAAAACCGATTTTCCTGGACTGAGACCATCAGGGCGTCCAGTTTTGCCGAAATCAGGGCTTTTCTGATCGCATCGATGCGTTGGGCGATAATCGAATTCAATGGGTTCTCCAAATGGATGAGTGGTTCGGTTATTGGTTCGTCAATGGCCATCAGCCGTTGCAATGGATTGACAGTGTCAGGTCCTTTTTATTATGCTTAGACTTACTTTTCAAGCCACGCCGTCCTTATTCAACCGTTTTAGGACACTTTCATCGGGAGAAAACACTTCATATAGCGTTCAAGAGGATGTTTTTGGCAAAGCCAGAGGGAGGAATCTGTATAGTCAATACCGCGACGACCGGATAACGCAGCCCACAAGCATTGTCTTGAATGCTATGAAAATCATTTGGAGGCCACCATGAACATCAATACCCATGGACGGATCGATCATGCACTGTGCGGCAAACCGCTTTCGGTAAAAGACGGATACAGTTGTGTGGAGATGGTGACCACACCATCCATGGCCGCCGATGAGAAAGGCTTGGTCCATGGCGGTTTCATCTTCGGCGCGGCCGATTATGCCGCCATGATCGCCGTCAATCATCCCCATGTGGTGCTCGGCGCATCGGATGTGAAGTTTCTCAAACCGGTGCAGGTGGGGCAGACCGTCACGGCAACGGCGCGGGTTCAGGAGGTCAAAGGTAAGAAATACTGGGTCTCGGTCAGCGTCTCTAGGGCAGACGAGGAGATATTCCAGGGGATGTTTACCTGTTTTGTATTGGATCGCCACGTATTGGATTAAATAAAAATATTATGAAAGGATAAAAATGATGGCTAAAAAAATCGGCGTATTGTTGTCGGGATGCGGTGTCTTCGACGGTGCTGAAATTCATGAGGCGGTACTCACGCTTTTGTTCCTGGATCGCGCTGGCGCCTCGGTCGTGTGCATGGCACCGGATATGAACCAATTGCATGTGATCAACCATTTAACCCAACAGGAGATGGATGAGCAGCGCAATGTGTTGGTGGAATCGGCGCGCATTGCCAGGGGGGACATTCGGGATGTCGCCACGATCAGCATCGATGAAATCGACGCGCTGATCATGCCCGGTGGATACGGAGCGGCCAAAAATCTTAGTGATTTCGCCGTCAACGGACCCGATGCCACGGTTCATCCGCAAGTCGCGCGACTGCTTTCCGAAATGGCGGATCGCTCCAAGCCCATTGGCGCCATTTGCATTGCTCCGGCAACCCTGGTTCGCGCCTTGGATGGACGATCACCTCAGGTAACGATCGGAAATGATATGGGAACTGCTGCGGCCATCGATACCATGGGCGGGACCCATACCGTTTGCGGCGTCGCGGAGATTTGTGTCGATTCCAAAAACCGAATCGTCACCACGCCAGCCTATATGCTCGGGCCCGGCATCAAGGACGTGGCCGTGGGCATCGAAAAACTGGTCGATAAGATTCTCTCCCTTTGCTGATCAACGTAACGATCTCCTATTTTTTTATCAAACGCGACATTGCCCATTGGCATTTGAGAAATAAACCGATGTTGCCGATATTACCGTGAGAGCCTGTCGCGGATATCTATCGGGGGGGGTGAATCGGCGCTACATTGTTCGAAAGGATGGTCTCACATCAGATGACAGAAGAGACAACCACTGTTTATCGACGGACCTACCCCATTTCATGGGAACAACTGCAACGTGACGCACGCGCATTGTCATGGCGTTTAGTCCATATCGGACCGTGGCGGGGAATCATTGCCATTACGCGGGGCGGATTGGTGCCGGCGGCAATAATTGCCCGCGAACTGGATATCCGGTTAGTTGACACGGTTTGCATTGCAAGCTACGCTGGCCGGGAGAGAGGAAAAATCAAGGTCCTCAAATCGGCGGCGGGCGATGGTGAGGGGTGGCTACTGGTGGACGATCTGGTGGACACCGGTAAAACCGCCAAGGTGGTGCGAGAATTGATTCCCAAGGCTCACTTTGCGACGGTATATGCCAAACCCGCCGGTCGGCCGTTAGTGGATACATTCATGACTGAATTCAGTCAAGATACCTGGATCTTGTTTCCCTGGGATTCGGAAATACAATTTGTTCAACCCATTGCCGGACAGAAAACGCCAGAACCCTAATCCGATATGATCCATTATTGAACAAGGAGATCGATGCCATGCGTATTGTGGCCATCGCTTTTATCTGCATCGTTGCGCTGGTTGGTTGTGCCCATATGGACATCGACCAAAACATTGATGCCCTTTCGCGCATCGCCCCGGGTGATACTCAGGAAACCGTCCTTCAAATCGTCGGGCAACCGGATATTCGGAACGATATCAGTGAACAGCGCCTGATCCTGTTTTACCAGACCCAGCCGAAAGAGTCGGACGATGATCCCCTGACTGCGGATTTGTGCACGCCGGTGGCCATAGAAAATGGAAGCGTCGTGACCATCGGCCAGGATTTGACAGAACAATGGACACGTGAAGCGGAGGCCAGACTACGGCAGGCGGAAATTGCGGATCGGCAAAGACGGATGGAAGAAAGTGCGCAGGCGGCCATTCGAAAGGCAGAAGCCGAGCGACAAGCAAAAATCGAAGCCTTGGAGAAAAAGGTCAAACCCATTCCGGCTTCCAATGCCGAGCTCAACCTGAAGCTGTACCGTCAGCTACGCGAGCTGGATCCGATGAATCCACGCTACCAAAAAAAGGTGGCCTTTTATGAAGAACGGTTGACAGAACAAGAAAAAGCGCAGAAGCAACGTGCATTGCGTTTGAAAAAAGAGCGGCTCAAGGCGGCTTGGGAAGAAGGGCGGGAAGCACGCAATGTCAAGTTACGGCAATATAGTGGTAATGGAACCGCCGAAATGGCAGTCCACGATATGGGCAATGGTTCTCTCTATGTCTGGGTGAAGAATGTCAGCCGACAGATTATCACCACCCACCCGGATTATTTTACACTGCTTGATCGCGAAAACCATCCAATGCGCTGCAGTATCAGTGAGAGCCTGGATTGCGTTTTAGAAACGGGCGGCATTTCCCATGGTCGTATCGAATACGAAAAAACCATTATTCCCAAACAGTTAATTTTCGAGAACCGGGAGTCGGGACGGATCAGCAAGACGTTCACCATCGATTGAGTATCTTGCTATTTCATCAACCCCGGTAAAAACAAGGCGATTTGGGGAAAGGGAATCATCACCAACACACCCAAGACCAGGGCAATGAGCAGCGGAATGACGCCTTTGAAGATGACTTCCAAGGGAACCGTACGCGCCACGCCACTGACCACATAAACGTTGACGCCGACAGGCGGTGTAATCACCCCAATTTGAGTGACCAGAACGATGACCACGCCGAACCACATGGGGTCATAGCCCATGGAGACGATGACGGGATAGAAAATGGGTACGGTCAGCATGATAAACGCCAGTGAATCGATAAAGCATCCACCGACCAGGTATACCCCGATAATCAGGGCCATGATCAAATAGGACGGTAGATTGAAGCCAGTCACCCAGTTGGCCACATCGAAAGGGATGCGGGTAATGGCCAAAAAGTGACCGAATATCGTGGCGCCGGCGACGATTGCCAGAACCATGCAGGAAATTCGGGTGGTTTCGCCGAGTGCTTGGATAATCCCTTTAAAATTGATGTTGCCCCGTGCCAAAGCGATGATCAGGGTACCCATGGCGCCCATGGCGCCGGCTTCGGTGGGGGTGAAGATCCCGAAGAACAGACCTCCCATTACCATGACAAAGAGAACCAAGGTCTCGACCAAGCCGGACAAAGACGCCATTTTTTCTTTAAATGTCGTTTTGGGACCGCGAGGGGCCAAGTCGGGTTGAAGGGTGGCCCAGATGACAACGGCCAGGACAAAAAGAACCGTTAGCATCATCCCGGGTATGATGCCTGCCATGAATAGCCTGCCGATGGACTGTTCGGTCATGATGCCGTAGATGATAAAAACGACGCTTGGGGGGATAAGGATGCCCAGGCTGCCGCCGGCCGCTACCACGCCGGTGGCCAGGCTATCATGATATCGATATTTTTTCATTTCGGGAAGCGTGACTGCCGCCATGGTGGCTGCGGTGGCATTGGTTGACCCGCAGATGGCTGAAAAACCGGTGCAAGCGCCCAGTGTGGCCACGGCCATTCCACCGGGCCAGTGGCCGATAAACGCATAGGCCACTTTGAAAAGACGGCTGCTGATGCCGGAATGAAAAGCGATCTGGCCCATGAGGATAAACAATGGAATGACCGTCAGGTTGTAGGATGAGAAAACATCGAATAGATCCTTTGCCATCAGGTTCAGGGCCGCATCGACGGTGACCAGGTAGGCAAACCCCCCCACACCCAACAGCGCCATGAGAAACCCCACGGGCATTTTGGTAAAGATCAATACGAACAATAAGAAAAGGCCAACGATACCGGCCATGGTGGGGCTCATCAACGGTTCCTTTTGTCTGAATGAAATGCCTTCAAGGACCAGGCCAGACCACTGGTATAAAGCACGATGCTTAACATGGCACTACCGACGGCAAGGCCGAGCACGAAGGGATGAATGGGGAGTTGCAAGGTCATTGAAACTTCGCCATTGGCCTTCAGGTCGTTGGCATAGATGACACTCTGGTAACAGACCACCGTAAACAGCAGTGCGCAGATAATGGCATTGACGGCTTCGATGGCATGCTGCATTCGTTTGGGAAAGCGCTGGACCAGAAAATCGACGGCAATGTGTCCCTGGTCGATTGAGGTGCGTGCCAAAGCGAATGAAACGAAGACCGCCGCCAGCATGCTGACCATCTCATAGGTACCCGGGATGGGATGGCGGAATAAACGCAGAATGACATCCAGACAGGTCAGCACCATCATCGCCGCCACGGCTGCAGCGGCGATGCCGTTGAAAAACGATGCCAGCCGCTTAATGAAACGATCCACTGGATTCACCACGCGCTCCCGAATTATTTCTGATCCGCGATGGCACCAGTCAACATCTTGACATAACGGCTGCCATCCAGTTGTTGCGCGTCGGCAGCGGAAATATAGGCATCGATGATCGGTTGCACCTTTTCTTTCCAGCGCTGGCTCTCGGCGGCGTCCAAGGGGATGATCCCATTGTTCAGGCTGGTGGTATAGGCGCGGCCCGCCTGATCAGCCTCATCCCACCGTTTTCCATGCTCATCGATCCAACGACGGCTAATGTCCTCGAAAATTCTCTGGATATCGGGGTCCAAGGCTTCCCATTTGGACTTGTTCATGACCACGAACATGGCCGTGGTGTAGCCGATACGGTTACAATCGGTAGAGTATTTGATCACCTCGGCCTGACGCCATCCCTTGAGCACTTCGATGGGACCAAACGTGCCTTCCACAACGCCTTTTTGCAAGGACTCATAGGTGCTTCCCTGGGGCATGGCCACCGGCACGGCTCCCAACGCCTCCACCACCTTGGCGCTGAGACCGGTGGAGCGAATCTTCATGCTTTTCAGGTCGTCAAGGGTATGGACCGCCTTACGGGTATGGAGCAGGCCCGGACCGTGTGCGTGAAGGTATAGTACCTTGACATCCTTCAACTCAGCGGGGGTAAACGTCTGATAAAAGGCATTGGCAACGCGGGTGGCGGTCAGCCCATCGGGATATCCCAGGGGTAAATCCAGGGCTTCCATGACCGGGAAACGACCTCGCGTGTAGGCAAAGCATGACATGCCGATATCGGAGATGCCTTTGACCACGCCGTCGTAGCATTGATTGGCTTTGGTGAGCGTACTCCCGGGAAAGACCGTGATCTTGACTTTCCCCTCGGTGGCGTGTTGGATTTCTTCGGCCCATTTCATACCCGCTACGCATTGAACATGGGTAGGGGGAAAGAAAATACTGTAAGTCAGATGAATCGATGCGGCAGCGGCGACGGTGGTCAAGACGCTGGCGGCAAACACGACGGTGCTAAGGCTCACGGCGAACAGGCGCAGGTATCTCATGGGCTTTCCTTTCTCATTCCTTTTCGGATGTGTCAGGCGAAAAAAACAAGACGCAACTTCTTATAATTGGAAACCGCTGTCAACTGGTTTTTGGACCCTTGCCAATAGTGTCTGTGAAAAAAGTCGCCATCTGGCGTGACGGCCCTTGCCAGAAGCAAGCCGATTGATTTATAGTCATAGTCAATTTAAAAACGGTCCATCAAAACGGTCGTCGGTCTCGATCCACCCGGCGGTCCATTCGAGCCCCATCGGATCCAGCGTAAAGAGAAGGAGACCATGCCGCGTACTGATCTGGACATCCTTGAAACCGTCTGTCACCGCATCAGCCTCAACATCCCCCCAAGCTGTCCATGGCGATGGGACAAAGAGTTCAATATGGCCCTAACCGTGATTGACAGGCAAGATGCAATTGTGATCGAGCTGCCCTTGTCCCTTGAATTCTCAAACAATTGGGATTTTACCACCATCGATGACGCCGATGCGATCATTCGTGATTTTTTCCAGGCCGGATTCGGGGTCGTCCCCGGGCAAAAGGTGTTCGCCATGGAACCGGTTAATGGTGTGGTTCTCTATACGGTATGGTGGCCTTGGGGGGACGACGAGCGGATCTCCTTGCGCTTGGGATTGATGTCCATCGATGGAGAAAAACTCGACAATGCCGAAGCAAAACAACTGATCTGCAATTGGCTAAAGCTGGACTCGGGCGACCAATAGAATTGATGAAAACCGGTCAAACACATGATCGAGGTGGGATAAGATGATTGAAAAAATCATCGCCAACGGGCTGTCCAATGCCGCCATCGCAGCGTTGGATGTTGCCATCCGGCTGGGGCTTGACTATGGCGGCTGGTGTACCCAAAAAGCGGTCATGGGGGATCGATACCAGCTGGAATGGCTCCCCGACGCATCCGAGTCGACGCTGTTGCAAATGGCCATTGATGCCGCCGATGGATCCCTGTACGTCGTTTATGGGCAACACACCGTTTCCGACGTTGAAAAAAACAAGAAGGCGGTATTGAAACGAAACAAGCCGTTTTTGTCGCTGGACCTCGCCCAGGAAAGTGGATTTGCGGCATCGCGACGCGTTGCCGGCTGGCTCGCCGAAAATCGAATCCGGGTGTTACACGTCGACGGCACGCAGGACGATCCCCGCCGCGCCATCACGCATGATAGCGTCGCCGGTATTTTGGAGGCCACCTTTTTTCTATCGATGATGGAAACGGGTGTGACATCCCCATTGCAATCGATGGTTCGGTCAGCACGGTTCCCCGAACCGGTCGACTCACCGCCGCAGTCCATGGCGGCGGCCATTGACCATTTGGAGCAGTCCTTGTCATTGAAAGACAAGACCACCATTGCCAATATGGTACCCGAGGAGTTGATTTCATTGCACTTTACCATCGGAGAATATATAAATAATCAATTTGCGTTGTTCACCACCAACACACAGCTACTCGACGATTGCCGCCGGCAGGTTGATCGGAAAACGTTGGCACCCCGTGATGCCGCGGCCATCATTATCCGTCGGCTTTGGCAGCGGCTACGCGATCATTATCGTATTCGCATTGTTAAATAGCGTCCGTTTTAAAAACAGCCCCATACGGCAGACATGGACGGGGGTGGGGGAGAACAGTAGCGCCCAAATAAGATCGGTTAGTCCTCATGCAGACCCTACCACTGTCAACACGCTCTCTCATTAAGCGCATTCAGCAGCGGATACAACATCAGCCAATCGCGCCATTTAGTTTCAATATCAATGGCGATTTGAGAAAAATTTCGGCGGTGCTTTTTCTATTGGGACAAGATGACAATCATACACCGATGCTGATACTGAATAAACGGTCAGCATTGGTTCGCCAACCTGGCGACCTTTGCTGTCCGGGGGGCGGTGTCTCTCTACCTTTCGATTCGTTGATGGCCAGATGGCTGCGGCTGCCAAAGATGCCATTGGCCATATGGAAGCATGGAAAATGGTGGCGGCAGAATCGCCGAACCGATTTTCGAAAATTATCCCTTTTGCTGGCGACCGCCCTGCGTGAGGGAGTTGAAGAAATGCGGCTGAATCCATTCGGTGTCTTGTTTTTGGGGCCCATGCCCGTGCAATCTTTAGTGATGTTCAACCGGGTCATATATCCGCTGGTTGCCTGGGTCAATCGGCAACAGCACTTTGTTCCCAATTGGGAAGTGGAAAGCATCGTTCGAATACCATTGGCCTCATTCTTCGACCCCTCCAACTATGCCCGCTATCGTGTCTCCTTTGCCGCCGACGATACAGCCGACACGGCCCTTTCCGACCGTGACCTGGGCTGTTTCGTGCACCATCACAACGGTCAGGATGAGCTATTGTGGGGAGCAACCCACCGCATTACATTACGTTTTTTAGCCACTGTTTTCGATTTTGCGCCGCCACCCATGGAATCCTTGCCGCTGATTCATGGGCGACTCGGGCGGCAATACCTCAATGGGGCCAAACAGTCCGCATCCGGTGGTTGATTTTGGGCCATCAGTAGTGTATTAGAGGCAGCTGTTTCGCATCGCTCTGTTCGAGGGAATCTTAGTATGACCATAAAAAAGGCAAAGATCCAGACGATTGGAAAGACACACACCGATGCACCGGTGCTGGTTCTGAAACATTTTGTCGACGGATGGACGTATGAGGTGCAGAATTTGGAATCCGGTCCACTGCCGCTTCCCTGGCGGGCCGAAACCAGGCAAGCGGCTGAGGAACAGTTAAAAGCCAGTTATGACGATTCCGTCTGGGAAATCCAAATCCTGGAGGAGGGGTAACGACCACTTACTCGTGAGATAGATAGTGCCCATCCAGAAATGACCAATTTGCCCGATATCGGCGTTGCGCGAAAAATTTAATCCTCGAAATATCAACTATATGCACCCCAAGGGCATTTCCTTCGGGCACCTGCGGTTAAATTTTTCGTGCGCCTTGATCTCGAACAAATTTGCCTGTTTCTGGATGGGCACTATATATAACCCCAAATGTGACCAAACGCCATCAGCCGATGGCAACGATTCTTCATGTAGTGAACCATAATCGACTCCCAGGGAAAGTAACCTCATGGCTACAGCCTTATCCGATGATCCGTTCACCCAGGCGGCACTAGACAAAATTTTTCCTCCCGACCGCGCCGACCATTTTTTCGAAGCGCTTTTGGGCGATGCGCAAGAAGGCGCCTATGATATCCAGCTGGTGTACAAAGGAAAAACCGATGGTCAGATCGGATTCGAATTTCATCTCAAGCAGCGGGTTGGGAAATGCCTAGCCTGCAATCTGACCTATGGGCTACCCAATGTGTTTCGGCGTCATCGGGTGATTGATATTACCGATGTGGTCAGACAGATCGATTCATTGATGGCCAATGGGAAAAGATGTGGCGAATGGCGACTCGGCCGAACGCGGGAAGTGTCGCGGTCGTTACACATCATCCCCCTCATTATCGATCTGGTGGGGGCCGAACCTTCCGTGTAAGGAATGGGGATGAAATCAATTGATCCTAATTGCGCCGGGCTTGTGTTCGTCTTCAAGGCGCATTAACGATTGCATACTCGACGTCTGTGGCCGTTGATGCAACGCCGAAGACGGGCGCAAGAACAAGCAATTTGGGTCAATTGATAAAATTCCCGTTCCTAAGTGTTCACAGGGCACATCTAACTTAAATTATGCGGCAAAACACCTCATCCAATGTCGCCGCCAACTGATCGATGGTATACGGTTTTTGAATAAATCCGTCACTTGGCGGCTGCGGATCGTCCTTGTCCACGTCAGTCAGGCTGTATCCGCTGCATCGAATCACCTTGACGGCTGGATTGATTTTCTTGAGTTCCGCCAGAACCTGTCGGCCGTTCAGATCAGGCATGATCATATCCAATAGCACCCCATCGATGCGATCCGCATTCGCCCGAAAAAGGGCGATGGCTTCATGCCCGCCGCTGGCGGCGATCACATCATAGCCCAACTCCTTGAGCAGTGCCGCTGACGCATCCAGAATATAGGGCTCGTCATCCACGACCAAAAGGGTTTTGGGCCCCTGTTTCGGCGTTTCGATCGGTTGGGTTGACGTGGTCGAGGATCGTGATGCTGATGGTAGATAGATGATAAATGTCGATCCTTGCCCAACTTTGCTCGTCACATCGATCATCCCACCATGATTTTTGATAATACCGAATGCCGCGGCCAATCCCAAACCCGTTCCCCGTCCGATCGTCTTGGTCGTGAAAAACGGTTCGAAAATCCGTTTGATGTGTTCAGGGGGAATACCCTTGCCTCGATCTTGAACGTCTATGGCCACATATGCCCCCGGTTTGAGGCCTGAGGAGGCAGCCGCGGTTGAATCCAAACTGACGTTTTTCGTGGATACGTTCAGGGTCATGTCCTCGGTCATGGCCTGCCAGGCATTGACATAAAGGTTCATGAGCACCTGCTCGATTTGACCCTGATCCACCTCGACCATCCATATGTCCTCTTGCAGACGGGAATTGATATGTATTTCTTTGTTGGTCCTGCCGAACAAGTCGATGGTACGCTTTATCGTATCGTTTAAATTAACAGGCTTGACCTGATACTTACCGCCACGGGCATAGCCGAGAAGCTTGCGGGTCAGGTCCGCGCCGCTTTCCACGCACTGTTCGATGGCGTGAAGGTTATCGGCGAGGATGTTGTTTTGACCACCCATCTTTGAATTGATCAGCGACACATTACCGATGATACCCATTAATAAATTATTGAAATCATGAGCAATACCACCTGCAAGCGTGCCAACCGACTCCATGCGCTGGGCCTGGTTGATCCAGGCCTGAAGTTTTTCTTTTTCTTCCTGGGCGGCGATTTTAGCCGTGATGTCACGCGCCAATCCTCTAAATCCACTAACGGTACCAGACGAATCAAGAATCAATGCGGTGCTAACATCCAGGACCTTTTTTTGCCCAGTGGGGGTGACGACATGCAATGTCAGTACGCGAATCGGATCGCCGAAGCGCGCCATGCGAGCGCATGTTCGGGTGATCAAGGGGATGGATTCGGGCGCGGAAAATTGCCTGAAGTGCATACCCAAAAGATCGTTGGTGGTATATCCTAACATCCGACACGCCGCGTCGTTGACGAAGGTCAAGTGTCCGACGCGATCCGCCTCGAAGTAGGCTTCATCGATGGTATCCAGGATTGATCGGTATTTTTCTTCGCTAACCCGCAGTTTTGTTTCCGTTGACCGTCGACGGTCGATCTCACCCATGAGCTCATCATTGGCTACCTGCAACTCTGTGGTGCGTTCTTCGACCAGTTCTTCAAGGTGCGTTTTGTAGCGCAGCAGTTCCTGTTCGGCCTTTTTACGATCATCGATGTCACGCAATGAGCCGATAATGCGATAAGGTTTGCCAGACTTGGTTCTGAGCAGAGTGGTATTGAGCGAACAATACCTTTGTCTCCCATCCTTGTCATTGAACAAGACTTCGTGATCATTGATTCGCCCCTTGCTTTTCAACGCCGCTAAAATTTTTCCCCGATTGTCTGGATCATCGTATAAATTCGGCATGATTTTGCCGATCAATTCACTGCGTTTATACTTGGAAATTTTTTCAATGGAAGGGCTCACTTCGATAAGGGTTCCATTAAATGATGATTCATAATAGACATCCTGAATATTATTAAATATTCCTAAGTATTTACGATGGCTTCGCTCGACGGCGGTCTTCATTTCGGCAAATGCGTTGGCGGTTTCCTGGATTTGCGTATAAATGGAGCGAATTTGGGGAAGGGGTTCCGATTGACCGATTTTCATTTTTCGGGCAGAACGTTCCAAAAGGGAAATAGGCCGAATGACGCCCCGGGCCAGGAGAAGTCCCACCAGCGCAGCCACCAGGGAAATAACCGTGGTCACCATGATATTGAACTGACGATTGGCCTTGATTTCGCCCAGGTAGTCATCTTCAGGCAGGTAAACGCCAATTATCCAGGGCCACTGCGGCGTGGAAAAGGGCGTAAACATGGCATGATAAACATGTCCGCCATGATCGAATTGAGAGAACAGGGGCTCATCGATCATCAGCATCCCCAATTCATCCGTTTGAATGTGTGCCGTCTCAAAGGCCTTACGACTATGCGGATCATCGAGTTCCTGTATCTTTACCAGGCGGGTGGCACCGTCGTTTTTGCCGTCTGAAAAAGCCAGTTTCTCAATATCGCCAAAGGCCACGACATCGGCATTGCGATTGAGCATGAATGCCTTACCGTGCTTTCCGATTTTGAGATTGCCGATGAACACCGACAACTGGTCGATTTGGATATCCACACCGGCGACACCCATTAATTTCCCACTGTCATCGTAAAAGGGGCCGGCGATGGTGATGCCCGGTTTGTTGGAAGTGTAGAAGATGTAGGGATCGGTCCAGACGATATGTTTTTCAGAAACCGCTTTCTGATACCAGGGCCGCTTGCGTGGGTCATAAGCGTCATCGGGATCTGTTTCCATGGCGATTTTTTGGAAGGCGGCATCCCGATGAATGATCCTAACATCTTTGCCCTGATCCTGGTTGATGATGACTTTGGTCCGAAAGCCACCCTTTTGTTTTTTATCAAAATGACGCACATCGTAAAAATTCCCCGACGGGGTGCCGACGTAAATACCCGCAAAATGGGGGTTGACGATCAATTGACCATGAAGATAACGCTCGAGGGCATCAACATGCGTCGTGTTGCTGCTGACCACATTGGACGATAACAGTCGGCGTGTCAGGGCCGCCGCCCCATGGGCGTGCAGGAGATGCCGCTGGGATTGTTCCATGGCCAGTTCGGCGATATTTTTCATTACATCGCGGGCGTGCCGGCAAAGTACATCCTGAGAAGTGAGATAGGATGAGGTGGTGGTGATGATATGGGTGCCCCAGATGAGCCCCAAAAAACCGGCGATCAATGCCCAACGAATCGAAATTTTCATTTTCATAACGAATTGGTTTATACACAGCGCCGCTCGGTTTCAAGGAAAAAATATCAACGTTGGCATTGAGCGCGGTTTTACCAAAAGGCCGCCTTCAATAAAGATGTGGCTTGATGATTTTTGGGGTTAGGGGTATAAACCCATCATTCAACCACCATATTTTTTTGCATTCGTTCAATCGATCAACCAACAGAAGATGGGGGATAAATGAAAAAAGTCCTTTTCGTGCTCATGCTGTCGATGATATTTGGCTGGTACGGATGCACCGGTGAACAAACCGAACAGATATCCGGCATCGGGGTCGTCTTTGATGGCACCCCCCTGATCATCGATCCATCCGTGATTTATCAGGGTACGTCGGTTGGGCAGGTTGAGGCCAGCCAATGGAATAACGGCGTTACCCGGTTAACCATTTCTTTAGACAAGGCTGATCAAGCGCTCCACCGCTCAAACCTGGCAGTCGTCGTTTGCAACGGTCGGCTGCATGTTGTGCCATTAAGCGGTTTCGGTGAGCCATTGCCCCCATCCGCCTGCATGTTAGGATTTGAAAATAACACATCATTTCATTGGTTTAAATTTAAAAACCTAATCAACAACATTAACATGGCGGCGAGGCGACGGGCCCAGTGGCTATCCGATCTCTCTGGATTGTCAGGTTAATCGCCACCTTGCGGCACCGTTTCCCATGACGTCGCCACATTTGATCCTGGCTCCTTTGCGCGGCTTCACGGATGCGGTCTTCAGAAATGCTTTTCAGCGTCATTACAAGGGGATCGACGAGGCCGTGGCGCCGTTCGTCACGTCCATCAAAAGGCAACGCATCAAAGCGTCACACCTGTACGATCTCGCACCGGATCAGAATGTCGCCATGCCGGTGGTGCCGCAAATCCTCAGCAAAGACAGTGACGAATTTATTTGCCTGGCCAAGACGCTTTTCGATCTGGGATATGCGGAAATCAACTGGAATTTAGGATGTCCATACCCCATGGTGGCCAAAAAAATGCGTGGTTCGGGACTGTTGCCTTATCCCGATACGATCGACCGATTACTGGAAGAAATCCTCAGTGGTATTCCCGGCCGGTTCTCCATCAAAACGCGCTTGGGACGCTTTTCAGCAGATGAGATGGATGCCCTTATTCCGATTTTCAACCGTTATCCCATTTCCCGGATCATCGTTCACCCGCGGATCGGTGAGCAGATGTATGCCGGAAGTGTGAACGTGAAGGCGTTTGCGAATTGCCTCGAGCAGATTAACCATCCCGTAGTATATAACGGTGATATCAATACGCCGTCCTGCTTCGTCCTGCTTCAAAAACAGTTCCCCAAGGTAAACGCTTGGATGCTGGGACGTGGCCTGATTACCAATCCGCTGCTACCGGAATTGATCAAGTGTCTTTCACCGTCAGAGGAACAACGACAATCCCGGTTTATCGAATTCCATGACGATCTGGTGGACAGTTATGGTGCGTTGTTTTGTGGACCCGGGCACGTGTTAGACCGGATGAAGGGCTTCTGGCGCTATTTTGCGGATGGATTCGACGATGGCCGACGTATCCTCAAACATATTCGAAGGGCTAACTCGCTAAAACGATATCGAATGCTTGTGAATGAGTTTCTTATTTCGACCACCTGAAATGGCCGTTGCCGTTGCTGATGGGCATCAATTTGGTGCGCTTTTTTTGGCCAATGGATTGTAGAGACCTCCAAACTACGCTATATTTCCCCAGGAGAAAAGTTCCATGCATGGTAAAACAATTCTGATAGTCGATGATGAATTGAGCATCCTGGTGCCGTTGCAGTTTCTCATGGAAAAAGAAGGTTATGTTCCCAAACTGGCCCAAAGCGGGAAAGAAGCCATTGAAAAGATAGAAGCATTTAAACCCGACTTGATCCTTTTGGATATCATGCTGCCCGACTTGGACGGGTATGAAATTTATCAGATGATTCGCCAACGGCGGGAATGGGATGCCATCCGGATCATATTCCTGACGGCTAAAAACCGGGAAGACGACATGGCCAAGGGGCTTGCCATGGGAGCCGATGCATATATCACCAAACCCTTTTCCAATAGTGATTTAGTAAAAAAAATTTACCAACTCATCGGCCCGCCAACGACGTGAACCGGCCAAAACGTCGTCCATAATATCATACCAATGTCATCAGATAATCGCGCAGTTGGATCCTCTGATTGGTCAATCCCAGTTTCTTGCGCAAACGATTGCGGTGGGCCTCAATCGTTTTTTCCGAAGCGTTCAGGATACATGCGATTTCCTTGGTGGTTTTATTTTTGCGGACCAGATCCGCAATCTGGATTTCCGTGGGCGTCAAGTCAAAAAACTTCATGGGAAGTTGGCGCAGGAATGGGGAGACGATATCGGCAATGTTGCTCTGGATGATTTCCACATAAACGGCTTGTTTCTCATCCAATTTGCTTTGGCTTAGCTTTTCGAGAAACGGCAAGACCAGATCCTTGACATTGGCAACGATCGAATCTTCCATGATTACTTGGTCTTCCGCTCTGGTTTGCAACAATACATTGAGGGCCGTGTTGACTTCTTCCAAGGCCAGGCTTTTTTCCTTGAGCGCCTTGCGGCTTTCTTTCAGTTTATTCTCTGTTCGTTTGCGTTCGGCGATTTCCCGATTGGCCCGCTCGAAGAGTTGCGCGTTCTCTATGGCGGTGGCGGATGCATCGGCGAGGGCTTGCAGCAGGTTGGCATGAGACACGTCAAAACGGTTGACCTGTTTGTCCACCATTTGTAAGGCACCAATGACAGTACCCTTGACCCGCATGGGCACGCTGATGAGCGATCGTAGTTCAATTTCCATTTTCTCGGCCACTTCCCCAAAATGGCGGGCATCATTTTTCGTGTCTTGCAGGATGACTTTTTCGCCGTATGAACTGACCCAACCGGCGATGCCCTCGCCGGGCGCAAGACGCCAACCTTTGACCAAATCACTTTGGAAACCGGCAGCCTGGTGGCAGACAACCGCATTGGTCTGCGAGTCTTTGATCCAAATCGAGCTGCCCACCACGCCAAATACATTTTGGATCTCATCTAAGATGGCGGTCAACACGTGATCCAATTCCAGACTGGAATTGATGGACAGAAAAGATCGACTGATGAGTTCCAACGTCCCATTGGTTGTTTGCAAGCTACGGATTTCCCGGCGAAGATTTTGGTTTTCTGATTCGAGACGCCTGACCATCAGGCTCAGCGTCGCTTGAGATAGATCTTTGGAATTGGTATCAGCCTTGGTCATGGGTAAATCGATGGCCATTTTAAAGAATGTCAGTAAAAACACCTTGAAAAAGTGGAATACGGTTGTGATGAAAAAAAAAGTAGGCCATTATCGACTCCAAAAGTCAACGAAATAATCTGGAGCGGACGATGACCACAATCACAAATCAAGTGGTGGACGGTATCAGATCCATCACCGACCAAATGATAGCGCGTCTCGCACGGTTGGCGTTTTCCAATCCGGTCACTCACATCTATAATCCGCTCGTCTATGCAAGAGATGGATTCGATCAATACGTGGCCCGTTTCGGCAATGCCGTCAAGCCGATGATATGGGTGGGCATGAATCCAGGGCCTTTCGGCATGGTTCAGACCGGTGTACCCTTTGGTGATGTGACGATGGTTAAAGATTGGATGCGAATTGAGACCGTCGTTAATGCCCCCGCCCGCTGCCATCCCAAACGACCCGTATTGGGGTTTGACTGCCCACGCAAAGAAATCAGTGGAAGACGTTTATGGGGATGGGCCAGCCAGCGAAATGAAAATCCAGATGATTTTTTCCGCCGTGTTTTCGTGATCAATTATTGTCCATTGGTGTTCATGGAAGCCAGTGGACGCAATCGAACCCCGGACCGACTGCCGGTGGCTGAAAGAAAACAATTATTCGAGATCTGTGACTGGGCCCTGGTCGAATCCATCGCGGTGTATCAACCACAATGGGTCATTGGCATCGGCAACTTCGCCGAAAAACGTATCCAACATGCCGTGGGTGAAATGAATATAAAAATCGGCCGGATTCTCCACCCCAGTCCGGCCAATCCGAAAGCCAACACGGGATGGGGGCAGGCGGTCGAGTTGCAACTGGCGGCCATGGGGGTTGACCTACAATAGCCCAAGGTGAGCGGTTCGCTTTTAGCAATCAGCTGTTAGCCCTTATCTGTTATGCATCTATTGGAAAATTGATATTCACCCATTGGGTGAAATGCAAAAATGCAGCAACCACTCGAAATTATTTTGCTAATCGCTCAATTTAGAAAAAAGAAAAGGCCCGACTGAGGTGCGGACCTTTTTCTTCGCTGATAATCTTTTCAAGTCCTGAAAAGTCGTGTCAAATCCCTCAGCCACCGGCTGACGGCTTGCACGCCGGCGGATCAAACCCCCCTCGACCGGTCGGGATCCCATTGGGCCTGACGGCACCGGCGGACATTAATTTTTGCACGTCAGCGCAATTACACTTGGGGCACATCGGCGCGTCGGAGTCGGATGCGAAGACGATTTGCTCAAACGTGTGGCCGCAAACATTGCATTGGTATTCGAAAATCGGCATGGTTCCTCCTTTTCTTGGTCAATACAATAATGATATCGTCCGCTAAGTCAAGTCTCCATTGCCATTTGCCTAAAAAGCTTTTCCAGGCCAAGTATGGCCAAGCGACCAGGCCAAAGCAACTCCTTTTCTTCGTCCCTAAAGTCGACAATGATTGGGAAAAGCTTTTTATTAAAAATTTTTTTCAATAGTTGTTGAAAACAAACACCATAAGAGGTCCGCGCATACCTTCTCAGAAAATTGAGGTATCTTAATCGTCGATTGCTTTATACGTGGCTTGCGATGGCCTGGAAAAAGCAGTTGACAATCCGAGGCTGGGGTGACATACAAAATCTGTTCTTATCGATAGAAACGAGAGGGTTTGAGGAATGCGAAATTGGTTGCGGATCGGAAAACACAGGCTGTGGTGGAGGTGCACACCTTGCGGGAATGCCTGCCCGATCCCCATTGCATAAAACAAATTTCAACGCGACAACAAGCAAACGGACCAAACGGGCATCTCCCCTTTCGGTCCGTTTTTGGTTGATGGGCCGCAAGGAAGGATTCTCAAGCGGTTTTCTGACCAAAGGAGACAGACTATGCTAGTGGTGATGGATAAAACGGCCACATCGGAACAGATTGATTACGTCATCAATGTGATTGAAGGCTTGGGATGTACGGCCCGGCCCATTCCCGGTGGAGACCGGGTGTCGATTGGCGTACTGAACAACAAGGGACCGGTCGACGCGGCGTTATTTACCGGATTGGCGGGAGTGAAGGAAGCCGTGCCCATCACCAAACCCTATAAACTGGTCAGCCGGGAGACAAAAGCCGACGATACGCTGATCAAGATAGGTGATGTTGCTATCGGCAACGGCTTTTTGACGCTCATCGCCGGTCCTTGCGCCGTCGAGAGTGAAGAACAAGCCTTGACCATTGCCAAACACGTTAAAAAATCCGGGGCCCAGCTGTTTCGCGGTGGTGCATTCAAGCCGCGGACGTCACCGTATTCTTTCCAGGGCCTGGGTGAAGCCGGGCTGAAAATTCTAGCCAAGGTGAGAGAAACCTTCGGTCTGCCTGTGGTGACCGAGGTGATGGACAATCAAACATTTGACATGGTTGAGCATTATGCCGATGTAATGCAAATCGGAACCCGGAACATGCAAAATTTCAGTCTTCTCAAACGGGCCGGTGAATCTTATCGTCCCATATTGCTAAAACGCGGTATGGCGGCGACAATCGAAGAGTGGCTCATGGCTGCCGAATACATCATGGCCCAGGGCAATCATCAAGTGATCCTTTGTGAGCGAGGGGTGCGCACCTTTGTTCACCACTCTCGCAATACGCTGGATCTGTCGGCCATTCCCATGGTGAGAAAAGAAAGCCACCTGCCGATTATCGTCGATCCCAGCCATGCGGCCGGACGACGCGACCAGGTATTGCCGCTTTCTCGGGGGGCGGTGGCCGCTAATGCGCACGGTCTCATGGTTGAAGTCCATCACGAACCTGACAAGGCCCTCAGCGATGGTGCCCAGAGTCTGTATCCCGATCAGTTCGACGTGTTGTGTCGACAGGTACAGGCCATTTTCAATGTCGCTGGCGGACCGGATCCATTTTAGATCACTTTTTGGATCCGCGCATCACATAACGCGCCTTGACGCCCAGGGTCACCTTTCTCAATCGGATGGATTGGGGGGTGATTTCCACGCGTTCGTCTTCTCGAATGAAATTAATGGCCTGCTCAAGCGTCATGGGCCGGATGGGGGCTAAAATGACGTTGTCATCCTTGCCTGCGGCGCGGATGTTGGTTAGTTTTTTCTCCTTGGTGGGATTGACATTGATGTCGTTTTCCCGATTGTGTTCACCGACGATCATGCCTTCATAAACCGGCTCGCCGGGCTGGACGAACAACCGCCCGCGGGGCTCCAGATTATACAGGGCATAGGGAATCGCCTGGCCGGACCGGTCCGACACGATGGAACCGGTGAATCGACTGGGAAAGTCACCGCGATAGGGCTCATAGCCGACAAAATAGGAATTCATGATTCCCGTTCCACGGGTATCGGTGAGAAATTCGTCCCGGTAGCCGATCAAGGCTCTGGAGGGAATCGAAAACTCGATCCGCACTCGGCCGGAGCCATTGTTGGTCAGGTTCATCATTTTGCCCTTGCGAACCGAAATTTTTTCGGTCACCACCCCCATGAAGGCTTCGTCACAGTCCACGAAGAGTCGTTCGATGGGCTCCATGGTGACGCCATTTTCGTGACGCAGGATCACCTCTGGGCGTCCCACACAAAACTCAAAGCCTTCGCGACGCATGGTTTCGATTAAAATGGCCAACTGAAACTCGCCACGTCCCTTGACCAGCACCGAATCGCGATCGCCGGCAGTCTCCACCTGAATGGCAACGTTAAGCAGGGTTTCTTTTTCCAGTCTTTCTTTTATTTTTGCCGATTGGACCCATCGGCCTTCCTTACCCACCAGGGGGCCGTCGTTAGTGGTGAACAACATAGATACGGTCGGCGGATCGACGGTAATACGCGGCAGGGCAGATGGTGCGCTTTCATTGCAAATGGTATCGCCGATGGTCACATCCTCGATGCCCGACAAAATGGCGATTTCACCGGCACTGACCGATGTCACCGGCGTGATATCCATGCCCTCATAGACCTGTAGCCGGGTGACTTTCAGCGGATGGTGGTCACCCTTGTCATCGACGCAGATCAGCCGATGCCGGGATTCGGCACGGCCGCCGGCCACACGCCCAACGGCCAGCCGGCCTAAATAATCGGAATATCCCAGATCCGAAACCAGCATCTGAAATGGCGCATCGGGATCGCAGTTGGGAGGGGGGATTTCCTGCACGATGGCCTCAAACAAAAGATGAAGGTCCGTGGCCAGTCCGGCTGCCGATTTTCCGGCCACTCCATCACGGCCGATGGCGTAGAATAGGGGAAATTCCAGCTGGTCTTCGTCGGCATCCAGGTCGATCAATAGGTCATAAATTTGATCGAGTACCGCTTCTGGGCGGGCATCCTTGCGATCGATCTTGTTGATGACCACGATGATTTTCAATTTTGCCTGAAGGGCTTTTTGCAGGACAAAACGGGTTTGGGGCAACGGTCCTTCCGATGCATCCACCAACAAAATGGCCCCATCAACCATCGACAGGGCCCTTTCGACTTCGCCCCCGAAATCGGCATGGCCGGGCGTGTCCACAATATTGATTTTTATTCCATCATAGACCACCGAGCAGTTCTTGGCGGCGATGGTAATTCCCCGCTCACGTTCCAGATCCATGCGATCCATGATTCTTTCATCCACTTGCTGACCTTGGCGAAACAAGCCGCTTTGGCTGAACATGGCGTCAACCAGGGTGGTTTTCCCGTGATCGACGTGGGCGATGATGGCGATATTGCGGATTTTTCCTTTTGGGGTCGTGGTCATTTTTATCGGTTCCATTCGGGTTTTTATTGAAACTGTCAATATAGCCATCCGCCCCGCCAATACAAGGTCGATGGCGGTTTTATTTTTGAACCGCATTTGACGATTGGATACGAATACAAAATAGATTAATTCTAGCGCATTATAGTTAAAAAATAGCTTGAAAGACGCTTTCAAGGGTGCGATACATGACTTTGATAGCTTGTTACCCAAATGGCGAGCCATCAATGCAACTATCGGAATTCGTCCGGCAGCCGCCTGCACTGATGGTAAAGACGGAAAGCGAACCCGTCAATGAAAAGGAGGAAACATGGCAAAGATTGAAACAGTAGGAATCATTGGATTTAACGTTATGGGCGCAGCCATCGGGCTCAATGCTGCGACGTGTGGATACCAGGTCATCTACAAGGAACTGAACGATGAATTGGTTAACGCCATGTACGATCGGTGGGTCAAAGGCGCCCTTGAAAAACGCGTTGCCAAAGGCAAAATGACTCAGGAAGACATGGACAAGGTGTGCGGCCTGATCAAGGGGACGGCCGATTACAAGGATCTGGCCGATTGTGATCTGATCATCGAGGCGGCTGTGGAAAAAATGGATCTGAAAATCCAGATTTTTAAAGATCTCGACAAGGTTGTCCGTCCGGATACGATCCTGGCCAGCAATACCTCTACCTTCCTCATCGAAAAGCTCATGGACGGTGTTTCCAATCCATCCCGGACGGCGGGTCTGCATTACTTTTTTCCGGCCAACATCAACCGGCTGGTGGAAGTCATCCGCTCAAAAGAGACCAGTGATGAAACGTTCGATGCCCTGATGGCCTTTTCGGAAAAAAACCGCAAGGTGCCGATCAAAGTCAACGATTTCCCCGGTTTTGCCATCAACCCGGTGTTCATTTCCAGCTACATGGTGCTCAACAATTTTTACGGCGACACTTACAATGCGGCTACCCTGGATGAGATTTCCAAGCAGGCCCTGGGAGTCCGCTACGGGATTATGTGGGTCCTGAATGGGTCCGGCTTGGGGACGGCCTACCACGCCGCCGCTTCCATGAATGATTATCTGGGCGACAGTGACGTTGGGTTTCCACCGGTGCCCCAGCCTTTGAAAGTTCAATTTGAAAGCGGTAATGCCTGGGACCTCGAGGACGGACCGATACTCGATGATGCGGCTAAATTGGCAGTGGTGAAGGAAGACCTGTTGGGGACGATTTTCGCCATCTCCACGCATCTTATCGAAAAAGATGTGGTTTCCCTGAAAGATCTCGAATTGGGTGTCAAAACAGCCCTGGCATGGCCCAATGGCCCCTTCAGCATGATGAATGAAATGGGTATGGAAGAAGCGTCCCGGTTGGTCAAGCAGACTGTCGAAAAAGGCCTGTTCAAAATGCCGAAAACGTTTGCCGAGGGAACGCCTTCAGCCTGGGAAGTGTAACCCCAAAAAAAGTTACCGGTTGACCGTCACGCCGGTTGTCGGGTCCAAAGGCTCGGATGGACGCATCCGAGCCTTTTCCTTATCTCAACAGATCAAGCCAGTTGTCGACTGCGAATGCCAGCGATCGTGGAAATCCTTCCGGATCGTCTTCGGGCAGGCCGGCGATCAGATCTATTCCCGTATCTTGAGGCCTTATTTAGTGTCCATCCAGAAATAGCCAAATTGGGTCGAGATCAAGGCGCCCGTCCAATCTTAGCTCGGGTTTTACCACAGGCATATGGTTGATATTCCGAGGATTAAATTTTTTCGGGCAACGCCGAGATCGGGCAAATTGGCCATTTCTGAATGGATACTATTTGAGTCGGCAGATCCCTTTCGGCCGATGGCTGGGAAGGGACGTCTGTGTCGCTTCCAGGACACTCTGACTGACGGCTGGCCTGGGGCCGGTATTTTTTTGCGAGTCAACCAACTCCCGCTGCTCAGCCATGAAAATTGACGGATCGATGGTGCAGTGAAGCGTCAGACTGGTCAAATCCGGTTCCTCGCGGATTACCCTGCCATTTACCAGCGCCGATCTCCCACTGGTAAAAATGATCTCTCCGTGAACGCTTTGACCGGTAGCATAAACGCCGCTGCAGCGCAATCCAAGACCCGTTTCCGAAAGATCCGCCACCGGGCAGGTAAACGCCTCTGCCGGTGAGTTCTCATCGATGGCTTGCACAAAAAGCGGCGACGTATGCCTTTCCCAGGATAGCCGATAATTCTCACGGCGTTGAACCGAACTGTCTGTTGACGACTTGGGCGGGGATGATGGACGTCGCTTGAGCATCAGAAATAAACGCAATAGGGTGATGACTATCACCAGCCCACTGATCGTGATGGCAGAGCTGATGTAGTAACGGGTGTATGGGGTTGGATCGGCAAGCAGCGATCGTGATGATAAAATGGTGATCACCAGAATCGCCATGCTGATGAACATTGTAAGCAAATTGCTTTTCATTGAATGCAACACTCGATTGATAGGGAACCATACCATTGAAATTTAACCGGCTAAAGCGTATAATCGGCCGATTTTTATTATGCTTTAATCGTACATGGCCCCGTGCCAAGATAGTGCCACGATATCGATTGGCTGTTTTTTTACAATCCATTGATATTGACCGTCGCCAACGCCTGGATTGATGACTATATTGACACGCATTGAAAAATTCGTGGGGAAAAACAAAAGAAGAGGGATACCTATCCAGTATGCCAACAAAGGATTATTATCAAACTTTGGGTGTGGATCGAACGGCAGACGCAAAGACCATTAAAAACGCTTATCGGGATTTGGCGTTTAAATATCATCCCGATCGTAATGAAAAAGATCCGGCCAGCGCTGACATGATGAAGCTGGTCAATGAGGCCTATGCTGTCCTTTCCGATGAAAAAAAACGCAGCGAATACGACGCCATGCGAAGCCAGTTCGGCGATAATGCATACGGTCAGTTCCGGAGCACCTATTCGGAACAGGACATATTCAAGGGGTCGGATGTCCATCAGATTTTCGAAGAGATGGCGCGATCCTTCGGATTGCGAGGTGTGGATTCGATTTTTGGCGATTTTTACGGATCGGGTTACCAGCGGTTCGAGTTTAAACGACGCGGTTTGCACGGCAAGGGATTTGTCTATCGAGGCGGTTTTGGCAAGCGTCGGGGAAAGCCCATGGCGGGCGGACTACCCCACCAGGGTGTGGGGCGGTTTGCCAAATACTTGTTTCAAAAAGCTGCCGGATTAACTATGCCCAAAATGGGTGAGGATATTTACGATTCCATCTATTTAAATCCGGAACTGGCTAAATCCGGGGGACCGTTTGCCTACAATCACCGGCGCCGGTCCAAGAAACTGGTGGTGAATATTCCCGTCGGTACCCGGGAAGGCCAACAGATTCGACTCGCCCAGATGGGCACCGTCGGAAAAAATGGTGGGCATGCAGGCGATTTGTACTTGAAGGTTAAAATAAAAAAACCCATGTTGGAAAAGGCAAAGGATTTTATTGTGTCAGCGTGGCGGCGATGATACAGTAAAGATAACCGGTTATTAATCTTAGAAGCGGTTACTTTGGACTCAATGAAAGGAGGTGCTTTCAACGGTTGTCAATTCAATTAAGCATAGATTCACCTCTCCGTCGGTCCAGAGAATACAGGGGACGGTCAATGCAGTGGTAATCGGACCGAACTACCGCGAAAGGAGGGCATTATATGCAAATATTGGTCACTTTTAAGAACGTAAACGCCTCAGATTACCTGAAATCCTACCTTGAAGAAAAACTCAATCGTCTCGAAAAAATCATGCCTCATCCTGGAACTGCGGAAGCGGTTTTTCAGGAAGAAAAACTTCGCAAAATCATCGATGTCAGTCTGACAGGCAAAGGATTTGACGTTCACGCCAAGGAAGAAGGCGGCGCCTGGAACGAAGCCATCGATTTGGTGGTCGATAAGGCAAAAAAACAATTGATCAAGAACAAGGAGAAACTCCAGTCCCATAACAAGGAGAAACTCCAGCCCCTTGGTTCCGACGCATAATTCAACTGCTAAGGCCGGTGCAGTCTTATTGCGCACTGCCCGGCCATTATCTGTTGGTCATCGCTTTTGACGAGGGACGACGAGTGACCCTCACTTTCTGATCAAGTGCCGAATCTCTGGACGATTTAGGTTGTCGGCATTGATCCATACGTTGCCGTGGGTATCTATGTTGCCGGACAGGCGGCCGTCTTTCAGCCACTGGCGGACACCTTGTTCGGTAAGATAGGTCATTTGCGTAAATGTATCCAGATCATAGGGGGTAGCATCGGAAGCGACGACAGCGGTTGACGTTGGATCCACACCGGATGGTGTGTCTTTCAGCCCTATTTCATTCGGCTCATTCGTCGCTGTTTTTATTTTCTGGGCTTCGGTGGAGTCGATGGCCCATTTGCCGTTTATTTTACGCCCTTGAAGCTTGCCGTTTCTGAGCATTTTGCCAATCGTGGAAACAGACAGGCCTGCCAATTTAGCATATTCACTGGTTGTAAGTGTGTTGTCTGGATCAGTCATACAATGAACTCCTTTTTAAGCCATGCTTTGGGTAATTTGGCTGACGGCTTCTATTGTCGATTCGGTATAGGTGGCCAGATCCGCCTCATCCAAGGATAAGAAAGAGAGCGAATCGGGGTCAATTTCATCCAGGGAATTCGTCGAGGCGCTGTCGGGATCACATTGATGGGCAATATGGTTGGCGATGTGAACGATATAGGCGAGTTGGTTGTTGTCGGATGCGCCGGGGTCGTGATGAAAACGCATGGCTTTCACATGGTTTTCGGGAAGTCTCCATTTGGTGCACAGGTCCGATGCCAGTTCGGTATGATCGAAACCCAACACTTGCTTCTCCACTTCCAAGAAATTGGCGCCTGTTTTTAGTACCTCATCCACCTTATCTGCTCTTTCCAGCAAATATTTATCGAGGGCAAGCTTGCCGGCATCGTGGATCAATCCAACGGAAAAAGCATCATTTTCCAAAGATGGGGCACGATCCTTGGCAATCATTCGTGAGCAAAGCGCGACCGCCAGGGAGTGCTGCCACAAGGCTCCCGACCCCATTCGGTATCCTTTGAGGTGACTGCCAAGCAAGCTGGTGGCTGACACCATGGTGATGAGCTGCTCCAGGGTTTTATGACCGAGCACGACAGAGGCCTGATGAATGGATGAAACCATGCCGGAAAGGCCATAATAAGAAGAGTTGGAAACCTGAAGCACCTTGGCCGCAATGGCTTGGTCCTTTTCGATCACCTCGGCGATCTCTTTAAAGCCGTATTTGGGGTTGGCCATTACCTCTCGGGCTTTGTAAATGATTTTGGGCATCGGCGGCAAGTCCTTGATGCTGCCCAAGATTTTGCGTTTCAGATCGCTTCCTTCCAATTCTGCCGATGATTTTTCGGCAATTGGGGTAATGACCACCTTGTTTTCGGAAACGGTGGTCTTCGGTTCCGATTTTTTTGGTTGAACCGGTTTCGGTTTGGCTCTCAAATCGAGTGTGATTTTTGCTTTGCAAACGGGACAGGGAAATGACACCTTTTTGCCCTTGGGAAGGCGGTCATCGGGAAGGTTAAAAGATTTACCGCAGCTTTTACATTCAACTTTCATCGAAAACGACCTTTCTCACAGAATCATCAGGGCTGGAAAGTCTCTCAATTGGCCTCGCATTATAGCTGCTTCGGATGATTTTGGCCAGAATCAAATTGCATTTTGCCAAAAGGGGGTGACGATAAAATCGACCATTGATGTTTTTCATCGGCGATGTCAAAAGAAACTTGATTTTGCGTATGGCGTTACCCCATGTTGATATGAATTTACGAATACAAACAGTCGTAATCCTTTCATGGAGACGATGGTTTGATGCGCATGTTTTAAACCGATAGGTTTTGTGGTATAATAGTAAAACTGAATAACGATAAACAGGAAGCGTCGTGAACATACACGTGAGTCTGATGGTTGCCGTTTCCATCGATGGGAAAATTGCCAAACGGTTGGACCATTATCCCGACTGGACCGGTAAGGCCGATAAACGGCTTTATGTTGAAGTGACTAAAAAAGCCGGCGTCATGATCATGGGATCGACGACTTTCGATATCATCGGCCGCGTTTTACCCGGACGAAAAACCGTGGTCATGACCCGCAACCCGCAGCGAAAGTCCGATCGTGAAGACCTGGTCTTCACCGCATCACCGCCGGAGCAGATTCTCGCCGACCTGGCCGCCCAAGGGTTCACGGAGGCGGTGGTTGCCGGAGGGGCAACGATCAACCGGCTTTTTGCCGTAAAAGGACTTGTCGACGAGTTGATCGTAACTATTTCGCCCTATGCCTTTGGTAGCGGGATATCCATTTTCTCCGATGCCGTCGATCTGAAACTGCAGTTGAAAAAGGTTTGGACACTGGATGAAAATACCATTTGCGTCCGCTACCGGGTCATCCGTTAAGCGATCCGGCGCTTTGCTATCGTACTCACGATTATGTGTCTCCCCTTTCGCCAAACCGCCGGTTCATCGTGCTGAGCACCCGAAACAGTCCCTGGGTGCCCAGGTTTTCCCAGCCCATGGCCATGGCGGCCAGGTAGAACTGGTTCACCAGGGCCAATCCGGGCAATGACAATTGCATGCGCCGGGCCTCGTCCAAGGCGATTCCCATATCCTTGACAAAGTGTTTGATGTAAAACCCGGGATTGAAGTCTTCATCGGCAATCCGGCGCCCCAGATTGTTGATGGACCAGGAACTCGCCGCCCCCTTGCCGATAATGTCGATCACCCGATGGGCATCCATGCCCGCCTGGCTCGCGTATAAAAGCGATTCTACCACGCCGATCATGGTTCCGGCGATCAGGATCTGATTGGTCATCTTGGTGTGTTGCCCGGCGCCGGCACCCCCCATTAAGGCGATGGTTTTACCCATGATTTCGAAAAGCGGTTTTACCGTTTGAAAGGTCGTTTCTTCTCCGCCGACCATGATGGCCAGCGTCGCCTCACGCGCGCCGATATCACCGCCGGAGACCGGTGCATCCAAGGCGTTTACGCCTCTTGGGGCACCTTCCATGGCAATCGTCTGCGCAAGGTTTGGGCTGGAGGTGGTCATATCCACCACCACGCTGCCGGATCGGGCGCCTGCCAGCACGCCCTTGGCGCCGAAAATCACTTCGCGTACATCGTCCGGGAACCCGACCATGGTGAAAATGATTTCGCTTTGTTGGGCGATGGCCATGGGTGACTGCGCCCATACGGCGCCATTTTCCAGCAAGGGTTGCGCCTTTTCCCGGCTTCGGTTGTAAACCGTCACGCGATGGCCGGCAGCCAGCAAATGCCCGCACATGGAGGCACCCATGACGCCGGTTCCGATCCAGCCGATCTTTAACTTGCGCAATTCGTTCTCTTTCATGTATCTTCGATGATCAGGTTTTTGAGTTCATCGGTATCATCGGACCTGATGGGAAAATGGGCGGCCAGCAGATCGGCAATGTCCGTAATCGCACTGCAAATGGCATCCACACGGTGTCCCTCTACAATTCCCCCCGTGATGTGGGACACGAGATTTTCCCACTGACCGGCGGGCACCTTTTCATGGATGCCTTTGTCGGCCAGCAGCCACACCTTTCGTTCGAAAACGGAGACAAACAAAAGCACGCCGTTGGCATCGCGTGTGCGATAGAGCCCCTGATTGAAGAAGGCGCTGATCGCGGCTTCTTCGACTTCCGCATCGATCTCGCGTTGTGATACAAACAACCGTTTGAGAGATGAAAACCGATTCAATATCCAAACCATCACGGCCAGCAGGACGGCAAACAACCCGATAAACAGCCACATATTTTGGGTGCCGATCCACATCCATGCCCCCAGAAAATGGGTGAGGACCAGCGCCAACGGCAGGGAAAAAGCGGTTGCGCCGATGACTCCGGCCATGGGGTAGGTGTAGCTTGACGACACGATCATACACACCACTTCACCGGAGGTTTTTTGTTCCGCCGACGCCACCGCCGTTTCGATGCGTTGGCGATCGGTGTCGGACAGAAATTGTTCTGCCAGGCTTTTCATTTCCCTCCCTTATGGATATTCCTCTTGGCTATTCGGAAAATCATTTATTGAAAATCTGGGGCTTGATGATTGATGGCATTTACCATCCGCCCGATGCACCACCGCCACCAAATCCGCCGCCGCCACCCGAAAACCCACCGAACCCACCGGATGAGAACCCCCCTCCGCCGCCGAATCCGCCACCCCAATACCCGCCCCGGCCGGACCGATGCCCGGTGGACAAGGGGCCGCCAAACAGGCTGAGCAGCAATCCGGCAAACAGCCCCACCGGTATCAGGCCCAATAACATCAGTGGCCCCAGCCCGAAAAAGAGCGCGCCGCCAATGGGAAAGAGCACGCCGCCGGCGGTCGCTCCCAATACCCGGTTGGTACGACCCAGCGTATTGATCAGGAAAAAGAGGCCAAACACCGCCAATAGAGGTACTCCCTTTTGGGTTGAACGCGGCTTGCGAGGCCGTTCAGTGGCCGAAAATTCTCCTTTCACGACACCGATCATGGCGGCCACGCCTTCCGAGATGCCTTGATCAAACTGCCCCATTTTGAATCGGGGGGTGATCACATCGCGAATGATCCGGCCGGCCATCAGATCGGTGAGACTGCCTTCCAATCCATAACCGACTTCGATGCGGATTTTACGGTCATTTTTTGCAATCAGCAAAATAGCGCCATTATCAGTACCGGATCGGCCGATTTTCCAGGCTTCGGCAACACGGATGGAAAAATCTTCCAGGTTATCGCCATCCAGGGACGGGATGGTCAGGACCACGATCTGAGTGGTGTCCTTGGCCTCAAAATCGGTCAGCACCGTTTTCAATTGACGTTGGCTGGCCGCGCTGAGCATGCCGGCGTAGTCGTTGACGTGTCCTTTTAATGAAGGCACTTCCAGCGCCCGAAGGCTGCCGCTAACAATGAACAACAGCAACAGTAGCGCGCCAGCGAATGCCCCGTATTGTCGTATCGAGCGTCGATGATTCATGGGCGTGGCTTAATCAAAATTGATTTTAGGCACCTGTGTGGCTCCGGTTTCGGCTTTGAAGTATTCCTTGCGCTCCAAATGCAACAACAGGCTGTTGGTAAGACTATAGGGCAGGCTGCGGATTTTTCCGTTAAACGCTTCGACCGTTTTATTGTAACGCTGGCGAGCCACGTTGATGCGGTTTTCCGTGCCTTCCAACTGGTTTTGCAAATCCAGGAAATTTTGGTTGGCTTTTAGATCCGGATAACGTTCCACGACCACCATCAACCGGGAAAGGGCGGATGACAAGCCTCCCTGGGCGTCCAGCATTTGCTGCATGGCCTGGGCATTGCCAAGGTCTTGGGTGCTGAGCTTGACACTGGTCGCCTTGGCCCTGGCCTCGATAACCGCCTGAAGGGTATCTTTTTCATGGGAGGCGTATCCCTTGACCGTGGCTACTAGGTTGGGGATCAGATCGGCCCGGCGTTGCAGGTTGCTTTCCACATCGGACCATGAGCGGAATACCTGCTCTTCCATTTGCTGCAGCGTGTTGTATCCACAGCCGTTGGCGAAAGCGGTGATCATTAGTCCTACAATCAGCCATTTTGCGTATTTGAGCATGGGCGGGCCTCCAGTGTCCAGTGTCGATCTCTCACAAGGGTTGATAGGATTGGCCAATATAGTGTGACACGCAAGCTCGTTTGGCAACCCCATGCAATGCATTAGATGCACAAATATTTATCACGCACATCATCGTTTTCCTGAAGTTCCTTGCGGGAGCCATGGTAGCGGATCGAACCGTTATCGATCACATACCCCCGGTCGCTCAGCCGCAAAGCCACTTCCAGGTTTTGCTCGGCCAGCAGCACTGTCAGACCACTTTGTTTGAGCTGGTGGATTTGGTTCTCGAGCATATCGACGACCAACGGGGCCAGGCCTTCGGTGGGTTCGTCGAGCAAGAGCAGATCCGGGTTCGTCATGAGAGCCCGGCCGATGGTGAGCATTTGCTGCTCGCCACCGCTCAGGAAACCGGCTCGGCGGTCATTGATTTTTTCGAGCGCTGGGAAAAAATCGTAGACCCGCGATTTATTCCATCCGCCCGGCTGATAATTTCGTTCTGAAATTTCTAAGTTCTCCCCAACAGTCAAATCGGCAAACACGCGTCGATCGTCGGGAACGTATCCCATGCCGTGGCGTACCATGCGAAACGGTTTCTGACCGGTGCAGTCGATTCCTTTGAATTGAATGGTTCCTTGCTTTGGGGGTGTCAATCCCATGATGCTGCGCATGGTGGTGCTTTTTCCGGCACCGTTTCTGCCCAGCAAGCATACGCATTCGCCTTCGTGAACGGTCAGGGAAACGTCGAAAAGAATGTGGCTGAGGCCGTAAAACGTATGGATGTTGGTTACATCGAGCATGTGTCGGCGCCTCCCAGATACGCTTCTCTGACCTTGGGATCGGATCTGACCGTTTCCGGCACGTCCTGAATGATGGTGCTGCCTTGTTGCATGACCATAATCTGGGTGGCAATGGAAAAAACCATGCCCATATCATGCTCGCAAAATAAAATGGTCAGTCCCCATTCGGCACACAGCTGTTTCATAAGCGCCAGGGTCACCGCGGTTTCTTCGGGGGACATGCCGGCCGTAGGCTCGTCGAGGATCAATAATTCCGGACGGTTGCCCAGGGCAATGGCGATTTCAAGCACTTTTTGATCGCCATGGGAAAGCGAACCGCTGATCATGTTGGCTTTTTCCAGCAACCCCACGCTGTCAAGGATTTCATGCGTTTCCGTGATAGCCATGGTCTGGGCGGGGCGGAAAAGATTCAAGGTCTTTTTACGCTTGGACAGCACCGCCACCTGCACGTTTTCAAAAACCGTCAGTCGGTTGAAAATATTCACGACCTGGTAAGATCGGCTGACCCCCTTGCGGCAAACCATGTGGGGGGGCAAACCGGCGATATTCTCATCCTTGAAGACGATTTTTCCTGAATCCGGTTTGAGCTGTCCGGTGATCAGATGGAAGAGGGTGGTTTTTCCGGCACCGTTGGGGCCGATCACGGCCACGACATCGCCGGAGGCGACCGACAGGTTGGCGTTGGCCACGGCCATGAAACCATCGAACGATTTTTGAAGGGACGAGATGTGAAGCATGTCATGTTCCTTCGGAAGTGGGCTTCGGGGGCCGGTTCATCTTTGAGAAAAGGCCCAGGACGCCTTCGGGTAGAAAAAAGATCAGCAGCATGAGTACGATTCCCAAAACCAGAGTCCAGTATTCGGTGTAAATCCCCACAAACGATCGCAGGGCAACGATGATGGCGGCGCCCAGCATCGGCCCTAAAAATATGAACCATCCACCGAGCAGGCACATGATCAAAATCTCCAGGGAAAGCGTCCAGAACATCAGATCCGGGAAAACGGATCCCTCTACGGTGACAAACAGGGTGCCGGCCACGCCGGCAAAAAAGGCCGCCACGGTCAGGCCGACGAGCTGGTGGCGTCTGACGTTGACACCGATGGCCGCGCATCGCTCCGGGTTGTCGCGAATTCCCTGAAAGGTTCTGCCGAAGGGCGAGTTGACGATCAGATACATTACCACCAGGGCAAGAACCGTCACCGAGAGATTGAAATAATAGGCATTGGTCGATCCTTCGCACAACGGCGGTAGCGGAATGCCGTGAATGCCGTCATCGCCGCCGGTAAAGTCGTACCACCGGTACACGATGGCCCAAACGAGTGATCCCAGTGAGATTTGCAGCATGCCGAAATAGAGCTTTGACAAGCGAATGGTCAACAGCCCCAGGACCAGTCCCAAAAGCGCGCTGCAGATCGGCGCCAGCCCATAGCCCAGCCAGATGGGAAGACCGGATTTGACCGACAGAAGGGCAAAGGCGTAGGCGCCGAACCCGTAAAACACCGCATGATGAAACTGGTACATGCCGCCGAACCCCAGCACCAGGTTGAGACTGGTGGCCAACAGCCCGGTGGCGAAGATCAGGGCCATCAGATAGATCTGGAACCGAGGCAGAAACTGGGGCAGGATGTACAGGATCACGATCAGCGGCAAGACCAGCCACCCCCCTTTTTTTCCGAAAAGTGCAGCAAACAAAACCGATCTCCTTACCAAGTCGATTTGAGAAGTCCCCGGGGCCGGAACAACAGCACGATGACCACCGCCACATAAGGGAAGACGATGGCGAACTGCGGCCAGATGAGAATTCCAATGGAATCGGTCAGACCGAAGATCAGTGCCCCCAGCAGCGCCCCCCAGATATTGCCGAGGCCGCCGATGATGACGATCAAAAAGGCCTCGATGATGATGGAATGATCCATGCCCTGGGTGATGTTTTGAGTCGGTGCCACCAGGGCACCGCCGAGTCCGGCCAGATAACAGCCGATGACAAACACGGCGGCAAACACCCAGCTGACATTAATCCCCACGGCCCCGACCATTTCTCGGTCCACGGCCGCGGCCCGGGCGATTTTGCCAATTTTGGTGTGATTGGTCAGAATCCACAGCCCGAGCGCCACCAGGGGACCGATGATGAGCAAAAACAAATTGTATCGGGGAAAGGGAAACCCCTGGATGGAGAACGCCCCTTGCAGGAATTCAGGTGCGGTGAGACTGCGGTAATCGGACCCCCAGATCAGTTTGACCATGTCACCGAACACCAACATGAAGGAAAAGGTGAACAGCAGCAGCATGAGATGCTCGCGTTCGTAGAGATGGCAAAAGAGGCAGCGTTCAGCCAGAAAACTGATCAAGGCGACACCCAATGGGGCCACGACCAAGGCGATGAAGAAGCCTGCCCCGCTGTGGCCGAACAAGCCCGACACCGTGTAGGTGAGAAACGCGCCGATCATGTACAAGGATCCGTGGGCGACATTCGGAATCCTCAGCACACCCAACACCAGGCTCAGTCCCGAGGCCACGATAAACAGGATCGTCGTTCGGCTCAGTCCGACCAGGACCTGTTGAAACAATGCGGATAGGGTGACATTGGCTGCAAATTCCATGAATACAGTCCCCATATGAATGGATTACTTGCGTGCCGCCGCAATTTCCTCGCAGCTCGGCATGACCGCTTCGCCGGGGATGGTGACGATATCCGTGGCCATGAGAAAATCTTGCCCGGCTATCTTCTTGGTCACGCCCATGAACATGGGCAGGGTGGCCTGGTGGTCACAGGCGCGCATGGTCACCGGTCCGACGGGGCTGTCGACGGTGAGATCCTCGACCGCATCGATGAACGCACTGGTTTTGACCTTGCCGGCTTTCTGGTAGGCCTGGACGATGAATTTGGCCGTCAGCAGGCCGTAGACGGCGCCCACCGCGGGTTCACGGTTGTAAACTGTTTTAAAGTCTGCCACAAACTGACGGTTGGCCTCACTTTCCGGATAGTAGAAAAAATAATTGGACGTGCCGATGACCCCTTCGGGTCCATCGAGACCCAGTGGTTTCAAGGTGGACAATTCCGTGGCCGTATGCATGAAAAATGGCACCCGTTCGTTGAATCCGGTGGCCTTGGCGGCTTTCAAAAACGGCACGCAGTCGCGACCACCCGTGGCGATGATGACCGCATCGGGTTTGGCCGAGAGAATGGCGGTGATATAGGGCGTGAAATCGGGTTCACCGACTTTCCACCAGGATTCGCCCAGCAGCTCCACATCCGGCTTCAACTGTTTGAGGTGGGTCCACACGCCGTCGGCCAGGGCATGTCCGTATTCGTAATCATCACCGGCGATCCAGTATTTTTTGTAAGGGCGCTTGGCCAGCCCCGCGGCGCCGGCCTTGCCGGCCAGGGCGGTGTTTTCGGTGATCGAGAATACATATCGGTGACCTTTTTCACCGGTGATCTTGGCACTTTTGGAAAAAGTCGCGAAAAAGGGGATTTTTTCTTTTTTAACCAGGTCGGAAATGGCCAGGGCCAGGGCACTGTTGATCGTTCCCATCAAAATATCCACGTTTTCGCGGTAGATCAGTTCCTTGGCCGCCGATAGTCCGATATCGACCTTGAACTTGCTGTCGCGAGTCGTGAAGACGATTTTACGACCCAGGATACCGCCAGCGGCATTGATCTTGTCCACTTCCAGTTTGAAGGCATCACGGACGTCGTTGGTATAAGTTGCCGGTGGGCCGCTGTAACAGTCAACGATACCGATCTTGATTTCCTTTGCTGCTTGAGCGGGAACGACCATGGCGATAGCTACCAAAACCAGTGCGAGGGTAAACCAGACTGCCTTTTTCATCCTGAACCTCCGTTTTTTGGGTTTGGACAAGCAACGGAACCGTTGAGAAAACGCTCCGTTCAATGGTATTATGAAAAGCGACACAATCAGCAGACGCGATTCGCATTTATCATGCGCCATGGCCTTGGATTCATGGTTGGCCCAAAATATACAGCCACACGGATTTTGGCCCATGCGCGCCGTGGACCAACGTGGCTTCGATATCCGCCGTTTTGCTGGGGCCCGAGATGAAGGTCATGCACGTGGTCAGATCCATCGATGCCCCGCCATTTCCCCAGCGCAGGCATGCGTACAGCTCACCAAAATCCGCCACGATCTGATCCACGGTAATCACGGCGATGTGAATCGACGGCAACAGGGAGACACTCCGCGGTTGTCCGGGCTGGGTTCGCAAGACCAGCGTCGCGGTATCGGCCACGCAAAAGTCGGCGCTGGTCACCCCAACGAAACTATCGATGATACCATGACGCAATGCCTGTCGTTGATCGGCTGATTTCTCCTTGCTCGATGTCTGGAGAAACGTGCTGCTGGATACAATGGGAATTTCTCTTTGCGCCAGCCTGGAACGAAGGCCGAGACGGTCGATCAGCGGATGCTCCCACAGGCAAACCTGGCGTGGCCCGTCCCACTCCACCGGTGCGGAAGCGATCCTGTCGGCAATGGTTTTCGCGACGATTTCAGGCGCAGCGACTAGGGTCACATCGAGGTTGATCGGTTTGGCGGCCGCCATCAGGGTCTTGATCAACACTCGACGCTCGGCGGGTTTCCGATTTTCGATGCGTTCAAGAAACCCTTGGCTTTTTGCTGACGGTTGCTGGTGAAAAAGGCCATCGGGCGCTTGCCGGGCGACATGCTGCGGATGGCCGAGTGCCGCACGGACGGCACCCATGAATGGTGCCTGGTTGTTATCATCCACGATCGCGGTTCCTTTTCCGCCAGCGTTCATGAAAATTTTGTCTGGCCAGCGGTTTCATGTCGCGGCCACGCGTCCAGCCGTCGGCAGGCAATGGCAGACGCCTGATCATGCCGTTTTTGGACGGCATCCACTTCTGAAGAAAACGACCCATCCGAAGGGCCAGATCATATCGACGGCGTTGGCCGATGATGGTCGACCACATTCGGTATACAAATTTTTCAAAAGGATTGGCGCAATCGACCGACCACTGCCGGTCGCCTTCGGCCAGTTGCGCCCGGAGTTCCAATAGCATGCGCGGCAGATCGATATTGATCGGGCACGCGTCCCGACAGGCGCCGCAAAGGGTCTCTCCCTGGCACAGATGCCGGGCACGGTTGATGCCGACAAGAAGGGGGGTGACCACCGCCCCCACGGGTCCGGAATAAGGGTAGCCATAGGCATGTCCGCCAATCTTGCGGTATACGGGACAGACATTCAGGCAGGCGGCGCAGCGGATACAACATAGCATTTCCCGATAACGGGGATCGGCCAGAATTTTGGATCGGCCATTGTCGAGAATCACCAGATGAAAGGCATCCGGGCCATCGGTCTGCTCGGGCCGTCTTGGTCCGCCGACATAACTGACATACGTGGCCATGTTCTGCGCCGCGGCCCCACGGGAAAGCAGACGAAACAGAACATCGTGATCCTCGAGGCGGGCGATCACGCGTTCCATGCCCATCAGCGCCACGTGCACCCGGGGCAGGGTGGAAGCCATGCGAATGTTGCCTTCATTGGACACGGTGGTGATGTGTCCGGTTTCGGCGCAGGCCAGATTACAGCCGCTGAGTCCCATATCGGCAGCGAGAAATTTGTCCCGCAGGGCCTTGCGGGCGGCCTGGGTCAGCGTCGGGGGATCATCGGTGTAGGGGGTGCCAATGGTATCGGCGAAAAGACGGCCGATTTCCGACCGGGTCTTGTGGATGGCCGGAGCGATGATGTGGGAGGGATGTTCGCCGGCCAACTGGACGATGTATTCCCCCAGATCGGTCTCCATTACTTCGATGCCGGCCTCGTCAAAGGCATCATTGAATCCGACTTCCTCGGAAACCATGGATTTGCCTTTGACGACCCGCTGCACGTTGTTTTCTTTGGCCACCGTCAAAAGATAAGTGATGGCACTGTCTGCATCCGGCGCAAAAAAGACGTGACCGCCGTTTTGCTCGATTGCCTGTGCGAGGCGATCCAGCAGAATGTCCAGGTTCTCGATGGACTCCATGCGAATGTCATGGGCCTTGAGGCGTAGGTCAGGTCCTTCGGGAAGCTGGCGGTAAGCATCGGCGGTACCTTTGCCAAGCCGTTCTTGAAGATTGGCCAGGGCATCCTGAAGAATTGGGTTGTCGATGCCTTGGGCGGCCGCAGATGGATACTTTTCGGTGGTAATGGATGCCATGTTAATTGGGTGGATCTTCGTTTTCAGTTGTTTAGTATTTCTGGCCGGATGCGAACTAAGGGCGCCGTCAAAAAATGATTAGCATTTATGGTTGGCAACAATAGCTGAGCATTGGATCATTAGCAAGTTGTTTTTGGTCGACCAGAGGGCAATACGGTTGGATGAGACCAGGTCTATTTCCTGGGCTTAAATTAGATTGGAAAACAATACGCGGTTCAAAACGGCTCAAGTCCGCTCCCCCTATATTGAACACTTACATTGGTTGCAATAGGGTTGATTGCTTTCTGTCCAAACAATTCCTGTTTTACACTGATCACAGATCGTGATTTGTCCAAGTTCCCACTCGCGACAACAAGAAAGGCATACCCAGCCGTCATCTGTTTTAAACACGCCTTGAGAGGAACAGTGAAGACAATCATAAGGTCCCGAATAATTCAAAAAAGATTTGTATTCCGCAGCAAGTTCTTTCCAGTGAATGGTATGATCGCAAAAGGCACATCTGAATTTAGACATTTCATTTGATACCAATGAGATTGCATCTTGTAGACATTTTGGGCACTTAAGTGGCTTGGCACAATAAGATTCGTTGCGTTGGCCCGACATGGCCTTATCGACTTCAATTTTTTTTTGTTGAATGAATTTTAAATGCGAATCCATTGTTTCACAAGTTTGGTTGAATAAATTTCTTGAATATGTATCGTGCGAAAAATCTACATGTTTTGTTATGAAATCAACGATAAACGGCCACACCGCCACTAAGTTACTTGTAATTTGAACCTTTGATCCCATAAACTGAGACAGTTCAATTTTTTCGTAATCGTTGCGGATTTTATTGAGTACATAATTGTACTCATCAATGTTTATTCCACAAAATGTATCCAATCGCTCCTTTATGTCTTTAAACGTTAATCCGGTAAAATCACCTGAATTAAGGTTGGTATTTGGATAATTCGGATGCTCTTCGTCTTTACAAACCAGAGACCAATGCTCCTCGAGTAGCCTCTTTTCCAATAATAGCTTTATACCGCGCCACAAATGGACAACGGCATACTTAATGGAAATGATGTCGGGTATCTCCTCATCAAGCCGATTCACTGAATCCAATAAGTGAATAAAACTGTTTTCCAATAAATTGGATTCCATCGTATCCCCCCAAAGCTCTATGGAAATCAATGGTACGCAACACCACTGTCGTCACGTTGGTCTGTTGCCTGATGGAACGATTATCTCAGCATGTTGTGGAAACTGATTGTCATGAATTTCTTTGATCAAAATATAAGTAGTGCCCAACAAGATAGATTGAGATGCTGGGGCTGGAACAGAAGGGCGCGGATCCTCAGTATCGTAGGTGAGCGAAATAATACGAAAACGATAGGAACGTGAACGGTCAGCGATGAATTTAAGCCCCACTGTTTTAAAAACAATAATTTTAATACGCTTCGATGTCAAACACTAATTGGCATATCCTGTATTGTCTTACCAATTGAAGAAAGAATACAATAACAGAAGGTTAGCTAAACGTTCCGGTCAGGACGCGGCGGATGCGCTTGAGTGCCTTGTCATAATCGTAGGCATTGATGTGGGTTCTCACCTCGGCCCTCACCTTTGCCGGCAGGTGAGGGCAGGCCTCGGTAAAACGCGGCGCGATAACCTCGGGGTCCGCCAGTTGAAGCGCCTTGATCAGTCTGTCCAGCGCTTTCGATCGTTGGGCTGGATCGGCTGCCGTTATGTCGAAAACGGGTTCCGGCGCAGTAGGCGTAATCGATTCGATTCCGCCGCGCACCTCGGCGAGCAGCCGGATGGTTTCCTTGGACAGAACTGAAATGGTGTTGTCATCGCAGGCGTCCGGATCGGTCAGGGCCTTCTCGAGTTCCCGGGCACTGGCCGACAGAGTCGTGGCCCCGATGTTGGCCGCGCTGCCCTTGAGGGTGTGTGCCAACTGACGCAGGGTATCGTACTCCCTTTTCGCCAGCAAGTTTTCCAGGGTCACAGCTGTATCGGCGTTGTGGGCGGTAAAGCCGACCAGGATCTTCAGGAAGGTCGACGGATCAATTCGAAGCGCCGCGATGGTTTCGCGGATGTGAATACCCGGAAGATGGTCAGGCAACGGGTCGACATCGGTTTCAACGGCAATGGGATCGGGGGCCGATACCAGCCTGGGACCAGGGAGGCGCTTGATGTTTCTCCAAAGGGTATGAAACAACCGATCCTGATTGATGGGCTTGGAGACGTATCCATCCATCCCCGCCGCCAAACATTTTTCCTCGTCGCCTTTCATGGCGTGGGCGGTCATGGCGATGATGGGAACCTGCTGAACATCGGGGCTGCCGCGGATGGCGCGGGTGGCCTCGAGACCGTCCATTTCAGGCATTTGGATATCCATCAGGATCGCATCGAAGTCACCGTTACCATCAATGGCCGCAGACAACGCCTCACGGCCGTTGGTCGCGGTGGCCACTTGGATGCCGGCGGTTTGCAGGACCGCCGTTGCGATTTCCCGGTTGGTCGGATTGTCCTCCACCAGCAGAACACGGCAGCCACGCAGGCGCTCCCGGTAGATGGATTCACGGGTGGTGAAACGATGGCGTGCGATTTCGCTTTTTACGGCCGTTTCGCCAAAGGCGTTCATCACCGCGTTGAACAGCTCGGACGGATAAATCGGTTTGGCCAGAAAACCGTTGATACCCGCTTTCTCGGCTTCTTCGCGAACACCCGGCTCCTCGAAAGCGGTCATTAGCAGGATGACCGTGTCACGCTTCAGGTCGCGTCGGATACGGCGGGCGGCGGTTAACCCGTCCATGCCAGGCATCTTCCAATCCATCAGAATCAGGTCGACGGACGGCTTGCCGGCCGTGTCGGTCTGAAGTATGTGCAAGGCCTTTTCGGCCGAGTCAACGGTCTTTACCGGAAAACCGAAACTGTCCAGCATTTGTTTCATGATCATTAGGCTGTCCTTGCAGTCATCCACCACCAACATGCGGATCTTTTCCAAGGACGAAGGCGGTTTAAAGGTGGGGGGCGCCATGCCTTCAGAGGGGGTGAAGCGGGCCGTAAAGCTGAAAGTGCTGCCTTTACCCAACGTGCTTTCAGCCCAGATCGTCCCGCCCATCAGGCTCACCAACTGTTTGCAGATGGCAAGCCCCAGGCCGGTTCCCTCGTATTTACGGGTTGTTGAGTCGTCAACCTGGCTGAACGGTTCAAACAGCCGCGGCAACTGCTCCGGTGCGATGCCGGTGCCGGTATCCTTGACGGTAAACCTGAGAAATTCTGTTGTCTCCGACCGGCGGATGCGTATCAAGATAACCCCGCCATTGTCGGTGAATTTGATGGCATTGCTGACTAGGTTGGTCAAAATCTGCTGCAGGCGGAGGGAATCTCCGATCAGCACAGCCGGAATTTTCGGGTCGATATCCGCCAATAATTCGATGCCTTTTTCAACCACTTTGGAGTAAAAGGCGTCGACTACCCGATCGAGGATCTCGTCCAGCATGAATGGTCGTGCTTCTAACTCCAGTTTTTTCGCCTCGATTTTTGAAAAATCCAGAATATCGTTGATGATACCCAGCAGGGAATAGGCGGAGGTGTGGATGATTTCGAGATAGCGAACGGCCTTATCGGGCAGGTCTTCAGCCAACGATAGCTCTGCCGCCGCAATCACCCCGTTCATGGGGGTGCGTATTTCATGACTCATGGTTGCCAGAAAACTGCCTTTGGCGAGATTGGCGGCCACGGCCTCTTCCTTGGCCTTACGCAACGCCGCTTGATCGGCGTTGTGGTAGTAGTCGCTGAAGCGGTTGATGGAATATCCCAGACAGGCATTGAGCTTCTCGAGAGCACTGATCAGTGCATCGCCCTGTAACGCGTCGACGAGCAGTGGGGTCAGCATCGTTCGATAGATTTCGAACGCCCGCTGCACCTCCGATAGGGAAAAGCTGCCGGCCAAACGCATCTTACATATTTTTTCGATAAATAAATCGAGTTTGGTGTAGTCTCCGAGGACGATAGCGTCAAAATGCGCTTCACAAGACTGCGCGGTGGTACTCAGCAATTCCTCCAATGGACGATTAGCATAGTGGCCACCGACTTCCGTTCGGATGCGCTGTGCATATTTTTGATGCAGCTGTTTTGACTGTCGTTGTAAGAGTTCAGTGAGATTCATGGGCATTCATTGGTTGATGACCGTAACGATTGATTTGTAATAAACTTGTTGAGGCAAAAGGCGCGGACATGATTTAATGGGAAGCTTATCACCAAGGGAGGCTTAATCTGAATGGGGCGTTCAACCAAAAGATGCCGGATATGATAGGTGCGCTAAAGTAAGACGGCCGTTAACACGCGATCGGAGGGCGATTGGCTTGCCTCTGTTCAACTCTTAAGAAGTATATTGGCAAATGGGAGGGATGCTGTCAATAATCATCACTGAAACCACAAGTCGGCTTGATTGCTTCTATTCTAAGTAAGGGTTTTCATGTCATATAGCTCAGGATACAATTTTTTTGAACATTCAGGGCAGATACCATGGCTGAATGTGAAATTGAAATGGGCTTGAAAATAGTCTTCGATTGGGCTCCAATTATCTTTTTTATCGTGGATTTTTTTGCATGACGCACAGATGGCAATCATACGATCTGTACTGCTGTTCTTCTGGCCGGCCTTATTTGTATGAATACCGGGTTCTTCCGATAGATTTTTCTCCATCATTTTTCGGATTGTAATGTTGCGGTCGATTCCGCGATAGCCAATCAGCGCTCCGACTTGATCAAAAATGGGCACCCCGCTGGTTTCCAATATGATTTCAGAACCATTTTTATGAAGATTGATGTTCTCGACGGCTTTTATTGGCTTATGTTTGGCTATCAACCGCTGAAAAATGGGTTTCATCCGCTCCGCTTCACTGGCAGGCATGAAGTCGAACGGGCTTTTTCCAAGGACCTCTTCCGGCTGATAACCCAATAAATCGAAAACGACTGGACTCGCGTACGTATAGACATTGTGATTGTCGATCTCCCACAGCCAATCACTGGTAAGCTCGGCCAGCTTGCGAAATTTTTCCTTTTTTTTCTCAATTTCTTTTGTTCGTAACTTGTTCTGGGTTACATCGCGGCCGAGGCACTGAATTTCAGAAAACTTGCCATTTTTGTTAAGCACTACGGAAAAATCCCATTCCTGCCATCGTGACAAACCATTTGCGCCAAGGATTTGGATTTCGACAGTCATGGCTGTTGAACCGCTTCGAACCGCATCGATACTCCCAAATACAAGGTCATGAGTTAATTCACTAATAAAGCCTTTGTAGTTGCGGCCGACCAATGCTTTGGGTTCATCAGCTCCCAAATAGTTGGCATATGATCTGTTTATGAATGAAATTTCGTAGTTTTCGTTTAATAGGAGCACATAGTCTCTCTGGCTATCGACGATTCTGCGATACCGTTCACGGCTGGATATAATGGTGTTTTCTACCTGTTTCTTTTTTCGTTGATGGTTTAGGCAGACGAGTGCTTTTTTTATTGATTCAATCAATTCATCGGGTTCAATGGGCTTTTTTAAATAATCGATAGCGCCTTTTCTGAGAGCGGTGATCGCTTTTTTTTCCGATTGCTCTCCGGTAACGACGATCACCCGGGTGTCGATCTTTTTTTTTTCCAGAAAATCGATGACATCAAAGCCGCTCTGGTCCTTGAGACGCAGGTCCAGCAGTATAAGGTCATAGACTATACTTGAAAGTGTATCTATGGTGTCCTGCAAATTTTTGCTCGTTTGGACGTCATAGCCGTTTACGGAAAGAAGGGCGCGCAGGCTTTCACGCATTTGTGGATCATCTTCGACAACGAGGATATTGGGTTCTGAATCATTCAGCATTCATTCGGTCCGAGGCAGGATGAGTTACAGCTTCCACATGTGGTTTTAATTGGACCTGTCCAGCATGCGAGCTATAATAAAGTACCGATCGTTGTTAAATGTCAAATTGATGCTGAAAATAAAGGGGCAGTGGAGGGCGATGAAGCCCTCCGATCACCCATCATTCAAAATGTATCAATTTAGCGTTGGTTTTTGCGATCAATCCGCTGCATATTTGAATGATAGACTTACCCGTGCGCGGAAAGCGGTGACCTTGCCACCTTCGACCTTCATATCCAGCTTGGAAATTTCGGCCACCCGCAAATCTTTCAAAGATTTGGATGCGGTTTCAACTGCGTTTTTAGCGGCCTCCTCCCATGATGTGGGGCTTGTTCCGACCAATTCGATAACTTTGTAAACACTTTCGCTCATAGTCACCTCCTTGTTGATTGTCAGTCGTTTATTAACAGCCACTGAAGGCAAGTGGTAGGTTCAACGGGCAGCTTCAATGGCAATATGAACACTCGCCATGGATATGAAAAAACGCATATCGTTTATTGGTCTTTTCGGAGAAGTATACCGCTTAATAAAGACTATGCTGGATTACAAAAAGTTTACTGGATAGCAAAATTCTCGTCAAGCGAAAAACTACATCATATCAGTTGGTAGCGGTATAATATCGGACATTTCGATGGCAGGAGTTAAATATAAATAGTTATTGACAAATTATATTATATATTATATATAGGACCAAATTGGTCTGACCAATGTATCTCGATACGTTCATATTAAAATTGATTTAGAATTTTTGATAGTGCAGTTCGCTCAAATTGAGATTACCTATTGTGAGCCTGCGATTTTTGTTGCCCCACCAAATTTATTATTATTGGGGCGAACTGCACTAGCTGATTAGTTATAGGCATAAAATACAAAGCTAAGGAATTCGAAAAATAAGTTGGCGTCCTCACCTCTATATTGTCGGATTGAGGTTTTTACACATGCCGACATGAACAGTTGATCCTAACCAACGATAGTCAATATTCACAATTTATTCCGATTACCTAAAACCAAGAGCCTTTTGGGCTTATTTTATGGGGGTGTTTAAATCTGCATTTTCGCAGGTTTAAATACACCCCAATGATTTAAGTAGCATCTACTGCAAATTGAGTTTGAGGATTATCGCCATTTAGCAGTGATGCAAGACAAATCAATAACGATCAGACACGGAAAAGGAGACCCATCAACAAAATGAAACAGCTCACAGGCGTAGATGAAATGTTTTTTTCACTTGAAGCCCCTAACTCCCCCATGCACATCACCGACATTCATATTTATGATCCATCAACCGCTCCAGAGGGCCGTGTCACCCATGAAGATATATCAAATTACATCGGCCAGCGTCTCGATAAGCTGTTCATGCGTGAAAAGCGAGTCCCGGTGCCAATGGGACTGGATTACTCCTACTGGGTTGAAGATGATGCCTTTGATCTTGACTATCATGTAAGCTTCACCACGCTTCCCAAACCCGGTAATTGGGATCAGTTGGTTGCCAAAGCCACACCGATCATTGAAGCACCGCTCGATATGTCCAGACCGCTTTGGGAGATACACGTCATTGAAGGCCTGGACAAAGTAGAAGGGTTTCCAAAGGGGTGTTTTGCGATTGTTCATAAGAAACATCACGGTCAGTTCGATGGCGGGTCGGCCACCTATCTGAAGAGTGTCATGCATACGCTCGAGCCCGAAGGCGTCGCCGATGTTAAGGGGGATACCACCAAAGAGCAAAAACCATCTGGTCGGACGCCTTCATCATCGGAACTGCTGGTCCAGACGTATTGGAATAGCATTTTCAAGAAGCCCATTGATCAGCTGGGTTTTCTTTATCGGACCCTTCCGAACGCCTCCAAGGCATTGAACGCATTTATCATGGATAAGATCAGAACCCCCAGCTATGCGCGCACGCGCTTTTCCGGAGCGATTCCATCACCGAAACGGGTTTTCGAGGCCATTACCGTTTCCTTGAAAGACATCATCGACATGCGCAAATTGGTGCCCGGCTCCACGGTAAATGATGTCGTGCTTACCATTTTTGGTGGTGCGATCAGAAAATATCTTCTACATTACCAGGAGCTTCCCACGCAACCCTTACTGGGTCTGATTCCCATTTCAGTCCGCAGGGAAGAAGAAATAGCGGACGGTGGAAATAGAATATTTTCGATGGTTTCCGACATGCACACGGAGATAGAGGACCCGATCGAGAGAATGAAGAAAGTGCACGAGGCGACAACTTACTCCAAGCAGTATACCGAGACGATTGGTGCACGGAATATGTCTGAGATGCCTAGTATGCTGCCGATGTCAATCATCGACGGAGGACTCAAATTGGCGCTGAAAAATAAAGTTGCAGATTACGTCCCCTCGTTAGACAGCGGTGTCGGCGTCAGCAATGTCCCTGGGTCGCGGCAGCCCCTTTATTTTTGCGGTGCCAAGCAGCTCAGATGTTACAACTGGGGCTTCATCATGGACGGCATGGGCATGCTGCTCGTTGCCGGCAGTTATTGCGACGATTTGGTCTTAACGGCGGTGAGTTGTCCCGAGATGCTTCCGGACCCGAAGTTTTTCAAGGCCTGTATGCAAGAATCGGTGGACGAACTTAGTCAATTGAACGCTTAACAACATATTCGCAAATAGGCGGTCGATTATCATTCTCCTAAGTTGAGGGATTGTGGATTCAATGAAAAAGACAATTGCTGTAGGTTACGAAAATTCGGCCATGGAAGCATGGCGATTTGGTGTGATGACGTTAGAGCTCTGGACGACCTCGTTGACTACGATTTCAATGCGTTATTGGGTATATTTGACTGGCTGGGCAGTGGATAGCCCAAAATTGAATGCCGAAGGGCAACGGATGGTCGACGAAAAAATTGATGCCAATATGGAATCGTTTACAATGCTGATGCAATTGGCGTCAAATCCATCTGTTGGGATAGAAAATCCATGGCGTGCCGGTCGGGCGTTGATCGCCCCATATCATCAGAGAGCACAGGACAATGCGCGCCGTTTAACTGTATGATTCGTAGACATCCTTGAAAGCAACTGGATCGACAACCATGAAAATAGCGTCTTCTATCGCTATGGCAACGGCAAATCAAAAAGAACAGAGACGGTGATTATCCTGAAGGAAAACGAAAGACGACCGGTTAAAATATCGCGAAAAACCGGCCGTCTTTTTTTTCTACTGAAAAACGATCGAATTATAGGATTCTTCCCATTTCAGGCGTCACCCGTTTGACATCCCACAACCAGTCTCCGGATTGCTCTAATTTGAGAAATACGCTTCTAAAGTTCGATGCATGGCGGGCCATTGCTTTCTGGGCGACTTCCGAATCACCCGCTAAAACGGCTTGAACAATTTCATCATGTTCTCCGGTACCGTGCCCTTTCAACAGCTCTTCCAATAGTGTTTTTATAATCCGGTGGTTCAGCGAAATAATAGCCGAAATAATTCCTTCGAAGAGTCGATTCCCACACATTTCTGCGAGTATATAATGAACCGCGGTCAGTTTGTTCAATAGGTCCTCGGGTGAATCCGGGGGTAGGTTTTCTTGGGCCAACGCATCATTAAGCTTTTTTCGATAGTCATCGTTGACATTTAATGCGGCCAGTCGTGCAATCTCAGGCTCAATATGTAATCGAACGTCCAAGATCTCAGCGAGCGTGAGCTTGTTTGCAAAAAATAAATCGGTAAATCCTGATTCCAGCAATCCCAAGGATATGGGCTTGACGAACGCTCCCCCAAGCGGTCCTTGCTTGATTTCGACAAAACCGGTTGCCTTGAGGCCTCGAATGGCTTCCCGCACCACGCCCCGACTAACATTGAAGGCATTGGACAACTCTCTCTCCGATGGGAGCTTTTCTCCCTCTTTTATCGTGCCTCTGATAATAGACTCTTTTAACTGCCCTAAAACTTCTTCGGTTGCATTTGTTTGCTTAATTGGATGAAATGATGACATTATTCCTCTTTTTAGTGAATTCGTCTATTCGATAAAAGTAATTTGATTATCCAAGCGTTGCTAACCGTTCAATTCCGGCTGGACAGGGCAGGGTAAGTATTTCCGGTTTTGATGAAAGCCTCACCGAAGCAGTTGGTATGATGTATCATGGATTTTTCGGCACCTTCTGGATCGCCTAACAGAACTGAAGCCACAATATTGTCGTGTTCGCCGGTACGATGAAGGGAATACACCTTATCTGGCGATAAGGCTTTGACAATCTGGTGGGTCAGGGCCGTTAGCGCGATCAACATGGTTTTGAGAATCTCATTGCCGCACATCTCCGCAAGGATCAGATGGATGGCCGTCAATTTCTGTACGTAATCATCGATTGAATCAAAGGATTGGTTTTCTTGATATAATGCCAATTGAAGCTTTTCGCGATATTCAGCGTTGACATTCAAGGTGGCCAAGCGTGCAATTTGAGGCTCAATGAACTGACGAACCTGGCCGATTTCAGAAATGGTCAGTTTGTTTGAATGATAGAGCGCAGAAAGTCCCGATTCGAGCTGATTCCCGGAATTTTCCGTGACAAACGCGCCCCCAAGCGGCCCTTGCTTTATTTCGACAAAACCGGTTGTCTTGAGGCCTCGGATGGCTTCCCGTACCACGCCTCTGCTGACATTGAACAACTTTACCAGTTCTCGTTCCGAAGGCAGTTTGTCTCCTTTTCTCAGATCGCCGCTGAGAATGGCCTTTTTAAGCTGATTGAAAACTTCTTCGGTTGTTTGTAACTTGTTTATGGGTACAAAATTATACATGTCGAAATTCCGCTACCTTGAGATTGTCACATACGAATCATTCGAATAATCGCAACTTGTCAACTGTTAAAATTTGGTCTCTCGGCGTTTATTGTCAAGATGCAAACCCTGTTCACAAATGCTTCCGGCCATTCATGTAACAAAATAAGAACTTGTTGACAACAAATATTATATACTTTATGTAGGACCATATTGGTCCTACCAAATATGTAGGGCCAAATCATTATCCCTTGCCCAACAATTTTTAATTGATCAGCTGGCAATCTTGCTTGCTCATGAGACCCTCAGCGAACTCATGGCCCGCCTGGAATCGCGATTTAAAATCGGAAAATTGAAAGATATGCTGGATCAGTTGAAATAAAGAAGTCGGGCGAGCCATGAGTGGTGGATCAGCGTATCAATAGATATATTGAAGCCTCATGCCAAATCGAATTCCAGTTTCATCAACCAGCTCGCGCTCCGATTTAACTTCAGCTAGACAAATAGACCGCGGGTACTCTGATTCAGCCACGGCGGTTGGCAAAGATGGATATCGGTCAACCCGAACAATCAGAATGGTTCCTGATTTATATTTATCGGGTGTTTCGATATATAAACCATCGCTAGAAAAGCTACGCATGACACCATTCGATAGAGGCATCGCACCATTGCTACCGTATGGTCGACAAGTAATCGCTATCTTATCAGGATTATCCAAAATAGTGTGTTGCATATTTCTTTGCATTGATATTTCGGTCATTTGACTCGCTTTTCGGTTTAAGGGCCATTTAATAAAAATTTAATAAAAATGAATTTCAATTATATTTTTAAGTAGAATACTTTTGGGTCATCAATTTTACAATGAGAAAAATTCTGAATTTGATTCAGAAATTTTCCTAATTTCCATAATCAGAGGAGAGAAGCGTTGATAATTGGGTCAATTTGAATCGGACCAGGTTTTGGTTTTTCTCAGAGCGATGAGGGGAGGGGCTATTAAGTCGATCATTTACAAACCGTATTATTCTATAGACTTTAAAAATTGAAAAGATTGACTATATTAATTCATATGATTTCCGCGACAACCTCATCAACAAAAGACCGTGGAAATATGAAAAATCTCAACTATAAGTTAATTAAACGTCTGATATAATAGGAGATGAATATGAATACATCAATAAACAGTATTCCAATTAAAGTGAACGCACCCGGTGCTGTGGCCCGACAACAAACTGGTTTCGGGGATGCAACCGATTACGGTGAGATTGGCGCTGAACACTTCAAGATGGATGCCGGAACGGATATTGCCCCATTGCTTCAAGGACTCGAAAATGATCTTTGCCAGGCACCCCATTGGGGGTACATGATTAAAGGTGATTTAACCGTTACTTACACGAATGGAAAAACCGAAGAAGCCCGTTCCGGTGACCTATTCTACTGGCCACCAGGTCATACGGTGAAAGTGAACCAGGATGCTGAATTTGTCCTGTTTAGTCCACAACATGAGCATTCGCTTGTGTTCGATCATATCAACAGCAAACTTGGTGCGTAAAACCAATTGGTCACATATGGCAGGAAGAAAAAATTCTATTCTGCGTAGACAAAAATAATAATGCCCCTCCTGTATAGAGCAGGAGGGTTCCTTTAAAGACTTGCTGTGGAAAGATCGTTACAACCTGTTGCGAAATGACATAAACCGTTTCGATACCCTGGCCATCTGACGGGCATCGGGATATCTGGTTTTCCACTGGTTGCATTTTTCCAGTCGGTTGGGCAGCGGTGGGTGGGTGGAAAACCACGATCCTTTTTGGGTGGCGTTGGTCTGTTTGTGGGCAAGCATGGTCAGCACACGGATCATTCCCTCGGGATCGTATCCCGTGCGGTAGGCGACATCCATTGCGGATTCGTCCGCTTCATACTCCATCTGTTTATCCAACCCTTGATCGAACAATACCGTCTGCAGATCACCGACCATGTCCCGGTATTTTTGCCCTTCCTTTCCGCTCATGTTGATCGTGCCAATTTTGGCTGCTCCTTCGAAAAATTTGGCCCGTCGGATGGCCTGTAACGCATGCTTGTGGGAAACGTGGGCGATTTCATGGGCGAGTACACAGGCCAGCTCCGCTTCGTCGTTCATTCCCGCGACAAGCGAACGGCTCAAAAAAATAATGCCACCGGGGCAGGAAAAGGCGTTGTAGATCGCCGAGTCGACCACCACGAAATAGTAGGGGATATTCGGACGCGTGGAATTTTTCGCCACGGCATTTCCCAGTTTGTTTACGTAGTCTTGCACGCGTTTGCTTTTTACCGGCATGCCGTAACGCTGGAATCCCTCCAGGGCCAATGTTTCACCAATCGTAAATTCGGATGGATAGTCGATCCCTTCCGCACTCTGGACAATCCCGCTCAATCCCTCCAGCGCCTGTTTGGCTTTTTGCATGTCCTTGTTTTTGCCTTCCGGATCGAGCACCTTGAAAAGATCGAATGCGAATGCCGGAGTGGACAGAAAAAGCACAAACGGCCCCACATATTTCAGAAAATCCCGTCGACTGCTGCAAGGTTGCCGGGGGGGTGAACCGTTTTTCGAATTGATCATGGCGTCCTCATACTTTTGTTAATCGGCATATTCGCCCACTTTGCCCCGCATCAAAAAGTCGCGAATCTCCTTGTCGCTCACTTTTCGGGATAAAACGGCATCCAATGCCTTCTGGCTCTGCTTAGGGGTGCCGGTAGCTTTGGCGTATTCTTTTGCTTCCGGAGACAGGCCACGAATGCTCCGCGACGAATCGGCGGCATCCGCACGGATGTCGCTTCCCGAGAGGCCGCCGAGAAGCCCGCCGAGGCTTCCGCCTTCTTCAGCCGAATCGGTGGCCGCCGGCATCTCTTCCGATACCTTGCCCCGGTAGATCCAGCCGCTCTGGCCGGTTTGGGTCGTTACCCGGTACCAGCGTCCATCCGTGTCGATCCGAGTCAGCACCGTGCCGCGTCCGAGTTCGACGATGGTGTCAGAAGCGCTGGAACTTTCGGATTTGAGTTCTGCCACGTCGGATGTCACGTACAGCGTCGTCGCGGCTACCCGGACAGGCAAAAGAAGGACGAGCAGCGCTATGCCCATGGCCACAGCAGGCAAACCACTTTTCATTTTCCCACCTCTTTCAAGCAGTTAGTGTCCATCCAGAAATAGGCAAATTTGGTCGAGATCAAGGCGCAGGAAAAATTTTACCACAGGCATATGGCTGATATTCCGAGGATAAAATTTTTCCTGCAACGCCGATATCGGGCAAATTGGCCATTTCTGGACGGACACTATTTAGTAGTAATCCCCAACCAGCGTGAACGCCCCCCAATATCCCGGATGGGGAAATCGCGTCTTGACATGCAAGGCCGCCTGTCGCAGGCAATCCGCCTTGTTCTGGTTCATGTAGAGCCGGTAAAATGCCTTTGTCATCACGGCAGTGGATACATCGCTGACCCGCCAGAGACTGGAAATCACCGTATGGGTGCCGGCAAAGAAAAAGGAACGATTGAGTCCGACGACATCGTCTCCGGCGTTGATTTTTCCCAGCCCGGTCTGGCAGGCACTCAGGAAAACCATGTCCGCATGAATGGACAGACCGAAGATTTCACCTGCTTCTAAATTGCCATCGAAATCAGAATTTGTAAACGTCTTATCCTCTGGAAGGGCCAGCTTGATGGCCGACAGCAGCGGATTGACCGGGTCTAAAGCGCCATGCGAGGCGATATGGATGATGTCGAATGTGGAGATCTTGGCGATCAGCTTGTTTTCGGTTGCCTGCGTTCGCTTCAAGATCGTGATATCGGGAAAATTCCAGCGGATGGCATCAACTTCCTGTTCCGAAAAGGGAAGGTCCAAAATGGGATCGCCCAGGTCCGGATTGCCCACGGCCAGTACCCTGGGGGACCGGTAGGGACGCTCCCTGCGGCGGCTTAGCGTATATTCCAGAACGGCGGCGCTGGGCGTATAGAACAACGCGAAGCGATCAACGAGAAACCCATCCGCGTTGGCCAGGGTGGCAAAGGAGAGATAATGCAGGGAACCGTGGGGAGAAATACCGATGGTGTGCACACCATCCAGGTCGTCGATCACGGGGGCAATCAGCCGGTTGTACAAGTCGGCGGAATGTTTGTCATAGGGCTCGATATTCTGGATGATTCGTCGGTATTCCAGGACCTTGGTTTCGAGAACGGACCGGCCGACCGGAATCCGCACCAGCCGAATCCGCCCATCGGAAGGTTGCGCGTCCGGCCGCAAAATCCAGCAGAAGACCTCCTGGTCGAGAAGATAGTAGGAAAGCAGCGCCGTTCCCGGTTCCATCAGGCCGATCAATCGATCCGGATCCACGGGCGGCACCGACACCATGGATGCCAGCTGCGGATTGGCCAGTTGCATCTCGATGGCAAGATTTTGCAATTCATGACGCAGGTTTTGTAAGGATGTTTCATAAACGGGGCGTTCGGCGGCATCGGACGCGGCCAGCAGGGCCTCGGATTTCTCGATTTCCGATCGGATGACCTGCTGTTTGCGGTAGAGCGCGCGGTCGGTGTCACTGGCGAACGAAACCTTGCCACTGCCCATGAGATCGATGAAATTGCGCGCTCTGGACCGTTCTGCGATTTGAAAGGCTTGTACCGGCTGGTTTTTATCGGCCAGCAGCCGAATCAGGGCTTCATACACGGCCAGCTTGTCGACCAGAAAGTTCTCCTTGAGCCGCGTGATCTTGATGTCCGAGCGCAGATTTTCAATCACGTCGATGGACCGTCGCAGCAGCGCTTCCGCCGTCTCCCGGTCCTTGTCCCGGATCAGCCGAATTTTCGCCAAGCCGAAGAGACTGCGCCATTGGGTCTCCTTCATCGACATGGTCAAAGAGAGGTCCAGGGCACCTTGGTAGGCCGTTTCCGCCTCGTCGAACCGTTGCAGGGAGAGCAGTGCATCGCCTTTTCCCAAAATGGCCTTGGCCGCGTTGATGCGGTTGCCGATGGCATTGGACATTTCGTAGGCGCGATCGAACAGGTCGGCGGCCTTTTGGGGGGCGTTCAGTTTGAGGTAGGTCAGTCCCTGGTTGCGATAGTCATAGGCCAGGCCCCATTTGGAATCGATGGCCGCATCGATGGCCACCGCCTGCTGGAAGGTATCCAGCGCTTTCTGATGGTCTCCCATGTCCCGGTAGACCAAGCCGATGTTGTTCAGGGTCGATGCCATTTCATCCTTGCGGACGTCAAATACGTCTGTGTGGGACAGTGCGCTTTCCAGCGACGCGATGGCTTTGGCATAATCGCCCAAGGTCCACCAGATCAGGCCCTCGGTGTTTTGGGCGATCACCTGCATCAGGGGAAGCTGGTTCTGTTCGGCGAGGTGATGGCATTGTCGCTGCAGTGTGAACGCTTCTTCGTATCTTCCCTGGAACCACGCATTGTTGGCCTGTTCGATGAGGATCTTGGCTCTGATCGTCCGGTGGGCCGGCGTATCCTCGCCGATCAAGGCAAGGCTTTGCGCAAAATCGGCATCCGCCTGGGAAAAATTGCCCAACAGGCGGTAGCAGCGGCCGATGTTCAATTTGGATTCGCCGATCTTTTCGACATCATCGGTGGACGAATAGATGGCCAGCGCTTTTTCATAGTAGCCGATCGCCGTGGCATACTGGTTCAGGCGGAGATCGTAGATCCGGCCCATATTGAGGTATTGCTCTGCCAACAGATGGGAAAGATTCAACTCCCGGCTCAGGTCCGCCGCGACGTTGAAACGGCTCAACGCGGTGTCATGGTGGGTCGCGTTTTCCAAAACGATACCCAGGTCCATGAAGGCCACGACCAGATCCTCGTCCGCTTCCAGCCGTGACATGATTGAAATCGCCTCTTCAAGGGCCGCAATCGCTTTGTCGTAACCGCTCTTTTTGGAATACAAAAGCCCAAGCCGCAACAAGGCCTCTGCATGGGCCTTGGTATCCGGTTTCATTTCCGCCATCAGCTCGGCAAGGTCTTCGGCATAGCGAAGAGCCACATCCACGTCGCCGGATCGATAGGCGCTTTCGCGGGCATATTTGTACAGGTCCGGTAGATACCGATCGAATTGGGCAACGTCAGTGGCCACGGCCACGGCGTTGGCAAACATCACCGTCGCCGGACCATACGCTTTTCGGTCAAACGCCGCCCGGCCGGCTTTGACATAGTGGACGAAATTCTGCTTGGCAAACGCCGCGGCCGCTTTCGGGGCCATTCCCCGATACCCCAGATAAATCAATAATGGGGATGGTTCGGGGGGGGACGCCCGATCCGCGGGCGTGGGGTCGGCGTCCGTCCCCCGGGTGGCTGCGGCATTTGATAGGGCATCGATCCCCGACATCCGGGCATAGGCAGTCAGGATTCGTGAGATCAGGGCATCCTGGTTGCCTGCGCCTTGCACCACCATCACGGCCGGGCATCCGTAGATGGAAAACAGATGGCCGGTTAAAAACAGATCGTCCAAGGCGCCCTCGCCGACAATGGACAATGATAGGTTGGCGGTGTCCGCCAGTAGGGTTTCCAGTCGCATTCGATGATCCCCGCCGAGCCGTACCGCCATAAAGGGCCGGCAGCGAACACCCGGCTTCGTGGGAACCGTTGCCGTAGCGACCGGCCCGTCGGTCAGCACAAGGGTGTTGGCGCCGGCGAGCAGGTTCACCAGCGCGTCCTTGTCTTCGTCTTGCCCCGCCGGGTAAGAGGAGATCGTATATTGACGATTTAGCTGATCAGGAAATGGTCGGGGGGGCACCGCCAGGAGATTGGCGGTAAAGGGGTTTTTGCTGAGAAAACAGCGTTGCAGGTGTTTGGCGCTCAAGGCATAGGGATAGCCGGGACCGAAATCCAGCGATTGGGGATCTTCGTAGGCGATGTACGGTACCACCCAGTCGATGGTCGCGTCGATTTTTTCCTTCAGTGCCGGAAGGGTAGGGGCGAGAAAAGCGGTGGTCTCTTCCTTGGTGATCAAGAAAACGGCATAGGAAGATGGGGCGCCGCCGAAACGAAAGATTCTCGCCACGGCATCCTCGTCGCCCATCACCTCGGCCAGGTCCAGCACATCAAACGGCTCGGGGGCCAGCCAGGTGATGAAATCAGGTGGTTGCAAAAGCGGTCGGGATGAAAACGCATCGTTGACCAGATCCCGGTATTGGTTCGTGAGACGATCATAGGTTCGGGCCTGTTCCGATTCCTGTTTTTCCCGTTTGGGATTTTTTTGTTTCTCACCGGCGATCTCGATCCGGATGGCGGCCAGGTCCCGGGCCGCCGTTTCGATCTGCTGGGAAAGGGCCAGCACAAATGTGGCCAGTTCCCGGGTTTGCCGGTCTTTTATTTTTTTCAGCACGAGCGGAAGGTTTTCGTCGTCAGGGCCCAGTTGCCTATCCAGGAGTGTCTTTTCATCGGCAAGGCGATCTTCTATTGGCGGCCGGTGGTCGGCATCGGCCGTGGCCAGTTCTTCTGTCAGCTTTCGGATCCTTGCCAATCTCGGATACAAACTGGAAAAAAACGTTTTTTCCTGGCGGTCTTGGGGGACGACGAACCGGGCCGTCCGGTGAAACCGTTCCAGTTCCGATAGTCGTTCCGCCACGTGAAGCGCCGATTCCGTCGCCTGGTTTGCCAATTGTTGAGCGACGAGGGGACCGAAGGTGTCGATGATTTCCATGGGCGCGCAGCCGGCGCGAGACAAGGGCACCGCTGCCAGCATCGCGAGCGCCTCATCCAAACGATTCAAACCGGCCAGGGCCCGCCACGCAAGATCTGGCAACACGCCGGTTTCGGCGTGGGCAAGGGCCGTCGCATAATTTTCTCTTTTTGCTCCGTCATCTCCCATTTCGCCACTGACGGCGGCCAGGTTCAAGTAAAGGCGGGTGGCCGTTTCCCAAATGTCGTGCCGGCCGGGGACGGGGTTGGTTTCAAGCAAGGAAATTCCCCGGACAAAATGGCGCACCGCTTGTTGCTGCAGATGGACCTTGACCACCGCCGTCTCGATGGAAGGAGAGGCCGGTTCCCATCGTCTGGCCGTGCGAAAATAAAATAACCCCAGCTGATTGTGGTAGGAAAGCGCCATGTCCAGGCCGATCACGTCCAGATTCTTGGAAAGCAAGGCGGTCGTCTTCTTGTCCAGCAGGGCAAGCAATTGGATTTGGTCCGCCGATGGCAGGCTACCGGTGGAATCGTCTATCCACTGCTCCCCGGCGGCCGCCATGTTGGTCAGGTTCATCGCGGCACTGACCGGATTTTCCAGCATCAGGCAAAGCGTTGCGGAAAAAGCGAACTTGTCGAATGCGTCGGCGACGTTCTGGCCTGCGCTGTCCATCAGGCCGGACCGGTGGGTCAACAACGACACCCCGTAGCGGTCCTTTTCTTTCACCATATCCGGCGAGGGATAGGCGATCAGCTGCTTGTCCAGTTCTTTTTGGGCTTGGTCGACGTTTCCCAGTTCCAGCTGAATCCGGGAAACAAAGGTTTCGGCGAGCCGGATTTCCTGGTCTTTGGTAAAGCCCCCGGCGGCCTGGGTGGCGGATGCCGCATCCAGTGCGGTGGTCACGGACACATCCAGGAGCGCCTGTTTCTCTCTTTTCTTCGGCTCCGGGATACCATAACGGTCAATCAAGGCCAGGGTGCGGGAGAATTCGTCGGATGCTTCTCTTAGGAGCCGGATGCGGTGCGCACCGGTCGATTGTTGGGCCAGGTGGTAGGTGGCATAGGCAACGGCGCGCCGATTTCGGGCCAGATTGGCGAATTGGCCGCTCTTTTCATTGATGGCAAACACCCGCTGGAATGTCTCGGCGGCCTTTTCCCATTCTGAATTCTCCTGGTAGGCCAACGCCAGGCGATCCAGCAGTTCCGCCTGGAGCATCATCAGACGCTCCGGATCATCGAGGGCCTTGCCGATTCGTTGGGTGAGCAGGTCGAGGGTGGCGCCGGCGTGTTGGATGGGCAAACCGCCCGGGCGGGATGCGATCGTGGCGTTGAAGGCATCGGCCAATTTCACGGCCAGCGTGTTGACCGCTTTTTGATCGTCGATCAGATGCAGCATGTGTTGCTTGTATGCCGACCATCCGGGGGAGGGGGGCGGGGAACTTTTGGCCGCCAGTGCGGCGGCTTTGAGATTCTGTTCGGATTGCCGCAGGGCGGCTTTTTCCGCCAACCGACGTGTCGGTGCATGGTTCATGGCCGGATCGATGATTCGGTCCTTTGCATACCGGTTCAAGCGATCAAATGCCTTGGACGCGGACAACGGATCGATTTGGCCATCGATTCGTTCCACCGCTCGGGTAAATGCATCGATGGCTTTTTCGATCGCATGGGTCTGAAAGGCGCTCTCCCCCAGCCGTTTCAGAAAAACCAATTGGGCGTCCGCACTGGGAAACGGGGGTTGCCGGCGATCCCGGTCGGAATAGAATTGATAGGCCTTTCCATACTGGCCCAACAGGTAATAGATGTTGCCCAGGTTCAACACCAGATGGGCGGCATTTTCCGCATCCGCTTCCGGGTCATTCAAGAAATAGGCTTTTTGGTAACCCACGAGTGCATATTCGAGTTGCCCGGGTTTCCCGTAGACGGTTTCCAGTACTTCATGAATGTACCCGAGGGTCTGGTGATAATATTCGACCCCGCCGTCGATCCGGATAGATTGTTCGATATGCGTTTTGGCTTCCCGTAGGTCGGCTTGGTTGTTTCGATAGGTCAGGCACAGGCCGGTGCAATAGCGCCAAACGGGATCGTTGCCATCGGTTTGCAGTTTGGCGCGGTAATCGGCCAACACCTTGTCGATATCACCGGAGGCGGCCGCGCATTGGATGTATCCCCGGTGGGCCTGTACGATCCTATCGTCGTAGTCGATCAGTTCCTTGAAGAGGCTTCGGGCCGATGGAATTTCGCCCAGGCGGAAATGGAAGGCGCCGGCGGAAATGTTTTTCTGGATATAGCCCTGGCGGGCCAGCTGGTAGATCTGGTCCGCACGATCGCGAAGGGTGATTTCCTTTTCGTACAGGTCGATGGCCTTGCGAAACGACTCTTCACGGAAATGGATTTCCGCCAGCGACAGGCGGGCGGCGGCGGTTTGGGTGGTCAAGATGGGAAAGGCGTCCAGGATGTTTTGATAGGCTGCCTTTGCCAGGGCCCATTCATCGGCTTCATAATAGAGGTCGCCGATGCGGTTGAAGGCGCCCATGGCAATTGCCGGTGCCGTTGTCCGGTTTTGAGCGGCCAGTTGGTTCAGCCGGCGGATCTTCTCATCTCGGTCCGAATATGAAAAATCGGTGAGCACCTGGTCGATGATCGCTTCCACGGCCCGATCCACCCACTTGCGGGCCTGGGGGTAGGTCGTGACGATGCGGTGCCAGGTGTCCATGGCCTGGCTGCCGGCAGCGGTCTTTTTATAGATTGTTGCCGTAAGATACAAGCTTCGGGCTTTCTGGGCGTCCGTGGCCGCATCATCGGCGAGCACCTCGGCCAATTGATCGATGGCCTTTGCCATATGGGCAACGCCGGGATCCGTGGCAAGGCGCAAGGCCACGCTCTCGACGCTTGCTTCCGCGGCAACCGTTCCGGCATGGCGATGGGCGATTTGGTCCAGACGGTTCAGGCTTTCGTCCAAAAGCGTCCGTTTTTCCGCAGATCGGTGAAGCGTCGCCGCCTCCTGGTGAAATACGAGGACCGTTTCTTTGATCGCGGAAAGGGCGCAATCGTCGATGGCGTCTCTATAATGGGTTTGAATCCGTCGGTAGGCTTCCAAGGCCGATTCCGGCAGCGCCAGTTCCTGCAATATGCCCGCCGCCTTATAGCCGGCCCTTGCAGCGATATCCGGTTTGCCCCCATGGATTTCCATGACCCGCATCCAGGCCAAGAGGGTTTGATAGGGATCGTAGGGGATTTGTCGGGCGATCCGCTCGGCCGTCGCATAGGGCTCCCGGTCGTCGGGGGCCATGTGGATCACCCCCTCTTCCGGCAAAGCCCAGCAATTGCTGATGCCGCCGCGTCCGGAAAGATAATAGATCCGCTGGGCGCCGACATACGGCTGGAAGGATTCCTGGTTCAAGGGGGTAATCGGATAGGCAACCCGGTTCTCATCGTCTGTTCGGATGCGATAAATGACCGAATGATCCTCGGAACTGATCCGTTGGTCGTGGTTCGTATCGGATCCGATCCTCGAAAAATACAGGCTGCGGCCGTCGGGATGCCATCGGGGAAACATGTCGATGGCCGGCCCGCTGGTGATTTGCAGGACCGATTGGTCCCGCCTGTCCAGGATAAAGATATCACCGGAGACATCCTTGCGGCTGGAAACGAAGGCCAGCCGGTGGTTGTCCGCCGACAGGGCGCAAAACGCGGCATCGCCGCCGGATTCGATGGATTGTGGCTGCGCAGCGCCGTCTTTCAGGTCCAGCACAACCAGTTGCCGGGGGCGATTGCCCGTGGCCTGGTGGAAATACAACCATCGGCCGTCGTTTGAAAAGCAGGGACCGCCGTCCTCGGTCGCCCGGCCGGTCAGGCGAACCGGGGCCGGTCTCTTTTTATCCCTGTCGATCAGGTAGATGTCGCCTTTTACGTCAAAATCCGTGTTTACATAAGCCACGAAGCGACCATCCGCGGATATGGCCGGTGACGATTTGGCGGACGGTCCGTCGACCAGTTTTTCAGGCAGGCGAACCACGGTCGGATCGGCGGATGCCAGCCACAAGGTATCCGGTCGCGCTTCTCCGCTGATATAAACGATGTGCTGCCCGTCAGGGGAGATGGCCATATCCAGGACCGCATCGGTGCGGGAGGTGATTTGGATCGGACGGTTGACCACGGTTTGGGCGGCGTTTTGCGTCGCCGCCGCACCGGTCCATGACCCGAAAACGGTCAGAAGGAACAGCACCGGCAAAAGTCCAGCTAAAATCAACCGGCGCGATAAGCGGCCAAAGGGCGGTGCCGGTATCATGGCGTTTCCTGTTTCGTCACCCAGGTGCCCGTTTCATCCTGGATCTTATCGCCCGGTCGGGCGCTGTCCCGATGGATCCTGGCGAATATCTTTCTGACGTTTGGCAAATCATCCTCATCGAGGTTTTCATTCATGTAAATGACCCGCATCATGATCTTCTCGCGGGACTCGTTGATGGTGGAAATGACCGCTGAAAATTCCTTTTCAGTATACCGCTCGGCAAAGTCGCGGTAGGCCTCGGTCAGGTGGCGGCGGTCCATGGCAAAGGGTTCGATCAGCCCCTGGTTGTTCTCGCCGACCCATCCGAGACCTTTAAACCGGTCCAGGTCGTCTTGGTGAAAAGCGATGACTTGCATGGCGTGGAGGGTGTCCTTGTACTCCCGGCTATGGGCCGGTGGTCGGGAAATGTTCCCGCTGGCGTCCACACCGCGCACCGACGCGGATAAGAGCAGTTGTGCGTCGAGGGCGTTGTAGGAACCCAGGACTTGGTTTTCCAAGGCGGTCCGCTCGCTGACTACTTCCACATTCACATTGGCCAGGGTGCATCCGCACATGCAAAGCAGAATCGAAATGATATGCCATTTATTCATGGGACCTCCTCGACGACCCCGTAAAAAGCTTTTCCAGGCCATGTATGGCCAAATAACGGGGTGAAAGAAACTCGTTTTTTCTTTTTGCTGACGATGGGCTAAAATTCAGGAAAAGCTTTTTATAAAAATAAGTTATAAATGATTTGGATTGACGAGTTCCCACGCCCTTTGTGTGGGGACCCGTAATCACTGGTGCCAAAAACAACAGAACAACCGGCGCTCCCATGCAGAGCAGGGGAGCGAGGTGTAAAGCCCAGGCCGTGCTTGTGCAATCATTCGCTTGTAAAAACAAGGTCCTCTTTTCCGCTTACGACGATCGTATCCGATGAAAGGGTATTCAAGATGTCCAGCAACGGCGTCACGCGACCCAGGTGGGCTTCAAACCGGTTCATGCCCGGTAGCCGGGCCACGTTCAGGCGTTGGACGGTCGGCATGGCGATGTCGATCCCTTTCACGGACACCTGCCCCTGCAAGGACAGAAAACCCGCTTTGATCGCCACCCGGAAATGGGTCGGCGACCCGTTTTTCAACAGTTGCCGCTGGGACACGATGGCCTCGTTGTTCTCGTAGGGATCTATTGCATACAGCAGCCGGTCCAGGGCCTTGGACCCGATGCGGGAAAAGTCTATGGTAAGCGTCATCTCTTCCATGAGAGGGCGGATCTGGTTGGTCACGGGAATGGTGGCCTGAAGCGATCCGCTGATCTGTGTCTCGCCAGGATCTTCCTGGGAAACGGTCCCGGGGAATAGTTGTGCCGTGTCGATACCGGAAAAGGTCACGGTGGTGTTTACGTTGAAGGACCGTTTCCCATTGGCTTTTCCCGCCCCAAGGTCCATGGTGCCGTTGATGGTACCGCCCAGCAGGTTGAATTGAAAATAATCCAGTGCCGGCAGGGCTTCATCGGCACGCATCATGATCATGGATTCGTCGATATGCAAGGGAAACGGCGCCGCATGGACATCGGCGGTTCGAAAGGCGACGGTCGGAGTCGGATTCATGCGTTCTTGCGTCAATCGGATATGCCGCGAGATTTTCCGATTCCCCGAAGCGGACATCTCGCGCCCTTCGGTACCGAGCACACGCCGGGAAAGGCCGGTCGACGGGAAGGGTATTTCTTTTTCCAGTGGTCGGCGGATACCATAGCTTTTTGAAATCGCCAAGTGGGTATCGAGGTCTATGATGGAAGCCCAATCCGGCAGGTCGACATCCATGTCCCGGGTTGAGACGAGAATATCACCGCCGATGGATTGATCCGGCACCAGACGAAAGTGAAAACGGGCATCCGAACCGCCTTTGATCGTCGCTGCGGATAATTGGGCCACGCCCAATTTCTCAACCGTCGCCCATTGGGAAACGGTTAGACCGGCGGAAATTCTCGCCCCCAGAAATCGAAGCAAAGCGGAGAGGGACGGCAGCGTTTTCTGGCTGAGAAAGGCGTCCAGGCCGTCCAATGAGATATCCATGGACTCTTGGAGGCCGGCGGTATCCAGGCTCAAAGACTGTTTCAGTGCCACCGTGTTGGCATATTCATGATCACCGGACAGGGTAAAACGAATGGGTATGGGGCGCGGTGGATCGATGCCCGGCAAACCGGAGACCGCATCGGCGGTGATGACGCTGGCGATTTTTCCCTTACCCGAATTCCCGCGCAAATCGTAGCCGATCAGTGGATGGCCCTGGATGGCGGCGATGGTGATGGGATCGGCGTTCTTTCTGTCCATTACGAGAGCGCCGTTTTCCAACCGAACGGTAAGGTCCAGCCGATCGATGAACGAGAGGTTGCCCGCCAGCTTCATCGTTGTCAACGCTTGGATTTCCCGCTCGTTTGGACGGTGTGCATTGGCATGCAAGGCGATGACAAGACTTCCCGCACCGGCGACATCCGGAAGCAATGTCGGGGGGATCTTTTTTAAAAGCGTGTCCAGATCCGACGCCACGGTCAGGTCCGTATCGATACGGGTCGTTTCACCATGGGCGATATCGGCGGCAAGTGCTATGGTCAGGGCGTTTCCCATGCGGACATCCGCGGTTACATGGTCGGCCACCGCATCGATGGGACTCAGGCTACGTGCCAGCAGATTGTCTGCCGTCAAATGGAGGCTCAGATCTGCGGCCGTCCACTCCAGACCTTCTTGCCAAATGGTAACCTGTTTGCTGTTAACATCCAGACCGGCCAACCGGCCCTTTATGGAACCGTTTTTCCGGAGGTCGGCGAAGCCTTGGACAGATTGGGTCAGACCGGCCATCTCAACCAGGCCCGGCAACCGGATCCGATCGATGGTCAGCTGGTTGCCGACCCGGATGTTCCCGATGATACCAACCATCTGATCATCGGCTTTTGCCAATTGTTTCGCATCCATAGTCAACCGGTCCAAGCGGATGCCGGAAACGAAAATGGCCTGTTGGTCCGTTTGACGTTCCACTTCATCGATGTTTACGGAAAGCGAGATTTCGGCGGATGAGGGAACGCGGTCCTTCAAACGGACAGCCAGGCCATGGACATCCACGCGGGTCCCGGCAACGGTAAGCCGCGTGTGGTCTTTTGTCTCACCGCGCACGGCCACGGTTGGCAAACGGATGCACAAATTGTCCACCTTCATGTCGGCATGGCCCGCGGCAAGTTGCCCTTCCATGATAAGCCGTTTGAGCGAAAGGGTGGCATTGCTTTTCACTATTTCTTGGATTTCGATCGGTGAAGGAACGAACGGCCGGGCAAGGGCGATCAGCTCGTCGAGATCAAATGCAAGGTCCGATACCACCAGGTGGATCGTGCGATCATCCGTTTGGATTTTTTCGATGGTCGCCTGCGCCTTCATCCGGCTCTTTTCCAGCAATCGAATGTCGACGGTTTTCAAATCCAGTCGATCTGATGAAAGATCCATGACACCGTCTGTCCGGACATGAAACCCGGCCGGGCCGACGGATTTGCCACCGATGAGTTCGCCGGCAACCGTGATGTCGCTGCCGGTAACATCGACGGAAAAGGCCAGCGGATCGGTCGGTTGGATGCCTCCCGAGACCTTGCAGGCAATCCTCCCCTTGATGTCGGCCTGTGTCACACCATCAGCGATCAGCGGGCCAAGCGCCTGCATGACGGGGGCCAAATCTATCTGCATGTGGGCATCCCATGTGGATGTCGCCAGATGCGCACCGATTCCAGCCGCGATCCCAGGCAGATGGGCATCCAGCCGTACCGCGGCCTTTTGAAGTGCAAGACCGCCATCGGCATCAAACAGGTCTGTGACGCATAGGTCGAGGGTGGACCGGGGAAAAGCGTGGTCGTATGCCGCCAGTACCGCTCCCAATTTCATGCTGACCGTACCCGACCGCACCGAGGGGCTATCGATCCGGATGTCAAGGTCTCTGACCCCAACCGTCTCATCTTTCAGGCGGTCCTCATAACGCAGGTTGATCCTGGAAAGGTGAGTCTTAATGGAAACATCTTCGATTGCCGAGGGGAGAAGTGGGCGGTCTTCTTCGGTTCGATCGGCCTGATCGGTTTTTTTTTCAACCGGCGCGTTCGGCTTTTTCCACTTCATCTTTCCCAAGGTTTGGATGTTCAATTCACCGCGGTCGTTTCGAATGACGTTGATGTCCATTCCGGATATGTCAAGCACCACATCGATCCTTGTTCGCAGCAATTGCAGGATATCCAAGGTGAAACGAAGATGATCCACAACGACCATTGGATCTTGTGAAAAAGCCGGTTCGTCCGGTATCACCAGGTCGTCGATGAGCAATCCATCCGTCCACGACCAGGCGAGCCGCTCGATGCGGACCGGCCGGTCCAGCATGTCCGACACGTTTTCCACGATCAACCGCCGGCTGGCGTCCCTGGAAATCAACGTGGGTAGAAACACAAGTATCAATAGCGCCAGTAACAGAACCGTGATCGAAGCCAGAAATGCGTATTTCATCAGCCGGGTCAACAGGCGGCGGGAAGGGTTTTTTTTCGACGAAGAGGTCATTTACGTATAACCGGATGCGCACTGACAAGGAAAAACAGATGCTCTTTTCCAGCCAAATTTCCCATCAAAGATAAAAACATGCCGATCATAGCCATATACGGGGTTTTAGCATTAATCACAAGTTTGGGCGAGGTAAAGATCAAGACAGATGATAAAATAGCCCGATGGGGCGGCGAGGAATTTTTGTTGCTATTTCCACATACGAACACTTCTACAGCTGTTGTCATTGCGGAACGATTACTGCTCTCTATGCGGGAAAAGAGAATGGGCGTTTAACAATATTGTGTTAGTGAAACATTTTTTTTGGGCACCTTTTCATGACGGATAAGCTGATGCGCGACCTTTACCCCCGTATATCCGATTTGGAATGGATCCTGAACGATGGTCGCATCCAGTTCATGGTTTTTAATCGCATCCATGATCACAGGATTTAGATCGAAACCGATCTGGATAGCGCGATTTGATTGTGTCCAAAAAGCCCTGTTCACGATCATTGGTCGAGGCGTTGTTTTTATTATGCCTTACCAGGATGACCCTGCCGTCACCCCCTACCAATACGGCAAGGTGATCGGCAGCCGTCTGGCCCGCCTTGTAATTGTCAGATTCTACCAAGCAGTCATGATACCCGGCCGCCATATCGGAGTCGATGAGAACGATTTTGATGCCATTTTCAACGGCCTTTTTTAAGGCCTGGGCCGCAACATTCGTGTGATTGGGTGCGAGCACAATAGCATCGTATTTTTTCCTAAGCCCATACTCGATAATTCTGACCTGCGCGTCGCGTTGATCTTCGCTGCCTGGACCCCGCCATGTGACGTGGATACCCAGATCAATTCCCGCTTGCTGGGCGCCTTTATCCACAATACTCCAAAAAGCTGATTTGGCGTTTTTTGGGATGACCAGCACGTGAACATCTGCGCAGACGGTTGAAGACACTATGAATGGAAAGGTCAGGACAATCAATATTATTATTTGTATCAGATAGTTAACCACCATCCACTTCCACCAGTGATGATTTTCAGGCTGTTGACAGTGCTTGATTGACAACCATCAAGAGCTCTTCTGAAGTGAACGGTTTCTCAAGAGTGGCGGTGGCCCCTAATTTCATTGCACATTTGAGATAGTTTTCAGGGCAGATCCGTCCTCCCCCAGAAAGGGCGATGATCCTAGCCTTACAGTTCATTTTTTTGAGCTCGAACAAGGTTTCAATTCCATCTTTTCCGGGCATCAGAAGATCGGTAACCACCAAATCAGGGCCATATTTCCCATATTGGATAATTGCCTCGTTTCCACCGGATGCCTCTAACACCGAGTAACCTTCATTCTCAAGAATTGTCCTTAGAACTTTTCTAATTCCCGCTTCATCATCAATAATCAATATTGATTCCATTTTTAGGCCTCACTTCATCCTAATCAGATCTGAAATTGGGAAAATTTAAAAAGAATAGATCGATCGCGAATCGAAAAACTAAAAAGATTTTTTTTGCATAATGAAAAAATTATGGCAACATATTATATTATCATCAGACGATTCCCCCTGCCAAAACCGGACACTTTTCAGGTCTGCTGACCGGACACTTTCGCTGGTTTGTACTGGTTTTTGAACCTTAGTAGGACGCCACGATTGCCCCACCACAAGACTTTGTTTTTGCCTTGTGCCATCCGTTGGATCAGCATATCAGCGGTCCGTTGCTCAAATTCGTTCCCACTGCTATCTATGATAGTGATGACCAGATTGTCACCCGAATCTTGATGCAAAGTAAAATTTCTTTTTTCAAAAAACAAGTTCCGCATGCTTTGTAGTGTCGTCTTGTTACCATCTTGGTGGCGGTAGTGTTCTCCGCCCACTTCCTTGAGAAAATTTTCATAGGCAAGCCTTGCCACCATGATGCAGTATAATTCGAATTCAATTTTTTCGGGGTCGCTGCCAGTCATTTCATCTAAAAAATAGCTGTAAACCAAGTCCTTCAGACCGTTTTCCACAAGCCAGCGGTAACGGTATTTTTGAAGCATTGCCGACGCGTCCAACTCGGTATTGGTACTTCCAAAGCAGCGAATCTTTTTTCGAGTTTCAAGATCACGTAGGATCGCGATCCTCAGGGGCAGCATCGTTTTCGGAAGCGTGACGTCAATGGTTTTGAGTTCATCTTCTTCGTCGTGTTTTTCCCAGCCGGCTTCGTCTTCCAACGCCGGGCCGATCAATTTCTTGATCTGCTTGTTTTTCTTCAGGCAAATATAAACATCGCCATTGGAGCAGCGAACCTGCTTGAAATACTGTAGACTGGCTTCCTTGGTGTACTCCGAGTCCATATAAATTTCCTCGATGGCCAATGGATCGAAATGCGGAAATATATGCTCCTCGCAATAGTGTTCCAGGATGGTTGGCGCACGCATGCCACCATGGTAATAATTCATCGACAAAAGTGTGTTGGTCGAAAGGTCCCAAGACACATGGGGCCTGAAGCCGGGAACCAAATCACCCGATTTGTCAGGGCCTTTTCCAATTCCCTTATCGATGCTGTGGGCTCCAAAAAACCTCTTGAAATGAAAATCGAAAGCGATCTTCGTGCCTTGGGTAAGGCCAAGCTCCTTGGCCCGGAGAACCAAATCGCAGCGCAGTAGATGAAGCTGGTCAAATTTGAATTCCAGGGTGTCCTCGTAATAGCGTGAACGTGATCCGAACATCACCAGGCCACTGGCAAAGGCCACAGATCGGTCGCGATTATTGCGTAGATGATTGATGCGCCGATATCCGGACAGAATGCGAAAAACATTCAGCAGGGCCAAATTGCTCAAGTCCTTACCACGCAGCCGCGCCGGGCCGTAGCTTTCCATTGCCTGCACGATCCCCAGGTCATTGACAAACGGCGCCAGCAAAAGGGGGCCTGGATCGCATAAGTGATAGGCATGTGTTTGCATTTTACGGCACAGTAACTCAAACTGCCGGTTTATCCGGCGCGATTCGAGCAATGACGCCTCACTATGAAGATGATACGCGGTCATGTCGGGAACAAACGGCTTCACCTCGTTGTCCGGCTCGGAACAGAATTGATCCAAAGTCACCGGTGCTCGCATGCGGTCCGTTAAAGCCCAGCGGGAAAACACCCGATTGACGGTAAATCTCGAGCAACGCAATTTCAGAATGTTGACAATCCCCTGTGCCGATTCTTGAGGATGACGCAACTTTTGCAGGACAATGCTCAACTCGGTCTCATCGCTCATCGTATCCTTGCCGGGCGTATTGGCCGGAATGAGTGCCCAGGGTCCAAAAAGACGATAGTCTTTCACCAAACGGTAATAACTGCTCAGCGACAAACCATAACGTACGCAAATCGGTTTCACCGCGTTCGAGGACTGCAAAAATATCTCTCTAAATAATTCCAAACGCTTATGACATGAATCGGCATCCTGAAAAAAGGTTTGCTGGCGTTTTTTGCGGTCTCGCCCCTTAACGCCCTTGTGCTTTAATCGATTCAGTTCCGAGAGTGTTCTTTGAATGCGCCACCAAAAATCGACATCACCTGGCCGATTGGAAACCGAGCGACCGTAAGACGCCAGAATTTGTGCGACCGTTTCTATGTTTGCATCCGCCTTGGTAGCAGGAACCGCCTCTGCAAATCGAAAAATTGCCTGTTGAGACAGGCTTGGCCGTGCCCTGCTGACCATAATCACTAACCGTTCTAAATCCGATGCATCGGTCAGATCTTTAAAATCCGGAAAAAGTCCTGCCATTCCATAGGTTACAAAGTGGTCTTCCTTTTCATAGTACTGCGATCGCGATATCTTGTGTTTTTGGCAGACGGTCTTGATCGGTACGTCCTTAAACCAAGCTTCCCGGATCAATTCGTAATTAAAAATGACCGGATCATCTTGAACGAAATAAGGTGTGGCACTATTAAATTGAGCCATGGCTTGGGCGACCTTGGCCTGAATTTTCTTGAAGTAAGTAATCGTGCCGGGGGCAAGAATCATACTCAATTAGTTATCATGCTATATGCAACAAATCAAGTATTTTATTGCCATGCTTAATACAACACAATTTGGGGTAAAATTACCCAGAACCCCCTGTTTTTCGGCGGATCTTCTCACAAACAAGCCAAGAGCAAGCCTGTTGTTGATTGCACATTATTATAATATATACTATATATAACAGTATATATATAACAGTATATTGTGAGGTTTATGAAAGGTATTTGCCGTTCGTCCATGGGAGTATTCGGCTGGTCAGATTGTTGTGCGTTTAGCATGGGTCATTTTCAGGCTTAACGCACAAGGCAGAGAATTGTTAGCTGCTGTATTTATGAGGTTTATTATTTTTTAGATTGTTTTAATTATCGAAATGTGTCCGGTTTTGGCCGGGGGAATCGTCTGATTAAATTTACTTATTTCCGATTCAGATGTTATCTGTTTAAATCTTCACAACTATTTTTCGGATTGCTCTAATTTGAGAAATACGCTTCTAAAGTCGGATACGTGACGTTCCATAGCCTTCCGGGCCGCTTCCGAATCACCCGCGATAACGGCGTTAACAATTGCGTCATGTCTTCCGGTGGCGTGCAGTTTCAACAGCTTATTCAGTAGTGTTTTTATAATCCGACGGTTCAAAATAATGGCTGAGATCATTCCTTTAAGGAGCCGGTTCCCACACATCTCTGCAAGGATGAAATGAACCGCTGTTAATTTATTCAATAAATCGTTGGGTGATTCGAACGGTTGATTTTCTTCGACCAAAGCATTCTTAAGCTTTTTTCGATAGTCATCGTTGATATTCAATGCGGCCAGGCGTGCAATTTCAGGTTCTATATGTTGGCGAACGTCCAGAATTTCGGCCATCGTCAGTTTGTCGGCAAGAAATAAATCAGTAAATCCTGTTTCCAACAGCTCCACAGAAATCTCTTTGACAAATGTTCCTCCAAGAGGCCCCTGTTTTATTTCGACAAATCCGGTTGCCTTGAGGCCGTGGATGGCTTCCCGAACGACTCCTCGGCTAACATTGAAGACATTGGACAGCTCTCTCTCCGATGGGAGCTTTTCTCCCTCTTTTATCGTGCCTTTAAGGATAGATTCTTTTAACTGCTCTAGAACTTCGTCTGTAGCCCTCATTTGTTTGATCGGCTGAAATGAATGCATCATCCCTCTCGTTTGTTGAATGATAATCGCCTGTCGGTTTATCAGAATAAATAGGTATTGACAAGTTATATATTACATTTTATGTAGGACCATAATGGTCTGGCCAATAATGCCGGACCAAGCCATCTCGATACTTTATACATACATAGAATTGATTTAATCTTTTTGCTTGTGCCGTTCGTTCATGTTGAGACTATCTATTGTGAGCATGCGACCCCTGTTTCCCCACCCAATCGATGATTTTTGGGCGAACGGCATGAGCTGATTTGATCTAATAACAATCAGACACGGAAAAGGAGACCCATCAACAAAATGAAACAGCTCACAGGCGTAGATGAAATGTTTTTTTCACTTGAAGCCCCTAACTCCCCCATGCACATCACCGACATTCATATTTATGATCCATCAACCGCTCCAGAGGGCCGTGTCACCCATGAAGATATATCAAATTACATCGGCCAGCGTCTCGATAAGCTGTTCATGCGTGAAAAGCGAGTCCCGGTGCCAATGGGACTGGATTACTCCTACTGGGTTGAAGATGATGCCTTTGATCTTGACTATCATGTAAGCTTCACCACGCTTCCCAAACCCGGTAATTGGGATCAGTTGGTTGCCAAAGCCACACCGATCATTGAAGCACCGCTCGATATGTCCAGACCGCTTTGGGAGATACACGTCATTGAAGGCCTGGACAAAGTAGAAGGGTTTCCAAAGGGGTGTTTTGCGATTGTTCATAAGAAACATCACGGTCAGTTCGATGGCGGGTCGGCCACCTATCTGAAGAGTGTCATGCATACGCTCGAGCCCGAAGGCGTCGCCGATGTTAAGGGGGATACCACCAAAGAGCAAAAACCATCTGGTCGGACGCCTTCATCATCGGAACTGCTGGTCCAGACGTATTGGAATAGCATTTTCAAGAAGCCCATTGATCAGCTGGGTTTTCTTTATCGGACCCTTCCGAACGCCTCCAAGGCATTGAACGCATTTATCATGGATAAGATCAGAACCCCCAGCTATGCGCGCACGCGCTTTTCCGGAGCGATTCCATCACCGAAACGGGTTTTCGAGGCCATTACCGTTTCCTTGAAAGACATCATCGACATGCGCAAATTGGTGCCCGGCTCCACGGTAAATGATGTCGTGCTTACCATTTTTGGTGGTGCGATCAGAAAATATCTTCTACATTACCAGGAGCTTCCCACGCAACCCTTACTGGGTCTGATTCCCATTTCAGTCCGCAGGGAAGAAGAAATAGCGGACGGTGGAAATAGAATATTTTCGATGGTTTCCGACATGCACACGGAGATAGAGGACCCGATCGAGAGAATGAAGAAAGTGCACGAGGCGACAACTTACTCCAAGCAGTATACCGAGACGATTGGTGCACGGAATATGTCTGAGATGCCTAGTATGCTGCCGATGTCAATCATCGACGGAGGACTCAAATTGGCGCTGAAAAATAAAGTTGCAGATTACGTCCCCTCGTTAGACAGCGGTGTCGGCGTCAGCAATGTCCCTGGGTCGCGGCAGCCCCTTTATTTTTGCGGTGCCAAGCAGCTCAGATGTTACAACTGGGGCTTCATCATGGACGGCATGGGCATGCTGCTCGTTGCCGGCAGTTATTGCGACGATTTGGTCTTAACGGCGGTGAGTTGTCCCGAGATGCTTCCGGACCCGAAGTTTTTCAAGGCCTGTATGCAAGAATCGGTGGACGAACTTAGTCAATTGAACGCTTAACAACATATTGATGCTACCTAATGCCCATCCAAAATAGGAAAATTTGGCCGAGATCAAGGCGCCTGAAAAATTTTACCATAGGCATATTTGACCGATATTCCGAGGATAAAATTTTTCGAGCAACACCGAGATCGGGCAAATTAGCCATTTCTGGATGGGCACTGCCTGCAAAAAAATGGGCGTCCCCCCTCCAGACAACTCAAAAGTCTGGAGGAAAACGCTCTAACTTTTAAGGGAACCTTTATGCGGTCTTGTTGAAAGTCACCATTTGTTCGAGCATGTTTTTGGTGGCCATTATGGTTGTGGTATCCATCATTTTTTCTCCTTTGATATTGGAATGAGATGTAGGTCATTTGAACACGCCTTTCGTTTGAAGAATTTGATAATAATATTGCGATGCAATAATTATCAAGATATGATCTTATAAATACCTAATAAAGACAATACACAATGTGTCAATAAAAAAATTTATGCACTGCAATATTTTGCCAAAGAAAGCAGCGGGGCGATTCTATCAGGCATACGGGGCGGCCCCTGCAACGCCCTTATTCCTTTATGGAGGAAAAACATGGATTTAAAGAAAATCTATCCGGAAAAACTGATTGACGTCCAAACCGCCATGTCCAAAATCAAAAACGGCAGCCGGGTATTTATTGGTTCAGGATGTGGGGAGCCACAGCATCTGATTCGAACCATGGTGGAAGACCCGAACATGCAGGATATCATGCTCTACCAGATGCTATCCATAACCTTCGCCGATTACGTCGACGACCCCAAATTCATGAAACGCTTCTCGCTCAAGCTTTTCTTCATCAGCACCCCCATGAGAAAGGCGGCCTTTGAGGGAAAAATCGATTATATTCCCACCTACCTTTCACAGATCCCGCGTTATTTTGCCAATGGCCGCATCGGCCTGGACGTGGCCCTGATTCAGGTCAGTCCGCCGGATAAATTCGGTTTCTGCAGCCTGGGGGTATCGGTGGATATCACCATGGCCGGCATGCAGAACGCTAAATTGGTTATCGCTCAGGTCAACTCGCGCATGCCGAGAACCTGGGGAGACAGCATGGTTCATATCGATGAGCTCGACTACCTGGTGTCATACGAAGAACCCCTCGTCGAGGCTCTGCCCCATTTCAAGAACCCCCAGATAGCCGACCGCATCGGTTACTACGTGAATCAGCTGGTGGAGGATGGTGCCACGCTTCAGATCGGGTTCGGCCATCTGCCCAATACGATTCTTCAGCACCTGACCAATAAACGCGATCTGGGCATCCACACTCAGTTGATTACTGATTGGTTCCTGCCGCTATTCGAGCAAAATATGATCACCAACCGCAAAAAGACTCTGCATCCTGGCAGGGTGCTGACATCGATGTGTATGGGCTCGGAAAAGCTCTACCGCTACATACATAATAACCCCATGTTTTATTTTCGATCCTCGGAGTACGTCAACGATCCCACGGTCATCGCCCTCAACGACAATCTCATCTCGATCAGCTCCGCCCTGGAGGTTGACCTGACCGGTCAGGTCTGTACGGACTCCATGGGCCATCTGTTCTACAGCGGTATCGGCGACCAGGTCGATTTTTTGCGCGGCAGCGCCATGTCCAAGGGCGGGTTTTCCGTCATCGCATTGCCCTCCACCGCGCAGAATGGCAAGGTGTCCCGGATCGTGCCCCACCTGAGCGAGGGCGCCGGGGTGGCCACCACCCGTGGTGATGTCAATTTTGTGGTCACTGAATACGGTATTGCCGAACTGTCCGGCAAAAGTATCTACCAGCGGGTCATGGAACTGGCCCAGATCGCGCATCCGAAATTCCGCGAGGAGCTCATCTTGGTGGCTAAAACCCGCCACTACATTTTTGCCGATCAGCTGCCGCCCATCCAGGATGATCTCATCTTTCTTGAGGGGTACAAGAACCAAATGACCCTCAAAAACAGGAAAATTGTCGAGTTCCGACCGCTTCTTCCCTCGGACGAATTCGCCTACCGCAATTTTTTTTACTCGCTCCAGGAAAGAACCATTTATTCGCGCTTCTTTTACAAAATGAAGCTCTTCTCCCACGAGTTGGCCCAAAAGCAGTGGGCCTGTGTAGATTATCACAAAAACATGTCCATGATCGGGCAGGTGCGCATCGGTGGACGCCAGGAAATCATCGCCATCGGATGCTATGCAGATGAGGGGGAGGGTGCATCGCGTGCCGAAGTCGCCTTCGTGGTTCGCGAGGATTTTCAGGGAATGGGAATCTCGTCCTACCTCCTGGCGATATTGCAGTACATTGCCAAGGAAAATAATTTTACCGGTTTCATGGCCACCGTGCTGCGTGAAAACACGGCCATGCTGCGGGTCTTCAAGAAACGCTACCCCAATGCAAAAACATCGATCGAACCCGGTAATTACGTCAATATCCAAATGGATTTTAGCGATGCCGTGGAATATGGCCACAAAGTTCACAGTGAGCAAGCAGGAGGCGTTTTTCCGTTTTCGCAGCTTAATTAATGGCCACAACAGAAGATTTGTTCAATGAAACATTCGGTAGCCATGAAGGTGTCCATTATCCTCATTATGACCAAAAAAAAAGGGATCATTACCGGGTATGTAGTTTCCGTGCGCGATATCACTGACATGCGTCAGATGGAAGACAAGTTGCGCCAAGCCTATAAGATGGAGGCCATCGGAACCTTGCCCATTATCATGATAACCGGCCTAAACAGCCAGACTACGGCTGAACAGTTGAAATCTGCACGGATTGACAAACTCATCACGAAACCATTGACAACCAGAGAAATCGCTACGGCCATACGAAAAGTATTGGCTGATAAAAAAGTTGATTAGGCGAGATTGTTAGCAAACGCTGTGGTTTATGATAAAAAAAAGATCTAATCCTATCTTTCTAAAATTTCTATCCAGAATTCTATATATATCATCTTGTCTAAGTTCGCTCCATTACTGCCAAATATGTTTCGCTATTACTTTAAGCCAGTTGTGGTCATCAGCATTAAAATCTGCTGTTATACCAGTGTCAAATAGCTCAAGAAAGTTAATATGCACTGTTTTATGTGCATCTGCAAGATTTTTTAGTAGATTCATACTGACTTCAGGAAATCCTGGTATATTACCAAACATATCCATAGTGCTCTGCTCTATGTTTTCTTGCATCTTAAAAAAATTTCCAAAGGCTGCTTTGTAAAATGTTGCTGCTTGTTTCATAAATTCGTTCATATTTCTCTCCTAGTTTCTCTAAATCGATAGACATCATCATAAAATATCTATCGTTCGCTTTTACTACAATATTAAATTCATCGATACTATCGTAGTCAAACTCAGTGAAAAATTTCTAATTCAGCATATAGCAGCCATTTAGGTAAACTACTGAATAATCAAGCCATTTTGTCTCGATCCTCTTTGATCGAGACAATCATTTAAAATTATTACCATGTCAATCCCAAAAAGTAAATCTGAGTTTCAATCCTCCCCAGAGCCAACGCATGTAAATTTTTTTGCGGTTCGGCCGGATCAGGGCGGCATTGCCGATTACACTAAAAATCCGCTTGACCACCTTTCAAGCCGCTGAAAAACTATTATTTTTGTCCAGACAGGCTGGGATACATTTTTTATTCTTAATATTTAGATAGACTCCCGAGAGGTGGTGGACAGGGGCAGGGAAGGCCAGGGCAATTCCTTCTTGGCCCCTGTCCGGTCAGCAGGCAGGCAACGGGCAGGATTGTCTTTTAAATCTTTAAGAAAGATACTCGTCTACTTTTTTGAAATTGTCATCTACTGCTGTTTTGAAACTGTCATAAGCGCTTTTATAGGTCTCAGCCCAGGCGTCAAGCGCCTTCTTGCTTTCTTCAGGAAGCCAGGTGGCTTTTTCGACCATTGCTTTAGTCATCTTCTCGATCTGTTCCTGAAACATGGCGATCCCTTTAAATGAATTTTCAAAGGTGGTTTTGTTGAATTCTACCATCTGTTTGATCATTTTTTTGGGGGCCGCCATACCTTTGGGATCCATCATTTTCGTGAAGTCCATCATCTTGGAAAGGTCCATCATTTTTGTGAAGTCCATCATGCTTTTTGGTTCAGTCGTGCTTTTGGTGTCTGTCATTTTTTTCTCCTTTGAGGTTGTATTGATAATTTTACATTTCATAAGACGGTATGAAGTGTTTGATTAAAGATAGACGATTTAGACGAAATGTCAATAAATAATATTGCGTTGCAACATATAAATATGCAAAAGCTATATAAACAATATTAACAATAGTTAACCATATATAATCGATGAGACTAAGTTTGTATTTTCTCGCATTGCGAAATGCGCTAAAGAGCGCGGGCGGTCGTGTTCTTTTGGATTCCCGGGGCGGTGCGAGCGCTGTTGATGCCACTTGCACTTAAAGATTTGCCTGGCTGCCAATGGGTTGAATCCCTTGGGTGCTGGGGCAAAAGGGAAGACTGGTTAGAAAGGAAGTCTATGGCCTGAATTTGGAGGCAGGCCCTGAGGTGGCCCTGCTTTTATTGGAGAATCGGTTTCCGCGTTTATAAAACGGTAAACGAGGTATTTAACTGTTACGTTTCAGTACCCTGGTCATCCCTTGATTAAGTATCCATGGCACGGCGAGTCCCCCTCTTTTTGAGTGTTCCGTTCCGAGCGCGCCCCTAAAGATTCAGGGAACGGAACAGTTTACAAGAATGCTTGTCGAGCATTACCCTACCAAAAGTGTCGATTGCATTACGGCGGCAGGTGGCATTATTGATGACTGGCTAAAAGAAAAAATGTTGAGCGACCGATGACAAGGCATCGTCAGATAAGTCGTCGGGATCCAGACCAGATGGAAGCGTGATGGTGTAAACTTTGGTGTAGGGTTCAAGGGCACTGCGGATGCGCCCGGTGGCCTCCTGGCCGGCCCGATCGCCGTCAAGCATCAGAACAACCGGTGAGACTTTTTTCAGTAGATCGTTTTGTACGACGGAAAGATGGATACCCAGCAAGGCCACTGCAGGGATCTTCAATTGAGCCAGCCGCATGACTCCCCAAGGACATTCCACAACGACCAACCCATGGTGGTGCCCAGGTTTTATGCGATGGAAGTTATACAGGATTTCATTTTTTGGCAACCCTGGAGGGAACTTCCATTTGCCGCATTGTTTGGCGTTGTGGGGATCCAGACATCGTCCGGCATACCCGATGGGATGACCGTCCAAGTCATGGAGCCGAACAGCGATACACCCCTTGAGAAAGCCGCGTCCCTGATAAGCCCCGGCTTCAAAGCGCCTGGCGGTCGTGGGGGTGATTTGCTTTTGGTGCAGCCATGGAGTGAAGGCATTGAGACGGAGACGCGCTGTAAAGGGCCGGAAGGTTCTTTTCGACGGTTGTAGCGAAAACGCGGTCCGCGAAGTCGGCCCCGTGGCTGCCAATGCGGCCAGAAAAGCGGCGGTTTGTCGGTAGTCTTTGCCATAAAGGCGGCGCACGAGTTCGACCACATCCCCGCCGGCATCGCATCCGGTGAAGCAGCGCCAAAGGTTTTTGGAAAGGCTGATCACAAAGGCGTTGGGATTGTCGCCACCATGCAAGGGACAAGGGCCGAAGAGTTGATCGCCTCGCTTTGTAAGCGGTGTTGTCAACCCTTTGGCCTCAAGGACCGTTACGATGGAGACACAGCGTTTGAGATGCGCAAAATTGAGATGAGCGGGGATCATTGGGATGTTGTTGCGCTTTCATGGTTGCCCAAGGGGACCCACCCTTTGGGTGTTCGTAGGGCCAGGCCTTGCCGATTCAGTTGCGTCAGGGTGTCACCCAATCGCTGATTGTTGACCTTGAGATGGTTTCTTATGGCGGAGCGCGTGAGGGGCTTGCTGGAATGTTGCAAAAAGACGAGTGTGCGCTCCTCCAAAGAGGCTGTCGTATCGGCGTTTAGGGGCGTAACGATCTCAAGGTGCGTGGCGGACCCATTGGGCCGTGAGACGAGTTCCATTTCGATGGGGTCCGGCGGTTTGGCACTTCGGTGCTCAAGCGTGAGAACGATCCGCTGCTTGCGTCGCGCCAAATATGCATTGGAGTCCCCGAAAGCATGCAAATCGGAGCTGCCCCTTAACGCCTGGCCGGGTTGGGCACGGTGTTTTTTGCTGGCATGATGCGTCAGCGCAATGGCCGTACCATGGGTGCGCTGCATTTCGCGGATAAAGCCGAGCAGTTTTGAGATGTCGGCCGCGCTGTTTTCATCGAGACGGTGCAGGCGCACCAGCGGGTCGAGGAGCAAAAGCCGCGGCCGCAATGCCGACAGGGTTGCATTCAGGCGTTGTTGATCCGCTTCAAGATCGAGGCGCATCGTCGAGGCCGTAATGGCATAGAGGTTGAGACCGTCAATATCGAGCCGGCGTTGGATGCATAAGGCTTCAAGGCGCGCACGAACGGCCCCGATGGCATCTTCGGCCAGAAAAACCAGTGTCGGCCCCGGATCTTTTACCACAAATCGTCCCAAGCAAGGGGTCCCGGAGGCGACACTGACCGCCATATCAAGGCCGAACCATGATTTACAACATTTCGGTGCGCCGCCGATGATCCCGACGGCGCTTCTGGCCCAAACGGACTCGATCAACCACTGCTGCGCGGAGGATTGGCGCTCAAGCGCATTGGCCCGACAAACGGGGAACATATCGGCGATTATGTCCATAGCATGCTCCGAGCCTGGGTGACATGATTGCTGTCGATTACTTCAGTGTCGAGCGTGTGGGCGATTTCAAGTGCCTTCAGGGCCAGATGGTCCGTGGCGCGTAAATTGCCCCGACCGATCTCGTAAAGCGCCTCGATGGCACCCGTATCGAAGGGGCTGGCGGAGGCGCCCGCAACATGACAGCGATGCTGAATGTAAGCTTTTAGCTCAGCGCGTGAAAGCAGGCGTATGGTCGCGCAATGGGCCAAGCGTCGCGCCACGTCCTCGAGCTTGGGATGGCGCAGCAGTTTTGCCAGCGGTGGCTGACCGGCCATGACAATACTGACTACCAGTCGACTATCCATATCAAAATTTGTGAGAATTCGCAGCATGCCGAGCACCTCGGGGCGAATGTCATGGGCTTCGTCAAGCAAAAGTACCGGACGCAGTCCATCGATATCCAAGGACGCGGCCAGGCGTTCCTGCAGGCGCCGAACCAGGGCCGGGTAATTGCCGGCAGGTTCGGCGCCGGCAACCACAGCGATCTCGCGACACAAATCCCGTTTGGAAAGGTCGGTTACCTTGACGTAGTGGAGGCGGTAACGGGTTTCCGGCAAGCGGGATGCCAGTTGGCGCAACAACGTTGTTTTGCCGGTTCCGGCGGGTGCGATCAGGGCGGCCGACATACGCTTGTCCACCGCTTCGTAGAGGTACTCAAGAACCTGGGTGTAGGCTTCATTGACAAACTGGTCCGCCACGCGGATTTCACAGGTAAAGGGCGTCGTGTGAAAGCCATAACGGTCCATAAAATCCATAATTTTTTTCATGACGCATCTCCTTCGGGGTCGTCTTTAGGTGGGGCAGCAAAGCCGCCGTCCGGATCGATGACGGGGCGCATATCCCGGTCAAAAGCCATTTGTGCACTACTCGGGGGCCAAATCCGCTGCGTGTTTTCTTTATCCGACACGTGGGATGTCCGCTTGTCGCGTGCGTTTTTGTGCGGCTCAAGGGGCGAAAGCCGTACCAGACGTCCCTGGTGAACCATCGCCACCGAACCATCGAGGGTATTGCGATGCAGCGTCAACCGGGTGCCGGCATAACCGCGAATCACTTCGTAAGCAATGCCGTCTAAAGAGACCACGTTGTCATTGGACACCCGCCGCTTAGTGTGCAATACGAACGCCTGATGCAGCCGCTTTTGGTCTTCGGCAAAACGCAACGGTTTTTCATCGTCGCCAAAACAGGACCATGGGGTCTTTTGGGCAAGGCTTTCATGGGGTGTCAGGTTATACTGCTGGCGAAGGTAATGCCTCAGGCGTAGTTCCAGGGCACCGCAGCTTGGATCAACCTGGGGATTACCATCAAGCAAGCGTAATAGTTGGTCGCCCGCCGTGCGGTTAAAGCGTTCAATCTTGCCGCGGCCTTCCGGATAGCCGGCGGTGCCGTGGATGAAGAGAACACCGAGTTTGCGGAGCACATCGATGGCATCGTGGGCGATAAACCCCGATCCGTTATCCACGAAAAGGGCCTCCATCAATCCGTAATCCAGGATCGTTTCGTACACCCCCCGCAGAAAGAGTTTGGCGGTTTCGGAGGTGCCAACCACCACCTGCAGTCCCATGCGGGAGGAATCATCGAGGAAAAAAAGGGCCACCCGGCGAAGGCGAGCGGCACCGGCCCGGAAATGCTTGCCATCACACAGGGCCATCTGCATCCGATGGGGATAGGCAAAGCGCCGGCTGTCCCGATGCTTAGGTGTTTTACGCCGCCGGGTGTCGATCCCCATCCGTTGTAAAGCGCGCCAAACCGTAACACGGTTGATCGACATGTCGGGGTCGACCAGGCCGTTTATTTGGGCACGGCGAATCAACTCCGGCACCGATGCCAGCGGATCGTCCGTCTTTTGAGATTTAAAAAAGTGAATCAACGGCCGGGAGAGGACGAGGGAATCTTTTACCGGGGTGCGTTTGGCAGGCGAAAGGCCGCTGAATCCTTGCGCTTCAAAAGCCGCAAGCCAGCGATAAATGCTGCGCCGGCTGACCCTGCGTAGCGTATTGTCGGCGTCGAAGTGATCAAGCCTGGCGACGGCCTTGACGGCTTTTGAACGGACTTGTCCGTTGCGCTCGCGCACAAAGACTTGCGAGATCACTTGATAGCGAAACAAGGCATCAACTGAAGGTTCCGAAGGTGGTGACTGAGCGTTTTGCATCTGCTTACTCCTTTCAAAAGTGATGCGCTTGTTCTTACAGCAGTCAAAAGAAATGCGCATCGAACAAACTTGTGGAGCGCTCAGTCTGCATTTTTAAACCGGGGAGGAACGTGTTCTAATGCGGTGGAATATTGATTTTCGGAGTATTTTGTGATGCGGGTCCCACAGTTGCGGTGTGGGCCAGAGGCAGATTGCGGCGCCGGCCTCGGCCAGACGCTCAAAAAGAGAGGTTGCTGGCAATATTGCATCCAGAACGCCGCAGATGGCCTGTCCCAGACCAAAATAGCCGGGTTGATGCTCAATCCGTGCCGCGCCGTCATGAAGACGTTGACCACCGACAGAAAGAATTTGAGCAATCTCATCACGTAGCTTCCCATGCAGGCCCGGTTGGACGCCAAGCAATAAAGCGCTGTTGGTCAAATGGCGTATCTGGGAAGGAAACCGAGGCATGAGGTTCCCATCGATGCACTCATGGGGCCAGGCTCGTTGTTTAGCGGCATCCAAGGCGGCGTCGAAGTAGGTGCCCATAAAGCATTCGGCACCGCATGTGGTGCTTACCAAACTACCGTCCGCTGCAACCGGTGCCAACGGCTGCCGTCCATAGGGAACGTAGCCCGGCGGATAAATCGTGAAACCCTTCTTGTGCGTGATGCAGCGGGCCACCATGAGGGAAAAGCCAGGTCCGGTCTTGCGAACCCGAGCATGATCGAAACAAATACGACATGCCCGCTCATCCCAATCCCGGCACGGGCCGACATCTGGCAACCCGGGCCGTAACCTGCCGGTGTCGTCCGGATAGTAAGGTGAAATGACGTATATTCTGCATTGATTGATGGAAACAGCCGGGCTCTCATCGACACAATGAACTTTCCTTTCGACCTGTGCAGCCATGCATCCCCCCGCTCAACCTTGGATGATTTGAGACGTGGATATCGGTTGAGATTAAGAGGGATACCATAGAACAAATCCTCAATTTTGTTATGAAAAAGATAGATTAAACGTCATGTGGATCTGAATTTTATTTGTAAAGATCAGCCTGGGCGAGGGCTTGAATTGAAAAGGAGGGGGCCTGAGGCAAGCATTTTCTAAATGCAAATCACAAATGTCAAATTTCAATGAAAACTGTATCAGGTCTTCCTGCTACGGATGTTGAAACGAGAATGCTGAGTTTGTGCTATTGGGATGGTAACGTAATAATTTAACAATGCTTCTTATGCTTATCAAGCCAGTATATGATCTTACACTTTTCAGATAGCTCTCCTAAAACCAGGATCGGTAACTCCAAATATCTTCCTCCAAGGCTTTCTTGTCTTCTTGTAATTTCAGGTACATTGATGCGTTCTGAATGGCCACCCCTCCTTGGTGGGCCAAGGCCTTAACCATTACCAGAATATCTTCGGGAAATTCACGCTGGATTCCGCTATAAAGACGCAGCACCCCGATTACTTTTTCCCGGGTCATAATAGGAGTGACAATCATCGAGACTAAACCTTCGGCCTGCATGGCCTCTTTAAAGGCGATACGATTGTCGCTGGCGGAGTCGATGATGACAAGCGTTTCGCCCTTTAAGGCACGCTGGGCGGTCTCTATGGTGGTCGTGCGCCCCTTTTCCAGAAAGCCCTCGCTGAGCCCATGGCTGGCTACCAGCTTCATTTCGTCACGATCTTCGTCTAAAAGCCGGATGACGGCCCCTCGCAGACCCAGCGAGTCGCAGATATCCACGGTCAGCTCGTTGAGGATATCATGGATTTCCATCGACGAATTGATCTTTGCGGCCAGATCCAGAAAGAGCATGGCGTTTTCCTGAATCCGCTGGTATAGTCGATTGTTTTCGATGGCAATCCCGCCCTGATCAGCAAGCGCCCGCAAAAATTCTATTTCTTCAGGCTCAAACTCTCGCCGACTTGCCGTGTACAGGGACAGCACCCCAATGGTGCGGTCTTCGGCTGTCACCGGAACGGTTAGAATCGAGGCAATGCCTTCGTCCTTTTTGGCTTCATGATGTTCAAGGCGCGAATCGGACGTGGCATCCGGATAAGACAGATGGCCCTCTTTTTTTAATACATTCACCATCTGGCGGGCTTTCATTGGGCTGGCGTGGAGATAGCCTTCCGACAGGCCGACTTGGACAGCGGGCACGAAAAGGTCCTGCTGCTCATCTCTTAAGAACAGGCATGCGGCCTTTCCCGCCATGGATTGAATTGAACTATTGACAATCAGGTTGAGCAGTTCCTGATTTTTTTGGGTCGTGCCGAAGGCTTTGCTGATTTTGCAGAAGGATTTAAAATAATCGATCTCTTTTGTCATGGCCATCTCCTCGCGATGGTTTTGTGGTGTAAACATTCCCTCTATCGGATTTTTAAGCGATATCCGTTGTAGGTGGTTTTGGTTTGGCCGTTTTCTGGGGGCGCTTCGAAGCGCTGGGCTTCTTTTTTGCCGCTGGTTTTCGCTTGGCTTTTGCGGTTGGTTTCGTCACTAAGGGGGGCTTGCGCGAAGGCTGGATTTTAGGTATTTGATCCCGCTCCTTGAGCCAGTTGGCGATTTTTGGAGCGAATTCCTCCTGATATTTGGAGCTGACATAGATGCCGATGTGGCCGGTGTTCAGGCAGATATCCTCGGTGTCCTTGCTGCCCACCTTTTTCACCAGTTGATTGCAGGCTTCCGGGGGCACCAGATGGTCGAATTTGCCGTAAATGTTCAGCAGCGGCATGGTCAGTTTTTTCAGATCCACGCGCTGGCCGCCGACCTCCATCTTGTTTTGCAAAAGCTTGTTGCCCTGATAGCAATCGCGGACAAACTGGCGAAACACTTCTCCGGGCAGATCGGGGCTATCGAAGATCCATTTGTCCATGCGGACGAAATTTTCAACGAACGGTTTGTTGTCGACATTCTCTATAAAACCAACATACTTGTCGATCATCAGGCGGGCGGGATTCAGCAACAGAAAACCCAGGTTCATCACATCGGCCGACAAATTGCCAAAGGTGTCGACTACGTGATCCACATCGATATGCTCCATCCACACATGCAACAGCCCTTTGCGGGTATCAAAGTTGGTGGGCGTAACCGTTGTAACCAGGTTTTTTATTTTATCCGGATGCAAGGCCGAATAGATGACGCTGAATGTCCCGCCCATGCAGATTCCCATAAGGTTGATTTTTTCAACCTCGTTTTGTTGGCGAATGAAATCGACGATGTTATCCATATATCCGTTGATGTGATCATCGAATCCCAGGAACCGATCCTTGCGTGTCGGGTAGCCCCAGTCGATCATATACAGGTCGATACCGGCACCCAGAAATCGTTCCACCACACTGCGGCCGGGTTGCAAATCGAGCATGGTCTCTCTATTGATCAACGCATACACCACCAGAAGCGGTGTCTGATAGGAACTTTTCATACGGGGCCGATAATGCTTCAGCTTGACCCGGTCTTCCTCATAAACCACATCATAAGGAGTTTTAGCCAGCTCGGTTTCCAATTCACCCAGCAGCACTTCCGATGCTTTTTGGGCGCGTGACTGCACTTTCTGTGCGTCATCGGCCAGTTTGGACATGATAAGATCTACAGGGATCTTGCTTTGCGACATACTTTACCCTCTCAGGATAGACGGATTGGGGCACTTGATCGCTTTTACTGAATGATCTGGAGCAATATTACCTGACTATATCGCGATCAGGACGATACATGACAGCTACTAAGCAGTCGTCTCTTTGTCCGTGTGTTCTTGGCCAATTTGTTTCTCAAGCCGTTTCAAGCGTTTTTTCATTTCATAGAGTTCCCGGGCCAGGTCATCCACATCTGTCTTGCGGGCTACCGGCAGAATGCTGATTATATCCTCCAGGGACGCATCCCTGGCCGCCGCATAATCTGTCAAGGAACTCACGGTGCGACCCAGTGTCTCCACGTATTCAGGCGTCTGAAACAAGGTCATGAAGTGGCCTTCCAGCACTTTCACCCACATCTGGTAATAGGTTCGGGTGTCATCCGAGAGCTCGCCTCTTTCCGCCAATTCGATGAGCTTCTCCTGCATGACCTGTGCGGAACGGGTGAACGGCAAGCCAAGCATCCGCAAGAATTCGGCCAAATTCGACTGGAACAAGTTGAATTTGTCAGCGGTTTGAAGGGCTTTTTCCTGGTATCCGCGCAGCAGGCCCAATTGCGGAATCTGGAAAAACCGCTGGAACTCTCTTTCGTAGATGTCGGTCGACAGACGAAAGATATTTTCATCAATATCCTCGAATTTATAGGCCTCGACAGAATCACCAACCCGGCCAAGGTGCTGGATCAAATTCTGGTGCAATTCCATGACGCTATTCATGGAAGTCTGCGCCAGTTGAAGCAGCATTTCCGGCATGGCTTCGCTGCCTTTGAGAATAGCAGTCATGGATTCCGGCGATGACATGGCAGAAGCCATGGTTTGCCAATTTTTTAAGGCTGATGCTATGGCTGCTTGCCCTTTTAGTGGAGCGTCGGTGCCTTTCTGGTTTTCTGAGTAAGGCCATTGGTCGACCTTCAAATTATTCATCTGGCTCCAAACCTGGCTTATGATGGGTTTCAACCAGGTATTGAATGCCGATGTCATGTCAAAAGGATTGTCATTATTTTCGGTCATAGGGAGGTATTTTCTATCTTAAAGATACGTTTGAATTTTAACGAGTTTTATAGATTACGACTTATGGTTAAAGGACTCATGGATACTCTCCATAAGGGCGTTGAACTGGTTGGTTTGCTCTTTTATGGCCTTATTTAAATGTTGAAACAGCTCGGTATGGGCGAGGCCTTTTTCTTGCAGCAAATTACGCAATTCTTTGATGGTAACTTGTTGTTCCTGAACTTGTTTTTCAAGTAGCGCGCATCGGTCCAATACTTCTTGGTGTTCGGTTTGGCTGACCCACCCCCATTGTTTGGCGAGTTGGGCTGAGGATTGTTGAAAGTCTTTTATTGCTTTTTCCCACATTTGGGAAGCCTGAGTGTCATCGGTCTTGGGTTGGGATAGGCCGTAACACCGCTGGAACAGCTCGTTTAGCTCTTTGGTGCCGCCGAATCCCTGATTTATCCAAGTGGTCATCTCCTCTAATTGCTTTTGGCCTTGGGCTATCTGAGTGAAAAAGTTGCCCCAGAATTCATAAAATTGGCGATTCATGGCAAGGGACCTCTCTCAGACCCTCATTTAGGTATTGCAGGGTCTAATTTTTTGATTGGTATGACGTTGTTTTGGGTTTTCTGGCCTTATTCTCTTTGGTAGTGTTTTGTTGAACATCTTTTTCGCTTTTCTGGGGTTTACCGTTCTTGTTCGCGTGGATTTGGCTTTGATCGGCTTGGGTTTTGTTTTTAATGCTTCGGGATTCGGAAAGGGCCTCATCCAGATCCATGTGAAATCGTACCGGTCCTCGATAGTCGCCGTCACCAAAGCGAGTGTGCAGGGCACAGCTTGACTCCGGATGGGACCAGGAGGTGGCAATGGCCACGTGTCCCTTGGGAAAAGGGGTTACCTCAGCCTCAATGTGGTCCAAGGGCGCCAGTGCGGTTTCCTTTTCCACCAAATCATCGTGTTCGCCATAACAAATCAGCCATGGTACTTTTTTCTCTTGAATACGATTTAACTCAAGCTTTTTACCAAACAGGCGGAGCGGTAGACAGCCGTCCGAAGTGATCGGCGTGTTATACGCCATGAAGCTGATCCGTGTGATCTCCATGGGCAGATCGCTGCGGTCATTCTGCAACCAGTAGTTGAGTGCGGCAGCGGTTTTGTTGATCGGTGGTAACCCGGATTGGGACCGGGCAAACATCATCAAATCACGGTAAAATACCGCTGCGGGAATCTCCTGCTCGATGCTCTTGAGTTTATAAATCCACCCCATGAGCTGGCCGTCGGCCACCTGGTTTCCATTGGGTAGGATCTTGGTACCGTACTCCAAGTCGTTGAATCGCCCAGGCAGACGCATCAAAAAACGTGCCAGTCCCCTGCTGCGTGTGCCATCCATGGGGGAAACACAGGTGATAAACGCATCCACCGACTCATCCAGTAGCCCCGTGAGCAAGGTGCACAAGGCATTGTAGCCGCCCTGGCAGTATCCGTTAAGGGTCACCGGTTTGCCATGATTTTTAAAAATGGTTTCACAAAAGCGACGGGTGTCATTGGCATCATCCTCAGCGGTCATGACCTGCATGGCCGGCGTGGTATCGATGGGTTTCAGGATGCGGATGTACGTCGGATATCCTTGGTCGGCGAAACAATGGGCGTAGCTTCGCTGCTCACCAGGTAGAAAGCCCAGGATGTTGGCACCAAGCACATAGGGTGGGATGATCAGGATCGGTTTGGCATCCTGCCGTGTTTCCACATGCGGGAGGGACGGCGCCACCCGATACAGCAAAAAACGATCGGTTTCATCAATCAATTTGTGGTCGCCGCGTTCAAAATGAAACCCATACTCTGGTTCAATGGCGGCAATGGCTTCGGGATAGTCATCCACCACCCGATTCATCAAATCGACCTGGCGGGCAGTAAAGGCTTTCATCTTGGCGGGATTGAATTCAAACAAGAACTGTTTGAACGCTTCGGTGAATCCGTCCGCCTCATTTTGAAGATAGGTCAGCATCATCCGTGTGCTGCCATCCAGACTGCGTGTGATCAAGTCGATATTGTTTTCTAAGAGCCCCAGATAAGCATCCTTACTGTCCTGCGGGTGCTCAGTTAACAGGCGAATGTGCTCAACACGCTGAAAATAATTTACGGCCAGTAGGTAGGGGATGAAGAAATCATTGGTGTATTTTGCCATGCCGGCCATCTTGGTTTGTGTTGCGGAAAAAAGGTTCCCCATCGCGGCAAGGCTGTCAGCGAAAGCATTCGTTATCTTATCGGTTTCATCGTGTGTCGGTTTTATGTTTGCCATAGTACAGGCATCCTAGTCCTTTAGCATGAAGCATTTTATCTTTCCAGCTGCGGTCTTAGGCCGTTCATCGATGAACTCGACCCACTGGGGATATTTGTAATGAGCCAAAGTCTTCAATGACTATATTCTCTTTACCGTGGAATTGAAACTTAACCAAATACCGTATTCATGTACTTCACCATCCACACCTGCTTTCCCAGACGTCAAAAAGTTCGCTTAGAATATCATGGTAACTTTGTGTATCGTAAAAATCGGAAATCCTTTTTAATGCACAATATGTATCAATCGTTTCATAATCATTAATATCACTGTCCAAACATCCTAATGCCATAAGATAAGCTCTACAGTCTTCAACACTATCCAGTGCGTCATCTGAAAGGGATTCTGTCGAGAATTCAAGCACACTAATAAGCTCTTCAATTGTGGGCGGTAATATTTCTCTTAAATCAAATCCCATGATTTCATCCCATTCAGACCCAATTTCAAGTGCTATGGAGGTTTTATTCCAGCCTCCCTGCTTATTACAGCAGCGATCCTGGCACTATAGACAACCCATTCTGACTTAGTGAGTGGACCCCCATTTGAAAATGTCCTTATTATTAAGCATATACACCCATTAATTTGTTCAGGCTGTAAAATTGTTCCTTCGATTTTATTTTGAATGATTGATTTACGCGTGCGCGATATGTTTTTACTTCACCGTTCTCCACGCGCATATCCAATCGGATAATTTCGGCAATACGAAGATCTTTCAAGGAGCTGCCTGCCGTTTCAACTGCGTTTTTAACTGCGTCTTCCCATGATGTGGAACTGGTTCCTACGAGTTCGACAACCTTGTAAATACTTTCGCTCATAGTTCTCTCCTTCCTATTCTTAAGATGAAGGTTTCACAGCCATTTGAAGGAAAATTTCAGTGCAACGGACAGCTATTGTGTCAGGATCAATAATTGCCGGGGATGTATGCACAAAAACGATGTAAATTATCGATTTGTTCAAAGAAGGATATCCCTTAATTAAGGGATATTAAACAATAACATCTTAGTGGATGGCAGAACCCTCGTCAAGACGAAAAACTACATAATATCAGGTAGTAGCGGTATAACATAGGACATTATGATGGTAGAAGGATTGCACGGCGATTCAAAGTGACGCTCCACTGTCATAAAATAAATTCACCTCATACCTTACTCGACGTGGCAAGTTAAACCCACGGCGTCATTTATAAATTAAGCGTTGCATCAAGCTAATCGTCTGACGCGATGGGCTTGGCTGCCGGTTTTTTGTGGGGTGTGGCGGATGCGTTGGTATTGGAACGGTCGGCGACCTTAGAATCTTTGGATGTAGACGCATTGGACCGGGGCGGTTTGTAACCGAACATCTCCATCATGGTGTCCATGGAAGGTGTACCGCCCATCTGAAGGCTCATGTCCAGCCATTGACCGAACCGCTGCTCAAAGGCATTCTGGGCATTAAGGTAACTTTGGATGGTTTTTTGAAAATATTTTTCGAAAAAATCGCTCAGTGCATTGTCACCGTATCGAATAATCAAATGTAAAACCGGAGTTGGCAGAAACGTATTTTTCCGTTTGGCCGCTTCCATGAGGATTTGGGTAAGAATGCACGCGGTCACATCCTCTCCGTTGGTAGCGTCCTGAATTTGCAACTGATCGCCGTCGCGAATTATATTGGCCACATCATCAAGCGTGACATAGCAACTGTTGCGGGTATCATAAAGTCGTCGGTTACTGTATTTTTTCAATACCACGGGGGCGGGCATAGACTTTGGTTCCTCCTCGGGTTGTTATAATCGCACCATAATCGATGCGTATCCTGACTGCAAGGGTCAGAATCAAATGTAAATCCAGTGTAACCGATTGCAGGTGAATTGCAACAATTCAGATGAGGCTTATCGTCAATTTGTTGTTTGAAAGACTGGCAAACAAAAACAACTCACGTCTATTTTGAATAGGTGTGGTTTTGGATGCATAGAGTTTCTTTGAACCTTCTGCCGGAGGCGGACAGGGGTTAAGAAGGCCAGGGCAATTCCTTTCTGACCCCTGTCCGTATCAGCAAGACAGGCAACGGGGCAGGACTCGGCTTTGAAAACGGCCCCTGTTGTTTTTCTTTAGGGGCCGCCATAGCAATCGTCTGTCGTCGGGGCGGTTTTTCTATTCGGAAAGATATTCTTCCGCTTTCTTGAAATAGTCATCGATTGTTGTTTTGAACTTATCAAAAGCGTTTTTATAGGCCGTCGCCATGCTGTCAAGCGCCTTCTTACCTTCATCTGGAAGCCAAGTGGCCTGGTCGACCATTGTCTTGGTCATCTTCTCGTTCTGTTCCTGAAGCATGGTGATCCCTTTGAGGGAGTTTTCAAAGGCGGTCTTGTTGAAAGTCAGCATCTGTTTGAGCATTTTTTTGGGGGCCATCATGCTTGCGGGATCCATCATTTTTGTGAAGTCCATTATTTCGTTTTCTCCTTTGGTCTTAGCTTGATATGTTTGATAAAAAGTCGGAGTGCTTAGCACCTGAAAATTTTGCCTTATTATTCCATAAAGGACTTGTCCCAATTTTCTAATGCTTTGCGGGTTTCAGCCTGATCATCAGCGGTGTTAGCGCTACCTTCGAATGGGTTCTGGAACAATGTTAAGGTCTGGGAAAAATCATTAAGCATCGTTTGATTAAATTCGACCAGCTGATTAAACATTTGCTTTTGATCCATGACTATCTCCTCCTGAGCGGTTCAAGGGGTCTTTTTGCGGCCGGGCTTGTTTTTTTTAAGGCCATCGTTTTTTAGATAAATATAAGCGGTTCGGACAGGATGTCAAGGAAAAAATGCTGCAATGCAATATTAAAATAAGAGAAGCACTATTATATATTTTATTAATAGGTTAAAATTTACTTTTCATGGATAATAGATTGTTTATTATTGCATTGCTTCAAGACACGAAAAGGCTGAGCGCCGAGGACGGAATCCGGCGACAGGCGGGGATATAATTTTGCGGGGGCTGCGGGTGGTAACGTTCAAGTGTTCAGGGAAGATCAGAGAAAAGGTTAATAAGGGTGAAATTTTTATGAAGGGGCATCAAGTACATGTACAACATAATCAAAGACTTGAAGCTATTCTACTTTAGGTCTGACAATGTAGAGTTAAGATCAAATTTTAGGCGGGAGTAACGAGTTCATTTTTTTCCTCCGTATAGAATCGCACCATGCCTGGCACACCAATAGGAGTGGGCGGCCGTTGAGGCCACCCACTTTCGATCACAACGTTATTCTTTCATTTTACCAGTTCCCTTGAGCACCTTTTCAGGCGTGATGGGCAGGTCCGTACAACGGAAGCCCGTGGCATGGTATACGGCGTCGGCGATGGCCGGTGCCGTGGGGGAAACCAATCCTTCGCCGGCTTCCTTGGCGCCCATGGGGCCTTCCTCTTCGTAGGTGTCGATGCACACCGAATTGCTCGGCGGCATGTCGGCGGCGTGGGGCATTTTGTAATCGAGAAAGTTCGTGTTGAGGGTCTTGCCACCGTCCATGACGAAGTTCTCGGACAGGGCGTACCCCAAGCCCATCTGGATCGAGCCTTCCAGCTGACCTTCCACGGCCATGTGGTTGATGACCGTGCCGCAGTCGTGGGCCGTGTTCATCTGTTTGACCTGGATCTGACCGGTTTCTTCATCCACATTGACCTCGGCCACCTGGGCGCCGAAACTGAAGGCCGGACTGACCAGGCCCTTGTTTCTGGGCGTATAGTACCCCCGCTCCACTATCGGCTCACCGCGCTGCATTTTCTGCACGAACGCCACGGCCTCGCCGATGCTCATACCACGATCCGGTTTGCCTTGGGCAAACACCCGGCCGCCTTCGAATTCAATCTCGAAAATCGTATTGAGGTTGAATTTGGCCGCTACGGCGCCGGCCAGCTTCTTCTTGATTTTATTGGCCGCATCCAGCACGGCGTTGCCGTTGAAGAGGGTTAGGCGGCTGCCCCAGGCGCCCAGGTCGGCTTGGGGGGTGATGGCCGTATCGGCGGCGGTGATACGGATATCCTTCATCTCCAGACCCAGCGCTTCGGCCAGGATCTGGGTCATGACGGTTTCTACGCCTTGTCCGATATCCGCGGCCATGGTCAGCAGGTGGGCGGTGCCGTCTTCGAAGACCTTCACTTCGGCGGCCGAGAAGTTGTACTGGGTATTGAACCAGTTGAACACCCCGCCGGAGATGAAGCTGTAGCAGCCCACACCGATGCCCTGTCCGGGTTTGGGATTTTTGCGAATTTCATCCCAGTTGCTCATCTTCCGCACTTCCTCGAGGGACTCGATAAACCCGCAGCTGCTGATGGTGGCCACACCGGGCAGGACGTCGCCGGTGACCTGGGCGTTTTTCAGGCGCAGGTCGATGGGATCGATGCCCAGCTCCTCGGCTGCCATGTTCATCTGAGTCTCGGCGGCAAACAGGGTCTGGGGCGCGCCGAATCCACGCATAGCGGACGCCGGCGGCTTGTTGGTGTACACATGCTCGCCCAGGTAACGGTAGTTGGGGTAGCGATAGAGCATGGCCCCGAAGTTGCCGGCCAGGAAACAGGCCGTGGGGCCCATGGCATTGTAGGCACCGCCGTCCAGGTAGATGTGCAGATCCTTGGCCACCAGGGTGCCGTCTTTCTTGAAGCCCACTTTGGAGCGGATGGTCATGGGGTGACGCCGGCGGCCGGTGGCCAGTTCTTCCTCACGGGTCAGGGTGAACTTGACCGGACGACCGGTTTTCTGGGCCATGAAGGCCGAGCAGACTTCCCAGGAACGCAGTTCCATCTTGCCGCCGAACCCGCCGCCCACGGTGGGCTTGATCACGCGCACCTCGTTTTCGCGCAGGCCCAGCGCCGAGGCCAGCAGGCATTGGACGATATAGGGCGTCTGGGTAGAGGTCCAGATGGTGATGCGACCTTCCTGGTCCGCCTGGGACACGCAGGAGCAGGGCTCCATGTAGGCGTGACTCTGGGCCTGGACGGTGAAGGTATCTTCGCGCACGTAATCACATTCGGCGAATGCTTTTTCCAGATCGCCGTATTCGATTTTGCGGTCGATGCTGATGTTGGTCTTGTATCCATCGTGAAGCAGCGGCGCATCGTCTTTCAGGGCACTCTCGATATCATAAACGCCGGGCAGTTCTTCGTACTCGACCTCGATCAGTTCGATGGCCGCCTCGGCGATGTCCGGATCCGTGGCGGCCACGGCGGCCACTTCATCGCCGATGTAGCGCACCTTGTCGATGGCCAGGGCATACTCGTCCTGGGTTTTGGGAAACAGCCGCCAGTTGCCGGTGGTGACCTTGGGCAGATCCTCGCCGGTGATGACCAGGCGTACGCCGGGCAGGGCCGCGGCTTTGCTGGTGTCGATTTTAAGAATACGGGCGTGGGCCAGGGGGCTCCGGAGCAGTTTGCCGTGGAGCATGCCGGGAAGTTTGATATCGTCGGCATAAACGGCTTGTCCGGTCGCTTTGCCCTTTCCGTCGGTTCGTGGAATGTCTTTTCCGATGATATTGAACGCTTTCATAGGCAATCCTTTTGTGGCTGTCGGTATGTTTGTCGACAGCGGTATGCTAACGATAGGGAATTATTTGTTCCGTTGCGCCATTTTGCGGGCATCGGTCAACGCCCGGATGGTGATGACGGTGGTGACTTTCAAGCGATACGCGGCAGAGGCTCTGACATCGTCGATGGGAGAGGTCTCTTCCGAGGTTTTTTGGGCTGCCTGACGGATCAGGTCATCGGTCAGCTCCTGGCCGACCAGCATTTTTTCAGCCGCCTTGGCTCTCAGCGGTATGGGCGCGCAGGCACCGACCACGATGCGGGCCTCCGTGCAGCGCTCACCGTCAACGGTGACCCTGGCGCCCAGGCCGATGGCCGAGCAGTCCAGTTGGCCGCGCTGGGAAACACTGATGTAGGCCGTTCCCGTACCCGCTGGAGGCGTTGGCACAAGAATCGAGGTGACGATCTCGCCGTCCGCCAGGGCGGTCATGCCCGGGCCACGGAAAAATTCATCCAGCGGCATGCTGCGGGTCCCGGATGGACCGGTGATGTTGACCGTCGCGTTTAGTGCGATCAGCGTCGGCGCATTGTCGGCCGATGGCGACGCGTTGCACAGGTTGCCCACCACGGTGCCCATGTTGCGGACCTGGACGTTGGCGGTGGATTCGGCGGCCGCGGCCACGGTGGGATACGTTTCGCGAATCATCGGGTGGCTGGCCACATCGGCTAAAAGGGCGGTGGCCCCGATGGTCAGTCCGCTTTTTTCATCGAACGTGATGGCGTCCAGGCCGTCGATGCGTTTCAGGCTGATGATTTGTTTGGGAAACAACGCCCGGTGGCGGATTTTTACCATCAGGTCGGTGCCGCCGGCCATGACGCGTGCGTTCTTGCCGCCCTTGACCAGTGCGGCAACCGCCTCGTCTATTGTCGTTGGGGCGAGATAGTCGAAATGGGGTGCTGGCATTACCGTTATCTCCTGTCTTTTGGTTGGGATTTCATTCGTTGGCCGGCATCGGCGATTGCATCCACGATTTTGTTGTATCCGGTACAGCGGCAAAGGTTGCCGGAAATGGCCAGCCGGATCTCTTTTTCATTGGGGTCGAGGTTCTTGTTGAGCAGGTTCAGGGCGGACAGTTCCATGCCGGGCGTACAGAATCCGCACTGGATGGCACCCTTTTCGAGGAAAGCTTCCTGGATGGGGTGGAGTTCCTCCCCTGAAGGCGCGAGGCCCTCCACGGTGAGTATCTCTTTACCATCGGCTTCCACGGCCAGGGTGAGGCAGGAGCTGACACTCTTACCGTCCAGCATGACCGTGCAGGCACCGCAGTCTCCTGAACCGCAGCCCAATTTAGTACCCGTCAGGTTCAGGTCCTCACGAAGCACCTCGTTGAGGGTCCGCCAGGGGTCAATAAAAAGGTTGTAAGTGTCGCCATTCACCTTCAGGCTGATCTCTTGTTTCATAAGTGGCTCCTACTGTGGATAAGGCTATAAAAGTTGATTGGAACCATTTGAGGCTCCTGTGGGTAAATATTTACCGCTGATGCTAAATTCCGCCAATTATTCTCTACGCTGAATATTAACGTATTAATTTTCAGCAAATTGAATATCGTCAAGGAAATTTTAGCCCTGAGAAGTGTATTTAAATGACAGACTTACCCGTGCGCGGTATGCGGTAACTTTACCATCTTCTACCTTCATATCCAGCTTGGAAATTTCGGCCACCCGTAAATCTTTTAATGATTGAGATGCGGTTTCAACTGCGTTTGTAGCAGCCTCTTCCCATGATGTGGGGCTGGTTCCGACCAGTTCGATAACTTTGTAAACACTTTCGACCATCGTTCCCTCCTTATTGATTTTCAGTTGATTTTAACAGCCGCTGAAAGAAAGTATTCGGTTTAACGGGCAGCATAAGAATTAAAAACAGTGGTTGCCGAAAAAATATAAAAACAAATTGAAATTATTAGTTTGTCCAGAAAAGGGCGGTGGGTAAATCAAATTAAATCAAACTTTAAAAAGACTAATTGATGTTAGAACGTTCGTCAAGGCCAAAAAAGTTTATAATATCAGATAGTATCGGTATAATATAGGACATTTCGTTGGTACGAATCTTCGGCGGGAACTTTAAAAAGACAACCTTACGTTGACAATTAATCATGTCGCTATTTGAAGTGGTGCGGAATATTGAGACACATATAACTAATGGTAGAAACCACCTTGTCCGTTATATCGGAATCCACAATCAAATCGATTTTTTACCTTTATTGATTTAATTAAAGATTCGGGAGTATGTCCGGCATACAGTATGTTGCGAAGGATCATATGCCCGAATGTCAAATAAAGGACAACTGTCTGGGAAAATACCAGAAGTTTGCCCTTATTTGCAATTTCCATTGTCATATCTGATATAATTATTACAGATAGGACAAGGCATTAACGGAATAAGTTCACTCTTGCTTTCGTCCCAAGTAGCTTGTGCATCTTGAAGAAGCTTTCCCATTTGATTATATATTTTTGGGTCCTTCAATCTCCTCTTATCAAACACTGTCCCGCATTTCTCACAACTGATTAAATTCATTCTGCCTCCATAGATTCGTAACAAGCGAGAAATAATTGTTCAAATGGAGAGTCGTAAAAGAAGATTTAAAACAATCCATTAGCCAAGCTGGCCTTGTAATCAATGTCATCATTATGTCACTTTGAATCGTATATGGTACGGGATGGTATCAATTATACAATTCGCCATACGTCCGCCTTTTCCGGACGCAACCATAAGGACAAGCAGAACCCCGCGAATCCAACCGAAAGTGTTTAATAGACAAAGATGATTATTTAGGCTTTGTGGTTAAGGGCGGAGTTATTATTAAGGAATATAAAATAGAGGATGGAAAGTGGACGTGGTATTTGAAATGTGGTTGATAGCAATATAAAGAGAGGAGAAAATGGCGGTCCTGAAACAGAAGGCAAACTGGGTTACTTGGTAGACCATCGCGAAAACCGGCGGATTATTTTTTACAAATATTAACACCGGGCTTTGAACCGGTAACAGGAGGAATGGCCATGTCAACCACTCCAAAACGACTGCTGTTGGCCGTAGACGGATCACCACGTTCCATGCAAACGGTCCGTTATGCGGCCTCGGAAAACGCGTTCGACGGCATACAACTGGTCCTGTTCCACGTCTTTACCAGCATTCCAGATACTTACTACGATCTGGAGAAAGAGCCGAAAAGTGTCAAGGTCGTAAGAGAGGTGAGAAGTTGGGAAGCCCAGCAACACAAGGCCATCAAGGCTTTTGTGGAAGAAGCCCGCAAGATTTTCCTGGATTCAGGTCATCCAGAAGCCGCGGTTGAAACCCGTATCGTCAACCGCAAAAAAGGCATCGCCAGGGACATTATCGCCGAGGCGCATAAAGGGTATCATGCCGTCATGGCCTGCCGGCGGGGCGCCTCGACGCTGGAGACCATTCTCATCGGCAGCGTCACCAAAAAATTGCTCGAGAAACTTTCCTTTATCCCCATCGTGATTGCCGGCCAGAAACCGGCCAACCGAAAACTGCTGCTGGCGGTGGATGGCTCCGAAGGCGCCAACCGGGCGGTCCAATACGTCGTCGATACGGTCGGACCAAGGGTGTCCTTGCGGCAAGCGTGCATGAAATCCGCTGAGAGATAGGATATCATCGGTTGACCCAAAAAATAAGGAGGCCAACCAATGAATGACGACATCCAAGATGTTCCTACAATAGCCCCCACTCTCGAGCAGGTCCGGCAACGTTTCGAATTCTGGCGCCAGCGAAGAAAAAAGCGCACCCGTATCCCCCATAACTTATGGCAGGCTGCGATCGCGCTGTCGGAAGAATACTCGATCTACCACCTGTCTAAGACCCTGCGGGTCAATTACACGACCTTAAAAAGCAAAGTTGAAAACGCCAACACAACGGAAGAAAGCCCATCCCATACTTTGTCGACCCCCTTTATAGAATTGCCGGCCCCAGCCGCCCCTTTTATCGAATCGACTATCGAAATGATAAAAAGCGATGGTTCGGTTATGAGAATGCATGTAAAAGGAGCCGGCGCTTTTGATTTGGTGGAACTGGGCAGAGCTTTTTTGGCAATTGATTCATGATCGCCATCACGCCGCAGATGCGGATTCTTATCGCCGTGGAGCCGGCTGATTTCAGGAAAGGCATCGATGGGCTGGCCGGGCTGTGCCGCAAGCATCTCCAATCGGACCCGTTTTCCGGTGCCGTGTTTGTTTTTCGCAACAAAAGGGCGACGGCATTAAAAATCCTCGTGTATGATGGTCAGGGATTTTGGCTTTGTCAAAAGCGGCTATCGAAAGGCCGGTTTACCTGGTGGCCCGAAAGTACAAATGCCGTTTTGCGCCAGCTCGATGTTCATGAGCTGCAATTGTTGATTTGGAACGGGGATCTGGCCACCGTTACTATCGCCCCGCATTGGAAAAAAATCTGTGCATAGGGCTTGCGTTCCAGTAACGATTCTGCTATGGTTGCGACCATGGAACCGATACTCACTTACCGCGGCAGAACCGTTACCGCGCAGGATGCGGCATTTATTCAACAGCTGATCGACCAGAACCCCACGGACAGTCGACGGCGCCTTTCCGTCAAACTTTGCCAGGCCTGGGATTGGCGTCAGGCCAACGGTGCCTTTCGCGATATGGTCTGCCGTGGCTTGATGCTTGCCCTTCACCGGGCGGGCCACATTCAATTGCCGGCCAAAAAGATGACCCCGAACAATCCGTTGGCCAGACGAAGGGGACCTGCGACCATCACCATTGATCAGCGCCCGATAGAAGGCAAGCTGTCAACCCTTAAACCCCTTTGGTTTAAACAGGTTCGCCGCACCGACGCTGAAAAGTTATGCAACAGCTTGTTGGCCCAGTACCATTATCTGGGATACACTCAGCCGGTCGGCGAACATTTGAAATACATCGTTTATTCCCAAAACCGACCCATTGCATGCCTGTCCTGGTCATCGGCCGCCAGGCATATTGGTTGCCGCGACCGGTTCATCGGTTGGAACCAATATCAGCGGACGGTCAATTTGCATTTGATGGCTTACAACAGCCGGTTTTTGATACTGCCCTGGGTTCGCGTGCCCCATCTGGCCTCTCATATCCTGGGCCGCATGCGTCGTATCCTGCCAACGGATTGGCAGGCGACCTACAATCATCGTGTCTATTACCTGGAAACCTTCGTGGACAAAGAGCGCTTTGCCGGCACCTGCTACAACGCCGCGAACTGGATCTATCTTGGCGATACCACCGGTCGAGGAAAGAACGACCAAACTCACCGGCCCAACCGCTCCATCAAGGCGGTCTGGGGGTATTCGTTGGACAAGCGGTTCAGGGCATTTCTTACCGTTGGAGCAAGCGCATGACGCCACCGCCCATCGAACTGTCGGCCGAGCAGCTCGACGCACTGATCGAGCGGGTCAAATCGCGCAACCTGCTGGACGAGGATTATGCAACCATCGAGGCCATGGGAGAGACGATTCATGTACTGAGCCACAGCGTAGACGAGAAAGCCGCCTCCATCAAACGGTTGCTGAAAATGATCTTCGGCGCATCTACGGAAAAGACCGAGGATGTAACCAAGAAACGCAAACCAAAGGCCGATAATGCAAAACCGAAGGAAAAGAAAAAAGGTCATGGCCGAAATGGGGCGGCCGATTTTACCGGGGCCGAGAAGGTCACGGTACCCCATGGAGAACTCAAACATAAAGATCGGTGCCCTCTTTGTCTCAAGGGCAAAGTTTATGTTTGCAAACAACCCAAACCACTCATTCGTGTCACCGGCACCTCGCCTTTAACGGCAACGGTATACGAGTTGGAAAAATTGCGCTGTAATCTGTGCGGAGCGGTTTTTACGGCCAACGCCCCACAGGATGTTGGCGAGGAAAAATATGATGCCTCCGCCGGGGCAATGATTGCCCTGTTAAAATATGGCAACGGGTTCCCTTTTTATCGCCTGGAAAATTTGCAGAACAGTGTCGGCATTCCGCTGCCAGCATCCACCCAATGGGATGTCGTCAGGGATTTTTATTGGCATGCATCCCCCGCCTTTGATGCGTTGATCAAACTGGCGGCCGATGCGAAGGTGATCCACAACGACGATACCACCATGAAAATTCTTTCCGTGGTCAACGAAACCCGGAATGATAACAGAACGGGAATTTTTACCAGCGGCATGGTGGCGGTCTTGGACGATCACAAAATCGGTCTCTTTTTTACCGGGAAGAAACATGCCGGAGAAAACCTGTCGGATCTGCTTGCCAAGCGCCAGGCCGATCTTGGCCCGCCGATCCAGATGTGCGATGCGTTGTCGAGAAATGTGCCAGAGGATTTTAAAACCCTTTTGGCCAACTGCATGTCCCATGGACGGCGGCGCTTCGTGGATGTATACGATAACTTCCCTGATGAATGCACCCATGTGCTGAATGTTCTGGCCGAGGTGTATAAAAATGATGCCGATGCCAGGGCGCAAAACCTGTCGGACGATCAGCGGCTCGAATTGCATCAGAATCTTAGCGGTCCATTGGTAAAGGATCTTAGAAAATGGTTTGATGAGCAGTTCGAGGAAAAGAAAGTGGAACCAAACTCCGGTCTCGGGCAAGCCATCAAGTATATGTGCAACCATTGGGATGCGTTGACCCTGTTTTTGCGCGTCCCCGGAGCACCTCTTGACAACAATGTCTGTGAACGCGCCTTGAAAAAGGCCATCTTGAATCGGAAAAACGCCTTGTTTTACAGGACGAAGAGAGGAGCCAAGGTCGGCGACTTGTTTATGAGCTTGATCCATACCAGCGAATTAAACGGCGCCAACCCATTTGATTACTTGGTTGCAATTTGTGAGAACTCAGCTGAGGTAAAATGCCACCCCGAACAATGGATGCCCTGGAATTACAAAAAGGCCGCTTCTGAAACAAAATCCTAACCATGGGCAGGGCGTTTTTGCCCTGCCTGCTCTATTATATCTTTTACACCACTGCCGACGAATCGGCATCACCCGCCTGGTGAAAAAAATCTATCTGCTCACGCTTGCCGCAAGGACACGACCAAGGGCGGATTATCAGCTCCTTTTGGTTTGTGTGGTGCGTAGCGGATCAGCCGTCGATAGGGAAGCCTATGTCGAGGGGGACCTGGTCGACGGTCCTTCGGTCTTCGACGGCGCCAAAGATATTCTGATCCGTGGCGGATTCAAGCCGGAGCAAATTATCGCCCGCACCATCGCCGGTGTGGCCAGCCGTGCCGGTTACATCATCGAGACCGCTGCGACCGAGGATTGCGGCGCCATTGTGGTGGGGCGGCGTGGATTGTCGCGCATCGCCGAATTCTTCATCGGCCGGGTGAGCAGCAAGGTGGTTCAGGCCAGCGATGCCCATACCGTCTGGGTCGTGAGCTAAAATCGCATCCAGGATTCGGGCGGCCGGCATACAACGAATCATCACATGTCAGCGTTTTACACAGTGACCTGCGGAGATGTTACGGGAGATAGCCAGGCAGACATTATCAGCACGCGGAGCAGTGGCATTAGATATTTTGACGATTCTTGTGGTACCCTTATGGGTAGTTTTGTTTACCTTATGCAGCTGCGGGTGGCCCTGCTCTCCTTTTCCAACTTCGGCCGCGTGCGCCATCCCGAGGCGGAAAAAAGGGTCTATCCGAAATTCCCAAAGGCTTTAATACACAGAAAGTATAGGACAAACAAAAAAATAATAAAACTGGTTGATAGGGCTTAGCCGATGCCTGTTTGTAAGGCAAAGGGCGTAGCCCTGCATTACAAACAGGCATCGGAACCTAACACAACTTCCAATTCATGAGGGGTTTATCGTCATAGGTTTCATCCTTAAATAAAGATTCTTGATGGATCTTTTTAGAAAAGGAGTGAAACCCATGACTGTGAATAAATTTATCAGAAACCTACTGAACTTGAAAGAACTGGTTGTAACCCATTTTGAATTGGATATTCGAAACCGGGCTTTGAATCTATGGGTTAAACCATATAAAAATGGTTGCCGTTGCCCGGAATGTAATCGGCGCTGCCGCATCGTTAATGAAACCAAGATATACCGACGATGGCAAGATTTACCAATTTACGGATGTATCGTTATGCTTTGGTATTGTCCGAAAGAAATCTTATGCCGAACTCACGGCCGGGTGCAGGAAAATATTCCGTGGGCATACGCCTATGGTAGAGTCACCTACCGGTTTGAACACGCCATGCTGATCTATTGTCAGATCATGACGCAAAAGGCCGCTGCCAAGATTTTGAATATTCCGGCGTCAACGCTTTCAGACATGCTTCATCGCACGATTACCCGTATACGCGAAGGCCATCGCATTCGAGGGCTCAAGACCATCGGCATCGACGAGATTTCCTATTGTAAGGGCCGTAAATACGCCACATTAGTTTACGATTTGGACCGTTCCTGTGTCGTTTGGATCGGAAAGGGAAAGGGCCGTGAAACAATCGATGCGTTCTTTACCGAAATGCTCAGCGATTACCAAAAAAAGCAAATCAAATGGGCGACATGCGATATGAGCCAAGCCTATATCGGGGCCATTGAAACCCATTGTCCGAATGCCAAACTGGTTCTGGATCGATTTCATATCGTTAAAAAGCTCAATGAAGCCGTTGACGAAGTTCGAAAAGAGCAATGGCGTGAAGCCTCTGTTGATGAACGTAAAGCCTTAAAAGGGCTAAGATGGCTTCTTTTTCTACATTCATCAACCCGTTCAAAACAACAAACCCGTCTTTTGAATCAGTTGCGAAAAGGAAACAGACGGATTCATCGAGCATGGATTTTAAAAGATGAATTCGAACAATTTTGGGATTACAAGAAAACCTGGGCAGCGGAACGATTTCTGAAACGATGGATGACCACGGCGCTAAAAAGTCGACTTGAACCCATCAGGAATTTTGTAAAAACATTAAGAAACAATTACCATCGGATCATTCCTTTTATCGAAAGTCGGATAACCAATGCCATCGCTGAAGGATTAAACAGAATCGTCAAAATCATAAAAAATCGTGCAAGTGGATTTCGGACTTTGGAAGCATTTATGGATATGATCTTTCTCTCAGTCGGCGACCTCGATATCCCTGAACAGATTCCTACGGGATTTCGCACACTTTAAAGTGCTATTAAACGCTTGCATCTACTGAGCTTACATAATCTTTACTCTTTGGGAATTTCGAATATAGCCGGAAAAAATGGTCGAAGCCCTTCATCTCGTCCGTTCGCGTCAGCCCGACCTTGTCATCGAAGGCGAGATGCAGGCTGATACGGCCATCGACGACAGAATGCTGAACGAGATGTTCCCCTTCAACCGGCTCGGACAAGCGGCCAACGTAAGGTATTTTTAGTTAAATTTTACTTTCTTTCAATTCAGGCGTTATCTGCATAGGACCCCACAACCAGCCTTCATCTTGCTCTAATTTGAGAAATACGCTTCTAAAGTTCGATGCATGGCGGGCCATGGCTTTCTGGGCGGCCTCCGGATTACCTGCAATAACGGCTTGAATAATTTCGTCGTGTTCTCCAGTACCGTGGCCTTTCATTAATTCTTCCAATAATGTTTTTATAATATGGTGGTTTAGTGAAATAATAGCTGAGATTATTCCCTCAAGGAGCCGATTCCCGCACATTTCAGCAAGAATGTAATGAACCGCCGTTAGTTTGTTCATTAGGTCGTCAGGTGAATCGAACGGTTGGTTTTCCCCGGCTAAAGCATTCTTAAGCTTTTTTCGATATTCATCGTTGACATTTAATGCGGCCAGTCGTGCAATTTCAGGTTCAATGTGTTGACGAACATTCAAGATATCAGTGAGCGTGAGCTTATTTGCAAAAAATAAATCTGTAAATCCAGTTTCTAGTAACCCCAAAGAAATCTCTTTGACAAACGCTCCCCCAAGCGGTCCTTGCTTTATTTCGACAAAACCTGTTACCTTGAGGCCTTGGATGGCTTCCCGCACCACCCCTCGGCTAACATTGAAAACATTGGACAACTCTCTCTCTGACGGGAGTTTTCCTCCCTGCTTTATCGAGCCTTTTAGAATAGAATCTTTTAGCTGTCCTAAAACTTCGTCTGTCGCACTTGATTTTTTAATCGGCTGAAATGAACGCATCATTCATTCCTCTTGTTTATTGATTTGACCTATTTTTAAAAAAAACTATTCTTTCATTAGAAAACTAGAGCCATTGTTTATTCCCTTTGTTTTGGACGAAAGACCAAATTTTATCATATTGAATCGTTACCGGTCTTCCTCGGTTGCTTTTCTTGATGCAATGCAAGTTCACGCTTTTTTCGGTAACGTTAACATCCAAAGGTGGCAATCGTATAATTGGACATCCAATGAACTGGCGATCCCGAATAACCTTATAACCAATCAATATGTTTGAATAATAGAGAGCCGAAAGGCCAGGTTCGTTAAGGTTCCCGGATTTTTGCCTGACGAGCGATTCTCCAGCCGGCCCATACAATTTTTCTATAATTTCAAATATATTTATTGATTACGATCTATTGCCATCGCCAATTTGACGATCGCGTTTCCATAAAAAAATTCGCCAACTGCGTATGGAAATCCAAAATGCATTACTCGCGGGTGTTATGCAAACTGCCTGATTTAAATTTGAAAAGACAAAAATTATAAAGCGTTAGTGCAATTATTTAACTATATTTGCTAAATAATGATCGCCTATTTGTTTATCAGAAGAAATAGGTGTTGACAAGTTGTATTATACATTTTATGTAGGACCAAAATGGTCATACCAAAAATGTCAGACCAATCTATCTCAACACTTAGTATCCCAAATTGGTATAGAATTTTTTGCTTATGCAGTTCGCTTAAGTAGACACTACCTATTGTAAGCCTACGATCTTTGTTAGCCCACCATATTGATGATTATTGAAGGGAACTGCATAAGCTGGGTTAATTTATAGGCATAAAATTCGAATCCAAGGAATTATAGAAAGGAGATTAATAAACAAAATGAAACAGCTAACAGGCGTAGATGAAATGTTTTTTTCACTGGAGGCCCCTAACACGCCAATGCACATTACTGACATTCATATTTACGACCCATCAACCGCTCCAGAGGGAAAAGTCACCCATGAAGATGTCTTAAAATACATCGGCCAGCGTCTGAACAAACTCTACATGCGTGAAAAACGCGTTCCTGTGCCAATGGGACTTGATAACTCATACTGGGTTGAAGATGAGGCGTTTGATCTTGAATACCACGTAAAGTTCACTAAGCTTCCCAAACCCGGCAACTGGGATCAGTTGGTTGCCAAAGCCGGACAGATCATTGAAACGCCGCTCGACATGTCCAAACCGCTTTGGGAGATACACGTGATTGAAGGATTGGACAAGGTCGAAGGGTTTCCAAAGGGTTGTTTTGCGATTGTTCATAAGAAACATCACGGTCAGTTTGATGGCGGGTCGGCCACCTATCTGAAGAGTGTCATGCACACCCTTGAACCCGAAGCCGTCGCCGATGCCGAGGGGGAAACCGCCAAACAGCAGCAACCATCCGGTCGGACACCTTCATCAACGGAACTGTTGGTTCAGACGTATTGGAACAGCCTGCTGAAAAAGCCCATGGATCAGCTGAGTTTTTTTTACCGGACCCTTCCGAATGTCTCCAAGGCATTGAACGCATATATAATGGATAAGATCCGAATACCCAGCTATGCGCGCACCCGCTTTAACGGAACAATCCCATCACCGAAACGGGTTTTCGAGGCCGTTACCGTTTCGTTGAAAGAAATCATCGACATGCGCAAGTTAGTACCCGGTTCCACGGTAAATGATGTCGTGCTGACTATTTTGGGTGGTGCGATCAGAAAATATCTTGTGCACCACCAGGAACTTCCCGCAAAACCCTTACTTGGATTGATTCCTATTTCGGTCAGAAAAGAAGAAGAAATCGCAGACGGTGGAAACAAAATATTTTCGATGGTTTCCGACATGCATGTGGAGATAGAGGACCCACTTGAAAGAATGAAGAAAGTGCACGAGGCGACAAATTACTCGAAGCAATTTACGGAGGCGATTGGGGGACGGAGCATGACCGAGATGCTTGAGGTAGCCCCTAAGCCAATCATCGACCAAGGTATTAAATTGGCGCTGCAAAGTAAAATGGCTGATTACGTCCAGTCATTAGACAGTGGTATCGGCGTCAGCAATGTCCCCGGGTCCCGGCAGTCGTTTTATTTTTGTGGTGCCAAGCAACTCAGATGTTACAACTGGGGTTTCATCATGGACGGCATGGGGTTGCTGCTGGTTGCCGGCAGTTATTGCGATGATTTGGTTTTTACGGCGGTGAGTTGCCCGGAGATGCTCCCGGATCCGAAGTTTTTCAAGGCGTGCATGCAAGAATCGGTCGACGAACTGAGTAAATTGAAAGTCTAACAATAATGGAAGTATTTACACCAATTAAATCGCACAGGGCATCGGAGGAGGTTTTTACCCAAATCAAGTCATCTATTCTCGCTGGACAATTCCCGTCTGGTAGTAAGCTACCATCTGAGCTGGAACTCACGGATGCGTTTCGGGTGGGGCGGGGGGTCATTCGCGAAGCCTTGCGTATGCTTGAGCTGAGCGGGTTTTTAATGATCCGTCCAGGCCATGGCGGTGGCGCCTATATTACCGACCTGACCTTTGACCATGTTGAGAATTCATTCCTCGACTTGTTTCAGAGCAATACCCTTTCCATGGCCGAAGTGGCTCGAGTCCGTCTTTTTGTCGAGCCCGAAGTCGCGCGTTTGGCGGCACTTAACTTCAACCCCTCGCATTTGAAACGGCTTGATGCGGCCGAGGCGGGTGAACATATTTCTTTCAAATCAGAAAGCGAACGAATCTCATGCCTTACCAAAGTGCACAAGGTGTTGGCTGGCATCTGCGGCAACCAATTCTTTGAGGCCATCATCAGGGCAATGATGAAGATCACGGCAGAGGTGGTTTTAACCGTCGTATCCGATCTTGATGCGCTACATGGTCCTGGCGAACATCGATCGTTGATCGAAGCCGTCAAGGCCGGGGACGGGCCGCACGCTGCAGAAGAAATGACAGCGCATTTGAAAGATTTTTCAATCAATTTAATTGAATTGGAGAAGGTATATCGCCGACAGATGGTTACTGGCTAGTATCGCTTTAACGGCTCCTAAGCCAACTACGAAGCGTGTATCCTCCACGCGATTGCCGACGATTTTCTGCCGGCCAGACAAATGGAATGGATACGATATTAAGTGATGAAGAGATCTTATAGAAAGGAGACAGTCAACGGCTATGGCAGAAGAAACATGGAAAGATTATAAGCAAACGAAACACGCGAAGCCAATGCCATTGCAGGGGGTTCGCGTACTCGAGGTGGGAACCCTTATTTTAGGTCCGGTCGGGACTAGCTATGCTGCATCCATGGGCGCCGAGGTAATCAAATGCGAAATTCCTCCCATTGGTGATACCGGCCGCAACATGACCCCGTTTGGTTATTTCTACAAGGGATATCCACCGGTGTTCATTCACAACAATGTCAATAAATACTGGGTTGGACTGGATTTGCACAAGCCGGAGGGGCAGGAGATTTTTCTGGAACTGGCAGCCAAGTCAGATATCGTCGAAATCAATCTTAGGCCAGGCGTGATGGAAAAGTGGAACGTGGGCTACCATCATATCAAGGAAGTCAATCCTGGCATCATTTACATATCCAAGACTGGTTTCGGCCAGTGGGGACCCTACGCGACTGAAAACCGGCCATCCAACGACGGTGCCTCACAAGGGCTCAGTGGATACGCCTGGGTGTCAAGTTTTCCGGGTCAGCCACCGCTTAAAAGCAGCATCTATCCGTGTGATGACTATGGCGGACTCATGGGTGAGTTGGCGGTGCTGGCCGCACTGCACCATCGTAAAAAAACGGGTAAGGGTCAGTTTATCGATCTGTCTCAAACCGAAAACATCATGCGCTTGATGTCCTGGGTCTGGCCTTATCAGCAGCTGACCGGCAAGACGGCCATGCCTGCCGGCAACCGGGATGTCTCCATTTGTCCGGCCGATACGGTTTATACGGCGGATGAAAAGTTTGTGGCCCTGGCCGCACCCGCACCCGAGGAATTTAAAGGGCTCTGCGATGCCATGCAGCGGCCGGAACTGATGGACGACCCCAGATTCAGCGATCATCTGACCCGCCTGAAAGAAGAAAACGCCGTCGATATTCTGGCCATCGTGGCGGATTGGGCCAAAACCAAAACGGCTGCCGAAATCGAGCAGCTGGCCGAAGCCCATGGCTTTGCGGCATCGTGTGTGAAGACCAACAAAGAGGTCATGGAAGACGAGCACAGTGTGGCGCGTGGCTATATTGCCGAGATCGATGATCCGCTTCTTGGAAAGTACAGGGATTACGATTTTCCCGTCAACATGTCGAAAACGCCGCCGCGTATCAAGTGGACGGTCAGACCCGTGGGATTTGATAACGAGTATGTGATGACCAAGCACCTGAGTAAAAACAAGGACCAGATCAAAGCGCTGTACGAATGCGGCGCCATCGGTAAATGGGGGGATATCCGCGGCCGGCGGCCCCCTGAAGATTGGGATGGGAAAACTGGATTGATCATGTCAAGAGATGCGGATGAAAAGGAGTAGCCGATGAAAACGGGTCAAAACTGGAATGAATGGATTAGGGGAAATAGTGACCCCAAGGATGCGCATGCCAAACTTGAAGCGTTAGACGACATCACTGTATTGGACCTGAGTTTTAAAAGCTATGCCGGCTGCTATTGTTCTTCCCTGCTGGCCGAATTTGGTGCCGAGGTGATCCGCATCGAACCCCCCGAAGGGGATTTTATCCGGACCTGTACTCCCTATGGGATGCTTCACAAGGGTGAGGGGCTCAACTATTTGACCGAGGGGAGGAACAAATCCCACATTACGCTGAATCTGAGAGAACCCGAAGGGCGGGAACTCTTGAAGGGACTGGTGTCCCGGGCGGATATTCTCATCGAAACCTTCTTGCCCGGGGTCATGGATGATTGGGGGATCGGGTATGAGCAGTTGAAAGCCATCAACCCCCGACTGATTTTCGCATCCATCACCGCCAATGGGCAATTCGGACCGTTGAGTCGTAGCCGGATGCCGGACTACGACAACATCGCTCAGGCGCGCTCGGGCATCCAGGAAGCCACCGGAGAAGTCATGCCCGAGGGATCCACGGTGGCGGATTGCCCCTGGGCCGTACCGACCAAGGCCGGCCCCTGGATCGGCTGGGCGCAACCGGCAACCTTCATGGCCGCCGGTATCCTGGCCGCACTCCACTGGCGAGAGACCAACGGAGAGGGACAAGCGCTGGACGTATCCACTCACGAGGCCTACGCGAAATTCGATGACAACTGTCCGGTTTGGTATCATGGGTCGGGCGTGATCGCGAAGCGGTTCGGCAGCCTGGACAAAGGAGCCTGGCTTTACTGCTTCTCTCCGACCAAGGACGGGGCGGTGTTCCTGGGCGGGTTGCGCCTTGAGATGTGGCAGGCCTTTGCCGACATGATGGGGATGTGGGATGACTGGGGGGCCGCCGATTGGAAGGATCTAACGATTTTTACCGAAGAAGAGATGCAGCTGAAGTGGGCGCCCCTGGTTTTTGCCGAGACCCAGAAATATACCAATGCAGAACTGGTCAATATGTCGGTGGAATACGGCAAAACGGGTCGCCTGGCGCCCATTGCCCCCGTGGTCGCGCCGGTGTGTACCCCACTGGAGACCCTGCAGGATCAGAACTGGGCCGCAAGAGGGATGTTTACACCGGTTCAGGATCCGGTTTACGGGGAGGTTGTCGTGGCTCAGGCGCAGCACAAGATGACCGAGACGCCCATCCGGACCAAGTGGGTCTGCCGGCCGGTGGGGTATGACAACGGACACATCTATCTGAAATACTTTGGCTATGGTCCGAGTAAACTGGATGAATTAAAAAACGGCAACCTCGTTTAGAATAAGAAAAAAAACGGTTTCGAGACAATTTTAGGATCGTTTGACGTATTTTGGCCTATTGAAATTTATAATAGGAGCTTAAATCAGGCTGCCTGCCGTGCAGCGACTTCGTCTAACTCACAATTTTAACAAAGGAGACGTATCATGAAAAAGCGTTGTTCACTGTATTTCAGCATTGTAATGGGGATACTGTTGTTGTTTTTCTGTGACCCGCTCGCAGCCAAAACCGTTAAATTTAAATTTTCCAACTTCGTCCCCCCGGTTGAACCCCATGCTAAAGCGGGCGTGTGGATTGAGAAAGAACTAAATGAAACCGCTGGTGATAAAATCAAGGCTAAGTATTATCACAGCGGACAGATGGGCGGTCCGCCTGATATCGTCAAAAAAGCACAGATGGGTGTTCTTCAGGGTGCTTGGCTGATTGGTAACATCGCACCCGATTTTAATTCCAAATTTGCCATTGGCACGTTAGCGTATTTAATGGATTCCTATGAAAAATGGAACGCTTTTTTGGAAAATGATGAGCTCAGAGAGGAATTGTTCAGCTCCCTTGAAAGCAAAGGGATCAGGGTTCTGGACATGTGTTTCTTCGGCAGATATGGAATAACCAGCACCAAACCGGCTAGAACATTGAGTGATTTGAAAAGTATGAAATTGAGGACCACCAAGGGTAAATATCCCCTGGCCTTCTGGAACGGCATTGATGTCAACCCGGTACCCATGTCATGGGGAGATGTAATACCTGCTCTGAATCAGAAGGTCATTGAAGGTACAGACCAGACCCTGCAGGTTGTAAACCTCCTCAAGGTATATGATCTTTGTAAATATTTCACCCGGACCAATCATATGATCGGATTACATTTCTTTGTTGTAAATAATAAATGGTATAAGAAACTTGATCCGGAAATTCGCGAAGTGATCGATGCCAGCGTTCATAAGAACTTTAAAAAGGCAAGAGAAATGAGTATGGCATTGACTGCCGAATCCGAAGCCGCGCTGATCGAAAAAGGTGTTGAGATCATCGATTTTTCGGAAGAAGATATGAACGCATTAAAAGAGGCTCAGAAAGCTGTCTGGAAAGAATTTGAGCCTGAGATTGGTAAAGCGTGGCTGGATAAAGTGAGCAACTTTGTATCCGGCATGTAGCCTGAATTTTGCATTATCCGTTTCAAGCCATCTTGGTTCCCGGGTGGCTTGAAACAACCCATCCGTAAGCGTTCACAGGGCACCTCATCTTAGGATTTTATCATTTAATATAGGACTGATCTTATGAAACGCATCGTTTCGATTATAGATTTCATAGAACAAAAAGGCATGTTCATTATCTTTTCGACCATGCTCATTGCTCTGACAATTTCCATACTCACCCGGTATGTTTTTCGGCATCCGTTGTCATGGCCAGATGAACTTTCAACTTATCTGTTTATTGCCATAACGTTTTTAGCAGCCAGCGCTTCCATTAAAACAAAGACAGAACTTAAGGTAGATGTGCTTTATGAACGATTCCCCAAGTGGCGAACCGGACTTGATTTATTTTTACACGGCATCCGTCTGCTGGTGTCTGTTTTTTTTATCGTCTACGGTTTTCTTTATGTTCAGGTAGAGATTGCAATGGATATCTACTCACCAATTCTGCAGATTCCTCTTTATCTGATTTATTGCACGCTGCCGATTTTCGGCTTATTAATGGCAATCCGTACAATCGATTGTCTTATCAATTTATTTAAAGGCGAGTAACAAAATGGAAATATTAATCATTTTATTCATCCTGCTTTGCTTACTATTTTTAAGAATTCCTGTATATATCTGTTTGTTTATAACCGGTGTTTTCGGGCTATTTTACTTTGCGGATGTGGAATTAACCTTTGTTGCTCAGACCCTAGTCAAAAAACTTGACAATTTTTCCCTGTTGGCCATCCCGTTTTTTATTCTTATGGGAACGGTTATGACAATGGGGAAATCTGCGGACCGGTTGATCATGTTTGCGCGAAAGATGCTATCGTTTCTTCCCGGCGGTTTGGCCATCACCGGTATTGCGTGTTCCGGTGTCTTTGGTGCGATTTCAGGTTCAAGCATTTCAACCGTTGTTACCATCGGCAGCGTGATGTTCCCCCATATGAAAAAGTATGATTACCCGGAGTCTTTTTCCATCGGCCTGATCACCAGTTCAGCGATTTTAGGTATCATCGTACCGCCCAGCATCATTATGATTATTTGTGCCTTGACCGCAGGTGAATCCGTTGTAAAACTTTTTTCCGCGGGCTATCTGCCGGCTATTTTGATCATGGGATGTCTTTGTCTGTATGCCTATATTGTTTCTATGAAGAAAGGACTCGGCGCCCTCGCCCTTGAAAAATTCAATACCATGGATTTTCTAACGGCCGGTCGGGATGCCATCTTCCCTTTTTTAATTATTATCATTTTGTTTGCCGGAATTTATTCCGGTGCATTTACGATCACCGAGGCGTCTGTCGTATCCTGTGTGCTTGCAATTATTGTGGAAACGTTGATTTATCGTTCGGTAAAGTTTAAAGACTTGCAGAACGCCATTACTTCAAGTGCGCTGATCAGCGGGACCCTTGTCATCACGGTTTCAGGTGCAGGCGTACTGTCAGAATATATCACCATGCAAGGCATTCCTGAACAGATTTTAAATTATTCCATGCAGTATCTGCCCAATGGATCTATTTTCATGATTTTCACTATTCTGCTCCTGCTGTTGGTCGGGACTTTTTTGGATCCCATTGGTGCGATCATGATTTTAGTTCCGATTTTGTTACCCATCGCTACAAATTTCGGCTTTGATCCGATCCATTACTGCTTGGTTGTCACTGTCGCCTTGGGGATCGGCTATATTACCCCACCGCTTGGTCTTTTACTGTACACCGCATCAGCCGTGACAAAGAGAGACTTTGTTTACGTGTCACGATCTATTCTGCCATCACTGTTTATATTTATTTTGTCCTTGTTTATTATTGCATTTGTACCTGCTATTTCAATGGTTATACCGAATATTCTGTTTTAATTTTCTTATTTCTACGTTCCACATTCTGACGAATATACGGCGCGGTTCTGTATGATTTTATTTTTCATGGGGGTATACTTGCCGCATGCGCGTCAACCTTGAGAAAGATACAGTTCCGTGAAAGGAGACGGTCAACGGCTATGGCGGAAGAAACATGGAAGGATTATAAGCAAACGAAACACGCGAAGCCAATGCCATTGCAAGGAATTCGTGTGTTGGAGGTGGGGACCCTCATTCTGGAACCGGTGGGGTTTGATAACGAATACGTGATGACCAAACACCTGAGTAAAAACAAGGACCAGATTAAAGCGCTTTACGAGTGCGGCGCCATCGGTAAATGGGGAGACATTCGCGGCCGGCGGCCCCCTGAAGATTGGGACGGAAAGAGCGGGTTGATCATGGCACGAGATGCGGAAGAATCTGAAATACTTCGGCTATGGTCCGAGTAAACTAGCGGAACTGAAGAAGGCCAATCTTTTTTAGAGAAAGAAAGTAGACAGAGTACCACAATTTCAGAAAACTTGATTTCCTACAAAAGCATTGACGAGTAAAAAGATAAATTTTAAGTCGTAAAGGTCATATCCTGAAACCGCAGGTGCTCGATCAAGCCCAGGCCCTTTTGGATCATGGCTTCACGCGTCATGATGCCGCTCAGCAGTTAGGTGTTAAGCTCGACACCTTGCGCAAGGCCATCAACGACGGACGCTTACACGAGCGCCAAGGTGTCGAAACTGCCAAGGCGGGCACGGATAAATCATCGCGCAGCGCGGTGGACGCGGCCGCTGCCAAGGGGATGGGCACGGCCTGCACGCGGGTTATGGATCGGGCTTTGGCCTCGATCGGTCAAGGCGAAACGCAAGATCGATTCGAGCCCTGCCTGGATGTTCCCAAGGCAGGGGCCATGTGTGCCGTGCCGGCGCTTTTGGCCAACGGTATTTTGGAAGGCGCCGAAAAGCTGCTTGGCAAGATCAGCGGGTATTACACCAAGTTCAAAATCTTGCTAGTGCTGGCCTTCATGACGCTTTGCCGGATCAAGACCGTTGAACGCTTTAGCGAGAATGCACCGGGTGAATTCGGCAAGCTTTTGGGTCTGGATCGTATTCCGGAAGCGCGGTGCCTTCGAGAAAAAATGGATGCTTTGAGCGAGGCCAATTCGGCCGAGATATGGACCGCGCATCTAAGCAAGCACTGGACCCGATGCGGCCGGTACCCATTACGTCGATGGCCATGTTCGCGTTTATCATGGCAAGCTGACCAAACTGCCGCGGCGCTATTTCACCCGCCAGCGGCTGTGTTTGCGCGGCACGACCGATTATTGGATCAACGATGCCATCGGCCGCCCTTTTTCCCGATCGAAAAGCCGATTGATCCCGGACTTATCCAAGTGGTCGAGCACGACATCGTGCCACGGCTGCTTGATGAGAAGGCGTTGGCGGCCAATGCCCATCTTTGTCGCTTCGTTTTGGTTTTCGACAGGGAGTGGCTCCGTCGGTGACTTGATTATCCAAGCGTTACTAACCGTTCAATTCCGGCTGGACAGGGCAGAGTAAGTATTTCCGGTTTTGATGAAAGCCTCACCGAAGCAGTTGGTATGATGTATCATGGATTTTTCGGCACCTTCTGGATCGCCTAACAGAACTGAAGCCACAATATTGTCGTGTTCGCCGGTACGATGAAGGGAATACACCTTATCTGGCGATAAGGCTTTGACAATCTGGTGGGTCAGGGCCGTTAGCGCGATCAACATGGTTTTGAGAATCTCATTGCCACACATCTCCGCAAGGATCAGATGGATGGCCGTCAATTTCTGTACGTAATCATCGATTGAATCAAAGGATTGGTTTTCTTGATATAATGCCAATTGAAGCTTTTCGCGATATTCAGCGTTGACATTCAAGGTGGCCAAGCGTGCAATTTGAGGCTCAATGAACTGACGAACCTGGCCGATTTCAGAAATGGTCAGTTTGTTTGAATGATAGAGCGCAGAAAGTCCCGATTCGAGCTGATTCCCGGAATTTTCCGTGACAAACGCGCCCCCAAGCGGCCCTTGCTTTATTTCGACAAAACCGGTTGTCTTGAGGCCTCGGATGGCTTCCCGTACCACACCTCTACTGACATTGAACAACTTTACCAGTTCTCGTTCCGAAGGCAGTTTGTCTCCTTTCTCAGATCGCCGCTGAGAATGGCCTTTTTAAGCTGATTGAAAACTTCTTCGGTTGTTTGTAATTTGCTTATGGGTATAAAATTATGCATGTCGAAAATTCTGCTATAGTCATACAACCTCGAAATTTATTGGCACAAATTTTGGCGGTGATTTGCTTACGTTAATTTTATTATACAACTTAAGTTTTCTACAAAATAATATTCATAAAAATGGCCGCTATTGATACTTAGCAATATGTGTGCCAATAAAAACTAAAGTTGGAGCACTATACCTTGAGATTATCACATACGAATCATACCAGCTTGTCAATTAATGAATAATCGGCACGTTGACGTTCAATATTAAATTGTAAACCTTGTTTACAAGAGCTTCCAGCTATCCATGTATCAGAATAAAAAATTATTGACAACGAATATTGTATACTTTATGTAGGGCCATATTGGTCTTACCAAAAATGTAGGGCCAACGAACTTTCTCTTCCCTAATAATTTTTTATGGTAAAATAATTGTGTATATCTTAACTTATTGAAAAGATGGGTGCGCTGCTTTTGTGCATTGCTGATTCTGAAGTTTTCTGAACTGCTTACGTTCATAATTGATCCATTTCGTCTACATCCCATTTTGAAAATCGATTTTGAAGATATTTTGCCATCAATTCGTGATGCAAAGTTATTCTATAGCTCTCAGATACGGAAAAGGAGACCAATTAATAAAATGAAACAGCTCACAGGCGTAGACGAAATGTTTTTTTCACTCGAGGCCCCTAACTCACCGATGCACATCACCGACATTCATATTTATGATCCATCGACTGCTCCAGAGGGACGCGTCACCCATGAAGATATATTAAAATACATCAGCCAGCGTCTCGACAAACTGTTCATGCGTGAAAAAAGAGTCCCGGTGCCAATGGGGCTTGATAACTCCTACTGGGTTGAAGATGATGCGTTTGATCTTGACTATCATGTAAGGTTCACCAAACTTCCCAAACCCGGTAATTGGGATCAGTTGGTTGCCAAAGCCGGACAGATCATCGAAGCGCCGCTCGATATGTCCAAACCACTTTGGGAGATACACGTCATTGAAGGCTTGGACAAGGTCGAAGGATTTCCAAAGGGGTGTTTTGCGATTGTTCATAAGAAACATCACGGTCAGTTCGATGGCGGGTCGGCCACCTATCTGAAGAGTGTCATGCACACCCTCGAGCCCGAAGCCGTCGCCGATGCTAAGGGGGATACCGCCAAAGAGCAGAAACCATCTGGTCGGACGCCTTCATCATCTGAATTGTTGGTTCAGACGTATTGGAATAGCTTGCTGAAGAAGCCCATGGAACGGATGAGTTTTTTTTATCGAACCCTTCCGAACGCTTTTAAGGCATTGAATGCATATATCATGGATAAGATCCGAACCCCCAGCTATGCGCGCACTCGCTTTAACGGAACAATCCCATCACCGAAACGGGTTTTCGAGGCCATTACCGTTTCATTGAAAGACATTATCAACATGCGCAAATTAGTGGCCGGTTCCACGGTAAATGATGTCGTGCTTACCATTTTTGGTGGTGCCATCAGAAAATATCTTGTGCACCACCAGGAACTGCCAACTAAACCCTTATTGGGATTGATTCCCATTTCGGTGCGTAGAGATGAAGAAATTGCAGACGGTGGAAACAAGATATTTTCGATGGTTTCCGACATGCATGTCGAGATAGAGGACCCACTCGAGAGAATGAAGAACGTGCACGAGGCAACAAATTATTCGAAGCAATTTACGGAGAATATCGGGGGACGAAGCATGACGGAAATGCTTGAGGTAGCGCCTAAGCCAATCATCGACGGAGGTATTAAATTGGCGTTGCAAAGTAAAATGGCAGATTACGTCCAGTCATTAGACAGTGGTATCGGTATCAGCAATGTCCCCGGGTCCCGACAGCCCCTTTATTTTTGCGGCGCCAAGCAACTCAGATGCTACAACTGGGGCTTTATCATGGACGGCATGGGCATGCTGCTCGTTGCCGGCAGCTATTGCGATGACTTGGTTTTAACCGCGGTGAGTTGCCCCGAGATGCTTCCGGACCCGAAGTTTTTCAAGGCCTGTATGCAAGAATCGGTTGACGAACTTAGTAAATTGAACGTTTAACAACAATTTTATGGGTATATGTATAGATAATCAATTTCATCAACCAATAGGACCGCTTTGTATCGGAGCGTTTAGTTATAATGCAATCCCATCTCAACGGGTTTAGAATTGGAAATCCGGAAATATCCAAACCATCTGAGCAGTACCATGCATCATCAAACTCGGACACCCTTCCAAATGAAGTTGATGTTCTGATTGTCGGCTGCGGGCCTGCTGGTCTGACCCTGGCGGCTCAACTGGCGGCCTTTCCTGACATCAAGACGCGGATTGTCGATCAGAAGTCCGGCCCTCTACTCGTCGGCCAGGTCGATGGTATTGCCTGCCACACGGTAGAGATGTTTGAGTCTTACGGCTTTAACGAACAGGTGCTGAAGGAGGCGTACTGGGTCAACGAGACCACCTTCTGGAAGCCCGAGGCTATCCAAAGAAAAAATATAGTCCGTAGCGACAGGATTCAGAATGCTGAAGATGGGCTATCCGAATTTCCGCATGTGATACTAGACCAGGCATGCGTGCGTGATTTTTTTCTGGAGTTGATGAGACATTCTCCGAGCCGACTGGAACCGGACTACTCACGGCGAATGCTTGACCTTCTGATTGATCCTGCTGTCAATTCCGAAGATTATGTATCGACCTACCCGGTCATAGCCCGGATTGAACGGCTCGATCCGTCGCACGAGGGGCAAATAGAAATGGTGAAGGCTCGATACGTCGTCGGTTGTGACGGGGCGCACAGCACCGTTCGCAAGTCCATCGGGCGAATTCTTCGAGGGGATTCAGCTAAACAGGCCTGGGGGGTCATGGATATTCTGGCTGATACCGATTTCCCAGCCATACACCTGAAGTCGACAATACACTCCGCAAACAAAGGCAACGCCTTGATCGTTCCCCGTGGGGATGGGGATATGGTGCGCCTGTATATTGAGCTTGACAAATTCAAAGAAGGCGAGCGGCTTTCAAATCGCGATATTACCCCGGACCATATAGTTGCAGCTGCCCAACAAATCCTGCAACCCTACACTTTTGAAGTTAAGGAAATCGCCTGGTGGACCGCCTACGAGATAGGACAACGGCTTTGCGACAAGTTTGACGACGTTCCCAAAAACGCCATCGATAAGCGTTTTCCGTGCGTGTTCATCGCCGGGGATGCCAGTCACACGCAAAGCCCGAAAACTTGTCATGGTATGAATGTTTCCATGCAGGATGCCTTCAACCTTGGATGGAAGCTTGCGGCTGTCATCCAGGGGCGGTGTGCGCCTCGTCTGTTACACACCTATTCCCTTGAACGCCGACCCGTTGCCGAGGAGTTGATTGGCTTCGATTGCGAGTTTGCCAAGATGTGCAGTGCTCCACCGCAAGATGTGGGCAATGCCGACAGTGAGGGTATTGATCCGGCGGAATTCCAGAAATACTTCGTCAAACAGGGACGCTTCATGGCAGGGACGGCGACCCATTACAATCCGTCGATAATCTCCGCGGAGCCGACCCATCAGCATTTGGCCCAAGAATTGATAATCGGGATGCGTTTCCATTCGTCGCCGGTCATTCGTCTGGCAGACGCCCAACCGGTTCATCTGGGACATACGATCAAGGCCGATGGTCGCTGGCGTCTTTTTGCCTTTTCCTCTGCGGATGACCCGGCCGCCCCTTCTTCAGGCATACGAAACCTATGTGAATTTCTCGCCGAGTCCTCCGATTCTCCTATTAGGCAATACACGCCGAGAGGAGCAGATATTGATTCAGTGATCGATGTACGCGTTATCTTCCAGCAAGGCCATCGTGAGCTTGTCCTTGAAAAAATGCCCGCGTTCCTTATCCCCAAGAAAGGTTTTTACGGGCTTCTTGATTACGAAAAAATTTTCTGCGCAGACTTGAAATGCGGTAATGACATATTCGAAACGCGTAAAATTAATCGAAAACTGGGCTGTATGGTCGTTGTTCGGCCTGACCAGTACATTGCGCATGTACTTCCGCTGGATGGCTATGCGGCGCTTAAGGAGTTTTTCGATGCCTTCATGATAAAAATAGCATGTCAGCCAATCTCTTTTAGCAAAGAGACGACTTGAAAAAAGCGTGTGATAATTCCTATAATCTATATTATTCCATTAGCTTGACACTAATTTCAACCAAATACGTTGGGAAGGGCCTATGCGCAGGGTGATTTTCAACCAGAAGGGCGGTGTTGGCAAAACGACCATTTCATGTAATCTGGCGGCGCTTAGTGCGGCCTCCGGACAGAGAACCCTATTGGTCGATTTGGATCCTCAGGCGAATTCAACCCAATACTTGCTTGGCAGTAACGCGGATTCGCTTGAAATCACATTAGCTGATTATTACCAGGAAACGCTTAGTTTTTCCTGGTTCCCCAAAGATGCTAACGCCTATATTCATGCCACGGCGATTGATCATCTGGTAATATTGCCTGCTCATGAAACGCTCAGCGAACTAATGGCACGCCTGGAGTCGCGATATAAAATCGGAAAACTGAAAGATATGCTGGATCAATTGGACGGATACGATGCTGTCTATATCGACACACCGCCCGCTCTTAATTTCTATACCCTTTCAGCGCTGATTGCCGCTGATAGCTGTCTGATTCCATTTGATTGTGACGATTTTTCGCGACGCGCACTGTATCAACTCCTCAATCGGGTTCGTGAAGTTCAGCAAGATCATAATCGAAACCTGAATGTAGAGGGAATCGTCGTTAATCACTTTCAAGAGCGCGCCAATTTACCCCGGACATTGGTTTCAGAGCTTATCGAAGAAGGGCTACCGATTTTAAAAAACCATCTATCACATTCGGTGATCATCCGCGAATCACACCGGAATGCTTCGCCTTTGTTAAATTATGCGCCCAATCATAAGGTTACCATGCAATTCAGAGCATTGTTCAATGAGCTAAATGGGACTAAAAAGTTGCAGTAACTTTTATACCCAAAAACCAGGCTCACCCCGCGGATAGAAGATCATTTATATTCACGGGGGCTCTTGGATCACAGGTTTCCTTAATAAATAGTTATTGACAAAATAAGATATTATGTTATATGTATAACCATAAATGTAGGACCAATACGTTTTATCATTTCTTGCCGCGTTATTTGTATTTGTATAAAATGAGTCTATGACTATCAAACAGCATAAAGTGGAATGTTCAATGAAAAAGACAATTGGTTTAGGCTTCAAGAATTCGGCCATGGATATATGGCGCTTTGGTGTGATGGCGTTAGAGCTTTATACGACTGCGTTTACGACGATTTCTATGCGTTATTGGGGATATGTTAACTGGCCAAAGGATAGCAAAAAATTGAATGCTGAAGAAATACGGATGGTCGATGAAAAAATTGATGCCAACATGGAATATTTCACATCATGGATGCAATTGGCGTCAAATCCGTATGTTGGGATAGAAAATCCATGGCGTGCCGGTCGAGCGTTATTGGCTCCATATCATCAAAGAACATGTGCAAATGCGCACCGATTAACACATTGAAAAAAAAGCGGCCCCTGGATTCTCCAAGGGCCGCTATAAAACCGCCTGTAGGAAGGATTTGTCCCAATTTTCAGTGGCTTTGAATGCTTCAGATGGTAGCCAATTGGCCTGGTCAAAATCGAAATTAGCGATTTGCTGTCCGAACTGGCACGGGAACAATTTTAAGGCCTGGGAAAAATTGTCAAACATAATTTGATTGAATTCGACCATCTGCTTCAACATTTGCTTTTGAACCATTGCTACCTCCTCTCGAGTTGTTCACGGGTTACTATGCAGTCTGGTTTGTTCTTTTTATCCATTTTTCTGAGAAAACTACAGGAGGTTCAAACGGGATGTCAATAAAAATATCGCAATGCAATATTATAAAAATTAAATGATATTCAAAATAAATAGAATGGTTGTTGATTAAACAGACAAAGTAAATATGCATTATATTGCATCGCATGAGGACACAGCCAGCCCGATTTTTTTTGATAATGCTTCTTTAATTGATCATCTCATTTTCCTCCAATAATCTGCTGTATGGGCGGTTTTCCTATTTTGAAAAATATCCTTGAAAGACAAAGGCGGTCGGCTGGCCGCCACCTTGAACGTGGAAATTCCAATAAACTCAGACATTCTTACTTCATGTAGATTAAGAATGGTGATAGCCTCTGGCTGCCTGATGTCTTGCTCAAAAGGAGTTAACCATGAATCAGTTGAAAGGCTACACAATTCTGTTTGTTCCCGGCTTCCTCACCAAGATCTACGATGCCGTGAGCATCGTGGTAAACGCTATGTCAACAGACACCGTTATCAAGGCCGTCAAGAGTATTCCCATGGTGGGCGGAGAGCTATCGAGTTTGATTCCCAGTATCAAATTTCCGGTGGATGAAGGCTCCGGCGTAAGTTTTTTCGATCAGGAGAATGCTTTCTCAGCCTACGGCATTGACTGCGTGAATATGGGAAAGTGCGAGCTGTTTTCCACTCAAAACGGCATAACTATGAACGGTGCGGCAATTATGGACATGCTAAAAAAGATCGGGGATCGCCGAGTACTGATCGTTTCACACAGCAAGGGCGGACTGGACACCCTTGAGGCGCTGATCAGGGCAGAGAACGCGTTGCTTAACAACGTCCACGGATGGATTTCTTTCCAAGCGCCTTTCAACGGGACGGCGTTTGTGGACATGGTGCCACAACCTGTCAGTGAAGCCTTAATGAACCTGCTCGGTGACGGTCTTGCTTTGGACGATATCAAAATGTCTGTACGCGGTCCCTACATGACACAGCACGAAAACAGCATCGCCAACCTCACCCAGCGCATCCCGGTCACATCCGCCTATGGAATATACCAAGCCTCTCCAAATAGTCAGCTCTCCTCTGACATCATCAAGCTGGCCTCCGACGTCATCAACTCAGCCCTGCTGAATGATATCATCGCCGCGGTGCTGAAGAATGCCCGGGCATACTGGTACTGGACACAGACGGCTTTGGCCCATAATGTCACTGACACGATCAGCCTTATTTCGGATCGGTTAAACCAGATGCTGAAGGACATATTCGGTCAGTTCGGCTTGAAAGACACCTTCAATCTGCTGATCAATGAACCAAACGATGGGCTGGTCCCCGTTGCAAGTACTGTATTGACCGGCGCGGAAATGGTTGAGCTTTCACCCCACACCGACCACGCCGGGTCCGTAATGGACACCTCGCCGTTCCACAATTTCTGGAGTGCGAAACAACGCGTCACCAACTTGAAAGGTCTATTGAATGCACTGATCGATCGTCACCCTGCGGCCTCTATAGCCCAGCCTGGATTAGTAGAATAGAAAAATCTGATAGCGCTTACAGTTCAGGCAAAATCTGGGAATCTATCATCAAGCTTGCAGGGACTTGGACCGGTAAAGGTGTGTTGGTCGACATGCAGTAATTGGATATTTCTGCTTTTCTATATAGTAACCGATTGCAGGTGAATTGCAACAACTCAACTGTATAGCAACAGGCTGATAGGATTCAAAAAGTGTAACGCTATACCCCGCCTATTGACAAAATATTGCAACGGTTGCTATTTATCCCGTAGTGATACCCCGCCCCAAATCAAAAAAGAACCGGGAAAACGATTATTTTGATGTAAGGAGAAAAACGACCGGCTTAGAATTCCCGAAAAGCCGGTCGTCTTTTACCCCTTGCATGGAAAGTTTGGTTAGGCGGAAAGATACGCTTCTGCCTTTTTAAAACTGTCATCCATCATGGCAATTATTTTAACATGAAGGTCTTTATGCCACACAATATAATTGGCCATTGCGTTTTTGCACGCTTCTGGAAAATAAGGGACTCCATCGTACAGGGTTTTGATTTGATCCTCGGCCTGTTCCTGAAACTGGAGAAAACCCTTGAAGTTATCACAGGCTGCCTTGTTAACATCCACCACCTGCTTGATCATGCTTTTTTGATTAATCATTTCATTTTCATCCAATAATCGTCTATTGGGATGGCTTTCCTATTCTGAAAGATATTCTTCCGCTTTCTTGAAATAGTTATCGATTGTTGTTTTGAAATTATCAAAAGCGCTTTTATAGGCCGTTGCCATGCTGTCAATCGCCTTCTTGCCTTCATCCGGAAGCCAGGTGGCCTGGTCGATCATTGTCTTGGTCATCTTCTCGTTCTGTTCCTGAAGCATGGTGATCCCTTTGAGGGAGTTTTCAAAAGCGGTCTTGTTGAAAGTCAGCATCTGTTTGAGCATTTTTTTGGGGGCCATCATTGTTGTGGGATCCATCATTTTTTTTCTCCTTATTTTTTGGATTCAACGTCATTAACTTAATTTTGTTAGCGTATAGCCAATTTTAGACGATTCATGGAAATCTCCTAATCATTCGTTTTTCATCCATTGCTACCTCCTCCTGAGCTGTTCAAGAGCTATTTCGCGGTCAAGGGTTTTTGTTGAGGCTGCGTTTTTTAAATCAATATAAACGGTTCAATGGGAATGTCAATAGAAAAATGTTGCAGTGCGTCAAAATAATTTCGCCAGAATATTTGTTTAAATAGAGATGAGTCTCGAGTTAAATCAGGATGGTAACATATAGATATTATTGCAATGCATAAAATAATTGATTGACATCTTGCTTGATATCATGATTATCAATCCCTAAAAATATATCTTGATAAATATTGCAAGGCAATATATTTATAAAATTTTTAAACGAAAGGCGTGCTTAAATGGAATTCAACCAAACCGCAAAACTGTTTATTGATTTTCAAAAGACCGCTTTTACCAATTGGTGTAACGCCATGGCATTGTTCCAGGATCAGTTCGAACGGTTCGTCAATTCTGCCATTGACCATGCCGATTGGCGACCAGACGGCTTCAACTGCTTTTTGGGGCGGATATCACTGCCAGGAGAAAAAACACTTGCTTTTACGTCCGAAACTGAGGATCAGCCCAGGTCCATTTTAATCGTTGAAGACTACGAGCTGCTTTTAAATCTGCTCTCTGAAGCTTTTGCAATGCCCGGCTGGCAAGTTTTCAAGGCGAATGATGGCCTTTCCGGCTGGGACCAATTTCAGCGCAAGCCCGTTGACATTGTTTTAACTGATATCCAGATGCCCGGCTTGAGCGGCATCGAGCTGGCCCATCGGATACGCAAGCAGTCGCCAGAGACAATCATCGCCTTGATGAGCGGCGAGAATGATGGCGTTGCTCGCAAACTTATAGAAAATGGAACAATAGATTTTTTTTACCCGAAACCGTTCTCGTTGAGCCAGGTCAGTAAATCGCTTACAGCCACGGTAAAAGGCAGCTGAATTAAAGTAGGCGTTCACAGGGCACCTCATCTGCTTTGTTCCCGGGCACTTGAAGCAGGCTGAGTACGTCGGCGTGCCCGCCGCCGCGCAATAGAATAGGAGGTTTTTGTTCGAAACAGGCATTGTATTTTTTTTGAATTACGTTAAAAACGTATCATAAAAATTGAAACGTTGATGACGAAATAATACAGACATGTGAAATCCTTTCAAATACGGTGGTATTGTCACCGGACCGTACTTTGCCGACCGGTCAGATGAAATCAAAACCCTTAAACGTGAGATCGAAAACCTCAATCGCGTTTTTCTGATATCCCAGCGGAGATTGGGCAAAACGTGCCTGCTGCATAACCTCATGAACGGCATGGACTCGGATACATACGCCTTTGCCTATATCGACCTGAATGCTTTTCCTGACCTGCGTTCTTTTGCCGGGGCCGTTGCGAGTCTGACGACCAAAGCCCTTGAGTCGAACACGGATAAGTTACTCAAACGCTTTTCAGAATTCAGGCGACTACGTCCCAATATCAGTGTTGGGCCTGATGGCGATATCAGCGCCAGCCTCGAACTTGCCGTCGAAGAAAAGGATGCCATGGCCGCATTGATTGAAGGGTTGGCTCATGCCGAGGTGTTGGCGGCCAGAAAAAAAAGACACTTGCGATTATCATCGACGAATTCTCCGATATCGAAAAATGCAATGGCGCCGCAGTGGAAAAGGCATTACGATCGGAGATCCAGAAGCACCAGCACACCGGTTACATTTTTTCCGGTTCGGAGATGTCCGTGATGTTATCAATGGTGCAAGACAAAAAACGGGCTTTTTACAAGATGGGGTGCATCATGGCCCTGGAACCGATCAAGCAGGATAATTACGAAAAATTCATTCTGGGATGGTTTGAAAAGGGCGGCTATTCAATTTCCTTTGATTGTGTGCGCAAGATTATCCGGTTAGGGGAGGGGGGTGACGTACAATGTTCAGCGGCTCTGCCATACTGCTTGGGAGGCTGCCATCGAATCAAAAGCGATTGATGCGCCGTTCATTGATACATTGCCGTTGATTATCACCAAACAAGATGTGCCGCATTATGAAGCGTTGTGGCAAACGGTTAGCGCCACGCAAAAGGTATTGTTGATTGCGCTGGCGCAGGATTCTGAAACACCACCCTTTTTAAAAGCATTTCAGCTTCGCCATAAGATCGGGCCTGCATCCTCGATTAATGCGTCGCTTGCCTCACTATTCAATAAAAGGGTGCTGATCAAAAAAGGTCCGGGTGCTAAGTACCGGTTTTCCGACCTGTTTTTTCCCTTTTGGATCGAAGCGCTTGGAAAGCAAGGCTGATTTGAGGGAGGGGCGGTGGCCTCAATATTTCCGATAAAAAAAGGGCTTGGCTAAATAAATAGTTCTAAAAATCGTGATGCGCTGCCCTGCCGGTGTGACAACTTATTTTCCAAATTGCCCTGTTAAATGAACCCCGCTCCCCATCATCTCCATGATGGGTAAAATTAACCAATGAACAATCGATAATTAGGCAGTTTTACGAATTGCTTGCCATGATGGTTTCGCTTTATAAGTCAATTTAATAGGCAACCCCTTCCGCATTTCGTTCGATGTATGGGTATCGCTGGTACAATCAACGCTTGTCTGCGGCCGGAACCATTTATAGCATGCCATCAATGGACGGTTATCAGTAAATGGTTATAAACACTATAAGAAATCGAAGACCAATAATGAAAGAAATAACAGAAACGATTGCCCAGGCGCTGGTCGATGCACCGGAAGATGTATCGGTAACGGTCACGGAAAGTCATCATACCGCAATTTTAAGGCTGCGCGTAGGCTACGGGGATGCGGGTAAAGTTATCGGCAAACAGGGACGAACAGCCAATGCATTGCGCACCATTCTCAATGCCGTCGCCGTGAAAAATAAAAAGCGTGTGTTGCTTGAAATTATTGACGATTCACCGCCTCGCGTGATCATGCCCTTAAAAGGATAAACCTACCTGTCCAAAAGACTGGTCAATCATCTCTCTTCCAGGATATTACACTGGGCATTTTTACCCATTTCCTGGTTAATTTTTCGCTGAACGGTAGTGCATGTCTTTTATAACCCGGTCCATCGGTTCTGCCTAAAAGGGTTGATATAAACACTCGGATGCAGGGCCGGTGGGTAATCCCAACATTTCATGTTCCAACCAAAATAAGGAGGATCCGTCATGTTTGATCTGATGCCCCACAGAAGAGGTTCCGGAAGGGAATTGGTCCGTTTCAGAGACGAAATGGACAATCTGTTCAACCGTTTTTTTGACATGGATTTTCCCATTTCGCGGCGGCTTTTCGGTGATACCGCGTGGGCGCCGCGGGTGGATGTAAGCGAAGGCAAAGGCGAGATTACCGTTAAGGCTGAGATTCCCGGCTGCGACGCCAAGGACATCGATGTCAAGCTCGAAGGACGCCTGTTGACCATCAGCGGGGAGAAAAAGCAGGAAAAGAAAGAAAAGGAAGAAAACTTCCACCGCGTGGAACGTACCTATGGCAGTTTCAGCCGCATGGTCGAATTGCCGGGGGAGGTTGAGCAGGAGGCCATCGACGGCACCTATAAAAAAGGCGTATTGAATTTGGTATTCAAAAAGACTCAGGCTTCGGAGGCAAAAAAGATCGAGATCAAAACCGGATGACAGGTCCGATTCATCCGGTTTCATGCGACAGGCCGTCGGCCTCGCTGCCGGCCGGCTGCCTGTCGCCAAGCCTCATGACAGGCAACAATACGGCATCAGTGATTAACAGTTATCACCATCCTTTTTCATTTTCCTTGTCCGGGGGGTCGGATGCCTGGGATTGTGTGCCGTTGGACCGCTCATCGACATCTCCCCCCTGAATGTTGCCTATCAAGAGGTCCAGCCATCCGATGCCCCGGACATCATCGGCAGCCTCACCGGCGCCCAGGTTTCCCGGCTGCTGCTGCCGACCGATCAGCCGTTTTTCTCCCGGCAGAAGAAAATCGTCCTCGAAAACTGCGGCATCATCGAGCCCGAGCGCATCGAAAGCTATATCGCCGTGGGCGCCTCCCGGGGCGACATCTATGTCCGGGCCGAGTATCCCCTGGCCGTCGAACGGTTTCGCCGCGCCATCAAGCAGGCCAAGCAGTTGGGGATTCTCGGAAAAAATATCTTCAACACCCCCTTTGCTTTCGACTCTCGAAAACCAGGAACTCAAAGATAGCCAGGACCTGTTCGCGGACTCGAAAACCGGTCGCGGGGCAGCACCCCAGGGAGGAAGCGTCCACGGGTATGACGACAAGCGGGATCAGCATCTGGATGAGCTGAGACGTCGTTTCGCCACTGTGGTTTTCGACACCATCAAAAACGTCGCCAAGGCCGAAGGCTCACGCACCATCGTCATGGCGGCATCGGCGCGGATGCGGCGTTTTTTGTGCCCAGAGATAAATTCGCTTGACCGGCAGGGGTACCGGGTCCACAAGGTTTCCAAGAACATGATCAACTTTTCACCGGAAAAGATTCATGCGTATCTGGCGGAAACCGGAGTACTCCCAGGGCAGACACGCGCGTGAGCGCATCTTTTTGATGCGCTCCCAAATGAGACCCCATGATTCTAAAGCGGATGGCCAAGGAATATGTGAAACGTTACTATGTGAATGCCATGCAGAAGAAGGAAAAATAATGGAAACCATTCTGATCTTGGATGGCCACAAGGCCTGTTCCGCAATTGAGCGGCTTGTTGAATCAACCGACAACATCCAGCAGCGTACCGGTCATCTCGTCTTCCGTTTGGATCGCTTTTAAATTTGCATCGTAACCCGCCTGAGTAGGGATTGTTTCGGTCAGCGCTTCCGCAAGATCAACGTTGGACGATTCCGACTGGACGACTTTGCCGTCGACTACGGTTTCTTTCGGGTAGCCGGGGGTATCCACTTTATCGATCTCCACCCTGATTCCGCCGTGATCATCTTGGTGCAACAAGGCTCTCTGTTTTTTGAATTCATCCGTGTTTACATTGGCGATATTGTTTGCAGTGACATTGAGCTTTTGCTGAAACGCTTTCACGCCTGCTACATTTGCATTCACTGAACTTATCATGGTGTATCCCTTTCGTTTGGCATTCCCGAGGTAACAAGCTCACGCCTGTTACAAAGTGCCAGAAGCATGCCATTTGTTATTTTATTAAATAAATGATTCAATTGCAGGATGTTATAATAAAAAACAATTTTTGTTGCCAGGCTGCGTGACGCTTTTCGTCTTTTTACGGCCAAAAATCGTCAACTCCTTTAGAAAATTAGGAGATAGCCAGTTCATACATCCGCGAGACGAAAAGCTTGAGCGGCTTGCCTCGTACGTAAAGCAACAAGCCGAGTCCACCCGCAAGGAAATGACCGTTGCTGATGCCTGGGCTGACCATATAGAGGACCGTAGGGGAAGTGGAGCGCACGTCACCTTAAAGAGCATCAAACTCTTTCGCAAAAGGGTGGCCAGAAAGCTAAAAATACCCACCACTGCCACATCAAAAAAGGAAATCCTTGTTATGTGGCGGTGTGGGAGGTTCAATACACTACGATAAGACTCGTTGAGGTGACATATGTTGGGACACACGAAAAGGCGCAGTACTGAAAAAACGGTGGTACTGACCTTTCGAGGTCCGGAATCAAAAAGACAAACGGCTATAGATACGCTTGCCCGCCTGGGCTTCGTGGACACGTCAGGTTCAACACCATTGAGGGACGCCTTCCCCGAATTTGAAGGGAACGAAAGCGGGACTGTATTGCGTGGCGCACGCTTGAAGGAAGAATTGACTCAAAAGGCTTTGGCCGAAAAGACAGGAATTCCCCAGCGTCACATATCCGAATCGGTGGTGGATGACGATGTCAAATCGGATGATCGATCAGACGGTGGCGGACCAACGTTAAAATTGGTGGTGATGGACGTCAAGGCCCCTTGCCAGAAACGCAACAAGGCCACGGTTTCCCGTGGGCCTTGTTAAAGTGGAAGAGGAGTTAAATTTGATATCGGCTGTTCGCCGAAACACTTTAGGCCGGTTATCGGGTTGAACCTGTTTAGCCATGGGGTGTCGGAATCCAGATATAATCAAGTAGGTGTTTGAAATCACAAGTTTTCAGGGATGTTCCGAAACTCCATATACCCTGTAAAAATATGCACCGACAAGAATTTTCCGGCAGACGATCCGGATAAAACATATCACAACATTTTGCAGGTAAGGTCGACACCGGGAAGGCAATTGATTTCGTTTCCGGTAACAATAAAGATTTGCTTTTCAAATCTGCATAGCAAACTGAAAAAGATGATGAATGGAATTTTATATATCTGTAGTCGCACCCGTTCGAAAGCCAATTTGAATAATCTGTAGTTTTTAAAAACCTATTTTTCGCAAGGTTGACCTAATCGCAGCTTTTGGACCAAAGAAGCCAACCACCATATATTGTGGTTGGCCTCTTTCGTTCTGTTGGCCACTTTTATAGCAGTTGTGTTGCATTTGAAAGATCGCGATATATGTTCACGCTATCTTTTGTCTTCCATTCTTCTAAGAGGCCCATTGATTGATTTGCACACGAAAACCATGCAATTCAGCCAAATGCGAAATTTCGTCTATCTGATCGACGGATATATCTCGACCGATTGTATAGCTTTCATAACGTCCTTCCAATGCCAATACCATCGTTTCCGCCATACAGGCATAAGCCATTCGAGGGGGTAAACCGAAATCAAAACGAAAATCGACCTTTCCCGGAATTTCTATCATCCCGCCATTGATAACGCGAACGTCTTTGCGGTGATGGCGTACATCGGCGGTAACATTAAAAGGCCGTGCAACATCACAGATGATTGCACCGCTGGATAAATGTGACGACTCTATGAATCCTTGTCTGGCGTTTGTAGCCGTTATTATCAACTGCGCATCAGCCAGTGCGTTGCAAGTCGTAGCCCATCGCACCCGCTTAGCACCAAATTGAGTGGATAGGCGTTGCACTGCCGCCAGGCGTTCGTCGGAACGACCAATGAGTATAATTTCTTTGACCAGAGGACTTAATTTTTTCACACAGGCTTGGCCTATTGATCCGGTTGCACCCACAACTGCCGCGACAGCCTCTTCCAGACGATAACCCTCCAGCCGTGCCGCATCAATGATGGCTTGAACGGTGGCCGCGACAGTATAGCTGTTGCCGGTTGTGATTGGTGTGTCCAGCATGCGGGATATGCTGATACCCGCATCGCCAACGCTTGATGTAAATGCCCCCAAACCGATAATCTTGGCCCCCATTCGCTGGCCTAATCTGCAAGCTTGAGCGATTTTATGGTAAGCTTCTTCGACTGGAATCGTCATCATTCGACGCGTAGTCAATGGACAACCAACAAACCAGCCCTCGATTTGTTTTCCGTTTGCAGCTGAACGAATACCGGTAATGTGGGACAGGTATGCTGGTGGGAAATAGCGAGAAATAAAATTAATAAACGATTCTGGGAAATATCGTAAAAATTTATATTTTTTCGCTACATCGGCTTTTGTGTTTATAGGGTGTAAAACAAATGCAAAATTATCCATAATCAAACAGCCGATATGGTCTATTCACCTATAACGTATCCGATTACATCAATATATACGATGTCCGTCAAAAATAAGACTTCATGCCAATTATAAGTAACAGTGCTTTGATCATTTTGGTTGATGCTTGGGATATCAATATTCTCATAATTACACTCATTCCAAATATAAAGTAGCCCCAGCCAACGCTTTTTGTCAAATGTTAGAATAAAGGGTCAATGATAAAGGGCATGGAATAATGGACAGTCATGCAGGTGCTGGCTATCCTAATAATACAAACTCCGTTAAGAATTTAAAACACATGAAATCCAATTTAAACATCAATGATTAAGGCATATTTTCATTTTGTGTCGTAGCTCCTGCCGAGATCAGTTCAGTTGGTAACGTTTCATTTTATTGAAGAGGGTTTTACGATCAACGCCAAGCATCTTGGCTGTTTCTCCCCGGTGCCACCGATTAAATTCCAAGGCCGATCGGATGATATTGTTTTCAAATGCTTCAACTTCAGACCTCATTATTTAGGGCTCCGATGAGGCTAATTTTTTTGACAGTCGATTATTTCAATGGTGACGCGCCCACTTCGATGACCAAGGATTTACCGTTTGGTGTTAGCGCATTCAAGCTGGTTAGCTTTCGGCAAAACTGTTTTTGGGCAGCCCGGCGACTTGGCTGTTGGAGCGGTTCAAGGCGTACCCTTACCGTGTGCTTATCGCTCTTGATCCATCCTTGGCAATACGTGATGACGTAAAATAGATCGATATATTCATTCTTGTTGTCATAAAATGGAAGCAACCATTCGACCATTTGTTTGCGCGCATTCCAAACACTGCTGGTTACAAAATCGAAAATGTTTTTGCTTTCGTTTGAAATACGTTCGAAACAACGGTAGTTTTCCAGATCGGTAATATCTATTTTATCAGGGATTGCTTTGGATGCTTGTTTTAAACGGCCAATTTCAGCTTCTTGCTGAGCGATTTCACGTTTTAGACGGCGGTGGAGGCTGTTTTCACGCGGGCTACCGTCTTTGTTAAATACTTCCTTGCTCTTTGAAAATTTCTTGTAGAACTTGTTCAGCTGCCTTTTCATCCGTGCCAGGAGCCCTTTTATTGCCTTGTGCTCCGGATTAGCGATTTCCTGCTTTTCGCTTTCAACAAACTTGAACCCGGGTTGATAATGCAGTGGATGCCTGTCGGCCAGGTGCTTGAAAGTGTTTTCAGAAGCACCCCAGCGGTGCAAGATGGCCCGGGCACAGTCCTGAGTCGCCAGCTGGTCTTGACTTATGCCGGCGAGCGCACAGGTACGACGGTTGCTGGTGACGTTCCAGATGTAAATTCGCCTTAGGGTGAACTTCTGACAAGGGCCGTTTTCTGGTGTATGTGTAAACGCTTTCTCGCCTTCGAACACACGATACATTTTTGCATTGAACTCAAATTCCTCAGCGAAGCACACGGTATCCAAAGATTCAAGTTTTTGGGTGTCGATGTGCTTTTCCCACGTCACAAATGGAATTCGCTTTTCGATAAGGCCGTGGAAAAATTCGGCTCCATGGCCTTCCCGGTCAAAGACCATGACGGGTGTATGAACAAGATCATTTTGCCATTTTTGAGCCAGGCGCACGATGTAGCTGCGGAGATCGCCTTTGCCTTCTTGAATTTCAAAATCCACAATACGTCCGCTACTGTCGCTGGTGACCAGATTCGTTCGAGCCGGTTCGGGCATTCGCCTTTGGGTGTTGTAGCCAGCATGGAGCTTTCTCTTACCGGTGTATGGCAGATGATGGCCGTCGGTAAACCACAACCAGATGCCGACAATGCCGCTTCGAATCTGGGATTTAAAAAAATGCGTAAGCAATTCAATAGAAAGCTTTTTTTGGCTCACCTCGTGGAGCCAGTAGCGAGCCCTTAGCCGAGAGGGTAGGTTCTTTATCCCTAAGATGATGCCTGCCTCGCGCTTACGAAGATTTTTAAGCTGTTCTATTGAACGGATATTGTAGGCGGCCATTAATACAAAAACCATGAATATCTTGTAGGCGTTGCCGAAATACCCCATGACCAACCGCAGCCATCTGTTTTGGGTAATCAATACGATCAGATAGGCAAAGACGCCGGCATAGCGAGTTGGCTTCCAATCGTGTTCTTCGGTATAGGGCTGATCCTCTTGTGGAACCTGTGCAATTGTTTCTCCAAAAGTCAGTTCCGCTTGTGCCGGACGCGGCTGCCTTTGCTCCTTGCGCATCTGCTCGAGCAGGCGGGCTTTATTGCCGATGCCGCGACGACCTACATGGTCCTTGCGCTGCTGGCGGCGACTTTTGCTTTTAGATGCCGAGTAGTTATGAATTAGCCCCTCAAGGCCAAAATGTTTCTTTGTTTCGGTGTAGTTATGAATTGACTGCCTGCTTATTTGCAATGCCGCGGCCAACCGGGTTTTGGTGGCCCCCATTTCAACAGCTTCAATAACCATTAGCCTTTTAGCGGCCCGATCCGAAAGGTCGACGGTTTTGATGAGGGTCTCGTATTGATAAAGAGATACTTTTTGTGGATCGCTCTTGCTGAACTTAAGAAAAAGCCGATTCCCAATTCCCCTTACATTGGTCTCTTGAGCCGCCAAATCGTTGAACAATGCGCCTTGTTCCATTCCCCCTCGTCCTCACTTAAAATTAGTGGATCAAGGCTAACAAAGACTTACAAAAATATCAAAATATTTTTACGTTTTTTTGCAATAAACTGTATTTAAAGCTTTAATTTAAATTTTTTATCCAACATATGGCGGATTTTGACTGTCCAACTATTTTACCAAATCCGTTGAAAATAGCACCAGTCGGTCATCTGTCGAGCTGCAGAATTTAGATACAAACGAGGTCTGAATTTAAATTTTTTATCCAACATATGGCGGATTTTGACTGTCCAACTATTTTACCAAATCCGTTGAAAATAGCACCAGTCGGTCATCTGTCGAGCTGCAGAATTTAGATACAAACGAGGTCTGAATATACTAAAATATAATGATTTATTGTTGCTTATGCTGTTTTGAATATATATTTGGATAAATTTATAATGTTAGTTTGTCACCTACATTTATGAAGTTATTTATAGGCGGTCCCTAAATCAAGATAATGGCAAGAAATCACAATAATCGGTGATTACCATTTTTCTTGGTACAACTGCAGCGTACACTCTTGGCAATGAATAATTGGGTCAAGAATTTAACGATCAAATGACCAATTAAAGGGCTAATTAGGTCAAATTATTTTCAGCAGCAACCTTTTTATATTTGTAATCTAACGCTTCGGATTTGTATGATTTAAATGCTTTTTTCGGGATAATATTTATTTTATAAACAAATATTTAACTTGCTTTGCGCGAAGAACAGGTTATGATTGTTATATTCAATCAAGTCCTGCCATATTAATTTTCTTTTCAGGACGACTCCTCTCTGTAGGCCAATACCATTTGCCAAAATGGCACCCTCCAGTCAGTGACATTGAAAATAGTATAAGAAAGGAGGATGTTATCATGGCCAATGGAACAGTTAAGTGGTTCAGCGATCGCAAGGGATTCGGATTCATTGAGCAGGAAGATGGTTCAGATGTATTTGTTCATCATTCAGCGATCAATGCAACCGGTTTCAAATCCCTCAGCGAGGGTGACCGCGTAACCTTCGAGGTTGAGCAAGGACCGAAAGGCCCTTCAGCTAAAAATGTCACAGCCGCATAGACGAAAGCTGTAACTTGACCCGGCATCCCCTCGTAGTCCGGGGGGATGCCATCGACTTCACACCGATCAATCATCCACACGTTCAAATGTATATGATCAGTATTACCATCGTCGATCTACCTTTTTGGGTTTGAAATATATTTCCTCCAAATAAAGAAATAATTACAGCCGGTTAACGACTGAAACGATACGGCACAAGGGCAAGAGATGAAAAACGTGATAGAAAAATTAAAGGCAGAAAAAGCGGCGATCGAATTGAAGAAATCTGAGATGCTGGATCGCCAATCCAAAGGTATTGAAGAAGCTTATAGAGCGGGGAAGCGGATTGCGGGAAAATGGGTTCGCAAAGCATCTTACCAGGAGCTCAAGGATGCTATTAGGCGTCCCAATGCCAAACATGATGCCAACTATTCTTCTCTAATGCATAGCATTTATTTTACTTCGCTGGAAAAAATATGCCCCGAAGAGTCAAAACGATTCAAATGGGTCCACAACGATGCATTTGTGAGTGGCTGGCGCGAAGAAGTCAACAACATCTGGGAATCTATCAGGGATGATGTTAATCAATAGGTGACTCCGAGAGCCGATAAAATGGAAAGATCACCGGTTTTCCCGGTTCATGAAAAAGGCATTAATACGGCGGATTTCCTGCGCAATTATCTATGCCCCTTTTATGATCAATGTCTGGGCGAGGCGCAATCTTTATCTGGACTGCAACAGCTGCAACCATAAAAGTTCACATGTCGATCATGTGATGATGACCCCCGATCATCTTCAGGATTATCCCTTGCCGAAGTAAAATATTTTGTTTGTCCCTCTTATTGCCGATTGTTTGCTTTTCTTCCAGATGATTTTACCGGCGCCATTCAATGAGGCAAATGTCGCTTTCGAGCACGAACCCAATTTACCAACTAATGATATTCAAATATTGATAAAATCTATAAACAATTATCAAAAGATGAAGTCTTATTACTTTTCAATCAAATTTAGGCAAAATTCAAATAAAATGCTCTTATTACAGAAACAGGAAAATGTGGCAATATTGTCTTCAAACTTGAACACTGATTACCAAAACCGAGATATACAGTACAATTGCTTTAAGGCTGCAGCGGAACTCATACAGCAGCTTCGAATCAAGGATTTCTTCGGACAGCATCGACTCGTACATGGAAATCTGGCTTCTTTAAATCAAGATGAACCTGTAAATCATGCCTGGCTTGAAGAGCTTGACTTTGTATACGACATCAGCAATGGACATAAGCGACTATTCTTAAAGAAAGACTACTATCATAACGACGCGATCACCGGTGTCAAAATATACACGATTCATCAAGCGCTTAAACTTATTAAATCCAGTGGCAATTGGGGACCATGGAGCTAATATGTCGACGTAAACGGGCGCCGTTGGTTAGTGTTACTGCACAGATTTTGAACTTCATGAGACTTGGAATCTTCACTCGATTTAGTAACATTTGATGATGTGTGGAAATCTAAAGGAATTAGCGTGTGTTCCATTCTTCCAAACCTTAATCGTGAGCAGTTGAAAGGCGAAGAAATCGCCAATAGCATCAGTCACGGTGTAGGGTTGATCGCCGCATTCATCGGGGCACCCTTGCTCATCATCAATGCACTACACCATGGAGATATGGCATCTGTTGTTGGCACAAGTGTATTCCCCTTTAGCGTGTTGCTGCTTTATCTATCATCCGGCACCTATACCCCTCTGACACTGGGAGTGCTTCATGGCGCTTTTGGCTGGACGCTGTTTGGCATTGTTTGGGGATTGGCCCTGGCCGGAGTAATGCTGAAGGCCATTTTTAAAACCTCATATTCCATTTTATCCACTGCCTTTTATCTGGTGATGGGTTGGATCGCTTTGATTGCCGTCGATCCCTTGCTTACAAAAATGACGACTTCGGGTCTGGTCTATTTGATTGTTGGCGGTCTGTTTTACACCGGCGGGGTTGCCTTTTTTGCAACTGACTACCGACTTCGCTACGGCCACCTGATCTGGCATCTTTTTGTTATCGCCGGTACCGCATGCCATTACGTTGTAATCTTCTGGTATGCAGCCGGCCCAACAATTTAGAGATCATATATTCTAATATGACAACTGGTTATTTGTTAAATAGTGTCCGTCCATAAATTGGTCTTTTCAGCGGCGTGCAGAGAAGTAAAAACGGGGCAACGAAGGGAAGAACTTCTCCAAGGCACTGCAGACTGAAAAAAGCAGGCAAATATGGACATATGCTCTATAAAAGAGCTCCTCTGGGCGCACCTTTCCCCTCGTTATCGATAACCGGCTTTTTCCTGGCTGCGCAGCTAAGCAGCAGCCAATTGCTTTCGCGCGATTGTCAGCAGGTTGGCCGCAACCACTGACGAAAGCACATAACTTTTGAAAGCACGAAAACCTTTCCAGGTGCACCGGGTCAAGCCGAAACTGCGTTTGAGCCAGGATATGCCCGATTCGATCCCGGCGCGGAATTGGCGAAGCTTTTTATACACATAATGACTGCGACACATGTCGGTTTCTTTAAGACCTCGCTTTTTGGCAAAGCAGACATCTCTGATCCCTTTGGCTTTGGCAATGCGCAGATTACCTTTGGATGCAAAGCCACCGTCCAGGGCTACTTTCAGTGGGTAACGTCCATAGACCTGATTCTGGCGGTCCAGCATCTGTTCAACCAGTGTACTGTCTGCGGGATTGCCCTCGAGAATGACACAATCAAGGATAAGGTTCGAGGCTCCCCCGGTCAGGCAAATCTTATGACCATAATGGTTTTCCCGGCGGTCTTTGATGATGATGTCGGTATGGTCTTCGAAAATTGAAAACACCTTTTGGTCGGCCGGCACGCTTTCGCCTTGAATAACCCGGCGGTAAGTCTGGTCGTAGACCTGACGGGCCAGATCACCATAATGTTTAATGGCGTCCAGTAAGCCGAGCAATTCAAAATTAGCGGTGCAGCGTCTGCTTATAATTTCCTCGGCTTTGATCGCGTAGCCGATGGTCTTTTTGGTGACCTTGAGAAGGTCTTTATACGGGGACAGTCGTTGTTTCTCCCCATTGGCGTATTGGATGGCGGTCATCCGCTTTTTCGCACGGCGACGGTGATCCGTGAAAATGATTTTGATTCTGAAGTCATCCCGGAGTTGGGTCAACAACCGCGTAAGCACACGCACTGAGTCGTACAACTGCATGGAATCACATGGCAGGTGGATGTTGCTCTCGACGACGGTACAATCAACCCGGGTCTTTCGGCCTTTTTCAATGTTGTTGTCTTTTGCATATGCCAACAGGTCCAGGGAGATCAGCTCCCAAGTCCCCGGACGGATCCTTTTGATATTTTCATTCAGGGCAGATTTCTTGAAACCCTTATCGAAAATACCAATTCTGCAAAATCGTCTGAGCGATCTGGAGTCAGAGATATGAAATGCCAAATCTTCATAGGTGAAGTTGAAAAGCTTCATCACGATCGCGGCCCGGGTTACCTGCTCGGCGCTCATCCCATTAGCACCGGTTCGGTGACGTTCTACCTTCAGATTACCGTTGAGATCTTGCAGAACATGATCGTAAATGGTAGAAGTATCGTCAAGGATGTTGCTGATCATCTCCAGCTCTATTTCTTTGGGATGACCTGTGGGAAGATCGATCAGCGGCATTTGTTTTTGTTGTTTTTCGCGCATTTTGTGTTGACCCTTTTTCTTGTTTATGTAGTTTTTTTAAGTGTTTGGCAAAATACTTTATACTACACATGGTGAGAAAATTCCAGCACAAAATGCGCTTTTTTTATTTATTCCAGTTACTTATTTTCGTGGATGGACACTAAATAGACGCCTAACGCTTGCCAAAGTGACCGAGAGGGAAAGGTATGCAGCGCTATAACATTCTTCATCGCACCTACTACAACTTCTCCGGTCTTGTAAGCCTTGGGCCACACACCTTGCGGCTGCGCCCAAGAGAGGACCATGATCTACGAATTGAATCCTCAACGCTAACGATCACGCCGCCAGCTTCCTTGCTTTGGCACAGGGACGTGGAAGGCAACTCGGTTGCCGTCGCCACTTTCGATTTACCCACCAACCAACTTGTCGTTGAGAGCGAAGTTGTCATCGATCAATACAATGAATCACCACTGGAATTTCTGGTTGCCGATTACACAATAAATTGGCCTTTTACCTATCAATCAGATGACGCCAAATTGCTTGCACCCTATATGGTTATCCAGGAAAACGAGAATAGAACCCAGCTGGATGAATGGATTGAAAACTGTTGGCAGCCTGGGGAAAGAATTGAGACATACACGCTATTGAACCGGATCTGCGCCTACATTTATCAGACGAATGAGTGCGGCCACAAAAAATGATGGAAAAATAGCTTAAAATGGACAAGAACAGTGAGGGAAGAAAGATGGAGCCCCCTCGCGTTCTTTGGCCAGACCGTAGTAGGAGGCTCCTGCCACAATAACCATAAATGGCAGGACCGATGATACCACCAGAAATACTCAATCGCAATTCGTTATTTTCCCTTCTTCACAAAATAGATTTTGAAATGGCAGAGCAGGTGCGGTCCCAGCGTTGCCCTACTGCGGAGGGCCGTTGCACTACGCCAATTATATGCGAAAGCCTCGGGGCGGTCCTCCTGATTTGGAAGAGGTATTTGAAATTCGCTATAGCCTGTGCTGTGGTCGTGACGGTTGCCGTCGTCGTGTCCTTCCGCCATCTGTTCGGTTTTGGGAGCGCCGGGTATACTGGGCGCCGGTGTTGCTTATCATCACCGCCCTCCGACAAGGCCGCAATCCGGACCGCACCCTGGAACAACTCAAAGGCCTTTTCGGGCCGTGGCGCTCCACCGTCAACAGCTGGAAACATTATTTTCAAGAACTGTTTCCCCAGAGCATCAAATACCGGCGTCTGGCCGGACATCTGATCCCGCCGATCCATTCCAGCCATCTTCCCAAGGCGTTGCTGGACCGATTTGAAAGTGCTGCTAAGGACTCCGAGACAGTCCTGGTGAATTGTTTGCAGACCCTTGCCCAGGGACCATGACGGCCTTGATCGGTGATGCGCCAAACACCCGGTTATACCCCACGCAGAAGATCGGCCGATGGCAAAACCGAATCAATCCGCTAACAAGGATCCGACCATCGATTCGACCCTGTTTGCCTCCATGGGGGAGGCCAGAGGAAGCGAATCGAAAGGAGTGATCCATGAGCGATCCCCAATTGCCCATGTGGCAGCGCTGGGCACAGTTTCGATTCTCTGTGATCGGTGAACTGTTGTCCTGCCCACCCCCAAAAGGAGAGCTGCAAGAAGCAATCAGTCAGTTGGCCCAAAAAAGTTACCGTCACCCAATCGATGCCAACCGGGTGATCAGCTTCGGACCTTCGACCATCGAACGATGGTACTACAAAGCCAAGACCGCTTCAGATCCAATCGCCGTTTTGGGACGGAAAATCCGTTCGGACGCGGGGGTAAGGTGGTCAATGCCCGAGGCATTATTGCAGGCATTAAAAGCGCAGTACGACAATTACCCCCGGTGGAATGTTCAACTTCATTATGACAACCTGAAGGCAATGGCTAAAGAGCAGGCCTGTCTTAAAGACGTGCCCAGTTACAAAACCGTACTGCGTTGCATGCGCGAAAACGGTTGGCTAAAAACGAACGAACCGGCGCAACCGACCGAGGGCCAATTACAAGCCGCAAAGCGGCGACAGCATCGTGAGATACGCAGCTTCGAAGTATCCCATGTCCATGGCCTCTGGCACCTTGATTTTCACCAAGCCAAAATCCGCATTCTCGACAGTAAAGGCACATGGCACCGCCCCGTGGCACTGGCCATCATCGACGATCACTCACGGCTTTGCTGTCATTTGCAATTGTATCTGGCTGAAACGGCAGAGTGCCTGATCCATGGTTTATCCCAGGCATTTATGAAACGGGGATTGCCGCGGGCACTGATGACCGATTATGTGGCGCGCCACATAATCGGTCTTATGTGCCCTTTTCTATTATGTGGCCGACATAGCCTAATTACTTGTAATTGTTTGGATGAAATAGAGATTATGGATACATAAATTTTTGTCGTTCCAGCGTAAGATAGCCTGAACAACCAACCCACTTTCAAAGGAGGCCATCTATGTTGGAACGTTACTTTATCCGTCCAGAGACGATTGACCGCATTCGTGCTTCATGGTTGGGAGATCCGATTGAAAGGTACGTCATTTGGCTCACCGAGAGGGACTATTCGCCAAGGAACATTTGGCGACGTGTTCCTTTATTGATGCACTTCGGAAACTTTGCGCAGTCAATGGGATGCTCCTCGTACGATGATCTGCCGGCGTTTGTCGAACCGTTTGCTGAACAATGGAAGATCAAACACGGCCGTAACTGCAAAACAGAGGCAGCTCTATCCAAGGTTGGCAATGAAGCACGAGGCCCAGTTCGGCAGATGCTTGCCCTTATTTTATCAGATTATTCCAGCCGCCCTGATCGTAAAGATCCCTTTTCCGATTCCGTTCCAGGCTTTTTTCTGTACCTTCGTGACGAACGAGGACTTCGGGACTCGACCATCGAACTATACCGGTACAATTTACAACATTTTGCTTCCTATCTCGAAAAGATAAGAATTGATCGTCTTTCCGATCTTTCACCTGTGGTTCTGAGTGGTTTCATAGCCAACAGAGGTCAATCGGTGGGAAAGAGGAGTGTGGGAGCCTTATGTGCAGTATTACGAGTTTTTCTTCTCTATTTGCATTGCCACCGCCTGACAGCCACAGACCTAAGTCGGACCATCGAGTATCCCCAAACGTATCGCCTTTCGGAGATCCCCCGTTCCATTACTTGGGACGAAGTTCGGCGTATGCTGGAAACAGTTGATCGGCGCAGCTGTATTGGGAAGAGGGATTACGCCATCCTTTTATTGCTGGTAACTTACGGTCTGCGCGCCCGCGAGGTTGCCGCACTCACCTTGGATGACATAGATTGGAAACGGGAACGGATTTACGTGCCGGAGCGTAAAGCGGGTCATTCAACTGCCTATCCACTTTCCCTGGTCGTCGGAGAGGCTATCCTCGATTACTTGCAGAAAGGTCGACCCAAAACAACTGATCGCCATATCTTTTTCCGAGTTCCAGCGCCACATACACCTATGAGTTGGTCTTCGATCTCCATGCGAGCTGGCAAGTACCTTCGCAAGGCAGGCATCCATGTTTCCAGACCGGGTTCCCACACATTACGCCATACCTGTGTCCAGCGTCTCGTGGATGTCGGTTTCGATCTGAAGACAATCGGTGATTATGTCGGCCATCAATCTCCTTCTTCTACCGAGGTGTACACAAAAGTTGCAGTTGAGACCTTGAGAGAAGTTGCATTAGGCGATGGGGAGGAAGTCCTATGAAAACGCACTTCCAAAGCCAACTTTCAGAAGAAATGGCCGGGTTCCTCTCGTACAAGCGTGCTCTTGGACGAAAGTATAAAACCGAAGAGGATGCCTTGCGGCTGTTTGATCGCTACCTGGTTGAACATTCCATAACCGAACTTGATGGTGTCACGCCGGAGTTTCTCGACGCATTCCTGGTATCACGCCGACGAACTTCGCCACGGAGCTATAATCATTTGCTGGGTGTGCTCAGACGTCTGTTTAACTGGCTGATCAATCAGGGGTACCTCATGCAGTCTCCCTTATGCGATCGACCAAGACGGGAAACGAGCCAACGAGTACCGTTTCTTTTTGACAAAGAGCTTGCACGCAAACTCCTGGAGGTAGCCAGCACTCTCCCGGACAACCCTTACGCGTTACTGCGAGGTCCCACCTATCATATGATATTTGCCCTGCTCTATGGGCTCGGCCTCAGAGTCGGAGAAGTATCGCGTTTATGCCGCAAGGATGTCGATCTGCAGCGTAACCTCTTGATCATCCGACAGACAAAGTTTTCGAAGTCGAGACTCGTTCCCTTTGGGCCGTGCATGGCTGAGACCCTTCATCAGTATATTGAGTGCAGAGAACAAAAAATTGGAAGATTTGAGCCCAAGGATCTGTTTTTTTCTTTCAGGAAGTGTCCTATCAGTCGGCATACCATCAGTCGCACTTTTCGGAGCATCCTCCCGCTGATTGGGGTCGATGTGCAGGAAGGAGTGGTATCACCTTGTCCACATTCCCTTAGACATTCCTTTGCCGTAGGAACATTACTCAGGTGGTATCGAGAGCGGAAAAACCCGGCCCAATACCTGCTTCATCTCTCGACCTTCCTGGGGCATGTAAATCCGGATTCTACCTCGGTATATCTGACAATCACCGGGGATATGCTCACGGAAGCAAGTAAGCATTTTGCACAGTTTTCAGCTCGACTTACCAAGGAGGTGGAATTATGACTACGTTGGGACCATTGATCTACTCCTACTTCGAGGACTATCTGAAAGTACAGAAAGGGCTACGTCCGGCGACCGTTAAAAGCTATCGCGATGCCTTGCTGCTATATCTGCACTTCGTTGCGAAAGACACCCACCACAAGATTTCCCGTCTGTTGTTGGCTGAACTAACGTACGAACGGGTTACTCGTTTTCTGAAGCACCTTGAAGAAAATCGTGGTAATGGTGTTTCCACTCGGAATCAGCGACTTGCAGCGCTTCGCACATTCTTCGAATATGCAGCCCGCCGGGTTCCGGAAATGCTTATTGAATCCGAACGGGTAGCAACGATCCCTGTGAAGCGGGCACCCCCACCGGAAACACATTTCCTTGAGCGCGATGATATCCAAGCACTTTTTTCAAACTTGCCGGCCAAAGGTCATGAGGCCTTGCGCAACCGCGTCTTGTTGCTGTTCCTCTATAATACAGGAGCACGGGTGCAGGAAGTCGCTGACCTTCATGTTGAAAACTTGGATCTAGGTCCGCAGCCTCGCGTCCGTCTCCATGGGAAAGGAGACAAATGGAGACTCTGTCCTCTTTGGGAAGAGACGGCCTCCTTACTTCGATCACTCCTATCGGAACGGGAACCAGGACTTTCGCCTGACAGCCCGGTATTCGTTTCTCAGAAAAGAAGGGCGATGACTCGCTTCGGAATCTACAAGGTCGTTCGTCGCCTAACAGGCCAGCTTTCAAAAACAAAAATAAGTGGCGAAGCAATTCCGATATCGCCTCATATCTTTCGTCATACGACCGCAATGCACCTTTTAGAAGCAGGAGTCGAGATGAATTTGATCAGATCTTGGCTCGGACATTCAGGTCTGGGCACAACAAATCGCTATGCTGAAATCAGCATACGAATGAAGGAAAAGGCATTGCAAGCATGTGAGCCACCGGTCTCACTTTCTGCGACATACCCCAGAAAACCTGTATGGCGCAATGATCAATCCCTGCTATACTGGCTGGAAAATCTGTGAAAATTATGTGCCCAGATTATAGAAGATTAACGTTGTAATGTAAGTGCTTCTTAAGCGTAGCCACATAATAGAAAAGGGCACATAAGACCGATAACGGATCGGCCATGCTCGCCGAAGAGACCCGCCGGGGCTTAGAACGGTTGGGCATCGATCATCAAACGACCCTGGCGTATTCGCCTTATCAAAATGGCAAGCAAGAGACATTTTGGGGGCAACTGGAAAGCCGATTGATGGAACTGTTGCGCGGGATCGAGAATCTTGAGTTGCCCTTCGTTAACCAGGCGGCCCAAGCCTGGGTCGAACAGGACTATCACCGAAAATACCACCGCGAAATCAAGACGACGCCCTTAAATCGGTTGTTCAATGGTACCGATGTCTCGCGGTCGGTACCTGACAGTGACGCACTTCGCCTGGCCTTTACGCGTCGAATCACAAGACGGCCACGGCGCAGCGATGCCACCGTTGTGGTCGATGGCATCCGTTATGAACTTCCCTTTCGTTTTGCCCATCTGCCATCGGTGATATTACGGGCACCCGGATGGGATAAAAGCCAAATGGTTCTGGTTGACCCGGATACCGACGCCCCCCTGGCTCGTCTTTTACCCCAGGACAAGACTAAAAACGCATCCGGAAAACGTCGCCTCATCCAAGCGGACGGAAATACGGCGGCGATAGTTCCATCGACCGATAGACCGCTGCCGGCGCTGCTTCGAAAATGGATCGCCGACTACGCAGCAACGGGTCTGCCTCCGGCTTATATCCCCAAGGAGGAGATAGAACGATGAACAATGTCGATATCCGAAGCTTGTACGGACTCAAATACAATCCGTTTCTGCCCGATTTGCCACCCGAAGCCTTGTATGCCATACCCGGCACCGAGTCATTCGGCCTGCGGGTGCGATCCATGGCCGAGAACGGCGGTTTTGCATTGATCACCGGCGAGCCAGGATTGGGAAAAAGCAAGACACTTCAAAAAATTGCCCATCAACTCGAACAGATACCCGATCTGACCGTCGGTGTGATGCAACGCCCCCAAAGCAAGCTGGGGGACTTTTACCGGGAAATGGGGGAGTTGTTCAACGTCAACTTGTCCCCCTCCAACCGCTATGGCGGCTTCAAAGCCCTGCGGGATCGTTGGGAACGCCATTGCCAGTCGACGTTGCTAAAACCGGTGCTTTTAATTGATGAGGCCCAGCAAGTGTCGACCGAGTGCCTGACCGAACTGCGCATCCTGCAGAGCCATCGGTTCGACTCGCAAAGCCTTTTGTTTACCATCCTGTGTGGTGACAATCGGTTGCCCGACAGGTTCCGAACCGCCGACTTGTTGCCCCTGGGCAGCCGTATCGGCTTGCGATTATTGCTCGAACCGCTGTCTCCCGAACAGCTCCAGGATTATTTGTATTTTGCTCTCGAAACGGCTGGGAACAGTCAACTGATGTCCGACGAATTGATCCTCACGTTGTCCGGACACGCGGCAAACAATCTGCGGGTGCTCAACCAAATGGCCGCCGAACTGCTCGCCACAGCGGCCCAACAGAATCTACCGCGTCTTGATGAGTCTTTGTTCTTTACGTTGTTCTCACCGTCAACAACTAAATCACAACGTAGGAGGAAAAAATGATCATTGGTTGTTCATAGCCAATGAGATACCAGTTGCTCGGTGAAACGGAGGCAGGCTCTGCTGGGGAGCAACCTGTCTAGGGATAGCCGGGTGCAGGAGGCATTGAATAATGCCACAGAGGGGAGCAGCAAACCAAACTTGCTGTTCCCCTCGCTTTTTTGGCTCTATTCAAGCCTTCCTGCTCATGCCTTAAAAAACCCAATCAAATCAGATTGCGCGAAGCGCATCCTTATCAAATCAATCCATCACTTTTTGTTACTGCGTTTCCCTCAGTTAGCGAGTCCACGCTCAGAAATATCAAATTCGTGAAGAACCCGGTATACAAACAGCAGAGCAGACACTTGAATATGGTACCGGCTCCTGTCGAGATTTTGCAGTTCTGTTCGTGGAAGCGATGAAATCGTTGGGTATCGCCTCGCGATTTGTCAGCGGTTACCTTCATGTAAAGCCATCAACAGCCAATTTTGGTGCCACTCATGCTTGGGCTGAAGTGTATCTGCCTGGCGCAGGCTGGAAAGGTTTTGATCCTACCATTGGAAAGATTGTTGGAGCTGACCACATTGCCGTTGCGGTGGCAAGAATGCCTGAAACAATCTCACCAATATCAGGAACATTTGTCGGGGCTCAAGGAGCACGGCTCGATGTCGGCGTATGGGTAACGAAAATCTAATCAGAAATCCAAGCCTGTGGTATTGGATAAGGATGACCATAATTTAATCCTTTAATTGGAGGAGAAAAATTATGGTGCATGAAAATTGATGGTCCCGTAATATTTTCACCAAGTCAAAGCCTGAATGATGGCTGCATGGCGTGATTCTCCACTTTGAGTGAGCGAATCGAAAGTATTTTTTCCCGGAAATCAGATGGAAGGATTTAGGATGGAAATATGCGATTTTTGTAAAAAACAATCAAAGAAAATTAGTAGTGGTAGACCGCATGAAAATTTAATAAAAGTGGATAAACCTCGCAAGTTTAACGGATTCAAGGAACAGGATTATCTGTGCCTAGCATGTAAATCAAAGTTCACTCACAGTACGAATAGAAGCGATTTAACATGGACACTATGGATGGGGCAAGGTTGATAGTCCCGATTTGACATTTACGGTTTGGAAAGCACCGGTTTTGGCAGGAAGCCGGCCTGACCATCGTCAAAAGGGCCGCGCAAAAGATGAGCGGCCGGCTGCGAATCGATTTGTCCGAGGGTGAAAGGCAGCACGTTCCATATCAGCCTCCAGGACGATAGATCAGCAAAACGATGAGGCGGAACGTGTTTCATTTTTGGATATTTCCATCGCAGCTTGAATATATCGCCAACCAACCTGAAAATCACACCAACGTGTGGTTTGTGCTATGTATCTGGAATCGATAAAGCCGCCAGAAAAAGGCTGTCACATACAACATCTTGTAGCAGCCGATTTTTAATGAATCATGCAGGATATACGAATCTATCCCAAGCACCATCAGTTCCTACGCTGGTAACGATATTAATACCAAATCGTTCCTTGAACAGATCACCGATCCACCCAAAATCGCATCGATTGATCAAAATGAAAAAAGTTGTGATATATGCCGTGTTCCAAGTTCAGAACACTTGATTTCCTACAAAAGCATTGACGAGTTAAAAACTAAATTTTAGCTGGCATTTCATGCGCTTATTATTCCAAGTAAAAAAGAATGTTCATTTTTCTTCAGGAATATAATAATGATACCTTTCTGATAATTAGAGCTTTAAATTTTACTGCACTGTAGTTAAAGCAATAAGGAAGGTGTCATGCCCCAATTAATTCTTCCGCTGATACCAGAAGGCGTCACACAAATCAGCGATCTGGTGTCCGTTTATCGAAGCAAGGATCGATGGACTTACTTTATGGGGTTAACTCCGATCTATTCGCATGCTGCTGATGACCACCGGCTGTTCAGGATGGTTACATCGATGATGATCAACGCTGGAACGTGCCGTCACAAGGATATTATTGAGACCTTCGGTGTTTCCAAAAGCAACGTCAACCGGGCACTGAAAAAACTGCGAGAAGGAGGCCCAGAGGCTTTCTTTCAAAGAAAGCCAGGTGGCCGTAAAGGCCATATCCTGACACCGAAGATGCTCGAGCAAGCCCAGGCCCTTTTGGATCATGGCGTCACGCGTCACGATGCCGCTCAGCAATTAGGTGTTAAGCTCGATACCTTCCGCAAGGCCATCAACGACGGACGCTTGCACGAGCGCCAATCTGTCGAACTACCCACACCCAAGGCGGGCACGGATAAATCATCGCGCAGCGCGGTGGATGCGGCCGCGGCCAAGGGCATGGGTACGGCCTGCACGCGAGTTTTGGATCGGGCTTTGGCCTCAATGGGTCAAGGTGAAGCGCAAGTGCGGTTCGAGCCCTGCTTGGATGTCCCCAAAGCAGGGATTTTGTGTGCCGTGCCAGCGCTTTTGGCCAACGGTATTTTGGAAGGCGCTGAAACGCTTTTGGGAAAGATCCGCGGGTATTACACCATTTTCCAGATCTTGCTGGTGCTGGCCTTCATGACGCTTTGCCGGATCAAGAGCGTTGAACGCTTGCGCGAGAATCCGCCGGGTGAATTCGGTAAGCTTTTGGGTCTGGATCGCGTTCCGGAAGCACGGTGCCTGCGAAAAAAAATGGATACGTTGAGTGAGGCTAATGCGGCCGAGATATGGGCCGCGCATCTTAGCAAGCACTGGATGCAGGCCCAGCCCGATGCGGCCGGCACCCTTTACGTCGATGGCCATGTTCGCGTTTATCACGGCAAGCTGACCAAACTACCGCGGCGCTATGTCACCCGGCAGCGGCTGTGTTTGCGAGGCACGACCGATTATTGGGTCAACGATGCCATCGGCCGGCCTTTTTTCCTGATCGAAAAGCCAATCGATCCCGGACTTATCCAAGTCCTCGAGCACGACATCGTACCACGGCTGCTCGACGAGGTTCCCAATCAGCCTGATGAAAAGGCGTTGGCAGCCAACGCCCATCTTTGTCGCTTCGTTTTGGTTTTCGACCGGGAGGGCTACAGCCCGGACTTTTTTGCCAGGATGTGGCGCACGCATCGGATTGCCTGCATCACCTATCATAAGCACCCGGCCGAACCGTGGCCGGAGAGTTGGTTTGAGGAAAAAACCGTGATCATGCCCGGCGGCGAGACGGTCACCATGCGTGTGGCCGAAATAGGCAGTTTGCTGGGCTCGGGCAAGAACGCGTTTTGGGTGCGAGAGGTTCGCAAGCTGACCGATTCGGGTCATCAAACCAGTCTGATCAGCACTGCCTACGATCTGCCGCATACCCAGCTGGCGGTACGCATGTTTACCCGGTGGTGTCAGGAAAACTTCTTTCGCTATATGAAGCAACACTTTGAAATTGATATGCTTTGTGAATATGGCGTCGTTGAGATTCCTGACACCGAAAAAGTGGTCAACCCCAGCTGGCGGGAACTGAACCGTAGACGTAATCAGGTACAAAGCCGGCTGCGCTACCGCCGATCACGCTTTAGCGAAATGACCATGCACCCGGAAAGCGAAACCAATCCGGAGAAATACCAAAAATGGCTGAAGCGAAAAAGCGAGCTGCTGGAAGATATCGACCAGCATGAACATCAGCTGGCAACGTTGAAAGAACAGTTGAAACAGACGCCAAAACACATCACCTGGGGGGAACTTGAGGAAAAGGACAAGTTCAATCGTCTGCTACCGGGTCGCAAGCGACTGATGGACACCGTGCGCATGATCGCCTATCGGGCGGAGACGGCCATGGCGGCAATGTTGCTCGGTCCAACGGTGGATATGTCCGATGCCAGGCGGCTGTTGCAAGGGCTGTTCGTCACCGATGCCGACCTATTGCCCGATATGGAAAACAATCGTTTGCTTGTTCGGATTCACAATGCTTCGACGCCGGCGGACAATCGATCGATCGCCTCACTTTTAGACGAACTCAACAAGGCTGAGATAGAATATCCCGGAAGTAATTTACGTCTCACCTATGAGTTAGTAAATAGTGATGTTTGAAACCACGCTGGTGTCGTTTTATTTTTCACAGAGGTAAGGTGCTCTGAAGTTGCGGAAATTTATTGCCGGTAAAGATCATTGAATCGTATCACAATAGAACAAATGCCCGAAACGGGCAGATCATGTAAAATTACCATCCAACTCCGAGTACAAATATTTTCATTCCGTCCGTCCCAAATTATTCAGGTGGCCGGTGCAGATTTCAATACATAGTCCCAGGTTCGATCTTCGTTCATATTTCATCTGTCTATCCCAACCCCACAGTCGCCAAGAAATCTGACTCATAGCCAGGATAAAAAAAACAAAGACGCGCAAGGCTGTAATGGCCTTGCCCGAATAGGGGTTCGAGATTCAGGTCGGATCCGGAATTACCGTCCAGGGCAGTGGGGTATCCCTGGGTTGATTTTCGTTCAGGTTGGGGTGGGCGTCAAGTCGTTAATTTCTATAACTGTCATGGGCCGGTGGTTGGTGATCACATGGGCCGTTGCCCCGGATTATTTGGACCAAGCATTAGCATGGGCATTGATCAAATTTGCTTACATGGCGCTTACACGGGGCTAAGAAAATAAAAAAGGGTTACAAGTTATGCTTTGTAACCCCTTGAATTTACTGGCGCGCCCGGCAGGATTCGAACCTGCGACCTACGGATTCGTAGTCCAATTTTTTAGCTTTCCCTCTTTTTCCTAAGATTTCCTATTGACATACAATTCAGTGGCTTATACATTTCCAAGGAAAATCAGGGAAACTGTAGGCAATGAAAAAACCGGGACCAAACCGGGACCAAATTTCAATTTTTCAGACCCACGGACAAAAAATCAGATAGCCGGATAAAAAACGACATCCCGAAACACGAAACACGGGGAGTGGTCCCGGTTTTATGGGATAACAATGGGGATTTATTGGTGAAACGGAAATGGATTAAAACCGCGTTTAAGGGTGTCCGGTATTGGGAGCACCCAGAACGGATGTTCAAGCGGAAGCCAGACCAATGCTTTGAAATCCGATACGAGAAGGAAAAGCGCACCGTTGGCGAGGGGCTTGGATGGCGAAGCGAGGGCATGAGCAAGGAAGAGGCGGCGCGGCTTCGAAACTTGGTCACACAAAACATCCGGCAAGGCAAAAGCCCTCAGTCAATAGCCGAAATGAGGGCTATGGATGCCGAAGCGAAAGCGCAAGCGAGCGCACAAAAAAAAGCCGAAGAACGGGCAGCCGTGACGTTCGGTGAAATGGCCGATCTGTTCCTGGATTGGTCCGATGAAAACAAAAAATCGTCCGCTGAAGATCGTGCCCGGTACGCAAAGCATCTTAAGCGGCAGTTTTCCAAAAAGCGGATCAAAGAAATCTCGGCCCTCGATTTGGAACGGCTGAAATCAAACTTAAAAAAGAAAGGGCTTGCCCCTGCTACCATCCGGCAATGTTTACAATTGATGAAGGTCATATTCAACAAAACTCGGGCATGGGGAAAACATGATTGCTTGTTCCCCGTCGTAAAATTTCCAAGAGCTGATAACCGCCGGGTAGCTTTCCTCACACCGGGGCAAGCTGAATTGCTGTTAACCAAGATTAAGAAAAAATCCCTCAGATTATGGTGCCAATGCGTCCTATCGCTTTATGCCGGCCTGCGTTTCGGTGAAGTCGCTTCTTTGGAATTGTCCGATATCGATCTTGAAGCGGGAACTATCCACGTTCGAGACGGGAAGGGCGGAACACGTCATGCCTATTTAACAGACCCGATCCAGAATGCGCTTGAAGAGATTTGGGCCGCGTATGGAAAGAAGCCGGGTTTAATTTTTCCGATGAGGAGCGGGAAACGCAAAGGCGGTGTTCAGGCTTGTGTTTCTAAAGTTTATTTCAGGACGGTGGAAGAACTCGGTCTCAATGAGGGAGTTGAAGATGTCCGGCAGAAAGTTGTTTTTCACACCCTACGGCATTCCTTTGCAAGCTGGCTTGTCATGGGCGGGGAGAGCCTTGTCACGGTCCAAGAATTGATGGGACATGCCGACATATCAACCACCATGAGATATTCTCACCTTGCCCCTGACATTAAGCGAGGGGCGGCGGATCGTTTGGTTAAAGCGCTCACCCCGAAGAGAAAGGCGGAAGTGATCGAGATCAAGAGGGGTGAGTCATGAGCGAGGATTTAATTTCTGCGGTGTCTGTTCTTCAAACCTATGATGTAGAAGACTTTGAACTCCTACAAAAAATAAATTCCAAAGAGGTTCAGGCATACACAAAAAAGTTAAAGCCTTTGGACTATTCACTTGTTACCATTGACCGAAAAGAAGCTGACAGAGAAAACCGATTTAGATCGGAAATGAAAATCGAACGTAGCAAAAGGCGGTGTTACGCCGGAATTAATTCACAACCTTTTTCCGCCCTCGAAGACTGTCTTTTTAAAAGAGAAGATATTGATCAGTTGTGGAGTAAGAAGGGTGTTGAAAGTCAAGATTCGTTGAATGCAAGCCAGAAAAGGCACTATGGCCAATTACGAGAAATGCAAAAGAAGTTCAAAGATGCGCTGTCAGCTACCGTGAAGGCGCTGTTATATTGCCAAGAACAACGCAAAAGAGGCCTGGCGCCCATCAAAACGGCAGATTTTGAGGCTTACATGGATGAACACCATGGTCAGTTGCCAAACACATACAAGGAAGCAATCCGAACCACTATCCGCGATGTGACAGGGCCAAACAAATACATCAAAGGCGCTGGTTTCCCCAAAAAGAAAAAATAATTTCTTGTAAAGAATTCCCACCAAGCCCCTACTGGAAACAGTTTAGGGGCTTTTTTATTGCCCTCCGAAAACTCCCAAAACCTTGATTTCTTTAAGCCGTCTCTATGTTTCTTTCAGATCGGCGTGCTAATCCTTTCCAAAACTACAAACAAGGAAGTCATTGGAAAGGAAAAAACATGCAAGTAACAATTCCCACCAGTATCGACGAAGCTTTAAAACGCATGGAAGAAAAGTGGCCGTCCGAGTTTATCGCCCGAACCAAGATTGGAGAGTTCACAGGGGGGCTTATTTCCAGCAAATCGATGGCAAACTATGAGTCGGACGGCGTTGGACCAAAAGGCCAGATAAAGTGCGGTGGCAAAGCCGGATACATCAAGACGTCATTCATCGAGTGGCTTAGGCCTCGACTTTCAGCCAAGCGATAGGCCGGACCACAATGAAAAAAGCTGAGATGCAACACGAGTTGCAAATCATAAAAAAACTGTCGGATTTCCTTGAGCGCGGCCCCCTGAGTCCCAAGGACCGGACCGATATTAAGAAAATGGTCGAGAAGCACAAAAAAAAGCTGAAAAATCTCCAAAAATAAAGGGAGGAAAGATGGACGTTCCTTATAGTTCACCGAGCGGAACGCAAAGGACAAACGGCCATTATCAAGACGAAAATGCCGCTAAATCCGCCTTCGATGCGTTCATTGAATCCACTGGCGTTTTTGCCATATACAAAGAAGTGTGGGGAAACTACCAATATTCTCCAGCCGAAAAAGAAAACAAAAATCCCCGAATCGATCGAATCCTTTGCCCCCTACCCGGAAAATGGGAATCTCTTCCCTTTGGTCTTGTGGGTGTTGAGATTAAACGATCTCATACGAAAATCGGGCCACCTTTGAGTCAATGTCTCGATTACAAGCAGGCATCTTTTAAATTGAACAGTTCTGTTCCTGTTCGCGTTCTCCTCGATTATGTTTTCCTTTTTCCTTGTGAAAAAACCGAGAATGAAGCCGGTTCTTTTACTGCTCAGAATCGAATCGGAACGGTCCGACACAACAGTTATTTTGATTCCTTCGATTTTTTTTCGGGCAACCAGCTTGTCTTTCGGGTTTTTCGAGACGGCAGAGTTGAAGTCAGGCCCCTCAGAGCGGGGAAGCGCAGGGGGAGCCGATGACGGCAGGAAAACCCCGGCGAATGACCATCGATTTCAAAAAAATTCCACAAGAATTGAAAAAGAAGGATCGTTGGATTCTATGGCGATGGGAAAACCGAAACGGGAACTGGACAAAGCCGCCATATCAGTTGAACGGCAGACCGGCGAAGTCGAACGACTCAAAAACGTGGAATTCATACGATGCCGTCATGAACGCCTATCAATCGGGAGAATGGGATGGCATCGGTTTTATGCTGGGCGGCGAGTTAATCGGTTTCGACTGGGACGATTGCCTTGAATCCGGTCAGGTACAACCTGATATTTTGGATTGGGTCCGGTTGATTGATACCTATACAGAAATCTCACCGAGCGGGAACGGATTAAAAAGTCTTGCAATCGGAAAGTTACCTGGCGGAGGCCACCATGCGAAACAGATCGCAGTTTTCAATAACGGGCGCTATTTCTGCATTACCGGGCGAATTTTTCCAGGGGTGTCCTCAAAGATTGAATCCCGTCAGGAGGCGCTTCTCGAACTGGTCAAAGCGATGTGGCCGGACGATCTTAAATCCCCACAAAAGCCCTCTAAACCGAAGCCTGCCCATTACTATCAACCCCCTGCCGATATCCTCACAATAGCTCTTAAAGATGCGAAGTTCTCCCGATTGTGGAATGGTGACTTTTCACAATATCCGAGTCAAAGCGAAGGGGATCAGGCCTTTTGCAACAAGCTGGCATTTTACACCGGCAAGAACCCGGTTCAAATGGATGCCTTGTTTCGTCAATCCGGGCTCATGCGGGATAAATGGGAAAGGCGCGATTATAGAGAGCGGACAATTCAAAGGGCGATTGATTCCACAAGGGAAGCATTTACACCGAGTGACCAGCTGACCCGGAAAACGAATATTAGCCGAGGGGGGCCAAAAAAAAAGCCCGGACAAAAACCGATTTCAGCATTGGAAGCGTTTGAAACTCATTTTGTTAAAGAGAGGTACACGACCATGTTAGGCAATGAGAAGTTTCTCTTCGAGAATTTAATCATTTCAAATCAAATCACCATTCTTATTGCAAAGCCCGGGGGAGGGAAAACGACGATTTTATTCAATTTCGTCTCGCCTAAAATGATTCAGGCACATGGTGTCGATGTCCTTTTCGTGGATTGTGACTCTCCCGCTTCTGACCACAAACGAATGTTCGAAATTGCAAAAAGTCATGGCGAACATTTCAGATGGATAAATCCCCTCACACACGGCAAGGACCCTGCCGTTCTGTTAGGATTATTGAAAGCAATGGTCAATCAACAAACCCGGCTTGATGAAAAGGTTTTTATCTTCGATACCTTAAAAAAATTCGTGGATGTCATGCAAAAAACATCGACCAAACCCTTTTTTAAAATGTTGCGTCAACTTGTTTCCCTTGGCGCCACAATTGTTTTGCTCGGTCACGCGAACAAATATCGAAACACGGGTGGACACCTTGTTTTTGAGGGCGTGCAGGATGTTCAGGCCGATGCGGACGCGCTGATTTATTTCGAACGGATGGGGTCGATAGGTGGAATTGATGTGACTACCGTTGTGGACCCAGACAAAGGGGCAAAGGTTCGGGGATTGTTCGAGCCGATTTCATTTCACATCGATGAGAATCGAAACGTTACCCAATATGGTAAAGCGTTCGATCCTCCCGATTATTCCCCTGAGGCGAAAAAGCGAAAGACCATTTCAAACGAAAAAATCGAAGATGCAATTCGGACCTATTTAAAGAAACAATCCACCCGGATAAAACAGTCCGATTTAATCGACGAAATATCAAAAGTGTCTCAAATTGGACAGAACAGGATTCACAAGGTTTTGTCAATCGTATCGGTTGAGGTGACGAAAGCCTCAAGACCGGGACAGATCTATTATTCAGTTGGATATCGAGGTGTTAAGTCATATCAGGTCCATGATTGAACTCCGTTCCAGTTTTTTAGTTTTATAGCGGGGTCCCGGGGGCCATAAAACTATAAAACTATAAAACTGGAATTCCAGTTTTATGTTAATCATTGTGTATATATAATTATATCAAATAGTTATAGGAGAAGGTGAGATACCCCCCCCCTTGTGGGTCATTTTGACCCAGATTTTTAGATTTATAGTTTTATGGCTTCTGCGGGCGACCCATAAAACTATAAAACTGGAATTGATTAATTTGAGACACTTTCGCTATAAGATTATTGCACTTCAAATATCTTGTTTCGGGTAGGCCACCCGAAAAAAACCGGACCCCTCGAAACCGCGCGGGAGGGGTCCACAAAACATAAAAGGAGAATCTAATCATGGCAGAAAATTACAACATTGAAAACGGAAAAGGCAAGGGAGTGAAAAGGTCGTATCAGGAAATTATCGAAAACTGTATGCCCGAACAAAGCGACGAACATTGGCCATATTTTGAGTGGTTGTGGGACGCGGCCGTTTTTATGGACAAATACAACGGCATGCCTTTAGCCAAATGGAATGCCAACGAAGATTACACGATGGTATGGATTTCGTTATGTCAGGATGTTGATATTGCCCTCGATAATTTCAGGGATGTTGTGCCTGAACCAGCAAAGAAAGTCGGTAAGATATTTTTGAATCGAGAGTTTGTCACAGCGACACCGGAGGAACTTGCACGAGAGCATGCCGAAGACATGAAAAAGGTTGACGATAATTTCAATTTCAGACCTCATTATTTAGGGCTCCGATGAGGCTAATTTTTTTGACAGTCGATTATTTCAATGGTGACGCGCCCACTTCGATGACCAAGGATTTACCGTTTGGTGTTAGCGCATTCAAGCTGGTTAGCTTTCGGCAAAACTGTTTTTGGGCAGCCCGGCGACTTGGCTGTTGGAGCGGTTCAAGGCGTACCCTTACCGTGTGCTTATCGCTCTTGATCCATCCTTGGCAATACGTGATGACGTAAAATAGATCGATATATTCATTCTTGTTGTCATAAAATGGAAGCAACCATTCGACCATTTGTTTGCGCGCATTCCAAACACTGCTGGTTACAAAATCGAAAATGTTTTTGCTTTCGTTTGAAATACGTTCGAAACAACGGTAGTTTTCCAGATCGGTAATATCTATTTTATCAGGGATTGCTTTGGATGCTTGTTTTAAACGGCCAATTTCAGCTTCTTGCTGAGCGATTTCACGTTTTAGACGGCGGTGGAGGCTGTTTTCACGCGGGCTACCGTCTTTGTTAAATACTTCCTTGCTCTTTGAAAATTTCTTGTAGAACTTGTTCAGCTGCCTTTTCATCCGTGCCAGGAGCCCTTTTATTGCCTTGTGCTCCGGATTAGCGATTTCCTGCTTTTCGCTTTCAACAAACTTGAACCCGGGTTGATAATGCAGTGGATGCCTGTCGGCCAGGTGCTTGAAAGTGTTTTCAGAAGCACCCCAGCGGTGCAAGATGGCCCGGGCACAGTCCTGAGTCGCCAGCTGGTCTTGACTTATGCCGGCGAGCGCACAGGTACGACGGTTGCTGGTGACGTTCCAGATGTAAATTCGCCTTAGGGTGAACTTCTGACAAGGGCCGTTTTCTGGTGTATGTGTAAACGCTTTCTCGCCTTCGAACACACGATACATTTTTGCATTGAACTCAAATTCCTCAGCGAAGCACACGGTATCCAAAGATTCAAGTTTTTGGGTGTCGATGTGCTTTTCCCACGTCACAAATGGAATTCGCTTTTCGATAAGGCCGTGGAAAAATTCGGCTCCATGGCCTTCCCGGTCAAAGACCATGACGGGTGTATGAACAAGATCATTTTGCCATTTTTGAGCCAGGCGCACGATGTAGCTGCGGAGATCGCCTTTGCCTTCTTGAATTTCAAAATCCACAATACGTCCGCTACTGTCGCTGGTGACCAGATTCGTTCGAGCCGGTTCGGGCATTCGCCTTTGGGTGTTGTAGCCAGCATGGAGCTTTCTCTTACCGGTGTATGGCAGATGATGGCCGTCGGTAAACCACAACCAGATGCCGACAATGCCGCTTCGAATCTGGGATTTAAAAAAATGCGTAAGCAATTCAATAGAAAGCTTTTTTTGGCTCACCTCGTGGAGCCAGTAGCGAGCCCTTAGCCGAGAGGGTAGGTTCTTTATCCCTAAGATGATGCCTGCCTCGCGCTTACGAAGATTTTTAAGCTGTTCTATTGAACGGATATTGTAGGCGGCCATTAATACAAAAACCATGAATATCTTGTAGGCGTTGCCGAAATACCCCATGACCAACCGCAGCCATCTGTTTTGGGTAATCAATACGATCAGATAGGCAAAGACGCCGGCATAGCGAGTTGGCTTCCAATCGTGTTCTTCGGTATAGGGCTGATCCTCTTGTGGAACCTGTGCAATTGTTTCTCCAAAAGTCAGTTCCGCTTGTGCCGGACGCGGCTGCCTTTGCTCCTTGCGCATCTGCTCGAGCAGGCGGGCTTTATTGCCGATGCCGCGACGACCTACATGGTCCTTGCGCTGCTGGCGGCGACTTTTGCTTTTAGATGCCGAGTAGTTATGAATTAGCCCCTCAAGGCCAAAATGTTTCTTTGTTTCGGTGTAGTTATGAATTGACTGCCTGCTTATTTGCAATGCCGCGGCCAACCGGGTTTTGGTGGCCCCCATTTCAACAGCTTCAATAACCATTAGCCTTTTAGCGGCCCGATCCGAAAGGTCGACGGTTTTGATGAGGGTCTCGTATTGATAAAGAGATACTTTTTGTGGATCGCTCTTGCTGAACTTAAGAAAAAGCCGATTCCCAATTCCCCTTACATTGGTCTCTTGAGCCGCCAAATCGTTGAACAATGCGCCTTGTTCCATTCCCCCTCGTCCTCACTTAAAATTAGTGGATCAAGGCTAACAAAGACTTACAAAAATATCAAAATATTTTTACGTTTTTTTGCAATAAACTGTATTTAAAGCTTTAATTTAAATTTTTTATCCAACATATGGCGGATTTTGACTGTCCAACTATTTTACCAAATCCGTTGAAAATAGCACCAGTCGGTCATCTGTCGAGCTGCAGAATTTAGATACAAACGAGGTCTGAATTTTCTCCGGGACTATCCATATCTGGCAAAAAACGCGATGGAGGAAGGTATTGACCTTTATGACGATGGAACCGTGTCGGACGAATAAGCGGCGACACTCAAAACACGGTCCGGGGGCCTCTCCGGACCGGACACACAAACGTTTGTCAAACAACAGACAGACACGCGGGCTCGAGGGTGCGAGGCGTTGGTGGGGGGGGGCAAGGGTCCTCCGCCCAGGGTATGCTCCTACGGGCAGAAGCAGCCCGATAGTCGGGTACTATTTCGGGTGGCTGAATCCCGGTTTTCCTTCGACCGGGCCACCACTGAGCCGGCCGAATAATTTTCGCATCGTTTCACATGGAGGTTTTCACATGGAAAAAGTTGACCCGGACGACATGCTCCAACGGCAGATTGCCGAAGCACTGGGCGTCACACCGCGAACGATTGTCAACAAAGTCAAGGCAGGATGTCCCATCAAGGCAAACCGCCGTTATCGATTGAAAGACGTTGCCCGCTGGTGGATTTCGCAGCAAACATCACCAAATGGCGCGGCTGAGAGCCAAAATCTCGAAAGCTACCGCGCAGCCCGGGCGGAGCTTGTCCGAATGGAGCTTGCGAAGAAAAAAGGCGAGCTTGTCTCCTACGACAAGATGATTCGTTGCTGGGGCGGGCGGATTAAAATGTTCCGAGACTCGCTGCTTTATTTGGTTGACCGGTTACCGCCCTTACTGGCTGGACTGGACCGAAACGAGATCCGGGCCATCCTGAAAACAGAAGCGGAATACATCCTGAACGAGTTTTCTCGAAACGGGCAGTTCACTCCCGAAACCGCCGAAAGGGCGTCGCTCGATGAAAAAGAATCTCCGGCCGGATGAGGTCGCCGAACTTTTAAACGTTTCGCGGCGTCAGGCTTACCGGCTGATCACCGCTGGCCATTTCACCGTTTTTCGCTTGGGCGGCCCGGGCAGTGCGCTACGGGTCACCCGTGAATCGGTCGAAAGCTACGTTCAAAGGCAAATCAGCCTGTTTGAGCTCGAAAACGGCATCCGGTCCGTTGATTAGCGCCAGCTATTGACAGCTGTGCCGGACGGCGCCTCCCCGCTGTGCTATTGGTTTACTCAGTTCGTTTTAGTGTCATGTTTTACCTTCGGGCCGCTCGGTAGCCGTTGCCGGGCGGTCTCTCCAAACAAAAAGGAGCTCAAAATGGCAATTACTTATGACGGGCAAGATATTTCTTTTACGGCAGCGGAAGACCTTTCCGGCCATCAATATCGATTTGTCCATCAGGCCAGCGACACAACCGTGGATCTTCTGGACAGCGGAGCTGAATTCCCGGTTGGGATTTTGCAGAACGCCCCAGAGAGCGGTGAAATCGCCGTTGTTAGAATTGCGGGCGTTTCAAAACTGGTAATGAACGACGCCATTGCCGTTGGTGTGGCCGTGAAAGCGGAATATGTCGATGCCACCGACAACGGCAAAGGTGACGCGGCCGATACCGAGGGCGATATCGAACGCGGCCGGGTGATTTTTGCAACAGGCGCTGAGGATGCCGTCGGCGCGGTTCTTTTGACCTGCAATGAAACAAGCGTCCCGGCGTAAACCTTGGAGCAAAAAATGTTTTTTCGAAAATCAAATTCCCTGGAAAAACTTGAAAGCCGGCTAATTGACGCCACCGCCCGACAAGAAGCCCTATCCGAGAATAAAGATTCGTTTTTGGCCGACCTCCTCCAAGCCCAAGACGTCGGTGGAAATACTGCCGGCATTCAGAAAAAGCTCGATTCGTGCCGGAACGATATAGAACTTGTTGTCCGTGAAATCGAACTGTTGAAAACCGACATCGTTGATTTTCACCGGCGAGAGCTGGACAAGGAATTTGCGGCCTTGCCCAAAAAAGCGGCCGAGCACCTTAAATGGACACAATCGCTGATCGAGGATGGCCGAGAGAGCCTTGAAGATGCGCTTTGCATTTTCCAAGCGATCGGCGGCAACGAGTACTCCAGCTGGGCGGAAACAATCCGTGGCCTTATCGGACCGATCGAAATGCCCGAGGAGCTGGCCGAATTCGTCGCCGAAAGGTCGCGGCTGCAACAGCTTCGTGCAAACTCGACGGGCCAGTACCGCGAAGCGTTGCTTTTTAAAAAAGTCGCTGGATCCGCCAACCGTTGCGGCATCAAAATCTTGCCTCAGACGTTCCGCAAGCTGCCGGACAACCCGCCACCGAAAACTCAGAAGAGGGAGGTGTCTCATGTCTCATGAAAGTGTGAACTTCACCGGCTGCGTTTCCATCGACGGCTGCACGCCGGACCGGGAAAAGTGGGGCGCGCCGGCTGGCACCGGCTGTAGCGAATCCGAACAAATGGCGTTATCGGCCAAAAGGGGGTCCAACACGATGCAACAGAAAAGCTCCGAACCGGTAGACAGGCAAATCAGCCGGCTTGCAATCGCCACCATGAAAGCGTCCGGCTGCACCATCCGAGAAGCGCTATCGGTGGTTTCAAAAAAACACCCGGCGTTGATGGAGCTGTACCGCGCAACGCTTCTTCCAATCGAATAATAGTTTCGGGCGCACCCGGTTTTACTCGCCCACCCGCGCAGCGCGACTGGGTGCTGCTCGAATTTAATCAGGGGGTCCCACTGCCGCGTCGAACGGGTAAATATTCGGCGAAGTCCTGCGCTTTTCCGCACGGGCCAAGTAGGGCGAGGCCGCCCGAAGAGGCCATCCACGGCTGGCCGATGTCATTGTTTCCCACCTCGGGGCGGCTCCCAGCTTGGGGCCGCCTTTCTTTCTTTGCCTGGGGGCCACGATGCGCCGACCGGATTGCTTTTTTTACGACCATTGCCTCACCCGATGGGCGCATCAAAACAAAGGCTTTTCCTGCAAAGCCTGCCCGCACTACAAACCCGGCCCTGATAATCACAGTATCACCGAGCTAACCGGCGCTATCGCGCTCATTTTGAAGCTTTTTTACCCTAATGCATACCGAACCCTGCAAAGCGACCCAGGATTCCGTAAAAACGCTCTAAAATGCTTCCTACGGTCGTTGACCCGGGACAGGAAGGGGTTTTGACACACGGTGTGTTGAAACCTTCCTCCAAAAGATGAGATCCGAATTTTGCGTTTTCAAAACGCGAAAACCTGTCTCGAAAAAAGCCGGCAGCTCTCTGGTCTCAAATAATCAAGTTGTCGGCACCTACGGCGGAGCAAGACAGGGAGCCGAGAGTTGAAGCGGATTGAGGCGGAACGGGCGAAGCTGAGGAAAGCTCAAGCACCGGGGCAACCAAGAGGTGCTAAAAAAACGTCTGACCCGGTGAAATCATCGGAACAGACGAAAGGCGATGCTAGAGATATCGCAGCCTCAAAAGTCGGGCTATCACCACAGACGGCGGAGCGCGCCGAAAAGGTGGTGGATGAAATTGATCGGCGGGAAGAGGCCGGGGATAAAAAAGGCATCCTATTTGGGGGGCCTTTTTTTGTTGATCCAAGTGCTTTTTTGTTCAGTTTAACCGACAAAATAAAAACCGGGACCAAACCGGGACCAAATCAAATTTTTCAAAAAGAAAGGGTTTAGAGATAGCCTCTAAACCCTTGATTTTACTGGCGCGCCCGGCAGGATTCGAACCTGCGACCTACGGATTCGTAGTCCGGCACTCTATCCAGCTGAGCTACGGGCGCTTAAATGGTGGACTGGTACTTAAGCTAATCCGCGCTGCATGTCAATGCCTTGTTTGAATATTTTATTGAACTACCATAAAAAAGCCGATATTTGGCATCCTATGCAATCAACCCACCATCAATTCATGCAAATGGCTATCGATGAAGCCTTAAAAGCCGATCGGATCGGTGAAGTCCCGGTGGGGGCGATCATCGTTGATGCGAACAATCAAGTGCTCGCCCGCGATCATAATCGGCCCATCCTTTCCTGCGACCCTACCGCCCATGCAGAAATGAATGTCATTCGAACCGCCGCCCGAGTATTGGGAAATTATCGTTTGTTAAAAACGACGCTCTATGTTACTATTGAACCTTGTGCCATGTGTATGGGGGCCATACTCCACGCCAGGATCGGATGCCTTGTTTTCGGCGCTCCGGATCCTAAAGGCGGGGCGGCAGGAAGTCTGTACCATCTTGGACAGGACCCCCGGCTTAATCACCAGGTCGAAATCATTTCGGGAATCGATAAAGACCGTTGCCGGTCGATCATCCAAGCCTTTTTTCGCGGTCGTCGAAAAAGGGGATGAACCGGCCGGCGTTATCCCTGCGTTTAGTTATGCTTTTGATTCATGACGAAGGAGCATCAAGTGGCAAATATTGCAATTGTAGGAACCCAATGGGGGGATGAGGGCAAGGGAAAAATTGTGGATCTTTTAGCAGCCGACGCCGATGTGGTTGTTCGTTTCCAGGGGGGCAACAACGCCGGACACACCATGGTGGTGAATGGAGAACAATTCATCAGTCACTTGATTCCATCCGGTATTCTTCAGAAAAAGACTTGTGTCATCGGCAATGGAGTCGTCGTGGATCCGCAGGTGTTGATCGAAGAGATCGACTATCTTGCCTCAAAGGAAATTGCCGTTGGTCCGGAGATGCTGTTAATCAGCAATCGTGCCCACGTCATCATGCCCTATCACAAGCTGGTCGACCACGGTCGTGAAAAAATGAAGGGGGATAAGAAAATTGGTACCACGGGTCGCGGTATCGGCCCCTGCTATGAAGACAAGGCCACCCGGCGGGGAATTCGTTTTGTCGATTTAATCGATCCGGAATCATTTGCCGAGCGTTTGGATGCTATCGTTCCAGAAAAGAACTTTTACCTGGAAAAATTTCTCGACACTGAAACCGTTGATCTGGAGGCGGTCAAACGCGAATACACCGAATACGCCAATAGGCTGAGACCCTATGTCACCAATGTATCCATCGCTCTGCAACAATCCGGCAAAGCTGGGAAGCAAATTTTGTTTGAAGGGGCTCAAGGCACTCATTTGGACATCGACCATGGTACCTATCCGTTTGTAACATCATCGAACACCGTTTCCGGCAATGCCTGTTGCGGCAGTGGGGTTGGTCCCAAGGATATCAACAGCGTAATCGGTATCGTCAAGGCCTACACCACCCGGGTGGGTGCCGGACCGTTTCCGGCCGAGCTATTCGATGAAATTGGGAATCGAATTCAAGAAATTGGTGCGGAATTCGGGGCCACCACCGGCAGACGTCGACGTTGCGGATGGCTGGATACCGTCATTTTGAACAATGCGGTGCGACTCAACGGACTGACTGGGTTGGCCATCACCAAACTCGATGTCCTTGGTGAACTGGATGAGTTGAAAATTTGCACGGCCTACGAGCTGGACGGAGAGCAAATCAATGAAGTGCCAGCCAACCTGAACCAATTGGCGGCCTGCAAGCCGATTTACGAGACCCTGCCGGGTTGGCGTCAAGATATTCGTGGGGTTCGCCGATTCGAAGACTTACCAGAACTGGCCCGAAACTATCTGGCCCGTATTGAAGCACTTACCGGCGTCAACATCCAAATTGTATCGGTTGGTCCGGGCAGGGATGAGACCATTGTTTTGGAAAGTCCCTTCAAGTCCTAAAAAACGACATGAATCTTATGTCCGCCTATTGACATTTTTTAAGCCTTGGCATAAAAGGTGACCTCGCATCGGGACATGGCTCAGTCTGGTAGAGCACAGCGTTCGGGACGCTGGGGTCGCAGGTTCAAATCCTGCTGTCCCGACCACAATAAAAATAAGGGGTTATGGATGATTCCATAACCCCTTTGCTTTTTGTTTCCGGCACAACATGTTGTGCCAGAAGATTTGGAACTTATTTTCGGCTTTATATATCAAACTAACGGAACGTAGCGAACGAATGTCCCGGATCCGAGCAAAGAACTCGACCCCAGAGATGAAGCTTTGGCGCCGGGTTCATGGCATGGGGTCCCGCTATCGACTTCATGTCAAGAAAATACCGGGCAATTCCGACCTGGTTTTTCCCTCGAGAAAAGCAGTGATCTTCATGCATGGATGTTTTTGGCATCGTCACCAGGGATGCAAGCTCGCCCGGCTTCCGAAATCACGTCTGGGTTTTTAGGAAAAAAAACTTGAGGCGAACAGGCTGCGCGATATATCCTGCCAGAAAAACTGGATGATCTTGCGGAAAAAATAAATGCTGAGATAAAACCCGTGCGACAAATGCACCGCATGACGTGAAGGAAACGATGGGGGATGCGATGGCAGAAAAGGATATCCGCTGGGAACAGCGCTTTTCGAATTATCGGAAAGCATTGGGCCAGTTGAAAAGATTCATTGACAAGGGAGAGCAAGAGGAACTGTCTGTACTGGAGAAACAGGGCCTTGTCAAAGCGTTCGAATATACCTATGAGCTGGCGTGGACAACGCTGAAGGATTTCCTTGAGTTCCAGGGGCAAAAGGATCTTTACGGTTCCCGAGACGCTACAAGGAAGGCATTTGCGCTGGGCTTGATCGAGGATGGCGATGGCTGGATGGACATGCTGCAAAGCAGAAACCTGACATCCCACACCTATAACGAAGAGGTGGCCGAAGAAATTTGCCGTGCGGTGGTGGGGATATATTCCCCACTTTTCAGGAAATTAGAAGCCAAATTGGATGACCTGCGTTCCCGAACCGATCAGCCGACCAAGGAAAAGTGAAGCATGCCATACGGTCTGAGAAAGGAAACAATCGATAAAATTCATGGTGTATTTTCAATGTTCAGGGAGGTAGAGGAAGTCATCTTGTATGGTTCCCGCGCCAAGGGTAATTATAGGCCCGGATCTGATATCGATCTAACGGTGAAAGGCCAAGGGCTTGACTTAAAAAAACTCAACAAAATCAGTCTTGATCTTGATGAATTGCTTTTACCCTATACCGTTGACGTTTCATTGTTCCGACAAATCAAAAACCAGGATCTGATCGATCATATCAAACGCGTCGGAATTGTTTTTTATCACAGGGATTCCGCCCTCCCCGGAAATCAATCAATGACTTGAAATAATTGAATATAACAACGGTTGGATATCGATTGGGATCGCCATTGCCTGTTCGTCATCGGCGCCAGGAAGGGCGGTCCGGCGCAACGGGTGGTTCCCCTGGAGGAAGGCATCTACTATTTCGAGTAGATCACATCCTTGCAATCCGGGCAAATGGTGTGGGTAAAATCAGCCTCAGTATGTTCTTTGATGTAAAAATCCATCGGCCACCACTTCCCTTGATCATCACGAATCCTTTTGCAGCCCCCGCAAATGGGTAACAATCCTTCCAACACCTTGATTTGCTTGAGCAGTTGTTCTTTTTCGGCCAACGCTTGGACCAGTTTTCGATTTTGTTCTTCCAGTTGCAGTTCAGTCGTTTTTCTGGCCGTGATATCTCTCATCACGCCAACGATTTTAAGCGGGGTACCCGCTTCTTCCATCAATGTGGCGCGTATCTCTGCCCAATAGGTTCCCCCGTTCTTATGCTTCATCTCAACTTCGACCGTCCGGATTCCTCGATTGCCGTTTTCATAATCGTCTAAAGACAACTCTAACAGCACCATTGCTTTTTTGAACGATTCAGGAACAAGGCCGTCCGTAACTTGCTTGTCTATGAGTTCTTCGGCGGTGTATCCATTTATGCGCTGGATGGAAGGGGTAATATATTCACAGATCAGGTTTCCGGCATTGACAAGCCAAACAGCTTCCACGAGATTGTCCGTCAGGAGCCGATTCTGATTTTCAAGCCTTTTAAGCTTTTCCTTGATAGATTGGGTCATCTTGTGACGCTCTTACTATCCTAATGTTGAAGTGAAATGATGATCATCGGTGATTGCTCTGTTCCTTATTAATCGTCTGATTGGCGAAACACTTGAGCGGGTAAGGCTGTTGATTCATTTTTTGCCGATGCAGCTATCATCGGCGCAGATTTCCTTTCCACCGATGGTCATACTCGAACCGGTTGATTTCTTTTTATCTTTACCTCCCGTTTCAGCCGGCGGGGCGTCTGCCGAGCTTACGACATTTCCTATACACGCGTCACCTTCACATATACTTTCTTTTGATATGCTCATGGAGGACTTTGTCGAAGACCGATCGGTCTTTTCTTTTTGATTCGGGTCAGTCATGATCCACCTCCTTAAAATTATATGCCGGTTTGTTCAACGCGGCGGGTTCACATCGATGTCACCGCTCGAGATTACTTAATTAAATATAATGACAAGTGAAAATGAATGCAAGACATAGGAAGGCGATCACGGCGGTTGCCAAAGACAGACGGGAAGGACGCTATTTTGGGTAATGTCCTGGTGGTTACCGATTCGGATTTGATCGATCACGGGGGCGCGACGCGGTTTTCAATGCCGGCGGAAGCGCGTGGGTATCCTTGATCACCCGGTGCATTAAGGGGTAGCTGACGCCACCCCCCTTGTTCATTAAAAATTAACCGCTCTCAATTCCAGTCAATTGCTGCGGTATTACACTTGAAAGACCCGTCAAACGTCGCCTTTCCCACGGATTCGTAAAAAAACCGAGATCAAGGTTTGCGAATCCTTTCCGTCACCTGACCGCTATACCGCAATGCGTGCCGTCTGCAGTATTTTCGGAACGATGTCGGCCCATCCCAACGGCATCAGATGAACGCCCTGAACCATGTGCTTGACCTCATTCAGAAAGCGGCCCATCATCTCGGCTGACTTCATTTTACGGTCTTCCTTTTCAACGCTTCCAATCTCATCGATCCAGGATTGCGGCACCTGGATACCGGAAACGTGGTCGTTCATGTACTTTCCCATTTGGGGGGATTTGAGCACCACCAGACCCACCTGAATGGGGACATTGAATGTCGACGCCTTGTTCATGAAGGTTTCAAATATTTTGAGATCGTAGACCGCCTGGGTTTGAAAAAACTCCGCCCCGGCATCGATCTTTTTACGCATTTTAAGCAGTTGCAGATCCAAGGGCTCGAAGTTGGGATTGACGACCGCGCCACAAGCCATGTCAGGCGGATTCTCGATGGGGTTACCAGTGATATCATGGCCTTTGCGCAATCCCCTGGCCATGGAAATCAACTGAACCGAATCCAGGTCAAAGACGGGTTTGGCTTCCTTGTGATCACCCAACTGAATGTGGTCACCGGTGATCAACAGCACATTGTCGATGCCGAGCGAATAGGCGGTGAGCAGATCACTCTGCAAGGCGATGCGGTTACGATCCCGGCAGGTAAGCTGGTAAACCGGCTCGATGCCTTTTTGCTTGAGACCTACGCTGGCAGCCAGAGAGCCCAGTCGCATGACCGCGCTTTGGTTGTCGGTGACGTTGACCGCGTGAACCCAACCCTGGAGATATTTGGCCTCCTGGGTACAGGTTGGATCGATGGATTTATCCCGGTTGACGGCGCCTTTGATCGGCCCCACTTCACCGGTAACGACAAATTCGCCTTTATCGAAAAGGGTGGTCAGTTTCATTGCATAACTCCTTTGTCTGGATGATGTCTCAAACGCTTCACCAATTCTGACGGCGCTGTCAGTCCTGATTGCTGACGGTAACCTTACCGGCCTGGGAACAGAATGTGGCTTCGGTTTCGCTGACTTTAAGCGTACGGGGACGACTCCACTTGGCGTGGTTCTTGGGCTTTTGGTAGGGGTCCAGAAGCTCCAACCGATTCAATTGTTTGAGACGTTCATAGATCATCACCCAGCCACAGGGGCGCTGATTGTCCACCTCACACATGCCGTTTTCCGCACCGCCGCAGGGACCATTGAGCAATTGCTTGGAGCACAAGGTCATGGGGCATAGGCCGCCGGTGAATTCGATCACGCATTCACCGCACAGGGAGCAGTACTCTTCAATATCGGTGGCCGACACGGTTTCGCCGCCAAAGATCGTATCGCAGCCCGGGTGCACCATCCCGCCATCCGTGGCGTCGATGACCGTGTGAACGCCTTGCCCGCATCCCAGCACCAGAAAACTGTCCGCCTGGGAAATGACATCCTGGTAATCCTCCTGGAGCACCTTTCGGGTATGATCCAGCTTGCAAAGGGACATCCCTTGGGGGCCGGGGACCGTGTAGCCAACAACGTCGACGCCTCTGCGGGTCAGACGCTCGGCCATTTTTTGGGTCTCATCCTCGCCACCGGAGTGGCACTTCCATGCGCAATTGTTACATCCAACCACGAAGACTTTTTCTCCCGGCCGGATGAAGCTGACGATTTCTTGAATGGGTTTTTGAATGGTGGCATGCATCGGATCATCCTCCCTTTGGGGTGATTTATCGGTTTTCTCAAGGGTTGAAGAATACCGGTTGGTATTCGACGCCGGCAGTATCAAACTCACCGTAAAGCAGGCGTAGGCGTTGATTGGCGATTTCGCTCTTTTCCGCCTTTTCCTCATTTTCGCGATTCATGGGATAGCAGGCCAGGCATCGCTCATAATGGTGGGTACTGCCCAAACAGTCGATGACGAAATCCACCATCAGGAAAATCATCTGCTGCTTTTGGCCCGCAAAATGCTCGACGGCCGGAACCCATTCGAGCTCTGGCGCAACGCGGACCGGATTGCCTTCGGTGGCCATGGTAATGTAGTCATGAATCGCCAACAGCGGGCCGTGGGTTTCCTGGTAGCCCTCAAACTTGACGGTCATCTCTTCCAGGGTAAATAGTTTCTTGTCGATGACGATCCCGGCTTGCTCGAGTTTGCGATAGTCTTTTTGCAAATAACGATTGGCGATCATCACGGCCTGGGAAACGTGAGGGCAAAGGTTGTTGGGACAACCTCTGGCATAACATTTGCGGAAACCATAGGGATTCTTATCGACCAGGCCGGTGTAGCGACACAAAAAAATAAAGGCCTGGAACGGGTTGTCACGATGCTGGAAATCTACCGGCAGGATTTCAAAATCGGTCTGACAGGTAACTGACGCGCCTTGCATATTAAGCGATACCAAATCGGTAATACGGCTGGGGCGAATGGATGTTGTCGTGGTATTCATAATAAGCGTCCTCGCTGGCCTGACCTCCCGGCAATGCGAACCGCGGGAGGCCCTTGGGTTACGCCGATTTCGGTAGATCTGGTTTTTTCCAATTAATAGGTAAATACGGCGTTGGCGGCGATGGCCTCGAGATTGACTTTTCCGCCGGCCGTGGTCACTACGCCGTCGATCAGATCGGCTTCGTCGATTTGGCGACTTTCAACACAGGGTACGCATACCCACATGTTACCCCCCAATTCTAGAAACGTATCGATGAGTTTCTTGATCGGCGGAAATCCACCGCCCGGCGGCATATCGTCGGCAATGCCTTTTTTCGCCACCCAAACCGCGTCGCCCTGCAATATCACCGTGGCCTGGATGTCCATGGCCAGGGCCGCGTTGGCCAAAACAAAAGGCACCGAGGCTCTTTCCGGATTTTCCGGGCCGTGGGTTGAAATGTATAAGATCTTTTCTGCTTGTTCTTCCATGAAGATGCTCCTTTTATCAGTTTGGTTCGTATTTATCGTGGAACGATCGATTCGATAGGACCCGGGTTTTAAACGAATGCTATAACTGCCCGGCAATTACCGTTGATAGATCCTCCACGGAAGCGCCGGATTTTCTCAAATTACCCAGGCAGATGGGGCACATGGCCACGATTTGCTCTCCGGTGACGTTCAATTCATCGAGACGCCGGTCACGCACTTCGGCAGACAGTTTTGGGGAAATGGACTCGGCCGGGCCACCGCAGCAATTGGTGAATCGACCTGAGTTTCTCACCCCTTCGCATTCGATGCCGAGCTTTCCCAGCACCGTGGCGGGTACATCGGCCAGATCCAGATAGCGTCCGTAAAAACAGGGGTCATGGAGGGTGACCCGCCGATGGCCGTTCTGTGACGGGAAGTCGACCCACTCGAAGTAGGTATGGACGTCGAAATGGGCATTCACATATTTGGGAAACAACACCTTGAGGGCGTATGTGGTGTGTGGATCGACGGTGATCAGCTCACGAATGCCAGCGGATTCGAGTTTATCCGCCACATACCGGGCGTGGGCCACAAATCCTTCCTGATCGCCGAGATCATAAAGCAGTACGCCACTGTAATCATCCAGTTCCGGACGATAAAAGAAGTCGACCGTGGATGCCTGAAGGATTTTGGCGATATTGCGCAATATCTTGTCGAATGCTTTTTTCTCTTCAGACGGGGTGATCATGGCCAACCCCACACCGGATAAATAGCCGGGAACATAACGCGCATATCCGATATAGTCGGCCCAGCGGGTATCTTCGTATTGGGCCAGAACATTCGTGGACGTTTCGATATAGGGCACGAACTGGTACATCATCCCGGTAAATAGCATGGCTTTTCCGTGCCTGGGGAGGCCCAGCCCCTTGTGCCAACGGTTGACCATGAAACGGGGGATGCCGAAGGGATTGTGCGTTTGCTTTACGTTGTTGGCGATGGTGTCGATGATATCCCTGGGGTTATACATGTCAGGACCTCCTCCAGTTGGCGACCACGAAACGTTTTAGACCTAAGATGATCTCCCCTGGGTTGGCTTCCCGGGGGCAGGTTTGGGTACATAGGCCGCAGTGAAGGCAGCGCCAGAGTTCCTGGGCGTTTTCGAGGATACGGTCTTTGGCGCCAATCTGCACATAGCGGATCATTTTTCTCGGGAAGTGTTCATGGATCAGCGGGCAGATCGCCGTGCACGTGCCGCAATTGAAACAGGCCAGGGCCGTATCCTCGGTGTAGGGCTGTACCTCTTGGGCAAAATTTGGATTTAGTAAGGCCATTGATAATCTCTCCTTGGAAAATTCCAATCCAGATTAAATGATCAGCTTTTCGCTTTGGACGTTAAGGCGTAGCGAAAATAACTGCCGTCTTTTTGAGCTTCCACGATCTCGCCATACTTTTTCAAGGCGGCCAGGTACCACATCACGTCCGCCGTCTGCATCTGTGTGGCCTGGGCAATCTCCGGTGCCGTTCCCACACCCGCGGCCAGCTGTGTTCGAATGGCTTTGAGTTCTTTTTTTTGTTGTTTGACCTGATTCGCGGCCTTGGCGATCCATTGCTGCCTCGACTGGCGCAGGGCTTTCATGGCTTGTTTTTTTTGTACGGAAGGAGACGTTTCCTGCTGCATGAGTCTACCTCATTCCATTGTTACGAATTTATGTTTAGAAATGTGTCAATTGGATATTTCTACAGATACGGGTTGGGCGCTTTCCGGCTCAGCCACAATGCGGTCTACCATGGCTTCATACTGCTTGAGCGTCCAGCCGGCGACATCGATGGCATTTTCCGGACACACGCTGACGCATGCGCCGCATCCCAGGCACAGTGCCGGCGTGACCTGGGCCCGTTTCACCGGTTGACCATCCACCGTCATTTCCACCACGTTCAATGCACCGTCACTGAGGCAGGCCGCCACACACGATCCATGGCCCTGGCATTTGGAAAGATTCACTTCGGCCACGAAGGGGTCGAGTTCGACAAACCCGCTTCCCAGAAGGGCGGCGGCCTTTACGGCTGCCGCGCCGGCGGCGCTCACGGCCTCCCCCACATCCATGGGTGCCTGGCAGGTGCCGGCCAGAAGGATGCCGGCAATGGGAAGCTCCACCGGCCGCAGTTTGGGGTGAACTTCGAGTAGAAAACGATCCATGCCTGTGGGTAGTTTCATCATTTCGACCAGATCAGCCACCGGATTGGCCTCGATACCCGTGGCCAGGACCACCAGATCCACCGGCACTTCTATTTCTTCATCAAAGGTCAGGGTGTCCTTGACCTTGACCGTCAGGGGATAGCCCAGGTTGTCATGATTGCCAGCCATTACCCGAGGGGCGTCCTCGGCTTCGAATCGCAAAAATACCACCTGGTTGCGACCGGCCTGCTCGTAAAGGTCCTCCTGTCCGCGTCCGTAAGTGCGGATATCGCGGTAACATTCGTAGACCCGTGTTCCGGGATACCGTTTGCGGATCGTATTGGCCGCATTGAGCGTAGCCGAACAGCAGGTCCGGGAGCAGTATTCGTTGAGATGGCCTTCCGGACTTTCCGCATGAACCCCCGGAATCTGACGACTGCCGACGCAGTGAATCATGGCCATGCTGCGTACCGGGCGCCCGTTTACGGACAAGGTGTTGCCGACGTGCTTTTCTTCAGCCATGCAGCGAATCAATTCGGGCAGGGTAATTACCTCTTTATGGTTGCCGAAGCCGTATTCTCCCGGCTGGGGACGGTAGGACGTGAACCCCGTGGCCAGGACGACCACGCCGGTTTCGATGGTCGTGGTTTCCACGGCTTGTGGCACGCGGCCGGTGGTGATGCCGGCAAACGGATCATATTTACCCTTGACGCTGTCGGTCTTGCCGATACGGTTCAATGGGTCCTGGACCATGGTCGCGGTCGGCGGCTGCTTGGTGATTTCGAGCTTGAAATTTCCGACGTAGCCGTCAAAGGCGGTCACCGTGGCACAGGCATGAATGGTAATCAGGCGATGATTCATGACCTGGCGGCCAAGCGTCTGGATCAGATCGGCGGCCTTATCGCCGGTGGGCGCCAGCCGGTCCAGATTGGCCAGCTGCCCGCCCAGGAAGGGGCTTTTCTCGACCAGCACCACCGCAATGCCGCGATCGGCCAGGTCCTTGGCCGCCTTCAACCCGGCAATCCCGCCACCGATGACCGTGGCATGCCGCCGGGCATCCACCCGGATCGGTTCCAGCGGTTTGAGTTGCTCGGCCTTGGCGGCAGCCATGGAAACCAACTGGGTGGCCTTGTCCGTGGCCTTGTCGCCATGATGCACCCAACTGACCTGTTCACGAATATTGGCATGGTCGTAAATGTAGGGATTGCCTCCGGCTCTGGCGATGGCGCCCCTGAAGGTCGTTTCATGCAAGCTCGGCGCACAGGAGGCCACCACGACACGATCGACCGCACCGTTCTTGAGATCCTCCATGATCAGGGCCTGACCCGGATCGGAACACATGAACATGTTGGTACGGGCCACGGCCACTTCGGGTAATTTCTCCACGCGGTTGCGGACTTCTTCCACATCCACGTGATCCGAGATATTGCCCCCGCAGTAGCAGATGTATACGCCGACTTTACCGGTGGGTTGGGTCACTGCATTATCCTTCTTCTCTTCGGTCATGGTTATTCTCCACGATGTCGCGTGTCTTGAGACAGCAAGGTTAACCCTGTGCCCATGTCAGGCAGCCTTGGTTTTGGCGGATGCTTGTCTGGCCGATAGATAATTGGCCGTCTCCATGGCTGCGGCGCCGGCCTCGGCAATCGTATCCACAATATCCTTGGGGCCGGCCGCTACCCCGGCCACGAATACCCCCGCCATATCCGTTACGGTCGGTGATAATTTGGGTTGGATGGTTTTAACGAAGCGGTCTTTGGCGGTAGACACCGGGCAAATGCCGGAGGGGTTCCAACCGGGCAGCATCCCCAGGGACAGCACCACCAAATCGTGATTGGCGGTCACGGTACCCGCTCCATTTTGCGCTTCGTAGGAAAGGGCAACACCACCATTTTCTCCCGGGTTGATGGATGCGACCTTGCCCTTGATGAACTCGATGCCCATGGCCTTGGCATTTTGATAAAATTGCTCATAGCCTTTGCCGAAGGCCCGGATATCCATGTAATAAATGGTGACGTCGGCCAGGGGTAGGGCGCCGGACAGCAGCATGGCCTGCTTGATGGCGTACATGCAGCAGACCCTGGAGCAGTAAGACACCCCCATGCTTTTATCCCGTGATCCGGCACACTGAACATACGCGATGGAGTCGGGTTCCATGCCGTCCGATGGCCGCAGGACCCGGTTGTACGGCCCATGGGGGGCGAGCAGCCGCTCCATTTGCAGGGCGTCGATCACATTGGGAATCTGGCCCATCCCATACTGCTTTTTATCGGCCAGCGGGGTTATGGAAAAACCGGTGGTCACAATGGCGGCATTGGCGGTCAGAGAGAATTCCTCGGCTTGTTGGAAGTAATCGACCGCCTGGGTGGGGCACACCTTTGCGCATTTTCCGCATAACATGCAGTTTTCCACGTCCAGCACCGCCGTCTGCGGGATGGCATTGGAAAAGGGGATGGCGATGGCCTTGGTGGCCGAAAAACCGCCCTGTTCCATGTCGCTGACATAGACCGGACAGTGGTACTCGCACTGACGACATCCGATGCACTTGTCCGCGTCCACGTATCGAGGCCGCTGGGTGATGTCCGCCGTGAGCGTGTTCCCGTCGCGATTCAGAGCGGTCAAATTGCAATAGGTAAACAAGGTGATATTGTCGTGATGGGCGGCTGCCGCCATCTTGGGGGTAGTAATACAACTGGCGCAGTCAAGGGTCGGAAACACCTTGGACAGGCGAATCATTTTGCCGCCAATGGTGGCGTCTTTCTCAACGACCGCGACTTGATAATCCTGGTCTGCCAGATCCAGTGCAGCCTGCAGTCCGGCAATCCCGCCGCCCACAACAAGTACATCAAAGTTGGTTTTGCGTTTAGCACTCATGCATTCCTCCCGAGACATCCGGCGATTGATTGCCGGCGGGTGGTTGGAGTATCGTCTTCAGATCGGCCGTTTGACCCCATCGGCCCGATCAAACCGCCAGTTGGGGCGGCCCCAGTTCTTGCACCAGTGTGTTCATCTGATTGACTTCATTTAAAAAAGCACGGTTACACACGGTACAGATCGCTGTCAGACGTAGCCTGCGAATATCGATGGCCAGCTCTTTCATCAGGCGGTAAACCCGGTCCAGCCGTTTGGCCAAGGCTTTGTAAGCCCCCTCATACGGGCATTCCTCACCGCAAGACATGATGATGATGCCGCTGATCCCCTTTCGAAAACAATCCAGATAAAATTGTTCGGGAAAGAGAACCGGCGCTTTGACGCGGAGGATATAGGTGTTGGCCGGATACGTGGCGTGGGCCTGGCCCACCGAGTCTGCACCCGGGTAGGCACAGCTTTCGGTGGCCAGGATCAGGATTTTGCCTGCCGGTTTATCATTTGGCGTTGATGGCATAGCGCCCCCGTTTATTTGCTTCTGCGCACAAAGTGTTTGTCGTAACCGTCGGCCTCCTGGACTCCGAGGTAACTGTGGCCGACCTTGTTGGCCCATGCGGGGATATCCGTGCGTGTTCCGGAATCGTTGGAGTAAATTTCGAGTATTTCGCCGACCTTTACCTTACCGATGCCCTTTTTGGCTTCTAGAAGTGGTCCGGGGCAGGCGCTGCCTCTGGCGTCAACGGTGCTGGCGACTTCCACTGCGTTCAGATCGATGTCAGACATGATGGGTTTCCTTTCGTTTTTTGGTGATTGTTTTTTTTCTCAGCATCAGCCGGATGGCCGGGCTGACGCTTTCGATGGTTTCCCGAGAGATTAGATCGTATTGCGTCTTGGGTAAGATCAGCAAAACATCTTTTAGAATCGACGAGCCGGTCGGATCCGTACCGGCCAGGATCTCCATTTCTTCACCCGGTTCCATTTCGCGGAACAGATTGGTTATTTGCAAAAGAGAAAAAGGAATCAATGTTTCGCGTAAATCAAATGAAACCATTTTGGTGCCTGTGTCTCAGTGAGAGGGAAATGGGGGTTCACCGTGTTTTCATTTTCATCTTATTAAAGCAAAGCCGATGCCATCATGCTCAAGTCAAATTTAAAAATTTTTTTGGGTATCGATATCAATAAGATAAAAAATATAAGCAAATATTTGAACGCCATTTAGAGCGACTTCTGACGGTAATGGCTTGGCAACCCACTGTTCATGTGTTAAATTTATGAACACTCATTATGTTAAACTTCTGAACAAGGTGCTGAAATGAGTAACATGGACATTAACACCTACTGGAAACAGGTGGTGGACACCATTCAGGACGGAGTGATGGTCGTCAGCCCGGAGGGCGTGATTGTTTCCGTCAACCGTGCCTTCGAGGAAATCACCGGCTACTTGAGGCATGAGATCGTTGGACAATCATGTACCACCATCAACTGCACCGCCTGCATCATTGCCAGGCAAAAAGAGGGATGCCATTGGTGCGTGATGTTCAAGCACGGCCACCTTAAAAAACAGCGCTGCAGCATTACCCGTAAGGACGGCCGGATTGTTGACATCCTCAAAAATGCGTCGGTATTCAGGGATCAAAACGGGGTTGTGACCGGTGCCGTAGAGACCATGACCGATATCACCGAGTTGGTGGACAAGGAAACGCAGATTCAAACCTATCGGCAGGAGCTGGATGCCGAGGATCGTTTTCACGGTATGATCGGCGTCAGCCCGGCCATACAGCAGGTATTCGAATTGATATCCAACGCTGCCCGGTCTGACGCACCGGTGATTATTTATGGGGAAAGCGGCTCCGGTAAGGAGATGGTGGCCCGGGCCATCCACGCTGCCGGGTTGCGTCACAACCACCCCTATGTAAAAGTCAACTGCGCGGCGTTAAACGAATCCCTCCTGGAAAGCGAGTTGTTCGGCCATGTCAAGGGCGCCTATACCGGTGCCCATAAAAGCCGTGAAGGCCGCTTCGAGGCGGCCAACGGCGGTGATATTTTTCTGGACGAGATTGGCGATCTGCCACTTTCCACCCAGGTTAAATTGCTGCGGGTACTCGAAGAAAAGGTCGTTGAGCGGGTAGGGGATAATCAACCCATCGATGTGGATGTACGGATTATTTCCGCCACCAATCGCAATTTACCCGAAATGATTGCCAGTGGTGCGTTTCGAGAGGATTTTTATTATCGCATCAATGTCATTCCGATTCATATTCCTCCTTTAAGGGATCGGCTCGAGGATATTCCCCTGCTGGCCAGGTCTTTTTTCAATCGAATCCAATTGAAAAGCGGCAAAAAACTGGACGGCATTTCGAAACCCGCCATGGACCGCCTGGTGACCTATCACTGGCCCGGCAATGCCCGGGAACTTAAAAGTGCCTTTGAATTCGCCTTTGTGAGCTGCCCGGGGGGCATGATCGGTACGGATCATCTGCCTCCCCAAATTTTGAGCCGTGAACCGGTTTACGGTGAGGGGGACTTGTCACTGGATGAGAGCCTCGACGCGGTCAAGCGACGACGACTGGTGGACGCATTGCGGCGCGCCAACGGCAATCAGTCCGAGACCGCACGCCTGCTGGGTATTTCCCGCACCAGTGTCTGGAACCAAATGAAAAAATATAAGATTGATAAGAATCAAGTTGATGGATAACTACGACAGATAGCGCATAGACTGAATCTACAGATGCGGGTGGACAAGGTCGGGGTTGCAGTCCGGCCAGGTGTCGGTTATAGGTATAGGAAATCGTTTTCCGTGTGACCATTCATTTTTCGACTCTGTTCCGCTGGTCCGCATAGCGCCATGCGTCCGATTGTCTTTGAATTCGCATTCATGATTACCCTTAACCGTTGGTCTTGATAACATGTCTGAACAACTGATTGGATACCGCGTAGGATGGCTTATTGACGGCACCGGTAACCCGGCTGTGCAAAATCGGGTGCTTCAGGTTAGCGATGGGGTGATACTGCATATTTTTAATGCACAGCAGCCGTTACCCCCCCAAATGGACATCGTCGATTTTTCCGATTGCACGGTGATCCCGGCCCTGGTTGACAGTCACGTTCATTTGGTCATGTCTGGCTCTACGGATATGACCGTTCGTCAGAGCCAGCTGAGCAATACTTACGATGAGCGGCGGCAGATCATCCGCCGGCACCTGCGTCAACATTTGGCTTGCGGCGTCATGGCGGTGCGTGACGGTGGTGATCATCATGGTGATACCTTGCGCTATAAACTGAATGACGGAAATGATAAGACACAGATGGTGACCATCGCCTCCGCTGGCCGCGCCTACCATGCACCGGGACGCTATGGGAAGCTCATCGGCGTCCCGGTTGAAGCCGGGTTACGCTTAGCTCAGAGTGCCTTCAAAATCGATTCAGGGCGCGATCATCTCAAATTGGTCAACTCGGGACTCAATAGCCTGACCCAATTCGGTATTGAAACGCCGGCTCAGTTCGAGCCAGAAGATCTGATCGAGACGGTGGCTGTAGCCCGGCAGAACGGCCAACCCACGATGGTTCACGCCAATGGCACTCGCCCCGTGAAGTTGGCCGTGGAAGCCGGGTGCGACAGTATCGAGCACGGTTTTTTCATGGGCAAGGAAAACATGCTGCGGATGGCCGACAACGGCGTGGTTTGGGTGCCGACGGCCGTGACCATGAAAGCCTATGAAGATTATTTAAAATCACAGGGACACCGCAGCGATCCTTCTTTTGCCGAGGTCTCACGCAGAAATCTGGAACACCAGTTGGAGCAAATGCGCATCGCCCATGAGATAGGCGTGCGTGTCGCCCTCGGAACCGATGCCGGGAGTCCCGGTGTCCACCATGGCGCGGCGGTAAAGGAAGAACTCCGGCTGCTGATCATGGCGGGATTCAGTATCGAGGCGGCCATTGGGTGCGCCAGTCACACCGGGGCGACACTCATGAAATTGGTTGACCGGGGAATGCTGGCGCCTGGCAAACGGGCCGATTTTATCGTTCTGAAAGGACAGGCAAATGGGGTCCCCGAGGCCCTCGATACCATTTTTCAGCGCGTTGTGGGGGGGAAGATAATTGAAATTTGACGGATTCGTAAAAAGTCCGATATCGGCGTTACGCTTCATCCTTCGTCACTGCGGAGTACGATAAGTACGCCTCATTCCTCAGGATTCGCAAGCCTTGATCTCGGGCTTTTTACGAATCCGTCTGAAACGCGACTTTTTACGAGTTTATCAAATTTAAGCCATTCAGAGCATTGCCCGCCGGTTTGTCTTTTTCTTTCCAATGCCCACCTTGTTTAGCCATCGTTTAACCGGATCGGTCATCATCGAGATGGAAGAGTCTCCCCGGCGGTAGATTTCCTCAAGGGATAGATGGGGGTCTTTCGCCGGACTGCGTAAATACCGACGCAAGGCGCCGAGTCGATGCTTGATCTCTTTTTCGGCTCTCACTTTCAGGATTTCTTTTTTTCTGAGAATTTCTTCCTTGATCATCTCATCCCTGCCGCGGCCCTGATATTTATCCATTTTATAGCGGATGCGCAGCGAGATTAGTTCTTGCAACAACTGTTCATATTCCGGATCCAGACAGACCACTTCCGGCACCAAGTCCCCGAAATGGGTAACGCCCAAAATGTCTTTATCCTGGGTCCAGTAATTGACCAAAAATTCCTGTTCCAGATCCATGTAGTTTTTGAGCGGCATATACATCCGCCGCAAATACATCAGAACCTTTTCCGTTTTTTTACGTTGGCCGCCGATGATTACCGAACCGCCCACTTCCCCGCGTTTGACGCCTTTGGTCCACGGGGCCCCGGTAATTCCAAAATCGTTGTATACAGGCACATGCATTAACGCGGACAAGGTGTTGATGGCCAGGGCATACCCAGCCGACGGGCCGCCGACATTGTATGATGCCGAAAGCAGTTGGTGGTGGATGGTATAATTTTCCAAAAATTCACCCAAAAGACGGGCCGTGCTGACCTTGGGATCCATGTCCTGCAGGTAATTCTTGACCATGGTCAGCGCTTCATGGGCACTTTGTTGCGTCATCTGAACGGCCATTTCCATCTGTGCACCCGCCGATGACGATGAAGACACCGCACCGGTGACCATGACCTTGTCCGACGACAATCCATAGGTCAGGCTGGTGGCGATGGGCAGCAGCACCCCCGTGACCTCATTGGCGCCCACCCCGATGATAAATCCCACCTGAGGTTCCTGGCTAAGCTCCGCTTCCAAAAATTCATCCAACACCACTTTCCCTTTTTTGGTGGGACTTTCTGAAATTTCGTGTCGTGCGGATTTCAGATGACTGGTGACCATCGGGTAATCGTCGGGCTGCTTGATCCCATCGAGGATCTTCAGGATTTCTTGATAATGGTGGAGAAATTGGTCAGGTGCACCGCGGACCGCCGATTTGATCGAGGCCTGACCGTTGACTGCATCGAGGATACCGATCAGGGTTTTGTAGTTAAATTTCACAAAATTCGAACGCACCTTGTCCGGTTCGGTGTCCATTTGCCGCAGCCGGAGGAGGACTTCGTATTCGGTGTTGCGCAGCGCCCTGGCTTTCTCCACAAATGCAGAAAAATCCGCCGGCGTATTGCATATCCCTTTGGCCGCATCAACGATGCTGGCCGTGCTCAAATCCGGCGCCAAAGGAACATTCTCCAGGGCGTTTTCAACGATCTGGACAATATCGGCTTTGCTTAATAAGCCCTTGATTTCCATGACTTTGAGACGCTTTGAACGAATCAACGCCGGGTCCAATATATCCAGCCGGTTGGTGGTCAGGACGGTGAAGACCTTGTGGAGAGGCGTTTCACCATCGATGAGATTCAAAAACTTGTTGGTTATTTTATCTGATGGATTGCCTCCGGTTCCGCTGCGTTTGGGTGCCAGGGCATCGCCCTCATCGAAAAAAACCACCGTGGGAGCGATCATCTTGGCGATGTCATAGACCTTTTCCAGGTTGTCCACCGCACCGTCCACCGGATTGGATGGATCCTGCAGGGCACTGGCACTGGTGGCGATGTCATGGACATCCGTGTTTTCGCTCAGCCAGGTGCGTACCAGAAAGGTTTTACCGCTGCCCGGTGGTCCATTGAGCACCACCCCTTTTTCTTCACTGACGTTATAGTACAGGCAATTGTTGGACATCTCCGAGAAGACATCCTTGACACTGCCCACGTAGGCTTCCCATTTCACATCGCGATCCATGCGGCCGACCACTTTCTTGTACAAATCGCCATAGGAGTTTTGGGCGACGAGCTCGAATGCTTTTCGGACCAGCATGGCATCATCCAGGTAAGCCGAAGCAAAATCACCCTTCAACTGAATGATCGAGTGGATCAATTTGCGCACATAAGAGGGGATTACCTTGAGGGTACGCTCCTTGAATATGGTATACAGTTTGTCAACCGTTTCCGCGACATCTTCAAGGGGAAGACATTTGGCCGTCCGGTATAGATCGTCATCGGGCTCGGATAGTACATGAATGTCATTGCGCGCCAGTTCCAACCGAACCACTTCCTTGAGATTGGCTGGGTTGGTCCAGTAGTCCGAAATGTTGATGATGCTGCCTTTTTCCACGAACCGCCGGTAAATCGCGCCATCGAAGCGTTCGGGTTGATCCGATGTGGCGATGAGCAAGCAATCGCGCTTGCCGCTGATGATTTCATCCAGAATGATATTAGAGGTATCCACCAGGGTGCGTTGCTGTCGGGCAACGCCGGAATCTCGTCCGGTGGCCTTGCCAAAGGCGCTGTGTGCCTCCTCTACATGGCGGATGGCGGTTTTGCGTGGATCCCCCAGCGCCTTTTTGAAGTAATTGCCCGGTTCACCGGCCAGCGCGGTTTGAAAATCATTGGGGGTTACCAGGGAATAGTCGATCCAAATGCCTTGCTCTTCGAGCTTGGACAGCCCCTGGCCGATTTTGCGTTTCAGGATTCGCCGCAACAGCGGAATGCTCGACAGCCGTTTGTAAAAACGAAGCTTTTTACGACGCGATATCTCGAGCGCCAGGGTCGGGTCAATCTCTTCGATGGTTTTCCAAAACGGTTCGCCCGCCAGCACGGCTTCCTTTTTGCGATCCAGATCCACCTCGGGTCTGACCTCGTTACCGAAGATGATTCGCTCGATGGCCTGGTTGACCGTGGATGTCTTCCCGCTACCGGAGGGTCCGATAAATAGCAGCAAAGAAGCCTTGGGGATGCTGGTATCTGAAATATATTCTTTACGCAGGTGCGCGCGATACACTTTTTCAAACAGATCCTGGAGCTCGACGGGGATATGAACGTCCGTCAAATCCTTTTCTATCAAATAGAGCAAGTAGTGGTAATCCTTGGCCGACACCTCCTTCTCCAGGATTTTATTCCAGGCCTCTTGGGGATTGGTGTGACCGGAGATCTCGAATCGTTTTTGCCAATCGGTCAAAATATCGGGATCCTTCAGCACATTGAAGTGCTTCTCCGGTGCATCCATGAAAATAGACAAAATCGATTCCAGAAAGCTGTTAATCAGTCCCCGGGGGGGGCGATACTGGTTCAGACGTGCACGCATGAACGCCTTGGTCTCCTGGGGCCAGGACTCGACCAAATCCTTAATTTCCCTGATTCTGTTTTCCGGAAGTTGGATATACGAAATTTCTCTAGTCAGCCGTTTGGCCATCTTTTCCTCCCTCTGACCGATGGGTCTGGTTGAGCGCGGGAAGGGCGATTGCCGGTGTATTCCCCTGGGTGTTCTGGATGACGACCGTATGTTGCCCCAACTGATGCTTTTCATAGGCGGTGGCCCATTTTTGCTGGGTCAAGAATTCAAACAAGGCATTATCGGTCTTTCCATCCTGGCGGCCGACGGCCTGCTGCAGGTCCCGGATGCCCTGCAGGTATGCGGCGTAGAGTTTACGGATGCGACTGGCTTCCTGATCCGCTGCGTAGTTATCGGCTTCGGCAATCAGTTCCCGACGTTTTTTCTCTTCCGAGGCCTCCACCAGTTTATCGCCAAAGCGGGTTTCTTTTAGTACAAAACTGACCACTTCGACCCCATATTTTTCTTCGATGGTCGGTCCGCCGATGTTGATGGGGCGGGATTTCAAGGCCGAAAAAATATCGTCCTTGATGGTTTCGCGGTCGCTGATCAGCCGGTCGACCTCCTGGGATTGAAGGATATCCTTGACGATTCCGTCATAATCGCCTTGAAGCAAATCAAATGGGCTGAGGTTCTCGATGGCCCACGTCTTAAGATCACGGATGCGGTAGGTCAGTACGCCGGACGTCCACAGGGCCACGTTGCCCTTGGAAATGATCCGCATGGGAGCCGGTGTGCCCCCCAGCTGCATGGTCTGGTTCATCAGCGGAACTTCCTGCTCGATGCGTGTAAAATACGGCAGACGCGCATGCCAGCCGACATCGGTAACGGCCTGTCGAACACCACCAAAACGCTCCAAGACGACGGCATAGTTCATCTTGACCTTAAATATGGTCTTGGTGGCATAGATCACAGCAATCATCCCGTAACCCAGTCCAATGACGGTAATCAGTGCGATCAAGCGTCGCAGAACGGTTTTTACAAAAGATCGGCGCAGTAATTGATTGGGAAGAGGGGTGGCCATATTTGCTCCTTGTGGTTGCGATATAACGACGACGGGCAACACGCGTTAAATACAGAATCGGTCGATTTGAAAACGACTTTAAAATCTAAGGTAAGAAAATCACCAACTTGGTGATGATATTCATTGAACCATACAAAGAATGCGCTTTCAAGGCTAAAGATTCGTCGATAAAGCCAATTGATTGCGATTCACGGCGATGCCGAAGGTCGTCTGAACCAGGTCGTGATGCCGTTTTTCAAACGGCAGGTAAACCAACACATAGCGTCTTGGTTTGGTGTTGATATCACCGATATGGGTTTCCACTCGTTTTTTGGGGCGCATGATACCAGCCAGATTGAGTTTTAATGTTTCCGCGGATTCGGTGACCGGTAAATTGACCGGATGCATCGGACCCGGAGGAACCTCGGCAACGAGGTTTTCGTGCGGTTGCGATACAGTGATGTGATGCGTCAGGCGTAAAAAACTTTGGGGACGTAATTTGAAGGCCGGCCCCCAGAAGTAGAATCGTCGACGATGCCATTGGGGTTGGATCACTTTGGGTAAATTGGCCAGCTTAATCAAATCGGCATAGGTCGCAAGGGGAAAACCACTTACGTCGGCACGAATACGCCAAAAGGGCAGATAGATAATGTCGTCGGTATCGGATGGTAAATGGGCCACGGTGACCGAGGTCATGCCTTTTTCCGATGCCTGCCACATGGATGCGCAGTTGTCACAGTGCAGCACGAGCGCATCGCGACCGCCTTGCATGTCCCAGCCGCAATTCGGGCATAAGGTGGGAATAAAACGCATGCGAAATTCTGCCGGTCCGCCTGGCCATTGTCTGGGGTCAAATCCCTCGTCGATGGTTTTCGACACCGGTTGGTTGAGTATGGCGTCCATCATCTGATGGTCTGCGTAAAAAGGCGCGTAGATCATGCTGAGGGATTCGCCAATGTGGGCCTGGTGGAGAATGGGCTCGGGTGGATTGAGATTGAATCGCGCCAAGAAGGTTTCCATGACCTGACGAAAGGGCAGGGCCGGTTTGACAAACCAACCGTCTGTGTCCGGACTGACAAAACGCAGTTTCATGGCCTGGCTGCGCAATCCGACAGAAGCCGGGACAAGCGGAGCGTGAACGGCCTGTTGGCTGACATCCAGAAAACGATTTTGGATGCCCGACGGCAGGCAAGAAAAAAGCATCCCTTTGAATCGCCAGTAGGGAAAGTAGATCAGATCCTTGCCGGCCGGCGCGTTGCTCGGCAACAAATAGCGGAAGAAAGGGCGTTCCATGAGATAGGAACTGACCTTACAGTATTCACAGCGAAAAAGACGGTCGGTTTCCTTTAACTGGGCTGGCGCCCCGCATTGGGGACATTGATGATCGATGGTAAGGTTAATATTTTTCTCCGCATTGGATACAAAATGTGGCGCCGGCCAGGTTTTCGGCACCACATTTTCTGCAAATTGCCGGTGCCGGCTTATCCTCGACCGGGTGGCCACACCGTGAGCAGAATTTGGCATTGGGGGTCAGGTTCTTGCCGCAATGGGCACACTGGATAAAAACCAGCTGCTGATGGCCACACATGGGGCAGAACTTGGCAGTTACAGGGATACGGGATTGGCATTCCTGGCAGGTCGTGTGTTCGGTCGCGGTCATGGCGTCTGTGTTATTCTGTGCGCCCCTGCCAATGGCATTAAAATACTGAGCGAACATCGCCGGCATCATCAATCCCAGGCTGGTCCCCATGCCCATGGACCCCTCACCGTCCGCTTCCGAGGCCTTTTCCATGGCCATGGCGGCCTTCATCTGCATCAGCTTGTTCATGTCATCGAAAACGCCCATGCGGCTGCGATCGTCAATTGCCTTTTGTACTTCTGGCGGTGGGGTGATGGCGTTCATGTAAAGATGGGTCAATCCCAGGCCAAAATGCCGGAAATCATCTGCCAAACGCCTGGATAATCCGTCGGACAGCTCATCGTATTTGGCCGGAAGATTCACGATTGAATCGACGGTTTCGCCCATGTAGTCGTTGAAGCGCGAAACAATGACACGATTCAGGTATTCCTCGATCTCCTCGGTGGTGAAAATTCCCTGGGTACCGACCATGGTATTGATAAACAGCACCGGTTGGACGACACGCAAATTAAAGACGCCAAAGGCACGCAGGCGGATCAAACCCAGTTCGGCGTCCTTGAAAGCCACGGGATCCCGGGTTCCCCACTTGAGGTTGGTGAAAACCTTCATGTTCACGAAGTACAGTTCGGCTCTCAAGGGACTGCTCATGCCCCAGGGGAGGCTGGCAATTTTGGTTAGGATCGGGATATTGGCGGTTTTCAGGGTATGGCGACCGGGCCCGAATGCCTCGATGGCCTTGCCTTTGTAATAAAACACACCGGCTTGACTTTCCCGAATGGTAAGCTGAGCCCCCCATTTGATTTCGCCGGAACCCTTTTCGGGAAGCCGGTGAACCAGTTCTTTGCCACTGTCGTCAAACCATTCCAGATTCTCTAAAAAAACCAGATTGTCACCTTTCATGGGGCGATTCTCCTGTCGTTCGTCAATTTGATCATTTCGCCGCTTCTGTTTGAATGCGGGAACCCGGAATAGGGACGCTAAGGGGTTCCTCTTTAATGGTGGCGCTGTCATGGGGCGTTGCTTGAACCTTTTCTGCCGGTGGAGAGGAATCAACCGGAGGGAGCGTGGCCACTGGTTCAGCCGATGGAGATAAGGATGCAGGAGGGGCGGATAAAGACGGTGCCCCGGATTGATCTGAAGACGAAAGGGGCCGGGGCGGCGCTTGTGTTGAAAGCCCATCCTTTGCATCTGACAATGGATTTGATGCGCTGGCATCACCATCGGTCGCCGGCTTTTGTACCTGCACCATTTTAAGCGCTGTAATGGCCTGGGTGGCGGCATTTAAATCTTTTTTGGCATTTTCAAGCGCTTTTTGGGTCGACGCCAATTGTTGGGCCAGTTTGACGGCCTTCTTTTCTTCGGCCGTCGCTTTTTGTTGAGCTGCCGCGAGATTCGCCTGCGCATTTACAAGTGTCGTTTTTATTTCCGTGATCGATTCGGCATCTGAAGAACTGCTTTTTTTCATGGCCGATAGCCGTTCAGCATGCAGTGATGCAAGGTGGCTGCCGATGATCATAGAAATTAGGGCGAACAAAAGCGTCAATCCGGCGAAGACCAACGTCAGGGTTTGAAATAATGAAAAACGGGAAATCTTTAATTCGTGCCTGTTGGGGTCAACAGTCATTCGCGTCATCCTCAGTCATGATTAAACAGTTTATTTCATCGCGTCTTCAAGGTTGCCGACAATTACCGTCAGTGACCACTCCCTGAATTTGCTGTCAAATTTGGCCGAAACCGATATGCCGATCGTTGAAAAAACACGCTGCAGAAAGGATGCATAGGAAGGCGCGGTTTCTTTGCTGTTGACAGCCAATACAATACCTTTCGGCGGGTTGGAAAATGCGCTATGGGTAACGCTGCTGGTTTTCCACCCATCGTTGGACATGATTTCTTCCAGTTGTTTGGCGGTTAATTCGGATTTGCTGTCACCCAGCACACAAAAGATATCAATATTTCCCTTGGGGCCCGGATCGAGCAGATCAATCAATTGTTCACGCTGATTTGCCGTCAGTCCGCTTGGTGGTTCCGGTTCTGGAACGATAGCGACAGGTGGGGGAGAGGCGGTGTCGGTTTCATCCTTTTGCCGTTGCTGGTGAGCCTTGACGGCGGCCTCTGCGATTTCAAGCTTTTTTCGGGCATCCAGCAGGGCCTGGCGTAATTCAGCAGCCGATGAATGACTGGTCTGTAATTTAAGCTGATCGATATCAAGATGTTGCTGAGTTTCAAGCAATTCTTTGCGGATGCTCTCGGCGGCTTTCTCCAGCGTTTTGATCTGTTTCCGGGAGGCGTCAAGGTCGGCAGATATGCCATTCAGATGGTTTTTCGTTTTCCCGGCAGACAAGAACGCCATTAAACCGGCCAATGCGGCAAAGATAAGCGTGGCGAGGAGCATCATGTTGTTAACCAACGCAACCGCGTCCGTATCTGTCCACCATGACATCATGTTCGACCCCCTTTCGGGAACCCGGGACGTGAGTAAAATGAATGAAATAGTAAAACGCTAAGTAATATAAAGGACGGCATTTTGTTCCAATTCTATTTTAATTGTCATTCGTTACCAATTGCAAGTCGCCCCGCTTGGCAACCCCTTCTATTTGTGTTACGGGAAACTGATTAATTATCGGCCATGTGGCAGATAAAATTTAGATAAAAGGAGATCTTCCCCATGGGATGGATGGGAAAACTGGTAGGGGGGACCATCGGATTCGCTCTCGGCGGACCGTTGGGCGCCATATTGGGAACGGCTTTTGGGCATGCATTTGACACCGAATCGGATATCGATACGGTGAATCAGCGCCAACGGCTATCATCGGTCGAGGAGCATCAACTTACTTTTTTTGTCGGTGCGTTTTCCATGCTAGCCAAACTGGCCCAGGCAGATGGACAGGTAACGCGGGAAGAAATCGCATCAATAGAAGGAATTATGGAAAAAGATTTGGGGCTCGATGTGCAAGGCCGCCAAGCAGCCGTGAATATTTTTCGAACCGCCTTAAAGGCGCCGGGGTCCTTTTCCGATTTTGCGCATCAGTTTTACAACCAGTTTTACAATCAACCTCAACTCTTGGAATTAATGATCGATATCCTAATACGGGTAGCGGTATCAGATGGCAACATGACTCGTGGTGAGGAGACACTGATTCAATCTGCCGTCAATCTTTTTAAGTTCAGCAATCAGCGCTACGAACAACTTAAATCGCAATATGTTCAAACATCGGATGCCGCTTATGCGGTATTGGGGTGCACACCTCGGGATTCCGATGAACAGGTCAAACGATGTTATCGCCAACGGGTGCAGGAATACCACCCCGATAAAGTTGCCGCCAAGGGATTGCCCGAGGAATTTACCCGTTTTGCTCAAGACAAATTTCGAGAAATTCAAGACGCATGGGAAAAAATAAAAAAAGAGCGGGGAATTAAATGATATTTTTTGCAATACGCGAGGAGCGGAGTCGACCGGTAAGGCCAGTGGAAATAAATAATTCTCCAAGATGGCGACGGGTGTGGGTCTGTCCACAAGGCAGCCCCGCTGGTGCATATTGAAATATTCGCCAGCGGGGGTAACACCGTGGACGGGACCACAAACAAGCAAGATGGGGAATTATTTTTTTCTACTGGCCTAACCCCCGATGCACCTTCGACACCTGCTTCGTGGCGACACTGTAAAATCTGCCGGGGAGGCGGTTTAAATTGCCGGTAAAGCTGAGTGTCATGAAATTTAAATGCATTAAGTGAACCGTTATATTTAGAAAAGATTCGTGTTTTTAGGCACTACCTGGGGGGGAAAAGAATAATTTTACGTTTTTTAGATTTGGCAAGAATATTGCTTAAACCTGAATACAGGTGCTAAATATTGACAAACGCGACGCACAAGGCGTCTTCACCCAGAACCCATCACCCATTGCTTAGGAGAACGTTATGATAGGCTTTGATCCAGATAAATTGGTTTCCCCCTTGATGGATCAAAAGAAAGTGGAAAACCAGTCCAAGACCGATAATACTGAATTCCGGACTTTTTTCCAGCAAGCGGTCGGGTCGGAAAAAACGGGAAAAAATGACGTCGCATCCGTGGCGTTTGTTTCTGATATCCGACCGGCTCAATTCGAAGCGCAGGAAGAACCGTCAACAACCATGATTGCCGATCAAGTCGACCAATTAGTCGATACGATGGAAACCTATCAACGGCAATTAATGACGCATGATGCGACATTGAAGGATATCCAACCCATATTGGAAAAGATTGCCGAACAAAGTGAAGCGCTCTCAGCGATTTCAAAACAGACGGATATCAATGATAATTTGAAGGCGATTGTCGACCAGTCCGTATCCCTTTCTTCACAAGAAATTATACGGTTCAACAGTGGGCACTATAATGACGCTAACTAGTGCCCATCCAGAAATGACCAATTTGCCCGATATCGGCGTTGCGCGAAAAATTTAATCCTCGGAATATCAACCATATGCCTGTGGTTAAACCCGAGCTAAAATTGGTCGGGCGCCTTGATCTCGACCCAATTTGCCAATTTCTGGATGGGCACTAACTATTGCTTGTTAAAAATGGGCAATGCTTTTGGCAAACTCAGGATCCTTGAACAGTCTTTTTGCGAATTTTAAGTATTTTTCGGCAATTGCCCGAACAGCCAGTTGAAGCGCATAGGGCTTGATCGGCTTTTCCAGCAAGTGGTTGACGTTTGAAGCGACGCACATATTGACAATATCATCACTAGCGTTGCCAGTTACGATGATAGAATCCGAATGAGCGGTTGGAAATTTTTCATCAATGGCATCCAGAAAATAAAAACCGCTGGCACCGCCTAAAAAAACATCCACGACAAAGATGGCGACGCCAATGTCCCGGTTTAGGCAATAGATAATGGCCTCATCCGTGTCCGTAAAAGATAATACTTTCCCCCACGTGTAAAATCGCTTGATTGTTGATGAAATCAACTCACACACGTCAGGATCATCGTCAACGACAATTACGTCTAATCCATCGGTCATTTTTTTAATTACCTTTTATGATTCAGTGTCCATAATGTTATATCTTGCCATTTTGCGGTAAACGGTGGTGGTGTTGACTCCCAATAATTTTGCGGCGACAGCCTTATTTCCGCCTGTTTTTCGAAGGGCTTGAATAATTGCCTTTTTTTCAATTTGCTTGAGATTCAAATCTTCATCTCTTGTTAGCTTTCGGTCGGTTTCTTGTATGATTTCATCTGGGAAATCGTAGACCTGAAAAATAGGCTTATCACTTAATGCAAAGGCCCGTTGAATGGCGTTTTCGAGTTGTCTGACGTTCCCCGGCCAGTGATAATCCATCAGTTTGGCCATGGCTTCGGGGCTGACTTCGGGAATCCTTTTCCTTCCCCGGGGATTGTGTTTGACAATAAAGTGCTTGACCAGGAGCGGAATATCATCTCGGAGTTCACGTAAGGACGGCATGGTGATGGAAATGACATTGAGACGGTAATAAAGATCTTCTCTGAACGTTTTATTCTTAATGGCTTCGGTCAATTTTTTATTTGTTGCGGCGATTACGCGCACATCGACTTCAATCTCCCGGGTATCGCCGACCGGACGGACTTTTTTTTCCTGTAAGACCCTCAGCAAACTCACTTGAACCGCCGGTGACACTTCGGCGATTTCGTCTAAAAAAATGGTGCCGCCATCGGCGGCCTTGAATAGGCCCACCGAATCCTTTTCAGCCCCCGTAAACGCACCTTTAACATGCCCGAAAAGTTCTCTTTCCAGCAGACTTTCAGCGATTGCTCCGCAGTTTATGGTAATGAAAGGTCCGTCTTTTCGAGTGCTATTGTTGTGAATAACACTGGCGGTGAGCCCTTTGCCGGTACCGCTCTCCCCCTGGATCAGGACCGTTGGACTGCCGAAACTGATTCTGTCGATGATTGCATAAATTTCCTGCATTTTCGTGGAGGTTCCAACCAACTCATCGTATTTGTAGCGTTCTTTTAGCCGACTGCGAATCAATTGATTTTCTTGTTTCAACTTTTGTTTTTCAATGATTCTTTCAATCAGAATCTTCAAGTGATCGAAGTTGATTGGTTTTTGCAAAAAATCATAGCTTCCCAGTTTCATGGCTTCGATGGCGGATTCAATGGTGCCATAACCAGACACGATAACGACTTCGGATTCGGGGGATCGCTCTTTTACCTGTTTCAAAATCTCCAACCCACCGATCTCGGGCATAATCAAATCGCTGAAGATCACGTTGTAGTATTCATTCCTAATGGCCTCCATGGCTTGCTCACCATTGGATACTGTGGTAACATGGTAACCCCAGCGGAGAATAAATTGCTCCACGATCGAAAGGATTTGCCGATCATCATCAATGAAAAGAACTTTAAAATTCTTCATAAAGCCTTTTGGGGTCGAAGCGATTATTTAGCGCTGAGAATAGTGCAAAACTCACCCTTGTATGAATTCTTCGTTTGGTAACGCTTAAAACGTATTTAACACTTTATTATTAAAGGAGATTAATCGAAGCTAAGTTAGTTATGTCACGAACCCCATCGGAAAGTCAAGAGAACAGGCAGGCCCACTCTTTTTTTACGATGGACGTATTCTGCACGGTTCAATCCGACCTGCAATTAGATTAACCGATTGATATGTATTTAAATTCATTTGATTTCTTCAACTACCCGGGTTTGACCTCCTAATCCATTTCAAATTCAATCTCGATTGTTCCCAACTATTTAGTGTTCCACCAAAAACAGGTGGCTTGGCACCCTATCAAGGCCCGTAAAAAATGATAACCGCGGTATAGGGTTGATGTGCCAGTGCGAATTGTTTAGCGGCGCCGATAGGAGACAAATTGGCCCCGTGTGGACGGGACACAACGCCGTGGTGATCACAGTTGCTAAGTACCCATATGTTTGGGTATCGCCCTGCCATGCCGGTGTCATGGCACCTTATCATAACCGTTAGCGATAGGAGGTCTCCATGAAACATTTCACTCGAAAACCATTTGTTACCGTATTGATTGGGTTGGCAATCATCGTTGCAACAACCTGTTTTGCCACTGAACCTGTAAAAATCAACATCAATACGGCATCCATCGAACAGTTGATGACGTTGGATCGCGTGGGTCCCAAATACGCCCAGCGAATCATCGATTATCGCGAAACCGAAGGGCCATTTAAAAGACCCGAGGACATCATGCTTGTGCCCGGTATAGGCCGAAAAACCTGGGAAGCCAATAAAGATCGAATTATCATCTAAATAATGGTTGATCTAAAATAAATCATCGATTTTCATGGGTACTTAGCATATACGCATGAACCAACGTGGAGGGCATAATAGACATTGACTGCCCTCCTTTTTTATGTTCAATTAGTGAACGTTTGAACCCTTTAATTTTTTTCTCATTTCTATGTGGCGCATCGAACGATGTACCTCACCCGGCGGAGCCATATTCATTCGACGTATCATGGAATTAAGAAACTTAAAAACATTGCAGCTACTCGAAGAGATCGCCAAGGACAAACCGATCTCCCAACGGGAATTGTCGCATTCCCTGCAAATATCATTGGGACTGGTCAACTCATTTATCAAACGGTTGGTGAAAAAAGGCTATTGCAAAGTAACCACGATTCCCAAAAGGCGGGTCAAATATTTGCTAACGGCTTCCGGAGCAATGGAAAAGACGCGACTGACCTATGAATACATCTCCATGTCCTACCAACATTTCAAATCAGCGACTCAAAAGGTTCAACGCCTGTATTTGAGGCTTCAAAATGAAGGCCACACGCGGGTTGTTTTCTATGGCGCCGGAGAATTGGCGGAGATTGCTTTACATGCCAAGTCCGGTACAAAAATTCAATTGGTCGATGTCATTGATCCTGAACGAAAAGGAGAGAAGTTTTCTCATTTTACGGTAAAAGAGAATTCTTACCTAAACAAAACTGAATTCGATATCATCTTGATAACAGCAGCCCATCGGCATGATGCAATAATGAATGAAATTTCGTCCATTGGGGTGCCATTGGAAAAAATCCGATTTTTTTGAAAGGACCGTCGATGCAGTTCATAGACTTGAAAGCACAACAGCAACGAATCCGGCAAAACCTGGATGAACGAATCCGTACGGTGCTTGATCACGGGCAGTATATCATGGGCCCGGAAGTCGCCGAACTCGAACGCGTATTGGCCGCCTATGTTGGTGTCAAGCATGCCATCGGCTGTGCATCCGGCACGGATGCACTGTTAATGGCATTGATGGCCTATCAAATCGGCCCTGGCGATGCCGTGTTTACCACCCCGTTTACCTTTGTTGCTACCGCAGAAATGATTCAACTGCTGGGGGCCACGCCTGTTTTCGTTGACATCGATTCCGGTACGTTCAACATTGATTCCGTGCTTCTCGAAAAAACGATCATGGCATTGCGGCATGGCGAAAGGGAAGCATGTCCGTTGCCCGCCGCTCACGGTTCAGCGTTAACGCCGAAAGGAATCGTTGCCGTCGATTTATTTGGCTTGCCGGCCGACTACTCGGCAATAAATCGGATCGCCCGAGAAAACGATCTTTTTGTCATCGAAGATGCCGCACAAGCCTTTGGTGCTGACTACAAACAGAAAAAGGCGTGCGCTCTCGCCGACATCGGTTGTACATCGTTTTTCCCGGCCAAGCCGTTGGGCGGTTACGGCGATGGGGGCATGTGTTTCACGGATGATGACAGGCTGGCCGACCTGATGCAATCCATCCGCATTCACGGTAAGGGAAACGATAAATACGACAACATCCGCATCGGAATCAATGGCCGCCTGGATACCCTGCAGGCGGCCATTTTACTTTCGAAATTCGACATATTTCCCGAGGAAGTTCGTCTTAGAAATGAGGTCGCGGATCGTTATTCGACCCTGCTGAGTGAAACCGACGCCTTGGTCTATCCCCAGGTTCCACTTGATTATCGATCGGTATGGGCCCAATACTCGATCCTCGCCGAAACGACGGAGACGCGGCATATTTTACGGAAAACACTAGATATTAAGAACATTCCAACCGCCATGTACTATCCCACGCCGCTTCATCTGCAAACCGCCTTTGGCACGCTGGGTTATAAGAAAGGGGATTTTCCCGTCAGTGAACGATGTGCTCAAACCATTTTCAGCCTTCCGATGCATCCATACCTTGATAAATCGGACCAGAAAGCGATCTGTTCGATCATGCAAACCGCAATGCGATAGACGATGGTTGTTTACGCATATTGAACGGCAAGGTGAGCGGTTAGCTTTTAGCAATCAGCTGTTTGACCTTATCAGTTAAGCATTTAATGGGAAATTGATGGTCACCCATTGGGTAAAATACAACGTTCAGAAATCTATTAAGATAATTTGGTTAATCGCTAACTGCCAATGGCTAATCGCTCGATTTAGGTGAAAGGCATTATCATGGCAACCGCAGATACGACGAATCGGCTACCATCCATTGCCGTAATCGGCTCGGGGTATTGGGGAAAAAATCTGGTACGGAATTTTTTTCTGTTGGGCACCCTGAAACTGATTTGTGACAGTAATCAAACGATACTCAACAATTTTAGACATGACTATCCAGACGTGGATGGATGCAATGCCTTTGGCGACGTGCTCGATCGTTCGGACATCGATGGCGTCGTCATTGCCACACCGGCCGAAACGCATTACGACTTGGTGCAGGCGGCATTATCGGCAGGCAAACACGTTTTTGTGGAAAAGCCCCTGGTGTTAAAGGAATCGGAAGGATTGGAATTAATATCGATCGCCAAAAAGAAAAAAAGAATTTTAATGGTCGGCCATCTGCTCCAATACCATCCCATTTTCATGAAATTGAAACGCATGTGTCAGCATGGTGAACTCGGGCGCATCAATTACATCTACTCAAACCGATTGAATTTAGGAAAAATACGACGCGAAGAAAACATCCTTTGGTCATTCGCACCTCACGATATATCCATGATTCTTTCGTTGGCTGAAGATGAGCCGGAAACGGTCTATGCGACAGGCGGCTACTACCTGCATAAAAAAATCGCCGATGTAACGACAACTTATTTGGAGTTTAAATCCGGGTTACAAGCCCATATCTTCGTATCCTGGCTGCATCCATTCAAAGAACAGAAACTGGTGGTCGTCGGTGACAAAAAGATGGCTGTTTTTAATGATACCGAGGATTGGGAAAGCAAATTAGTCGTTTACAAACATGAAATTAAATGGGAACACAACATCCCCATCGCCTCCAAAGCAGAGCCCAAAAAAATAAAGGTGATCCAAAAGGAACCGTTGAGGCAAGAGTGTGAACACTTTTTGCATTGCATCCAAACCGGAGCGACGCCCATTACCGATGGCATGGAGGGACTGCGGGTATTACGCATTCTCAATGCCAGCCAACAATCACTGGATCAAAAGGGAATCGCGGTTCATCCATCACAAATGCGGCCCGAACAAGAGGATCAACTGGACTATTTCATCCATGAATCGGCAATCTGTGAAAAAGGGGTAAAAATCGGCCACGCATGCAAAATTTGGCACTTTTCTCACATCTTGAACGATTCGGTGATCGGCGACAAATGCAATATTGGCCAGAATGTGGTCATCGGGCCCGATGTGCGGATTGGCAATGGCTGCAAAATCCAAAACAATGTCTCCATTTATACGGGCGTTACCTTGGAAAACGGCGTGTTTTGCGGTCCCAGCATGGTTTTTACCAACGTCTACAATCCACGGGCCGAGATCAAAAAAATGGATCAGGTACGGCCGACGCTGGTCAAGCACGGCGCAACACTCGGCGCCAATTCAACCATCGTCTGCGGAACAACCATTGGGCGATATGCCCTTATTGGTGCCGGGGCGCTGGTCAATAAAGATGTACCCGATCACGCATTGGTCGTCGGCAATCCCGGAAAACAGATCGGCTGGGCCTGTACTTGTGGCGAACGGCTTGCCGATGATCTGTCCTGTCTTGCCTGTGATCGGTGCTTCGAGAAAACCGAAAATGGATTGAAAGAAAAAACAGGAATTCACATCAATGGATGATAAACGTTATTTTAAGGATAAGGCCGTGCTTGTGACCGGGGCGTGTGGCACGGTCGGCAGTGAACTCGTTCGGCAACTGATTAGAAAGTATGAAGTCGGCGAACTCGTTGGCTTGGATAACAATGAATCGGCCTTGTTCTTTCTTGAACAACGGTATCTGGACTGCCCCAACGCCAATTTTTCACTTGCCGATGTCCGCGACCGTGACAAGCTCACCCGAAAGTTTAAAGGGATTGACATCGTATTTCACTCGGCGGCCTTCAAGCATGTGATTCTTTGTGAACGGTCCCCCTTCGAGGCGGTTCAAACCAATATACTGGGCGTTCGGAACATCATCGACGCGGCTTGCGAATGCGATGTCCAACGCGTCATTTTCACCAGTTCGGACAAGGCGGTCAATCCCACCAACGTCATGGGCACATCGAAACTCATGGGAGAACGCTTGATCACCGCCGCCAATAGTTCGCTCAAAGGCAAAGGACCGGTATTCGCTTCGACCCGGTTTGGCAACGTATTGGGGTCGCGGGGGTCGGTCATTCCGATTTTTCGAGAGCAGATCCGAAAAGGGGGCCCCGTGACCCTGACCGATCCGGCCATGACCCGCTTCATCATGAGTATCAAAGAGGCGACGCGACTGGTTATTGATTCCGCTGAGCTGGCGAAGGGCGGCGAAGTATTTGTCACCAAGATGCCGGTGATCCGTATTGAGGATTTAGCGCATGTGATGATCAATGAATTGGCGCCAACCTTCGGCTATCGTCCAGCGGACATCAATATCGAGATTATCGGCACCAAACCCGGTGAAAAACTATATGAAGAGCTGATGAGCCAGGAGGAAACCCGGCGGACATGGGAACTGGATCTATACTTTGCCGTGCTTCCCGCATTTCAGGGTGTCTACCGTGACATCGCGTATGATTATTCCAATCTGGTCTCCAGAACTGTCGACAACCCATATAACTCGGCCAACGAAGACGCGTTGAGTCAGGATGCATTGCACGCCTTTTTGACTCAGAACCGACTCTTGGAAGAATTGCCGGGAAACGAGGCGCATCCCAGCCAACGATATTGGCCAGGAACCGGAAAAGGGGAAAATTAATGAATATTCTGATTTTGGGAGGGGACGGCTACCTTGGATGGCCGACGGCAATGTATTTTTCAAGCCGTGGATATGATGTCACCCTGGTGGATAACTATTTCCGCCGCAATGCCTGTACCGAGCTGGATGTGGGCATGCTTTACCCCGTTCCGACGTTGGTCGAGCGCGCCAAAATCTGGTATGAAAAAACGGGCCAAGAAATCAAGGTGGTCATCGGCGATCTCACGGATCCGGCCATCATGCGATCGCTTTTTGACGGACGCATCGCCTATGCCTGGGCCGTTACCAAAACGACGGCCATCGATCCTCCGCAAACCGTTATCCATTATGCCGAACAGCCGTCTGCCCCCTATTCATTGATCGACTACAAGTACGCCAATATCACCATCGCCAATAATTTGCTGGTCACCAACAACCTGATGTTCGCCATCCGGGATTTCTCACGCGATACCCACATCATCAAACTCGGTACCATGGGTGAGTATGGGACGCCGAACATCGATATCGAGGAAGGCTGGCTGAATATCTCCCACAAGGGACGCGAAGACCGGTTTCTTTTCCCCCGCCAGGCCAGTTCGCTGTACCACACCACCAAAATCATGGATACCGATCTGCTTTGGTTTGGCGTGCGCATGTGGGATCTGAAGGTAACCGATCTGATGCAGGGCCCGGTATATGGTATCGCAACCGATGAGTCATCAGACGATCCGCGATTGTGGACCATCTTCAATTATGACGAAATCTTCGGAACCGTCGTTAATCGATTCGTCACCCAGGCGGCGGTCGGGTATCCGTTAACGGTTTACGGACAAGGCGGGCAGACTCGTGGCTATCTCAACATCAAGGATACCCTCCAATGCGTGCACCAATCTACCGAGCATCCTGCCCAAACGGGCGAACTGCGCGTCTTCAATCAAATCATGGAGACCTTCAGTGTCATGGCGCTTGCCGAGATGACCCAGCGGGTCGGCAGTAAACTGGGATTGGATGTAAAGATCGAACGCATCGAAAACCCCAGAAAAGAAGCCGAAGAACATTACTACAATCCGACATATCAGGGACTCTTGGATATCGGCGTCGAGCCGCATTACCTGACCGATGACGTGCTGGAAGGGATCTTTCATGTGGTGCTGCAATTCAAAGATACCATTCGTAAAGATGTCATCTTTAGAGGGATTAAATGGTAGATTACAGTAAAATCTGATCGCGGATTGATTGCCGATGCTATTTAATTCTTTTCAATTTTTGCAGTTTCTGTTTTTTACGACCGCTTTCTTTTTCATTTTACCCTTTCGGTGGCGGGCATGGTTTCTTTTAGTCTGTAGCTACTATTTCTATGGGTGCTGGAATGCCGACTATCTGGCATTGATTTTTACAACGACGGTATCGACATTCATTATCGGGCGAGCAATCGGGAATACCGAAGGTCGACGAAAAAGGCAGGCGTTTGTTTTTATCGTTTGTCTCATCAATTTCGGAATTCTCGGTTTTTTTAAATACGCTAATTTTTTCAGCGAATCCTGGAATGCCGTATTTGGCTACTGTAGGATCGATATCCATCTGCCGATGGCTGATTTCCTCTTGCCGGTGGGCATTTCATTTTATACCTTTCAAGCGATTGGGTATGTGGTTGACGTTTATCGAAAAAAAGTTGAACCGGAAACCAGTTTGGCGCGTTTTGCACTCTATATATCTTTTTTCCCGCAGCTTGTTGCCGGGCCCATTGAACGATCTTGGCAACTCCTTCCTCAGTTTTCGTCTCGATTGAAATTTGATTACGAAAAAATCCTCAATGGTATCATGCTCATCCTTTGGGGCTTTTTTCAGAAAATCGTAATCGCAGATCGTTTGGCAATGTATGTGGATAATATCTATAAGATGCCAAATAATTTTAGTTCGGTACAACTACTGGTCGCCTTATATTTTTTTTCTTTTCAGATTTATTGTGATTTTGCAGGGTATTCAAATATCGCCATCGGCACGGCAAAGCTTTTCGGCATCGACTTAATGAGAAACTTTAACCGCCCATACTTCTCTGATTCCATTCAAACGTTTTGGAGAAGATGGCATATTTCACTGTCCACTTGGTTTAAGGATTATTTATATATTCCCTTGGGTGGCAATCGCGTGCGCGATAACCGGCTTGTTTGGAATATCATGGTCGTTTTTCTTCTCTGCGGCCTGTGGCATGGAGCGGCTTGGAATTATGTAATCTGGGGTGGGATTCACGGTCTATTGTTGTGCGTTCAAATTTTCTTTTCGCGGTATGGCGCAAATTCTATGTTTCGGGTATCCATTCCGCGCTACATAAAAGTGCTCTTCACTTTTCATATCGTTACTTTTGCCTGGATTTTTTTTAGGGCCCCATCATTAAAAAATGCCGCTGAAATGATTTCTGGTTTGACCCATTTTACCATTCAATCCAATGAGCTACTGAAAAATACAGGGCTAAACGGCTACGAATTTACCCTTTCTATCATTTTTATCGCCATCTTGATTGGCGTTGAAAAGATGCAGCAAGAGCAAATGTTCAACGAATTTTGGGCGCGGAGACACTATGCCTACCGAGTCATCATTCCTCAGCTGCTTTTTTTTTCAATTATCATATTCGGAATGTTCAACCTATCCGAATTCATCTATTTTCAATTCTAATCAAAGCGGGACGCCGTGATAGCAATGAAACGTGTCTATAAAATATTGCTATTTTTAAGTATCACCGTATTCGTCTTTATCACGCTTTTTACGATCGGACGAATCAACTATCCCGCGTATGGTATTCAGAAAAAAAGGATCAAAAAAATCCTGGCAAATAAGGACCAGGTAAGGGCCTTGGTCGTCGGCGCTTCGCATGGGATAGCGATACGACCGGAGTATTTAGGTTTTGAAAACGGTGTCAATTTATGTGACGGTGGTACCGATCTTTTTGAAATCGACTACAAATTGCGTTCATTACTGCCGCGCCTGCCCAACGTAGACACGATTATTATCTCTATCTCTTATTTTTCTTTTTCATATGACAATGCCGTTTACCAGCACCCAAAGAACGGGGGGCATACACGATCTGAAAAGAGAAGAGAGGTTTATGCCACCTATCCCTCCTTTAGATGGATAAAAGGGGACATCGGTAATTTTTTCGCCGGGAAATTATATCCCTTGGTAACTGAGGACCATTGGGAAAAAGTGTTCAACCACGCTTCTGAATTGGTTGCTGCCGTTGATATTCTTAGGAAGCAGAAAACAGCGCCCAAGCTTTATAATACCCCGGCGGCATTGGACCAGCATGGTCGGCGAAGGGCAAAATCAGAATATGCCAACCATATTCACAACATGAAAAAAAATCATTCAGAATTGGAAAAACACACCAATTCGTTGATGAACCATCTCGTGCGTTATTTGAAAGAAAAAGACATACGCACCATTTTCGTGATTTCACCATTTTGGCGGTCATACATCGATTCCTTCCCGGATTACTACAAAGATCTGTTGACTGACAATCTATCGTTCTTGATCAATACCTACGATATCGAAATTTACAATTTCTCTGAAAGTGCCTATTTCCAGAATAGACCTGAACTGTTTCATAATTCTGACCATTTACATAAAAATAGTTATGGTATTTTTTGTAGACTGCTAAAAAAAGCGATGGATCGGCGCTATTCAGGCCTGGCTGTAATTCATGGTTTTGACTCTATACCGGACGAATTGTCGCAAAATGGGAAATAATATGTCGACTGGCCAACGATCTCACACCTTCCATGCAACAGATGATGATGATGGAAAAATAATCGTTTCTAATTACCCGCCGGACAAATTGATCGGACTGACCAAGTATTGGATTCCTGCCATCGATCATTGGACCCCACTTTTAGCGGATAAAAGATCGACTTTACGCGTCGCAGCGGTTTTGGAAGACCGGTTGTACCATGGATTCGATGTCGAATGTGAGCTCATGTTAATGACCCCCGATAACTGGCAGGATGTCCTCGACTATGGGAAACCGGATATCTTGCTCATGGAATCCATTTGGCAAACGACAACCGGGCATTGGCATTTGGGACAGTACCCAAAAGCGCCGCAAGAGACGCAAGAACTACTTGAAATTGTTCGGGCGGCAAAGAAAAATGGCATCCCGACTGTATTTTGGATGACCAAAGGTCATGCGTATCATGAACACTATCGCCGTTTTGCAGCCGCTTTCGATACCGTGTTTTGTGCGGATCCACGTGAGGTCGAACTGTTACGGTGCGCCGGTATCGAGGCGGACCTATTAATGCCATGCACCCAACCGGCGCTGTTCAACCCATTCCGCTACTATGACGATTACCACGCATTGTCCATCGATTTTCTTTTCGATGGGTGGGCGGATATCGACCGGTTACCCGGTATCGTCGAGCGGTTGGATGACATTCATCGCATGGGACTAAGCATCATCGAGTCCCATTACCGTCTGTTTCAACGGAAAGCGGCCCTATTGGGTAAATATAATGACAGTCTACTTGGGTGCGTCAATCAAAATGGCAAGATCATTGCTTTGAAATATTCCAAGTGCATGATTACCTTGGACGAGTCCCTGTCATCCAGGGTAACCCGACAATGGGATGCCTTGGATGCATTGGCAAGCCGGCTACCGATCATCCATTGGGGCACTTTTTCCGATGATGATATGCGCAAACATCTCGTTATTGAGAATTCCGATGAAAGGCAATTCCTCGAAACCTGCAAACAGATCCACACGGATGACACGTATCGCCAGGCCACGGCTCACTTGGGTTGGCGCGCCGTCTATCAACAGCATACTTACGCCCACCGCTTACAAACGATCTGCAAATCGGTTGGGATCAATCACAGTTGGAATGAATATCCCAAAATATCTTTGGTTTGCCCAACATATCGGGCGTCTTATATCGATAACCTGATTGATACCTTTCATCGGCAAGACTATCCTGAAAAAGAGTTGGTCATCGTCTATAACGGCAGCCGCGATAAGGCGATGAATCTCAAAACGGCTTTCGGCGATGAGAAAATAAAATTTTGTGTTGTGCCTCAAGATCTCTTTGCCGGTGCGTGTCTGAATGTTGGTTATATGAACGCTACCGGCGAGTATTGCTTTCGAATAGACGATGACGATTTGTATGGCGACCATTATGTATCGGATATGATGCTTTATTTAAGGGCCATCGATTGTAACATATTCGGTAAGCCCCCGTCGGGGTTGCGTTTCAAAGATGAAGCCCATGCGTATGTCAGGGATAATCCTTATATCAATTGCATTCTTACCCGGGAAAATATTCGAAGCCGAAAAGTATGGATCGGCGGGAATACCATCGCCTCCAAACGTGATACCCATTTGCTGCATCCGTATAACGATTATTGTTATGGTGCCGCCGATACTGACTATCAGCTCAATGCAGAGGAATCCAGATTTTTAATGATGGACAATCTTAATGTGGTTGCCGAAAGACGCGAAAACTTGGCCACCCACACGTGGAAAATCGATGCAGAGCGTATTAAATCAAATACCAAAGTACCGATGTCTGATTTATTTATTTAGTGCCCATCCAGAAATGGCTAATTTGCCCGACATCGGCGTTGCGCGAAAAATTTTATCCTCGGAATATCAACCATATGCCTGTGGTAAAATTTTTCGTGCGCCTTGATCTCGAACAAATTTTCCTACTTCTGGACGGACACTATTTAATAAAAGGCGATGAAACGGACATCCGTGCGGTCGTTTTTCAAAGAACTTATATTTTATTTTACCAGCCGAACATGACGAAAACGAATCGACAAACCGATCAGCAAATGGGTGAGACGCCGGTTATCACGTTTGCTAAACATGATAAATCTGATGCCTATAAAGATCTTCTCCACCCCTATGACCCGCCAATAAAAAACAGGCGTCACCGTGTCGATCAGCCACGGTCAAGGCTGACCCTTGCATGCATCACCGAAAAGAACCTTTACGATGCGCTTTGCATTGAAGCCCACACAACTGCGTTAACACCCAATACCTACAAAGAATATCTGGCTAATACTACCCCCGATTTGCTTATCGTAGAATCGGCCTGGGTTACATCAACAGGGTATTGGCATTTGGCTCAACATCCATCGTCACCTGAACGGGCAAACTTGCTGGACCTCGTTTCGAAATTTAAAAAAAAATCGATCCCTACCATTTATTGGATTACCAAAGGTCACGAATATCACGATCATTTTAACACGTTCGCCACATTTTTCGACTATGTGTTTTGTACGGATCCGATTGAAGCGACCTTGTTGCAATCCGAAGGTTGCCGGGCCGAGGTTCTTTTACCATGCGTTCAGCCCAAACTTTTCAATCCCTTTCGTTTCGATGATCAGGCAGAAGATCTCGATATCGGCGTATTATTTGATGGTTGGGCAGACATCGACCGATTGGGAGAGGGTCTAAAGATTCTTGAAAAGGTAAAACCATTCGGGCTGGATATCATTGAATCACGCTACGACATTCCTAAAAAACGGTTAGCCCAGGCACCTGCCTGGGCGGATCGGATTTTAGGCTGTGTGACCCATACGGGAAGAAGAAATCTATTAAAGTATGCGAGAACCTATTTAACCTGCACCCCATCTCTGGCAGACCCGATTTCCAAACAATGGGAAACCATCGAAGCGGCGGCCTGTCGGCTGCCCATTGTTCATTTCGGAGCCCTTGAAAAGGAAGATTGCCGAGCCGGCATCGCCAAGGCATTTCTATCCTCCGATGAGCTCATCAATGAAATCGATCGATTGCACAACGATGCGCTATACAGAGAAAAAAGTGCCCATCTCGGATGGCGAGACGTCTTCAAGAACCACACAATCGCTGACCGTCTTCATACCATCTGTCGAAGAATAAACACATCCTATGACTGGCAGGCATTTCCGCCGGTTTCGATTATCACCCCCACCTATCGCGCACCGATGATCGAAAGATGCATTAGGACATTTAATAAACAAACGTATCCCAACAAGGAAATGATCATCGTATTCAACGGAGATGCAGCGTTACCTGAAGTGATGACCAACCTTATCGCGAACAATGACCATATACAGTTGATTACCGTTCCACGCGAGATGTTCACCGGCGCCTGCATGAATCTCGGCATCCACGTCACGGACAACCAACACTTGCTTAAAATGGATGATGATGACTATTACGGCGATAATTATGTGCTGGATATGATGCTCTACAACCGGGCCGTTGATGCCGATGTTATCTGTAAGCCCAATACTAGCTTTTACACATTCGAATGTGAACCTGGTGTTTATCTAAGAAAAGAAAAGCGCACTACCCATACCATTAAGCAATTGACCCGTGATTCGGTTTTCAGAAATTATCTGGTTGCAGGAAATTCGATATCCCTTATGTCCCGACGGGCACGGTCTTTGGCGTTTGACGATTATAGCTACGGAGCCGCCGATGCATCGTTTATCTATTCATGTGCAGCTTCAAATTTCAAACTATGTACAGTGGATCGGTTGAATATGCTGATTAGTCGACGAGACGATTTGTCTTCACATACATGGAAGGAAGAAAAATCCACCTTTAAAGAAAAATTGGAGTGTATCACCGATCAGCCCGAGGATGTAATGATATGAAAAAGACGATCCTGATCACTGGCGGATGCGGGTTTATTGGCACATCGCTTATAAGAAAAATGATACAGCTCGCCCCCCGGCCCACGATCAGAATTCTAGACAATTTTTCCACCGGCACACCTGACGACTTAAATGGCCAGTTCGATTTCTCAATGTCACCAGCGGCGGATTGCCAATCAGCGGGTGCAATTACCGTCATCGAGGGGGATGTCAGGGATTACACGACCGCATTATTATGCGCCAAGGAAGCGGATTGCATCATCCATCTCGCCGCCAACACCGGTGTCGGTCCATCGGTGGAGGCGCCGCGGGCAGACATGGAGGCTAACGTGATCGGTACGTTCAATATGCTGGAGGCCAGCCGAAACGCTGGTGTGAAGACCTTTGTCTTCGCTTCATCCGGTGCACCGGCCGGAGAAGTAACACCGCCCATTCATGAGGAATTGCCCCCGCATCCGGTCTCCCCATATGGCGCCAGCAAGCTGGCGGGTGAAGGTTATTGTTCGGCCTATTATCGAACGTTTGGCGTCAATACGGTCTGTCTGCGGTTTGGGAACGTGTATGGCCCGGGGTCGAAGAAAAAGACCAGTGTGGTCGCCAAATTTGTTCGTCAGGCATTGGCTGGGGAACCCTGCGTCATCTATGGGGATGGAAAACAAACCCGTGACTTTATATACATTGACGATCTCGTCAATGCGGTCTTACTGAGCATCGAGAAAGACGTCGGCGGCGAAACCTTTCAAATCGCGACGGGCAAAGAAAATACCGTCTGGGAGATTGCCCAACTGACGGCGAAAGAATTGGAAAAAAGAAATATAAAAATGGACATCCGGTATGATGAACCCCGCCTTGGCGATGTCACGAGAAATTTTTCCGATACCCGTAAGGCCGCAAAAATGCTGGAGTGGCAGGCGAACATCCCACTTGAGACTGGGATCAAGAGAACTGTCGATTATTTCATTGGGCAAAAATAAATGATTGATGGTTGATCAACTGGCATCGGCATGCAGAAACATGATGAATAACAGTCAAACGAATCGAGTCGTCGTCGTCTTGGGGGCTGGCCGCACGGGTACATCGTTACTCATGCAGGTTTTGGAAAAGCTGGGGATGACGGTATCCGAAAAAATGACTCCCCCCAGTGAACAGAATCAGATGGGAGGGTACGAGGACAGTGAAGTTTTCGGCATACAGTCGGATATCCTAAAGAAATTAAAGACAAACCAGTTAATGCCACTTCCAGAGCAATGGATGGATAATCCAGAAATGGCGGCGGCGAAAAAGCAACTTGAAACCGTTATCGTGGACCGGGTGACCAGCGCCCCCACGATATGGGGCGTCAAAGATCCGCGGACCGCTCTGTTTCTTCCACTGTGGATTCAGATTTTCAATGCCCACAAGCTGGTTCCCATTTATCTGCTTGCCGTCCGTGGACCGGGACCGGCGGTTCGATCTCTAAAAAAACAATATTATCAAGGCGAAGCCATATCGGAGTTATTCTGGTTACATAAAAATTGTGCGGCCTTGACTCATACGGGTGGTAACTGTTTCATCGTTCATTATGAGGATTGGTTTGTTCGCCCCACCGAATTGGCTGAGGGATTGATTGATTATACAGGACTCAATCCATACGTCAGCGGTAATCTTGAGGAAATCCTTCAATCGGTAATCAAGCCCAAGCTCAACCGTTCCGAATTCGACCCCTACCAAGTAAAAAACGAATATGTGAGCCAGCTCTATTCCACATTGCGAAATTGCAAGGATGATGGCTATGACGCTCATCAACTGATGTCGGTGGTTGGTGAATGCAATCAGGCGATGAATGCCTTCAAGGGGTGGTACCTCGAAGCGCAAAAACAGATTGGTCAAAAAGATGCCTTTCGCCTTACGAATGATAAACTCAAGGGAAATCTTGAAACCGCCCGTCAGCGGGTGGACAACCTTACGAAGCAGGTAGACAACCTTACGAAAAAAATCAAAGTCAAGGATCATGAAAACAGTGGCTTGACAGAAGAGATCGCGTACACGAAACAGAATAACCTTGAATTGGTCAAACAGATCGATGTTGCAAATGAACACAACCACGATTTGGCAAACCAAATAAAAAAACTTGATGCACTAAAGGAACAGGTAACGGCGGAACTTAATGCAGCGGAAAAGAAAACCGGTTTACTCAAAAAGGAAGTCGATCGCTGGCGAATAAACAGTCGTCATTGGAAGCGTGAACATGGGATATTAAAAGAATCGCTGTCCTACAGGATGGGAAACATCTTGGTTCTGGCGATAAAGTATCCAGGGTGGAAAACCGTTTGCATGCCTTATGATATCGTCGCCCTTTTATTTCGTTATTTTTCAAATTCGGAAACAGAAGCCTCTCATCGACCGGTCCCTACATCCGCAAAACCAACGGTATCTAAACCCGTCAAAAAAAGATCAACACTGAAACGTACCCCCAAACCCAAGGCCCCGGCTCAGCCACCAGAGATGACCATTACGCCACTCCAGTCTACGTTGAAGCAAACCAAAGCGAAACGTCAGGTCTTGGTGACACAGTACCGTCAGGCATCGAACCAGATCCAGGCCTTTAAGACAGATACCCTGCAAGGAGAGGAAGAAAAGGACGACCATACGAAATCGTCACAAATGGCAGAGGTCATGTTGAACGCAAGCCGTTTGTTGCGACAATTAAAGACGGTAGAAGATGAAATCGCCGATTTAAAAATCCGTTGCCACTACGAAGAACGCCAAGCCTGATGACCATCTATGTTTCAAACCGTAAAAGATATTCGACAAAATCTGCATGCCATTCGTATCCAGTTTATCGTCACCATTAAGACCACAGTGGCGAACACAAAACTCGGAGCCATATGGTGGGTGCTCGATCCACTGATTCTAATGCTTCTGTACACATTTGTCGTCAAGCTGGTTTTCAATCGTGGCGGACCTGACTACCACCTTTTTGCATTATGCGGTATCGTTACCTGGCAATCTTTTGCCCGCTCCGTTAATTTATGTGCGACGGCATTGACACGCAATTCTCACTTGATCAAACAGGCCAATCTTCCCATGCACTTGTATGTTCTGCTGCCGCCGATGGTTCAATCTTTTTACTTTCTCATTGGTCTCGGCATCGTCGCTGTATGGAACATCCACGTTGCCGGCTGGCATACCGCTGCCGTAATCTTTCTGATTCTTCCCATGGTCCTGATTCCCTACACGGTGGGACTGTTTTTATCGATTTTTGCCGTTAATATGCCGGACGTTGGAAAAATTGTTCCTTATATCCTTCGTTTTGGTTTTTATATGAGCCCCATTCTTTATCCGCCAGAACGGATATATGAACTTGAAAATATCCCGTTGACATTCAAGTGGCTCTATAAATTGAATCCCATGGTCCATGTGATCACCGCCACCAGAGATCTGTTGTATACTGGACACATGTTCGATTGGCGGATTATGACCCTTATGATGGTTGTGACATTGGTGGTTATGCAGATGGGGTTGTTTTACTTTAGAGCTGTGGCACCCTTGATTCCCAAACAATTGTAATCAAGCCGGAACCAGAACACGAAATAGCGAATGGGGTTGCCCCTTCCTTCGTCCATTCTTTACTAAGCCGACATTTATGCCATTACTTCTTGCTAGCCTTTTTTCACGAACAACCATGCAGGCCGGCCTGATGTTCTACGATGTTAAACGGTCCGAAACGCGATATCTGCAGCTTGTGGATTTGTCGGATTGGCCGTTGCACTTACACCAGCTGAGAGGGGTGAGCTTATGCGGGAACCGTATTTATGCCGTCGCCCCTAGTGCCTTGTTTGTTTTCAAGATTTCCGAACAGCGGGAAAACGCCTTACTACAGCTTGAAAAGAAGGTCTACCGGCCAGAATGGGTATTGGGAAAAAATCAGCAGGGAGACCTCCATGCCGTTCATGCTAGCCGGGAAAGGCAAAAGGTATATGTTTCTTTCAACGCCCAATGCGCCATTGATGTGTTCGATCTAAAAGGCAATTATTTGCATCGTCGATATCTATGGGATATTGCACCGGATCTATTTCCTCAACCGTCGGCGTCCATCCGCACCGACTTCCGCTATGGGATCGTTAGGCATATATTCGAATCTCCGGTTCAAGGACTCTTGTTGACGACAACCCTGCTTAATGGCGGCTCGGATAGTGCGGTCATCAGCTATGAGCGTGGGCACACTTTTTTATCCCAGCCAGCCAAATCCATTCACGGCGGGGAGATCAAAAAAGACCGCTTGTATTTATGCGCCATCCAGGACGGGGAAGTCCTTGCCTTTCCCGTCCGCAATGGAGATCCAATGGTCGACGCTTCTCCCTCGGCTCGATTCATCCCTCATCTGACCGATCACAAGTGGCACGGTAGTGCTCAGAACACCCGAGGGCTGGCGATCATCGAGGATAAACTATATTGCGGGGTGTGTTATTTCCGCCGACCGAAAACCAATCAGATTCCACCACGGATCGTAGAGTTCGATCTATCAAGTGGGCAGCAGACAAAGGAGCACTGGTTGCCTTCCTTCCAGGGGTTTGAAGACCCACAGGTGTATGGCCTGCTTGCTATCAATGACAACCTCGACACGGTGCTGACAGGGATAGCGGAACCCGCTTTTTATCGCGGGCCGGAGCCATTTACGCCCGATTGGGAAATGGGCGAACCACCCGATGATCAGATTGCCGATGAGCCATCGACAATCGATCAAACAGCGGTGGATCCTCCGAAGGAGGATGGACCCGAAGACATTCAGTCGGAGAAAGAAGCGGCGGACGAAACCAAATCAGCGGCCGAGCACCACATATCGCCACCAGAGAAAGCTATCCAACCAGAGCCGGCGATCATCGGCGCCTCGCCCCCGCCGATGGAAGAATCCGTCTCCGCGCCGTTGGTTGACGATGATGATTCATCGGAATATCGACCGGTTGGGGAAGCTACGGTCATTTTCAACAAGGTCGGATTGTGTTTTGAACGGTCTGCGCGCAAATTCCTATCTTTCAACAAGGCGCTGAGCAAAAAGAAAAAATTTTGGGCTTTGCAGGAAATTTCTTTTACCGTTCATGAAGGTGAGACACTCGGCGTGATTGGCCGCAATGGATCTGGGAAATCAACACTGTCCATGATTTGTGGTGGCGTGCTACTGCCGGACCGTGGAAACATCACCGTTCATGGTCGCGTCCAACTTCTGGCTTTGGGTGTGGGGTTTAAAAACGAGCTCAGCGGCCGTGAGAATGTTTATATCAGCGCCAGTTTATTGGGAATAGGCAAAAAAGAGATTCAGTCGATGATGGATGACATCGAAGCGTTTGCCGAACTTGGAGAATTCATGGACGAGCCGGTCCGAACCTATTCAAGCGGGATGCGCAGCCGTTTAGGATTCGCTGTGGCCACGGCAGTTAAGCCGGATATTTTGATTTTAGATGAAATTTTGGCCACGGGAGATAAGGTTTTCAAGGATAAAGCCATGCGCCGGATGAAAGAAATGCGAGATCTGGCGCGCAGCGTAATCGTGGTGTCACACAATCCTGGTCAACTGCGCAAGCTCTCGACAAAGGTCTTATGGCTTGAAAAAGGACGCATGGTCATGCTTGGCGACCCAAAAGAGGTGCTCAACGCCTATAATAATTTCTGCAAGAATCCCGTGAAGTGGATGGAAAACAATCCGGACCTGGCGTCGACGGTTTTCGGCGGAGCGCACCGGCATGGATGAAAGTTCTACCCAGATTCATGCCTTGAACTGCTATGCCAAGGCGCTGGATTATTTCAGGGCCGGACGGTTTGCCAAGGCACAGCAAACCATTCGTGAATATCGGCGTCTTGTGGATTATGGTGCCATTTCATTATTCGATAATCGAAACAATCAGACCGTTCGGGCAACGGTCATCATTGTCACGCGGGATCGGGGAGACGAACTGATCGACTGCCTTGAGGCGTTGAACCGACAGGATTCACCGCCCTTTGAAGTCGTTGTCGTCAACAACGGCGGAAAACAATCTCTCAACGATCGCCTGAAACGCGAACCGCTCGTTCTCGTTGAATGCCCGATTCCGTTTACGCCTTCCGAAGGTAGAAATATCGGTGCCTTTCATGCGCGCGCCGACCTGCTCATATTTCTGGATGACGATGCCCTGGTGGAGCCGGGTTTCATCACCATGGCCATTACGGCTTTTGCGCTTTACCCATCACTTTTGGGCATCCGGGGGAGAATCTTGCCGACATCATCCGTCGCCGACAACCGTCTGGCCGGGTTGTATGATTTAGGAGATTTCCCGCTCCCGTCCATTCTGGATGTCGAGGGCAATATGGCCATCCCGCGGGCGCTGTATAACGCCGTGGGGGGCATGAATCCACTGCTGTTCGGCGCCGAAGGGCTGGACTTAACCGTGCGACTGCTGGCTGCCAGACCGGAAGGGGAGGTCTTTTATTGGCCAACAATGGTCATCCGACATGACTATGCGTCGGGTGATCAACTTCTGGCCAAAAGGCAGCGTCAGGCGTTGGTCAATGACTATTTTAATACCTTATTTCCTCAGGTGATCGACGTCAAAGACCGGTATACGGAGATCTACCGGCGGTGCCGCAAGCAGCCAAAAGGGGCAGGGATAAAACGCATCACCAACAAGATCAATATCCTATGCAAGGATATGCGCTTGTCCTTGAAGAGTGAAGCATTTATTCAGCAATTGAGAATCAACGCACCCGTCGAATCGACCCCCTACTGGAGTATCGACACCAACGATCGCAAGTATTATCAAACAATGGATGTCGACAGCCTTGTGCAACGCATCCATGCTCTGGAAACGGACCTTGAAACGACCCGTCAATCGCTAAAATTCCGGGTCGGTCACCAGATTTTCGATGCGTTGTCGTCTCCTTTACGCAAAGGCGTGCTGCTGCCGGTTCGTTTGCTTCGGCTGATAAAGGAGTATCGGATCAGAAGAAAGCAGGCGGCCTCTCAATCCTGCGGACGATCGAATACGCCCGGCCACACCATCCACAACCACAAGCGCTATGCCAATCCGAATCGCGAGGAACACGTATTTACCTGCTTTGAAGAATTCCAGCCCTATCGAAAAACACGCAACAGCCGCCTGCGCATCGCCAGTATTACCCTCCCATGGATGCACGCCTGCCTTGATTTTGAAGCCGAGTTGATTCCACTGAACGCTGAGCGTTGGCGCGAACAAATCGGCAACGCCCGTCCCGACTTTTTATTGGTGCAGTCGATTATCGGAAAATCGAGCCATTGGAATGATTGCTTGGCAACCATGAATGGTCCTACGCAAGCTTTTGCAGCCCTTTTGACCCATTGTAAACAACAAGGGATTCCGACCGTTTTTTGGGATACCGAGGATCATATCCATTTCTCGCTTTTTTCTCCATTCGCCTCCTTGTTCGATCAAGTATTTGCATCCAACCCGGAAAGTGCGACAGCATACGGCAAATTACTGAACCGGGAAATTACCCATCTGGGCGCCGCGATCCAGCCTGCCCTGCACAATCCCATCAAGCCGCAAGACCATTCTTATCACGGGTTCACCCTTTTGTTGGACGGGTGGGCGGATATCCTGGAAACACCGGATGGATTCGAGTTCTTGACGCCGATGCTTGAAAAAGGGCTCCACGTCATCGAGTCTCGGTACCGGTTGATGGCCAATAAATTGGACGATCTGCCAGCCTTCAGGGAACATATCATGGGGTGCACATCCTTTGGTCAGCGGTTGAGCGCCTTGCGTCACTACCAAGTACTCATTTTCCCCGAGGATAGATTATCGTCGTCCATGGCGCGAACCTGGCAGGCCATGGAAGCCGTCGGTTGTGGGTGTGACGTGGTTATGGCCGATGGTCGATCGGTAGGCATGCCAGAGGGAATCGTGATACCGGCCCGTGACAACCAAGACGTCAGGAAAAAGGCGCTGCAATTGTTAAGCGAAACAGGGACCCCGCGTCCATTGTCCCACGTTGCCCGCAGAAAATTATACGCCGCGCATACCTATGCCCACCGGATAAGAACCATCTGCCAGACCCTCGGGATCGCACACGACTGGACGGAATTTCCACTCGCATCCGTCATCCTGCCGACAAAGCGTCCGGAGCTGATTGGATCCTGTGTGGATAAATTCGACGCCCAGTCGTATCCTAGCAAAGAGCTGATCATCGTCATCAACACCGAATCCACACCGTCGCGGCCGGTAATGGACCGGATCAACAACCGAAAGAACATCCGTGTCTTCCAGATTCACCAGGAAAAAAATATCGGTGCCTGCTTGAATCATGGTATCGCCCAGGCAAAAGGCAAATACTGGTTCAAAATGGACGATGATGATTTCTACGGGCCACACTATTTGACCGATATGATCCAGCTTGCCGAAACCGCGGACATTGACATCCTCGGCAAACCAACGGGTTTCATCTATTTGGAAAATAAAGATCGCGTTTTTCTACGGAACGGTTGTGTCGCCGATCAATACACGATGGGCTCTGACCATACGCCGCCCATTTGTGGTGCAACCCTGGGCGGTAGACTCGATGGGGTATCTGAATTTTCGGAAAATCATCGTTCCTGTGTGGACACCGCATTTATCGAGGGACATCGGGCTGCCGGCAGAAAGACGCTTGTCGTCGACATTTGGAACTTTATCGCATTGCGGTCCAGGGATAAGACCAAACATACATGGCGGCATGATGATACGGGCTTAATCGATCAGTCAACACCCTATTGTGAGGGGCCGGGGCTTGATCAGGTGATGATCTGATCCATGGTGACTCGTGACCGCCGTAAACGCATACTCGTCATGGGGGTGCATTCTTTTCTGGATGGACATCTCAAAGTCGGTATTCAATATATCGCCGAAGGATTGGCCGATCGGGGATGGCAAGTCGACTATGTATCGCGGTTTTCGTCTCCCATCGATATCTATGGCCGGCAAAGACACGTGCGGTTGCAGCGGGTTTGGCTGAACAAACAAGACCGCCTGGGGATCCAGATCAAACCCGGCCTCACGGAATACGCCTTTCGGGCACCGTTTCCCGCCCATCGGAATATGTTGCGCTATCCATGGCAGCTCACGCTTTTCGGCCGACTTGCGCCGTCCTGGATCGACAAACGCGACTATTTTGCCTGCATCCATGATGTTACCGCCAACGTCATCTATCTCGATCGGATCCATGCCCGGTATACGATCTTACGGCTGAACGATCTGCCGGAAGGATTCGCCCACACGCTATCCGGACGTGTCATCGATCTTATCACGGATAACATGGCATCGCTCCGCTACGATGAAATTTGGTCATCCCATTCTCCGCTGGCCGATCGGGTGTTGAAACTGAATCCAGGCAACCGATCGCTGACGATACCCAATGGTGTCGATGACGATTGCTACGCGTCACTCACGGTTCGAAGCGGCAATCCAAAAAGCGCCGTTTATATCGGAAGCATCAACCGACGGGTAGACCTCAACCTGATAGCGCAAACGGCCGCCATATTAAGCGATTGGCAGTTCGATATTATCGGTCCCCTGGATCGTTCCTGGACCATCCGATCCGCCAATGTGAAAAGACGATCGCCCATCGTACGGTCGCAGGTCATGGCCACCTTATCCCAATATCAGGTGGGATTGATTCCATTTCGAGACGTCTCCGGCCGTCTCGAATACGTCGAAAAGCCGTTAAAATTTCTAGAATACATCTGCGCTGGCCTGGGTGTGGCGTGCACCGATGTGGGGGCCTTGAAAAACGGGATGGGGACGTGGGCGAGCTACGGGAACTCACCGGAAGGCTTTGCCCAGGCCATCGAGCAGGAAGCCCGACGGGCCGCAACGCGGTCGCGAACGGAATGCCGCAAACTGGTCGAACCCTTCACCTGGGCCAACATCGTGGACACCATTCACGATCGGTTGAATCACCTGTAATTATCTTCCCAATCGGGATCGGCATATGATCATGAAAACGATCATGCTTCACGACTACTTCAAAACCATGGAAGGGGGGGGAAGACTCAGCCTGATTCTGGCCCAGCGGCTGGGAACCGATTTGGGGTACGGGTTCAAGACCCGCGTCCACCCGTATTTCGATGTTTACCGATTAGCGGGCCGGCAGTTTGATCTTGGCATTATCGGGGACCTGGCTGGCTGGCGTAATATCGCCTTGATTCATGGATTTACTCACCGGACCGACTTTTTGAAAAATTACGGGGCAGTCGTTTACAGCGGTTTTTATGCACCCATGGCCATTCACAACCATCCCCAGGGAAAGAATATTTATTACTGCCACACGCCGCCCCGGTATATTTACGACCAGCATGACTATTATCGTTTGCAATATCCAGTGTGGAGCCACCCCCTAATCGACGCCCTGATCGCTTACCACCGACCGCGATACGAAGCCGCCGTCCGACGAATGGATTGCGTGGTCACGAATTCCAAAAATGTGAAAGAACGAATCAAAACCTATTTGGGATTGGATGCGTCGGTGGTCTACCCGCCGTGTGAAATCGAGAAGTTCAAATGGATCGATCAAAAGGACTATTATCTTTCCATGGCCAGGCTTGATCCATTGAAGCGCGTGCATATCATCGTGGACGCCTTTGGCAACCTGCCGAATCACAAGCTGATCGTCATTTCAGATGGTCCGGAACGAAAAACCATCGAAAAACGTGCCGCGGGTCATGATAACATCACCGTCATGGGACCGGTTTCCGATGCCGTTTACCGACAATTGATCGGTAATTGCATCGCCACCGTCTATTTGCCCAAGGATGAGGATTTTGGCATGTCGCCGGTCGAGTCCATGGCCGCCGGCAAGCCGGTCATCGGCGTTCGTTCCGGCGGCCTCCTCGAATCCATCATCGATCAGGAAACCGGCATGCTGATCGATCCCGACCCAACGGTTACCGATGTAATGGATGCGGTCAAGTGCATGGACAGACGGACCTGCAAAACGATGCGGACTGCCTGCCTGGATCGCGCCGCCCATTTCGATGGTCGTCTTTTTATTTCCAGAATGAGAAACCTTCTGAACGGAAAAGAGTCAAATTGAGAATCCTACACGTCTACAAAGATTATTACCCCCCCGTGAAGGGCGGGATAGAAAATCATTTGAATTTGTTATGCAATGGGTTAAAAAAACGCGGAGTCGGGGTTCATGTGCTGGTTGCCAATACCCAAATGAAGTTTGACACGGAAAATTTCAATGGCATCCCCATCGCCAAGGCGACCCAATGGGGACGCTTTTCGTCCGCCCCCCTGACGCCCACCTTTCATCGCTATTTGAGAAGATTAGGCGAAAACGCGGATATCATCCACTTCCATCATCCGAATCCGACCGCCGAATTCGCCTATTTTTTCTCCAATCTAACCAATAAAAAGCTCGTCATCACCTATCACAGCGATATTATTCGACAGGATAAGCTCGGCAAACTCTATGCGCCGTTTAGAAAACGCTTTTTGCAAATGGCTGACAAAATTATTGCCACATCGCCCAATTATATCGATAGCTCTGCCGTCTTGCGCCCCCTCAAGGATCGGTGTCGCGTCATCCCTTTAGGAATCGACATCCAACGCTTCGATGTGCAACATGATATCGGCCGGGTTGAAGCAATCAGACGCCGTCATGCCGGCAAACCGATTGTTTTGTTTGTCGGTTGTTTTCGTTATTATAAGGGGTTGCATCTTTTGATAGCGGCCATGAAAAAGGTCGATGCCAAGCTTCTGTTGATCGGCAACGGTCCTGAATCCCATAGACTTCAAAAACTCGTTAAAAGGAATCAATTAAACAATAAAATTGAATTTCTCGGAGAATTATCCGACGATGCGGTCAATGCGTACTACAAAGCCTGTGATATCTTCGTTCTGCCGTCCCATTTGAGAAGTGAAGCCTTTGGATTGGTCCAACTCGAGGCCATGTGTTGCCGAAAACCGGTGATTAGCACGGAATTGGGGACCGGCACCAGTTTCGTCAATGTCGACCAGGAAACCGGGCTGACGGTCAAACCCAATGATGTCGAGGCACTGTCCACTGCCATCAATCAACTGATCTCTGATCCTGAAAAAAGGCGACGCCTGGGCGAGGCCGGCTACAAGCGGGTAGGGCAGATGTTTTCACTGGAGAAAATGGTGGACAGCACCCTAGCCCTTTATCAATCGCTTTTACCGCCGCCCAAGAAAAAAGTGTTACATATCATTACCCGTCTGATCGTTGGCGGCGCCCAGGAAAATACGATTTACACTGCGGATCTGCTAGACAAGAAGGATTACCAGGTAGATGTATTGTCCGGCCCCCAAACGGGACCCGAAGGCAGCCTAATTGATCACACCCGTAAAAAAGGCATCCCCTTAACAATAGAAAAAAATCTTGTTCGAGAACTCAATCCGTTGAAGGATGCGATCACGTTCTTTAGGCTGATCTCTTTTATAAAGAAGGGCGATTACGCCATTGTTCATACACACAGTTCCAAGGCCGGCATTCTCGGTCGTTGGGCGGCTTGGTTTGCAGGCGTGCCAACCATTGTCCACACGGTACATGGATGGGGATTCCACGATTTTCAGCATCCCATCGTACGCTACCTGTTTACCTTGATAGAAAAGATTACCCTTCGAATTAGTGACCAATTAATCGCGGTTACGACGATGGATATCGAGAAAGGCGTCAGGGCGGGGATAGGCGAGAGAAAAACCTATAGCCTGATACGAAGTGGCATCGACTTGCGGCAATTCACGGCCATGAATAACATGGGGAAACCCATCCGGGCGGAATTGGACATCCCCCGCCATGCCAGGGTCATTGGTACCGTTACCCGACTGTCGCCTCAAAAAGCACCGATTATATTCATCAATGCCGCCAAATCGGTGATAGACGAGCTGCCCGATACCTATTTTGTATTGGTCGGCGATGGTCCCATGAAAAGCCGAATCGAAATGGCGGCCAAGGCCCACAAGATTGACCGACAAATTATCCTCACCGGTATTCGAACCGATGTTCATGACATCATGCATGCCTTCGATATTTTCATGTTGACCTCCTTATGGGAAGGGTTGCCCAGAGTCATTCCCCAAGCGATTGCATCGGGGGTACCCGTGATTGCCAGTCGTGTGGATGGAAACGCTGAAATTATCAGGCATAATACAACCGGTTTGCTCGTTACGCCAGGCAACGCCAGTGAATTTGCGGAAGCTGCAATGGATTTGATTCAAAACAGGGAAAAAGCCAGGTGGATGCGCGACAATGCAATGAAGGGCATTGACGAGTATAGTGTTCATACGATGGTGCAAAAAATTGATCGACTGTACAAGGCCTTGAATTAAGTCGTGTCCGCGAGAGACCTTATCGATATGAAAATTCTATTTGCAATTTCATCCTTGTCCTGCGGTGGGGCGGAAAAAGTATTGACCGCAATTGCAAACCACTTTTCCGTCAACGGGCATGAGATTTCCATCGTCACACTCGATTGTGGCCTCGATCAACCTTTTTTCCGCCTGGAACCGTCCATCAACCTTATTTCAATGGGGCTTCAAAACAAGTCCAAAAATATTGCCAATGCGATTAAATGGAATGGGCAACGTGTGAAAGCACTTCACCGGTTATTGGTCAAAGAATCGCCAGATGTCGTCGTGAGTTTTTTAAATCGCACCAGTGTGTTGACCATATTGGCGTCACAGGGTACCGGAATACCGGTGATTGCCAGCGAGAGGAATTACCCCGCATACACGACTTCCAATTTTTTTTGGTATGTATTAACCATCATCGCCTATCTGAAATGCAAATATCTCGTTCTGCAAACCGAGGCCTTCTTGAAAGACTACTGGTTTTTACCGCCCAAAAAAATGAAAGTCATTCCAAATCCTGTTTTTCCCCCTCATGTAGTGGAGGCCCCTGATTTAGATCCAATTATTGGGCCGGCGATCACCGCCATTGGAAAACTTGAGCAACAAAAAGGCTTCGATCGCTTGATCGAGGCATTTACACACGTTCATGTAAATCATCCGGATTGGAAGCTTTACCTGTTTGGAAAAGGATCCCAGGCTCAGGCACTGGCTGATTTGGTGGCCCGGTTCGGACTGGAAAACGACGTCATCTTCATGGGCCAGACGAAAACCCCTGCCTATTATTTACGCCATTCCGTTATTTTTGTTCTATCTTCCCGATATGAAGGGTTTCCCAATGTACTGGTGGAGGCAATGGCCGTGGGTACAGCGGTGATTGCAACCGATTGTTCGGGTGCCATTGCCGATATCATCGATGATGGGAAAAATGGCTTGATCATCGACAATGACAGCATCCATGCATTAGCGAAAGCCATGGAACGATTGATCAAGGACAAAACCCTGAGAATTGATCTTGCCAACCAAGCAAAATCGGTTCCCCAAAAATTTCATTCAGGAAAAATATTCGACCGCTGGGCAAGCATCATCGGCGGATGACGGTTTGTTTTGTCTTCATATGCGAAATTATCTTAAGAAAAGACTTTTTCAGTTTATTGGTCACGATAGCCCGCTCGGCAAAAGACTCGCCAAAAATTCTTTTATCGGCATCTTTGGTTCGCTCTCCGATTCAGGAATGGGGGTTGTCCGAACAGCGTTATTAGCAAAAACAATGGCCCTCGACGATTTTGGCAAAGTATACATTATTATTAACTTTTACGCCATGTTGAACACCTTTTTCAGTGTTCGGGTCAACGACGTTCTATTTCGTTTTTTACCCCAGTTTCAAAATGAGAAAAACGAAACGGCTTCCAATGCACTGATTTCTCTGTGCCTGTCTACCAGCCTGTCACTCGGATTGGTATTGTTTCTGTGCACATTCTTTCTCTCTCCCTGGATATCCGTCAGCTTCTATCATGATGTTAGTCTGATACCGGCCTTCAGAATATATTCATTGGTGCTGTTGTTCAATTGCTTTGATGGGTTCTGTACGGCGATACTAAGACTTCAGGACCGTTTTACGCTGTTGATTGCACCTCGTATAATAGGCTCTTTCATCAATCTGTTATTCATTGCAATTTATCTGTTTTTGCATGCGGAAGACTATAAGATCGAATATATCATGCTCGCATTTTTCATGGGGGCCATGATCCGATCTTTTCTACCGTTGGTGTTTGCCTTGAATTTACAAAAGGCCTGGAAGCGGTTTGTCATTAAAAAAGCAGAAATGATCTCATTAAAACCATACCGTTCATTGATTCTGAGTAATTTTTTTCATACCAATTTGGTCGGGTATTTGAAAATCGCCTCTGACACGGGGGGCTTGTTTCTGCTCGGGATTTTGGCCGCCCCAAGCCAGGTTGCATTTTACAATATTGCCAAACAAATTACCCAGCCGTTGAAATTGCTGAAAGATAACATTCAAAGTGCCTTCACCCCTGAAATCATGAAACTGTGGGCGATGAAGAAATTCTCGGTTTTATATTCGCTGATCAAGAAATACGAACGATTTTCATTGATTGTCGGTGGCTCGTTTATCCTGGTGCTTTTAATTTTCGTTAAACCCATTTTATTGATTATTTCCACGAAAGCGTATTTCGACGCTATTCCGACGATGATTGTCTTGGTGTTTGCATTGTATTTAAATTTTGCATTCACGCTTTTTTACCCGTTAACTGTCGTTATGGATAAAATGTCAAAACGAAATGCGATTGTCAGCCTTCGCCTTCTTTATTTGGCGATAGGAATGGGGGTTGGATTAAACGCCTTTTCTTTGGCGCTGGTCCATTTGGTTGGTGTGTTAACGGTGCGTCTCTTTTCCGACCTTCCGCTCTTCGTCAACTTTAAGAGAAACTATTGTTGTCTGAAATAAAGTAAGCGTTCACAGGGCACCCCATCTGCTTTGTTCCCGAGCACTTGAAGTATGCCAAATACGTCGGCGTACCCGGCGCCGCGCATCTGCGGCACCCTGTAAACGCTTACCGACCAGTGGTTTACAATCAATTGGTCATTTCAACCCCGTGAACATATACGAAATAAGGGGGGTAAAATGAAATTGCTTGTCATCGGCATTGACGGTGGGACCTATGATATTTTTAACCGGATGGAGATGCCGTTCTTGAATACGTTTTTAGGTGAAAATATTCACCTTGATCTGGAGGAAGATCTTTGGAGCAGAGGGTGGGCGGAGATTATCAATGGAAAATACGGTGGTGAAACCGGGGCATTTTATTACACGCCGGTGCCCGGAAATCCATCCAGGACGACCAGCCATTTTGGGCCGGAAAACCATGAGCGACAAGGGCTGAACCCCCTCTGGAAAACGATTCCCGAGTGGGGATATAAGGTCGGTTTATTCAATATCCCTACGACCATGCCGGCACCATCGGTCGATGGGTTTTGTATTTCCGGTGCCGGCGCCGGATTTAATCCGAAATTCGGTCTCAAACCCGAGGCCTGTTTCCCTGAAGATACGTATTCCTATTTGTCGGAAATCGATTATGCCTGGCAAATTCGCTTCATGTCATCCGGCATCAAAGAAATCGACCCTTTTTTCGATGCGATCGAGACGGTAATAAAAAAGCGGACAGCTGCCTTTATTCACTTCGCCAATCACTATCAAATCGATTTTGGATTTATCGTGCATACCGAGAACAATCCCATTCAAAATGTCTGTATGTACGAGATCCAGGAACTGCTGCAGAATTCAGGGCATCCCCAAACCGCTTTGCAGAATAGAATCCTTCACTTTTACCCCCGTTTGGACACTTCATTGAAAAGGCTTGTCGATCATTTACATCCAGAGAATATCATCGTTGTTTCTGATCATGGCTCATCCCCACGCCATTTTTCAGTTAATTTGAATGCTTTTCTGATTGAGATGGGGCTGCAACAAGAGTGTATCGAGGAAAAAAAGAGGCGCTTGATCCGAAACGTAAAAAAATATATCCCCCGAGGTATCCGGCGTCTGGTCATTAAGACCGCCCCGACATTATCTTCAACCATATCTTCAACTATTAATAAGCTGAACATTGATTTTGAGTCTTCCAAGGCCTTTACTCAGCGGTATATACCAGGCATTTACATCAATGACAGTGAAAGATTTAACGGCCCGGTTTCATCAACATCAGAGCGTAAGTACTTGATTGATCAAATTATCGACCATTTTAATGCATCCGAACTGCACCGCCTGCATCATTTGACTGCCTCGCCCGTCCCGGAGCAATTAAAAAAATGCACCGCTAAAGAAATTGTCCCCGATATATGGGTCCAGAAACCGCCCGGTTTCTTTTTTGAAGGAGATGGCCCCTTAATTGAGCAAAATCCGAATTATCGCCGGATTAACGCGTTGGCCGATGTCTCTCAGGATTTATATCAGGGAATTAAAGGCAATCCTCCCATTGCCTGTGTCGATCGAAAGTTGAAACGCTTCATTAATGATTCAGATGATAATAATTTAACGCAAATCTATAATATTATTTGCAGAACAATGGAAAACGCATGAAACTTGGTATTTTAACATTTCATCGAACAATTAATGAAGGATCGATTTTACAAGCCTATTGCCTTCAACAGTTGATCCAATCGTATTTCCCGGGTGATCAGGTTGAAATTATCGATTACCAGCGATCGAATTCTTTTTTTCGAGAAATAAGGAAATTATTTCTGAAAAGGCCGCCATTTATCAACGTTTATCAGCTTGGCAAATATTTAAGCCTAAACCTGTTCATTTCTCGACATCTACGACGATCGAAGCGAAAGTGCATCACCAATTGCTTCTCTAAAGCCAACCGATTCATCCAGTCCCAAAATCATGATGCCATCGTTGTCGGCAGCGATACCGTATGGCGTATCCAACGCCTGGACGATGATCGGCCTTCGAAAAACATTTATTATCTTGCGAGCATTGACCATTGCCGTAAAATTTCCTTTGCGGCTTCAATAGACAAAAGCCGACATGCGTTGTTGCAACAAGATAGCTTAAAAAAGGACATTTATTCGTCGGTATCAAATTTCAGCGGAATTTCTGTCAGAGATCAGCACAGTCAGAACATTCTGTCGGGTGCCGGTATTGCGGATAAAGAAATCTTTCAACTGCCTGATCCGAGCCTGCTTTGGGACTTTTCACGGATTGTGATTAAACCGAAGACTTGCTCCAGAAGCAAGACCATTGGATTGTCTTTGTCTTCCGTTAAGCTCCGACAACATCTCACAGGCCATTTTATCAATAAGGGATTCAGGGTGTTGAATATGCTCGGTCCGGCGGCCAAGGGGCAGGAAAGCATTCCTTTTCATTACGCTTATCAAAGACGGTTGGGGATGTTTCATCAGATTGATCTGCTTCTAACGGACCGCTTTCATGGCAGCATTCTCGCATTCAAGGTTGGCCAGGTACCGGTGGTCTTCTTGGAAAACATGCAGCATTATCCCTTTGATACGATCAGCAAGGGACGGGACCTGTTTAATCGATTGAATATTCCCTGGTCGGTCCACCGGTTTAATGAAAGTCAATTCGGCGCAAATGACATTGCAGCAATCAATTCAATTCTCAATCAGTGGTCGAATTTGAATCCGAATGTTTCCAGGCGTATTGATCAGATCCGTCAAGAGGCCAAACCAAAGATCAATAGACTGCTAAATAGCCTTCGGCCCCCCCCCATGAATCGATAAGGGGCGAACAATTGGTTCACATGGTCAAGCATCGACAGAATGACAATGATCGAATCGCTCTGTATCTACCGTCCCTCAGAGGAGGGGGGGCGGAGCGGATTATGGTAGATTTGGCCAATGCATTCGCCCGTCGTGGGTTCACTGTTGATCTCGTCCTCGTCGAATGCACGGGGCCTTATTTGAAATCGGTTTCAAAGCAGGTTCGTATCGTGGACTTGAGATGCCGCAGGGTAATTCTGAGTCTGCCTGCCTTGGTTCGTTATTTAAGGCGAGAACGGCCGAAAGCCATTCTTTCGGCCCTAAAACATGCCAATGTCGTTGCCGTATTGGCAAACAAGATATCACGCGGAAAATCACGTCTTGTCGTTTCTGAACGCAACTATTTGACCATTTCGAGCCATCGTTCCATACTTAAACGCGATCGCTTGTTGCCATTTTTCATGCGTGTTGCATATCCAATGGCAGATGGCATCGCTGCCGTTTCCGAAGGGGTGGCCGGCGACTTATCCACAGCCATTGGTATTCCGCAAAAGCGGATCAAGGTGATCTACAATCCCGTTGATACGGAACAGATAGATAAACTCAGCCGGTTGCCGGTTATTCATCCATGGTTTGAATCCGGTCACTATCAAGTCGTCATTTCCATGGGACGATTGACCGCCCAAAAGGATTTTCAGACATTAATTCGCGCCTTTGCAAAAATTAAAGAACGACGTCCGGTCCGACTCATCATCCTGGGCGAGGGGGAATTAAGACGTGAGCTGACGCATTTGTGTATGCATTTGGGAGTAGAGGAGACGGTGGATTTCCCTGGATTCATGGATAACCCGTATGCCTGGGTACGACATGCGGCTCTGTTTGTCCTTTCTTCTGCATGGGAGGGACTGCCCGGGGCGCTTATTCAAGCGATGGCCTGTGGCACAAGGGTCGTCAGCACCGATTGCCCCAGTGGTCCTGCCGAGATTCTTGAAAACGGTCGTTGGGGACGATTGGTATCCGTGGGGGATGTTGACGCCATGGCCGCCGCCATGGTGCTTGCGTTGGACGATACCCGACCGCCCGATGTTGTAAAAAGGGCGCAAGACTTTTCTGCGAAGCGAGCCATTGACAGTTACTTGCGTATTCTGGGTATATAGTTCCCCGCTCATGAAAATATGCCCGACTCTCGAAACAGGAACGACATGGCGTCGAGAAAAATAAAAATCGTTCATATTATCACCGAGCTTAACGTCGGGGGGGCAGAAATGATGTTATTTAAACTGCTTCTTAGACTGGATCGTTCCAAATTCGATGCAATGGTCATTTCGCTTAAGGAAAAAGGTCCGGTGGGTAGAATGATCCAACATTTGGGTATAAACGTTTTTCATATGGATCTTTCCCCCAAAAGCGCCAATCCAATAAAAATACTGAAGATATTGAATGTCGTAAAACGGTTCGACCCCATGATCGTTCAGACATGGTTGTATCATGCCGATTTGTTTGGATCCTTAATCGCCAAGATGGCTGGAAATGCAAAACTGTTGTGGAATATCCGTCATAGTGACTTTGATCCATCAAGAGAAAAAAGATTAACCTTGCTTATCGTAAAATGTTGTTCACTGCTTTCATATTTTTTACCGACCTATATTATTTGCAACTCATACAGCGGCACCAAGGTTCATAAAAAAATAGGATACGCTAAAGACAAATTGACGGTAATCGGGAATGGCTTTGATACGGAATTGTTTAAACCTTGCGCGAAAAATTACGTGAATTTACGTCGACGCTTAAAAATACCGCCGAATAGTCGTATAATTGGTTTTGTTGCTCGGTTTCATCATCAGAAGAATCACGCTGGCTTTTTTCAGGCAGCAAAAATCATTCACGATTCAATTCCAACGGTCCATTTTGTTCTTTGCGGGGAAAATATACAAAAAGGCAACGCTTGTTTAGACGGTATGCTGAATAAAATGGGTGATGTTTCTTACCTTCATTTACTTGGCATTCAACATGATATGGCTTCCATAACGGCGGGGTTTGATATCGCTATTTCAAATTCCACCGTAGGAGAAGGATTTCCGAATGTTATCGGTGAGGCAATGGCTTGCGGTGTTCCATGCGTAGCAACCGATGTCGGCGATTCAAGGTTTCTGATATCCGATACTGGGATTACGATACCGACCGATCATCATGAAATACTTGCCACGGCTTGTATTGAATTGCTCAAAATGAAAAAGGATACCTTTCAAGAACTCAGAAGAAAGGCACAATTACGGATCCAACGACACTTTGGAATCAAAAAAATTACCAAACAGTATGAACAGTTGTATCTGTCTGTCGCGAGATTTTAACGAATAAATCGAAGCTGAATTAACATTAAATCGTATAAAAAAGGAGAATTCTGGTGCGCATTCTCATCACCGGCGGTGCCGGTTTCATTGGTTCGCATTTGGCGGAAACCTGCCTTGAACGAGGCGACGAGGTCTACATCATCGACGATTTGTCCACCGGATCCATGGACAATATCCGTTTCCTGCAGGACAATCCAGCCTATCGGAACAAAATTTTTGTCCACATCAATACCATTTTAAATCATGACCTGATGCTGGAACTGACCGGTATCTGTGATGAGGTCTACCATCTGGCCGCCGCCGTTGGTGTGCAGACGATTCTGGACAAGCCGCTGGAATCCATCGTCACCAATATTCAGGGAACCGAAAAAGTCCTTGAAATGTGTAACAAATTCAAAAAACGCGTCTTAATAGCATCCACATCAGAGGTGTACGGCAAACACATGCACGCACCGCTGGTGGAAACCGACAATATCATTTATGGACCGTCCAGCAAATTCCGCTGGAGCTATGCGGCTTCTAAATTGATGGATGAGTTTACCGCGCTGGCCTACCACCGCACCACCGGCCTGGAAGTCATTATCACCCGCCTGTTCAACACCGTCGGTCCTCGGCAGACGGGTGCCTACGGCATGGTGATTCCGCGGTTTGTGAACCAGGCGCTTAGAAACGAACCGATTACGGTCTTTGGAGACGGCAACCAGACCCGAACCTTCACGTTTGTGAAGGATGTCGTTACCGCCCTGATGAAGCTGATGGAAAATGATCAGGCCATCGGTGAAGTGTTCAATGTCGGCGGGCACGAGGAAATTTCCATCTGCGACCTGGCCCAGAAAATCATTCAGATGACCGGATCGTCCTCCGCCATTCAATTGATACCATATGAAAAGGCCTTCGGAAAAGATTTCGAGGACATGCAGCGCCGTGTGCCCAGCATGGACAAACTGGAATCGATCACCGGTTTCAGGCCGGATAAAAGTTTGGATTTTATCCTCTCGGAAGTGATTACGGCGATTAAGGGGAAATAGTTCGCCGGCTTTTTTATCACGCCCGCTCTGCTCAAGGCGCGACGATCACCAAAAAATCGAAAAACAACAATTTTGATGAAAATGGTTGATGTGATAAAATTATATGATTGAAACAACGCAATTTGTTTACGGTGCGGCCGCTTTCTTAATCTCGCTGGCGATGACCCCGGTGGTGCGCCTGATGGCCATCAGAGGCGGTTGGGTGGCCCGCCCTCGTGAGGATCGATGGCACCAAAAGACGACGGCGCTGCTCGGCGGCGTCGCCATTTTTCTGGGGATTGGCATTCCGGTCTGGATTGCCGGAGACATTCCCACCATTCTGATCGCCGGATTTCGGTCGCGTCAATTCGAACAATGGATCGGTTTGTCGACGGTCATCTTTTCCGGCGTGACATTCCTGTTTTTCCTGGGGTTGATCGACGACTTCGTCAGTCTCAGGCCCCAGACCAAACTCATCGGTCAGATCACCATGGCCAGTCTGGTCACCTTCCTCGGATTCAGACTGTACTGGTTTGAATCATTGACTCTGGATACCATGTTTACGTTGATCTGGATCGTTGGCATCACCAACGCCTTCAACCTGCTTGACAACATGGATGGACTTTGCGCTGGCGTGGCCATGGTATGCGCCCTGTCCATGGCGCTGCTATTCAACGGCATTAATCCCCAGGCCGCAGGCTTGTCTCTTATTATGGCCGGTGCCTGTGCTGGGTTTCTGGTCTATAATTTCAATCCGGCGTCTATTTTCATGGGGGATTGCGGCAGCCTGGTGATCGGCTTTTCAGCGGCCGTTTTGAGCCTGCAGTATGGTGAGTCGGCGGATACCAATCGGATTTCGGCCTTCGCGGTACCGGTGTTGCTTTTGATGGTGCCGCTTCTGGACACCACACTGGTGACTGTCATCCGGCTGTTGAGCGGCCGCAAAGCGTCCACCGGAGGAAGGGATCATACCTCCCATCGTTTGGTCCTGATGGGGTTTAGCGAAAGACAGGCGGTGCTTTTTCTTTATTGCATCGGGGCCGTATCGGGCATCTCGGCCGTATTTGTCAGTCGGAGCGATTCGCTGACCTCACCGGCGGCCATTATTCCCGTCGTCGTATCTACCGTGTTGATGGGGGTATACCTGTCTCAGTTGCGGGTTTATCCTGAAAAGGAATTTTCCGTCCTGCGGGGTCATAAATTTACGCCGGTGCTTATCGAACTGACTTATAAGCGTCAGCTGGCAATGATCATCCTCGATTTCGGACTGGTCGCGTTTGCCTATTATCTAGGGTATCGCTTAAGGTTCGAAGGAGAAGAATTTGCTTATTATTTTAAGGTCTTTCTGAAATCGTTACCGGTGATTATCCCAACCAAGCTGATCGTCTTCTATCTGTCCGGTATTTACAAAGGGTTTTGGCAATATATCAGCACACGCGATGTGTATCTTTACATTCGGGGCTCGACGGTGGCGACGATCCTCGCGATTGCTTGCGTCACGATCCTGTATCGTTTCGAAGACTTTTCAAAAGGTGTATTTATCATCGACTGGTTGCTGACGACGGTCTTTTTGTTGGGTACGCGGGGGTCCTTTCGATTCTTCACGGAAACCATGAAGCGAAAAACCCTGGCCGGGGAACGGGTGGTTATTTATGGCGCAGGGCAGGGGGGAGAGCTGCTGATGCGTGAAATTTTAGCCAACAAGACACTTAGCCTTAATCCGGTTGGATTCATTGATGACGATCCACTTAAGGTGGGAAAGAAAATTCAAGGTTACGACATCTTGGGCGATTTTCAAAACCTACCGATATTAGTAGACAAACACGCTATTAAAGGAATTCTTCTGTCATTCAACGGACAGGCGAATCAGAACGCTTGCCATCAGGCGATGCAGTATTGTCAAAAGAACGGGTTGTTTATTAAAAAATTTAAGATACAATTGGAACCTATCGATATAGACCCGCTTCCCTATTGATGGGGTCGGTAATCTCAAGGCGAAAAAAAGGTGACGATTTCATTGAAACACCCGAATATCCATATTGGCGATGATGTGAAGACCAGCCGGATATCGGATGGTGCAACCATCCATCCCGGCTGCAGGGTCTTGGGTGACCGGACCCTGATCTGCCAAGGCGCTGAATTGGGAAACGAGGCACCCGTTACCCTGAAGAATTGCCTGGTGGGCCCCAATGTCAAGCTCAAAGGCGGGTACTTTGAAAATGCCGTTTTTTTGGATGGTGCCGAAGCCGGGTCGGGCGCCCATGTGCGGTCCGGAACCATATTCGAAGAGCAGGCCAGCATCGCCCACACCGTTGGTTTGAAACAGACCATTCTTTTTCCCTTTGTCACCCTGGGCAGCTTGATCAATTTTTGCGATTGCTTCATGGCCGGCGGTACCGATCGCAGGAATCATAGCGAGGTGGGAAGTTCATATATCCATTTCAACTATACCCCAAACCAGGACAAGGCCACGGCATCATTGATGGGTGATGTGCCTCGTGGAGTGATGCTGAACCAGAATCCCATCTTCTTGGGTGGCCAAGGCGGGCTGGTCGGCCCATGCCGCATCGAATACGGCACGGTGATCGCCGCGGGCTCCATGTATCGCAAGGATCAACTCAAGCCGGACCGATTGGTCTTCGAGGGCGTGAGCCGGGGGGGAAGCGTGCCTTATTCCACCGGAGTTTATAGAAATGTAAAACGTGCCACCACCAATAATATTCTCTATTTGGCGAACCTGGTGGCATTGATGGTGTGGTATATCCAGGTTCGGCGACAATTTGTCGGAGATCGGTTTCCTTTATTGCTTTGCGACGGACTCGTGCAAACGCTTGAAACCGCAATCGATGAACGAATCAAGCGCTTTATCGCATTTTGTGAGAAGCTACCACGGTCAATTCGACTTTACCGGCAACAGATGGGCGATAGCGCGTCTGCCAAGCTGATCGACCAAAAGGCGCAGCTGCATGACAATCGATATCTGTTTGGTGACCGGATTCACGGTTATATAGAAACCATTTCCGCGTCTGGGCAAAAGCCTTTTTCCAAACTCATCGAGAAGAAAATTGTGTCGCATGGAATCGATTATTTAGCGGTTATTAAAGGGCTTACAACCGATGAATGCCGATTGGGAACCCATTGGCTGCAAGGCATCGTGGACGAGGTCCAGGAACAACTGCTGAGCTTATTCCCGGCCATTCGTTGAACGCGCCGTAAGCGTTCACTATGTTACAATCATCTGGTTATTTCAACCCCGTGAACATGGAAAAGAGGAGTAATCGTGGGAAAATGGTTTGGAACCGATGGCATTCGCGGAATCGCCAACCACCCCCCGCTGGATTGCCTGACCACGGCAACCATTGGGCGCGCGATCGCTCACTATTTCGGTGGTGATAAGAACGGTGACGCCTGCCGATTCATCATCGGTCAAGATACCCGTCTTTCGGGCGACATGCTTGTTGGTGCCCTTTCGGCCGGAATTTGTTCCATGGGGGGTGACGCATATATTGCCGGGATCATTCCCACACCGGCGGTCGCCTATCTGACCAAGACCATGGAATTTGATGCGGGTATCGTCATTTCCGCCTCCCATAATCCCTATTTTGATAATGGCATCAAGCTGTTCAACAAAGACGGGTTCAAGCTTTCCGAGGAAACGGAACGATCGCTCGAAACGATCATCGACGATGCGGAATCCCTTTCCCGGGCCAGTGGTGCGATTCGACAGGTGGGAACCATCCGGCGCGTGGACGATGGCGTCGACCGCTACCAGCGGTTTTTATCTGATTGTCTGAAGGATCGTATGCCGCTTCAGGGGCTTAAAATTGTTTTGGACTGTTCCCATGGGGCGGCCAGTGGCATTGCTCCCGATCTGTTCACCACGTTAGGAGCCGACGTCAAGGCGCTATTTTGCACACCGAACGGCATTAACATCAACGATCATTGCGGATCTCAACATCCGCAAACGCTGGCCGAGACGGTGAAGGCCGAAAAAGCGGATGTGGGCCTGGCCTTCGATGGCGATGCGGATCGATTGATCGCCGTGGATGAAACGGGAAGGGTGCTCACGGGCGACCAGGTCATGGCCATCTGTGCCAAGGACCGGTTGGAAAAAGGCGAGTTGGCCACGCCGGTGGTGGTCACGACGGTGATGAGTAACCTGGGTCTGGGAATCGCCCTGAAACGCATGGGGCTGGCGCATATTCAAGCCCAAGTCGGAGACCGCCATGTGATGGAAGCGATGGTCGGATCGGGCGCCGTCATGGGGGGGGAGGATTCCGGGCACATGATATTCTTGGATCATCACACGACCGGCGATGGCATGCTGGCGGCGTTGCAATTAATTCAAGCCGTTCGGTCGTCTGGAAGGCCATTATCCGAGTTATCCGAGGTGATGGCCGTGTTTCCCCAATGCCTGATCAATGTGACTGTCACTTCGAAGCCGCCGATTGACACGGTCGATGAAATAATTAAGGAAATCCAACGGGTTGAAAAACAATTGGGTGATAACGGTCGCGTGCTTGTCCGTTATTCCGGCACCCAGCCCCAATGCCGGGTCATGGTCGAAGGACCGTCCACGGATGAAACGGAAAGCCTTTGCCGACAGATTGCCGATGCTGTTGAACAGGCATTGGGAACGAAGTAGGGGCGACCCGTCGGTCGCCCTAAAGAGTGCCCATCCAGAAATCACCAATTGATTGTAAACTACAAATCCCCGAATCACGGTTGGTTGTGATTCGGGGATTTTTTATTAATCGCGGCTTCCGCCAAAAATCATCAACAGATACTGAAACATCAAGATGAAATCCAAATATAGGGTCAAGGCGCCGATGATCGCGCCCTTGCGGACAACGGAGGCATCCAGACCGGCGGGTTGCGACATGGCCATCCCCTTGAGTTTTTGGGTGTCATAGGCGGTGAGTCCGGTGAATACCAAGACGCCGATATAACTGATAATCATCTGCATGCCGGGGCTTTTGAGGAAGATATTGACCACGGAGGCAATCAGGATACCGATCAGGCCCATGAACATGAAATTGCCCAATCCGGTTAGATCACGCTTCGTGGCCCATCCATAGATACTGCACGCGGCGAATGTTCCGGCACAGATGAAAAATGTCGAAGCGATCGAGGACATGGTATATACCAGAAATATAAATGATAGGGTCGCTCCGTTCAGCGCAGCGTAGAACATGAACATTCCCGTGGCGGTCGAGGCTTGCATTTTATGGACCCGTCCGGCAAGCATGAAAACGAGCGCGATCTCTCCGATGAAGAAAATCCAGCGCGCCTGATAGACGAATCGAAGCACCGGTTCATTATGCGCCACAAACCAGGCCACGGCACCGGTCAAGGCCAATCCGATGGCCATCCAGTTGTACACGCTGCGAACAAAAGAATTGACGCGGACTTGAGCTTGGGTTCTTTCCATAGGAATCGACTGCATCGACAACCTCCCTAAAATTGTTGTATTTGAGTTCACGTTTAATTTTTAAACACTTGGAATATAACACAGGTTGCTTTATTTTCAAGAATAAAGCTGATATACATGGAAGGTCCATGAAACCTGAACAAATTTATCACGATCTTAAGGATTTGGCTGAAAAATTGGGGGTAACCGTATCCGAGCAAAGCTTTCGGACAAGCGGTATTCCCGTCAAGAGCGGGGTCTGTCTGATCAAGGGTAAATTGCACTGCATTATCGACCGCAATATCGGTCTGCAAAATAAGATCGCCGTGTTGGCAAAATCGTTGGTCGGATTGCCTCATGAAAACGTCTACGTGGTGCCCGAGGTCAGGGATGTGATCGTCAAATTCAAACCGCGGGCCAAGGGTGCGCCGGGCGAGATTCAGGCCGATCATTAATTTTACATAATATATCTTATCGGACGTTAACGGTATGATCGAAAGACACCACCCGTGAATGTTTTCAGCAACACGACTATCAATCCCACGAACCGCATCTTCTGACTGACACCATTTTATGACGACACCAAATAACCCCATCCAGCAGCCGCATTCGCACATTTATCGGGTTAGCGAACTGAACCAAAAAATTAAACGATTACTCGAAGAAAACCTTCCTTTCATATGGATATCAGGAGAAATATCGAATTTTAGAACGCCTTCCTCGGGCCATTGTTATTTTACACTCAAGGACCAATCCAGTCAGGTCAGCGCGGTATTGTTTCGCGTTCAAGCCCGCTCGCTTAAATTTAAACCCGAGGATGGAATGACCGTCGTTGGTCTAGGACGGGTCAGCGTCTATGAACCCAGGGGGACCTATCAGGTAATTTTCGAATATCTGGAGCCTCAAGGCGTGGGTGCGCTTCAAATTGCCTTTGAAAAACTCAAGCAAAAGCTTTTCGACGAAGGCCTTTTCGACGATCGGCATAAAACGGCGCTGCCCGTGCTTCCTGAAAAGATAAGCATCATCACGTCGCCCACCGGCGCGGCGATTCGCGACTTCATCAATGTCGCCCAACGACGATTTCCCAATCTGCCCCTTGAGGTGGTGCCGGTCACGGTGCAAGGCGTTCGCGCGCCCGGTGAAATCATGCATGCGATCAACAGGCTAAACGCGATTGGCACCAGCGATATCATCGTCCTGGCACGCGGCGGCGGATCCATCGAAGACCTTTGCGCATTTAACGATGAAGCACTGGCCCGGGTTATTTTCAGCTCACCGATCCCCATCGTTTCAGCGGTTGGTCATGAGACGGATTTTACTATCGCCGATTTCGTGGCTGATTTGAGAGCACCGACACCATCGGCCGCCGCCGAGATTGCCGTCCCTGTCAAAGATGAGCTTCGTGATCGACTCCATTTTCTTAAACAAAAACTTTATCAAAGTTCGGTTTCTCAATTGAAATTATTAAATAAACAGGTTGACTCGTTATCCCTTCGAATCGTCCACCCCAAACGGAGACTGCAAGATTGGCGGTTGCGGCTGGACGACCACACCTCGCGGATGACCCTGTTGATTCGTGAGGCCATGAAGCGCAATAAGGAACGGGTCGGCTATGGCCACGGGTTCTTGATGCAGGTCTCTCCGTTGAAGACGGTGATCCATGAAAAAGAACGCATCGCGGTCATCTGCCAGACATTGATCGACTCAACCGTCCGGATGATCAAACAGGGACGCGGTGACGTGGATCGTCATGCAGACCTGTTAACGGCGTTGAACCCCATGGACATCTTGAAACGGGGGTATAGTATCACCCGTTCGGTGCCCGACCACACCATTATTCGCAATGCCCGTCAGGTAAAAAACGGCCAACCCCTCGAGATTCTGTTAGGGACCGGCCAATTACAGGTCAGCGTTGACGATAAACAAAGTAATTCATAAATAGTGATCAGCCATATTTCGTTAAAAGGAAAAATCTCATGTCTCCCAAGGCCCAACCGAGTTTTGAAAAAGCGATCGGCGATCTTGAAAAAATAGTCAAGGCATTGGAATCAGGCGATCTGCCCCTGGAAAAGGCCCTGCAAAAATTTGAAGCCGGTATCAAGCTCTCCCGTTATTGCAACGAAATGCTGGACAAAGCAGAAAAACGCGTGACCCTGCTGATGGCCGACGATGCCGGACAGCCGATTGAAAAACCCTTTGATCCGGAAATCTGATCATGTTCGATTTAAAAACCTATTTAACTGCCCTGCGCCAGCTCGTCGATGACCGGTTGAGCGATTATTTGGGCGGAGACGAACCCGCAACGCGCATCCTGCAAGCCATGTCCTATTCCGTCATGGCCGGTGGAAAGCGACTCCGCCCGATTTTATGTATTGCCGCCGCCGAAGCCGTCGGTGGTGATCGACATGTTGTGTTGCCCATGGCCTGCGCCCTGGAAATGATCCACACCTATTCGCTGATTCATGACGACTTGCCGGCCATGGACGATGATCAAACCCGGCGTGGTAAGCCTACCTGTCACAAACAGTTCGATGAGGCAACGGCGATTTTGGCTGGCGACGCCCTGCTCACCCTGGCATTCGAGATTCTGGCCAAGGCCGGTAGCCAGAAGACTACGGGCGAAGAAGGCAGCCGATGGTTGGCGGCCGCTTTTAAAATGACTACGGCTGTTGGTCACGAGGGGATGATTGACGGACAAATGCGAGATATCCGTTTCGAGGGCCGCGTGATTTCTCAAACGGAGCTGGAAACATTGCATCGTCTGAAAACCGGGAAACTAATCGAGGCGTCGGTCGAAACCGGGGCCCTTTTATGCGGTGCTTCCGTCGATCAACGAAAGGCACTCTTGGCCTATGCGCAATCCATCGGCTTGGCCTTTCAGGTTGCCGACGATGTGCTGAATATCAAAGGCGATCCTCAGCGGCTGGGAAAGGCCACGGGGACGGACCAGCAGCGTGGCAAGAACACCTACCCGGCGCTCATCGGACTGGCTGGTGCCGAACACCTGGCCAGCCGACTGGTCAACAAGGCCTTGAAGGCGATCGATACGTTTGATAATAAAGCGGACTCCTTACGTGCCATCGCCCACTACGTCATTGAACGGACCCGATAAACCATCAGGGAGTTGAGACAGTGCCTTTATCCACCCCGCTGCTAAGCCAAATTAATTCTCCCGCCGATCTCAAACGACTCAAACGATCGGAATTGCCCGAGCTGGCAAAAGAAATACGTCAAACCATTGTCGATGTGGTCTCGGTTTCAGGCGGTCACCTGGCCTCCAGTTTAGGCGCCGTCGAACTCGGAATCGCCCTGCATTATGTTTTCGATACACCGACGGACAAACTGTTGTGGGACGTGGGCCACCAATCCTATGCCCATAAATTGCTCACCGGACGTCGTGATCAATTCTCGACCTTACGCCGCCATGGCGGTCTTTCCGGTTTCACCAAGCTCAGCGAAAGCCCCCATGATGCGTTCACCACCGGTCACAGCAGCACCTCTATCTCTGCCGGACTGGGCATTGCCTGTGCCAAACGCCTGAAAAGCGATCCGGCGAAGGTTGTCGCGGTCATCGGCGACGGATCCATGACCGCTGGTTTGGCCTACGAAGGCATGAATCAAACCGGCGATACCCACAACGACAAGGATCTGATTGTCATCCTGAACGATAATGAAATGTCCATTTCCCACAATGTGGGGGCCATCTCTTCCTTGCTCAGTCGGACATTTTCCGCCTCCAAGCTGCAAATGATGCGCAAGGAGCTTGGTGAATTTTTGAAATCCCTTCCCCGCATCGGTGAAAACGTCTATCAATTGGCCAAGCGTAGCGAAGAGTCTTTTAAAACCTTTGTCACGCCGGGAATGCTGTTCGAGGCCTTTAACTTTGAGTACTTCGGGCCCATCGATGGCCACAATCTCGACCATTTAATTGATATTCTAAGAAATATCAAAAAGATGGACGAGCCGGTGTTACTTCATGTGTTGACGAAGAAAGGCAAGGGCTATCGACAGGCCGAACAGAATCCGGTTTATTTTCATGGCGTGGCTTCCTTTGATGTGGATACCGGCATCTGCCGCAAGAAAGCCGGTGACGGCCCCAGCTATACGGATGTTTTTGGTCAAACCATGGTCGAGCTGGCCAAAAATGATGATAAAATCATCGCCGTCACCGCCGCCATGCCCGAAGGCACCGGGCTGCTTCCCTTCTCCAAGGCTTATCCCGAGCGTTTTTTCGATGTGGGGATCGCCGAGCAACATGGCGTCACTTTCGCCGCCGGCATGGCCAGCGAGGGGTTTCGTCCGGTGGTTGCCATCTATTCGACCTTTTTGCAACGGGCCTATGATCAGATCATCCATGATGTCTGCATCGAAAAACTACCCGTGGTTTTCGCCCTGGACCGCGGCGGCATCGTCGGCGAAGACGGTCCGACCCACCATGGCCTTTTCGATCTCTCTTTCCTGCGGTCCATTCCCAACATGGTCGTCATGGCGCCCAAGGACGAAAACGAACTACGCCGTATGCTGGCCACGGCCGTCATCTACGACGGCCCCATTGCCCTGCGCTATCCACGTGGCCGGGGAATGGGCGTGGTCTTGGATGAAACACCATCGCTCCTGCCCATTGGCAAGGGCGAGATTCTGAGTCGGGGCGATGATGTACTGATTTTAGCCGTGGGCAGCGGCGTTGCCCAAGCCATCTGTGCCGCCGAGCGTCTTGAAACGGACCATCGACTGCGGTCCACCGTGGTCAATGCGCGCTTCGTCAAACCGCTCGACGAAGATCTGATTCTTCCCCTGGCTGAATCCATTGGGCGCGTGATCACCGTCGAAGAAAACATACTTCAGGGTGGATTCGGCAGCGCGATTCTCGAAATGCTCAATGATTACGGCATTAACGATGTCCGAATCAAGCGACTGGGAATCGACGACCGTTTCGTTGAACATGGTCCCCAAAATGTTTTGCGTGCCAATTACCAATTGGATGCGGCCGCCATCGTAAGCACGGCACTGGAGATGATGGAGGCCCTTGAGATGCGATTTCATGCCCCTTAAAAAGCGCATCGACACATTGTTGGTCGAACGTAAGATCTGCCAGAGTCGACAGCGGGCCAAGGCCATGATTATGGCCGGCCGCGTCCTGGTGGATCAACAGCTCTGTGACAAGGCCGGTGCTCAGTTCTCCGAGGATGTCGACATCACCTTGAAAGGTGAGGACCTGCCCTATGTAAGCCGCGGCGGCCTCAAACTGGAGGCCGCCCTCGAGGCGACCCACATGGATTGTAGCGGTTTCGTTTGTCTGGACGTGGGGGCCTCGACCGGTGGATTCACCGATTGTTTATTAAAACGGGGTGCCACCCATGTCTTCGCCGTGGACGTGGGGTATGGCCAGTTGGCCTGGTGCCTGAGAACCGATGCTCGCGTAACGGTGATCGAGCGGACCAATATTCGCAAAATGAATCCCGCGCTGATCACGCTGCCAGTCGATCTGGTCACCATCGATGCATCGTTCATCTCCTTGAAAATCGTCGTCCCATCAATCCTCAAGTTCTTGAAACCAGAAGGCCGAATTCTGGCCTTGATCAAACCCCAATTCGAGGCTGGCAAAGGCAAGGTGGGCAAAGGCGGCGTCATCAAAGATCCGGGGCTCAGGAGAGAAATCATCGACGATTTGCGTCATTTTTTCACCGAACAGGCGCTGATTTGCGGTCCTGTCATCCCCTCCCCCATTCTTGGCCCCAAGGGGAACCAGGAGTTCATCATCCACCTGCGGCCAAAGACGGATTCCGGATTATAATCAGGATTTTGGTGTTGATTTTTTTGGTCTTCCGATCTATTAATACAGGCTTTAGACGAATTCTGCCAACCCTGGCGGAAAATACCATGGAGAGAGGAGCTTGAGTGGGCCAAATGAATGAAACCTTAAGAAATGTTGCACTGGTTGCCCATGGGGGAGCGGGAAAAACCTCCCTGGCGGAAATCATGATTTACAAGGCCGGAATGACGACGCGCATCGGTCGCGTGGAAGACGGCAATACGGTAATGGATTTCGAACCGGAAGAGCTCAAGCGGCAGTCCAGTATTTCCAGTGGTTTTTTTCAACTGCCTTGGAAAAAACATACCATCAGCCTGATTGACACTCCCGGTGACCAGAACTTCATTTCTGATGCCAAGCTTTGCATGCAGGCCGCCGAAACGGCCCTTATCGTCGTGGATGCGGTCGACGGTGTCAAGGTACAGACCGAGCAGGTGGCTGAATTTGCCGCCGAGTACGACATGCCCTGCGCCATTTTTATCAACAAACTGGACCGTGAAAGAGCGGATTTCACCAATGCGGTGGAAGACGCGGTGCAGTGCTTGACCCCCAAACCGATTATCGTTCAATACCCGATCGGTGCCGAGGCGGATTTCAACGGCATTGTCGACTTGATCGCCATGAAAGCCTATGGCTACGATGATAGCGGCAAGGCTACCGAAATCGATATCCCGGCCGATATGCAGGACACCGTCGAAAGCGAACGCGAAACGCTGATTGAAAATATCGCCGAAGCCGATGACGAACTGATCGAACGGTATCTGGAAGGGGAAACCATCACCAATCAGGAATTGCGTGATACGCTGAAAAAGGGCATCCTGTCGCGGACCTTCGCGCCGGTGCTGTGCGGGGCGGCAACCCAAGACATTGGCGTTGATCTGCTGATGGATTTTATCAACACCTGCCTCCCCTCCCCTCTCGAAAGCGCGCCCAAAAAAGGCGTCAACCCGGCCAATGACGAGGCCCTCGAACGCAAACCGGATGAAAATGAACCGTTTTCCAGTTTCGTATTCAAGACCGTTGCCGATCCCTATGCCGGCCGTCTGACGATATTCAAGGTGGTGTCCGGAAAATTGGGTAGCGATGGCAATTTCTACAATTCCACCAAGGAGACCAAGGAACGGTTTAATCAGCTTTTGGCCATTAGTGGAAAGGAACAAAAACCCGCCAAGGAAGCCGGACCGGGATCCATCGTTGCCGTCGCCAAGCTCAAAGAGACCAAAACCGGCGATACCCTTTGCGATGACGCCAACAAGATTCGTTACACCTGTGCCGAGCCGATGCCCACGCTGATCTCTTTTGCCCTGGAATCAAAGGCCACCGGTGATGAGGACAAGATCTACATTTCCTTGACCAAGCTGCTCGAAGAGGACACGGCCCTGAAGTTGGAACGGAATGCGGAAACCAAAGAGATCCTGCTTTCCGGATCGGGTCAGGTGCACATCGAGAGCACCATCGAGAAACTGAAACGCAAATACAATGTCGAAGTATTGTTGAAAACGCCAAAAATACCCTACCGCGAGACCATCAAGAAGAAAGTGCGTGTTCAGGGCAAACACAAAAAACAATCCGGTGGACATGGCCAATACGGTGACTGTTGGATCGTCATGGAGCCCCTGCCCCGAGGCACCGGTTTCGAGTTCGTGGATGCCATTGTCGGCGGTGTGATTCCCAAGCAATACATTCCGGCTGTGGAAAAAGGTGTCGTCGAGGCCTCCCAGAAAGGGCTGCTGATTGGTGCTCCGTGCGTTGATTTTCGCGCCACCGTGGATTTCGGCAGTTACCATGCGGTCGACTCGTCCGAAATGGCGTTCAAGGTTGCCGGGTCCCTGGCATACAAGAAGGCCTGTGAAGAGGCCAATCCGGTCTTGCTCGAGCCCATCATGAAAGTCACCATCACCACACCCGATGAGTACATGGGAGATATCATGGGTGACATGAACAGCCGTCGCGGCCGAGTGTTGGGAATGGATTCGGCCGGCAAAAACCAAATCATCAATGCGGAAGTCCCCTTGGCCGAGTTCCAGACCTATGCACCCGACCTACGGTCCATGACCGGTGGTCGCGGCATGTACAGCATGGAATTCTTGCGTTACGACGAAGTTCCCGCCCAGATCGCCACCAAGGTCATCGAGCAGATCAACGCCGAAAAAGAAGAATAGGGTCGTGTGGATCCAGAAACGGCCAACATGCTGTTTCTGAACATTCACTGATTACGCCGACCACTGAGCGATCGTTCAAGTAAAAATAAAAACGGAAAGGGCTTCGGCCCTTTCCGTTTTTATTTTCAAGGGAATTCGATACATCCCCGGGCCGGTGAATAGCCGGCCCAAAATGCCGCCCATTGGTTGTTGAACCAGACATGATTCTTTTTCGCCATACGCCTTCCCATGGGGCAGTCATATTGATGAAAGCGCTTCGTGTTGCGGTTGCCGCGATAGGGCCGGTGGGGGTTTTCTTTTTTTTCTATGAACTGCCAGATGCCCAAGCCGTTTTGCATGGCATCGCGTTGGGCAGCCAGCAAATCTTCCGCCTTGCTGGTATTCGGCCATTGGTAAAAGGCATGGGCGCAGCCTCTCCTGATCAGCTCGGCATTCACGAAGCGCCCGTCATGTCGATAGACATAGGCCAGGATTCTGCCGTAGCGGTCGGTTCTTTCCCTGTCGAAAACAAGCCGTATGCGCCAGCCTGCCACGAGTTGTTGATTGATGGCGCGGGCCTGTTTTGCCATGGGCTCTTCCCGCTGCTGTTGATGCGCCGTTTCCGGGGCGTCGATCCCGATGTACCGCACATGCCGGCCGTCGCGCAAAACGATAGTGTCCCCATCGGCCACCCATTTCACACGCACCCAGGTATAATCATGAGGATTCTCGGCAACGGCGGTCCCAACCCAGAGGACCAGCCCGATGACCAGGCCAATGGGGCACAAGGGCAGATGACGGGTTGTCATCATGGCTTTAGATTACAGACTTCAGCAGCGCTACGGTCCAAGAGGCGACCGAGTCCACCATCGGATGACGGCACCCAGCCCGTGCTTTGTCGCCATACGTCGTCATCTTCCATGCAAAAATAAACCGTTGTTTTGGGCGCCGCGCTTCGAATGCATTCTACCATCCGACGGTACAATGCAATTCGGAGGGGTTTAAAATAACGCATCTTATTATCCAAACCGGTGATAAATTCGCCATAGGCGATTTTGGAAGATGGAAACCGTCGGGCAATGATGGGCTTGAGGGGCGGCATGTAACGGAAGGTACCCAAACTGATCCAAACGATATTTGCCGGGTCAATACGCTCGAACAGCCTTTCGATTACCATTTGGTATTCGGTTTCACAGCCAGGATAAATGATCATGGGGTCGAAATGAAAGGCCAAGGGGTAGCCCCAGCGTTGGCAGCGGAAGGCGGCCTCGAGGCGTGCATCCAACGATGCCGTGCGCCGTTCTTCATGCTTCATGACGAAAGGCGTGTTGAGCGACCAAGCCAGGATGGTTTTTCGTCGATGGTCGAGGCCCTCCAGGCGTTTGATGTCGACGGTCTTGGTTTTAAGCTCCAGCACGGCTTTGTTCTGGGAGGCGAAACGGTTGACGAGATAATCGGTCAAATCGGTCCATGACTCCCAGATGAGGCTGTCGGTAAATTCACCGGTTCCCACCCGGGTGATGCCTGGCCGTTGAAAGAGATCGTCTAGTTCCGTCTCCAAGTCTTCCCGATTGACGAAAAATTGTAGCAGCGGCGGATGAAAATAAGTCTGCAGGATGCAGTAGGAGCAGTCCATGGTGCAAAACGAGGCCACATGCAGAATCTGGTAATCGCAACAGATATATTCCCGGGTGCCCGGGCATTTTTTGAAAAATCCGCCCTTGTTGCGGGTCAGGTAAAGCACCTGTTTGCCCAAGGCGATCGGATCATCGGCTCGATTGAGCCATCGATACAATGTCCGTGGATCATCGATCGGCTCCGCCGGCAGGTTGAGCCGGCGGCAGAGTCGCTGGGTTTCCGGATGGGATTGAATACAAGTGTCGACGAATAGGGTGTTGATGGTCACGCGTGTTATCTCTTCGCTCAGTACTTTTTGAGTTTGGCATAATAGGTTCGCTGTGACGCGACGGAAGCTTCCTTCAGGGTGAAGATGCCTTTTTCGTTTAACAGCGGTATCATCTTGAGAAAGACCTCCCCCGTGGCGATGGCATCCCCTAAAGCATCGTGGCGCTTGGTGATATTAACGCCCATGCGCTGGGCAATTGCATCCAGGTTATGGTTGCTGTGGGCGGGATGGATGACCGCCGACAGGTGCATGGTATCGAGTACCGGATTGATGAACCGGATACCCGTTTCTCTCTCCTTCATTTGCAGCATGCGCATGTCAAAGGCAGCGTTGTGGGCCACCAAAACCGTATTTTTAACAAACCGGTGGAAAAAAGGCAAAACCTTATCGATGGCCGGCTTCCCCGTGAGCATGCCGTCGTCGATGCCGTGAACCTTGGTGGATTCAATGGGCACCGATCGTCCCGGATCAATCAGCTGGTTGATGGTTTCGGAATGCAGGAGGCGACCATTGACCAGGCGAATTGCACCAATGGAGATGATTTCATCCCCGCCTCGTGGATCCAACCCGGTGGTTTCCGTATCAAATACCGTATATACCAGTTCCGTCAGCAATCGATTAGCGATTTCTGGTGTTTGTCCGGCTTGATTAAACAGATCGAAATCGTAGAATTCCGGTCGGGCCTTGGGTAAGATGGTCACGTGGCGGATTTCGGTGGATGCGAGTTCCGATTGGACCATGGGGATAAAAAGGCGCACGCAAGTCTCATCGGCGGTTTGATGGCGTGGGGTGTGTGGCCAGATCTCTGCATGATGGTGTTCGAGGATTTCCCTTACGGTCAATGGATACCCCTTTTTCGTCCCGGATAAAGGACGGTCGCACCATCCGCGCAAGGCTTCGATCTTGATCGGTTCGCCAGACCAGATGAGGTCCAGTTGCACGAGATTTCCCGGTGCACTCAGGCGAATTCGACTACAGACAATACGATATTCCGATTCAAGACAGTTGAGAATGTAATCCAAGGCAATGACCAGGGTGTAACAGTCGATCTTGATCATACAACGGGAATCACACTCCGTCACCTCGATGGCAAGATCGCCAATGGCCACGACCTCCTCTTTCAATGCCGCGATGAAGTCCGTGACCAGGATGGGAAACAGGGGCCATCTGGATCTGGAATACCGGGCCGTATCGGAAAAATCACGGCTCAGTATACGGCTCAACGTCTGAGCTTCGACGGCAATGATGGTGAGAAAGTCTTTTTTCTGCTGCATGTCCATATCCGGAAACTGAATCATCAGGTCCACGATCGATCGAATGGATGCGGTCGATGAGCGCAGCGTCTTGGCCATGTCTTTTAGTTGTCGGTTGAATCGTCCGTCATGTTCCAACTGGAGGGTAATGTCAGAGAAAATAAGCACAAACCCGGCGAAACGATGATCTTCGTCCAGAACCGGAAGCGTTTCCACCCGCAATTGGCGGCGGTCTCGGGTGACCATCACAAAATGGGATGATATATTTTCTTTTTGCTGGTTGCGTTTGTTTTGAATATCTTTAAGCGCGTACTGAATGAGATGTTGGTCGATCAGCGCATATACCGATCGTTGCAAGCCAATAAACCCGTCGGGCACTATGGTCTCACCTTGCCGTGCACCCTCCGTTTCGTCATGCGTCTTGTCCAACATTCGCTGGGCCCGTCGGTTGTATAGCAGGATGCGACCGACCGTATCGCATATCAACACGCCCTGGGTCAGTTCGGCCATGATGGTTGCCAGGATGTTTTTCTCGGCTTCGATTTTGGCCTTGGCCGATTCCACGGTCTCATCGATGGTATGCTTGGCGGCTTGGAATTGGTCACCGGAAAGGTTGATCAATTCGCTCAACACCCTGACTTCACGGCTGCCATCGATCTTGAGTCGATGGGCCGGGTTGACGGTGTTCATGACCCTGGTTTCTTCGATTAATTGATTCAACGGCAGGATATAGAAGCGGAAAAACCAATCCAGGGTGAATCCGAAGGCAGCAAACAAGAATACGCCGGTACTGAAAAAATACCAGAACTGGGCTTTGAAAATATGAACCAGCAATTGACGTTCGGCGGGCGAAAGCTGGCGCCAAAAGAGAATCGCTAAGGTGACGGCAATGGCGGTGGTAAAAACTGTACAGACAACGGCGAAAAGCCAGAATTTGTTGTTCAGTTTCATTCGTTTAAGAGATCTTTGACCTGATTGACCACATCGGCGTTGGAGAACGGTTTGGTAATATAGGCATCGGCGCCCAACGTATTGCCCTTGGCGATATCCAGATCACGGGTCATGGCGGAAAGGAAAATCACCTTGATTTTTCTGTTTGCCGGTTGCTGTCTGATGCTCTGGCAAACCTGAAATCCGTCCACGGCCGGCAGCATCACGTCCAACAGGACCAAGTCCGGTTGAAAATCATCCACGGCCGTCAGGGCATCCTCACCGGTATGAACGACTCTCACCTGAAACTGGTTTTGTTCCATCAGAAATTTCAAGGGAACGGTGATGCTTGGCTCGTCATCGACAATTAATATCTTCTTGGCCATGATTATCCATACCCTCGTGCTTTCGGTGAATCAAGGTGACAGATGTTGCCAAGGCGGATTTTTCTAAAAAGTGGATGCAGCACAAACGGGTGATATCCGTGCCCGGGTCGACAGCGGACGCCAATAAACCTGAAACGTGAGGAAAGGACCGCTGTGGCATGGCGAGTTCCTCCATCCCGGCACGAAACAAAATGAATGGCACGTGCGATCGTAGGCTTAGGCAGACAATAGCGGTGAAGCGATCAGTTCCATGAAAACGTAAGTTAAAAACGTCACCACGGCCACGATGATGCCGGCGACGTAAAGATGGTTCATCCGATGTTTGTTGCGATCCTTTTCATGATAATAAACCGCTTCACAGCACTTCTCGCACCAGCTGCGGGGGCGATTGGTGATAAAAGAATGTCCACATCGGCAGGTGACTTGTTTATGTTTGAGTGTCATGACAATATTCCTTTGCTGCTGCCGGCCACCACTATTATGCCGGTGGTGTATGCATTTGCGTGGATGCCGGCCGCATCATGGTCGACGCGGCCGGCATCTAATTTATTTTATCCGAACAATCCCCATCCAAACGATGCCGTCCAGAGGATAGAGAACGCGACCAATCCAATCATCCACAAGTCTTCTTTCTTCATGGTACAACCCTCCTTTAATGATTAGGCTTCTTTGACGACGATGTTGGTTTCCTTCTCGGCCCGATCGATCTGCACCTCGTTGGTGGTGGCCATTTCGGCCTTGAAGCACAGGGCCCACATCATGACGATACCCAGGATCCACCAAGTGATCTGCCAGGACCACAGGGGGGTGAACCCGGAAAAGGAGAAGGCCTTGTTACCCAGGATACAAGCCGGCCCGATGGCGAAGAAGTACCACAGCGGCACGGCGATCTTCATCACGCTGCGCCACTGTTTGCCGGATTCGCTGGGCGCATCGATGTCATCCAGGAAGGTGCGCACTTCCGCCTGGCGTTTGATGGTCTCCTCGTCATCCTTGATGCCCAGACCGCGGCAGATGTAGGCCACGACCAGGCCGCTGAAGGTTCCCCAGAACGCGCAGTGCATGGACAGGGGGTTGGGCCAGATTTTGTAGGTGAGGAACACGGCGACCATGCCGACGAGGACGCCAAGCACCGCACCAACCCGTGGAAACTTGAAGCCCCAGATGACGCCTAGGAGCAGGACGTACATGACGAAACCGAAGGCCGTGGCCAGGGCCCCGAGGATAACCAGGGCCGCCTTGGAGGTCATGCCCACGACCAGTGCCAGGATGGTCAGAAGCGTCGCGAATACCCGGTTCATCCAGATTTGCTCGGCATGGGTAGCTTCCTGTTTGCGGATGTAGCGCCAGTAGACGTCGCGCAGCAGAATCGAACCGCCGGTGCCGATGTACGGCGCGGCCGTGGAGTGGATGGCCGCGATGGCGCCCATGAACACGATGCCCAGCATGAATGGGGGCAGGAACTCGTTCATCAGCGTCGGCACGACCGTGGCGTTGTTGATGCTCTGGAAGGCTTCATGACCGGCCAGCTCGAGGATCTTGGCGCCCATGCCCTGAAACGCGGTGAAGAAGAACAGGGCGAAGCCGACCACGAAGGTGGACATGAACGCTTGCTGCCAGGCCAGGGGTTTGGGGGACTTGATTCCGAAGGTCCACATGGTGAACGCCGGCGAGCTTTGGATGCCCATCAGGGCGAACATATAGGTGAGTACCATGACCGCCGTCCAGGCCGATTCACCGGGTGCCCCGCCCAGGTAGTCCACCATGTTGATGACCCGGGGAACCTCCAGGAATTTGGCATCCAGGTTGTGGACGGCTGCCGAGAATCCGGACCAACCGCCGAACTGAGGTGCGGTGATGACGAAGAATCCCAGGATGATGATACCGCCGACCAGGAGTACGAACTGGATCACGCCGACCCAGGTACTGGCCTTGAGACCGCCGGTACACACATAGAACCACACGATGAAGGCCATGAAAATCGCACCGAAGGTTACCGGTACGCCGGCGATAATGTTGAACAGCGCCGCGGATGCCATCAACTGCACGGCTGAGTAGAAAATGGAGTAGAGAACCGCCGTCAATACCACCAGGAAACGCAGCGGTTCGGAGTTATAGTAATAGGCATACATATCACCAGGGGTGATAAACCCATAGCGTTTACCCATCAGCCAGGTCCGCTTGGAGAAGAAGGTACCGGTGATGGGAATCGTCAATACGTAAAACGATGCGAACGCGTATGCCAGTCCATCCCGCCAGATCAATCCCGGATGGCCGATAAATGTCCACCCGGAAAACGATGCCGCCGTTGCCGCGAGAAGGAAGGCAAAGAAAGGGATCGACCGTCCGGCAATGGCATAGCCCGAGGAGGTCTTCTCCGTAAAATATCCTTTAAGCCCCCAATAAAAACAGTAGATGATGTAAAGCCCCAACATGATATAAACCCACGTGGTTCCGCCCATAACGTTTCCTCCTGTGCCCTGTTGTCAAATTCGTTTGACCGGCCGCCAAAAAGTTATCGATTGTTCCTGATCGCTCAGGCGGGTATCACCTCCTTTCAAGGCCCGTTATGGCTGGATCGGACCGCTTTATTCCGATCCAGCCGGATTTTATTTATTGTTGAACCATCTGCTTGATTTCTTCGACGATCTCCGGATTGGCCAGGGTCATGACATCGCCCACGTCGCTCTTGTTGGAGAGCGCGCCCAGTACGCGGCGCATGATTTTGCCGGAACGGGTTTTGGGCATGTCTTTGACGATCCAGACCTTGCGCGGTTTGGCAATCTTGCCGATTTCGGTGCACACCGCATCGGAGATTTTCTTGGCCAACTCGTCACTGGCTTCGATCCCGGGTTTGAGCGAGATATAAAGATCCGGTTCCTTGCCTTTGATGTCGTGGGCCACGGGGACGACCGCCGCCTCGGCGACCTCTTCCACCACCAGGGCCGCGGATTCGATTTCCTTGGTGCCCAGACGATGTCCGGAGACGTTGATCACGTCGTCGATGCGCCCCAGGATACGGTAATATCCGTCTTCGGCCTCGACGGCGGCGTCGCCGGTCAGGTACGGCCAATCGCGCCAGTCCTTGCTGTTGGGATCCTTGCAGTACCGGGCAAAGTAGGTGTCCACGAACCGATCCCGATCCCCCCAGATGGTCTGGAACATGCCGGGCCAGGGGTTCTGGATGCAGATATTGCCGGCCTTGCCCGCGCCCCTGGGAACCACGTTGCCTTCATCGTCGTAAATGATGGGGTGGATGCCCGGCATACCCGGCCCCGCACTACCCGGCTTCATGGGCGTGATGGCCGGTAGGGTGCTGCAAAGGAAACCGCCGGTTTCGGTCTGCCACCAGGTATCGACGATGATGGCTTCCCCTTTGCCCACCTCCTTGTGGTACCATTTCCACACTTCCGGCTCGATAGGCTCGCCAACAGTCGTCATGTGTTTGAAATGATAGTTGTATTTGGCCGGTTCATCCGGACCGATTTTCCGTAAGGCGCGGATGGCGGTGGGGGCGGTGTGAAAGATATTGACATCCAAGTCCTGGGCAATGCGCCAGGACCGCCCGGCATCCGGATAGGTGGGAACCCCTTCGTAGATCACGGTAGAGGCACAGTTGGCCAGCGGGCCGTAGACGATATACGAATGCCCGGTGATCCAGCCGATGTCGGCCATGCACCAGTACACATCCTCCGGATGGATATCCTGCACGAATTTGGAGGTTCCGGTGACATAGGCCAGATATCCGCCGGTACCGTGCTGGCAGCCCTTGGGTTTACCCGTGGTGCCACTGGTATACATGAGGAACAACGGGTCTTCCGAATTCATGCGTTCGGGCTCCACCCGGGCCCCATAGTAGTTTTTCAGCAGATCGTTGACGAAGAAGTCTCGTCCTTCGACCATGGGTTTCTTGGCCGAGTACTTGCCGGGATAGCGTTGCCAAACCAACACTTTGTCCACCTTCTGGCCGAGTTTTTCGGCGTGCTCGACGGCGATATCGGCATTCTGCCGATGGTCGATCAGGGTGCCGCTGCGATAGTAGGCGTCCGCAGTGATGAGAACATTGCTGCCCGAGTCGACGATGCGGTCGGCGCAGGCCGTGCCGCTGAAACCGCCGAACACCTGGGAGTGAATAACCCCTAAGCGGGCACAGGCCAGCATGGTAATCGGCAGTTCCGGTACCATGGGCATGTGCAGGGTCACGCGGTCGCCCCGTTTCAATCCGGCAAAATCTCTAAGCAGGGCGGCGAACTCATTCACCCGCACATAGAGTTCCTGATAGGTGATATGCTCGTATTTTTCATCCAGTGGTTCGGGAACGAAATGGATGGCGGTCTTGTTTTTGTTATCTTTGAGATGGCGATCGATACAGTTGTAGCTGGCGTTGATTTTACCGCCTTTAAACCATTTAAAGCAGGGCGCGTCACTGGTGTCTAGAATGTCTTCCCAATACTCGTACCAGTCCAAGAGATCGGCGTATTCCTTGAAGCAGTTGGGAAAATTGTCCAGACTGAAACGCTCGTAAATCCCTTTGTCGGTCATGTTGGCCTGGGCAACGAATTCATTTGATGGATAGTAGTATCCTTCTTCTTGCCAGTGAACGGCAATTTGGGCCTCTGATGTTTCGACAACTTCTTTTTCTGCCATGGGTGCGAATCCTCCGATTAAATTTTAGAGTTCTGTCCGATCGATCGACTTAGGCTTCTCGCTTTTCCAATGCATTGATTTTTCCTGTGGAGCAAAAAAACGTGATTGCCGAAGAAGCCATCCTCCTCTTTTATGCATCCCTCCTTTCCTTATTTATTCTCCGTCATTGAAAACGTGGCGCAACGCAAATGCCAACTAATGACGCATAATCCCGCGAGAGAAAATATCGAAGGCAATATCAAAGGTTTCCTTCAGGACATCCTTGTTGCCGTTGATAATTTTTTTAGTGGTTTCCCAAAGCACGATCCCGGAAAACAGTGACCACAGAATGTCCGCCACCGCGGTGGGATGTTGGTCGATAAATTGTTTTTTGCGAATGCCATCTTCAAATATACTGGCGATGGCTTTCATGGAATTACGACTCAGCGTTTCAATCTGATGCAACAAATCAGAGGAGAGGTTTTTCAGCGTTTCACTGGATTGCATGTGGAACATATTGAGTAGAATCAGCGGATCGAATTCATATACATCGAGCATGGCCTCTTTCAGACTGTCCAAACGCTGTTTGGCATCCGTAAACGGTTCGGCATGCACATGTTCCAGCCGGATCATCAAGTATTGAAGAATGCGCAAGGAAAGTGATGCGTAGAGCTCATCCTTGTTCTTAAAGTAAAGGTAGAGGGTACCTGGACTCAGCTCGGCTTCGGCTGCGATATCTTCCATGGTCGCCTTGCCAAACCCCTTGTCGGTAAAAACGCGTTTGGCGGCAACCATGATTTGCTGCCGTCGTCTCTCCCTCTCTCGCTCTCTTCTTTCTTGGATTCCCATATTTTATGAATTCCATTTATTTCTTGTACGATCATACATATCATGCTTTTTATTTGTCAAGTAATAAAACTTCAGTAAATTTATTTTGGTAATTATTTGTGATTGTTTTGCAATAAAGAAAGCCGATTTAATTCCATGAATGAAGGGCGTCGACTGGCTTGCAAATCGGATTGCAGGCGGAAAAACAAGTAATATCTCAATAATGGCAGGTACAATGAAATTATAAGGTATTCATGGTCAGATGAGGAACTCAGCCATGGTGAGGGCACATTTATTCGGGGAGGCGTGGCAATTGATTGGCGATCTTTTCGAGCTCGGGTAAGAGTGACCTGAGCTGTCGGCGAGAGTGGATCGAAATGATCAGACGAAATGTCTTGCCTTCGAAAAACGGTGGCGGCTGAAGCTGAATACTCGAATCGAGGTGGAGTGCCTTGACCGCGTGGTAATAGTCGTCTTCGGCCTTACTCAGCTCCGGGTAGCGCATTTTTCTCAACGTTTGACGCAAGTGCTGAACCAACTGAGGCATTGGCGACTCGTCATCGTCCGTAATCCTGGCAATCTCCTTTCGCTCAAGGAGGCAGGAAATAGATATGCTTTCGATAATCGAAAGTTCGACGATTCGTTCCAGGATCTCCCGTTGATTGTTCAGCCCCGTATTGATGCGTCGCAACAAGTGGGTCACCCGCCTCGCATCCTCGGATTCCAGCGCGGTGATGGATAGCGCAACGGGCAAGGCGATGCGTTCCTCGACAATGGCCATTTGCAATGACGCCGGCATGTCGGCAATCTTGGACAGCCGGTCCACGGCCGCCCGGCGAATCGGCAGCCCGACAGACGTGGCGGTCGACTGCCAATCCGCTGAATCGTTGGCGAACCGTCGGATCAAGGCCAGACCACGAGATTGCTCGACGACATTGAGCGGGCGTTGAAGCGCATTGTCGGCAATGGCTATTCGGGCGTAGTGGCCCCAGGGTTGGCGGTCTCGTTCGATCCGTGCCGGAATGCTGGCCACCCCCAGGGATTGACAGGCCGCAATCCGCCGGAATCCGCAAACGATGATGTACGAATCCCCCTTGGGAAGGAGTAGCGGCGGTTGCAGCAGGCCCACCGTTTGGATGGACGGTATCAGATCGATGCAATCAGTGGTGGTTGTGATCCGAAAGGTTTGATCCGTCTGATCGATCTGCGATAGGCAAATGGAACGAACCCTAAAGTCCATGGCTGTCGCCGGACAAGAGGGTCAAGGCTTCCACATATTTGGCGCGGGTGTTGTCGATAACGGCTTGGGGAAGCCTTGGGCCGGGCGGCGTCTTATTCCAATCCAGTGTCGAGAGATAATCCCTCAGGTATTGCTTGTCGAAGCTCTGTTGAGAGCCACCGGGCCGGTAAGTGGCCTTGGGCCAGAAACGGGATGAATCCGGGGTCAGCACCTCGTCGATTAAAATCAGTTTCCCATCCAAGAGGCCGAATTCAAATTTCGTATCGGCGATTAAAATCCCTTTCTGGGCCGCTATCTCAGCGCCTTTTTTATAGATGGCCAGGGACAGGTCCCTGGCCTGTTCGGCAATCGATGCCCCCACGCGTCTGACCATCTCGTCGAAGTCGATATTGATGTCGTGCTTGCCCTGCGCTTCCTTGGTCGACGGGGTAAAAATCGGTTCGGGCAATGGGTCCGATTCCACCAGGCCTTGGGGAAGTCGAATTCCACAGACGGATCCTTCCCGCTGGTAGGATTTCCATCCCGACCCGGTGATATAACCTCTGACCACACACTCGACCGGCAGGGGCTGGGTCTTTTTGATGAGGATGCTCCGATCACGCAACTCGGCCGCATGGGGTCGACAGGACTCCGGGTAGCGTTCGACGTCATCGGTAATCACATGGTTGTCTACAATCGACGCCATTTTTTCAAACCAGAAAAGCGAAATCTGGGTAAGCACGACCCCTTTATCGGGAATCGGATCGGGCAAAACAACATCGAAGGCAGACATACGATCCGTTGCCACCATCAGGTAGGCATCGCCAAGATCATACATATCGCGGACCTTGCCTCTCTGGATCAGATCAAGGGAAGGGAAATGGGTTTCTTGAACAACGTGGGTCATATTCATCATTCCTTTAAATCGTCAAGTGGTTCAATCGATAGCCGTGAAACCGGTTTCCGGCTCGAATCAGGACTCATCATTCGTGGATAGGGCATTAAACGCCTTGATATAGCGCCGCAGGAGCGTTAAAGAATCGTCATCGATGGATAGAAAATCAATTCCCGATCGAAACTGGCCGGTTTCTGTGGTCTGGGTGAAAACGACCCTTCCGCGGAGGGTGACCATGTCTTCCTTGAGTCCCACGACAACGTCAACCGTATCATTTTCGCCGAAAGGCGTATGGGTTTCCAGCATGATCCCCGATTCCGAAACGTTAATCGTGCGTCCCATGCCTTGCATCTGCGAATCGCTATCGTTTGCATCAATATGAATATAGTTGTATAAATAGATCGAGTCTATCCTGGAATGCTTTCTTTTTTCAGTCATTGGCGTTCACCTTTGTCCCGATGGAAAAAATTGACGATAATAAATCATGGCAGTGCGGTCAGGCGTCCTGCCGGGTAGATGGCTTTGCAACGGCGGCCGTCTTTTTTTTTTCATTGATCGAATTACAGGCGATATCCGAGGTGACCGCGATGCTAGCCGCCAAATTATCGACGATATTCTTGAATGTTGTGGAGAGTCGATTGTAGTCTTTCTGCAGCGATACGGACTGAATTTTGGCAATTTTTATATCGTCCGCGCCATATATCGATGCACCTTCGGGTTCCTGTCCCACGGACAGGAAGGAAATATTTCCAAAATAATCGTCTTTTTTGAGCTGACAAAGCAATACGGGGCCGTTCTGGGTCTTACGGACGACCAATGCCTGTCCTTGTTTGATTACATACAATTCCTGTTCTTTCATCTTTTTCTGGGGGATGAGGACCTTTTTATCGTTGAGGAAGTCAGCTGCCGGAACATGGCCATCGTTACATTCGATAATCCGGTCGCTAAGTTGTTTCAGACGTTTATCCAAGCTGTTCAAAAATGATCGGAATTCAACGGACAAGGCGGCATATTCCTGGGCCAAACGCTGGGAGTCCAACACCCCCAATTGAACATTACCCACTGCCACGGCCGTCGCCGTGCGGATATGTCCCTGCATCAAAAAAGACGCCATGCTGCCCACGAAGCCGCCGTCACCGATACGAATGATTGGGATCGCTCCGGCGTCGGTCTCTTTGACGATATCGACGACGCCTTCTAAAATCACCCATATCCAGCTACCGTGTTTACCCTCATCGACGATATGCTCGCCATCGAAAAAATCTTCTTCATCGACGACATACATGTAATCCACGAGGGGACCCTTTAGTATGGGCGTCTTAGACAGGCCATCTTTTCGATCGGCATTTTTTTCGGCTTCTGCCGTGGGGCCGAGTTTTGGCGTCTGGCCGTCATCAAAAAGCCGCATCCCCTCCAATACGATGCCCATCCGGCTTTTGGTGATGCGCCGGTCCGCAATGACCGCTTCGCGCGTGAACTCAAATGATCCACTAACCCATCCAAACAGGGAATAAAGGGCCTCGAGTCCCTCCATATCGCCATTTTGTGCGTTTATTGGGTTGCCATCGATGAAATAGATGAAGGCAGGCGCGGGTGCGTAACGGTTGATCAGCCGAAGAACGCCTGTGCTGCTACCTGAACCAAGAAGCTGAATGATTTCACCCAAGGATAGGAAACCCAAGCTTCCCGATAGCACGACGTTTTCATTCATTGGAACGTCTATCCCCTATTTTGCCCACTGAAATTCTTTTTGTAATGATTTGAGTGTTTCCATCAAACAGGTTTTAAGGGTGATCCCAACGCCCGTGCCCTTGACTGCGCTTCCGGGAAAAGAAGGCACTTTTAATTGCCGGTTGAGATCCTTTTGCATCCGCTCGATGGACATCAGTGGAATGCCTTCGTCGGCAAGATCCCTTTTGTTGTACTGAATTACCAGAGGCACCTTAAAGATGCTTTTACCGTATTCCTTCAAATTGGTCTGAAGGTCTTTGAGGGACAGCATGTTTTTTTCGCGACGGACCTCCAATGAATCGGCGACGAATACGATGCCATCCACGCCTCGTAACACCAGTTTGCGTGTGGAACTATATTTAATCTGACCGGGAACCGTATACAACTGGACACGAACATCGCAGCCTTTGATCTTTCCTAACCCCATGGGCAAGAAATCAAAAAACAAGGTCCGATCCCCCTCGGTATTAATGGAAACCATTTCGCCGGTGACTTGTTTTTTATAGGATTTAAATATGTATTCTAAATTGGTTGTCTTCCCGCAACGCCCCGGTCCGTAATATACAATTTTGCACTCGATTTCTTTCTTCTTCAGATTAAATATGGCCATAGCAAATTATCCTTGACTGACAAAATGAAAAGGGCGCTCCACGAAAATACTGTCAAATTGGGGGCGATCAAGTGCTCGTTATCCTAAGATCAAGACAATAGTCGCCTTGCTTCGGGCCGCTGTCGATCTGCGTCTTGTTTACGACCACGGCCGTTCCTTTGAACATGGCAATGGGTGAAAAAAACTGAACATCATCGAGATTGTCTCCATTGTTCAAATCCTCGATCATTGATTTGTCGCTTTTCGAGATAATCAGGCTTAACATATCGCCGGATTGAAAATTCACATCGAATTCAATCATTTTCCCTTTTTTGGGGCCGCTGCCGAAGGTAATCCCAATGGTGGTGATTTCCAGGATTTCGACTTCGGGTTCAGGCCTACTCAATTCTGCCCCCCCCCTGTCACCATCTCCATCACCTGCAACCTGCCCGGGCGGTGTCTTCGTGATGCCCTTTTTTTTGAGAAGCGGATGCATAAAGGCGCGGATGGATTCCATTTCAGCGTTGGAAAAAAGATCCGTGGCATTCCAGTTGTTGAACTGATCGACGGCATCGTCGGCAGAACCCATGGCAACCTTACAGCGGATGATCTGTTTGGCCGCTTCCATCCGGAATTTTTTGTCTTTCATTAATGCCTGAAGTTCAACGAGCGCCCGTTCGAATTGGCCGAACTTGACTAGCGCCACGGCTTTTTGTAAGTCATCTTCGCCAAACAGATTCTTGATTAAGTTCTGTCCTTTTTCAGACAACTCGGGAGACATCGGACTGGTTTGCACTTTTTCGCTTTTTTCTTCGAGGGACTGGATCTTTTCGGAAATGGCCTGGATTAGGCTTTGTTTATTTTTTAACTTTTCTATTTTGTTAATGATCGCCGATGCATCGGTATACTTACGCTTTGCATCGGCAAACAAACCTTGAGCGCGATACAGTTCAGCTTCGTGTAAAAGCGATTTAATTTGAAGGCGAATATCCATTCACAATCCTGTTTGAGAATCGCCAGTTCAGGTTGCGTTGCTTCCATCGGATGGCCGGGTCGGCTGTCTTCCGCTTAACCCAGACTCGATATGACGTGATTCTCAATGAACCTAGTATTTTGTCATCAGTGGTGTTTTATCGTGTTTGCCCTTTTATTGTCAACATTTGTGAAGTAACTATTTATAAAACAAACATATTGACATTGACCGATGGTATGCTATCAAGATCCATTCAACTCTTTCAGCCGTTTTTTTTATTTCGACACAATAACCCATTAACCCCAAAAGGAGCAAATTATGGACAAAAAGGTTACCGTCGTCGGCGCTGGCAATGTAGGCGCCACCGCAGCCCAACGGCTGGCTGAGAAAGAGCTGTGTGATGTGGTACTGGTCGACATCGTCGACGGTGTTCCCCAGGGCAAATCATTGGATCTGACCGAAGCCGCTCCCATTGAAAAGCATGATGCCAAGGTTACCGGCACCAATGCCTATGAAGCCACCGCCAATTCGGACATCGTCATTATCACCGCCGGCATCCCCCGTAAACCAGGAATGAGCCGGGATGATCTGATCAGCACCAATGCCGGTATCATCAAAAGCGTGACCGAGCAGATCGTCAAACATTCACCGAACACGATTCTCATTATTGTCAGCAATCCGCTGGACGCCATGTGCCATGTGGCCCTGGACGCATCCGGCTTTCCCAAGAATCGTGTCATCGGTATGGCCGGCGTACTGGATTCGGCTCGTTTCCGGGCGTTTATCGCCATGGAGCTGAATGTTTCGGTAGAAAACACGCATGCGTTCGTATTGGGCGGCCACGGTGACACCATGGTCCCTCTGCCTCGCTATTCCACCGTTGCCGGGATTCCCATCACCGAATTGATGGCCAAGGATCGCATCGACGCATTGGTCGATCGTACCGCCAACGGCGGCGCCGAAATCGTCAGTCTGCTGAAGACCGGCAGCGCTTACTACGCCCCGGCCTCGGCCGCCGTGGAGATGGCCGAGGCAATTATCAAGGACAAGAAAAAAATACTGCCTTGCGCCGCTTATTTGCAGGGGGAATACGGTATCAATGATCTGTTTATCGGCGTGCCGGTGAAGCTGGGCAGCAACGGGATTGAGCAGGTCATTGAGATCACCCTGACCGAGGATGAGAAGACCGCACTGACGAAATCGGCCGATGCCGTCCAGGGGCTGAAAGATACCTTGGCCAAACTAAGCTAAGATCAACCAATCAAGCCAATGCCTGCTTAATGGCCGTGGCCAATGAAAGTGAGATGCCGGGCAGTTCGCTGAGGTCTTCGACAGTGGCTGCCCGGATCTGTTTGATCCCCCCAAAGTGCTTGAGTAGCAAGGCCTTGCGTTTGGGACCCACGCCGGCGATGCGGTCCAAGGCAGAATTCACCATCGTGCGGTCCCGTCGTTTGCGTTGAAAGGTGATGGCAAATCGATGGGCCTCGTCCCGGATTTGCTGCAACAGTAACAGCAACCGCCCGTCCCGGCCCAAATGAACGGGATTGGACCGATTGGGCAAATAGATCTTGTCCTCGGTTTCGCCGCGCAGGACGTCTTTCTTGGCAATTCCGGCGACACTGAAATGTCCGCTAAGCCCCAGTTCGTCAAGCACATTCATGGCGATGCCCAGTTGTCCCCTGCCGCCGTCCACGATCAGCAGGTCCGGTTGGGGGTTGGCCGCGTTTATTTTTCTAAAGCGACGGCTGAGCACTTCGGCCATGGCGGCATAATCGTCCGGGGAATCCACGGTTCGGATGGCGAATCGCCGGTACCCGCCCTTGAAGGGCCGTCCGCGCTTAAAAACCACCATGGCCGCCACCGGGTTCGTTCCCCCCAGATGGGAGTTGTCGAAGCATTCGATCCGTTCGGGCAGCCGATCCATATGCAGCCGTCGTTGCAAGCCTTCCAGAATGTCGGTTTCCTGAGAGGCATTTTGAATCCGTTCCCGCAGGGTGTTGGCCGCGTTGGTGTTTGCCATCTCGAGTAAGCGCCGCTTTTCGCCTTTTTGGGGCAGCCGGATCTTTACCCGCCGATGTTTCCAATCGGAAAGGGTGGCCTCCAGCAGCGTTGGATCATCGGGCAGGGCCGGAACCAACACTTCAACCGGAATGTGATGGACCGCTTGGTAATACTGCCCCATGAACTGGGCCACCAGTTCACCCGGCTCGACCGGCACCTGGGTCAGCTCGAAATGGTGGATGCCTTGCAAAACCCCCCGTCGCAGGGTCATGACCGAAAGGATCCGAAAATCCGTATTGCCACTGATGCCGATCACGTCCCGATCCATGAAATCGGTGGTCACGGAGACCTGTCGCTCCAATGTCTTTTCCAGGGCCTGAATCCGATCCCTCAGGGCGGCCGCCGTTTCAAAATCGAGCTGTTCGGCGGCAGCCACCATTTGACGCCGGATCTTTTTGATCAGTTCGGGGGTTCGTCCCTTTAGAAACAGGATCACTTGCTTCACGATTATCTGGTAATCCTGTGGGTCGACATCCAGGCAACAGGGCGCCAGACATTGGCCCATCTGATGATGAATACAGGGCCGCGTTCGATGTCCCATGGACCGGTCGCTGCATTTGCGCAGGGGAAAGGTTTTGTTAATCAGCTTGACCGTCTGCCGAACGGCATGCGCAGAGGCAAAGGGCCCGAAATAAACGGCGCCGTCCATCGGTGTTTTACGAACAATCTCGATTTTCGGATACGCCATGTTGAGGTTGATGCGAATGGACGGGTAGCGCTTGTCGTCCTTTAAGACGACATTGAAACGCGGGCGATGGCGCTTGATCAGATTGGATTCTAAAATCAAGGCCTCTTTTTCAGAGGCCGTGACGACGGTTTCAATGTCCACCACCCGGCTGACCATCACGGCCGTTTTGGCACGATGGGTCTCCTGGCGTTGAAAGTAAGAGGTCACGCGTTTACGCAGATTGACGGCCTTGCCCACATAGATGACATGGCCGCCGGCATCCTTCATGATATAAACGCCCGGCTCGTCGGTAATGCCACGAATGGTTTGCGCCAGTCGAGTCGATTGATCGGTTATTTCTGGTCCACGTTTCATGGTGCCGCCTATTGACCCGGGGCGGATCAGGATTCAAACAGCATGCGTTTTCGGATCATCTTGATGCGATCGCGGAGTTCGGCGGCTTTTTCAAAGGCCAGGGCTTTGGCCGCGGCATGCATTTCCGTCTCCAGATCATGAATAACGGTTTCCATGTCCGCGTCGCTTTCAAAAACGGCCGGGGTCTCGGCCACCGTGTCGGTTGGCGTATCCGGCGTCGCCGACGCATAGGCCATGTCGAAGATGTCGGTGATGCTCTTGCTGATGGTGGTCGGGGTGATGTGATGCGATTCGTTATAACGCTGCTGAATTTCCCGCCGTCGCTCGGTTTCTTCCATGGCCTGCCGCATGGATGCGGTCACCCGATCCGCATATAGCACCACGGTCCCATTGCTGTTTCTGGCGGCCCGGCCGAAGGTTTGGATCAGCGAGCGCGTGGATCGTAAAAACCCCTCCTTGTCGGCATCCAAGATGGCCACCAGGGATACCTCGGGAATGTCCAATCCCTCGCGCAATAAATTGATACCGATCAAGGCGTCGAATTTTCCCATGCGTAAATCGCGGATGATGTCCATACGTTCCATAGTGGAAATATCGGAGTGCAGATAGCGTACCGCCAGTCCCAGGTCGGTGTAATACTCGGTAAGATCTTCGGCCATGCGTTTGGTTAAGGTGGTGATCAGAATACGCTCTCCCCGCAGTTGGCGACCGTGAATTTCTTCGTACAGGTCGTCTACCTGATTGCGGGCACTGCGCACATGCACCATCGGGTCGAGCAGACCGGTGGGTCTGACGATCTGTTCGACCGTCTCGCCGTTGGTTTCAGAGAGTTCAAATGCCGCCGGGGTTGCCGATACATAGACGATCTGGTGAACGCGTGCGGTCCATTCTTCAAATTTGAGGGGACGGTTATCCAGGGCCGAAGGCAAGCGGAAACCATAGTTGACCAGCGTTTGCTTGCGTGACCGGTCCCCCTTGTACATGGCCCCGATTTGGGGGATGGCGATATGACTCTCATCCACAAAAACGATGAAATCCTTGGGGAAATAATCCAACAGCGTGGGCGGTGGCTGGCCGGCCAGACGGCCGGTCAGGTGCCTGGAATAGTTCTCAATGCCATTGCAGTATCCGATCTCCTGGATCATTTCCAAGTCATACAGGGTGCGTTCCTCGATGCGCTGGGCCTCGATGAGCCGGTTTTCCTGCCGGAAGAATTCAACGCGGTCCTTTAGCTCCTGAACGATCGTGCGCGTTGCCCGTTTGAGTGTCGCCTTATGGGTCACGTAGTGACTGGCCGGGAAAATCGAGATCTGTTCGAGGTTTTGCAGGGTGGTTCCCTTAAGCGGATCAAAGGTTTGAATGGCTTCGATCTCATCCCCGAAGAAATCGACCCGAACGGCCTGATCCTCTTCATAGGCCGGGAATATCTCCACCCGATCCCCGCGCACCCGGAACACACCGCGATGAAAGTCCATGTCGTTGCGTTGGTAATGGATGGAAACCAGCTGATAGAGCAAACGCTCGCGGGGAAGTTCCATGTTCGCGGCAAGGTTCACGCGCATGGACAGATAATCTTCCGGTGCACCCAGCCCGTAGATGCACGATACACTGGCGACCACGATCACATCCGTGCGCGAAAGAACGTTACGCGTGGCTGAATGTCGCATTTTGTCGATCATTTCATTGATCGATGAGTCCTTCTGGATGTAGGTATCGGTCGTCGGAATGTAGGCTTCCGGCTGGTAGTAGTCATAATAGCTGACAAAATACTCGACGGCATTGTTCGGAAACAACAGGCGAAATTCATTGTACAGCTGCGCGGCGAGGGTTTTATTGGGGGCCAGAATCAACGCTGGGCGGTTGGCGCGGGCGATGATGTTGGCCACCGTAAAGGTCTTGCCCGAACCGGTGACCCCCAGGAGAACCTGGCTTTTCCTGCCTTCGATTAGCTTTTTGGAGATATGATCGATCGCCTTGGGCTGGTCGCCGCACGGCGTGAAGTCAGATACGATCGTAAACGTTGCCATGTCGGTTCATCAGGTGGCGATTTTCCAATGGGTGCCATCGGCCTTGTCTTCTAGCACGATGCCGGCTTCTTGCAATTGATCCCGGATCTCGTCCGCCCGTTTCCAATCCTTGTTTTTGCGGGCCGCCGTTCGTTCGGCCACCAAGGCCTCGATGGCGTCGGGAGTGATGGCGATGTCTTGAAGCTGATGTTGCGTGCGCTCGGTGAAAAAAGATCGCCAGGAGTGCTGCATGATGCCTAAGATATTGCCCATGCAAAAGAGATCGGCGGCCAGATCGGCCAAAGTGGAACGTTCCGCTCCCGCTTCCGTACCGCCCTCGTCGAGCAGGCGATTGGTCTCCTTGATCAGGTTGAATAGAATCCCGATCCCCTTGGCTGTGTTGAAATCATCATCCATGGCCGCGCAGAATTCCCGCCAGTAGTCGGTGCCGGGCGATGGATCGTCGGAAGCCACGATGGCGGCCGCTTCATCCAGCCGCTGAATGACGCCGTAGATTTTATCCAATGCCTTTTCGGCTTCCTTCAGATGTTGATCGGCAAAATCGATGGGGCTGCGATAGTGACTGGTCAACAAGAACAGACGCACGGTTTCCGGGTGGTAGGCGTTGAGGATGTCCTTGATCATCAAAAAGTTGTTCAGGGACTTGGACATTTTTTCGTTGTCGATGTTGACGAACCCGTTATGCATCCAGTACCGGGCAAAGGGCTTGCCGTGGGCCGCTTCCGATTGGGCGATTTCATTTTCATGGTGGGGGAAGATCAGATCCTTGCCACCGCCATGAATATCGAAGGTTTCTCCAAGCAGCCGGCGACTCATGGCCGAGCACTCGATATGCCATCCGGGGCGCCCCTCACCCCATGGGCTGGCCCATGACGGCTCGCCGGGTTTGGCGGCTTTCCAGAGTACGAAGTCGTAGGGGTTGCGTTTACTGGTATTGATTTCGATGCGGCTGCCGGCAATCATGTCCTCCAGTTTGCGTCCGGAAAGCTTGCCATAGTCTTCAAAGGATGCCACCGCGAAAAAGACGTCTCCATCACCCACATAGGCGGCGTTTTTATCGATCAGCCGTTTGACGATGGCGATAATGTCATCGATATGCTCGGTTACCCGCGGCTCATGGTCGGCCCGCATCACGTTCAGGGCGTCCATGTCATGATGAAACTCGGCGATATATTTTTCGGCCAGCTCAAGGGGGGGCATGCCGACCTCGGCGGACCGCTTGATGATTTTATCATCCACATCGGTGAAATTGCGCACGTAGGTCACCTGGTAACCCACCGCCCGCAAGTATCGGACGACGACATCGAAAACGACCACCGAACGAGCATGGCCCACATGGCAAGAGTCGTAAACCGTCGGCCCGCATACATAGATCTGGACCTTTCCGGGAACAACGGGTTCAAAGGGTTGTTTCGATTTCGTCAGTGTGTTGTAGATTCGTAGTGCCATGGTTACCCAATTTCATATGAGCGGTTGTTGGCCGGATTACGGCGTTATGGATTCTAAAAGGACCACGCACATGGCGGCGATTCCGGCTCCCTGGCCGATTGTTCCCAGACCTTCCGTGGTGGTGGCTTTGACGTTGACCCGGTCGGGACCCACTTTCAGAAGCGCGGCCATGCACGAGACCATTTGTTGCTTGTAGGGAGACAATTTCGGCTTCTGGGCAAACACCGTCGCATCCAGATTGACCAGTCGAAGGCCACGTTCCTCGACGCGCCGGTAAGTGGTGACCAACAGATCGCGGCTGCAGGCATCCTTGAACCGGGGGTCGGTATCGGGGAAATGCTCACCGATATCCCCTAATGCGGCAGCCCCCAAAAGGGCGTCACAGGCGGCATGCAATAACACATCGGCATCCGAGTGTCCCAGAAGGCCCTTGTCGAAATCAATGGGTACGCCTCCCAGAACGAGTCGTCTGCCGGGAACCAATCGATGCACATCGTATCCCAAGCCCACGCGTGTCATTTGATCGACCGCCTTTTTTAAGGTCGTTATAAAAATTTTTTTAATACCACACTTGAAATTTATCGTAAAGCCAGACCCGGTAGCATGAATAATAAAACATCAAGTATGGCTTGACCGGCTTCCGCTTCCTCGAGTAACTAGTGTCCGTCTGGAAATAGGCAAATTTGGTCAAGATCAAGGCGCCCGAAAAATTTTACCGGAGGCATATGGTTGATATTCCGAGGATAATATTTTTCGTGCAACGCCGATATTGGTCAAATTGGCCATTTCTGGATGGGCACTAGATAGGGGGCGTTATGGGGCAGCCAAACCGGGCCCTGATTCTTTGAGGAGGAGACTTCAACGTGGATGTGCGTCAATGGGTAAGGCGGGTATTGGATAGTGGGCGGACCGTGCTGACGGAGGCGGAATCTAAACAGATCTTGAAACGATACGGCGTTCCCGTGGTGACCGAAACCACCGTTTCCACCACCGAGGAAGCCGTAGCCGTGACCAGGAAGATGGGGTTCCCGGTGGTGCTGAAGGGGAACAGCCCCACGGTACTCCATAAAACCGAAGCCGGGCTTGTTCACCTTAACTTGTCCGATACGGACGCCGTCGCCCAGACGTCACGACAGATTCTGGGCGTCGCCGCGGACATGACCATTCTCGTTCAGCCCCAGATCGACGGCCATCGGGAATTCGTCGCCGGGCTGTTCCGCGATCCCCAATTTGGCCCGGCGGTTCTTTTCGGACTGGGGGGAATCCTTACCGAAGCCTTGGCGGATGTCGTTTTTCGGCTGGCGCCCCTATCCGATGCGGACGCATCAGAGATGATCGAATCGATCCAATCCAAGCGGTTGCTGGGGCCTTTTCGTGGAGAAGCGTCGGTGGATCGACGGGTATTGACACGGATATTGAAAGGCCTTGCGTCCCTTGCCGAGGCGGTGCCCGAGATTGCCGAAATTGACATCAACCCGCTGATCGTCACGGCAGATGGCAGCCTTATGGCCGTGGATGCCCTGATCACCCTGGCCCGCCCAACAGACCCGGACGATGTTTCCTTAGCGGTCAGGCCGCGTGACATTCATGGACTGTTTTACCCACGTTCCGTAGCATTCATCGGGGCGTCTTCCGAATTGGGCAAATGGGGCCATACGTTGATCTGCAATACCATCAGCGGGGGATTCCAGGGGACGGTCTACGCGGTCAATCCCAAAGGGGGCGTCATCGCCGGGCAACCCGTCTACCAAACGGTCGACGCCCTTCCGGTGCCGGTGGATCTGGCCGTGGTCACCATCCCGGCGGCCGCCGTCTTGAATCTGATTCCGCAGCTCAAAGCCAAGGGAATCAACAAGGTGGTGATGATTACCTCGGGATTCGCGGAAACCGGACCCGCTGGGAAAACGCTGGAACGGCAATTGGTCGAAACGGCCCGGGCTGCCGGCATTCAGATCCTGGGACCCAATACCATGGGCATCTGCAACCCCCATATCGATTTCTTTTGTACCGGCGCACCGGTGCGTCCCATGGCGGGGCCAACGGCCGTGGTCGCCCAATCCGGAAACATGGGTGTCCAACTATTGGCCTTTGCCGAACAGCAGGGCATCGGCATCCGGGCATTTTCCGGATCCGGCAACGAGGCCATGATCACCATCGAAGATTATCTGGAAGGATTCGCGGTCGATGCGTTGACCCAAACCGTGATGTTATATGTGGAAAGCGTCAAACAGGGGCGTCGTTTTTTCGAAACGGCCCGTCGGGTAAGCAAAAAAAAGCCCATTGTGCTGCTCAAGGGCGGTCAGAGCCGAGCCGGTAACCGGGCCGCCGCCAGTCACACGGGGGCCATGGCATCGGACACCCGGCTTTTCGACGCGGTCTGCCGGCAAGCCGGGATCGTTAAAGTCGATCAGCCCATGGAGCTGTTGGACCTTTCCGCGGCCTTTTCTTCCCTGCCCCTTCCCAAGGGCAAACGGGTGGCGATCATGACCCTGGGCGGTGGCTGGGGGGTGGTCACGGCTGATTTGTGCAGCCAATACGGGCTCGTTATTCCTGAACTTGGCGAAGACCTGATCCGCCGTATCGACACGGTGCTGCCCCCCTATTGGAGTCGTGCCAATCCGATTGATCTGGTGGGTGAAAAGGACCCGTCACTACCCATGACAGTCATGAAGACACTGCTCGCGTGGGATGGCTGCGATGCGGTGATCATGCTCGGCATCATGGGACGCCGAATTTTCATGCGACGCATGGCCGATAGCGTGGTTCAGTCCGATCCTTCCTATGCGCAAGCGGGTCTCGACCAGTCGGTAAGTGTTCTGAGTGACTGGGAAAACCAATACACGATTCAAATCGTGCAATTAATGGAATCGTATGGCAAGCCGATCATGGGGGTGAGCTTACTCACCGACGGTCAAGACACTACCGTCCGCCAGGTAGAAGGGCACACGTTTAAAGGCATTTTCTACGAAACGCCGGAACAGGCGGTCAAGGCACTGGCCCATATGGCCGCCTATCAACAATTTCGCATCAGCCAGGGTAAGGGCCGCGGGAAAAAATAACATTTTTTTCCCGCGACCCGAATTCCCGAGTCGATCGTGGCCTTGCCTGAAAGGGAAATCAATGCTTTTTCTGGATTCATTGCTGCTTATCGCCGCCGCCGCCAGTTTCGTTGCCGGGGTGCTGGGCTATATCATCGCCCGGTTGTGGATCAAGCCGATCGTCGGCTACACTGTTGCCAAGCGAAAACTGGATCGCGAATTGAACCGCTATCTGAAACAGATGTCGGAGACGTCCCCAACCACGAACGGCAAGATCGACGCGTCCGCCGGTGAACGGGTTCTTCGCTCGGCACGCAAACTGGCCATGGACCTGTTGTCCCACTACAATGGCAATATTCCGTACTGGTACCGCCTGCTGCTGGACAGCCGACAAGAATCGCCCGAGCGGGCATCAGGGCTGCTGACCAATCTGAACAAAATACACGATCCGCAACAACGTCGGTCACGAATCGTGGCCGCCAAAAAAGAACTTCAACTTCATGAAAAAAAAACGACCCCAAAATAACCATATTGCCGTCGACACGGACGGCCAAGACGGTCTTCAGACGTTTCTGATGGCCGATGACACCATTCGTGGCGCGATGCTTGACGGTAGCCGAATGGTCGCCCAAATGGGATGGAACCACGAACTGGGCGTTTTGGAAACGCTTACCCTCGGCCACGCCTATTTGGGGGCTTGCTTGATGAGCGCCGGGCTCAAAGGCCGCGATCGGCTGCGGCTGCAGGTCGATTGTTCGGGGCCGATCAAGGGGTTGGTCGTCGAGGCCAACGCGGCCGGTGATGTGCGGGGATTCTTGAAAAATGTACCCATTCCCGTGGATCGTCCCCTCGAGGATTTCAACCTTGCGCCATTTTTCGGTGCCGGATTCTTGTCCGTAACCCGTATTCTGGAGGGAGCCAAACAACCGTTTACCGGTCGGGTGATGATGGCCCATGGGAGCCTGGCCAAGGATCTGGCCCATTATTATCTAACCTCCGAACAGATCCCCAGCGCGTTTAGTCTCAGTGTTAAATTCGATGCTCACGGTCGGGTGGTTGCCGCCGGCGGGATGATTTTGCAGGCCCTGCCCAATGCCACCGACGAGATCACGGAGGCGATCGAGACGCGGGTCGTGACGTTGCCCTCCATTGCCTCCTCCCTGGCCGATAAGATTTCCCCGGCTGATTTTGTTCGCACCCACCTGGCGGATTTCTCGCCCCGTTTCATCGATTGGAGACCGGCTGAATTCAATTGTCACTGTAACCGAGATCAAATCCGCAATGTGCTCCAGTTATTACCCGTGGACGAGTTGAAGGATATTCAGGCCAAGGGGCCATTTCCGGTGGAACTGCGTTGCCACCATTGCAATACGGTTTACCGGTTTGACCAGGATCAGATCGACCGAATCGTGGCCACGCGTTTTGCGGACAACTAAATTTGATGAACTCGTAAAAAGCTTTTCCAGGCCATACATGGCCAAAAAACCATGCAAAAGAAACTCGTTTTTTATTTTGCTGCGGCTACGCCAGTTAAATGGAAAAGCTTTTTATAATCAATAATTTATAAACGGTTTTGATTAACGAGTTCCTTAGAAGTGCCGCTCTCGTCATGCCGGACTTGATCCAGCATCCAGAACTGATTGAGCAGTAAAACATTACATGTTAACAATCCATATATTGACTTTTTAAAACCAATCCGACACAATGAAACGAAAGGCAAACGATAAACCAAACAAATGCATTGAAAACCATGATAAAAAAAGACCACACCCCATCCAACACGCCCCTAACGCCCAAGCTGATCAAGAAAGGTGATGCTCCCCCTTGCTTGAAAAAAGGAAACCAGTGCCGTGGGTGTTTTGGCTGGCAAAACATGATCCATGCCGCTGAAACCAATCCGATTTGGCGCCAGTATCCGTTGCACTGCGAGATTACCGGATTGACGATTAAATTCTAACCATTCGTATCTTGGTTTATTTGATCAACCCACATGATTGGCCGCCAGATGCAAGCTGGCAATGGTTTTGGCATCATTGATCCTTCCGTCGGCGATCATGGCCATGGCCGTCTGCCATTTAACCGGATGCACGGAGAGGTGTTCGTCGTCATCCAGATCCTGTTCGGATAGCGTCAGGCCCGTGGCCAAGTAAATGGAAATGCGTTCGTCCGAATAGGCGGGAAGCGGCGTAATCACACCTATTTTTTCCATTTTTCGGGCGGTGTAGCCGGTTTCCTCGGTGAGCTCGCGTCTGGCGCAGGTCATTTCATCCTCCTGCGGATCGCGCGTCCCGGCGGGGATCTCCCAGATGAACGCACCGACGGCATGTCGGTATTGTTTGAGTAGCAGGAGGCGGCCATCATCCATCATGGGAACAATCGCCGCCGCACCCGGATGCCGGATAACGTCCACATCCATGGTAACACCGTTGGGCAGGGTGATGTTTTCCGTAAAAAACGCGAACACCCGCCCCTTCTTGACCAGGCGCGTATGGTTGCATTGGGTTTGACTCATTCTTTGTCCCGGTGATTGTTCTTGATGTGATCGACGAGCTGTTTGACGGATTGGCCGTTGGGTGACTGGGCTTGGGGATTGATGACCAACAGCGATTCCCAGGCGGCCAGTGCGCCCGGCTCGTCGTTCAGGTCATGAAACAGCACGATTGCCTTGTTGAAACGCGAGATTTCATGTTTGGGATCGATTTGCATGGCGCGGTCAAAGGCTTGGATGGCTTTGTTCGGGTCGCCGCGGCGTCGGAACATGACGCCTAAATCGGTCCACACATTGGGGTCGTCCGGATCGATGGCCAGGGCTTTTTCATAGGCGTCGATGGCGTCATCGACCTGTTCCAGGTCGAAATACTGATGCCCCAGCTGAATCCATGCACTGCCATCCGTGGGATTCTGCCGGACCCGATCCTTCAATTGGTCGATGGCTTTCTGACGCGACGGATCCATAGACGGTTGAGGAGACATTCCCCGTGGGGTCACCATCATACTGCTTTTGTATACCCCAAAGGCCACCCCACCGACGAAACCGATTAATAGCGCCAGGGACACGAACCAGATGACCGTTTCGCTTTTTACATAACCGGGATATTTTTCTTCTGGCATGTTCGTTCCTATGTGCCTGTTCACGGGGTCGAAATGACAAATTGATTGTAAAATAACGGGTTGGTTCACGAGGCTGCCGAATTATCATCTCTTTTCCGGCATGTCCATGAACTTTTCCTGATATTCGGGAATCGTGATCATCGGTGGGCGTTCGTTTTCCTCCAGGGTATAAATATCGGGGCGAAGTTTCTCGTCGACCAGATGGTACTGAATCATCTCGTCAAACAATGCTTGCTTGACTTCCACCCGATCCAGTTTTTGGATGCGCTTGAGAAATGTCTTGATAATCACGAACGACATGCGTCCCAGTGCCTTGGTGTCCTGGTTTTTGTGCACCCGGCGGTCCAGGTCGACCTGGGCCATGACGTCGAGGCCCCATTTTTCATGGATATCGATTAACATTCCGGTTTCAACGCCATATCCGATGTGGAAGGGAATGGCTTCGAAAATACTGCGATAGCCGGCATATTCTCCGGAAAGGGGCTGCACGAATTGGGTCAGGTCGGGCATGAACAAAGAGAACAATGGACGCGTGACCAATTCCGTGACCCGGCCACCGCCGGTGGGTCGCCACTTGTTGTCCCCCATTGAGATGGGCCGATCGTAAAAGGCCTTTGAGAATCGGATCCGGTCCGAAAGCAGAAGTGGTCCCAACAACCCATAGGCGAATCGATGGTGAATGTTTTTGATATCCGCGTCGATGTATACGATGATTTCCCCTTTCGTGATGTACAGGGCCTTCCACAGGTTTTCCCCCTTGCCACGGTACCGTGCCAAATGCGGCAAGATGTTGTCCGCCTCGTGAACCCCCACATCGTAGGAGCGTGCAATTTTTCGGGTATTGTCAGTGGAACCGGAGTCGACGACCACGATCTCATCGATCAAGGGATAGCGGGTCATCAGCTCCGACTTCATGATCACGATTTCCTTGGCAATGGTCCGCTGTTCGTTGAGCGTAGGCAGGCATAATGAGATGGTCAGGTTTTTTTGGCGCTTGGCCGCGACCAAACGATCGAGATTTTTGAATTCGGAATGATGAAAGGTATTCGATTGAATCCAGGTATTATCCATCACACACTCCATTGTCCATGGCCATGATCAGCGCCGGAATCTGAGCAATGCCTTTGTACATGGGCTCGATTTCGATGATCGCGCCATCCTGATGAAAGTTGTCTCCCAGAGTCAGTCCCAGGGTAATGGCCGGAATTTTGTTTTGCAAAAAAATCGACAAGGCGGTTTCGCTGGGTTCGCTGATGACCTCCACGTCCAGTCGCTTAAGGATGCGGGATGCACATTTGACCAAGGGATGATTATGGGGCAACTGGGTGGCATTCAGGTTACTGATGCGGTTGAGTTTCAATGCCACGCCATAGGTCTTGTTGACGCCGTCGACAATATCCCGCATATCGCCGTATAGTTCTTTGACCATGCGGTCGGAATCACTGCGAATCTCGAACCCAATCTTGGCGTCGTAGGCAATTTTACCATGGTTGAACCCACCGGCAATCTTGCCGATCACGATATGAGTACGAGGCTTTTGCGGCAAACGCAGGCCTAATATGGCATTGATGACTTCATTGATGATCAGGATGGCATTGGCATGGTAGGGGTTGCCTTTTTTTCTCTCGCTGGAAATAGAGCAACTGATTTCACCGCGGATCATTCCGTCGGAAGTGTAGTTGAGTCTTCCCAATTCAACGCTTTCCAGGCAAATTGCCCCGCGAATGGGCCCGGGCCAGGATCGGATTAATTGACGGATCCCCTTGAGGTTGCCCGGCCCCAGGGAATGGCAGGGAGCCACCAGGACGATGTCCGATGCGAAAGTCAGCTCGAGGCGCCTCAATATTTCAGGCAGAGAGGCCAACACGCCCACGGCGGCGGAATTGTCGGAAACACCGATGCCACTGATGATTCTATCCGTAACCTCGTAATGCTGGTCAGTCTCCACCTCGGAAAAGGTATCCAGATGGGCAACCACGAAAATAGACTGGGCATCGGGAGACGATCCATGAATAACGCCGATGGGATTGCCGAAATCATCGATGCTGCATTCATCCAGGTCGAAATCGGCCATTCGTTCGACCAGGCACTCTGCCCGCTGCCGTTCATGAAACGTCGGTGCCGGAACTTGCCCGATTAGGACGATATTACTGATAATGATTTCACGAATCTGTCGAATTTGTTCCACAAAGGTCGGTAAGACGTCTAAGTACTTTTCCATGTTATCCTCGCGGGAAGCGATCCTCACTGCAGGCCATTAACTGGCGCAGGTCGGTAATGACAAGATCCGGGGCGACCGTTCGGCACCGTCGATCCGCTTCTCGTAACCGAAGGGAGCGTTGGTCGCCGGCAAAAAGGGCGGTCTCGAACCCGACCGATGCGGCCGGCAGTATATCATTGCGCATGTCATTGCCGACATAAAGCACGGACGGTAGGGGAATGGCCATTTTTTCGAGGGCTGACCGAGCGCGTTCAAACATGACCGCCGATGGTTTGGCATGCCCCGCTACCCATGAATAAAAAAGCAGGTCGCGATCGAATCCGCATTGCGAAAGGGAGCGTCCCAAAAGCCCTTCCAATACGAACGGGGTGTAGAATTGGGCGTTGGAAATCAGCCCCATGGTAATGCCGGCGGCGTTGAGGGCCGCGACGAGGCGATCAGCTCCCGGCATTGCCCCCACCGGGTTGACCAATAGTTCATATTCCAGTGCCAGGTTGGCGATCCAGGGCGTGTGATGGGCGCCCAATACGGTTTGCCAAATGGACAGGATATCCACTTCGGGATAGTCGATGCCGTCTTGGCGGAAAGCGGTGTGAGACGCTTCAATGGCCGATCGTAAGGCACGCTTCAGGCCTGCCGGTGTGAAATCGATGGCATACCGGCGCAGCAATTGCCGCAATTGATCGTCTTGTGGGACAGCATTTCCATCAACGCCGATATCTCCGGCCGCGCTGATCATAAGGGTACCGTAAACATCGAAAAGAATGGCCTGGTATGGCCGACGCTTGTCGAGGCGTGGCGATAGCCGGGTCGGGATCGGCGCGAGCGTTTGCCGATATCTGTCCACGAGGGTTGCATCAAGATTCATAGCCCCCCCACTGGAGAAGAGAAAAGTGATCAAGGTCAACGAATGCCTCGATGACGGCCCGCTTGTCGATGCGATGGCAAACCCGCTGGCCGATCACCCGATCATAAATGGCCAGCACGCGGTCTCGATACTGCTCCTGTCCGTAACGCTCACGGATGGCCTGCCGATTGGATTCAATCAGCCCCCCCGCAGGCCATGGCTCGCCGGGATCATTCAGCCATGGATTGATTTCCACCAATGTCTGTCGGGCGGCCGGATCCCTTATCAAACGATTCCCCACCTGGCGTTGCCGTCGTTCGTCCAACAGTCCGAAATCGATCCAATCGGATTGAAAGCGGCGCGCAACGGCCTGATCGATGGTTTCGCTGGCCACCGAATACCCATAGCGATGGGCGGTCTCGCGTACCGCACGGCGCCAGCAATACGCGTACCGTTCACGATCAATCCAGGTCAGCGGCACCTTAAACCGCTGGTACAACCCATCCAACCGAATACCGTTGACCTCAAAATCGGCACAAATCGCATCGAGCCGTCGTCCCCACAACCATTTCCCGGCGGTCCAGGGTTCCAAAAAGGAAAACCCGAATCCCTCGGCGATACTGGTGGTGATCATACTATCCGCCGCATTCACGAGTTGGGGAAAAGGGGTGTGTCGGCCAGCCGCCAGATCCACGGGAAGGCGGTTGGCGTCTATCCAATGCCCCCAGTCTCGATAACTGGTCAGATCTGCCGGACTGTTCGGCGGTTGCGTGATGGCCAGACGCCGACCTCCCTTTAAAAAGAAGGACAATATGATCGCCTCGCCGATATTTTTGCGTCGAATGGCGCGAACGGGATACAATACCAGCGGGTCGTGGCTTTTCTGGGATTGCATCGGTAGCGGTTCAACGGCATTGGGAAGATGGTGAAGACCGACCTCTTTTAGACCCGCGTGTCTCAATATTTTTTTATCCCGGAGGTTGATGACGCCGTAGTGACAATCGGCCGGATATTCTTGTAAATAGTAAACATCGGGTCGCCCATCTTCCGCAAAATCATGAATCTGCAAGAACAGGTTGATCCCTGCCTGCTGCAGTCGATTGATGACGTCGAGGAACCGTCGATTCTTGGCGATCAAGGGGTTGTGGATATGAAGGATATCGCACCCCCCTGGCCATTGCTGTCGCAGCGCATCCAGCATGCGATCGGTAATCCGATCGGTTGTCGATGGGCTGACTCCGGGCCGATTGTATCCCAGTCCAGGGATTTCGACGATCCGGCATGGAAGCTCGGTCCCTGCCCGGTCACCAGTAAGCACCAAACAGTCGCAGTGGCGCCGGAGCGCGGTCACCTGTTGCCTCAAGACCGTGGTCACACCACCGGTTTTCAGGTGGTAATGGACAAAAGCGATCTTCATGAAGCCTCCACCATGGAAGCAAAAAAAAATTGAGCGATTAGCTGTTGGCGGTTAGCGAATTTAACGGAATACGGTGGTCAAAGCGGAAATGTGGATTTATTCTTCTATATTATTCAAAATTTGTCAAATATTACCGGTATCGTCGACATGTGGCATCCATTGGTTGACAGACGCCATTTTGTGTGGTGGGGTTGTACGCATCACCGCTTCTTCATCGCCAATCACCGCCTTTTGGCCAACCATTTCCCAATGCAGGAGGCGATATGTATATTCCATTCGACAAGGTCAACCATATCGGCTTCATCTCTACCCGATTCGCCGGCACCGATGGTGTGTCATTGGAGACGGAGAAATGGGCGCGCGTCTTCGAAAAAAAAGGTTTCCAGTGCTTCTATTTCGCCGGCGAGCTCGACCGCGATCCGAAATGCGCGTTCTTATCGCCGAAAGCCCATTTCCTGGAACCGGAGATTCGTTCGATTTTCAACACGGCTTTCCGTGTTCATGCGAACAGCGTGCGAGAACGACAGCTGACCAATCGGATTAATGCCATCAAGGAACACCTCAAGGATCACCTTTATGAATTTATAAATAAATATAACATTGATTTGCTGGTACCCGAAAATGCCTTGACCATTCCCCTGAACATTCCCCTGGGAATCGCGATCACGGAAGTGATTGCCGAAACCGGACTGCCCGCCATCGCCCATCATCACGATTTTTTCTGGGAGCGGCAGGAATTCAAGGCCAATGCCGTTTGGGATTACCTGAACATGGCCTTTCCTCCCCATCTGCCAACAATCCGCCATGTGGTGATCAGTTCTTCGGCCGACAATCAGCTATCGTTGCGAACGGGCATATCAGCCACCATTATCCCCAATGTCATGGATTTCAGCACGCCCCCGCCGCCACCGGATGATTACGCTGCCGATGTGCGCGATGCGTTGGGGTTGGATGCGGATGAAAAACTGATTCTCCAGCCGACCCGGGTGGTCAAGCGCAAAGGCATCGAAAATGCCATCGAGTTGGTCAGCCGTCTGGGCATGAAAGCGCGCCTCGTCATCTCGCATGCCTCCGGCGATGAAGGGCACGACTACGAGCAGCGCATTATCGACTATTCCCGGCGCATGAAGGTGAATACACTTTTCGTGTCCGACATCATCAATGACCGCCGGGCGATGACCGATGATGGCCGCAAGGTTTATACATTGACCGACATTTACCATCATGCGGATTTCATCACCTATCCGTCGACCACCGAAGGCTTTGGCAATGCATTCCTGGAAGCGGTTTACTATCGGAAACCGCTTCTTGTGAACCGGTATTCGATTTATACCTTCGATATCAAACCCAAGGGGTTTCAGGCCGTTGAAATCGACGGCTATGTCACCGATGAAGCCGTTGAACAGACCCGGGCCCTGCTAAACGATCAAAACCGGTGCCGGCGCATGGTCGAAAACAATTACGCCCTCGGTGAAAAATTCTACTCCTATGAAGTACTGCATGACAAGCTGATCAACCTGATGGTGTAAGCATTATTTTGTCCAGACAAGTTCCACCAGAACGGTTTTCGGTGATTTCACCGTCAGCGTGATGGGATCGATGGCGATGGTTTGGGCATCGGGGAAGTACCGATCGAGGACTTTCCTTGTTTGACCAATCAGCGCATCGATTTTAAGATCGGAAAGGGTGGAGACGATTTTAAGTTCATCGTCAGCTTGCTGGTAAAGATAGCCGAGGCGATCGCAGGCCACCCGATAATAGCCGATTTTCTCGGTGTATCGCGTCATATACGCGTCAATCTCTGCCATCAGCAACAGATTGTAATACACTCTCGGATGGTTCAAGGCCTCCGCCTGGGTCTTGATTTTGTTTTCACCCAGTACCTGCAGGGTTTCATTTTTGAACTCGGCGAGCTTTGCAGACAAGGTCTTGCGTGTATGCACCGCATCATCCTTGCGCTGGGTTAATTGACTGCTCAGTAATGCGATCTCGGCCATGCCGCGACGCAGCTGTTCTCCTTTCTCATTGGCGCCTACGGCAAGGGAAACGGTTGAGAGAACAAAGAACAATGCGAGTATCCATGATTGGTGATGGTGCCTGGTAGGGGTCACGGTTTATTGCCCTTTGCCATTGATCTTACGCGCCATTTCTTCTGAAAGAAACAATCGCGTATTCGGATTCTCCCAGTGGGCCATGTGTCTGACATTAACCAATTCGATTTGATCTCCCTGCCATTCGGACAAGATGGCCACCAGCCGGGGCGAAAGCCGGGAAAGTCCATTAAGGGATAGTCCCTTCCCCTTCCACTGGGCCAGATAGGTGGCCGCTTCCGGCGACAATTCTTTTATGCCGTTTAATCCCAACCACGTTCCCTTCCACTGCGCCAACTGACGCGCGACCTCTGGTTCAAGCGCGGTCAGTTCGTTTAGAAACAAATCCTTGCCACTCCAGTTGGCCAAGCATTGGGCCGCTTGCGGCGATAAGGCCGTCAATTTGTGTTTCTGGGAAAAATCGCCACTGCAGATGGCCTTCCAAATGGCTTCGTTTTCCGTTTTCTTAGCCGCTGGCGGGGGTGGCGGACGGTTGGTCTTATCCCGCAAGCGGGCCTCGATGCGTTGCCAAATCGATCGAAGATCGTATTCAGGCGCGTCGACATCGTCGATATTCAGCTGTACCAGTGTACGGCGTTGGGAGGCAATCATTTCATGACTTTGTTCGACAAATCCGTCGACATCGATATCACTGGTTTTTTGGGACATCATCGTCAGCAATGCGGCTTTCCGAGATAGGTAGAGCAGCGCCTCGCTGTTGACATAGAGCGTGTTCACCGGTTCCGCCAACTTCTCGATATAGACTTCCCGTCGTTGGATGGCTTTGATCCCCATGCCAACGATGGGATTGGCCAATGCGGTTTTTAATGGGACCACGCCGCGTTTGGTTTCCCATAAGGTATTGACCAAGTTCTCGATTTCGGCATCGATACCGGTTTGGTAATACGTCCGCAACTCCTCGATTTCTTTTTGCTTGGCGATAATCTCACGGCGCAATTGATCAATCTCTTCAGTCACGGTTTTCAGACGCTGCTGATCCATTGAATGATCGGCTACGGTGACGGTGACGGCCACGGGCGCTTCGCCGGTCGGCCCGGATTCTGGTGGTAGGGCTTGTTTTTCTCCGGAAGGCGGTGTCACGGGGTCATCCGTTCTCAAATGCGTCCAATAGTAATATCCGGCCGCAGATATGGAAATGAGCAGCGAAACCACCATCGAAAAGATAATTTTTTTGCCGATTCGCCTTGATGGTTTGACAGCGGGTAACGGCGATGCTTCTTTCGGAGGAACGGAGGCCGCGGGTCGGTTTTTTTTGCCGGTCGGCTTGGCGACCTTTTTTTCTTTTTTCGGTGCGGGCTTTTTTGGAGCGATGGGCTTTGGCGATGCCTGCTCGGCTTCGGGCAAACGATCACCAGTAGGGGGATCCTCAGTCTGATCGTTATCCGCGCCATCATCTTTACGAACGACTTCCAACGCATCCGCTTCGTCCGTTTGTGTTGTTTGTTTCTCCGCTGACTCGTCGAGGTCTGAGGCGATTGCATCGAAAATTTTGTCGACATCATCGGAATCATTGTCCGAACCAACATCCGCGGAAGCCTTCGTTGCCGTGGAATCCGTCGTCGGCGTTGCCGTTTTTTGTTTATCGACAGCGGTGGAAGACGCATCGTCGACAAGAGAAGCATCTTTTTCAGAAGGGTCGTCCGTTATGCCTGGCGTAACCGTTTCGGAGACTTCTTGTTGATCGTCGTCGAGATCGTCCTCGCTCTCTTCCTCCCCAGCGTCGGAATCGGCCGTATCCACAGCGGTGGCTTCGGCTTGTTTGGCCATCTTTTCCAATTCGGCGGCAAAGTCCGCCTCGGTTTCCATGATTTCCGGTTCGTCGTCCTTGCCGCCGTCGGCATCGTCCTCGGCCGATAGGTCACCGCCTTCGATCTGAGCCATGATGCTCTCGAAGGCCTTTTGTTGATCTTCGTCGAGATCGTCCTCGCTCTCCTCCTCCCCAGCGTCGGAATCGGCCGTATCCGCAGCGGTGGCTTCGGCTTGTTTGGCCACCTTTTCCAATTCGGCGGCAAAGTCCGCCTCGGTTTCCATGATTTCCGGTTCGTCGTCCTTGCCGCCGTCGGCATCGTCCTCGGCCGATAGGTCACCGCCTTCGATCTGAGCCATGATGCTCTCGAAGGCCTTTTGTTGATCTTCGTCGAGGTCGTCCTCGCTCTCCTCCTCCCCAGCGTCGGAATCGGCCGTATCAACGGCGGTGGTTTCGGCTTGTTTGGCCACCTTTTCCAATTCGGCGGCAAAGTCCGCCTCGGTTTCCATGATTTCCGGTTCGTCGTCCTTGCCGCCGTCGGCATCGTCCTCGGCCGATAGGTCACCGCCTTCGATCTGAGCCATGATGCTCTCGAAGGTTTTTTGTTGATCGTCGTCGAGGTCGTCCTCGGCTTGCGTATCGGATTGGGAATCGATGGGGCCGGCAGGATCCTCAACGGCGGCGGCAAGGGGGGGCTCGTCGGCTGGCACCTCCCCTTCGATTTCACCCATGATTTGGTTGAATACGTCCATTTCGTCGGCGCTCAACTGATCTGATGCGGATGTATCCCCTTCCGACGAAAGGTGATCGGTCGTCGTATCGTCGGCTTTTTCAACCGATTCATCGACGATGGATTTGTCATTTGCCTTTTTGCTCATAAGCAACAAGCTGCCAATAAATGAATAATTCGAACACGCTCAGGTTCGATGAAACTCATTGGAAATGAATTTCCCCGACAGAAATGGTCGACTTGGTGTTCTGCAAAAGGATATCGACGATAGGTACCGCAAACTTAAGGATTTTATTGGGATGCAGTCAATTCACAGGCCCGGCCGAGGTCCCATGTCAGTCTGAGGCGGACAATGATCGGCATTTGATGGGACGTTTATTCCTCGACCGACAAGTATCTTGATTCTTTCCTTTAAGATAGCTATCCTGCAAGGTAATCCAAAGATCAAAATGAACCGCCGATAAACGACGCTTTCGGCGGCAACCAGGGGAGAATGCATATGAAAAGAACCGTCATCAAGGGCACCGGGCGCCATTTGCCCCCTCGTCTCGTGACCAATCATGACCTGGCCCAGTGGATGGAGACATCCAATGAATGGATTCTTCAGCGTACCGGCATCGAAAAGCGGTATTGGGTACCCGAAGCAGGCGGTGTGGGCGTTTCGGATCTCGGCCTGGAGGCTTCGAAAATTGCCATGCAGCGTGCCGGTTGGTCCCCCCAAGATATTGATATGATCATTTTTGCGACGCTTAGTCCCGACCTTTTCTTTCCGGGGTCCGGTTGTCTGTTGGCCGACAAACTCGGGCTTTCGTCCACGCCCGCATTGGACATCCGTCAACAATGCACCGGCTTCTTGTATGGCCTGACCACAGCCGATGCCTATATACGCAGCAGTCTGGCAAAACGTATTCTACTCGTGGGCGCCGAAGTTCATAGCACGGGATTGGATGTTTCCACCAGCGGACGGGATGTGACGGTGATCTTCGGAGACGGTGCCGCCGCGGTTTGTGTCGAGCGCATGGAAACCGATACCCATTCAGGCGTGTTGGCCACCGCGCTACACGCCGATGGTTCCATGGCGGAGAGCCTGATGACCTATGCCCCCGCCTCTCGCGACAATCCCAGAATCGACGAAACCATGCTGCGCGAAGGCAAACAATACCCCACGATGGACGGTAAAACGATTTTCAAACAGGCGGTTCGTCGATTGCCGGAAGTCACCATGGAGGTGCTGGAAAAAGCGGGACTTCCCCTGGAGGCGGTGGATCTTTTCATTCCCCATCAAGCCAATCTCAGAATCAACCAGGCGTTTGCCAAGTCTTTGAAACTGCCTGAATCCAAAGTTTACAATAATATCCAGTGCTATGGCAACACCACGGCGGCCAGTATTCCCCTGGCCCTGGACGAAGCCATTGAAGAGGGGCGTGTGGGCCCCGGCAGCACGGTCATATTCCTGGGCCTCGGCGCAGGGGTCACCTGGGGCGCCGTGGTGTATCGATTCGCACTTTAGGGCGCCGGAAAAAAATCATCCCCCCATCTTGCTTGTTCTTGCGCTCGTCTACGGCGTTCCATCCGCCGGCACATATTCCTAATGTGCACCGGCGGATGCGCCTGGTAGACGACCACAATTCCGGTGCCTTCTGGTGGAATGATTTCTTTCCGCCACCCTTAGACGATCAACAATCGTCGAACAACAGCTTCAGATAATGGCGGTTAATGGGATCAAGGGTGTCGAAATTGTGGTTGGGGGACCGGTTGCGTGTGGCCATTTCGCTGCGCAGGGTGCCAGCGGTGACCTTCCCCAACTCCACACCAAACTGGTCAAACGGATTGATTCCCCAGATGAAAGCCTCGAAGATGGTTTTGGCTTCGTAGAAAGCAAGCAAGCCCCCCACGCTTTCCGGTTCGAGATCATCGAGCACCAGGATCGATGAGGGGCGGTTCCCGGAAAAGGCCTTGGCCGGGTTTTCACTATCACGGCCAACGGCCAATGCGCTCGCCTGAGCCAATAGGTTGGCCCACAATTCTTGCTGATGACTCACGCCGTTGAAGGCGCCTTCATCCATCCGGTATTGGGGCTTCAAGACACCGATAAATTCAATGGGAAATGCCTTGCCCTGATGGGCCAGCTGGAAAAACGAGTGCTGTGCATTGGTGCCCGGTTCGCCGAAGATCACCGTGCCGGCCGGTTGTTGAAGCCATCGGCCCGTCGAATCGACCGACTTTCCGTTGCTTTCCATGTTGAGCTGTTGAACATGGGCGGCCAGCTTGCCGAGCGGCGATGCATAGGGAATGATGGCGGTTTGGGGGTATCCCAGAAAGCTGGTATTCCAGACGGTCAACAATGCGGCAATGAGGGGCAGGTTCTTTTCGGGAGCGGCCGACAACGCATGCCGATCCATTCTTTCGGCCCCTTTGAGAAACCGTTCGAACCGTTCGTATCCCAAATAGAGGCTTAATGGCACGCCCCCCACGGCTGAAGTGACACTGTAGCGCCCACCGATGAAATCATACATATGAAAGGCCGCCAGTTCACGACCCTGGCCCTGGTCGCCCGGGCTGCCCTTGCTCGTCACCGTCGCGATGTGATTGGCGGGGTCGATTCCCTCCGTCGCCAGATAGCGACGAATCAGGTCCTCATTGGCCATGGTTTCAGCCGTGGTATAGCTTTTTGAAATGATAATCCATAATGTCTGCTGCGGATCAATCGTCGACCAAATCCGACCGAAGTTATGAATATCGACGTTGGCTAAGAAATCCAGGGTGATATTTTTGTCTGCATACGCCGCCAGGGCATGGGCCACGAATTCAGTCCCCAGGTAACTGCCACCGATTCCCACGACGACCACATGTCGAAAGGGGCCTCCGTTGCCGGCATGCACGCCCCCCTCATGGACATTTGTCGTAAAATCGCGGATCTGTTTCAAAACCTGTCCCAAATCCGCTTTCACGTCACGGCCGTCAATATGAATCGGCGAATCCGAAAAGCTCCTGGCCGCCATGTGCAAGGCCGCTCGATTCTCGGTGACATTGACCGTTTTCCCCTCGGCCATGTCGGTGAAACGATCCATCACCCCCGCCGCATCGGCCAAGGAGAAAAGCAGTTCCATGGTCTGTTGGGTCACTCGCTGCCGTGAAAAATCGAAAAACAGCCCGCCACCGCGGACGCTGAACGGCGTCAAGCGGTTTTTATCGTCGATCAGGTGCTTGAGATGGTGCGTCTCAGCATCCATACGCTGGGCATGTTTACTCAATAGGTAATAGCATTCGTGGTGAAAAAAACGATAGTCTGCCATACCGACTCCATGAATAAATGTAGTGGAAGAAAACGGGTTCTGAAAAATAGGGGGTTAGACCATTCTAAGAAACAATAAACAATTTTTTCACAATTTTATACGATTATCAATTAAATCTTTGGTACCTGTTCACGGGGTTGAGATGATCAATTGATTGGTAAACACTGGACGGTAAGCGGTTACAGGGTGCCTCAGGTGCGCAGCGCCGGGTACGCCGACGACCGGGTCGGTCTTCAAGTGCCCGGGAACAAAGCAGATGCGGTGCCCTGTGAACGCTTACCTATTTTTCATCTTTGATTTCTTGAAATATGGCGTGGGACTCCAAAGACGATTGCGCCTGGGAACAGGAAACGCTGGTGGCCAGGGCAGTATGGATTCTGTCCAGTGGGGTGCAGGTTTTCATACAGTCAGGGAAAAGGTAACGGTCGATGCATCCACGGCAAGGGCTTTTGATCAAATAGCCGATGTCAAAATCGAAACGATGTTTGTAGTTGTTGGCCATGGTTTTGAATCGTTGTGATGGTTTCAAGGCATGTCGCGTTCACAGCGTAGTTGATTCGATCACCCCGCATCCCTATCGCTTTCCTGATACGTTTTTCATGGTTACCATAACCATCCAACCGGTACAAGGCAAAAGCAGCAATTGCAAATTATGGCACACCGAGCTTTCCGATTACGATTACGCGCACCGCTTCACTGAGCACGAGCACGACGGGCATTGGCATTTTTCGTGCTCGTGCTCGTAATCGTAATCGATCATCATTTTTTGCTATCGATCGATGAAATTCCCGCCGAACAGCTTCAAAATTTCAATTGCTGAAGCAAAAACGGATCGTACACAGTAATATTGCATGGTGATTTCCGGGTTGCCTTTCTTTCCGCAATTAAAGCGACCATGAATGTCAAATGCCCAATACAAATGCCAAATGGTGGTATTCGATCTGTTTTAAAATCGATTTCATCTTTCATTTGGCATTTGGCATTTTTTCACTTTCGGGAATGGTGCGTGTTCAGGAGCGGCTGGTTTTTGTTTTTACTTGCGATTGCCGGCCCGACGTGTGGGTAAAACTTGACAGGAACCCGTTTACCCATTAGGTTGCCGACACATCCCGGAACGCTTCAAATTGTTAATCAACAGGTGGAAACAACGATGAAATCTTCATTACAAAGGTCTTTTGCGTGGCGATCGTTTTTTCTAACGATTTTCTTTTCAACCGTTCTTTTTTTGCTGCTTGCCTATTTTTGTTTCAAGTCCCAGGTTCTCCTTATCCCCATGACGGTTTTGGAATACGCCGCCTTGTTCGCATTTTTGGTACTCTATGGTATACTAACCTGGATGTTCCAAAAAAATATCCTGGTCAAGCTGTTGGCGGGCAGAAATGATCCTCCGAAAACGCCCAAAACGGCTTCCCCGGTCCCCAAACCAGACGAGCAACAGCAGACGCGACAACAGAACCATGAAAAGCGACTGTTCATCCATCTTTTTGCCGTGCTTCAGAGAGAAGGCCGACTGCTTGATTTTCTTCAGGAAGATCTTTCCCTTTACGAAGACGGCCAGATCGGGGCCGCGGTGCGCAGTATTCATGAAAACTGCAAAAAAACCATGGATCGTTATCTGACCCCCGAACCGGTTATGGAAAGCAGCGAAGGCGATACCGTTGACATCCCCGCCGGGTTTGATCAAAATGCAATCAAGTTGGTGGGAAATGTGGTGGGCGAGCCACCGTTTACGGGCATCGTTCGCCATCGCGGTTGGAAAATGCGTTCGGCCTCCTTGCCAAAATTATCGGAGGAAGGAAATCCGGAAATCATCACCCCCGCCGAAATTGAGATCCAGTAATCGAGCGATCCTGCTTTTTTAATGGAAAGGCGTCCTGCAGGGCCGACACGCCCGTGGCGCCCAAGAAAGGCGCGTGCCGGGATGGAAGGAGCGGGCCATGACCCGAGACAAACTCAATGGTAGACGATTGGTGGGCCTCTTTTTGCTCAGTCTGGTGTTGTTTAACTATCCTCTGCTCTGTCTGTTCAATCGACCGTTGCTCGTCTTCGGGATCCCGATCCTATACCTTTACCTGTTTGGCGTCTGGACGTTGATCATCTTTTTGATGCTGGTCATCAGTCGTTCCAAAACCGATGTGCCCATCTTAACCCATCATCGCTAAAAGGGCCTGCCCATGTTGGCAACGGAAACGGTCATCTTCGTCTCCTTGTGCTACATTGGCGTCTTGTTCGCCATTGCCTATTATGGTGACAAGCGGGCGGATATGGGCAAAAGCATCATCAGCACCCCCTATATCTACGCCCTTTCCTTGGCCGTATATTGCACCGCATGGACGTTTTATGGCAGTGTGGGACGGGCCGCATCGGCTGGCCCGGCATTTCTCACCATCTATCTGGGACCGACCCTGATGGCCACCCTGGGGTGGTTGGTGCTGAAAAAAATCATCCGTATTTCCAAGATTCATCGGATTACCAGCATCGCCGATTTCATCGGCTCCCGTTATGGAAAAAGCATGACCTTGGGCGGTGTGGCCACCGTCATTGCCGTATTGGGAATCGTCCCCTATATATCGCTCCAGCTAAAGGCCATTTCTTCCAGTTTCCTGGTCATTCACCAGTATCCGCGCTTACCGCCCATCCCCCATCCACAGGGAATTGATATCTGGCAAGACACAACGTTTTATGTGGCGATGTTTCTGGCCGTGTTCGCCACCCTTTTTGGCACTCGTAACCTCGAAGCCACCGAACGCCATGAAGGTCTGGTGGCGGCCATCGCCTTTGAATCCATCGTCAAACTGGTGGCCTTCTTTGCCGCAGGCATATTCGTCACTTTTTTTATCTTTAATGGGTTCGATGACCTCAGCCACCGGGCCATGGCCTCCCCGGAGATACGTTCCCTGATGACGTTGGCACCCCATACCGGGCAGTTTACCAGCTGGTTGGCCCATATTTTTCTATCCATGATGGCCATCGTCTTCCTGCCGCGTCAATTTCAGGTCATGGTCGTGGAGAATGTCAATGAAAATCATCTGAATAAGGCCATCTGGCTTTTCCCGCTTTACCTTCTGGCCATTAACGTCTTCGTCATGCCGGTCGCCTTTGCCGGCCTGCTGATTTTCGGTTCCAGTGGCATCGATGCCGATCTGTTCGTCCTGACCCTGCCCATGGTAAACGAACAGGTTTGGCTGACCCTATTGGTCTTCATCGGCGGCATGTCGGCTGCCACCGGCATGGTCATTGTCGAGACCGTGGCCCTCTCCACCATGATTTGCAACGACTTGGTCATGCCCTTGCTTTTGCATATGCCCTCCTTGAAACTCGCCCAGCGCAAGGATTTAAGCAATATATTGCTGTCCATTCGGCGGATGAGCATCATCTTGGTACTGCTTTTGGGCTACACCTATTTTCATTATGCCGGCGAGTATTACACCCTGGTTTCCATCGGCCTGGTTTCCTTCGCCGCCGTGGCCCAATTCGCGCCGGCCCTTTTGATCGGCATTTTCTGGAAAGGGGGGACCCGCACCGGTGCCCTTCTCGGCGTGGTTTGCGGATTTGCGGTCTGGTTCTACACCTTGTTTTTGCCCACCCTGGCCGGTGCAGGGCTGATTTCCCAGAATTTTGTCAACTTGGGGCCGTTTGGCATCGATTTTCTCAAGCCGTTTGAACTGTTCGGGTTGAATGTATTCGATCGGATTACCCATGCGGTTTTCTGGAGCATGCTGGCCAATGTGGGATGCTACGTGGCCGGTTCATTGTTCAGCCGACCATCGGCCATGGAACATTCCCAAGCCACCATGTTCGTGGATGTGTACCGCTATGTGGGGCGCGTGCATGACTCCTCCATGTGGCGGGGGACCGCCTATCTTCCCGATCTGGTCGCTCTTTTGGAACGTTTTCTCGGCAAGGAACGCACCGAATATGCCCTGAACTATTATGCCATGGCCCACGGCATCGACCGTGATCAGCCCCTGACACGGGATCCAGGCCTGTTCAATCATATCGAGAAAATGCTGGCCGGGGCCATCGGCTCGGCCTCGGCCCGGGTCATGATGGCGTCCATGGTCAAGGAAGAGCCACTGGGTATCGAAGAGGTCATGGATATCCTCGATGAAACGCGCCAGACGATTCTCTATAGTCATGAACTGGAACGAACCACGGAAGAGTTACGCGCGGCCAATCAGCGGTTGCAGGAGCTGGATCGCCTCAAGGACGAATTCATTTCCACCGTTTCCCACGAACTTCGCACGCCGTTGACCGCCATTCGTTCCCTGGCCGAAATTCTGCACGATTATCCGGACACGCCCCATGACCGGCAACAGGAATTTGCCGGTATCATCATCCGGGAAACCCAACGGCTCACGCGCCTGATCACCCAGGTACTCGACTTCCAGAAACTGGAGTCGGGTCGCACGCGTTGGCATATCACGACGGTTGACTTGAAGGAGGTGATTCAAGACGCGGTTAGTGCCACCGGGCAACTGATGGCCGAAAAGAACATCCAAATGACGGTGAATTTGCCCGACGCATCGCGGCCCATCGACGGTGACCGTGACCAGTTGATTCAGGCGATGGTGAATCTGATTTCCAATGCGGTCAAATTTTGCGACTCGGAAAATGGGCGCATCGACATCGGGTTGGTTTATGCCGATGATCGACTGACGGTCTCGGTCGCGGATAATGGCATCGGCATCAGCGAAGCGGATCAGAAGCAAATTTTCGATAAATTCCAACAGGTCGTCGATCCATCCCGGGGCCGTCCAATGGGAACGGGGTTGGGGCTTTCCATCACGCGCCGGATCATTCACTACCACCATGGCGAGCTGACCGTGAAAAGCTCACCGGGCAAGGGGGCGACCTTCTCTTTTAATCTGCCCTATACCTGCCCACCGGACAATCCTCTGGCATAAAGCGTGGGCATTGACGAATGTCTATAATCAGATTTTTAATTTTATATCCAGCACCGGAGTCCCGTTGACGGCATCCATCCCTTTAACAAACAACGTCGTGCCCTCGATCTTAAGGAGTATTACATCCTGTATCCCGATCCGTGAGAGCCTGTCCGGGGTCCGGGAGGCAAACACCCCGACCTTTTTCCCGTCGAGTCCCCGCTTAAAGGTTGTCTTAACCGATCGGGATTTATGCAGATAATAAACGATTGTAATCTCGGATTCCTGATCAAGCCCTGACATAAACCGCTTTTGGGAAGGTAGCAGCTCGATTTTGGAAACCGTATCAGTCCCTTTTCTTCCAAATGGTGTGTGGTCCCTTTCGAGATTGTTGTTTACAATTCCAATGGGATAGATGGTGACCGGTGAACCATCCCCAAAAAGACATCTTCGGCACACGTGCCGGTTGTCGATGGTGAATAGATCTTCAGTGCCGTAGGTGGCATTGCACTCAGAACAGTGGACTGTCTTATTGTTTTTTGATTCGATGCTGATATCCTTTATTTTTTATCGATAAGCGATACCCAACGCGACAAAGCCGCCGTCGATGAGGAAATCGCCGTTTATGTCCGCCGCCACGTCGGGATGGCTTGGCGATCCATGCACGATAACGGGACCACCGGTAATCGTCAAGCTGCCATTGCTATCGATGCCGTCACCCGTCGACGCGCTTACGTCGATAACCCCACCGTTAATGGTCAACATGCTGCCGTCATCACCTTCCACATCACTTCCATAGGTGGCATTCATGCCGTCGTCGCTGCCCAGACCATGCTGGTCATCACCCAGGCCGTAAACGACCAGCGTACCGTTACCAGAGAAAAGCAACTGGCCTTCGCTGAAGAAAGCCGCCTTCTGATCTTCGTCCTCAGGTGGATCCGTATAGGTTTCGCCGTCCGTCAGGGTTGACGTCGTCTCGTCCATGAGTTCCACCGAAATCGTCTCGTCGGCCTGAATATTGATGGCGGACCCGTCCAGGTTGGTTATTTCGATACCAGCGAGTCGCAGCAGGAAATCACTGTCGGATAATATAATAAAATTGTGAAGAAATTATGGATGTCTATCCGCTTTATGGACGACGTCGGAGCCGCCGGTGCCCCGACCGGGTTCACACATAGGGGGCTCACCCCATCAACCATAGGCATTGACACACTGGCATGTTGATGTATAATCATGGTGTATACATTAAGTGAGAGGTGAAAAATGATAAGAACCCAAATATATTTAACCGAGCATCAACGCAACGAATTGGCTACGATGGCTAAATCATTTGGAAAAAAGCAGAGTGAACTCATTAGAGAGGCCATCGACAAGCTAATCGAACAGGCCGGTAAGCGCCATAGGGAAATGGTGCTTCGGGAGTCTGCTGGAATTTGGAAAAATCGAACGGACCTTCCTGATTTTGAATCGATTCGTTCTGAATGGGACCGAGGCTAATGATGGAAAAGCCGTTTCTTTTAGATACAGATGTTCTTATCGATTTTCTTAGAGGGTTCGACAAAGCAGTCGCTTTCGTCAATACATATAATGATCGGATCATTTTGTCATCGATTGTGGTCGCGGAGTTGTATGCGGGTGTCAAAGGAGATGCTGAACAAAATGCGTTGCAGCACTTTATATCCCTATTCCGTGTTGTCCCCGTTGATGCCGCTATCGGAAAAACCGGGGGGCTTTACAGGCGAGACTATGGCAAGTCACATGGCGTTGGACTCGCGGATGCGATATTGGCGGCAACTGCCGAATCCGAAAATGCAGAATTAAAGACGCTCAATATCAAACACTATCCGATGATTAAAAACCTCAACCCCGCTTATAAAAAGTAAAGGACAATCGGTTCTGACCGAAAAAGTTTACGTAATCATCAAATCGAATCGAATTTATTCGCTTTTTTCCTAACGGGGACTCTTATTGATCGTCACTGACTCCCGGTCCCATTTCCCGCTGGCCGACGCGGGTGTCGAGCGAAGCTCACAGCCATACTTTCGGCACACCGGACAATCCGCATCCACGCAAGGATCCAGATGAATCAGCACGCCCGCATTGCCCTCGAAAAACCCGACCAGCAACCGCTCCAGAGCCTTGGCCTCACTATGGGCTTCGTCTAAACTGAATTGGCGCGGCAACACCAGATGCAGATCAATATGGATGAAACTGCCGCTGCGCCATGCCCGCAGCTGGTGAATGTCGATCCAAAATGGCTTGCGGTGTTTTTCCAGCAGTTGGGAAATCGTATCCAGCAACTCGGGGTCGGACGCGTCCATCAGGGCTGAGTAACTCTGGCCGACCAAGCGAGTTCCGGTAAGCAGGATGTTGATGCCCACCAGACAGGCGATGGTGCCATCCACCCAGAACCAACCCGTCCATTTAACCAAAAAAAGTCCGGCAATCACCCCGATGGAGGTGTAAACATCGGTGAGCACGTGCTTGCCGTCGGCGACCAAGGTCAGTGATTGAAGCCGATTGCCGATCCTGACCAATCCGATTCCCAATACCAGATTAATCGCGGATGCGGCGACCAAAATGACCAGCCCGGATTTCAGGTTGGTAATGGGATGAGGCATCAGCAAGTGATCGATGCCAGTCTTGAAAATCCCGATCGCGGCAAAGATGATCAGGGCCCCCTCGAATCCAGCGGAGAAGTACTCGATTTTTCCATGACCGTAGGGATGCTCGGGATCCGGGGGCTGGGCGGCCATCCAGATGCTGACCAGGGCAAATGCGGCGGCCACCACATTGATGATGGATTCTAAGGCATCGGAAAGCACCGCCGAGGAATGGGTCAGACGATAGGTATAAAACTTGGCAGCCATCAGCGCAATGGCGACAGCCAGGGAGCAGCCGATGGCGGTCATCCGGCGGTTGAAGTGTATTGCAGGTGATGGCGAAGATGGGGAATCGACTGTCATTTGGGGTCAATGATATGTTGATTGGCGAAAAACATCAATAATCCCGGCCCTATTTTCTTGGGGCCTCAGGATAAACTCCGTGACAGGCCCATAAAAATCAGTTAATCTGATTCATTTTTCATCATATGGCGTCCATTGGACCCGTTTTTACTTTTATTACCGTATTTCAACCAAAGCAAATGGAGAGCTTTCATGGCAGAACAAGAACGCATTGATTTTACAGTAGATCAGAAAAACCTATACCGGGAGGAATCCATCACCGATGTCAAGGTGGCCTCGATTCGTCGCATGATTCCGATCACCGCCGACGGGAAAGACGATCCCTCCCGCACACCCATATTTTTCGGCCATACCCAGATTCTTACGCCTCAAGGCCCACTTCCCCTGCAGGCCAGGTTGATGGCCAATAATCTGGCCGAAGCCATGACCGAATTTCCCCAAGCCATGGAAAAAGAGATGGCTCAAGTTGTCGAGCAGATCAAAAAGATGCAGGCCGAGGAACAACGGCAGCAGCAGACCAATGATTCGCGCATCATCGTTCCGGGCCGATAGCCCATTTCAGATCCGGGCCGATTGTTATGCCGGCTATCGGGGGGAGGAGACGCCGCGGCGACTGATCATCGGCAAGCGCCGTATCGAGGTCGTATCCGTCCAGGACCGATGGCTGGCGCCGGATCATCGATACTTTAAGGTCATCGGCGATGACGGATGCCTGTACATCATCCGACATGACCCCGAACAGGATGTCTGGCAGTTGGTTTGTTTCAAATCCGAAAACATTGCCTTTCAACCCATCCATGAGTAATTGACCATGAATAAATTTCAAGCCATGGCGATCATGATGTCGATATTAAACGAGGACGGCCAGCTAAAACCCGGCACCCAGGAATACAAGATCGCCCGAAAAATGCTATCCGAAAAAATCGATCGACTCGGACCGGAGGCGGCATTGGGGCAAGTGAAAAAATGGAAGGGTCATATTTTGGATCAAATCCAGATGATCGATCGTCTGAAGGACTTGGAAGATCATTTTCCCTGCCTTCCTTTTTAAGACACCCCAATGCCTCATTGCCTCATTCACCATACGCGTCTTTTGACCACGCAACGAACTGGACCCCCATCTTCTTAAACTCTCGAAAAGATAATCCCTGGCGGATGCCGTCGAATACGGGATCCGGGTTAACCACCCGGCTGCCGGCAAGGACATCCGCGCCATATGAAAAAAGCACGGGTGAGAGCGGCGTCGTGGGGCCGATGATAACGGTATAGGCTTGAGGCGCCTTTTCAAGATAAGTCGCCATGGCGCGGGTAAGCATGGTCGTACCGGTCAGGCCAAGAACACGGCAACGGCCCAAAATGGCATCCCACGCTTCCGGCGGGGTACGTCCGGCCACCTTTTGCAGTTCGAAAAGATGCAGGGTGTTCACCTGTTGCCGTAACCAATCCGTGAACGGGAAATCCCCCACCAGGACCGTTTCTCCATCCTTGCCCTTCTCGGCCATGATCTGTGACGCTTCAAAATCAGGCTGGTGTTTGGGGGCCGCGATGCCGGTATTCAACGCTGCGGCCCCCAGGCTGATTGAAAATCCACGACTGGCTTTTAATTGTTCGGCGGCGTCAGCCAGGGTCTTGCCGACCATGTCGGCGACCAGTTGTCGTTCCTCGTCGGTCGGCACGGCACCCAATGTGGATGATAGACCCGCTAACACCGTCCCCTGGTCTTCGGCCCGGATCCCGAGAAAATGGGAGCCGACGGCAATCTCGGCAACGACTGCCGACGGGTGGTCCATGGATTGGATCAAATCATCGATCAACTGGCGCTCACGCCCCTCGGCCGGTCGATCGACCGCCAACGGAGATTGATGCGCATGACTGCAAATTTTCGTCATAACGGGATAGTCCTCATATGCTTTTGTTTATAAAACGATTTCATCCGCCACTTAACACTATTTTCATGTCCATCGACCGGTCTCCATCTCATGCGCAGCCGGCCCATCGCAGGCAATATCCGCTGAACACGGCACAAACACCACTTCACCGTCATCGGTCTCGATCCGCCGGGTGCGCGTCTGGTATAGCCGGCCGACCATGGCGGCCGTCATCACTTGGTCTACCGTTCCCCCGGCCAGTACTCGACCGTCGGCCAGCATGACCACCGTGTCGGCGAACCGTGCCGCCAAATTCGGATCGTGCAAGGACGCGACCACGCTGGTGCCTTTCTCACGGCAAAGCCCTTTGATTTTTTCCAATAACCGGTACTGATTGTTAAAATCCAGATGATTGGTCGGTTCATCCAACAGCAGCGTACCCTCAGCCTGCAGCAGGGCTCGTGCCAGCAGCGCAATGCGCCGTTCGCCTCCCGATATCCGGTTGTAATTACGCTCGGCCAGGTTTTGGGCCTCCAGTTGAGCCAGTACCTGGTAAGCGGCGTGGTAGTCTTCGAGGCCCGGTCGCTGGGCGAAGCGAAACGTGGCCGTGCGTCCCATAACCACCACATCCAACACTCGAAAGGGGAACATGTCGGCATGTTCCTGGGGCACCAGGCTGACTCGCCTGGCGATGTCGCCGCGGGTGGCCCCGGCCAGCTGCATGCCGTCAATGGCCACCGTCCCCTTCTGGAGGTCCAGTAAGCCGGCCAGGCAATAAATCAACGTGGTTTTGCCTGATCCATTGCGCCCCAGCAACACGCAGAACTCCCCTTCCCGGACCGTCATATTCACGGCCGTCAGGATGGGATTGCCGTTATAGGCAAAATGCAGATCTCGGCAGACAATGCTCATGACCACCCGCTTCCCCGGTTACGGTATAACAAATAGGCAAACAGCGGCGCACCGATAAATGCGGTGACCACGCTGATGGGCAACTCGGCCATGGTCAATGCACGGGCGGCCGTATCCGCAAGAAGCATAAAGATACCGCCGGACAGGACCGCCACCGGCAGCATTTCCTCATGGTTGGGACCGACCAGGGTACGCGCGATATGGGGCATGACCAACCCCACCCACAACACCTGGCCACAGATGGCTACGGCAACGGATACCATGATGGAACTGAGAAAGATGAACAGCAACCGGTAAAAACGGGGATTGAGGCCCAGGCTGCTGGCTTGCAGATCCCCTAAGGACAGGACATTCAGTTTGTAGCGGGCCAAATGGATCACGATCAGGCTGATACCGACGATCGGTATCGCCACACGCAGGTCGGCCCATTGGGCGCGGCTCATGCTGCCCATCATCCAGAACACGATGGCGGGCAATTCATTATACGGGTCCGAAAGGGATTTAAGCAACGTGATGGAAGCGTTGAAAATCGATAAGACCACCAATCCGGCCAACACCAGCACCAGCATGGGTCTGACCGCCACGACCCGAGCGATCAACAGGGCCATGCCCACGGCCGCCAGCCCGAAAAAGAACGCCAGGACCTGAATGGTCAGCCAACTGCTGCCTACCATGAGAAGTCCTAGGGCCGCACCAAACGTGGCGCCGGCCGAAACGCCCAAAATATCTGGTGACACCAAGGGATTGCGAAACAATCCCTGGTAAACGGCACCGGCGGCCGACAATCCCATGCCCACCAGCACGGTGATCAAGGCCCGGGGAATTCTCACCATGCCGAAAACCAGCGCCTTGCCGGCGATCGCCTCACCGGATTCCAGGCCCAGCCAGGCACGCACGATGCTGCCCAATTCACTCGGCGCAATCGGCACCCAACCGATCCACAGGGAAAGCACCAGCATCGCAATCAGGCCAACGGCCAGGCCGATCTTCAGCCGATCGCCTCGCTTCGACGGTCCAGGAATCCTGACGGTGTCAATGGTTTCAGGCATCAAGCGCTCTATTCATCTTCATCCATTATTCACGCAACCGTCCGCCCAGTTCAGCAAACCCTTTGCCGAACAGGGCCTTGTGAAAGCGATCGATTTCAGCCTGAAGATCCACATCGGTAAATCGCTGCGGATAGCATGTTTTGGCCAGCCACAACACGCCCAGCGTCGATAGTGGGGATGGGAAATCCCAGGGAGCGATATTGGACGGAAAGGCATAAATCCGGTCTTCGGCCACGGCGTTTACACCGGCAAACTGGGGCTGCTGCATGATTTCGCGGCTGCGCGGGGTATTCGGACCAGAAATGACGATGACGTCCGGATTCCAGGCAATGAATTGTTCCGGTGAAATTTCCCGAAAATAGCCACTCAAGGCGTGGCCCGCATTTCTCCCGCCAGCCTTGCGAATAATCTCGTCCTGCAACATGTCGCCGGAAGCCGTGGTAAACGTTCCCAGGGGAGAAGCAAAATAGACCACTTTTTGCTTCTCGGGATTGATCGATGCGACGCCCTGGTGGGCCAGGTCGATGACTCGCCGGCACTCGGCAATGGTGTGCGCGGCCCGTTCCGGCACCCCGGACGCCTCGGCAATCAACCGCAGGGTGTCGTAAAGCGTCGGCAATGTCTCAGGCAAAATGACGATGGCCGCCACCCCGTGGGCGACAAACCGATCGGCCATGGCGATGCCGTCCTTCTGGGCGAACATGATTACCAGGTCGGGATTGACGGACAAAACGGCCTCGAAATTGATCCCGCTGGTTTTTTGCCCCACGGCCGGCAGGTTGGCGATGGCAGGATCGATGGCCACCTGCAAGCGATCGAGGCGGGATTCCGTATCGATGCCCACCAGATTGCCCTGTAGCCCTAAAGCGGTCACGCAAAGCGCGGCAGGCTTGAAAGTGGTCACCAGCCGGCGAGCCTTGTTCGGAACCGTCACCTGGCGACCGACCATATCGATTACCGTGCGAGCCAATGCGATGTCAATCGAAACGCCGTAGGCGAGTCCAAGGCAGATCCCTACCCAGGCGAAAAAGATGAGTCGTCGTTTCATTTTTGACCGTCTTTCTTCATGCCCCATTTACGCACCGAAAAGTTGAACAGCGCTAAAGCCAGCCGCTGGATCTCGGGTGAACAGTCGGCCTGCCGGTACTCACATTGCTCGGCGCGCCGTTTCCAAAAAGGAGGCAGCCGGTCCATACGGCTGACCATGCCGCCGCTCTCATCAGGGGTCACATAGATCATTTTTTTTATTCCGGCGTTGATGATGCGCGTCAGGCACATGGGGCAGGGTTCCACCGAGCTGACCAGCACCAGTCCATGGCAGTCGCGCGGATCCGCACCCGATGTCTTGCCGCCTTTTTTTCGCAGCCAATCCTCGTAGCGATTCAACAAATCCATTTCGGCATGCAGGTCGCTTCTGAAATAGGGTCGGTATTGTCGATTGCGGCCCGTGGCCACCACGGCCCCATTTTTCTCATCTACCAGACAGGCTCCGATTCCGCCAGATCCTTCTTTCAAAGATAACAACGCCTGGTTGATCACGACGATTCCGAAACCATCGTCCCTGAAATCCGGATCGGGGCGCAGATTCGATATCCGGGTTTCGATCGCCGCCAGCGACGGCTCGGTGCCCGCGTCGGCCCACACCGGAAAAGCGATCAGCAGGACTGCCCCGGCAACCATCACGCATTTTTTGAAAACAGTTCGCATGGGGAAAAACCTTTACTAAGATTTGGTCCGGATCAGAAAATAACCGCCCATCAGGATCAGGATCAGGGTCAAACCGGTGATGATTATCGGTAGCCCGGGATCGGAAACGATCAAAAGCAACTGACGCCCCTGCTTTTGAACCGGATTGGGTTCTACATAAACATGGGCCTTGTTGCAAGTCTCCTCGGTGGTCGAGGGCAAAATCCTCGGTTTGACCTTGGGCTTGTTTTTTTTAATCTTGTCCAGGAAAAAGAAACGACCGTCCATGTATGCGGGCCGGGTATATTCCAATTGGGTAGCCTTTTGATTGTCGTCTACCAGGGTGACGGTGGTTTGGGCAATCCGGTCTCGCAGGGCCGACGTTTCCGGGAAGAATTGGTCGTTGATGGCCTGAATCTGATAGGTCTTGTTCTCCTGGCCGATGGTGACCTGTTTTCCTTCGACCAACGGCAAGGTCTGCCACCTTCCGGCGACAAACGTCGTCAGGTGCCCGATCATGATCATGATGAACAAAAAATGGACCAGCGACGGCATGAGCAGATAACCAAACCGGCCGGCCGTCAGGCTGCGGCGCTGACCCATCAACTGAGCGATGCGATTCGAGGCACAGATGAAGGTGTTCAAGCCCAATAGCCCCATGATGAGAAAAAGGAGCGGTATCCACCAGACGTTTCCGGGGCTGTCGGCCCACTGCGCCGGCAGCCAGTCCTGAATCCGTGCACGGTTCAACTCATGGAACAGCGCAAAATCGCCGCCGGCGTATACCGAGCCGATCAAGAGGATGCCCGATGCCGAAACCAAGAGGATAAAGGCCAGCCTGATGTCACCCAACGTATTCCAGATATTTTTCATCTCCCCTACCCTCCAATTCGCGCAAACCGCATTTCGGCAAGATAACCACTGTAGCTGAGATAAAATACCAGCACACCACCGGCGACAGCCATCACGGCACGCTTTGATTTCCAGCCGGCGATGAAGGGCAGATGAAGCGAAGCGGCGAAGAATGTCCAGATGGCCGCGGAAGCCAAGTGTCGGCTGCCCCAGCTGAAGGTGTTGCCCCAGCCCACGAAGCACCAGATTGCGCCGGTCACCTGGGCGATCGTGTATACGATGAATCCCCAGGCCACCCAAAGGAAATAGCCGTTAGACGGTTCCCGGCGAATGAGGGAAACGAAGGCGATCAGCGCGCCGGTGTAGAACAACGCATGGGCCAGGGATTCGGACAGGAAAAACGAGACGGCCCAGGCGGATAATTTTTTGGGGGTTGGCGGGATCATGCCCTTGGCGTAAAACACGGAAAACAAGGAGAAGAGGACAACCAATGCCATGGCCCCGCCCATCCCTTCCCCGGGTTTGGTCAGGGACCTGACCAGGGCGATCGCAGCCAGGCACCAGGGCAGCAGAAAAGGGCCTTCCACCATGGAATTGGGGATAAAGACATCTCCCAGCCATCCGCGGCCGATCAGATACAGGCTTTGGAGAAGGAATCCGACCGCCAGAACGACACGTCCCATGGACTGCCGACGGAAAGCGTATAATATCCCGGCCAGGCCATAGCATCCGACGGCCGCCACCAGCCATCCGTGAACACCGGTAGTAAACATATGTACTCCTTAATGATTGTCGTAACGAATACGGACCACCTGGGCCACCCCCCACATGCCGCGGTCCGAGAAATAATCCGCGGTCGGCGCCAACATCAACCCGCCGGTGGGGGGTTCCCCATCCAACCGGTCGACGATCATCATGGCCGCACCATCCGTCGTGGAGAAAATTTCCCGTCCCGAGAAAAGCGCCCGATATCCGTCACAGGCGACGAACAAAAAGAAATCGTCGGGTCCGGCGCCATCGAAATTGGTGGTCAGAAACCCGCGCAGGTCAACGCCCTCGGCACGGGCCACCGCATCATACCCGTGTCCGTGTCCGATGCGGATCCAATGGTTGTTGTCGACACGCGGTACCCCGTCGAAACGGCCTGGCGCCCGGTCAGGTCCGTCCACACAGGCAAGGGACGTGCTCTGACAGGCAACTTTTCTTCTGCGCGGCGGCAACTCCTGATCATCCACGGGGATGGCATCATAGGAGATGCGCACCACATTGTCCAGATAACGGGCGGTATTCGGCTCCCTGGGGCAGATCAACCGCAACCCATCCAGATCCTCCATGAATTGGTTCCCGGTGTAGGTATCCCGGACCGCGTCATTGGTGGGCATCACCGGCTTTCGGCTGAAAGCCAGGGTGACCGGCTGACAATCACCGGTCATGATCAGTTCGTTGAAACTGAAAGCGGCCGTTTTGCCGTCGGTGGAATGAAACGTCACCAGGATATCCAGGGGTTGATCGAAAGCGGCATTTTCCGGTTTTTGGGGGGCGATGCCTTCCAGAATGTTGAACACCGGAATGCCCACGTGGATGTAGGCGCCCAAAAAGCCACCGTCCGGGGAGATTTCACGGGTCCGGATGCGTGTGGTCGCCAAGGCGTTTAGTGCATCACCAGTAAAACGGTATTCTTTTTTGACCCATCCGTCGATGGTCAACCGGATGTTCCCGGGAACGCGCCGGGCCACGGCCAATGGCGTGGCGCCGGACATGGTCAGGTAATCGTAGTAGTCCTTGTGGGTCTGCCGGTAGGTGACGAACACCGCACCGGCGATAATCAGAAAAAAAATAACCTTCTTAATCATCGCTGATCGTGCTCCCGGAAGAGGTCTTTTCCAATTCGAAGGCATCATATCGTGTTCCTGCGGCGTCAACGGATTCATAGCGCAACCGCTCCGGTGTCACACGGATCACTTGAAACAGCTGCCGGCCGGTTCCCGACGCGGCCATCAGGTCCCGGTAGCGTGGGTTGAACGGATAGGACTTCGGGCCGCTGACCGAAACCACGTATACGGTACCGGTTTCATCCCTGACGCCGTTTTTCAGCCTGGCACTGCGACCATAGGTATGGTCATGCCCCTGAAGCACCAGATCCACCCGGTACTGATCGAAAATCGGTACGAACAGGCTCTGCAGTTGGGGTTTGTTGCGATATTTTCCGGTGGAATAGATCGGCTGATGAATGGCGACGATGGTCCACGGCTGCGGATTATCCGCTAACACGTCCGCCAGCCAATGGGCCTGCTCCGCCAAGCGTTCGTTACCATTGAGCATCACCAGGCGTACGCCTTGGTAATCGATGGCGTAGACCGTCTCCTCGAGTCCAGCCGGTCCGTCGTCAGGCAAGGTGAAGTGGGGCCGCCACAGTGAAAAAAGGTGGTAGTCGGCCTCCTTAACCTTGCGTCGATTGGGGTATTCATGGTTGCCAGGCAACATGATCATCGGTGTGGTGCGGGGTACCCATCCCATGGCATCGAACAGTTCTCCCCACTCGTCGTCCTGGTCGCCGTTGTCTACAAGATCACCGACAAAATGCCAGAACTTCGCATCCGGCGCATGCTTATACGCCGCGCGAAAAACCCGTGAGCACTTTGACCGAACTTCCTCCTGGGGATCACCAAAGTAGATGAACGTGAACGGCGCCTGAGTGTCGGTTGCGGTTTTAAATTGGTTCCACTCGCTCCAGGCATCGTTGGTACCTACCCGGTAGGCATACACCGTATCCGGCGCGAGTCCGTCAAATATCGCCGCATGGTGCACCACCGTCCGTCCATTGTCCAGGGTTACCGTTTCGGACCGCGCATCCACACGCCATGCACCCGCATCGAAATTGGCCAATCCGCTGGCTGCCACAATCTGGGCCTGGGCCTGGATGACCGCCTGGCGGGTCCGCCAAGTGACCGCCTGGCTGGTGGCGGGCGTGGTCGTGAGATTTAAAATGATGCGTTCCGGCATGCTGGCCCGCCAACATCGGGCGGTAGCACCCGACTTATCATGGTGAGTGCCGGGGGCGTTGTCCACACGGGTAGGGGCCCCGCTGCATCCGGCGCTAACAGCCAGCACCAGCAGAACCGCCATCCAGATCCAACCGGAAAGCCTGCCTTGATCATGGGAACCGTCATGCAAATGGCCGTATTGGTGCCGATCCAAAGCAAGGCGTTTCATTTTCTACTCCTCCTTCGTCTGATTGCCAAGATCCAGAAGCGGACTGTCCCCCGCCAGTGGCGGAGGACAGCCGATTCAGGTGGTAAATCCCGATTGTCGGGTTCGAGGCAGATAATCGTCGGTAAGACGTTACATCTTGAAGCTCAGCCCCAGCCAGGCGCGCATTCCCGGTGCCGGATATCCACTGGTGGGCTCGTAATCCTCATCGAACAGGTTCTCCACGGCCACGAAGGTCTCCAGTCGATCGGACAGGAACGGCTGGGTGATCCTGGCATTGAATAGGGTATAATCATCGTTTTCGATGGTCTCCTGATCGGGGTCGTCAGGCGTGGGCAGCTGATAGTAGGATTTGCCCATGTACAGCATGGTCAGGTTGAGCCGGGTATGAATCACCGGTAGTGCATACTGCACACCGAAACTGAAGGTTTGTTCGGGAACGTTGACCACTTCTTCGGTGACCCGGCCATCGCTCTTGTTGCTGGCATCGTTGTACATGTAGCCGATTTTGACGAGCAGATCTTCGATGGGCGAAACCTGGGCGTTAACCTCGAATCCCATCATATCCACGTCGTCATAGTTCTTGTATTGGGAATACGGATTGACGGACGGTGGCACGTCCCGGGTGATGTAGTCGGAAATATCGTGGAAAAACGGCGCCACCTGAACGTTGAACAGGCTCCCGGAGTTCCAGGCGACCCCGGCGGTATAGTTGATGGCGGTCTCGGATTCGAGATCCAGGTTGGGTTCATCGCCGCTGTAGACCTGGCTCAGGGTGGGGAAGCGGGTTTTCTTGGCTACCGAGGCAAACATCTGGACGCTGTCCACGATCTGGTAGGTCGCGCCGATCATGGGGTTGAACTCATCGGTCATGTCCGGTGCATCGACCTCGATGATGTTGCCATCCGTATCCGGATCGTCTTCGGCTTGGGAAATATCGAACCAGTCATAACTGATACCGACAACTAAGGACAATTTATCATCTATAAAACGCGCCTCATTCTCGATACTGGCCGAACCCGTATAGGCCTGACTTTCCGCGTAGGGCAGCGTTTCCAGGTCGCGCTGTTCATGGGTGTCTTGTTTATAGTGGATCGCGGCGCGCAGGATATCCCAATCCGCGGCCTGGTATTCGCCCAGCATCATTCCGCCCAGGATACTGTCCTGGTAAGTGCTCAGGGCAATCTGCTCCGAATAGGTCTGATCGGAATAGGACGCGTATTCGTCGCTGTGATCATGGTAGAACAGCTTGACCTGTAAGTTAAAACGGTCCGTGTAGGCGTGATCGGCGCTCAGATCCACCCCCCAGTCGTCATAGGCGGTGATACGGTCGAAATGGGAAAAGGTCGGGAACACACGAATGCTGTCAAGATTCGCCGGGTCGCCTTTTTCGGTGGTGATATAGTGGAAGTTCAGGTAGACTTCTGTCTTGTCAGACGGCTCGAGACCGACCTTGGCCCAGAAATTATCGGTTTTATAATCGGAATTGAGGCGCTCGTCCCCATCCTCGATCACCGTATCCTCGGATCCGCCTGGTTTGCGGCTGATGGTCCCGACTCTGGGCTCGAAATCATCGGACAGATCCCAAGAGTCCCATTCCCGGTGGGAATAGCTGAGCCAGTAATTGAACGTGCCCACCTTCATGCCGTGGGACAGGGAGGCCTTATAGGCGTCGTCCACGCCTGCCAGACCGTATTCGGCCGATGCCGACAGATATGGGGTCTCCGTGGGTTTCTTGGTAATGATGTTGACCACGCCGCCCAGGGCATTGGCGCCGTAGAGCACCGACGGCGCCCCCTTGACCACATCGATCCGCGCCACACTCTCCAGCCCGACCTGGCTGAGGTCCATGCCGCCGTACTTGGTCTCGTAGTAAGGCACGCCATCGATCAGGGTCAAAATCCGGTTTTGATCGAAACCGTGGATGCTGATACTCGGAAACGCCTTACGCCCATAGGTGACTTGTACGCCGGGCACATAAGCCAGGGCATCGGCCACGCTCTCGGCGTTGACGGCTTCGAAATCCTCTACGGTGATCTCGTCGCGGATGGCCATATCACGCACCGACGCGCCTTTTTTCCCACTGACCACGATTTCACCCAGCGAATATTCCTCGAATCCCTGATCGTTTTCCGCGCTTACCTTTGGCGGTGCAACCGGACCTTCCGCGCTTACCCATGGCGGCGCGACCCAAAAAAGAGTCAATACGGCAACAATCCCAAGTGAGCATCTGAGCTTCCAATTCATCTTCCTCTCTCCTCCTGTGTAAGTAAATGACTATCCTTCTCCTCATTTTTATCCACGACTTATAAAAAATCCTTTCTGCATGGTTCTTTTCGCTATCATCCGGTGGGCTATCGAAATGATAATCGTTGGATCGGTTAAGGCGCGCCTCCGCCTCGTCGTCGGTGTACCCGACGGTCACCCGATCATCGGTGTCGGTGTGGCGGGTGGACCGGGCCAGTTGGCCGCTGTTGAATTCATGGCGGGTATCGATGGGGACGATTTTGCCGTTTTGGTAAGACTGGGTCTCGTCGAAAATACCGTCAAGGATGACGACCAGATGAATGGTGGAACGTAAATTTTGCATAACCTAATAGCGTGCCGACAATGAAGTATGGTCTGTTTACCTTCTTGGTATCGTTTGTTTTCTTCGGCATCTAACGCATCTTCCGTTTCAAAATTGACAGACCGGTTACGGTTGTATTTTCTAGCCATCAGGTTTGTCAATGTTATTCTCAGTATAGATTACTACTAACTATTAATAACTGATAATGACATAATAATCACCATTTATCTGTAAATCATCCTTAGAACCAACAATTCCTAACACTAAGTGAACGCGGGTTTCCCTGAAGAAACATCCGGCCGCGATACGGTACGGTCGACTGCTCGCCAAACGGACGGGTAATCCAGCGGTCCTGAATTTACATGGGGCTGCGTTTTCTGTTGGAATTATCTTCGATAAACTCGTAAAAGTGCCGCTCCCGTCATGCCGGACTTGATCCGGGATCCAGAACTTATTGAAATAACTGGATTCCGGCCTACGCCGGAATGACGAAAAAATGGGAATTTCGACTTTTTACGAATCCGTCATCTTTCAGCCTGCCCGCCAATGGAGGATTCCCGAGCGGTTGCCAACCGGCCACACACAGCGGCCGCCTTTTTTTTCAAGGGATGATTCAAGAAGGGAGCGCAAAAACAAATCATGGGTGGGATCATCGTCGAGGTTGAGCCGATTCCTGACGTCACTCAAGGCCTCGTCAAATGATGCATGGGTCCAGGGGGCCCAGCCTTTTTCGGTTTCCATGACCACATCCGGATAGATGCCCATTTGCATCAATGCGTTATGGGCCACTTGGAAATTGGGACTGTCGTAAGGTTGCCCCCAGACGCGCATGGCGGCCTCGGCCATGGGCGCATGGGCCAACAAAACCCGCATCAATAAAAAACACCGTTTGCGAGCCGTCCGGATCATCTTTTCAACAAAGGCGCGTAAATCCGCCACACCGTACATGGAATGAGAGGCGAATGCAAAATCATGAACATCCACGTCCACATTCGGCCAATTGGCCTGAATGATCGTCACGTTGGCAACATTGTCGGCAGCGAGACGGTCTCGCATGACGGCGCACATACTATCGGACGGCTCGATGGCGGTAATGTGGGAAGCGTGTTGGGCCATGAAAACAGCCCAGGCGCCAGTGCCGGCGCCAATATCGATTACTGTCGATCCAGGATTGGCGGTCAATATCGAACGCATCAATTCTCTTGACGTGTCCGGCTTGGTCCATCGCTTTTTTACCATCTTATCGAAGTGCCTCGCCCGATCCTTCCAGGCATCTGTATTCTCTTGTTTCTTCTTTTTTTTTATTTCCCAATAGCGGTCATGAGCCGCCACCAATTGTCGCCACAATAAGAGCCAATCGGTTACTTTTTCCAAGACGATCTCCTTTCGGGTCGCAGTGATCTATGCAAAATGAGTAGTAAGTGTTCATTGAAAAGGGGAGGGATGCTGAACAATCGATTGGGGCTCACCGTACGGGGATGGGAGAAAAATCAGCAGTATCACTCAAGGTTTCGATGACGATGGGGTGGACTCAGTCGTCATGATCGTTGGCAGCCCCTCGGATTGGGATCGCCGTTTGAAGATGGCCCCGCGCTTAACGAAAAGACGCTTAGATGGACCCCAAAATGGATTTAATGATTTCCAATCGGACCGGCTTTTGGTAAATTCCGTCGAAACCGGCGTCATCCAGAACGTCTCGGTCATATGCCTGAAGATTGCCCGAAAGCGCATAAACCTTTATTTCCGGATATTTCCTTTTGATGTTTCGGCAGAAAACAACACCATCCAACCATGGCATTTTTAAATCGGTAATAAGCGCGTGAATATCAGAGTACCACTCCAAAATCAGTTCCGCTTCTTCTGCACTATCAACGGTTACGGCACTTTTCCCACACATTTCAACCATTTCTTTCATCAACCGGAGATGGCCGCGTTGATCATCGACAATCATTATTTTATCACTCATCGACTCTGCTTTGCTGTTTGTCAATTCAGATTTCATCTCAATATGGCTGTTGCGCTCCCCTCAAGTTAACAAGTCAAAACGACTGTCAGGAAATAACAATTAATTATTATTCTCTCATGACAGGCAAAGATTGCTTCGTATACAAGAGCGTCTACGTGAAGTAAATCCGCAATAAGGCGTTGTAGGCGCCTGCCAGTCGGCATTTGCTCAATATCTATGGTTAGATAAATCTGTTGGTTGAACCGTCGTAACCATTTTCTTTAAGCGGGTAGAGAAAAATTGTCAATCAAAAGTCGGCGTCATTCATGTTCGCCTTCTCTTCAAAAGAAAGCAAATTGCCTGAAGATTATGAATATAATTTCGTCAGGATTTTTTTTTCAGAATATTACACATTTGTAATAAGTGGCACTTGACTCCGAATCACTGTTTGGACCGACCGTCTTGCTGAGGGCCGCATATCCGATTCGCAATGACCAAGCCATCAACACCAAACAAAAAGGGATTTCTTCTTTCGATGAAATCCCTTTGCCATCTGATTGGCAGGCCAGGAGGGATTCGAACCCCCAACACCCGGATTTGGAGTCCGGTGCTCTACCAATTCGAGCTACTGGCCTGAATGATTACAACGTCAATCTTGACGGATTCGTAAAAAGCCCGATATCGGCGTTACGCTTCATCCTTCGTCACTGCGGAGTACGATAAGTACGCCTCATTCCTCAGGATTCGCAAGCCTTGATCTCGGGCTTTTTACGAATCCGTCCGAATAGCGACTTTTTATGAGTTTATCAATCTTGACTTTAAGTCATTGAAGCCCGCCTGGGCCATTTTGTTTTGCAATGTGAAGCAGCTTCTATACACCATCAGGATCAAAATGTCTGCTTAAAAATGAAAAAAATCGATACACCCTTGACGCTGCATTCACATCAGGCGCTGAGTCCATTCGCTTCATCCAATGAGGCGGTGAACGCATTCGCCGTCATCACCCGCAGCAATGGGAAAATGACATTCCGGCGATAAATACTGACGGTTTGATCGTGAGCGTTTTGCGTTGCCGCCGCGGAGCAATCTTCAAGCAACACGCCTTTGAAGTCATGATTGATGGCATCGAGCACGGTCGTCAACACGCAAAAGGGCGTCGCCAGCCCGCCGACCGCACAGAGGGTGACCCCCTTTTCTCGCAACCACACTTCGAGTCCCGTTTTGAAAAATGCCGACATACGCGGCTTGGGCAACCAGTAGTCCGACGCTTCTTTATCCAATGCCGGAACCAGTTCAGCGCCCTTGGTTCCGGCAATGGCATGCGGATGCATCTTACCGGAAAAGAAAAAATCATCAACCTGAAAAGCATCCGTTGAGAAGACAACCGGCCAATCCAGCTCATGGAACCGATGAATCATCTGGTTGATTCGGGGAATGATGGCCTTGCCAAACTCAGTAATCGGCATATTTTGCGATTCGTCAAAATAATCATTGATCATGTCGATAATCAGCAACGCCGGCTTTTCTTTTTCCATCGCTCTCGCTTCCTCGATGAGACGGTAAAGGGTATCATGTCCGTGTAAACGAATTCGATTCCATTCAGTTTTTTATATTGTCGGCCGCCTTGCGGAAATGATCGCTGATCGTATCGGTCAGTTCGGCCGCGGCTTGCAAGTGTTCGGCAACCGCCGTCTGATCGTTTTGGCGTGCTTCCTGGGCCCATTTTCGATAATCCTCGGCATGATGATCGTTATGCTGGATCCAATGGTCGAAAAGCTTAGCCAATTTGTCGGCGAATGTCAGTGGCGTCTGTAAATGGGAATCGTGATGATGATGATCATGGCCGTGGTCATGATCATGATCATGGTCGTGATGGTGATGGTGATGGTCATGGTGGTCGTGGTCGTGATCATGGTGGTGAGACATCGATTGACTCCTCGTTTAAAGGTGGCAAATACAGGGGGACCGTGAAAAGTAATTTTGAATCTAAGCTCAGTAATGGCGTTAGTCAACCATCTTCGCCTTCTCGCTGCGATTTTTGCCCCCAGCAAATCCCGACTTGCCTCTCATCCAGAAGACCGTTAAAACCAATCATGAGGAAACCGAATCGATATGGACAAGGCTAATTTCTTGGCGCCTGCTTAAAAAAGTCTGGATCAATCCCGAATCGGGGGTTTTCAAACAGGCTCTCAGAGTGCATCATGAGCAATCGACAACATTACCGAACACGATCCCTGATTATCATTACCGCATGCCTGGGATTGTTTTCAGGAGCGACGGTAGGGATTTTTCTGGGTCTTACCCGTGATCTGCCCCAAATACGGGAGTTGGAGAATTTCGAGCCCTCCGCCGTCACCCGCATCTATTCGGCTGACCGAATGCTCTTGGACGAATTTTTCCTGGAAAAACGTACCGTTGTCCCCATCGACCAGATTCCCGATGACCTCGTTCAAGCGTTGATCACCATCGAGGACCGACAGTTCTATACCCATAGCGGCATTGATCTAAAAGGTATCCTGCGGGCGATCATCAAGGATTTAATGGCCGGTCAGTTTGTGGAGGGGGCCAGCACCATCACTCAACAATTGGCCAAGACCCTTTTTTTGACCCAGGAAAAAACACTCACGCGCAAATTCAAGGAGGCCATCCTGGCCTTTCAGCTGGAGCGGCGCTACACCAAAAACGAAATTCTCGCTCTCTATCTTAATCAGATCTATTTCGGCAGTGGGGCATATGGCGTGGAATCAGCGGCGCAACACTATTTTGGCAAACCCGCATCCCAGATGAATCTGTCCCAATGCGCGCTAATCGCCGGGCTGCCCAAGGCACCGTCCCGTTACAGTCCGCTGAACAATCCGGATTTGGCCGTCCAACGGCGGAATCTGGTGCTGCGCGTCATGCGCAGTCAAGGATTGATCGATGATAGTCGCTACCGACAGGCAATCATCCGCCCCGTAATGGGTCATGGACGGCAAAGGGCTTCCAGCGCCGCCCCATACTTCGTCGAGTATATCAAGCCCGCCTTGGAAGCGGCCGTGGGTCCTGACTTGCTTTACAAAGGGGGGATGACCGTTCACACCACCCTCTCCTATGGTTTGCAGGAGGCCGCGCGGCAGGCACTGGGCAAAGGCCTGCAACGGATTCAGGATCGCCGAAACAGTCATGGCACGGCACGACCCGCCCCCCAGGGCGCCCTGGTGGCCATTGACATCAAAACAGGAGGAATCCTGGCCCTGGTGGGCGGCCGAAATTTTTCCGAAAGTGCTTTTAACCGGGCAACGAATGCGCGCCGCCAACCCGGGTCGGCATTCAAACCCATTGTTTACGCGCTGGCCATTGCCCGCGGTTTCGATCAAGCCAGCCTGATCCTGGATGCGCCGGTTATTTTCAAGGGAAGCAGCGATGGTGAGGATTGGCGGCCCGATAATTTCTCAACGCGCTATGAAGGTGAAATGACCTTGCGGTATGCCTTGGCAAACTCTAAAAATATTCCGGCGGTCAGGCTGGTGGAACGTCTGGGACCGTCGGCCGTGGTTCAGTTCGCCCATCAAATGGGAATCGAGGCGCCCATATCCCCCAACCTGTCCATTGCCTTGGGAACCAGTGCCACCACGCTGCTCGAACTCACCGCAGCCTATGGTATTTTCCCCAACGCCGGTAATTTTATCGCCCCCTTTGGGGTGAGCGAAATTCTCGACCGGGATCAAACCAGCCGCTGGCGGATCAAGCCATCGATCCGGCCGGTGATGACCGAACCCAAGGCCGCAATTATGGTCGACATGCTGCGCGGGGTCATCCAGGAGGGAACGGGGCAGCTCGCCCGACGGCTCAACCGCCCGCTGGCCGGCAAGACCGGGACCACCAATGAATACCGGGACGCGCTGTTTGTTGGGTTTTCACCGTCGATCGTTGCTGGAGTATGGGTGGGCATGGACGATTTTTCGCCTTTGGGAGATCATGAGACAGGGGCACGAGCCGCGCTTCCGATCTGGATTGATTTCATGAATGCCGCCCGGTCCGTTGGCGGTTCCGGGGATTTTGTCGTCCCGGCTAACATGAAAAGAATCCGGATCGACCCCCTGACCGGTCGAAAGGCTGTAGAATCAGATCAAAACGCCGTAACGGCACTGTTCATGGACAACACCGGCCCCACCCATTGAGCGCAAAACCGATTTGGTGGTCCTATTGATCGTTCCATGGGCGTCCTATCGACGTCGCATGACGCGTCGATAAACATTTTCCATGCGGCCCGACATAACGTCGACCTTTTTTTTCACCTCGGCCACATTACCATCGGTGCCGATGAGAATGCTCTCAATGGAATCTACATCCGAAGTCAATTTCACGTTGACCTGGTTAACCGCCTGGATCTGCCCATTCAAATATAATAGAAATCCGCTCACAGCGATCATCCAGATCCCCACGAGGTATGCCTTCCATGTTTTGCTGAGATGGCCAATCAACTGGTCCTTGGTCAATCCTTGAGACATGGTCAATCCTTCTTCTTGATTGAGACAATTAAATGATAAAGGAGGACCCCCAAAAAACAATCCCCATTAAACGATATCGTCAACAGGCGACCGTTTCCTAAGCAAAAAATCGGTACAAGGAAAGGGCAGCTTCAAGGATTCAGGTATAAATCAAATTCAGGTTAATCGGCGGGTATTTGCTGACACCGGGCTTGGGGAGCACGTGTTCCTCACCGACGGTAAGCCAGTTGACGTCGGGGTTGATTTCCCGGAGCTTGCCGTCTTCCGGCGGCCGTGAATGCACGGTATAGGCATAGGTCACCTGGAAGATACAGACATGGTACTTGCCTTTGCTGTCAATAACGTAGTTTTTCTTGAAGGCACGCTGGGTTAATTTCTGGGACTCGGCAATTTGCCGGATCTCGTCGTTGTCAAACTGAACCAGCGCGGCCTTGGATACCCCGCGTTCGGAAATGCGATACAGTGCCCGGGATTCACTGCTGCCAGCGTAGACCGTGGCAATACAGGGGATCCGCTTCAAGTACTGGGCGGCCACCATCGCGGCAGTCCGACGGCCGCCCACCATGACGGGCATGCCATAATACTCGAAAAGCTTGCGCTGAGCCAGTTCGGCGTATTTATCGCCTTTTTCGTACAAATCCTTGGATATGTACCGCAGATTCTGGGCCAAGTCTTCGGCTGCATCGGCAATCGGCCAGTCGACCCGCACATGATAGTGGGTCAGGCTGTACCGATTACTGGCGCGACTACCCGGATCGCGCTGAATCAAAAGCGCATAGTCCACCGGTAAAAGGACATCCAAAAAGTTATAGAAGTGAACGGAATCCAAGTATTTGTGCGTGCGATCGAACTTTTCGGGTAGCGGCAGGGCCTTGGATTCCAGAAGGTTCGTTTTGGTCGGCTTGTTGACGTCAAAAAAACGGATATACTTCTTGTGAATGGCAGGGATAATATCTTCGACAAAAAGCACGAGAAACGTTTTTTGGCATTCATACTCGATACCGGGTATGCGTGCGCGAGGTTTGAGTTCCCGTTTTTCGATAAATGGATAGGGTTGCTTGCGTTCTTCAAATTGCCGATAGGACTGGATCAACGCGTAATCCAGCATGAATTGGTCGAGCTCGTCCCTTAGCAGTTCGTAATATGAACGCCTCAGTCGGTTGAACTGACTGAGTTCCTCTCTGATGCTCCAGAAGGCCACCGCGACTCCCTTTGAGGGGGTTAATAGTTTGGGAAGATAGTGTGGATGGTACTGTTTTTTTTACATAACATGAATACTTTAGAGGGTCAACGATCGTCTTCGGTTTTTCCATTGAGTGTCTCTATCCATCGGTAGATCTGATTCCGATAGCGAATGCCCATAAGAGCGACCAATGCGGTCAAGGCAAATGCCGCGGCCAAAACAGCATAGTTCTTTTGGAACAGATAGTCTCCCTGCAGGCTCAACAGCAAGGTGCCGGGCATTCGACCGACGGCGGCGATCAGCAGGAACGCCTTGATGGGAATGGCGGTGATTCCCAGAAACAGGCAAAGGTAATCTTTGGGAAAACCGGGAAAGATGAAAAGGATGAAAAGAACAATGATCCCCTGGTGTTTCAGCAGGTGATCGAAACGCTCCCACTTCTCGGCCGGGATCCAGCGCCTGACGAACCGCTTTCCCAGATACCGGCCGATGGCGAAGTTGGCCCACGATCCGATGGCCAGCGCCACGCTGGAATAAACAAATCCGTTGATGGTGCCGAATAGATACCCGCCGATGAATCCGGTGGCCTCCCCCGGTATGGGCGCCAGAACCACTTGGATGACCTGGATGGCCATGAACACCAGCGGAGCGCCGTTTCCAAAGCCGGCAATGAAATGCTGGACTGATTCGCGGTCCGTCACCCAATGGAAGCCGGCCATCAATCCACTGGCGATCTGATGCCGATAAACCGCCCCAATCAACAGGAGACAGATAAGGCCGCCGGTCAGCCACCAGCGCTTCTTTGCCAGGATGGGTCTCATCCTTTTACCCCAAATGCCCTGGCCAGCGGGATCATCGATCGGTCAGGGCCGCCACGCCCGGCAGCACTTTGCCCTCCAGAAACTCAAGGGACGCGCCACCGCCGGTCGAGATATGGGTCATCCGATCGGCCAGACCGGCCTTTTCCACGGCCGCAGCCGAATCGCCACCACCGATCACCGTGACCGCCCCCTTTTCGGTGGCATGGGCCATTGAGCGCGCCACGGCCTGCGTACCGACCGCCGTGGCATCGATTTCAAAGACGCCCATGGGACCATTCCATACGATGGTGCCGGCGCCGGCCAGGATGCTGTCGATGGTTTTTATGGATACCGGTCCGATGTCCAGACCGATGCTGCCGCTGGGAATGGCATCGACGCTAACGGGTGTCAGCGTACCCACGGTCCGGGCATCGAAATCGAACTGATCGCTGCACAGGCAATCGACCGGCAGGACCAGCTTATCGCCACCTTTCTCAATCAGGGAACGGGCCAAATCGAGCTTGTCCGTTTCCAAGAGGGAACCACCGATTTCCAGTCCCTTGGCCTTGAAGAACGTATACGCCATGCCGCCCCCGATGATCAGACGGTCGACCTTGGGTAGTAGAGCATCGATGACATCGATCTTGCCTGAAATTTTGGCACCCCCAAGAATGGCCACGAAGGGACGCTTGGGCTGTTCTAACGCATCCCCCAGGTAGGCGATCTCTTTTTGGATCAGAAAGCCCATGGCGCAGGGTTGTACGAAACGGGTGACGCCAGCGGTGGACGCATGGGCCCGGTGGGCAGTTCCGAAAGCATCGTTGACATACACGTCTGCCAGAGCGGCCAAGGCGCGTGAGAAGGTCTCGTCGTTGTCGGTTTCGGCCTTGTGGAAGCGCAGATTCTCCAACAGCAGCACCTTGCCGTCCGACAGCTTCGCAATGGCGGCCTCGGCCGGCGGACCGATGCAATCCTCGGCAAAGGCCACCGGTTGACCGAGCAGCGTTGCCAGCGCAGCGGCGCATGGCTGCAATGAAAGTTCAGGCACGCGCTTTCCCTTGGGTCGCCCCAAATGGGACATCAAAATCAGTTTGCCGCCCTGCGCGATGACGTTCTGGATGGTGGGCAGCGCGGCCCGAAGGCGCTTATCGTTGACAACCCGGCCCTTTTCCAGAGGAACATTGAAATCCACCCGCATGAGAACGCGGCGTCCCTTGACATCTAAATCGGAAACAGTAAGCTTGTCCATCAGGCCCTCCTATCATTCGAGGTGCTGTTTTTTCTTTCTCTGTAACGCCTTCTTTCTCGACCAGCGATCCAAAAAGCCCATCACCCCGGAGGCGTAGGCCCGATCAACCATTTCCTCATGCACTTGTAGCCCCTCTTTTTGGCTCATGGCCTTTCTGAGGCATTCGGTCTTATAGTAGCAGGGAAAGCATGATTCCGGACTCTGCCTGAGGCCGTCTTCCCCCAAGGGAAAGACGCTTTCCAGGTCACCGAAACAGGGCGGGTATTTTTTCTGATTAACGGTCATGGAAAAAGTTCTCACGGTGTTGCGGGTTTTGTTTGCGTTTCGATATCGGCCTTCATTCTGGCGATGTGACCCTGATCGGCGAAACTGAAGTATCCTTCTGCGCCGATGATGAGATGTTCGTGGACGGTAATCCCCATCAGTGTACAGGCCTGAATCAGCTTGCGGGTGATGGTCATGTCATCTGGCGACGGTGCCGGATCCCCGGACGGATGGTTATGGGCAAAGATAACCGCCGCGGCGGCGTGGGCCAGCGCGGCCTTGACCACTTCGCGTGGATAGACGGCACTGGCGGTCACCGTTCCGGTAAAAAGATTTTCATCGGTAATCACCCGATTCTTGGCGTCCAGGTAAATGGCGATGAAACACTCTCTTTTTTTATCTCGAATGGCATGATTGAGATAGTCGAAAAGGGTTTTGGAATTCGTCAACGGCTGTTTACGTTCAAGTTTTTGTTTGAGGCATCGTCGCCCGACGGCCGGCACCAGTTTCAACCCGAAGAGGTTGATGGGGCCGACACCGGGTATCCGGCATAGATCGGCCGGTTCGGCATCCAGAACGCCCGAAAGCGTCTTAAAGTGGTGCATGAGTGCCTTGGCGGTTTGTTTGCAATCCTTGCGCGGCGTTCCCAAGGTAAGCAACAGCTCGATGACTTCATAATCATGAAAACCGTCAAGCCCTGAGCGAAGAAACCGGTCCCGAAGCCGTTTTCGGTGTCCGGCGCCTTTGTGAGAACGAATTTCAGGATGATGGTCCACGAGATCTCCTCCTCAATCTGTCTTTAGCGCCTGTTTGCAAGCCCTCAGATCTCGTCCAGCTCCTGCTTCAGGTCCCGGGTCATCAATTGATGCAGGGCCACTTTGGGATCCAAATCGTCGTAGAGCAAATGATAAATCGCGTGAGAGATAGGCATATCGACATCTAATTTGCGTGACAGATTGTAAACCGACTTGGCGGTTTTAACCCCTTCAGCCACCATGTTCATCTCGGCCAAGAGATCGTTTAATTTTTTCCCTTCGCCGATCTGTTTGCCGATGGTATGGTTGCGGCTGAGATCACCCGTGCAGGTCAGAATCAAATCCCCCACCCCGGCCAATCCGGTAAAAGTTCGCGGCTGGGCGCCCATGGCCAGCCCCAACCGGCGAATTTCCACCAGCCCCCGGGTAATCAGGGCGGCCCGCGTATTGAGTCCCAAGCCCAAACCGTCGATCACACCGGCGGCGATGGCGATCACGTTTTTTACCGAGGCCCCCAATTCGGCGCCGATGACATCTTCGATGGTGTAAACGCGAAAATAGTCGGTGACGAAGGTCTCTTGAACGAAAACCGCCGTTTGGGCGTTGCTGGATGCCACGGTAACCACCGTGGGAACATGGCGGGCCACTTCCCTGGCAAAGCTCGGACCGGTGAGTACTGCCAAACGGTCATCGGTCAGCCCTGGAATCACCTCACGCAGTACCCCGGACATGGTCAGATGCGTCTGGTTCTCGATCCCCTTGGAGGCGCTGACCACAATCGTATCCTTACCGACGGCCGCACCGCAACGCGACATGGTATCACGGGTCACATGGGAAGGCGTCACCACCAGCAAAAGATCCTTGTCCGCCACCACGGACGCCAGGTCACACGACGGATGCAGATTGTCGGAGAGGGTAACGCCGGGCAAGAAAGGCCGGTTTTGCCTCTCCGAACGCATTTCATTCATCACCTCGGGTTCATACACCCAGTGCGCCACGTTAAATCCCTTGGATGCCAACAAATTTGCCAGGGCCGTTCCCCAGCTTCCGGCCCCGACCACGCCGATACGTGTCGTTTCAATGTCGATATGGGTTTGGATCATCTTTATTCCTCCTGCTCCGGGGGTAAGACATCGGCCCCATCCACCGCGTCGCCGTCGGCGTCTTCTTGCTCGGCCAAACGGGCGGCACTGACCACGCGTTCACCGGCATCGATAACAATCAGCCGTACCCCTTGGGTATTGCGGCTGATTACCGAGATACTGGAAACCGGCATACGGATCAGCTTGCCCCGATCGGTGACCAGCATCAGATCATCCGGATCACCGACGAGGATGATGCCCACCACCTGGCCGTTGCGTTGGTTGGTCTTGATGGTGATCACGCCCTTACCGCCACGCCGATGAATCGGGTATTCATCGATCGAGGTGCGCTTGCCATACCCGTTTTCGGTAACGGTAAACAACGTCTGCCCATGCTGCAGGACCTCCATGCCCACCACGCGATCACCGGCAGCCAGGTTCATCCCCCGCACCCCGCGTGCGGTTCTGCCGCTGGCGCGAATGTCAGACTCGTGAAAGCGGATCGATTTGCCCATGGCGCTGCCCAAAAACACATTCTGGGTGCCGTCTGAAAGCTTCACCGCGATCAACTCATCCCCGTCGGCCAGATTGAGGGCGATAATGCCACCGGTACGTGGCCGGCTGAAAGCCATCAAATCGGTCTTTTTCACCGTCGCGTTACGGGTCGCCATTAGGATGTTGAGCCCCGGTTCAAAGTCAGGTACCGCCAGAACGGCAGTCATGCGTTCACCGTCTGAAAAATCCAAGAGGTTGACAATCGCCTTGCCCCGGCTTTGACGACCGGCTTGGGGGATATCGTAGACTTTGCACCAGTAAACCTTGCCCCAGTTGGTGAAAAAGAGAAAGTAGTGGTGCGTGGACGCCACGAATAGATGGGTGACATAATCCTCTTCTTTGGTGCCCATGGCGGTCTTGCCTTTTCCGCCCCGCCGCTGGCTCTGGTACAAGGTGATGGGATTGCGCTTGATATACCCCGTATTGGTGATGGTGACCACCATATCTTCCTCGGCGATCATGTCCTCGATGGTGAGTTCACGGGTGTCGGCAACGATCTGACTTCGCCGCGCATCACCATATTCGCCTTTGAGGATGTCCAATTCGTTTTTGATGATTCCCAGCACCAACGGTTCACTACCCAGGATTTCCTTGAAACGGGCGATGTCCTTGAGTACGGCCGCGTACTCTTCCACGATCTTATCCCGCTCCAAGCCGGTGAGTCGTTGCAGCCGCATGTCCAGTATGGCCTGAGCCTGAATGACCGTCAAGCCGAAGGTTTGCATGAGCCGCTCCTTGGCTTCCTGGGGGGTCTTGGATTCACGGATCAGCTTGACCACGGCATCCAGATTATCCAGGGCGATCTTGAGGCCTTCCAGGATATGCGCCCGGGCTTCGGCCTTGTTCAGGTCGAAGCGGGTGCGCCGGATCACGATCTCCTTGCGGTGCAGAACGAAATTTTCCAGGATCTGTTTCAGATTGAGGACCTGAGGCCGGTTCTTTACCACGGCTAGCAGGATGATTCCGAAGCTGCTCTCCATCTGGGTGTGTTTGTAAAGCTGGTTGACGATCACCCCGGCCATGTGGTCTTTCTTCACCCCCATGGCGATGCGCATACCGCGCCGGTCGGATTCGTCGCGGACATAGCGGAGGCCCTCGATCACCTTGTGTTTCATCAGCTCGGCGATCTTTTCGCATAGCCGGGCCTTGTTGACCTGGAAGGGAATTTCGGATACCACGATGGTCTCTTGGCCGGTTTTCTTGTCTTCCTCGATGTCCACCACCGCGCGGGTACGCACGATGCCCCGGCCGGTAGCATAGGCATCGCGAATCCCCTGAATCCCATGGATAATCCCACCAGTTGGAAAATCCGGACCGGGAATGTGCGCCATGAGTTCCATACAGGTAATATCCGGATTGTCGATCAGGGCCTTGATGCCTTCGATCACCTCGGAAAGATTGTGGGGTGGAATATTGGTGGCCATGCCCACGGCAATCCCCGACGAGCCGTTGACCAGCAGGGCCGGAAACTTGGCCGGCAGCACCGATGGCTCGTCGAGGGACTCGTCATAGTTGGGCACCATGTTGACGGTTTCCTTGTCCAGGTCCTCGAGCATCTCGTGGGCCAGCTTCGTCATGCGTACTTCCGTGTATCGCATGGCTGCTGCCGAATCGCCGTCGATGGAGCCGAAGTTACCCTGACCGTCAACGAGTGGATAGCGCATGGAAAAGTTCTGAGCCATACGCACGATCGTATCGTAAACCGCGGTATCGCCGTGGGGATGGTACTTTCCGATCACATCCCCCACGATACGGGCCGATTTTTTATAGGGTTTGTTGTAGTCGTTTTTCAGCTCCCGCATGGCAAAGAGCACGCGTCGGTGCACCGGTTTGAGGCCGTCCCGCACATCGGGAAGCGCCCGCCCGATAATCACGCTCATGGCATAATCGAGATAGGAGCGTTTCATCTCGGTTTCGATGCTGATCTCGGGACTGGGCAGGGTTTCTTCGGTTGGGGTGTCTATCATTCGTGGGTTATCCTTGTCTTTTCTTTATCACGCCGTCATCTCGCCGATGCCACGATCACTGTGGCTGGGATCAGGATTGAGAATTCTCGACGATTTCTTGGTAGCTGGTATGATATATGTCGGTCAATGTCAGAAACGCCGTCGCGATCAGGGGACCATAAATAATCCCCAGGATACCGAATATTTTGAGCCCGCCGATGATGGCCAGGAAGACGACCAGGGTGTGCATCTGGACTTTTTTCCCAACCACGCGGGGTTTTAGCAGATACTCAACGCCGCCGGAAAGCAGCAAATAGAAAATCAGAAAGAAAATACTGGCGCCGATACGCCCTTTCAAGAAAAGAAAAACGACCGTGGGCAAAAATACGACGCCGATGCCGATGATCGGTAAAAATGCCAAGAGCGCCATGATCACGCCCCATAGGAAGGCGGATTGCAGTCCGAAAATCCAAAAGACCACGCCACCGGCAATGCCCTGAATGGCGCCACACAGGCCATTGCCCACCAAAATGGCGCTGGCCATGTCATAGAATTTGCCGATCAATTTGTTATCCTGATCCTCGGGCAACGGTGATAGATCGATGAGAAACTGAACCAGTTTGGGTCCATCGATGAGCAGAAAGAAAATAACCAACAGCATGAGGAAAAAACTGGCGATGAAGGCCAGGGTATTGGAGGCGATGGCCATGGCTTGATCGTAAAGAAAACGACCGACCTCCCGTCCGATTTCAGAAATCGTCCGATTCAGTTCCTCACCGGTGATGGTAAAATCAAAGGTGGCCAACAATGGATTGATCCGTTCCAGCAACGCGCTGTTGGTGAAATGGGTAGTAATGAAATTGGACAGGGCCGGTCCCTTGGCCAGTTGGATCAGCTCCGAGGCCTCCTGGGCCAGCACACCGACGAAGAACACGATGGGCATGAAAAGCACCACGAATATCAGCATGCAGGTCAAAAAAGAGGCAAATCCAGAACTGATTTTATCTTGAGTGGCAATCAGACGATAAGCCGGATAAAAGGCACCGGTGACCACGGCGCCCAGGACGATGATGGAAAGAAAGGGTGACAACAGCCATCCCATGAGCGAGATAGATATCAAAAAGCAGGCCAGAAAGAACCACAGAATCATATTTTGGGACGTTCGATCGCCCATGGTTGCTCCAAAAAAACCGGCCTGGGGCTGGAAGTGTCGGGGCCGAATAATTAACGGTCACGTAAAAGTCCGAAATAATTGTTTGCGTTGCCTCGGGTCATAACGCAATCTGCGCAAACGCCTTGGGAAGGAAGTAAGAGGCATTTGCGCAGAGTTGAAGCTAAGCGGTTAGGCTCGATGGATCAGTTGTGGGCCGGAATCGGTGGTCGAGTAGCGATGGACCTCACTTACTGATAATGGCACCGGCAATGACATAAAGGATGATCTCGTAAACGGTTACTGCGGCATAGTTACCGGCAGCACCATAGACGATACCGCCCCCGATAATGGCTGGCACACCAAAAAAAACCAAGATCCCCAACTTTCGACTGATATCCATATTTGCGCGTCTCCTGTCGCCATCGACATGGCGTTTTGGCGAGGGGTTAGTCGTTGATTTAAAAACTGAAACGGTTTAACAGTAAATGCTGAAAAAGTAAACCAAAAAATCATCTGCGGATCCCGTATGGAACCGTTTATTGATTCCTATCGGGACAATTGATATGATCAGCCCAATCTACGCGGAAACAATCGATCATCTCACATTTCGCGGGGTACCCAAAAAGAAATGAAACGCCAACTTTACGTGCTGGCCGTGCTCAGCATCGGATTATTGAGTGCGCAAATCGTTGCCACGGCCCATGTCTATCTATCCAATCTGGATCTATTACAGACCACCGAGGCGATAGTACGCGGCGGATATCTGGCCGTACCCAACACGCTGGTGGCCGGCCGACTCGACGCCCTGGCCACAGCCATGGCCGGCGGGCTCTTCTTTACCTTTAGCATCGGCGCCGGTCTATCCCTGATTAGCTTGAGCGTCATTTGGCTTTGGGACCGGGCATTCAAGCGCCGCCGACGGGAGGGGATGCTTTTCCTTTTGGCTTGGCTGGCGGCGCTCTACCTAATCAACAATAACGGAATCAATATCGTCGCCTCGCTCTATCTCGTCGTGGTTCCAGCGGTCACGGCCATTGCCGCCATTGTGCTACTGCCGGCACGCACCACACTTATTTCATCCACCGGGGTGTTGTGGCCGATTTCCGCCGCCCTGATCTTGACGCTGATTTGGTCCCTTGTGTTGGATCAGTACCTCTTTGTTAACATTCGAGACCATCTGTTGCTATCCAACCGGATGGGGCAAGCGATCACCAATGCCTATTACGAGTATACCCTATTTCCCGCGCAGGCCTTCAAGTCGCTGGCTCAAAAGCAGATTCGCACCTGCGTATTCAAGGATGGTCTGGAACTCGCCACCTATAAGCAACTGGAACGATCCATGCGTTCCCGCGACTATCTTCCCGTCCCTGAAGGCTACGCTACGGATCTGATCATTGATCGTGACGCACAGGCGATTCGACTTTCCACCGGTGATGGGAAGCATCGGGCGCTTCGCGTTTCCATTTCCGACCTGTTGGAGAATCCCAAAAAGGTGCTGCAACGCTTAACTGAGCAAACGGATACTTACCGCACATTCAGACAGCTGACCCTGCTGTGTCTGTTAACCGGATTCCCGCTCGTGCTTTACAGCTTCATTTTCAGTCTGGTGATCGTATTGCCCAGCCTCTTTTTTTCGACGCGGGTCGCCGTTGTGATGGCCTCACTGATTTGCATCGCCATCGGTGTGCTTTTGCTGAACCCGGTTTATCGGGGTCGGACAGCCGAACACCCCGCAAATAATCCACCGCCGGATCTCGCATCGCCGACCTATGCCACCCGCATCGCCGCATTGCGCCTCGCCTGCCATAAAAAGCAGGATATTTCACTTAAAGCCGCCAATCTTGGACTCGAAAACAGTCCCCATATCGCCGAACGCTACTGGTTGGCGCACAGCCTGGCGTACGCCTCCGGTCCGAAGGCGACGGCCATGCTAACGCATCTGGCAGGTGATCCGGTACCCATCGTGGCCTGCCAGGCCCTGTGGGCCATTGGGAAACGCAAAAATCGGGCCCTGATTCCGCAAATCATCGAACGCATCAACACAACGCCGGTTTGGTATACACAGATGTACGCCTACCGCGCCTTGAGGACACTCGGATGGGTACAGCCCAAATCTCCACTGGTTTCCTATTGACCTCGCTGACGGTTGTCGTCTTGCTCGAATGGGGCCTGGCCCAACTGGGTGCGTGGTTGCCCATTTCACGGTTGGGGCTCATTGGTCTGACGCGTTTGATTCAGCTGACGGCCATCCTGTCCCTGGTCCGCCTGACCGTCAATGAGTGGGGGATGTTGGGACTGGACAGACAAGCCTACGTCCCGGGCTTGAAAAAAGGACTGATATGGTCGGCCGGTTTCGCCGTCATCGCCGGCCTGCTTTTTCTGGGGCTGTTCATTGCCGGTCAACATCCGTTTCGCCTCATTCGCACGGCGCTGCCGACGGGACCGTTCCAGCTGGGGGTGTTCTTTTTCGTGGGCGGCATGCTGGCGCCCATTGTCGAGGAAATCGTTTTTCGAGGATTGCTTTTTGGTTACCTGCGCCGCTGGGGTGTGACGACAGCCATACTCGTCTCCACCACCCTATTCGCGATTTTACATCTGCCGAGCCTCCCCATCACCCAGATCGTGGGCGGGGCCGTGTTCGCCGTGGCCTACCATTTGAGCGGTAGCCTGATGACCCCCATCGTCATCCACATGCTGGGCAATCTGGCCATCTTTACACTTTCCTTGCCGTTTTGGGGTACCGCCTGACCCTTGGAATCCATGGCCGGTCCGAACGGGCGATAAGCGTCCATGAATGTCAAATGCCCAATGAAAAATGTCAATGCCCGTCGTGCTCGTGCTCTCAGTGAAGCAGTGCTCGTAATCGTAATCGGGAAGCTCGACTTTCCATCATTACAATTGCTGGCTCCGATGATCGTGCCTTGACAGTTTCCACCACTTTTTATAAGTTTACCTTTTACTTGCACACAGATGTTTGTAAATGGCATTCAAGAAGAAACAAAAACAGCGGGCTTCTTATCGGGCCTGCAATGCATGCGATAGAGAGTTTTAAAAATGAGTTCCGAAAAAAAAGAGCGACATACCGGTCTGGCGACCCTGTTTGACGGCGTCGAATTGAAAAGCTTTTTCATCAATTATCTCTGGTTCATCGTCGCCGTCGAGATATTGATTTTTCTGGTGAGTTTTTTGGGAAACCTGGGACCCGACAAGGGACCCTTTCCCTGGAAATTCTACTTCTATGTCTCCTTTATCACCCCGGTTGCAATCACCTTTCTGCTGGGTGTCTTTATCCTGGCCTTCAATCAGTTCATCTTCGGCAATTCGCCGGCTGCCGGTGAAGAAAACGGCTCGGACGCGGAAGGTGACGATCGACGGTCCAAACTCTTCCAGTTCAACCTATTTTTGAACCACATGAAGAAAGTACCTTTTTTGCCGGTGCTTTTTGCACTGGTGGCCTGCGCGGTACTTTTTTACAAACTGGATGCCATTTTTCTCTTTATCTTCAATGCCGGAGAAAAAATGGTGACCTACAGTCTGATTGCCTGCGGCGTGTTGCTGGTGGCCGGCTTGATCTTCGGCATCGCCTGGATTGTCAGTAATTACAAACTCAGCAGAAAACACATGGAACACGAATACCGCTATCGCAATGACGTCATGGAAAAACTGGGCTTCCTCATCATGGAAGACGATACGGTGATCGACAAAAACGGCAAGCTGATCAGTCAGAAAAATCTGCTGCCGGCATCGTCTCAGGAGCTAACCCAAGAGCGTGAGAACCTCAAGATTCTACCCCCTTCCAAATAATCCATCAATCACACCGTGGAATCAATTGTGCCCATGCCTTCAACGGTAGATCGATCCGATAACCGCCGACGGGTTTCCCGTTGGACGAACATAAACGGCCCCGGCGGCGCATTTTATATCGTGTTTAAGATGATGTTTTTGGCAAGGCCAGAGGGAGAAAGCTGTATAATCAATACGGCGACGACCGATAACGCCGCCCAAAAACATTATTTTGAATGCGCTAGCCAGGCTGGATTCATTCCCAACCCCGTGGCCGCCACCATTTTCGTGGGCATGGTCCTGATCATCCTGGTTTATTCCGCCCTCGAGCGAAGCGGGACCCTGTATCATTTGGGACGCTTCGGACCGGTACTGCCCCTTTTTATCATCCTTTGGCTAATGTATGGCATATACCGGGGCTTGAAATGGCTCAAACGGCATGTGGCCAGCATCCAGCCCAAGGGGCCGTTGTTCCTGCGGTCACTGATGGACCAGTGCCTCGATCAAACCTGCGGAAGACTCGATATGCGCCTGCATACACCCGAAATCTCGTCATCGATGATTCTGGATGAAATTCTGCAGGACAAAATGTTGCACATTTGCGCCACGGACTGCCTGCGTTTCTCGGAAATTCGACGACAGATCGAAGGCGCCCATCTCAAAGGAAGCGAAAATTTGCAACTGGCCTATTTGTTCATGACCCCCGTAGCGTACCACAAGCAACCCCTTCCCGATGGTATCCGGCAAATCTCAGATATGGTCATACGCGCCCGCAGAGATCTTCGGAAGTTATTGGAACGACTAAAAGATGCGCATCAACACCTGTGCACCGCAGGGGGGGACATCTTGACCCTGCTGCCACCCGACCCCAAGAAGGTGGACAAACTCAGGACCACGTATCGCTACCGCCCTCCCACACCGGAGCGGGCCCAACGCATGGCCTTCGCTTTGGAGACCCTGGCCTACTTGAAGGCCATCCGTTACGAAAACGTCAATCCAATGGACCGCCGACGATACGAAAGTGTGGCGACCCGGGTCGTTCCCAAGTTGGCCGAGGGTCTGCGCGTATACAAGCAGGCCTGGCAGGATTTGGTGGACGCCTATGAACGTCCACCTGGCGAGCGCCCTCCATCATAATAGTTGCTTCGATTATCGACCGACAACGGAATTGAAATGAAATAGGTTTGGATTCAATGTCATCTTCGCGGACCCCCACGGTACGATCCATCGACATCGGCGATGCGATTCTGCAATATCTTGCGTACGAAGGCCCCCAACCGCCCCTCGTGATGCTCCACGCCACCGGTTTTCTTCCCTGGCTGTGGCATCCCATCGCCAGGGAACTGGCCGGCCAACATCGCGTGATTGCGCCCTATTTTTGCGACCACCGCATCGCTGATGCGGCAAAAGGTGGATTGGACTGGATGCTCCTGGCCGACGATCTATCGACGCTTTGCAGAAGGCTATCGATCGACTCACCGATACTGATCGGCCATTCCATGGGGGCAACGGTGATGACATATGCGCAGGCCGTGTTCGGCCTCAATGCATTGGGCATGATCCTGATCGAGCCGATTTTTTTTCCTGAAGATTACTATCAGATGGATCTGGGCCCCGAAGACCACCCCCTGGCGTCGAAATCGCTGAAGCGCCGCAATCATTGGGAGAGCGCGGCGGATGTAAAGGCCTACCTGAAAAGCAAACCGCTGTTTGCCAACTGGGAAGAAGCGTTCCTCGATCTGTATATCGAGCATGGAACCATGGACGATCCAGACCATGGACTCGCACTGACCTGTCCACCACCCCGCGAAGCCGCCATTTACATGGGAGACAAGGCGCATGACCCTTGGCCGCTAATGTCAACAATCCAATGCCCGGTTCTGGTTATCGAAGGCGCCGATAGCAGCAACCGGGCTCATATCGACCTTGCCACCGCCGCCGGCCGGTTTCCCAACGGCCGATTTCTGCGCATCGAGGATGCCGGCCATCTCATTCCCATGGAGCAATCAAAACGCGTAATGATGATCATCTCCGAATTTATCGATACGGTTGGCTAACATGGTGGTGGGGCCAGAGCAGTCGAATACGATGTTCGGCACGCTGGGCAATGCTAACGGTTCCTATCCAGCCGGATCGTTCATGAATGTGGATACCCACATTTAGCGGATCGTAGAATCGTCCAGGGGGAGAGCGTCGGGCCCCATAACCCGGCTCCCCCCCCGTGTAGACCAATCGATCGGTTGGGGCAAAATCATCGATCCCCCTCATTGACGAGACTAGGGAATTCATTTGCCGTACACGCCAACCGTTTGATCGGCTCGTCGAATTTTACGCCAAATCCATCTGGATCGATTCGAGAAACGACCCCCGTCACCGATAGGGTTTCATCGAAACTAAATAATGAAAATTCAAGGGCGACGCGTTGACCGATTGTCGCCATGCTCAAGGTCCGGATGAAAAGGCCACCGGCACTAATATCTTTCAGAACGCCATGAAACGTTCCTTCAGATGTGGTGTATTCGGCGATTATCAGTGCGCTTTTTCGAAAATGCCGACGGTTTTCATTTTTTAGGATCATTTTTCCTTTAGCCGAGCGTCGTTTTCATGCCGATCCATCCACCGTATTGATAACACAAATACCACCGTTAATTAACCACAAAGTGACATAAAAATCGTTTTTACTGGGTTTTCTGTGCATCTTCGATGGCGACTTCTTCGAAGGTCTTGATATCGGCAAGCACGCGGGTGGAGGCATCCAGCAGTTGCATGGCCACCGCCGCCCCGGTCCCTTCGCCCAGCCGGAATTTAAGGTCCAAAAGGGGGTCGACCCCCAGACGCTCATGCATGAAGGCGTGGCCGACTTCGACGCTGCGGTGGCTGGCGAATAGATAAGCCTTGGCCGCCGGTGCCAGTTCGCAGGCAATCAACGCTCCCGCCGTGGCAATGAGACCGTCACAGACAACGGGAACGCCTGCGGCGGCCGCGCCGATCACCAAACCCGCCAAGCCACCGATCTCGAAGCCCCCGATCTTGGACAGCACGTCAATTGGATCCGTCGGGTCGGGCCGGTGCAGTGTCAGGGCGTCTTCGATCACTCGAATTTTGTTGACCAGGGCCGCATCATCGATTCCCGTTCCCCGTCCGGTGAGCTGATCCACGGGAAGACCGGAGAAGGCGGCGATAATAGCCGATGATGGCGTCGTGTTGCCGATGCCCATGTCGCCGGTGCCCAGCATATCCAGCGGCCCCTGGTCGATCAATTCGTTCACGATTTCGATACCGGCGCAGATGCTCCGCTCGGCCTGCTCACGGGTCATGGCTGGCACACGAGCGAAATTGGCCGTGCCCTTGGCCACCTTTTTGTGGAAGATGGGAAGGCTTGATTCGAAATCGAAATTGACGCCCAAATCGGCAGCCAGCACCCGTGCACCGGCAAATTTGCCGAGGACATTGATGGAGGCGCCCCCATTGACGAAATTGAACACCATCTGGGGCGTCACTTCCTGGGGAAAAAGGCTTACCCCTTCCTCGGTTACACCATGATCGCCGGCACAGGTGATGATCACTTTGTGGGTTAAATGAACATCCAGGGTGCCGAAAATGGCCGCCAGACGGGCCGCTACGGTTTCCAGCATCCCCAGGCTGCCGGCCGGGCGGGCCTGATCGGCTAGACGCTGGTTGGCCTTGGCAAATATTTCGTTATTTGGTGCGTTGATCTCGCCAATGCTTTTTTCAAGCAGACTCATGATTGCCCTCCTTAAACGGCCCAAACGGCTGATCAGGCGGACTCACCACCCAATAAAAAAACCCCGGACCGAAAATGTAGTTTCAGCCTGGGGTTTTGCCATCACCACCAAGACACATTGTTTCACGGCAGGTCTTCTGACTTGCGGATCTCCCTAGTGGCGGCCCCTTCCCGCATCGTTTCGGTCACGTATCCACGATACAGTGGTTAATGGCTGCCCTCGTCCCCACTCACAGCGACGGGTTCGTCCCGGAATCTCACCGGGTTCCCTATTATCCTCCCACAGGAGGCACCGCGAAACGTATTTAATTGTCGACGCTAGCTGTAATGGAAGGATTGACGGCTGTCAATGGTTTTTTATCCCTACAAACAGCGAGAGAAACCATTGACGCGGATCCGTCCGGCGGATATCCTGTTTAGGAATAAATGAAAGGAACGCCCCCATGATTGGGTTCAAGAAGGAGCGCGTTTCTTCCCGGATCGTGCTCCCCAACGGCGAGGTTGTCGAGCGCCCCATCGAAATTCGAACCAACCCGGTGACGCAGCGGACCTGCCGAATCACCTACAGTCGCCAGGAAGAACAAGAACCCGGAACGGAGGTCCTGCCCGAGCCGCCGCCCTTTGCCGGTGAGCGTGAAACATGCCCGTTCTGCCGGGAACGCCTCGCCGTTCAAACGCCGCGCATTCCAGCCCTGATGTGGGCCCCAGGACGCATGACGCGGGGCGAATCGGTTCTCTTCCCCAATCTCTTCCCTTACGGCATGTATTCCGCGGTCAGCCTGTTCGATGACAACCACTTCGTGCCCATCGGAACGGCCAGCCTGAAATCCTATGCAGACAGTTTCATGAATTGCCGGGACTACCTACTGCGGGTGCTGGCCCATGATTCCGAGGCGGTCTGCATGGCGATCACTCAAAACCATCTTCCCTCGGCCGGCGGATCGTTGCTCCACCCTCATCTGCAGGTCCAGGCGGACCACACGCCAACCAATTTCCAGCGGTTTTTGCAGGGCCGTGCCGCCCGTCACCGGCTTCACTTCGGCACCCCTCTTTTCAGTGACTACCTGGCCGCGGAAACGGAAATCGGCCAGCGCATGATCGGTGTCACCGGAGCCTGGCATTGGCTGGCCGCCTTCGCACCCGAAGGGTTTTTCGAAATCTGGGGCATCTTGCCCGGCATCCCATCCCTGCATCAAACCACGGATGATGACTGGCTGGCGCTTGCACGAGGCGTTCTGAACGCTCAGCGGTTCTATGCAAGCCTGGGTCGAAATGGATACAACCTCGGTTTGTTGATATGGGAAAATGGGGCACGGGACCTCGAACTGCGTGTCGTCCTCACCGTTCGCGGCAATTATGCCCCCTGGGTACGCAGCGATTTCACCGGCTTCGAAGTGATGCTGGGCGACATGGCCACCTTTTCGGCGCCGGAAGCCACCGCCCAAGCGGCAAGGCCTTTTTGGCAGACCTAGCCGCATCCACCGTTTCAGCCGGTAGCGCGTAGCGTCTGTTTGAAAAGTCCGGTTTTCAAACAGACGCCTACAAGACTTTGCGAATCCCCCGCACCGCCTGATTAATGCGCATGTTGTTTTCGATCAGGGCGAAACGCACGTATTCGTCGCCGTATTCACCGAAGCCCAGGCCCGGCGAAACCGCCACCTGGGCCTCGCGGATGAGAAACTTGGAGAATTCCACCGATCCCATCTGGCGGTATTGGTCGGGAATCTTGGCCCACACGAACATGGTGCCCTTGGGACTCTCGATCTCCCATCCGGCACGGTTTAGACCAGAAATCAGGGTGTCCCGCCGTGATTTGTAAGTATCCCGGATTTCGGCCACACAGTCCTGGGGACCGTTTAGGGCAATGATCGAGGCGATCTGGATGGGTTGAAAGATGCCATAGTCCAGATAGCTCTTGATGCGTTTAAGGGCGAAAATGGTTTCCGGGTTGCCCACGCAAAATCCTACCCGCCAGCCGGCCATGGAGTAGCTTTTCGACATGGAGAAAAACTCCACGCCCACCTCCTTGGCGCCCTTGGCCTGCAGAAAACTGGGGGCCGTGTAGCCGTCGAAGGTCAGATCGGCATAGGCGAAATCATGGATCACCATGATGTCGTTGGCCTTGGCAAAATCCACCACGCGTTGGAAAAAATCCAGGTCGACCACCTCGGTGGTGGGATTGTGGGGGTAACTGAGCACCAGTACCTTGGGCCGGGGCCAGGTCTGCTTGGTGGCTTGGAGTAAATTTTCGAAGAAATCCTCGTCCGGTCCGGCCGGGATACCCCGAACGTCACCGCCCGAAATGATCGACGAATAGGGATGGATCGGATAGGTGGGGTTGGGGGTGAATACCACGTCTCCGGGCCGGATGGTCACCAGAATCAAATGGGACATGCCCTCCTTGACGCCGATCGTGACAATGGCCTCACGATCGGGATCCACGTCCACATCATAGCGCCGCTTGTACCAATCGCAGATGGCCATGCGCAGTTTGGTGATTCCCATGGAAGCCGAATAGCGGTGGTTCTGGGCTTTTTGAGCGGCCTCGGTCAGCTTGTCCACGATATGCTGGGGGGTACCGATATCCGGATTGCCCATGCCTAAATCGATGATATCCTCGCCCCCCCGCCGGGCCTCCATCTTGATCTGGTTGACGGTGGCAAATACATATGGGGGTAAACGGTCCAGTCTGGCGAATCGGGTCATGACGAAATCCTTGATGGTTGTGTGCGTTGGGAAAAACGATACGCTTCCATCCCTTTCCTACCACGGGATCTGGGGGGCCAAATCAGGCAGAAACGCCCTGAATTTAGTGGATAAATATAATAGCTGAACTCCATTGTCAAAAAAATATTGGGGGTCCTGCCCCCTGCCCCGGTTGGTTTCGCCGTCCTCTTCGCCGGGAAAAGTATTCGGAATTGGGTTTGACTTTTAACCATCAGCAGCTTATTTTTAATTGTTTTCGCCACCTAGCCGACCCTATGCCAGGAGTGCCCGCATGAAGAAAAAACTGACCTATACCGACGCCGGTGTCGATATCGACAAGGCCGACCGCTTGGTCGAATCCATCAAAAAGATCGCCAAGAAGACTCGCCGTAGCGGCGTGATGGGGGAAATCGGCGGTTTCGGTGGGTTATTTTCCCTGAATACCGCCAATATGGATCGTCCGGTACTGGTCAGTTCCACGGACGGGGTGGGTACCAAGCTGAAAATTGCATTTCTCATGGACCGTCACGACACGGTGGGTATCGACCTGGTGGCCATGTGCGTCAACGACATTGCTGTTCAGGGTGCCAAGCCATTGTTCTTTTTAGATTATTTGGCTACCGGCAAATTAAAGAGCGAAACGGTCGAAAATATTATCAGCGGTATCGGCGACGGTTGCATCCAGGCCGATTGTGCCCTCATCGGCGGCGAAACCGCGGAGATGCCCGGTTTTTATGCAGACAATGAATACGATCTGGCCGGCTTCGCCGTCGGCATCGTCGACAACAGCAAGATCGTGGACGGCTCTGAAATCCGGCCCGGCCATCAACTCGTCGGCATCGCATCAAGCGGCCTGCACAGCAACGGCTTTTCCCTGGTACGAAAGATTTGTTTCGATGTATTGAAACTGACGGTGGATAGTCACGTCCCGGAACTCGGCACAACGCTGGGCGAGGTGTTGATCACCCCCACGCGCATCTACTCGGAGACCATTCAGTATTTGCTGCGCGATCTGCCGATCCAGGGACTGGCTCACATCACCGGTGGTGGCATCATGGACAATATCATCCGGGTCATTCCCCAGGCATGCGGCATTGCCGTTAAAAGAGGCGCTTGGGACATCCCGCCGATCTTTCCCTTTCTGCAGGCCGCCGGCAATGTGGAAGAAAAAGAAATGATGCGCACCTTCAACAATGGCATTGGCTTGGTGGCAGTGGTACCCGAAGAAAGTACCCAGGATGTGATCAACCGTCTGGTGGGCAGCGGAGAAAAGGCCTGGGTAATCGGCGAGGTGACCAAGCCTCGTAAAAACGCACGCTCGCGTGTCCAATTGGTATAATCCGATGATGAAAAAAATAATCGCACCGATCGATCGGTTATTGAAATGGGTTGCCGAAGGACAAAAGAAGCAACCCATCTGCAAATCTTGAGCGCCCGGTACACGGCGCCCCGGTCCGAGGCCTCCCAAAAAAGTCAACCCGCCGCGACCCCGCTAGTAGATCGGGTAGCAACTGGTTTTGAATATGATTGTACTGGGTATCGAATCTTCCTGCGATGAAACCGCAGCCGCTGTGGTACGTAACGGCAGACAAGTCTTATCCTCGGTCATCGCCTCACAGGTCAGCGTCCACCACCCCTATGGGGGCGTGGTTCCCGAGCTGGCCTCCAGGAAACATATCGAAGCCATCGTTCCAGTGGTCGACAAGGCCATTGCCGACGCCGCCATCCCATCCGAGCGGATCGATGGCGTATCCGTAACCCAGGGGCCCGGGCTGATCGGATCGCTGTTGGTGGGTTTTTCCTTTGCCAAAGGGTTCGCCTACGGCCACGGCATTCCCTGGATCGGCGTCGATCACCTGGAAGGGCATATCAACTCGGTCTTTCTCGAATCGGATCCACCACCGTTCCCCTTCGTGGCCCTTCTGGCCTCTGGCGGCCATACCAGCATTTATCATGTCACCTCCCACCGCGAATTGCACCTCATGGGGCAGACCCGCGACGATGCCGCCGGCGAAGCCTACGATAAAGTCGCCAAAATGCTTGGCCTGGGGTATCCGGGAGGTGGGGTCATCGATCGCCTGGCCGCCCAGGGCGATGCTACCCGTTTTCATTTTACCCGGCCGTTTCTAGACAAGGATCAATTCGATTTCTCGTTCAGCGGCATCAAGTCGGCGGTCATGCGCCATCTTCAGACCCACGGCGAGCCGACCGATACGGACAGACAAGATATTGCCGCAGGATTCCAGGCTGCCGTCGTCGATGTGCTGGCCCATAAAATCATCCACGCGGCTAACGCGACGGGTTGCCAGCATCTGGCCGTGGTGGGCGGCGTGGCTGCCAACCACGGCCTGCGTGATGCGGTATCGCGGAACGCTTCCGCGGCCGGCATCACGGTGCACATCCCCGCGATCGAACTTTGCGGTGACAATGCCGCCATGGTGGCTGCCGTGGGCTATCACCGGCTCAAGGCCGGTGAACGGGGTGCGCTGGATGACGATGTATACTCGCGGGTCAAGTTCGGCTCCGCTTTACCCCCCGTCCACGGCACGCCGACGGCATTAGCCACGCGATAACGGGGTTCATCCCCCCAGGGCATTCGCCTGGTGATTTGCGGGTTGCCTTTCCTGCCAAAATCAGCGCCTCCATGAATGTTAAATAAATGTTAAATAATTGACTCGCCTACCATATATTGGTGTGTTTTCATACTTGACATACAATATGTATCAAAGTATGGTACTGAATCAAAGACGTTATCGTATTTAAGATGATGTTTTTGGCAAGGCCGGAGGGAGGACGCCGTAGCGGTATACGGTGCCGACCGATAACGCAGCCCCAAAACATTATCGTGAATGCCATCGATTCAATTGCCAATCCGGCGCTGCCCATACGCAACCCTTATGCAACCTAAGCAAAACGATTTTCATCAATGACTGAACAAACACCATCCGTACGCATGAAAGGTGTCGGTAACAGCCTATGGGTGACCATTGCTCCGGATACCCCTTTCGACGTCATTCAGGCAGAACTGACCAAACTGTTCGAGCCATTGCGCCACATGGCCCACGCCACACGGGTGGTGCTGGATACCGGTGCCGGCCATGAGGGTAGCGATCGCTACCGTCAAATCAAATCGTATTTGAAAGATGCTTTCAAACTAAAGGAAATTGCCCCGTCCCAGGGAAACAAGGGGGCGCAGGAGCCCTACCGTCAAATGAAATACACGAAAAACGTGATTGCCCAGCATCGCAGCGACACACTGGTATTATCCGGCCGTGTTCGTTCCGGTCAAAATGTCACCGCCAAAAAGCATCTGGTGATTCTGGGTGATGTCAATCCCGGCTGCGAACTCGTCGCCGGTGGAGACATCATTGTTTTAGGTAGTCTGCTGGGCATCGCCGCTGCTGGCCAACCAGACAATTTCGGGGCGATCATCGTGGCCCTCGACTTTCGTCCCACCCAGGTCAAAATCGGCGGGATCGTGGCCGCCGGATTGCCCGCCTCGGATCAGCGTGTACCCGAGTACGCTCATATCGAAAACGCCACCATTGTCGTGGATGATTATCTGGCGGCCAATCCCTTCAAACGGCTTCCGTGGCCTGAAATCAGATGAGGAAGCTCGGCTTCTTCTCAATTAACAACCGTTATTAACATAGAGGTGCAACGTGGAAGGAAAAATCATCGTTATCTCATCAGGAAAAGGCGGCGTGGGTAAAACCACCGCAACGGCCTCCATCGGCGCGGCCTTGGCGATGGAGGGCAAGACGGTGGCGGTGGTCGATATGGATATCGGGCTGCGTAACCTCGATGTGGTCATGGGGCTTGAAAACCGGATCGTCTTTAACATCGTCGATGTTGCCCGGGGCAAATGCAAACTCAAACAAGCCGCCATCAAAGCCCGGCGCATCGAGAATCTTTTTCTGATTCCGGCTTCCCAAAGCGACAACAAAGACGCCCTGACCCCCGATGACATGCTCCGTATCTCCAAGGAACTGCGCGAATCCTTTGATTTCATTCTCATGGACTGCCCGGCGGGTATCGAACGTGGATTCGAAAATGCCGTTGCCGCAGCCGATGAAGCCTTGGTGGTATGCACGCCGGAGGTCAGCTCGATTCGTGACGCGGACCGTGTGATCGGATTGTTATACGCCAAACAAATTCCGCCCAAACTGGTCATCAACCGCATCGTTCCCGCCATGGTTGAACGGGGCGATATGCTCAGTTACCAGGATGTGGTCGACGTGTTATCCATTGACCTGGTGGGGCTGGTAGAGGTGGATGATCAAGTCGTCGTCGCCACCAACAGCGGGACTCCCCTGGTCATGCAAAAAGACTCCAAAGCCGGACAGGCATTCAAACGCATTGCCATGCGCCTCAACGGTCAACCGGAATTACCGATCGAGGTACCTGGCGTTACCAAATCCTTCTGGAAGAAAATCGGTTCGAAGATCGGTTTCGGCAAATAGGGGTATTCCAATGCTAAATAGTCTGATAAACAAGCTGTTCAACAAAACAACCAGCAAAGATACGGCCAAAAAACGGCTGCAGTTCGCCTTGGTCTACGATCGGCTGGAAGTGTCCGATGAGATACTCAAAGACATGCAAAGAGAGATCGTGGAGGTCATTTCACGCTATTTCGTCATCGATCAGGACCAGTTGAAGCTCGATATCACGCGAGACAACGATTTGTCCGCCTTGATGTTCAATACGCCCATTATTTCCGCCAAATCACGACAACGCATGGCTTAAGTCGCCCATCGATCGAACCGAGAGGATGCACGGCAAGGGTAAATGCTGACGCCCTCTTCACACATGGTTGCCGTCCCGCTTGATCATTTTGAATGATTCCCTAAGCGGCGTCCCAGGACCCCGCGAGAAACGTGCGCTTCAAGTCGATAATCCGTTGCATCGATCGTTGCCCCATTTGTTGGAAACGGGGATTGTCGATCATCAGGCGGCAGATGTTATCAAATGCGGTTTCAATATCCGGCCCCTTGTGGCAGATGAGCGCGATATCGACATCGGCCTCTAGGATTTGACGCACGACGGTGACGATATCATAGCTCGGTTTGATCGCGCCCATATCCAGATCGTCTGTCATCACCACGCCTTCATACCGCATGCGCGTCCGTAAAAGGCCCGTCGTGATGGCCGGACTCAAGCTGGCCGGCCAAACCGGATCAATCCGCGCATAACGGATATGGGACAACATGATCCCAGCCACCTGTCCCGCCATGGCGATTTTAAAGGGAATCAGGTCACTGGCTTCCAGGTCCCGGATATCGATGTCGAGATCCGGCAGGCTCAAATGACTGTCCAGAACCGTCCGGCCGATGCCCGGGAAATGCTTGGCCACGGCCATGATGCCACGCCGCTGCAAATGCGAAATAACAGCCAGACCCATCTTGGCCACCCACTGGGGATCACCGCCGAAGGCCCGGCCAGCCATGATGCTGTCGATGCCCGGTGGGGCGACATCCAATACCGGTGCCATGTCCATGTTCACCCCGATCCCTTTGAGTTCGGTGGCCGTGATCCGCGCGAATTCAATGGCATCCTGCTCGCCGGTCATGGTTGGATTCCCCGGGAACTGGGTAAAGGGGGGCTTGAGCCGCGCCACCTGACCGCCTTCTTGATCCAAGGCGACCAACAACGGGGGCAGGTTTTGGCTGGCGGCGGCATCCTGGCAATCACTGCACAACCGAGCGATCTGTTCGGGCGTGCCCATATTGCGGGAAAAGAGAATGATCCCGCCGACTTTCAGTCTGGTGATGAGAAAATTCAGATCGGCATTGAAATCGGTTCCGTCGAAACCGGCCATCAGGCGCTGGCCGGCGAGGATGTCGATGGACGGTGACGTCATGATCAGACCTCAACTGTTGTGGGCAGCGCTCTTTTTGGCCAGAACGAGGGTCCAATATCCGGGCTTGCCGTGTTTGAGGGTCTTCACATCCTCGATCACCGCTTCGTTGGCCAGCCCGCAGTTGGACACGGCCACACTGTGATCCAGCATGTTCACTTCCTCCAGCGCATCGCTGATGTCACCGGCATTGCGGTAGGCCTTCATGAACACCACATTGTCCACCGTTTTGGAAAGCTCGCGCAATCGCTGACCGCCTTCCAACCCCGACAGAATCAAGAGTGACTCTTCGCCCTCCACCAACGGCCGATTGACCCTCGCGGCGGCCGCCTGGTAGGCGGTGATGCCTGGCACCGTCACCACCGGCACCTCCGGTGCCAGGACCCGCACATACTTGAGGACATACCCGTAGGTCGCATAAGTCATCGAATCGCCTAAGGTCAGAAAGGCGACATCGTGTCCCTGTTCCAACTCGGCGATGATGGTTTTTGCATGCGCCCGCCAACACGCCTCTTTCTCGTCTCGATCCTTGGTCATGGGAAACGATAACAGCCGTACCCGGCTGGTTTCGGGAATATGCGGCCGGGCGATGTTGACCGCCTGGCTGTGATCGTTCTTGGTTGATGCGGCGGCAAAAAGCACCGTCACACGCTTTAAAATATTCACCGATTTCAATGGGATCAGATCCGGATCGCCGGGCCCCACGCCGATGCCGTACAATGTGCCGTATGGGTTTGTGTTCATGGGATTTACCTGTTTCATTTTGGGCGTTGACAGTTGGCATTTTTCCACATTATGGAATGGTGCTTGTTCAGGAACGGCCGGTTTTTGATTTAACTTGCGATGGCCTTGGATCGGCCGACCTGTCGCATGATCAGTGGTGTTGGCCGGCCATGATGACCAGGGCATTGATCACGGCGGCAGCAACGGTGGATCCGCCTTTGCGCCCCACGTTAGTAATATAAGGAACCGCTTTTTCCAACAGCAGGGCTTTTGATTCGGCGGCGTTGACAAACCCCACCGGCAGCCCGACGACAAGCGCCGGATTGGTGTCGCCCCGGTCCATGAGTTCCATCAGACGCAGCAATGCCGTGGGGGCATTGCCCACCACGCAAATGCCGCCGGCCAGTTCGGGCGCGGCGACGTCCATGGCCGCGCTGGCGCGTGTGATTTCCTCCTTCTCGGCGGTCTCACTGACCCGTACGTCGGTCATGTAACAGCGAATCGCACAGCCGAAACGGTCAAGATCCCGCCGGCGCATGCCGACCCGGACCATGTTGGTATCGGTAACGATGGTACATCCCTTTTTAATGGCCGTCACGCCCGCGGCAATGGCTTGGGGATGCAGCCTGACCATCTGCTGCCATTCAAAATCGGCGCTGGTATGAATCATTCGCCGCACAACCTGCCATTGATCTTCCGAGAAGCCATGATCGCCGGCCTCCGCATCGATAATCTGAAAACTGAGTCGTTCGATTTCTAATGGTTTCATGGCGTTCTTCATTGTTTCGGTGTATCCTTCGCTTGAGTCGATTGTCGATTGAAATCGATACGGTTGGCGGCCCATTGCCGGCAGGCATCGACGAAATAGCGGGCCGCCTGTGGCTGGCTGCCCAGATGCAGGTGCACATAGCTGCCCAGGGTCTGATCGGATAGGAATCCTTCGTGCTCCTGTTCCATGCCGCCACGGTCGGTCAACCGGTAGACGCCGCCGGCAACCCCGCCATCGTCCACGATGGTCGAGTAATGAAACTCGTGGCCACGCATGGTCTGCCCGGCCGGTCCCAAGGGGGTCGCCTGCATCTGGGTCACCTCCCGGTACCCGAGTGCCTTGCGCCGATCCAGCATGCGTGTGGCGAGGGGCAGGCAACCAGCCATGGGGAACACCCGGCCGTGGAGATCGCCCAATTCCCGACACAGGTACATGAACCCGCCGCATTCGCCGTAAATGGGCATTTTCATCCGGCTGAGCGATTGGACCTGCGCTCTCAAGGACCGGTTATCGGCCAGGGTACCGGCATGCAGTTCGGGATAGCCGCCGCCGAAATACAGGCCCGCCAGATTCTCGGGCAAGTGGTGATCGGTCAGGGGTGAAAAATAGACCAGTTGGGCGCCGGCCGCTTCCAACAAATCCAGATTGCCGGCATAGTAGAAACAAAAGGCCGCATCCCGGGCCACCCCGATAGGGACACGATCTGACTTGGCCTCTTGGTGAGAAGCGTTACCCGCCCCGGGTACGGCCACATCGGGAAGCCGTTCCAGCAACCGATCCAAATCGACGCCGCGTTCGATCATATCGGCCAGACGCCGGCGATGCGCCGCCGACAAGTCGTGGTCATCGCTGGTGACCAGCCCCAAATGACGTTCGGGTATGGCCACGTCGGCATCGCCCATCAGACCGCCCAGCACCGGCATGCGTACGTGGTCATGGACGGCTTCCCGCAGGTATTCCAGATGTCGCGGGCTTCCCACGTGATTGAAGAGCACGCCGGCGAAGGATAGTCCGGCGTCGAACCGTTCAAATCCCTGCACCAGGGCAGCGGCGCTGCGGGCCATGGAGCGCACCCCCACGACCAGCACCACCGGTAGCCCTAACCATTTGGCCATCTGGGCCGTCGAACCGGCCTCGCTGCGTCCGTCATATCCGTCGAACAGCCCCATCACGCCCTCGACCACGGCGATATGGGCATCGGCCGACTGCCGGGTGAAGATCGACTGGTTGGTCGCCCGGGACAGCATCCAACCGTCCAAATTGCGACTCGTCCGGCCGGTGACCCGACCGTGATGACCGGGATCGATGAAATCCGGTCCGACTTTAAATGGCGCCACCGTGTATCCCCGGGCGCTCAGCGCGGCCATCAATCCCAGACTGACCGTTGTTTTTCCTGCACCGCTATGGGTGCCGGCGATGATGATGCCTTTGATACGCGCCTCCTTTTAGCGGTCATCCAGTCCCGCCGAACGGAGAATTTGCCGGCCAGCCGCACCGTAAATGTCGGGATAGAGCAGTCGTCCGATACGGTAGATCCCCACGAGCAATCGCATGGTCGGCCGAGAAACAATCGTCTCATCCACCAGATGGACTCGACCGGCCTTGACGGCCTTGATCACCCCAAAGCCTGGCTCGGACATGATTTCCTCGGCCGAGATCCGGTTCATGGCCCCGCGCTGGGAAAGAAACACATCGATCCCTGCGGCATGGGAAAGCAGCCGTTCCTTACCGTAAACGGCGATGTTGTTGTTGGCGCGGACAGGCGCATCCGCGGCCACGTTGATGCCCCCGGCGGTCTCCAGCGCAAAGATAGCCATGGCCGTGGGGGCGAAGGTCTTCATCTTGCTATGCATGGCCTCGAAATAAACCCGCTGGGGCCGCTCGATTCGAGCCGCTAGCGCCTTGAAATCATCCACGGCCCGATGGAACCGAAAAACCATTTGTCTGGCCGCGACCGTTTGCCCGCTCAGATGCCCCAATTGTTCCCAGTAGGCATCCAACTGCGTAACGGTGGTGGGCTGCATCGAAACCACCCGAATGCCGCTTTTTTTCAGGCGCCGCACCAGTTTTGGGTAACCGCGCTCGATCATCGGCCGAATCAGCACCACGTCCGGCCGGGCGGCCAGAAAACGTTCCGGATCGTCATGATAGGAAAACATCATTTTCCCGGATGCCCCAGACAAATGTTGCGATTGGCCGTCGATCCCGATCATCCGGTTGGCGGCACCCAAAACCAGCAGGTTTTCCGTGTGGGCCCCGTAAAGGGAAATGATACGGGCAAAGGGCGCCTCGGCCAAAACATCATCGGTCAGGACAGGGAGGCCGGCCATCCCGATCCCTTCCCCACACAACAGCCAAATGACCAGAATCAAGCAGACGGGTTGGCGTTTCAAGGCTTCCCTCCCCTTTTATATCGGACCTGCAAGCGCCCGGTAAAATCATCTACCGCCACCCGGGCGTCGACATTGAACACCGTACCCAGGTTCGCGGGGGTCATCACTTCATGCGTGGGCCCGGCCGCGACCACCTGCCCGTCCTTGAGCATGACCAGTTCCTGGCTGTAGGCCGCTGCCAGGTTAAGGTCCTGAAACACCGCGATCACCGTCCGGTTTCGGTGATGGACCAAATCGGCCGCGGTATCCAGCAGGCTCAAGGCATGACAAACATCCAGATTGGCGGTGGCCTCGTCGAGGACCAGCACCGGCGTATCCTGGGCCAGGGCACGGGCGAAAACCACCCGCTGCCGTTCCCCGCCGCTCAGGGTCGTGATGTGTCGATCCTTGAATTTCAGCACATCGCAATGGACCATGGCTTGTCTAACGCGGTGCGTGTCTTCCGGCGATGGGGCGCCGAAACGAGGGGTATGGGGGTAGCGCCCCATGAGCACCACCGCTTCGACCGAAAAAGGGAAATTGATACCGTAATCCTGGGGGACCAGCGCGATTTCCCTGGCCAGACTGCGCCGGTTGAACGCGGCCAGGGGTCGATCGCCATAGCGAACCGTTCCCCGTTGAGGGACCCGATGTCGACAGAGCAAATCCACGAGCGTCGTCTTGCCGCAGCCGTTCGGACCGATGATGCCGGTAAACCGATTGGCCGAGAGTTTCAAATCCAGGAATTGGAACACGATTCGGCCGGGATGCGCAAAGGCGATGCCATCCAGTGCAAACCCCACCGACTAAAACCCTCCGGCGCCGGTCTGCCGCTTGCGGAACAAATAACAGAAGAACGGCCCCCCGATCAGGGCCGTGAGAACGCCAATGGGAATTTCGTGGGGCAGGATGGCCCGGGTGATCGTATCGGCCCAGGTCAGAAGAATCGCTCCGCTCAACATGGACAGGGGCAGCAGCGTCCGATTGTCCGGTCCCGCCAGGCTGCGCATCATGTGCGGCACCAGGAGTCCCACGAACCCGATAATACCCGATACGGCCACACACCCGGCGACCACCAAGGAAGCAGTAACCAGCAGGATCCAGGGAACCCGACGGGCATCCACGCCCAGCGAGGCGGCCGTGCGCCGTCCCAGGCATAGCAAATTCAAATCCCGGGCGTAGAAAAGAAACACCCCCGTACCAACGGCCAGGAAAAAGCAGGTTAGGCCCACATCGGTCCAGGTCTTGGATGCGAAACTACCCATCAACCAGAAAATGATTACCGCCACCTGCTCGTCGGCGACGAACTTCAAGAAACTGATCCCGGCCGACAGGATGGCCGCCACGATGATGCCGGAAAGGATCAGGTTGTTGGCATTGGCGCCACCGGCCGACGAACTGAGGTAAATGACCAGGAGTAGCGTGGTCGTGGCCCCCAAAAACGCGAAACAGGGCACACTGTAAATTCCCGCCACGGTCAGGTTTAACAGCAATGCCAGGGCGGCGCCAAATGCCGCGCCGGCAGACACCCCCAAGGTGTACGGATCCGCCAAGGGATTGAGCAGGAGACCCTGAAAGACGACGCCGCACGAGGCCAGCCCGCCACCCACGGCGGCGGCGGTCAGAATGCGTGGCAGACGGACGTCCATGACGATTACCCGGGTGAGTTCATCCGTGCCGGTGGTCCACAGCGTGTTCCCCGTCAGGCTGCGTCCCACCACTTGCAGCACGTCTGTCCAATGGATGGCCATATAACCCATTCCGGCCGACAGGCTGATGGTAATCACCAGTATCAGCATCAAAGACACCAGAAAAAGACCGCTATGAAACCATTGCTTGGCGGATATTGCATCGTTCATGGTAAGGAATCAAACTTGTCTCGAAAGGATGGCGTTTTTCGGCTCTTGGCAATCCTCCTTCAAACCGATGGCAGGGAATGAGGAGGACATCCGAATGTCCGCTTGTAGGGTATAACCCCGTTTGATGTCAATCCCAAATGGGATAAAAAAGCAACCCATGGTTGAAAATAATCCCATAAAAATGGTATGTTTGTTGATTCGAATTTCTATCTGTGGAAAGACAAACGACAATGAAACGAATGATACAATCTTATGTGGCGTCGGGATCCTTCGAGGTTGGAAAAACCGAGAATCGGATATTGCAGGCCTTTCTGGGAACCTGTGTGGGGGTGGCGATCATCGATAAGGAAGCCGGAGTGGGCGGGCTGATCCATTTGCTGCTGCCCAATCCGGTCGGTAGCGGGCATTATGATCAGCCCGAAAAATACGCGACCACCGGCATGCCGCTGTTTTTAGAGCGGCTGATGGAGATGGGCGCTTCCCCCAAAACCATGAAAGCCGTGGTCGCGGGTGGGGCCCTGGTGGGGCCGGTGACGGCCCAGGACATCAATCTCGACATCGGCGGCAGGACCACCGAGCAGGTTTATGCCGCGCTCGAACAAGCGGGCGTGGCCGTGGAGCAGTCGGAAACGGGCGGCTTTTTCACCTGTAGCCTCGAACTCGACATGCGACGGTGGGAGTGTCGTATCGTTCCCGTCGGATTCGACGCCTTGACAGAACACAGCGCCGAGGATTCGATCGCGGACCTGGATCTTAAGCGAGGCATCGAAAGCATCAAACCGATTCCCCAGGTGGCGCTGAAGGTCCTGCGGATCATCGCCCAAGGCGAGTATGACATCGATAAAATCGCCGAGGAGGTAAAAAAAGACCAAGTCATCAGTGCGAGAACCATCCAACTGTCCAATTCGGCCTTGTTCACCAAGCGTCACGAAGTCCTCACCTTGGATCATGCCTTGGTTTTTCTCGGTCAGGACCTGTTTATCAAGCTGGTTATTTCCGCCGCCGTGCAAAAATATTACGATCAGTGCGGCAACGGTTATAGCCTTTGCAAAGGCGGACTGTACCACCATGCCATCGGTACGGCCATGATCGCGGAGAAGATCGCCGAATCGGTCCACGCCACCAATCCGTCTATCGCCTACACCGCCGGCTTGCTTCACGACATTGGTAAAGTCGTGCTGGATCAATATATTTCCAACGCTTATCCCATGCTGTATCGAACGTTTCAGGATTACACGACGGATCTGATTTCCATGGAAACATCCATCTTGGGGATGGATCACACCGGGGTAGGCGGAATATTGGCCGAACAATGGTCGCTGCCCCCTATTTTGGTGGATGTCATTCGCTTTCATCACCAGCCTGAGAAAAGCCACGCTGATCGATCGCTGACAGCGATTGTGTATGTGGCCGATCTACTCATGTCCCGTTTTCACGCCGGTCTCGAATTGGAGCGCATAGAGACGGAACAGCTGGCCGATCGGCTGGCGATCCTCGATCTCGCCCCCGCGCAGTTGCCAACCCTGGTCGACCTGATCCCCACTACCGTTTTCCAGCCGGTTGAAGAAAGATCCTGACCCCATGGATGCAAACAAACAGTCACAGTTGAAACAGCTCCCTGGCGTCGACCGGGTGCTCGAATGGGGGACCCGGGGAGGACAGTTTGACAATATCCCCAAATCGGTTCTCGTTGCCAGCATTCGCGAAGCCATCGAAACCCTACGCCAACGGGTGCTGTCCACCGATCAATTGCTGGCGGATGAGTGCTTCGCTCCCCAGACAGTGGTCGACGCGGCTCGCAAGCTTGCGTCAAATGCCATGGCGCCACGGCTTAAACGCACCGTCAACGCGACCGGTGTCGTCGTGCATACCAATCTGGGCCGTTCGTTGCTTTCCCCGGCCGTGTTAGAGCAGTTGACCACCCTATCCAGCCGTTATTCCAATCTTGAATTCGACCTGCAAAAGGGCCGCCGGGGATCTCGATACAGCGCCGTCGAAGACGTTTTGTGTGAATTGAGTGGCGCACGCGCGGCCATGGTCGTCAACAACAATGCCGCCGCCGTCCTGCTGTGTCTGGACACATTGGCCAAGGGTCGCGACGTAATCGTCTCCCGAGGAGAACTGGTTGAAATCGGAGGCGCCTTTCGTATCCCGGACGTGATGGCCAAGAGCGGCGCCGTGCTCAGGGAAGTGGGGACCACCAATCGCACGCACCCCCGGGATTACGAGAACGCCATCGGTGAGAATACCGGTCTGTTGTTCAAGGCCCACACGAGTAATTACAGCATCGTTGGGTTTACGGCATCGGTCGGTTTGCCCGAGTTGGTAGCCATCGGACAACGGCACGAATTGCCGGTCATGGAGGATCTGGGCAGCGGCACCTTGGTCGATTTTTCCAAATATGGGCTGACCAAAGAACCGACGGTTCAAGAATCCCTGGCAGCCGGCGTGGATGTGGTGACCTTCAGTGGCGATAAACTCCTGGGCGGTCCCCAGGCAGGAATCATCCTGGGCAACGAAACGCATATCGAACGGATCAAGGCCAACCCCCTCACCCGGGCCCTGCGCATTGACAAAATGACCCTGGCTGCGTTGGAAGCGACCTTGCACCTCTACCGGGACGAGCCCACGGCCATTCAACAGATTCCGACCCTACGGATGCTTACCCTGCCGCTGACGGTCATCGAGGCACGCGCCGCCGACTTGAGACACCGTCTGGAAGCGATCTCCAATGGCAGGCTCGTCGTCGATGCCATGGATCTGGCCTCCAAGGCCGGCGGTGGGTCGCTGCCCCTCTTGAACCTGCCCAGTCGCTGCATCGGGGTGTCGCTAGCGGATATGACCGCCAATGACATCGAAAGATGGATGCGCCAATACACTCCGCCCATCATTGGCCGTATCGAAAATGATCGTTTCGTCCTGGATCCCCGCACCTTGCAGGAGGAAGAGTTGGAAATTATTCAAAAGGCCTTTGCTGAGATGCTGAAAAGGTGACCTGATGTCGAAAAATGCTCCGGATCTGTTCCATAATCGAAGTACGACCCAAGAATTTCTCGTTTCCCATACCGATGATACCATCGATGACGGCACGCCTCAGGACCCGGGGACGGGTCATGATTCCCCCCTTGCCGCGTCTTCGGACGACTTTGGCGATATGCTCGACCGTCGGCGTTTGGAAGCGGCCATCGACGACCAGCTGACAGGCGCTCTCAATCTGTGTGTGCTGGCGATCCACATCGTCCCGCCATCCACGACGGAATCGGTGAATGAGCACCCGACACCATTCGGGACCGATATCCTGCAGGCACTGATCAACCACCAGCACGCCCAAAACGGCATCTGGGGACGGATCGGACAGGGGCGCTACGCCTGTGTCTTTACCGATCTAACCGTCGTGGATGGGCGGCATATGGCCGAGACATTGATGGAAGCGGTCGACGATGCCGACAAGAAACGACTCACGATCGGTCTGGCAGCGTATCCGACGATCAATTACAGTCGCCGCCAAACCCTCGACAATGCCGAAAAAGCCTTGGATCATGGCGCTTTTTTCGGTCCGGGAACCATTACGCCTTTCGATGCGGTGAGCTTGAATATAAGCGGAGACCGCCGCTACCAGACCGGTGATATCGACGGTGCCATAGCGGAATTCAAGAAAGGCCTCCTGATCGATCCGACCAACGCCAACCTGCACAACAGCCTCGGTGTCTGTTATGGAGTGCAACAACAATACGACACCGCGCTGGCCGCATTCGAAAATGCCGATTGGCTGTCTCCTGACGATGTCATGGCGATCTACAACAAGGGCTATGTCCTGATGCTCATGGACGAGAACGAACAGGCGCTAGCGTGCCTGCTGGAAGCCAATCGACGGGAACCGGATATTTTCGAGGTCGTCTTTCACATCGGTCAGATTCACATGCAATTGGACCGCGCCGACCGTGCCCGCGTCTATCTCGAGGCTGCCACCCGCGCCAACAACCGATCGGGACCGGCCTTTAGAAACCTCGGCACGTGCCTGAACAAACTGGGAATGACCAAGGAAGCGATCCAGGCTTACAAAAGCGCCATCAAGATGAACCCGGCGGATGCACAATCGCTGGCCACGTTAGGGGGCCTATACACCAACCGGGGAGAAAGCCTGGATGTCGCCATGGTGCTTTGTGAACAGAGTGTTCATCTCGAACCGCAAAACGGTTTTTTTCGGCACCAGTTGGCCATGGTTTACCTGAACCAGGAAAAGCTGGCCGACGCACTCGCATCTTTCGAAACCGCCGTTCAGCTGGGCCATGACAGCCACCATCAGGTAGCGGAGACGCGGAACCGGCTGTTGGCCGCCAAAGCGTCTTGATCCGCGATCGGTCCACGATGGTTTCAACCGTTGGACGACGTCGTCCGGTTAATCCGATATCCGTATGGTTGTATTTGACATTTTGATGCTTATTCTAACATCTTCGGCGGTTCGGACAGTGACAGAAACCCGATCCGCCTGAACGGTACGCCCTCTTAACGACCCTAAAAAAGGAGCAGACACCTCATGCCCATCTATGAATATCATTGCAACGGGTGTGGTCATAATTTTGAATATCTGGTGCTTGGCGGTAGTGAACCCAACAAGTGCCCTGCCTGCCAGGCCGATGCGGTATGCCGCCTCATGTCCACATGCGGATTTGTCAGCAAGGGAGGCGGTGGTGAAACGATCAGCAAGTCCGCCGGTACGTCGTCCTGCACGGGATGCAGCGCGACCAGCTGTGCGGGATGCGGCCATTGATGGGCACGCACAAAGTCGTTATCGGTACCCGGGGAAGCCAATTGGCGCTTTGGCAGGCCAACTGGGTCAAGGCGACCATTGCCGAAAAGCATCCGGGCCTGACCGTCGAAATCGCCATTATCAAAACGCGGGGAGATCGCATTCTCGATGTCCCGCTGGCCAAGGTGGGCGGTAAAGGGCTTTTCGTCAAAGAAATTGAAGAGGCACTGTTGGATGGCCGCATCGATATCGCTGTCCATAGCATGAAGGACATGCCCGCCGACATTCCCCCCGGTCTATGTATCGGCGCCGTTCCCAAACGCGAAGAGCCGCGCGATGTACTGATCACACGTAGTGGCCTGCCGCTCCAGCGGCTCGGTCATGGGGCGCGTATCGGCACGAGCAGCCTGCGACGCTCGGCGCAGTTGCTGAATACGCGGCCGGATGTGAAGATCGTTCCCCTTCGGGGCAACATCGATACACGGCTAAAGAAGCTTGAAACCGAATCCCTGGATGCCATCGTATTGGCGGCGGCCGGTATCCGCCGCATGGAATTGGCCCATCGCATCACTCAAATCCTGGATGAATCGATCATGCTGCCCGCCGTCGGGCAAGGGGCGCTGTGCATCGAAACCCGGCAGACGGATCCTCGTATCGCGGAATTGACCGACGCCCTGAACCACAGGCCCACGCGACAGGTGGTCATGGGTGAACGAGCCTTTCTCAACCGCCTGGAGGGCGGTTGTCAGGTGCCCATCGCCGGACACGGCAACATCGCAGATGACGTTTTTACCCTCACCGGCCTGGTCTGTGACGTGGACGGCTCTCATTTGATCAAGCAGACCCTCAGCGGTCCTGCCGAGCAAAGTGAACGAATCGGGCTGGATTTGGCCGAGGCCCTGCTGGCCCGAGGCGCCGGTGACATATTGGATAGACTCAATGCAAACGAACACGAAGCATAGCATCGGCACCGTATTTCTGGTGGGTGCCGGACCCGGCGACCCGGACCTGATTACCGTTAGTGGCGTCGCGTGCATCAAAAAAGCCGATGTCGTTATTTATGACTACCTGGCCTCACCGACGCTGCTGAATTATGCATCGGATCAGGCGGAATGCATCTATGTGGGGAAAAGAGGCGGCGATCACACCCTGCCCCAGGATGGCATCAATGCCCTGATCGTGGAAAAAGCCAGGGCCGGAAAGACGGTGGCGCGTCTCAAAGGCGGCGATCCGTTTATTTTCGGACGGGGGGGGGAGGAAGCCGAGGTATTGGTGGCGGCAGGGATTCCCTTCGAGATCGTTCCCGGCGTTACCGCCGCCATCGGCGCTTCGGCCTACGCGGGCATTCCCCTTACCCATCGGGATCATACGTCGCACGTGGCCTTCATCACCGGCCACGAGGATCCTACCAAGCCGACGTCCAGCATCGACTGGCAAGCCCTGGCCACCGGCATCGGCACCCTGGTTTTTTTCATGGGGGTCAAGAATCTGCCTGTGATTGCGGACAATCTCATGCGCCATGGCCGGCCGGCGGATACCCCCGTAGCCGTCATCCGTTGGGGGACCACGCCGCGCCAACGGACGGTCACGGCGACCCTTGCCACCATCGTGGAGACGGTTCGAAAAGCGGGTATCAAAGCGCCGGCCATCATTATCGTGGGCCAGGTCGTGAATCTGCGTGATACATTGCAGTGGTTTGAACGAAGACCGCTGTTGGGGCGCCGTATCGTCGTAACCCGGGCCCGCGAGCAGGCCAGCGATCTGGTTCGACAGTTGACCGAGGCTGGCGCCGAATGCATCCAGTGCCCGACCATCCGGGTTGTCCCGCCGCCCGATTGGACGGCTCTGGACCAGTCCATCCACACCCTCGACCAATATGCCTGGATCGTCTTTACCAGCGTCAACGGGGTGGATTATTTTTTTCGGCGCCTCTTTACCAAGGGACTGGACGCGCGCGCCCTGGGACACCTAAAGACCGCTTCCATCGGTCCGGCCACCGCAAAGCGCCTCAAATCGTGGGGCCTTTCAAGCGATATCGTTCCCAAAAACTATCGCGCGGAATCGGTGGTGGAGGCGTTTGCCACGATACCGCTCCAGGGGGTCAAGGTTCTGTTGCCTCGAGCCATGGAGGCGCGGAGCGTGCTGCCCGTTGAACTGACCCGCATGGGAGCCATGGTGAACGAAGTCACCGCCTATGAAACCCGGCAGGTGAAAGATGCCGGTGATGCGCTGGTCGCGGATCTTGAGGCCGGGACGATCGACATGGTGACCTTCACCAGTTCATCCACGGTCAAAAATTTTCAGCGTCTCTTGCCGGCAGATCGGATCGAACGATTAATGGAAACGGTTACCGTGGCCAGTATCGGTCCCATCACTTCTCAAACCGCCCGCGACTTGGGCTTCAAGGTGGCCATTGAGGCGCAATCTTACACCATTTTAGGTCTGGTTCAGGCGATCCTGGACCATGTGCATCACGATTAGTAATCAGACACTATCCGCAATGGAAACGACAATGGGAACACCAAAAACAAACGAAATGATTACCATCGGAGAACTGGTGGATCGGGAAAAACGCCATCTCAATTACCTGCGCATCTCCATCACCGATCGCTGCAATCTCAGGTGCCTGTATTGTGTACCGGATGGTCGCATCCCCAAGCTGAACCATAAAGATATTCTCAGTCTGGAAGAAATTCTGCGCGTCGTCGACGTCGGCATTCGGCTCGGCATCCGCAAGATACGCATCACCGGCGGTGAGCCCCTGGTCAGAAGGGGGGCGATCGATCTGTTGAGTCGATTGTGCCGTATTCCTCAGTTAAAGGACGTATCCCTGACCACCAATGGGGTTCTTCTCGAGGCCAATGCCCAGCGCATTTTCGACACCGGCATCAGGCGCATCAACATCAGCCTGGATTCGCTTCATCCCGAAAAATTTGCCCACATTACCGGATACGACTACTTCCAACGCGTCTGGGCAGGCATTCAAAAGGCTCATGAAATTGGCTTTTCACCGATCAAAATCAATGTTGTCGCCATGCGTGGCATCAATGATGATGAAATTCTCGATCTTGCCAAACTATCATTTAAATATCCATTCCATATTCGTTTCATCGAATACATGCCCATCGGCAATAGCCGGTCATCTTCCGCGGATCAGCTACTGGCCCCTGAAATCCAACAACGCGTCGCCACCCTCGGTGAATTGATTCCTCTGGACAGCGGACAGATTGACGGGCCGGCCCGACGCTATCGAATTGCCGGTGCAAAAGGAGAAGTCGGCTTTATCAGCGCCCTGAGCCACCATTTCTGCAGCACCTGCAACCGTCTGCGACTGACTGCCGACGGCAAACTGCGCCCGTGTCTCCTTTCCGATCAGTACATCCCCATGAAGGAAACATTGAGAAATGGCGGCTCGGATGAACGGCTGGCCCACTGTTTCCGGATGGCAGTGAAACAAAAGGCCGCCCGGCATCATCTGATCCCCAACGGGACAGCCGCCGTCAAGGATCAAATGCAGGGAATCGGTGGATAACGCCGGCGTCAAGAGCGCAGGGTTGCGGTCAGACGAAGCGGATGCATCAACAGCTCAAGCGCATGAACAATGTCCGTACAGACAATATCGGCGGCATTTAAGCTGACCGTGGATGCCCCTTCCGCCAGAACAACGGCGATCCCCAATGTGGAGGCGGAAAGCATCAGCGCATCGTTACGTCCGTTGCCGATGCTAACCGTTTGATCGGCTCCCAGGCGATTGACGAAATCGGCCTTGGCTTGGTCCTGCCGGCCTTTTTCCAATATGGTCAATTTGCACGTCACGCCTTGCAGGCCCTTGGCCGCCAACCCAAACGTATCGGCGGTCACCACATGCACGGTCAATTTGGTGGCAAGGGTATTGAGGGCCGCCTTGACACCGGGGAGCAGGATGCCATCCACGGCCAGCGTGCCGTTATAGTCCAGAACCAAATGCTCGAGCGTCAGGGCTCCGAATCCGGGAATTTGGATGGATATCAAAAAAGCCTCCTTTCATAGGAATGAATCGCGTTGTCGATGGCAAACGATCTTTTCACGTATAGATTCGATTTAGGTCTCGATCATTCTCAAGTCTCGCGCCCGACTGCCGATAGAAGGTGTACCAGAAACTATTTGTAGCCCTATTTCGTTCAATTCACCAGAATTTTGTTTTCCACAGCCCATGATCGATCGTCTGCGGTTGTGGGCCAGAGGATTCCAAGGTATTTTTCATGTTGGAAAAAGAAATGGCGCTGAATGACTCGGAGGATGTTCAGGAACTAGTTGATTTCATAATCAATCTACCCTTGTTCGAATTCCTTGAAAAAGACGAACTGCAGGTGGTGGCAAAACGAATGTCTTTTCTTGATCTCGACCCCGGAGAGGTGCTTTTCCAGGAGTGGGACAAAGCGGATTGCGTCTGTTTCATCGAAAGCGGTGAATTGGATGTGACCAAAAAAACAGGACCCGACAGCCGCGATGTCAATGCCACGCTGCGAAGGGGACGTTCCATCGGTGAGATGTCGATCATCAATAATTTTCCGCGTTCATCGACGGTAATCGCCCGGACAAAGTGCAGATTAGCGGTTTTCCCTCGTCAAGCCTTCGAAGATATACTGGAAAGTCATGTCCAAATCGGCATCAAAATCCTAAAAGGCTTGGCCACCCTCTTGTCCGTCAATCTGAAAAAGCTTTCCAGCCGCCTGGCCGATAACATGCTTCCCATGGGATGACGGTTGGTATCGATAATGGCGCCAATATCATCAACGACATCAAATCGCATGGCGCGTTGAGGCATCACTCCAGCGACTCGCGTTCCGCTTTCTCTTCCAACTCCCACATCTTTTTTTCGGAAATGATGTTTTTTCTCACCATGATATCCCCAATGCCGGCCCAGCGCAATTCATCCACCGTCAAGATCGTCTCTGGTCGTTTGTTATCCATGCTGTAAAAGGTGTATTTGAGGGTCAGCTCTTCTTTGGGAAGCAGGGAAATCGTCTTATTATAGTAAATGAAGTGGTTACTGAGCAAAAAATAGCCAGCAGCGATGATGACTGCGGTAAAAAAGTATTTTTTAATCTGTGTCCACATGCCGCCCCCTCCTCGGGATCACATTATAGGAGTAACCGGAGATATACCCGGATACCACCAAGCATATAAATAGTGTTTAAGATAATGTTTTTGGCAAGGCCAGAGGGAGGAAGCTGTATAATCAATACCGCAACGACCGATAACGCAGCCCGAAAACATTATCTTGAATGCTTTAGATTCCATTAAACAATCAAATCGTTAAGGTTGGGAACCCAAAAAAACGGTTGGGGAAACCCTGCTAATCATACGATAGCCGGTTTCCGTTACCAGAAAGACATCTTCAATACCGGCGCAAAATGCGTCTTCGAAAACCAGTTTCGGTTCCAGGGCCAGGGTCATCCCGGGCACCAGCCGGTCGTGACGCCCCTTGGCGATAATTGGCGGTTCAACCAGTTCGAGTCCGACACCATGCCCAATGAAAGAAACCTTGTTGCCGGGTGGTCCCAGATATGACGATTCGAAACCGAGGCCCGCGGCCCGATCAACGGAAATATCGAAAAGTTCACCCACGCTGACCCCCGGCGCGACCTCGTCCAGAACCGCATTACGGATATCGATGGCCGCCTGACAGGCTTGCATGGCCCGATCGGGCATGCTGCCGATGGCAAACATTCGGGTTTCATCCAAATGGTAACCGTTCATTACCGAAGAGAAATCGATCATGATCGGCTCATTCGCGGCAAGTAGCTTATGACCGGCGCCACAGGGGAATGCGGCCGAGGTGCCCTCCCCACTGGCCGGTGAATCCAATAGCCCCACTCGCCCCCCACTCTTACCGGATAAAAGGTGCCAGGGATATCCCTCGGTTAAAAAATTCCTGATCCGCAGCATGGCGCCATGGCCATGTTTGCGCGAGAAGGTTTCAAACATGCCGCAAAACTCGATCTCGCTCAAACCGGAACGGATCTCCGATTGGATGTAGGCAAAGGTTCGTTGGGAAAGAACTGCCGTCGCATCCATTTGATTCACTTCCCAAGCCGATTTTTGCGTCCTTGTCTTCAGGATCAACGGCGCGGCGTCGATGAAATCAATACCGTCGAACAGCGATTTGAGCTTACGAAAATAAGCGACCGGTAGCACATCAAACTCAAGCCCGATCACTTTCGGCATAGCGGAGACATGCCGTTTAATCTGAACAGGAACATCTTTGATGGAGCGGATACCGACAATCTGTTCGATACCGGACTCGGCCTTGGCCCGGGGAAGGTATTTGATGACCAGAAGCAGTGGCGCACCGTCCGCCGGGATGTAAAGGAAACCATTTTGAGCGGTCCCGGAGAAATAAAAAAGATCCACGCGCTGGATGATCAATACCCCATCCATGCCCTGGGACTGCATCAACGTTTGCACTGCTTTTATTCGCGTCCTGATTTCGCTGTCAGGAACGCGGAACGGTCTTCTCATCTTTCTGAATTTCCTTCACTCCAGACTGGATGGTTGGCTTGAATCACATAATGGGCATCCCGCATCGTGACCGATAGGTGAAGGATATTGCAGAAATAGGCTTTGATTTCAAGGCTAAATCCGTGTGGTCGAATTAGAACCCAATGGCCGTTTCGATATTTTTGGCTTTATCGAGATTGATCGCATCTTCGAGGTTGGCCCGGGTCAAATTCACTCCATCCAGATCCGTGTTCCTGAAATTCGCCTTTTTAAGGATCGCATCGGTAAAATTCGCTTTATGCAAGGAAGAATGGGAAAAATCGGCATCAATCAGATTCAGGTTGGAAAAGTCTGATCCCGACAAATCGCAATGGGACAGTTTGGCGCCATAAAGCAGGACGTTATTGAATTTGATATTGGACAAGGTGGTCCCGGAAAGATCGACGTTATTCATATCGATATTTTTCAATGTCGTCGATTTCATTGTGATTCCCGTTAAATCACTGCCGGCCATGGTGACATTTCTGATCGTCGAGCCGCTCAGTTTGGCCTTTTTGAATATGGCCTTTGATATTTTGGCACCGTCGATTCGCGCATCGGAGATATCTGCCCCCGACAAATCGGTTTTTATCAAAATGGTCTGCTTCAGGGTCGCCCTTTTCAGGGTTGCTCCGGACAAATTGGCATAGGACAGATTTGTCTTATAAAACGTGCAGTCGCACAGGTTGGCATTCGTCATCGCGAAGCCACTCATGTACATGCCACTGAAATCGACACCGCTCAAATCGACATGGGCGAAGTCGACATCGATGAATTCTGTTTTCTCGAATATCGCACCGGACAGGTTGGCATGTTCAATCAATGCATTCTTGAAGGTTGCCCCGCGGAAGTTAGCCTTGGAAAAGTTGCCATGCACCATAAAGGTATTTTCAAATGATGCGCCGCTGAAATCTTTCCCCGACAAATCGAGCCCACTCAAATTTTTTCGATCGAAGTTCTTGGTCGTTTTAAGGATTACATCCACCCGTTTCATATCCAATGGACTGTGCTCAATCCTTGGACTGAGCATTCCATTTTCCTTATACACGGCGGCCCAGGTGAATGCTTCGATGGTCACCGCCAATGAATCATGAACGTCTTGGCCATTATCGTCTTTGGCTGTCGCAATAATCGTATGCTGGCCCACCGACAGCTTGGAATAGTCGAAGCTGGGCGCGTTTCCAATTTGCCCATCCACCGAGGACGTCCAGACGATCGGACGCGTTACGATTTCTCCATAATCGTTGATGGCTTCGAAATGAATCTCGCCACCATGAAAGCTTGTCTCACCATGGCGAGGCTGAGTAATGGTGATGCTGATGAGCGGATTGGGGGTGTCCCGCACCGCGCTTTCTTCTTCTTCAGAGGCACTGCATCCAGCCAGGAAGGTAAGCAAAACGACCCACGCCACCCACCAATGGGTTTTTCTTCGGAGACATGCAAAGCGGTTCATAGTCGCGCCTTTTCTCATGTTGTGAACGATAACTATATCTTGAATCGCCCCACTAACCCATTGAGCTGCTCGGCCATCTGAGATAAGATTGTTGCATTTTCATTGATGAAGCGACTGTTTTCGGTCATTTCCGCCGCTTCCGAACTGACTTCATTGATATTTTTGGCAATATCCGTCGATACGACTGAACTTTGGGCAACATTTTGATTCACCTCCTGAATGCCTTGGGATGCCTCGGCAACATTGAGTGAGATTGCCTGTGTCGAGCTCGATTGCTCTACGGTGTCCTTGGCGATCTGGGCAACGATTTGATTGACATCGTTGATCACCTTGATGATCGTATCGATTTCAACCACGGTTTTATCCGTCGAGGACTGAATGCCATCGATCTTGGCGCGAATATCGCCGGTGGCCGTCGCCGTCTGTGCGGCCAATTCCTTAATTTCATTGGCGACTACGGCAAAACCTTTACCCGCCTCGCCGGCGCGGGCAGCTTCGATGGTGGCATTCAGGGCCAATAGGTTCGTCTGTTCGCTGATCTCGGTAATCACTTCGGTTACCTTGGAAATATCTGCCGCGGCGTTTCCCAGTTCATTCACCTGAGCCACGGTGGTTTTGCCGCTGTTAACCGCCCGCTGAGTAATATCCTGCGCTTCGTCCGACCGCTTGGCGATCTCACCGATACGATCGGTCATGCTATCGGTAGCCGAGGCCACCATATTAATGTTGGTCGAGGCCTGTTCGCTGGCCGCCGCTACAGAACTCATGTTCGCGCTCATCTCTTCCGTTGCGGCCGCGACACTGTTTGATTTCTCAGACATCTGCTCGATTCCGGTAGCCATTTGGCGCGCGATGCGTGAGAACTCAGCGCTTGATGTACCGAGTTTCTCGGCATTTTCACTAATCTGTCCAATCAGTCCGCCCATATTCTCGATAAACACATTAAACCAGTGTGCCAGGTTGCCGATCTCATCCTTGCTCTGAATGTCCAAGCGCACGGCCAAATCCCCCTCCCCTTCGGCAATGTCCTTCAGACTGGCGGCAACGCGTTGGATCGGTTTGACGATCACGCGTGTGGACAATACCGCGGAAACGATGCCCAGCAGAACCGCCGCAACGACCGATCCGAGGATGATAGCGATGGAGAAATTTTTGATATCCTGCATTTCTTGCAGGGCGATGGATTCGATAGAATTAAGCCCTCCCCACAAGGCGTCTTGTATGGATGCCATTCGCGCTTGATCGCTGGTCTGGCGGCTAAAATCATCGTTGTATCGGGTCAGTTTTTCATCGACGTTGTCGAAGGTTTCAATCATCGCCTTGCCGATGGGAGCCAGGGTGTCGCTGTTGCTGACCTGATTATTCCAATCGACGATCGCCTTGCGGTTCAGATCGCGAGTACTGGCAATTTCCTGCCAGCGGGTGGCCGTATTGCGTTCGAGATACCCTTCGACATCCGATCGGAAGACGCCATAGGTCAAAATGATCTCGTCAACCAAAAACTCACCCTTTTCATACAAGGTCTTTATCTCTTCGAAACCGGCCATGATTTGGGGCACGGCATCGGTCTTGCTTTTCTCAGCCGCCGAAATGCTATCGAACGCCGCGGAGAAGTCTTCAAGTTGAGCCCTGACCATTTTCAATTGTTCTTCGACTTTTGGCGACAGGTCGCTTCTGGATTGCATATCGGCCAGGGCCTGACGGCACTGTTCCAGAGTGGCCAACACATTTTGGCGCGCCTCGTTCTGCTTTTGTCGCCCTTCATGATAACCGTTTAGAAAAAATCGATCCACGTATGCCCGGGCATCGGCAAATAGGCTTCGGGCGGTATTGGACTCCTGATTCAAGGCCGTTTTGGAGATGACATTTCCCAAAGCCAGGTATCCCGATAGTCCAACCACCACGGTCAAAACCAACACCACTAAAAATCCCACACCAATTTTCATTCCCAAGCTAAAATTTTTCACGGCTGTTTCCTTTATCCCTATCTGTAGTTGTGCTTAGTTAACCTTCCACCATTTGCCCGGATCATCATCACGGAAATTGCCATCGAGGCTCGAATACTGACATTCTTATTTTACCCGAACAAACGCATATATGGTGACAAATGGTTGATACATGGCCGATACATGATTGATATCGGTTGGTCATCCAAAAAATTAAATCAAAATCATCGACTGATTTGCATAGCATAGGGCTTAGCGATATTTTTGATTGACTTTTTCTCTGCAGATAGGTATGCAGCTGTAATAAAGCTATATCAAAGCTATCAACCCTCAATAATCTTCCTTTGATTATGCGGCCAACTTTATTCCATCACATCGGTTTTACCTGAGAGCGCTAACGGCGGTCTGTCCGTGTTGACAGGCCTTTGTTGGACCGATGGTGATGGACCGTCAGTGGCACGGGATCTCACCGGTATAAGCAAACAACATCATTGCCTTAGGGGTGTGGTAAAAAATTGTTCCGGATTGCGCTGGGCTTAGGCCTATGGGCAAGCCGTGTTGCGGATTTTAGATCCGAGACAGATGACCGTCGTTGTAAGCTAAGCCGATGCGCCTACTCACAAGCACGATGGTGGAATTATTTCTTGCCCGCTCCTTCAACTAAAAAGGATTGCCTATCGTGGAAAACAAATGCCTTGAGACAGCGTTATCCCCCTTATTCGAAAACCGCACACACGCTGACGTCATGATTGTGGGCGCCGGAATCAGTGGTATTCAAGCCGCCCTTGATCTGGCGACAGCCGGATTCCGGGTGTATCTGGTTGAAAAAAGGCCCACCATCGGCGGAAAGATGGCCCAACTGGACAAAACGTTCCCCACCAATGACTGCTCCATGTGCATCGAATCGCCAAAATTTCTCGAATGCAAAAGGCACCCTAACATAGAAATTTTGACCATGAGCGACGTCGGCCAGGTCAAGGGACAGGCGGGCGATTTTACCGTCACGCTGGTCAAACAGCCGCGGTATATCATCGAGGAGAATTGCACCGGTTGCACCAGTTGCGCCGAGTATTGTCCGGTTTCGGTGCCGGATCCGTTCAATCAAAACATCTCGGAAAATAAAGCCGTTCACATGTACTTTGCCCAGGCGATCCCCCTGACGCCGTACATCCATGAAAAATGTATTTTCCTCGACGGTCAGAAATGCACGATCTGCCAAGGAATCTGTAAAAACAACGCCATCGATTTCAATCAGACGGTCGAAACGATGACCGTCAATGTGGGTGCCATCATCCTGGCACCCGGCATCGAGCCCTATGATCCGAGCGTGAAAAACGATTATGGCTACGGCCAATATGCCAACGTGGTCACCAGTCTGGACTACGAACGCTTGCTATGCGCCACCGGACCTTATGAAGGTGAAATCTTGCGCGCCTCGGACAAGAAACACCCGCGTAATATTGCCTGGATCCATTGCGTGGGGTCACGGCGGGTCACCGAAGGCGATAACAGCTATTGTTCGGCGGTGTGCTGCACGTACACGCAAAAGCAGGTGATTCTGACCAAGGACCATGACGCCGACGCCCGGTGCACCATCTTCCATAATGACATCCGCTCCTACAGCAAGGGATTCGAACGCTTTTACCAGCGCGCGGAATCGCTTCCCGGTATTCGTTTCATCCGCAGCTATGTTTCCGTCGGCAGGGAAATCCCGGAGACCCAGAACGTGACCTTGCGCTATGCAACGGCCGAGGATGGTGTCAAGGAAGAAGAATTCGACATGGTGGTCCTCTCCGTGGGGTTGACCCCCCCTGCCGAATTCAAGCAACTGGCCGACACCTTCGGCATCCAATTGAATGCCCACGGCTTTTGCAAGACCAGCCCGACCAATCCGGTCGAGACGACCCGCCCAGGTATTTTTCTCAGTGGCGCGTTCCAAGGCCCCATGGATATTCCCGAAGCGGTGTTTAGTGCTAGCGGCGCCGGATCCAAATGCGGTGAAATTCTGGCCCAGCGGCGGGGCAAGCTTTCTCGGGCGCGGGTGTACCCACCGGAAAAAGATGTCTCCCAGGAAGCGCCCAGGGTCGGCGTGTTCGTTTGTCATTGCGGAGCCAATATCGGCCGCGTAGTCGATGTGCCGTCCACGGTCGAATACGCCCTGGGGCTGCCGGGCGTTGTCCATGCCCAGGAACAGCTCTTTTCCTGTGCCACCAACTCGGCCAAGGAAATCACCGATACGATCAAAGAAAAAGGCCTTAACCGCGTGGTCGTGGCTGCCTGCACGCCCAGAACCCATGAACCGGTGTTCCGGGATACCCTTCGAGAAGGCGGAATCAATCAATACTATTATGAGATGGCCAATATCAGGGAACATTGTTCCTGGGTTCATTCCAAGGAAAAGGAGGAAGCCACCCAAAAGGCCAAGGACCTGATTCGCATGTCGGTGGCCCGCACCCATCTTCTGGAACCCCTGAACGAATTCGATTTACCGGTAAACAAAACGGCCGTGGTGGTCGGCGGCGGTATATCCGGGATGACCAGCGCCCTGAGTCTGGCCAAACAGGGATTCGAAGTCCATCTGATCGAAAAGGACAAAGAACTCGGGGGGATGGCGCGCCGGCTTCACACCACCCTGGACGGCATGGATGTGCAAAGCGAACTGCAGAACATGGTCCGTAGCGTCTACCAGAACCCATTGGTGCATGTGTCACATGAGGCGACCATAACCGATGTTGCCGGATATGTGGGCAATTTCACCACCACCCTGAAAACCGAAGGCAGAGTCAAGACCATCCAGCATGGCGCCGCCATCCTGGCCACCGGCGCGGCAGAATATCAACCGACCGAGTACCGCTATGGTGAGGATGACCGGGTATGGACCCAACTAGAACTGGAAGAACGCATTCATGCCGGAGACGAACGGATTGCCGAGGCTCAAACCCTGGTGATGATCCAGTGTGTGGGTTGCCGCAACGAAGAGAGGAATTACTGCTCTCGCATTTGCTGCACGCACGCAATCAAAAATGCCCTCAGGCTCAAAGCGGTCAACCCAGCGCTTTCCATCTATATCCTGTTCAGGGACATGCGCACCTATGGCTTTAACGAAGATCATTATCGGGAAGCATCGGACCAGGGCGTGATGTTCATCCGCTATGAACCGGAAAGCAATCCCCAAGTGGAGACGGCTGAATCCGAGGACGGCCGTCCGGTCATCCGTGTCACCGTATTGGATCCCATCCTTGGAAAACAACTGGAACTCGACGCCGACCTGTTGACCCTTTCCGCAGCCATCGTTCCCAGCGAGGAAACCCAGACGCTGTGCAAACAGTTCAAGGTTGCCCTGAGTCCGGAAGGTTTCTTCCAGGAAGCACATGTCAAACTAAGACCCGTGGATTTTGCCGCGGAAGGCGTGTTTTTATGCGGGACGGCACACTATCCCAAGCACATTGCCGAGTCCATCAGCCAAGCTTATGGTGCGGCCGGCCGGGCCGCGGTGCTTCTGTCCCAGGATACGGTTACGGCCTCCGGCTCGGTTTGTGCCGTGGATGAAAGCAAGTGCATCTCCTGCGGCGCCTGCATCACGGCCTGTACCTACGGTGCCATTGAATTTGCCGAAACGCCCCAGGGTCGAAAAGCCAGGGTGATCCCCGTGTTGTGCAAGGGCGACGGCCTGTGCAATGCCAAATGTCCCACGGACGCGATTCAGCTCAAACACTACACCGATGAAGAGATACTCTACCAATTGGATGCCGCATTCCCGGAACTGCTGGCCGCTGCCCAGTAGCCGAACCCGTATATAGCATTCAAGATAATGTTTTTGGGCTGCGTTATCGGTCGGAAGCGGTATGGTTTATACCGCTTACTCCCTCTGGCCTTGCCAAAACCATTATCTTAAACACTATCGTTTATGATTATTTACTCATGAACCAACAAACTCGAAACCATTCACAAGGAGAATAGACTATGAGCGCAGGGGGTTCCTTCAGACCCAGAATCATCGGTTTTTTGTGCAATTGGTGCTGTTATGGCGGAGCGGATTTATGCGGCGTATCGCGTTTTCAATACCCTCCTTATCTACGCGTGATTCGAGTCATGTGCTCCGGCAGGGTCGATCTTAAATTCGTTCTCAAGGCTTTTTTGAACGGCGCCGACGGTGTATTTGTCGGCGGTTGCCACCTCAACGACTGCCATTACAATCCCGAGGGCAACTATGACGCCCTGATCATGTCCAAGATCGGTACGAAAATATTGTCCCGGGTGGGAATAAACACCGACCGATTCCGGCTCGAGTGGGTCTCGGCCGGTGAAGGCATCCGCTTTGCCGAGATCATGAACGCCTTCAGTCGGCGGGTAAAAGAACTGGGTCCCCTGGGCTCAAGCGAGGGACTGGGGAAAAAAGATCTGACATTTCATCTCGAGGCCGCATTGAAACTGGTTCCATACATCAAGCTGGTGGAAAGGGAACGCCTGCGTCTGCCCGTGAGGTCGGAAGCCGGCATCGACGCGTTTCTTGCCGGCGGTGATTTGGACAACCTGTTTGAGGAGACCATCGGCCAGCAACTGACCGTGAGCCAGATTCTATCCCTGTTGCACAAAAAGCCCATGTCCACGGCAGAGATCGCCGAGACATTGGAGCTCAGTCCATCGGACATTTCCAGGCATATCAACCGCTCGACCCGTCACGGATTGGTGCGTTACGATACGGGTAACAATTGCTATGCGATCGCTTAGCGGTTAGTTCAGTCTTCAGTTCGCCAACTTCCCGATGATCGCCCGCATGAACGCCGGAAGATCATCGGGGGTGCGGCTGGTGACCAAATTGCCGTCCACCACCACCGCCTCGTCCACCCAGTTACCACCGGCATTGACCAGGTCATCTTTGATGGAATAGTAGGAGGTGATCCTGCGCCCGCGAACGATATCCGCCGAAACCAGCATCCACCCCGCATGACAGATGGCGGCCACGAGTTTACCGGCCGTGTTCAATCCTTTGACCAGCTTGACCATGGACGCATGGCGGCGCATGTAGTCCGGCGCATAGCCCCCGGGAATGATCACCCCGTCGAAATCGGCCGCCGTGACCTGATCGGCCGATGCATCCACGTCCACGGGCAGGCCGACCTTGCTCTTGTAGGTGTCGGCACTGCCCGACCCGACCACGACGACCGTCGCGCCGGCTTCCTTGAGCCGGTAGTAGGGATACCAGAATTCCAATTCGTTATACAGTGTCTCCACTAAAATGGCGATCTTCTTTCCCTTGCAATCCATGGTCCTCACCGCTCCTTTTTCGTCGTGGTTACCTCACTTAATCCTTAAGAATCAGTCTCAAGGCATGCACCATCCGTTCAGGATAATAGGACTTCTTGGCCTTACTCAACCCGGGGATGCCCATATCACTTTCCTTGTTGAGATAGGCATACCCATTGAAAAGCATCTTGGCGCAGGCGTTATCAAAGTATTGATAAAGGCCTTTGATACGGTCAAAGGCTTTTTCGTACTGTAAGGTCGCCATGTTTGCCGTCAAGGGGGCGGAAATGCCAAAGGCACTGACCTTGCCGTCGATGCGCAGCAAAATACCTTTCAAATCAAAGGCATCATAATTGAGGAGGGTATTGATCGCCGCCTGCTTCTCACAGGACAGATCGAACTGATCGTCGGCATCACAATCGCGCTCCTGACACCACTCTTCGAGAAATACCAGGCAGTCCTCGGTGGTGGTCGTATCGATGGGGGCGATTTCCACCCGACCCGGCCGGTCGTATTCGCGTCTGAATTGGTTGATCAGATTCCGTTTCTTGGAGTAGCGGTTGCCTTTCAGACCGGCCAGGTCTTCGACACGATAAATATAATCATCGTAATCCGCATGATGCACCACCGTAAAGTAGCGCTCGACAAGCGCCTGACCGAAATGGTCGACATAGGCCTGGGGGACGAACCAATATTGGTGGTAACCGGAACGCTCGGCCACGCGAACCAGGTCCTCGGGGGGGAAGATCCGTTCAGGGGAAACGGGCAGCAGCAGGTGCCGATTCTGTTTCTCTTCCTTGAATTCGGCGGCCACCACGAATGCGTTTTCATATTCGGCGCCATAAGGTTGGTATTCGGCATTGCTCCAGGCAATAATCGAGGACAAGGCGTAGCCGCATAGCTCGTATTGCTGATTCTTGAAATAGTGACGATACTTGGCATAATCCGGAGGTGTCAACTGTGAAAAATTTATCATTTCAGACCTCGTTTGTATCTAAATTCTGCAGCTCGACAGATGACCGACTGGTGCTATTTTCAACGGATTTGGTAAAATAGTTGGACAGTCAAAATCCGCCATATGTTGGATAAAAAATTTAAATTAAAGCTTTAAATACAGTTTATTGCAAAAAAACGTAAAAATATTTTGATATTTTTGTAAGTCTTTGTTAGCCTTGATCCACTAATTTTAAGTGAGGACGAGGGGGAATGGAACAAGGCGCATTGTTCAACGATTTGGCGGCTCAAGAGACCAATGTAAGGGGAATTGGGAATCGGCTTTTTCTTAAGTTCAGCAAGAGCGATCCACAAAAAGTATCTCTTTATCAATACGAGACCCTCATCAAAACCGTCGACCTTTCGGATCGGGCCGCTAAAAGGCTAATGGTTATTGAAGCTGTTGAAATGGGGGCCACCAAAACCCGGTTGGCCGCGGCATTGCAAATAAGCAGGCAGTCAATTCATAACTACACCGAAACAAAGAAACATTTTGGCCTTGAGGGGCTAATTCATAACTACTCGGCATCTAAAAGCAAAAGTCGCCGCCAGCAGCGCAAGGACCATGTAGGTCGTCGCGGCATCGGCAATAAAGCCCGCCTGCTCGAGCAGATGCGCAAGGAGCAAAGGCAGCCGCGTCCGGCACAAGCGGAACTGACTTTTGGAGAAACAATTGCACAGGTTCCACAAGAGGATCAGCCCTATACCGAAGAACACGATTGGAAGCCAACTCGCTATGCCGGCGTCTTTGCCTATCTGATCGTATTGATTACCCAAAACAGATGGCTGCGGTTGGTCATGGGGTATTTCGGCAACGCCTACAAGATATTCATGGTTTTTGTATTAATGGCCGCCTACAATATCCGTTCAATAGAACAGCTTAAAAATCTTCGTAAGCGCGAGGCAGGCATCATCTTAGGGATAAAGAACCTACCCTCTCGGCTAAGGGCTCGCTACTGGCTCCACGAGGTGAGCCAAAAAAAGCTTTCTATTGAATTGCTTACGCATTTTTTTAAATCCCAGATTCGAAGCGGCATTGTCGGCATCTGGTTGTGGTTTACCGACGGCCATCATCTGCCATACACCGGTAAGAGAAAGCTCCATGCTGGCTACAACACCCAAAGGCGAATGCCCGAACCGGCTCGAACGAATCTGGTCACCAGCGACAGTAGCGGACGTATTGTGGATTTTGAAATTCAAGAAGGCAAAGGCGATCTCCGCAGCTACATCGTGCGCCTGGCTCAAAAATGGCAAAATGATCTTGTTCATACACCCGTCATGGTCTTTGACCGGGAAGGCCATGGAGCCGAATTTTTCCACGGCCTTATCGAAAAGCGAATTCCATTTGTGACGTGGGAAAAGCACATCGACACCCAAAAACTTGAATCTTTGGATACCGTGTGCTTCGCTGAGGAATTTGAGTTCAATGCAAAAATGTATCGTGTGTTCGAAGGCGAGAAAGCGTTTACACATACACCAGAAAACGGCCCTTGTCAGAAGTTCACCCTAAGGCGAATTTACATCTGGAACGTCACCAGCAACCGTCGTACCTGTGCGCTCGCCGGCATAAGTCAAGACCAGCTGGCGACTCAGGACTGTGCCCGGGCCATCTTGCACCGCTGGGGTGCTTCTGAAAACACTTTCAAGCACCTGGCCGACAGGCATCCACTGCATTATCAACCCGGGTTCAAGTTTGTTGAAAGCGAAAAGCAGGAAATCGCTAATCCGGAGCACAAGGCAATAAAAGGGCTCCTGGCACGGATGAAAAGGCAGCTGAACAAGTTCTACAAGAAATTTTCAAAGAGCAAGGAAGTATTTAACAAAGACGGTAGCCCGCGTGAAAACAGCCTCCACCGCCGTCTAAAACGTGAAATCGCTCAGCAAGAAGCTGAAATTGGCCGTTTAAAACAAGCATCCAAAGCAATCCCTGATAAAATAGATATTACCGATCTGGAAAACTACCGTTGTTTCGAACGTATTTCAAACGAAAGCAAAAACATTTTCGATTTTGTAACCAGCAGTGTTTGGAATGCGCGCAAACAAATGGTCGAATGGTTGCTTCCATTTTATGACAACAAGAATGAATATATCGATCTATTTTACGTCATCACGTATTGCCAAGGATGGATCAAGAGCGATAAGCACACGGTAAGGGTACGCCTTGAACCGCTCCAACAGCCAAGTCGCCGGGCTGCCCAAAAACAGTTTTGCCGAAAGCTAACCAGCTTGAATGCGCTAACACCAAACGGTAAATCCTTGGTCATCGAAGTGGGCGCGTCACCATTGAAATAATCGACTGTCAAAAAAATTAGCCTCATCGGAGCCCTAAATAATGAGGTCTGCATTTTGTCTTTAGCATGGGCACGGAATCGGCCATGGGCAAAAAACCCAGTGGCCGATAAAATGAATGCGTGTTCCTTTCTGCGATCAATCCGATCCAACCGATTCCGTCGGTTTCCAAACGTGCCGCCAGTTCACTGACCAATCGGCTACCGATCCCCTGCCCCCGATAGGCCGGGTCCACGGTTACATCCTGAATATAGGCATCGCTGATCCGGTCACTGATGGCGCGCCCCATGCCGACGATGGTTTTCGCCTGGCGGGCGACCAGAAAACAATGACTACCGGTAACGATACCGGTGATAAGGGATGGCCGATCGTCTGCGTCCGTCCACCAGCCGGCAAGACGATAGAGTTCGGTCAGCCGAGCGACTTCGGTTGCTGTCGGGGTTAAAAGAAATTGATATTCAATCATAAAAATGGTTAAGTATAGCGTTTAAGATACCGTTACTGGGCAGGATTGGCGAATATGCAGGAAACCTTGTTCCGACCGTTTTGTTTGGATTGGTACATGGCCTGATCGGCCCGCTGAACGAAGCTGGAAATCGGCTCTTCAGGGCAGTATTGGGTCACGCCGATGCTGATGGTTATCCTGGACCCGGGTTCATCACCGTCGGTGAAGTCCTCGGCGGCCACGGCGGCACGAAGCCGTTCGGCGACCGTTTTCGCCTCTTCACCGGGGGTGCCGGGTAATACAATGGTAAATTCCTCGCCACCATATCGATAGGCCGTGTCCATTTTTCGGAGACAGGCGTTGATGATCTGACCAATACGAATCAGGATTTTGTCACCCTCCAGGTGCCCGAAGGTATCGTTGTAGATTTTGAAATGGTCGATGTCCAGTAGGAGCAGGCTCAACTGCTGACCGTAACGTTTGAAACGTTCGATTTCACTCTTGAGTTGGGTGTAGAAGTGACGCGAGTTATACAACTGGGTCAGGCCATCGGTGATGGACAGCTTCTTGAGCTCCTCCAGCATCTGAAGTCTTTCCTGGGTCAACCGGCGTTCCCTGAGGACCCGTTTGAGGCGCAGGTGCAGCTCTTCGAGTCGTACGGGCTTAAAGACAAAATCGCTGGCGCCCTTGTTGACCGCCTCGGCATAGGAGTATTCGGTGCTATAGCCGGTCATGACGATGACATCGATATCCCATTTGCGTTTGATATGGTCGGTCAGTTCCAAGCCGTCCATCCCGGGGAGCATGATGTCGGTAATGACGACATCGATCGCCGTTTCGGTAAGCACGCTTAGGGCCTCCTCGGCACTGGCGGCCGCACATGCGACGTAACCGGACATTTGCACAAATTCATGCACCATATCCCGAATGGGTAAATCATCGTCGACTATAAGAATACTTGATGCCATATAAATCGTTTTGTTATCTTATTTCGATGCTGCATACGGGTTGACATGTCCGAAAACGATCTGATATTAATTAAAATTTTTATAAAACGATTAATTATAACCACGTTGAAATCCGGTGTCAACCAACAGATGTTGCCCGGTCACGAAGCGTCGATAAGATGAAAAACATACGCAACTTCAGCATAATCGCTCACATCGATCATGGCAAGTCCACCTTGTCTGACCGTTTGATCCAAAACAGCAAAATCATCAACGATCGGGATTTCAAGGACCAAATCCTGGATACCATGGACATCGAACGCGAGCGGGGCATTACCATTAAGAGCCAGACCGTGTGCCTGCCCTACAAGGCCAAAGATGGTCAGACCTATATGCTCAACCTGATCGACACACCCGGCCATGTGGACTTCACCTATGAAGTGTCCCGCGCCCTGGCCTCCTGCGAGGGCGCCCTGCTGCTCATCGATGCCAGTCAGGGGGTGGAGGCCCAGACCCTGGCCAATCTCTATCTGGCCATGGAACACGACCTGGAAATCATTCCGGTGATCAACAAGATCGACCTGCCCTCGGCGGACATCGACCGGGTCAAAGCCCAGATCGAAGAGGACCTCGGCCTGGATCCGGATGCGGCCATCCTTGCCTCGGCCAAGGAAGGATTGGGGATCGAGGATATCATGGAGGCGGTCGTCCACCAGCTGCCGCCCCCCGTGGGTGATCCGGATGCGCCCCTGCAGGCGCTGATTTTCGATTCCCACTACGATGCGTTCAGAGGGACCATCGTGCATTTCCGTATTGTGCAGGGCACGATTCGATCCGGGGATCGAATCCGTTTCATGTCCAACGACGCCACCTACAAGGTGGAGGAGGTCGGCTTGTTTCAGATCGTTCGCGTCCCCCAGAAACAGCTCGGCGCCGGCCAGGTGGGATATATGATCGCGGGCATCAAAACGGTGAGCGACACCCGTTGCGGTGATACGGTCACCCATCACCGCCAACCCTGCGCCAAGCCGCTTCCCGGGTTCAAGGAGGCCAAACCGGTGGTCTTCTCCTCGATCTATCCGGTGGCCTCCGATGGGTATGAAGACCTGACCGTGGCCATGGAGAAGCTCAAACTCAACGATGCCTCCCTGATCTACGAAAAGGACAGCAGCGCCGCCCTGGGGTTCGGCTTTCGCTGTGGATTCTTGGGGTTGCTCCATCTCGAGGTGGTCCAGGAACGCCTGGAACGGGAATATGACCTGTCCCTGATTCTCACGGCCCCATCGGTACGCTATCGCCTGATCATGAACGACGGAGAGGAACTGGTCATCGACAACCCGGCCCTTTATCCGGATCCGACCACCATCGAATACGCCATGGAGCCCTACATCAAGGCGGCGATTATCATTCCCGACCGCTACATGGGCGCGGTGATGAAGCTCTGCCTGGAGCGCCGGGGCATCAACAAAAATTACCAATACCTGACCAACAACCGCTTGGAGATGATTTTCGAACTCCCCCTGGCGGAAGTGATATACGATTTTTACGATAAGCTGAAATCCATCACCCAGGGGTACGGGTCCTTTGATTACGAGCTGATCGAGTATCGTCGGACCGACCTGGTCAAACTGGATTTTCTGATCAATGGAGAACGGGTGGATGCATTGTCCCTGCTGACGCACCAGGACAATGCCGTGTCCCGGGCCCGGGTGGCCTGTGACAAGCTCAAGGATGAGATTCCCCGCCAGATGTTCAAAATCGCCATTCAGGGCGCCATCGGCGGCAAAATCATTTCCCGTTCGACGGTATCGGCATTTCGCAAGGATGTAACGGCCAAGTGCTACGGCGGGGACATCACCCGCAAACGCAAACTGCTGGAAAAACAGAAAAAAGGAAAAAAGCGGATGAAAATGGTCGGCCAGGTCATGCTGCCCCAGTCCGCCTTCCTGGCCGTGCTCAAAACCGACACGGACTAATTTCGGAGGAATTATGGGTAGAACCATCGCACAGAAAATATTCGACGATCATCGGGTCGGTACGCCGGATACGGATATTCACGTCATCCGGCTGGACGCCGTCTTCTGTCATGAAATCACGACGCCGCCGGCCATCGTGGATCTTGAAACGCGGGGTAAGGACCGGGTCTTCGATGCGGACCGCCTCAAGGTCGTTATCGATCACGTCTCGCCGGCCAAGGATTCCAAAACCGCCCTGCAGGGCAAAATCCTGCGCGAGTGGGCCAGGCGTCATGCCATCAAGGACTTCTTCGATATCGGCGCCAATGGTGTCTGCCATGCCCTGTTTCCGGAAAAAGGCTTTGTGCGCCCCGGTTACACGGTGATCATGGGCGACTCGCATACCTGCACCCACGGGGCCTTCGGCGCCTTTGCCGCCGGGGTGGGCACCACGGATCTGGAGGTCGGCATTCTCAAAGGCGTATGCGCCTTCAAGACCCCGGAGACCATCCGTATCAACATCACCGGCTCACTCCCTGAAGGGGTCTTTGCCAAGGACGTCATTCTTTCGGTGATCGGCCGCATCGGCGTTGGCGGCGCCACCAACAAGGTCATCGAATTTGCCGGTCCGGTGGTGGCGGCCATGGATATGGAATCGCGCATGACCCTTTGCAACATGGCCATCGAAGCCGGCGGAACCTGCGGCATCTGTGAACCGGACCAAGTGACCGTGGACTACCTGTGGCCGCTTATCAAGGATGAATACGACACGCCCGAAGCCGCGTTGGCCGCCTTTGCCGACTATCTGCCCGATGCCGATGCCGATTACGCGCAAACCATCGATCACGATATATCCAGCCTGGCGCCCATGGTGACCTTCGGCTTCAAACCGGACAACGTCAAACCTGTGGCCGAGATGGCCGACACGCCGGTCAACCAGGTCTACATCGGGTCCTGCACCAACGGCCGCATCAGCGACCTGCGTATCGCCGCCAGGGTGCTGGAGGGGAAAAAGATCAATGACTCGGTTCGGGCCATCGTATCCCCGGCCACGCCCCAGGTGTATCGCCAAGCCCTGGACGAAGGGCTGATCAAGATCTTCATGGACGCCGGATTTTGCGTCACCAATCCCACCTGCGGTGCCTGTCTGGGCATGAGCAATGGGGTCCTGGCCGATGGCGAGGTGTGCGGTGCCACCACGAACCGCAACTTTAACGGACGCATGGGCAAGGGTGGCATGGTCCACCTGATGAGCCCGGCCACCGCGGCAGCCACGGCCATCGCCGGCACGATCGCCAATTCGCCGATTTTCAAAGGATAGAACAGGAGCCGATCATGAAGCATTTCAGTGGGAAGGTCCTCTTTCTGGACCGTTCTGATATCAATACCGATGAAATCATACCCGCCAAATATCTCACGGAAATCTCCCGCGAGGCCCTGGCGCCCAACTTGCTGGAAGATTTGAAGCTGGATGGCTTCGACCCCTCGAAGGATATTACCGATAAAGCGGTGGTTCTCACCCGGGCCAACTTCGGTTGCGGCTCTTCCCGTGAGCATGCCCCCTGGGCCCTGGAGGTCAATGGCATCAATCTGGTCGTCGGCGAGAGTTTCGCCCGCATCTTTCGCCAGAACATGTTCAATTGCGGCATGATGGCCGTTGAGCTGCCGGCCGATATCATCGATGGTCTGTTCAGCACCTTCGCCGGACGTGAAACCACCGCTGACACCGATTTCGAGGCCCGGACGATTACGTTCACGGCGGAAGGAAAAACGGAAACCGTTCCCTTCGTGATTTCCGGTTTCGATGCCGAGTTGGTGACGGCCGGTGGTTGGGTGGAGTATGCGGACGCCAATTATTGACGGTGGGATTGAAAAACCAGAAAGGAAAGGAATTCGATGAACGTTCAAATCAGGTTGAAGACACACACGATCGCCGCGGTTGTTATCATGCTCACCCTGGTCTTGACGGCCTCACCGGCATTTTGCCTGTTCGGTGGGAAGGTGAAAGCGTTTTCGGCGGACAATGTGTCCATCGATCCGGATGGCAAGGTGATATCGACCGCCAAGATCTACGTATCCGAAAAGGTGATGCGTTTCGATGGCCTGCCTGGCGCCGGTATGAGCGATGTTCCCATGCCTGACCTTTCCATGCTGGTTTTTAAAAACCAGGATAAAATGGTTCTCTACAATCACGACAAGAAGCTGGTCTATGAAGGCCCGGCGGAAGATAATGAGTTTGGCGCCGGGTCTAAAGCCCTGGACAATATCGAGTCTGAAAAGGTGCTCGGCAAAGAAAAGGTTTCCGGCTACGATTGCGTGAAAAAAGAGGTCACGGTATCCGTTGGCGCGGGGGGATATACCTTCAAGAACAAAATGGTTGTCTGGGAGAGCGACAAATTCGAGTTCCCTTTAAGAACCCAGGATGAAGACGGGTCCATCAGCGAAATGAGAAACATCAAGGAGGGTGAACCGCCCAAGAAGCTGATGCGGCTGATGCCCGGGTATAAAAAGGTCGACAGCATGATGGCGGCCATGGGCATGGACCTTGGCGCGATGATGGGCCAGCAAGGCGAACAGAGAAGAAGCCGGACCAGAGACCAACGGACCGGTGGTCAGGACATGCAAAACATGGATGTCAATCAGATGATGGCGGCCATGAACCAGGCCATGGGCGACAACATGGATCCCGAGCAGAAAAAGCAGTTCATGCAAATGATGGGTCAAGCCATGAACCAGGCCCAGCAGACCCAGGAGGGCCCCGGCGCCGCCGGGCAGTTATGGCAGAGCATTCCCCAGCGTCCTGGCGATACGATCGGTCCGGAGTTGAAGACGCCAAACGTGATCAATGTCACCCTGGGGAGCAATTCGGCCTTGAAGGAGGTGTTCAATTTCTATCAAACCCAACTGAGCGCCAAGGGATGGACGGACAAGGGCATGTTCCTGCAAGGTGGCGAAGGGTTTCTGAACATGACCCGCGGCGAGCAAATGGTGACCATTTCCTCGTCGGACGATCCGGGGATCGAAGGCAGTTACAAGTATTTCTATACGATCCAGCTCAGGGGACCGGGGATCTAACTAGTGCCCATCCAGAAATGGCCAATTTGCCCGATATCGGCGTTGCAAGAAAAATTTTATCCTCGAAATATCAACCATATGTCTCCGGTAAAATTTTTCTTGCGCCTTGATCTCAACCAAATTCGCCTATTTCTGGACCGACACTAACTAAACTTCCCTCCTCCCATCCATCCTGATTCAGGACTCACCTTTCAGCACCTAATCTGAGCGATTGTCAAAACAAAGTCGCATTGGGTTGTAGGGGCACGGTGCGCCGTGCCCTTTTTGGATATTCTGCCTCTTTCCCCCGCGATCTGCGTGAAAAACTAAACCCAGGTCAGATGCCGCCGGGACAAGCTTAGCTGGTTCCCAAGCTCTGCTTGGGAACCCTCATCACGTTCAGGTGAACAGCTGTGGCTTTCGCGCGGAGCATGGGAGCGAGACGAAAAACGGCTCCCCCCTCCGCAATCAAGTTGTGTTTTTTGAGCCTTGGCCGCTGATCAATTGACATCGATGGTTCACGATCTACCTTTAATGATTACCGCCCTTGCGTCCAATGATCGACAGCTGTCCGTGGAGGGACAAATGACTCTTGAAGCCTATCTCACCCTCGCCTTGTTGGTGGTCCTTTTCGTTCTGCTAATTAAGACGAAGATTCCTGCCCCGGCGATCTTCGTCGGCGCGTTGACCACCGCCATGACCCTGGACCTGGCACCGGTGCCGGCACTACTCAAGGGGTTCAGCAATCCGGGCATGCTGACGGTCGGGGCGCTGTTCATGGTGGCGGCGGGCATGTATGCCACCGGCGCCATCACCATGATCATGGATAAGCTTATTGGTCTGCCCCAAACCATTCTCGGCGCTCAGCTGAAAATCATGCCCCCCATCGCCGTGGGCAGTGCCTTTCTCAACAACACCCCCCTGGTAGCCATGATGATTCCGGTAATTCGCGACCTGGCCCGGGCCGGTCGCCTGCCCGCCCAACAACTGTACCTGCCGCTGAGCTTCGCATCAATTTTGGGCGGCATGTGCACGGTGATCGGCACCTCCACCAATCTGGTCGTTGCGGGCATGGTCATCGACGCTGCCGCAAAAGGCACCGCCGGCCTCCAGGTGATCAACATGTTCGACCCGGCATGGGTCGGCGTCCCCGTGGCCGGTGTGTCCATTGGCTTCATGATTGTCGTGGGTCGTTTTTTCTTGCCCGGCAGAAAAAGCGCCAAGAGCGATGATACACAGGTGCGTCGCTATACCGCCGAGTTCGAGGTTCGCGATGGCTCGCGGATCGTCGGACGCACGTTGGCTGACACGGGGCTGGCCAGCGGCGATGGGGTTGAAATTCTCTATATCAGGCGGCAAGAAACCATCCTGACTAACGATCTCCTGCATGAGGAATTGCAGCCGGGTGATCTGCTGGCCTTTTCCGCGGATTCTCATAACATGGTGGAACTGTGGCGCACCAACACCCTCATTCCGCATCTCACCCTCAACCCCATGGATACCGAGCGACATACCCATCACCTGGTGAAAGCCGTGGTTTCCCGCCAGAACAAGGCCGTGGGCAGGAAGATCCCCGATGTATCCAGTGACGCCAGCGCCTGTCAGTACAAATTCGTGGCGCTTTCCCGGGATGGCCAGCCTGTTGACGGGCCGTTGGAAGACGTGACCATCGAGGCGGGAGATAGTGCGGTCCTCGAGGTCAATGACGATTTCTTTTACGAATGCCAGATCGAACATGACTTCGCACTCACCAAGGCCCTCAAGGGATTTCACCTCCAACGCACGGACCGGGCCGTGGAAGCCAGCCTGATCACGCTGGTCATGGTCGTGGTGGTTGCCCTGGGATGGATGAGCATGCTGAATGCCGGCCTGCTGGCCAGCGGCGCCATGCTCCTTACTGGTTGCCTGACATTTCGAACGGCGGCGCGTAGCGTCGACTGGGGGACCCTGGTGGTCATCGCCTGTGCCATTGGACTGGAATCCGCGGTCACCCATAGTGGACTGGCCGAGCAGATCGCCGGCGTGCTCAATGCCATCGGCCGCGACAACCCGCATCTGGCCCTGGCGGTCATTTTTTTGGGGTGTTCATTGATGACCAACGTCATCACCAACAACGCTGCCGCCGCGTTCATGTTTCCCATTGCCCTGTCCACCGCCGGTCAATTGGGCGTGGACTTCATGCCCTTTGCCATCACCTTGATGATTTCCGCGTCCTGCGCGTTCATTACGCCAACCGGCTACCAGACCAATCTCATGGTATGGAGTGTTGGCCAGTACCATTTCATGGATTACGTGAAGATTGGATCAGTCATGACGATTATCGTGGCCGTCATGACAATTTGGCTCACCCCCATGATCTATGGATTCTAATCCCGTTTCTCTGGTGTCGCCTTACCCTTCCGTTCACTCGCTCTTTTCTTTGCCATCCCGATACAGGACGCTTCAATCTGTTCGGTTGAAGGTTCCAGCAAAACACTAATATTATTCATTGAGATTGACATAATATACCTTATTGGTATATTTAATATACCATGCATTTTGAATTTGACCCGAAAAAATCGTTAAGCAATAAAAACAAGCATGGGATTGATTTCAGTGAGGCCCAAGAGCTTTGGAACGATATTGATTTATTAGAAATACCAGCCAAAACGATCGATGAAGAAAGATTTTTGGTAATTGGTAAAATAAACGGCAAACACTGGGCTGGAATTATTACATATCGCAATGATAACATACGTATCATCTCCGTGCGGCGTGCCAGGAATGAGGAGATTGAGATTTATGAAAGCTAAAGAATTAGACAAGAAATTTGATGACGGGAAAAGTGTTTTAGAACATCTGGACCTGTCAAAGGCAAGGCGCCCGAACCAGGAACAAAAACGTGTTAATGTCGATTTTCCTATTTGGATGATTCGATTATTGGATAAAGAAGCCAAACGTCTTGGTGTACCTCGGCAAGCGATTATTAAAATTTGGCTTGCTGAAAGATTAAACAAATCCGCTGCCGCATAGTATTCGAACCTTCCGTTTCACATTGACCGGGAACCCGGAGCTACTTTTTTTCCTATTAAGCCATCAGCTTACAACGTATCTTAAAAACAAATCCGTATTGGGTTCCCGGAAACCTCACTGAGGGGAATAGGGGAGCATTACCCGTTTCTCACGAATTGTTTGAAATAAGGCGAAAATTGAGTCCTTTTCTATCAGATAGGTTCGGTGTAATATTTCTCTTTCTGTTTTCCATTATCCGATCAAATGTCCCGTTGTATTTTGCACAGCGAAGTTTCAAAATATTGTTTGCGTTAGTTGGGTACCACCAAGCGCCAGATCGTTTGAGACGGACATTCGAGATAAATTTATTCGAACTTTCTATGCCGCCGCTTCCAATCTGGAAACCACCACGCTTTAATGCGCCATAATTGATCATGTGCTTTCGCTCGCCGAGATACCGCACAGTTTTATCGATTTGTTCCTTGGCATCATCCGATTGGGGCTTCATCCGTTTGATACCGGCAATAACTTGATCGGCATTATTCATGAATAGTCGTGAAAAGGTCGCCTCAACCCATTCCCGTGCTTTTTGACTGTTTTTTCCGTATTGCGCATTGGCCAAATCGTGCAGATACTCGCTGCAATGATAAAAATCCAGAACCTTTTTGGCATCTGGATAGAGCTCTTGTGCCCGATTCCAGATCCAGGGCGCGCCATCTCCGATGACGCATATCCGGACTTTGTCTTCAGGAATCAACCCTGCTTGTTTGATTTGGGTAAGATCGTCAGCCAACTCTTTATCGCTTTTGATTTGGTGCCAACTAATCAAATGAACAATCTGGTTGTCATCTAACAGATAGATGCGAAAGCCTTTGACCTCCTTATATTCGCCCTTGCCCCTTTTCCCTTTCCGAGGACTGGGTTCAGGACGTGTTGGCGCGTGGGCGCCATCGATACCAATCATGAGCACCGGACGACGAAATCGATCGGCGGACAGTTTTTCAATTCTTTGATGAATTTCTGTTTTATCGGGACAAACATCAAGCAATTGAATATCATCTGCAATCTCGTTGACCACATCGTGGACATGGTGGTTGCTGAATTGAATGCCCGCACATCGTTCAAGTGCTTCGCTTGCGGTTTCATAGGGCATCTCTGCAGCTAACCACGCTTCCAACTCCTGGATATCGGATTGTGCCTTCCTCTGGGAAAGCCCCAATGCGTCATCCAAAGGATAAAAGCCAAACGAACAGGAGCGACAATAAAAATATGGCCGGTAAAGCGTAACAGACCCAATGGCCGTATCGATTTCTCGCCGGACCTTTTCAGGTTTGGCTTTTATGACACGACCGCAAAGTGGGCATTCACAATGGGTTTGTTCCAGCAAATGGCCAAATTGTTTCTCGATGAGCGCCAACGCCGCTTGCCCCATGATTTTCGAACGATTTTGGAAAAGACTTTTTGATATATCTGTTATCGAGTCCATGGGGTGATCCTTTTCGATTTCATCCAACCAATCGCTGGCAAATGATAGGAACGATGATTTCCAGTTTTCGGCATTGATAGCTTCTGTTTTTATAGCAGCTAGCATGGGAGCTTCCTTAGAAAAAGGTTACACTTCCCATAAAGGCATACTATGAATCTCCAAGACTGTCCAGTTATTTATGAATTTTTCTAACCTCTTATATCAGATTCACCGGATTGGTAGAAACAGGTAATGCTCCCGGGGAATAGCAAGTCAGTCGAAAGATAGAGGAAGCACCGATTTCAGGGCCTGTACCGGTGTCTGAGCCACTGATTCTTTTTGGGTTGCTGGTCGGACTTGAACAAGAACGCTGTTTCGTTATCGCGATGATGCACAGCGGTTTTCCTACGAATTGCCGAAAAGGTTAACCAACGTCAATTTTGCATTGGCACCGGAAAAGACTGGGATGACACGCTTCAGTCGCTTCCATCCGGGAATGAAAACGGAACGCGCTCCAAGTCGGGCCACACTGACCATCTGGCTGACCCCGATGATATACAAATTTTAAATGACAAAAAAATGCACAAAAAAGCCTTGACTTATCTTTAAAAAAGGGTTTATATGCGTTCTTTCTTGAAGCGACATAAACCGCTTCGGGAGCCCCGCCGAGGTAGCTCAGTCGGTAGAGCAGGGGACTGAAAATCCCCGTGTCGGCAGTTCGATTCTGTCCCTCGGCACTTATGAAATCAAGGGCTTACGGAAATCACCGTAAGCCCTTTTTTCTTTCTCAGCTATTTTGTACAACCCCTGTACAACTTTTTTTAAATCAATACCCTAAAACGGCTATTGTTTCCCCCAAGCCTGGTTTTTGAGCCTTGATGATTGTATCCCTTATCGAGCGAAAAATAAGGATGAATATGGCAGCCGAGGAAATAGAGAAGCTGCCCATATTACCGCAAGGGATGAATACAAAAAAACCGACTTGGAACAACATTCGTTATTTCTATCGAAATGCCCATTTCTCTCAGATAATCCGGGATGGAGCGTGTATACAATCGATGGTTCAAGGAATCGGCACCATGCATGAACAGAGCAACCGGTTATTGGAGATACCCGAAACGGTGTACAAATGCCTTCAGGATGGTTGGTGGCAATTTAAGGCAACTTGATCGATTCGAAAACAAGGCCCAAAATAAATTGGACAAATATTCTCCGGCGATGCGAAATGTAAGATATAGACCGAAAATAGACCACTTTTTTCGACCTTTTATATTTCATTACAGTTGGTTATCGAGGTCCCTAGTCCGCTTAAACCATGGTAAGTTTGCAATATTTTTATCGATGAAACAACAATTCCCAAGCTGATAAAAACAAGAATGGCCGGTGTTAAGAAAGGAAAAATACTCATCACTGCCTATGCCTCTATCCCAACATAACTCTGTAGTATCGAGCATTCTATAAACTAGCACATCTTGGATTCTGGAAGTGTGCTGATCCTATTACGATAACATCACACTATTTCCCTTCGATTTCAGGCACATGTTCTAACGCCAACGGCGCAGGGGGTATGATTTTTGTTTCGCTTCCGTTGGTGTTTAGGCAGCCGTATCCTCCTTTCAGTTCATAATCCGCATAGGCATATGGAACGCAATACTTCTCGGCCATTCCCAACATTTCCGTATACCAGCCGACATATTCCCAATCTCGGCCCCATGATTCCTGAACGATCTCTGGAAATCGCACAATGAATTTGTCAGCGAGTTGCCTCGCCGTATCGGTTTGTGCATCCTTCCATTCAAAATAGTGATTATCAAGTCCGCTTCCATGTCTAGCACATCTGAAATAACCATCGGCTGTTCTGGCCCCATGATATGGATGGGTATACTTTGATGCAAAAAACTCACACCGCCAATGCCCGCCGCTCGCCGACATCCCAGGTGCGATCCTCAATCGTTGAAAGCCAACTTTGTGCAACTCGTGGACCATCATCAAAACTCGAATACAACGTCTTACTATTGGATCATTGCTTTTCATCACTCATTTTTCCCAGCTGCGCGCGTTTTCATTGGAACCTATGTAATCGTACCGAATAAAACACTTTATGATTTATCATTTCTAATTTTTTCTAACATCAAACACCTTAACAACACTAAAGTTATTTTTACGATCATATTCCATAATGCGCCATTCTTTGATTTGGTTCCAATATATAATAAACGATTTGAAGGCTGATTTTGATTGAAACTTTTCAACTATTTCTTTTGTGCTAAAAAAGTCCATTCCAGATGGCTCAGTTTTGTTACTTGTTGTCGGATAATTATGATATTGCCTTACTTCATCGCATTTCATTTTCTCAAAATAGTACGGCCATTTATTGATATCATCTGAATTATGACATCTGTTAGCGCTTCCAATTGTTGCCGTAACACGGACTGCCTTTATTTCTCATAAACGCAGTTACAAATATTTCTTTCTGTTCTTTGAACATTCCGACTGCCAAAGTCTCTTCCAAATTATCTAATGTTTTTCCTTTCAGTTGGTAGCCGTTTTGAATTGTTGGCCTTTTAAACGCTGAGGGTATCCTGAATATATTTTCTCGACTTTATTTCTAAAGTCAATTATTTCAGAATCAATATCTTTAATTAGTTGCCAATTATCTACATATTTTTTCGATATTTTCTTCCGAACAATGTGGGTTAAAGCATATGAAGTAAAAAATACAATAAACGACAAAATCCATAGTAAAAAAATATTATCAATTGGCAAACTTATTACAGAGCATATGGTGATGTTTAATGCAATTATTGAATTAATTATTGCTATCATTGAACTCAATTTATTTCTGTGATTTGATATTTTATCGTAATGCGATAAATTGTCAGAATTCATATTATTTTATATTTCACCATCAAGTAACATTATTGGATAAGAATTGCAGATCCATACCTTGAAAGAAAGAATGGTTATTCATTCTTTATAAAAACGGACTAGGTTCCCCATAACTCGTCACCCATACCGATTTCTTTGCCCGGGTAGCCGCCACAAACAGCAGCGATCGTTCCTGGTCTTCGGCCATTTTTTGGATCGTGATATCGTCCGAGTGAAGATCCGGAGTGTATAGCGGCATGATGCCATTGTTGATGCTGCAAAGAATTACATGTTCGAACTCGAGGCCTTTAACCCTGTGCATGGTGGCCATTCGCACACCGCCCACAGAACGGTCCTCCGGATCAAAACCGGTGAGCCGGTACACCGGAATGCCTCGTTGCTTTAAATCGGATTCATACTGGTCTAACAGATTGTTCGTTCTGGCAACGATACAGGTCGAGCGATAATGCTCATCCGTTTTGCGGATGTCCTCAAGCAGCGCGCTTATGGCGGCCACTTCTTCGTCCCGTGAGCTGTAATGGTTCACCTCGGGCGCCACACCATGAATCAGAGAGAGGTATCCGCCAATGGTGTCCTCTCCCCCATCAAGATCATCAACGGAAACGCCTTTTAGCAAAGCCGTGGCCCATTGACGGGTCTCTTCCGTAGTTCGGTAATTGATTCTGAGCTTTCGGCTGCGACCAACAATCTTAATCCCGCACTGCCCCAACACTACTTTTCGACCGTAGATCCGTTGATATGCATCGCCGACGATGAGCATGTCATTGTCACCCTCCGGCACCATCTTTCTCAGAAGCCGGAATGCCTGCATCCCCATGTCTTGCGCCTCGTCGACGACAATCGCTCGGTAAGGAAGGGCGATTCCTTTTGATTCGATCAGTTGTCGAGCATCCCGCATGGCATCGGCAGGTTCGCGATATCCCTTTTCGGAAAGGAGCATCTGATATTCTTCAAACACCTGCCAAATCGCTTTTCGTTGTTTCCGATTCAGCCTCACACCACGACCGGTCCGCGGGGCCTTCATATACTGTGAAAATTCCGTGATTTCCTGAGGCTGAATAATATGATGCCATTCTTGTTTGAAAAAAGAATCCGGAAGCAGCGGGTCATCAGGTTTCATTGTCAAGGCGGTTTCCCACAGTTCCTTGGTATCAGCGCCATACACAATTTTAAATTTATACCCGTTGCTGCTTAAAAAAGCGGCAACCCACCGGTCCAGATTGACCACCTCCACCCGTTTCATTTCTTCAGGCGGGATGATTTTACGCAAATTGGCCTCGATGTCCGCAGCGAGATTTCGTGTAAACGTTGTGAAAAGGATCTTTGAGTTATCCTCACGTTTAAGATGCTCAACCAGCCATTTGGCTCGATGCATGGCCACAACGGTCTTGCCGGTGCCGGCACTTCCCAAAACGCGAAGCGGCCCTTTCCATTTATTTTCCACCAGTTTTCGCTGCCCAGGATGCAAAAATACCCGCCATTTTTCAAGCGGCGCGTTGAACATTTTGATGAGTTCTTCTTCCGACGGATCCACCTGGAATTTCTGTTTGGACATAGGATGGGCGAGTGCCATGAAAATATCCTCGGTATCCACATCTTGTTTTTCCTCGACACCGTAATCGGCAAGAACGGACAAAACCTCCTCCAGGCTCTCTCCCTGGGCCAACCAAGTCAAGGCGGCAAAGACATCGGAAGGGAAGGCTTCCTGTAATGTCAGCAGATCGGCCTCGGTTCCTATGGATCTGACCATGGGCAGTTGTTTTTCGGGAACACCGATTCGCAGCAGCTCGCGGTCCCGTATTTGGTAGAACAGGGCCGCGGCTTTCTTTTCGGACGTTTTTTCGGGAGTTTGATCCGCTTCATTGACCTGATAAACTTGTAAGATCCCCAGGTGTGGATTCACATCGCACACCCTGTTTTTCGCCCATTGGTAAGCCTCATCATGGCTGTCCACCCATAAAAGCAGATATACGTTGCCCTTCTTCGGTTTATAGACAATCCCGCGATAATTTTTATCGATGCGAACCGACCGAAGGTTAGGATCTTTACAGGCGTTCAAGGTCTCATAATTAATACCGCTGGACATGGGATCGATTCGAAATTTATTGACGAAATTCATCACCTTGGTTTGCTGGCTTTTTGGCAATTTGGCATAAGCAGTGAAAAAATCGTCGGAAACAGCGACGGTAAGTTGCTTCATGGCAAAAATATTCTCCATGCACTACGGGTTTCGGGTGGCAGAAAACGCACCAATGATTGTTTCATGATGGGCCATGGCATCTTCCACGGAATAAAGCCGCCACCCATCGGCCTTCAGTTTTACGATAAGCCGATCCGCATGGGCCTCATGCAGGCCGACCCGTTCATTGCGCCAGGCCAACTCCAACTCTCCAACCACTTTCCCATCCACGGCAAATTCTTCTCCAACCTCTGGTACCGCTATGCCGGCGGTCTCCAGGGCATCCAACAGCGGCAAAAGCTCCTCGGAAACCAGCTCGCGCGCTTCCGACCAGGCACTGGAGGGTTCAGCCTCTTGGGCGCCCATTGGCGTTTCATCCATGACCGACATTTTATCGGACAAGTTTTCATAAAGGTGCTCGTTCACCCCTCTAACGCTGACAAATCGGGTGCCCGGCAGAAACTGCATGAGGTTGTAGGCGCGAATAAATCCATTCCAGGACGGCTCGAAGTCCTCCCCCTCCCACGTTTCTTCACCGTCCTCCAACACGGCGATCAACCCAATCCGGTCATAATTCTTCTGCATCACAGCAGATTTGTCCGAACGAGCATAGGTTTTAACGGCCGACAGATCCCCCCAGGTATCTCCACCAACATAGCACTCTCCGGCCTTGCCGTTTATCAAGTCCGCCATGGATCCCGGCAGGTTTTCCAGCGCTTCATGCCAAGCAGCGGGAATCTCACTCTTCAGCTCGCTATGCAGACAAAGGCTGAAGATCAACGCCATGTCTTTCCAAACCGTTGGCTGCGGGTCGATCAAAAAGTCAAAAAGCAGATGAAAGGAAGAGATCCCGGAGAGCGGCTCTCGATCCTGCAGTTTAAACCCCTGCCAGAACTTGCCGAGATTCCCCCCGGCCATCATGCCGCGTTCTTTCATCCATTCCGCATACCAAAGCGGATGGATCGGTTTGAATTCGTTCTGTACATCGTTAAACGAGAGTGACCACACATAATACCGGCCACTTTGCACAATGGCCATGCGCTGGGCCATATCCTGCCCGATACGATGCTTGTGAAAGGTATAGCCATCGGTGAAGACCACCACGGGCTTGACATCCGCGGTCTGGCGAACGGGATAGAAGATAAAATCGGCCCGGGAGGGGATGGTCACCCCATCCCCCGTTCCCAATTCCACCTGCTGCGCCACCTGCCAGCGAATTTTCGTATCGCCCTCACCGACCGTAAGCAAGAATCCCGGAGCACCCTCCACAACCTGTTTCACCATGCTCACCGGTCTTCCAGGACGGCTCTGGCGCCGGATCGCCTCCACGAAACGTTCCTCGAGATCTGAATCGAAAAGGGTGTTCATGCTTTTTTTGGAAATCTTCTCCACCGCCTCCAGGCTGTCTCTATGGCGAAGGATCTCCTGAAGCATGGCAACGGCCGTCCGGCGGGAAATGGCGGACATGGAATGGCTGTTCCGGTAACCGTAAAGGCAGCCATAACACCCGTCTTTGCTCTCATCGGATGCACAGGGACACCGCTCGAGCACCCCCAGTGCCAGGTCCAGAACCGCCAGCAATTGTCCCGGTTTGACCAGCTCTTTCAAATACCCGGTTCCGCCGGGAACCGTGTCGTAAACCACCAGGTATTGGGTCCTCAGGTTGCTGTCCGCAAGGGGTTCGGTGTGAAGCATGCTGCGCAGGTGGTCGATGTCCCCGCCAAATTGTTTTCTCAACCCCAGGTGAAATGCAGCAACAAAGGATTGCAAACGTGCCTCGGAGCCTTCGATACCGCTGATGGGGAGCATGATCTTGACCGCCTCGGACCAAAATTCGCGATAGAGATAAGCGCACTCCAGCCAGGTGTCCGGTTTTTCGTTCTCCCGATCCGGACAGGTCCAGGTATGAACCCGACGTCCCCGCTCATCCGGCACCTTGCCGCAACGGCGGCAGAGGCTGAAACCGGGCCTGGGAATCTCCTCTCCGGCCACCCGGACCGTTTCTCCCTCCCCGGCCATGGGACCGAAATTGACATCCCGAAACACAGCACGCGAAACAAAAGCATACCCGAAAAAAGCATCCTCGGCCGTCAGTTGCCAGGCTTTTTCCTCGGCAGCGGGATCGTAGTCTATCATCATCTGCCTGACGAAAAAGGCCGGGCTGCGCTCGTCGCGATCATCGGAAATCCGGCTGCGATCGTCCGGGGTGGTGGCAAAAACCTGCCGAAGCCGAATCATCTGGAATTGCCGCCCCGCATCCGCCCACATACCGCTGCCGCATCGGGGACAGGTTGGGGATGGCGCCTTGGTCCCCGCCAGTTCCGCATATGAACAATCCGTGCAAAGCCGCCAGGACTCCACGTCCGACAGCTGCAGATCCACTTGATCCACGCGAACACGCCGTCCGCCGGCATAAAAGGTATTGTTGGGGGCAAGCTCGGACAGGGCGGCGCCGGCCCCCCTTTCGTATGCGAAAGTGAACGTATCGTAACGTTTCCCCCCTTCCACCACTTCCTTGCGGTAGCGATATATGATGGAGTGAAGCGTCACCCCTTGTTCTGGAAAGGCGTAATTGGGAAGCAAGCCTTCATCGGTAAAAAAATTGAAAATGTTTTTCTTGTTGAGCCCTTTGACCAGCACCTGAAGTCCGGTTTTCTCCTGTTTGATCTCATGGAGTTCCTGATCCGCCGTCTTGCCCTTGGCCTTGTCGGCTTCCCGTTTCTTTATGGTTTTGGTCAAATTCCGAATCCGCAGCTTGAACTTCTCTCGCTCTTTGGCCAGGAAGCTGAGGCCATTGATAATCTTAAATTCTAAGCTGCCGTCATCGTTTATATCACCGTTGGCAAACCGGGATATGTGGTCCGCGGCATCTAAGCTCAGCGGCGGGTCGGAAAAGAGTTTCACAAAATCGGCGAGCAAAACGGATAAACGGTTCTCCACAAACCGAAGCAGCGTGTAGGGAAATTTGGATTGGTCCTTTTTCTTCACTAGGTCAAGGATGCTTCCCAGCTTCTGGGGAAGGGCATGCTCGGGAACGCCATTGGCCACCCAGCGGTCAAAGCAAAAGGCGGTAAACTGCCGTTCCAAAACCGCCGCCGCATCCAGAAAAACCCCGGGTGTTTCAACCTCACCGGCCAGCATGGCCAGGGGATCGGCGAAAAAATAGAGATCGTGGGGCCTCAGGTTCACCACCGTCAGATTCAAGGCATTGCCGGTCATCCGCCCGGCACGCCCGATGCGCTGAAGGTAATTATCCTGTGCCGGCGGCACCGAGCACTGGATGGTGGCGGAAAGATCGCCGATATCGATGCCCATCTCCATGGTCGGGGTGCAGGAAAGCAGGTTGGGAAACCAGGGGGCACGATCGCTCTCCTTGGCCTTGAAATCCGTTTCAATACGCTGGCGGTCGTCCCGTTTCAGCAGGCCGGTGTGTTCTTTGGTAAACAGCCGCTTGACATCCCCGCTTTTGTACAGCTTGCCATAATAATCCGGCGATGCCGCATGGACGGCATAAGTACCGAAACAGCTTCTGCGCAGGCAGGGTGCCCCCTCCCAAGCCTCAAATTCAGCACCGGCCACGGACATCATGTGGCCGCAACCATTACATTTAATCTGTCCCACCGTCGTGGATACGACCATGGCCGCAGGCCGCAGGCCCCAGACGCGGTGACGGCCGACGGCAAGCTCCTGGAAAATCCCCTTCCCTTTCAGGGTTGCGACGGTATGTTCCAGAATGTCCCGGACTTCACCGGTCTCCAGTATGTGGCCCGAGAAAAAGAGCTTGTTTCCCCAGCTTTCACACCAGGTCGGCCGTGAGGGATGAACCAGCCCGAGAAAACGGACCGTGCCTTTGGCGTTTTTCAGCTCGAATCGATCGGTGAGAAACTTAGGTGCACGGGTCGACGGTCCGATGCCCTGCATCCACCGCCGATTGCGCCGGATCAGGTAATCGTTGCCCCACTCGTTAATGTAACCCTCCAGAAAAGGCAGATATACGGCTCCGTTGATGCGCAGGTGATTCACGATGCCGCATATCAACCGCCGCACATCCGCTGGTGTAGCTTTGCGGCAAGCCTCCACCTCGTTGCGGAGCTTCATGAGAAGTTCATCGCAAGCGTCGGCGAGCAGGGAGGGTTCGGTGTGGACAATGGAGGTTCCGGACTTTTCCAGGGTTCGCCCGATGCGCGCATCAAAGCCGTATTCCGAAAAAATCTCCCAGCGAATGCGTCGATTGACCATCTCCATCAAATCGGAGCGGCCCGGCAGTTCGCCCTTGTCCAACAAATGCTCGTAATCGGCAAACCACTCCATGTTGGGCGCGATAAACGTGGCGATGTAGGCTTCCCTGGATAGCTTTTTCTGCCAATGGTCCATAAAGTGCTTGGGGAGTTCATTCAGCGCCACGCCGGCACCCACCTGGTCCACCACCTGCTGAAGGGCCACCCGCAGGTTGAACCCCCAGGTCCGGGCGCCGAAGAAGCCGGCCCGGTGGGCCGCATCCTGAACATTGTCGGAAAACGTGATCAGCTTCTTGTCATCGTTATATGCAGAGGCAAAAAGCTGGGAAATCATCACGCTGGTCAGGCTGGCGGCACGGGAGCCGAGCAGCGTAAGGCTTCGATGGGCCTGGCAATATGGACAGGTGGTAGTGGATTTTTCCGGTACGAAGACCCGGACCAGGTTATCACCGCCGCACGCGCCACAGGATTCCCCCTCCTTGCCCACATTGATGTGGAGGCAATCCCCGCAAAAATAAGCCACCTGCCCGGTAAGTCCGGCCCGTTGGATGTCCGCCGTTTCCGGAAACAAAAAGATGCGGCCCATGTCCTTGCTGGAGAAAAAGGCCTGGTAGATCCGTTTCAGATCGGGGATCACCCCGTTTTCGAGCTTCATGCGCAGCCCCAGCCACCCCATGGCCCCGCACTCACGGCAGTGCACCACGGGAAGGTGCCGGCTCTGTTCGTTCTCCGTCAGGTCATCGGAATAGGCCAGCCGCGGTGCCTTCCCCGTGGCCACCACCATGCGGCCTAACTCACGCAACCAGTGCTGGACGCGCACGTCCACAAAAGGGGAAATATGCTTTTCTCCGGCTTCATCCGTTCCCTCCGAACGCGCCAGTGAGATCAGCGCCACCAGGCTTCCCAATATCCGCTGCGGATAGTGTGCGGAAGCCCCCTCGGCCCCCTTGATGATCCCCGACAGATCCCTCCAGAGTTCGGGAAGCGGCATGACACCGCCCTTCAAAACCTTGACCAAGTTCTGGAATAGAAGATGCCGTTTGAGCTTTTCCCCGAGTTCAATGCGCCAATCGTCGTGGTTCAGATCGGCTTCATCCACCGCGTCGTCGAACCAGAGTTGATACTGCTGCGCCAGATAGGCGGATCGGGTTTCAAAACTTTCCGGATCCATCCGGTCTTCCTGGTCCGGACCGGGTGCCTGCACGAATTCGATCAAGGTACTGCCCAGGAAATCTCCCGCCGACAGACGAGACTCGGTGATGAGCGATCCGTCACCGAAAGGCTCTCCGAAGATCCGCCGTGCATAGTCCAGCAGTTCGTCGGCCGCCGTTTCGCTCCCCAGCGTGGCTGAGGTCCCCACGCAGCACAACCGCTTTTCCGGAATTCCCAACCGGTCCTTGAGCCTGCGGATCAGGCAGGCCAGATCGGTTCCCTGGGCGCCGTCGAAGCTGTGCAGCTCGTCGACCACGAGGTACCGCAGGGTTTCCGGTGTGTTGGCCGCCCAGAGTTTGGCGTCTTGGGGGCGGGTCAACAGGTAGTCGAGCATCTTGTAGTTGGTGAGCAGGATGTGCGGCGGGGACGCTCGGAGGGTATCCTTGCAGGTAATGATGGATTTCTCATCCATGCCCTTTGCTGGATTCGCCTCCCGGCTACCCACGAATAGACCGGCGGTCACGTTTCCCGAAAGTGCCGGCGCAAGATGAATCATCTTGGCGATACGCCCTGCCTGGTCCGTTGCCAGGGCGTTCATGGGGTAGATGAGGACGGCTTTCACCCCCGGTTCATGGCGGTGGCGCCAGCAGTGATGCAGGATCGGATAGAGAAAACACTCGGTCTTGCCTGACCCGGTGCCCGTGGCCACGATGGTGGATGCGGGGGACGGCTCACTGAGGATATCGAAAGCCTTCTCCTGGTGGACGTAGGGCGGAAATTTCATCCGTACCGAGGAGAACCGATCCACACCCGTCGTTCCCTTTTTAAACGGCAAGGAAATAGAAAGAAAAGGCCCCTCAAAAAGGCTGTTTTCGGCCAGGAAATCTTCCATCACATCCTGAAAATGAGGCGTTGCAATGGAGAAGGTGGTGCGCAGAAAATCCCGAATGCCCTGTTCGACCTGTTGTGCGACAACCGATGGTAACATGATGGCTCACTTTTCGCTTCAACGCGCTGACGGTTGAATATCAACGCCGGTATGGGTTTGCCTTTTCGGCAGCGTGAAATACTGGAGCAGAATCGGTCATTAGTTTTTCAAATTTTCCGTATACTTGCAGTGAGGATAGCCTCTGCACCCCAAAAAAGGGCCGTAAGGGCCGCTACGCTCGACCAACGGCTTCCCGCATTGTTGGCATATTCTGTTTTCATCCGGACCAATGCCCGGTCCCTTTGGTTTGACCTCCCTGCCGGCCTTGAAACGGCCGCCACCCTGCGTGCGCCTGCGTCCGGCCCGGTTAAGGTCAACGCCCCACCCACAGTTTGCGAGGCATCTGAAAAATGGGCCGTTGCTTCCCCATGTGTGAAAAACCGAAGGCGCACCACACGCTTCACATGCGGGGTTCTCCTGCGCAACCAAAAGCGCCATTACATCCCCGTCTTTCTTGCCGGGACGATTTCTATATAAGGTATATTCCGCTGCCGAGCGGCAGGCTTCACGGCTTTTGATGCGCATCATGCGTTCTTCGGATTTTCCCCCATAGGAAAGCGGGTTGAGTGATCCATGCCAAAGGATGTCGTCATCGATAAAACACTCTTTTTGATGGATGCTGTGGCGAAGATCCACGGTCACCCCCAGCTGCCGAAGAAAGTGAAGGGCTTCGTTTACCGCATTGGCGGGGATCGATCCCTGATTGCCCGGAGGCCGGGTCACCACGCGAATTTTTACCCCTTCGCTTATTTTCGCGCGCAGCAGATCCGAAAGTGAGCCCACACGGCGAGGAGTGCAGAATCCTGAGAAAATAACCACCGTCTTTTTTGCGTTCCTGAGGTCATACAAAAAGGCGACGTCAAAGGTTTCTTCATTGAACAGACCGGTCTTGGAAGGATCGAACCGAAGAAGGCCCGCTTCGGATGGCAAGGGAATGCTGCTCAAATCGTTGGGGCCTAAAGCAAGGATCGTCTCAAGCGGCACCACGTTGCCGCCATCTTCCATCATGCGCAGCACATCACGAAGAAAGGCGTTGCCAGGCAGCTTGGACGTCAGATAAGCTCGATTGGCAAAAACCACCAGATGGCCTCGCGGACGGCTCAGGGCCACATTCAAGAGTTTTGCCCCATCATCATCCAGAACGCTGGCCTGCAGAAACATGCCAGGTTTTTGCAGGCCAAAGCCATCCGTGGTATCGAAAATGATGGTCTCTTTTTCGTTGCCCTGAAAACGATGAACGGTGCCACAGGCCACGCGATCCATCCCCATCTCGTCCACGATTTTAGATAAAAATACGGCTTGGGCGGCATAGGGCGAAATCACACCCACATCGTTGATTCCGGTAATGCACCCCTTTTCCTTTAAATACCAGCACAGGTTCCGAACCCCCATGGCATGAACCACGTTATACCGTGAGTAGGTGTTCGGCTTGATGTTGGCAAACGGAGACTGATCCGAGGTATCCACCAGGGTCAACGGATAGCGCAAAACGTCAGGATAACTTTTCGCAGAGGTTCTATCGTTTACGCTGGCATCGGTTTCCAATGCACCGTGATAAAATAGCTGGTTGACGATGTTACAGATATCTTCCGCCATGCGATATTGCCGGGTGAGGCGGGCCAGGTTATCCGGAAAATTTCCTTTTCCCACGGCCTCGGCAATGCCGACTTTACTGAAAATATCCTGCCCCATCCACGCTTTGACAAAAGGATCCCGGGAGGCGACAATGGGGGGGAGTTGTCTGAAATCTCCGGCAACCACCACCTGTTTGGTCGCCAGCCCGACCACATATCCCACGGCGGGAAGGGTCAGCATGGAAGCCTCGTCCACGACGACGGCATCAACGGATTGAAAGGTGTTGGGCTTCAAATAGGTCTGGGTGGCCGTGGATGCGATGACCCGGCAGGACTTCAACACCTTCTCTCTGATTCCGGCCAATTCTTGGTTGATTTCCCCGATTCGCCGGTCAAAGACATCCCGCTGCTGCCGATACGCCGAAGTCTCTTTTTTAAGGCGCTCCAGTTGAACTCCACGCAAAATGGTGTCTAATGCACGTATCTCTTTATCGAAACATTTTGTTTCGCTCTCGAGCTCCTTGCAGCTTGCCAGTTGCTTTTGCCTTGTATCTTCCACGTTTTTGTTGTGGATTGTTTGGTATTCAACCTCCGCTTCAATTTTTACCGGATTCAGACCGGTAAAAAAACGTTTGAGTGTACCCGCCGATTGCGCCTTGGCCAATTTACGTTTTAAGTCGTCAAGCCGCATTTTTCCGTCGAAATGTTCTTGTTCGATGCGATTCAGCTTGGTGTTTGCGAATGCGAGACGTTCCAGACACGCTTTTTTTTGATGGGATAGGGCTTCACGTTTTTCCCATTGGGCCATGAGGCGACGGTTGGATTGGTTTTTCTCATCCAGTTTGGCGATATGCCGGTGAAGATCTAGTTTTTCCTTTTCAAGGGGTTCGGAGAGCCGCGCCACGATGAGCGCCGTGTCAACATAGTCGCCGAACCGCGCTTTCAGCTCCTCTTTGACCATTTGGCCAAACCGCAGAACAGAGCCATTTTCAAACGCCTCACAAGTTCCTTTCAACCGTTCGCACAGTTTTTCGAGCAACGCATCCACCGCCTGGTTGGTGTTGGATACGATGAGCACCCGAAGTCCGGCCCGGTAATACGCTTCCACGATGTGGGCCAGGGTCAAGGTCTTGCCGGTGCCGGGCGGCCCCCAAAGATAGGACACCTCGTTACAACATGCTGTTTTTAATGCATTGAACTGGGAGGCGTTGAGGTTTCCATGCGGCAACTCTTTTTCAGAAAAGGTTATGCTTTTAGACGCTTTTTGCCCCATGGTTTTTTCCAACATGGGAAGGTCCAGTTTCGTTTCCCCGTTACCCACCGCCTCAAAACGCGCCTTGAGGCGGAAGAGCAAAAAGGTCATGTCGCTGCGAATTTTTGCAAAAGGAAGGTGCGGCCCCATGTCCGCTTCGATGGAGATTAGAATGCGCTCATCGGTAACCGAGACCACCGTTCCCTCTTTATCACCGTCTCCGGTGACAAGAACGACCGGCATGTCATCCCTCAGATTCACCCCATCCGGGTTGGGGAAGGCATAGATGTGGCCTTCGCTGTTCGAATCCAACCGTTTGCCCTTGGTCAAATCGACGGTCGAGGAGAAACGTTGTTTTTTCGCAGCCTCGGTCTCGAGGTTGATCGCCTTGATGAAGTTGGCAATCAGATTGCGGGATTTGTCTGGCTTTTCAATCATTCAAAGTCCCTGATTGTAGGTGAGATGGGGTGCCACTCACCGCATGTCCGCTTCATTATCTGATACGAATTCGCGTTCCATTCATCCGAGTAGGTTAAAAAAAAGAACGGACAGCTATTTTCATTCGGATGCAGTATCCGTGTTCATCTTCCTTTCTTCAAAGACCTTCCAGGCAATTTCGTAGTCCTTTTCCCGGTCGCAACGATCAAAGGGAGCCACGTAGGTCACTGTCCGCTCTGTCGGCCCACCGGGCAGGGTGTCGTCCATAAAGGTCTTGGTGATCGTGCCTTCGGTAAGGTTTTTGATATCTTCCCAGCCCAATGGGATGCCGCTTTCCTTGCGGTCCTTTGTTCCGATGCCATATGCGGCGTCATTCTTATTGGCATTACGGGGCAGTCCCACACCGGTGAGTCCCTTGGAATTGGTAAAGACGATCCGACCGTTGGCATCATACCAGGTGTCGGCCTCGTATTGGCGCATTACGGGAAATTGGACACGGTAGATGGTCTTTAGTTCCTCAAGAGTGAGGCCCAGAGCCATGGCTACTATGACGTCTATTTCCAATAGGGCTTGGCGTCTGGCGAAGTCAGTGCGCAGGGAGCAATTGCGGTGCCATTTTGAAGTGAGGCTGATGAAGAAATCGTTTGGAAGTCGGCGATCTTGTTTAGTCCATTTAACCTGCTTAAAATCACTATTATCTGATGCTTCCCAAAGCTGTTGAAAAGCTTTAGTCAAACATATTAATGGATATATTCTTCCCAAAATTTTTTGTTCTAACTCATTGGATTCTATAACAGGAAGTTGTGAAGCGAGATCACCTCGACAATCACTTTTACCAGTTGATTTTACAAAAAAATCATAAGGTATAGACGACCATAGCGCAGCAAGCATCGGAGCCATTTTTGCGCATTTGAAAGTTGTGCTAAAAACACCATCAACATGAGCTACTTTCGGTGGAGCTACGCTTGCTAGTGTCCATCCACGAAAATAAGTAACTGGAATAAATAAAAAAAGCGCATTTTGTGCTGGAATTTTCTCACCATGTGTAGTATAAAGTATTTTGCCAAACACTTAAAAAAACTACATAAACAAGAAAAAGGGTCAACACAAAATGCGCGAAAAACAACAAAAACAAATGCCGCTGATCGATCTTCCCACAGGTCATCCCAAAGAAATAGAGCTGGAGATGATCAGCAACATCCTTGACGATACTTCTACCATTTACGATCATGTTCTGCAAGATCTCAACGGTAATCTGAAGGTAGAACGTCACCGAACCGGTGCTAATGGGATGAGCGCCGAGCAGGTAACCCGGGCCGCGATCGTGATGAAGCTTTTCAACTTCACCTATGAAGATTTGGCATTTCATATCTCTGACTCCAGATCGCTCAGACGATTTTGCAGAATTGGTATTTTCGATAAGGGTTTCAAGAAATCTGCCCTGAATGAAAATATCAAAAGGATCCGTCCGGGGACTTGGGAGCTGATCTCCCTGGACCTGTTGGCATATGCAAAAGACAACAACATTGAAAAAGGCCGAAAGACCCGGGTTGATTGTACCGTCGTCGAGAGCAACATCCACCTGCCATGTGATTCCATGCAGTTGTACGACTCAGTGCGTGTGCTTACGCGGTTGTTGACCCAACTCCGGGATGACTTCAGAATCAAAATCATTTTCACGGATCACCGTCGCCGTGCGAAAAAGCGGATGACCGCCATCCAATACGCCAATGGGGAGAAACAACGACTGTCCCCGTATAAAGACCTTCTCAAGGTCACCAAAAAGACCATCGGCTACGCGATCAAAGCCGAGGAAATTATAAGCAGACGCTGCACCGCTAATTTTGAATTGCTCGGCTTACTGGACGCCATTAAACATTATGGTGATCTGGCCCGTCAGGTCTACGACCAGACTTACCGCCGGGTTATTCAAGGCGAAAGCGTGCCGGCCGACCAAAAGGTGTTTTCAATTTTCGAAGACCATACCGACATCATCATCAAAGACCGCCGGGAAAACCATTATGGTCATAAGATTTGCCTGACCGGGGGAGCCTCGAACCTTATCCTTGATTGTGTCATTCTCGAGGGCAATCCCGCAGACAGTACACTGGTTGAACAGATGCTGGACCGCCAGAATCAGGTCTATGGACGTTACCCACTGAAAGTAGCCCTGGACGGTGGCTTTGCATCCAAAGGTAATCTGCGCATTGCCAAAGCCAAAGGGATCAGAGATGTCTGCTTTGCCAAAAAGCGAGGTCTTAAAGAAACCGACATGTGTCGCAGTCATTATGTGTATAAAAAGCTTCGCCAATTCCGCGCCGGGATCGAATCGGGCATATCCTGGCTCAAACGCAGTTTCGGCTTGACCCGGTGCACCTGGAAAGGTTTTCGTGCTTTCAAAAGTTATGTGCTTTCGTCAGTGGTTGCGGCCAACCTGCTGACAATCGCGCGAAAGCAATTGGCTGCTGCTTAGCTGCGCAGCCAGGAAAAAGCCGGTTATCGATAACGAGGGGAAAGGTGCGCCCAGAGGAGCTCTTTTATAGAGCATATGTCCATATTTGCCTGCTTTTTTCAGTCTGCAGTGCCTTGGAGAAGTTCTTCCCTTCGTTGCCCCGTTTTTACTTCTCTGCACGCCGCTGAAAAGACCAATTTATGGACGGACACTTGCTAATAGAGTTCTTTCTCCAGATTGACTCAATTGACGTCGGTTGATTAGCCGATAATACTCCGTCACCGGTCGTCTCTCTCCCCACGGCACCTTCGGAGTTCGGGCAAGATAGGTCTCGATATCACAGGCAGGGACGTAATTAGTACGAGGAAGGTAGTCTTCAGGCAAAGTAGTTAGGTCTATAATGTCATAATCGGAGTTTTTGTCACAACTCACACGAGGAGTTTTATAAAACGGGGTTCCCACATAAAAATGAGGGCCGGAGAGTACCCATTCTGAAAGTCGTGCGGGGAAGCGGGTGTCGCGACGAATGACACCATCATCTTGGGATATGGTTTCATTCCAATGCTGAGTTGAAAAAAATTCCTCTTCACGATCGCCAAGCCGCTTGGGTTGTGCCGCAAACTTTCTCAAAACACCGATCAATTCTTTGGAATGAAGCGCTGGTAATCTAGCTGCGTCCGCAGGAGTCCCGGCAATGTCGTAAAGACTGACAAAGAGCTTTAAATCATCTTCAGATACGGTTAGCACACGGTTACTGTGGCCCGCTTCATTCCATTTACCTTCGTCGTTTTTGATACCAGGCACCGCCCCGTCTCCATCGTGGCTAAAACAGATGTCGACGGTTTTAGGAGTATAAAGGTTTGCAATATTTTTGAATAAAATTGTTTCTGTTGTCTGACCATATATATTCACACTAAATTTTGCGTGATGATCTACTTCTGCAAATAATTTCAACTCATTCTGAAATTGGAAATGTGCCCGCAATCTTGAATAGATTTCCTGCCTAAAACCACTCCCATTCGGGTCGTCGTAAACACCTTCAGGGTGAAGAAAGGCAGATACTCCCTTCCCCCACATCCAAGCCTGAGGCAAAAAACATTTGAAAAGGTTAGTCTTTGATCCTTTCAGCTTGGGAAAATTTTGCTTAGCACTTAAAAAATTTTGGGTACTGACAGCGGTTTCATACTCAGCCAGATATGGATTTAAAATGCCGTAACGTTCAATGGCTTTGTTCCGAAGTTTGGCGAGTTTAGTTGCAGAATACTTTTTCAGGATAAACTCTGGTTCATAGTCCCCAAGAAGGCTACCTTCGTTCCATTCTATCAACAACCATGGTGGATTCCCAAGAATCAAATCAAACCCGTCCTTGTCCTCGAGCAAATCGGCAAACTCCAACTCCCAGTGCATGAAACGCTGGCGCTTAGCGATCCGATCCACCACTTGGAACCGCTTAGATTTCTCGATGAGTTGATCCACGTTGACCAAGCCCAAATCACGGTTGAAGGGAAGCTCCTGGACCTTGGGCGTTTTTCTCTCGCTGGTGGCTTTAAGGCCCAGTTCAAGTTGTGCTCCGGCTACGGCCTCGAAGACACCACCGAGCAAGATGTTGATCATGTCCCCGATGGCCTCGTCCCGTGTGGGCAACAACTCGGCCGACTCCAAAGGCCAAAACCAGAGGCCGCACCAATAATCCATGGCCAATTTAAGGCGTTTGTAAGGGGTGGACCTGCGGAGCCCTTCAGACAATTGTTCCCGGCCGAAAATGCGGTCTTTTTCCTGAACGGTGGTCACCGTTCCTTCTTCTTTTGCCTGCCCGTATACGGTAAGCGGGTCGCGGGTTCTCTTGCGAAGTTCTCGGGCTTTTTGTACATGCTCGTGATACAGGTTATCCACCGCATCGGAAAGTTTATCCAACTGGCGGATCTCCATCGGCTTGAATGGACGGGTAAACGCCCTTTTCCATGCCTTCACCATCTCCACTTGATCCGGCACCAGGGCTTTCACCGCCTTGTCGGTATAACTGGCCATGCCTTTGTCTGGGACGAGAAAATGATAAATGCTTCCCTCGGGACGCTTTGTGCCCGGCATAACCCTTTCGGGCACTGCATCATGCCAGGTGGGATCGCCCGGCTCCCCTTTCTTGAGCAAATTACTCTCAAAAGTTTGGCGCCGGGCGCCGATAAGGGAGTTGCCGCAAATAAGCTGGTTCCCAAACCAGGGCACGTGGGCATCCTTGGCGATGACGTTGAGCCAAAGGCTTACCTCTGCCAGTTCCACGGCCACGGGATTCATGTCGATGCCGAAACAATTGTTGTCGGCGATAAACAGCTTAACCCGCTGGCGCTCCCTTGTAAGATCCGAAGCCGGCAGGCGTTCATCCCGTTCTTTCTGCTTTTTCTCCATGTAGGCATTGGCCAGCTGGTTAACCGCCTCGTTGAGGAAGGCCGCCGATCCCATGGCCGGCTCGCAGATAGTGAGGTTCAGGATATCATCAGCAGATTTTCCTTCCAGCAACTCCTTGAGGGCGTATTTCACCAGGCAGCGGGTGAGTGATTCGGGGGTATAGTAGGAGGCCGACTTTTCCCGGTCCCGCCCGGCCATGCGGTAAATGAATTTGCCTTTTTCGTGGCAGATCAATTGCCCGGTCGCCTCGTCGTAACGTTTTTCCGTCTCAGTGTACTTGTCCAGGTCTTCTTTTTTGACAAAATAGGCTGTGCCTAGCTCGTCAGAATTGTCCTTTTCCGGTTTCACCTCGTAAAGATCAGTCTCGGCAAAAAATCCCCGGTAACACAGCAGGGCCTCGTAGACGGCCCCCAACTGGTTGATGCCCAGTTGCGCGTAGCTGATACGGCCCCGACGCACGGTCTTGTTTCTCCCCTTGCCCTTCTTTTCCCGCGAAAGGGACATGTTGCAGATCACCTGCTGCAGCACGTGGTTGCGGAATCTCACCTTGGAGAGCATAGGCAGGCGGTCCGGATCGAAAAGATGGGCCTTGAGGGGCTTGATATCGAAGGTGTGGATACGCGAAATCGTCTGGCCGGAATCAGGCTGGGGAGGGAACCCCTGCCAGATCATGTCGAACAGAAGGGAGAGCGTATCGTGAAAATAGGTGCCGTTCTGGGACTCCTCGGTGGTTAGCTGCACCATCTCCAATTCCCGCATAGACTCCAGGCTGTAGCCGCTCTGGTAGGCCTCGCTGTCATGCGGTACAAACCCCAACTCGGGTCGGGCTTCGATGTAAAAGAGGAAGAGGAGCCGATACATGTAGCGAAGGCATTCCATTGAGAGCTGGTCCGCATCAAGCCGTTTTTCCATTTTGCCGTCTATTTCACGCGCAAACACACCCTCTTTTCTTTTTTCCCGGTAATAATACACCGCTTCGTTGCCCAGCAGCTCGATGGACTCCCGCAAGGCATATTTCAGGTCTTCGGAGACCCCGTAAGCGTGCTTGTGAGCATTTTCATCCAGGGAGTCCAACAACGCCAACCCATCCGCCGGTACAAGGGAATCCTTGTGTAGCAGGGCGGCCATGGCCTTGAGGGTGGAGGTCTCCTTGCGCCCGAAGATCTCGTTCAGGTCGAAGCGTAAAAAGCGTTTGGCATTCCACTTGGTGCGATCGATGAGCAGCAGCTGATCCATGGAAAGGAGCAACACGAACCGGGGCGGTTCGGCCCGCGATAAGATGTCGCGCGTTAGAAGGGACTCGAGGGTCTCTTCCTTCCAAACTTCCATGGCATCTTCGGAAAGCAGCTCCGGGTGTGGAAAAAGGTCCAATGGATCGGTGGCTTCGGCAAGGGGGTCAACCGCTTCTAATACCCACAGTTGAGGGGCACCGCTCTTTTTTTGAATCTCGCAGAGTACGGAGACGGTACCGCCCCCCTCGAGTTCCCGATCGACCATACCGGGTTCAAAGCCCAAAGCGGAGAGGACCAGTTCCTGAATCTTGCGCCGCTTCGCAGTCTTATCCGCCCCTTTTCCCCTGCGTATGGTAAAGAATTTACCGGCGGACTCACGTAAAAGGGTGGGCGGAGACTTGATGCTCTCCTCTTTTTCACGCTCGTTCCAGTTTTTAAAAAGATCTTTCAAGTCCCCTTCCAGAATGGCGGAGATGTAGTGGTGGCTGTAATATTCGTTTTCGTTGGTGATTCCCGTCAAATCCATTGACATGACCTGATCCTCGTATGGCGCCTTTTCGGCGTGCCGCGCGCTCGTGCGGCTTTGTTCAAAAATGGAACAATTGCTGTAAAAGGAGTGCTCACCGTACGCCTTACGGGTGTGACAGCACGGCCACCACTTTGATGTAAGGGGTATCTTCTGTTTCCAAGGTTTCTTTTACCCAGGTGGCGTACCGCGAAAAAATCGTTTCAATTTCACGCAGTTTCTGGCCACGTTTTTCCTCGGAAGCGAAATCAAAAGCCAATTGCACGTGGCTGGTATGACGTTTTTCCAGCTCTGCCAGCCGGCCGATATGCCGGTCGAGTTCGGGATTGATCGCATCCATAAAATCCGCCCGCCTCGCCTTCATCTCCGCCTTGGCCCTGTCCACCACCCGGGGCAGGTTCTTTTCCAGGGCCTGTGTGTCAATCGTCACCTGCGGGTTGGGCAGCTCCTTTTTTCCAAACCCTGTCGCCGATAAAATGTCGTCCAGCGTGCGGATGCCCTTGAACGCATATTGCACCTTGCCCAGGGCGTTTTGTTCTCTCTGCATGGCCACGCCGAACCAGTGCTGAATCAGTGGGTGCCCCTTGCGGTTGGGAATCAGGCCGGAAAGCAGATAAACCGTTTCCTGGGGTGTAAGGCCCGATGTCAGCGGAATGACGGGCGCCTCATGGCGTCGGAAACCGGAAACCACCTTGTCCGACAGCCATTCCATAACGGGATGCAGCTCCCACAGATAACCGACTTTGGGCCAGGCATGCTCCTCCTTGCGGGCGGCGGCAATCTCGTCCTGGATAATACCGATCCGATCGGTGAGCATGAAACGCCCCTTCTTGGGACGGATCTCCTTGGGCAGCAGACGAAAGCGGTAAAGGAGATCATCCGGCGCTTCGAGTTCGATGAGTCGCAAATCCTTATCCACCTGGATGCTGCCGTTCTGGCCAACCAAGGCCAGGGCGCTCGTTGCGTAATGAAAATCGTCGATGAAAAGAGAGGGCACCCCGGCCGTTTGCACGTCGGCCTTGGCCGGCGCACCGTCATGGGCGTCTCCCCCGGGGAGCAGGGCCGCCGGATCGAAACCCTCGGCGAACAGGTTGGCTTCTGCGCTCTGACGGTTTTTCTCCAGGGCGTCTTCGAAGGCCTCGGCGGATTGACCGCTTTCCATGGCCTGGGCGGTCATATCCTCCTCTCTGGATTCATCGTAGACGCCAAAAAAGACCGAGGGATCGCCGATGTTTTTATGTGCCTCCTCGTCCTTTTGGATCAAAAGTTCGAGAATCCGCTGGTCGCCGCGAATCTTTTCGTTCTCGCTGTTGGTGGTCAGATAGCTGATCTGCGGGGTGTGTTTCTGACCGTAGCGATCGATACGGCCGTTGCGTTGCTGAAAGACCATGAGCGACCAGGGGATGTCGAAATGGATCATGCGGTGGGAAAGATAGTGCAGGTTGATGCCTTCGGATGCCACATCGGTGGCGATGAGCAGCCGGATGGGAGACGATTCCTTGCCAAAATTCTCCACCACATGCTGCTGGTGCTGGTCGTTGTCGGTGCCGACGAGGGTCTCGACTTCCTTGGCCTTCAGTTTCAGTTCCTTGGGCAGATTTTTTTTCAAAAACACGAGGGTCCGCACCCGTTCGGTGAAAATCACCAGCCGATCGGTGGGCTCCTTCCCGTCCCAGAAGAGGGGGCTTTTTTTGTCCGTCAGCACCCGCACCAGTTCTTGAAATTTGGCAAATTTCGCAGGGGTAACGGCGCCGACCCGTTCGCCAAGCCCCTCGAGCACGGGGATATCGGGATGTCCGTCTTCATGCTCCTTTTGCAGCCTGCGGATACGGTTTTCAATGGTTTCCAGACAGGCCGCCGGAGAGGAAAAGAGCGCCTTTTCCAGGGTGGTCCGAAATAGGCGGGCGCCGCCTCGATGGTGGTCCAGTTTGTGAAAGGCCATGGTGGTCAGCGTGTCGTAGGCAGATTCCTCTTCCGGAGAGGCGGAGACAAGTATCGTCCGGATCTCCCGCTCCTCGAAGCTACCTTTAACCTGGCTCTGAATATCCTTTTTAAAGCGACGGATAAAAAGCCCCTGGATATCCTCGGGACCGTAATTCTCCGGATCGGCAATGGCCGTGGGATCGAGCATGTTCATCAGGGAGGCGAAGCTTCTGGCCCGTCCGTCATGGGGCGTGGCCGACAGCAGGATAAGGCTGTCGGATCGCCCCGCCAGGAGTTTGGCCAGTTTGGCGCGCTGGGAAGCGCTATCGCCGCGCACGGCCACGTTATGAGCCTCGTCGATAACGATGATGTCCCAGTAGGCATTCTCCAGGTGAACCCGATATTCGTTTTCCTGCTTGAGCGTATCCACGCTGATGATGGCGCGATCAAAGTAGTGAAAGGGGTTGTGGTTGGTCGGTATGCGGTTACGCACCCGCTGAAGCCCGATGGAGTCGAGACGGGTCAGGGGAATGGTAAAGCGGGACCACATCTCCTTCTGAAACTGCGTCAGCAGGCTTTTGATGGCCACCACGAGAATGCGTTTCCCTTTACCCCGCCGGATAAGTTCCGAAAGTAGGATGCCGCTGGTAATGGTCTTGCCCAGGCCCACGGCATCGGCAATGAGGATGCGCTGCCGAGGTTGCTTCAATGCGTGAACCGCCGGCTCGAGCTGAAACGGCAGAACGTCCATGGCCGCCCTGTGGCCAATATAGAGCTGGTTGTCCGCAGGCGGCGTTGTTTTTCGAAGCAGGCTCTCTATGTAGAGTCTGGACTTGGTGAAGGCGGTGGATGGATCCATGACCAGTTTGGTATCCGCCGGATCCAGCACCGTGATCTCTTTTTCCGCATCCGAAAGGAAAATCGCTTCTTTGTCCTTCACCAATTCGGACATCCCCACCACATGAATGGCCTGTCCACCGGTCTCCGTACGGTCCACCTTCCGCACCAGCCACTCCGCGTCCCGAACCTCGATCCGAGCACCGGGGGCTATCACCATTTGTTTTGTTGCCATCTTACTCACCGTAACATGTTACCCAATTCATTTTAGCTCAAACCCAGATGATTCGTATTCTGCGAGCTGGTCCTTATTTGTCTGACCGCTCCCTGCGCATGGGATATATATCAAGTAGGTTTTTCGAATTTGGTATGTTCCGTTAATTTAAGCAGCGTCTCAACTTGGCCCGCTGCGCGCATTACCTTGTAAATATCAATTTGATCGATCGTTGTGTTTTTATCCACGTAAGCCGACAAATACGTTTCGGATTTGGGTGAAACCCCATTACGCTTGCATACTATATAAGCCACGGATTCAGCTTCTATTTCTCCTTGCTTGGGGCCTACGCTTCGCCGGTCAGGAATTCCTAAATGCCTGTCATACCCAAGGTGCCCAAGAAAAAGATGCCCAAGTTCATGCACCAAGGTTGCAAATTGAACCGCTGGCGAATGATTTTTATTGACCACCATCTGGTAAAGCGTTGTTTCTTCCTTTTTCGTGGCCCTCTCAATCACACGAATCGATCCAGCCTTCAGGTCGCCGGAATCCGCATACAACCATCCTATATTTTTCTTTTGGACCAGTGGGATACTTGCCCGGATGAATGATTCATCGATTTCACCGCGTACCACAAAAGAAGCAACATCTTCGGGCAAAGGGGCACCTTCTGTATCGACCTCATCATAAACAAGGGCAACCGGGCCAAATGGCCATAAAATCAACAATGGACGGGCGCCCTCTTTGGGCCTTCGACCAAAACGTTCGAGCCAATCATCAGCCGATGCAGCGTAAGCAAGGCCTGGTTTTTGAATCTGTAGTAACATTGCATTGAATGGCGCGAAATTTCGAAGATGAACGACAAAGTCGAGAAGTTCCTGGTAGTCTTTGCCTTTAGTATAAAGCTTAGAATCAGATAGCAGCTTATCCAGCAGTGTCCGCGTGGCATCCGTTTCAGAGAGTGATAGCTGTGGCGCATCATTTGATGATTGAATGTTCATAATGAATTATCCTGAAAGCGCATTTGGTTTCGCCAAATCTAAAAGCGATCTCAAATCTTTATCGATTGATTGCCAATCCTGATCCAAGTTGATGGTGTGGATCAGCACCTTGTGACTATCCACCGTATAATTCAAACACAACTCCTTTTGCACGGTGGGGTACAGCAGAACCCCTGTACAATTCGTGTTGACGCCGCCTTGTTTCTCCAGATTCTTTAGATATGCAAAAATCTGATAGAAATGTTGAGAACGGATTTTTTCAGCGTCGTAGTGGCTGGCCAGTGCTTCCTTGTAAAACTTGGTATCGATGACAATCTTGAATCCATGCCCTTCGATGGAAATGTCCGTGACCATTTTCGGCAAATAAACCTGAGATGCCTCATCCATGGCTTCCGCCTGCCAAAGAATATCCTCACGTCCCACCTTGAATCCGGTTGTCTCCAACCTAAAAAAGTTGCGGACGAAGTCTTCAAACAACGTTGCCATTCGTTTTTCGTCGTCCTGGAAAAAGTCCCTGAACTTGCTTTTCCCCGGCGATTCGGAAGCCAACAGATTGTCGAACACCAACTCGCAGATTTTCAGCAAAAAATCGTAAAAGGCGTTATTACGATGAAGCTGAACGCGGCTAAATATGCCGTATGACAAGTCGATGGTATCAACTTCATTAAATCGGCGAGAGAGTCCAATCAGCCTATCTTTTAATTGGGAATTAAGGCTTTCCACACGGATCATGGAAAGCAACGTCGTTTTCAAAATCCGATTGTGCAGGATATTGTGGCTCAGTTCATCGAATTCGCAATGCACAGTGGCCTTATTAAGCAGATTGCGTTTAATGGTGGGACTGAAGAGCAGCTTACCTTTGAGGCATCGCGCATCCTCGGAACAATCAACGTAACCACGATCCAGCCCTCTGCGCAAAAGGTGCTCGATGCCACCACAAAGTACTTTTGCAAACAGATCCACAAGACTGGTGCTGTCGATTCCGGAAACATTGATCACATCTCGCTCTTCCAACCGGTTCCAAGCATAGCAGAGCAGGTAATAGATATTCTGGATGGGAATTTTGCTGTCTTTTATCATGCCAATAGCAGTTCAACACGTTTCTGAACCTTATCCGGATCATCGAACCAATATTCCTCAAGCAACGGTTCGATTTCCGTGCGGACTACATTCTTGTACCAGGTGCTGCCAAATGTTTGATTGCTATTCACTGGGCAGAAATAGCTGTGCCCTATACAATATCCGCGGCCGAGATTTTTATGGTCCTCGGCAATTCGATTATTTAGCTGCATCATCCTGTCGATGACCTTGTCCACGATCGAAGTCTCCACACCATGGTCGACAAGATACTGCCTGAACTTATCATTTCCAAAGCCCGGGTTCAGGGTAATGAAGCCGAAGCGCCTCCTCAATGCATAATCCACCATGGCGAGCGACCGGTCTGCCGTATTCATCGTTCCAATGATGTAAACATTATCGGGGATATAAAACGTATCGTCTAAATCTTGGGCATAGGTCAACGGTATGGCAAAATCCGGCCCTCTTTTGTCCCCTTCTATCAACATAAACATTTCACCAAAAATCTTGCTGAGGTTGCCGCGATTGATTTCATCGATGATAAAAACATGAGGATCGGCTTCATTTTTCTGGGCTTTGCGGCAAAACTCGTAGAATACACCATTTTTGAGTTCGAACCGACCTTCACTGTTGGGTCTGAAACCCTGCATGAAGTCCTCGTAGGAATAAGACTGGTGGAATTGAATCATGGCAACCCGACTTTTATCAATCAGCCCCATCAGCGCATAGGCAAGGTGCCTTGCGATGAAGGTCTTGCCCACCCCCGGAGGTCCTTGAAGGACAATATTCTTTTTAGACTTCAAGATGTCGATGATCCGATCGAATTTGGCTTCATCCAAAAAAAGATCATTCAGTTCTTTCTTTTTGTCATAAACGGGGTGAGGATCTGGGGGAAGCTTTGTTACATCCATCAAACCTTGCAGTTGCTTCACAAAATCAGGATAGGGCGTAATGTTGGTCAGTGTTTTAAGAGCCATTTGATTGCCAGAAGCATCCCAAACGCCCTTCTTAATCCATTTTACCTTTCGCACATGTTTGTATTCAGCCCTTTTGTCATCAAATATATACTCTGATTGAACAATTCCGTATCCAATTAGTTGGCTTTTCCCCTTTTTCGCAAAAATAAAATCACCCGGCTGAATGGTGTGTGCAAAGTCATAACACGCCAAAACTCGATTCATATGGGAACTGCTGTCACCATATTCAGCCTGCATCTCAGAGCGAATTTTTTCTTTGTCATCAATTTTTGATAAATCACCAAGGAAGTCCCAACCGATGGTCATCATCCCGTTTGTATAAAGGTCGTCCCAGAATTTCGCATCTCTCCCGGGGGAGTAAGTCCAATAATGAGCATCACTTTTTTCAGTCGGGCCTTTCTTCTGCTGAAGTCCAAAATATGACAGGTACCAATCGAGTTCGTGGCCATCGACTTCAAAGTCTTTTCGAAACTGAACCGCGGCATTCCTGAAGGCCACGTATTGCTCACCGAGCGATAAGTTCTTTTTAATTTTAAATAATCCTAACATCTTCAAGCCCCGTTCTGTTGCCGGCACCCACACAACGTCTTCTTGTGGGGATCTGAGATATAGGAACAGCGTAGCCAATCCGTTGCTGGCCCCCTTGATCTTCCCTTGGCCGAGGCAATAGTTCAACGACTCATCAACGGGTTGATCTGTGAAAAGAAGTCGCTCAATCCACTGATTTATCGTTTCAGTCGGTGTTTTATAAATTAAATTCCGATTCGGTTGAGCAAGTAATGAGCCGAACCAACGAGTGTTTGTTGGCCCGAAGTCCACCGTGTCAAAAATTTCGTTTAATGCTTCTTTTGAATAATTCCCCCGATGTTGTCTGATCAGGTCCCAAGTTTTATTCTCTCGTTCAACCTTTGGTCCATAATGGACGCTTTTAAATTCTATAAAATCCGATTTTTTGCGAAGGGACTCCACCAGCGGCGCCACTTTTTTGTGGTTATGATTATCAGAGATGGCGTCTTGGTAGGCTTCCAGAGAAATCGCTTTAAAAGATTTCCCGTATGATTTTATACTGTTAATGAATTTTCTATAACTGCTGGAATCAGAAACATTGGTGTTAACATTTTTCTGACTCAAATAAGCTAAGCTCAATTTGTCTAAGGGCATAAATTTATCAGGTTGGAGCCAGAACAACCCGACCGTCAGTTTTGCCAACCCAACACCCCATATGTTTAAACATTTATCAAACAGATTTGATTGAATGTTATCTTGGGTCACGGCCTGTACAGAAAGACGCCAAAGCAGATCAATATCCTCATCGTTTCTCTTGTAAGCATAACCAAAAAACCAGGCTGCAGTATTCTGAACTACAGGTATTCCATCGAAATCATATGGAATCGGAGCTTTAAGATCAAAGTATGCCTTTAAATATTCAAGAATAGCGATTCGATTTTTGTGTGTTATACCCCGATTGAACATTGCGAAGAAAGTTAATGGATCAATGATCGTCAGCTCTGTTTTGGTTCCGTCTTCCAACTGATCAACTAAACTAATCGCCTTTAATCCTTCGTTTTTAATATCTTTGACGATCTGAACAAGCCGCTCAGGGAAATTTTTCTGCTCAATTATTTGCTCGGCAAGTTCTTTGTAGATGGCTACCCAAGAAAACATATACCACTCCTGAATTGAAAAGTTTGATCTTGTCTAATTTGCATCCAATTCGACTGATCTCCAGCCTACATAGATGTACCATCTTCAGCACCCGCTGTCGGATCTCGTCCAGTCCGACCACCCTGAAATTGATCTCTATTCCGCCATCGATGGGCTTCTGGGTTAAACGGTCTGCACATACCGTTGCTGTTGTCAGTGGCCTATCATGTAAATCTAATTAAAACAAATCCGCCTCAACAGAACAGCACCGCCTGCACTTGATAAAGATATAACCTTTTGATTTATTGATTTAATTTTTGATAAATAGTGATCTATTATTGAGATAATGCCATTTAATGTCAATATCAATTCTCAAATACACATTTCAAAATGTAATTTGGGAAATCAATCTTTCTTTTACGCAGAACTCGCGCATAGCTATTCATTTTCATCACACAGGCGTTACTTATCGGTAATTAAGTGATGGACATTCCCCTGGACCATGTACTGAAGCGCCATCAACAAGCGACTATGGACTTTAGACAATATGTCTTCGGTTCCCTCCGGGTATAACTCATCGGTCCATCTCTCAATGTGTGCGATGGCATCACGTATTTGCCGATGGGCTGCTTTCGAGGAATACAGGGCATGGATGACGAAGGATAGTGCGGTCTGGGCCAGCTGCAGGTCTTTGGATTCGTCGATCTTTGACAAGGTTTTTCGTAATACTCGAATTGCACGATCAACCGACATCACTTCATCACGTTCGGGAACGCGTCCGACGATCAGGTGGTCAATTATCATCATCGCCGTGGCCAGGTCACCGGCCACCTTGGCATGCTTGCCTACGCCGAAACGATCAAGTTGATGCAGGGCGTGATTCAGATTTTCGGAAATGTCGAGTAGTGCATTTCTATATCGCATTTCTATCTCCTTCTTGAATGGAATTTTGTGGGTCACACAAAAGGTCATATATACCCCTTAATTTGACCCGTTTTTTGAAACGGTTTTTTGTTGGTTATTTTTTCTGTAAACACCGATGGTTTATAGGATTACCGGTTTCCTGGAAGTTATTTTCCAAGTTATTTTTACAAAGTTGAAATTTCTGTCGGGGACTTGTTTTAAACCATTTTCGGTACCATTTGGTTTTCTTCCGTCTTTCCTCATCATATCCATAACAACATAACAAAATCAGGATTTGACGGTTATGGATCTTGGCCCTGAATATTCCCAGTAGGGTTACCCTTTTTGTGACCTGGGGGATCAAAATCAAAATCGAATTTTAACGTGACGTTCATCCTCTTGAACAATTTTTGTTTGGCTCATATCCGTCTCTCTCGTTCACGCTCGAAGCGTGAACCCTATTCACTCTTATTAAAATCCCCTATTTAAATACCTATTACCCGGTCGTTTTTGCATGTTTTTTGGTCGTTTTTGCATATCTGACCGGTCGTTTTTTCCTGCTATTACCGGTCGTTTTTGCATTTAACCGGTCGTTTTTGCATATCTGCTCGACTGTTATTTCCTCTCGTGTTTGTATGAATTCATTATTTTTTTGTTGAGAAAATCGCGTTTGTAATAAATTTTAGTGCCTTTATTATTCCTTGGCAAAATGAACACAGCCCATTTTTGGTATTCCAACCGCTTCACCAAATTGTTTTCAATTAGGTTCTCAATTGCGTTGTTAAACGATCGGGGATGAATACCTGCCTTTTCAATAAGAACCAACCGTTCCGCTTCGCAAAAATCGAATTCTCGGTCGCGATAGACTTCTTGGTGATCATTGTACTCAGCTTCTAAATCTTTTATTTCAACATACTCGTCAAAATCGAAATAACCGTATGATCGCATTACCGGATAAAGAGCCTTTGCTGTTGGTGACATTTGACGCCACATTCCTGACTCAAGTAAATATCTATGAAATGGGAAAGCGTCACGATTGTTTTCCTGTGGAAGATAAATTCTAAATCGCTTCGAACGCTTTCCTCGAGTGGTGATATAATAATCCCAATCAAACTCGGGGAAGCCTTCCATTTCCATGATTCCATAGCGAACTCGTTTATCACTTGTTCCAGACAAAATAGCGATTGTTCTCTCGCCGGGGTAGGCAATACCTTTTTCGTTAACATAACAACATCCAAATATCACTCTCGACCTGATTGCAGATATTGAATAAGGGACGGTATCCGTCAAAAAAACGGTTCACTATCTCAATATAAAGGTAAACACCTTAATACCTCCAACGCAATTATCGAAAAATGATAACAATTCAAATGGTTTCATCGTTTAAGAGGTGTTCAATCGCCACACAAACACCTGTGAACACCTAAAACACCTACTTCCCCATATTGCTGACGGCCATTAATTTATTGGGAATCCCTAATGGACACAGCTTCTTCATCCCGTAACCAATCAAAATATTCACAAAATCCTCTTTAAAAGGCTACCTTACCCAAGATCCCCACTTTCCATCCCCAGCACAATCAAAAAAGCAGGAGCGCCGCACCGCAAACAAGCTTGAGCTGATCCAGGCATTGAAAGACGCCACCGACCTTTCTAAATCAGAAGCTGCCGCCGTCGTTGACATATTTTTCAATGGGATGGCCGATGCCCTGGCCAAAGGGGATCGTGCTGAGATCCGTGGATTGTGCTCTTTTTTCGTGAAGGAATACGATGGATACACCGGCAGGAATCCGAAAACCGGTGAACGGGCCAAGATTAAACCGAAGAAGCTGCCGTTTTTTAAAGCGGGAAAGGAATTGAAGGCGCGGGTGGACCGGTGAGGGAGGATATGGTATCTGTTGTTTGTAACTGCAATAAAATTTTGATTTATATATTCTGTGTTTCGGTAAATGTTGAAATTGTTCCTTCATTTTCAATGTTTGCTAAGAGGAAGAAATGATTTTATCAAATCGATTCAGAAAGTTTCAACACTTGTTTTTAATAGGGACAATTTGCTTTTTTGAATGCTTATTGGTCCCAATTTCCACGGATTGCAATGCCAGCACCCGCGGCATCATGATCAAAGCCCATACAAATGCCGGTGATACCCATAATATTAAATTATACAGTGGCTACCACGCCCTTGTGGTGGGATGCGGAGATTACCGCGCCGGATGGCCAAAACTGCCTAATCCAGTAAAAGATGCTCGTGAGGTGGCATTAGCACTAAAAAAGATTGACTGTCAGGTGGACCTTTTAGAAGATCCTGACTGGGCCACTCTCCGCCGTGCCCTTAACGAGCTAATAACAGGTCCAGGTCGAGATCCAGATAAAGCGATCCTATTTTGGTTTTCCGGACATGGTCATACCTTAAGCGAGGTAGGCGGGCGTGAGTTGGGTTATATCGTTCCTGTGGATGCCCCCAACCCTGATCGGGATGAGATCGGCTTCATGGAAAAGGCCATCAGCATGCGGCAGATCGAGACTTATGCCCGGCGGCTTCGCTCTAATCATGCCTTGATGCTTTTCGACTCGTGTTTCTCCGGTGCCATCTTCCAGGCGGTGCGTTCAAAGCCTTCACCGTATATTGAGGAGAAGGTAAAGAAGCCGGTCCGCCAATTTATTACTGCTGGCGGTCAAAATGAGCAAGTCCCAGATGTGTCTGTTTTCAAGACTGTTTTTGTTCAAAGCATAGAAGATGGATATGCCGATCGTAATCGGGACGGCTTTGTAACAGGTATGGAGCTTGGGGATTATCTTCAAGAGCAAGTGGTCAATTACAGTCGAGGCTCTCAGCATCCCCAGTTCGGAATGATTAATGATCCTCTTTTAGACAAAGGAGATTTTATCCTCCATATTTCTAATCTGAAAAAAGCAGAAGATAATTTTTTTTCAGGTAAATTGAATGAATCGCTGAAAAGAAAAAAATCGAAATCAAAGATATCTTCACAAGATAACTTTAATGCAATTCTTAATTTTCAATCCCATGTCACAAAAATTATTGATAAAATATTTCCAAGTGTGGTTAATATTAGGGAGAATAAATCAAATTTATTTAACAACTTTTTTAACAATAATGAAAAGAAAAGAGCCTTGGGGACAGGTTTTATCATTGATAAAAATGGCTTTATAATTACAAATCATCATGTAATTTCAGAAGCAACTAATATTGAAGTTAACTTTGATAATCGTTATTATTTGGCAAAAGTAATTGATACCAATAAAAGTAGCGATATTGCCTTGTTAAAAATTGATGTTAATTTTGATTTACCAAAAGCTGCATTTGGAAAATCAGATTCCTTGATAGAGGGAGAGATTGTTTCTGCTTTAGGCTGCCCGTTTGGATTAGGAAAAACTGTAAGCCTGGGCAGTATAATGAAGACAAATACCCAAAGTATGATGATTTCCAATGAAAACCTAATTGTAACAAATGCTTCAATAAATCCCGGAAATAGTGGTGGACCACTTGTAAATATGAAAGGTCAAATTATTGGTATGAACGTTGCCTTCTCTAATAACCAAAATTTAGGTTATGCCATACCAAGTTCTATTATAATTAAAATGATTAATAGGTTTATTGAAAATACCCAAAAAGATTATTGGCCAAGTTTGTCTGAACACAAAGATATGATCATAAAAGAAGAAAATTTAAACCAGTGGTTTGATCAATTTTTTATAGCAGACTTTAAAAAATCAATAGTTACTATTCTTGATCAAAACGGTTCGACGATAGGTTCTGGATTCTTCATTTCTAAGAATGGTTACATTTTAACTAATCAACATATTTTGAAAGGTGTTCAATCTGTTTCAGTTCTTTTTGAAAACGTAAAGATTCCTTCGGTAATTGTTGGAAAAGATGAAACTATTGATACTGCCATCATAAAAATAGATTCTGATTATAAAATTTATGAGCTTAAAATCGCAATTAATAAATCTTTACGAAATGGTCATTTCATTGCTTCACTACCTAACCTTGATGGATCAGGATTTAGAAAAAATATAGGTGTTATTAGTGCTACTGGTAACATAATTGGTTATGGCCCATATAACGATTTTATTCAGACTGATATATTTGTTCCGTCGGAGATTACTGGAAGTCCTCTATTTAACATTAAAGGTGAAGTTGTAGGAATTAGCACCGCTATTACTAGCAGATCTAACATTGGATTCGCAGTACCTATTTATTCTAATTACATTGATCAACTTATCACAAATGGGAAGATTTCAAGGTGCTGGCTTGGGATTGAAATACAAAATTTAACAACTGAAAAAAAAGAGAAACTTGAATTAAGTAATTCAAGAGGAATCTTAATAACTAATGTCCATAAAGGCACACCAGCTGATAAAATAGGTGTTAAATCCGAAGATATATTATTGCAAATAGACGGTAAGGACGTCTATTCTACAGAAATGCTTATTGATTTTATTCGATCGAAGAAAGCTGGGGAGAAAGCAAGATTACTAATTTTGCGTGATGATAAAACAATTGAATTTATGCCTAATTTGGTTGAAAGGCCAAACTAATACATTGCTAATGGAAAATTATTTCGGCTGAACAATCAGATTCCTTATTTCCATCATCTCGATATGAATACGGTATGTTACATTATTTAGAAAAGGACGATTGGGAAACTGGTCTGACATATTTACTCGATTCCGCAGACCAAGGATACGAATTGGCATATGGAGATATAGGAATCATAATTTACCTGTAAGCTTTCAGTGAACCCATGAAAGCAGGGTATCAGCCTTCAGCGAGGATACTTCTAAGATTTCGAATCAAGGGATAAAGGAAGACGCGTTTTACGGGAAGTTGCGGTTGGTAACCACCCAGTTTACCACGGCCAGTGGTCTGGCCGACATGGATCCAATTTGCCGCACGATAGCAAGTACCCTTGAAACGGTCTTTGTGGACAAAGGTTTCCAATAACACCGGACGATAACCATATTGTTGTTGCCAGTCGTCGGGAAGGCGTTTTGCGGCGATGGACAAAATAGGGGACGCCAGGTTGTGGCACTTCACCCAAGGCAGGATTAGATATCTGGCGTTGTTGACAACCAGCTGAAGATTGCGTTTGCGTTGATCGCCCGACCAACCGATGAAGCGATCCCGGTCGGCGAATTGCCAAGCCGATGCCCCGAAGCCCAAAAGGGCGAGCAGTTGGCTGTCGGCATAGACCATGTAGCGTTTTTGGGCGCCGGTCAAAGGCTTATATCCCAGAGGGAGCATTACCTATTTTTCACGAATTTTTCGAAATAAGACGAATATTAGGTCCCTTTATTTCAGCTTTATTCGGTGTATTATTTCTCTTTCTGATTTCCATTATCCGATCAAATGTTCCGTTGTATTTTGCACAGCGAAGTTTCAAAATATTGTTTGCATTGGTTGGGTACCACCAAGCCCCGGATCGTTTGAGGCGGACATTCGAGATAAATTTATTCGAACTCTCTATGCCGCCGCTTCCAATCTGGAAGCCTCCGCACTTTAATGCGCCATAATTGATCATGTGTTTGCGCTCTCCGAGATACCGCACGGTCTTATCGATCTGTTCCTTGGCATCATCCGATTGGGGCTTCATCCGTTTGATACCGGCAATAACTTGATCGGCATTATTCATGAATAGTCGTGAAAGGGTCGCCTCAACCCATTCCCGTGCTTTTTGACTGTTTTTTCCGTATTGCGCATTGGCCAAATCGTGCAGATACTCGCTGCAATGATAAAAATCCAGAACCTTTTTGGCATCTGGATAGAGCTCTTGTGCTGGTGCCAACTGATCAAATGAACAATCTGGTTGTCATCTAACAGATAGATGCGAAAGCCTTTGACTTCCTTATATTCGCCCTTGCCCCTTTTCCCTTTCCGGGGACTGGGTTCAGGACGTGTTGGCGCGTGGGCGCCATCGATACCAATCATGAGCACCGGGCGACGAAATCGATCGGCGGACAGGTTCTCAATTCTTTGATGAATTTCTGTTTTATCGGGACAAACATCCAGCAATTGAATATCATCTGCAATCTCGTTGACCACATTGTGGACATGATGGTTGCTGAATTGAATGCCCGCACATCGTTCAAGTGCTTCGCTTGCGGTTTCATAGGGCATCTCTGCAGCTAACCACGCTTCCAAGTCCTGAATATCGGATTGTGCCTTCCTCTGGGAAAGCCCCAATGCGTCATCCAAAGGATAAAAGCCAAACGAACAGGAGCGACAATAAAAATATGGCCGGTAGAGCGTAACAGGCCCAATGGCCGTATCGATTTCTCGCCGGACCTTTTCAGGTTTGGCTTTTATGACACGATTACAAAGTGGGCATTCACAATGGCTTTGCTCCAGCAAATGGCCAAATTGTTTCTCGATGAGCGCCAACGCCGCTTGCCCCATGATTTTCGAACGATTTCGAGCTGTGCGGACCAATCCAAACCTGAAAATGGCACAAAGGCCTTTGGACAATAATAAACCTTTGTAAATATATCAGAATATACTGGGCATCTATAAAGATATATGCGATGTTTTGGTAGATCACTATCTCAAACCCCGAGACGGAGGCTACCAATGAGCAAATACAAAATAGAAGTTATGGTGAACCTGGTTGAATGTGATGAGGAAACGGATGATCAGGTCACAATTATTCAGAAATAAATAGATCGATCTACTCACAGGTCTACATGCAAACTCGATTTTTTGATATCCGATAGAAAACAATCCATTCACCAAGAATCGTTGCGGGTGTAGGTGTAAAATTTGACAAATAAATTATTATGCATGAAAAAATAGCTTGTTTTCCGTTCAGAATCGTCTACCATACACTCGACTCAATTTGGTTTTATTCGAGAATGAGGGTTACGTATGTGTATAATTAAATTTCGGTAATCATAAAGGAGAAAATATGAAAAGCGCCAAGTTTTCAATGGTTTTAATGCTCATATTTTTTATCGCAGATTTTGCCTTTGCTGGAACGATCCTCTATGATGCCTCCGATTCCGATGGGAATCGTCATCTTTGGGCGATCAAGGACGACGGAACCCAAAAAACACAGCTGACCTTCGGAGAGGTGGAAGATTATAACCCTGTCTGTTCGCCCGATGGCAGCGTAATCGCTTTTGTTTCCACCCGCGAAGGTCTCGGTATTTATACTTATACGATTACCGATCAAACCATCACAAAAATCTACAGTCACACCCAACCGTACGGACCCGGCCGATTGCTTTTTTCAGACGATGGCGCAAAAATCTATTTCTACTACGGATACCAGGCCGGAAGCGGTGAATACTATTCGGTTCCGGTAGACGGTGGAGACATCCAACCGCTGACCGATTTTGATGAAAACACCCGTTCATTGGATATATCACCCGACGAAACGAAATTGGTGTATTCGCAGCAACCGGGTAGCGATGCCGCATTGCAGGAAATCTACGTAAGTGATTTCGATGGGTCGAATATCGTGCAACTCACCGATAATGGCATTAATGACAGTCAGCCCAAATGGTCGCCGAATGGTCTTCAAGTTGCCTGGCTGGAGCGCCCCGTCGTCGCCCAGGCACCCAGATATCTATCAATAATGAATGCGGATGGAACCGGCCAGAGCAGAATCGTTGAATATCCGGATTCAATCGTAGGAGGATTCGATTTTTCCCCTGCCGGCCAGAAAATTGCTTATTCTGTTGATATCGATGGTGTCCGGGATGTGTTCGTCGCGAATATCGATGGCACCGGTGAAATCAATCTTACCGATGATGACTTCGATGCAAATGGCATCGATTGGACGCCCCATTTGATTGTGGAGTGGATCCTACCGGGAACGATCCTCTATGATGCCTCCGATTCCGATGGGAATCGTCATCTTTGGGCGATCAAGGACGACGGAACCCAAAAAACGCAGCTGACCTTCGGAGAGGTGGAAGATTATAACCCTGTCTGTTCGCCCGATGGCAGCGTAATCGCTTTTGTTTCCACCCGCGAAGGTCTCGGTATTTATACATATACGATTACCGATCAAACCATCACAAAAATCTACAGTCACACCCAACCGTACGGACCCGGCCGATTGCTTTTTTCAGACGATGGCGCAAAAATCTATTTCTACTACGGATACCAGGCCGGAAGCGGTGAATACTATTCGGTTCCGGTAGACGGTGGAGACATCCAACCGCTGACCGATTTTGATGAAAACACCCGTTCATTGGATATATCACCCGACGAAACGAAATTGGTGTATTCGCAGCAACCGGGTAGCGATGCCGCATTGCAGGAAATCTACGTAAGTGATTTCGATGGGTCGAATATCGTGCAACTCACCGATAATGGCATTAATGACAGTCAGCCCAAATGGTCGCCGAATGGTCTTCAAGTTGCCTGGCTGGAGCGCCCCGTCGTCGCCCAGGCACCCAGATATCTATCAATAATGAATGCGGATGGAACCGGCCAGAGCAGAATCGTTGAATATCCGGATTCAATCGTAGGAGGATTCGATTTTTCCCCTGCCGGCCAGAAAATTGCTTATTCTGTTGATATCGATGGTGTCCGGGATGTGTTCGTCGCGAATATCGATGGCACCGGTGAAATCAATCTTACCGATGATGACTTCGATGCAAATGGCATCGATTGGACGCCCCATTCAATCGTGGAAATATGCCTTGTTGCGTATTATAAATTCAATGGCGATGCCATGGATGCTAGCGGGAACGGAAATCATGCTACGGGGTATAATGGAGTGACTTTTTCTCAAGGCGTGGATGGACAAGCCGCAAGCTTTGATGGGGATGATGACCATTTTAGAGTGCCCTACAGCCCTGAACTGATAACGCCAACATGGACGATATCAGCTTGGATCTATGCCGAAAACTTACCAGACAGCACAAACACTTGGCCCCGATATAAAGATAGTCACAGGATAATTAATACTGATGAGACCACAGCAAATTATCATGCTACTTATGCTATCTCGATCAAGGATCAAGATTTTGGCATACCTTCGTATCTTACAGCTACTTATGAAACGGCAAATAGTGAGACAAATATTGGGCCAAGAGCAAGAGGCATTTACGCCCATAAGTGGTATTTCATCACCTATACGAGGGGTGCCGAGGGATATTCAAGACTTTATATTGATGGTGAACTCGTCGATAGTGTTTTCAATGAGCAAGTTCCAACACTGCTTCCGCAGGATGTTTTAATTGGGCAATCTCCTAATGCTTTCTACGAAGACTGTAACTTTGATGGTTACATCGATGAGCTTCGAATTTATAATTGTGCTTTTTCCGCCAAAAAGATCAGAATGCTTTACGATTCATATGAAGACCCAAATAAAATCAATATTCTTCCGAGCATTACACTATTGCTATTAATGCCTTATCGATGAAAGTGTGTCAAAAAAACAAGAAAATATTTTGGCATCTTTGCCAGCGCTTGATAATCAATTCATTACAGGCAATCAATCGAGCGATAAACTTTTTGGGTTGCGGGCGTAACCAGCTTTAGATGAATCATGCTCTTCTCTGATATTGGTCAACGATCACCTCCAGAGGCGGTGGTTTGATATAAGGTGCCTGGAGATGTCTCTCCTCTACGAGCACTTTCACAGTTTTTTGATAACTCGCTAACAAGGCCATCCAGCAAAAACTTTTCAAGTTCATCGAAAGTAAGATTATGATTTAACGGCATGCCAATCCGCCATTTTTCAGCGATTTTTTTGGATAGTGTTTCAGTTCCATTTTTATTTCCATTTAGTTTTTGCTGACCAAAATTGTTGCAATCCTCCCTATAATTTTCATTACGCCTCAAACACTCCCACCCATTTTTTTTGGGCTTCTTGAAGTATCCTTTCGGGAACTCCTATTTGCGCCTTTTTCTTTTTAGGCATCACAAGTTCCCTTCAAAGGAAAACCCGATATCCAGCATTCAACGCCTTTCCCAGCTTCTTGGCGCGGGCAACGCCGATCTTCATCAGGCCCCGTTCCATTGCCGAGATATGCCCCTGAGGAATATCCGCCTTTTCGGAAAGCTTCTTCTGTGTCAGTCCTTCCCGCCGGCGCATTGCCCGCAAGACAACTCCCGGCCCCTCTTCATCGCTGATCTCCGGGAAGGCTTCGCGCCATGGAACGGTGTCCGACGTGTCCACGAAGCCCAGGCGGGAAAGGGATTCGACCGCCGCCTGGCGCTTCGATTCCGGCCCCTGGAAAGTAAGGACCACAGTTTTATCAGTACGGCGCTTTTTCGTGCGTTCCCGCATATGTCACCTCGATAAGTTGTATCGTCCGGTTGCGCACCTCCCATACGGCCACATAGGTAGGTCTCCCTATTTTAATGTGGCAATGGTGCCGCCCCGGACTCAGCTTGCCGTAATTGGGCCAATCCCCCCGGACAGGCCCGTATATTTCAATTTGGCGGATCAAGGCATACAGGTTTTCCTGTACAATCTTTGGCAGCGCCTTAGTTTGCTTTACCGCCTTCTTGCTCAATACAACTTGCCACGGGCTCATAATATACCTTTTTTAGTATATGTCAACCTTGTTTCTCGTTTGCCCTTCTGGACCTGATCACCTTGGCTCCCTTCTTGATTTCGGTCGCCCGCTCCATGGTTTCAACAGCCTCTTTCAGATCGGCATCGGCAAGCTTGCTGTACCTGGCGGTCATGACAGGGGTGGAATGCCCCAGGAGCCGTTGAACTCGATACAGGTCAACACCGGCCTGGACCATGCGGCTCGCAGAGGCATGGCGTAGCGTATGAAACGATGCCCTCAACTGAAGAATGCACATTTCAAATGGATAGACAGTGCCATGCAGGATGAAAATATCGGCAGAAAGACAAAATGGTCGCAAAGCATTGCTGTCGGCAGCGAAGCTTACATCAAAAAAATAAAAGAAGCACTCGGATTCAGAGCGAAAGGACGAAAAATCCGTCAGGTTGGAGATTCATTCGAACTGCGGAAAACGATGATGCCCTATGGCTCGGCCGATTCTTACGAAGTCGATAATACGATTTTATGGGACCAGTGACGATAAGCCTTAATCTCGCGTTTTTGGCACCAAAAACTATCGATTAAAGCCATTTTAGCCCCCGGTTTTCAGCTCTTTCTATAACATTACAAGAGGTTGCTGCGGCCCAACCCCGGCCCCTCTTCTCGCCATAGCAGCTTCGCACGGTATTCTCAAGTCGGTGGTCTTGCAAAATAAATAATCCCTGCAGAAAGAAAACTTGCTAATGCAAATAATAGAAATGATACCGTATAACTCTGGGTTGCATCAAAAATCAGGCCGGCAATGAAAGGTCCGAAAGCAGCACCAGGAAACGTGATAAATCCAATACTTCCGAACAAGGTGGCAAAAGATGGTATGCCGAAACACTCTGCCGTGATCAGGGGCTGCATCATCAGAAGCGCTCCCATGGTCGATCCGAAAGCAAAAGTGCAAAGATAAAGGGACACCACATGGCTGTTAAAGGCTAAAGTTACAATAGCTGTGCCTTGGAGGAGGACGCAAACCATAGTTACAAAGCGTTTGTCTATGCGGTCGACAAAGAAGCCCAGTACAAATCGTCCCAAAATGCTGGCACCAGTGGTGATACTCACCGTGGCCGCAGCCTGTTGGGTACCCAGATACTGGGACAGGAATGAAACTTGGTGGACAAGATAGGCAATCTGACAAGCAAGCGATAGCATGAAGGACAGAGAAATAGACCAAAAAGCAACTGTTTTTAAAGCCTGACGCCGGGTCCATTTTTTCATCTGGGATCTGTTTTTTACAACTGTTTCATCGGACGGCTCATTCGGTTTGTCACCATCCGGATACTGTCCAAGATCTGATGGCCGCCGCTTAACAAATATGAGGGTGACGGGGACTATAACCAGGATATAGATCAACGCCAGGATAGTGAGTGCTTCGTTTAATCCCAGGTTCAGAATGAAAAAACTAGTCAATGGAACCATAACCATTCCGCCGATGCTGAGCCCTTGGTTGGCGATACTCATTGCCAAGCCTCGTCTGCGGATGAACCAGTTTGTAATAAGTGTGTTTACGGGTACAATGTTAGTGGCACAGAATCCTATCGATAGTATAAAATAAATTGCAAAAAGCTGGGGCAGGTTTTGAACCTTTGTCAAGGCTATGAGCCCGGCACTGAAAAGGAATGATCCGGATATGAGGACCCGTTTAGGACCATAACGGTCCACCCATCGTCCTATGAATAGGCCGGCAACGCCGTTGCAAAAAAAGAAAAGCGTTATGGCCGCCGATAGCGTTCCTTTGGACCAGTTGTGCAGTTCTCGAAGTGGGTCCAGGATGACACTGTGACTGTAAAAGCCTATCCCAGATGTGGTAAAAAAAATGATGGATGCGGCAAAAACGATCCACCATCCGTAAAACCGATTCATTCTATTTTCTCGATGATTTCGGATATGGTTCACATGTTTACTGTTCGAGTCGCGACCAAGGTTTGTAGCGCTTTTTAGATTTCTTCCAAACATACTTCAAGAATGAGGATCCACCCGCTCCTTCAATTCCTTTCCCACCTTAAAAAACGGCAGCTTCTTCGGAGCGACATTGACCCGTTCCCCTGTCATCGGATTGCGCCCAGTGTATCCATCGTATTCTTTGAATAAAAATGAGCACAATCCCCGGATTTCAACACGATCCCCATTGCCCAAGGCATCAGATATGGTGTTGAAAAATAGGTTCACGATTGTTTCAGCTTTGGATTTGGATAGGTCGGTGGCGTCTTTCAATCTATGGATCAGTTCGAATTTGTTCATGTGGTCTGCGCTCCTGCTTTATTGAATGTGCGGGGAAATGGAGAAAGACGAACTTGGGTAAGATAGACTTTTTGGATGGATTTTGTCAAGATATTGATTGGTTATATCCCGCGACCTTTCAGAACTGCATAATAAAGGCAAGATCACAAATGACCCTGCCTTTATTTTGAATTTATGGATAATAGGTGTTTAATCAGCCCCAGATCGTTGCTGTGATGTCTGTCCACCACCATTGTCACCTGTTGATCCTTGACCTTTTTCTCCGCAATTTTTATCGCCACCCGCATAAGCAAGGGATGAAAAAATGAGCATAAGTGCCAATATGAAACCCATGAATTTTTTCATGACGATCCTCCTTTTGGTTAATTGACCGGTATCTATTCAAGATATGGATATCTTAACTTCTGCATTTAAATTGTCAAGAAAAAACAAATCAAAGATATTGAATCGTAGGTAGAAGGCACAGTAGAATTCGACAAAGGTTATCAGAAGTTATTGTCCATCCCCGGAACTGGGAGAATTTTGGCAATGACGATAATGCTTGAGGGTGGAGACATCGGACGGTTTGAAACTGTTGGGAACTATTCATCATATTGCCGTTGTGTAAAGGCACAAAGCACGTCAAACGGCAAAAAGAAAGGCAATCACAATCGTAAAAACGGCAATCGCTATCTGTCCTGGGCTTATGTGGAAGCCGCTAATCATAACAAGAGAAGTTGCCCTCGGGCACGGAAGTTTGTCGAGCGCAAAACGGCTGAGAAAAACTACACGGTGGCTATCACGGCCCTTGTCAATAAGCTGAGTAAAGCATCATATTTTATCATGAGGGATCAAACAACTTACGATCCATCGTTGCTGTTTGGGTAAGATTTGATTGCGGCAGCAACCCACGACTGGGGGCCCTGCTTGTTTTCAGTCGCCCGCGCCATGGTTTCAACCGTGCAAATGGGGTCTGGAAATGGGGTCGAGCCGCGCTAACCAATTGACATTAAATGATTAGTAGCTTAAAATGCGGTCGAATTCGTAAGCCTGCTTCGAAAAATCAGATATAGCGTTCTTATGGTGGCTGAACGTAAGAACATTTAGGAGGCACTGTGGCAGAAAATAGAAAAAAATCTTTAACTTACGGTTGGTGTGGTAAAATTTTAAAGGTTGATCTGTCTTCAGAGTCCATCACAGAGATTGATACCAAGCAGTATGCTGATCGATTTTTAGGCGGACGAGGAATCGCCACACGTCTTTATTGGGAATATGTCCCTGCCAGTGCAAGGGCTTTTGACCCTGAAAATCATTTAATTTTTATGACAGGGCCGTTGACAGCAACAGGCGCACAAGGTGCCCCACGGTTTGAAGTCGTAGGGAAATCACCGATGCTGATGCCGGAAGGGTTCTGTTATGGCAACATGGGAAGCCATTGGGGACCCTCATTAAAACGAGCTGGTTTCGATGGGTTGGTGGTGTTTGGAAAGGCGAAGCGACCCGTTTACCTATTCATATCGAATGGTAAAGCAAGGATCGAAGATGCAGATAGCATTCATCTTGAGGGAGTCAATCGGGTCCGGGAATATTTAATCCAAAATCACGGCAAAAAAACCCATTACATTACCACTGGTCCGGCCGGAATGAATCTATGCCGAAGTGCTAACCTGATGACGGATAATGAGGGCAGTGCAACCGGTGGTTTCGGAGCAGTTTTCGGGGCTAAAAATTTAAAAGCCATTGCCGTGATAGGAACTCAAGCTCCTAAGGTAAGCGATCCAGTGGCATTGAATGAAATCAACCGCCTGACAATAAAGTTAAATAAACGAGACACCTCGTTCAATCCATACCCACCGGATCAGATTTCCCGTACCGGGACGGCGCCTTGTTTTCAGTGTGGTTTGGACTGTATTATGCGATCTACATTTCGAACCCAGTCGAATAAGGAAGCAATTAGAAGATGCCAGGCCATGTTTGTATATTTTTCTTTGGTGATGGGACGACCGGGGGAACCCGCGGAGACGGCTTTGAATGCAACCGGGCTTTGTAATGATCTATCGTTGTGCACCATGGAGATGGCTAATATTGTTCAGTGGATCAGTACAGGTTACAAAGCTGGTTTTTTAAGCGACTCCCAAACCGGTCTCGAAATTGATAAGCTGGGTAATTGGGAGTTTTTTGAAAAACTTTGTCATATGATCGCTTATCGAAAAGGTTTTGGTGATGTCCTTGCAAACGGGCTACTGAGAGCCGGTGAAACCTTAGGCGAAGAAGCAAAACACCTTTTTGCCAATGAAGTTGCAGGGGTGGGAGATGGTGCAACTTATTCGGCAAGAGAATATCCAATGAATGGCTTACTCTATGCGTTTGAGCCCCGACAGCCGATAGCCATGCTTCATGAGGTCAGCAGGAGCATCGGCATGTGGGTCCTTAATTTGCAATATCCCGGGTCAACACCGGTAACTGCGGATGTCTATCGGGCTGCTGCAGCCAAATTCTGGCGACATGATAAGGCTTGGGATTTGAACACCCATGAGGGCAAAGCCATGGCAGCTACATTCATCATTGACCGCACCTACGTTAAGGACAGCCTTGGGCTTTGTGATGCCTGTTGGCCATTGATGTATTCACACCATACGGACGACAACGTGGGTGATTCAACCCTGGAAGCCCGCACATTCAATGCAGTCACCGGAAAAGAACTGGATGAGGATGCATTGCTGAAATTTGGTGAAATTATTTTTAATCAACAGCGCGCCATTCTTCTGCGAGAAGGTTGGAATCCAAAGAAAGATGATGCCATTGCAGACTTCAATTTTACTGATCCAGTCCAATCCGTATTTATGAACCCCGATGTCCTTGTTCCTGGTGAGGGGGATATTGTTTTAAACCGAAAAGGCAAAACCTTGGACCGTGAAGCCTTCATGAAAATGCGGGATGAGTTTTATCAATTACGAGGGTGGGATCCCGAAACAGGATATCCTAAAAAAGAAAAGCTTCATGAACTTGGGCTTTCAGACCTTTTTTAATGTGAGTGGAAGTGCACGATGAGCAGCTATTCGCCTTTAGCCATTAGCAGTTCGCTTATATTCGGAAAATCCAGGAATCTTAACGGCTAACCGCTAATTGCTAACAGCTTAAGGCTGTGTTGCAAAGATTCTAAATCCAACGGTTCAGGAAGATCTACACACAAATCCGCGTTGAACCATAAAAAGTAGAGGCCTACGATAACGACCGTAGGCCTTTTCTCTTTTCTGCAGCGATTCAATGTGGCCGATCCGAATGGTAGATTCTACCTATCACCAACCCGCCAACCGGCTCACATTGCCCATTTCCGATCCTGCCGTATCTTTTACTCAAGCAAGACGGAACACCAACAACAAAACAATCAAGCGATGAGGTGATAACATGGCCGATAACAAAACTCAGGATTATTTCGACGATAAGAGCGAAGCGCACGTTGACACCCGCGAAAGAAACTTCGAATGTGAGAACAAAGACCCCCATCTGGGATGTGATCCGGGGATCGACGTGGCGGGATAACTGAAAGGACGGTGCCCCATGATTGGAACGACACTGACGCTCATTACGCTGGCTTACTTCATTAACAAATGCATCACCGGTGCCAACTGCAGGATTTGAGGGCACGATAGACGGCAGAGCTTCGACAACGAAGGCATAAAATTAATTTACCGTAACAGATAAACGGGCAGAGCCTCTAACGGGGCTCTGCCTTTTTAATGGCACAGTTTTAAAAATAACAGCCTAACACATCATTTTCCCGGCGGGATGTTGTCGATCACCATGATCTCCTGCGTCCCCACAAATGCTTCATTATCAGTCGTATACCCAAACAATGTCAGTTTATTATAGTTGCCTATGACCAGTCCGTCCAATGTCTTTTTTTAATTTTGTGAAATAAATTTTATTTTCGAGCCCAGGTGGGACGCCCATTAAAGTGTGGGGCAACGGATTTAGGGGACATTTACATGTTATACTTATTTTTTCGCCGCAAAATCTGAGCGACACCAGATGTCGTCAATCCCAATTGTCTGCCTGTTTCCGCCATGGACAGGCCAATTGTGTTGACCAGCCTGAGTGCCAGTTGCCGTCTTTCAGATCTGTTTTTACGGTCGGCACCGGTGCATCCGGGATGAAGGGATGGCCGCCCGGCAAGGCCGGCGAATGAGTAGCCAGGCTGATCTGGCCCTCCAGTTCCCTGATGGTGGGAACACGCCAGTCAGTATGTCCCCCCGCAAGACTGGCATTCATCTGTGCCACCGTGTCGATCGCCTGTTGCCAGTCTAACAGGCCGTCGGCCGGATCGGCACTGCGGCTCCAGGTCAGACCGGTCAGACGATCATATACACACGATCCATCGATGCTGAAACGATCGGAGCCGGCGATCGTTTCAAAGGGGGTGTCGATGTCCTGCCCGGAAACCGGCCAGACCATGTACGCCCCATGTTTCATTCCTCGGTGAACCCTCCCACCGCCCAAATGAACATATATTGGCCAACTTAATAGTATATATTGTACCAATGCCTTCAATTCGTTTTTGAAATCAAAAAAAGTTGCCTGTTGACAGACCATGATGTCGACAAGGGTGATGACCTGACATCAATATAGAGCATTTGCAATGGAGATTGGTTTGGCTGTATAAAATGAGATAAAATCGATACAGCACCGCTGGTCAGCCATCAAAGTCATGAAACAGGGATGTCATGAAACAATTTGCCGGCGTCAGCCTGAAAACACGATTATACCTGCTGGTTTTGACAGCCTTCATACCGGTGACGATAATCATATTCTATGTTACCGAAGAGCAAAAAACGATTGAGAAAGACGCTATCCTGCATAAAACCGAGCTAATGGCTCAGATGGTGGTCAGCACAGAAAATTTACAGGTGGAAACCACCCGCGATTTGACGGCTGCAATGGCCGAAACCTTTGATGCCTTGGACGGTCAACCGGAGCGACTATCGCCATTCCTGTCCCAACTGATAAATCATACCAAGGGGTACAAAACCCTCGGCATTGTTGATTCCACCGGTGTCCTGATCGCCGGAAGCCGTCCCGACCGGATGGAGACCGATTATGCCGGTAAAAAATGGCTGTCTTCCAGCCTGAAACGACAGGGTTTGATAATGGGATCCTATCATGGCGAACGTATTGATGGTCAGCCAGTGATTTATTTTGCACGGTCTATTTTTGACAGCAGCGGAGATGCCGTGGCCGTGGTTTTTGCCGCCCTGGACCTGAACTGGATGAATCGCGGTTTTTTCAATCAACTGGCCGAACTCCCGGCAAATTCACGCCTGATCCTTGCCAATGAAAATCAGCTTCTGTTGCAGTATGAGGTGGACACGACTCGCTGGGCATCCGCCCAGCCGATCGATCCGGTTTTGCAAAAGCGGATCGATAATCAACCGTCGGGAGTGCTCGCCGCCGACGATGAGAACAAAAAGACGTGGATTTATGCCTTCTCCCGGTTGGAGAGCACTTTTCAGCAGGGCAGGGTCTACGTTGTATTAAAAATTCCTCAGTCGGTGGCCATGGCGACATCCAATCACATCTTTACACGCAATCTGATTCTACTGATTATTTCAGCGCTCATGGCGGCTCTGGCCATCTGGTGGGCCGCAGAAAAATTCATCCTTCGCCGGGTTGGTGCCATCGTTCATGCCAGCCGCCAACTGGCAGCCGGTGACTTTCGAGCACGTATCGGCCGGATCGGTATGCGTGACGAAATCAGTCATCTGGCTGGGGTTTTCGACGAAATGGCCCAAACCCTGCAAATGCGAATCGAACGCGAGGAACAGGCGAAAACTTCCTTAAAGCAATCCCGTGAACAACTTCGCCGGTTGAGCACTTACCAGAATGATGTGCGTGAACAGGAGCGCATCCGCATCGCCCGCGAGATTCACGACCAGTTCGGTCAGTCATTGACCATCCTTAAAATGGATCTCGCCTGGATGAAAAAACATTTTTCGACGGTCGACAGTGCCGTGGATAAAAAGCTGGCAACCATGATTCAGTTGATCGGCGAAGCCATGGAAAACCTGCACGCTGTCACCGCCGAATTGCGACCAGGGATTTTGGATGATTTTGGATTGGCCGCCGCCATCGAATGGCAGGTCGATACGTTCCAGAACCGCACCGGAGTCAACTGTCGATTTCTTAACGACGGCTACGAACCGGAACTGACCAAGGACCAGGCCACGGCCCTGTTTCGAATTTTTCAAGAACTGCTGACCAACATCATCCGCCATGCCCAGGCCAAGGAAGTGATCGTGCGCCTGGAGAATCGGGACGGTGAACTTCGATTACAGGTTGCGGATGACGGCAGAGGCATCACCGAGGATGAGATCAATTCACCGCACGCTTTTGGGCTACTCGGCATCCGCGAACGCCTCTACCCGCTAGGCGGACAGATTGTTTTTAAGGGCCCTTCCGAGCAGGGAACCTGCGTCACCATCCATCTGCCCCTTGATGAAAAAGGAGTCACTTTATGATTAACGTCGTTATCGCCGATGACCACCCGATCGTGCGCGCGGGTTTGAAACAGATCATCACCGAAGAGGCTGATATTACCGTCACAGATGAGGCTTCCAATGGAGTCGAACTGCTGAACTTGATTCGTCATCATGATTATGATGTCGTCCTGCTGGACCTTTCAATGCCTGGCATGGACGGACTGGATGTTCTCAAACAGTTGAAGATTGAAAGGCCTCACCTACCGTGCCCGCATCCTCGAGAAAATGCACCTGGAGAACAATGCCGAGCTGATTCATTACGCTGTTCAGAACGGCTTGGTGGAGTAAGCCGCGGCGATCAATTTTTTACCCTTCCCCTGCTATCATCTGGTTGTCGGACAAACACCGACACCTTCTCCCGCCCCACGCCTACATCAAGATCAGATGATCGCCGATTTCCTTGCCGACCTACTGTTTTTATTATTGGCGTAACGAGAACAAGGAACAAGCCAATGAAAAAGGAGGTTCCCATGCAAACATTCAATAACATTTTCTCTTTGGCAAGACCAACGATGCCATTATTCGCCGGCTGCCGGCAAGCCTGATGCTGGTTCGTTAAGGAGACCTGTCATGACCGTAATTAAAAAACTTCTTGGGGAAACGGATGAGAACGCTACCTGCACCGAACACAAAGGGGATTCGGATGCCATCATCATCAACGAGGCACAGTTGATCCTGGCGGAAAAACGAACCTCTCTGGCGGCCATGCGCACCGGCATCGCCGTGTTTGCCCTGCCCTTGTCGGTGCTTGGCCTGCTGATTGCCACATCCCGCTACTACGACGTGCTGCACGTCCTGCCGCTGATCGTCCCTTTGGGCATCATGCTGGCCGCTTTGATTGTTTTGGGCAGCTACCTGATCATCCGGGCGCTGCGAAATATTCACCATTATGATCGGCTGATTGTTCAATTGAAAAATTGCCACAGCAAATTGTCGCAATTTATCGATTAAGGGACGGGCGGCAGGCGGCGTCTTTGTTCGCTCGGCAGCGCTACGATCAACCCGAGAAGTGCAATGGAAAGGAACATGATCATGGATGTGAACCCAATATCGATCAAAGACGCCCAAAAGACGCCCATCGAGAAACTGATGCAGCAATTGGATACCTCCGACCAGGGTCTGTCCGCCGATGAGGCCCGCCGACGCATGGCGCAGTTCGGTGCCAACAAAATCAGCGAGAAGACGACGAGTGCACTGGTCAAATTTCTCGGCTTTCTGTGGGGGCCGATTCCCTGGATGATCGAAGCGGCGGCGATCCTTTCGTTGGTTGTCCACCATTGGGTCGATTTCGGCATCATCGTCACCCTTCTGGCTTTCAATGCCGCGGTCGGTTTCTGGCAGGAGCACCAGGCCGGTAATGCCGTCGCCGCTCTCAAAAACAAACTGGCGCTGAAAAGCCGCGTGCGACGGGATGGCGCCTGGAAGCCAACCGATGCGCGCGAGTTGGTTCCCGGCGATATCATCCGCTTGCGGGCCGGCGACATCATTCCGGCCGATGCCAAGCTCATTGACGGCGATTACCTGAGCGTGGATCAGTCCGCACTCACCGGCGAATCCCTGCCCGCCGGGAAAGAGAAGGGAGACAGCGTCTACTCGGGGGCCATCGCCAGGCAGGGGGAGATGGTGGCCCTGGTGGTCACGACCGGCGCCCAGACCTATTTCGGGCGTACGGCCAAATTGGTGGCCGGGGCCGGCAAACCGTCCCATTTCCAGAAAGCCGTTCTGCAGATCGGTGACTACTTGATTTATCTCAGTCTCGGGCTGGTGGCGGTTTTGGTACTCGTGCAATTGTTTCGCGGTTCCAGCTTCACCGAACTGCTTCAGTTCGCGCTGATTCTAACCGTCGCATCGATCCCGGTGGCCATGCCGGCCGTGCTTTCCGTAACCATGGCGGTCGGGGCCATGGCGCTGTCCAAAATGAAGGCCATCGTATCCCGCCTCGAATCCGTTGAGGAGATGGCGGGAATGGACGTGCTGTGTTCGGACAAAACCGGGACACTCACACAGAACCGGCTCACCGTCGGCGATGTGATGACCTTCGATACGGCAGAAGCGGAAACCGTGCTGATGACCGCGGCCCTGGCATCCAAGGCCGAAAACGACGACAGTATCGATTCGGCTGTAATCGGCACCCTGGACAACCCCGGTGCGCTGGACAGTTACGACCTTCTTTCGTTTATGCCCTTCGACCCGGTGGGCAAACGCACCGAAGCGACGGTTCGCGCCAGAGGCGGTCACCGATTCAAGGCAGCCAAGGGCGCCCCCCAGGTGATCATGGACATGGCCGGACTCGATTCGCAGCGCCGTCGAAAAGTGCAGGCAGTCATCGACGACCTGGCCGCAAAGGGGCAGCGTACGCTCGGTGTGGCCCGCACCCGTGAGCCTGATGGCCCGTGGGAGTTTCTGGGCATTCTGCCGCTGTTCGATCCGCCGCGGGAGGATTCGGCGGAAACCATTGCCCAGGCGAAAGCGCACGGTATCGCGGTCAAGATGGTGACTGGAGACAACCTGGCCATTGCCCGAGAAATGGCCGGCAAATTGGGATTGGGGCAAGCCATCCAGGATGCCGATCGCCTGTTGGGCGACGACCGTTCGGCGGACGGGGACCTGACCGCCCGCATCGAAGCGGCTGACGGCTTCGCCCAGGTGTTCCCCGAGCACAAGCACGGCATCGTCAAGGCGCTCCAGGATAAGGGCCATATCGTCGGCATGACCGGTGACGGTGTCAACGATGCGCCGGCCCTCAAACAGGCCGATGTGGGCGTTGCCGTCAGCGGAGCCACCGATGCCGCCAGAGCGGCGGCGGATCTGATCCTGACCGCGCCGGGCCTCTCGGTGCTGGTGCGCGCCGTGGAGGAGGCGCGCCGGATCTTCGAGCGCATGAACAGCTATGCTGTTTACCGCATTACCGAGACCATCCGCATCATGATTTTTGTCGTCCTGGCGATGATTGTCTTTAACTTCTATCCGATCACGGCCATCATGATCATCCTGCTGGCGTTTCTCAACGATGTCCCAATCATGACCATTGCCTATGATCGCACCGGATTGGAACCCGGGCCCGTTCGCTGGAACATGCACCGCATCATTGCCGTATCGGCGGTCATGGGACTGACCGGTGTGGCCGGCAGCTTCCTGATGCTTTACATCGCTCTCGACGTGCTGCATCTGACCATTCCCCAGGTCCAGACCTACATATTCCTGAAAATGGCCGTTTCCGGTCATCTGACGCTTTTCGTGGCCCGCAGCAAAGGCTTCTTTTTGAAAAAACCCTATCCAGCGCCGGTCATGGTCTGGTCGGCGCTGGCCACCAAACTGATCGGCACCCTTCTGGCCGCCTATGGCTTCGGTTTGATCACACCCATCCACTGGCGTGAGATTGCCTTGATCTGGGGCTATTCGATCGTCTGGGCATTTTTGACCGATTGGGCAAAAACCTTGGTATACCGGCACTTCAACCTGCGCGGTCGGCACCACGAACAGTTTCTGAAAACGGTCCACCATCACCTGACGCCGCATTCGATGCATGGCAGCGCGCATTTCTAAACAGCAAATTCGTCAATTATAGAAAAGGCAGGCAACCATATGGAAAGCGTCTGGAAACCCAACTATCTTATCGGCTTTTACTTCTCAACCCTGCTGGTTCTGCTGTTGTGTGTGAGCACCACGCCATTGTTGATCCGGCACGGAATTGCGATCACCGACCGGTTCATGATCGAAGAAGACGTTCTCGAAACAGTCATGATTCTTGTCCTGTTCGGCATTTCATTCCTGGTCATGATTCGTATGATGAATCGCCTTAATTCATACGAGCAGGCGGCAGAACGGGCGGTATACGAAAAATCGAAGCTTGTTTCGCGGCTGGCGGAGGCCTTCCAGTATATTGGCAGGGTTAACGTGGAGATCCAGGAAATCGAGTCGGTGCTTGGCGGCGTGGCGTTCTATCCGCAGAGCAAAAAAGAATTCCGGGCGCTGGTCGACAAACTGGCCCTGAAGGCGATGACCATTGCCGCTGCTCCCTGGCTGGTGGTTCGCATAATCGACCGGGACAGCGGGCAGACCGTCAATGAACATGCCGTTCAACATCCCGGGACTATGCTTCCTTCGGTCACCATGGGCAACCGGGCGATTCTGGACGGTGCCCGGATCGACGGTTTGCACATCATCGGCCCCCGCCAGCAGAATCTCGACCTGCTGACCGTGATGATTTTTCCGGCCGCTATCCTTTCAAACGAGAAAAACATTCTGCTCGCCGCAATCCTGAACCAGATCGAAATGCTTTTCATTCTTTACCGCGCCGGCTGTATCAAACCGAAGCCAAGTGGCAGAAATCACGTAAAGGAGATCGATCATGATACCGTTTACTGAAATTCATCCCATTTGGATGCATAGCGTTGCACTACAGGTAAAAGAAATACGTCATTGCCACCAAGATGATGATGTAAATCACCGCCAGCCCACCGCCGATCCTGATGTAGTCCCGGGTTCTGTATTCACCGGGCCCCATGTAAAGCGCGTTTACCTGGTGGGTCGGCAGGATGAAAGAGTTTGACACCCCGAGCCCGACAATAATGGCGGCCACTCGTGGATCGACGTCGATCTGGTTGGCGATGGAGATCCCCAGCGGGATTAGCAGTGTACAGGCGCCGACATTGGAAATGACCATGGTAAATCCGCAGCTCAGCGCGGCCAGAAGAATCAACAGCAGCAGCGGGTTCATCAGGGGGCCGAGGCCGGTGACGATGCCTCTGGCGATCCACTGGGCCGTACCGGTCTGGTTCATGGCCATTCCCAACGGGATGAGTCCTCCCAAAAGGAATACCGTCCGCCAATCCACCGCCCGGTATGCTTCATTGATCGATATGACCCAGGTCAGCACCATGCTTACGGCGCCCAGCATAAGACAAACCGACAGGGGAATCGGATTGTAAGGCCAGCTCTGAAAATAGAAGCTCGACAGAAGCATCAGGCACAACGTTACCATGAAGCAGATCGATGCCCAGGCGGCTTTTTCGGGCTTGTGAAATTCCTTTTCAAATGATCAAAGGGTATGCGTCTAGGATGCCTTCGCGGGCAGGGTCGACGGTTTTTTTCGGATCAGAAGCGAATTCCTCCTGTCGTTCGGCGAGTATGCCCAATCCTACCGTCGAAAGATAGGCAACCCCGCCGACCACCAATGCGAGGCCGATGGGCGTCAGTTCCAGAAATGCGAACTTGGGCATCCCGGAGGGAAGAATGTCGTTGAGGAGGATCAGGGGGCTGGTGCCGATCATGGTCAGGGTGCCGCCGAGGATGGCCGCCATGCCGATGGGCATGAGCACCCGTGAAATCGGTATTTTCAGCCGGTAGGAGGCAACCAGACGGATGGCGGGCAGGAAGAGGACGGCAGCGCCGGTATTTTGCATGACGCTGGAGATGACGGCGATCAACCCCGAAAAAATGACCGTCAACCGTCGTGAACTTCCGCCGACGCGCTTGAGCAGCGGTTGAATCATGCGATTAACCAGCCCGGCCCGATTCAACCCGTAGCTGATGATCATCACGCCGATGATCGCCACCACGGCGTTGCTGCTGAGGCCTTTGAACGTATCCGGTCGATAAATGCGATGCCGCTGTCTTCCGGGGCGGCGATATAAATGACCAGAGGAACCGCTTTTTCCCGGTCCCAGCGCACCGGTTTGCCAACGGTGTCCTCAGACGCCGTCAGCCGTGTTTCCAGTTCGAAGCTGCCCGATTCCCCGGCAATCAGGGTGTTAAAGGGTTGCTTGATCTGCACGTCAATATATTTCGGAGAGCGGGAAGACCCGGTGTGTTCCGATGCGACAACCGGTTGCAGCGGTTGGGGTGATGGGGGTGGCGCTCCCCAGGCGCTGTAAGAAGAAAAAAGAAAACTCAGGATGACGGCCGCCGAAACGGCCAGGCACGTAATTAAAATTATTAAAAATCAGGAGATTTCATGAGACTAGAAGGAAAAGTGGCCATTGTCACTGGTTCGGCGAGAGGTCTTGGAGAAGCCATTGCCATGAGATTGGCCAAGGAAGGCGCCAAGGTTGTTGTGACCGATGTCAACCAGGAGGGCTGTGAACGGGTTGCTTCGAAAATAAAGGAACTGGGCGGCGAGGCGCTGGCAAAAGTCTGCGACGTCACCGATCGTGCATCGGTCCAGGCACTGGTCGCAGCAACCGCGGAGCGCTTTGGAAAGATTGATATCCTCGTCAATAATGCCGGGATTACCAAGGATGCCTCTCTGAAAAACATGACCGATGAACAATGGGACGCCGTCATTAACGTCAATTTGAAATCTGTTTTTATCTGCACCCAGGAAATCAGCAGATTCATGGTGCAACAAAATTATGGCCGCATCATCAGTATGAGTTCGCTTGCCGGCGTCATGGGTAATTTTGGGCAGACGAATTATTCCGCATCCAAGGCAGGAATTATCGGCATGACAAAAACGTGGGCGCAAGAGCTTGGCAAAAAGAATATAACCGCCAACGTCATCGCTCCAGGGTTCATGAACACAGAAATGACAAAAACAATTCCTCAAAAAATTATTGATCAGATGCTGGCTGCAATTCCCGTGGGAAGAATAGGAGAACCCGAAGATATTGCGGCTGCGGTAGTTTATTTGGCTTCTGATGAAGCTGGCTTTGTCAATGGTATTACCTTGAATGTCAACGGCGGCATGTACGTTATGTAATATAGCATCCAAGATAATGTTTTTGGGCTGCGTTATTGGTCGTCGCGGTATTGATTAAGGCCAGTGGAAAAAAATAATTCTTCAAGATGGCGACGGGTGTGGGTCTGTCCACAAGGCAGCCCCGCTGGTGCATATTGAAATATTCGCCAACGGGGGTAACGCCGTGGACGGAACCACAAACAAGCAAGATGGGGAATTATTTTTTTCCCCTAGTCTAGCCAGTTTCCTCCCTCTGGCCTTGCCAAAAACATTATCTTAAACACTATAGTAACTTGAACCGCTTTTCAACGCCGTTATTGTCTTAAACTGGCTTTCCAAACAGGCGCTTAAAGGTTATATTCCAGGTTAACTGTCTTGGATGGCGTAAACGCATTCTTATTGAAAAAATGTATCAACTTGTCGTCGTCCAGATTGACCAGGGTATTCAGTTTTTTCACGCCGACTCGTTTGCAATGATTAAGAAATTCTTTGATGAGCAACTTGCCGATCCCTCGTTGCTGGTAATCTGGATCGATGCCGATGGTATCCAGCGTCGCTTCCTGCTTAAAAATTCCATATTCGCCCATAAAGAGTTCTCCCATCACAAAGCCGACGATGGTCCCCTCATCGTCCTCGGCAACAAGAGACGTAGGTAGGTAATCAACGGATTTGAATAGCCTCTCAAATTTTGCTTTATAGTAGTCCGGTCGCGACGCATTGAGCACTTTTGCGTCGATCCGCACCACCGCATCAAAATCGTCCGTAGTCATCATTCGGATGTGAATGGCATCTTTATCCATGGGGTCTCCTTTTTTTTTAACAGGACATTTTTAGATAATCTGTTTTTGAGCAAATGGTCAAGAATAATTTGCCTTCGAAAAACCTATATATTCGACTCTGTCGCGCCCTTTTTCTTTTGCCAGGTATAATGCCTTGTCAACTTTGCCAACGATGGTTTCAACAGTATCATCTTCTTCATAGATGGTTACACCAAAACTGGCTGTTCTTTTACCGACTTCGGGTACGGCTTTCCTTTGCACGCCGACCCTCAAATTTTCCGCCAGGGTAAGTAAATTGTCATCAACGGTTTCAGGGCATATAATCAGAAATTCCTCGCCGCCCCAGCGACCCGGAATATCAACTTCACGAACGCCCTGCTTCAATTGCGTGGCAAAACGCTGCAGAACCTGATCACCAACCGGGTGGCCATGGGTGTCATTGATCTGTTTAAAATGATCAATATCCACCATGATCAGCCCAAATGAATTGCCATATCGTTTGGAGCGCATTAATTCAGTGGTCAAGACCTCATCCAGTTTTCTGCGGTTAAAAAGTCCCGTAAGGCGATCTATTGTGGCCATTCGTTCCAGTTCACGGTTTTTTTCATCTAATTCCCGGGTACGCTCCATCACTTTTTTTTCGAGTTCCTGGTTCAACTTTTTGAGCTCAAGGTTTTGCTGTTCAAGGCGTGTTTCCTGTTCATATGCGGTAATGGCGCCCCGGATCGTCAGAATCATATCGTCATTAATCCATGGTTTTTCGAGGAAACGGTACAAATGAGCCTTATTTATTGCATTTTTAACACCATTGATGTCGCTTTGCCCCGTAAGCATAATTTTTTTGGCTTTGGGAAATTTTTCATGAATATCAACCAGCAGGTCATCGCCTTTGGTTCCCGGCATAATGTAATCTGAAATCACAACGTGTAAGTCAATCTTGTCTTCAATGAATTCTTCGACAACTTCCATGGCTTCTTCGGCATCATGGGCGATCTCGATGATTTTGATATTTTTTAGCGTTTGAGAAAACAATGAACGTAGACTCTCCGTGACAACCGGTTCATCGTCCACACATAAAATGGCTATTTGTGAAGAGGAATTTTCTCTCATTTTTAAATTTCTACACCTGTACTCGATCGTTTCCGCATACTTTCGATATGCTCCAGACCCTCATCGATGGACTGAATCAATTTCTGGGCATCCCATGGTTTCGTTATTAATTCTATCATATCCGCTTGTTCTTTGGCTCTTTGAACGGCGGCATCGTCAGCGTGTCCGGAGAGCATCACCTTATAGACATAAGGAAAACGGCGGTGCGCTTCGATAAGAAAATCATCCCCCTTCATGCCGGGCATCAGCCAGTCGGAGATGATGATTAACGGAATAAAACCATCGGAAGAGAGTTCATCCAATATTTCCAGGCCTTCTTCAGCGCTTTCCGCAATCTCAATAAGATACTGTTGACCATAGACTTTGTATAATTGATCGCGCAGCGAATGCAATACAATCTGTTCGTCATCCACGCATAAAAAAAGGCCGTTTATTGTCTCAGTCATGATGCATCCTCATTTTGGGGCAGTGAAACCGAAAATGTTGTTCCTTTTCCCACTTCACTTTCCAGGTCAATTCGGCCACCGTGATTTTTTATAATTTTATTGACGATATCAAGCCCTAAACCGCTTCCTTCGCCACTGCCTTTGGTTGTGTAAAAGGGCTCGAAAATTTTCTCGCGATTTTCCTCGGGTATGCCGCAGCCGGTATCCGTGATTGAGACAACGACATGATGATCCCGACATTTGACGTTGATTTTCAATACGCCTTTATAGGCCATTGCCTGGAGCGCATTGTGGATCAGATTGGTCCATACCTGATTTAATTCATCGGGATTTCCCTGAATGGGTGGAATCGGTTCATATTCTTTTATCAGCTCCGTGTTCTGCTTAATCTGATGATGGTAAATCGTTAGCACCGTTTCAATTCCTTCAATAACATCTGTCGCTGTTTTTTCATTGGAATCGCCTCGCCGGATATACGATTTAAGCGCATAAATAATTTTGCTGATTCGATCTACGGCATGGTTGATATTGTTGGTGTTGCTGGTTATCGTGTGCAGCCCATACGCGGTTTCAAGAATAAATGCGGATTCATCGTGCTGCAACAGGACGAGAAACGGTTCCCATTGTTCCTGAATGTTCATTTGGACGAGAAAAAAGGCCATCTGTCGACTGTTGTCGATGCCGGCTTCGGCAAGCTTTCCGCTGATTTCGCGGATCAGCTTTCGTTCCTCTCGACTGGTCAGCAGTGGCGCATCTTTTTGTGATTGTTGCAGGAGTTCATAGAAAAGCGACAGATGCTTTTGATCGAGTCTTTCCAATAAGTTAGGCAGATCCACCAGTACTTTGCGCATGGAGTCGGCAATATTGCCGCCGCTGGACTTGATGGCGCCCATGGGCGTATTGATCTCATGGGCGATTCCGGCAATCAGTTGCCCCAAAGCGGCCATTTTTTCCGATTGAATCAGTTCTTTTTCCGCCCGTTCACGTTCCTGGATTTGTTTTTCCAGTTCTCTGGTTCTTTCCTGAACCATATCCTCCAAATGGTCACGGTGACGGGAGAGCGCGTCCTGGGCGGTCCGGCGCTCCACCACCTCCAACGCCAGCCGGTCATTGGTCTCTTCCGTTTTGATCTTGGCGGCTTCAACCGCTTCAATGTACTGCTGGATATTATCCGCCATCTGATTGAAAGAATCGGTTAACTGGCCGATTTCATCGTTGGCGCCTGGTTGCAGACGAAATGTGCGATCACCTGCCTGAAATATTCGAATGCCGCGAATCATCTGGGTAATTTTACCGGTAAGGGCACCGGCCATCCAAAGGGCGATGAGAATGACGATTAGAACCATGAAAAGGGTGTACACCGTCATCTTTATCGATGTGTTATTGAGGCTGGTCCGGATATGCGCATGATTGCGCTGTTCATGGTCATGGAGCTTTTTTTCGAATGCCACTCGGCTGGACGTGATCTTTTCCGCGGTTCCCATGGCGGGTTTATGAAATTCATCGACATTCGCGCCAATGGTAACATACCCGAAGCCTCGCGGATGTTGTCCGTAAATACCGGTATGATAGGGAATCGCCGCAGCGGTGGTCAGTTTCCACAGATGGCTCCAGAAAATGACAAAAGACCCTGAGCCCCCATGTTCCGTCAAGGTATGCCATCCGGTGCATTGCGGGGCAAAATTAAGGAAACGGCCGTCCAGCCCGACAAACCCCTGCCGTGTCAATTCCGGCGACGGTTTTTTCTTCAAGGATTGCTCGTCAAACCAGGGCACCGCTTTTTCGAATTCCGCCATGGCGCCATTGCGTTCAAGCCATTTGGGATAAAGAGATGCTTCAAGCCAGGGGACTGCCGGTTTTCCGGTTTCCGGATCATAACCGACGATGAAATAATCCCGGGGGTGGGAAATATTGCGTCCCTTGTAATCCCACATAAAGGCGTAATTGCCGCTGCCGGCATCCGAGGTGATACAGTATCGCTCTTCCGTCGGCACGATATGATCTGTAAATTCCATGATATGCGTATGATCGAGGGCCAGAGTCACATATCCTTTGATTTGCCCGTCGCTTATCACCGCTGTGGCCCAGCGTATCAATCCGCGAAACCGAATTCCCAACGGATTTTCCTTGCCGGCATAGCCTGATGTCTCCGGCCTGAAAGGAATCCCCGCTTTTTCGGCACGATATTCACTGTACGCCCCGCCGGGCAGATACCCTTTGACATACGGTCCGATCACGTCGGAAACATAAATTTCGCCTGGGTTGAGTGTTTTTAGGGAGTCGAAATAGGTTTCCGCCTTGCAAAAGGTATTTTCCTTTTTTGATACATCCAGTAGCCGGTCCGGCAGAAGATCCGAAGTGGTGACCTTGAATTGTTCCCTGCCCGCCAGATCGAAATAGGTCATCTCCAGATACAAGGGGCGTTCTTCGACTCTGACTTCCGGCTCCGGCAGACGGTAATGAAAGCTTTTTCGATTTTCCTCGTTTCGGGCGGACACCCGCGGGCTGTTTCGTGTTTCAGGAGAGGCCGGTATCCATTTTTTTTTGTCCGCATCCATCTTCCAGTTTCCGTCATCCATGACGACCGCACGCGTGCGTGCGGAAAGAAAACGGTGATACGCTTCCTTGGATGGTTCGACTTGGGCTGCCAGCCTGATATCCTTGTCTCGGCGATATAAGAAGTCCGCCACCTGACGCGCGGTATCCGTGGTCAGCCGTTCAATGGCTTCCCGTGACCGGTCATCCAATGCCTCAATGGAATTGCTTGTCGCCATATCGGCCACCCCACCGACGAGTCTGTTGGTATCTTCCACCATTTCGGCTGTTTGGGTTCCAAGCGTATCGGCTAATTCCGAAATAAAAATCCAGGAAAACCAGGCAAGCGCAACAAGCGGCAGCACCTTGATGAACACGAAAATAATGATGAGTTTGGTCCGGATACTTAAGGAGATTTTAGACATCGACGTCCTTTCCGTGTAACACGTATTTGGCATCTGCATTCAGGTAAAAGATTATTATCGACCGATCTGCCTTTGGAATAGAGTCAAATATGTTTTTAGGGAGGAATCCTGGACCCATTTTTACGAATCCAATATCGCTTTGTACCGGCTGCCAATTCACGACGAAAATCGAACGATTAGGAGCAGGCAGCCATGCCGATTGTGGACCGATTGGATTTTACCGGATATTTGGAGTTGACAAACCGTGCATATGTTCATTATACCTATCCCTGCGCATATGTTCATTATCAGTCATGCGAATTTGAAATGAAATGGAAGGCGCACGAGGACCACCATCGTCATCTTTTTATGTTCGGCACACCGGAGGAAATCGGTAATGAAAAGAGTCGTCAATACGCTTTGTTTCATGTGTTCTGTACGCTGCCCGATTCAGGTAGAGGTGGAAAATAATCAGGTGCTTCGCATACGGGGCAACCCCCATGTGCCGGCCATGAACGGCGGCATCTGCCCGAAGGCGGCGGCGGCCGTTGCCGGCCTGAACGACAACCAGCGCGTGCGCTCTCCCCTGATTCGTACCGGTGAGCGTGGGTCGGGCCAGTGGAAACGGGTGAGCTGGACGGAGGCGCTTGATTATACCGCCAACCGATGCAAGGATATTTTCGACAAGTTCGGGGCCAAGAGTTCCATCTACTGTGAACGCGCCAACCTGATATCCGATATTTCCAAATCATTTCAAAAGGCCATCGGCTCACCGAACCATTTCACCCACGACACGGTCTGCAAGGGGTCCATCAACACGGCCTGCCGCTCGATCATCGGATATACAGACGGCCAGATCAACGCCGACTGGTCCAATGCCAAACACGTGGTCCTCTATGGCCGCAATGTTTTCGAATCCGTCGAAATCAAGGCCATGAACAGCTTCATTTCGGCCCTGGAAAATGGGACGAAACTGACCTACATCGATCCCCGGGTAACGATTACGGCGGCCAAGGCCACCGATTATAAGATGATTCGTCCCGGCGGTGACCTGGCCCTCAATTATGCCCTGATGCACGTCATCATCGAGGAAAAACTCTACGACGCCCAGTACGTGAGACGATGGGTGGAAGGGTTCGAGGAGTTGTGCAGCTTCGTCATCCCCTACACGCCTCAATGGGCCGAAAAGGAAACCGGGATTTCAGCAGAGGAAATCATGAGTCTGGCCCGGGAAGTCAGCAAGGTCAAGCCGGCGGTGGTGTTTCATTACGGCTATCGCGGTTCCCACCACCCCACGGAAACGTACTTCCGCCGCTCGATCCTGATCTTGAACGCCCTGATGGGCAGTATCGAAAGCAAGGGTGGCCTCTTTATCAAAAAGGGTCTCAAGGACGCCGGCTACAAAGCCGGATTAAAAACATTCTCATCTCAACAGTTTCCCGAAATGGAGGATACGCGACGCTTTGACGGATGCGGCCAGGACAAGTTCCCCATTGCCGATCCGGCCCATGGCGTCGGTTTCATGCTGCCCCATGCGATCTTGAACGAGGACCCCTATCCGATCAAGGCCTTGTTTGCCTTCCGCTACGACCCACTGCTGTCCAACCCGGACTATAACACCAATCTCAAGGCGCTCAAGAAGCTGGATCTGATCGTGGCCAGCGACGTCAACTTCGGGGGCACCACCGCTTTGGCGGATGTGGTCTTGCCCGAATCGTTCTTTCTGGAGCGTTCCGACCCGCTGCAGATGGGGTCCAGTTTGAAACCGGCCATCAACCGTCGCATCGCCTGCGTCGAACCGCGTTTCGAAACCAAGCCGATGTGGTGGATTGTCAAACAGTTGGCCGACCGTCTGGGCGTCGGTCACTATTTCCCCTTCGAAACCGCAGAAGATATCTGGAACTATCAGCTGACGGATCTGGACATCAAGATCGAGGATTTCGACGAAACCGGTTTTGTGTCGCTGAGCGACAAGGCGATCTGGTGGGACCGCAACGACGGGATCAAATTCAAGACGCCTTCCACCAGGATCGAGGTCCGTTCTAACTTGATGGAAAGCCATGGAATTCCCTCTCTGCCGCCCTATGAAACGCTCGATGAGAAGCCAGGGGCCTTCAGACTGATGTGCGGCCGCTGCGTGGCCCACACGAACGTAATGACCCAGAACAACCTCTATCTCAACCACCTGGTTCCCGAAAATCGGCTCTGGATCAACGGCCGGCGTGCCAAGGAACTGGGGATTGCCGACAACGACCGCATTCTCGTGGAATCCAAGGCCGGAAAAGGTGAAATGCGTGCATATGTCACCGACATGATCCACCCCGAAGCCGCGTTCATGCTCCACGGGTTCGGCCATGTGGAAGTCGACAGCAAGCGCAGCTACGGAAAGGGAGCGCCCGATGCGCTCTTTCAAGAGCGTCTCCACGATAAAATCGGCGGCAGTCCGGCCCTGGATCATAGCTGGATCACGGTTACGAAAATCTAAACCCCCATCCATTTCTTGGAGGTATTTGAAGATATGGGCAATTATATCATTTCCACCAACCCGAAACGCTGCATTGCCTGTCATGCTTGTGAGATTGCCTGCAAATCAGAAAAAGGACTTCCATTGGATGTGACCCTGGGCAAAATCGTCGTCCTGGGTCCCAAGATGGTCAACGGTAATCCCAATATGACCGCCGTCTTCGTCCCCTGTTTTCACTGTGAACAGGCATGGTGCATGGAATCCTGCCCCACGGAAGCCATTCGTCGAAGAAAAAAAGACGGCCTCGTCTATATCATCGATAGTCTGTGCGTCGGCTGCAAGGCCTGCATCACGGCCTGCCCGTGGCATATCCCCCAGTGGAACACCGAGGCCGGCAAAGTCGTCAAGTGCGACCTGTGCATGGATCTCATCGACGCCGGCGAGGAACCGGCGTGTGTGTCGGTCTGCCCCACCAACGCACTGCAGTTTTGCACACCCGCGGAACTGTCAAGCAAAACCCGGGAAACTTACGGCAAAGGATTGCTTGAAAAGAAACTATGGGCGACGAAGGTGCGTTGATGATGACCCCACCGGCGACTTTCCCCAAGGGCGGGGTCCATCCCAAAGCGAACAAGGACCTCACCAACGCGTTGCCCATCGAGACGATGCCCGATCCGTCGAAGGTATCGTTGTTTCTCAAACAGCATGTGGGCACGCCTTGCCAAGTGGCTGTTCCCCATCGGCCTGATCCGAAAAGCGATCATGCGATCGGCGACGATCTTCTCTTTTCCAGCGAGCACCCCGGAGCGCTCTTCAGGATGCTGGTGGACAAAAAGGACCGGGTCAAGCAAGGCGACCGGATCGGCGAAATCGGCACCCGACTCGGCGCGGTGCTTCATGCCAGTGTCGGCGGCGCGGTCCTGGGAGTGAAAAACATCCTCCACTACCAGGTGGGCAAGGCCCCGGCGATCGTCATCCGAACCGATCCCGAAGCCGTCGCACCGACCCGCACGCCGGTGGACTGGCGGCAATTTTCGCGGGATCAGATCCAGGAGCGCATCGCCGCTGCCGGGATCGTTGGCCTGGGAGGCGCCGGATTTCCCACCGACGTCAAGCTCAACGTCAAACCGGGTGTCAAGCTCGACACCCTGATCCTCAACGGCGCCGAGTGTGAGCCCTATATCACCTGCGATCATCGCGTCATGGTGGAAAAAGCCCGGGAAATCATCGAAGGCGCCAAAATACTGCTGACGGTGCTGGGCATTACTTACTGCGCTATCGGCGTGGAGAACAACAAGCCGGACGCCATCGCGGCGCTGAACGAGGCCATCGACCGCGCGGATTCGACCGACGGTTTCAAGATTGAGGTCAAACCACTGGCGGTCAAATATCCCCAGGGATCGGCCGACCAGATCATGCAGAGTGTCACCGGCCGGGTCAGACCATCGGGACAGCGCTCTTCGAGTATCGGGATCATCGTCCAGAACGTCTACACGACCAAGATGGTCTATGACGCCGTGGTTCTGGACAAGCCCCTGACGGAACGCGTCATCACGGTCACCGGTGGCGCAATCGCACGACCGGCGAACCTGCGTGTGAAAATCGGCACCCATATTTCGGAGATCGCGGATTACCTTGGCGGCACGACGGCGGACCTGTGCAAGGTGGTGGTCGGCGGGCCGATGATGGGTTTTGCCGTGTCCGACCTGGATATGCCGATCACGAAAACCACCCCCGGTATATTGTTTATGAACCATGCCGAAGTCGATGCACGGGCACACGGACCCTGCATCCGGTGCGGGTTCTGCCTGGATGCCTGCCCCATGGGACTGGAGCCGAACAACATCGGCATCTATGTGGAGGCCGGCAGGGGGGCGGAAACCGAACCCTTTGGTCTCATGGACGATTGTTTCGAGTGCGGCAGTTGTGCCTACGTCTGTCCGGCCAAGCGACCCCTGGTGCAGTTTATCCGCCTGGCACGGCTGGAAATCAACCAGGCCCGAAAACTCAAAGAAGCCAGGGAACAGAAAAGAAAAGCAGGATAATGGCAACAAAACGCTCCCCCATCTCCCAGCAGTTGTGCGATGGCGTCGACGGGCACCATCTGCTGGTATCGGTGTCGCCCCATCTGAAAGCCGATATTACCGTGTCCCGGATCATGTGGACCGTGGTCGCCTGCCTGATGCCGCCGCTGATCCTGTCGATTTTCGTCTTCGGCCTTCAGACGCTGGTCATCACCGCCGTCAGCGTGGCCAGCTGCCTGGCCACCGAGGCGATCTCGCAAAAACTCCTGGGCCGTCCGGTCACCATCAAGGATGGCAGCGCCGTAATTACCGGCCTTTTGCTGGCCTATGTCATCCCGCCCGGGGTCCCTTTATGGATGCCGGTCTTCGGTGCGGTGATGGCCATATTCGTCACCAAAATCATCATGGGCGGTCTCGGTTTCAACATCTTCAACCCGGCCCTGATCGGTCGTGCCTTTCTGGTTGCCACCTACCCCGTGGCCATGACCACGGCATGGCTGGCGCCGATCCGCAACGCGGCCATTTTCAGGACCATGGGCACCGGTGTGGATGCCGTCAGTTCGGCCACACCGCTATATGTGTTAAAGCATTACGGCATGGCGGCCGTGCTGGAGCAGTTTGGGCCCCGGGCATCGATATACACCGATTTTTTCATCGGGTTCAGGCCCGGATGCATCGGCGAAACGTCGGCGCTGCTCCTGCTGGTGGGAGGACTCTATTTGATCTACAAGAGGTACATCCGCTGGCACATCCCGGTGTCGACCATCGCCACGGTAGCCCTTCTGACATGGGTTTTCGGCGGCGAAGGATTGTTCACCGGTGATCCGCTACTGGCGGTGCTCTCCGGGGGGGTGATGCTCGGGGCGTTTTTCATGGCCACCGATTACGTCACATCACCAATCCAGCGCAGCGGCCAGATCGTTTTCGGCATCGGCGTCGGCGCACTGACCGTTCTGATCCGGCTCAAAGGCGGTTATCCGGAAGGGGTTTGCTACGCGATTCTGCTGATGAATCCCCTGACGCCGGCGTTGGATCAATGGTTCAAACCAAAGCGCTTTTCCCAGGGGGCGGTCCAATGAGAGAGATGATCAAAATAACCGTTGCCCTGACCATTTCCTGCCTGGCGGCCGGCCTCGTCATCGGCACGACCTTCATCTTCACGGCCAAGGCCAAACAGCACAACGAGCATCTCAATGTGCAGCAGACCATGCTCGGCCTGCTGGGATATGGTCCCCGGCGACCCGCGGCGCCCGGACTCGCGCTGCACCAAATTTACCGCTACATCCTGCGCAACGCGGATACGCTGCGCATGGGATATATGGTCCCGGCCGTAAACGGCAGTGGTGAAGGATACGCCTGGGTCGTGCTCGATCTGAAAGGTCGATTTCTCGAACGCCACGATTTGGCATTGACACCCGAGGCGGCCTTGTCCGCCGAAGACCGCAAAAAGGCCCTTGCAAAAACGCTGAATCCGGGAACCGAAGTCGATTTTGCCGACACCATGATCGTCGCCTGTCTCGATGACCAGCGCACGGCCTATCTGTTACCCGGTGAGTTTCCCGGGTTCAAGACCTTTATCAAAGCCATGGTGGCCCTGGACGCCGACTTTCAACTGCTGGGTCTGGAAGTAATCGAGCACGAGGAAGATCCCGGACTGGGCGGTGAAATCACCCAGGATTATTTTAAAAACCAGTTCGTCGGCAAATCCTTCGCAACACTCAAACGGCTCACCGTCATCAAGGAGCCGCTGCCCGCGGACTACGAGCGCTATCTCACATCCATGGGCATGGGGGAAGGCGGCATGTCGGACAGGGAGCGGGCCGACATACAGAAGCGGTATAAGGATCAGGATATCCACGCCCTGACCGGCGCCACCATATCCAGCGCGGCGGTGACCAACGGCGTCAAGGCCATGGTGAAAAAATTCGCCTATCGCATTCAGATTCTGGATCAGGCCCTGGCGGATGGCGACGTTACGGTTCTTTTTTAGTTTGTAGAAAGGAACAACCCGTGGCAGCAACCACAAAAACCAACATGCAGCTGGTCGTCAACGGCCTGCTCAACGAAAACCCCATCTTTCGGCTGGCCCTGAGCATGTGCCCGGCCGTGGGAATCAGCACGACGGTGGCCAACGGACTGCTTCTCGGTGTGGCCGTTCTGTTTGTGCAGGTCTTTTCCAGCTGCACCATCGCCCTGATCAAGGACCACATTCATCCACGCATTCGCATTCCCACCTATACCTTGACGATTGCCACCTGGGTGACGGTGATCGACCTGGTGCTGGCGGCCTTTTTGCCGGTGGCCTACAAGGCCATGGGAATTTTCGTGCGCCTGATCGTCGCATTTGCCATCATCACCATGCGTCTGGAGGTATTTGCCTGTCGCAACACCGTGGTCGCCTCGTTCTGGGATGGAATCGGCATGGGCTTCGGCTTCATGTTCGGCATGGTGACGCTGGGGGCGGTACGCGAGGTGATGGGAATGGGCACCTTTCTCGGTTATGATGTGCTGGGGTTCAGGCCCATGCTCTTTTTCGTATTGCCGGCGGCCGGCTTTTTTCTGGTCGGGTTCATGATGGCGGTTTTTAATTATGTGGAGACGCTCTACCAGCGGCGGGCGAAACGAGGATCATGACATGAAAAAAGACGCAACGGCAATCTGGACGCTCTTTCTGCTGATCGCCACGGTTCTGATCGGCGGCTGCAAAGCGCCCCATTTCATCAAAACGGCCCGGTTCGAGAAAGCGGACCAGATCGTGCTGACCTTCGCCGGCCCGGTAGATCCTGCCTGGGCCGCAAATCCCGGCCATTTCACGGTCAACGAAAAACCGGACCCCGACATCCTTCTGGACGTTAAAAGCATCCGCCTCAACCCGGATCAGACCCAATTGACCATCACGCTGGCCGATCCCATCAACTCGGACCAACCCCACCAGGTGATGGTCAAAGAGATCGTGTCCCAAGGCCGCAACCTGGGCACCCAGGGGGTTCTGGTATCCAAGCCCTACTTCGGATACCTGTTCAGTATTCTGATAGGTGCCCTGCTCATCCAGAACTTCGTCTTTTCCAAATACCTGGGGCTCTGCGTCTTTTTCGGCACATCCCAGAAAAAAAGCACCGCCGTGGGCATGGGCATCACCTTCACCGTCGTTATCGTCTTCGCATCCTTGATGTCATGGTTCTTATATCAATTCGTGCTCAAGCCCTACCGCCTGGACTATTTGCAGATCATCGTCTTCATCGGACTGGTGTCGCTCACCGTTCAAGCCGTGGACACGATCCTGCGCAAGATCAATCCGGCATTGTTCAAGGCCTTCGGCGTTTATCTGGTGCTGGTGATTGCCAACTGCATCGTCATCGCCGTGCCGCTGATCCTGGCCGACAACGAATATAATATGTTGGAAAGCCTCATGCTGGCCCTGGGAGCCGGGCTTGGATTTCTATTGGCCCTTTTCCTGATGTCTTCGGTGCGTGAGCGACTCGAACTGGCCGATATTCCCCCATCCTACCGGGGGCTGCCCATCGCGTTCATCGTGGCCGGTCTTTTTGCCCTCTCGTTCATGGGTTTTTCCGGCATGTCGATCTTTTAAGGAAGGTTTCCCATGGATCCGTTATACATCAAACTGGCGATCGGCGGACTGCTGCTGCTGGGCAGCATCGGGCTTTTTTTCGGCATTGGCCTGGCATTGGCGGCGCACAAGTTCGCCGTCGAAGTCAATCCCAAAGTGGAAGCGGTCAAGGAAGTCCTGGCCGGCGCCCAGTGCGGCGGATGCGGCTTTGCCGGGTGCGAGGCCTATGCCGAGGCCGTGGTCAATGATCCGGATGTTCCGCCCAATTTGTGCTTCCCCGGTAAAGCGTCGGTGGCGGAAGCCGTGGCCCAGATCACCGGCAAGCAGATGGGGGCCATGGAGGACCTGGTGGCGGTCGTTCACTGCGCCCGATCGATCCGCAAGGACTACAAAAAATACGATTACATCGGATACGGGCGCTGCTCGGGGGCCAACCTGGCCTTTGCCGGCCCGACGGACTGTCAGTACGGGTGCGTTGGTTTCGGCGAATGCGCCGGTGCCTGCCCCTTCGACGCCATCACCATGGAAAACCATTTTCCGGTGATCGACGAAGACCTCTGCGTGGGATGCGGCACCTGCGTCAAGACCTGTCCGAAGCATCTGATCACGCTGGTACCCAAGAAAGCGCGCGTCGTCGTGCGCTGCAGTACCCAGAACACGGGCAAGCTGGCCCATCAGATCTGCGAGGCCGGCTGTATGCACTGCCAGTCCTGCATACGGGACTGCCCGGCCGAGGCCGTGGGCCTGGTCGACGGGATCATCCGCATCGATCATCACAAGTGCCTGGACTACGGACAGCAATGCGATGAGGCCTGCATCAAGGCCTGTTTCATGGCCCATGCGATTCAGCCCAATCGTGCACGTCCATTGTTTCAGAAAGATGACCGTCACGAACCGACCGCCCAGGAGGCGCTGGCCCTGTAGAAGGGTCGCGCCCCAAAAGAACGATTCAGACACCTGGCTGGAGAACTCGGCATGACCAACGGCGCCAATATCCTTTTCGGTACCGGGATTCTCCTGGCCATCGCCCTGGTATGGTTTGCTCTCTATTACTGGCTCAATCCTCACGTATCGAGCCCTGACGGCAATGCACGGATCGTCGGCAGCTGCGGTGACATCATGGAGATCCGTCTCCGGTTCAAAAAAGGGCGCATGATCGAGGGCTCTTCGTGGACCAACGGGTGCGCCTACAGTCTCAACTGCGTCCTCGCGGCGGTGGATCTTGCCAGAAACAAAACGCCCGAGGAGATCATAGACGTCGATTCGGCCATGATCCGTGAGGCTGTCGGCGGGCTTCCGAAAGACCACTGGCACTGCTCGACCCTTGCGGCTGACACCCTGCATGCCGCCATCGACGATTACATGCAGGCCGGCCTGAAGAAAAAACACGATCCCGTCAATTTCTGATGAACTCGTAAAAAGTCGCCATTCGGACGGATTCGTAAAAAGCCCGAGATCAAGGCTTGCGAATCCTGAGGAATACCGCTATCGCGGGTGCCGTAGGCAGCGTACGAATCGTACTCCGCAGTGACGAAGGATACGCGTAACGCCGACATCGGGCTTTTTACGAATCCGTCAATTTCTGATCAGAACCGCCAGGTGCACCAAGTCCGTGCAACCGCTTTGTGCCAACAGCCCCAGTGCATACTCCCTGAAGCGGGCATCCGGCTCGACCACTTTGGTGAAGGAATAGATCAACCGGGTGACCATGTCAGGATGAAAATTCTCCCGGTGCCATGCCGCCATGCCGATCAGATAGGTCTTGAGCATGGCGAAATTAAGGACCATCATGACGTAGTCTTCATACAGCCGCCCGCCTCGATGAAAGCAGATATCGTGATGCAGCAAATGACTGACGAGATAGTTTTCCAGCATGAACCCGTACTGCCGGAAAAATGGACGGTAGAAATGATCGAAGGCAAAATCGTATCGGCGGCCGATGGTCTCGGTGAACGCTTGTGTGCCAGCGTAGTCGAGTCCGGCAAGGCATTGGTCGGTGCAGCGCCTGAATGCCGTTACGCAGACGGAAGCAATCATTTCCTCATGGAGCCGTCTGATGAGTTGCAGCTGCATCCCGGTCAGCGTGGGTGCCGCTTCGATCCGCCCCATTAATTCGCCGGATTCCATGCGACGGGTAAACGCATCCAATATCGCCGGCACGCCATCCGCCACAGGCCCGGCGCCAGAGAGACTGACCCTTTCAAGAAGGTAGCCAAGCGCCAAAAGACGCCGCCACAAGGCGAGTCGCCGGTTTTGCAAAAGGGATAAAACGAACGGTCTCAACGTCAGGCCGGCGGCTTCCCGATCATAAGAATGCTGCGGCTCGACCGCACGCATCGTTGCGAGCGTTTCAGGATCCAGCTGCGTTTCTGTGAAGGTAATTTTTTTGGGGGTTGCCAGCGCCCGACGCGCGATCTCCGGGCAGGCCAGGGAAGCGGAGATGTCGATCCATCCGTGCCTGGCCCGCAGGTGTCGGGGGAAAACGGCGCAGGTATCCGGAAGCCATGCTTCACCCAGTTCGGCATGAATCCGGCAGCGTCGATCCCGTGTCAGAAAGGGGCACACCGCGTCTCCGGAGCGACCAATTCGTGCATAGCGCGTGATGGAGGGATCCTGGTTATTACGCCGGACCGCCTCACGAAGCCGCCGGCCGAGAGGGGTGGATGTCGATTGTCGATACCGCTGGTAGGATCGTTTATCGACGATGATATCCCAACCATAACAGCAGTGGTCTTCGCACTTCGGACCGATGCACCTGAAATCCACCAGATACACCGGCATTTTTAAAACCATCGGATTTTTTTCCAATTCGCTATTTACCAGATTCTCGTCTTTCTTGTTTTTCATATAACTGATTTTTTCGCTAATCGAAGATCCGGAAAAGACAGAAGGCTATTAACAGACCGAAGGTTCAATGAGCTTAACAAAAAAAATGGCAAAGACCGTAGAATGGGCTTGTAATTTACGCAATTCATCATAAAAGCGAAAAGGCTTGGTGAACGGTAGACGATTCCAAAGATAATGAGGAACGGGCAGATATCCGTAAAGCCCACGCCTTGATCAAACGCTACGATCTGGACGGCAAGGTCCGTTGGCTGCCCAGTATCAATAAAAATTCATCCTGGAATGCGAGCAAGATTCCGGCTACTGGGGTAAAATATCCAGAAACAGCGTGCGCCGGGTGGAGGAACATTTTACCTGGAAGCGATATAGCGACACGCTGATATTCCTGACCCGCCTTTACGGCTTCTGGCGCTATTCAGTGTTACAGGGTCACCCCTATCGTTAGGGTCACCATTCCGGCGGCCGCGCGATCACCGACACCCGGTGAGGCGGCGAATACCTGATTACGGCGCTGTAGACCGGCGGACAGGCCGCCACGCACTCGCCGCATCTGACGCACAGGGACTGGTCGATGGCTTTCTTGCGGTTGCTGGTGGTAAAGACCGCGTCCGTCGGACAGCGGCCGAAGCAGGTATCACAGCCGAGGGCACACTTTTCCTGATCAATCTGAAATGCGGTCAACAGACGGCAGACACATGCCGGACAGCGACCCTCGTCGATGTGGGCCTCGTATTCATTCCGAAAATAAGCCAGGGATGTCAGCACCGGGTTGGGCGCGGTCTTGCCCAGGCTGCACAGGGATCCCGTTTGGATGGCCCGACTGAGGGTCTCCAGCTGCTCGATGTCTCCCTCGCGGCCTTCGCCGCGGATGAGCCGCCGCAAAATATCCAGCAGGTGGCGGGTGCCGATGCGGCAGAAGGTGCACTTGCCGCAGGACTCCTTCTGGGTGAATTCGAGAAAATAGCGTGAGACATCCACCATACAGACATCCTCGTCCATCACCACCATGCCGCCGGATCCCATCATGGCGCCGGCGCGGGTCAGTGCATCGAAATCCACCGTTGTATCCAGGAACTCGGCCGGCAGAAAGCCCCCCGAAGGCCCGCCGATCTGCACCGTCTTGAACTTTTTCTTGTTGGGAATGCCGCCGCAGATATCGAAAATCAGTTCCCGCAGGGTCACCCCCATGGGAACCTCCACCAGTCCCGGATAAGTGACGTTGCCCACCACGGAAAAGACCGCCGTGCCCGGGCTGTCGGCGGTACCGATACTGCGGAACCAGTCGGCCCCATTCTCCGTGATGACTGGCACAGCAGCCAGGGTCTTGACGTTGTTGATCACCGTGGGCCGGCCATTCAGCCCCCGCTCCACCGGAAAGGGCGGGCGGTGCCGGGGCGTGCCGCGATAGCCCTCCACCGAGCGGATCAGGGCGGTCTCTTCACCGCACACAAAGACGCCGGCCCCCTCGAACAGGTCGATGTCGAAATCGATGCCGCTGCCCAGAATATTCTTCCCCAATATCCCACTTTGACGGGCCTGCGCCACGGCCCGGGTGAGAATACGCACCGCCAGGGGATATTCGGCGCGAACGTAAAAGAGCCCCCGCGTGGCACCCACGGCAATGGCGGCGATGAGCATGCCCTCGATCACCTGGTGGGGGTTGCTCTCCAGCAGGGTGCGGTCCATGTATGCGCCGGGATCGCCCTCATCGGCATTGCAGACGATCCGTTTGTCCGTCCCCGAAGCCGCCCGGGCGGAACGCCATTTCCGGCCCGTGGTAAACCCGGCCCCGCCGCGCCCCCGCAAGCCGGCAACCTCGATCAAATCGATCAATGCCTCAGGCGTCTGGCACAGCGCGTCGACTAAACCACGGTAACCGCCATCGGCGATATATTCATGAATCTGCTCGGGATCGATCCGTCCGCAGCGGTTCATGATCACCCGTTTCTCGCGGTTAAAACGGGCCAAGTCGGCCACCCATGGAATCTTCTCGTTTTCCACGGTCGCGCCCATGAGGTGCTCGGAACACGGGTTGCCCTTTTCCAGAAAAAGGTTGACCAGCATTCTGGCCTTGCTCGGGTTTACCTTGGGATAGAGAATCGGGGGGAAGCCCGATTCGGGATGATCGATGACCACTACCGGTTCGGCGTAGCAGTGGCCCATGCACCCCACGGTGTGGATATGGGCCGCAACGCCCCGCTCGGCCAGGGCCGCCTCGAATGCCGCCTGGGTTTCCAGGGCCCCGGAGGCGATACCACAGGTGGCCATGCCGATATGAATCTTAGGCAGCGGGCTCTGGACGAAGGCGTCCTGCCGGTCTCTGGCCGCGTCGAAGCGTTTCTGGTAAGCCGCTCGGATTGTGCTGGCGGCATCTGTGGTCATGATCGTGAAGCCTCTCTTGTTTCAATTGATTAGACGCGTTTCTAACGTAATTCTAAAAGAAATACAATGCCCGGTTTGATCGACTTGAGTGCACCGGTCAAACAAAAAAAACCCCCCGTTGCACAAGCAACGGGGGGCAAAGGAGGCGATCGGGTTCACCCAAAGGCGATTGGCTGCCGCATAAACGTCTCCGAACAGCCTGACCCACCATTTATACGTTTTATATCGACAACTTAAATCAGATCACGATTTTCCTTTTAAACCAAACATTGCCTTGCTTCGTGCCTTGACCCGGCGGATTTCACCCTTTAAACGAATGGAATCGGGAAAAGAGATCCAAAAGCCGCCACCGCTTCCGTTTCCGTCGATCGTCTGCGTGGTGCAGATCACCGTATGGTCCGTAAAACCGACCGGCTTCGCCCGACTGGTTCAACACGAAGCCGGCGATTTTTTCCTCAGGCAGCATCTCCAGGACTTGTTCCAGGTCTTGAATCCGCGCCCGGCCGGCGCAGACCACGAGAATGATGCAATCGACGAAAGGGGCGAAGGCCAAGGCATCGGCGGCGCTGAGTACCGCCGGCACATCGAAAATCACATGACGATCCTCATAGCGTGTTCTCAGATCGTCGACCAATTGGGCCATGCGGGGAGATCCCATCATCTCGGCGCTGTCCACGACCATCGGCCCGCCGGAAATGATGGTGAGCTTTTCGATGCCGGGCCACACCATAATCTCCGTGAGGGGTGACTCCCCCGTCAGATAGTTCAAGAGCCCCTTGTCGCTGGGATATCCTAAATAGCGGTATACCGACTGCCGTCTCAGGTCCGCGTCAACCAGGAGAACGGTCTGGTTGTATTCCCGAGCAAAAGTAGCGGCCAGGTTGATGGCGGTAACGGTTTTGCCCTCGCCGGGCGACACACTAGTCACCATGGCCGTCTTCCACTGCTTTCTCTGGCTCATCTGCCTCAGTTGGGTCCGCAGCACTTTATAATACTCGATTTCACTGAACGCTGGCGACAGGGCCACACAATGGTTACGAATCGCCGTGTCTAAATCGATGCTAACGGTTCGGGATACGTCGTACACCGGCGGCCGCCATTTTACCAAGGCCCTTACACAGTATTTTTCTTTTTTTTCGATCAAAAGATTATGAGAAAATAAATTCATTGCCTTTCTGGGCAAAATCATGTTCATTTCTTGAGAATTTCCTCAAACTTCTCCACACGCCCAACATTTCCTTGCGTGTAGTTGATCTTGATGTAACCGGTGAAGTTGCTACTTTGCACGTTCATCAAATACTCAAATAGACGCTTAATCTTTTCCGATTGTTGGGATTTGGGCTTTTCAATAATTTTTACCGGCATATTTGACATTTTTCCGAATTCACACAGTTTTTACAGAGAAGATCATCCGACATGATCCGGTCAAAATCCACTGGAGTTTAATTACGCACTTTAATGTTGATTATGATTGGAATATCTTAAGGCCATGTTATTTCCGAATGGCGCGCTATAATTATAATTACAGTGTTAGCCGTTAATTAGAGAAAGATAAATTTTGTATTTATTTTGTATCCTTGTATCCTTTATAGCGGATTTCAATTGGATTCAATTTTTGGAAATCGGCGTCTGCCGACTACCAGTACCAAACCGCTAATGAAAAGGATCGCCGCACCGGGGCTGGGAACGTCTTGGGGATTGAGTTCTCCCGGACGGGAGATGACCGCCACCAGATCGTTGAAGTCGGCATCACCGAGGTTGCGTTCCTCGAACCCGATCAGCCACACGTCGTCGGCGGCGGCGGTGTAATCGGTGTCGAAAAGGATGCTTCCCGCTGGTACGAACAGCGCATTGAAAACCTGGTAAAGTTCCGCGTTTGCCAGTGTCTGCTGGTCCATCGTCGCATTCGCATTTGCGGCAAATGAGATAATGCCGGCCGTCAATAACACGACTAACTTTTTTGCTCTCTCCTGTCATTATATGCTTATGAAAGTCGAAAGGGTGGTCGCCAATGGTCACACGATAGTCTCTTGCAGTAAAGCATGTTGCTTTGCCAACCGTTCCATTCTCAATTTTCGAAAATCGAGCACGTTGGGGTTTCTTTCGATTCGATACTCCTTTTCAAAAGCCAAGGCCATTTCACAGCCATTGGCACGCATCACATGCCCGCAGAGCTGGATACAACTGTTGTTTGAAGCTCCGAACCATTCATCGCGCTGAATGAATAACTCGATAAAAACCTTCTTTCCGACAGGAAGCCTAAGATCTGTCTTGACCAGCGCACCGCCGCTGCTTGCATTGACGGTTAGGATCTGACACTTGACATATCCGTTGGAATCGCCATAGGCGACAATAAGACAGGGCAGTCTCAGCGTGAACCGTCTTTCCTTGCGGCAGTCTTGCATGGACAACTCCTTCGAATCGCTTTCAAGATTTCTCATTGTGTAACCCGCAGTTAGAGACTTTCGGAGGGTGACCGATTCAACGATCCAAGGTCTTGCCAGTCGGGGGGTCATGGATCATCGAAATGGTATCCTTAGATCACAACCGGACGATTTTTCCCATCGTTCTCGAGTATGATAAAAGCATTATTATTTCTGTTTGACAGGGGTTAGATAGGAATGAGTTGACCCAAGGTGAGCGGATGCTGAAAACCAACGTTTCTCTCGCCCGCTTCGCTCGAGGGCATAGAGACGCAGAGGAGGGTTGATTTCCGTGAAGAAAATCAATTCAAGAGCGATGGCATCGGTCCGTTATAACGATTTAAAGTAAAATTACGATATTCAGACATTAATTTTATCATACCATCCCTATCAAAAATGATGTAACAATATGTAATATTTAAATTTTATTACGCATCCACATAATGGCATGGGGTTTGCTGGTAAATTATAACATTGATTCAGAATATAGTTATCAATTCAAAAGGAATGAAACAAAATGATTATTATCGGAGAAAAAATAAACGGTGCCATTCCATCGGTGGGGGAAGCGATTGCCAAAAAGGATGCGGCATTCATCCAGGATCTGGCCAAGACTCAGGCCGAGGCAGGGGCGGACTTCATCGATGTCTGCGCCTCCACGGATGTTGCGGTGGAACTGGAAACCATGAAGTGGCTGATCGACCTCGTCCAGGAGGTGACCGACAGGCCCATCGCCGTGGACAGCCCCAGTGCCCAAATCTGTGCGGAAGCCATCACATTTTGCAATCAGCCCGGTCTGGTCAATTCGGTGTCCATGGAAGGTGATAAAACGGATGTCGTGTTCCCCGTGATCGCCGACACCGAGTGGCAGTGCGTGGCCCTGTTGTGCGATGATAACGGCATTCCCAAAAGCGGACAGCAACGTCTGGACACATTCGCGGCCATCATGGAAAAGGCCAAGCAATATCATATCGATCCCGCCAGGCTGCACATCGATCCCCTCGTCGAAATGCTGTGCACGGCCGAAGACGGTATCAACGTGATTCTTGACGTGATCCGAAAGATAAAACAGCAGTATCCCACCATCCATGTGACGGGTGGGGCCAGCAATATTTCATTCAATCTGCCGGCACGCAAATTCGTCAATCAGGCATTTCTCGTGCTCGCCATGGGTGTCGGGATGGACAGTGCAATTATCAACCCATTGCATAAACACATGATGGGATTGATTTATGCCACCGAAGCCCTGAAAGGCATGGATGAGTACTGCATTGAATATATCAATGCTTACCGTGAAGGACGTTTCGGCCTTATTAAATAATTATCGAGAGAGGATCATCACGATGTCTAAGATTGAAGAAGTAAAAGTAAATGTGGAGAAAGGCAAGACCAAGCTCGTTCCCGGACTGGTCCAGACAGCCCTGGATGAAGGCGATGCGGCTATGGATATTCTCCAGACCATGGTCGACGCGATGAGCGTCGTGGGCGACAAGTTCTCGGCCGGTGAAATCTTTGTGCCCGAGATGCTGATCGCGGCCAAGGCCATGAAACTCGGCGTGGCGGTCCTGAAACCCCATCTGGCTGGCAGCGCCTCCGCATCCCTGGGCACCTGCGTGATCGGCACGGTTCAGGGCGATCTGCACGACATCGGCAAAAACCTGGTCGCCATGATGGTTGAGAGTACCGGATTCGACATCGTTGATCTCGGGGTTGACGTACCGGCCAGCAAATTCATCGATGCCGTCAAGACCAATGCAAACGTCAAGCTGGTGGCATGCTCCGGTTTGCTCACCACGACCATGCCGGCCATGAAGGATACCGTAGCGGCGCTCAAGTCCAGTGGCCTGGACGAAATCAAAGTCATCGTCGGCGGCGCGCCGGTGACCGAGGCGTTCGCCACCGAGATCGGTGCGGATGCATACGCCCCCGATGCGGGCAGTGCGGCGGTGAAAGCCAAGGAACTGGTAACGGCGGCATAACCAACAGCATTCAAGATAATGTTTTTGGGCGGCGTTATCGGTCGAAAGCGGTGTTGTTCATACAGTTTTCTCCCCTTAGCCTGACCAAAAACAGTATCATAAACACGATGCGAGGAGACCCATACCTATGTTGACCAAAAGACAAAATCTGATGGAAACGATCAAGGGAGGCAATCCCGACCGGTTTGTCAATCAGTATGAATTTTTGGAGATTATTTTAGAAGCTCCCTTGCGAACACGACCTCGGCGCGGCGAAACCATCACCAATGAATGGGGCATCACCCTTTCCTGGCCCGAAGCGCAACTGGGCCCCTTTCCGGTTCATGATGAAGCGCACATCGCGATCAAGGATATCACCAAATGGAGAGAGGTCATCCAATGTCCAACGGTAGAATTCTCCGATGAACGATGGGCACCGGCAATCGAGCATGCCAATTCGGTCGATCGCGAGGACCAATTTGTCACGGTCTTTTTTGCCTCAGGCACGTTTGAAATGACCCACTTCCTGCAGGGCATGGAAAATGCCATGATGAACCTGTACGAAGAACCCGACTACATGCATGAGCTGATCGCGTTTCTCACCGATTACGAAATCCGCTATGCCGAGCAGATCATCAAACGGATCAAACCCGATGCCCTGTTTCATCATGACGACTGGGGGTCTCAGATCGCATCATTGATGTCTCCTCAGATGTTCGAGGAGTTTTTTCTGGAACCCTACAAGAAAGCCTACAAGTTCTGGAAAGACAACGGTGTGGAACTGATCGTCCACCACAGCGATTCCTACGCGGCCAACCTGGTTCCCTATATGATCGATATGGGCATCGATATCTGGCAGGGGGTCATGACGACCAACAACACGCCCGAGCTGATCAACCAGTACGGTGGACAGATCTCCTTCATGGGAGAACTCGACTCCGGCCCCCTGGACGTCAAGGATTGGGATGCGAAGATGATCGAAGAACATGTGGAAAAGGCGTGCCGAACCTGCGGAAAGCACTATTTCATTCCCTGTCTGACCCAGGGGTTGAATTTCAGCTCCTTCCCTGGGGTATACGAAGCGACCAGCGAAGCCATCGACAAAATGAGTAAGAAAATGTTTTAGCGCCTGCAATATTGAATTCTATCACACGAACTGCATTTGCCTGCGGGCATGCAACAGGACGAGGAGAAGTGGTTATGATCAGGAAAAAATTGAATTGGTATTCCATCTGTTTGTTGGCTGTATGTTTGCTGCTTGTTATCGGACCGGCCCCCGCTTTAGCCAAAACCATTACCCTGAAGTTCGCGCACCCTTATCCGGCCATGCATGCTCAGCACAAGGGGGTGCTTGTCCCCTGGGCCAAAAAAGTCGAAGCGGCCTGTGGTGGCGACCTCAAGATCAAATTCATTCCCGGTGGCGCATTGGGAAAACCCGGCCAGGCCTATGCCATGGTCGAGAAAAAGATTGCCGATATCGGCTGGGATATTTCCGATTACAGTCCCGGCCGATTTCCGCTGACCACGGTCATTGAATTGCCCTTCATGGTCAATACCGCAGAGAAGGCTTCCGTGGCGCTTTGGAAAACCTATGAACAGTTTCCCGAATTTCAGAAGGAATATGCCGATACCAAACTCTTGATGCTGAGCTGCCATGCACCGGGTGTATTCGCCACGGTGAAAAAACCAATCAAAAGCCTGGCAGATCTCGAGGGCATGAAAATCAAGACAGCCAGCAGTTTTACCACCGCTGCGCTCCAGCTGTTTGGTGCCGTCCCGGTGACCCAGCCGGTTACCGAGACCTACACCTCCCTTGAACGAGGGGTACTGGACGGCGTGGTGATGCCCTATGACGGCATGGTTATTTTCAAAGTCGATGAACTGCTCAAGTATTACACCCCGGCGGATTTCTATTCCATGGTCTTCTGGGTGGCGATGAACAAAAAGAAATTCGAATCCCTGCCCGCCACCATCAAGAAAGTCATCGAGGAGAACAGCGGCCTGCCTTTTTCCAAGGCCCACGGCAAGTCCTTTGACGAGTCTTACGCATCGATGAAAAAAATCTGTATCAAAACCGGCATGCAGGAAGTCAACTTTCCAGATGCCGAAATGCAAAAGCTGGTCAACCTGGCGACCCCGCTGAAAGAAAAATGGGTCAAAGAAATGGAAGCCAAAGGACTGCCTGGTGGCGCCATTCTGGAAACCGTTACCCGTTATCTCAACGAATAAAATACCATCGTTTTTTTCCCGGATAGCGAATATCGATCGTGTTCGTCCAAAAACAGAAAATGCCTGAGGTGCACAGCCTTAACATCTCAAGGGATGTGGTTGATCATAAATTCCTTGAGTCTGGGCGCCTCAGGCGTTTGCACATCGGCAGGGATCACCTGTTTGGAGCGGCATAAGGGTTACCACCATGACAACACCTTCCACACGAAAAAAGAA
>OY771548.1:0-90000 GCA_963674765.1 uncultured Desulfosarcina sp. | reverse complement strand
CGCCAGCGGCATGGCTGGGTAGCTAAGTTCGGAAAGGATAACCGCTGAAAGCATCTAAGCGGGAAGCCCACCTCAAGATTAGATATCCCTTAAGCATGGAAACATGCTTAACTAAAGACTCCTCGAAGACGACGAGGTTGATAGGCCAGGTGTGTAAGCACAGTAATGTGTTCAGCTTACTGGTACTAATAAGTCGTGAGGCTTGGCCACAAAATAACTGACATAAATATAAAGAACTGATTCGACAATCCAAATTGCGCCGATATTGCATAATCGTTTTTTCGGCGGCGATAGCGAAGAGGCAACACCCGTTCCCATCCCGAACACGGAAGTTAAGCTCTTCAGCGCCGATGGTACTGCACGGGAAGCTGTGTGGGAGAGTAGGACGCTGCCGAAAATCTTTTCGAACCCCTTTCATCTATGATGAAAGGGGTTTTTTTATTTTGCAATACGCTACCAAATCATTTCAACGCTGTTACGCCTCTCCGTTGTAGAAAAATAATAAAAGTATTTAACCTTGAGCTTTTTATTGCGATATTGAATAAAAAGGGATCAATTAGGCTATTCGATTCGTGGCACGCCATCAGAATAAAAGAGAATGCCGTCATTCGTTGGCAACTTTGGCCGCCGCGTAATTACACTTTTTTTTCTATCGGCATGAGTTCGGGCGGAGCCAGCTCAGGGTTGATAATGAATTTCCGTGGAATCAAAAAACGTCTGTTTCTTCAATTCTGGATTTTATTTTTTCTTGCCATGCTGCTTGTTGATGTTCTGGTGGTGTTCATCGTCTTGGAAAGAAATATTTCTCAAAAAATAGAACGTAAAAGGCATGACCTGATTACCATTTGTGAACACAAAGCTCATCCGATAGCGCCCAATGGCGACAGGCTTGTTAACGCTTATGCAGCCAAGCTCCTTGGACAAAACAATAAATTTCTCTTTATTCGTGGCTCTTTTAAAGAAGCCTCTCTAAAAATGGCGCAGAGGCGTCAAGTCAAATTAGAGCATTTGCTTATTCAAACATTAAAATATGAAAAAGAATTCACAAAGAAACACACCCTAATTTTAGGATGGTTCTTTTTCCAGCATCAGTTTGTTGTTTTGACCTGTCCGGTTAAAACCAATGGCCATGCCATTGCTGCTGGCGGAATCGAATTTTCGCTATCCGAAGAATACCAGGCATTCAATCAGATTCAAAAAACAGCTCTGGTTTTTATCGTCACGGTTAGTTTTTTTTTCGCTTTGATTGGAAACCAACAGCTTCTCCGATTATATTACCGTCCCTTAAAGCGGCTTTCAAAGCTTGCTGAAACGTTTCGGGATGAGGATAACCTCTTTTTTTCCGTCAGAAAGGAAGACAATGAATTTTCTGTTCTGTCTTCCTCTCTGAATAAAATGTTAAATCGCATTGCTGAAGATAAACGGGTTCTTAAAGACACTATCGGTTCCTTAAAAAAAACCAACCAAGAACTCAAAAAAGCGCAGAATGATGTGATTCGAGCCGAAAAAATGGCTTCGGTAGGCCGGCTAACGTCGGGGATCGCTCATGAAATCGGTAACCCCATTGGCATTGTTTTGGGCTATTTGGATTTACTGAAGCAGTCGGATCTGTCTTCAGGGGAACGAATTGATTTTATTGAACGATCCGAAAAAGAGATTACGCGCATTAACCACATCATCCGGCAATTACTCGATATGTCGAGACCTTCCGCCGAAGAAGCCAAGCCAGTCAGCATTCATTCTTTGCTTGAAGAACTTGTTTCTGTTTTTCGTTTTCAGCCGACAGCTAGCCATATCACGTTTGATTTTGCCTTCAGCGCCATCTGCGACAATGTATTCGCCGATCCGGACCAAATACGGCAGGTATTCTTAAATATTTTGCTTAACGCCGTCGATGCGGTCAATGCGCCTTCTGTCGATAAGGCTTGTATCACACTGATTACCGAACCGGTGTCAACGATTCCCGGGACGTCAACTAAACACTCTAAATCCGCTATAAAAGTGACAATCAAAGATAATGGACCCGGTATTGAAGCCCTTCATCTGCCCCGTGTTTTTGATCCGTTTTATACGACCAAGCAGCCCGGCAAAGGAACCGGGCTGGGATTAAGTGTCTCTTTTATGATTGTCGAGCGGTTGGGCGGACAAATATTCGTTGATCAGCATCGCAGGGACGGCGCCGCTTTTCAGGTCATTTTGCCGCTATTGGCCGAACAAAAAGATACCATCACTAACGGGTAATTGAGGCGAAGCGATGGAAAAAAAGCAAAACTCAAAGCGCATATTGATAATCGATGACGAAGAGAATATGCGGCACATGCTGAAAACGATGCTGACCCGCTATGGTTATGCGGTTTCAACGGCCGAGGATGGCGTGCAAGGACTTGCAATGATCGATGATCAGGTTTTTGACTTCATCCTGTGTGATGTGAAAATGCCCCAAATGAATGGAATGGATTTTTTGAAAGCCGGAAGGAAGGATCTGCTATCTTCCACGGTAATTATGATGTCTGCTTTTGGCAGTATCGACATGGCCATTGAGGCCATGAAGCTAGGCGCTTACGATTTTGTATCCAAACCATTCAAAAACGAAGAGATTCGCCTGACGATAAAGAAAGCCGAGGAACGCGAAAGGCTTAAGAAAGAAAACAGCGAGCTAAAAAATCGACTCCAACGGATGGGGGGGAATCTTACTTTTGGCAACATGGTGGGGAGAAGTCCCGCCATGCAGGCCGTTTTTTCCATGGCGCTAAAGGTTGCCCGTTTTAACAGCACGGTTCTGATTACCGGAGAGAGTGGTACCGGGAAAGAACTGGTTGCTCAGGGGATTCACCAGGAGAGCGAACGAAACGTGGGTCCTATGGTTGCCGTTAACTGTGCTTCAATTCCGGATAATTTAATGGAAAGTGTATTGTTTGGTTACGTAAAAGGGGCATTTACCGGTGCGGACAAAGATAAAAAAGGGCTCTTCGAACTGGCCCAAGGGGGAACACTTTTTTTAGACGAAGTTGGCGATATTCCCATTGCCCTCCAGCCCAAATTGCTCAGAGTACTGCAGGAAAGCGAAATCCGTCCGGTTGGCAGCAACAACGACAAGAGCATTGATGTTCGGGTGGTTGCGGCAACAGCCAAAGACCTCGAATCGGAAATGCGTTCCGGGCAATTCAGAGAAGACCTTTTTTATCGACTCAATGTTGTACCCATCAAGCTTCCACCGCTTCGCCAGCGACCAGAAGATATCCCTTTGTTGTGCCAATTTTTCATTACGCGTTTTAGTGATAGTTTAGGAACCCGGATTCGTAATATTTCACAAACGGCCATGAACAAGCTGATGCAGCATCGTTGGCCCGGTAATATTCGGGAACTAGAAAATGCCATCGAACGGGCTATCGTTCTTGCGGACGGGACTACCCTGGAAGCGAGCAATTTCAATTTTGGAAAAATCGTGTCTGCCGGTGTTCCGGCAGACAACGACGACAGCGGATACGATGGCTTCTCGCTTAAGCGCGCTAAAGCTGAGATGGAAGCACGGATGATCAGAAAGGCATTGGCCGCAACAGAGGGAAACCGCACCCATGCGGCCAATTTGCTTGAGATCAGCCATCCCTCACTACTAAGCAAGATGAAATTGTATGGCATCGACTGATGGGAATCCTTGATATGCGCCTCCAAACCTGTGCCCAAATCCATCTTGACCACCTGCGATTCAACTATCGCCAAATCCAAAAAAGGATTTTTCCGGCTCGCCTGATCCCCGTGGTTAAGGCAGACGCCTATGGCCATGGTGCCATCCCTGTATCCACGTGCTTGGTTGATGCGGGGGCACCGCTGTTGGCCGTGGCCCAGTACCAGGAGGCCATGGATCTGCGCGAAAGTGGTATTCATTTGCCCATTCTGATTTTCGGTCGTCTGTTCCCCGACGAATTGCCCGATGCGCTCAAGGCCGGCTTCAGACTAACCGTGTTTAGCCGGGAAGATATACAATGGATCGAACGGCTTGCCAGCAGCCGGCCGGTCCATGTGCACGTCAACATGGAAACGGGGATGGGACGGGTAGGGGTTCTATCATCGCAGGAAAAGTCGGTTTTTGATTTGTTAACCCAGTCCACACATTGTATCTGGGAAGGGCTGTACAGCCACTTTGCCACATCCGATGAAGCCGATAAAACCTATGCCCATCTTCAACTAAACCGATTTCAGGCGATCCTGCAGCGGTTGACAGACAAAAACGCCTTGCCGCCCATGGTTCATATGGCCAACAGCGGTGCTATTCTGGACATTCCCGAGGCCCGGTTCGACACCTGCCGCAGTGGCCTCCTGCTTTATGGGCATTATCCATCCAAAGAGACCTCTCGGTCAATCCCGCTCAAGCAGGTCATGACGCTGACCACCCGGGTTGCCCATATACGGCGGTTACCTGCCGGTCACAATGTGAGTTATGGCCGACGGTGGCAGACCGACCGGGAAACCACCATTGCCGTTTTACCCATCGGTTATGCAGATGGTGTCCGGCGACAGTTGACGGGACGACTCCAGGTTATGGTTGGCAACCGGCAATATCCGGTAGTAGGAACGATTACCATGGATCAGATGATGATCGATGTGGGGGACGACTCGGTGAGGGTCGGCGATGAGGTCATGATTTGGGGCGACGCCCCAAATGGGTCGATCCAGGTCTTGGATGTCGCCGAATCCATGGGTACGATCCCTTATGAAATGACCTGCGGCATTTCCCGTCGGGTGCCCCGAGTGGTGGTTTCCGAACCGGTCGTCAGTGAGATCGGCCGTTGATCAACTATAAGGTTAATGTCTTATCCCGTAATCGATCGTTAATTTTTTGGGTAACCGGTCCCACGTTGCCATCGCCAATGGTTTTATGATCGATGCGTACCACCGGGAGCACTTCGGTCACGGTTCCGGTGAGGAAGACTTCTTCGGCGTCGTAGAGTGTGTGGGTGTCGAAATAGGATTCCTCGACTGTCAGGCCGAGTTCACGACAGATGTCGATAACGACGATGCGCGTGATGCCGGGAAGGATGTTCTCCGTCAAGGGATGCGTCATCAACCGTTTGCCGGAAATAATAAAGACATTTGAACTGGTGCCCTCGCGGACGATTCCCTGCGTGGAAATAAAGATGGCGTCATTACAACCCGAATCCAGGGCTTTTCGCTTGGCCATAATGTTGGCCAGCAGCTGGATGGTTTTGATGTCACACCGGCCCCAACGCATATCCGGGACGGTGATGACTTTGATTCCCTTAGACCGCACGGATTGGGGAAGTTCAGTTACCGGCCGGATGGTCATTATAAGCTGATGAGAAAGGGTGTCATCGTAGGCATGATTGCGGGGTGCGACACCTCGGGTAATTTGGATGTAGATGCCGGCCCGCGGGTAGCCGGCCTGCCGATTTAGTTCTTCAATGGCGGCGGTCAGCATTTCCCGGGGGATCGGAGCATATTGCAACGCGGCCATGGATCGTTCCAGTCGGTCCAGGTGGGCTTCCAACATGAACAGTCGTCCCTCATAGGTGGCGATAAATTCATAGACGCCGTCGCCGAACTGGTAACCCCGATCTTCAATGGGCACCATTGCTTTTTCAATGGGCATAATCATTCCATTCACATAGGCCAGATCCGGCATGAGCCCCCCTTTTGAAGATGTCGATTGACGGCGGTTGCTAAACCTTCCTTGATGGGTGATCGCAAGTCAGAAGGAGCATACACCATATTTGGGCGCCGGAAAACCCATTTGTTCTAAATTTCAAGGCTTTTAGTGTCGAGTGAGTGCTTCTATTGTTTGACATGCCAATTGCACCTGGGATATAGCCTTGAAGGCGGAAGAACCGCTGTTTAGCAAATCGAAAGTATTACCACTTGGATATATAGATCATGAAACCCATTGTTGCCATTGTGGGCAGACCCAATGTGGGTAAGTCCACGCTATTTAACCGGATTACGAAATCCAGGGATGCCATTGTCGACGATCTGCCCGGTGTGACCCGGGATAGAAACTTCGGTGATGCGCGGTGGAACGACAAGTTGTTTACCCTAGTGGATACCGGTGGCTTCGCCGAGGGTGACGACGATGCCTTCGCGCTTCACATTCGTCAACAAGTCTTTCAGGCCATCGAGGAAGCCGACGCGGTGGTTCTGGTCCTTGATGGCAAAGGCGGCAGCTCGCCTTTTGATACGGATTTGATCCACACCCTGCGAACCATGACCAAACCGGTCTTTTATGTGGTCAACAAGATCGATGGTGAAAGCCAGGAAAAAGAACTGTTCGAGTTTTATGCCCTGGGGATCGAGCGATTGTTTCCCGTGTCGGCCGAGCATGGATACGGTGTCGCCGATTTTCTGGACGAATTGACCGCCATTTTTCCCTCGGACACGGCCATGGATGAACACCCCGATGCGATTCGGATTGCCGTGATCGGCAAGCCCAATGCCGGCAAATCTTCCCTCATCAATGCCCTGTTGGGCGAGGAACGTCTGGTAGTCAGTGATGTCGCCGGCACCACCCGCGATGCCATCGATACGGTTTTTACCCGAGATGACCGAAATTATGTACTGATCGATACGGCCGGAATCCGCCGCAAGGGCAAGGTTTCGCTGCGGCTGGAAAAGTTTTCCATCGTCAAGGCTTTGCGTAGCCTGGAGCGCTGCCATGTGGCCCTGATCATCATCGATGCCGAAGAGGAGATTAGCGATCAGGATGCAAGGATCGCCGGATACGCCCATGACCGGGGATGTGGTGCGATTTTCCTGTTCAACAAATGGGATCGGGTCGACAATCGGGATGGTAAGGCGCTGAAACGCATGACCGAAAACCTGCGCATGACGACCAAATTTCTCGGCTTCGCCCCGGTCATGACCGTGTCGGCCAAGACCGGGCAACGCATCGGAAAAATTCTTGGTTTGGTGAATGATGTCTATGCCCAGTATGCGATCCGCATCACCACCGGTCAGCTGAACAAGGTTATGGAACAGGCCCTGGCTCGAACCCCGCCGTCGCTGCACAAGGGTAAGCGGCTCAAGTTTTACTACGCCACCCAGGTATCCACCCGTCCGCCTACGTTTGTCAGTTTCGTCAATTTTCCGGAAGCTGTGCATTTCTCCTATCAACGCTACCTGGTAAATCAGATCCGGGAGGCGTTCGATCTAAACAAAACTCCTCTACGGCTGCTCTTGCGACAACGTACCGGAAAAAATCCGGCTTTTTTGAACAAGAAACGGACGCCTACCAAAGGTAAAAGAAGACGGCGGAATAGACACTAACCTATCGGACCGAGAATTATCCGCGATCGGGTCCTGCTTTACCGGTTCATTGGTTGAAAAATAATTTTTGCCTCGCATTTGGCCGATGCTCGGCGGTCTACGCTAACGTATCAGATAAGCACCCGACCGAAAATGTGGAGAAAGCATGAAGAAATGATGCTATTCTAATGGACAGTCAAAGACCAAATTGAACGAATCCTGAAATCGCTGTAAATTGATCCCGCCAAGACATTTACAACGATGGAGACAGGGATCATGAGGGTTGAAAAACAACAGCGGATATCGAGGCGCGAGACCAAATTTCTCGTTTGCTTGGCGTACCTGTTAATTTCGCTCATGATTCTATGTGGCTGCGGAGGGGGTGGTAGTGATGATGATCATGATGGTGACGCCGATACTGAACTGGTGGATACCCAATCCCCCGACGCGCAATACACGGCATCCGTTGACAATGGAAGCGCTCCCCTGTCCGTCACCTTCGATGCCTCTGGCTCCACCGACGGCGACGGAGCGATCGTCCTATGAACCAGCATGGCCGCGCCGCATGTAACCGGCGTGGTGGCCCTGATGAAGGTGCTTTATCCCGACCTGACTCCGGATGAGTTCGATTCCCTGCTCGAGGGGGATTACCTGACCCGTGATCTGGGTGACGCCGATTGGGATAACCAGTTCGGCTGGGGCCTTATCGATGCTTATAAGGCCGTACAGATCGCCAAGGAAGGCGGCGAAAATGGTGGTATCTCAGCCATTTTGTCCGTCAGTCCGAGCACACTAAGCTTTAACACCACCCAGCCCAGCGCCCAGGTGACGGTGGAAAACAGCGACAACCTGGATGAAACTCTCACCATCAGTGAATACACGGTGGATGAATCCTGGCTCGGCGTGGCACCCGCGAGTACGGATGCCGACGGACTGGGTACTTACACCGTAACCATCGACCGGGACGGGTTGGCCGATGGCACATACGCCGGCACGCTGACGTTCACATCCAATATCAACACGGTCCATGTCGCGGTCACCATGCAGGTGGGCGCCGACGATGCTGCCTCGGATGGCGGGTATCACTATATCTTGCTGCTGGATGCAGACACCTACGACACCATCGCCTAGGTCGACGGGGCGGTTGAAGACGGTGTCTACACCTACCAGTTCACCGGGCTTTCCTATGGCGATTCCTATGCCGTTTTTGCCGGCACCAACCCCGACGGCGACCATTACATTTGTGAGAATGGTGAGGCATGTGGCGCGTATCTTTCGCTCGACCAGCCCGTGACCTTAACGATCGATGGGGATATGACAGACATCGATTTTATCACCGACATCACCCTTAATCTGTCTTCCGAGAGTCTGGCCGATGTGCTGGCCTTGCCCCTTTATCTGGATGCGGATTAGGGCGACCTACTCATAAGCCCCTCCATCTATCGCAACTAGTCTTCGTTATCGTTGTCGCAATCGTAATCGTAATCGGCTTTTTTTCGATTACGATTACGACAACCGCTTCGCTGACAACGACAACGATTCGTGACGATGATTTCTTTCCTGCAAATGGGAAGACCCTGCAGCAAAAAACGATCCCCATGCGGTTATCCTGCTTTTTGCGGGGGATCGTCTTTTTTTTGATCGGTTCCTGGTATATATAGGTAGGCATGGAGCTTTTCGACCAACAGTCTCAAGCCACCGCCGATCATGAGCGTCCCCTGGCCGAGCGCATGCGCCCCAGTTGCCTTGCCGATGTGTTCGGGCAGGCGGATGTCACCGGCCCGGGCAGTCTGGTGCGTCACGCCATCGAAAACGATCGCATTTTTTCCATGGTCCTGTGGGGCCCGCCCGGATGCGGTAAAACCACCTTGGCACGAATCATCGCCCGTGAGACCCAGTCTCACTTCATCCATTTTTCGGCGGTGCTTTCAGGCGTCAAACAGATTCGCGAAGTGATCGACGACGCCAAGAAACAACGCCAATTCCAGCGCAAACGCACCGTCCTGTTCGTGGACGAGATCCACCGTTTCAACAAGGCCCAGCAGGATGCCTTTCTCCATCATGTGGAATTTGGGCTGATTACCCTCATTGGCGCCACGACCGAGAACCCTTCTTTTGAGGTGATTTCACCGCTTTTATCCCGCTGCCGGGTGATCACCCTCAATCTGTTGGATGAAGATGCCCTGGGCCAGGTGATCGATCGGGCCCTGGCGGACGGGACGGCCGGTCTGGGCGGGCTTGGCCTGGATCTGGCCGCAGACGCCCGCCAGTATTTAATCGATATTTCTTCCGGGGATGCGCGTAGCGCCCTCAACAATCTGGAAGTCGCGGCGACCCTGGCCCTGGCCGAGACATCGGCAAACGCGCAGGGCGGACGAATTATCTCTCTCACCCATGTAGAAAAGGCCCTGCAGAAGAAAGCGCTTTTGTATGACAAGGACGGTGATGAACATTTCAATCTGATTTCGGCCTTCCACAAGAGCCTGCGCGGCAGTGATCCCGACGCGGCCCTGTACTGGTTGGCGCGCATGCTCGAGGCGGGGGAAGATGCATTGTACGTGGCCCGGCGCATGGTACGGTTTGCCAGTGAGGACGTGGGCAATGCCGACCCCTTTGCCCTGCGTATTGCTCTGGGCGCCATGGAGTCCTTCCGCTTTTTGGGGCACCCGGAAGGGGATCTGGCCCTGGCCCAGGCGGCGGTTTACCTGGCCACGGCGCCAAAGAGCAATAGCGTCTACACGGCCTGGAAACAGGCCCGCCGCGCGGTCCGGGAGAAGGGCGCCCTGCCGGTGCCATTGCACATCCGCAACGCGCCGACCGGCTTGATGAAAGATCTGGGCTATGGAAAAGACTATCGCTATGCCCATGATTACAAGGACGGGTATGCGGTTCAGGAGTATCTTCCTGACGCCGTCGTCGGCAGCCTGTTTTACTCACCCACGGACCGGGGGTACGAAAAGATGATCGCCGGCCGCCTGAAGCAGTGGCGGGCGATGAAGGAGAAAAATAAAAAATGAATCGCCTGTTTTTGAGCGTCTCTTCCCATGGCTATTGGGAGATCGTGGACGGCCCTTTACCGTAATATTGGCGTTTGTGCGATCGCCGAACGCACCACCGTGGAAGCATTTTGGAGACATCCAAATGAATACTATCGATATCATTATCCTGGTATTGATGGCGATGGCAGCCATTGTCGCTGCTGGCGCCTTTGCGGCCATCGCTAAATACCTGTTCGACCACGGCTTGGCCGATCGACACCAGACGGCACCAAATATCGTCGAATTATATAAGACATACATGGCGCATACCCGTAAAACCACTGGCCGCATCGGCGGCATGTTCTGGATCCACGGTGTCTCCGCCGGTATTTTTATCACCGTCGGGGTGATCTATTCGGTTGTGCGGTTCATTTTGCCGCGCTTGATGGGAAGCTAAGCTAAAAACAAGCATCTGCAATAGTGGTCAAGCTTCCAGTGCGGCGACGGCCTGAGTTCGATTGGTGATTAAAAACCGCACCGCAATTTACTTGCTGCTGCGCCGTGGACATTGTTCCGGTATCGGCAGTTCCAGATAGCGACAAAGGCGGATTACCATTTCCGGGTCACAATAGTCGGCATCCCTCAGTGCTTTCAATTTTTTTTCATCGGCACCCGTTGCCGCGGACAATTGGGTAAGCGACGTACCGTCATGTTCTATTTTGGCAAAGATCTGTACCGTGTTTGCGCATACATGGCATTCCTGCTTGTACCGCTGCCGGAATGCCGGATCTTTCATTTTACTACGGAAATAATGGTCAAATCGCTCCATTGGCGATGTCCTCCAGTCCGTCGGATGTCGTCCGGTCAAGGAATTGATCACGATACTGTTTCACCCGGTCAATCAGATTCTCGGGAACCCGACGGCGGTTTTTGACAAAGGCGATGTAAAAGACAATGAATTTGCGAAAACAAAAGAAATAGAGCATTCGTATCTGATCCCCCGAGAGTTTGATCCGCAGTTCGTGGATCCCGTCTCTCAACAGATCGGCATACGGACGAGGCAATGTCGGCCCCATCTCCTCTAAAAGATTAAGAAAGCGGATGATTTTTACTTGATGCTTAGGGGATAATCGATCGATGAATTCGGTCACCGGACAGGGATCCGTCTGCTCATCGCAATAAATGATGTGCCACTGGTTATTCAAACCCATACCCTCCACATGCAGGCCGTTGCGTTTTTCCCGTGTTTCATAACAGACCCGCGCCATATCTGTCCATACAGATGCCTTGACGGATCAGACGATAAATGAAAGAAATTGATTACGAAAAGTAACACCCAATCGAAATCGGGTTTCAGCCAATTTAAGGGAGGGCGTATGTCTGCGAGATATGATGTTATCGTCGTCGGTACCGGGACGGCCGGGCAAACGGCAGCTTATGACTTGAACGCAAGCGGACTGAAGGTGGCCATTATAGAGTGCAGCCGGCGTCCCGGGGGAACCTGTGCGCTCAGTGGTTGCCAGGCCAAAAAGTGGTTTTATGAGGGGGCGGAAACCGTGGCCCGTTCCCGGCATTTGGCGGATATCGGTATCGTTTCACCGGCCGTTGCCAGTTGGCCCCAGTTGCGCGATGCCAAGAACCGCTTTACCGAAAAAGTGCCGGACGGCACGATAAACGGATTGAAAGAAGCCGGGATCGATTTAATCCAGGGGCGAGCACAGTTTGTGGACCAACAGACCCTCGCTGTGGACGAAAAGCGACTGACCGCCGACCATATTGTTTTGGCCACCGGCGCGACGCCAATGCCACTGCCCATTGATGGTATCGAACAGGCCATCGACAGCAGCGCATTTCTGGAACTCGAGGATCTTCCCCAGCGAATCGTATTCATCGGCGGCGGCTTCATCTCATTCGAGTTCGCCCATTTTGCCGTGCGTCTCGGACTCCCTGACACCCGTTGCACGATTCTCGAGGCCGGCCCGCGGCCCCTGGGACCATTCGATGCGGAAATGGTTGACCTTTTGGCCAAGGCCTCTGCTGATGAAGGTATCCACCTCCTCTGCAACATTACCATCACTGGCATTCGAAAAACAGACGGGGGGTTTTCGGTCCGCACGGAAAGCGGTCAATCGTATGAAGCGGATCTGGTGGTCCATGGCGCCGGCCGGGTGCCTGATATCGACGCCCTCGACCTGGACCGGGCCGGGGTCGACCACTCCGCCAGAGGAATCAGGGTCGATCCCACCATGCGGACCACCCATCCAAACGTTTATGCCATCGGTGATTGCGCGGACACCATTCAACTGGCACGGGTGGCCGATGCCGAAGCCCATGTGGCGGCAGACAACATCATCGCCCGGCACGGCGGCAGGTCGTCTGCGGCCACCATGGACTATCGCGCGGTACCCGCCGTGCTATTCACTTACCCTCAATATGGGATGGTCGGAAAGACCGAGCAGACATTGAAGGATCACGGAGTAGATTACGAAAAAAGCATCGGCAAGCGGCTGAGCTGGCCGACCTATCGCCGTCTGGGGTTACGTTCGGCAGCCTATAAAGTGCTCGTGGATCCACAGGGCCAGGTGCTCGGTGCGCACATCCTGTCGGACAATGCCACCGGATTGGTCAACACCTTTGCCCTGGCCATGAAAAATGGTATTTCCGTAAAAAATCTGTATGATCAGAGTGTGATGTCGCCTTATCCGTCGCGGGAAAGTGACATCATCTATATGCTACGCCCTTTGTTCAGCTGAATCAAGGCCACTTCACCAGAAACACCAAATCGTACGGGAACGCCTGATACACCCGCACCGGCACTGGTGTAGCCCTGCATGCGGCCGAATTGCCAATGACCCTGGCAAAACCTACGCGGGGCATGGGAATGGGTGAACAGGGGGCCGATTTTGGGGAATTGGATCTGGCCGGCGTGGGTGTGACCACATAAATATAGTCTTGTGCCATAGGACGCGGCCTGGGTATAGACCTCGGGAGAATGGGCAAGCAGAATGCTGAATGCACGTGACGGTACGTCGGCAAAGGCCTCGGCGAGATCATGGGCCTCATAATAGTGGGGATCGTCAATACCCACCAGCCATAGCTGATCTCTGCCGCGTTTCAGGACGACTGAATCATTGATCAAAAATTGCATCCCCCTTTTTCCCAGGAGTTGGGCCATTTCGATACAGTCGTGATTGCCCAAAACGGCGTAAATGCCATCTCGGGCACTGATGGTGTGCAGCAATCGGCGCATGCGTATCAGTACTTTGCTATAGGGGCCGGACAGTTCGGTGCGATAATCACCGCCAAACAGACACAAATCAACATTAAGCGGGGTTACCAGGGCATTGATTCGTTCATAGAGGCCAGCAAGCCCGTCCAGATGGAGATCGGTGAGCAGCAAGATGCTGTAGCCATCAAAAGCAAGGGGGAGATCCTCAAATTCCAGGGTTATCCGATTCAGCCTGATATCCAGGGCATTTCGTCGGCCCCGCTCATAAAGTCCTAACGCATGAAAGGCGCCCCGCATCAAAAGATGGTAATAAATGGCGCGTTCAAAATTGAAAAAGCGATGCAGGGGGTGAAACGCGGTATCGCAGGCCCGCCATTCGCGCAATCGCTGGCGCGGACGAAGTTTGCCCTTATACCGCATGATCGCCCGGGTGAGAAAAATCCATTTAAAAAAGAATGAGCCGGCGTATGCACCGAAACAAAACAACAATATGATGGCTATCGATTGACCGATACCCATATTGGCGACCGGTGCCAGTAGAAAGAGCGGAACCGCGCCCTCGGGCAGTTGATCCAGGCCGGCAACCACTGAACCACTCGGTTGGCCGAGCCGGCGTTTGATCAGACTGGAAGCAAGATCACCGATCATGCTCAGAGCGCCGCAGCCCAGACCGATGGCGAGTGGAAATCCCATCAATTTCGCGATCATCCCGCCTGCCAGTATCCCCCCGAGGAGTCCGCGAATGGTTTTGTGGGGGCCAAACAGCGGTTGACCGTCTTTCAGGCGCCGGCCCAGATCGACCGGTGTTTGGCCGTGTTCTTTGAGCAGCAGGGATAAAAGCGGTGGCGTCAGATTGATGGCCCACAATAAAGCGAGTATTTTCAGAGTGATCCACATGAAGCGGTATCTATTCGTAACGGCGGTCCTAAGCTCACCTATAAAAATGATTGAATCATTGAACGTTTCTTAGCATACTTCAACGACAAAGGGGAGTTCAAGTCGGGCAACCGCATTTGGATCCATCTATTATTTCCCGCGGGCATGCCTTATACATAAACTTGTCTTTCCTTTTTTTGTCGTCGCGGTATTCGTATTAAAAGGGAATTTCACATTTTTAGTCGGGTGCCACGCACCGGTTCGCCCCCCCCCGACCGGATGCGTCACCGGTTTTTATGGAGAAACCAATATGCGTAATCGTCACCGTTCAAGATCCATATTTATTTTTAAGTTGCTGCTGGTCGCCCTGTTTGCCTGGGCCTTGATGTCACCGGCCCATGCAAAAATGCGGCTTTTCTTAAAACAAACCGTTTATGTGCCGGTTTATTCCCACATTTACAGCGGAGATCGTGAACAGCCTTTTTATCTGGCCGCCACCCTGAGCATTCGCAACACGGACCGCAATCATTCCCTTACCGTTACGGCGGTGGATTATTATGATTCGCAAGGAAAATTCCTTAAGCATTACCTGGAGGCGCCACTGGTTTTAGGTGCCATGGCGACCCAGCGCTACGTGATACCCGAGTCGGATAAAAGCGGTGGCTCGGGTGCCAAATTCATCGTGGTTTGGCGGTCGGAGCATCCGGTAAGCGAACCATTGATCGAATCGGTGATGATCAGCACCAAAACCCAGCAGGGGATATCCTTTACCTCACGGGGCCGGGTGCTGGAGGCAATCTCACACGAAATCGAATAATCCTTAAACGTTAAGGAATGGGAGCCCGTTGGGGTTGTAATTTTATGACATCTGATTCTCTATTCGCCCAGCTTATCATAACCGATTTTTTTGCATCGTAACGAGGATGATTGAGGCGCCGTGGATGGCATATCGGGGCTTGGTCATGGTCCTTGCCGGGTGATTTGCAAAACCGCCAATAGGGCGGCGCCAGCAAGGATCATGGACATGCATAAAACCTGCCCCATGGAAAAGGAGAACCATACGAACCCCAGGTGGGCGTCGGGCTGGCGAGCATATTCGATGAAAAAGCGCACCAGGCCGTAGCCCATGAGATAAAGGCCCAGCATGGCCCCTTGGGGGCGTGTGACCCGTTTTCTCAGCATCCACAAGACCACGAAAAGAACGATGCCTTCGAAAAACGCCTCGTAAAGTTGGGAGGGATGACGGAGCCCTGCTCCCGGTGCCAGGGGGAAAACCATTCCGATGGGATGGGTGGTCAGCCGTCCATAAAGCTCGCCGTTGATGAAGTTGCCTAAACGACCGAACGTATAGCCTAAAGGAATGCAGGGCACGATCAGATCCGCCATGTGAAAGAATGCAAGGTCATTTTTGCGTCCGAAGATGACAGCCGCCAGTACCACGCCGATCAGTCCACCGTGATAGGACATGCCGGTGATGCCGGTAAACCGAAATCCATTCGAAAATTCAAAGGGCAGGATGATTTCCAGGGGATGACTCAGGTAGTAGGAAAAATTGTAGAAAAGCACGTAGCCTAAACGCCCACCAATGATCAGGCCCAGGATCATGGCCGTCATCAGGCCCTGAAGCTGCTCTACATCCATCTCGAACCGGTCCTCGTGTTTTATGCGATAGCGAGCCAGGAAATAGGTGACGGCAAAGGCCACGATATACATCAGCCCGTAGTATTGCAGCCTGAAGCTGCCAATCTGGAAAATGACCGGATCCATGTGCTGGGGCAGGTGTTGCCACCAGAGGAGAAAACCATCCATAAGGTTCGAGTCTCATTTCTTGATGATTAATTTTCGGCTGAAACTTTACTATTCCCCGGGCGGGAGGTCAACCATCTCCAATGAATTTCAAATTTCAAATTCATGGTTCTCCCTTGCCCATGGCCCACTCCAGTCGCGCCATGGCCGCACCATATCCATAGTGGGCCTCATGAAAGGCACTTTGGGCACGGTCGAGGAAGCTGCGCGCATCGAGCACTTCCGTGGAGGTGGTCAGTTGCTGCTGATACAGCAAATTGGTGATTCGCCAGTGTTCCCGGGCCTGGTCCAGCGCGGTGGTTGCCGTTTGGATGTTCTTGGCGGCCACATCGAGATCCAGATAGGCCTGAACAACTTGCAGCCGAATGTCGTCGCGCATCGCCGCCAGGCCCTGTTCGAGTGCCCGTTGTTCGGCCTTCGCCCTGATAGCTTTGGCCCGGGTCTTGCCGAACTCGAAAAATGTCCAGCGCGCCTGGAGCCCGACACTGGCATTATACTGGTTGGTGTACCGATTGTCCCGGGCACCCAGGTCATTACCATCCTGTTGATATTTCCCGGTCAGTTCAATGCGCGGATAATAATCGCTTTTGGCCACCTGTTGTTCGCTGGCCTTGGATTGAATGGCCTGCGCCATCATGGCGATTTCAGGTCGGTCGGTCAATGCCTGATCAACCAGTGCATCGCGTGCAGGCAGCGGTGTGTTCGCCTGCTGGGTTTCCCGGATGTCGATGGGCGGATCAAGATCCCTGCCCAGTAACAGGCACAAGGCCGTAAGCACCTGTTGGACGTCAGCCTCGGCCCGGTGCTGGCGCTGGAGGGCGTCGGCCCGGGCGACCTGAGCCTTGAGCAGGTCGTTCAGCGGCCCCAAACCGTTTTCATAGAACTTGCGCACATCGGTTTCGTGGGCTGCCAGTGCCGCCGTGCTGCTTTTGGCCACGGCGAGGTTCTTTTTGGCCATGAGCAAATCGAAACAGCGCGTTTTGACGTTCAAAATGATCATTTGACGGGTTTGCTGCAATGCCAGATCCTGCGTGGAGAGCCCCAGCTGAGCAATGCGGTGGCGCGCGCTGATGGCAAAGCCGGAGAAAAGCGGTTGGCTCAGTGTGACCTCCCAATGATGCTGGTCGCGGCTGTTGGTGGTCACCTGATTCCCGTTAATGTTGACGAAAGGCGCTTCGGCCAGGCTTTGATAGGCGTAGGCTGCTGACAGCCGAGGGAAAAAGTCGGTTCGCGTCGAGCGTTCACCCATTGTCGCCGCTTCCCGGTAAGCCATCTGCTCGTGGATCTGGGGGTTGTTCTGCAACGCTAGACGCACTGCTTCATCGATGGTCAGCGGTGCGGTGGCCCAACCGTCGATGCCGAAAAGCAGAATGATGATGGTAAGCCAGGTGTATCGCATGATTGTCTCCCGAATCTATTGCAGTGTTTTCTTAAAACGCGTCACGGCCAGTGTGAGAAAACTGCCGGCCAATATCAGCTGGGCCCCAATATGCGGCCACAGGGTGTGAATGCCGACCCCCTTGACCACGATGCCGTGCAGGATCTGCAAAAACCAGCGCATGGGATTGAGCACGGTCAGCCACTGAATGACCACGGGCATGTTGCGAATGGGAAAGATAAAACCGCTGAGCAGAATGGACGGCACCAGGATAAAAAAAGCGGTCAGGAATGCCTGTTGCTGGGTATGGGCGGTGACGCTGACCAGGATGGCCATTCCCAGGTTGCCCATGATATAAATGATGGCCGTCAGGTAGAGCAGAAAAATGCTTCCCCTGATTTGGATGCCGAAAATCAGTCGCGCGATCGCAAACATCAAGGTCATGGTGATCATGCCGGTCAGCAAAAAGGGCAGAGTCTTGCCCAGGATGAATTCCAGGCGCCGGATCGGCGTGACCATTACCTGCTCGATGGTGCCAATTTCCTTTTCACGCACGATGGCCATGGATGTCAGCGCCAGGCCGATGAGAATCAGCATCAATGCGATCAGACCGGGAATGTAGTAGTATTTGCTTTCCAGGTTCGGGTTGTACCAGGCGCGGATGCGAAGATCCAGCGGGCCGGTGACTATGGATGCCTCCCCCGCCTGCATGCCAGCCAAGCGTTGGTTGAAGCTGGCCACGGCTTGATTGGCATAATTGAGAGTGATGGCGGCATCGTTGCTCAGGGTCCCGTCCACCAACAGCTGAACGGCGACGATCTTGCCGGCTTTAAGATCATCTGAGAAATGCTGGGGAATGCGGATCACGGCCCTGACTCGTCCGGCGTCAAGCAGACGGCGAACGCCCTTGTCGGTGGTCAGGCGATCGGTCACGGCAAAGTAGTTACCGCCGATGAATTCATCCACCAGCAACCGGCTTTGCGGCGTGTTGTCCGGGTCGACCACGGCCGTGGCGATGTCCTTCACGTCCGTGGTCAGGGCAAAGGCCATCACGGTCATCTGAACCAGGGGCATGACCAGCACAATCATGCGCATGCGCACATCGCGGAACATCTGCAAGAATTCTTTAATCAGCATTTGTTTAATACGCAGGATCATGCGAAGCCTCTACAATTTAAGTTTCATCTTGCGATGGCAAAGCAGCACCATGATGGCTGCGTAGATGGTCAACAAGGCCGCATTGAGACCCAGGATCTCCAGGCCGATGCCTTTGAGAAAGATGCCTCGCAACAGGGCGATGAAATAGCGTGCCGGCACGATGAAGGTGATCGCCTGGATCGCCTTGGGCATGTTGTAGATGCCGAAGACGAACCCGGAGAGCATCAGGGTGGGCAGGTAACCGGTAAACAGGGCGATCTGATTGGCCAACACCTGACTCTTGAGAACGATGCTGAGCAAAAGCCCCAGAAAAAGGGCACCGGTAAGAAAAACAGACGCCGAGAGAAACAGCAGGCCGGTACTGCCCCTGAAGGGAACATCGAAGATCCAGCGGCCCATGATCACGGCAATGGCCACGTCCATCAGGCCGATGGCGAAATAGGGGGCTACCTTTCCGAGAACCAGCTCGGGAACGCGGATCGGCGTGCTCATCAACTGCTCCATGGTGCCGGTTTCCCATTCCCGGGCCACGGTCACACTGGTGAGCATGGCGGCGATAACCACCATCACCAGGGCGATAATACCGGGAATGATCACGTTGCGGCTCTCCATCTCCGGGTTATACCAGGCGCGGGGTTCGAGACGGATACCCGCGGCCATGGGGCGCCGGCGTTCGGCTCGTGCATGGATACCGGTGTTGTAGATTTGGCCGATGGCATTGATATAGCCGACGGCCAGGATGGCGTTATTGGCATCGGCTCCGTCCACGATGGCTTGGATGGCTACCGGTCGGCCGGCTCGGATGCGATCGGCAAAGTCCGAGGGGATGACCAATGCCACCATGACCCGCCCGCTATCGATCAGGTCGGTCAGCGATACGTACCCGTCGGTGTAGCGGTCGATGGCGAAATAGGCCGAGCCGTCGAACAGGCTGAGAAATTGGCGGCTTTCGGCGGTTTTCGACTGGTCCCAGACTGCCGTGGGCACGTGCTTGAGATCCATGGTCAAGGCATATCCGAACAGGGCGATGAGCAGCATGGGAATGGCGATGGCCAGCATCAGGCTGCGCCAGTCCCGCCATACATGGATGAACTCCTTGCGGGCCACGGCGTTCAGCCGTTGCAGTTTCATCGGTCACTCCATGTCGGTTGAAGATCGTGGGGCGGCAGATGGTTACACTTTTCCATTCTGGCGATCCTCCTTTTCGATGAGTGAGACAAACACGTCTTCCATACTGGGAGAAATGGGAGACAGGCGAACGTCCGTGCACCCCATGCGGTCGGTCAGTTCATGGATACGCGCACCAACGGTGTCGGCATCATCCACTTTCAGGTGCAATCCGGCGCCAAACAGGGCCACATCCCTGACGCCTTCGAGGGCGGCCAGATCATCCATGAGATCCTGGGGATGCGAGCAGCGTAGATCGAGGATGGTTTCCTCCACCAGTTGCCCCTTGAGCTGTCGTGGCGAGCCCAAGGCGATCATGCGGCCACGGTAGATCAGGGCCACGCGGTCACAGTACTCGGCTTCTTCCATGTAGTGGGTGGTGACAAAGACCGTTCGACCACGGCCGGCCATGTCGTAGATCAGGTCCCAGAAGCGGCGTCGGCTCAAGGGATCGACGCCGCTGGTGGGCTCGTCGAGGAAGACGATCGGTGGACGGTGCAAGATGGCGCAGGCCAGCGAGAGGCGCTGTTTCCAGCCGCCGGCCAGAATACGGGTGGGTTGGTTCTCACGCCCTTCCAGACCGGCCATGCGGATGGCCCATCGTTTGCGCTCGGTCAGTTGCTGGCCAGCCAGCCCGTAAATTCCCCCGTAGAATTCGATGTTCTCGGCCACCGTCAGATCATCGTAGAGGGAGAATTTCTGGCTCATATAACCAATCTTCTGTTTGATGGCCTCGGGCCGTGTCGCCAGGTCGAAGCCGGCGACCCGTCCGCTGCCGGCCGATGGGCTGAGCAGCCCGCACAGCATGCGGATGGTCGTGCTCTTGCCCGCGCCATTGGGTCCCAGGAAACCGAAGATCTCGCCGGTGGTGACGGTCAAGTCGAGACGGTCGACGGCAACGAAGTCGCCGAACCGGCGGGTCAAATCCACGATTTTCACGGCACCGTCGTTCGTTGGGCTCATCCGGGGGGCACTGTCGGCTGACGAAGCGGGGGCGAGGGACGTCTTCGATGATGGTGCCGATGGATTAACGGTATTGACGAACACATCTTCCAGGGTCGGCTGGATCGAGTCGAGTGCATTGATTGGTATCTGGGCCGTCGCCAATATCTGCCGTGTTTCCTCGATGGCCCGAAGGGGATGCTGGCAGACGATGTGGATACTGTCGCCAAACAGATCCACGCTGGCGGCGGTGGTCAGTTTTCTGCGCAGGCGGTCGGCGGCGTGGCGGGTATCCTGGCAGCGCAGTTCCACGATATTCAGCGCGAGTGACCGGCGCACCTGCTCTGGGCTGCCCTCGGCCAGCAGCCGTCCATGATCCAGCAGGCCGATGCGGTTGCAGCGCTCGGCCTCGTCCAGGTAGGCCGTACTGATCAGAATGGCCACCCCGGATTTCAGCATGCGGTAGAGAATACGCCAGAAGTCCCGGCGGCTGACCGGATCCACGCCGTTGGTGGGCTCGTCCAGCAACAGCACGTCCGGAGTGTGGATCAACGCGCAGATCAACTGCAGTTTTTGTTTCATGCCGCCCGAGAGATTGCCGGCCAGGCGTTTTCGAAAGGGGCGCATATTGGAAAAATCGAGCAGGTCGGCCAGGCGTGCATCCCGGTCTTTCCGGCGCATGCCGTACAGGTCGGCGTAGAAATAGATGTTTTCATCCACCGTCAGATCCGGATAGAGGCCAAAGCGCTGACTCATGTAGGCTAGGTGGGTTTTAACTGCATCACTGGCCGCCGGCAGCTGGCAACCGGCCACCTGAATGTCTCCGCCGGAAGGGTCCAGCAGGCCGGCCAACATGCGCAAGGTGGTGGTCTTGCCGGCGCCATCGGGCCCGACCAATCCGTAGATCTCACCCCGGCTCACGGTGATGGACAAGCCATCCACCGCCGTCAGATCGCCAAATGTGCGGTGCATGGCTCGGGCATTGATGATTGGCGTGTCGCGCGGCATGCTCATGGGGCGGCCTCGATCAGGGCATCGGCCGGCATGCCCGGTTTGAGTGCGCCATCGACGTTGTCCAGTTGAATTTTGATGCGGTAGACCAGATTGGTACGCTCTTTTAACGTTTGCACCGCACGCGGGGTAAATTCGGCGGCGCTGCTGATATAACTGACCCGTCCTTTCCAGGAACGATTCGGATAGGCGTCGACGGTCACCTTGGCGTCCTGACCGAGCCGGATACGGCCCAGGTCGGTTTCGGAGATGAAGACGCGTACCCAGACATTTTTGATATCGGCGACGGTAAGCACGCTTCCGCCGGGATTCAGGTAACTGCCGGGCTCGGCCGAGGTGTTCAGAACGACTCCGTCAAACGGGCTGAGTAGTTCGGTGTCGGCCAATCGCTGACGGGTCAAGCTCAGGGCCGCCAGGGCCGCATCCTTTTTGGCCCGGGCCTGATCAATGGCTTCCTGGCGGGGGCCGGCTTTCACCAGCGCATAATCGGCTTCGGCCTGGGTCAGGACCGACCGCGCTTGCCGGATACGTTCCGTACGGCTGCCTTCGCGACGCAGGCTCAGGCGCTGGCTGGCTGCTTGGCGCTGGGATGTTGCCGCTGACGCGGTGCCTTTGGCCGAGTCCAAACGGGTTCGATAGGTGTCGAAGGTCTGTTGGCTGATGCCGCCATCGGCGAATACGGCCTGATAGCGTTCAAAGTCGCTTTTTGCCAGCGCCAGCTGGCTGTTGGCCGCCCGTTCGTTGGCCAGGGCCCGTTTCAGGTCGGCTTCGGCTTCGGCGATCTCCTGACTGCGGCTGCCGCTTTGCAGTTCATCCAGGGCAAAGCGGGCCTTAGCGACGGCCGCCTCGGCCCGTTGAATCTCTTCGGGGCGGCTGCCGGCCTCGAGTTCCGCCAGCACGGCCGACGCGTAGTCGGCTTCGGCCTGGGCTCTTTGCACCTCGAGTCGCTGGTCCGTATCGTCGAGCAAGGCCAGCCGTTGACCGCTTTTCACCGTATCCCCTTCATCGACCAGCCGACGACTCAGGCGGCCAGGGATGTTGAAGGCCAGATCCACCTGGGTCACATCGACGTTGCCGGACAGCTGGATCGTCTGGTCGTTTCCGTTTGATTGGATCCATAGGTTCCAACCGACCACGGCCAGGACGACAACCGCCACCGGGATGATGATGCGCAACCTTTTTTTCATGATCGGCCTCCATTTTTTCTCTTTGCCGGGGCGTTCAGGGGGTCATTGGTGGCCATGAAATCGTGCACGGCACCAATGCCGGCCAGCGAAAACCGAGTGATGTGGTCGGTCAACTCTTCGATGATGGCCGCATCCGTAAGATTTAAGGCTGTCAGGCGGCTGATGATCGGGCGTGCCATGGCATAGTGGAAACACTGGCCGATCACGCTGATTTGGCAACGCATAATCTGCGCTTGCGTTGCTTCGGGGCCCAGTATTTCTTCGATAACGGAAAAAAGAACGGCTGCCGTGGGCCGGATGAATGCTTCCACCAGGTCGTCCAGGAAGGGCGATGGGTCAGCCAACTCCTTGGCCACCAACTGCCCCTTGCCCGGATATCCAGAAAGGCCGTCGGGTGACAGCAGACGACGCAAGGCGCCGCTGACGAATGCTCGCAGACGTGCCTCGGGAGGGGAGTGGCTGTCAACACCCGCGTCCACGGGATATTGCACGAAGGTTCGCGCCAGCAAATCCTCGACCACCATCCGGTACAGTTCTTTTTTGCCACCAAAGTGGTAATTGATGGACGCGACATTGACCGTTGCCACCCGGCAGATTTCGCGAATCGTGGCCGCTTTGTAGCCCTTGCGGCCGAACACGTCGCCGGCTGCATCGAGAATTTTTCGTTTGACCGATTTTTCCTGGGAGACCGTTGCCATGCTGCCTGCCTTGGTTTAAAATAAAACAAATGTTTTAAACGAATGATTTAAACAAATGTTTAAATCATAGGCGGAGAGCCGTCAAGAAAAAAATAAACGGGAGAGGGGCATCATCGCCAGCGATTATTGACCAACGCAAGATTGAGGCCAGGCACGAAGATGGGGGGCTTCGTTTGATTCTGACCAAAGCGGAACCGGATGGGAATCCGATTTTGTCTTTTCTGTTCTTTGATTTGATTGTTTTTAATATGAAATTAAGATATCTTGTTTTTTATGATTATCTCACAGTCTGAGTTGCTGCAGAAAATAAATGGTGCCCTGGTTCGTCTCAGAAGGCAGGAGTCCATCGATATGGAAACCGGTGGCATCATCGCCACGCTTGAAAACACGCTCAACCTGGTGACCGTCACCGCACTCCAATTGGGTTTGGATGAATTTCCGCTTTCCGAAGCGGGTTGCCTGGAACTGATCAAAAAAGACGAAAACGATCTGACCGAAGATGATCTGGATGAACTCAAGTATCTTGCCCACAGCGTGCAGTGGGCGCTCGCTAATGTTTCCATCCCGCATCCTTAAGCGTCAGGTTTAGAGAATTTGACCTGAATCAGGGGTGCATTCCCATTTTTTTCAGCGTGCCTTCAATGGTGTCCTCCTGGGCCTGATAAGTATCCACGCCGGCATTGGAAAATACGTAGAAAGGACCCTTGCCCGTGAAATGCTCGCGGGTGATGACGGCATCGATCGAATGTCTGATCAATAATTCGGCCACTAGAATTCCCTTTCCCTGGCCGACATGGGTGAATGGGTTGGTGAGAATCTCTTTGTTGATGATTTTACGATCTTTTATCCGGATGGTGACCAATACAAAACAGGGCGCCTCGCCAAAATGCTGGGAGATTATCTGGCTTTGGTCATCCTGCAGCGGGATGGCATAGACAAGCGTTTCCTTCATGATGGGTTCGTAGTGAATCAGCACTCGGTCAACATTTTTAATCTGTTCCGAAATTGTGGCTGTGATACGATTGGCGATAAATGCGGCTTTTTCGAGTTCATATTCTTTGAGTGCGATATCGGCTTCGATAAACTTGTAGCGTCCTGAATTCCGTCCCGTTAGATGTTTGATGGCGGTCACCCGCGGTTCGGCCATGATCAGTTTTTCGGCCTGGTTCAGGGTTGGGTAGTCAAGGGACGCATCCAATAGCACGCGGATGCCGTCGAAAAAAATTTTTCCCCCGGACCATGCGATAATCGCAACAACAATAAATGCGGTGATCCGGTCCAGGTGTATACCGACGAAGCTGCCCAGCAGTCCAACCAACACCGCTCCCCCGGCAAACACATCGACGGCGATGTGTTTGGCGTCGGCGACCAGGCTCGGTGAGTTGATCTCGCGTCCGACCCTGGCAGCATAAACCGCGTAGGCGAAGGCGACCGCGATGGCGCACAGCACGCATCCAATCGTCATTTCGACGTTCTTCAATTCTGCCGTTGTCCCTGAAAAAGCCTCCCTGGCGATTTCGTAGCCGGCGAGTAGGATGGCCAATGCTACTACGACCGAAGCCAGGTTTTCAACCTTGTAAAGCCCATAGGGAAAAGCGCGGGTCTTCCGCTTGGCGATGACAATACCGATGAAAACCGTCGAAGACGCGACGACGTCCGACAGCGAGTGAAAGGCATCCGCTTTCAAAGCAATGCTGCCTGACAAACTGGAAAAAAAATATTTTATAGCGAACAGCAGCAAATTCACGCCAATCGCCATGAGTGCCACCTTCACACTTTTTTCCATGATCATTCAGGCCTTTCTTAGGGTGGAAGCCGGCGGACCATTATCCTTATTAATCTTTTTATTAGCACATATGCTCAATTTGAGCATCCATAAAATTTCATCATTGAACGTCCCCGTCCCTGTTAACAAATACGCTTATTTGATGAAATGAATGACGAATTGTAACTTTGAGAGAAAAGATGGATTGTCCGAATTCACCAGGAACATGGAAACGAATCAGATTGTTAGTGTGGGCTACCGCTTCCGTTATTATGGGAAAATGCGACCAGCCTTGGCAGAATTCAAATCGTGCTGGACTATCTTGGTCAAGCCATGGGACCTTCCCGGCGAAGCTACCATGACGGCTATGGCCGGGCGGCTTGGCCTGTCGACCGCCGCGGTAAGTAAAGCAGTTGTCCGCGGAGCTGAGATTGCATTGCAAAACGGGTATCGTATTAGTGTGTTTGGTACGCCAATGCGCCGTTGTAGCGGTGTTTTTGGTTTCATGTGGCGATTGGTGGCGGTTACCAGGCCGCTGATGGGGGCCAGAAGGTGAGCCCGCTTACCCTGGCGTGTTACCGTAACCAGTGGATCTCCCTTTTGTACCAGGGTGCCGGTTTCTGGCAAGGAAAAAAATATCGGTTTTTACCTGAAAGTAAGTCGGTTAAGGCGTGTGTCGGATTTTTCGACAGGCCTAGTGGGAATTGCCTACAACCGGTGAACATGACGGTCGCGTTGTCTTGGGCGACGTTGTTTGCGACATCACACCGGTGTTCATCCGTAGGTCGAGGACCGCCCAAATCAACTAATTGACATAATGAGATAAAATGTGAAAAAATGGCCTCGATTTAATCTCAGCCGGTCAGTAATTTTTGATTAACCCTTTGAACGGATTTTAAGAAATGTCTTTTAATTTTTTCTTTCTCTATTCAATGACTGTGTTTATTGCCTCAATCATTCCCGGCCCAAGCATGTTGTTGGCGTTGACTCATGGCATGCAATACGGCGCTAAGAAGACAATCGCATCTGCCCTGGGCAACGTAACGATTACATTAATACAAACAGCCATCTCAATCGCTGGTTTAGGAACCATTCTGGTCGCCTCCGAGACCATATTTCATCTTATTAAATTGGCAGGCGCAGCGTACCTGATCTATATTGGCACTCGCATTCTTTGTTCGGCTAAGATTTCGATATCTGAGGGGGGTTGGGGGCAGAACACCAAATTCAACTCATTGAGAAAAATGTATTTACAATCCGCATTGGTAACAGCCGGGAATCCAAAAGCGATCATATTTTTTACAGCCATTTTTCCGCAATTCATCGATCCCCATTCGGCATATTTATTTCAGTCCGTCATTTTGCTGGGACTATGCGCGTTAATAGCATTTGTTTGTTTCATGATTTACGCCATCAGTGGTCAAAAAGTCGTTACTCTTTTTTCCAAAGCAAGTTTCGGGAAATATCTTAAACGAATTATCGGCGGTACCTTTATTGGCGCGGGTGTTGGGATGGCTATTAGCAATAACCAAAGTTGAGCGTTTCAAATTTTGTTGACATTAAGATTTATCGTAAAGGAACAATTGGAAAATGAAAAAAGTATTTTCAATAGTTTGTTTTTGTCTGGCGTTACAACTTCTTGGATGTGGCATGGCTCCAAAAGGCACCGGCCCCGTATACATGATTTCCGCTCTGTATATACCTCAACCTGGATGAGACTCGTCAGCGGCTCCTTCTATGTGCAGACGCCCACGGCGTTCCATCAACGGGTAATGCGTCGGTACGAGGGCGAAGCGGCCGGGCCACCGGCTACTGGACCGGCACCCAGACTAAAAAGCGACAGCAAGGAGAATTGGCCAATGAGAAACACAGACCGAAACCCTGATATGCTCCTTTACGGCTGCATCACCGTTGGCTGGCTTTTGCTTACCGGATGCAACGGCATCGAACCGGGGGCATTTACCGCCGTGGAGAAAAAGCCCTTCACCCCTGCCCAAACAGCCTCGGCCCAGGTCCAGGAGATCGACCAGATGTATGAAGCCGTCGGCACCGTGCGCCCCAAGACCGAAACGCGCATCGAAGCCCGGATTACTGGTCAGGTACTGGACGTGCACGCCAACCCCGGGGACCAGGTGGAAAAGGGCGCGCTGTTGGTGATGCTCGACAGCCGGCAGATGACCTCGCGTCTAGAACAGGCCAGACAGGCACTCAAGACCGCCCGGGCAGGCCGTGAGCAGACCCGGCACGCACTGGAGGCGGCCCAGGCCGCACGGAAACAGGCCAGTGCCAACTTCGACCGGGTGAAGACCTATTTTGCCTCCCAGGCGGCAACGGCCCAGGAGCTGGAGGCGGCCGAAGCCAACTTTCGCCAGGCCGAAGCCGGCGTCAAACGGGCCCAAGAGGCGCTGGCAGCCGCCGAGGCCGGCATTCTCCAGGCCGAGGCGGTGGTGAAAGAGAGCACCATTTCCCTGGAGTATGCACAGATCCTCGCCCCGGAAACGGGTATCATTCTCAAACGTTTCGTGGAGCCCGGCGATCTAGCCCTTCCCGGCAAACCCTTGGTTGCCCTGCGTACGTCGGGCGCCCTGCGCCTGGAAGCCTATGTGCGGGAAGGGTTGATCACCCGGGTGACACCGGGCGGCTCGCTGCAAGTGAGCATCGAAACCCTGGACGTTCAGGTCAATGCCACCGTCGAGGAGATCGTACCCTATGCCGATCCCCGCTCCCGAACGTTCCTGGTCAAGGCGGCCATGCCCACTGTCGATGGGCTCTATCCGGGTATGTTCGGTAAACTGCGCATTCCCGTGGATCGAAGGCCGATCGTGACGGTGCCGTGGGCCGCCATTAGACAGGTGGGCCAATTGGAACTGGTGCGGGTCAAGACCGATGACGGCTGGCAGTCCCGTTACGTGAAAACCGGCCTGCGCCTGGGGGAGGCGGTGGAAGTCCTATCCGGCCTGGAGGGAACCGAGACCATCGGTTGGGAGGTGACGGATAATGACTGATCGATCCTCTGAACCGAAGCACTCGGCTACGGGTGATTCCGAAGCCAATGGATTCATCGGTGCCCTCGTATACCGCTTTCTCACCTCTCAACTGTCGATCATCCTCATTATTCTCTCACTTTGCCTGGGGGTCGCCGCTATCTTGGTCACCCCCAGGGAAGAGGACCCCCAGATTGTCGTCCCTCTGGCGGACGTATACCTGAGCGTTCCGGGGGCCACAGCCGAAGAGGTTGAAAAGCTCGTGGCGACGCCGCTTGAACGCTTGCTCTGGCAGATCGACGGCGTGGAGTACGTCTATTCCATGTCCAGTCAGGACATGGCCGTGGTGACGGTCCGGTTCTACGTGGGCGAGGAACGCGAGAACTCCATATTGAAGATCCGTAACCGCATCGCCATGTTCGAGGATCTGGCCCCATCCATTGTCCGCGGCTGGGTGATCAAACCCGTGGAAATTGACGACGTGCCGGTGGTCAATCTGACCCTATTCTCCCAGCGCTACGATGACCACCGGCTGCGCCGCATCGGTGAAGAGGTGCTGGCCGGACTTTCGGCCGTAAAAGACATCTCCAGGACCCAGATCGTCGGGGGCAGGTGCCGTGAAATCCGCGTGGAACTGTTGCCCGAACGCATGATGGGACTGGGGGTCTCCATCGGCGAGGTCCGCCGGGCGCTGATGGGCGCCGACGCCTCGGTCACCGCCGGTGACTTTTCCCGCGCCAATCGCAGCGTCACCGTTTCGGCCAATGCCTTTCTGACCTCCGCCCGCGAAGTGGAAGCACTGGTGGTGGGCGTTCACGAGAATCGTCCGGTCTATCTGCGCGACATCGCCACGGTCTTCGACGGTCCCGAGGAAGCGCACAGCTATTCCCGTATCGGGTACTCCCACTATTTCCGCAACGAACAGAAGCTCACCGACACGCCGCTCTCCTACCCGGCCGTCACCCTGGCGCTGGCCAAGAAAAAGGGCACCAATGCCGTGGTGGTGGCAAACAACATTCTCGCCGAACTGGAGACCTTGAAGAAGGAGATTATTCCCGATGATGTCCGCGTGCAGGTGACCCGCAACACCGGCGCGACCGCCCAGCAGAAGGTCAATGAACTGCTCGCCTCCCTGGCCTTTGCCATCGTCACCGTGGTCGTCCTGCTGGCCTTTTCCCTGGGATGGCGAGAGGCCCTGGTCGTGGCCTTGGCCGTACCCATCAGTTTTTCGCTGGCCTTGTTCGTCAACTTCCTCTTGGGGTACACCATCAACCGGGTGACCCTCTTCGCCCTGATCCTCAGCCTGGGCCTGGTGGTCGACGACCCCATCACTAACGTGGACAACATCCAGCGTCACCTGTATACTGGCAAGCGCAGCCCCATCGACAGCGTTCTCTTTGCCGTGGGCGAGGTGCTGCCACCGGTGATCATGTCCACCATCGCCATCATCATCTCCTTCACCCCACTTTTCTTTATCACCGGCATGATGGGCCCCTACATGGCCCCCATGGCGTCAAACGTGCCCGTGACGGTCATCTTCTCGACCGTTTGCGCCATCACCATCGTGCCCTGGATGACGTATAAACTACTGAAAAGCCTTCCAATCGCTGCACAGGCAAGCGACGACACCACGGCGAGCACCACCCGCGTCATCCACCGTATTTACCGGACCGTGGTCTCGCCGTTTCTGGAATCGCGGGCGCGGCGGTACGGGCTCCTGGTCGTTATCCTTATCCTGCTGATCATTCCGGTGGGTCTGGCGTTCGTCCGCTTGGTGCCCCTCAAGATGCTCCCCTTCGACAACAAGAACGAATTTCAGATCGTGGTCGACATGCCCGAAGGCACCACCTTGGAGGCCACCGATGCCGTGGTACGGCAATTCGAAGGCTACCTTCGAACCGTCAAGGAGGTCACCAACTTCGTCTCCTATGTGGGTACCGCCTCGCCCATCGATTTCAACGGCTTGGTGCGCCATTATTACCTTCGCGAGGGGCCCCATCTGGGCGATATCCGGGTCAACCTGGCGGACAAAAGCCGGCGCAAGCAGCAGAGCCATGCCATCGTATTGCGGCTCAGAAAGGATTTGGAGGCCATCGCCAAGATAAACGGCGCCGACATCAAACTGGTGGAGACGCCTCCCGGACCGCCGGTGCTCTCGACCCTGGTGGCCGAAATCTACGGAGACAAAGATGCCTCCTATCGGCAGTTGATCAGCGGTGCCGCCCATGTCAAGACCATCATGGCCAAGGAGCCCTTCGTCACGGATATCGACGACAGCACCGTGGCGGACCGAAAGAAGATCGATTTCGTGGTTGACAAGGAGAAGGCGGCCCTGCACGGCGTATCCACCCAGCAGATCATCCAGGCGCTTCGCGTGGCCCTCTCTGGCGATACAGCGGTGACGGTCCACCTGCCCAAGGAGCGCCAGCCGTTGATGATCCGCACTATCTTGCCCCGTCAAAAGCGGTCCGGCGAGGTGCAACTGGGGCAGATCCCGGTTAAGGGGGCCACCGGTACCATGGTGCCCCTGGCCGAGCTGGCCGCGCCGGTTGGTGTGGACCAGGACCAACCCATCTACCATAAGAACTTGGAACGGGTTATTTTCGTTACCGGTGAGATGGCCGGCCGGGCACCCGGTGAAGCGGTGCTGGACATGATGAGTCGCCTCGCGTCCGACCCCATGCCGCGGGGAACACGGGCCCAGTGGGCCGGAGAGGGGGAGTGGAAGATCACCCTGCGCGTGTTTCGAGACATGGGCATCGCCTTCGCTGCGGCGTTGACCGGCATCTACATATTGCTGATCGTGCAGACCGGCTCGTTTTTCATGCCGCTTTTGCTGATGATGGCCATCCCACTGACCCTCATCGGAGCCATGCCCGGATTCTGGCTGCTCAATCTGATCACGGGGGAAACGGTGGGCGGTTTCGCCGACCCGGTATTCTTCACGGCCACGGGAATGATCGGCATGATCGCCTTGGGGGGGATCGTGATTCGCAATTCCATCGTGCTCATCGAATTCATCCAGGATGCCATCAAGGCGGGCATGCCCTTTAGCGAGGCGATCTTGCAAAGCGGGGCCATCCGCATGCGTCCCATTTTGCTGACCGCCGCCACCACGGCACTGGGGGCGTGGCCCATCACCCTGGACCCGATCTTTTCGGGACTGGCCTGGACCCTGATTTTCGGGCTGTTCGCATCGACGGTTTTTACGCTGTTGGTGATACCGGTCACCTACTATGCGCTGTACCGCAACATCTATGACTAAACTGAGCGTTTCAAATTATCGCTCAGATTAGTATTCGTAAACCATTCATCAACCTGGGCATTCTTCTGTACCCGTCGCCCGACTATTGAGTATTGGCCCATCGTATAAGTCCTCGAAAGCGCCGGCTTTGATGGTAAGCGTTCCGCGGCACTCGTGATTGAAATAAAACGCTTCATCCTTCGTCACTGCAACGTACCTTAAGTGCGCCTCATTCCTCAGGATTCGCAAGCCTTGATTTCGGGCTTCTAAGGAACTCGTTAATCAAAACTGTTTATAAATTATTAATTATAAAAAGCTTTTCCATTTAACTGGCGTAGCCGCAGCAAAATGAAAAACGAGTTTCTTTTGCATGGTTGTTTGGCCATGTATGGCCTGGAAAAGCTTTTTACGAGTTCATCAACAATAGCTATTGAATGCGCTTGCCGGTATTGGTATTATCGGCGGTGGTGGTAGGGGCTTTCCGAGGCAGACGATTCCAAGGCGCTGCACTGGCCGATCGCCTTGGCGAAGGATGACAACCATTCGTGGGATTAAATCAAAAAAATAGGCGGGGCAGACAACTAACCAAATGCATACCTTAACTGCTCGATCTGCGTGCTGAGCTGTTTCTTTAGATCGTCTTGAAGCGCCGGAATATATCCCAATTGCTCCAACTGCTCCGCCGCGTGCTCGATATTGCCCATGCCATCGCTAAACCCGGCGACGGTGGCCAGTTGATTGGCCTCATAAAGCATTTGCATGGCGGCGGGTGGCTCGGTTTCCCCACTGACCCGATGGTGTTGGATCAAGGCGGCGAACGCTTTGGAATAACCCCATTTTTTCAGAATCCGCATGCCGACCTGTCCATGGTATTCGCTGAGAATGGATCGCAGGGCATCCATCTCAATATCCATTCCCCATTTCTTGGGACGTTGCAGGTCGCCGGCGGCTTGAATCAAAACTAACTTTCCAATATCATGCAATAATCCCAATGCAAACGGATCTTCATCGATATTCAATTGTTTGTGATCGATGATGTTTGTCATGGCATGGGCACATGCTAAACTGTGCCACCATAGATTTTCGACCAATTGTTTATAGTCCGGGTGGTTGGTGACGAAATATCCCCGGCAACAAATGGACATGACGACGTCGACGCTACGATCGATGCCGATGCGCCGGACGGCTTGGCTGGTGGAGGTGTTTTTTTCAAATCCCCCATAGGCAACGGAATTGGACAAGCGGATCAGTTTGGTAGAAATAGAAAGATCGTGCCTGAAAAGATCGATCACATCCTCGATATCGGCGTTCAGGTCGACGAGTTGCCGGGTTCGCATGGCGATCTTGGGTGAGGGCGGCAGTTCTAAATCGCCACGCTCGATTTTCTTTATCACGCCGTCAAACAGTGTCTTGCCGGTTACCCGTTTCAGGAGGCTGCTTTCAGCCGGTTGCACCGTGTCTGTCAGATTGAATCGATTGAGGTTTTCGAGCATCCGGATAGAATCAAGGGGTTTATCCATGAATTCATCGCACCCCCTGAACATGCAATCGGTAAGCAACTGCCGTCTGGGCGAGGCGGAGATAACGATCAGGCAGGCCTTCTTCTCTTCTGGGACGTGATGGTTGTCCTCTATCTGTCGGATATCCGCGATGATCGAGTCATCTTGCATGCCGGGTGTATCGATGTCAACGACCACCAGGTCAAACCATCGATTGTCAGCCAGCGAATGCTGTATTAAATCGAGCGCCGATGATCGGTCCGATGCCTTTTCGCGGTCCTTGAAGTTTTTCAGGGCCGCTTCCAAGGCCGATTGGTTTTGCGGATCATTTTCGATGACCAAGACACGCAATGATCAATTCTCCTGCAAACATTAAACGCTAAGCTTATACCCCACGCCATAAATGGTCTGAATGACATCTTTGCCCGGCATCAATTCAGCGATTTTCTTGCGTAGATTCTTAATATGGCTGTCTATGGTACGGTCGTAGCCTTCAAATCGGTAGCCTTGAACCTTGTCCAATAGCTCATTGCGCGAAAAGACACGTCCGGGGGACGTGATCATCACGTTAAGCAAGCCAAATTCGCTGGGGGTCAGGCTCAGCGGCCGGTCCGCGATCGTCACCTGGCGAGTGCTCTGGTCGAGAACAATGGGACCGGCGGCCAGACGCTGCGGCGTATCGCCGGGTCTCGCGCGCCGGAGCACCGCCTTGACCCGAGCCACCACTTCCCGTGGGCTGAAGGGCTTGCAGATGTAATCATCGGCACCCATCTCTAATCCGATCAGGCGGTCGATTTCTTCGACCTTGGCCGTAACCATGATGATGGGAAGGTCCGAGATTTTGCGGACTTCCCGGCAAACGGCAATCCCATCAAGGCCCGGTAGCATCAGGTCGAGCAGCATCAGGGCCGGCTCAACGTCCTTGATCTCTTTGATGACCGCATCACCACGACTGACGCAGGACACCGTGAACCCTTCCTTAATCAGATAATCCTTGAGAAGATCGGCTATCTTTTTTTCATCTTCTACCACAAGAATATGTTCCTCGGCCATATATTTTCCTCATCGATTCCTTAAGTTCGACTTTTATCCACGGGCAGTCGGATCGCAACGGATAATCCGCCAAGCGGGCTCGGTTGCGCCCATATTCGGCCACCGTGGCTTTCGATAATCCGGCGGCAGATCGAAAGGCCCAGACCGCTACCACCGGTATCCCGGCTGCGGGAGGGATCGACACGATAAAGCCGGTCGAACAGCCGGGGAAGTGATGCGGAGGGGACGCCGGGGCCGGAATCACTAAAGAATAAGACCAGTTCATGATCCTGGAGGTGACCCGAGATTTCGAGCGTGCCTGGTTTCTGGACATACTTTAATGCATTATCCATCAAATTGGTAAAAACCTGGGCCAGCCGGTCAGCATCTCCTTTGATGATCGTGCCGGTAATTGCATCAATCCGCAGGACGAGGCGGATATTGCCCTGAGCAAGGTGGGCGTGAAACCCTTGAACGACGGATTCAAGCAGCTCAAAGGGGCAAATCGGATCGTTGTTGAGGTGGAGTTGGTCCGAGTCGGCCACAGAGAGCAGGTGAAGATCTTCCACCAATCTGTTCAATCTTAAAATTTCCGCATGCAGGGACGCCAGGTTGTCGGGGGTGGGCTTGCGCACACCGTCCTGGATGGCTTCAATTTCACCGCGCAGAACGGAAAGGGGCGTCCGCAACTCGTGAGAGATGTCGGTCAACCATTGGCGCCGTTGCTCCTCGAATGCTTCCAGCGTCCTGGCCATGGTATTGAAATGCGCTGCCAACTGGCTGAGTTCATCACCCGTGGTGGGGGCGATCCGCACACTGAAATCGCGACTGGCCAGCTTCCGGGTCCCTAGTATGAGGCGTTGAATGGGGGTCAACAGGTGACGTGAGAAGAGAAACGCGATCAAGGCGGTTAGGGCGACCACGACACTGCCCAGCAAATAGAACTGTTTGGTCTGGCGCGCCAACAGGTCAGCCGGCGGGCCTGATTTGAACGGTGTGTGTCGCTTCAGGCCCAACCAGCCAACCACCTGCCCCTCGACGCGAATGGGAATCAATTCGTCTTGCTTTTCATGGTTTGGTGGTCCGACCACCGGCTGCCGGTTTGCATCCATGAGCAGGATGCGCACGGGGCCATTGGGTGGGCCTTGTCCCATGGGGGACGGTGCGTTTTGTTCCATGGGAGCGGGGGGGGGCGGTCTGTTCATGGCCAGCATTTCATGCATCATGCGGTCCCAGCGCGTCCTGTTCTTTAGGATCTCCGTCCAGTCATTATGGACGCGATAGGCATTTTGAAGAACAGGCACCAGACGCTCGAGTCTTTCCAACTCCATCTGATGGATATAATTATCGAAATTGCGTGCGAAAAGATAACGGGAGGAGATCATGGCCCCCACCACGATGGCCAGGATCAGAAAAAACGCACCAGAGATTTTAATCGATAATTTCATGCGCACAACCGGATATTGGTCATTGTTCGTGAAACCATGGCCGTTGTCAACGCCTTTGATTCCGTGTTTCTAAGTAGTCGCGTGGTGTTGATCACGCAGCGGCTGCTTTTCGTTGCGGTGTTATAAAATACCATTTTCCTTGTGATTTCAATCGCCATTGCATCATTTTACAAAAACACACAATTCCTTCACACGTTCTCCATGATTGAGCGTTACAATCGATTCCGGTAAGCGACAGAAAGCCTTTTTTTAATATCGACGGTTGGCAACAAAAAATAATCGCATTGGAAACGCGTCGACCGATCAACCGGTCAATGCATCCGCGCCACGGGGTAAAACAAACACACATGCTTTCGACAATCTCTCCCTACTTTCTCCATCTTTTGTTGATAGATCCTTGTCGCAAGTTACAAACCCACAAAACGTTAAGAAAAGGATGAAATCAATGAAAACAAAGGGCGTTGGAAGGTGTTTGGCTACAGTGGCAATGGTTGCGGCGGTAAGCGTCGCTCCGGCGATGGGATGGGCGGAGGATAATGAATCGACTTCGACCTTCTCGCCGTTTATCGAACAATTCGATGCCGATGGGGATGGGTTGGTTTCGGCCGATGAGTTTCCAGAGGATGAAACCCTGTTCAGTCGTTTGGATGTGGATGGCTCCGGAACCATCGATGCAACGGAGGCCTCACAAGGGCCGCCGCCCCATGATCGTCCTGATGCGGCAGCCATGCTTTCCGAGTTTGACAGTGATGGTGATGGCCTGCTGTCGCCGGACGAATTTCCCGGTCCGGCGGATCATTTCGATCACCTGGATACCGATGGAGACGGGCTGTTGAGTGCCGACGAGCTGGATGCCGGAGGGCCTGCCCCCGGCCCAGCAGGGGAAGACCGGTTTGCCGATGATGATGTGAACGCGGATGGACGCGTTTCCCAGACTGAATTTAGCGGGCCGGAGGATCTGTTCGCCCGGTTGGACGCCGACGGTGACGGATATATCAGTCAACAGGAAGCCCATGCCCCGGTCCCCCATGGTGGACCGGATTCCTTTACCGAATAGCAACGAGGGGCGCAGCGGCGTTGTTCAATCGCCGGTCGTCCGGCCAGGAATGACGATGTTGATGGCTATGATCAGCAATTTATTATCGGTATTGATATCGATTGGGGTGGTGGTTGGCGGGTTGGGGGGATGCTCACGGCCCAACGTCGCCGGCGAGTGGAAGCCCTTTGAAATCATCACCGACGGAATTGATCGTGAATGGCCGGGAAAGCCACTGACTATTGACGATGATCTACCCCTGGCGATTCATGTGGTCAACGACGACCAATCCCTGGGGCTTTGCATCGAAATCGGTGGCGAGACCATGCCGCGGCAGCCGCGCATGGATGGCTTGACCGTCTGGATCGACCCCAAGGGGGGCAAGGAGAAGAGGTTCGGCATTCATGTTCGCGGCACAGCGCCCCGGCATCCCAGTGACGGGATACCGGGTGGGGCTGATGCCGCCCTGCCCGCCGATATAGACCGCCGGACTGGAAGAAAACCGCCGCGCCCGGCGTCCCTCGAACCGCTGGAGCAGGTGGCCATCACCTACTCGGATGCCACCGGACCGTTGACCATGGCGATGGCGGAGGTTCGGCGTACCGGTATCGATATCGGTGTGCAACGAAACGCGGCCGGCGCCCTGGTTTATGAATTTGACATTGCCTTCGATTCGGCACCGTCGCTCGAAGCGCTTAAACCGGGAGCGACAATCGGTGTCGGCATCGTGAGCGGTGGAGCCGGCGTCGCGGATCGAAAGCCTTCCGGCGCCGATGGCGACACCCGGCAAGGTGGTCCACCCGACGGGGGGGGCGGGCCAGGGGGTGGTGGCAGGATGGATCGGCCGGGTGGAGGGATGATGGGCGGTGGTCCTGGGGGACCTCCCGCGGCCGCCAAGCAGGACCGTTCCGGTGTGTGGCTGGCAGTGCAACTAGCCGACAAGATCGAGACCGAGTAACGAATCAAGGAATCCGGTGCAATGGCCTTGCCACTGAAAATCTTCGTAAATGATCGCGGCCGATATGTGCGATGTCGGTGTGCGGTTGTCCTGCCCATCTTGGCGCTGCTGGCCGGTTTGACCGGCTGCACTACGGTGGGGCCGGATTACATGCTGCCGGAATTTCCATTGCCGGACCAATGGCATCGCCTTTCCGCAACCGCCGGCGGCGATGCTGGAACGCTACAGGCGGCGTGGTGGGAATGCCTGCAGGATCCGGTTCTCAGCCGGCTGATCAATGAGGCCGTTATCGGTAATCTGGATGTCAAGGAGGCTCGCTCTCGCGTGTGCGAGGCACGGGAACGGCGGGCGAACAGCCGGGCGCAGCAATTCCCCACCCTGGATGCCACCGGTTCGGCCCGCAAATCCTACAGTGTTGACGAAAGCGGTTCCGGAGAAACCGCATCGCTTTACGCGGCCGGCTTCGATGCCGGATGGGAACTGGACCTGTTCGGTGGCCTCAGACGCACAGTGGAAGCTTCCCAGGCCGATCTGGAAGCCCAGATCGAAGACCTGAACGATGTCATGGTCACCTTGCTGGCGGAAGTAGCCGTTAACTATATCGATTTGCGAACTTACCAGACCAGACTGCTCGTGGCCAGGCGCAACGTCATCTCCCAGCAAGAAACCTGGGAACTTCTCGTCGCCTCGGATCAAGCCGGTAGTGGTGATGCGCTGGCCGTTGCGCAGGCCCACTACAATCTGGAGAGTTCGCGAGCCAAGATTCCGGACCTGGAGGCGGGACAGGACGAGGCCATGAACCGCCTGGCCGTGTTGGTGGGAAAGCCTGCCGGTGCATTGCACGAGCGGTTGGCGGAAACGCGGCCGATGCCTGAAGCATCCGTCGATTTGGTGGTGGGGGTGCCCGCGGACGTGGTTCGCCAACGGCCCGATATTCGTCAGGCCGAGCGTGAACTGGCTGCCCAGACCGCCCGTATTGGAGAAGCGGCGGCGGATCTTTATCCAAAATTCAGTTTGAGTGGATCGATTGGCCTGGAATCGCTGCATTTGGGCGACCTGCTATCGGCGGGCAGCCGTATCGGATCCATCGGTCCTTCCTTCAGCTGGCCGATATTCGATGCCGGAGCGATCCGCAGCAACGTCCGTGTGCAGGAGGAGCTGACCCGGCAGGCCCTGATTCACTATGAAGCGACCGTGCTGGGTGCCCTTGAAGAGGTCGAAAATGCATTGACGGCCTATGCCAAGGAGCAGCAGAAGCGGGCCCATTTGGAGGCGGCTTCTGCTGCGGCACGTTCGGCCAGTCGGCTGGCGGAATACCAATACACCACCGGCATGATCGGTTTCAGCGATGTGCTGGATGCCCAGCGATCGTTATTATCGTTTGAAGATCAACTGGCGGAGAGTCAGGGCATCCTTTTGTCCGATCTGGTCCGGTTATATAAGGCGCTGGGGGGAGGGTGGCAGTCACTACGGGATCAGCCCCCTGCGGCCAATGTCCCGGTTGATAGCGAAACGTCTATTCGAGGATAAGCAAGGATGTATGACAGTGATCACCTATCTGCCCAAAAAAACCTGGCGCGGATGACGATAAGCCATGGACGTCAACGGATCAGGCGATGGATCATCGGCGGCGTCTTACTGGTTCTATCGGCAGTTTTTATCTTGGTGGGCAGTCGCCATGGGCAGGACGGCACGATGGGCTATCAGTTCCACCCGGCTCGATTGGGTGATCTGGTCATTACGGTAACGGCCACGGGCAACCTGGAAGCCACCAATCAGGTCGATGTGGGCAGCGAGCTTTCCGGTATTATCACCACGATGACGGCGGATTACAATGACGCGGTGAAGGCCAACCAGCCGCTGGCTTATCTGGATGATGCCAAATATCGGGCGGCGGTCATGAAATCAAGGGCCGAGGTGGCGTCGGCCAAGGCGAACTATCAGGAAGCGTTAGCCACCCGTAAAGCCAACCAGAAAACCGTTGCCCGCTATCGTAAAACCCGTGAGCTGACGGGCGGCAAACTGCCATCTCTGGAAGATTTGGAACAGGCTGAAGCGGACCTGGAACGCGCCACTGCCGCCGTGGAGGCCGCGCGGGCCGCCATCGACATGGCCAATGCCGCGCTTCAGGAAAATGAAACCGATCTCAAGAAGACCGTCATCTACGCGCCCATCAGCGGAATTGTGCTTAGCCGGGATGTGGAGCCAGGGCAAACCGTGGCCGCCTCCCTGGAAGCACCGGTGCTTTATACGCTGGCCGAGGATTTGCGACGCATGGAGCTGCAGATAGACGTGGATGAAGCCGATGTGGGGCAGGTTAAGAAAGGACAACCAGCCACGTTTACCGTGGACGCTTATCCGGACCGAACATTTTCAGCTACCATCACCCAGGTGCGCTTCGGAGCCGAAGAGACTGATGGCGTAGTGGCCTATAAAACCGTCCTGACGGTTGATAATCCAGACCTGCTGCTACGGCCGGGGATGACCGCCACGGCCAACATCGTCGTTCAGAGGACGGAGAGGCAATTGTTGATTCCGAACACGGCGTTGCGTTTCACCCCACAACAGTCATCAACCACGCCGCCCAAACAGAAAAAATTGCTGGGCAAGTTGATGCCGGGTCCACCGCCGCGCCAACGGCCGAAAAAGCATGTCGGCGGGACACCTTTGGTTGGGGCCAAAAAGCCGACGTGCGTATGGATACTGGAAGATAACCAGCCGGTGCCGGTACCGGTGATTCCCATCAGTACGGATGGCGTGATGACGGCGGTTAGCTCATCGAATCTGCGCGACGGTACGCCGTTGATTGTTCGTGCACTCACCACCAAAGGATAAGCCCATGGACAGGCCGGAAGCGACGTCGGGACAATTGATCGCATTCAATGGGGTAACCAAGATTTACGGCAAGGGCCAGACCACCACGCGGGCCCATGACCGTGTTTCGTTGACCGTCGGCCTGGGAGAATTCGTGGCCCTGATGGGGCCCAGTGGATCCGGAAAGTCAACCTGCCTCAACATTTTAGGCTGCCTGGATACGCCGACCCAGGGAACCTATGTTTTCGATGATGTGGCGGTGGGCGCCTTGACCCGTGATCAACGGGCCCTGTTGCGGCGTCATTACCTGGGGTTTGTCTTTCAGGGGTTTAATCTGCTGAATCGCACGTCGGCCCTTGAAAATGTGGAATTACCACTAATTTATCGCAAACTGTCGGCTAAACAACGCCGGACGCTGGCCTTGGATGCGCTGCAGGCCGTGGGATTGGCCGATCGGGCGAATCATACGCCTGGAGAGTTGTCCGGGGGACAACAACAACGCGTGGCCATTGCCAGGGCCATCGTTGGGCGGCCTCGGTTACTCTTGGCCGACGAACCCACCGGTAACCTGGATTCCGTGCGCAGTCGAGAGATCATGGAAATGCTTCTGGATTTCAACCGTCGGGAGGGCATTACCATCGTGATGGTGACCCATGAACCGGAAATGGCCGCCTATGCCGATCGGCAGATTGATTTCGTGGATGGCCGCTTGACCGACAAGATGCAGAAGGGAATCGCCGCCTGATGCTATGGGATGCGATCATGCTGGCCCAACGGACCATCAGGCGCAATGTTTTGCGATCGTCGCTGACGATCCTGGGGATCGTGATCGGCGTGGGTGCAGTGATTTTGATGGTCACCCTGGGCAGCGGCGCCACGGCCAAGGTGACCAATGATATTTCCAAATTGGGCACCAATATTTTGCATGTGCGCCCCGGGCAAGGCATGCGCAGGCCAGGCGGTGCCCGCTCGCGGGCCGACGAATTCGGGATTGCCGATGTAAACGCCATCCAAAACACCGTTGCCGGTCTGATTGCCGTCGCTCCCATGGCCCAGACATCCAGCCAGGCGATTCATGGCAGTGCCAATTGGTCCACCTCCGTAACCGGTGCCTCCAATGCCTTCCTCACCATCCAGGGGTGGGTGCTGACCGATGGCCGTGCCTTCAGCGAGGCGGAACTCAAAGCAGGCAAGGGCGTCTGCCTATTGGGACACACCGTCCAAAACGAGCTTTTCGGCTCCGACCCGGTAATTGGCCAGACCCTACGCCTGGGGATCATTTCTTTAAAGGTAATCGGTACCCTCAAGGAAAAGGGGCAGTCCAATTTCGGTGATGATCAGGATGATTTGGTGATTGTCCCGTTGCGCACCCTGCAACGTCGGATGACCGGCACGACAGTCGTGGAAACCATTCTTGTGAGCGTGGCCGATGGGGTGTCGACCCAGATCGTTAAGAGCGATATCGAACGACTGATGCGCGAAAGGCGAGGAATCAAGCCCGATCAGGAGGATGATTTTCACGTTCGGGACATGAAGGAGTTAATTGATACATTGACCGGCACCACCACCGTTCTCACTGCCTTACTGGGGGCCGTGGCCGGCGTTAGCCTTCTGGTGGGCGGTATCGGCATCATGAATATTTTGCTGGTTTCGGTGACCGAACGAACGCGCGAAATCGGCACGCGACTGGCCATCGGTGCCCTCGAAAAAGAGGTGCTGATGCAGTTTCTAGTAGAAGCCGTAGTTCTATCAGCCTTCGGCGGGCTGGTTGGCATTATTTTGGGATTATCTGCCGCCTGGATGGGTAGCCGTTTAATCGGCGTGCCGTTTGTTTTCACGCCGGGTATCGTGACGGCGGCATTCCTTTTTTCGGGCGCGGTGGGTGTTGCCTTCGGTTATTTTCCGGCTAGAAAGGCCGCTCACCTGAACCCCATCGAGGCATTACGGTATGAGTAGAAAAGGAGACCTTACGATGACATCGGATATGCTAAAAAAGCGGCCCACCATCTTTATTTGCGAAGCCAACCTAAGAGCGATTCCCGTACTTGCCGATTACCTGGCCGCCAAGTCGTTTGCGGTCCATTGCCTTGACGACAGCAGCAAGGCCGTTGATGAAATCATTACCCGTGTGCCGGATGTCGTGCTGTTGGACGTCGATCTACCGATGGCCGGGGGGTATGATGTGTGTGGTATGGTGCGCCCCTATTACAACGGTCATATTCTTTTAACCGGCAAAGACGGTGACGATGCGTCTCAATTGCTGGCTTTTGAACGGGGTGCCGATGATTTTGTTCAAATGCCGGTATCTCCAGCGCTCCTTACCGCCCGCATCGGCGCCCATTTAAAGCGTAGTCGCGGTTACCCCGGAAACGGCAACAGCCGTCAGATTCGTGTGGGAGAGCTGGTGGTGGATGCCTCTTTGCGGACGGTGTCCCTGGAGGGCAGGCCCATCGATCTTACTACCATGCAGTTTGAACTGCTCTGGTATCTGGCCAAACGATCGGGCCGGGTGGTTTCCCGTGATGAGCTTTACGAAGCGCTTTACAATGAAAAATACAATGGCTTCGACCGCAGTGTGGATGTCTATATTTCCAGGATCCGCCACCAATTGAACGATGATGTCGACAATCCAAATTATCTCAAAACCATCAGAGGGGTAGGGTACTTGTTTGTCGGCCACAATGGCAGGGCATGATCGATATTACTCATCCAGAAATGACCAATTTGCCTATTTCTGGATAGACCCTATATATATTTTTTCAGGTTGATGAATCGGCTACGATCAAACCCCAGGGTTTTAAAAAAGGAAAGTAAGTCGGTAGAGTCCCACGGCACCGAGGTGTACACACGGGTGATTCCCATATCTTGGTAAATTTTAAAAATTCGTTTGGCCAAACGATCGCCGATCCCCTGGCCCATAAATTCGGGGTCGACACCCAAGAAAGCGATCCAGGCGCTTTTATCGATGCCGAAACCGAAACTGAGAATGTAGCTGATCATGAACCCGATGATCCTGTCGTTTCGCTCCGCTATCAAGCAGATATCATTCTCGTTTCGGGCATGTTCTTCGATCAGGGCTTTAAAGTCCACTTCCACTGGTTTGCGGACGATGGATGCATAGATGACGGCGATATCATCCGCATCCGTAGCCTCAAGTTTTCTGATTCGAATTTCTTCCACTTCAATGGTCCTTTTAAGTCCAGGGCGTGGTTGGCTAATCGACGCGAATGATTTTTACGTGACGCCCCACCCAATCCGGCGGTAAATACACTCGGCCGCTGTTACCACTGGATTTGACCAGTTTCTCGATCATTTCCTCTCCGTATATTTCAAATTTAACTTTTGTCGGAGCATAACCCGGCGACACATCTTCTGTCGTCTGGTTTTTTCGATCGTCTGTCATAATGAATGCCCGTCCATTCTAGATATCTATCTTTGGGGTTGTTCAAGGGAACAGTCAACCCTGTCGGTGGACTACCAAAAATACCTTACCTTTTAACAACAGTCGCAGAAGGGGTCAAGCGGGTTTAGCTAAATTAGTGCTATTTCTTAGCTACGACATCAACGGCTTGTTTTTCCAGTCTTTAGCGGGTATTCATATAGATTATGCCCAATCCAACCGATCTTGAACGTAAAATCGTATTGTTTAACCAGGCTGCAATAATGAACGGCCTTTGCGGGGCTGCACGAAAAACGTTTGCCGAATTGGCCGTCATCAAACGTTTCGCCAAAAACGAGGTGGTTTTTCAAGCGGAGGAGCCATACCTTGACTTCGCCTTGGTGGAATATGGGCTGGTTCGTGTATCCAGATACTCCGCATTGGGCAAACGGCTAACCTATTTGCTGGCCGGACCGGGCGAGCCCATTAATCTGGTCGGCCCCTTTACCGGTGCCGGCCGTGCCAACATCGCCGAAGCCGCCCAGGGTACGACGATTGTCGTCGTTGACCACAAGGCCTTTATGGAATTTGCCTTTTCCAATCCTCAGCTGATCATCAACATCATCAATATATTAGGGCAGGCGGTGGATAGCTCGAACAGCCGCATTCTGGATATGCAGGAGAAAAAAGTCATCGAGCGATTGAGACGAACGCTCCATGCCTTATCGGAAAAATTTGGCCCCTTTTTGAATTTTACGGCCGTGGAAATCGCCGATCTGGCAGGCACGACGACCGAAACGGTACTGAGAGTGTTAGGCGATCTACGCCAGGCTGGCATCATCGAGAAGAAAAGAAGGGGGCAGATTCATGTTCTCACGCCAGAGGCATTAATTGATCCCGAGAGTGATGGGTTGTGGATCTAAAATTCGAAGCAACCCAGTCGCATGCCTTAGCTTCACGTTCAACAATGGTAATGACAGAAACGATGGAAAATGGAAATATTACCGAAAGGGATAAAAAAGCCGGCTTCTTGGCCTCTTGTCGGCCATGGTAACCGGCTCATTTAAACGCATGAACAAAGGGACTCGGATGAATCCGTGTCTAACTGCTCCAGCTGGACAGATCGGGCAGGTCCTTTTTCTCCTTGGGGTCGATAGGCACAACGATAACCGGCACTTTTGACTTTTTGAGAACCGATTTGGTGGTATGGCCAATGGATTTTTTCAACAATCGGGTTTCGGGTGCGCCCATGATGATGATATCGCATTCATGGGCTTTGGCATTGACCAGGATCGATTCGACCACGTCACCGTCATCGATCACGACCTCGCGGGCTTGGTATCCACAGGCGGCTTCATCGATTCCGGCTTCCGTGCAAAAATGCTCCAATGCCTTTTGAATGAGGGTGTTGGAAGAACGCTTGCCGATTAATTTTTGACGAATTTCGTTTTCGTGGGAATGCATCATCTGCTTCCACTGATCTTCTCCCAATAGCCCCTCTAATCTTCCCTCGACATAATCCGGAATGGATTCCAAGACATGAAGCAGGATAATTTTGGCTTTAAACTGCAGAGCCATCATAACAGCGACATCAAATGCCGGTACACAGTTTTTGGATAGATTGGTGGTGAATAAAATGGTTTTGATGCCTTTAAACATAGTCTTGCCTCACTTTTAAATTATAATGGCAACGCATAATAGGTGATGCGGATGGTGGCCATGACATCCGCAAAACAGCTGCTGGTAAAAAAATCACATGGACTTTCAGCTTCTCATTGGAATCATTTGCCCTACCCGTGTCAAGCGACAGAGCCTCTTATATAACACACTGCAAACACTGTCAATACAAAAAGATCATTTCGCGGCGGTCCTCGCATGAGGGGGGCACTGGCCCAGATGCCGTCTTCGGTGGAAATATCGATCGTGGCCGTTATTGGGCCGTTTTTTCCTGTTGTATGATGCAGGTCATATACGGTTGCTGGTGGGCCCGATTAGACTGCAACGAACACGAACCGCCACAGTCGGCCTTTGCCGACAAGGTTGCGGGCGTTGATTCATGAATCGTATTTCATTCCTCATTTAATGGAAAAGGAGGCTTGCATGCATGTGGCAATCGAAGAAATTTCTGTCGAAATAAACAAGCTAAAAAGCGCTGTGGACAACCTCCGAAGGCTTGGTGAAAATTTGCCCGCCCTTAACCGGAATTTGCAGCGGATTGACGCCAGCATCAAAATGCTGGAACTTAATTTCATCGATCCAGAAACGCTTGTCAAATCTTTATAGTTCCTAACGCTTTCTCATTCTCAGCATTCAATTTACTCGATTTCATTTAATATGGCTTATCAGGAAAAGGATTGGAAAATGGACAACACGCCTTTTTGGAACCCGGTTTTAGAAACGATGGACCACGAAGCTTTGCAAACGCTACAATTGCAAAAATTCAAACGCATTTTCAAATGGGCTTTCGATCACTCCACGTTTCATCGGCGGCTTTACGATCGTGCCGGTATCACTCCCGATGACGTTCGCACCATTGCCGATGTTCATCAGGTGCCCAAGGTTGAAAAGGAAATGATGCGTGATGTTCAGCGCAAGGATCCGTTTCCTTATGGTGACGCCCTGTGTGTGCCGCTTCGCGATGTAACCGCCTTTCGCCAGACCAGCGGTACCACGGGCCAGGCCATTTACCAGGCGGACAGCTGGCAGGACTGGGAGTGGTGGGCCGAGTGCTGGGCAGTTATCCTTTGGGCCCAGGGCTACCGTCCCACGGACCGCGTATTTCTGCCCTTCGGATATAATGTGTTCGTGGCATTCTGGGCCGCCCATTACGCGGCGGAAAAACTCGGCTGTGAAGTCATTCCCGGCGGTGTTCTCGATACCAAGGCCCGGATACTTAAGATTCAGGAATTGCGGGCATCGGCTATCATGGGAACGCCGACATACATTCTGGGCATGGCGGACACGGCCAAAAACAAGATGGGAATCGATCCGAAGAGCCTGGGAATTAAAAAAATAACCTGTGCCGGAGAGCCGGGGGCCAGTATCCCAGGGACGAAAAAGAGGATGGAAACGGTCTGGGGCGCGAAGGTCTATGATCACGCCGGGGCAACCGAGATCGGTGCCTGGTCATACGAATGCCGGGCGCAATCCGGTGGTATTCATGCCAACGAGGCCATGTTCTTGGTTGAAATCGAAGATGTGGAAACCGGCGAGATTATCGACACGCCTGGCCGGCCGGGAAAGATGATTATTACCGCCTTGGATCGCATCGCTCAACCGTGTGTGCGATTCGATTCCAAGGACATTATCGAGTGGGCGGCAGATCCCTGCCCGTGCGGATCGACATTCCGGTTGATTCGCGGTGGCGTGCAGGGACGGGCCGATGATATTACCAAAGTCAAAGGGGTGCTGCTCAGTCCGGCGGCCATCGAAGAAGTCGTGCGCAGCATCGATGGGTTGGGAGATGAATACGAGGTCGTGGTTGATAAGCTGGGTGATATTGATCGTATCAAGCTCAAAGTCGAGACCATGCCGGGTTGTGAGGACCGGGCAAAAGAACTGGAGGTGCGGCTAAAGGACCAGCTTCGCCTGAAAACCAATTTGGGTTATCGAATTGAGTTTTATGATTATGGCCGCCTGCCGCGCTATGAGGTCAAGGCACGCCGCTTCAAGGATCTGAGAAAAGCGCATTAGGGGGCACCACTCGGTAAACGCGTTTTTTCTGCAGCATCAAATTTGCTGCGATACGGTAATGGTCATGAAAAAAGAGTTGCTTTTCCCACCTACCACAATAAAAGGGGCCTTGGCCCTTTTTTTGTTGGGTAATTACCGTTTTGACGGCCCAAGGATGGAAATTGGCTCATGAGCCTGAACATTCAGGGAATTTGGGTTCAATATGATGAAAATATTAATTCGTGAGAATTTTGGCCTTGATGCCTCATTAACATAGATACGCTTTAATCCTTATATATTACCTGTACTGATTTTTATTGACCTGCCTTTTAGATTTGGATAGGTATTCATCATACTAAACAATAGACCGCTTTTGCTTTTGGTTCAATGCGTGATGTGACGGTGATATGCGAAAAACAGCTGCTGACAAAATGACTGGATACAAAGCTCCGGCGGTCCATCGTGCCTTCGAATTGTTGCACATCGTGGCCCAATCCCGCAAAGGTCTTTCGCTTACCGAGTTGGCCCTTCAATTGGGCTACAGCAAAAGCACGACCCATGGGCTGGTTCATGCCCTCTTACGGGAAGGTGCGCTTGCGCAAGACCCGGATGGGCGCAAGCTATATTTAGGGCCAACGGTTGTCGACTTGGCTTTTGCGGGTTGGAACTACCTGAAAATGGTTGACGCCGTTCAGCGTCCCATCGACGAATTGCGCAATCAAATCAAGGAAACGGTTGTCCTTGGTGCGTTGATTTGCAATCGCATCATGATCTTGGCTGCCGCCGAGTCGACGGACCCGTTGAAGATTGCCGCATCGCCGGGAACGATTCTGCCGCTTTTTACGGGTGCCTCAGGGAAAGTCTTGTTGGCGGATCGGGAACATGAAACCGTAAGGCAATTAATCCGCGAAAAGGGACTACCCCGCCATACCCCCCGCTCCATTTTAGATGAAGCCACCTACCTGGATGAGCTGCAACAGGTACAGGATAAGGGGTTCTCCGTGGATGACGAAGAATACCTGACCGGCGTAAGAGCGGTCGCCGTGGCGCTGCGCAACCATAAGGGGCCCCCCATGGCGATCTGGACTGTGGGGCTGTCGAGCAAGATGGGGTCAGAGAAGATCGAGGATGCGATTAACAACATGCGCGCCGCAGCCGAAAATCTGTGCACGGTACTCGACAATTTTGGGTATTGATCGCAACCCGGGAATCCGTCGCAAATTCGACTTCCAAGGAACTCGTTGAATAAAAACCTTTACAAGGTCCTTTTATAAAAAGCTTTTCCCTGATTTCTACCGATTAGCCAAAATAGCCAACAAACGCGTTTCTTTTTGCTGGATAAGTGGCCAACGGTGGCCTGGAAAAGCTTTTTACGAGTCGGTTAAGGTTAATGCAGACGCTGATTGATTTCCATGCAGACATTCTTAAGAAGGGGCGTAAGGCGCTTCAAGGCCTTCCGCTCAACCTGCTGCTTCAGTCCGACCACCCAAATGGCCGCTTGAACATCACGGCTGTTGGGATTGATCGGAATACCCAGCGCGACCATGCCTTCGATATATTCCTCACGATCAAATGCAATTCCTTCTTGACGAACTCTGCCGATCTCGGTCAGGTAGGCCTCCCTTTCGATAATCGTGTTGGGTGTATAGCGTTGAAAGGTTGCATCGGAGATAAGGGTGTTCAGTTCCTGATTGTTCAATAGGCTCAGCATGGCTTTGATGCCTGCCCCGGCCAATACCGGCATCTGCATGCCAATCTCCGAAGAAATTTTGATTCCATGGGCCGTGTCGACCTTATCGATGATCACGGACCGTAAATCCGCCCGAATCCCCAGAAACGCCGATAGTTTTGTTTCGGTATTGATTCTCTCCAAGTAGGGGTGGGCAAGGCGAATCAATTCAGAGCGATTCCCGGCGGTGCTGCCCAAAACATAAAAACGCGCTCCGAATCCGAATTTTCCATCATCCAAACTTTCAAGCACATTCAGGTCGATAAGCGTGTAGACCATATTAAAAACCGTGCTTTTATTGTACGCTAATTGTCTGGAGATATCACTGATGCCAAGGGGTTTGTCCGTTTTTGACAGTAAATCCAAAATGGCAAAGCATTTTTCGACTGCGGGTACGGGCTTGTAAGCGGGCGGCATCATGGGCTCCTGTTCGTTCTATATAGAGAAAATAAATTTTATATAGCTAACGGCAAAATAAAGGTCAAGCAAAATTCATGCGAGCCGGAAGTATTTTAAATACCCGTCACTTAATACATGATGAAGATGCATTTCCAAAGAGGGATGACGAGGAAGAATCAAAGAAAAGCGCGGCGGCATTTCCGCCGGCAACCTTTTCCTTTTCGGCGGTGGTCAGAAAAGAAAGGTTCAGCAGGTAGGCCAATTCAGCCTTCTGGTTTTTGAATGGGCTGTCACTGCCGAAAAGAATACGATCGGCTCCGTGCTTGCGGAAAAACCGCTTCAGCAGGCCAAAGGGCATGATTCGCAGTACAAAAGACGTGTCGATAAAGATGTTTTTTCCCAGCAGTAGTTCTTCGGTCTGGTCATAATTGTCCTCTCCACCCATATGGGCCGCGATCATGATTAGATGCGGAAAATCTTGATGGACCTTTAATAAGCCAGGGGGCAAGGCATGCACCGGGGGCGGCAGCCCCCGGTCGAGACCGGCGTGAAACAGCACCGGCATCGCGATTGCCTGGGCGGCTTCATAAAACGGATACATGCGTCGGTCCTCAACATAGAAGTCTTGATAATCGGGATGGAGCTTGATCCCTTTGAATCCCTGGGCATTGAGTTCGTCAAGATCGCTGGTGGCCACCCGTTGATCCGGATGAACTGTGGCCAGGGATTGAATACCAGGGCGCATGCAGTTGCCCAACCACGCATTAACCGAGGATACTTTTTCTTTTTTGGTGGTGATGCGGCTGATAAAAGACAAGCCAACCCCGGATTCCGCCATCGCGCCAGACAGGCCGTCGATGGTGCCATCGTTGAAATGGGCGATGCCTTTGCGTTTTTGCATGTCATCCAGGATTGAGGGCGCTAGGCGGCGAGGGAAAACGTGAGTGTGGATATCGATAAACATCGGCGTGCCAAAGATTCTGAGGTTAGCGTCGACCGGCAGACGCACGGGATCCGGACAGCTACCTCCGAGGATCGTCTGATCTGTATCGAATCGTCTCCATCATTTCAACCCCAACATCGGCTTCGGCAAGGATTTGGATCTGCTGCCGGAGGAGGCCTGCCGTCCCCCGGGGCAGCTACAGGGATGCATGTCCCGGGAGGCGGTTGAGAAAGACGTTGGGCGGCTGTCCGATGCGGCCGGCTTAAGCGGCCAGCAAGGTCGGAAGCCACAATATCATGCCCGGAAAAATGATTACGATGACTAGTAGGATGAACATCGCCACCAGAAACGGGAAAGTGCCGCTGAATATCTTGGAGATGGGTACATCCAGGGCAATCCCCTTGGTGACGTATACGTTGACACCCACCGGTGGGGTGACCACGGCGATTTGGCTAATCAATACGATAACCACGCCGAACCAAACCGGATCGAAGTTCAGCTGTAGAACGACCGGAAAAATGATGGGGATGGTCAGCATAATCAATGCCATGGCATCCAGAAAACAGCCGCCCACGAAAAAGAGCAGGCAGATCAAGGCCATGATGCCGATGGGGGGGAGGGGCAGCTCGGATACCCACATGGAGAGATTGGCCGGGATTGTGGTAACGGCCATAAACTTTCCGAACACCGAGGCACCGGCGATCAGCATCATGATCATGCACGCGGTACGCAGGCCTTCCATTGAGGCCTGAATGAACTTTCTCCAGCTCAGTTCACGGTGAATCAGGCCCAGCAGTAATGCACCAGCGGCGCCGATGCCCGCTGCCTGGTTGGGGCTGTACCAGCCCAGAAACAGCCCGCCGATGGAAAGTGCAAAAAGCAGGAATATATCGGCGACGCGCCATAAGGCGGTCAACTTGTCAAGAAATGTGGTGGCCTGACCGCGAGGGGCAATATCCTTGTTTTTCATCGCCAAGACGAAGACGGTCAGCACGAAAAAGAAGGTCAGCATGATTCCCGGGAGGATACCGGCGGCAAACAGCGAGCCGATGGATTGTTCCGTGAGGATGCCGTAGACGATAAAGATCGTCGAGGGGGGAATCAGGATGCCGATTACCCCTGCCGATGCGATACATCCGGTGGCCAGACGCTGGCTGTAACCGTACCGCCGCATTTCCGGAAGGGCAACGCGTCCGATGGTGGCCACCGTGGCGGCGGTGGAACCGCAAATGGCGGCGAAGCCGCTGCAAGCCAGGATCGTGGCCACCGCCAGCCCCCCGGGCATTTTGCCGGATATCTTATGCGCCGATTCATACAGGCGACCGCTCATGCCGGAGGCGAAGGCGAAAGAGCCCATCAATACGAACAATACAATCACGTTCAGCGGATAATTGGATAATTGGGAAAAGATGTCCCGTATCAACAGCGAGACTGCTGCATCCCAGTTCACCAAAAAGCCGAAGCCGGCAAAACCGACAAAGGCCATGGCAAATGAAACCGGCATATTAAGAGCAAAAAGCAGCAGTAAAACCAGAATACCAAGAAGACCAACGATCACCGGATCCATCAGGCAAACGCCTCCTTTGTCGCACGAATGAAATCGATCAGCATCATCATCGCAACCGGTAACAGCGCGATGGAGAACACATAGGCAAAAGGGTAAAAGGGAATCTTCACCGTCGCCGTTACCTCACCGGCTTCGAGATACTCATTGCCCAGGCCGATGCCCTCGTAAATTAGCAATACAAATAGAATCAGACCTAACAATGAGGTCAGCGCTTTAACCCCTGCACGCAACCGCGGAGGAAACTTGGCCACAAACATTTCCACGCTGATGTGGCCGCCCTCCCGTTGGGTGGCTGCCACGGCAAAGACAATCGCGGCGACCTGGACCAGACTGACGATTTCAATCGCCCCTGGCACCGGAAGAAGAAATAGTTTGGCGCCCACCACGTCGATGCAGGTTACCGCAATCATGACCGTAATGCCCGCCACACCAACCCATTCTCCCCACACACTCAGTCTCTTCACCCATCGATCAATCATTTTTCGTATCGGCTCCTAGTGGCGGTGCCCGGAATGCGATCCGGACACCGCTGGTATGATTTGCTTTATTACTCGGCCGTCGGCATGGGAATGCCATTGGAACGCTGAAGTTCAGTATATTTGTCGCGGGTCTGTTTGATGAATTCAATCCGTGATCTCAGTTCGTCGGGGCTGATGCCTTTTTTCGATGTCTCTTCGATATATGTGTCGATTACCGGTTCCACGGCCTTGTTCCACCGGGCGGCTTCTTCGTCGGGAAGCTGGATGATCTGCCCCCCCTTGCTCTTGAAATACTCGGCGCCAGCGAGATCGATGTCGTTCCAGCCCTGGGCCATCTTCTCCTCAAATTCGCGGTTGATTTCTTCGATGACCGTTTTGATATTGTCGGGCAGGCGGTCCCATTTCTTTTTGTTCATTACCGCATAAAACGTATAGACGTTGCCGACCTGCCAGTTGGCCGTGCAGTACTTGAGCAATTCACCCAGGCGAAAGCCCTTGTAGGTTTCCAGGGGCAGCATGACACCGGAAATGACATTGCGTTTGACCGCCTCGTAAGTCTCGCCGATTCCCATGGTTCGGGATGTTGCGCCCAGTGCCGCATTGGTGTCGGCAATCCGACCGGTGGCCCTGAGGGTCTGGCCCTTGAGATCCTCGAGGGTGCGGACCGGTTTTTGGGTGGTGCCGATCAGATTGGGGCCGCAGGCAGAAAAGTATATCACCTTGACCTTGTCGAATTCTTTGGGTTGGTATTTTTTGAAAAACTCCTGGACGACATGCGATGACACCCATCCCGAGGGCATGCCCAAGGGCAGATCGCACATCTCCATTTCCGGAAACCGTCCGCGGGTGTAAGCTAGATTGCTGAACCCGATATCGGCGATGCCCTGCACCACGCCTTCGAAGACCTTGTCGGCTTTCAGGAGCTGGCCGCCGGCAAAATGCTGGATCTTTACTTCTCCGTTGGTCCGTTTTTCAACCTCCTTGCACCATTCGGCAGACATTTTTGAGGTCATATGTGTCGGCGGGAAATAGTTGTTGTAGGTCAACTTGATTTTGGCAGAAGCAACCCCCGTTGAAAAGCCGATAGTCAGGATGATGGACACGAAAATGGCAAGCTTTGTTCTCATTGAATCCTCCTCGTTGAATTACCTCTCAATTCAGGTGATTATTACAGCGCCATAACTTTTATGGCAGGGCCTCCTTCTTCGACAATGAAAAGATCCCGGATTAAAAAAACACTGGGATGGGTGTGGGGCGCGCATATTCCCAGTGCACTTTAAAAAACATAATCAATCGTTATTCGTTTGTATATGATCTGAATCATATTCACCCAAACTGAATTCAGGTGTATCGATCGTGCAGCGTCCAATCCGCCGTTTATTGTCATCGATAGAAACGATCAATGCGTGAAACCGTGCCGGTCGTCGTCACGGGGTGCCGTCTCGTGGAACAATAAACGTCACTATAGTTTCGTATTATGGAACAAAGTTTTTGAAATTAGAAATCATAAACCCTTTCTAATCTTCCTATGTTGGCTTTGTCAAGATCATTATCGGAACACGGTTTCGTTTTTTCCAATATATTAAGTAATTATTTGAAATTGCAAAAATAATAATTTTTATTCAGTGAATGATATTAATTAATTGACAACGAAAATGTGTTTGCTATATAAAAAAAATGAAACCAAGGCGCACAATATGGAACAAAACGACATCTCGAAAAAGCAAACCATTTATAGGGTTCAAGCCCTGGAACGGGCGTTGGACATTCTGGACTCGTTCTCCTACCAGCGGCGCAAGATGAATCTTGCCGACGTCGTGGCCACATTGGGTCTTAAAAAAGCGACGGCCAAACGCCTGCTGGCCAATCTCACCCAACGCGGTTATCTCAAGCTGGATTCCCAGACCAAGCAGTACGAACTCGGCTTGCGATTATTTGAATTGGGGGGCGTGGTACACGCCAGCTTCTCCGTGCGCAAAACGGCGCTGCCCCACATGCGCTCGCTCCGGGATCAAACCGGGTTGAGCGTGTTGCTGGGCCAATGCCAGAATGATCATCTGGTCTACGTGGAAAAAATCGACGGCACCAGCGATATCAAAATCTCGTCTGCTGTGGGGGAACGCAAACCCTTGCATTTCGGCATGCTTGGACAGGTTTTGATGGCTTACTTGCCCACGGAGCATGCACAGCGCATATTAGCCAAGACCCCTTTGCAGCCGTTCACGCCCAGCAGTATCACCGATCCGGATGCCTTCTGGCTGAGACTGGCTGAAATCCGCGATAAGGGGTGTCTGATGGAAAGTGGCGAGGCGCACCAGGGGGTCACCGGCTTTGCCGCGCCGATCCACGATCATTCCAGGGAGGTGGTCGCTGCGTTGGGCGCTGCCTTGCCCCTGCCCGACTACACCAGTGAAGAGCAGATCAATACCTACATGATCATGGTCCGCAAGGCGGCGGAAGCCATCTCGGCTGAGCTGGGTTATCTTAAGATATGAATCAGTAGAAAAACGACGGGAGGCAAAAATGGATGCAACACAAGTATTGTTACGCCCTTGGGAGGAAGACTTCGAGCTGCCCGACACCTTTAATATGGTGAGCCTGCTATTGGAGCGTCACCTCGAGGGGGGCAGGCAGGACAAAACGGCCATCGTTTTTCAAGACCATGAAATCACTTATGGCCAATTAGGCCGCATGGTCAACAAGATCGGGAACGGTCTGCGCGGATTGGGTGTCCAACCCGGAGATCGGGTGATCATCCTGCTTAACGATCGTCCGGAGTTTATGGCGCTCTTTCTGGGCGCGATGAAGATCGGGGCGGTACCGGTGCCCATCAACGTTCTGGCCACGACCAAAGACCATTCCTATTTCATCGCGGACAGCCAGGCGACGACCATCGTCATGGAAAGGGAATTCCATGAAAAGCTGGCCTCTTTCTTGAGCAAGGCCGAGCATATCAAAAATGTCGTGGTCAACGGGGAGTCGATCAAGGGTACCGTCGATCTGGCGCAGCTCATCGACGATGCCGGCGATCAACTCGATATTCATCCCACGTCCAAAACCGATCATTCCTACTGGCTTTACACCTCGGGGACCACCGGTTTCCCCAAGGGCGTCATTCATCTTCACAAGGATCTGGTCTATGCCGTGGAAACCTGGGGCCAGCACGTGGTCGGTTTCACACCCGAGGATCGCGTGTTTTGCATGTCAAAACTCTTCTTCTCATATGGCCTCAACTACTCGCTCTACCTGCCGCTATACTACGGCGCCTCGATGATTTTGAATCCAGACCGGCCCACACCGGAGACGATTTTATCCATCATAGAAAAACAACGCCCCACCGGACTGTTCTCCGTGCCCACCGCATATGGTCAGATGCTCAACCACCTGGAGAAAAGCGATGACAATCCGGATTTGACCTGTCTGCGCTTTTGCATCTCGGCCGGCGAGGCGCTTCCCGGATCGCTGTTCAGGCGCTGGCGGGATCGATTCGGCATTGAAATTTTCGATGGCCTGGGCTCTTCGGAGGCGAGCTTTATTTTTATCAGCAACCGCCCCGGAAAGGTAAAGGAAAGCGCTAGTGGCACACCCTTACCGGGTTACACCGTCGACGTTCGTGATGAATTCGGAAACTCAGTCGCACCTTGTGAAGTCGGGGAGCTGTGGATGAAAAGCAATACGATTTTTCACGGTTACTGGAACCAACCGGAGAAGACGGCCGAAACACTGGTGGATGGCTGGATGAAAACCGGAGATATGGGCCATCTGGATACCGACGGATACTTCTTCTTCTCCTCCCGGGCCAATGACACCATGAAAGTTTCCGGGATCTGGATGTCCCCGTTGGAGGTCGAGAATGCCTTGCTGAGTCATCCGGCTGTGGCCGAATGTGCCGTCGTCGGCTGGGAGGATGCCATGGGTCTGATCAAGCCCAAGGGCTTCGTGAGCTTGAAAGGTGACTATGAGCCCAGCGACGCGTTGGTTAAAGAACTCCAAATGCATGTTAAGCAAAACCTGGCGCCGCACAAATATCCCCGCGTCATCGAATTCCTGGATGATCTGCCCAAAACGGCCACGGGTAAGATTCAACGCTATAAACTGCGCGAGGCCTCTTCATCATAAAAAAACATATACTGCTGAGGTATCCATTGATAAACGGATAAACAGAGGAGAAGTCGAACAGCCATGCTAAATGTAAATGAAATGTATCGTCAAAAACGAGTCACCGCGGAGGACGCAGCCAAGGTCGTCAAGTCCGGGGACGTCATTTGGGCGCCCCCGGCATCCAATGAACCGATTGCAATCTGGAAAGCGCTTGCCGATCGGAAGGAAGAGTTGGAAGACGTCATTGTCCGGCAGTTCCTCTCACGACGTAAGCATCCGCATATGGACCCATCCTTTGCCCCGCATATTTTTATCGAATGCTTTTTCGTTACCGATTCCGTTCGGGATTTGATCAAGCAGGGGTATGCGACGTATGTACCGTCAAATTTCGGTGACATTCCTAACGTGATCAGAAATAGCGATAAGGTCGATCTGCTGGTGATGACGGTCTCACCTCCGGATGAACACGGCAACCTTACCTTTGGGCTGGGATGCGACTATACGCCCGCAGCCATCGAAGTCGCCGAAAAGATCATTGTCGAAGTCAATCCCAATATGCCCAGAACCAACGGGTATAATACCATTCACATCTCAAAAGTGGATATGATCATCGAGTGCAATGAACCGATGGTTGAACTTCCGCCTCCCCAGATCACCGAAATGGATGAAACCATCGCTGCTTATATCGTCGATCTTATCGAGGACGGTTCCACCCTTCAGGTCGGTATCGGTGGCGTTCCCGCGGCGGTGTGCAAGTTTCTGGAGCACAAAAAGGATCTCGGTATTCATACCGAACTGATCAGTGATTATCTTATCGGTCTCGTCGAGAGCGGCGCATTGAACGGAAGCAAAAAGACCATTCACAAGGGAAAAGTCGTTTGTACCATCGTCGAGGGCACACGCAAGTTTTTCGACTACATCGATAACAATCCGATTATTGAACTTCGCCCCGTGGACTACACGAACAATACGCGCATCATCGCCCAAAATCACAAAATGGTCAGCATCAATGCCACCATTGAGGTGGATTTATTTGGACAATGCGCCTCAGAGAGTATTGGAACGCTGGTTTGGGGGGGCAGCGGCGGTCAATCGGATTTTGCCACGGGGGTGACCATGTGCCCCGAAGGCAAAGGCTTCATCGTTCAGCGGTCTACGGCAAAAGGCGGTACCATTTCCAAGATTGTTCCGACGCTGACCCCTGGGGCCATGGTAACGACCCACAAAAACTATGTCGACCATGTGGTCACCGAGTATGGCATTGCCAAATTGCGGGGTAAATCCATGCGCGAAAGAGCGCTTGCCCTGATCGGCATTGCCCATCCTGATTTCCGGGATGAATTGCGGCACGCTGCCAAAAAAATAAATATCATTTGAACATCTGTTATATTATGTCGTGCTTCCTGAACGCATTTCACAAGGCGTTTGGTGCTATGATTATATCGATACAGTGAGACGGACCAATGCCCTGAGGTATTCAACTTCGATAAAATAAACGGCGATTAAAGAGCTCATTCTCTCCATTAATCGCCGTTTCTTTAATTGCTGTCGATCGGAGTATACGTGCGTTGAAAATTCAGCCACCGAAATCCGGATTGATGAATTCAACCTCGTCGCCCGCTTTCACGATGGTGGCGCCATAATCTCTGGGATAGATGAAACGGCCGTTGAGTTCCACGATCAGCTCCGGATCGTGCTCATTAAAATGGGCGATGAGAAATTTCAGACTGCTGCCGACCGGCACCCGTTCGGGTAAATCGTTGATGTGTATCGTTATGGATTGCTCGTTGTTCATGACGCATTTTACCTCAACGCATTAATCGGTTGTTCTTCATCGGATCCATTGCCATGCAAAAGGCTAAACACCTTTTACAGGCCTGTCAATTGCCGGCTCGCGAGAACAAACCGGACAATCCGGATTGCGATCGATACGCATTTTTTTAAAGCGCATGTCAAGTCCGTGAAAGTGGATCAGCATGGACGCGTTGATCGATTTATGGCCGATAATGTGTTTAATGGCCTCCATACTCTGCAGTGAGGCGATCACGCCGGCCGTGGGGCCGACGATGCCAATTTTTCCGTTCATTGACGACGGCGGTTTTGGAAACAGGCACTGCAGGCAGGCGCCTTTGCCGGGTGAGAAAACGGCCAGCATGCCGTTAAACCCGTTGACGCCGCCAAAGATGAATGGAATGCTACGCTTCAGAGCCGCTTGGTTGAGTGTGGTTCGCATGGCGAAATTATCGCTGCCGTCGATGATCAGATCGCAGCCACAGACTATGTCGTCCACCGTGTCCTGACTTACCGCCTGATTAACGGCTTCTACCTGGCAAAATGGGTTGAGCGTGGTTAGTCGGTCCAGGGCACAGGTGCTTTTCCATCGGCCAATGTCGTTGGTCGTATAAAGAATTTGTCTGTTCAAGTTGTGATCGGCAACCCGGTCCATGTCAACAATAATGAGGCGGCCCACTCCTGCAGCAGCCATATAACTGGCTGATAGCCCACCCAGTCCGCCAATGCCGGCGATCATCACAGTGGCGGCCTTGAGCCGTTGCTGACCGGCAACGCCGATTTCAGGCATGATCATTTGGCGCCGATAGCGAAGCGTCTCATCTGTGGACAAGCAGGAGGACATGGGAAATCTCTCTATCCGACCCTAAAGACCAAGTGGGCCGGCCTGATTCAAAGCCAGGTCGGCCCATCATTTATACCTATTGTATAGTCTATGCTTTCTTTGCTTCTTGAATGGCGTTGTAAACCCGTTCGGGGGTTAGCGGCAGCTCATAGATGCGCACGCCAATAGCGTCATAGACCGCATTGAGGATGGCCGGAATGGTCGGCATGATGGCGCCTTCGCCAACCTCTTTGGCACCAAAGGGGCCATTGGGCTCATTGGTTTCTACGACGATGGCGTCTACCGGTGGCATATCCAGGGCCGTGACCATCTTGTATTCGGCAAGATCGTTGTTGACGACATTACCCGCCGGGTCGAATTTGACTTCCTCGTGCATGGCTTCGCCGATGCCCATGGAGATGGACCCCTGCATCTGACCCTCCACCGAGGTGGTGTTGATGGCCTTGCCGCAGTCATGGGCGTCGACGATTTTGACGATGGTGATCTGACCGGTTTCCATGTCAACTTCAACTTCCGCCACCTGAGCGCTGCAGCCGTATGCCGGCGACGTGCCCACGGCAGCGCCCTTGTAGGTGCCGCCCAGAAAGTGGGGTTTGTATTTGCCGGTGCCCACGATGGTGCCTTTTTTAAGATAGGCGATGCGCGAGGCTTCCTTGAAGGTGAGATATTCGGTATCCGGATTGTCTGTCCAGCCGCGATGCTCCTTGATGTAACGGGTGCGCAGTTCACTGAAATCCACCGGGCGGTCGAACGTGATTCGGCCTTCGACGATATCGATACCTTCGACCGGTACGTCCAGCTCGTCGGACAAGACTTCCAGAATCTGGCGTTTGACATCTTCCGCCGCATCCTTGGTGGCATGGCCGGTCATCAGGGTCTGGCGGCTGGAGTAGGCCCCCAGGTCCACGCCCATATCAGTATCGCCCGAGGACAGCCGGATGAACTCCAGGGGGACCCCCAGGGCTTCGGCGGCAATCATGGCAAAGGCGCTGTCCGATCCCTGTCCGATTTCGGCCGAGGCCGTGTAAACCAAAACCGTGCCGCCGTCCTCGGTCAGTTTGATCATCACCGTGCCGTGGTAGGTATCGGAACGGTAGATGGGAAAACCCGCTCCGGAAACGAAGAATCCGCAGGCCAGGCCGATACCCTTGCCCGTGGGCAGGTTGCCTTTTTTGGCCTCCCAATCCGATCCACCCGTCACCGCATCCAGGCATTCGGCCATGCCGAAGCTGCTCATGTTCAGATCGTTGCAGGTGGTGTCGCCGGTTTCCATCATATTCTTCTGGCGCAGTTCCTTGGGATCGATATTCAGTTCCTCGGCAATCATGTCCAGCTGCTGCTCGAAGGCGGCCCGGGCGATTACTGCGCCATGCCCGCGCTGAGCGCCGCAAGCCGGTTTGTTGGTGTAGATGCGCCAACCGTCGTATTTCATGTTGGGCAGCTTGTAGGGGCCGGCCAATAGCGATCCAGCGTAATAGACCGTGGCCGGGCCGAAGCTGGCGTAAGCGCCGCCGTCCAGGTAGCACTCATGCTCCAGGGCCATCAGGGTGCCGTCTTTTTTGACGCCGATGGTGATTTTGTGGGTGAAGGCGTGGCGTCCGCGGTTGAACATAAACACCTGCTCCCGTGAGTAATTCATTTTCACCGGTTTGCCGGTTTTCAGCGCCATCAGACTGCAGGCCAGTTCCATGGGGTTGGTGCCGGCCTTGGGGCCAAACCCGGCGCCCACATACATTTTTTTCACCCGCACCTTGCCCACATCCAGTCCCAGCACCATGGCCACGGTGCGCTGAATATAGTGGGGGGACTGAGTTGAGCTGATCAGGTTCAGGGTGCCGTCCAGGTCTACTTCGGCAAGGCATCCCTGAGGCTCGATAAATCCACCGTCCTGGCGTTTATTTCGTACCGTGGTGGTCTTGATCAGATCGCACTCCTTAAACGCTGCCGCCACATCACCGAATTCCTGGTGAACTTCACCGGTGATGTTGCGCGGGTATTTTTCGTGAAGTAGGGGCGCACCGTCGGCCATGGCGTCTTCGATGGTGAGCAATACCGGCAGCGGTTCATACTCCACCTTGATCAACGATATGGCTTTCTCGGCGGTTTCCTTGTCGATGGCGGCCACGGCTGCGATTTCGTCGCCCACGTAGCGCACCTTGTCGTGACAGAACACGGTTTCGTCGTAACGGGCCGGGCTGACGCCGTATTTGACCAAGCCGGCTTCCTTGGCCGTGACGACACACTTCACTCCAGGAAGTGCTTCGGCAGCCGAGGTATCGATGTTTAAAATTTTTGCGTGCGCATGGGGGCTTTGCAGCAATGCACCATACAGCATGCCGGGCTTGCTAAGGTCGTCCACATAGATCGCCCGACCGGTGGCCTTGGCAGGCGTGTCAATTCTCCTGGCCCTGCTGTTGATCACTTTATGGTCACTCATGGTTATTTTATCCTCTCGTTGGTAGTGCCATTCTCACATGGCCGATCGTAAAGGGGGTTCGATGGGCGTTGGTAAAAAGGCCCGGTCTCAAACGCTTTTGATCGCATCGATAATCTTCTGGTAGCCGGTGCAGCGGCAAAGGTTGCCTGCAATCGCCGCGCGGATTTCGCCTTCGTCGGGATTGGGGTTTTTATCCAGCAGATGTTTGGCTGAGAGGATCATGCCGGGTGAACAGAACCCGCACTGAATGGCACCATGTTCCACAAACGCATCCTGAACCGGATGGAGCCCCTCCTCCGTTTCCACGCCCTCGATGGTTTCAACCTTGCAGCCATTGGCCTGAACGGCCAGCACCAGGCAGGAATTGACCGGCAGGCCGTCGAGCAGAACGGTGCAGGCGCCGCAATCGCCGGTTTCGCATCCCTTCTTGGTCCCGGTCAGTCCGATTTCGTAACGAATCAGGTCGGTAAGGGTCAAATTGGGTTCGACGGCAATCTCTATCTCGCGATCATTCACCGTCAATTGGATCAGTTTTTTCATTGTTGTCTCCTTCACAAGATGAGCGGTTAGCCTTTAGCCATTAGCTGTTAATCCTAAATTATGCAGTATTTGTCAGTATCCGTTAACCGCTGACAGCTGACGGCGAATCGCTCAATTTAGGCCATTCATTTTTTTCTTTTTTTTCGTAGTGGATGGCAACGGTTGGTAAAATAGAACGTTGTCCATACTACGCCGTGGCCTGTGCAAAAGCGATATCCAAGGTCCGCTTGGTCAGCACACCAACCATAGCTTTGCGATAGCTGGCCTGTCCTCTGAAGTCGTCGATGGGGGTGCAATCCTGGCGAGCGGCTTCGCCAGCCTTGCGAAACAAGACTTCACTGGGTTTTTGGCCCTTGAGCGCATTTTCCGCCGAACCGGCACGTAAGGGGGTCGGTCCAACGGAACCCAAGACGATGCGGGCATCTTTGATGCTGCCATCTGCGGCCAGGGAAATGAAGGATGCCACGTTGACCACGTTGCAGTCCTGGGCCTTGCGCACACCGAGGTTGATGTAGCCGGCACCTTCACCGTCAGCGGGCGTCGGAACGGTGATCGTGGTCAGAACTTCTTCCGGGCGCATTTCGGTGAACCCGGGGCCTTTAAAAAAGTCGCCCAGCAGAACTTCTCGTTGGCCCTTGCTGCTTTGCAGGGTGACGGTGGCGCCGTAAGCGATGAGTGACGGCGGCAGATCGGCCGCGGGACGCGCGGATCCGATGTTGCCGCCGATCGTGGCGCGGTTGCGCACCAGGGGAGAGCCCAATGCCCGGGCACCCGAGCGCAGGGCACCAATCTTTTTCTCGACCAGCGGATCGACGGTCAATTCGGCAACCGTGTAACGGGCGCCAATAACGATCTTATCACCTTGCTCCGCGATGCCGTGCATGGGGGCGATCTTTGAAACACAGACAATGTTTTCAGGCGCGAGAATTTTCTTCTTCATGTTTACCATGAGATCGGTTCCGCCGGCCACCAGTTTGGCTTTTGGACCATAGGTCGCCATAATCTCGCAGGCTTCATCGATTGAAGCCGGCTCATGAAATTCAAACCTTGGCAATAACATCCGTCCCCTCCTTAGAAATGTGAAGTTGGTATTGAAATCAACCCATTTTACCGAATGGACAGTCTGGATATCGGCAATCCGGGCAGTTGGCGCAGAAACCGCCGTGTCCCATGGCGGCGATGTCTTTTTTTGTGAGGATGTCACCGGTCAACAGTCTTGGGATCACCAGGTCAAAAATGCTGGCGTGATAATACATGACGCACCCCGGCAGACCTACCACCGGAATGTCTCCCATATAGGCGAGCATGAACATCGCACCGGGCAGGACTGGGGCACCGTAAGTCACCACGCGGGCACCCGAAACTCGGATGCTGGTGGGCGTCTGGTCATCGGGATCCACAGACATTCCGCCGGTCAAGGCGATGAACTGGGCGCCTTTGGCGATCAGATCGTGGATGGCATCCACGGTCATTCGAACGTCATCGGAGACAAAGCGCTGTTCAATGATCTCGCTACCCAATTCACCGAATTTTTTCCGTAGCACCGGTCCGAATTGATCTTCGATACGGCCATGATAGATTTCGCTTCCCGTGGTCACCACACCGACCTTGACAGGGGAAAAGGGCTTGACCTCAACCAACGGATTACACTCGCGGCAGATCGCCTCGATGGTTTCGATCCGTTTTTCGTCGGTATATAAAGGTATGATGCGCGTGCCGGCCACGGGCATGTCAGGCTGAACGGGAAAGTGGGTATGCCGCGAGGCAAACATGATATCCTCGACTTCGTTGATCCGGCTCAAGGCTTCAGTGTTCACTGAAAGCAGCCCCTTTTGGGTACTGATCAGGTTGACTTTTCCCTCGGCTGGTTCTGACAGCCGTAGACCGCCTCCCGCCGCCGCTTCGGCGATCCGCTTGGCGGCTTCATCCTCGTGGAGCATTCCCGGTTTCATATCGAGGACATAAATATTGGCTTTTCCCATGTCGAGCAGCTTATCCACATCCGATTGCTGGATAATGCGACCTTTTTTAAATGCCCGGCCCTTGAAAAAGCCGGGTACGATTTGGGTGATATCGTGACACAGCATCTTTCCGACTGCATCTTGCACAGGAACTGTTTTCATGGGGGAACTCCAATTTTTAATTTATTTTCGAAAAAGGAGGATAAAAATCATTATAATGAACAAAATGATGGTAACATGGAAAAAAATGTTGTCAATATTTATTGCTGTATAATTGGCAAAAAAAATAATATAAATTGAAATTACAATAGTTTAAAAATTATACAGACGCTGCCTGAGATTTTATTGAATTGTTATTATAAGTTCATTATGGTGAATTTTGGAAAAATTGACAGGCAACGCCTGTATCCGGCAGTGACAAGGGCCGGTGAATTTGATTTATTCTAAAAAACTCTTGACAGTCCAACAAGCTTAACATATTAATAAAAAACGAGTTACATTGTTGAGGGATTGGCATTTTTTAATAATATTTCGAGGTTGCGACCGAACTAGATAAAAAACCGGGAGGACAAATTGAAGATTCTCACAACCATCAAAAAGGTAGTTGATGTGGAATTGAACATCAACGTGCAGAACGGGGCCATTGTTGAGGACGGGCTGCAGTATGTCATGAACGCCTGGGATGAAAACGCAGTCGAAGCCGCTGTTCAACTCAAGGAAAACAACAAAGCAGAAACCACATTAGTCAGCATCGGCGGCGGTGAAGACGTAACCAAGATTATCCGCAAAGGCTTTGCCATGGGTATTGAGAACGCGATTCAAATTGACGACGCGTCCCTTACGGGAGCCGATTCATTCGTCTATGCCAACGTGCTGCAGAAAGTGGTTGAAAAAGGCGATTACGATCTGATCATTACCGGTAAGCAAGCTCAGGATACGGATAATGGCCAAACCGGTATCGTCCTGGCGGAAAACCTGGGTATTCCTTGCGTTAGCAATGTTGTCTCCATTGAACCCATTGATGATCAAACCATCAAAGTCTCGCGCTTGGGCGACGCCGGTACTGAAATCGTCGAAATGACGCTTCCGGGTGTGGTTACGGTGAGCGATAGCATTAACGAGCCGAGACTGCCCCAGATGCGCAGCATCATGATGGCCAAGAAAAAGAAAATTACGGTCATGGATTTAGGTGCCCTTGGTACGTCTCTTGATGAAGTCGGTGGTAGCGCGATGAAATCCGAAATTGTGGAATATATGAAGTCAGAATCGCGTCAGGCCGGGCAAAAATTTGAAGGCGATCCCGCCGACATCACTGCCCAGGTTGTCAATCTACTTGCCAGTGAAGCGAAAGTGCTCTAATTTTTTCGTTTCATCACATGTCATTGGTTGGACACTAACCGAATTTTTATACAAGGAAAAAATATCATGGCTAAAGTACTCGTCGTCGCAGACATCAAAGAGGGTGTCCTCAAGGGGAGCACCACCGAACTTTTATCCAAAGCCAAAGCCATTGGCGCGGAGACCGCAGTCGTGGCCATTGGCAGCAACATCGGTTCACTGACCGCCGATTTGGCCAACGCCGGTTCCGACACCCAGTATATCGCTGATGATGCCGGGTTGGAGATGTTCTCAGCCGGTCCTTATGCCGCCTGTGTGGTTGACGCCGCCAATCAATTCGGCGCCGACATGGTCTGGTTTGGTTTCTCCGAAAGTGGCAAGGCTGCCGCACCGCGGGTGGCCGCCCAGTTGGAAGCTGCCTGCGCCACGGAAATCACCGATGTGACGCTTTCCGGGGATCAGATCGAATATGTCCGGCCTGCCACGGCCAACAAAGTGTTGCAGCGGGTCAAGGTGAATGCCAAACAACTGGTGGCCGTTGTCCGTGCCGGTGCCTTCGAAGCCCAGGAAGGCATCAGCGGAACCGAAAACACCGTTACGCTCTCCGCTCCGGCCGCCGATCTGAAGGCTGTTATCAAAGAGCTCATCTCCGACGCCAGTGGCGAAATCGATCTGGCCGATGCCGATATCGTTATCTCGATCGGTCGCGGCGCCAAAGATCAAGCCGGCGTGGACATGGTCAAGGAATTGGCCAATGACCTCAAAGCCGGTTTCGGCTCCTCGCGCGCCATGGTGGATGCCGGGTTGATGGCCCATAACAAACAGGTCGGGCAGACCGGTAAAATTGTCGCCCCGTCCCTTTATATGGCCATTGGTATTTCCGGTGCCATTCAGCATCTGGCGGGGATGAATGGATCCAAAGTCATCCTGGCCGTAAACAAAGATCCCGAAGCGCCGATTTTCAATGTGGCTGATTATGGTATCGTCGGTGACCTGTTCGAAGTTGTTCCTATTCTGCGTGAAGAAATAAAAAAAGTGAGAAATTAGTCAGGCCTTTGACTTTCCATGTGGCAAGTTCCTGAACGTGCGGGAGCTTGCCACACGTGCTATGGATTAACAGTGCCGACCCGAGAATGGGGCCAATTGCTCATTTTTGGCGGAGCACGAAACACTTCTTGTTGATGAGGCGAATATGAATCCCATGCTAATGGCGACTGTGATCATTGTTGCGCTAGCGGTGTTTACGCGGACGATGATCGGAAAAATTCAAATACTCGCGGCGCTCGAACCAACCAACCGATTGGATCATATCAAAGAACGGATAAAGAGCATGCTGGTTATCGCTATCGGCCAGAAGCGGCTGGTGGCAAGGGCCAATGAGCGAAGTTCGGGGCTCATGCATGCCTTCATTTTCTGGGGGTTCTGTGTGCTGCTGATTCGCAGTATCACGTTATATGGTGAAGGGTTTCACGAAGGGTTTACGTTGCCATTGTTGGGTGGCGATTACCTGGTCGGTTACCTGTATGTGGGGCTGAAAGACATCATGGAGGGGATCGTCCTACTCATGGTCGTCTACGCCATTTACCGACGCGCAGTGGTCAAGCCCAAGCGCATGCATAACACCTTCGAAGCCTATCTGGTGCTGGTGCTGATCGGGATCCTGATGATCTCCGATCTACTCTATGACGGAACCCGGTTCAACCTGATTCAGCTGCATGGCAACCCTGATAATCTGCACTTTCTCCACAGTGCAACCTATGGCAGTGAATTCGTCTGGTCGCCCATATCCGTGGCTGCCGGCAAGCTGGTCTCGGGGCTGAGTGTGGAAGCCTCCGCTATTCTGATGGTATTGATGTTCTGGACTCATGTCTGTACCCAGCTCGTCTTTTTGAATATTCTTCCTACCGGCAAGCATTTTCACGTCATCACCGCACTACCCAATGTATTTCTGAAAAGCCTGGGTTACCCACACGAAAAAGCAAAGGTGTTGGACCTGGAAGATGAAGACGCCTGGGAAAACGAATCTCTGGGTATCAACCACATCCATCAGCTCAATTGGAAACAGGGATTGGATCTTTATACCTGTACCGAATGTGGGCGCTGCAAGGATGTCTGCCCCACCTATCTTACCGACAAGCCGCTCAATTTGTTCCAATTCAACGAAGACCTGAAGCATGAACTGTATGCCAATGCAACCAATCTTATCCAGCGGGCCAAAAAGGTCAAGCTGCTCAAAGAGATCGACAACGAGGAACGGATTGAGCAAGTAAAAGAGGAAATTGCCGCACTCAACAGTGAGAAGCAATTGGTCGGTGACGTGATCAGCGAGGATACCCTTTGGGCCTGTACCACCTGCCGGGCCTGCGAAGAAGTCTGCCCGGTGACCATTGAACAGGTTCCGCGGATTGTAGCCATGCGGCAGGGACAGATGCTGATGGCCGAAAATTATCCCAAGGAACTCAACCCTGCCTTGAAAGGTCTGGAACGTAATGGCAATCCCTGGGGGATTGGTTACGACAAGCGTGGTGACTGGGCCGAGGGGCTGGGGGTCAAGACCATGGCCGAGGACTCGGATGTCGACTATCTGCTTTGGGTGGGATGCGCCGGCTCATTCGACGATCGATCGAAAAAAGTATCCGTCAGTCTGGTCAAAATTTTGCAAAAAGCCGGTGTCAATTTCGCCATATTGGGCGTGGAAGAAAAGTGTACCGGCGACTTTGCCCGGCGGGTGGGCAATGAAATGCTTTACCAGATGATGGCTGAAGAAAATATTGAAACGCTCAATAATTATAAGGTGAAAAAAATCATCGCCGCCTGTCCCCATTGCTTGAATACCCTCAAACACGAATATCCCCAGATGGGCGGTAATTATGAAGTCGTTCACCATAGCGAATTTATCGAGCAACTCGTCCAACAGGGGAAAATCAAGCTCAAGAAATCACTCCAGGGCACATTGACCTATCATGACCCCTGCTATCTGGGTCGCTATAATAATATTTTTGATCAGCCGCGTAACCTTTTGAATTCCATATCAAACCATGGTGTGAAGGAGCTTGGGCGATTCGGTCGGGAGAGCTTTTGCTGTGGCGCCGGTGGGGGAAGAATGTGGATGGAAGAGACTATCGGAAAGCGCATTAACATCAAGCGTTCCGAAGAGATCGTGGAAACGGGGGTCGACAATGTTGCGGTAGGCTGTCCGTTCTGTCTGACGATGATCGAGGATGGAATGAAGGAGTTGGGCAAGGAAGAGACCATCAAGACCATGGATATTGCTGAGTTCGTTGAAAAGAACATGGAATAGGAGAATCCAGTGCAGATGACCGACGCAACGCTGGCAAAGACCCGTTGGCACCAGCAGTCAGGGAGGAGATCGGTCGAGTCACCTTTTCGGCACTGAAATTTTTCAAATAGCAAATTGACGAAGGCCTATGGGACGCCTGATAGTCGGTGTCCCATAGGCCTTCGCCTTTTTATAGTATTCAAGATAATGTTTTTCAGATAACCTTCCACGGGAGAAAACCGCCTTGCTGCATACGGCGACGATTGCTAAAACAGCCTAAAAAACATTATTTTGAATGCTATAGCGAGATAAGCAAACTACTTCCGTGAACGCTTGTTAAACATCTGTTTTAAATCCTCTAGCAGCCTCTTTTTGTCCTCTCTGGAAAAGCTTTGAAGGTAAGTTTTCATGTTGTCCTCATGGGCGGTTTTAATGTTCTCGATTGCTCTTTTGCCCTTAGGGGTGATCTCGAGTAACGTGATGCGTTCGTCTTTGGGGTCGTTTTTTCTGATGATAAATCCGTTTTTTTCCAATCGCTTGGCGATGCCGGTCATATTCGGACTGGATACGATCATGATCTTGCTGGCATTCGTGACCGAATTTTGACCATTGGTTGATTTGGCGAGCACGCGCAGAACATTGTATTGAGAAAATGTCAATCCGTAGTTTTTAAAAATGGCATCCGAATCTTTCTTGAAAAGCTCAGAGGCTTTTACCAAGGCGACCATTACTTTCTCGTTAATTTCCAAGTCGGGCTTGTAGCCCCCTAAATCCATATTTTTTTTGTCCGCTGCCACGCTGAGATCTCCCTTCTATTTAATATATCAATAATTAACATGTTAACATAATTTTTTTAGTCGATGCAAGTATCAAAGGTAAACCCATATTGGGGCGACCAAAACGCGAAAAGGCATTATGCCAGATATGCCATAACGATTTGCCAAAATAAGCATTTCTGAATAACGGAGTTGTTTTATTCAGATTCATTGGAGGTCACTTTTGAATAATTCGTTTACGGTGGAATGGTTTTCGAACCCAACGAAAAGTAAGCGCAAAAGGGTTACTACCCAAGTTGTTTATCTTGGAGGCACAATACCCCATAAGTGCTTTTGAATCAAGTTCGTTTTTCAAAATATCTAAAAAATAAATCTGAATATACAGTCGGTTATAAAAAATTTGGCGGCGATTTAATGCTGTCGGTGAACTGAAAAAAACCGGAACGTTCGCCCCAGAAAACTATTGACAGCCAAAAAAGCATAATATATTAAACAAATACAAGTTACATTATAGTGTTTCAAACATGAATACCAATCGCGGATTGACCCGATAAAGGGTGCCGTCGACACGCCATCGAAAAGCAAGTGCTTTTAATTTACTTAATATTAGACATCGATGCTTCAGCATACGCTCAATCACTAAGCAAAAAGGGGCAAAAACATGAGGTACGCCGAGACAGGGTTTAATTTGGAAGTTGATTTGACCCGGGGTAACATCGAAAAGGTGGCAACGGACCCCAAGGACACCGAACTCTACCTGGGGGGGCTTGGCACCAATGCCAAGATTATGTGGGATCGAGTGCCACCCGAAACCGACCCTTTTTCACCAGACAACTTGTTGATATTCGGCGCAGGGCTTTTATGTGGAACACCGGCAACGGGCTGCAACCGAACCATCGTTACCACCATTTCCCCCCAAACCCGGTTGTTGGCATTTTCGATGATGGGCGGGTTCTGGGCGCCGGAATTGAAATTCGCCGGTTATGACAAAGTCATTCTGCGTGGAAAATCGCCCAAACTGGTCTACCTGTACGTCAACAACGATACGGTTGAACTGCGCGATGCCTCCCACCTGAAAGGCAAGGGGGCCATCGAAACGGCCGATATGATCCAGAAGGAACTGAAGGACCCCAAGGTCCAGGTGGCGGCTATCGGCATGGCCGGCGAAAGCCGCGTCTTTTTCGCCTCCATCGAGCAAAGCCGCTCCAGCGCCAGCCGGCAGGGACTGGGCGCCGTGATGGGTGACAAGGGCGTAAAAGCCATTGCCGTGCGTGGCACCAAAGACGTCAACATGGCTGAACCGGCAAAATATATGGAACTGTGCCAGGAAGTGCTGGAATACATCAAGTTCCGCAACGAAAATCCCATCCCCGGCGTGATGCCGATTCTGGCCGGGCTCGGATCCCCACAGGAAATGGCCATTCATGACGAGAAGTGGCACACCGAAAATTTCATGTGGGGGAATTCGCGCACCCGCCGAAAAGGCTTCTGGACCGAAGAGGTGGCCACGGAATGGACCGACACCATGAACCAGGCGCGGACCCGGTTGATCAGTTGCTATAACTGTCCCATGAACTGTGGCGCGACAATCACCATGCCGGGTCTTCCCACCTACATGATGAAATGCTTCACCAAGCTGACCTATACCATGGCGTCGTTTTCGAATCTGGATTTCGGTCTGCGCATGGCCCAACGGGCCACCGAATATGGTGTCGACGGCTTTTCCGCGCCCCAGGTCATGGCCTTTGCCATTGAACTCTACGAGAATGGCATCCTTACCGATGATGACATGCCGGGCTTTCCGACGGATTCGGAGGAACGGTTTTATTGGCTGCTAGATAAAATTGTACGTCGGGAAGGCATTGGCGACATACTGGCCGACGGGACTTACTGGGCTTCCCAGAAGATCGGAAATGGCGCCGAAGAATATGCTCATAACAACATTAAAAAGCATGAGCAGCTGCCGCTCAAACTCTCCATGCTTAATCCCATTTACTTTCTCATGTACTGTACCGGTGAAAAGATCAACATCACCCAAATTGAGGGACAGTTTCCCCAGGCACCCTATCCAAAACGCGAGCATCGCGAGGCGTTCGTCAAGGATTGGATCCAGGTCCCGGATGACCGTTTCAAACAATATTTCCTTGATTGGGAACCCCGCGGGGAAAACTCTATGCCCTTCTACCCCACGGTAGACATGTGTTGTGATATCGTCGACTGGCAGGAAATGATGCACTACATCGACGATGCCTTGGGCCAGTGCGCCGGGCTGTCGTCATTCCCACTGAAACCCCCCTATCATATCCACAATTATCCCAAGCTGATTTCAGCCGGTGCCGGGATCGAAATGGATGAAGAAAAACTTTCCCAGGCAGCAAAGCGTTACCGCACTCTGGTTCGCGCGATCAACATCAGTCGAGGGATGCGCAGGAAAGATGATCAGCCTCCTAAAGATCATTGGAAGAAGCGTTTCCCGGAACTTGAAAAAGAACTTCTCGACACTTACTACAAATTCAAAGGCTGGAACAAAAACGGTGTCCCAACCGAGGAATCATTAAGGGAATTGGGACTGGATTTCGTCGCCGATGAATTCATCAAAAGAGGCATCTATAACGAAAGTGAAGAAACGCTTTCTGAAGAAGCATAAGCCACCAAATGAGTAACTCTTGACTGGAGGGCGTGAACCTTGAGTGGAAATAAAATTAAGAAAACAATTAAAACGATTAAAATCGATGTTGATAAATGCAACGGTTGCCGGGCATGTGAGATGATTTGCTCTGCGTTTCACGCCGAACCCAAGTACAGCAGCAACAACCCGGCCCGATCGCGTATTCGAGTGATCCGTGATCCCTTGCGAGATGTTTATGTGCCCGTTTATGCGGGTGATTACGCCGTCGCCGAGTGCGCCGGCCGGGACAGGTACACGATTGACGGAAAAGAGTATGATGAATGCGCCTTTTGTCGCGCATCCTGTCCCTCCCGCGACATATTCAAGGAACCGGACTCCGGGCTGCCGCTCAAATGCGATATGTGCGAAGGTGAGGACGAACCGCTTTGTGTTAAATGGTGCATCGTCGACGCCTTGACCCTCGACGTTCGAGAAGAAGAGGTCGAAGAGCTTCCGGAAAGAGACGAGCTTGAAATCGGCCTGGAATCGCTCGCTGATCGTTATGGGCTGGAGAAAATTCTCGAAACCGTTGCCCGAATGAACAAGAAGGATTAATTTAACCAAAAATACAAAGGGTTAACAAATACCGTGGAAACAGTCGCCCCCTTTAAAGAAGTCATCGAAGAGATCAAGGAAGCTGGTGGCGAAGCCTTCCGGTTTTGCTTTCAGTGTGGATTGTGTGACACCGTATGCCCGTGGAACCGGGTACGGGAATTCAGCATGCGCAAGCTCATTCGTGAAGCGACCTATGGGCTGACGGAGATCGAAGGCGAGGATATTTGGCGTTGCACGACCTGTGGACGTTGCCCGGAGCGTTGTCCGCGGGGTGTCAAGCAGATCGATTTGAGTGTCAGTCTTCGTCGGGTGGCCTCGGAATACGAGGTGTTTCCGGCCTCGGTGAAATCGGCGCGCACGGCGCGGGCCAGCCTGATATCCGAGGGCAACCCGCTTCAAAACGAGCGTGGCAAGCGATCGGACTGGGCCAAGGGACTGCCGGTCAAGCCTTTCGAAAAGGGGATGGAGGCGCTTTATTTCGTGGGCTGCTATTTGAGCTACGACCCGCGCATGAAGAAGGTGGCCATGGCCACGGCCAATATTTTGAACCAGGCCGGGGTCCGCTTCGGGATTCTGGGTGAAAAGGAAAGCTGTTGCGGTGAGAGCATTCGCAAGACCGGTGCCGAGGACGTATTCGAGACCCTGGCCAAGGACAACATCAAGACCTTCATCGACGCGGGGGTGCGCAAGATCATCGTGTCGAGTCCGCACTGCTATCACACGTTCAAGAACGAATACCCGGAGTTCATGGTCAACTTCGAGGTGGTGCACATGGCGCAGTATCTGTCCGAGTTGATCGAGAGCGGCCGGCTTCGCTTAAGCAAGGGGCTTGACAAGACGGTGACCTATCACGATCCCTGCTACATGGGCCGGCACAACCAGATCTACGATGAGCCGCGGAATGTATTGACGGCCGTGTCGGGACTGGAGCTGATGGAGATGCCGGATCACCATCAGGACAGCCTGTGCTGTGGCGGCGGTGGCGGCCGGATCTGGATGGACACGCCCAAGGAGGAGCGCTTTTCGGACCTGCGGTTGTTGCAGGCCCGAGAAATCGGTGCCCAGGTGCTGGCCACGGCCTGTCCGTACTGCATCACCAACTTCGAGGAGAGCCGCCTGAACCTGGAGTTCGATGATGTACTGGAAATCAAGGATATTACGGAGATCATCAACGAAGCGCTTTAGTGCCCATTCATTGAACCACTTATCCAATAAAGGGATTAAAAAAATGGGAAACGAAATATTGCCACAATCGATTTTGGAACAATTCTCAAGCGTAGCGGCTGATAAAAATTATGGTGACGTTTTAATCGTCGGTGGCGGTGTCAGCGGCATCCAGGCTTCCCTGGATCTGGCGACGGCCGGTTTCAGAGTCTACCTGGTGGAGAAATCGCCCAGTATCGGGGGCCACATGTCCCAGCTGGACAAGACGTTTCCGACCAACGACTGCTCCATGTGAATTCTTTCACCCAAACTGGTCGAGGTCGGCCGGCATCCGAACATCGAGGTTTTGACACTTACCGAAGTCAGCAGCATGGAAGGGGAGGCAGGCGATTTCAAGGTCACCCTGACCAAGCATCCGCGGTATATTATAGAGGACAAGTGCACGGGTTGCGGGACCTGCGTCAAATACTGTCCCGTGGAGTATCCGGATCCATTCAACCAGGAAATATCAAGCAACAAGGCGGTACACGTTTATTTCTCCCAGGCGATTCCCCTGGTGTCCTATATCGATGACAGTTGCTTGTTTTTAAAAGAGAAAAAGTGCGGGATCTGTGAAACCGTCTGTCAGGCGGACGCCATTGATTTCAGGCAGAAGACCGAAAAGATGGAAGTTTCGGTCGGCGCGATCATCCTCTCCTCAGGCATCACGCCCTTCGATCCCAGCGTCAAACCGGAATATGGTTATGGAAAGTATCCCAACGTGGTAACCAGCATGGATTTCGAGCGGCTGTTGTCCTCTACGGGCCCCTATTCGGGCGAGGTGCTGCGGGCGTCGGACAAGAAACACCCCAAGACCATCGCCTGGATCCAGTGCGTGGGCTCGCGGCGGGTGACCGAGGGCGAGAACAGCTATTGCTCGGGGGTATGCTGCACCTATACCCAGAAGCAGGTGATCCTGACCAAGGATCACGAGCCGGATACCACGTGCACGATTTTTCATAACGACATCCGGTCCTTTGGCAAGGATTTCGAGCGTTATTTTCAGCGCACCGAAAACCTGCCCGGGGTGCAGTTCATCCGCAGCTACGCCTCCATTGCCGGAGAAAATCCCGAGAATCACAATGTGCGGGTGCGCTACGCCACGTTTGATGACGGCGTCAAGGAAGAAGAGTTCGACATGGTGGTGCTGAGCGTGGGACTCAATCCGCCGTCCAATAACAAGCAGCTGGCCGAGATCTTTGGTATTGCCCTCAGCGACCACGGGTTCAATTTGACCGACCACACCAACCCCATCGCCACCAGCCGCAAAGGGATCTATGTGAGCGGCGCCTTCCAGGGTCCCACGGATATTCCCGAGTCGGTATTCACGGCCAGCGGGGCGGGTTCCCAGGTCGGCACACAGCTGGGCAAGCGGCGGGGCAAGCTGGCCAAGGAGCGGATCTATCCGCCCGAGCGGGATGTCTCTCAGGAGGCGCCACGTATCGGTGTGTTCGTGTGCCACTGCGGGGCCAATATTTCCAGCGTGGTCAACGTGCCCTCGGCCGTGGAATACGCCATGAGCCTGCCGAACGTGGTCTATGCCCAGGAACAGCTGTTTTCCTGCGCCACCAATTCGGCCCAGGAGATTACCGACCTGGCCCAGGAAAAAGGACTCAACCGGGTGGTGATCGCGGCCTGCTCGCCCCGGACCCTGGAACCGCTGTTCCGGGACACCTTGAGAGAGGCCGGTCTCAACCAGTACTATCTGGACATGGCCAACATTCGTGAGCATTGCTCGTGGGTGCATTCCAAGCAGAAGGAAGAGGCGACTCAAAAAGCCAAGGACATCATCCGCATGTCGGTGGCCCGGGCCAGCAAACTGGAGCCGCTGCAGGAGTTCGACCTGCCGGTGAACAAGGCGGCCCTGGTGGTGGGCGGCGGGGTTGCCGGCATGACCTGCGCGCTTTCGATTGCCGATCAGGGGCATCCGGTGCACCTGGTGGAGCGCAGCAAGGATCTGGGCGGCATGGCCCGGCGCATCCACACCACCATCGAGGGCATGGATGTGGACAGGTACGTGGACGACTTGATCCGCAAGATCTATCAACATCCGTCGATCTACGTGCTGCACGACGCCACCATCATCGACGTGGCCGGTTACGTGGGCAACTTCGTGACCACGGTCGAGTCCGAACGCGGGACCACCCAGATCAAGCACGGCGCCTCGGTGATCGCCATCGGCGCGGACGTGTACGAACCGACCGAGTACCTGTACGGCCAGGACAAGCGGGTGGTCACCCATTTGGAGCTGAGCGAGCAGATCGCCGCGGAAGATGAGACGGTGGCCGGTGCCCAGAGCGTCGTCATGATCCAGTGCGTGGGCTGTCGTAACGAGGACCGCAACTACTGCAGCCGGGTGTGCTGCAGCCATGCCATCAAAAACGCCCTGAAACTCAAGGCCATCGATCCGGACATGGACATCGACATCCTGTTCCGCGACATGCGCACCTACGGTCTGCGCGAAGATTACTACCGTGAAGCCTCGGACAAGGGCGTGCGGTTTATTCGTTATGAACCCTCGGATCCGCCCCAGGTGGAGACCGGCACCAGTGAAGATGGCCGCGAGGTGGTCAAGATCACCGTGGCCGATCAGATCCTGGGCCAGCGTCTGGAACTGGACGCCGATATTCTATCGCTGGCCGCGGCCGTGGTACCGGCCAAGACCACCGAGGAGATCGCCGGCCTGTTCAAGGTGACCCTGAGCCCGGACGGATTCTACAAGGAAGCCCACGTGAAGCTGCGTCCGGTGGAGTTCGCCACGGACGGCGTGTATCTTTGCGGCACGGCGCATTATCCCAAGCACATCCAGGAGTCGATCAACCAGGCCTATGGCGCAGCCGGCAGCGTCCTGACCCTGCTTTCCAAGGACACCGTGGTGGCCTCGGGCGCGGTGTGCGAGGTGAATGACAACGACTGCGTATCCTGCGGGGCCTGCATCACGGCCTGCACCTACGATGCGATCTCGTTCCGCGAGACGCCCTTGGGCCGTAAGGCCTGGGTGAACCCGGTACTTTGCAAGGGCGACGGGGTATGCAACGCCAAATGCCCGACCAACGCCATCGTATTGAAGCACTTTACCAATGCGGAGTTGTGCAGCCAGATCGATGCGGCGGTGACCGATGCGGAGATACTCAAACAAATTGATGCCGCAGCGGTAGAAAAAGAAACAGTCTAAATAAGGAGCAACCCCAAATGAGCGCAAACAAAGAATTCAAGCCCAAAATTTTGGGATTCGTCTGTCACTGGTGAGCGTACGGCGCAGCCGATCTAGCTGGAGTTTCCAGACTACAGTATTCAAGTGACATCAGGCTGATCCGTGTCATGTGCTCGGGTCGGGTGGACCTGGAATTCATTTTCCGGGCCTTCATGACCGGCCAGGACGGGGTGTTCATCGGCGGTTGCAAGCTGGACGAGTGCAACTACATCACCCACGGCAACTACGATGCCCTGAGCAACACCTACCTGAGCCGCAAGATCATGCAGCACATCGGCTTGAACCCGGAGCGCCTCAGGATCCGGTTCATGTCCGGCGCGGACGGCAACCTGTTGGCCGAGGAGACCGACAAGTTCACCGAAGCGATCAAAGCCCTGGGCCCCATCGGCCAGGGGGAGGGCATGAGCGCCCAGGAATTGAAGTTCAAGCTGGACACGGTGCGTCAGCTGGTACCGTACATGAAGCTGGTGGAACGGGAGCGGCTACGCTTCCCGGCCAAATCCAAGGCGGCGTACGACGCCTTTTTCACCAGCCCCGAGTTCGACCGGTTGTTCGAGGCGTTGATCATCAACAAACTGGCCATCAGCCAGATCACCACGCTGCTGAAAGACAAGCCGCTTTCGACCGCAGCCATGGCTGAGGCGTTAGGCCTGAACCCGTCTGACTTGTCCAGACACATCAACGCCTCGTCGCGGCAGCGATTGATTCGGTATGATGAGGCACAGAAATCTTACATGTTGGCATAGAGCCGAAGGGTTAAGTTTTAAGGGTTAAGTGTTGATGAACTCGTAAAAAGTCGCCGGACCGTCATGCCGGACTTGATCCGGCATCCAGAAAAAATTGAAATTACTGGATTCCGGCCTACGCCGGAATGACGATAAACTGGAATTTTTTACTTTTTACGAGAGCATCAAGTGTTAAATGGTGGATTGCATCCGATTTTATAAAAAATAGATAGAATACCTTACCTTAACACTTCAAACGTAACGCTTAACACTAATTTATCGAAATAGCGCCGAATTGGAAATTTGCTCGGGCTTTCCCAAGCGGCGAAACAAAATGGGATATCGTCCAATGGATAAACAGCGAATCGATGCGATCATAGACAACTACCACGGCGAAGCCAGTTACCTGATTCAGGTGCTTCTGGACATCCAGAGCGAGAACAACTGGCTTCCCAAGGAGGCGCTGGAAGAGGTGAGCGAGCGGCTGCAGGTGCCGCTGACGCGGATCCAGCACATTGCCACATTCTACAAAGCGTTCAGTCTGGTGCCCAAGGGCCGTCACGGCGTGCACATCTGCATGGGCACGGCCTGCCACGTGAGAGGGGCGGCCCGGGTGTTGGATGCGGTCCAGGATGTGACCGGCATCAAGCCCGGTGAAACCGACCTGGATTTGAAGTTCAGCCTGGAGACGGTGAACTGCCTGGGCTGCTGCGCGCTGGGCCCGGTAGTGGAGATCGATGGGAAGACGCACGGCAAGATGGCACCTGCCGAGGTCGCCGCGGTATTAAACAACTATTAAGTATTTAAGATAATGTTTTTGGCAAGGCTAGAGGGAGGAAGCCGTATTGGCATACTGCTTTCGACCGATAACGCCGCCCAAAAACATTATCTTGAATGCTTTACGAGTAGGAAGAGAATATGTCGCTGATAAACTCACCCGCTGAATTAGAAACCTATAGGCAGGGGATCGTGTCCCAACGAGACCCCAACAAACCCTGTATCACCCTGTGTTCGGGCTCGGCCTGCCATGCCACGGGCAGCCATGACGTGGCCGTGAGCCTGGCCGCGGAGCTGGAGAAACAGGGCCTGGCCGATAAAGTTGACATCCGCCGTACGGGCTGCCACGGATTTTGCGAGAGGGGCCCGATCATCGTGATTCATCCGGACGAGATCTGCTATTTTCAGATCAAGCCGGAGGATGTTCCCGAGATCATCACCGAGACGATCCAGAACAAGAAGGTCATCGACCGTCTGCTGTACGATGACCCGGCCACCAACGAGAAGATCATCAACGAATCCAAGATTCCCTTTTACGAGAACCAGGAGCGTATTGTTTTCGGTTCCAACAGCAGCGTGGATCCCAAGGACATCGACGATTACCTGGCCATCGGCGGGTACTCGGCGCTGGCCAAGGCCCTGTCGTCCATGAGCGCGGAGGATGTGCTCGAGGAAGTCAAAAAGTCGAACCTGCGCGGCCGTGGCGGCGGCGGTTTCCCGGCCGGCCGCAAGTGGGAAGGCTCGAGAAACGATCCCGAACCGATCAAATACGTGATCGTCAACGCCGACGAGGGCGACCCCGGGGCATACATGGACCGCAGCCTACTCGAGGGCAATCCGCACTCGATTCTGGAAGGGTTGACCCTGGGGGCCTATGCCATCGGCTCCCACGAGGGGTACGTGTATGTCCGCCAGGAGTATCCCCTGGCCGTGGAGAATTTGAACACGGCCATCCAGAAGGCCGAGGAGTACGGGTTCCTGGGTAAGAACATCCTGGGCTCGGGCTTCGACTTCGTGGTCAAGGTGCACAAGGGCGCCGGCGCCTTCGTATGCGGCGAGTCCACGGCCCTGATGACGGCCATCGAGGGCCGGGTGGGAGAGCCGCGTCCCAAGTACATCCGCTCCAACATCAAAGGCCTGTGGGAACGGCCGTCCGTCCTCAACAACGTCGAGACCTGGGCCAACGTGCCCCTGATCATCAACAAGGGCGCGGACTGGTTTGCCGGTATCGGCACCGACGGTTCCAAGGGCACCAAGATCTTCTCCCTGGTGGGCAAGATCGTCAATACCGGGCTGGTGGAAGTGCCCATGGGCACGAGCCTCAGAGATATCATCTATAAAATCGGCGGGGGCATTCCCGGAGGCCGTAAATTCAAGGCCGTGCAGACCGGTGGCCCGTCCGGCGGCTGCATTCCCGAAGAACTGCTGGACCTGCCGGTGGGCTTCGACGAGTTGACCAAGGCCGGGTCGATGATGGGCTCGGGCGGCATGATCGTCATGGACGAGGACACGTGCATGGTGGACGTGGCCCGCTATTTCATCGCGTTTCTGACCGACGAATCCTGCGGCAAGTGCGTGCCCTGCCGCGAGGGCCTGCGGCAGATGCTCAAGATTCTGACCAACATCACCGAGGGCAGGGGCAAGCCCGGTGATATCGAACTATTGGAAGCGCTATCCGAGACCGCCAAAGAGGCGGCCCTGTGTGCCCTGGGCAAGAGTGCACCCAACCCGTTTTTGTCCACCCTGCGCTACTTCCGGGACGAGTACGAGGCGCATATCAATGAGAAGCGCTGCCCGGCGCTGTCCTGTAAGGAGCTCATCTCTTTCTATATCGATCCGTCCAAGTGCAAGGCGTGCATGGTTTGCGCGCGTAAATGTCCGGCCGATGCGATCATCGGCGGCAAGAACAAGGTTCACATCGTGGACCAGACCAAGTGCACCAAGTGCGGCACCTGTTTCGAGGCCTGTCCGCCGCGGTTCGGCGCGGTGACCAAGCTGTCCGGCGTGCCGGTACCGGATCCCATCCCCGAAAACGAGCGCACAATCAGAAAGAGCAAATAATCATGAGTGAAATCCATTTAGAGATCGACGGACAAGAGGTGACGGCGAGCGAAGGCATGACCCTTCTGGAGGCGGCCAAAAGCGTGGGCATTAACATTCCGACCCTGTGCTATCACGAGAAACTGGAGCCCTACGGCGGTTGCCGGCTGTGCATCGTGGAGGTGGAGGATCGCGGTCGAACCAAACTGGTGGTGTCCTGCGTGTACCCGGTGGAAAGCGGCATCGTGGTGCGTACCCGCACGGAGAAGATCGATCGCATTCGCAAGATGATCCTCGAGCTGCAGCTGGCCCACGCGCCGGATGCCTTCGAACTCATCGAACTGGCCAAGGAATATGGGGCGGATCCCAACCGCTTCGAAAAAGAGGCCTCGTTTTGCATCCACTGCGGACTGTGCGTGCGTTACTGCGCCGAGGTCAAGGGCAAGCACGCCGTGGGCTTCATCGACCGGGGCACGCGCAAGGAGATCAGCTTCATCCCCGAGATCGCGGCTCAGGAATGCTGGCAGTGCAAGGAGTGTTTCGAGCTGTGCCCCACCGAGGCGCTGCAGGCCGCTTACGTGCTGACCGAATCGCTGTTTTCTGCTGAACCGCCTTTGTTGAAGACCTTCCGGCATCGGATATCTCCGCCATGGACGGTTATGCCTTGCGCCATGGGTCTTTTTTGGATGACTCGGCACGGGAAACGGTAAAATTCAGGATTATCGGAGAATCACCGGCCGGCAGGCCCTGCGCGGCGCTCGTCAAGAAAGGCGACGCCGTTAGAATCATGACCGGTGGTGTGGTGCCCGAAGGCGCGGATACGGTTGTAAAGATAGAGGATACTATCGAAAAAGACGGCCTTGTGATCTGTACCACCATTCCGTCGCCTGGTGACGGCATCCGCTCAAAGGGTGATTCACTAAGAAAAGGCGATCTGGTTCTTCGCGCCGGCGATGTGATTACGCCACTGGAAGTGGGTGCGTTGGCCAGCCTCAGACGGGCCTATGTTTATGTCTACCGCAAACCCATCGTAGCCATTTTGTCGACCGGCGACGAACTGTCGGATTTTCACGAGCCATCCATGCGATCCAAGGCCATGTGCTCGAATCTCTACACGTTGGCCGCGCAGACCCTGAACATCGGCGCAACCCCCTTGTTACTGGGGATGGTCGGTGACGATATCGACGACCAACAATCCATTTTGCGTGAGTCCTTGCGGGCGGATGTCATTATCACTTCAGGCGGAACCTCGAGGGGAAAGTATGATCTGATTCATAAGACGTTTGCCTCGCTGGGCATGGAACTTCGATTCTCCAATATCTTCGCCAAACCCGGAAAACCCACGACCTTCGGGAGCATTCAAAACAGCTTGATTTTCGGGTTGCCGGGAAATCCCTCTGCCACCATGCTTTCCTTCGAGCAATTTATTAAACCGGCATTATTAAAAATGATGGGATATCGATTCGTACCGGGTAGCGCCAACGGAAATAACGGCGTCGTCGGTGATCAAAGTCCGTTTTCTCGAATTGATTCCTTTAATGCCAAGCATGGGGGCAACAAGGATCACAAGCGGGCTTCCCAGGTTCCGCTGAGAAGGATGCCGCCTGATAGTGGAAGCCACCTCCAAAACAATGCCATGACCCCGAATACGGTATTGGGGCATTTAAAAATAGTCACCAAATAACCTGACCATACCATCAACCGAAACCCACGGATATGAAAAAACCCTTATACGGAGGTGACCGATAATGAGATACGCAGAAACCGGATATAATCTTGAAATCGATTTAACCCGGGGGAACATCGAACGCGTGGAAACCGACCCCAAATTGCTCGAGACCCACTTGGGCGGGTTGGGAACCAGTGTTAAAATTCACTACGATCGCGTCGGACCCGAGGTGCAGGCCTTCGATCCAGAGAACTTGTTGATTTTCAGCACCGGCTTGTTGTGCGGAACACCGGCCTTCAGTGCCAACCGGACCCTGGTCAGTTTCATCTCGCCGCAAACCGGACTGTTGGCCTATCCCATGATGGGCGGGTTCTGGTCGGCAGAACTGAAATATGCCGGCTATGACAAGGTGGTCATCAGCGGCAAGTCGCCAACGTTGATCTATATCTATATTAACAATGACAAGGTGGAACTGCGCGATGCATCCCACCTGCATGGAAAGGGCGCGGTTGAAACCCAGGAGCTGATTCGAGAAGAATTGAAAGATCCGAACGTGCAGGTGGCGGCCATCGGTTTGGCGGGAGAAAATCGCTGTTTCACGGCGTCCATTGAACAGTCGCGATCAAGTTCCAGCCGGGGTGGCGGTGGTGCCGTGATGGGAGACAAAAACATCAAGGCGATTGCCGTGCGGGGGACCAAACCGGTTAACTTGGCTCGGGGTGAGGAGTTCATGGCGCACATGAAGGAGATCACCAAATACATCAATTTCCGCAACGAAACGCCTTTGCCGGGAATCATGCCCATCATGTCCGGAATCGGATCGCCACAGATGATGAAACATGTGGATGAGAAATGGCATACGGAAAGTTTTGCCTGGGGGAATGCCCGTGTGCGCAGGAAAGATTTCTGGACCGATGAGATCGATAAAACCTGGACCGAGAGTCAGACCAAAGCCATTAAACGGTTCATCAGCTGCTATAACTGCCCCCAGCAGTGTGGGGCCTTGATCAACCACGACGATGTGCCGCCCTACATGATAAAATGTTTCTCCAAACTGACCTATACCATGGCCGCCTTTGTCGATGACTTGGATTTTACCTGGAGAATCTGCAAGCAGGCCTTTGAATATGGGTTGGACTCCTTTTCGACGCCTCAGATACTGGCTTTCGGTGTGGAACTCTATGAGGCAGGAATCTTCACCGATGAGGATTTCGAGGGCTGTCCGAAAGACAAGGAAGGCCGATTTTTCTGGTTGCTCGACCGAGTCGCCCGGCGTGAGGGGATCGGCGATTATTTGGCCGATGGTACCTATTGGGCGGCACGGCGCATCGGCAAGGGGGCCGAGAAATTCGACCACAATACCACCAAGAAGCACGAACAGATGAATATCAAACTCGGTATGCTTGACCCCTTGTACTATCTGATGTTTGCCACCAATGAAAAAATCAGCATTACCCAGATCGAGGGCAACTGGCCCCAGGCGGCCTTCCCCAAAAAGGAAATGCGCGAGGAGTTCGTGAAGGACTGGCCCCAGCTGCCCGATGAAAAATTCAAAAAGTATTTCGTTGACTGGGAACCGCGCGGCGAAATGGCCAACCCCCAATACCCACCGCCCGAAATCGCATCTGAAATCGTGGACTGGATGGAAATGCTGCACAACATCGATGATGCGCTGGGGATCTGTGCCGGCATGGGCTCTTTCTGCCTGAAGCCGCCTTACCATGTGCACAACTATCCAAAACTGATCTCGGCCGCTACCGGCATGGATGTGGATAAGAACGACGTTAAAAAAATGGTCAACCGCAGCAGAAACCTGCATCGAGCGTATAACAACATGCGGGGGCTGCGACGAAAAGACGAGCTGCCACCGGCAGATCACTGGAAACACCGCTTTCCCGATCTGGAAGAAACGCTGATGATGAAATACTACAAATATAAAGGCTGGAATACCGAAGGGATTCCAACCCGGGACAGACTGCACGAATTAGATTTGGATTACGTTGCTGACGACTTAGAAAAGAGGGGGATCTTGAACAATGGCCAAGATTAAGAAAACAATCAAGACAATCAAAATCGATGCCGATAAATGCAACGGGTGCCGGACCTGCGAGATTGTTTGTTCCGGATTTCACTCGGACCCGAAATATAGTACCATCAATCCGGCGGCATCCCGAATTCGTGTGATCACCCACCGTCTCAAAGATATCTGGCTGCCGGTGTTTGCCGGTGAATACACGCCTGCCGAATGCATGGGCCGAGACAAATATATTATCGACGGCAAAGAGTACGACGAGTGCACCTTTTGCCGGGCGACCTGCCCGTCACGGGATCTGTTTAAGGATCCGGATTCCGGTCTTCCGCTGAAGTGCGACATGTGCGAGGGCAACGAAAGCGGCCCGCTGTGTGTCGAATGGTGCCTCAACGACGTGCTCATCTACGAAGAGCGCGAAGAGGAGGTCGATGAAGAGGTTGAGAGCAGTGAGATGGAAGCCGGTTTGGATGCGTTAATCGATAAATACGGATATGAGAAACTGGGTAACGCATTTTCCAGGAGATTGCAAAACAGCTAGTATTCGTCTATAAATAGGCAAACTGGCCATTCATAGAAGGGCACTATCTGAGATCGAAGACCGTCATGCCTAAGGAAAAGATGGGTCATAGGGAAGCGCTCCAGGCGACACTGGACACGATCGAACCGCTGGGCAGCGATTTCGTGGCCCTTGCCGAGTGCGCGGATCGAATCGTGGCCGAGGACCTATATTCGACGGTGTGTTCGCCATCCACCGATTCTTCGATGAAGGACGGCTATGCGATAAGATCGGATGACATCGCCGACGCGACGTCTGAAAACCAGATCACCCTTAAAATCATCGATATGGCCGCCGCCGGTATCCCCGCCCGAAAGGCGGTAACTGGCGGAACCGCCATTCGAATCCAAACCGGCGCGGCCATACCCCACGGGGCCACGGCAGTCCTGGCCGAGGAATTTTCGAAGCGTTCAGGAGATACGCTGACGGTGCTGAACAACGCCCATGCGGGACGCAATATCATGCTCAAGGGGGCGGATGTCGCTGACGGCGAGCGAATCGCCACCGCGGGCAGCCGCCTCTCTCCGGGCATGATCGGTCTTTTGGCCGCGGCCGGATACAGCCAGGTACCGGTATATCGACAACCGGTGCTGGCCATACTGGCCACCGGGGATGAATTGGTGATCCCCGGTCAACCGTTGTCCGATGGCAAGCTTTACGCCAGTAACCTCGAGATGCTAAAGGCCTGGTGTCGGCGGTATGGCATTCGCAGCTCCTTTTCGGTACTGGTCGATCAACCGGATATTATCAATCGTACCATCGGGGAGGCCATCGATACCCATGATGCGGTGATAACCAGCGGCGGTGCGTGGTCGGGCGACCGCGATTTCGTCGCCGACGCGCTAAACGCCCTGGGCTGGCGCAAAGTCTTCCACTGGATTCGCATCGGTCCCGGAAAACCGGTGGGTTTTGGCATGCTCAACAATAAACCGGTTTTCCTGCTTCCCGGCGGACCGCCGTCCAATTTCACGGCATTCATCCAGATCGCCCTGCCGGGGCTTCTGAAGCTGAGCGGATCCCGGCGGCCTTGCCTGCCCACCATGCCCGTCAAACTGGATCGGACGTTGACCTGCCGTCATATCGATTGGACCGAATTTGTTTACGGCACTTTGATCGAAAGTGAGGCCTGTCCCATCTTCCAGCCCCTCGCACTTGCCAGCCGCATCAAATCCATTGCCAGCGCCCAAGCCGTCATCGCCATTGCCGAAGGGTTAAAATCCATACCGGCCGGGGCTATGGTTACCGCGCAGCTGCTCATATAATACCCGGTTCAAGCAATAGGGGGAGGCGGTGAAAATCTCTTGGTTGTCGATCATTGGCGTTGGAATTCTTTTGGTCGCCTGCTCGACGATTGTCCAACCCCATGCAATCGACCATTCATCGTCATGGTCCGCTGCCGACCCCCTGAGTATCCCTTTGCATGTCCGGCACCGGCAATTCGAAAAGGGAAATCTCGTCGTCAATCCTTCTTTCGAGGAGGGTCGCGCCGTGGCCGATGCCGGCGAAACGGCCTTTGTGCTCAAGGGATGGGAAACGTTCGGTCAACCCATCCGCTGGATCGGTCCAGAAACACCCGCCACGGATCATCCGCCGCCATTGCATGGCACCCATTGCATCGAAATAAACCGGGAAACGGCATCGGAAGTCAGCCCGGCCGACGGCCTGATCAGCGACTACATTCCCGTGATACCCGGCAACTACTCGTTTACCTACCATATTCGGCTGGAAAACATCGTGAGCAACCGCAGGCGATTGGGCGTCCGGCTCTTCGATGCCATCGCCGTCAAGGTCTTGTTTTTCGACGCCAACAAGCAGCCTGTCGATGCGGCTTCGATCAACCCGGTCAGCGGCACATCGATCGACAATTCCGACAAGGGCTATTCCTTTGCGAATTTTTGGCGGATCGATCGTTTCCCGTGGGGCAAGGTGAACGGACGCACCTACAACTATCCGTATTGCGAGGGTGATATTCCTGATCAGGCGCGGTACGTGCGCCTGTCATTTGGTTTGAAAGGGACCGGCACCCTGTGGTTGGATCAGGTCTATTTTGGGTATTCGAAGTGGAATTTTACCACTTTGGAGCGGTTCGCGCCGTTTTTCGGCAACCTGCCCGATTGGGACCAATCGCTTGTCCCGACCCCCAAGCACATGCAGGCCGGGTCAGAAATAGCCTATTACGATCCAAACGATCCGGCATCGCGCTTACCCATTATCGTTATACCGAAAACCCGGCTCCTGCCGAGCGCTTGGCGGCCGACATGCTGCAGCACAAAATCAGTCAGGTCCTGATAAAGAACGGTGTACCCCTCGCCCATGGGGACTCGGTGGTTCATATTCTGGAAGGGAATTATTCTCACCCCGATACCCATGGCTTCCGACTGATCCTCAGCATCGGTGAAAATAAGCTGTATCGGGACCTTGCACCGCAACTGCCCCTTTCCGCTATCCGCAATAAGCCACAGGGTTACATCATAAAAGGCGAAACCGTTGGCAACTGCCATGTCGTCTTCCTGCTGGGCGAAACATCCATCAGCAATTATTATGCCTCCACGACTGTCATCCAACTTTTTGCGGACGATCGATGCATATATCACGATGCGACCATCGTCGATTTTCCGGATTTTTTGATTCGTTCCTATGTGTTCAGGAATTGGAAGCATGAAAGCGAATTGAATCGTGACCTTGCGGCATTGCCGCGGATGAGTGGCTATAAGTTCAATCGGGTGTATTATGGTTATGACCGCAACAACAAAACCTGGTATCAGCCCGGTGACCTGTATCGAGAAGGCCTGCGCAAGGCCGGCCGGCGAATGAAACAACTCGGGGTGATGCGCCTTGCTCTGATGGTCAACCCATATAGCCATCTTGACATGGGGTCGCCGGTGGCGGCGCTTGCCTCCCCATTGCGCAATCAATGGACCCATGGCGATCCGCAAAGCCTCGAAAAGCTCATGGCGGTATGCAAGATCGGGCTGGAGGCCGGCGCCGATGCGATCATGTTGTTGGCTGACGATTTTTTGCCATTCTGCGGCTCGAATCCTCAAAATTATTGCCTGTACTCATCGGAAGACCAAAAGCGCTTCGTTAATCTTCAACATGCGCATGCCTTCATCATCAATCATCTGAAAAAATGGCTGGACGAAAAATATCCCGGAACCCGGCTCATGTTTTGTCCACCCTGGTATTCCAACGAACACATGGACCGCAGTGATGGAAAAGCTGAAGTCTATCTAAAGGAGTTGGCATTTCAGATCCCTCCGGATGTGGCGATTATTTGGACGGGGCCTACCGTCCGATCCCTGTCCATCGACATGGCGGATCTATTTCGTTTCAGCGAACGCATCGGTCGGTGGCCGGTGTTGTGGAATAACACCTTGTATGCGCGGAATCTGGAGACCAAGGGCTATGGCGGGTATCCGACGCATTACCCCGGTAAGGCGAGACTGTGCAACTTGTTCGAGCCGCATGACATCGAGGTGCCCGATCAATTTTACCGTTTCATTGATAGTCGACAGATTTACACCAATGGGGAGGCTTACAGCGAAATATACAAGATCAAGTATGCTACCGTGGCCGATTACACCTGGAATACGACCGCCTACCACCCAGAGCGGTCACTGTGGAAGGTGCTTTGCCGAACCTACGGCTTAACGGGGGCCCAGCAATTGATTGTTTTCAGTGATGCCTATTATCAACTTCAGGGCCTCTGCTCCCTGATGGAAAGGCAGGGCAGGACCGACCTGCGTTTCGAGACGGGTAAACAAGCGTTAGGCCGACTCAATGCTTGCTTGGCCAAGATTGCCGACATGTTGCCGGAAGGCCATCCGCTCTTATCGGAATTGACTAATTTGAACCAACGACAGAAACGCCGCCTTGAAAGCATCTGTCAATGACCGTTTAAGGGGCAAAGGAATCGCCTGTGGTGGGTAACGGGCTGACAGCAGCAGGGAAACCCGGCCCATCGTCCAGCGAGTCACGTTCGGTTTCATATTCGGGAAAATGGTCGTCCGGACAAAAACGCCGTTCAAAGGGCTGGTCAAACATCACGGCAAACCCATCCTTTTGAGAACGTACGACCCTGCCGGTTACGCTCGGCCGGCTATGGAAAGCAAAAACCGGGAATTGAAGGCTGATTTTCTGGTCGGCGGGGATCGTTCGTCTGGTGACAATAAACGCGCCACTAGCGCTGACATTTCTCACCAAATCGCGGTGGGTTCCGGAATTGACCGTATACTTGACACTGAATCGAGCGGGGCGGCGCGGGCGCTGACGTTGATTATCCATGGTGTCTATTTTCAACATACGGTTGCGTTATCGTGTTTAAAAGTCTGTTTGGGCAATGATGAATCAGCTGCATACAGGTGAGCACAGTCCAAATGGTTACCAATAATCGGCAGCTATTGCTGCTATGCTATCCACCTTGAATATGCAAGTGACACCATTCTATTACAAAATGGTGACCGTTGGCAAACAAAGATCGGTCGATCGACTACGCTTCTTGCGTATGATCGATTTTTCCTTTTTGGGTGTTCATGATTTTATGGATTGCTCGTCATCGATGATTACAATTCTTTCGGTTCCCCTAAGATGGATTTCGGCTTCAGTGGCCTGAGTTCGACGTCGGCTTTTCTGCTGAAGGTGAGTATCTGGCTGACTAAATTGCGGGCCCTTTCCGAGGCGACTTTTATTCGTTTAATGTATTCTTTCGTGTCGGCCGGAGAATCGACTTGCATCAGTGCCAGTTCTGCATAGCCGAAAATACCACTCAGAATATTGTTGAAATCATGAGCGATGCCGCCGGATAAGGTGCCGATGGCTTCGAGTTTTTGAGCCTACTGCATCCGCTTTTCATACATTAATT